>JAHBUV010000009.1 GCA_019637915.1 Pseudobdellovibrionaceae bacterium | reverse complement strand
TCGGCCACCAGCGGCACGGGGCCCCCCTCCACGGTCACTTGCGCCGTGAGGTCTTCGACCAGTGTGATCTCCGCAGGCGAAGCACTCGCGGTCCGGCATGCCACAGGAAGACCCTGCGCATCAACCAGAAGCATCCACTTGGTTCCCTTCCCGCGCTTGGTGTTTCCCACGCAAAGCCCCCTTTTTTGGCGGGTGAGAAGGTCCCGTCCACAAACACCTCGTCCCAGTCCAGCAGTTGCTGGTCGTCGAGCTGGTCCAGCAGGGCCCTCCAGACGGCTTCCAGGACGCCGCTCTCGGCCCATTCGTTCATCCGCCGCCAGCACGTGGCTGGGGAGGGGAAGTCGCCGGGCAGGTCCTTCCAGCGGGCGCCCGTCTTGAGCACCCACAGGATGCCCTCCAGGCAGGCCCGATCGTCGGCCGGCGGCCGGCCGCCCCTGGGGGAGCGTGGTCGCTGGGGGATCAACGGGCGAATCCTTTCCCACTGGGCGTCCGTCAGCAACACTTCCCTGATGGCCATCGAAAGGCTCCTTTCGACGGCGTTCGTAACGTAACATCAGGCCTGGCGCAAGGTTAGAATCCGGCGGGTTTTGAAACTGCCTCTAGACATGGATCAGTACGAGCGCGCATTACGGCGACGCATTCAGCGGGTCGACGGTTCGGTGGCAGTAAGCGTTCCTGATGATCTCGACCTTCAGGTGTTGCCGGAGCCGCACGAGGATTCGACTACCGATCGTAAGTCAATCCGGATTCAAGCTTATCTTTGTCGAATGGGCGAAGCGATGGGCTTTAAGATCTGGCTGCCGATGGCCGATCGCTCAAGAGTCGTCGAGCATTGGACGCCTCACGCAGATTCACTTTTGACAAGACTCCCTCTCAACTACGACGAAACAACCCTTGACACAATCAAGCGCATCGATGTCCTGTGGCTCAAGGGAAGGTCAATTTCTAGGGCATTCGAGGTTGAACATTCGACAGCCGTATATTCTGGTTTGTTGAGGATGGCCGACCTGTGTGCTTTGCTTCCGAACATCAATGTCTCCCTTCACATCGTTGCTCCCGAGTCGCGGAGGGAAAAGGTGTTTCAAGAAGTCACGCGTCCGGTGTTTTCGTTGCTCGCTGACTCACCGCTTTCGGATCGCTGCACCTATCTTTCGTACGGCAGCATCGAGGAGTTGGTTGATCTGCAATACCTGGCTCACACGACCGACAGTATTTTGGATGAGTTTGCTGAGCATGCTGAGTGACGTCAGTTGTTTTCCGCGCTACATCGATATTGGCCGTTGCCCATGCATCAGCCACGTCTGCAGGCAACGGCGGTTTGTCTGAGGCAATCGCTGAGCCTGAGCCGAGGATCGCGAATTCGACGTGTCGCAAACAAGACACGTTGCCAAGCATGCCGGGCATTGTGGTCTCGTGGGCCGCTTTCCGCCGCCCGCCCGCCGACGCATCACCCGAAGAGCGCCTCTACAGCCTCGCCTCCTTCGACGATCGGCGAGGGACGCCCCTGCGCATCGGGCAGCCGGACCTCGGGATCGATGCCC
>JAHBUV010000008.1 GCA_019637915.1 Pseudobdellovibrionaceae bacterium | reverse complement strand
CGAATCAAGCAAACAGGTGTGTCAATGCGGATTCTCTGATGGGCCGGTACGCAAAGCATGTCACGTGAGTTGAGACACGAACACGGTCGAGATATGAGTCGGTCGAATGTACGTTAGGTGGGAGCGTGCATCAACACTTCTTACTCACAAGTCAGTAATATAGGCGACACTTGGGTGCTTGAAGAAGGATCGTACCAGAGCCGGACGACGACCGATCTCCGTCAGCTGCTGCGTCACCTGGGCTTCGAGCGTCTCGCCCTTCCGAAGCGGACGCCGGGCCGTCCCCGTCCGTTTTGCATAACTCCACACCAGCTCATCGGGGTTCAGGTCTGGGGCATAGCCGGGCAGTACATGCAGCGTCAGCTTGCCCTCGAGTGCGGCAACATACTGCGTGACCGCTTTCGTCTTGTGCGCCGGCAAGCCATCCAGGATCAGATGCAGAGGCTTGCGACGGCCTCGCAGCATCCGGCGCAAGAGGGCCACAAACCGCTCCCCCGTCAACCCGCCCGGATAGGTCGCGAACCAGAAAGCCCCTTTGGTCGTGATCGCTGAGGCGGCGCTGATCCGCTGACGCTGCCCAGGGACCTTGACGACTGGGGTCTGGCCCTTGGCCCCCCAGGTGGCGCCGTGGACGGTATCGGCCCGAAACCCTGACTCGTCCCAGAAATAGATCTCGGCCTGCTCCCGCTTGGCCTGACGGACGATCGCGGGATACGTCGTACGTTGCCACCGCGCAATGGCGGCGGGATCGCGCTGGTAGGCCCGCTGTAACGGCTTCTGCGGCGTGAGCCCCTGACGAGCCAACAGCGCGCCGATCGACGCCAGGCTGAGGCGTACGCCGAACCGCTGGGCGATCAAGTCGCGCACAATCTGGCGCGTCCATAATCCAAAATCAAATCCGTACTGCGTCGGATTCTTCCCGTTGATCCAGCGAAAGACCTGTCGTTCCTGCGCCGCTGTCAGCGTGCGGGGACGCCCGGTGGCCGGGCGTGACGCGAGCGCCGTCAGGCTGTGGCCACGCCCGCGAGTCGTCTTGAGCCATCGGTAAATGGTGCAGCGATGAAACCCGTAGCTCGCGATCACCACGCTCGGTCGTTCGCCCTCGCGGACCCGCGTGACGGCCATCGTGCGAATCGTCTCCAGAGTCCGGTGATCGAGGCTGCGGCCATCGCGAGTCATCGTGCGACAGAGTATCGCACACTCCAAAACTGTTGTCTATCTTACTGACCGGTGAGTAACCACAAGGTGATGGGTATAACTGATGACCTTGAAAAATTGTACGCAGCAGAAGAGTTCTTGGTTGAAGGTCACTGGGAAGATCAGCGCCGCCTGAACATGATACCGGGTGGTAAATCTGGCCTACGCTACCTCCGGGAGCACGGCCTGATTCCGCAATCTGTCGTCCCCATGCCAGATGAGCGCGATCGAATCCTTAGCGAATGGCTTAGAGACCACCCAAGGAAAGGACTCCCTGCGCCTTGGGTGGCAGAGAAGTGGCGTGATAACGATTGGGCTGTTGCTCAAATTTGTGGTCGCGATGGCAGATTGTCTGCTGAACAAGTACGGGCGATACGTAAACTTGCAAATGATTACTCGGCCGAGGACATTTTTTCCAGAATCGGCGCCAAAAACGTTGATCAGGTTAAACGTGTCCTCGAAGGCAAAACCTATTCGCGTGTCGAATAGCTCGGGTGATTTCAATGCAGAAGTCGAGTGATCGAGGCAAAGACCCAGCTACCAATCGCGTGAACTCGGACGGCCAAAATTGGCGCCGGTGAGCGCGGGCGCTGAGGGTAAGTCCCAAACATATGTTAGGGGGTATTCAGTGTGCAAACTCGTCCTAGATACGAACTGCATTATCGATCTCGAAGAGAACCGTCCAGACGCCGGCAGTCTGAGACAATTGATCTCTGCATGGAAGGACAGCAGACTTTCCTTGGCAGTGGTAGCGGTCAGCGCATCGGAAAACCAACCGAACGGCATCGCGAGTCGCAGTTTTGACGTATTCGAAGAGAAAGTGAATAATGTTGGACTGGCTGGTGCGCATGAGCTCATGCCGCTAGCAATTTGGGATGTGTTCTACTGGGATCATGCTCTCTGGGCCTCATCCGAGATGGAGGCTTTAGAGTCAGCACTTCGAGGAATTTTATTTCCTAGGATCGTTACAGTTCCGCCGACGAATATCGAAGAAAATTCAAAGTGGCGAAATCAGATGTGCGATG
>JAHBUV010000007.1 GCA_019637915.1 Pseudobdellovibrionaceae bacterium | reverse complement strand
GCGCATCCCTCGCGGGACGGCCGAGCGCCGGGCGATCCGACGGAACGAAGTTCATGCCGACGGGCGCCCCGCGTCGAGCGGCGCGAGTTCGTCGGCGAGAAGATTGAGGACCAGATCGGGCGCGACGGGGAGTCCGCGGAGTCGTTTGACGAACTGCCCGACCAACAGCCCGGCGGCGACGCTGGCGGCGTAGATCGTGCTGCGGCTCGTGCAGGCGCCGCGCTGGGCCTCGGCCGGCGGAAAGAGGGTCGTCGCGTAGTGGGCGCGGGTCGGCCCGTCGTAGGCGGCGAGGATCCGCACCGTCTCCCCCCGCATCCGCCCGTCGAACCAGGACGGAACGACGTCGCCCCCCCCGCGCCACAGGGCCGCCCGCGTCGCGATCGCGTCGACGCAGGCGAAGACGACGTCCCCGAGCGGAATCCGGGGCCGCCACCGCTCCGGGACGAGGTCGAGTTCGAGCGCGGGTTCGAGCGCGCGGAGATCGGCGGCCAGCGCGTCGACCTTGAGGCGGCCGACGTCGGCGGCGCGATAGCCTTGGGTCGTCACGTTCGTCGCGGCGACCCGATCGAAGTCGACGAGTTGCAGCCGGCGCACCCCGAGGGCGGCCAACTGGAGGGCGACCGGGCGGCCGATCGCCCCGCAGCCGATCACGCTCACGGCGCGGGGCGCGAGCCGCTCGGGGGGGACGAGGTCCCGCTGCCGCGCGAAGCGATCGTCCTTAGGCAGGGAGCTCATCGCGGTCCTCCTCGTGGGCGCGGTTCCAGGTCCAGTCGTCCCAGGGGGCCCCCGGATCGGCGAACGGCGATCCGCGGTCGGCGGGCGCGCGCGGGGACACGCACGCGCGATACTCGGCTCGCCACGCGGCAAGGTCGCTGGCGGCGAAGGGGCGACCGAAGTCGACGGCGGTCGCCAGTTCGACCTCGAGCGGGACGACCGAGCGGACGCGGAGCCGGGCCGAGGTCGCCCCGCTCCGCGCGAGGATCGCCATGACGGCCCAGTCGCACCGGCCGAAGACCCGGGCGAACGTCTCCTCGTCGACGACGGAGGGCGCGGGCGAGTTCCCGGGGTGGGTGTGGATCCAGATCCGGGCGAACTCCTCCGGGCGCCGCCCGGCGTCGACGAGCCGGTCGAACAGATCGGCGACCGCCTCGTCGGCGAACTCGACCCGGGCGGCGTCGCATCGCTGAGTGACGAGCCGGACGTCGACCACCGCCAGCGGATCGGCGGCGTCGGCAATCCCGAAGGCCCCGATCTCGGTCGGGCCGAAGTCGCGGAGCGCGACGAGCTTGGCCCAGGCGTCAGGGGCGAACCGGAGGACCGGCCGGCGTCGTGCGCGGGTCCGCAGCGGGCGGAGCATGCGCAGTTTCGACGGAGTCCGACTCGGCCGAGCCGTCGTCGGGATCCGCGTTCCGTTCTTCGTTCGACGCGCGAGCTTCGGCTCGGCAGGTCGGGCAGCGGCGATCGTCATCGCAACAGGCCTCGCAACACGGGTGAGCGCAGGCGGCGCAGGCGCCGCCGCACGCGGGACAGAACGTCGCTGCGCAACTCCGGCAGGTCGTCGCGCAGCGGCCGCACAGGCCGTCGCCGCACGGGGCGCAGCTCGTCGCGCACTCGTCGCAGACGTCGGCGAAGCACGCCTCGCAACAGGTCGTTTCGCCCGGGACGGCGAGGGCGGCGCAGTCGTCGCAGCGAATCCCCTCCCAATCGTCGAGCGCGACGTAGGCGCTCCCCGCGTTGTAGGTCGCCAGGATGCGCGCCACGATCGTGAAGGCGTCGAGGAGCCGGCCGGCGGCGAGCGCTTGTTGGAGGGGGACGAGCCCCGCGCCGGCGCACAACCCTTCGTCGCTGACGTGGGGGTGGGTCACGCCGGCGTTGGACCAAGCGGGGCGGGGATCGACGGCGACGATGCGCAACGGGAGCGCGGGTCCGACGGCCGCGAGGTCGAGCCGGATTTGAAACGGCCCGAGCGCGAACGCGTCGAGTTCGATCGGGGGGGTGACGACGACGAGCTCGTCCCCGTCGAGGACGACGTCCGGAAACTCCTCGGCGAGGGCCGCCAGATCGCGCGCGAGGTCGCCGCGGGAGATCGGCGCAACAGCGCGGGGTTCGTCGGCGTGCTCGCCGCGCCACGCTTGGAGCCGTCCGACGAGCTCGTCGACGGCGGCGGCGAGCCGCCGGCGAACGACCTCCTCGGCGCCGCGCCACGCGTGCCGTCGGCAGCGGCGGCGACGGCGTTCGAGACGACGGACGAGCCGCCAGGCGTCGGAGGGGGGCGACGATGCGGACGGGGCGGTCCGCGCGCCGAGCAGCCGCTCGACCTGCCGGGCGAGGAGGAGACGGGCGCGGAGCGCCGGAGCGTGAGGTACAAATAATCGTAGCCGTTCACGGATTTTGTGTCAGCAGCGTGGGGAACG
>JAHBUV010000006.1 GCA_019637915.1 Pseudobdellovibrionaceae bacterium | reverse complement strand
CGAAGCGTTCCTCGCATCAATATGAGGTACGCGAGGCATAACCTGCTCATCAACCAAACCGCTGCAAGCACACTTGCAGTACCCGTTGGCCACTGGCCCTCGGCGGCCGCTTATGGGCGTCGTTAGCTGTTACAAGCAGGGTTCTTCACAGATGCAGAGTGACCTTCCCCCAGTTTCGTGGACACCTGGTTACGCGACTGCCGTCCTCGATTCATACTCGACCGGGGAGTGATAGCCGAGGGTCGAGTGCCGACGCGTCCGATTGTAGAACACCTCAATGTATTCGAAGATGTCCTGCTTGGCTTCGGCTCGTGTGGCATAGTGCCGATGGTACACGAGCTCACGCTTCAGTGTCCCGAAGAAGCTCTCCACGCAGGCGTTGTCCCAGCAATTGCCTTTGCGGCTCATGCTGGCCGTGATGCCGTGCGTGGTGAGCAGCTGCTGGTACGGCCCTGCGGCATACTGACTCCCGCGATCGGAGTGATGCAGGAGTCCAGCTTCGGGCAGCCGAGTGGTGAGCGCCATGCGGAGGGCCTGTTCGGTTAAATCTCCTGTCAATCGTGGGCCCATCGCCCAGCCGATGACTGCACGCGAGTACAGATCCAGCAGCACGGCCAGATACAGCCACCCCTCCAGGGTCCAGACGTAGGTGATATCGCCTGCCCAGACCCGGTTGGGCTGCGACACCGTGAACTGGCGGTCAAGCGTGTTCGCTGCCACGGGCAAGCGGTGCGACGAGTGCGTCGTGGCCCGCCATTTCTTCACGGTCTTGGCCCGGAGGCCATCGTGGCGCATCAGCCGGGCCACGCGATGCTCCCCAACCCAGTGGCCCTGTTTGCGGAGAGCCCGCCAGATGCTCGGACTGCCATAGGTCTGACGACTGTCCTGATGGAGCACTCGAATTGTGACGAGCAGCGTACGATTGGCGGCCGCCCGCCGACTTTCTGGACGTCCTCGCCACGCGTAATACCCCGCGGGGGAGACCGCCAGCGCTCGGCACATCAGGCGGATCGGATAGCGACGGTCGTGCTCCTGGATCGCGCGGTATCTCATTGGGACTCCCTCGCGAAGAACGCCGCCGCACGTTTTAAAAAATCCCGCTCCTGCTTCAAGACGGCATTTTCACGCCGCAGCTGGGCCAGTTCCGTCTGCTCGGCCTGTAGAGATTGCCGGGTCTGTCCACGCTCCTCTGCCTGCTGCTGCTCCGCTCGCCACCGGTAGAGGAGATGATCGGCAATCCCCAGATCCCGCGCCACCTGTGTAACGGGATGCCCAGACTCCCGTACCAAGCGCACCGCTTCTTCTTTGAACACCGCCGTATACGACCGTCGTGTCTTCGTGCTCATGCTGTCCTCCGATTTCCTCATTCTCCCACTTATGGAAGTGTCTGTGAAATCGGGGGAAGATCACTTATTGTAGTGTCGGATATAGCGCATCAGTTTCTTGTCAAGATCCTTCACCGAGGTGAAGACACCCCGTGCGATGACATCGCGCTCGACCTTAGCAAACCACAGTTCGACCTGGTTCAGCCACGACGAGTACGTTGGCGTGAAATGCAGCCGCACCGTCGAGTGGGTCTGCAGAAACTCGGTGACCCGGGTAGTCTTGTGCGCCGAGAGGTTATCGGCAATCACATGAATCTCTTTCCCGGGTGGTTGATGGGCTACAAGGTCCGTCAGAAAGGCGACGAATTGTTCGGAGGTGTGCCGGTCCGCCGTCTTGCCCAGCACTTCACCTGTCTTGGTATTGAACGCCGCGTACAGAGACAGCGTGCCGTGCCGGTAATATTCAAACCCATGCCGTTCGGCTCGCCCCGGCGACAAGGGCAACACCGGATCTTTGCGGTCCAAGGCCTGGATGGCTGTTTTCTCATCCACGCAGAACACGGCTGCATGCTGAGGCGGGTTCAGATACAGCCCGATGATATCCGCAGCCTTCTTCTCAAACTCTGGATCGGTGGACGCCATATAGCGCTCCAGCCGATGCGGCTTGATCCCATGTTTCGCCCAGACACGCGCCACCCGCATGTGGCTGACCTTGAGCGCGGCCGCCAGTTTGCGGGTACTCCAGTGCGTCGCCCCGTCAGCTGGTACTCGCCGCGTGGCCTCCAGGATGCGGGCTTCTGTCTGCGGGGTATGGCGCAGGGGAGTTTGCCCGCGATGACGGCTGTACAACCCGGCCAACCGGTCAGCGGCAAACCGCTGGCTCCACGTTGCGACAAATCCACGACTGCACCCCACAGCGTGACACACGGCCGCCCACGTGGCCCCCTCGGCCAGGAGCAGAATGACGCGGGCTCGTCGTGCCGCGTCGGCCCGCCCGGTCCGGCTTCTCACTTGTCGGCTCAGTTCCATCCGTTCACGCTTCGTCAGGATAATCGTGTTAGTCATGAACACGATTATAGTCTATAAATGGATGTTACAGTCCACTAGTTCCGAGTTTCCTAATCCCGGATTCCGCAGTTGAGAAGCGCTTAGGGTGAGGCCTGAGGCAGCTGAGCCC
>JAHBUV010000005.1 GCA_019637915.1 Pseudobdellovibrionaceae bacterium | reverse complement strand
CTGAAAGGTGATGCCTTGCGAGCTTTGAGCCCACGAAAAGCTCGGAATCGCCAGAGTGAAAAACAACAACCCCACAAGTCCAGCATGAAGTGAGTTCCAACTTAGTGTCCGCATACTTAGCTTGTCGGAACGACTTGAACGGAAATTGAATTTTTAAAATAAATCCTCTTGAGTCGCCCCTTCCCTCATATTTAAAGGGGATCTATTTTCTTTTCTGATGGAATTTAAAAAATTAAGTAAAAAAATACTTAATAAAAAAGAGACGGATCGCCCGTCTCTTTTCGAGAATTTCAAGAATGAATGGTTCTAGGCCTTAGAATTCGACATGGGACATCCAGAGATTGCTCCCATCATAGATGAACGTGTAGACCACGCCCGTCACCGTCACGTTGCCCGTGTAGGTGCTGATCTTCTTGACGCTGCCGGCGTTGCCGTTCAGCTGGATCGTCGTGCAGGTTTTCGTCACGCTCGGCATGGTGACCGTGTAGGACTGGCCAGACACCACGTTCTGGATGTTCAGTGTGGTGCAGGCGCCCGAAAGCGTGGATCTCACCAGGTTCGTCGCCGCGAAGTCAATGGTGGCGGTCGTGCTGGATCCCGTCGCGGCGGACCCCAAGCGGGTCCAAGTTCCGCCATGGTTGGCCTCCACCGTGCTGGTGGTGGTGTTATAGCGGACCAAACCGAGGGGCGGGGACGCCGGGCGCTGGGCCGTCGTGCCGTTCGGAACGATCAAACCGTCCACGGCGGAGCTGAAGTCGAAGGAGGCCTGCGGGTTGCCCGTCCGGAAACCCATGTTGTTGCTGCCATTCGGCGCGATGGAGATATACTCCGTCCAGGAGGAACCGTCCCAATAACCCAGGCCCAATTTGTTGCGTTTGGCCGAGTCTGTCTGAGCATCTCCGTTGGCATAGAAAGTCCATCCTTTTGTGGTGCTGTTTGGTGGGCCCAAAGCCGTCTGCCCGTCGGACTTCGTGATCAGGTCGAGCGCGATCTCCTGACCGTTCACCGCGCCGGAAGAACTCACCGAAATTTTGCTTTCCGCCGCTGCTCCACCATGTACCCCGATCAGATTGATCGGGCTCGTTGTGCCGAGCCCGACTTTGCCACCCAACAGAACGGCGCCGGTGCCGGTGGGGGTCAGCGTGATGTTTTGATTGCCCGCGCCCGCCGTAAAGGTCAAGGCACCGCTGCCCGTGATGGAACCGTTGCTCGTGCCCGTCCCGCCATTGGCCACCGGCAGAATGCCTGACACATCCGCCGTCAAAGAGGCCGCGTTCTTCGCCGCGAGAGAACCGATCGTGCCCAAATCCGAAACCTGCGACTTTGTGATCGAGATGTTTTCACAGGTCACACGGTCCGGAACCGTCTGCCATTTCAGGGTCTTGCCCACGCCACAGCCCGTGAAGTCAAAGGTGCTGTTGCCGGCCGAGTTCTTGATGTCACCAATGTCGATCAAAGCCCCGCCCCAGGAGCCATTGTACTTCAAAAATTGACCGGTCGATCCGGAAGGGAGAACCCCCGTCACCGCCGTCGTCGAGATCGCCGTGATGCGACCCTTCGTGTCCGTCGTGATCACCGGGATCGCCGTGCCGGAACCAAAGCTGTTGTTCGTCATGCCCGACACGGTCTCCAGCTTCGCGCCCGTGACATTGCCGTCTTTGATCTTCGACGACACCACCGCGTCCGTCGCGATCGTCGCCGTGACGGAACCCGTGCCCGACGCCGTCACATCACCCGTCAGATCCGTGATGCCACCACCACCGCCGCCGGACCAGCCGGTCGAGATGTCATGGCAGTTGTTCCCGGTTTCGTCGCAGATCTCCTGCGCGCGGATGATGCCCGCCACATCCAGCTTGGATTGCGGATCGCTCGTGCCGATCCCGATTTTCCCGCTGTGATCCATGAAGAAGGGGGTCGTCCAGGTGCCGGCCTCATAATAAGTGAACTGCAGGTCGTTTTGTTCGTTGACGTTGATCGTGTTCGCATCGCCGCGAGCCATGATCTGCCAGCCTTTTTCACCGCCGTTCCAACCGAGGAGATTCGTGTCCCCCTTGGCGGTCAGGATGGAAATCCCGACGTTGTCCGAAGCGCCGGAACCCGGCGTTCCCAGCTGAATGCCGCTCGCCGGCGCCGCGACGTGCAGCGTCTGCAAGGGATTCGACACCCCGATCCCCACATGACCGGCGAAGTAGTTGTTGTTCAAAGCGCCGTACTGGTAAAGACCGTAGCTCGTCGTGGCGTTCACCTCATCGATGTAAACACCGTAACCCGTGTTGATCGTGGCACCCGCGGCCTTCTCGATCTTGAAACTTCCCGCTTTGGCGGCCACGATCGTGCTCGAAGTGCCGGCGCCGCTCACCAGGAAAGACCCCCCCACGGCTTCCGTCGTCGTGCTGTCGGTCGAGTTCGTGGCCTCCCCATGAACGGCCTTCATCGAGGCCACCGTGCCTTTGCCGAAGTTGAAAGCCTCGCCGAAAACACTCGTGACTTTGTCGAAGGTCACGGGCTTGTTGGGAACCACCATGCTGTAAATGCCGCGGAAATCCGAAGACGAGTTCCCGGCCGGATCCAACGTGATGTAGTTGAATTGACCGGCGCTCATGCCGTTCGCCGTGTTGGTTTTCGTCTCGGTCACGGAGAATTTGCCCAGAGACTGGATGTCGCCGATGCCCACGTGTCCGGAGTTGTCGATCTTCAGGTGGCTGGCGCTGTTCACCATCAGCTCAAGTCCTTGCGTGGACGTGGTGCCGATCTTCATCGCGGCACCCGCGTTGTTCCCGCCCATCAAAACCACGTTCGCCGCATCCAGGGCCGAAGCCGTGCCGAGGGTCGGGAAGTCACTCACCTGGGATTTCGTGATCGAGATATCCTGACACTCCACTTTGTCCGGGACCGAAGACCATTTCACTGTCTTCCCCGCACCGCAACCCGTGAAA
>JAHBUV010000004.1 GCA_019637915.1 Pseudobdellovibrionaceae bacterium | reverse complement strand
AAGTACTGGCCACCGGCGCTGACTGAGTGGTCGACCAAGGGGGTCCGGGACGCATTTTTCTCGTCGCCGCAGTTGCCCCGACTTCTCGACGCGGATGCCATCAAGCGGACGATCGCGGACGGGGTCAGCCAGGGAACGCTCGGATTGGCCACGAAGGATGCGTCGGGGCAGCTCAAGCTGTCATGCTTCAACGAAAGTCTGAGCGAATCCGATGTGGACATCGCGGATGACGTGTTTGTCCTGAAGGCGGAAGATGCGAGGAAACTTCTGGAACCCCCTCGGCTTCATCGACTCAGCATGCGACCGAGCGACGTCGTACTGAAACCGGGCGAACAGGCTTCGTTCACTTGCAGTGGAGTCGACCAATACGGTGAGCCATTTGCCGTGGGGGCGGTCGCGTGGTCAGCCAACGGAGGTAGCATCAGTGAAGTGGGTCTTTACGAGGCCGCCAAGGAAACAGGCGGGGGATTGTTTACTGTTAAAGCAGTTGTCGATGGACTGGAGGCGATTGCAGAAGTCCGTGTCACGATTCCGGGGAAACCAGGCGGCGGTGGAGGTCCAGGTCCGGCGCCGGCTGGAAAGGCGATTCGATGGCAGGGAGAAGTTCCGCCGCAGAAGTGGATGAACTTCTACACAAAGGTGCTCAGTCGCTTTGCGTCAACACCGGGGCTGAAGTTGCAGGTGACATTTGAAGTTTCTGCCGAGGGCGATCCCGGCCAGGCTAACAGCCCGTTGAAAAACCTCTGACGGTTGACAGGGTTGTTATTCTTTCCGGGAGTGGTTCAGGCAGCTGTGGCCGGGAGGATTCCAGATGGCGTTGGGCAGGCGGGAGGAAAAGCGGCAGCAGGAGTTCTGGATGCCCACGGCCCAACTGTCCCAAGGGCCCGGGCATGTCTTCTACGACAAGCTCAACCAGGTGCTCGCTACAGCCGGGTTCGACAAGACCATCGAGCAGCTCTGCGAGCCGTATTATGCGAAGACCGGCCGCACATCGATCCCGCCGGGGGTCTACTTCCGCATGCTGCTGATTGGTTACCTGGAAGGGATCGACTCCCAGCGGGGCATCGCCTGGCGGTGCGAAGATTCGCTCTCGCTGCGGCGGTTCCTGGGGATTCCCTTGGGAAAGGAGACCCCTGACCACAGCAGCCTGACGCGCATCCGTGATCGCCTGCCGCTGGAGATTCATGAGCAGGTGTTTCAGCAAGTGCTGTCCATCATCGATGAGCACGGACTCCTGCGGCTCAAGGCGGTCGGCGTGGACTCGACCTTGCTGGAGGCCAACGCGGCCATGCAGAGCATTGTCAGGAAAGACTCCGGCGAAGACTGGAAAGCCTACCTCAAACGGCTGATGCAGGAGCAGGGACTGATCGACGAAGATGACGAACCGACCGACGAAGAGCTGCGGAAGTTCGACCAGCAGCGAGGGAAACAGGGGACGAAGAAGGTCTCCAACGCCGAGTGGGAGTCACCGGCCGATCCCGATGCCCGCATCGTGAAGATGAAAGATGGCCGCACGCACCTGGGCTATAAGGCCGAACATGTCGTGGACCTCGACAGCGAGATCATCCTCTCCGCCACAGTGCATCACGGCACCGAAAGTGACGCGCAGACCCTGGTGGAAAGCCTCGTCAACGCCCAGCGGAATCTGATTCTGGCCGGCAGTGCCGAAGAGATTGAAGAGGTCACGGCCGACAAAGGCTATCACGCCAACGACACGCTCACGCAGTGCACACAACTGGGATTGCGGACGTACATCCCTGAGCCGAACTCACCGCATGATCGGGTCTGGACGGACAAGCCTGAAGAGGTCCAGCAAGCGGTCCTGAACAACCGCCGACGGATGCGCCGCAAGAAAGGGAAGCACCTGCAAAGGCTGCGAAGCGAGAAGGTGGAACGGAGCTTCGCCCACATCTGCGAGACCGGCGGAGCCCGACGCACCTGGCTGCGTGGGCTCGAGAAGATCAGCAAACGTTACCTGATCACGGCGGCCGCCAGGAACCTGGGGACCCTCATGCTCAAACTGTTCGGAGTGGGCAAACCGAGGTGCTGGCAAGGGCTGAGCAGGGCATGGTCGGCACTCTGGGGCGTCTGTGAACCGCTCTGGAACGCCGTGAGACGCACCTGGCGGCTCACCGCGCTCCGGACACCGTTGTCCGGCATCCAACACCCCCTCCACGGGATGATCCGCCGACAATCACAGCCCCACATCCCGCGAATTCAGATCACGTAAAAATCAACGGGCTGCTAACCCTTTTTCAAATTGCAGAGACGATGTGCCAGTTGAGCGTTTTCCGGAATGGTCTTACCGCCAACCCAATACCGATGGTCGTGATCGAGAATAGCGTCGTCAATGAGTGATATCTGCTGATCGCAAAGCGAGCAAGTCGGATTCGTGTCGAACATTTCCTTCTTGAGTCTCCGCGAGAAGACTCTCTGACCATCGTTGGAATCGAATGGCAATAGAACCGATTTCAATCGGTCGTTCCAAATGCGAAATGCGTACTCCAGTCGACTGGCCTCGAAGGAAGCCCTGCGAACACGGTCCACCCATTGGACGTCCGTGTTGATCATGTCGAGATACTCCTCGTAAATTGCGTCGGCAGCGCGAGTGATTCGGCCAAGGTCGTATTGTACAAAACTCGTCGACACGACCTGAAAAATTGCGGTGTTGATCCTACTGGCCCATGCTCCGCCGCTCATAGAGCTTCGGCGAACCGTTTCCTGCTTCAAGCGGAATCCGTCATCACCAAAAACGGTAACACACGCCTTCATGGAATGATTAAAAACCTTGCGGTACTCCTCAATCTTCTCCGCTCTTGCGTCTTTGTAGGCGTCGAGAAACTCATTGAGGAATCGCTTGAGTCCGTATTGGCACTTGTGATAAGTGCGTTCATAGAACGCGAGAAACCGCAAGACAAGGTTTCGATCCTGCATACGCTTCGATAAGTCTGTCTGCCCGACGGCTTTCTTAAAGTCGGAGGTTTTCGCAAGTTCCTTCACGAGGTCATTAAGAGTACCTCGAAAAAGGCAATTGCGTATCTCCATGTCATTGAGCTTGACACCTCCGGTGTTAAGTCTCTCAAAGACGATGAATTG
>JAHBUV010000003.1 GCA_019637915.1 Pseudobdellovibrionaceae bacterium | reverse complement strand
ATTTGCGAACCGGAAATCAGAGAGGACTTGCCGTGCGTTTGATCCTGTTCACCGCACTCTTCGTCGCCGTGGTTTCGATCCAGCCCGCATCCGCCGCAACGCTCACGCCGCCGGACACGGCATATAGCGCCGTGCGCACGGTCGAGGCGCAGGGCATGACGATGAACAGCAAGGTCTATTACGACCGCGGCACCGAACGCTGGGAAACGACGATGCAAGGTGTGCGGCAGGTAACGATCCTGCTTCCGGACGAAAAAAAGATGCTGATGTATATGCCGGACATGAACATGGCGATGGAAATGAACATGGATGATGTCGCCGACTACGGGATCGGCGAGATATACGATGAGGGCATCGAGGCCGAAAAGCTCGGCGAGGAAGCCGTGGAAGGCGAGCAGACAACCAAATACCGCATCGACCGCGCGGAAGATGCAGCGACCGTTTTCGTCTGGCTGACGCGCGACGGCATTCCTGTGAAGGCCGAGGGCGCAAGCCCCGCCGGGAAATTCGCGATGACGCTGAGCGAACTTCAGCGTGGGGCGCAGGACGCGGCGCTGTTCCGCCTGCCCGACGGTGTGACGGCAACGAAAATGCCGGCGGGCATGCCACCGTCCACGATCCCGCGCTAGACCAGAACCGATGCGGTCGTGATCGCCACAAAAAACACCAGTCCGAGCAGAAGGCCCAGCGCGCCGGCAGCGAGATGTCGAGCGATCGGCATGTTTTCCATCCTGGAAGTCCGCGTTCGAGACTTTCAGGGTGGCGCGGCGCCCGGGCCGGCGCATGACCCAAATGGGCCATTGGCGGGTGGCAAGCAATTGGACTGGTGCGGGCGAAGGGAATCGAACTCCCGCGCCGCCAGGCGGCGCAGAACAAGAAACCGAGGGTTCGGGTGCGATTGGACTGGAGCGGGTGAAGGGATCATAACAAGTTACTATAAATAAACAACATTTTTTGATACAATGACCCACACAGAACCTGCACAGGTGCGGAAAATCAACCACTTACGCCGCTAATCTGCACAGTTTCTGCACAGTGGGAAGCGGAGAAATGAGTTTCATCCTCGACAAAGAGCAGATCAAGCCGGGCCTTATCATCTTCCGACGCGGTGATGTCGGGCACGACAACTATTACTGCCGGATCAGAATCCAGAACGAGGACCGCTACAAGACGATCTCGCTGCGCACGTCGGATCGGCAGACCGCCCGCGACCGCGCGATGGACGAGGATGCCGATATCCGTTTTCGGGTGAAGCACGATGTTCCTGTATTCAATCGACCCTTTTCACAGGTTGCGGAGGAATACGCGGACGCCCAACAGCGCCGCGCCAACGCGGGCGAGGTCAGCCAAGCCCGATGCAAAAATATAAAAAGCAAGATCGACGGCCCCCTCAAGGCTTACGTCGGCAGCACACAGATTCATCTGATTACGCAAGACCGCTGGTCGGAATATCCGCTGTGGCGGCGAGAAAATGGCGAAGGCCGTCGCAAGAGCGTCATCAGCGATTCCACTATCCGCATCGAGATGACCATTTTCGCAGCCATCATGAACTTTGCCATCGGCAAGCGATACGTGCCCGCGCATCATCGCTTCGAGGGCATGCCAAAGCTCAAGTCGAGCCGACGAGACGAGTTCACGCTGGAAGAATACCGCAAACTCCACACCAAAGGCCGCAAATGGATGAAGGAGGCAACCACGCCGCAGGGCGTCTGGTATCGACAGATTTGCTACAATTTCATTCTCATCATGTGCAACACGGGGATGCGTCCGCCCGAAGCGAAGAACCTACGCTGGCGGGACATCACCACCGCAAAAGACAAAGACGGACAGGAAATCCTTGTCCTCTACGTTCAGGGCAAAGGCAAAACACGCAAGCTGATTGCTCCCCTCAGTGTCGCAAAGTATCTTGATCGAGTGCGCGACCTCTCTAAGGCAACCAAGCCCGACGACCACGTTTTCACGATTATCAACGGCAAACCGGCAAAATGGCTCTATCGCGATACCGTCGAAGAGTTATTGAAATACACCGACCTCCGCGAAGGCCCGAGCGGCATTCCCCGCACAACCTATTGCTTCCGCCACACCTACGCCACGCTCCGGCTCTCCGCCGGGGTGGATGTCTATATCCTCGCCCAGCAGATGGGTACGTCCGTCAAAATGATCGAACAGCACTACGGGCATGTGAACACCATCAAACACGCCGACCGCGTGTTGATGGGCATCGGCGGATGGGATGCGATGCATGCCGAAATGAACGCCGAGATCGACGAACTGGAATCCAAGGCAAAAGAGGTGCAGTCCATCAAAGCCAAGCAGAAGGACAAGCCCCGCCGTCCCAAACGCTAGCGCGCATCGTACCAGCTATCGAGTTCGATAGCCGATGCAACAGAGCTATGCGTTTCTGCCGAAATTCACGACGCGCCGCTGGCGCTCCCCGGTCGTGGATTCGGCCAAGCGAGCATTGGAAAAAGGTGCGCCGAGCTTCAAGCACCCCAATGATCGCGTCTTTCCGCAAAGACCTTGCCTCAGCCGCTGGCGACCGAGAGGCAATGGATTGCGGAGCCCGCCTTTATGCAGACCCTTCGTAACAGACCCCGTTTTCTCGATATGCCCTGCGCCCACCGTCGCAGGTGCCACGCTATCGCCATCATCAACCTTGCGGGAAGGGGCAGAAGACGGAAGCGCCACGCAGCCGATGTTCCGCCGATAGGGCGTGGCCGCACCTCTGATAGCCAATTACTCACGTCACGATCCGACCTTTGCTTTCGCCTTGAGCACGACCTTGTGCCGTCAAAGGGCGGCGCTGTGGTTCCGGCTCCGTCCTGATTTCCCCTTGTGTCGTTTGCATCCCCATCGGGCAGGTTCGAGCCCCCTGCCATTCGCGGGCGCTACTGCCGTCAACAGGAAGCCTCGGCTCCCCCGTCCGCAGGCGTCCGGTCCCCCCAATTTTCCTGTGTGACGCCGCGCCATCGCGCCTGGCTCTCCGTGGGCACGCCCGAACGGGAAATGCAAACGAAGGAGAAAAGACATGACGAAAAAATCCGAAACCAAAGCCCCGGCATTGATTGCCTGGCACGTCCGCGAAGCTAAAGGCGGCAAAGCTTTCTGGACGCGCATCGGGGCCGCTTGGCAGCACCAGAACGGCGACGGCCACACGCTCCAGCTCGATCTCTACCCGCTGGATGGCCGTATCGTTCTCCTGCCCCCGAAGGCCGATGAAGCGGCGGAAGGCGGTGCAGCATGACCCGCACCTTCACGCGCCACTACGAGCATCACGAAACCGTCTGGAATGGCATTAGAATCTCTATCAGCTACGAGCCGCGCTGGCTCAGCCTCGCCGACGATTACGGCCTCGACACGGCCCATCTCGAAATCGAGGCCATCGCGCCCGAGCGCGCGCCGCTCCCGATCACCGAAACCGGCTACCGCTCGCACTTCACGACGGCTCACGCCGTCGCCGCCATGGGCGGGCCGGTGGCCCTTGTGCGCACCTGGCTCGACGAAGAAGCCGCGCCACCGGCTTGGCAGAGCCAAGCCGCCGCCGCCCGCCAGCTCACCCTCTTTTGAGGGTGATGCTGGCGGCAGGCTACTGCCGGTCAAGCCGCCGGTAGTACTTGCGCTGATTGGTGGCGGGGTCTGTCCAGCAGAAGCAATCAGCGAGAGC
>JAHBUV010000002.1 GCA_019637915.1 Pseudobdellovibrionaceae bacterium | reverse complement strand
CGGCTCCTGCCAGCGCGGGCGTGGTGCCGTCTTCCCCGGCAGCCACGCCTCCTATTAACCGCCAAGCCCTAGCAGCCATTATGATGGACCCATGGGCCAGCGATGCAACCAAAGCCGCTGTCATGCAGCAGCTAATGCCGAAGTCTCCGCTTATCGTTAAGGAAGGCGACACGGTTCTCAATCCCGTGAATATGCAGCCTTTGTATAAAAACGAAAAGAACGATAACGAATGGAAAGAAATCCGAAAGGATGATTACGGCAATCCGGTTTATGGTTGGGTAAGCCCACGTTCAAAGAACGTAGCCGAACAGCCCGTTCCCCGTCCTGCGAATCCTGCTGCTGCTAATGTCCAGCAACAGCAAGCGGCTGCGTCTAATCCGCAGCAACGCAACGAAATCACGGACCCTAACGATCCGAATTATCCGCATATTCGACTTGCTCCTGAAGGTGCAAATACCAAGGAATGGTACGAAGCGGAAACAAAGCGGGTTGCAGCAATACGTAATAACCGCCCCTCTCAAATAAGGGGAGCGGAGATGGTTACACAGGATATTAACCGCGCGATCAACCTAATTGATAAAAGCCCTAATGCTACGGGAGCATTGGCTAATATCACTAAGCAGATTGGCGACTCTCCTGCTGGGAACCTTCATGCCCTTCTTCAGGGCATTAAGAGCAACATTGCTTTTGATCGATTGCAGGCAATGCGTCAGAATTCGCCTACGGGCGGGGCGCTTGGGAGCGTATCTGACAATGACATGGCTTTGCTTCAGTCGGCCTATGGCTCATTAGAGCAGTCGCAAGATAAGGATCAAATCAAATACAATCTTCGCCGTCTCTCTAATGTATACAATGACATTATCCATGGTCAGGGTAATGGCCCGCAGCGGTTCACTCTTGATGGAGGGAATTCACAAGATACGCAAACACCGCAGGCCGCGCCGGTGCGCGTGAATACTATTCAGGATGCCATGAAACTTCCGAAGGGAACCCGCTTTATTGACCCCAATGGAATTGAAAGAGTTGTTCCATGAGCGAATGGGATCAATTCCCCATAGTCTCAGCGAATAAGACGGCAGCGCTTCCTCCGCAGGACAATGCGTGGGATGCGTTTCCGTTGGCTAACGGAACTACAAACAAAATTCCTCCGCAGCAGAAAAACGACCCAACTTTTCTAAGCGAAGCAACTGCTGTTGCGGGTAAGCTTTTGTCTGGCGTGGGATACGCAGCGACAGCACCTGAAATGGCTGCTGATATGCTCAAGCAAGGCATTAATTGGGGTGTAGGTCAGGTAGTGCCTGGATATACCGAAGCCGTGCAGAAAGCTGATGCGCTTCGTAATCAAGTCAAGATGATTCCAACG
This sequence comes from Pseudobdellovibrionaceae bacterium, assembly GCA_019637915.1. Classification (GTDB taxonomy): domain Bacteria; phylum Bdellovibrionota; class Bdellovibrionia; order Bdellovibrionales; family Bdellovibrionaceae; genus JAHBUV01. The sequence goes on along the minus strand of JAHBUV010000002.1, from coordinate 37,987 downwards.
CCTGCGGAATCTGTGCAGAAACTTGATGCTGTTTTGCCAGAACCACAAACTCCGACAGGAAAACTCCTAGGGGTAGGGGCGCAAGCAATCCCATCGTCTGTAGCACTTACACCTAATGCTATGGTTAATTTTGCGAAGCCTTTGCTTCCGCAAGTTCCAAACGCGCTGAATGCAGCAATGCGTTATGGCGCTGCCCCTGCTGTTGCCTCTGAAGTGGCTGGCGATGCAGTCAAAGGTACTGCAATTGAAGCCCCGGTTCGTATCGGAACAAGCCTGCTTACCAGCGGCGTCATGGGGATGCTCCCCGGTGGGATTAAGGCTCCTTCAACGGCTCCTACCACTGATGAACTACGCCAACGCGCAAGTGACGCCTACAAGCGGGTAGAGCAATCAAACGTAGTTATTGATCCTAACGCCTATAACGGGCGCATGAACCAGATGTTCACCACTCTGGCTAATGAAGGTTTCGACCCTACGCTGCATCCGAAAGCAGCAGTAGCGCTCCGTCGCATGGATGAACTGCGCCAACAGCCGGTGACTATGACCGCGCTGGAAAACATGCGCCGTATTGCAAAAGATGCGGCTGCAAGTGCAGAGGCTGGCGAACGCCGTATTGGCAAGATAATGATTGGCCAGCTAGACGATTTCGTAGAGAACCTTTCTCCTACGAATACCCTTGCTGGTAATTCTGCCAATGTCGCTCAGGACATTAAGGAAGCGCGGACGGCATGGAGCCAGCTTCGCAAATCGGAGACGGTTGAGCGCCTTCAGGAACGCGCTGGCAATCGAGCGCAGCAATTCTCCAACTCTGGCGAAGAAAACGCGCTTCGTACCGAGTTCAGGCAGCTTGCCCAAAACGAAAACAAAATGCGGCTGTTTAGTCCTGAAGAACAGGAAGCTATTCGCCGTGTTGCACGTGGCGGTCCTATTGAGAATACCGCACGCTGGCTTGGCAAGTGGGCTCCTACCGGCGTTGTCCCTATCGGTGCAGGCGCAGGCGTAGGGCATTTGCTGAGTATGCTTATGGGTCCGGTTGGATATGCAATTCCTCCGGCAGTCGGCACTGTAGCCCGCTCTGTAGCTACTCACCTGACAAAACAAAACGCCAATTTGGCTAACGAACTTATGAGAGGCGGAAAGATTACGCCTCCGACAAATCCTAGCGCGGCGGTTCTTTATCGTGCGCTGCTGGAAGGTAAATAGCCGTGAGAACTTGCAAGGTTTGTGCTCAGGAAAAAGAATTGAACGCTTTTCCTTCTAATCAGAAGGAAGCGGGTGGGAAAGTTTATCGCCGTTACACGTGTACTCCGTGCTGGACGGAATCTAGGCGCGGGTATTTCAAAAAGTGGACAGAGGATAACAAAGAGTACCTGAAGCAATACGAAAGAAACCGCCCCAACAAGGTTGAGCGAGTAACTGCGACCAAGCGCCTATATTACAAACTCAAGAGAGTGGTTTTCGACCACTATGGGGCGCTGTGTGATTGTTGCGGAGAAACTGAATTACGGTTTCTGACGATTGATCACGTGAAGAATGATGGAGCAAAACAACGGAAGATGATGGGACAAGGCCATGTGTTCTTCCGATGGATCATAAATAACGGGTTTCCTGATTCTATCAGGATACTTTGTTTTAACTGCAACAGTGGCCGCTATCATAATGGCGGCGTCTGTCCTCATGAGGAACGTCATGCAGACATTGTTCCTATTGGATGGAAAGCTACGGAGGTAAAATAGCAGTGCCGTATTCAGGACAAACCTTCGTAGTTCCGAACCAATTTATCCCTAACACTACAATTGAATCATCAGCAGTAAACCAGAACTTCAATGACATTGCCTCTAACGGCTTGTCAGTGGTTGTGAAGTTGAATGGCGATTCTACCATGACGGGCCAGTTCAAGGCTGCCAATGGTACTGACGCGCTGCCTTCTTACACCTTCGGTTCAGATACCAATACGGGCTTCTACCGTATGGGAGCGGACCAGATTGGCGTCACCATAGGTGGGGTGCTTCAGGGATATTGGAAGTCTACCGGCTGGACTTCTGTTCTTGTCGATAGCGGGGCTACCGCTGGACCGAATATCACATCATTCCGCGATAGTTCGTCTCCTGCTGCATCTGACGTAATTGGACAATTCTCCCTTGAGGGAAGAGATAGCGCTGCCAATCAACAGCAATACGCTGCTGTGCAGGGTACTATTCTGGATGCAACGGACGGCTCTGAAGACGCAACACTAGACTTTATGACTGCGAACGCTGGCACAGTAGCCAAGCGGGCTTACGTTGGTCAGGGTCTGGTAGTTGGCGCTCCTACGGGCGGAGATAAGGGCGCAGGCTCTGCAAACTTTGAGTCGGTCTACGCAGCGAACGTGCAACTGTTCCCGGCCTTCCCGATGCCGGGTGCTATCGGTCTTGTCATCCAGAACAACTCCGGTACGCCGAACACCCAGATTGATATCACGGCATCTTATGCCGTCATGGTAAATACTTCCAATCTTCCGTTCACCGCTACCAGCGTAAGCGTGACGATCAACGCGAATACTACCGGCGCGAACGGGATTGATACGGGAGCGCTAGGCGCTAGCACCGCGTATTTCATCTGGCTTATCAGCGATGGCACTACGACTGCTGGCCTTCTGTCTCTGTCCGCTACCGCGCCGACAATGCCGGTAGGTTACACGTATAAGGTCCGAGTGGGCGCTACGTTCACCGGGGGTTCTTCTACGTTGCTTCGCATTATCCAGAAAGGCAATCGCGGTCAGTATAAAGTAACCGCTGCAAGCACCACGACAGCACTACCTACGCTGTTCACCGGAGCGCAGGGTACTTATGCCGTCGATGGAACGATTGTCTATGCGAGCGTGTCTGTAGTCGGCAAGGTGCCTTCTACCGCAACCTCAATCGGAATTACGGTAACGAGCCAATACAACTCAGGGGCCAATACCTCTGTAGCTGTCGCTCCGAATACCGCTTATTCCGGCATCACAACCACCAATCCTCCTCCGATCATTCATAGCTTGACGGCTGGTTCTTATGCTTCCGGCGTAAGCTGGATGACACTGGAATCAACAAACATCGCTGCTGCTGCAACGGCAGGCGGCGCTGCTTGCTTGGTGCTTGGCTGGATTGACGCAGTAAACGCTTCATAAGGAGAAAAGAAATGATCAAGGCAGTTCTAACCCCACAAGGAAGCGCGACTATCAGCGCGACCGCAAGTTCATCCTCCGTTAACCCGACAGGGAACGGTCAGATGGTTCGCGTCTATAATGCTGGTACTGCAACCGCCTTCGTGGCGATTGGTTCCACGGCTACTACGTCAGATATGCCGATGCCTTCAGGCAATGTGGAATATCTTTCGGTAGCACCTGGTACTGCGATTGCTGCAATCACGGCTTCCAGCACGGCAACCGTCTACGTTACACGCTGCGAAGTCATGTAGATATGAAGCGCAGTCTTCTCATACTTGGTTTCTTCCTGCTGGCCATGCCAGCGGCAGCAATTGAGTTTGCAGGAGACTCTATCTGCGTAGGTGTAGCGCAAGCCTATGGCGCGAAAAGTCATGCAGTCGTAGGCGCTCCCACTATCGCTGTTCCTGCACAGCTACGTTCTATCCCAAGAAAAAGCACTGTAGTTATTTGCGCGGGTACGAACGATTCAGCCAATCATCTGAATGGCTTTGACGCTGCAATCACGGCAGTTCTTACCGAAGCCAAATACCGTCAGCTTCGCATTATCTGGGTAGGCCCTACGCCTACAAGATTATGGTGGGATCGCTATTCAGACCAAGCCGACACGCTGCTTTCGCTTCGTGTGAAGGAATACGTTTCCTTGCGTTCTATTCAGTGGCAAGCCGGAGAATTGGCCGGAGATAACATTCATCCAACTCCGAGAGGCTATAAGAAAATAGCCGATATTATCAGGGGGAAACTATGAAGGAAAACTTTCAGCGTTCGCTGGCAAAGGTTCTTATCCATGAAGGCGGTTACGTAAATCATCCTTCTGACCCCGGTGGAGAAACCAACAAGGGCATTACGTTTCGCACGTATAATGCTTACCGGCAGAACCGTGGCCTTCCTACGCAGTCTGTGCGCTATATCTCCAATGCAGAAGTAGAGGAAATCTACCGCATTCAGTATTGGAATAAGGTCTGCGGGGATGAATTACCGCTAGGCGTTGACTACGTGGTCTTTGACGCTGCCGTTAACTCTGGACCCGCTCAAGGGGCTAAATGGCTTCAGGCATCGCTAGGTCTTAATCCTGATGGCGTGGTGGGCGTTTCCACTATGAATGCCGTTGAGAAGGCTAATAGCGAGCAACTAATTTCCGATATGTGCGCTCGCCGTATGGCGTTCCTTCAGCGTCTGAATACTTGGTCTGTATTCGGAAAGGGATGGACTAGCCGCGTATCTGGCGTGAAGGCGACGGGCCTTGCAATGGCGAGAGAAACCCCAGCCCCTCGCTTTGTGCCAACTATTGAAACAGCGCCCCGCGCTATGCCGGATAAGATCGCAAAGCCTGCTGCCGCAGAAACAATTAGAGACGCTTCTGCGGGTACTTCTGTGCTTACGGAAATGGCCAACCAACTCATGCCGTTTCAGGACTATTCCAAGCTTATCCGTGGCGTTGTAGTCGCGCTTATTCTGGTAGCCGTAGCTGCTGGCATCTATGCATATTGGCGCAAGTACCGCGCTTCTCAGGCAGAGAACGCAACAGCCATGGCAGACGTTCCAGAGTATCAGGAGAAAATCTGATGGATTGGCTTCTTAGCTGGTACACGTTTTGGGCCGTCATTGCGTTATCTGTCAGCGCAGTAACAGCAACATGGTTTCTTGGCTTATGGCCGGTAATCACAGCTACGTTATCGACTTCGGCAGGAAGGAAGGCAGTTCTTATTGCTGCCGGTGGTTTCCTAGTCTGGGTGCTTTCTATCTTTCTCTACACGAAGGGAAAGCAAAGCGCTCAGGATGCAATCAAAAAGAACTCTCAGCGATTGGAGGATGAACGAAATGCGCGTGATGCAAACCTTAAAAACCTTCCTCCTGATAAGCTTCGTGACGCTGCCAACCCTTGGGTGCGTGACTAAGCCCGTATTCAACTGCGCTGGCATCAGAACCGTTTACATGAAACCTGCCACAGCAAACTACCTCGCTAAAAACGATAGGAAAGTGCTGGAAGGCATCATCGGCAACAATGAAACGTGCCCCAATGTCCCTGCAAGCTGAGATTGATGAAATGACTCCCAAGAAAGAACCCATCTTAGGCCAGAACACGCCTATTACGCTTGGCATTGTGGCCTCTATCGTCGCCATGGCAGTCGGTATTGGCGTAACAGCTGGTACAGTCAATAAAGACTTGGCTACGGTCAATCTCAAGATTGATGCTATCGAGCGCAGAGAACTCAGCGGGGCTAAATATCAGATAGACATAGCTTCCAGACTTGCAAGGATTGAAGCGCTTCTGGAAGATATTAGAAAGCGCTAGAACAAGTCTTTCCTAGCCTTCTCTCTCCAATAGGCCATGAAGAAGGAATTAACTTCACTCTGGCGTTGTCTCCAGCGATTTTCTCCATCGCTCAAGGGCGGCAGAATTATCTCTACCCATTGTGAGATTCGGGAAAGCGCGAACGTCTTTATTCGGCCAAGCATATATTTCCCCCGTTTCGTCTTGCGCCACTACCCATTTCAAATCGTGTTCTTCGCTATAATCGACCACGAACATTGCTTGCCCCTTTCCCTTGGGCGTTATCATGGGGATTTGTGGTACGAGTTGGAGCATCATCTTACCCAAGCCTCCACTCTTGCTAGATTCTTATTCACCTTGCGGTTATATGCTGATGCTGGTTTTGGCTTTGCGCGTAAACCGCGATTATGCCTCGAAATCGCGCAGGCCTGATCACCACCACAGCTTACTAACGCTCGTTTCAAGTGTAGCGCTCCGAAGAACGCATTGGTAGTACAGTCTTTCAATCCTTGTACTGACCCTGCATAGCCTAGCAGGAAAGCAGTCGTAGGCTTGATTTGAAACAAACCTATTTCCCCTGCTTTGCCGACAGCATCACAGTTAAACTTGGATTCTGTTTCTGCTACTGCCAAAGCCATGCTTTCAGGAACGTTATGATGCCTAGCAGCCATGACGATAACTGCTTCAGGCTCCCACTTCTCAGCCTTCACATAAGAGACAGGATGAGTAAGGGAATAGCAGAGCGTGGCGGCTATTAGGGAGCAGCTAGCCATTGGCGACGGCTGACGGCTGCATTTCGGCAGTCTCCGTCAATTCCTTCTCAGCCACAGCAAACGTAGCCATAAGTTTTTCACGAAGGCGTGAACCATCCTGAAGCGCTAACTGCGCTGCCTTGATAGCGTCTGCTTCTCGCTGCATAGCTGAATGAATTAGCGTAGCTACTCGCTGCCAAGCTTCCTGTGCTTCCAATCCCTTGGCATCCAAGGCCAAAAGCATTTCTTCAAGTGTAGGTAGGTTGCTCATGATCGCCCCCGTTGAAATGTTGAAGTAAAGCTACCGGCGTTACTCTTTCCTTGCCGGTGTAGTTCAGTGCTTCGTGCAATTCTGCTACGATGCTATCGCGTTCTTTCTCTCCCCAAATAACCTTGTTCTGCTCGAAATAGACTAGCGTGTTTTCGATAACGCGGCCACATACAAGCTTCATGAATGCCAGATCGGATTCCACTTGGCTTGAGTGAGAGAGTTCTTGCTGAAGGATAGTTTCCTTCTCCTGGATTTCACGCAGAACCTTATTCAGTCTTGCTTGTATTTTTTCTTCCTCACCCTTTCTGCTTAGAACGCGAAGGATAAGAACCCCTAGATAGATTAAGGCTCCCATGCCTACGGCTCCCACAAGGATGCCCCATAGAATATCGGTGTTCATCGCTCCACCACTTCCCCGTTTATCTTCTTCTTCAGTCTATCTTTCTTCCCATATCCCCAAGAGCGTTTAGGTCTTAGGATATTGCGTTCTTTTTCCCAACGCCTTTTAGCCTTCGCTATGTTGGGCTGATCTTCCTTGGAGGTCTTTTGCTTGTGACACTTGAGGCAAAGGACTTGGCAGTTGTCGAGGTCGTTTGAGCCGGAGAACCAATCGGGATTAACGTGATCGTAGTGAAACCCTGAGGCGTATATTTTGACACCGCAATCCTTACCCTCACAGAATCCTCCACATCGCTGGAAAGCTTCTGCCTTAGTCTTTTTAGAAAATTCATGACGGCTCATACCTGCAACCAAGCCCGATACATGTTATCCATTTCTTGCCAAGCATCGTTCTCAGGGCCTAGTGCGTTCAATTCTTTCCGAGACTTTATGCCCAGTTGTTCTTTGACGAAAGCAAGCATTTCTTCCATACCAAAGTTTACAGGAAGGCCGTAGTTTTCAATGAGAAAAGTTCTGAACAACGGCTCCTCCAAGCGAATAGACACCTGTGCTGAAGGCAACATTACGTGCCACTGTTTCTTGGCTTTCTGATTTGGTTCTGGCGCTTTTAGACGCGCAACAGCTACCCAAGCGCCATGCTGTGCTACAGAAGCGATATGAGAGATTTGCTCTATCGGGCATTCAATCGTAATGCAAACAACCTTGCGGCTGCCTACGGTCTTGAAGCCAGATACTTCCCCCTCAAATACTGCGTCAGTCACGTTTCACCGCCTGCATATACCGCTCTATCTCTTCTGACATTTGCGTTAACATCTTCACCGTACCGGGAGGGGTAGGTTTTACGTTGTGCCAAGTAAGAGGCTTCTTTACTTTCGTGCTGGCCACTACTCAGCCTCCAACACAGCCTTACGATCACCGTAGGCAGTTGTGATAGCTTCCTCATCCTTTGACTGAAGGCGCTGCCAATCCGAGCGGAAGGTTTGATTGTTTCGGATAGCCTGAAGGCTTTCCATATCCTTGGCTTCCTTGATTTTCTGTACCCAATAGGAGCCCTTTAGACCGCTCTCCGTGGCGGTAAATGGCTTAAGGGCTACTTCCCCCTTGGGGGCCGGTTCATCCCCCTTAGAAGCCGCCTGACCGTCATCATCCACCGGAGGAAGGCCAAGCATGGCCATCAGGGAATAGCGCTGCGCATAGGTCGATGCAGACCCCACCCCTTGCGCGTCTTTCTTTCCCAAAGGAACGTGAAGCGTAGACGCCATCCATTCGCCGGAAGTATGCATCAGCATGGTAGTCACTTCCAGCTTGTCATCCACGACCTTGCCAAGCGCTTGCGTGAATACGATGCCTTCCTTGAGCAACGGTTCCTTGCAGGCTTCTACGACAGCCGCCAATGAGGCATAGGCGTTCTTGTAGTGAGGGTTTTTGCTATCGCGGACTACGCCACCAATAGACTTCTGCGCTTTATGCAAAGCACCGATAAGTGCTACAATGCTTTCAGATCGCTCAATCATCTTTCTTCCCTTCCCGTCTCTTTTCCCAAAGGCAGCAGAAGCCGCCATTTATTCCAGTGCATTTCATATAAGGCTCAAGCTTAACCCAAGTCTTAGGCGCTACCGCTGATAGCCCTTCCAATCTTGGAAACTTCATGCAGAGCCATCTACCTGGATGTTGATTCATCGTAGCAGGGTGTAAATGCTCGCAGGTTTCGCAAGGAGTAGGGGTCATTACCGCTGCTCCGAAAATTCAATAATCTCTTGAGGAACCCCACGCTTTGCCTGACCTGCAACCAGCAACTGAGTTCTGATCGTTCTTAAGATTTCGCGAGATTGCGCAGCAATTGCATCAGCCCGATTTGGGAGCATTTGTTCTGTTTTAACGTCATTTAACGTCTCCCAAAGGATACTCTTAAGGCTGCTAGCTGTTAGAGGGCGTATAATAGTAACTACGTTTTGGGCCTTGCGCTTCAAGGTCGCGTTTTTGCGCTTTACCGAACGTTTTGTTTTGGATGTGGATTTCATATTTATTGCTCCTAGATTTGATTTCTTTGTTTAGATCAACCATTATTAGATACGCATCCGCGTATGGTCCGTATTGTTTTGCTCTTCGTTTTCTGTCGTACTCCTCTTTCCATTTTTTATATTCTGGTCTTCGGCAGTATTCTGCATGGGCTTTAGCTCGTTTCTTTCGTTTTTTGCGGGCAACTTCTGGGTCATAAGTTTTTTTATGGTAGTGTGCCTTTTTCTTTTTTAGTTCGCTTTGGTTCTTCTTTCTATACTCTATATCGTAAGTGCGTTTTTCTAAAACCTTTTGCTGTCTTGTCTTATTCTTTCTCCTAGCAAGACCTGCGCATTTTCTTCCGCAATAAAGGTTTAATCCATGTTTCTTTGCTCGATTTACATGGCCATTGCGTAGCTCACGGGGCTTCCCGCAGCGGGCGCAGCTAATTTTCACTTATTCAGCCTTGCAGTCAGATCGATAATGGTAGCTTCGTTTTTCTTCACCGGCACATTGCAGCGAAGTTTGGTAATGATTACCGATAGCTTCGCTTCTGCGCTTTCTAGCTGCCGCACTTCCTTGTCATTGGACAAATGATCGGCAAACAACGGTATCTGTACCGTCTTGTATAACTCATCAATGGCAACCAAGATAAGCTTGTGCTGCATTTCCACCGAGATGATTTCATCCAGCGTCATGGTTGGCTTTTCGCTCATTCGCTCACCAGCAAGAAAGCTGCCCCAAAGAATCCCACGAACATGATAGTGCAGAATTGCTGCATTGGCAGCAGATCAATAATCCAGTCCATCAGTTGTCCCCCTCGCCATAAAAAATCCACTCATAGTAATCATTGAAAGCTTGCTCAGGAGTTAAGCCATCGGCGCAGGCTTCAGCCCATGAATAGTCGTCTAGATCGTGGACACTAAGGCCGATCTTCTCAATGCAGAAGGCATCGACCGCCTCCATCCATTTGTTGAAATGCTCCTCTTCCTTGTCGAGAACATAGCTGCTCATTCCCATCAGTCATACTCCCCCATAAGAGTGTAAAGGCGTTCTGTTACGTCTTCCCAACGACCAGAGACGGAAGCAAATTCTTCAATCTCAATCTCAATGATTTTCGTGTAAGAGCGCGGGCGATGCGGAAATGACGAGCAAGCAATATCTTGCTTGATATACTTTAGCAGCACATCGAGGTCCGAGAACAATTCAGGGTTTTCAGGGTCGATGTGGGAGAAGGCTATATATTGCTTGTCGTACATTTGCATTCGCTCCGTTGTTAGGTATAGAATACTTGACGTTTCTAGCTTGTCAACATCGCTTGACAATTTATTTCAGGGAGAGTACTTAGGAAACATGAAATACCAGACTTTAGCAGCACCTGTGCGTAGATGCGTGGAAGCCGCTGGCGGATTTAAGCCTTTTTGCAAAGGTGTTAACCGCACTCGGCAAGCCGTTTACGGATGGAAGAAAATTCCTGCTGATTTGGTTGTGAAAGCAGAGAAAATCACGGGTATTCCCCGTGAAAAGATCAGGCCAGATTTGTATGCGTAAGCGTAGACCGCGTTACCTAGACCACGATCTAAGGTCAGGATGGTTCTGGAAGAAATCCTTAACGCCTCAGAGAACCTTGGGGGAACGCATGGCTGATGAAGTCTTAGGCCCTAGCCGTTATCGCATACAAGACCTTCAACCCGGCATGTGTCGGTGGGTCACAGACGAAACACCGCATAACCAATGCTATTGCGGTGGGAAGACAATCAAATCAACTTCTTGGTGCGAAGAACATTATGCCAAGTGCTACCCGAAAAAGTCTGACCTTGTGGCTACCATTTCCGATCAGCACGAATCAACTTTGGAAGGTAGGCCCAAAAAGGGCGTACATATCACCAGCTTACGAGCAATGGACTACAGATGCCGACAGCGCATTCCTCCAACAGAAACGGGGATTGCCGAAAGAGCCGATTGAAGGAAAGTTCGCCGCATCTATAGTCTTGGATGCGTCTCGCTTCGGCAAGCAGGATATAGACAATTCCAAATGCCTGCTCGACTACCTTGAAAAGCGAGCGAATCTAATCCGAAACGATAAAGACTGTTTCTCTTACACGATCACCTGGGGCAATGCAGATGGCGGCTGCATCATTTCAATTGTTGAACTTTCAAATGCCTAAGCGCGATTGGACGCCGGAAGAAATCGAGCAGGTTCATAATTGGCTGAAGGTCAAGATGCGCGCTCATATCATTGCCAGCAATTTTCCTAAAGCAACCAGTAGCGATATTGCCGATATAGCGCGATTGCTTGGAGAGCCAGTAAAGATTGCTCCTAAGTTTGGAGGGGAACGTAAATGAACATTCTATTTGACCCCAAGATATTCAACTACGTGATTATGGGCTTATACGCAGCTAATTCAGTGCGGTGGGCATTTCATGGGTCTTGGGCAGATGTAAGCTATTGGCTGTGCGCTTTGGGAATTACGGCAACTGTAACCTTTGGATATGCAAGGCCATGACGTTTCGCAAGGAAGTTCTAGCCGAAGGCATCGAACTTTATAACGCGGATTGCCGTGAGGTATTGCCTACGCTTGGGAAGGTGGATGCAGTGGTTACTGATCCGCCGTACGGTGCGGCTTACCAAAGCAACCATCGTGTTGGCGCTGGCTCGACGCCGATTACGAACGATGGAACTCGTGTTTCGCTGCGTCTCTATCGGCAGCTTGTTCCACTACTGTCGGGGTATCCGATCCTGTGGTGCACCCGATGGGATGCATGGCCTGATGTTTGGGAGATCTTTGGGAGCCATATGAAGGTGAATGGCTTGCTCGTATGGGATAAAGGGCAGCCAGGCATGGGCGACCTCAACCACTGGGGACCATCTTACGAACTTATTGCCTCATGCGGGCCAGTGCGCACACGGGGCTCTCGGGATTGCAGTGTTTTGCGGTTTAACACCGTGCCGTCAAACAATAGGAACCACCCGACTGAAAAGCCGATGGGACTGTTCGAGTATCTGATCGGCAAAATTACAGATAAGGAGGCAACTGTTCTCGACCCCTTCATGGGCAGCGGCACCACTGGCGTAGCCTGCGCGAAGCTAGGTCGGAAGTTCATCGGCATAGAGATAGAGCCAAAGTATTTCGACATAGCCTGCAAGCGTATTTCAGAAGCGCTTAAACAACCTGATTTCTTCGTAGAGAAGCCCAAGCCTGCAAAGCAAGAAACGATGTTATAAGGGGAGTTGAGAGTGTCCGAGCGGGGGGTATTTGCCGTTAGCCGGGGGGTATTTGATCACCCCCTTTTTGCTTCGCGGGAGCCTTATTCCAGATTGGAAGCGTGGATTTGGCTTGTCAGTGAAGCGGCTTGGAAACCCCGGAAGGTACTGATTTGCGGTCGCATGGCAACGCTGGAACGTGGCCAACTCACTCATTCTCTTAGGTTTTTAGCCGAAAAATGGGGCTGGGAGAAAGATGCTGTAGCAAGATTTTTAAGGCAGCTAAAAACCGAGACAATGATCGAGACGCAAACCGCGACAGGACAAAGCGTCATAACCATTTGTAATTACAACCAATACCAGAAGGTATCACTTCCAAAACGCGACAGCAATGCGACAGACACCGCGACAGCAACGCGACAGCAACGCGACAAAGAAGAAAGCATTGAAAGCATTGAAGTAGATATGTTTATGGAGGGCGAGAACTATTGGCCTTCAGACTACAAGGAACGGTTCTGGCAGGCGTACCCTCACAAGGTTGGTAAGGGCGTAGCCCTGAAGGCCCTTGAGAAGGTCAAGAAGCAATCAAAGGTTGCCTTCAATGACCTGCTGGCAGCAATCGAGCGTTACGTGCGTGATAAGCCGGAGAAGCAGCCCTATGCTCATCCGAGTACATGGATCAACGGGGAGCGGTGGCTAGACGAGCCAGCCCCTAACGCAGGAGCGAAGAATGGCCAACCAACTCACTACCGGAACGGTAAAACAGACGGACGCGATTTTTTTGCCCGAATGGCTGGTTTCCAAGGTAACGGAAGTGGTCAAAACGGGGAGCCTCACAGAGGCCCAGAAATTGACCTTACAGGAGAGACAGTGGGCAGAGGCCGAACTTAGTGTTTTATCGCCCTTGCTGGCCTCCCCAATGGCTCAGGAGGGGGAAGTAATCGCAGAGGTCGGGCGGTTTTTGCTTGCCCATGCCAACGGGTCCATTTCTGAGGATACTGCGAAGGCCAAAGCATACAGCTATTGGATAGCCCTGGAGGATATTCCAGTATGGGCTTTGAGGGCTGCGATTCGCCGGTGGCATCGAGGGGAAGTTCACACGGAAGTGAACTACGCTTGGCCTCAGTCTCACATGCTGCGAGCGGCGGCCTTGGAGGTTATGCAATTAGCTGAACACAAGCGCTATTGCCTGAATGCCCTTCTGCAAGCCAGCGAAAAACCATCGCCGGAAGTATTCTCAGACGAACACCGTAAGACCATGCTAGGTAAAATAGCTGGACTATTTTCCAATCCTGGAAAGACAAAAGCAGCTTTCCAAAAATAAAAAGGGGGAAATTAATCCCCCATCTTATTTCCCTGATTGCGGGGGAGTGGCGTTGTAGGAGTTGATCACGGCGAACGCTTTGCTTTGCGCTTCCCAAATCGGATGGTCGTCTGGATAAGTCGTATTCTTCGTTGCATGAATAAATGCAGCTAATGCCTCTACCGCCTCAATCTGACCGGCAATGAAAGCGCGGCGGATTAGGGTTTCGACTTCCTTTCGGCAAACCCAATTCTCTTGTTGCGCGCTAACCCATGAAAGCGCGTCATCCCAAAAGTCTCTCGCTTCCTTTTCAAAATCCATCTGTCAGCCTTTATCTCTTGTTAGGTGGTTGATGGCCTCGCGGGCGCGGTAGCAGAGGATTGCTTCGTCAATTAGTTTGCTCTGGTCCGCCCAAGATAGACTTGCCGTGCTGCCACCAAGAGCCGTTGCACGAAAGCGCTCTTGAAATTCGAGAATCCGGTCGAGGTCTTTCTCAGACAGCGGCTTCGTTTCGTGGTCGCCCTTCAACGCCTCTACCGCCTTGGATAGATCGGATTGAAGCGCATCGAGGGCGTCGGCGGCTTCATCGTACAAAAACACAGGACTCATTCCCCTGCATAATGCGTGTTGCCCCCGCAATCTTTCCTGCAATGTCTTTTGCATTTCCCGCTCTCTAACCGATTGCGTCATTGGTTATTCCTTGCGGAGGAGGTTTGCGCGGACGACAGCAACAACATCTTCGGCCAACGCCCGGCACATGCGCTTGCCTTCTCCGTAGTTCACTACCGTTTCGGTGCCGGGGCATTTCTTACACTCGCCGTCAGTACGAATATGCTCGCATACAGCATGGACCACATCTTCCCCTACTGGCTTAGGGGTGGATTTTAGAGCGCGGATATCCTTGAACACCTTGTTCACAATGTCCCACGCTTCATTGAAGCCCACTATCGAGTCATCGTGGTCAGGTTTCATTTCGCAAAGCCAGTTGTTTAGGCGGGTATCAAGCCGAGACTTGAGATTGTTAATCGCCGCTTCTTCCAACGCCTTGTCCCGTTCCCCGGTGTTGGGAAGTAACGAGAGGATGGCTTCGAGCGCTTTATCAGAGCGAACATATAAGTCAGGTTGTCCGCAACATTGCGGCTCATCCTCTGGCGTATTCCCGCCAACTGCATAACCGCAGCACTCCTTGACGCTGTATTCACTTTCGAGCGTTACAAACGCTTCTTTGATCTTCTCTTCCAGTGTCATGTGCGGTCCTTTAGAGCGGTGTCGATTGGCGCGAGCGTTTCTTCAAAAAACTCTTTTATGTTCCCTTGAGTGTGGCACCAGCGCTCTACAATCGGGCGCGCATACTCCAGCGCCTTCCGCAGTTCTTCGTTCTCTTTAAGGAGAGAGGGGTAGGCGTTGCAGGCGAGGACGATGTACGCGGCGTTTGCTACATGGTTGTCATAGAAGCCGTGCTTGCTCTCGAACTTGCAGATCGCCCCGCTCACAGAAGCAGAATCAATATGCGTAGAGTATGGGTTTACTCGCCACGGCAACGCCGTATGCATTTCTTCTTTCTGTTCTGCCATCTTTGTCATGAGGAAGCCTCGATCAGATCGTTCGCAGCAGAAAGCTGTGCGATTACTTGCTCTCGCGGGATATCTTCGCGCCAGCGACCGATATCTTTTAGCCATGCAATAGCGAGGTCGGGGTCGTTCGACTTTATGACCTCCATTCGAACGGCTTTTGCCACGCGACCTTTGAAGATCGCGCACTCCGTGCATTCGTGGGTGCAGTCGTCGCAGCCGATCTCAGAATCTTCGCAGCAGCCGTCTATACAATCGTGGACTGTTTCCTCGCCGCCGCAATTCCAGCAATCGTCGCCGTTCGGGTTCAAGCGTTGAATCACCTCATCGTAGATGAAGGCGAGAAGTTGCTCGGCCCGCTTACCCTCTACTGTGCGCGTATCTGCCATTGTGTTTCCCTTACTCATTTGTTTGCTTTCAGGGCTTCGCGGCCTGCGGGGGTGATTTCAAGCCTTCCCGGCGCAATGCGCGTCGCATAACCGAGACCGACTAAGACGCGACATTCAGTGCTGTCATCGTCTTCAACAGGTCCGTCCATCAGCTTCGCGAATAGAAGGCGCTCGCCATACGTCAGCGTTTTCTCAAGATGCTGCCATTGCGCCTTACTCAGTTTCGGTGTGGGCATCTATTTGTCTCCTGAGCGGGCAGCGAGCATGGCGTCGGCCTCTTTGACCAAAGCTTCGTCAACAGGCAGATCAAACTCGTGCTTTAGGAGTGTAAGGTGAGCGAGGAAGCGTGTGCTGACACCGTTTTCCTTTTTCCCGCCTTCGTAAATTGGCTCATTCATAAGCAGAGTGACGAGCGATCTAACGTCATCAACCTTCTCAGACCACCACCAACCAGCTTCAATTAAGTGGTCGTAGTTCTGATCGTCATCATCGCCCCAAGCTTCCCAACTCATGGCTGTACCTTCATCTTCGTATCCATTCTATTGTTCTCCTCTGGAGCGGAGAGCGGCTATGCAAAGGGCAATGGCGGCAGATGTTGGGTGCGTCCCAGTGCCGCGTGATCGGACTTCCTGATCCGGGCCGTACTCGTTTACGCAAGCAAGCCAATGCCGATGATGTATGTTTTGTCCCAACGTCCACGGGTCGCCTTCCGGCACCAACGTCAGAGCGGAGTCGATGGAGGAGGTGTAGTGGGGCACGGTGATATTGTTCTGCACGCCAACAAAATTGCGCTGACCGTCCCAAATAAACATCCCAGTATCGAGTCCAACAGCGGCGGCTATCTCTGCATCTAAATATCGAGACGGACCCGTAGCCTTTTCTAGTTTCGATATGATCTCAGTGAGGGGGTTCATCTAGGGACTACCTGTTATTGTCTGTGTTGAAGGCGCGGGGCATGGGTTATGCCTCCGCCTTGGCGAGAGAGTAGCCAGCGTTTAGAAGTGCTTCCGCGTGGGACAGCGTGCCCTTCATTGAACCCGGCAATTCGCCGAAGTTTACGATTTCGCCTTCAGCGGTCGCTGGGAATAGATAAGTCTCAGGACCATCGCCTCCGATCTGCATCGTAGTGACGGCAGAAGCGATTACGTATTCGTATTCTTTGCGCACCTCTTCGGAGGACCATTCGTAGCCCTTGATCGGCGGCGTCAGGCGATAAAGCGCAGCGTGGCCGCGAAATCCTTCAAGTTTATCCTTGATCAGAGTTGCAGTTGCTTCGCCCATTTCCCGTCTCCCAATCCTGTCTCTAAGGTTTCAATAGAGGGTAATTTAGACCCATTGGCCCAATTGTCAACACTTGATTTGTGGACAATCGGAAATTATTTTGTTGACACTATTCTAATACGCTCTTAGAGTTTCGCTCACAATGGCACGTAAATCACTTGGGAAAAAGGGCAAAAGCCCTATTATTTCAATACGTTATCCAAAGGAGCAGATTGCTGCTTTGGAGACGATACGCAAACGGGTAAAGCCTGCGCCGGATAAGCCTTCCTTTTACAGGTCTATTCTGGACGGCTTTATCTTACGCAATCAGACTAATTCCGAGAAGACCTAGGAGAAGCGGCGGAATACAGAGTTCGGAGGCGGCGTGGAAGGACACGCTCATGATCAGAGGGGCGGCTCGTAAGAAGCGAATTAACGCCGTGGCTTCAGTCCCACCTAGCCGGTATCAAGCCCGGCCCTCCGAAGCCTACCCGATCAACTAAGGATGGAGAATAACGTGCGTAAACTCATCGTTACCCTGCTTGCCCTAGCAGCCTTTCCGGCTATGGCAGCAGACTACCCCCAGAACAAGCCATACAGTGTACCCGTTTCCCAGCTATGGAGCGGTAATTGGATTGGCATTCAGGGGTCTTATGCCTTCCAGGGCGACCTTAACAATCCGCTCATTGGTGGTTTTGGTGTTGATGGCTGGGCCGGTGGCCTTTCTATCGGCGCTCAGACCCAGACGGGTAATTGGGTATGGGGTCTTGAACTTGAAGGCAGCTACGGCAAGATCAATGGCTCGACCGGCATTGGCCCTGTAGGCATCCAGCATGAGACGGAAGCCCTAGGGAGCCTTCGCGCTCGTTTGGGTTATGCGGTAGGTCCGGTCCACGTTTACGGCCTAGGCGGCTTTGCCTTGGCTTCTACGCGGGCTTCTATTGCTGCTGGCCCCTTTTCAGCAACCGATACCAAGACTCACTATGGCTATGTCTTAGGTGCCGGTGCTGAATACATGATCGACCGGAATTGGCTGGTAGGCGTGGAATATGCGTACTATTCCTTTTCCAAGGAAAACTACGGCTTCCCCGTGGTTGGTCCTATCGGTCTAGTCACTCCGGCTGACTTGGACGTTCAGACGATTAAGGCCAAGATCGCTTACAAATGGTAACTCAAGCGCAGGTAAAAGAGTTGCTTGACTACGACCCCGCCACTGGTTTGTTCCGGTGGCGGGTGTCTAACTCTAATCGAGTTAAAGTAGGTGCTATAGCGGGTAGCATAAACGCAATTGGCTATAGAGCCATTGGAATAAACGGGCGGCTATTTTTGGCGCATAGGTTGGCATGGATTTATATGCATGAGTCCATTCCGGCTCAATTTTGCATTGACCATGTTAACGGAATTAAAAACGATAATCGTCTTGTAAATTTGCGCCTCGCCACACGGCGGCAGCAACAAGGCAATTTGAAATCACACAATTCCAACACTTCTGGCCATCGAGGTGTGTTTCTGAACAAGAAAACTGGGAAATACTACGCTCATATTGGCAATAAGCACTTAGGAACTTTTTCCTCCTTAGATGAGGCGCGTTCCTTTAGAGACGCAGAAGCCAAAAATTATTGGGGCGAATTTTACCAAACAAGAGGCGCAATGATTTCCACTGTAGGGGAGGAGAAGTGATGAGCGGATCAATTAGGCTTTCCTGCGGGCACTACTCAAAGGAATATCCGAAAGACAGTATTTTTGTAAGTTACGGGGATTGGTCCTGCGATCCAATTGATGGGTTTGCGCCAGCAGTTGTAACGGCCAGTTACTGTCCAGACTGCGCGAGCGAACTGTATCACTCGGGTCGTTGGCTTATGACAGATGAGGCTGAAGACGCTTGGTTAAATCAAGATCCCCGATAACACCCCAACACTAGGGAGAAATAGGATGAGGCAGGCAGACCCTGTATTTTTGGCTCGAAAGCGCGCTCAGCGATTTGAGGCGATTGATGCTCTGCCAAAAGATATTCGCGAATTGGTTCATGCCTACGGGTACACAGTTGTTAAAACTGCAATGGATTTGGGAATAAAGAAGCCGAAGCAAATCAAACATATGGTAGAAACTGTTCTGAATGAATTTAGCCCGACCCGCGCGTCTTTCTCAGTTCAGGGCACAAGAAACGATATGAACTTGGCGCTACTCGGCGGGACGCCAATCGACCAAACCCCAAAGGACTCCTAAATTGGCAAAACCCCGTAAGAGAATATTCCCATGAGTTCAGAGCGCCTTGCTATCATGGCTGCTACGAAGGTACGTGATTTATTACGACCGGTAATGCCTGTGGTGAATATTCAGGGCAAGCAGGGGAAGATTAAGCCGGTGGTCTTCATACAATATTCTGAAGGCCAAAGAACAGTTCTATGGGCTGTCCCTGAAGGAACGAAAGTACCTGAAATCCCTGAAGAACTCTATAAGATTCCGATCAAGCAAAAGACCTGGGAAGGCCCTGCCCCTCAGGATATTCAGAAATTAGGGATGCAATTATTCGGAGTGAAAAAGAAATGAGCGAACCAACGGAAATTGAGAAGAAGCTATTAGCGCGTCTTGAGGAATTAAGTTCGCGGCTAGGGCCTAGTATTCAAATCAATGCGGAATATTCGGCGTTGGAAAACATTTATGACGAATTAGTTGAGCGCCGTCTTCGCGCTGAATATCTCGGCCAATCCTCAATAACAGGTAGAAACCCTCATGAAGAGAGGATAGACTAATCCTTGGCCCCGTGTGCCGTAGAAAGTTGGGAGTAGATGGCCCCAGCACGGGGTCGCCATTTCACATGGGGGAAGCCATGCCTGACCTAAAGAAAGAAAACAAACTTATCACCCATCTCAATTCCCTGCTGGCAGACAGCTACTACATTGACACTAACCATTCAGGTGAAGTACGGATTACTCCTGTAAATAAGGCCATACTAGGGAAAAGCTAAAGTGCCTTTTGTCAAAGGGAAGTCAGGGAATCCAACCGGCAGGCCAAAGGAAGCCCCAGAGGTTAAGGCATTAGCCCGCCAATATACCTCGAATGCCATTGAACGCCTTGTGTACTGGCTTAACAGCGATAACCCCAAAGCATCAGTAGCCGCCGCTCTCGCCCTCCTAGACCGCGCCTATGGCCGACCTGAACAAGCCGTCACAGTTTCAGGAGAGGTAACCCAATACGTAGCCCGGATACCCGATACTGCTAACAACGCAGAGCAATGGGAACGCAAGCACAATCCAGTTCCCCTTCAGTAGAAGTTGTTTGGGAGCCGTCCGCTCGCCAAGCTGCCTTCATTGAAGCAGAGCCCATATTCGAAGTCCTATTCGGGGGTGCCCGTGGCGGGGGCAAGACCGATGGCGTATTAGGGGAATGGCTATCACACGCCGATAAGTACGGCCAGAACGCTATTGGCCTCATGGTACGCCGCACATACAAGCAGCTTACCGAAACTATGGAGCGATCCAGAGCAATCTATACCCCGCTGGGCGCAAAGCTTGTAGACGATACATGGCGCTTCCCTAATGGGGCCAGACTACGCTTTGCCTATCTTGAACGGGACGCAGACGCAGAGAACTATCAGGGCGCTTCGTTCACTCGCATTTACGTTGAAGAGATAACTAACTTCCCCAGCGAAAAGCTAATTCTGAAACTTATGGCGACTCTTCGCTCTGGTGCTGGCGTGCCGTGCGGGTTCAGGGCTACAGGTAACCCTGGTGGGGTTGGGCATCATTGGGTGAAAGCCAGATACATCAACCCAGCGCCCTTGGGATGGAAAGTGGGCCGCTACCCTTTCACCAATCCTAAGACCGGCAAGACGGTCATACGGGACCGTGTATTCATCCCATCGAAGGTTGAGGATAACCCGCACTTAGGCGATGATTACGTGGCCAACCTTCAAATGCAGGGAAGCCCAGCGCTTGTAAAAGCATGGCTTGAAGGCGATTGGTCAGTTATTGAAGGCGCGTTCTTTCCAGAATGGAGCAATGAAAAGCATGTTATCTCGCCGTTCGTTATTCCGAGCCATTGGCTTAGGTTTAGGAGCGGCGACTGGGGAAGCGCCTCACCATTCTCAATAGATTGGTGGGCTGTGGTAAGTGATGACCACACACTACCATCTGGGCAAATTTTGCCTCGCGGCGCTCTCATTTGCTACCGCTCTTGGTATGGCGCGTCATCGCCCAACGTAGGCCTTAAAATGCCCGCTGAAGATGTTGGCGCTGGAATCAAATTAAGGGAGCGCGATGACCCAACGATTACGTACGGAGTTCTGGACCCAGCGGCATTTGCTTCCGATGGTGGACCTTCTATTGCTGAGCGCATGGCACGTAGCGGAATCCGCTTTAGGCCAGCAGATAATAAACGAGTTGCCGCACGTGGAGCGATGGGAGGATGGGATCAGGTACGTTCGCGCTTGTTAGGAAATGAAGGTAGGCCGATGATATATTTCTTTAGCACATGCGTTGACCAGATTCGCACACTTCCTGCCTTGCAGCATGACCCTGACAAGCCAGAAGACGTAGACACAGATAGTGAGGACCACGGGCCAGATTCTACAAGGTATGCTTGTATGAGTCGGCCTTTTGTGCGACAAGCCGAACCAAAGCCGACTGACAAGATATTGGGTATCGGAACCCATAATCAGGTCACTTGGGATGAACTAATAGAGAACCAGCCTACAGCATCTAGAGGATCAGGGAGAATATAATGGACCGAGATTATATTGGTGGGCCGCTTTCTGCGCAGGCGCAGATTTTGGGGCAGATTTCTCAGCCACGCACTGTAGCATCTGAAATTCAGGACCTTCATCAGCGAGCGCTTCGTATTCGTAGCGTGGCCCGTGAGGTAGGCGACCGAATTGCAGGCGCTCGCCCAGAGCCTGTTTCACCAGTAGATAACGTGAAAAGCGGCGCTTCGCTTATGTCTGATTTGACCGATTTGAAGCGCGTTCTTGGTGAGGCGGAAGAATATCTAACGCGCCTTAACTCTTCAATCTGATATGTAGCTTCCAAGGCGTAATATGGCCCATTTGGTCACTTCCCCTGAAGAACTACCCTTGGAAGAATCCAAGCAATTAGCCGCCTATTGGATTAGGGAAATCAATCAAGCGCAGGCTGACCGTGAGAAATGGTACACACGTGCAAGGAAGATCATACAGCGTTACCGTGATGAACGGGACGCCTCTGCTTCCGCTGACCGATCAACATTGGGAATGGGGGTGGAGAGCCGATCCCTCAACCTCTTCTATTCAAATACTGAGACGCTCAAGCCCGCTGTCTACAGCAAAAGGCCGGTCCCGATTGTGGAGCGTCGTTTCCTCGATAAAGACCCCGTGGGTAGGGCCGCCTCCAGTATATCAGAACGAGCCTTAAGGTACGAAATCCAATCCTGCGGCTTCCACGAGACGTTCCTCGAAACCCGTGACGAATACCTCATCACCGGCCAAGGGCTGCCATGGGTTCGCTATAGCCCTCAGTTCTCGGAATCCATCTCGGTAGCTACCAAGGCTGATATTGAGCCAGAGAACGCCGAAGGTCAGGACATTGACGAGGCGGACGAAGAACAAGCTGAAATCCTGAATGCCAAGCAATGGGAAAGTCTGGAAATAGACTTCATTGCCTATGACGATTTCCTCCCCCTAGGCCGTCCAGCTATCTGGAAACAGACGCAGGCAGCAGCCAAGCGCGTTCGCATGACGCGGGAGGATATGAAGCGCAAGCCAGAGTTTGCTAACACCTGGGAGCGCATTCCCCTCAATTCAGAAACCCGTCAGGACCGAGAGAAGAAAACCGGCAGTGCTGCTCAAAGTTCGCATGACCTGATTACCGAAACAGCCGAGATATTTGAAATCTGGAATAAGGCTGACCGGACTGTCTATTGGGTCTGCAAGGAGTTTGATGAACTCTGCGGCTATGTGGCTGACCCGCTTGGTCTTGAAGGCTTCTTCCCCTTCCCGCGTCCTATTCTGTCCAACAAGACCAATAACACCCTGATACCCGTTCCTGATTACATTCAGGCGCAAGATCAGTATTTGCAGATTAACGACCTGACGCGGCGCATTGATATTCTGACCAATGCCTGCCGAGTTATCGGCTTCTATGACGCTGCCGAGAAGAACATCACCCGCGCCTTTACTGAAGGCCGTGAACCCCAACTTATCCCTGTGGATATGTGGGCAATGTTTGCCGAGCGTGGCGGCTCCAAGGGCATGATTGACTTCGTGCCTATTGACCTGATGGCCAAGACCATTCGGGAATTGATTGTTACCCGTACTCAATTGGTCAGCGATTTAGACCGCGTAACGGGTGTTTGGGATATTCTGCGTGGTGAGACGAACCCCAATGAGACATTGGGAGCGCAGCAGCTTAAGCAGCAGAATGGCGTAGGCAGGCTTCAGGAACGTCAGGAAGAGTTCGCAAGGCTTTGCCGCGATACCTTGGCGATCATGCACGAAATCATGTGCGAGCATTATTCGCCTGAAACGCTTATCCAAATGTCCGGGGCGATGTTTGATGAATCGCTCTTGCCGGAGAACTTGACGGACCAGCCCAGCCCGATGATGGGGCATAATGGCGGTCCTCCCATGAACCCGCAGGAGATGGGCACCCCTCCTGTTGGTACGCAGCCGGGGCCTCAACCCCAAGCCTTCGGCCCTCCACAGGCTCCGGCTGCGCCTATGCCTCCAATGGGCATGATGCCGCCGCCATTAACCCCTGAGCAGCAGGAAGCAAAGAAGCAGCAGGAAAAGATAGCCTTCCTCATGCAGGCCATTCAGCTTCTCAAGGATGAAAAGCTACGCGGCTTCCGTATTGACGTAGAGACAGACTCCACCATCCAGCCTGACGCAAATCAGGAAAAGATGGCGCGTGTTGAGTTCCTGAAGGCCAGCATGGAGTTCATGACCGGCGCGGCGCAGATCGGAGCCATGAACCCGCAGGCTATCCCGCTCATGGGCAAGATGTACCAGTTTGGAGCAAGGGGCTTCAGGGTATCGCGTGATCTGGAAGCGGCTATCGATGAATTTACTGACCAGATGACCATGGCTGCCAAGCAGGCTATCGCCAATCCCCAACCTTCACCCGAACAGGTGAAAGCGGAAGGCGAACAGCAGAAGACTGCGGCAGAGGTTGAAAAGACCAAGATGGAAGTGGCGAGCCGTGCTGAGGAAATGCAGCATGAGAAGCAAATCAAGGGCATGGATTTACAGCTTAAGATGCTTGAACTCGCCAAGGCCATGGCTGATAGCGGTCAGGAAGAAACCGGGGAAGACGGCACGGTTACGAAGAAAGCCAATCCAGAACTCAAGCGCATGGTGGATGCCATTACCGAGCAGAACGATTTGCTCAAGAAGGTAGAGAAGGGCCTGCGTCAGCGTAATGCGCCGAAGCGTGTTGAGCGCGATGAAAAGGGCAGGCCGATAAGGGTTGTACCTGAGGAATTGCCTGAGGAAGAACCAGCGATGCCACAAGATCGCATGGGAGCGTTATTGCAGCAGGTAGCAGGCCAGATGGGGGAAGCACCGGGCCCGATGAATATCACCAGAAGCAACGGGCGTCTGGGGGTTGAATGATGCAAGCCCGCTCTTTCATTGGAGGCCATGATGGCTAACTACAATACCACGAACCAGCTTGGCGGCACTCCGCAGGCTATGACCACGACCTATAAGACGGTGCTTTCGGTTTATTCGTCTTCCGGTACGGCTGTTCGCCGTGGCAAGGTCTATGACGTTCTCGTAGGCGTTGACGGTACTCCGGCAGATAACGCGATGGTTTGGGATATTTCCCGCCAGACCGCTGCTGGCACGGCAACGTCTGTGACCCCACTTCCGCTTGATCCTGCTGATGCTGCTGCACTTAGCGTATCGACTGCGAACTCGACTGTAGAGCCGACAATTACGGCTAACTCTTCGGTATTCAACGTGGCTGTGAACCAGCGTGCGTCTTTCCGTTGGGTTGCGGCTCCGGGTTCTGAACTTGTGTATCCGGCGACCAACCTTGCGGGCTTTGCGCTTCGCTGCAAGTCGCCTGCTTACACTTCGACTGTTACCGGCGATATGTACTTTCAGGAGCAGTAATCATGCGCCGCGCTGGCGGCTATGGTCTGGCTGTTTACGAATGTGGGCAGGTTGTAGAGAAAGATTCCTACACCTGCTCGCATTGTAACCGCGTTAAATTCGTTCAGCCCAAGGAAAGGCCAGAAGACCTTGGCGGCTTGTGCAAAGTTTGCATGGGCCTGATTTGTGCTGAGTGCGTAGATAAGGGCTGCACTCCGTTCGAGAAGAAACTTGAACAGCAGGAAGCGGCCTACCATGCAAGACGATCTTATGGGTTGTAAGCCATGCGGTGTGCGGTAGTTGATGCAAGCAATAACGTAATCAACGTCATTGTGGCCGATCCTGATACGGATTTGGCTCCTGATGGTTGCACGCTTATTGCATTGCGTGACGATTCACCTGTGCAAGTGGGGTGGAAATATAGCCTAGCGAAGAACCGTTTTACGCTTTTGCTAACGGATGAGCCGCTAGACAATGGCTGATACCGTAATAGCCCTTACCTCCGGTACTAGCTGGGTAGTACCAAGCGATTGCACTTCTGCGACGTTTTATTGCATCGGTGGCGGTGGCGGCGGCTGTCATGCAAACGCTTGGACGGCCAACATCGGCGGCGGTGGCGGTGCCGGTGGTATGCTTAGTGCTGTCACGCTTGCTCTTACGCCAAGCGCTACGGTTTATACGTCTGTTGGTGCGGCAGGAACGGGCGGCACGGGAACAGGCGCAAGTTCTCCTGGGTCTGCTGGCGGTGATACGTGGATTAACAAGACCTCCAACACAGCCCCTGCTTCAACGTCTGATGGCGCTTTGGCTAAGGGCGGTGGCGGCGCTACCAACTCAGGCTCATCCTCACAGCCCGGAGGCGTTGCGCCTGCTACTTCCTCAGGTGTTGGCACTACCAAAACCAAAGGTGGCGATGGTGGCGAGTTTAACATTGCTTCATCAAGCCGTGGCGGTGGCGGTGGCGGTGGCGCAGGCGGCACAACGGCGGGAGGCTCAAACGGTACTTCGGTAAATGGTGGTGGTACTTCTGGTGGCGCAGGCGGCGCAGGCGGTACGGCTAATGGCGGTACGGGCGGTGCAGCAGGATCGCCGGGCGGTACTGGTGGCGCAGGCACAAACTGGACTACTAATCCGGGTGGCGTCTCTGTTGGTAACGGCGGCGGCGGCGGCGGCGGTAACGAATCCGGTCAAACTGGCGGCACGGGCGGCGGCTACGGCGGTGGCGGTGGTGGGGGCGGCGGTCGTGATAGCCCGAATGGGACGGGCGGCACGGGCTCTCAAGGCGTGATCATCATCGTCTATACGCCTAACGTCACGGTTACGTTCTTCGATACGAAATATCCGGCTATCATAAATCGTCAGAAACGCATGGTGGCGCATGACTGATAGGATTCTATATCCGTCATTAGCGCAGCCCGTTCCTGAGACGGCTGAACGCAACATGGCCAAGTGGTGGCGTCCGCCATCCGAGCCACAGATGAATCAACGGAAGAAATGGGCAGTCGTTATGGCTGCCGCTTCCGGCATGGTTCTCAATCCCTATCCTCTGCCGAACCCAACGCCTGACCTTATTCCTTCGCCTCGCGTGGATATGGTCCGCAAGGTCGATACCCGCACGGCGCCTTGGCAGCGAGCGACATTCTTTGACCCGCTTCCGATCCCAACGCCTCCCAACGTGGCGATGTGGGAGCCATGGACGAACCTTCCCGTCTGGCCGAAGAAAGGGCTTAAGGCTCCCTATCACCAAGCCGAGTTCTTTGTTGATTGGCAGCCCTTCTTTAACCCGGCAACCAATGACGTATTCGTCAAGTATTATCCTGAAAAGGATAAGCGCAAGGAACGTGACCAGCAGTGGGAAGAGGAAGAAAAGCTACGCATTGATCGTAGAAACTCCATTGCAGAAGCAGTCTTTGGGGATTCCACGCCTATTCTATGGACCGGCAGACCGGCTACAACGGCTGTAACCCCGCAGACAATGGGGCTGACGCAGGATATATTCGCAGCCAAGACGAAGATACGAACCCTGAATGAAATAGCGGAAGAGGAAGAAATGGAGAAGCAACTAGAGCAGTTGCTTTTGAAACTATAGGAGCGAGTGATGAGCGATACTACCCATGAAAAGCCGTCTGGCCTTCTTCGTTTTGTAAAGCGTGGCCGGATGCCGGAAAAGAATATTCTCCAACAAGAATGGATTGTCTATGACGTAACGCAGCCTTATCTGGTTGAAATAGGCCGTGAATGGCGTGACGTACCGATAGAGGTTGAGGCATGACCTCGAAAGCCTATCGAGAAAACTATAACCTTATTCAGTGGGGGCCTGACCTTGTGCAGCCAAAGGGGGAAGGGATATCCCCCGCACGTTCTTCATTGCCAAGCCCTTACGTAACTTCAGACAATCTAGGCGAACCAATAAAGCACCTAGCCACAGGAGTTTATTCCGATTCCAAGTCTTTCCATCGAATGAAAAACAAGGAACTTGGCCTTGTAGAAATTGGAAACGAAAAGGCTGCACATCTCAAGCAGGAAGCCCCTGCAAAGCTAGACAAGCGCCAGAGAAAAAATGATATTCGCAAGGCCATCAGTGAATTGAGGAACGGCAGGCGTGTTTGATCCAACTGCATTCTTTACGCAGTATCAGGCGCTGAAAGGCGTGAAGCCTGAGACTTGGGACAAGTTATCCCAGACTTGGCCTGCACGTATGGCGCAATCTGCGTGGAATGCCGCAACGCTTCCAGGAGACGTTTGGAACGGGAAGGTAGACCCTCTATCGGAAGAAGGCATTGGAAGGGCTACGGACCTTGCTGGCCTTACGATGAGCAGCACACTGGCAAGCCCAAGGGGTTCTATCGGTGTAGGCCCTGTATTGCCTAAGAAGGCAAATCCCATGGCTGTAGAGCCTCCTACGCCTATGACTATGACGCCTCCGCAAGGCATCAGAGCCTATCACGGCTCTCCGCATGACTTTGACAAGTTCGATATTTCAAAGATCGGAACGGGTGAGGGAGCGCAAGCTTACGGCCACGGACTTTACTTTGCTGAAAGCCCAAACGTGGCGCAACAATACCGCGATCAACTTGCAGGAGATTTCTTTAAGACTCCCTCTGGCGCTCTATTCGACCCAACTACGCTTCAGCACATGAATACGCGTGCAACCCTTACCCGCACTAAAGATTTAGAGGCGGCCATAAAGCGCGGGATGGACATTCTTCCGAATGCTCCAGCCGCCACCAAAGGGATGCTTGAAAGCGACCTAGCAATTCTTCGGGAATTGAAGAACCAAGGCGGCTTAACTCAAGCGCCGGGCCGCATGTACGAAGTAAACATCAACGCCAGACCAGATCAGTTCTTGGATTGGGATAAGCCGTTAAGTCAGCAGAATAAAAATGTTCAGGGGGCTTTTGAAAAGTTTGTTTCGTCTCCGCAAGGAGAAGCTCTTGCTAAAGAATTTCATAGTTATAAGCCAAATGCGAAATTAACGGATTTGCCTGAATGGCAAGACCCCTATGGGGGTACGTTATACCGAAATGCCTTTGGTGGGTGGCTAAACTCAAACAAAGCTTTGCAAGAAGCAGGCATCCCCGGCATCCGCTACCTAGATCAAGGATCGCGCGGTCAAGGAAATGGTACGTTCAATTACGTAGTATTCAATGACGCCTTAATCGACATTCTCAAGAAATACGGCATTGCAGGCATGGCGGCAGCCCCTGTGATTGCTGGAGCGGTAAATCAACAGGAACCCGTTGCGAATTATTAAATTCGGGGTTATAGGGGAACCATGAGCGAAGAAGCACTAGATAATGTAGCGCAAGACACGCCAAGCACAATTCCTGCTGGCGGCACTGAGACGAGTGGCGCTCCTGAAACGTCTGCACGGGAAGAAAGTTTCCCCAAGTTTGAAGCCACGCCTGATAAATCCATTCTCCGGCAGCAAATCGAACATGCAGCCAAGGTAGAAGAGAAAAAGCGTGGCAATCCCTACCGTGGTGAAGGTGGGAAATTCACGAATAAGCCTGAAGACAGCGCGGTAAATACAGCAGCCGAAAAGGCTCCTGCGACTCAGGCGCGCCAATCCGAAGCCAAGCCAGAAGCTAACCAGCAGGTCGCCCCTGCGAAGGGCATGCCGAAGGCATGGGCTAAGGAAAATCAAACCCTATGGGACTCGTTGCCCGCCGCAACGCAGGACTTCTTGCTCGCGCGAGAAGATCAGGTCGAAAAGGGATTCGAGAAACATCGCGGCACTGCTGAAAGCTATAGGCAATTGGATTCAGTGTTGGCCCCGTTGGACCCTATGATTCAGTCGTATGGCACCAATCGGGTTGATTTTGTTCGCCAATTGGCTGGCTGGCATCAGGCGCTTGCAAATAACCCCCAAGAAGCCTTCCCCGCATTGGCGAGGGCTTACGGTTACTCAATCAACCAAGGTCCGTCTGCCGCTGAACAAGCGCAGCAGCCCGGTTATGTGACTGATCCCCGTGTAGACCAACTTACCCCGGTAGTTTCCCAGCTACAGCAGAAACTATTGGACGCTGAAAGGCGTGAAGCCGAGGCGCAAATGCGCCAGACCTCTGAAATGGTGTCCAAATGGGCATCCGATAAGCCGCATTACGATAAGGTCCGTATTGATATGGGCCTTCTCATCAAGGCGGCAGCAGAGTCTGGCCGTGAAATGTCCTTGGACGAAGCCTACCAGAAGGCCACATGGGCAAATCCTGAGATTGCCGATCAACTGAAGAAAGCCGAGTTTGAGGCTATTCAGAAGAAGGCAGCAGAGGATGCGAAGAAAGCAAGGCTTGCAGCAGTATCGGCTCCCACTCGCCCAGCGGCGGGACCGGCAGCTAATGGTGCTGAAAAGCCCGGCAATCTTCGTAGTGACATTACCGCTGCATTGCGTGCGTATCAGGGAGCAGGTCGGGCCTAACTCATAAGGAGTTAGGAAAATGGCCTTTCCCGGCCTTTCGGAAATCGTAACGACTACCCTGCGGAACCGTACTGGTGTTCTCGCAGATAACATGAGCCGCAACAATGCGTTGCTCATGCGGCTTAACCAGCGCGGTCGTATCAAGACCTTCTCTGGTGGCCGCACCATCGGCCAGGAACTGAACTACGCGAACAACCAGACCTATCAGTGGTATTCGGGTTATCAGGTTCTGAACATCGCTCCGTCGCAGACCATGACTACGGCAGAGTTTCCGATTCGTCAGTCGGCAGTTGCAGTCTCCATCTCCGGTCTGGAAGAACTCCAGAACTCCGGCGAGGAAGCAATCATTGACTTGCTCGAATCGCGTATCGAGAACGCCGAAGACACGTTCATGAACGGCCTCTCGCAGGGCATCTATGGTGACGGCACTGTCACCGGCTCTGTTGGTGGTTTGCAGTTCATTGTTGCCGACTCGCCGGGTTCCGGCACGGTTGGCGGCATTGACCGTGCTACGTGGACGTTCTGGCAGAACCAGTCGTATTCCTCGCTTACCGATGGTGGCGCGGCTGCGACGCCTGCAAACATCCAGCAGTACATGAACACCCTGTACCTCAAGCTGGTACGCGGCACGGATCGTCCTGACCTCATCGTGGCGGACAACAACTACTACAACCACTACTGGACTTCGCTTCAGGCTATTCAGCGTGTTGCTTCCGAAGACGGCAATGGCCGCTTTGGCTCGCTGAAAGGCTTCAAGTCGCTGGTCTATAGCGGCGATACGGACGTTGTTCTCGACGGTGGCTTCCAGGGTTATTCGACTGACCCGCTTCCGTATGAAACCGCGGCCGGTACTTCGGCTGTTGGCGGCGTTCCTGCCAACCATATGTACTTCCTGAATACGAAGTACATTCACTGGCGTCCGCACTCCAAGCGCAACATGGTTCCGCTTGATCCGGATCGCTTCTCTGTCAACCAGGACGCAATGGTTAAGCTGATTGGCTGGGCGGGCAATATGACCTCTTCCAACTGCTTCCTCCAGGGCGTCCTCAAGGCATAAGGGAGAACAAAAACATGGCTTATACTGCTCCCGTCCTTTCGGATACTCCTCTTGAAGGCGTAGACCTCACCTATACGCAGCAGCCGTATACGACTACGAGCGGGGACCCGGCTTATCCGGCGCTTCCGTTCAATTACGGCACTCGTATTCTCACCTCCAACAACGGTTCTGCTACCTACGTTCTCGCAGCGGCCACGATCAATCAGTATGATTTCGTGTCGATTACGAGCACGGGCTCTGCACAGCCGTTGACGGCAGCACTTGCTACGACTGCAAAGTATATCGGCTGCGCTACCTTCACGGCGATTGCAAACGGCTATGCCGGTTGGGTTGCCACGCAGGGTACTGTTACCGGTAACGTGCTTCTTTCGTGCGCTGCTGACGTTGCTCTCTATGCAACGGGTACGGCTGGCTACCTTGATGACGCTGCTTCTCCGACTACGGTCCTGAAGCTGAACGGCATCGTGGCGGTTTCGGCTCGCGGTACGACCAACGGTTCTACCTCGCTGGTCATGACCTACCCGGTTCAGGCTGAGTAATGCTTGACGGCACTACAAATACGGAAGGGGTGGGCCTCGCTGGCTCACCCCAACCTATTGCCTATGACGAAGGCTGGGACCCGGCTTTCATCGATATGGCAACGGCCAACATGGCTCACACGGCAACGCTAGGCTTGCCGGAAGTCGATATTGTGCGTCCGCATGATACGAAGGCATTGATTGTTGGTTCGTCGCCTTCATTGCCTAGCCAATTCGAGACGATCAAGAAACTGAAAGCCGAAGGCGCAAAGATATTCGCCATCAATGATGCCATGACGTTCCTTGTAGAACGTGGCGTTATTCCTGATTGCTGCGTGATTTTCGAGATTTGCGATGATGTTTCGGTAGTCCTGAAACAGGTACACCCGGATATTACGTATTATGTTTGCTCCATGTGCCATCCGAGCACGTTCAGGAAGCTACTGTTTAACAAGGTAGTGGTTTGGCATCTGGATAGCGATCAGGAAGCCCATCAGGATTTGCTTGGCAAGTTCGAGAACCCGATAGCGATTGGCGGTGGGACTTATACGTTCACGCGCACGTTACCTGTAGCGCTGGTGCTTGGGTATCGGGATTTTGAAATCTTCGGCACGGACTGCTCGCAGCCGGACGAAGGAAGTTCACACTACTTCGGGGAAGTGAATTACAACGGCTCGCCCATGAAGATCAGGGCTGCCGCTACCAACGGTGAAGAAATCACGTTTACGACAAGGCCCCCGTGGGCACGGCAGGCGGATGAGTTTCGCCGCATGTGCAAGCTTCATCATCACATGTTCAAATGCAAGGTGCATGGGAACGGACTGCTTCACTGGATACATAGCACCATGTATCCGCAATTTTATCAGGAGAGCGAACAATGAGCGACGTAGGTTATACCGAGTTTCAGCCGCACGCGATTAACACGCAGGAAATCAACAGCCGTGGTTTTGCCATGGCTCCTGCTGGCG
This sequence comes from Pseudobdellovibrionaceae bacterium, assembly GCA_019637915.1. GTDB lineage: Bacteria > Bdellovibrionota > Bdellovibrionia > Bdellovibrionales > Bdellovibrionaceae > JAHBUV01. The sequence goes on along the minus strand of JAHBUV010000002.1, from coordinate 5,851 downwards.
TGAGGGACGATGGAAAAATCGTAGGCTTTCGCTACGAGAAAGAGTTCAACGCGCAGAAAAGTGCAGCGGCTGGCGTCCGTCAGTTTGACGATAAGGTCTATGTGCGAATCCAGAACCCCGGCGAGAAAGACTATATTGATCGTGAGGTTCGAGAAGAAGACAAGCGCCGTTGGCCCAATCAGTGGGCTGCCTTCATTCAGGGCCGCAAGTACGTCATGCAGGGCACCCCGCTTGATTTGCTTTTCCCTGATCGCCCCAGCATCTGCGCTACGCTTGAGCAGTTCAATATTCACACGGTTCAGCAGTTGGCCAACCTGGATGCCAACGCCATTGGCCGCGTAGGCATTGGCGCTCAAGAATGGGTGAACAAGGCGCAGGCTTATTTGAAGATGGCAGAGAAGGGTGTGGATTTTCACCGCTTCGATGCCGAGCGGCAGAAGTGGTCTGAAGAAAAGGCCGCTATGCAAAAGCAGATTAATGACCTTGCTGGCCAGCTACAGCAGGTTGTTCAGGCGCAGCGTAATCAGCCTATGCAGCAGGGCTATGGAATGCCTCAGCAAGGCTATGACGCTCAATCCCATCTCATCGGTAACAGCATGGCCGAGCGTTATCCTGCCATGCAGACCGTACCTACTCCGGTAATCCCTGAAGCCCCTGATTTGGGTTCGCAGGTTTCTTCCCCCGCCACGCAGCCTGCCCCTCGCAGAGGCCGCCCCGCAGGCAGCAAAAACAAGCCTAAGGAGACTATCTAATGGCACAAGCTAAAGACCTTATGACCACCGGCATGGCCGCGCCGCTTGCTACCCAGCTTGGGTTTCAGGTTGGTGCAGTCACTGCTGCTGGTACTGTAACCGGCACTTCGACCAGCATTCCCGCTAACGTAACGTGGGCAAACGTCACCACGGCATCGTCTCAGACCGGCGTAAAGCTTCCGGTTACGAGCGGCGTCAATACGGTGGGCCAGTTCATTCCCTACGTTGTCTATTCGCTCGGTGGCCAGACCTGCGTGGTTTATCCGCCGTCCGGTGAAACGATCAACGGCGGTTCTTCGGTCAACGTATCGAACGCAACCTTCAAGACGTTCTACAAGATCGGTTCGACTACTTGGGTAGCTTCGCAGTAACATGAACCTTCTGGAAGTCGTTAATCAGGCACAAGGCGAACTTGGCATCACGCAATCGACAACGGTTGCGGGAAGCCAAGACCCTTCCACTGTTCAGTGGTACAACCTTGTCAATCGTGAAGGCGATAACATGCAGAAGTCCAATGATTGGACGGCTCTGCAAACGCTTAAGAATATCACGGTTGAAACGCCGATCACGACTACCGGAGACGTTACTTCAGGCTCCGCCGTCATCACCAATATCCCTTCTACTGCTGGCTTGTCTGCCAGCGTGTTTGTGGTTTCAGGTGATGCACTCATTCAATACTCGCGTATTGTTTCGGTGGATTCTTCTACCCAAGTTACCGTTGATATGCCCGCTACCGATACGCAAACGGGCATAGAATTGGTGTTCTCCCGTGATACCTATGATTTCCCAACGGACTTCTCCCGCTGGATAAACGGGTCTTATTGGGACCGCACGAACCGCTGGCAGCTTATTGGCCCTGACACTCCGCAACAGGGTCAGTTCAATGAATCCGGCATCGTGGCTACTACGCCTCGCAGGCACTTCCAGCAGATCGGAAAGCTAGACGCAGCACTACGCCTCTGGCCGCCTCCGGGTGCTACCGAAACCACGTTCACATCTTCGTTCCTCTACATCACGAAGAATTGGGCACAGACTTCGGCAGGTGTCGGCATTTCAAAGATGACGGCTGACGATGACGAGTTCATCGTAGACCCGCAGGCTGTCATTCTTGCAATCAAATGGCGCTGGTTGCAGGCAAAGCAACTTGCCTACGCTGCACAGCAGGCCGAATACATCGATTACGTTAGGCAGCTTTCGGCTCGCGATGGCGGTGCGAAGATACTCAACATGGCACCCATCTTCTCGCCGTTCCTTATTGGCAGCTACAACGTCCAAGATGGCAACTATCCGGCAGGTGGGTCTTAATGCGCCACACTGCCGTAGCCAAAACTCGCTATTCCCCCTTCATCGCAAACGGAACGGGAGACATAAAGCGTACAGCTTCTATTCCCGCTCCGGTTCAGGGGTGGGATACGAAGTCTGGCTTGGCACAGATGCCGCCTAACCATGCCGTGCAGATGGATAACTGGATTCCGCGCACGGGATGGATTGAGGTTCGCAGAGGCTACGTGGCTCATGCAACGGGGGTAGGTACTGCATCCGATCCCGTTGAAAGCCTGATGACGTATAACACTCCGGCAGGTCAGACAGAACTCTATGCCGTTGCTGGCGATACGATCTATGACGTTACCAATGCTGGCGCTGCTACGCCTACGACTGTTACGGGTCTTTCCAATGCCAAATGGCAGTTTACGAACTTCACGAACGAAAGCAGCGCACAGAACTACCTGATCTGCGGCAATGGCGCAGACAACGCAAAAATCTATGACGGTTCTTCTTGGGCTGACTGGAACGTAACTATTCCCGGCTATTCCAAAGCCGATGTAATCCAGCCACATACCCATCAAGGCCGCGCATGGGCCGTTCTGAATAACTCCAATGAAGTAGCCTATTGGCCTATTGGTGCAATTTCAGGAGCGGGGACTATTTTCCCACTTGGCACCTTCATGGGCCGAGGCGGCTACGTCATGGCGATGACTAGCTGGACAGTCGATACCCGTCAGACCGTTTCTGACTATGCAGCCTTTATCACCAACGTAGGCCAAGTGATTGTGTTTATGGGTTCTGACCCTGACAGCAATTGGGCCTTGGTTGGCGTCTATGATATTGGCCCTCCGATTGGCAGGCGCTGCTTTGAGAAGATCGCAGGCGATGTAGCTGTCCTTTGTATTGATGGCCTTCTGCCTCTCTCTCAAATGCTGGCTACAGATCGTTCCGTACAGAGCAATGTCAGTCTTACCAACTGGATTGCCGGTGCAATGTTGCAGGCAACCAACAACTATTCCCAGAACTTCGGCTGGCAGATTATCTCCTATCCGAAGGGCAATCTGGCAATCATCAACATTCCGCAAGTTGAAAATAACACTTCGGTTCAATTCGTCATGGAGACGAATACAAAGGGCTGGTGTCGTTTCCTTGGGATCGATGCGAACGTCTGGGCAGTCAAGGAAGGTACGGACAATACCGTATTCTTCGGTGGCAATGACGGGACGGTTTATCAGTTTGACGTTGGCTCCGGCGACGATGATGTGGCGATATCCGCCACGGTTCAGACCGCGTTCAACTATCACGGCACGCGCGGCCAGCTAAAGAACTGGACGCTTATTCGTCCGATTATCACTAGCGACGGCTCGCTGCTCCCCGGCGTAGGTTTGAATACGGACTATGGCACGGGTGCCTTTGTCTCGCTTCCTACAGCGGTAGCCAGCACGGGTGCTACCTGGGACGTATCGCTATGGGACGTAGCGCTATGGCCGCAGGAAGGTCTTACCAGCGCTGATTGGCAGACTATCTCTGGCACGGGTCAATGCTGCTCGGTCATTACGAGCGTTCAGACCTTGGCGAACGGTACAGCCAATGGCGTTCTGTTGCAGTTGAACGGATGGGATATGGCGTTTGAAGCGGGAGGCTTGATATGAGCCTTTTGTTTGGAAGAGACGCGGAAGTCTCCGCTTGGGCGGCATTGAAACTCAACTCCAATTTCCTTGGCTTCACCATTGGAATTGGTCTGGTTGAGAATGGTGAATTGGTTGGAGCGGCCATTCTCCATAACTGGTCGCATAACGATATTGAACTATCCATTGTAGGCAGAATGTCGAAGCAGTTGCTGATTGCTGCCGCGTGGATTGCTTTCTCTCGCGTAGGACGGATTACGGTTCGCGTACCGAGACGGAAGAAAAGGATTCTAAAAGCAGCCGTGAAGTACGGTTTTCGTCTTGAAGGAACGATTAGAAGGTTATACGGACCTTTCAAGAGAGATGACGGCATCGTATTCGGGCTGCTGAAAGAAGAAGCTTCTAGATTTATTAAAGGGCTGGAAAATGTCAGCACCAAAAGCGCCTGATCCGACAGCAACTGCCAACGCGCAGATGAAGTTCTCTACTGATGCTGCTGCCAAAACGCAGCAGATGAATCAGTATGACCAGACAACTCCGTTTGGCTCTCTGTCCTATACGCAGTCAGGAACGAACCCTGACGGTACGCCGAAGTATTCGGTGAACCAGCAGTATAGCCCTGAGGTTCAAAGCATCATCTCTACCCTGCTTGGCAAAGGGCAGACTGCTGCAAATACCGATCTATCCGGTGACGCAATTACATCGCGCCAGATGGATTTGTACTCCAAGTATTATGACCCGATTAACCAGCAGAAGACCTCTGCACTGGAAGCAGAACTTTATAACAAGGGTATTCGCCCCGGCTCCAAGGCTTACGAAAACGCGATGAACCTGAACTCGCGTAACGTAAACGATCAACTGACGAACTACCTGATGCAGAGTCGCGGTCAGGCGCTTAACGAAGCGACTACGCAGGGCATGTTCCCGTATCAGCAGTTGGGCGCGGTGGTTGGTGCGGCTTCTCCGAACTATGCGCAGACGCCACAAGTGAACGTGCAGACGCCGGATTATCAGGGCGCTGTGCAGAACAACTACAACGCCAAGACGCAGCAATATAACAATATGATGAGTGGTCTTTTCTCTGTGCCGTCTACGGTACTCGGAGGATGGGCACGTGGAGGATTTCAGGGCTTAGGGGCTGCTGGAGCAGCTAGCGCTGGCTCTGGACTTGGCAGTGCGGCAGCTTCAATGCTTCCCATGCTGGCGTTCTCTGATCGTCGCCTGAAATCCAACATCTCCATGATTGGAAAACACACGAACGGCCTGAACGTCTATGAATACGACATTGGCGGTAAGCGTGAAATTGGCTTCATGGCAGACGAAGTACGCGAACTGCACCCAGACGCTGTTCACGAAGTAAACGGCTATCTCGCGGTTGATTACGCGAAGGCGGTTCGCTAATGGCAAACTATCTGCAAACCCTTCTTAATCCGGTTTCTACGGGTCCAGACTCGCCTTATGGCGTGAAGTCTTCCCGTGAGTATGCGGCTGAACTTCTGAAAGGTTCGCAGGCTCCCGTAGCCCATTGGGCGCAAGGTCTTGGCAATATCACCAAAGCCTTGATGGGCGGCTATACGGAATACAAGGCAGGCGAGCAGGAGAAGGAAGGCCAGCAACGCTCCATGCAAGCCCTTCTGGCTGCTCTTGGTCTTAATCAGAATCCGCAGGAAGCAACTACCCCGACTGCACAGCCGCAACAGCCGATCACGCAGCCTGCTTCTCCGCAGTTTGCCCCGCCTCCGAACATGAATCCCATGTTCGCTGACACGCCTATTATGTCGGTATCGGATGCTCCGGCTGCACCCCCGCAGCAGGCAAATCTTCCGCGTGGGCTACGCAACAATAATCCCGGCAATATCATTGATGGCCCCTTTGCCAAGAACCTTCCTGGCTATGCCGGAACGGATGGAAAGTTCGCCAAGTTTGCATCTCTTGATGATGGCAACGCAGCGATTGACCGTCTTCTGCAAAGCTATGGCAATCGCGGCTTCAACACGCCTAGCGCGATTACGAACCGCTGGGCACCGGCAAGCGACGGCAACAACCCTCAGGCTTACGCACAGAATGTAGCGCGGGCTCTAGGCGTTGATGTGAACGCTCCCTTGGATATGAACAATCCGCAGACGCTATCTACGTTGCGCTCTGCCATTACGAGACAAGAAAACGGGCCTGTGGCATCGCTCCCGCAGAGTCAGCCCGTCAGCG
>JAHBUV010000014.1 GCA_019637915.1 Pseudobdellovibrionaceae bacterium | reverse complement strand
ACAGTGCATTTTACGTGAAATACACTGAAGCCTGATCTATTCGCCCATTGTACAGACCGTATTCCTGGCGGGCGGGTGTCATGCAAGGATCTTTGAAGCCGTTCCGTCAAGCTAGTGTCAGCGTTTTGTCTCCTCGGGCGGGTTCCGCTCGTTCATGAGCTCCCAGATCTCTTCCGCGCGCCAGGATGTTGTTCCGCCCAGACGCACCGGCTGGGGAAACTCGCCCGTCTTCACTTTCGTCCAGAAGGTGGACTTGCTCAGGGGCAATGGGCCACCTGGCGCCAGAATCTGCTTCAACCGGACCAACCCAGTCCGTGGCATCTCCGTCTGCGTTGTTTGTTGGTTCGTATTCTCGGCCGTCGGTTTCTCATCCGGGGCAACTTGAGTTGGTGCAGGCGATGCAACTGCATTCGGCTTTTTCCCTTTCTCAGCGCGTGGTGCTTTCGGCTTCCCGCTTCTCCGGTCTTGCGGGCGTGGTTGCTCCCTCAAAGCCTCCCCGAACGCGGCATCCCCCAGCCAATCGGCCAGCTGCTGCGGAATGACCCTGCCGTCATGACCAACGAGGCCGATCGCCACAGCCCGTCGGATTCGCTCGTGCTGCTCCTTGAAGCACTTGATTGTTGGCAGCGCCTCATCGGCCACCGGCGACCCCTCGTCAAGTAAATGCGGATCTTTGCCGAGGGATAAGGCCGCGGCTCCGCCACTGTCCAGAATGGCATTTCCCACCATGCGGCCATATCGAACGATGCGCCTGGTCGACTGCAAGGCAACAATCGATCACGAAGCTCAGGCATGGGGAGTGGCTGCAACGTGGTATAGAGCGCCGCCGCGGCCATGATCGCATCCTGAGTCTCGGTCTGCTCGTCATCGCTCCAGTCTTGCGGATCGGAAAAAGCGGGCGAGCCCGCCAGCGTACGCCCTATTGCATCATTAGGCAGCACGCCTTCAGACAGCGCACGCACGACGTCTCTCAGTTCGTCGGCGATCAGCGGAAAGCTGAGCTCCAGGATCGCCCGTATATGGCCTTCGCGATCAGTCGCGTCAGGCT
>JAHBUV010000013.1 GCA_019637915.1 Pseudobdellovibrionaceae bacterium | reverse complement strand
GTGGATTTTTCTGAGGAGGCCAAGGATGGCACGACACCGCATGACGGATCAGCAATGGGAGTTGATTGAGGACGTGTTCCCTGAACCGGCGGCCACCGGGCGTCCGCCGGTGAACCCGCGCGCCATGATGGACGCCATCTTCTGGCGGATGCGGACCGGCTCGCCGTGGCGGGACCTGCCCGACGAGTTCGGCCCCTGGAAGACCGTTTACAACCACTTCGACAAGTGGACTTCCGACGGGACGCTGGATGAAATCAAACGCCGGCTGCTGCAGACCATTGTGGATGGCGACGGCGTCGATACGGAGCTCTGGTGTGTTGACGGAACTGTGGTTCGAGCCGCCCGGTGTGCCGGCGGCGGCGGAAAAAAAGGGATCCCGAGGAACCGGATGATCACGCATTAGGACGTTCCCGAGGGGGATTTTCCACAAAGATTCACCTGATCTGCGATGCCGGCGGATGCCCGATTCACTTCGAGACGACCGCCGGTCAGGCTCACGAAAACGCCAGTCTGGTCGAGTTGCTCAATGGCATCGACGACGAACTGACGACCGGAGCCGGCGAGGCGGTCGCCTGGCCGGCGGCGATCGCCGGGGACAAGGGATATCGTGCCGCATGGATCGACGAGATGCTGCTGGACATGGGCGTCACGCCGGTCATCCCGTCGAAGGCGAACGAAGATCGGGAGGCCCGTCTGGCGGAGTTTGACAAGGATCGATATCGCCAGCGGAACATCGTCGAACGACTGATCGGCTGGCTGAAGGAATGCCGCTGCGTGTGCTCCCGATTCGAAAAGACGGCACTCAACTTCGGCGGCATGATTAAAATGGCGTTCATCCAGCGATACCTCAAAATGCTCGCCCCATGACTTTAGGGACAGAGCCTAGTTTGCATTCGCTGACATACACAGGGTTATCATGCCCCGTCGAACTCTTCTTTTGTACTCACTGCTGATCGTCGGTACTTGCCCTTTGCACGCCCCAGGCGAGCCACGTGGGGACGTCCGTCCGCTCCAGGTCCAGAACTGGGCGGCAAAAGTACGAACCCTTGTTGCGAAGAACGAAGTCCTTCCTAAAGACACTGGTCCGCAACGAGACAAATACCGGCGAGCCCAAGAACAGACTGTCCGCGAGGCGATTTCCGGGGTTCGCGTTCGATACAAAGTCCCTATGAGCCAGCTGACTTGGAAGAACGGCGTCGCGACAGTCCATGCT
>JAHBUV010000012.1 GCA_019637915.1 Pseudobdellovibrionaceae bacterium | reverse complement strand
TGCTTCCGCGCCAGCGCCCTCTGCATCGAAACTGTCCTGCGCGGGCGCCAGCGGATCGGCGGCAGTCGCCGCCAGCATCGCCGCCTCGATGCCGAAGCCCGCATCGAAATCGTCGCCGGCCTGCGCGAGTTTCTCGCGAAAGAGCCGCGTCAGATGCCGGGCGTCATGCGAGGGAGCGGCCGTGCCGGCGAAAAGCCGCGTCACCTCGCCATCGGCACGAAACAGCGTCAGTTCGAGCCGCCGCGCCCCGTGCCGTTCATGCGCGAGCAACCGGCAGAGTTCGCCGGCGAGAAGCCGCACCGCCTCTTCGATGTCTTCGGTTCGCGTCAGCCCCTCGGCAAAAATCCCGCGCGCACGGAAAGGTGCAGGCGGCCGCAACGGCGAAATCGGCTCGCGCGCAAAACCGAGCGCTTCGTCGAGACGCTGCGCTACCTCTGGTCCGAACCGCGCCGCAATGGGCGCACGCGGTTTGCCATAGAGATCGCCGGCGCGTTTGAGGCCGAGCCGCATCAGCCCGTCGACCGTTGCGTCGTCGAGGCGCAGCGCCGCCACCGGCAGTTTTTCGAGCGCCGCCGCCTCGTCCCCCGGCAGCAGGATGAAAGCCGGCGCCGTGCCATAGCGTGCCAGCGCCCAGGCCGCGCCCGGCGTCGAGGCGACGGCCACGCGCACCGTCAGTCCGAAGCCATGAAGCCGCTTTTGCAAATCGGCAACAAGCGCCGCCTCGCCGCCGAACAGATGGTCGCAACCGCTGATGTCGAGCAGCAACCCGTCGGGCTCTTCGCCAATTCCCGCAGGATCGACCGCCGTCCACGGCGTATAGCGCCCGCACCAGAGCGCAAGCCGCTTCAGCGCCGCCCGGTCGGCCGCAAAATCGGCGGCCTGCAATTCGAGCCCCGGGCAAAGCGTCATCGCGTCGGGCACGAGCTGGCCCGGCGCAACACCGGCCGCCGCCGCCGTCCCGTTGCACGCGGTCACGCGGACGCCGCCCTGCCCCGGCGCGGCCAGCGCCAGCGGCGCCTTGGATGCCTGAACCTTGCCGCGTGTCCGGCGATCCGCCCGGTAAAGCCGCTCCACCGGCCAGTGCGGCAGCCAAACCGCGGCAACCCGCCTTTTTTCGTCCATCCGCATAGCCGGCAAGGCCCGTTAAAGGAACAAATAGAGAACATGTACTTTGGCCCCGCCCGGTCCCAAAGGCGAGTCGAATCTCGCGCTGCCCTGTTTTTGCCTGAAAAGGACGTAGGATGAGCCTTGCCACACCCGAAAGGCATTCGCCCATGACGAAGCATCCGCTCTTCATTCTCGCACTGGCCATACCGCTGGCGCTGGCCGCCTGCGCCGACCCGCAAGCCGAGCAGGCGCGTCTCGATGCGCTCGAC
>JAHBUV010000011.1 GCA_019637915.1 Pseudobdellovibrionaceae bacterium | reverse complement strand
GATGGAGTATAAAACTTTCTGTAAAAGGGGCTAGACAAAGATGGCCGTCATTTGCTCCAGTCTAGGTGTTTTTGGAAGAAGCCAAGACGAGGAGTAATGACAGCCATGAAGGATTTTGCGGATTATCTGAGCCAGATTCAAGAAGGAGGGGAGGTAGACATCATGAAGTTGATGCTGGAGACCATGGCGAAGGCGGTGATGGAGGCTGGTGTGGCCGAGCACGTGGGGGCGGACCGTCACGAGCGCTCGGAAGGCCGGAAAGGCCATCGGAACGGGTACAAGCCGCGCAAGCTCAAGACCCGGGTTGGCGAGCTTTCCCTGGATGTCCCCCAGGTGCGCGGCACGGAGCCGTATTCGCCGCTGTTCTTCGCCAAATGGGAGCGGAGCGAGCGAGCGCTTTTGACGGCCTGCGCGGAGATGTATTTCATGGGCGTATCCACCCGGAAAGTGAAGCACGTGCTGGAGAAGATGGGCGGTTTTAGCCTGTCGGCGAGCACGGTTTCCTGCGTGGCCCAGGAGCTGGACGAGAAGCTCGCGGAGTTCCGGGAGCGCCGTCTGGACGAGCGGGAATGGCCTGTACTGATGGTGGACGCGTGCTACGTCAAAGCCCGCTCTCACGGCCGGGTGCGCAAGCAGGCCGCTCTCGTGGTTGCGGGCATCAACGATGACGGGCGCCGGGAAATTCTCACCTGGCGTCTGGCGGATTTGGAAAGCGAGGCCACCTGGACCGAGGTGTTCCGCGAATTGCGCCAGCGTGGCGTCACGGGCGTTGAGCTGGTCGTCTCGGACGGGCACCTGGGCATACAGGCGGCGGTGGGCACGCAGTGGTCCCAGGCCACCTGGCAGCGTTGCTGGACCCACTTCCAGCGCAACGCGCTGGCCAAGGTGGGTCACAAGGATAAGAAGCCGCTGGCGCAGGAGCTGCGGGCCGCCCGGAAGATTGAAGACGTCAAGACAAGCCTGGCCGAAGCGGAGCGCGTCGCGGAGCGCTGGGAGAATCAATACCCGCAAGTCGCCACGCAAATACGGGAGCAGTTCGAGGAGACCCTTGCCACGCACGACCTGCCCGGCCCGTGCCGGCGGCGGGTGTACACGACGAACATGATCGAGCGGGTCATGGCTGAGATCAAGCGGCGAACGAATGTCGTGGGCATCTTCCCCAATGTGGCGTCCGCGGACAGGCTGATTGGCGCGCACCTGCTCGAACGCCATGAAAGCTGGGTCTGTGAGCGGGCGCGCTACCTTACGATGAACTGGGTGGACGAACGCAGGGCGAATACGAAGAAGCAGAAGCAGAACGCGGCATAACCAATACTAGTACAGTTTCCCCCTCCCCCCGGGGGGAGGGGGAAACTGAAAAACAACCCGAGGTCAAAACCTAAACCCAGGCTTCAACCAAGACACCAAGACAAATTACAGAAAGTTCTTGACACCAAC
>JAHBUV010000010.1 GCA_019637915.1 Pseudobdellovibrionaceae bacterium | reverse complement strand
AGAAGCCATCACGAAGATCAAGGATGGCGCTGACGGGATGAAGATCCATCAGGGTATCTGTACACGGTTCGAGAGGGCCGGTTACAAGACGGGTCTTGTGAACGGGCGCATGCAGGGGTATTTTCACGGGACCGGACACGGGGTGGGACTGGATATTCACGAAGCGCCTCGCATCAGCCGAACGGGTTCGCTCCTCCAAGAAGGGCATGTGGTCACGGTCGAACCAGGACTCTACTACCCAGGATTGGGCGCGGTTCGTATCGAGGACATGGTGCTGGTGACGAAGGACGGCTGCCGGAATCTGACGAACTTTCCCAAGCAGTTCGTGCTCGACTAGTGGACTGTAACACCCATTTATAGACTATACTCATGTTCATGAACAACACGATTTTCCTGACGAGCGGTGAACGAGTAGAACTGCGCCGACACCTGAGAAGCCGGAGCGGGCGTGCCGACGCCGCGCGGCGGGCCCGCGTCATTCTGCTCCTGGCTGAGGGGGCCACGTGGACTGCCGTGTGTCACGCCGTGGGGTGCAGTCGCGGCTTTATTGCCACGTGGAGTGGCCGGTTTGCCGCTGAACGGGTGGCGGGCTTGTATAGCCGTCATCGCGGGCAGGCGCCTCGGCACGATACCCCACAGGCAGAAGCCCGCATCTTGGAGGCCACGCGGCGGGCACCAGCCGACGGGGCCACGCATTGGAGTACCCGCAAACTGGCAGCCCACCTCCAGGTCAGCCACATGCGGGTCGCGCGGGTCTGGGCGAAGCATGGCCTCAAGCCGCATCGGCTAGAGCGCTATATGGCCTCGACCGATCCAGATTTTGAGACGAAGGCTGCGGACATCATCGGCCTGTATCTGAACCCACCCCAGCATGCGGCCGTGTTTTGCGTGGATGAGAAAACGGCCATTCAAGCCTTGGATCGCAAAGATCCGGTGCTGCCCCTGTCGCCCGGGCGGGCCGAACGGCATGGGTTCGAATATTACCGGCACGGCACGCTCTCTCTGTACGCCGCATTCAATACCAAGACCGGGGAAGTGTTGGGCAAGACGGCAGATCGGCACACCTCGGAGCAATTCGTCGCTTTTCTGACGGACCTGGTGGCCAGTCAACCCAGCGGTCAAGAGATGCACGTGATCGCTGATAACCTCTCGGCCCACAAGACCACTCGGGTCACCGAGTTTCTGCAGACCCACGCGACGGTGCACCTGCATTTCACGCCGACGTACTCCTCGTGGCTCAACCAGGTCGAACTGTGGTTCGCGAAGATCGAGCGCGAGGTCATCGCCCGAGGTGTCTTTACCTCGGTCAAGGATCTCAGCAAGAAACTGATGCGCTATATCCGGCACTATAACAAGGCCCCCAAGATCGTGAAGTGGAAATACGGGGATCCGTCTCGACGCATCAGTCCACAATTACCCGTTACAGGCCACTAGTACTTGATTCGCTTGAGGTGGAATCGAGAGAAGGCGTCTGACTCGAGCGTGGGGTGGGG
>JAHBUV010000001.1 GCA_019637915.1 Pseudobdellovibrionaceae bacterium | reverse complement strand
TTGGAAGGTGATCCCCTGCGAGCTCTGAGCCTGAGCGGTGTTCGGAATCACCAAACACGTCGTCGCAGCCAACACAAAAAACGTACAAATGGAAATCCAATTTGATGTTCGCATACTTAGAATATCGGCAGGATTGTGAAGGAATCTGAGGGTTTCCCGATATGAGATCCATGAAGTTGATGAAGTTCGCGTTTCTGAGGGGTCTCAATGCGGGACCTGACGCTTTCCCAAATTGAGAAAGGGCGAAACAAGATCTATTGCGAAAGGACCGATGTCCTTGTCCCGGAAAGGGATGGTCTCGAAAATGAGGGGATTCTCAAGGTCTGATCTGGACCTCTTAAAGGCTGTTGGAGCGGATCCCATTCCAATTGCCCGACGAAGGCAGAGTCTTGGCGGTCCAGGTGACACCATCGGCTGAAATGGCCGCTTTGTCCGTGCCATTGGCGACGGCGTAAAAATTCGTCCCGTCGGTGCAAATGGAACTCCAGGCGGCCGTGCTGGGAAGGTTTGTGTTCATGCTCCACGAAGCGCCGTTGTTCGTTGAGATCGCGGCATTTTTACTTCCCGCCATGCCCGCCCCGGCGTCAACAGCGCACAAAAGAGATCCTTTCGCGGCCAGCGACCATGTTCCACTCGCTGGCATCGTCAAGGAGGTCCAGGAAGTGCCCGTCGCGGAGGTGGCCAGGACGTTTGAGTTGCTGCCGACCGCGCAATAAACGGATCCATTCCAAATCACTTGGCGGTAGTTTGCCCCCGGCGCCGTCTGGTTCGTCCAAGTGGCCCCGGTGGGAGAGGTCGCGATCTTCGAGGACATGCCCACCGCGCAAAAATTGGTTCCATTCGAGGCCACTGATCCCCAGTTCGAACTGCTGAGCGCCCCGCCCGCCGACCAGGTTGAACCATCGGTGGAAGTGGCGCTTTCCCCGTTGCCGGCGACCGCGCAGAACCGGCTGCCGCTCCAAGCAACGGATGCCCAATCCGTGTTGTAAGGCAGGGTCGCACCCGTCCAATTGATCGCGTCCGCCGATTTCACGATCTTGTCGGATCCGCTCGCAATGGCGTAAAAGGCGCTTCCATTCCAGATGATATCGACCAGCCAACCGCCGCCCAAGGAAACGGAAATCGTCCGCAACGTCCAACTGCCAGTGTCCCCACTGGGGGACGTGCGACAACTGGAGTCAGCGATCAGACAATATAATTTCCCCGAACCGCCGGGTTTCTTCCAAAAACCGAAGGGCATCATCTGAGCGCGGGCGCGCTCAGTCAAAGACAGGGCGGACAATCCCAAAATGCTCTTCAGAAAGTGACGACGTGCTTTCATAATCCCTCTCTCTTGTCCCTTCTAACCGTAAGCGATGTCCGTCCAAGCCGCCGAGACAGGCAAAGTCTTCGCCGTCCAGGTGCTGCCGCCGTTCGTGGAAATGGCCGCTTTCGTGGTGCTCGGGGAAGCGAGGCAGAAAGTCGAGTTCCCGTAGGTTCCCACTGACCATACCGCGGAGGAAGGCATGTTTTTGCTCGTCCAGGAAACCCCGTTGTTGGTGGAGAAAAAAACGTTCGAGCTGGCACCGTTGGCGTAGATGGAAACAACGTTTCCGCCGCCGGAATAAAGATGCGTGGCCCCTTCCGGGTGACCGTCCTGCTCCGACCAGCTGGTCCCGTTGGTGGAATTTATGCATTCCCCCGATTCCGTCACGGCGCAAAATCCCGTGCCCGACGCGGCCGTGGCCCAGCCCACATCCAGGAAGATGGCCACGTTCGACCAGGTGGTGCCGTTCGTGGAGGTGATGAAATTGCTGGAAGTCACTCCACCGGCCCAGCCGGTGCTGGCCAAAAACCGCGTGCCGTTCCAGGACAGGTTTCCCCAGGCTTTGTTCGGGGGCGACCCGGCGGTCCAATTGATCCCGTCCGGCGACGTGGCGGCGGCGGTCGAGCCTTGCGCGACCATGCAGAAAGTCGTCGGGCTGCGCGCGATGGAGATCCAGACCGAGCCGCTCGGAAGCGTCCGCTGCGTCCAGGTGGTGCCGTCGGGGGAAGTCAGCGCCGTGGTCGAACCCGATATCAGGCAATACACAGGAATGATGGGGGCGTTCGGCTTTTTCCAGAAACTGAACGGCATCATCTGGGCGCGCACGGAATCGGCCCAGGAAAGAACGGACAAGCCCAAGAGATTCCGCAGGAAGTGGCGACGTGCTTTCATCGTCTTTCATTTTACAATGAATCGGGATAAAACCACAAACATCAATAATGATCATTTTGAATCATGAAACGTCTCAACTTCAGAGATCAGGATTGATCGCTCAGGATCATTTCACGGAGCCGCGAAGAGACGGGACCCGGCCCGCCGGCGCCGACCGCGACCCCCTCGAAACGGGTGGCGGCCACCACGTCCAAAGTCGTGCCGATCATCAGGATCTCGCGGGCTTCGCGCAGATCGGCGACGCTCAGGTCGCGCTCGCCGACGCCCGTCAAAAGCCCTTCCGCGACGAGCTGCCGCGCCAGGGAAAAAGCCCTCATCATCGTCGTCCCCGCGAGGATGCGCTCCGGCCGCGGCCGCGCCAGCCAGCCATCGCGGGTGACGACCACCATGTTCTCGGTGCTGCCCTCGGTGAGCTCGCCTTTTTCCGTGAGCGCGACCGTGAAGTCCACCCCCAGATCGACGGCCTCTTTTTTCATCAGCACGTTGGGCAGGTAGTTGCAGCTCTTCACCCGCGCCTGCCAACCCTCTTTCGGCGGGATTTTCGACAGGGCCAGGCTCACGCCGTTTCGCACCGTCGCTTCCGGCAGGCCCTTCAGCTCGGTCACGATCAGCGTGACCTGCGCGCCCACCGACTCATAGGGATTTGTTGAGAAGGATCCCGGCCCGCGACTGAGGAAAAGGCGCAGCAGGGCGTCCTTCAGGCCCGAGGCCTGCAGCGTGTCCTGCAGGATGCCCTTCAGCCGCGCGCGATCAAAAGGGCAGGCCAAAGCGATCGCCGCCGCCGAGCGATCCAAACGGTCCAAATGCTCGGCTTCGAGATAAATGCGCCCGTTGCGGGCTTTCATCGCCTCAAAGACCGCGTCCCCGCGATGCACCTGGTGGTCGTCCACCGGCACGAGCATCAGGCGCGGATCCGTCACCACCCCCTGCCACCAGGTCGAATACATCGCCCGGTAAGAGGATCGCGGTGTGTGTTGTTGGGACTTCAAACGTTCCAGCCATTGCTGCTCATTGAGGATTTCCATTCCATCATCCTCGCCTTCAGGCTGGGATTGATCAAGATCCAGCTCGACCAGTTGACCCCAGGGACGCTTTCTCGCGAAATGGAAGACTGTGGGGGTTTTATGATGCATCGTCTGTTGGTCCTGCTCGCCATTGCCGGAATGTTCGCCGCCTGTTCGTCCAAGCCCAAAGAGTCCGCGCCGGCGCCAACCGCCGAAGAGGAACAGCAAACCGAAGCCGCCAAGGCCCTCGAGGCCAAACTGGCCGGCGTCCAGAACCGTCCGAGCGACCCCTCGGAAATGACCATCACGCTGAGAAAAGACGGCGAAGCCGCCGCCGCAACGGACCACGAAAGCGCCGCCACCGCGGCGACCGAACCGAAAGCCACCGAGAGCCTCGCGGCCGCCCGCACGAACCCCATGCCCGTTCACCACAAAGTCGGCGCCGTCCCGGCGGAAAAAGCCCTCGGCTGGCTGAAAAACGGCAACCGTCGTTTCGTGAAAGGCTCTTTGCGCAAAGACGGCCAGAGCAAAAAAGACATCCAGCGCCTGGCCGCCAAACAACAGGCCCACTCCATCATCTTCACGGGCTCCGACTCCCGCGTTCCCCCGGAAATCATCTTCGATCAGAAGCTCGGCGAGATCTTCACTCTGCGCACCCTCGGTCCGAGCCTCGGCCCGGCGGAACTCGCCAGCCTGGAGTTCGCCGTCACCAACCTCGGCGCCAACCTGCTGGTCATGATGGGCCACACGTCGTCCGAAATCGTCAAAGCCGCCGCCACCGTGCCCTCCGGCCAGGACGTCGGCACACCCTATGTGAACGCCCTTGTCGCCGCGACGCGGCTGAGACTGAACGAGCTCGAGAACAAAAAGGTCTCCAAGGGTTTCCGCGACGAAGCCTGGGCCAATCTGCAGGGCATGACGAATGAACTCCTCGAGCGTTCGGCCGTCATCCGCGAAGCCGTGAACGCCGGCACCCTCAAAGTGCAGGCCGCCATGTACGACACCGGCACCGGCACCGTGGATTTCAAATAAGATCCTGACCAAAGACCGGGGTTTGTGCTAATTTAACCCCGATGAAACACCCTCAAGCCCGACGCATCCTCGTGACCACCGCCCTCCCCTACGCCAACGGGGAGGTGCACATCGGACACCTTCTCGAACATCTGCAGGCCGACGTGTGGACGCGCTCCCTGCGCATGGCCGGCCATGAGGCGAATTACCTGTGCGCCGACGACACCCACGGCACGCCCATCATGATCCGCGCCCGCGAGGAGGGCATCACGCCCGAAACCCTGATCGGCCGCGCCCATGACGAGCACATGGCGGATTTCCGCGATTTCCAGATCCATCACTCGATTTACTCGTCGACCAACTCGCCGGAAAACCGCGAGCTCTGCGAGGAGTTCTACCACGCCATGAAAGCCAAGGGGCACATCGCCGTGCGCCCGGTGGAGCAGCTCTACTGCCCCCACGACAAGATGTTCCTGCCCGACCGCTTCGTGAAAGGCACCTGCCCCAAGTGCGGAGCGAAGGACCAGTACGGCGACTCCTGCGACAACTGCGGATCGACCTACTCGCCCTCGGAAATGAAAGAGGCGCACTGCTACCTTTGCGGCACGGCCCCGGTGAAAAAATCCAGCGATCATTATTTTTTCAAGCTCGGCGATTTCCAGAATTATTTGAAAAGCTGGCTCCCGGGCCACACCGGCTCCGAAACCGCCAACAAAATGCTCGAGTGGTTCTCCGAGCCGCTGCGCGACTGGGACATCTCCCGCGACGAACCCTATTTCGGTTTCGCCATTCCCGGCGCCCCGGGGAAATACTTCTACGTCTGGGTGGACGCACCCATGGGTTACGTCTCGGCCACGAAAAAGTGGGCGGCGGGCCTGGGCAAAAACTTCGACGACTACTGGCGCCGCGACGACCTCACCGAGGTTTATCATTTCATCGGCAAGGACATCACCTATTTCCACACCCTCTTCTGGCCGGCGCTGCTGAAGGCCGCCGATTTCCGCACGCCGACGCAGGTGCACGTGCACGGCTTCGTCACCGTGAACGGCGAGAAGATGAGCAAGTCGAAGGGCACGATGGTGCCGATCCGCGTGTACCTGAACCATCTGGATCCGGCTTATCTGCGCTATTATTTCGTCTCGAAGCTCAACGCCAAGGTCGACGACATCGACCTGAACATGGAGGACTTCACCCAGCGCGTGAACTCCGACCTGGTCGGCAAGATCACGAACCTCGGCTCCCGGGGCGCCCAGATGCTGAAGAAAAAACTCGACGGCGTCATGAGCGAGCCCGACTCCGAGGGGCTGGCCTTGATCCATCGCGGGCAAAAAACCCTGCTCGACGCGCAAAAAGCCTATGAGGACCGCGAATTCACCCGCGCCATCACCGAACTGCGCGCCCTCGCTGACGAGGCCAACCGCTATTTCGATGAAAAAGCCCCCTGGAAGACGGTGGAGAGCGATCCGGCGGCGACGAAAAAAGTCCTCACCGCCACCCTGAACCTGTTCCGCCTGCTCGCCATCGGCCTGACGCCCGTGCTGCCCGTGTACTCGGAAAAAGTGGCGAAGCTCCTCGGCGAGGCGAAAGAGAACCTCGCCGGCGGCCATTCCAGCTACGCCTGGAAGGACGCCGATTTGATCCTGAAAAACCGCCCCGTCGGCGAGTACGAGCACCTGGCGACACGGGTGGATCCGGAGAAAATCAAAGCGATGCTGGATGAAACGAAACGCAAGATCGAGGAGCTGCAACGCATGAGGGACAAGGCGAAAACCGGTTCCTCTTCCGCCCCGGCCAAGGCCGCGGCGGGACAAGCCACCGCGGTGGCCGCGGGGCAAGCCGGCGCGGCGGGCGACCGCAATGCGGGGTCAACGAATCAAATTGAGTTCGCGGATTTCGAAAAAGTCGACCTGCGCGTGGCGAAGATCGTCGAGGCCGAGGAGATCAAGGAGGCCGACAAGCTGTTGCGCCTGAAAGTCGACATCGGCGGCGAAACCCGCCAGATCATCGCCGGCATCAAGGCCGCCTACAAAGCGGAGCAGCTGCTGGGACGGCACGTGCTCGTGGTCGCGAACCTCAAGCCGCGCAAGATGAAATTCGGCGTGAGCGAGGGCATGGTGCTGGCCGCCGGCGACGGCGGGGCGGATCTGTTCGTGCTGTCGCCCGACGAGGGCGCCAAAGCCGGGAGCCGCGTGAAGTGATCGATGCGGCGGATCGCCGCCGTCTCGAGGCGGTGCTGAAAAAACTCAGAAGCCATGAAGGGCGGGATTCTTTCCCGCCTGATTTTTTGGCGGACTTGCGCGCGGAACTGGCGGGCTTCACGTCCCATCCGGCGCCGGAAGTGGCCAAGCTCGCCGATCTGCAGAAGCATCTGACGCCCAACCTGACGGCGCGGACCTTCACGAACCTGATCGTGCCCGTCGAACGCGCCCTGCAAAAAAACATCAAAGATGAGGACTTCCTGGTCGCGAGCCAGGACCATGAAGCGCTGCCGGCCGCGGCCCGCCTCCCCCTGCGACTGGTCCTGGACAACCTGCGCTCGGCCTTCAATGTGGGTTCGTTGCTGCGCACGTCGGAAGGCCTGGGCCTCGAGCACGTGCACCTGACGGGCTATTCCGCCGCCCCCACGGAGGACAAAACCTCGCGCGCCACTCTCGGCGCCCATCACTTCGTGCCCTGGAGCCGGACGGACGACATCCTCCCCCTTTTGCGCGAGCTCAAAAAAACCCATTTCCTGATCGCGCTGGAAACCGCCGGCACGGCGAAGCCATTGACGGATCCTTTCCCCCCTCGCCCCACCGTCCTGATTCTCGGCAACGAACGCTTTGGCGTGGAGCCCGCCGTGCTCGAGCTGTGCGACGAGATCCGCGAGATCCCCCTGAAGGGCGTGAAAAACTCCCTCAATGTCGCCGTGGCCGGGGCGGTCGCGGCCTTTGAATGGAGCCGCCAGTGGCGCTGACCCTCGAACCGATCGGCCACTATCATTCCGGGCAAAAACACCCCTATGAAGCCGCCCGCCAACCGCGTGAGGACTCGAGCCAGCAGGGCGTGATCCGCCTGCAGGCCGGGCGGCAATTCGAGCAGGCCCTGCAGGATCTCGAGGGCTTTGACAGGCTGTGGGTGATTTTCCAGTTCCATCACAACCCGCATTGGAAGCCCATGGTCTTTCCCCCGCGCGGCAGCGATCGAAAGGTCGGCGTCTTCGCCACGCGCGCCCCTTACCGCCCGAACCCCCTCGGGCTTTCCTGCGTGCGTCTGCTCGGCATCCGGGGCCTTGAGATTTTCATCGAGGGCGCGGACCTTCTGGACGGCACGCCGGTCTTCGATCTCAAACCCTACCTGCGCGACGTGGATGCGCACCCCGAAGCCCGGCTCGGCTGGCTGGAGGACGTCGAAAGCCGCCGCTGGAACCTCGAATGGTCGCCGCTCGCCCTGGAAAAACTCCGCTGGCTCGAAGATCACGGCGTCGCCAATCTCAAGGATTTCCTGCGGCAGCAGCTCGAGTTCGAGCCTTTCGACGACCGCCGCAAACGCGTCGAGGCCCTGCCCGACGCCGACCGCTTCCGCCTGGCTTACCGCACCTGGCGCGTTCTTTTCCTCGCCCGGGATCAACAAAATTTGCTGATCCAGGACATCGCCTCCGGCTACTCCGCGCAGGACCTCAGCGCGCCTGAGGACCGCTGGCGGGATAAAGAACTGCATCGCTCTTTTCGTTCTCGTTTTGCCAGCGCCGCGCCTGTCTGACCAAAGGCCGGCTGAACACGACGCGGGCGATGCCGCCGAAGGCGAAAAGGACCAGATAACCCCGCACGCTTTCGCCCAAGAGCCCCAGGAGCACGCCGCCGATCGCCGTGCCCAGGATGATCGAAAGCGCGTTCAGCAGGTTGTACACCGTCAGCACGGCGACTTTCTCCTCGGCCTTCAGGTCGCGGAAGAAGATCAGGCTCAAACCCAGCTCCATGGAGGCCAGGGCCGCGCCGCTGACGAACTGCAGGCCCAGGATGAAAAGCCCGTTGGTCGACACCGACCACAGGATCGGCAGGGGCGACACCGCGACGACGCCCAGGATGAAAAGCCCCAATCCCCCGCCGCGCTCCGGGCGCCGGTTGAGAACCGCCAGCGCCGCGATCTTGCCCAGCATCAGGGCGGCGATCGCCACCATGTAGGCGCCGTAATCGAGTTTCAGCTGCGCCAGAAAATACGGCGTCACGAAAGGGGCGGAGACATACACGCAAGCCATGAAGGGCACCAGGCGCAGGAAGAACCGGCGCTTCACCGGATCCATCCAGAAAACCCGCCACGAGTCGCGGACACCGCTCAGGTTTTTTTTGTCCACCCGCCAGTCGGCGCGGAAAAGCTTGCGGCTCAAAAACAACGACGATCCCGCCCGGCACAGGAAAGCGATCAGGAACAGGCCGCTGAACACGGAGGTGAACGACAGGATCGTCACCTTGTTGTGCAGGGCCACGCCCCCGATCACGAGACCGATCAGGATGCCGATCTGCGTGAGGCTCGTGCGCGTGGAGAAATACTTCTGCCCCATCTCCCGCGGCACCAGGTGCGCCATCCAGTAGTTCCACGAGGGGTTGGCGGCGAAACCCGCGCCCCAATACAGGGTCAGGATCAGGAACAGCACCCAGAATTCCGGATGCCCGCTGACGGAATAATAAATCAGGGGCACGAAGGCCAGGGCCTGCATCGACACCGACAGCACGACCCAGTATTTGTGGGAACCGACTTTCTGCAGGCCCTTCGGCGTCAGCAGCTGCAGGAAGGCGCCGCTCACCATGGGCAGGCTCGACAGCACGCCGGCGAAGATCTCGCCCAGCCCCACCGACAAGGCGAAGGCCGGCAGATAGGTCTCCCCGATGCCGACCATCAGGCTGTAAAGGAAGGCATCCGCCAGGCTCAACTTCAAACTGCGTTCAACCGGGGCCGACGCTTCCATCGCGATCACATCTTCTTTTTCTTGCGGCGTTCTTTCATCTCGTTCCACTCGGCCTTGCAGGCGGCGGAGAGTTTGTCCTTGTTCGCCTTCAGGCACTTCATGATGGCGCCGCGGCCGGGCTTCACGTCGCCGCAGAATTGGCTCACGTCATCGTGGCAGGCTTCACGGGCGTCCTTCATGTGCTCTTTCATGGATTCCCAGTGGGCTTTGCACTCGGCCGAGAGTTTGTCTTTGTTGTCGCGCAGGCACTTGGCGATTTTGCCGCCGCCGTGATCCACGCCGGCGCACAGGGTTTCACGGTCCTTGGCGCAGGGCCCGTCCGCCGCCACCGCGGCGCCCATCCCCCCAACAAAAAACAGGGACATCCAAAGCATTTTGGTCATGCAGACCTCCTTGCTCTTGATGTCAGCACCAGCGTCAGCGGACGAAAAGTCCAATTCCGCTCTCGACTCCCAGCGCCAGCCCCCCGAAGAAGGACAAGCAGGCGGCGAACATCAGGTAGCTCACCACGATCAGGACCCCATCCTCCTCCAGCTGACCGAAGGCCTGCAGAACGATGGTCAGGGCCGGAACGGTGTTGGAAAAAGGCACGGGCAAGGGCAGGCACAGCAAAAAGGCCGCGATGATCACGACCGAGGCATTCACCCAGCGCATCAGCGCCGGACGCACCAGGACCACCCAGCGCGGGTGAATCCAACGTTCGAGCTTTGACACCCAAGCATCCGCCACCTGAAGGGTTTTCCGCAAAGCGGGGCTCGCGAAGTCTTTCTTTTTCCAGGAGGCGGGAATCCACGGCTGCCGACCGAGGGCATGGGTCAGGGCCCCGAAGATGATCAACAGCCCCAGAGGGGTGGAAAGTCCCGGCAAGGGGATGGGCTGCAAAAAAGGCAGGCACAGAAACAGGATCACCAGGTAAGAGCCGCCCCCGCGCAGGATCTCAAAGATCTCCCCCAGGGTCAGATCCCCCTGCTCCACCTCGCGGCGGAGCCTCTGAATCATCTCATGAATCAATCCCTGACGGGGGCGCGGGTCCGAGGCCATCGCCCCCCACTCTAACCCGGCCCGGGACGGGCCAGAACCAAAAAAAAGAGCGCGGGTCCTGAAACCCGCGCTCTTCGGGAAAATCTCTTTGAGAAAGTCCTCAGCCGATGGTGGCGATCAATTGCGCGATGAGCAAGGACACGACGCTCATCACCTTGATCAAAATGGCCACGCCCGGACCCGAGGTGTCTTTGAAGGGATCGCCGACGGTGTCACCGACCACGGCCGCTTTGTGGGCGTCCGAGCCTTTTTTATGACCCTTCAGATGGCCCTTCTCGATGTATTTCTTGGCGTTGTCCCAGGAACCACCGGCGTTGGCCATGAACAGAGCCATGGTCGCACCGACGGCCAAAGCCCCCGCCAGGGTTCCGGCCAGGGCCACCGGGCCCAGCAGGAAGCCGATGGCCACGGGCGCGAGCACCGCGATCAGGCCCGGCACGATCATCTCGATCAAAGCGGCGCGCGTGGCGATGTCCACGATGCGGGCCGGCTCCGGCTCGGCCTTGCCTTGCAGCAGGCCCGGGATCTCGCGGAACTGGCGACCGATTTCAACGACGATGCTCTGGGCGGCGCGGCCGACGGCGGTCATGGTGGTCGAACCGACCAGGAACGGCAGGATCGAGCCGATCAAAAGACCGATCAGCACGTTCGACGAGGTCAGATCCAGGGACATCGGAGCGAGGTTGTTCAGCAGGCGCACATGGTTCACTTCCATGTTGAAGGCGCTGAACAGGGCGACCACGGTCAGCACGGCCGAACCGATGGCGAAGCCTTTGCCGATGGCGGCGGTGGTGTTGCCGACGGCGTCGAGCTCATCGGTGATGTCGCGAACGCTCGGACCGAGGCCCGACATTTCGGAAATGCCACCGGCGTTGTCAGCGATCGGGCCGTAGGCGTCGACCGTCATGACCACGGCGGTTCCCGCCAGCATGCCGACGGCGGACAAGGCGATCCCGTACAGGCCCAGGGCCTGGTCGGCGATATAAGCGGCCACGACGACCACCAGGATCGGCAGCGCCGTCGATTCCATCCCCACGGCCAGACCGCGGATGACGTTGGTGCCCGCACCCGTCAGCGAAGAGTCCGCCACCAGGCGGATCGGACGCGACGAGGTGTAGTAATCCGTGATGAGGCCGATCAAGGCCCCCCCGATGGCACCGGCGGCCAAAGCCGTCGTCACACCTTGATGGATTCCCAGCATCGGCATGATCAGCGCCGAAGCGGCCGTCAGGATCAGCGGCGGCACGATGAGGGCGGCGCGCAAAACCATGGCCGGAGAAGCGGACGAGAAGAAGCGCGTGGCAAGGATCACCAGCAAAGAGATGATCATGCCGAGAGCCGACAGACCCAGGGGCAGCAGCACGGCGACGCCTTTGGGGTTGAGGCCCGCGCCTTCGCTGACCAAACCAACCAGGGCTTCGGGTTTGATGGTCAAGGCGATGGCCATGGCGGCGACGATGGCGGCGACCATGGACTCGTAAATGTCGGCGCCCATGCCGGCGACGTCGCCGACGTTGTCACCGACGTTGTCGGCGATCACGCCCGGATTGCGCGGATCATCTTCCGGGATGCCTTCGATGACCTTGCCGGCGATGTCGGCGCCGACATCCGCGGCTTTCGTGTAGATGCCGCCGCCGATGCGGGCGAACAGCGCGATGGAGGAAGCGCCGACCGCGAAGGAGTGCAGGACCGTGCCGATCACGCCTTCCTGGGTGTAGAACAGGTAGTACAGGGAGCCGAGACCGATCAGGCCGAGACCCGCGACCGCGAGGCCCATGACCGCCCCGCCGTCCAGAGCCACCAGGAGGGCTTTGCCCTTCGAACCGGTGGAGGCGGCTTGCGTGGTGCGCACGTTGGCGTACGTGGCGGCTTTCATCCCGAAGAAGCCCGCAAGCAAGCTCAGGAAAGCACCCAGCAGGAAGCAACCGGCCGCGATCCAACCGAGCGCCAAGCCCAGGGCCAGAGCCACGACGACGGCGTAAACAGTCAGCACTTTGTATTCGCGGAACAGGAAGGCCATGGCGCCTTCGCGGATGTAGCCCGCGATGCGGTTCATGGTCTCATTGCCCGTGGGCAAGGACTTCACGCGAAAATACAGGATCAAGGCGAAGACGAGACCGACGGCCCCGGCAATCACCGGCGTCAGCAAAATGCTTTCGATCATGGAAGAATTCTCCTTCAAGTTGATGGACAGAAATGAAGTAGAAGAGGAGCTGTCGCGAAGCAACAACCGACGCTCCTTGTCGCGCTCGGACAAGGGGCACAGATCCCCGGAATGCCTTCTTTTTCAGCAGAACTCGAAGTCGACCAACAGGGGGTAATGATCCGAGCTTTTGATGTCGTGACGGACCACGGCACTCTGCATTTTCAAGCCCCGCGAGAACACATGGTCCAACTTCAAGAAACGCGGGTCTTCGCCAAAGGTCACAGGCGTCACGCCCAGGCGGAACAAAATTCCCAGCAGGGACTGCCAACGATTCAGGTTCCAGGTGTTGAAGTCACCGGCCAGGATCAAAGGTCCGTGATGATGCTCGATGAGGGAAACCAGCTCCTCCACGAAGCGCACGAAGGACGAGGTCGTGGTGAAATTCACCACATGGGTGTTGATCACCAAGAGCTCCGGGCCTTCGTGCAGACTGTAGCTGGTGCTGAGGCTCACCTTCGGCGTCCACAGGAAAAATTCGCGCTCGCGGCCGCGCAGGTAACGGCTGCTGAAGGGCTTCGCCACGGCTCCGGTCGCAACGCCGGTCTTGCGTTCGCGCCACTCGAAACTCGCGGCCATGCGCCACTCGTAACGGCTGCTGGCCTCCTGGAAGTAAGAGCTCATGGAGGAATCGGCCACCGCCTCCTGCAGCAAAATCAAATCGCGGTCCAAAGACAAGCTCAAGAGATCGCGGCGCCAAATGTCGCGCCCTCGCCCTTTCCACACGTTCCACACGAGCAGACGCAAAGCCTCTTTGCGCAGATGCGGAAGCTCGCTCTCGCCGAAAATGAGAATGGACTGATCGTGCTTGGGGATACGGAACATGCTCCCCGCAGTTCACCGCGAAAGAGCGAGGGGGTCAAGCCGCCGGCGGGGTGGCCTGACTGCGGCGGCGTTCGAATTCCTCGATTTTACTATTCAGGTAGTTCTGAGCGCGATAGCGGCTCACATCCACCAGATCGTCGCGTTTGACGTGCATGTGTGTGACGCCCATGCCGGCCAGACGGCCTTTTTGATTGCCGTAGAATTTCGACCCGCGAGGCGTGTACAGGACGTACTTTTTGTTGGCGGGCAGATAAACGTACAGATTGAAATCCACCGTCAGATCGCCCTGGATCTCGTCGAGTTTCACGGAGCCCATCTCCACGGAGGCGGACTCGCCGAGCTTGGCTTGCGCCTCCGCGAAGGGGAAAAACGCCATGGCGATCTCCTGGCCCTCGTGCACGGACTTGCGCAGGAAATCGGCGTACTCGAGCGCCCAGTCCTGGAAGTCCACCTGCTTGATCTTCAGGCTCATGCTGTTTTCTTCCTTGATCGGCTCGCCGTTGTCGCGCAGGAATTTCGCCAGGCGGTCCTTGATGGTATCGACGAACTTCGTGTCCATGGGGCGGTCTTTCGCCATGGCGGCGACCAGGTAACCCGAAAAACGCGGCGACTCGACGATGAGGCAGGCGACGTTGCTCGCTTGCTCCAAACGATGTTCGGCCACGGGTTGTCCTTTGACATCGTGGCTTTTCAGGGTCACGGACTCATCCAGGGCTTTTTGCGTGCCGCGCACGATGATGCTCTCATTGTCGCGGCTGTGACGGACGAATCCGCCCGTTCCCACGTTTTTGGAAGCACCCTTTTTCGGTTTCAGCAAATCGCCTTCGCCCGAGCCGGTGTCTTGGTCGCGTCCTTCCACACCGGACGCGCTTTTTTTCGAACGATTGAAATCAAGGGCCGCACCCGCGGCATCATCATCCTCTTGGCCGGGCGCTTGCTCACCACGATCGAAGTCCCCTTCGTGGTAGCGCACTTGCGGCGCAGAGGCCGCGGGATCGAGGAACCCCGCCTCTTGCGAAGAGCCGCCGGGCCTGTCGCCCGAACGGGCGCCCAGCAATTCGCCGGCCTCCTCCTGGGAACGGGCCGCCAGTTCTTCACCGCCGGGACCGCGGCTGCGGGCACCCATGAGGTCACCTTGATCAGAGCCTGTTCGACCGAGCAGATCCTCCGCGGAGGTCGAACCGCTGCGCGCCGCCAGTTCTTCGGCTTCACCCGACCCACTCTTCGCGCTGCTCTCGTCCGCCGGCACCCAAGCGCCGCCGTTTGGCTTGCCCGGGGAGCGCCCCACTGCCGACAGCGCATCTTCTTGCGCGGCTTTTTCCAAATCCGCCAAAGCCTCCGCGTTCAAACTCAAAGGCTGGGCCACACCGTTGTCTTCACCGGAGGCCATGATGGCGCCGCTCTCGTCTTCCGGCGTCTCCGCCATCTGTCGCAACAGATCCGTCGCCGATTGGATATTGAAAGAACCCGGTCCCGCGCCGGCGATGCTGATCATGCCGTTGGCCGCCAGGGAGTTGTCGTTTGGCGCAGAGGCGTTTCCGCCCGAGATGTGGGTCGGGCCACCGTCCGCTCCGCCACCCTTGATGGTGATGTCCCCGCTGGCGGTTCCTCCCTCGCGGGCGACCCGTGCGGCCTTTTCTTTTTCCTCTTCCTGGTCCTTCAGGATTTTATTGATGGTCCTTTCGACGGCAGGGCCTGTCGCCGGCGGATTGATCCGATACGGGCAACCGCTGTCCTGCAGGGCTTTATAGGACAAAGAACTCCCCTGCTCGGCGAAGACCATGACGAAGACCGGAAAAGACTGGGTCAGAAGCTTCGGCAGCATGCGGACTTTTTTGTTCGGGTGATCGACAGTGATCATCACGAAGGAGGGCTTCTGCGACACGAGGAAGGTCAAGGCCTCTTTCAAATTGGTCGCGGACTGGATCTTCCATCCCCGGTTCCGCAGAAAACTTTCGACCAGGTTCAAACCCTTGGGGTTTGACTTGATGATCAGAATTGACTTGCGAACTTCCTTCGGAGCCATATCCTCTGCCATTCGTTGCGCCTCTGGACCTGAAATATGAACACGAGGTCTTAACAATTGCTTCGGACTCATGAAGGAATTGTTAGAGGGGCAACTGGCCGTTTTACCGTCTGTTTCGCGATATCTGGATGCGAATCACCCATCCTGAACGGGAAAGCGTGACGGGACTCAATGATTTTTCATGAGTCTTGAATAGTCTCAAGACACTTTCCACGAAAGTCCTGTCGAAGTCTTCGACGAACTCCAGGAGGCTTTTCCGGAAGCCGTTCCCCTGTCTCTTGAGATGGAACCCTAAACCCGTGCGTTCCCGCCGCCACGGGGCGCGGTTTCGCGCAGGATGTAGCGCGGGCGGCCCTGCACGCCGAGGTGGATCTGGCCGACGTAGTAGCCGATCACGCCGATCATCAGCAGCGTGATGGATTGCACGAACAGGAACAGCACGACCATCGATGTCCAGCCGGGCACGGTGCCGCCGCTCAGGTGGCGGAAGATCGCCCATGCCGTCAACCCCACGCTGCCGAGCATGGTGAAAAGGCCCAGGTAAATCGACAGGCGCAAGGGCACGAGCGAGAAACTGAGCAAGGCCTGCATGGCGAAACGGATCATCTTTTTCAGGGTGTATTTCGTCACGCCGAACTGCCGGGCCTGGCGGTTGTACGGGAAGGCCTTCTGGCGGAAGCCCACCCAGGCGACCAGGCCGCGCAGGAAGGGGTTCTGCTCGCGGCACTGCAGGACGGCCTTCAGCACGTCGCGGGTGATGACGCGGAAATCGCCGGTGTCTTTCGGGATCTCGATGCCCGTCATGAAATTGAGCAGACGGTAAAACGCCCAGGCCGAGGTGCGTTTGAAGAAGCTCTCGGCCTCGCGATGGAGACGCTGGCCGTAGACCACGTCCGCTTCGCCGAGATGGGCCAGCATCTCGGGCAAGAGCTCCGGAGGGTCCTGCAGGTCCGCGTCGATGATGCCGATCTCCTCGCCCGTCGCCGCCTCCAGCCCCGCCAGCACGGCGTTGGAATGGCCGAAGTTGCGGCTGAAGTGCAGCACTTTCAGATGCACCGGGCCCACAGGTGAGCGGCGCAGAAGCTTCTCCAGAAGCTGCGGCGTTTTGTCCCGTGATCCGTCGTTCACGAGGATCATCTCGATCCGGGAGTACTTCGCGAAGAAAGACCCCTGCAGGACTTTGATCAGGCGGTCGAAGCTGTACTCGAGGGTCTCTTGCTCGTTGAAAACCGGGATGACGAGGGAAAAGGTCACGGCGTGGCTCCTTGGCCTTGGCAGAGTTCGATCTTGAAATCGGTTTCGTCGTTGCGCAGGATGACGGCCGCCTTGACGTCGGGCGGGCAACGGGTCTCGCCCTGGAATTCCTCCACGGCGGCGAACGACCAACCCGGGCGGAGAGCATTGTAAAATTGCGTAGGCGCGGTGCTGCCGTAAAGGGCGATCAATTCGCCCGGTCGGGTCACGGCGGCGATCTCCGCGCGCAGGCGAACCCCCATGGCGTTTTTCTCCGGGTTCCAATGATGGGCCACAGCCGCCAGACCGAGCAGAGCCATCAAAGCCAGCACGGGTTCCCGCCACTTTTCCGAAGAGCGCAGGTAACCCAGGCACATGAAATAGAAGCTCATCATGGCGGGGACCAGAAGATAGTAACCGTGAATCATGAAGTGGTCGCCGCGCAGGAAAAGCACGAGGGCGGTGCCACTCAACCCCGTGAGCAGCCAGTCCTTTTGCCCGCGCCAGGCGCGCAGCACCGGGATCAGGAACAAAACGCCGAGGAAATTCCACTGGTCGCGGAAAAAATCCCACACCAGGCGCGGGGCCGCGTGCGGCAGTTGCTGCATCAGCACGGACAGGGAACGCAGCTCCGTCCCGAAGTGCTGGTGCAACTCCGACGTATAGACCCAGTACTTGAACCAGACCAGGTAGCCGAGGGCGCACAGGGCCACGGCCACCGCCTGTTCCCAGCGCCGGCGATACAGCACGAAAACAAAAGGCACGAAATAAGGACGCACCAGGAACATCAAAAGAAAAAGAGCCCAACGCAGGCCCAGCACCCAAGCCCGCGCATCATCCTTCATCAGGCCGATCATCGGCACCAAGGCCAAGGCAAAGACGTCCGGGATGGGAATGGTCAGATGCAACAGAACGATCGGGGCGAACCCCATGAGGGAGGCGAAAACCCAGAAGGGCACGAAGCGCCCGCCCGCCTCGCGGCGAAGGAACCTCCACCACAGCGCGAAGTTCAGGATCAAAAAGAAAAACGTCACGAGCTTCGGAAAGACCTCGTCCCAGACGCCGGTGACGAGACACTTCACCGCCATGAGGTAGCTGAAAATCGGGAACTCGCCGATGGCGACCCCGCTCGTGTCCATGCGACGACCGACGTGGGGGCGCAGGAACTCGGCGCCTTCCGTGCAATAGGCGTAGGACATGTACAAAGTGTCCGATTGGCGCCAGGCATGCGTGCCCTGCAGGGGGATATCCAGGGTCACGAGCAGGCTGCCGACCGCGAAAAGCGCCGCCACCGCCAGGACGGCCCGCGAAATTTTCTGCGGCCAGGTCAAATTCATCGGAGTTTTTTCTCCCAATCGAAAGCCGTTCGGCAGATCAGGCGCAAATCATCGCGGCGCGGTTTCCAACCGAAAAGCTTTTGCAGGCGCGAGGAGTCGGCGACGATCTCGCCGGCATCACCGGCTCGGCAGCCCGAGGTCGTGACCGGGAAGCTCACGCCGCTCACTTCCTGCATGGTGGCGACGACGTCTTTCACGGAAAATCCACGGCCGTAACCGCAATTGAGGATGGCGCTCTCCCCGCCCCGGCTCAGATGATGCAAAGCCAGGAGATGGGCGTCCGCAAGGTCTTCCACGTGGATGTAATCGCGAACACAGGTGCCGTCCGGCGTACCGTAATCGGTGCCGAAAACGGACATCCCGCCGCGCTTGCCGGTGGCGGCTTCCGAGGCCACCTTCACCAGGTGCGTCGCGTTTTTTGTGCGCTGTCCGACACTGAGATCCTCCGTGGCCCCGGCGACGTTGAAGTAGCGCAGGCTCACGAAACGGCAACCGCCGGCTTTTTCGAAGTCCCGCAGCAGTTGCTCCACCATGGCCTTGGAAGCTCCGTAAGGATTCAAGGGCGCGACGGGCACGTCCTCCGTCACGGGGACAAAAGGGGGATTGCCATAAACCGCCGCTGTCGAGCTGAACACGAAAGCTTTCACGCCGGCCTTGCGCGCGCCCTCCAGCAGGCTCAGGCTGCCGCCGACGTTGACGTCATAATACTCCAGAGGCTGCTCGACGGACTCGGGCACTACGAGCTTCGCAGCGAAATGCACCACGGCCTCGATGCTCTCGTCTTTCATGACCCGGGCCACGAGATCGCGATCACGGACATCGCCGAAAATGAATTTCACGTCTTGAGGCACCGCCTCGCGAACGCCGGTGGAAAGATTGTCGTAAACAACGATGTCATGCTTCTGCTCACGCAGTTTTTGCACGGTCACGGATCCAATATATCCGGCACCGCCGGTCACAAGAATTTTCATGGACGCAGCATAACGGGAAGACGCGCGAGGGGCAAATGCCACGCCCGTGCCGCGGCGTCCAAATGACCTCTGTCAGAAGAAAATCCTCAGCGCCCCGCCGCGAACAAAACCACTCGCACTGTTTTCAACAGGATTTTCAGATCGAACAACAAAGAATAATTCTTGATGTAATACAGATCATACTCGAGCTTGCGCTGGGCATCCGTGCGGCTGGCGCCGTAGGGATACATCACCTGCGCCCAGCCCGTGACCCCGGGCCGCACCAGGTGACGCAATTGATAGTATGGAATTTCCTTGGCCAGGGACTCGTTGAATTCCGGGCGTTCGGGGCGGGGGCCGATGAAGCTCATCTCGCCCTTCAGGATGTTCCAGATCTGCGGGAACTCATCCAGTCGCGTGCGCCGGATGAAACGCCCCACCTTGGTGACGCGATCGTCGTTGGTCTTCGCCCACTGCGCTCCGTCTTTTTCCGCGTCCACGCGCATCGAACGGAATTTGTAGATCACGAAGTCCTCGCCGCCCTTGCCGGTGCGCACCTGCTTGTACAAGGCCGGTCCCTTCGACTCGAGACGAACCGCCAGGGCCGTGAGCAGCATGACAGGCCACATGAGGGCGATGAACAGAACAGAACCGCCCAGGTCGAACAGCCGTTTGAAGCGCTGGCGCAATGAGGAGTTTACGATGGCGAAGCCGTCCTGCTGCAGGAACCAGCGGTGATCCAGGTACTCGACCGGGATCTTGCGCCACAGGGTCTCGTACATGCTGGACAAAGGCGCGACGTTCATCCCCTGCAGCCGCACTTCCACGAGTTCATTTTCCAGATGCTTCCAGGCCGCGTCCTCCGCGCCGAGGATGATGCCCGTGCGCGGCACCTGCAAGGCCTCGAGGAAATCGCGACGCGAGTCCTCCACGGGATGGCCCAAGGGGAAAACCTGCAACAACCCCTGCAGATGATTGCGGCGCAACTCCTCGGCCACCCGCGCGCCCTTGTCGGCGGAAGCGAGGAGCAGCCAGTTCTGCGTGCGGCGGCGGCGGCGCAAACGGCTCGCGAGGATTTGCCTCACGGCGACCGCCAGCACGTAATCCATCAGCAGGGCGCCGACGAAAACCCCGCGGCCGAAGAGCCCGGAGCGATCCGCCTGCAGGAAGAAATTGACAGCCAGCCCCACCGTGAACGCCGCCAGCAGCGCCAGGGCGACGCGGGTCCAGATGAAACGCTTCGCGCCCAGGTCATCGACATCATAGGTTCCGAAGACATACAGGAACAAAAGGCAGAAGAAACCCACCACGGCGACCAGCGGGTCCATCCACGCCACCGCGTCCACGGTGCCGAAACGCAGCCAGACCACCGCCCCGAAAGACAGCGCCAGCAGCAGGAGATCCAAGAACATCAGCAAGGTTTTGCCACGACCGGTGAGCAAACGTCCTAAACGAGGCATCGCAACCACTCCCTGATTCGCATCGACCAGGCCAACAAATACATGTTCATTCAATAAGATACAATATTTTATCTATTCATTCAAATTATCTATTCACTTTATAATGAATAGTCTCATATAATGAATAGTATGGCAAAATCCGCGATTCTTTCCCCCAAAGCCTCAGAAATCGAAATTGACGTTTTTAGCAATAAGTCGGCTCTTGTCCTCTTTTGGCTGATCGCTTGTCATGAAGAACTCAAAACAAAGGGCTTCTCCATCAATGAAATGGCACGCCAAACGGATTTGAGTGTTGGACTTGTCCATAAAGTCGTTCACCAATTGGAGGACCAGGGAGTCGTGCTGTCACAAGGCTTGCGCACCCGAAAAACATTTCACCTCAAAGCAGCGGAAAAATTGCTGCAAGCGTGGGTTGCCAGATACAGCCTGCTCAAAAAAACAAAAACCATGGGACTGAGTCTCACCTCTTCGCAAACGCCGGAATGGAAAAAAATCGGCCTCTGGCCGGCCCTTCACACTGCTGCCAGCGAATTGTTCCAACTCAAGACCACAAACTTGAGAACCATGGAGTACTATCTCCCGAATTGGAACAAGCTCGAAAAGGTGGTCGACACGCTCAAAGCAAGAGAACTCGACCGCGGTTATGAATTGCTTCTGATCAAACCTTATTATTCAGCCTTGCTGAATAGAGTTTCCCAATCGGATTCCGGCCCATGGCTGAAGGCTTACTATCTTTTGACCATTCTTGATCTCTGTCATTTCCCCTTGAGGGGGATCGAACAAGCCGAGTCCCTTTACCGCAAAGCGGATTTCCTGAAAACGATTTGCCCGTGGAACAGTCTGGAGAGTTCCATTGAATAACGATCACCTCCTCAAACACATCGAAGAGCTCGCGAAAATTTTGAAGCCATGGCGCAGCTCCATCGTCTTAGGAGGAGGCCTCGCCCTGGTTCTTTACGATAACTTGCTATCGAAGTCTCCCGTGGGGGTGGTCGGAACGACCGACGTCGATTTTCTGATCAAACGCAAACCCATCTCTCCCGCCGAGGAAAAAATATCGCGCCTCCTGATGGACCAAGGCTATGAATTGCGCCACAAATCAAACGGCGTCCCGTCCATTCAAAGCTTTGTCCGCCAGAATGGGGACTATGAGCTGGAAGTGGAATTCCTGACTGATCAAAAATCCAGAAAGAAGGACAATGTCGTCGAAATCAAAGCCGCGGGATTGAACGCTCAATCCCTGTCTTACATTGAAATGAGCCTGGAGGAAGCCATCTCAATCACGCTCAGCAATCAGGAGTCCATCCTGATCGTCCCTCCCGAAGCATGGGTTTTTCACAAAGGCCTCACCTTCCCGATTCGCGCTCAATCAGCGAAAAAATATAAAGATCTCTACGGGATCTGGTTCGTTCTCACCCAACTTGGAGATATTTCCCTCATAACGCGCGAAAAGCTGCGCGAGCTGATGAAACGGAATTCCGCTTCTTGGTCTCGGGATTTTTATTCACACTTGCGTGACTGGTCACAAAGTGCCACACCGGGCGATTGGCGAAGACTGATGGACCAAGACCCAAACGGCGTCTTAAATCAAAGAGGATTTGAAAACCTGGTCCAGGGCCTCTAAACGAGGCATCGCAACCACTCCCTGATCAAACGGCCGGTGTCGAAGCGCTCTTCGGCGAAACGGCGGTTGTTGGCGCCCCAATCTTTCAGGCGGCCTTCTTTCATCATGTCGGACACGGCCTGGGCAAGCTGCTCGGGCTGTTCCGGCGGCACCGACAACCCGCCCTGTGATTGCCGCAAAAGTTCGGCGCCTTCGCCAAAACCGGCGTACAGGATCGGTTTCGCCTGGGCCATCAGGGGGAACATCTTTGCCGGCCGCGTTTCCCCGGCCAGAGGGCTGTTGCGCACATGGATCAAACCCACATCGGCGAGATCAATGAAACGCGCCAACTCCTCGGGCGGCACCGGCGCGTGGAACACCACATTGTCGAGCCCCAACTCCCGCGCCTGCGACATCAGGCTTTCTTTCTCACTGCCGCCGCCGACAAAGAGAAACACCGCGCGGGGTTCCCGGGCCTTCAGGAGCTTCGCCGCCTCGAGGACACGGTGCAAGGCATGGGCGTAGCCATGGTTGCCGGGATAGATCAGCACGAAGCGGTCGCGCAGCCCCAAACGCTCGCGCAAGTTTTCATCCGGCGACCCGGGACGGAAGCGCCGCGTGTCCACGCCGTTCGGCAGGAACAGGACTTTTTCCGGCGGCAATTTCTTTTCCTTGAGCAGGATCTCGCGCACGCCGTCGGTGATGGCATTGACATAGCGGGCACGGCGATAGGACCAGCGTTCGAGCCCCGACGCCAACCTCGCGAAGAATTTCCCACCCCAGCCGCGCAGGTGCTCGACCGAACGAGGCCACAGGTCCGAGACGTTGAAGATCATCGGACGGCCGAAATACCAGGATAGAAAGGCTCCGGGCAAGGACATGAACAAGGGACCGGAGTTCACGAAAATCCAATCAGGCTTCCGGCGCACCACGAACACGGACAGGCACGCCGTCACGGCGAACGACAGATAATTCAACAGACGCGCCAGAGCCTTGCCTTGCGAGGCGAACAGCCAGAGGCGATGGACGACCACCCCCTCCCAGATGTCCCGGCGGTAAAGACCGCGGTATCCGGCCTGGATGCGCCCTTCCGGATAATTGGGAAAGGCCGTGACGATTTCGACCTCATGGCCTTCGCGGCGCAGCTCACGCACCAGGGTGGCGAGCCTTGTTTGCGCGGCTCCGACTTCGGGCGGGAAATACTGGGTGAGGAGGAGGAATTTCATGCGTGCAACAACCGCCGGAGATCCGCCTGGGTCGGATAGTTGATCAAAACGCCGTTGAGGCGCCCGTGGAACACGAAAAGGCTCCCGGCCGCGGCGGCGCTGGCGCCCGCGGTGATGGCATCGCGCATGTCCTCGAGCCGACCGGCCCCGCCATGGGCGACGATCGGCACCTCCACCGCGGCGCGGACGGCCTGCACGAGCTTTAGGTCGTAGCCTTTGCGGCCGCCCTCTTGATCGATGGAGGTAAGGAGAATCTCCCCCGCGCCCCGCTCGACGGCCTGGCGGGCATGGGCGACGGGATCCAGGCCGGTGGCCTCGCGCCCCCCCGCGGTCATCACCTCCAGGCGGCCGAACATCTTGCGGCGCACGTCGATGGAGGCGACGATGCTGGAGGCGCCGAACACGCGCGAGGCCTCTCCGACCAGGGCCGGGGTCTTCACCAAAGCCGTGTTGAAGGCGACCTTCTCGAAGCCCAGCGCGAAAAGACGTTCGACCTGCCACAGGCTGCGCACGCCACCGCCGTAGCAGACCGGCATGAAGCATTCCGTGGCGAGCTCGCCGAGCTTTTCGAAGTTCGGCCCCTTCTCCGCCGCCTCCGGCGAGATGTCGAGGACGATGAGTTCATCCACTTCCGAGTCGTTGAAGATCTTAGCGGCATTGATGGGGTCGCCGACGTAAACGCTTTTCTGAAAACCTTGCGTCTTCACCAGGCCGTCCCCGCGCAGGAGCAGGATGGGAATGATGCGCGCGCGACGTATCATCTCGGCGCCCCCCCGATGAAATTCCTCAGCAGGGCTTGCCCGAAGCGGTGGCTTTTCTCCGGGTGAAACTGCACGCCCTGCAGATTGCCCCGGCGGAATGCCGAAACGAAAGAATGACCGTATTCGGTCTCCGCCGAAATCTGCGCCGGATCGTCGATGCTCACGTAGTAAGAATGCACGAAGTAAAATCGCGAGTCACCTTCAAGGCCGCGGAACAAGGGCGAATCGTTTTTCACCTTCAGATCGTTCCAGCCCATGTGGGGCACGGTCAGCTTTTCGTCGCTGGGAAAGCGGAAGCGCTTCACGTCGCCGGGCATCCAGCTCAAGCCCTCGACGTCGCCCTCTTCGCTCCGCCGGGTCATGAGCTGCATACCCAGGCAAATTCCCAAGGTGGGAACAAGACGGCCGAAAACCGCCGCCTCCAGCGCGGGCCGCAGCTCGAGCTGTCGCAAATTCTCCATGGCGCGGTCAAAACGCCCGACCCCGGGCAGGATGAGCCGCTCGGCGCGGGCGACCCGGATTGGATCCGAAGTGATTTCAACATCCTCACCGATCTTGCGAAGCATGTTCTTGATGGAGCCGAGATTGCCCATCTTGTAATCAACGATGAGGGTCATAGACGAAGAGAATCCTCGCCCCCCCGATTGAAAGCAAGCTGTTGACGCGCTGATCAATTTCTTCGCGAAGCCGGCGGCGGGGGCTCTTGCGGCCAGATGCGATCCATGCGGATCAGATCTTGATTCTGATAGATGCGTCCGATTCCGGCACGCAGTTGTTCCAGGATTTCCGTGCCTCGGTACTGATCGATCACGTTCAGGGACTCGAGGGGATCGTTCTTCAGGTCATACAGGAATTCTTTGCGGCGCCCTTCCCAGAAAATGTATTTGAGTCCGTCTTGAGCGACCGCCAGGTAGGTGCCCGCGTACGGCTGGATGTGATAGGTCATCTTCGGCGGCGGCAGGTACAGCGAGTCAAGCAGGAAAGGGGCATGAACCTTTTTGAGGCCGGCGAGGTCCAACAAGGTCGCCGGGATCCCGAGCTGGCTATAGCGCCCGCCGAGGCGCTCCTCCCGAGGCGATTTGCGCAGGTCCAGGATCAGCATCGGCGTGCGATAACTTTCCTCATAGGCATAATTCTCGTTGTGGAAGTTGCCGTGCTCGCCCAGAGGGAAGGAATGATCCCCGGTGATGAGGACGACCGTGTTGCCGGCAAAGGGTGACGTTTTGATCTCCTCCATCAGGATCCCCAGGGCCCGGTCGGCGTAGTGGATCGCGTTTTCATAATGGTCGCGGCGGCTCACGGGGTTTTCATTGATCAGGCGGAAGTCCGGGGGGACATCCTCGAAGCTCATGTGGCTGGAGATCGTCGACAGGACCGCCAGGAAGGGATGCCCCGGCCGCATGGTCTTGCTCAGATAACCCACGGCCCTCTGGAAAAAGACATCGTCCGCGAGCCCCCAGCCCCAGCAAAGCTTCTGATCCGCGCCCTGGCAGTCGGAGAAAAGCCGCATTTCCTCGATGCCGTTTTTGGTGAGGAACCCCTGAGTATTGTCGAAGGTCGGATGGGGGTACGCATGGGAGAAAAAAGTGCGGTACCCCTGGCGGCGCAAAACTTCAGGCGCACAAAGGAAGCTCTTGTCCGGATCGTTCGTCATAGCCTTGCCCCGGAACCGGGGCAACAGCCCGCAGAGGGCGGCGAACTGGCCGTCGCTGGTCTGCACGGCGGCGCCGTAAAATTGCTCGTAATAACGGCCCTGCCGAATCAGGCGGTTGTAGACCGGGGTGATCTCGCGACCCGAGGCGGAACGGACCTCCACGAAATTGGCGTTGAAAGACTCCACCAGGACCAGCAGGATGTTCGGGGGGGCTTTCGCCCCCTGGCCAGCCAGGCCGATGTCCCGCATGAAGGGGAAAATCTCCTTGGAACGGACAACGTATTGACGCTGAATGAAGTTCTGGCGGTCAATGAGCCGCGCGCGGACGCTCGCCGCGAGGTTCGAAAACTCGTCGGTGGTGTAATCCAGAAGGAAAAGATTCACCGTCGCCACCAGCAGGCAAAGCCCCAAAGACAAGGACCCTGGCCAGATTTTCATGCGCGGGAAAGCGCGCAGGTCCTTCCGCAGGAAAAAAGCGAAAATGACCAGCACGACCAGGGAAAACCGGTAGTCCTGGGGCTGAAAGATGGCCCCGGCCAGATCACCGACGTTGCCCCAGGCCGTTCCGCCCAGCAGCAGTTTCCAGTTGTCGACGATCAGCGCGAAGTCGAAGCTTTGCCGCGTGTGATGATGATAGAAACCAAGGACCAGATAGAGGACGAAAAGAAAAAGGTTCACCGCCAAGAAAACACGCGGACGGGACTTCAAAGACGATCGCAACAGCTCCAAAAGGAAAAAGAGGGCCAGAAAACCGCCAAGGAGGCTCACCACCTGGGGCGCGTCAAAAACCAAGTCCATGCCGCGAATCTTACGGTGGCCCTCGCTCACAAAACCGATGGCAAGCAAAAGGAACCAGAATTCGCTGGCACGGCCGGCGAACCATGGGGAGATGTTTTTGAGCATGAGTGAATGCTATCGTCGATTAAAGCAAAGAGCAATGCATCTAAAAAAAGTCCGCAACCGCACTCGCGCTTTTCCGCAAGGCGCGATGCATTAACGCGCTGATCAAGCAACTGACCGAGCCAGCGGTCCCGCAAGAGATCTTGACATTATAACCCCTAAGCTCAATGATTTCGGCTTGTTTTTAACCCATACAAATTGTTGGAATTTTTATGAAAATTCTAGTGACCGGTGCTGCAGGTTTTATCGGAAGTTCTTTTGCCCGCCTTGCTCTCTCTGCGGGCCACCAACTGATCATTCTCGATAAATTAACGTATGCAGGCCATCTTGAAAACGTCGAAAGTCTTATTGACGAAAAAAATTGCTTTTTCAAACAGGGCGACATCTCGGACCGCGACCTCGTTTCTCTCCTACTGGCCCATCACCGCGTCCATGCCTTGGCTAACTTTGCCGCAGAGTCGCATGTTGATAACTCCATTCATTCGCCTCGTGAGTTCATCGATACCAATGTCATCGGAACCTATAATCTTTTAGAGTGCGCAAAAAAATATTGGTCATCTTTGGATGAAAAAGAAAAAAAAGAATTTCGCTACCTGCAGGTTTCCACCGATGAAGTGTATGGAACCCTCGGCGACGACGGGAAATTCCATGAGGAGCTTCCTTATCAGCCTAATTCACCCTATTCCGCGTCCAAAGCGGCCGCCGACCACTTGGTTCGCGCCTGGCATCATACCTATGGGCTCCCCACAATCACAACGAACTGCTCGAACAATTATGGCCCACGTCAATATCCCGAAAAACTTATCCCTGTCATGATCACGAAAGCCCTCCAAGGCAAACCACTTCCCGTTTATGGCAATGGTGCGAATGTGCGCGACTGGATTCATGTGGAAGACCATGCTGCCGGAGTTTTATTGGCTTTGACCCGCGGGATACCCGGGGAGACATATTGTTTTGGCGGGGACTCAGAAAGAAAAAATATTGATGTCGTCAAAGCCGTCTGCAGTGCTCTCGACGAGCTTCAACCCAAACAGGATGGCTCAAGCTACTCCCAACTTATCTCTTTCGTTCAAGACCGCGCAGGGCATGATTGGCGTTATGCCATGGATGACAGAAAGGCGCAGAAGCATCTCGGATTCGAAAGAAGGTATAAGAATTTTGAGGATGGCCTGCGATCAACAATTCAGTGGTATCTTGGCAACACAAACTGGTGCGAAGCAGTCCTGAAAAAAAATCAAAAGGTGAGCACATGAAAGGCATTATCCTCGCTGGCGGAACAGGCTCAAGGCTTTTTCCGACAACCATGGCTATTTCAAAGCAACTGATCCCAGTCTACGACAAACCCACGATTTACTACCCCCTCTCCACGCTCATGCTAGCGGGCATTCGCGACATCCTGATCGTGAGCACTGCGCGCGATTTGCCGATGATTCGCGACTTACTTGGCGATGGATCCAATTTCGGTATCAATCTCGAATACGCCGTCCAAGCAAAGCCCGAAGGAATCGCTCAAGCCTTTCTGATTGCAGAGGGATTCATTCAAAACAGCTCAACGTGCCTTATCCTCGGCGACAACCTCTTCTACGGGCACAGCATGCCAGAGCAACTAACCCAAACAGCCAAATTGGAAAAAGGTGCCTGCGTTTTCGCGTACCATGTTCATGATCCGGAACGATATGGAGTCGTCGAATTTGACTCAAACGGCAAGGCATTGAGCATTGAAGAGAAACCGGTCGCCCCAAAATCCAACTGGGCTGTAACAGGTTTATATTTCTATGACGACACCGTCGTCAAAAAAGCAAAGACATTAAGCCCGTCGAAGCGTGGGGAACTGGAAATCACAGATTTAAATCGTCTGTACCTCGAAGAAGGTGGACTATCAGTCGAACGTCTTGGGCGCGGCGTCGCCTGGTTAGACACTGGAACTCCCGAATCCCTGAGCACCTCCACCGTGTTCGTGAAAACGATCGAGGAAAGACAAGGGCTCAAAATCGCATGTTTAGAAGAAATTGCTGTTCATAAAGGATTTTATGACCGTCACGCATTGATGCGGATTATCGAAAAGTACCCAGCATCTTCATACAAATCTTATTTGATAAAGTATGCCGAGGGCCGACTTTAAAATACGCCGCAGCGCTACAGAAATGAGGGTTGCTCCCTTCCACCTAGCGAGCCCAAAATGAAGATTTTAATTTTTGGAAAATTTGGGAATATAGGGTCTGCCTTGGCTGAAGAACTTCACGCAAGAGGAGACTTCTTCATTCAAGCAGGCAAAGAAGAGGTGGACTTCCGCGATGGCGGCGACGCCGCACTTCGCTTCCTCGATAACCATCAGCCGACTGTGGTGATTAACGCCGCGGCTTTTACAAAAGTGGACCTAGCAGAACAAATGCGCGATGAGGCAGTTCAGATCAATGCCGTCGCGCCCGGGCACATAGCAGGATGGTGCGCGAAAAACAAAGCATCTCTTTTTCACTATTCAACTGACTATGTTTTTGATGGCGATAAAGATGGCCTGTGGCGGGAAAGCGATCAAACAAACCCATTGAATGTTTATGGGAAAAGCAAATTAGAAGGCGAAAAAAGGATCTTGGACAGCGGCGCCCACGCCCTTATCCTTAGAACCTCTTGGCTCTATGCCCCCCGCGGTATGAACTTTTACATGACCATGCTGAAGCTTGGGCAAGAACGCGAGCAAATTCGCGTCGTTGATGACCAGATTGGCTCCCCCAGTTCTGCTCGAGATATTGCCACTGCAACCCTCGAAATAATTCGCTCCACGCACGGGGAAATAGGCGAAAGCGGCATTTTTCATGTGTGCAATGACGGTTATGTGAGCTGGTATCAATTTGCATGCGAAATTTTTAAGCTGGAACGTCAATTCGGGCGTAATCTTAAAGTCGAACATGTAACCGCCATTCAAACGAGTGACTACCCAACCCCCGCAAAACGTCCCCTTAATTCCAAAATGGACACAAGCAAGATAAAAAAAACTTTCGGAATTCATCTGAACAGCTGGGATGAAAGCCTTGCCGCCTGTATCCTTCAGAATATCAAACTGTCTTCCCTAGGCACTCTTGACGTATAAATTATTTCAAAAGAGGTGAAAAATGTCTGTTCAATTGTTTATTCCGGCCTTCCGAGTTGATGAGTGCTTAGAGCAAATCAAAGAGTGCCTTGAGAAGGGCTGGACTGGGCTGGGATTTAAGACTATCGAGTTTGAAGAGGCCTGGAAAAAATATACCGGCCTTTCTCACGCGCATTTTCTGAATTCAAATACTTCCGGTTTGCATCTTGCTGTATATATGCTGAAAACCAAATATGGCTGGCAAGATGGCGATGAAGTCATCACCACTCCACTTACTTTCGTCTCAACAAACCATGCGATCATGTATGAAGACCTTAAGCCCGTTTTTGCAGATGTTGACGATTCCCTTTGCATGAGCCCGGAAAGCATCGAAGCAAAAATCTCCCCGAAAACCAAAGCCGTTATTTATGTCGGCATTGGCGGCAACACCGGTCGATATGAGCAAGTGGTTGCCGTTTGTAAAAAACACGGTTTAAAATTGATTCTTGATGCCGCCCACATGGCTGGCACTCGCATTCGCGGGCGTCATGTCGGCGGAGAAGCAGATGTTTCTGTTTTCAGCTTTCAAGCAGTAAAAAATTTGCCAACCGCCGACTCCGGCATGATCTGCTGGAACAACAAAGAAGATGATGAGCGCGCCCGTAAACTTTGCTGGCTTGGCATCAATAAAGACACCTACGCACGTACGGGACGCCAAGGAAACTACAAATGGATGTATGATGTTGAAGAGGTCGGGTTTAAGTATCATGGAAATTCCATCATGGCTGGAATCGGAATGGTTCAGCTTAAGTACTTGGATAAAGACAACTCGCATCGACGATCTCTGGCACAAATTTACAAAAAAACTCTGGCTGGGAGCGAAAAAATCAAATTAATTGAAATTAATCCGGATTGCGAGAGCAGCACACATTTATTCCAGATTCGCGTTCAAAATCGTGATCTTCTTCTGCAGTTTCTGAATGAAAAAGAAATATTTCCTGGGGTTCATTATCGCGACAACACAGAATACGCTATTTACTCTCACGGGAAAGGCACGTGTCCAAAG
This sequence comes from Pseudobdellovibrionaceae bacterium, assembly GCA_019637915.1. Classification (GTDB taxonomy): domain Bacteria; phylum Bdellovibrionota; class Bdellovibrionia; order Bdellovibrionales; family Bdellovibrionaceae; genus JAHBUV01. The sequence continues at coordinate 3,227,424 of JAHBUV010000001.1, read as the reverse complement.
GCCACAAAGGCCAGCCATGAAATTCTATCACTTCCGCTCCATCTTAAGATGAACGAAGAAGATGCCTTGCTTGTAGCCAACGAGGTTTTAAATTTTGTGAATTCCGGAGAAGTAACTCTTAATGAACAAAAGACATTTTAAGAGATCCTGTAGCGGAGTCATAGCCCACCTCCACAAAACCAACAGCGCGATACACATGAATTGCCTTCAGGTTATCGCGCTTCACAAGCAGATAAATTTCATGATTTGGGTAACGCTCCTGAGCTTCACCCACAAGAGCTCGCGTTGAATCCTTGCCATAACCCAGACCTTGGTAGTTCGGATGAATTACCCAGCCAAGCTCAATCCCCCCGTCCTCTTGAGGGGTTAATTGACAGTAGCCACATAAGTCAGATGAGCCGTTTTCGATAAGAAACAATGTTCGACTAACATTTTGAACCCGTCCGAGCCATGCATAGTGCACCTCAAAACTATCCGGCGGAGCTCCAAACAGCATCGGCACAACTTGCGGATGGGATCTTGTCTCAAAGAGAAATTGCACGTGCCTTCTATCGTCCGGATTCACCTCAATCAAGCGAATTTTCATCCTAAGCCCACTCCAGCCTTCTTAACCATCAATCTGCAGAGCCAAGACACTGCGCCGACAAGCAATCTTCTTCAAGAAAATTAACTATTTGCGCAATGCCTCTCCATTGTCTCCGTTGATCTATTTGACGTATAAATAACTGATCCTACCAAATCAATCTTTAAAAAAAGAAAAACATGACTCCTATATTTGTATGTGACCTGATCAAAGACAACGCAATCCTTACGCAACACTCCAAACGTGCGGTTTCTGTCGATGTCTCCTTCCTGCTCCCATCTTATAACGGGTATGCTGATGGCTACGTCACAAGGATGATCCAAAGCGTTCAGCAGATGAGAGACTTCTCCTGGGAAATGATCATCGTCGACGATGGCTCGAGTGACGGATCCATTTCTTACTTTCAATCCCTTGTTGAAAATGATCCTCGATTTATTCTTATCCAACACAAATGCAACATTGGCCTACCTGCCATCTCTGAGTATGAAGCCTATATTCAAAGCCGCGGGGAACACATTGCTTTTGCCTTTGATGATGTCGAATTTGTCTCAGAGAGATTTTCTGAAATGGTTTTGCAGGCAAAAAAAAACAATATTCACTTCATTCATGGTGTTTGCGAATTGGCGTATACCGACAGAAAGAACAATCCCGCTGTTTGGCTCATTGGCGCTGGATCAAACTCAGAAAACCTCCTCCACGCCAACATGATTGGCAATTCAAGCGTCCTCGTGCATCGGGATGTCCTTGAAACCGTGGGATTGTATGATCCACATGTCTCTCTTTCGAGAATCTGCGATTGGGACCTTTGGATACGCATTTCCAAAAAGTATTTCCTGACATTTTTTCCTCATGTTGTCATAAAAGAAGGGGGCGCCAGAAGGAAAAACTCTATCGGCAATACATACCCACTGGATGGCGTATTGAGCTCCACGCGCATGTCGATGGAGAGGGATCAAGACCTCTTGCCACAGAATTTCCCACAAGTAAATACCGTCAACGATGACCTCATTAAAGACTCCTGCAAATCACAGATTTTAGAGGCCTGTAACGCCCATTTGAGGAATAACCGTCTTCAACTGGGACCACTCAAAGGCTTGCTCCTTGGCGACTTCACAATGTCCGCCTATCTCATGATCAATCATCTAAGCCACCCGTCTTTTAAGATCGATTACTATGCCGGCGGCGCCGAGGATGCCGCTTCCATTCTTTCTGTCAGTTGTCGATATGACTTCGTTGTTATTTGCCGCTCACTGCAGCAGCATTCAAGATTGCGTTTTATTCAAAAATGGAAGGAAATGTCACTTCCCGTGTTCTATCTCTGCGATGATAACTTGCCTTTACTTTCTAAAAATCATCCTGAATTTAACTGGTATGGTTCAAAAGATTTCGCGCAATCAATGCGACATATTAATGCAGTTGTCTGCCCGAACCTTGCCCTTAAAAATTACTTTAAGTCCTCCTTCCCCGATCTTCCCGCTTATTTCGTACCGATTTCCGGAAAAGTAACCAATAATTCTCGTAAAATTCATCAAACGGAAAGATCTTTGCGAATTGGAATTTTTGGCGGCGTGCATAGAGGCAATCCAAAATTAATTAAAAATTTGCTCGATCTTTATCCTGATGCGCATATTTATCTCTCAGCAAAAGATACAACAGCATATGCCGCAAATAGTAGGATCCATCCTATCCCTCCACTCACCTCGCCGCATCAATTCTTAGCGAAATGGAAAAGCCTTGAGCTTGATGTGATTATTCACCCGCCATCGAAAAGCGGAAACTCAATTTACAAAAATCCCAACGTTATGCTCATTTCGCATCTCCTAGAGGCCATACCTATTGTCTTCAAGGAAGATTACCTAAATGAAATAGACTGGCCATTTAAAGCAACAACCGTCAGAGAAGCCGCCATGATGGTCGCTGAAGTTTCAAAAAAAGAGGTCCGCGACAGGCTGATCAAACAGCTTCATGACTTGTGCGTTCAACACTTCAATCCAAATAATTCGTCAAAAATGTTTGCGGAGTTTCTACATGAAATGAGGGTACCAAGATCAACAACAATGGCAAAATATCTAACTTTATTAGATACAGCTTTAAGATCTAAATCATCCATGATCCCTGGATTTTCGCATAGGATGTTTATACTTCTTCGCTCAATTTATTATAGCAAACCCGTGTATTTTTGGCTCAAGCCCATGTCTGAAAACTTAAGTATTGTTAGGGCGATGAAAATTAAGGTTTGGAACTTATTCCGCTATTAGTCTTTTTTGTTACGAAATTAGAGACTTTACGTAGCATTGATATAATGGGCTTAACTCTTAAACGATAAGCCCACCTATCTAATAAGAGGATCAATTTCCACTTTTTTGATGAAGTAATCTCTGAAATCTGCTTAGAGCAAGCCACGGCAAGATGATAAATGATTTCATTCAACTCAGGCCAGTCAGCAAATTGCTGCCGAATCGTATAGGCCTGACTTTTTGCATCAGCCCTCATAATATTTTCGACGAGCTGACTTAAACCATGCAAAATAATGTTCACACTCGCGGGATCCTTCTGAAAAATCAAAAAAATCTCCCTATATGCTCGCAGCATAAGAACACCATTTCGTCGCAAAAGATTTTCCCTTTCCGAGTGGCTGTCCCACCATAAACCGCCGGAGTGCTTGCGATAAGCCGACATTATATGATCAACAAAACCAATCTTGCCAAATTGCGCATGAAAAATATGACAATACCAATCCAACGGAAGCATGTCCGCAGAAGAGAATAAAGAATAGTTTTGGCGCCGGTACATCACAGAAGGAGTGCTAATGAAATTGGCCCTGAGAAGATCCTGCAAAGTAAATTCGTGCTGGTCTGTAGGATTTGGATAAACCTCGTCCTCCCCTAGGCTTTGATCTTCAAAAAAATGTTTTGTACGGTGAAAACAAAGAGCGTAATCCTGGTTTTTTTTTAAAAAGTCAGCTTGTAGCTGCAATTTTTCAGGGGCGATGAAAAAGTCATCCCCTTCGCACAGGGAAATGAATTTTCCACGTGCTTGACGCAAGCAATCTCGGAAGTTTTCATACGCACCTAAATTTTTCTCTCGATAAAGCGGACGGATAATTCCAGGATATCGATGTTCGTAGCCTTCAATGATCGATCGGGTTCCATCTGTGGACGCATCTTCACCAATCAGAATTTCAAAAGAGTAATTGGTTTTCTGGGTAATAAATGATTCAAGCGCTTGAGCAATGAACTGCTCATGATTATAAGTGATACAAATAATCGTAATATCTGGTTTGTTCGGCATGAATAACAAATCTAAGAGAGTAGCGAAGCTCAAGCCAGAAACAAAATAATAAATGCGGCGCGCCAAACAAGAGGCCGACAACACAAAAGAACTTATCTCTTCAGAAAACATGAAAGAAAGTCTAGGCAGACAAAATCATGTCCATTGAGCCCTCTTATCCCATTCATTTTGCCTGCTTCACCAAACCCCCTTTTCTCAACGGATTCAACTGTAGAAAGAAGACTTGAGTTAATCTATATTAAACTGGCCTGAGGGTGAATGACCAAAAAACTTCTAAAAAATTCAAAGTCGCAAGGTAAATAGATTTGGAAAATTCTCAAGCCAGAGAGAAGATCAGGTGTATCGCCATTGATATAACGAACAAGCTTCGCTTAAAAAAATTCATTAAACGCGCCACTGAAACCCTTCGCCTTCTCTGGAAAGTATACCGTAAAATTGAATCCATCTCAAAATCAGCAATTATATCTTTTCAGAAAGAATTGCGACCGACCGTCTTCGAAAAACTGGTTGTGCTTGATGACACCTTTCCTCAAGCCCAGCCATTAGGATTTAGAAACGCCGAAATCAACGAATACTTTCAAAAACTACCTCTGTTCAAAAGCTTCACCATCTATCCGATGCTTCCCGGGAAAAACGCATGGTTTCAACACGGGTACGGTACCGACGAAAAGACTTTTAAAAAGAATAAAAAACTATATGCGAAATTTTACCCTCAATATGCAGAGCGAGTGAAATACCTTTTTCCCAGCCGAAAATATCAATTTGGCCTGGCATACTCTTTTTTTCTTGGAACAACACACACACTTCTCCCTTTCTTCGAAAAAAACTCAATCGATTTTGTGTTTACCCTTTATCCTGGCGGAGGGTTTGGGCTAAATCACCCGGGTTCTGATCAAATGCTCAGGGAAATACTGAGCAGCCAATGCTTTAAAAGAGTCTTTGTCACTCAAAAAATCACACTCAACTACCTGCTTGATAAAAAATTTTGCGATCCTGAAAAGATAGAATTTATTTGGGGTGGCGTTATTTCCATCGATTTTGAAAAATCGCCACCTAAATTATTCTACGGAAAAACAAAAAGCACTTTTGATATCTGCTTTGTCGCAGCTAAATATTCAGAACATGGTAGAGATAAAGGATATGACCTTTTCATCAAGGTAGCCCATCTTCTCAAAGAGAAAATAGACATTCGATTTCATGTCGTTGGCAATTTTGATGAAAATGACATCGACGTTAGAGACATTAAAAATAATCTTGTTTTTTATGGTTTCCAGCCGCCGTCTTTTTTTCTCCCCTTTTATTCTCAAATGGATATTTTTTTAGCGCCGAATCGTTCTAGCCAACTTTTCCCAGGAAATTTCGACGGATTTCCTCTCGGTATTGATGCGGCTTCCACTGGAGTCACGCTTTTTGTCGCCGATGACCTCAATCAGAATATATGCCTTAAAAACGGCGAAGACTTTATTTTGATAAATCATGATCCTCAGGACATCGCAGATCAGATTATTCAACATTATAAAAACGTTTCCCTATTGTATAGGATCGGTGAAAACGGTAGAGAGATCGTTAGACAGACCTGCTCAGCAAAAAATCAAACAGAGAAGAGAATTAAAACATTCCAATCGATACTAAGCAAAAAATGTCTGTTTATCGACTGAGAAATCCGCGACCAAAACGCCCCCCCTCATACCGCAATGAGCGCGTCTGGATTCTCCTTCGCATTGATCAGGCCTAAGGATAAATTTTCAACTTTATGCCTCCAAAATCCGATATAGCCAACCTCCATAGTCTTCTTAAGATGGAGTAAATCATCCGTTGGATTATAAACCGTGATATTTTTTGAGCTTACTTGGAATTATACAAAGGAAACTACTGTACCTTTTTGGGGATGGGATAATTTCGTCTGGCAAATATTCTGGGCAGACGTTCGACTTATTGGGTCCGATAATAAAACAAAAAATATCCACTATTAAATGAAAGTCTCTCCTTATTCCTGAAATCGACGAGCTTTTTTGAGTTAGGTTTGACGTTTGCTGACTAGCGATTCTGAAGCATCAAAATGCAGCAGCATATTTTTTAGGCATGAGGTCACGCCAAATGCGCGGATAGTGCTGGAATCTGATTGAAGGAAAAACACGCTATTCTTTTTCGCTTATCGGTGCTGCCGCACCTCAACGTCAAATTTACCAATCCGCGTCTTTAATGCGTCGCATTTAATATGCTCGAAGAGCAGCTGAGTCATGATCGAAAAACATACTGCAAGGTCAGGTTTTAACAGCGAAGATGCTGCTAAAATTTTGATTGATTCGAAGCCGAAGAAAGTGATTTTCTAGTGGTTATCGTAATTTTCCACAAAAAGCTTTCTTGAAACTCTGATCAGACAAAGAACGGCTTAGAGGCTAAAATGGATGGACATCTTGGATAAGAAAAAACTGGATGAATTAGCTATTTTTTCTGGAATACCCAGTTTCGAAGAAAAGTTGCATGTGGGCCGTCCTAATGTTGGTGATCGCAAGCGCTTTTTACAGAGAGTTGAAGACATGTTCGATCGCCGCTGGTTCACCAACAACGGGCCCTTCGTTCAAGAGTTCGAGCAAAAAATTTGCGACTATCTTGGCGTGAAACATTGTATCGTGGTCTGCAATGCAACAATCGCCTTGGAAATAGCAGCACGCGCGCTCGACTTGTCCGGTGAAGTCATCGTTCCCTCTTTTACATTTGTCGCCACTGCGCACGCACTTCAATGGCAAAAGATTACCCCTGTCTTTTGCGATGTGAACCCACAAACCCACTGCTTAGATATTGAAAGCGTTCGAAGAAAAATTACTCCGCGCACAACAGGTATTGTGGGCGTGCATGTTTGGGGTCAACCTTGCGAAATCGAAGCCCTGACAAATCTTGTTCGTGAACAGAAGCTTAAGCTTCTGTTCGATGCTGCCCATGCAATGGGCAGCGCGCACCGCGGTCAAATGATTGGAAACTTCGGCGATGCAGAGGTTTTTAGTTTTCATGCTACAAAATTTTTCAACAGTTTTGAAGGTGGCGCCATTACAACAAATAACTCCGAATTAGCCTCCAAAATCAGACTGATGAAAAATTTTGGCTTCTCTGGTCTTGATAAGGTTGTTTTTCCAGGAACAAACGGGAAAATGACTGAGGTCTCTGCCGCCATGGGCCTGACAAGTCTCGAATCCATCGATTCTTTCATTGAAATCAATCAACGTAACTTTCAGTTCTATAACAATGAGCTAAAAAATCTTAACGGTATCAAGGTATTTCAGTACGAAAAAAATGAAAAAAGGAACTTTCAATACATTATTTTGGAAGTGGATGAGAGTCAAACCGGCCTTACCAGAGACCAGCTCGTTCAAATTCTTCATTCAGAAAATGTCCTTGCTCGAAAGTATTTCTATCCTGGGGTTCATGAAATGGAGCCTTACAAAACAGACTTTCCTCAATCTGGGAAAGAGCTTCCAGAGACCAAAAGCCTCTGCCAACGAGTCATGTCCCTTCCTAATGGATCATCTGTAAACATCGAATCCATCAAGCACATCTGTGAAATCATCCGCATCGCCGTCAAACATCCTGTAGAAATCAGAGAAAAATTGGCTTCGCTATGAAATTACGGCATTTAAAAGTACTTAATTTTCCAGGCGGCACTGAAATTGCCATGGAAGCAAGAGATGCGCTTGTTCTGGATAAAAATATCCAAGTTTACGGCGCGTCTGGCGATCGCTTCGATTCAGGCCCTTATCTTTATTCATATTACAACCAAAGTATTCCACATATCCGGAATACCCGTGAGTGTCTTCGCGAATTAAACTCACTGATTCAGCAGTGGCAAATTGACTATGTTATTCCCTGTCATGATGATGCTCTTCTTTTTTTAGCCGAGTTCCGGGACGATCTCAAATGTCCTGTTCTGACGCCCAGCTTCGAAGCTGCATCTGTTCTTCGATCAAAGATAAAGACAATCGCCTCACTCAAAGACATTATCCCAACCCCAAAAGTTTTTAGCTATTCCGAGTTGGCTAATTTCACCCCCCCCATCCAGATTTTTGTAAAACCGGATATCGGCCAAGGCTCCTTCGACACCCATTTACTTTGGTCAAATCAGCTGAAACATCTTGAAAACAACGCCAATAAATATCTATTCGCCGAGTACCTACCAGGTGAAGAGTTCACAATTGATTGTATTTCAGAAGCATCAGGTGAATTGTTAATCGCTTGCCCACGCATTCGGAATCGGACAAAGGCTGGTATTTCTGTGCATACATCACCCGTCTCAGATGAAAGGTTCAATCGATTTGCCGCGCTCATCAGTCGCCGTTTCAAACTGAAAGGCGCATGGTTCTTCCAAATGAAGTTCGATGCCGATGGAAATCCAAAGCTCTTGGAGGTTGCACCGAGAATCGCTGGCACCATGGCCCTTTATCGTCAATACGGCATTAACTTCCCGCTCCTTTCCCTCTATGCTCACGAAGGCTTATCGTTCAAAATTCGTCCGAACCAAGAAACAACCTTTTCCCTCTGCCGTACGTTCAAAAATCACTATCGATCCGATATTTCGTTCCAGAATATCTACATTGATCTCGATGACACTTTAATTATCAAAGAACGCGTCAACACAAAACTGATCGCCCTGATTTATCAATGGCTCGATGATGGCAAAAAATTATTCTTAATCACCCGTCATAAATCTGACCCGAACGAAAAATTAAGACAATTTAAGCTCCAAAGCCTTTTTCATGAAGTTATTCATTTGAAAAATGGTGAACCCAAATCGAAGTTTATCAACGACAACTCGATTTTTATTGATGATTCATTCGCCGAGCGTGAAGAGATTAAAAACGTACTGAATATTCATACTTTTGATTTAAGCATGTTGGATTGTCTCATTGATGAGAGGAGATATTGAAGGTGAATACAGATGAAATGATCAGCGAACTCGACCGCAATCACTTCAAAATGTTGCGCGAAAATGTTCGTAACTTGATTAAAAGCGCAGCGGAACATCACGATAAAAACAACCTTTTGGTTTTGGATATCGCGCCACAAGATCATGCAGGAGTTCGAGAGTTTTTCCAAAAAGCTCAGGTTAAAACCTTCGATATTAATCCGATGTCCAATGCGGATATTATCGGAGATATTTGCAAACTGAATGTTCAAATCGCAGATTCTACATTTGATTTTATTGTTTGCACCGAAGTTTTAGAACATACGTTAGATCCTTTTTCTGCTATCAACGAGCTTTATCGTATTTTAAAGCCTGGAGGCATTCTTTTGGCTTCCACACCTTTGAATTTCCGTATTCACGGCCCGCTGCCAGATTGCTGGCGCTTTACCATACACGGTCTCAAACACATGCTCAGAAATTTTTCGAGTGTTGAAATTACAGAGTATCAATCTTTTGACAACCGCTTCCTCATGCCGCTTCAGTATGGTATTCACGCTGTCAAATAAAAAAATATAGCAACAAAATCAAAAAACTAAGATTTAATCGACTCAAGGTATTGCTTGATCGCATTCTCCGTTTTTCCGTCAAAAATTACTTTCCCCTGACGAACAATTAAGCAGCGATTACAAATACTTTGAATGAGACTTAAATCATGAGAAACAACGACCATGATCTTCGCCTGATTGATCAAACCATCAATTCGTTTTTTTGCTTTCTCAAGAAAGGCGGCATCTCCAGCGGAAAGCATCTCATCTAGGACAAGAATTTCCGGGCTGATCATTGTTGCAATGGAGAACGCTAACCTCACACTCATACCAGATGAATAGTATTTGATCGGCGTATCAATGAACTTCCCCAAATCAGCGAACTCAATAATCTTATCTTCTTGAGCCTGAACCTGCTTCTTCGTAAAACCGAGCATGTAGCTGTTCAAGTAAATATTCTCGCGGCCGGTAAATTCAGGGTCAAAACCAGCGCCAATTTCGATGAGAGGTTGGATATTTCCATGCACTTCGATTCGCCCGCTTGATGGCTTCAAGATACCAGAAATGACTTTCAACAATGTACTTTTACCTGCCCCATTCAAACCGATAATCCCAACGCGCTCACCTTCATGAATGTCCAAATCAATACCGTTCAACGCATGGAGCTTTTCCTTCGCGACATCGACGTACTTTTTCCTGCGGAAAAAGTTGATAATATACTCTTTAAGATTATTGGTCCTATCATGGTGCAACTCATAAATAAGACGCACATCTTGAAGCCCAACATAAACACGAGAAGATTTATTAATCATAATTTAAATACGATCTTATTATCAAATTTCTTAATTACCGAAATCCCAATGAGCAATAAAGTAGCAGATATCAAAAAACAAAAAACATAATAAGAAAATGCCGGCACCTGATGATAAACAAGCGGCTGACGGTATATTTCTAAGAAGTAGTAAAAAGGATTTAACTTTATAAAAAACTGATACTCAGATGGAATCATCGATTCTTGATAGACAACCGGCGTCAGGAAGAAGGTTGCCTGAACTAGCACTGGAATGATGTGAATCAAATCACGGAAATAAACAGCTGCCACACTGATTAAGCAACCCAAACCAACCAGAAAAAAGCTAATTAAAATTAAAGGCACTGCAATAAGCACTGTGTGCCAGCTCAAATTCAACTGTCCAGCAAGCAACCCAAGAATAAGCAAGGCTGTTGCCGATAGAAAAAAATTAGTTATCTCGTAAATCGTTCCATTCAAAACAAAGGTTAGTTTTGGAATGTAGATTTTCTTAATATAATGCTCGTTACCGATCAAAAACAACGGCGAACGGTTCAACGTGCTCGAGATGATCGAAAAGAAAATGGCTCCTGAGAAATAATAAACGAAATAATTTGGAATGCGATCACGCATCACAAAACTGAAAACAATCCCCATAACCAGGTAGTTCAGCATGGGGGCCAGCACTGTCCAAACAAAGCCCAGGTAAGAACGCCGATAACGCAATTTTAAATTTGTCTGCACATAAGAGTAGACAACGTACCGATATCTATACGACTCACTCAGTTCTTTTTTAATTCCTTCCAACATAATACCCTAATATGAAAAACGTTGTGGTCGGTGTACAGCTTTATTCCTGAGGAATTTTAATCAAAAAAATCTGCGTTCTGAAAAGAACTCCCTTTCTGGTCTTTCAGAGATAGGATCGGATTTTCTTGCAACCCCCATTGGATCTCCAATGCCGGATCGTTCCAAAGAATGCTTCTTTCATGCTCAGGTGAGTAATAATCAGTGGTCTTGTATAAAAAGTCAGCTGTTTCTGACAGCACCAAAAAACCATGCGCAAAACCCGGCGGCACCCAGAACTGCTTTTTATTTAATCCAGATAATATAACCCCATGCCATTTCCCAAATGTTACCGAACTCTGACGCAAATCCACCGCCACATCAAAAACCTCGCCCTGAACAACACGGACTAGTTTTCCTTGCGGCTGACGAATTTGATAATGAAGGCCACGAAGGACGTTTTTTGATGACCGCGAGTGATTGTCCTGAACAAAATCAAGATCGACTCGGATCAATTCATGGAACTTTTTTTTATTAAAGCTCTCGAAAAAAAATCCTCGATCGTCTCCAAAAACTTTTGGTTGAATTTCATAACAATCTCTCAACGGTGTCTGAATGACTTCCAATCAGCCCTCTTTCTCTTTTGAGCGGAACCATGTTTCATATATATATTTACTCGAATCCTTCTTCCATATAAGGACATGTCGAGAATAAAAACGCCCCATTGTATGCTTTCCTATGTGGTGAACGCGCAGGGACGGCTTATAGTGAATCCTCAATCCTGTAATCCTGCACCGCTCAGCGACAGTGACTTCTTCCCCGAATAAAAAAGATCCATGAGAAAAATCAAGGCCGTTCGCAAAATATGCCCTAGAGAAAATCATGAATGCTCCATGAGCAGCGTAAATATCCTCTTCCCTCTCAAGATTTTGGCTATTCTTCACTGCAAGACTCAAAATCATTTCCTTAAAAAGAGATAGAAAATGATAGGCTTGGCAGAGCAAAGGATTTGAAAATAATATCTTAAGACGCCGCATTTTTCCTGGCTGAGGGCGGGTACGCATAAATGGATTCGAATCGCGGCCAGAAAAACCATCGATAATCGAAGGCGCTAACACCCCGTATTCAGATGGACTAAACTGAAATAATCTATATAAAAAACGCTCGTCTCGGAACTCGATATCATTATTCGCAACAATGACCCAATCATATTTTTCAAGGAAAAATTTTGGGCACTCCAAAATTCTCTGAGCAGCCCCGAAATACCCAGGATTATCCTGATATTGAAAAACTTGGCAGTCAGGGCCAAACTTGCCGAAATCATATCGATCTGACGGAGGTGAATTGTCAGCAATAAAAATATCAATAAAATTCGATGAGATGCAATTCTTTAAGCTCGAAATAAATCTTTTGGTCGCATTTTCCGTCTTGTAGTTAATGCAAATGACAGCAGCTTTACGGCGCATAACCATCACCTTGCATTTTTGCCATCCCAAATCCCACCAACAAAAGCAGCCAAGTTTTAAAGAATGATGAATTCCCCCAAGAAATTCGAAGTCCTTGAAAAAAGAGGAGTCTGAAATTGCTCACAATTTCCAGATCGCGCAGATATGAGCGTTCTTGATGGTGAGATCGAACAGAACTCTCAAATTTATTTTTCAAGAACAAACGGTTCCTATACTGAGCCAAGGCCCTGCGAAAGAAACTATCTTTTTTCTTTTTGAGCCGCGCCCCTTGCCCTTGGGCTCCGACTTGGTTGCCCGCATGCTGTCGATATTCCACCAATGGCTCATCAATAGAGATAATGTCCCCGAAATAAGCTGCATGAAGCGCAATCCAGACATCATGATAAAAAATTGGTTTGTCATTTCCAATCAGGGGAAAAGGAAGTGCATTTTTCAACAACGATGCTCGAAAAAGAGACGCGCATCCTGTAACAGTATTGCGAAAAATTAATTGCTTCAAATCAACTCGAACCTCTTTACGTCCTTCTTTCCCCCAGCATGATTTCGCAAGCAGACTTCCCTTCTGATCAATTAACTCCTGGTCTGTGTGGACAAGCAAGGCTCCGCTTGCCTCGCAAACCTCAACCATTTTTTCAATTTTATTCTTCTTCCAAATATCATCCTGATCACAGAACGCAATATACACAGATTCTGGCGGAACCAGTGTCAATGCCTCTGCAAATGCCATCGTACTGCCCAAATTCACCTTGCCACGGTGAATTTCAAAACGAATGTCATTCTCAAGGAAATTTTTAATATACTGGAAAGAGTCCTCATCGGAGCAATCATCGTAAACAACACATTTCCAATTCGGGTAGGTCTGCTCGCGCAGAGATTGGACCTGATAATGAAAGTATTCTTTCACAGGCTTGTAGCAAGCCAAAACAACAGTCACCAGTGGTGTTTTTGAGGCAAATCGAGTGCGCACGATCGTATTTTCCCCATATACGTCCTCATTAAGAAGCTAAAATCGACGGTTTCGCAAAGCAGCGATAACCATTGCACACTGTCCGACAACCCTCATTCTGCCAAAGGATACCCCGCAGTCTAAATCTTCCGAACAAAACGCTTCAATCCCGCCGCCGCAAACTGGAAAGGGCCTCCACTCAAGAAACCCCACCGAGGAAACTCCTCGTAAGAACGTGCAGGCTCACTCATCACGCGATCGAAAGTTTCACGGCTGATTTTTAGCTTCTTGCAGAAAAATTCGATGTCCGCCTCGATCATTTCCGTCGGGTAAGGGGGGCGCCGCAACTCATCAAGGGCTTTTTCACGGCTGATTTGGCCTGAGGCGATCAAGGTCGACAAATGCGGGCGCCGCTTATCCATGTTGAACTTTTTCGGCAAGATGTATCCTTGGAAAAAGCGTGTGTAGATCGACTCCCAGTGCTTGCCACCGTAGTCACGCCAGCCAAGCTCGCTTTGAAGCAGCTCTTTCGCCGCCTCCTTGTTGAAATCAGTCGCGTTCAGCGGCCGCACGAAACGCACACGGTCAATGAAGATCGACTTCGCCAGGCCCGGCAGCGTGTAATGCGGAAAATTCCGCATCGGCCTTTCGCCGAAGCGGCGGTGCACGGCACGGATAAAACGGAAATCCCGATGATCATAAACCCAGGAACGCGGCAGGATTCCTTCCGTCTGCAGGTTCGAACCGCTGAAAATATAGCGGGCCCCGGTTTTCCCGGCCATCTCGAACAACACGGCGTGGATTGCATGATCCGTCGGCATTTCCATGTTGGGAACGGATGAAAGGAAAAAAGCCCGTTGAATATCACGGAATTCCTCCCATTCCATGACATGGGTGTGCAAATCAATGTTTAAGCGATTCAATGCGTTTTTGATATTCATGACGGCGGTTTCAGAGTTCCAACCATTGTCGAAATGAACGGCCAAGGGCCTCAGGCCAAGTTGTTTTGTCAGATAAGCGACATAAGTGCTGTCAACGCCGCCGCTCACACCCACGATGCAATCATATGGCCGGTTGCGGCCATCACGTCGAACGACTTCAGCCACTTGCTCCAAATAACGGCGCCCGCTTTCTCCTCGGTGGATTTCTCGCTCCGCACGCACCTCGTAATGAAGGCAGTGATAGCATCGACCGTTGCTGTCGAAGCGAATGGCCTCATCTGTGGTGTCCATCGCGCAATGAACGCAGACTTGATAAGAATGAGCGTGAGGGGAAACGACGGACGGAAAATCTGCCGATGACATGCAAGCCACTTCCTTGAAAAGGCTGCGCCACTATGATGGGTATTCCAGGATTTTTCATCCTTTATTCTTCAATGGCCAAAACATTGAGATTTGTCGGTAAATTCAAAAAAGGAACGCCCTTTGCCACTTCAAAATGGCCGCATCATGCGTCGCATCCATACCTAAAAACCCTCCGGTCGCATCTGCTTTCAAAACGGTCTCTTTTTTTACCATCACTCGAGATAATGCAAAGCATTATTGCCATCTCCAGATTCCCACGAGAAAACTTGAGAAGGCTTCTTATCCGGGTATTGATTTAACCCATAAGTCGCTGAATACTGATGGCTTCAAGTTTTAAATTTTTGCAGGATTCTGGAATGACCGCGCCGCTCGTTTCCATCGTGACTCCCGCCTACGACGCGGAAGCTTATTTGCCTGAGGCGATCGAAAGCGTCCTGGCTCAAAGCTATCAAAATTGGGAAATGCTCATCGTTGTCGATTGCAAATCAAAAGACCGGACAAAACACATTGCTGAGGCCGCTCGTGGCAAAGACCCTCGGATCAAGATCATAACGGGTCCGGAATGCAAATCCGTTGTCGACAACCGCAATCACGCCATTGATCAAGCGCAGGGTGAATTCATCGCTTTTCTTGATGCTGACGACCGCTGGCTGCCGAACAAATTGCGCACTCAGATCAACGTCATGTTGAAAGATCGGCTGAACATTTCCTATCACAGCTTTAATGTGATTGATGAAAAAAGCCGTGCCTGCGGCCCCATCCGCACGGCCAAATACGCCGTCGGTTACGAAGACCTTCTGAAAAACAATTGCATGGGTTGTCTCACGGTGATCGTTCGACGCGACTTCATCAAAGAAAAACGCATGCGCGACGTTCATCATGAAGACCTGCATTTTTGGCTGCAGCTTCTGGAGGAAGGCGAATCCGCCACGCCCATCAAAGGTGTGCTTGCCGAATACAGGATCCGTCAAAATTCCCTCACCGAGAGCAAATTGAGGTCAGCCCTCTGGCGCTGGCAGCTCTACCGCCACTTGGGCATGACACGCCTCAAAGCCGCCTTCTACATGCTGTTCTACGCCCTTTTCGCCGTGAACAAGCGGCTGCATGTTCTTTAGGCTGCGGCCCCTTCGCTGAACTCAGGCGCCCGCGAAAAGCTCATTGTAGACCCTCACTCCGTCTTGGGCGCTCCCGTCCTGCACGATGTGGCGCTGATTGAAGACGATGCAGCGGGTGCAGAACTTTTCCACCTGCTCCGGGGTGTGGGTCACCAGGATGATCGTCCGCCCCTCCGCATGCAGCTCGTCGATCTTCTTCAGGCACTTCGCCTGGAAACCCACGTCGCCGACGGCGAGGATTTCGTCAAACAACAGGATCTCCGCGTCCAGATGAGCGGCCACCGCGAAACCCAGGCGCACCAGCATGCCGCTCGAGTAATTGCGGACCGGCTGATCCAGCGCCTGCTTCAGATCGGCGAACTCGATGATCTCGTCCAAACGCCGGCGCACCAGATCGCGGCTGAAACCCAAAATGGAGGCATTGAGAAAGATGTTCTCATAACCCGTGAGCTCCGTCGCAAAGCCGGCCCCGAGCTCCAGCAAGGGGGCGATGCGGCCGTGAGTCAGGATCTTGCCATGCGAAGGCCGATAAATGCCCGAGATCAGCTTCAGCAACGTGCTCTTCCCCACCCCGTTGCGGCCCATAATCCCGACGAAATCGCCTCGATGGATCTGCAAATCGATGTTTTCCAGAACCGTCACCTGATCGCGGTGACTGGACGAGAACTGAAGCTTCGCCATCTGCGCCAAAACGGTCTTCAACGACTCCGGGCGGTCATGCCAGGTCTGAAACGATTTGCTGACGTTTTTGAATTCGATAACGGCTTGTTTCATAAAAGCTCGATGATCCGGTATTTTTGTCTCTGCAAAAGACCGTAGGCCAGGAAATTCGTGCCCAGGCACCATGCCAAAATGATGAGCCACTCGTTGGCGCCCAACCAGCGGTGGTCAACGGCCGCCGCGTGAAAACCCTCGAACGTGACCCCCACGGGATTCAACCACAGGAGGAAGCGAAAATCCTCGGGAACCATGTGCGAGGCGTACATGACCGGCGTCAGATAAAACCAGAACTGCAGGATCAGGGCGACCACGAAACGCATGTCGCGGAAATAAACATAAGAGATGCCGAAGATCAGCCCCAGGCCGTAGCTTTGCAGGAAAAGCAGGCCCATCAGGACGAAATACTGAAGCAACGTCACGCCCGGGACCGTTTCCGTGATCACCATGACGACCGCGATCACCGGCAAACTCAGCATGAAGTTGAGGAAATGCGTCATGATGTCCGAGAGCACCAAAGCCTGCGGCGGCAAGGGGACCTTGTTCAGCAAACTGTAATTGCCGACGATGGTTTCCGTCCCCGAATTCAGTGCGGAGACGAAGAAAGTCCACGGGATCAAACCGCTCAGGATCAAAAGCAGGTAGTTCTCGACCGTCACCTTCATGACGAACTTGAAAATGACGTAATAGACGACCGCGCTGCTGGCTGGAATCAGGACCGTCCACATCATTCCCAGCAGGGACTTCCGGTAACGGATCTTGAGATTGCGCGAAATCAGATTTTGCAGCAGGAATTTCCGGCGGAGGCAAAAATAGTCAGTGAGAGGCGGCATGTATCGCATGGATGTTCCAGATTTAAAAGATGCTCAGGGAAAGATCAATGCTCACGGGGCCGAGAATGACGTGTTGCATCTCATGATTCGAGTGACTATGATCACACCGATCAATCAAGAGAGACTTTCCGAAAAATGAGTTCATCTCCCCCCGTTCCCTCTTATCGTCCCGACATCGATGGCCTGAGGGCTGTTTCGATCATCGCCGTCGTGGCCTACCACGCGGAGCTGACGGCTTTTCAAGGGGGATTCGTCGGGGTGGATGTTTTCTTCGTGATCTCCGGCTACTTGATCACGGGCCTTCTCTTGAAAGAGCACCTCGGCGAAGGGGGCCTGAAGCTCGCCGGCTTTTACAGCAAACGCTTCCGCCGCCTGCTGCCCGCGATGCTCTTTTGCGTGGCTGGGGTGACGCTGCTCTGGATGCTGGTCGCGCGCGGCGTGCCCGAAGACACGATCCGCTTCGCGCAGTCCATCCCGCCCGCCCTGTTCGGGCTGGCCAACTTGCATTTCAAAAACCGCATCGGCGGGTATTTCGACGGGCAGGCCGCGGAGATTCCGCTCCTGCATTTCTGGTCCCTCGCCGTCGAGGAGCAGTTTTACCTCTTCTGGCCGCCGATCATTCTTCTTCTCGGCCTGTGGGCGAGACGGCGCCAAAGGGCTTTTCAGCGCGAAGGCTTTCTGCGCCTCGTGGAAAGAGCGCTGATCACGATTTGTCTTTTGTCCTTCGCCTTGGCGGTGTTCTGGGTGGCGGATGAATCGCAGCGGCAGGAGGCCTTTTATCTGATGCCCTCCCGCACCTGGGAGCTGGGGGTCGGCGCGCTGCTGGCCCTGCGCGGCCTGAACAAAAGCCTCCCGCCGCGACGGACGCCATCTTGGCGCGTGCAGGGCCTGGCGCTGCTGGGATTTCTGGCCATCCTGATCCCGGTTTTCGCTTACGACCATCACACGCCCTTTCCAGGCCTCGCGGCCGCGCCTCCCGCCCTGGGCGCCGCTTTGTTGATCTGGATCGGCGGCAACCGACCTGACAATGGGGCGTCACGGCTGCTGGCGGCCCCCTTCTTCGTGCAGCTCGGCCTGCTTTCCTACGGTTGGTATCTGTGGCACTGGCCCCTGCTCGCGATCAGCAAAGTCCTGATGCTGGGGGAAACGCCGCCCTTGTGGGCGCGGCTGGCGGGCGTGACGGCCAGCCTGGCCTTGGCCTGGATCAGCTTGCGCTGGATCGAGCCGCGATACCGCCATCCTGGCGCTGACGCCCTGGCTCCCCGGCAGGTGGTGATCCGCAGCCTGCTGACACTGCTCGGAGTGTCCGTCCTGGCGCAATCCCTGCCATGGATCGAGAAGAACCTGGAGTCCCCCTCTTTCCTCCGCCTCGCGGAACGCGCCGACTCCCGCACCGACCTCTTCAAACCCTGCCACACGGTTTATGAAAACATCGGCTCCCACCCTTGCGTATTGGACCCGGATTCGCGGGTGGTGAAAAAGCCCCTGATCGGCCTTTGGGGCGATTCCCATGCCTACGCCCACTTTCCCCTGCTTGAAAGCTTCTCCGCGCGATCCGGGACGAAGAGCGTGCTTTATTCCGGTTCGTCCACGCCGGGCCTGCTGCCCTCCCCCGATTTTTTCCTGATCTCGGAGAAACACACGGAGGACCTACGCAAATACAATGAAAAGGTCTTCGCGGATATCGCCCGCAAAGTGAAAGACAACGCGCCGGAACCCGTTTCGATCATCCTGATCTCGCGCTGGACGGCCTATACCGGGAAAAGGCCGCTGTCGGTGATCGATGAAACCCTTTTCCTCGATCGGCGGAAAACCCGGGAAGGCAGCCTGAAAGTCTTGCGCGACTCTCTGGAGGCAACCCTCACGGAGCTTCAAAAGACGGGCGTGCATCGCATCCTCATCGGCCTGCCGTTCCCGGAGTATCGTTATCGCGTCCTGCGCTGTGCGCGGCGTGGCTACGTGGATTGCTCTTTGCCCAGGGAAATCTTTGAGAACCACCGCCAAGAGACCGTGCGCGCCCTCCGCGAAACGGGCGAACGCTTCCCAAACGTCCGCTTTTTCGATCCCGTGCCCCTGGTCTGCCCGACGGACTCCTGCCCGCAGACCTTCGCGGATGCAACGGGTGAAATCATCCCGGTCGTTTTCGACGACGACCACCCTTCCGTCATGATGGCGCGCAAGATGGGCCTGCAATCCGAGGAGCTCCTGCGCTGGCTCATCGACGAAACGAATGTGAAATGAAAATAAGGTTAGTTTTTTCATTCTCCGAACGGGGTTCTTTTCCCCATTGTTTGGATTTGATGACGAAACGAAGCCCTTCCATCGATGCGGAGCATTGAGGAAGACGAGATCTTTCTTTTTCGAGGAATCAAACAGGAGAACGAATTCCCTCACGGCTTCCATGGCGATCTATGAATTTATCGTGGCCTCAAGATAAGGCGAAAACAATTTACTCAAGAAATCATTCTTTGACTTGATTTTAAATTAAACAAATATTTTCAATACAACCAAATTCAATCAAAGGAGGATTGGATGAAAAAAAGATGGATGTTCGCAACGGGACTTGTTTTCATGTCGGCCGTGGCCTTTGCCGGCAATCAACTGGGGATTCTGGGCTTCGATTTCGTCGCCCCCAGCGTTTACGGCATTTCAAATGCCCCCGATCAGGTCGGCCTGATCATCTACGACAGCAGCACGGATTCCTTCTACGGAAAAGGCGCGGCCTCCGCCGGAATCTGGCAGAAAATCACCAATGACAACGCACAACTTGTTCCAGCGGGCGGGATTATTCCTTTCGGCGGCACGGTTGCCCCGGCAGGATATCTGCTCTGCGATGGTTCCGCCGTGAGCCGCACCATTTACGCCGAACTGTTCTCCGTCATCGGCACGAACTTCGGATCGGGCGATGGTTCGACCACCTTCAATCTACCTGATTTGCGTGGTCGTTTCCTGCGCGGCGTAGACGGCTTAGCAGGCCGCGATTCCGATGCAGGCACTCGCACGGAAATGAATGTTGGCGGCAATACGGGCAATCAAGTAGGCTCTGTGCAATTGGATGCATTCAAGGACCACACGCACAATGTGAGCATCAACAACGCTAACGGCTCCGGACCTGCGAAGTATTCTGCCCCTTGGGAGCCGTCCTCCAGTTACTCGACCTACACCACAACGGGAGCAAGCGGTGGTGGCACCGAAACCCGTCCGAAGAACGCCTATGTCAACTACCTGATCAAGATCTAAGCTGATTCATCCTCAGGGAGACGTGAATCCTTCGCGTCTCCCTCTTTTTCCCTGCCAAATCGCTTGAATCCCTTGCGCGCTTTCGGCAAAGATAGCGTCATGACAAAAAACTCTCCTCCGCTGAACTTCGCCCTTGTCGGCTGCGGCCGCATCGCCAAGCGTCATTCTGAGCTTCTCGGCCTGGGTCACATCCCCGGCGCCCGTCTGGCCGCCGTGTGCGACATCCAGGAAGATCGCGCCCGCTCCACCGGCGAGCGTTTCAAAGTGCCCTGGTTCACCGACCTGCACGACATGATGAAAAAACAAAGCGACATCGATGTCGTCGTCGTGCTCACGCCGAGCGGACTGCATGCCGAGCACGCGCTGGCTCTCGCCCCCTACAAAAAGCACATCGTCGTTGAAAAACCGATGGCGCTGACCCTGGCCGACGCCGATGCCATGATCGCCGCCTGCAAGAAAAACGGCGTTCAGCTTTTCGTCGTGAAGCAGAACCGCTTCAA
This sequence comes from Pseudobdellovibrionaceae bacterium, assembly GCA_019637915.1. GTDB lineage: Bacteria > Bdellovibrionota > Bdellovibrionia > Bdellovibrionales > Bdellovibrionaceae > JAHBUV01. The sequence goes on along the minus strand of JAHBUV010000001.1, from coordinate 3,206,411 downwards.
CGTGCCCGTCGTGCGTCTGCGCGAAGAGCTCGAAAGCGGCCGCTTCGGCCGCCTGGTCATGGGCACCGTGCGCGTGCGCTGGGCCCGCGACCAGCATTACTACGACCAGGACGACTGGCGCGGCACCTGGCACCTGGACGGCGGCGTCTTCACCAACCAGGCCAGCCACCACGTCGATCTCCTGCACTGGATGATGGGCGATGTGGAAAGCGTCTTCGCCAAATCCGACACCTTCCTCGTGAACACCGAGACGGAAGACACCGGCATCGCGGTCATCCGCTTCAAAAGCGGCGCCCTCGGCGTGATTGAAGCCACCACCGCCTGCCGCCCCAAGGACCTCGAAGGGTCGCTCTCCGTCATGGGCGAGGCCGGCACCGTCGAGATCAGCGGCTTCGCCGTGAACCAGATGCGCCACTGGAACTTCGTCCCCGCCACCCAGGAAGACCAGAACATCGTGCAGAACTACTCCGTCAACCCGCCCAACGTGTACGGCTACGGGCACAAGGCCTACTACGAGCACGTCGTCGACGTCCTGAACGGCCAGGCCACGCATCCCGTCAGCGGCGACGAGGGCCGCAAGAGCCTGGAGCTGATCACCGCCATCTACGAATCCATCGAATCGAAGGCGGAAGTGAAGTTCCCCTTCACCCCCCGCCTGAGCAAACTCGGAAAGCAGCAATGATCGCCAAGACCGCCATCATCCACCCCAACGTGCGCCTCGGGAAAAACGTCGTCATCGAGGATTACTGCATCATCGGGGCGGCCCTCGCCGATGGCTCCCACCCCGAGACGGTGATCGGCGACGACGCCCGCATCCGCTCGCACACGGTGATCTACGCCGGCAACAAAATCGGCCGCGGCTTCCAGACCGGCAACAAGGCCAATATCCGCGAGAACAACCGCATCGGCGACCGCGTCAGCATCGGCACCCTCAGCATCGTCGAGCACCATGTGACCATCGAGGACGGCGTGCGCATCCACTCGGCCGCCTTCATCCCTGAACACTCCGTGCTGAAGAAAAATTCCTGGGTGGGACCCCACGTGGTCTTCACCAACGCCAAGGTGCCGCTGTCCCCGGACGCCAAAAACAATCTCAAAGGCCCGACCCTCGAAGAGGGCGCCATCATCGGCGCCAACTCCACGCTGTCCCCCGCTGTCGTGATCGGCGCCGGCACCCTGGTGGGCTCGGCCTCGAACGTGACCCGGGACCTCCCCGCCGGCGTCGTCGCCTACGGCCATCCCGCCCGTCCCGCCAAGGAGCGCTCATGAGCAAAGTCCCCTTCATGGACCTGAAACGCCAGTACGAGAGAATCCGCGGCGAGATCGACGAAGCCATCGCCCGCACCCTGCAAGGCGCGAGCTTCATCGGCGGCCCCGACAAAGAGGCCTTTGAAAAAGAATTCGCCGCCGCCTGCGGCGCCAAGTTCTGCGTGGGCGTCGCCAACGGCACGGACTCGCTGTTCCTCATCCTCAAGGCCGCGGGTCTCGGTGCCGGCGCCGAAGTCCTGGTGCCGGCGAATTCCTTCATCGCCACCTCCGAGATGGTCACCGCCGCCGGCGCCACGCCGGTCTTCGTCGATGTCGATGAAACGACCTTCAACCTGGATCTGAACCGCGTCGAAGAGCTCTTCCGCGCGCGCGGCCACAAGGCCGGCGGGAAAATCCGCGCCGTCATCCCGGTTCACCTCTACGGCCGCATGGTCGACATGGACCGCCTGATGGACCTCTGCCGCCGTCACGAGATCTTCTGCCTGGAGGATTCCGCGCAAGCCCACGGCGCCCGCTGGAAGGGCGGCATCGCCGGCAGCCTCGGCCACGCCGGCAGCTTCAGTTTTTATCCCGGCAAGAACCTCGGCGCTTACGGCGATGCCGGCGCCGTGACCACGAACGATGAGGAGCTTGCCACCCGCGTGCGCAAACTCGCCAACCACGGCCGCATCGCCAAATACGATCACGACATCGAAGGCTACAACTCGCGCCTGGACGGCCTGCAGGCCGCCGTGCTGCGGGTGAAACTGCGCCACCTCACGGCCTGGACGGAAACCCGCAAGGACCGCGCCCGCCGCTATGACCAGCTGCTCAAGGACACGCCGAAATTGATTCTTCCCGAGCTGCCCCCCCGCGAAGAGCATGTGTTCCACCTCTACACCGTGCGCGTGCCGAAACGCGATCAGGTGCACGCGGAACTCAAAAACCGCGGCATCGAGGCGAGCGTCCACTATCCCGTGGCCCTGCCTTTCCTGAAAGCTTACGAGCGTTTCCAACATCGTCCCGCCGACTTCCCCGTCGCAGCCCGTCTGCAGGGGGAAATCCTGAGCCTGCCCTTCTTCCCGGAAATGACCGACGAAGAGCAGGATCGCGTCGCGGCCACTCTCAAAGAGGTTCTTTCCTCCCTTTCGAACTGAGGTTTTGATTTATGCAGATTTCCATCTTCGGCGCGGGTTATGTCGGTCTGGTCACGGGGGTTTGTTTCTCGGAAATGGGCAACGAGGTCCTGTGCGTCGACGTCGACGCCAAGAAAGTCGCCCTCATGAACGAAGGCCAAAGCCCCATCTTCGAGCCCGGCCTCGAGGAGATGATGAACAGCAACATCAAAGGGCGGCGTTTGAGCTTCTCGACGGACCTCGCTGAAGCCGTCCGCCGCAGCGATCTGCTCTTCATCGCCGTCGGCACGCCGAGCGACGTCGACGGCTCGGCGGATCTGAAATACGTCCTGCAGGTCACCGAAACCATCGCCCGCGAGATGAACGGCCCCAAGTGCGTCGTCATCAAGTCCACCGTGCCCGTCGGCACGAACAAAAAAGTCCGCGACCTGATCACCGAAATCCTCGCCGAGCGCGGCGTGAACCATCACTTCGACGTGGTTTCCAATCCGGAATTCCTGCGCGAAGGCGCCGCCATCGAGGAAAGCATGAAACCCGCCCGGGTCATCGTCGGCGCTTCATCCGAAAGGGCCGCGGAACTGATGGGACGCCTCTATGAACCCTTCCTCAAGAAAGGCCAGCCGATGCTGGTCATGGATCCGACCTCGGCCGAGATGACGAAGTACGCCGCCAACTCGATGCTCGCCTCGCGCATCTCGATCATGAACGAATTCTCCCGCATCTGCGAGAAGGTCGGCGCCGACATCGAATGGGTGCGCCGCGGCCTGGGCTCCGATCCCCGCATCGGCCCGCACTTCATCTATCCCGGCATCGGCTACGGCGGGTCCTGCTTCCCGAAAGACGTGCAGGCCCTCATCCGCACGGGTGTCGAAAACGACGAACGCCTCGAGATCATGGAAGCCGTCGTGCGCACCAATCAGCGCCAGCGCGAGAACTTCGTCGACAAGGTCCGCCGCCAGCTGGGCGGTCTTTCCGGCAAACGCCTGGCCGTCTGGGGCGTCGCCTTCAAGCCCTTCACCGATGACATCCGCGAAGCCCCGGCCTTGGACGTGATCCGCGCCTTCCTGGCGGAAGGCGCCACCGTGCAGGCTTACGATCCCGCCGCCACGGAACCGGCCAAGGCCTTTTTCGGGCAGGTGCCGGGACTGACTTTCTCCGAAGACCAGTACTCCGTCCTCGAGGACGTCGATGCCCTGTGCGTGATCACGGAATGGAAATCCTTCCGCGAGCCGAACTTCGAACGCATGAAAAAATCCATGAAGCAGCACCTGATCTTCGATGGCCGCAACATCTACAACCCGAAAGCCATGCGCGAAATGCACATCAAGTACTTCGCCATCGGACGTCCGCAGTGATGGACAGCCTGAAACTCCTGCGCGGGCTGCTGTTCTTCTTCTGGCTGTCGCTCTTCACCTCGCAATCGGTGATGGACGCGGCGGCGAGTCTCCTTTTCATCTATGCCGTCGTCCGCCTGATCCAGCATCCGGAAGAACGCCGCGCCCTGTGGGCGAAATTCCGCTCTTCGCGCCTGGCGCATCTGTGCGTCGGTTGGCTGCTCGTGGTGGCCGTGGGGATTTTCGTCGTCGCCGGCTCCGAGGTCGGCATCGGGCGCGAGCAGTGGCGGAATTTTCTGGAATTCCGCTGGATGCTCGAACTGGGCCTGTGGATCTATCTCTTGAGCCTCATCCGCCTGGATGAACGCGACGGCGCCTGGATCGTCGCCCCGCCCCTGGTGACGGCGGTCTTCGGCCTCCTGGCCTGGGTGATGAACGCGAGCCCCCTGCACCCCGGCGAGGCCGTCGGTCGCGTCGGCGGGTTTTTCAACAACCCCATGCCCTTCGCCCACACCATGGGACCGGTCGCCGCGGGTTTCGCCGCCGCCTGGCTGGTGATCTGGAAAGAGCGCCGCACGCCGGCCTGGGGCTTCCTGCTGATCGCCCTGGTTCTCAATCTGTCCGTGCTGCTGTCGATGACCCGCGGGATCTGGATCGGCATTTTGGCCGCCGCCCTGGTCCTGCCGCCTTTGCTGTGGAAAAAACGCGGCTGGATCCTCAGCCTGTCCGTCGTCGTGACGGGCGTGTTGCTCGCGTTCTCCGTGCCGGTGCTGCGCGATCGCGTGACCGAGGCCTTTGACCCCTCCCGCAGCTACGACGGCCAGCGCGTGGTGCTGTGGCAGACGAACTGGCGGATGTTCCTCGATCACCCGATCTTCGGCGTCGGCTACAGCGAGAACCGCCGGCATCTGCGCGAGTACTACGACCGCATGAACCTGCCCACGGACCAGTTCGAGAGCCACGCCCACAATCAGTACCTGCATTTCCTTTCCGGGACCGGGGCCCTCGGGCTTCTTTGCTATGTCCTGTTTTTGGGGTCCTTCCTCGTGCTGAACTGGCGCCTGGTGCGCCGGCCGACGGGCATCCTGTTCGAGGATGCGCTCGCCGCCTGTCTGCTCGCGGCGCAGATCACTTTCTACGTGGGCTCGGTGACGGAATCGAATTTCAGCATCTCGAAGAACCGCTACCTGATTCTCTTCGTGCTGGCCCTGGTGGCGGCCCTGAAAGTCTGGCGGCAGAGACGTCAATCGGATGCGGCTCACTTCCGCCGCGGAAGTGATTTCTAAATCTCAATCAGGCCGAGATTGATCGAAAAATTCCGGGCGATGCGCAGGGCACGGACCTTGGCTTCGTCCGCCTTCAGGCCGATGAAAAGCTCGTCCACCGTGCCGATGAAGTGCTGCAGCCAGCGTTCGAAATGCGGGATCTCGAGCCCCAGGGGACGATGCGGGGGGAAGGGCCGGCCTTTGTAATCGTCCGTACCCAAAAGCAGATCGCTCCAGAAATCGTACAATTTCGGCAGGTGCTCGTCCCAATTCACCTTCGCCACATCATCAAAGATCGGCCCGATCAAAGGATCCTGGCGCACCTTCGCGTAAAAGGTGTCCACCATCTCCTGGACGTCCTCACGGTTCGCCAAAGGGCGGCGCACGGGGTATTTCATGATCCCTCCTGGTTCTCAAGTTGCATCGCCACGGCCTCCGCCACCAGCAGGGCCAGGCGGCGCGCTTTGCGCTCGAGCTCGTCCTGCTCGCCGCGCAGGGCGTGGGCCAGGATCAGGCGGATCTCGTCGATAACCGCGCCGCTTTGATCCTTCAGGAATTCCATCAGCACCGGGCCGGCGTTTTCCTTCGACAAGGCCCGCAGGAAATCGAGGGCGAGCACATTGGTCGTGCCCTCCCAGATGGAGAACACCTGGGCGTCGCGCAGCAGGCGGGCCATGCCGACGTCCTCGATGTAACCGGCGCCGCCGAAAACCTCCACCGCTTCGCTGCAGATGCTCATGCAGGTCCTGGCCGTCGACAGCTTCACGATCGGCGTCAGGGCGCGCAGCAAGGTGCGCTCGGAGTCGCTGGCCGTGCCGCATTCGTCCCGGCCCAGCAGATGCGCCACGAAGAAGGTCAAACGGAAGGACTTGGCGAAGTCTTTTTCCAGGGACTCCAGGGTCTCGCGGTGCAAGGGGTGATCGACGAGCTTTTTGCCGAAGGCTTTGCGCACCCAGGAGTAGCTCCAGGCCAGGTCCAGAGCGCGGCGGGCGTGGCCGATGGCGCAGATGGAATTGTAGACGCGGGTGATGTTGAACAAAGAGGAGATTTTTTTGACGCCGTTGCCTTCGCCGCCCACCAGACGGGCCGGGGTTCCCGTCAGCTGCAATTCCGCCGTCGGCAGGGCCTTCGTGCCGAGCTTGTCTTTCAGGCGCAGGATCTCGATGTTCTTCAGGCGCCCTTCCTGATCCCGCAATTCGGTGTAGTACAGGCTCAAGCCCCGGCTGCCGCCGACCGCGCCTTCGGGACGCGCCAGCAACATCGCCATGGGCGAGGTCGTGGCCGAGGTGAACCACTTCACGCCGTGCAGTTGCCAGCTCCAGTTTTTATCCTGGGGCGCGGGCTTCGCGATCGTCGAGGTCTCCGACACGTCGGATCCCCCCGTTCGCTCCGTCATCCATTGCCCCGAGGTCCAGAACGACTTCGGGTCCCGTGAGGTCAGATGCCGGAAGGCGTTTTGTCTGAGCTCCTCGTCGCCGTAGAGCTCGATGGCGCGCGCCGCCCCGTCCGTCATCGCCAAGGGGCAGGACACGAAAGCGCTGGAGGGATGGAAGAGGTACAACAAAGCCGCTTGATAGACGCGAGAGAACTCCCCGTGCTGGCGTTCGTATGCGCTGGCGACGATGCCCTCCGTGGCGGCGGCGGCTTCGAGTTTTTTCCAGCCTTCCGCCATGCGGATCTCATCGAGGCGGCGCCCCCAGGGATCAAAGGGCACGTGCTGCGGGATATTTCTTTCCGCGTCGGCGCTCCATTCGAGCCAATCGGTGACGGCCAGTTCCCCCACATGCCGCAAATGCGGCTGAATCTTCGCCCACACCTCGGGCGGCAAAAGTTTTTGCAACGAATCCCGAAGCAGGGGATCCGACTCGAAGCGATTCGAAAGACTCGGGGCAACCTGATAAAATTCCATCCCACCAGCGTAGCAGGTACAGAAGGTACCGCCTACTTTCTGGTATCCCATCGCGTTGAAAAAGGTGCCAGGTCCTGAAAGGGGAAGCGGTGCTTCCCCTTTCAGGACCTGGCACCTTTTGGTGACGCGCCGCTTGTCCGGCGGGGGTCAATCCTTTGAGGATTGAAAAACCAAGGGCACGGCTTGTCCGTCAATGGGGGGCGGGGGTCCCGAGTGTCGTGTCCTTTGGTGCGACCGGCATGCTCTCGCTCTCGGCCTGACGGCGTGCCTTGAACAGGGGAATCAACACCTCACGACCGGCCTGGGCGCGTAGCGACTTCCAATCACGGAACCACTCGGCGATCATGGCGATGGTCGTGTTCGGAGCGGCCCCCGCCTGAATCATCCGCAAAATGGCCATCTCGTGCTCCACTTTGGACTCACCGCCCACCGCGTCGGCGATGAAACTCGCCTCATAACCGTCCTGCAAAGCCTCGAGCACGGGATAAGCGAGACAAATTTCCGTGTAAAGCGCGCCAAACACCAAACGGCGGCGACCCGTGGCCTTGATGGCCTCAACGAAGACCGGGTCCTCCCAGGCGTTCATCCCCGTCCGATCGATGGGCACGACCCCGGGCAGGGCCCCCTGCAAGGATTCGATCGTCGGCTGATTCACCCCCATCTCGACCGCCACGGTGCTGAGAATCACGGGAATCTGAAAGGCCATGGCCGCTTTGGCGACGGCAACGACATTGGTTTCAATCGCCGCCGGATCGGATGAGCGCACGGAACAGAACATCTCCGGCTGGTAATCGATCAGGATCAAGGCGCAATCGTCCGCATCCCAAATGGCCCGTTTTGATTTCGGTTGCTGAAAAATCGACATGTGACCTCCTGGAGGAAAAGATTCCGTTCAGGATGGGGGCTTTTTCCCGGCAAGCCAATAGCGCCTCGTCATGTGAAGCAAACAGCATGTGTTCAAAAGGCCGAAGACGTGCGGTGGAGGGCGACTTTTCGACGCGATGGGATACCAGAAAGTAGGCGGTACCTTCTAGCCGAAGCGGCCGGTGATGTAGTTTTCGGTGCGGGGGTCGCGGGGCGTGGTGAAGAGCTTGTCCGAGGTGTCGAATTCGATGAGGTCGCCCAGGTACATGAAGGCCGTGTAATCCGCCGTGCGCGAGGCCTGGTGCAGGTTGTGGGTGACGATGACGATGGTCCAATCTTTTTTGAGCTCGGTGATCAGCTCTTCAATGTGGGTCGTGGAAATCGGATCCAGGGCCGAGGTGGGCTCGTCCAACAACAGGATCTCGGGCTCCGTCGCCAGGGCGCGCGCGATGCACAGACGCTGCTGCTGACCGCCGGACAAAGCCGTCGCCGGCGACGGAAGGCGATCTTTCACTTCGCTCCACAAACCCGCCTGCTGCAAAGACTTTTCAACGCGGTCCTCGATGAAGCTGCGCTTGCGCACGCCGCGCACGCGCAGGCCGTAGGCGACGTTCTCGAAGATGCTCTTCGGGAAGGGATTCGGCTTTTGAAACACCATGCCGATGCGCATGCGCACCTCCATGGGATCCACGTCGCGGGCCAGGACGTTGCGCTTTTCCGGATGCAGCAGGATCTCGCCGTCGTAGTTGGTGGCGGCGTACAGATCGTGCATGCGGTTGAAACAACGCAGGAGCGTCGTCTTGCCGCAGCCCGAAGGGCCGATCAAAGCCGTGATCCGGTTTTCGTAGATCGGCATCGAAACCCTGTTCAAAACCTTCTTCGGCCCATAGCTGAAACTGAGGTCTTTGACTTCGGCGCGCAGATTGAGATTCGTGTTCGTGGTCATGCTCTCACCATTTCAGACGTTGACGGAAGCGGTAGCGGATCCAGATGGCGATGCCGTTCATCACCAGGGTCATCACCAGCAAAATCACGCCCGTGGCGGCGGCGTTCACGTGGAACTCCGGCTGCGGACGGCTCACCCAATTGAACATCTGGATGGGCATGACCGTGAAAGGATCCTTCAACCATTGGAAGGACAAGAAGGGAAACTCCGCCATCACCGGCGGATGGGGCAGGAAGGCGATGAAAGTCAAAGCCCCCACCGTGATCAAGGGCGCCGTCTCCCCGATCGCCCGCGACAGGGAAATGATCACGCCCGTCAGGATGCCGCCCGAAGAGTAAGGCAGCAGATGATCCCACACCATCTGCCAACGGCTCGCCCCCAAGGCGTAGGCCGCCTCGCGGATGGAGTTCGGCACCGTGCGGATCGCCTCACGTGTCGTGACGATGATGATCGGCAGCACCAAAAGACCCAGGGTCAGACCGGCGGTCAGGATGCTCTGCCCCAGCTGGAACTGGTAAACGAAGAGCCCCAGCGCCATCAGCCCGAAAGTGATCGAGGGAATGCCCGCCAGGTTGATGATGTTGAGCTCGATCAAACCCGTGAGCCAGTTCTTGGAGGCGTACTCCTCGAGATACACCCCGGCCGCGATGCCCAGCGGAATCGCGCAGCAGGCGGTGGTGATCATGATGGCGAAACTCCCCACCCAGGCCGACAGGATCCCCGCCCGCTCCGGAAAGCGCGACGGGAAGTTGGTGAAGAACTCCCACGACAAGCGCGGCACGCCGGTCATGGCCAGATCGATGATCAAAGCGAGCAAGGTCAGCAACGCGAACAGCAAAGCCAGAAGCCCCGCCACGCCGAAGGCGAGATCCACCCACTGGCGGCGACGGATGTTGGCGCGCATGTCGAGGACCTGAGCGCGCTCGCTTTGCAGAACGGCGGTGCTCATTCCTTCTCCTGGTACTTTTGACGGAGCCATAGACCGAGGACATTAAAACACAGAGTCAAAAAGAGCAAAGTCAGTCCCGCCACGTAAATCGATTGGTAACCGATGGAGCCGTGCGGAAGATCGCCCATGCTGACCTGCACGATGAAGGCCGTGATCGTCGCGGCCGGTTCCAAAGGATTGGCCGTGAGATTGGGCTGCATGCCGGCGGCGATGGACACCACCATGGTTTCCCCCAAAGCCCGCGAGATGGCGAGGATGTAAGCGGACGTCATGCCGGAAAACGCCGTGGGGATCACCACGCGGAAGATCGTCTGAAAACGCGAAGCCCCCAAAGCGAAGGAGCCCTCTTTCAAATGCCCCGGCACCGAGCGCATGGCGTCCTCGCTCAAGGAGCTCACGTAAGGGACGATCATCATGCCCATCACCAGACCCGCCGACAGGACGTTGAACCCGCCCAGGTCCGGATGGATCTTCTGCAGGAGCGGCGTCACGAAAAGCAGGGCGAAATAACCGTAGACCACCGTCGGCACCGCCGCCAGCAACTCCAGGATCGGCTTCAGAATCTCGCGCAGCCAGGGCTTCGTGTACTCGGACAAAAAGGCCGCGGCCACCGTTCCGAGGGGGATCGCCACCGACAAAGCGATGGCGGTCGACAGCAGGGTCCCGCACAGCAAAGGCAGGATGCCGAAGCGGGCGTTTTCAAAAAGCGGCGTCCACTCGGTGCCGGTCAGGAATTCCCCGAGCGGCACATGGGCGAAAAACGGGATGGACTCTTTGACGAGGATCCAGACGATCCCGAAAGTCACGAAGACGGAGGAGGTCGCGGCGAGGAACAGGATCGCCTCGATGAAGCGCTCCTTCATCCGGCGCCAGCGACGCACCGGATGGTCAGCGGAAGTGAAAGCGGTCAGTCGACTCACATCCCCAACCTTACATCGAAGCTTCGCGCTTCAACAAGTCTTCGATCTTCATGCCGATGGGCTCTTTGCCGCCGAAGATGGAACCGACGCGGTTCTTCTTCGCGTGCTCGAGGCTCATCGTGTAGGCCTTGGCCGGCAGGGCCACGTACTTCACCGAGGGCACGATCTCCGCGGCGTTCTTCAGGTAGAACTCGGTGAACTCCCGCACCTCCGGCTTTTTCAAGGACGCCTCCGAGACGTAAATGAAGATCGGGCGCGCCAGGTAGTAGGTCGCGTTCTCCACCGTCTCGCGGCTGGGCAGAACGCTTTTCACTTTGGCGGAGGCCTCGGCGTTTTTCACCGGCAGGGCGCGCAGCTTCGCTTTATTGGCCTCGTAGTAGGCCAGAGGCAGGTAACCGAGGGCGAAACGGTCGTTGGCGACGCCCATCACGAGGGTGTTGTCGTCCTCGCTGGCGGTGTAGTCGCCGCGGCTGGATTTCGCCTTGCCCACGATGGCTTCCGTGAAGAAGTCGAAAGTGCCCGAGTCGGAACCCGCGCCGAAGAGCTTCAGTTTTTCTTTCGGCCACTGGGCGTTCACCTGGTCCCACTGCGTGACTTTGCCTTGCGCCTCCGGGGACCACATTTTTTTGAGGTCCGGAACCGCGGCTTCCGTCATCCAATCGTTTTTCAGGTTCACCGCCACGACGATGGCGTCATAAGCGATGGGCAGCTCGACGTACTTCACGCCGGCCTTGCGGCAGCTTTCCATTTCCGACAAAGAGATCGGGCGCGAAGCGTCCTGCACGTCGGTTTCACCGCGGCAGAATTTTTTGAAACCGCCGCCCGTCCCGGAAATGCCCACCGTCACGCGCACGGCGCCTTTTTTGGACGTCTGAAACTCCTCCGCCATGGCCTCCGTGATCGGGAAAACCGTGCTCGATCCATCGATCTTGATCGTGGACTGGGCGTGAAGGTTGAAACTCATGAAAAGACTCAGAAAAATGCTGGAAAGCATGGTGAGGCTCCGATCGTGGTTTGGCTTCGTGGCTCGACCCTAACACTGGCATTTCATGCCCTCATGTTAGGGAATTGTCAGGATTTCGCTGCGCCGCGCGCGGCCCTTCTGAGCGCTTTTTGCCATCATCACCGCATGACGCTGTCCCTCTCCGCCCTGATTCTGAAGTTGCTGCTCCACTCTGTGGCTTTTTCGCAATGTCCGCCGCCCGCGCCGAACGAAGAGGTTCTGCGGGCCTCGGACTTCCAGTGGTCCTACAGTCTGCCCGCCTTGATCACGCGCTTTCAGGAAATCCTGGCGTCCCCCCGGCGACTGCCGCAACGGGCTTTCTGGGATGAAAGCCAATCCGCTTGGATTTTGCCTTATGATCTTTCGCGCGGCGGGCCCGTGCGCCTGCCGGAGTCGTTCATCCGCTCCGTGCGCCGCCATCTGGAGGAAGCCTGGCGCCTGGATTACATCGACGGCGTCTTTTTCCCCGACATGGGCCATTCGCATTTTCTCATCCCTCAAGACAAGTGGGATCGCGACTACGCCCCGATCCCCGTTCGCGAGATGGCGCGTTTGTACGAAAAAATGCTCGCCGATCCCGAGCTGAAGATCCTGTACCACACCGCCGAGCAGCTCGAGGTGCGCACGCCCGACGGCGAGCTCGACCGCGACCGTCGGCTGCAGTGGCGGTTTTATTCCCGCAATCTCGTCGGCGACAACCGCGGCGAGGGACGCCTCGAGCTTCTGCAGAATCCCCGCAGCCGCGCCAACACCGTCAGCGACGTGCCCGGTTACCGGTGGTGGGGCGCCGGTTTCAACGTCTCGGCCCAGCGACAAGGGTGCTTCACGGCCCGCGACGCGCGCGGCGAAACCTTCCGCTTCGATCTCTCGCTCTCGGACCTCGAGTGAAATCCGAGCGGAAGAATTCATCAAAAGACCCGTGACGGCTTTCTCTTTGCGCCTCCCCTTGCCAAGCTCAGGGGCGGAGGAGGCGAGATGGTCATTCAACCCAACGTGTCCCTGGGGAGCACCGGCAAAATCTTCAAGAATCTTCCCGAGGAAGCCCAGGAGTGCATACGGAACTGCCTGGCCTGTCACCAGATCTGCGAACAGCTGATGTTTCACAGCCTCGAGAAAAAAGGCGAACACGCCGACGCCGATCATATCCGCTTGCTGCACGATTGCGCGGAGATCTGCGCCATCACGGCGAACTTCCTGATGCGCGACTCGACCTTTCATCACCGCGCCTGCGAGGTTTGCGCGGAAATCTGCCGGGCCTGCGCCGAGGACTGCGAGGATTTCGAGGAGGAGGACGAGGCCCTGGAGACCTGCGCGGCGGCGTGCAGGACTTGCGCCCAGAGCTGCGAACGCATGAGCTCCCAGCATTAGTGTCAGGCGGCAGCCGGAAAGCCGCGCCAATCCGTCGTTTCCCTCGCTTTCGCAAACTTCGTTTGCGGAGTTGTGAGGTTTTCGTAAACTTTTCCCATGCACATCAGATGGGGAATTCTTCACGCGGCGCTTTTCTTGTCATCCGCCACGGCCTGGGCGGAGGCTCCCTGCGTTTTCTTGCCTTCGGGACCGAATCCGGTCGTCGTCGCCGTCATCGACAGCGGCCTCGATGTGCGGCATCCCTTCTTTTCCTCCTCGCTGTGGACGAACCCCGGCGAGACCGGCCTCGATGAATTCGGCCGCGACAAGGCCACCAACGGCGTCGATGACGACGGCAACGGCCTGGTCGACGACGTGCACGGGTGGAATTTCGCCCAAGGCAACGCCGACCTCACCGACGAATCCGGCCACGGCACCCACGTGGCGGGACTGGTGGGCGGCTACCCGCAGATGAGCCGCGCCTCAAGCGGCGTGCGCTTCATGACGTTGAAGTACTGCCGCAAAAAAGGCTTCCCCTGCACGGCGAAGGCCTTCGGCGCCGCCGTCCGCTACGCCCTGGACCAAGGGGCGCACCTGATCCACATTTCCGGCGGCGGTTACGAGCCCGCCGAAAGCGAACGCCGGCTGTTCGCCGAGGCCTCCGCCCGCGGCGTCGTCGTCGTCAGCGCCAGCGGCAACAAAAAACCCCTGGACCACAGCCGCTTCTTCTATCCCTCCTCTTACGGCTACGCGTCCCTGTTTTCCGTCACCGCCACCGACGCCCACGGCGTTTTGCTGAACACCAGCAACCTGCCCCCCCGCGGGCACCATTACCGCGAGGAAGGGGAACGCGTCCTGTCGACCGTTCCCGGCGGCGGCGTCGACCGGATGACGGGAACTTCGCAGGCCGCCGGCGTTTTCACGGGCAAACTGATCGCCCAGGCCCGCCAGGGCTGCGTGACCGCCGAAACGCGGGTGGCCCGGTCGACTCATCAAAAATAGTTGATCCCGACCGGCCTGGACCTTGTCATTTTCTTCATGGTTTATTCTCGGGATCGCCTTTGTCCGCCCGACTGCGGCCTTGATAAAGTCTCCCCATGACAGGGTTCGAATGGATCGAACTCGAAAGGAGACCCCATGATGACCTTCCGACACCTCTTGACGACGGGCGCTTTCATCGCCGCGGCTGTCACGGCCCAGGCTGACGGCAGCAACAAGGCCTCGACCACTTCGACCGGGAGCGAGCCCCTGTCCGCGCGATCTTGGGAACAGTCTTCGCCGACTTACCTGTCCTCCTCGGAAATCCGCCGCCTGCAAACGGCGTTGAACGAGGAGACCACGGCCTCCGTGAAAGAGGACGGCCTGATGGGCCCGCAAACGCGCGCCGCCATCCGCCAGTTCCAGGTTGAAAACAGCCTGAGCGTCACGGGTGACGCCGACACGGCGACCCTGCAGGCTTTGGGCGTCTCGACCGACGCCGAAATGGAGCGGCTGCCCGCCAGCGTGGATGACAGCGAAGCGACGAGTCCCTGAGACTCAGTCTTCGCTGAAACCGGGATCACTGAACGAAGGCGTTCTTTCGTCCCCGACCGCTTTTTGATGCGCCCTCACGGGCGCGGAGGAAGCCGGCTTTTGAGCCGGTTTTTTTCTGGCCGGATGATGGAGCTTCACCACGTTCGCGGGCTCCATCCGGGATTTCGTCGTCCGGACCGGGCTCCCGGGAGGGGCGGCGGGGACGGACTCCCCGGAGCGGCCGCTCAGCAGATGGTTCAACTCGAGCACGAGACCGCGCAGGCCCACGGCCTGGTCGCTCAACTGCTCGGAGGCGGAAGCGCACTGCTGGGCCACGAGGGAGTTCTGGGCCGTCACCTGGTTCAATTGCGTCATGGCTTTGTTGATCTCGCCGATGCCCTGCGCCTGCTCGCGCGACGCGCTGGCGATCTCGGAGATCATGTGATCGACCCCGCCCACGGCTTGCAGGATCTGCTCGAGGGCCCCGCTGCACTCCTGGGCGACGCGGGTGCCGCGCTCGACTTTCTCTTTGCCCTCCTGGATCAGGCGTTCGACGGAACCGCGGGTCTGTTGCAGGATGCTGTCGACCTTCCGCGTGCCGCTGTCGAGCATCTCGGTGATCTCCTTGGCGGCGCCGCCGCTCATGGCCGCGAGATTGCCGATCTCCTCGGCGACGACGGCAAAGCCCTTGCCGTGCTCGCCGGCGCGGGCCGCCTCCACCGAGGCGTTGAAGGACAAGAGCTTCGTCTGGAAAACGATGTCATTGATGATCTTCGTCTTGCTGCCGATCTCGTTGATGACCTTGATGATCTCGGCCATCTCCTTGTTGCCGCTTTCCACCTGCTGCATGATCAGGTTGTTCGAGGTGGAAATCTCCTCGATCGAGTGGATCATCTCCTCGATGGACTGCTTGCCGTTCTCGGCGGCGCTCTTGCTCTGGCCGGAGCTCTGGCGCGACTGCTCGGCATTGTCGCCGTTGCGTTGGACCATGGCGGTCAATTCGTCCACGGACGCGGCGGTCTCCTGGATGGCGGCGGCCTGCTCGGTGGTGCTGTCGTTCAACTGCGCGCTGGAGTCCGAGATCTGCGAGGCGGCGGAAGCCACTTCGTCGGAGCCGGATTCGATCCGGCGGACGATGCCCGCCAAGGCGTTGCCGATGTTGGCGGCGCTCAGCCAGCCCAGGGCGACGGCGAGGAGGAAGCCGGCCGCCACCAGAACGAAAGACAGATTCTGCGCGAAAGCGCCGGTCTCTTTGGCCTGCGCCGAAAAAACCGCCGCCCGGTCACGGTGGAACCGGATCAGCTGGTCGCTGCTGGCGGCGTAATCGTCGTAGGACTTGCCGTAGGAGGCCTCATAGATCTGCAAAAATTCCGCCGCGGATTCCGGCGTGGGGCTGTCGTGAAGGGCCTTCAAACGCAGGCTCAGGTCTTTGAATTTCTCCCATTGTTCCGCGACCGGTTTGTAAAGGTCCTCTTCACCCGGCAGGTCCGGCAGTTTCTTGTATTTTGCGGCGCTGAGTTCATAGTCCTTGATGTCGGCGTCGAGGGTGGCCGACAGCTGCGCGTCCTGGTCGCCGTGCACCTTCTGCAGGCCCAGCTCGACGACCTTTTGCGCGATGGTCTGCGCCTGCGAGTCCATTTCGTACACGCTGCTCAGATTCGGCAGGCTGATGTCGGCGATCTTGGAGTAATCCCCGTCCACCTGGCGCATGGACCGGGAGTTCGTCACTCCGACCACCAGCAACAGGGAAGCGACCACGAGGAAGGCGCTGATCAATTTGGCTTTGAGGCTCAGGCGTGACAACATCACTGGTAAACTCCTTGGCTTTCCTATCGGCTCCCTCCAAGACAACTTAATCGAGGTTGAGTCGCTCAAGACCGGCCCCGACCCGCCCGACCATGGGCCAAGCCGCAAAAAAAACCCACCAACGAACAGACGGTTTGGCGAAGATCGACGTCCCGGAACGGGAATGTCTCATTCCGACCGGGCGGTGAGGCCGCCATTTCGCCGCCGACGGGGCCGCGCGGGCACTTTTCTTGCTCATTTCTTGAGTGAGGGGACGCATGACACAGGAAAAAAGGGCTCTTGGAATCATCATTTCTTCGCTTTTGATGCTTCTCTACAACAACTGCTCCCAGGTGGCGTTCTCCGACGCTTCCGGTGCTTACCGGCAAAGCTCCCTGCGTCCCGTCGACGAGATCCTGCGCCACTGCCAGGACGCCTCGGCGCAGGGCCTGCTGAAGAGCTTCACGCAAAACGTGAAATTCGACGACACCCGCGTCGAGAGCGGGCGTGCGAACATCTGCCTCTTCGGTCAGGACGGCAACGGCGGCATGAAAGAGGGCGCCATGCAGGCCCGCTACGAGCAGAGCCGCACCCTCAACCTTCCCGACGGCGCCGTGCTGTGCGACGTGCAGATGACCTCGTCCCTGCAGAGCTTCCGCTACGACGACGCCTTTTTCCTGACCCACAACGGGCAGATCCTCGCCTCCAACAACAAGACCGCCCTGCAGAGCCGCCTGCCCGCCGGCCAGATCAGCGTCGATGGCGCCCCGCTCGGTCTTTACGCTTTCGATTGGCCGAAACTGCTGGGCGGCGGCTTCAGCAACTCCGCCGACGACTACTGCCTGGGGAGCGCCCAGGGGCTGTCCTCCTGCGCCTGGCCCGTGTCGGAGAAGGCCGGCCAGATCCGCCTGCAATTCGATCCCGAGCTGCTCATGCACACCGGTGCCAAAGCCGGCTCAGGCCCGCAACGTTTCGGCTTCGTCATCACGGGCGACAACAACCCCGGCGACGACTGCTACCACGAGAAACTCGAACTCAACATGATCGTTCATTATTATCTGGATCTGTGAGGCCTAATGCAGTCCGAAGATCTGCCTCGCCCCTGAAACGGCGATCTGCAGCCCCACGCAGAACACCAAAAAAGCGCTCAGGCGGTTGACCACGAGCTCCCCTTGCGCCCCCAGACGGCGCAGCAGGATCGGCGTGAAGGCGTAGCACAGGTAGATCATGACTGTCGTGAGGAGGATGGCCATGAAAATCGCCGACAGGTTGCTGACGTAAACATCCCAATTCTGGTCGTGGCCGTGCGCGCTCAAGGTGAGGACCACCGAGATGCTGCCCGCCCCCGTCGTCATCGGAAACGCCAAGGGGTAAAACAACAGGTCGTCGACGTTTTTCTTGCGGGCGGAATCGTCGGCGGGGGTTTTCTCGGCGTCGCTCGACTGTTTCGTCGACAGCAGGTTCCAGCCCATCTGGCAGATCAAAAGGCCCCCGGCCAGTTCCACCACCGGCAGGGAGATCCCGAAAAGATTGAAGATCCAGCTGCCGATCACGGCGGTGACGGCGCACAGGAGAAAACAATAAAAAGCGATGCGAAAAGCGGCTTGCTTGCGTTCCGGCATACTCAACTGATGCAGGAAAGGATCGACGATCAGCGCCGTCCCGATGGGATTGACCGGCGGGAAAAGGGTGACCACGGCCACGAAAGTCAGATGAATCCAGGCTAGAATTGTTTCCATACCCTGCGGTCTTTACCAAATCCCCGCCCCGCCGCCAAGAAACAAGCTTCCATCGCCAAGCATTCCTTTACAAAAACGGCTCTTTTTAGGTAGCTTGCCGGCATCAACCAACCATCCTTTTAAAGGAGATTCCATGAAATCCATGATTTTCGCCGCCCTGATGCTGTCCGGCCTGGCCGCGCAAGCCCATAGCGGCCAACCCGCTTGCCGCGCCGGTGCTTGGACCAACGTGGCCCACCTGAGCTGCGCCAGCGCCCAGCACCTGATCGCCAGCACGGGTTACTACTTCCGTTGCACGGGTGACGGTCCGATCCCGATTTCCGTCAGCCAAAACACCAACTGCGGCGTGCGCTACTTCCTGGCCCCTCTGCCGGTGAGAACCGCCGACAACAAACAGTGCGTGGTCGGTTTCTACTGCCGCAGCGGCCACTGATTCCGTGTCTTGACAGGCGTTCCTCTTCCGCGGGGAACGCCTTGTTTTCCATCAGTCCCATCTTTCCACGGCCTGACGGGTGATTTGCCCCGGCCCTCTTCTCAAGCCGCTTTCAATTCCCTCCCAGCCCCGGCACCGTCCTTGCTTTCCCTCCGTTGAGAATCATCACCGCGTTTTTCTTCAAAACGCGTCAACCGGGAGGAACCATGGCTCACAAACACACCGCCGCGGAAGACATCGTCCAGCTCATTCTGGAAGACCACAAACCTCTGAAGAAGCTCATCAAGATCATGAAGGACACCGACAAGGACCTCGAGGAGCGCAAGGCCGCTTTCGAGCAGTTCGCGCCCCTGCTCGTCACCCACGCCAAACCGGAAGAGCAATCCCTGTACGTCTACATGAAAAAAGACGAGGACACCCGCGAAGAAGCCCTGGAAGGCGACGTCGAGCACGGCCTGGCGGATCAGATGCTCGAAGAGGCCAAGCGCACCGACGACGAGGACCTGTGGACCGCCCGCGTGAAGGTCCTGGCGGAACTCGTCGAGCACCACATCGAGGAGGAAGAGGAGGAACTCCTGCCGGAATTCAAAAAGAACTCGGAGCCGGAGGAGCGCCGCAAACTCGGCCACATCTTCCTCAGGCTGAAAGACAAAATCGAGGTCGAGGAGGCCGTCCAGGAAGTGGAGGACGAAATGGCCGCCCACGCCCCCCATTGATCGGCGGATTGCCGTCATCCGACACCCGAAGCCTCAAACTTCGGGTGTTTTGACTGGACCAAAACCCCATTCGCGCCCTTTTCATCGTTCGGCATTCGCCCTTTCCGCCTTTTCCGCTCTAAACTCGAGGAAATCCCCAAAAACTCTTTTCTTCGAGGTTTCCCGATGTTTCCGAAGTGTCTCGCCCTCTTCGCGCTCCTGCTCGGCCTTGGCTCCCAGGCTTCCGCCACGGCCACGGCTTCCGCCGCCGCCTCCCACTCCTCCCACGCGCCGGCGGTTTCCGTCGATCCGGAGCAGTCGTTGAAATGGCTGAAGAACGGCAACCGCCGTTTCCTGAAGGGCTTCCTGCGCAAGGACGGCCAGTCCCACCGCGACGTCGCCCGCCTGAGCACGGGCCAGCAGCCCCACGCCATCGTGCTTTCCTGCAGCGACAGCCGCGTGCCCCCGGAGATCGTCTTTGACCAGAAGCTCGGCGAGATCTTCACCGTGCGCACCGCCGGCGAGGCCTTGAACGACAACGCCGTGGGCAGCATCGAGTACGCCGTCGAGCATCTGGGCGCCCGCCTGATCATCGTCATGGGCCACACCAGCTGCGGCGCCGTGAAGGCCGCCCTCGGCACCCTCGACGGCAAAGACGCCGGCAGCCCCGCCCTGAACGGCCTTGTGCGCGACCTGCATCCCCACCTGCAGTCCTTCAAAGGCAAGACGCCCTCCAAGGACGTTGAGGCCGAGAGCCTGGCCAACGTGAACGGCGTCACGGCCGATCTGCTCGTGCGCTCCGAGATCCTGCGCTCGCGCTGGAAAAAAGGCGAACTCAAGTTCCAAAGCGCTCTCTATCACCTGGATTCCGGCGTCGTGGATTTTCCCGAGCGTGTGAGCCCGCGCGTTCCCGCGAGCTCCGGCCGCTGACCCTCGAGTTCGCTCAAAATCAACCGCCGGTCTTTGTCCGAAGATTGTGAAGGATCAAAGCCCGGCAGGCCCTTCGTCGAAAACCCCCTCCTTTCCTGATCGCCTCGCCGTCTTTCTTCCTTTAAGATCGGACAAGAAAACAAATATGAATTAAAAGGACGCCATGCGCCCTTCACGATGACGGTGAGCGTGGAGTTCTTCCCGCCGCCGCCGAACAAGATGCTCTTCAGCATCGTGTCCGGGGCGTCGCTGCACACCCACTCCTCGGGCCGCAAAATCCTGGCGACCTCCGGAATCACGGAGGGTCCGATTTCCTTGAAAGACAGCAACGGAGTGTCAAGGGTCAGCACCTCCCACTTACCCACTTTGATGACGGAGTTCCCATGAAAAAAGCCGCGCCTTCTTTCCTCATTCGCTCGCTTCTGTTCCTGGTCCTGATCCTGGCGGCGGGTCCCGCCGGAGCGACGCCGCTGTCCGCGGTTTTCACTTTCCAAGGGCGTCTCCTGCAGGCCGACGGCGTCAACTCCGAGGAGAGCTCTTCGGTGATCTTCCGCCTGCAGGTGCGTTCACCCGACGGCCTGTGCCTGCTCTATGACGAGACCCACAACCGCGACATGACGGGCACCTCCGGCGTCTTCGCCCTTGAAGTCGGGCAAGGCACGAACAGCAACGTCGCCTCGCTCACCCTCTTGCAATCTTTCAGCAACGCCGCCCTGCTGACCGGCTCGGGCGGTTGTTCCTACAATCCGTCCCCAGGCGACGGACGCCGCCTGCGCCTCAGCTACGAGGTGGGCGGACAGATCATCAGCCTGCCGATGGATCAGAACATCTTCCATGTTCCTTACGCCTATTACTCCCAGTACCTGGGCGGCCGCTCGGCCAGCGAGTTCCTGCAGACGAACGCCACCGCCACGCAGGCCAAGATCGATGACCTGACCGCGTCCGCCACGACGCTGATCGCCCTGGCCGCCGGCACGTCCCCGCAGTACGCCACCCCGACCTACGTGAACAGCTCCCTCGCCGGACGCAGCGTGGACATCACGAGCCTCTCGAACGGCCAGGTCCTCACCTGGAATTCATCGCAAAACAAATGGATCGCGAGCAGCCTCAACACGGGCACCGTGTCCTCCGTCACCGCCGGCACGGGCCTGAGCGGCGGCACCATCACGGGATCGGGCACGATCTCGCTCGCCACCATCGGTTCCGGCGGCACGGCCGCCAAGGTCACTTACGATGCCTATGGCCGCGTCACCGGCGGCGCCGCGCTGAGCGACGGCGATTTCTCCACCATCACGACGGCGGGAAAGGTTTCGGGCGCCGCCATCACCTCGGGCACCATCGGCGGCAGCACCTCCATCAGCACCACGGGCAGCCTCGCCGCCAACTCCGCGAGCACGCGCTCTCTCGCCGTCCTCCAGGCGACGCCGCCGAATTCGACGATCGGCGTGAACATCTCGGCCTCGGCCGCGCAGTCCTCCACCTACAATCTGATCCTGCCCGTCGACAAGGGGCTCGCGAACCAGTTCATGAAAACCGACGGCAACGGCGCGCTGTCCTGGAGCCATGTCGCCTGGGCGAGCCTCACGGGCATGCCCACCACCCTGTCGGGTTACGGCATCACCGACGCCGTGAAAAGCTCCGGCATCCCGAGTTTCGTGTCGGGCACGGAAGCCGCCATGCCCCTCGCGGACACGGTCGGAAGACTTTACATCACCACGGACACGAAGAAAATTTTCCGCGACACGGGTTCCTCCTGGGAGCTGATCACCTCGTCGGCGGGCAGCGGCGGCACGGTGACGCAGGTCTCGGCCTCGGCCCCCCTGACGGTGAGCCAGGGCGCGAGCACGCCGACCGTCGCTTTGCAAAACGGCGCGTCCTCCGGGCACGCCCTGATCTGGAACGGCAGCGCCTGGGTCAGCGCCCACCCGAACATGAGCCAGCTGCGCGGCGTGGCCTCGGCGGCGCAGGTCCCGACCGGTTGCACCTCCGCCCAGGTCTGGTCCTACCAATCGCTGACGGACACCTTCATCTGCGCGAACATCGCGATCAGTTCCACGCAAATCTCCGGCCTCGGGGGCGCCGCAAGCTTGAGCGTCGGCACCACGGCGGGAACGCTCGCGGCGGGCGATGACAGCCGCCTCACGGGCGCCTTGCAGGCGAACGCCAGCGCCGGCGGCGATCTGTCGGGCACGGCGGGCGCCCCCACGGTCGGGAAAATCCAGGGTGTCAGCGTCTCCGGCGCGGCGCCGGGCAACAACCAGGTTCTGAAATACAGCACCGCCGACAGCCGTTGGGAGCCGGCCGCCGACAACAACTCCGGCGGCACGGTCACCTCCGTCGCGGCGGGCACGGGCCTGGTGGCGGGCACCATCACCGTGAGCGGCACCTTGAACGTCGATGTCGGCACGGGCGCGAACAAGATCGTGCAACTCGACTCCTCGGGACGCCTGCCCGCCGTGGACGGCAGCCAGCTGACCGGCGTGCCGATCCCCTTCGGCAACATGGAAGTCTACGACGGCAACAACACCTTCATCGTCCCGCCCACCGTGAAGCGCGTCTTCGTGCAGGTCTGGGGCGGAGGCGGCGGGGGCGGCGGCAGCACGGCCCTGGGACCTTCGAGCAGCGGCGGCGTCGGGGCCGCGGGCCGGGTCATTGTCTGGTGGTAAGGAGGACGGCGTGCAGGCGAGGAAAAAAACTCTGATCGTGGAGGACGACGAGGTCTTCCGCCAGGTGCTCAAAACCCATCTGGAAGCGCAAAACCACGAAGTGCGGCTGGCCGAAAACGGACTGGTCGCGAAAACCATTCTGGAGCTCACGTCCTTTGATCTGATCATTTCCGATCTGCAGATGCCGGTGATGAACGGCCTGAAGCTGCTGGAATTCGTCAAAGAAAAAACCAACTCGCAGTTCCTGCTGATGACGGGGTTCCCGGAACTCGCGGAGGTGCGCCAGGCCCACGAGCTGGGCGTGGACGGCTTTCTGTCCAAGCCCTTCCGCAAGGAGGAGCTGCTGCGCGCGCTCGCCCAGATCGAGGAAAAAACCCGCAGCCCGGGCACCGTCATGCCCCGCATGGACCCGGATTACTGCCAGGTGGAGATTTCGGATTTCATCTCGGGCAGCACCCTGCCCACGGACATTTACCTGCGCCTGTCGGACGAGAAGTACATCCGTCTGGCCAGCCAGGGGCAGTCCGTCCCCACCGACCGCATCGAGATGTACCAGGCGAAAGGCATCGAGCATTTCTACATGCGCAAAGAGGACTTCGCGCGCTACGTCGGCTTCAACATGCGGCTCTTCACCGCCGTGCAGGGCCAGCCCCTGATCGAGATCGACCGTAAGATGAACTTCGTCCGCCATCTGACGGACTCCCTGATGGAGAACCTGTGCTCCGGCGGTTTCAACCGCGAGCGGCTGAAGGACGCCTCCAGCATGGTGACGAGCACGGTGGACCTGCTGCTGAAGAACGACGACACAACGAAATTACTTGATTCGATCCTGAGCGCCCAGAGCATGTCGGAGCACGCCATCGCCGTCAGCATGATCGCCAGCCTCATCGCCCACAAGCACGGCTGGACGGCGCGCACGACTTTGTTCAAGGTGAACCTGGCGGGCCTTTTCCACGATATCGGCCAGAAGGAGCTGCCGCCGGAGCTGCTGACGAAAAAGCGTTTCGAGCTGAGCCAGAGCGAGTGCGCCCTGCTGGAAAGCCACACGACGCGCGGCCGCCTGATCCTGAATTCCGTGCCGGGCATGTCCGAGGACATCGCCGCCGTGGCGGGGCAACATCATGAAATGATGAGCGGCGGCGGTTACCCGCAGCGCCTGCGCGGCGACCAGATCCATCCGCTCGCCCGCCTGGTGGCCGTGGCGGACATGTTCTGCGATCTGGTCCTGACCCCGCCCGGGACGAAGGGCATGCCCCCGTACCGCGCCTTCGAGGTGCTGAAATTCGACTATCAGCGCGACTTCGACCAGAGCTTCGTGAACACCCTGGGCCAACTGACCGTCCGCCTCGCGAAAAACGCCGCCGGGTAACAGTTCCCTTTTTGTTGCGCCTTGCGCGACAAAAAGGGAACTGTTACCTTTGCCCGGCATGGCTGAACCCACGGAATTTTCCCGGCGCGTGATCAAAATGATCGCCTCCATCCCGCGAGGCAAAGTGGCGACTTACAAGCAGATCGCCGGCCTGTGCGGCAAGCCCCACGGCAGCCGCGGGGTCGCGTGGATCCTGAAGTCCTCCTCGGAAAAGCACGGATTGCCCTGGCAGCGGGTGGTGAGTTCCCAGGGGCGCATCGCCTTTCCGGTGCTCACCCGCAACCATCAGCTGCAAAAAACGCGTTTGCGCGCCGAAGGCGTCGTGGTCGCCGCGAACGGCGGCATCGACATGACGAAATTCCAATGGAAGAAAAAACCCAAGGCGCGATCCCCCAAGAAAAACACCCCCCGCCTTTTCCTCTAGGGTGCCAGGTCCTCTTTCGGGCCGCACCGCATCCCGAAAGGCTCAGATGTCAAAGCCAGGAGGTCGATGTCCTCGCTTTCGACAGCTGTCGAAAGGGTGGTGAATCACTGTGCGCCATTTTTTTCGCGCCTCTTTTTCGAGGGTCTCAATCCGGGAATCCCCTCGCGGAAAGCTGGGAAAAGACCCGGCTTTCACCTAATCTGGGAGCAGGGAATATGTGGTCCGTGACGGTGGATTCCCGGTGGGGCTGAACACAGTGAGATCACTTTTCTTCGCGCTCGCCACGGCTTTTTCCCTGCTCTTCGCCCTGGGCTGTTCGCCCCTGCAAAGCCTCGATGAAAGCTCGCAGAGCTCGAACGATCTCAGCCTCCTCACCTCCGCGAACCTGAACCTCACCCCCTTCGCCAGCCCTCAAGAGGCCATTTACGCCTGGCCCTACATGGCGCCTTTGATCGGCACGGCGCACACGGCGGCCCAGTACGATCCCAATGGCTTGTTCGACGCGAAGATCATGATCCGCGGGGCGATGGATGCGCGCCTCCTGGGCTTCAATTCCTTGAAAATCTGGGTCGATCCGAACTCGCCTTCCGGCGGCAATTTCCGCGCGCGCAATCCGAACGTGCATCCCGATATGCTGCTGGCCGATCTGATCGAGCAGCCGGAATTCGTGGAGACCTTCAACATGCCCTTCAAGGCGTTCTTCCTGGAGGTCGACGATCACATCGCCGCGGCGAACATCGAGAACCGCTTTCTGAGCGAAGCCGAGATCGCCGACATCGATCATGAGATCTACCAGCTGACCCGGCGCTTGATCCAGAATCACGCCGGCACGGGGCGCGTGTTTTTGATCCAGAACCACGAGGGCGACAATCACCTGGCGGATTTCGGCAACGCCCGCTACGCCGTCAAAGAGCCGAACGTCGTGCCGCCGACCTCCGTCGCTTACGCCAACTACGAAAGGTACTTCAAAACCCGACAGGCCGCGGTCCGCCGCGCGCGCATCGAGGCCGGCGCCCGCAACGTCGCCGTTTACCATGTCTGCGAAGTGAACGCCGTGGTGCGCACCTACCGGCCGGATCTTCTGGCGGGTTTGCGCCAGGCGGCGGAAGCCGCGGGCCAGACGCTGCTGACCACCTCCCTCACCACGGAAGTGCTGCCGCGCCTGGATTGCGACGCCTACGGGTACTCGGCTTACGACGCCACTCACCAGTCCGATGTCCACGTGCTCGCGGGGGCGCTCGAGTACATCCGCCAGCACACGCAACCGAGCGCGGCCTTCGGTCGCAACAACGTCATGGTCACGGAGTTCGGCATCCCGGAGAACAAGAGCTCGCCCGCCGACATCATCGCTTATGCGTCGCGCGTGCAGTACTGGCTGAAGACGCTGAACATCCCGGCGTTCGTCGCCTGGCAGATGTACGACAACGAATGCCAGACCGGGAACAGCTGCCTGGTGGATTTCAACGGCGCTCACCTCAACACCGAAGACGACGGCCTGACCATGGGCTTCTGGATGCGCAAGGCTTCAGGCAGTTTGGGACTGCTGTACCAGGGCATGCAGCCTTTCCTGGCGCTGAATGTGAGCGACTACGAAGTGGGTATTTGGTCCTATCGCCTGCTCTTGGGGCGCGAGCCCTCGTGGGAGGAGGCTTCGGCCTTTCCCGTCCGCATCTATGTGGAAGGAGGACGGGCGAACTTTTTCCGCAACGTCGCCGGGTCCGAGGAGGCCCGCCGCAAGGTCGTGAGCGATGTTTTCCAAAAACTCTTCGCGCGGGCTCCGACGGAGCATGAGCGTTCCGAGTGGGCCGCCCGCGTTCGCGGCCGCACTCTGGGTTTGGCGGCCAACGATCTGCTCCGCCAGGGGACGGCATTGATTCTGGACGGCGCTCCCGCTCCTGAACCGCCCCGCGCGCCCGTGCCGGCGCCCTTGCCGCCGCCGTCGGAGAGCAGCGTCGAAGCGGCCCAGGCCTTCATCGCGCGGATGTACCGCGCGCTCCTGCAGCGGGAAGTGGACGCTTCGGGAATGGATCATCTGACGGACCTCTACCGTCAGCGCACGTTCGGTGCGGCCGGTTTGGCCGTGCAGATTCTGGAGAGCGACGAGTACTTCGCCCAAGCGTCGCGGATCAGCAACGAGGTTTTCCTGCAACGCGTGTATCGCGGCCTGTTCGAGCGCGAACCGGACCTGGCGGGATTGTCGGTGTGGATCTCGCAGTTGAATACCGGCGCCATCAGCCGCATGCAGATTGAAGAGACGATCCTGGCCTCCCCGGAATTCCAAAGCTTTTGCCAGGCCCAGGATTTGATTTGCTCGCCCGGCGCCGCCCGCGGGCGCACGGCGGTGAATCCCCACGCCAAGGCGACGCCCGTGCGCGGTGACGGGCGCACCGAGGACGATCTGGAAAAACGTCGTGCCTTCGTGCGCGGTCTTTATCAGAAATTGTACCAGCGCGCCCCCGACGAAGCGGGCGTGAAATTCCACGCCGAGGGCCGCCAGACCTGCGTGGAGTTGTCGATCAGTTTCGTGCAGGCCCCGGAGTTCGTCGAGATCGGCCGAAAGCTGTCGGGCGCGAAATTCGTGAGCCGCCTGTATGAAGGTCTTTATCGCCGCGTCGGCGACACGGCGGGAGTTCTCTATTGGGCCCCGCTGATCGACAAAGGCACGTTGACGCGGGCTCAAGTGGCGGATGATTTCCTGGCGAATCCCGAATTGATCACCAGCTGCGAAGCCGCAGGCCTGCCGCGATAGGGTGCCAGGTCCTGTTTCGTGACGCGATGCTTGTCCATTGCGGACCTGGCACCTTTTGGTGCCTGGCCGGCTGCCCGGTGCCAGAAAACCTGCGTCGCCTGCGTCTCAAGGCCCCGGCCTCCAGCCTTCGCTGCTCCAACATCTTCTAGGTGCCAAGTCGCCATGTGTCCACAAACAGGACCTGGCACCTTTTCGAGTCACTTGCTCAAGTTGATTTTCTGGCATTGAAAATGGAGGCCGTGCAAACACATCCTGGCGGAAGTGCCGCGCACTTCGATCGACCCGAGGTCATCGCCTTCGTCATCGAGCAACGTGCCGATGAAATTGTCCGCTTTGCCGGCATAGGAGACCGCGGCCAAGTCCGACTCCTGCCCGTCGTGAGAAAAGAAAAACGCGCGGGCGTAACCATTTCTCATCAATTCTTCAATTTGCAGCAGCCCCCGCGTCTGGCCGCTCACGCATTCAAAAGCGGCCATGGCCGGCACGGTGGAAAGAAACAAAAAGCCTGACATCAAAATCGATTTCATTGCGATCTCCTGGGAAATATTAGACGCTATCAAGGTCGGGAATGTTTATGATGAGGAATGTGGTTGCTCCAAGAGAGGAATGGATTTCACCGTGATCTTGGCAAAAAATACCTGGAAACAGCTCTCGCTCTGCACTCCCCTGCTCGTCCTCATCGGCTGCGGCTCCGTGCCGGAAAAGCGGAGCTCCTTCACGCTCACGACGGGCAATGGGCATGGATTTCAGCTTTATGACGTCCGCAAAAACCAACTCACCGCCTTTCTGGATCATCCTTATCGTTATGTGACACCGGCGAAGGACCTGCGGCAATTCGGCCAGGAGCGCCGCAATCTCCTGCTGGAATTCGATGTCGGGGCGGAGTCCCCGAACGGTCCCACCGCGTGGTTGTCCAAGACCCGGCCCGAATCCGCCGAGTACCTGGACGAATCCAATATCATCTCGGTGCGGCTGCCCGGGGCCGAACGTTATCTGTTCGCCCCTTTCACGCTGCCGCAGAACGCGTGGGTGTCGCTCACCAAGTTCTCGCAGCCCACGATCGCCCGCACCAAGCTCGGTTTTCACCTGGGTCACGAGGTGAAGAGCGACATGTTCTGGGAAAGTCCCTTCAAGGTGGGCTTGGTCCCGGGTGAAAAAGTGGAGGAGCTCCAAGGCCTCGGACGCCCGGCCTGGATGGAAACGGGAAAAACCCCGGGAGCCCTTCTGTATGTCGCCCTGGAGGACAGCGAGGGATCCTGCCAACCGAGCTGCCAGAGCGAGCAAGTCCTGCTGGAGTTGAAAAGTCGCGAGCCCACCCTGTGGAGCGGCGTGGTCGTCGCCTACGTGGAAAATCCCCGGCAGGTCCGCCAAAAAGCCCGCGAGATCGTCCGCTGGATCGATCAGCAGGAGGCCGCCTCGCTTCTGCAGCGGGAGCGCGCCGCCTGGGCGCAATGGCGAAAGCCCCCGCCCGTCGCCCTCCAGGACGAAGCGGAACGGAAGCTCTGGCGGCAGAGTGAGGCCGTGCTGCGCATGGGACAGGTGCTTGAAACCAACGGGCCGAAGCGTTCCAACCACGGCATGATCCTGGCGAGCCTCCCCCCGGGCGGCTGGTCCATCGCATGGGTGCGCGACGGCATTTACGCCACCGTCGCTTTGATCCGCGCCGGTCATTTCGAGGAGGCCCGGAAATCCCTCGATTTCTTTCTGAACGCCCACCCGGTGGGTCTGTTCAAAGAGCACGTCGACAACGTCCCCTACCGCATTTCCGTCACCCGCTACTACGGCAACGGCCAGGAGGAATCCGACTACGCCGGCCACAACAGCCCCAACATCGAGACCGACGGTTGGGGTTTGTTCCTGTGGGCCGCGCGCCAGTACGTCGAGGCCTCGGGCGACCACGAGTGGCTGAAGCGAAAAACCCGGCAAGGACGCGTCTACCAGGTCCTGCGTGATGAGGTGGCCCGCCCCATCGAGTCCCAGCTGGAGCCCGATCCCCGCATCATGAAGCCGGATTCGTCCATTTGGGAGGCCCACCAGGAGAACGCCAAGCATTTCATTTACTCGTCCCTCACCGCCGCCCGCGGCCTTTGCGACTTCGCCTGGCTGGCGGCACTGGCGGCCGAGCAGGCCGATCAGCGCCACTACGCGCGACTGAGCGAGCAGGTGCGCACGGACATCGGCCGCGCTTTCGTCGTCGACGGCGGCTACCTGGTCGGCGCCCGGGAGCGCACCCGCGAGACCGATCTGGACGCCGCCCTCGTCGAGGCGTTCTCGCTGGACGTGATCCCGGATTTCAATTCCGACCTGGCCCGCAAGACCTTCGCGCACCTGCAAAAATTGAAACTGCCCCACGGCGGTTACAAACGCACCGGCGGCGTCACGGATTACGAGATCAACGAATGGGCCTTCGTCAATTACCGCATGGCGAACGCCTTCCTGCGCCTGGGACAGCCGGAAAAAGCGCGGGCCCTGATCGAGCGCATGACCCTCCAGGCGAAAGAGAACTTCAACCTGCTTCCCGAGATGTTCGACGCCGTCGACCTCAAGTCGGCCGCCCGTCCCTACACGGGATCAATCCCGATGACGGGCTACGGGGCGGGCGCCTTCATGCTGTCGGTGCTGGAGCGGGAGGGGAGTTTTGAAAAACGCGATTGCGGGATCACAAAATAGCTGGCGAAGAACCTCAAGGCTTCGCCTCTCAAGAACACAAGCCACAGAACCAGCCGTCCGCAAAGTCCATCACAAAAATGAGCAAAACGCGCGTCCTGTCGGGCAAAAAGCGTCTCTGTCTCAATTTGAGATATTCAGATACGAATAAGCCATTCATTGACTGGCATATGTCTCGCAAACAATTCGAGCAGGGTCTCCAACCTCTTGAGGTCATCATGCTTCCGTCAATTTCTCTGCTGGCGCCGCTTTTCGCATCGACTCTCATTTGGGGTCAAACAACATCTTCCGTGTTGATCGATGCTAAAACAAAGAACGTAACGATCCGAAACTATATGCATGCGCACACGGACGACGCCAGAACGCGGGCTGTGATTATCCGCGCTCTGTTGGAGGCAGATAGTATTGCCCGGCTGAACCCAAATTACTCGTCAAATAAAAAAATGAGGACCGACCTTTACCGAAGATTCGCCGATCGCGGCCGCGCAGAGGCCGCGCTTGACAAGTGGAGCGGTGGTCTGGTTGAGACCGGGCTTCGCATGACCTCAGCGGCTGCGTTTGGGACCACCACTCTGGTCGCAGCGCCCACTGTGGCGGGCAGCATCACAGCCGCCGCTGGTGGGGTCTACATGGACACATTGATCACCAAACATTTTGAGGACAAAGATGTCGCCACCCGAGCCCAAGCGGGCGCGAACCTCTCCGTTCAAGAGATCATTTCACTTAACAATTACGGCGATTTCTATTTGAAATCCAACCCGGACTTCAAAGACGTTAAAAGCGAATTGGATATTGGGGTTTTTAAGACGGATCCCTCTTCGGATCCCGCCGTGCGAACGGAAAACACCATTCACGACCTCCAAGACGAAAACTCCAGAATTTCGAAGTCCATCAAAGATGTCTTAAGCGACAATCGGGTAACCAGGGAAGAATATGAAAACCTCAAGAGGCAATTCACTCTCGCCACGGGAGAGCTTCGCGCGGAGGCGGCTCAAGCTTTGGCTATTTTAAAGAGGAACCAAACGGACGAAGCAGGACAAAAAAAACGAGCAATCGAAAGAAACAACATCTCAGGACCTTTCTACGCCATGGCTGGAATCGCCAGCTTGTTCAAAGATGAAAGCGCAGCCAGATTCTTTTCGAACGCGGGAAGTTTGGCCGGAAATTTATACGATATCAAAAAATTGCCGCTTGAAATTTTCAAAGAAAATCCATTCATGTGCCTGAATCTATACCTCGCCACAGCGAACATCGCCTTGAATCTGATCAGCGGTGCCCAGGAAAATGCCGAGTTCAACGCGATCATGAAACAGCTGGAGCAGATCGCCCTGCAAATTGAAAAGCTGAGGGAAGAGATGCATTCCCGCTTTGATCAACTGGAAACCAAAATGGACCATTATTTTTACGAGGCATCCATTGATCTGACAAAAATGAAGGCGTCCCAAGAAAACATTCGCCAGGCGATTTACAGCGCTTCCAAAGAGATCGCGAATCTGAGAAATTTCATGCAAAAGGGCCTCGACAACATGGGCCGCTATTCATTGAAACAAATCCATGGCGATTGCTTCGGCGTGTCCAAGTCCGCCACCCGCTACTTGCCATTGCGTGATGCCTACCATGCAAACAACTGCTTGAGCCGAGTTTTCTCAGTGGCCGAAGGCGACTTTTCATATTTGACGAACATCAACCAAAAAGAAACGGGACAAGATTTTGACAAACAAGCTTTTTTTGAATTGGCAGACACTGTCAGCAAATCAGCGCAGATCGAGCCCATTGCCGCTTACTCGCCAGCACATTTTATTTTTGGATCTTCGCTCTTGATGAAACTCCTGGAGATAAATCCAAGATATAAAACCATGGCGGTCAATGGGAATTGGAAATCCGAAATCAACAAGAATAAATCTAATTTCGCCGATCTTGTCGAGCACGGCGAAAAACTGGTCAAATTTCACGAATCGATGGCGTTGGAAAAAAAATCTGGGCAATACCGTTTGCGCACCGAGATTTTCGAGAATTTGATGGATAAATATCTTGAATACGCTCTTCACGTTGGAAAATCCGTTGATCAAAACGTGCTTGCTTCGACCGGCGGAACCTATGATCCCGCGTTGAAATGGAATAAGTCTTTTGAAGATTCCGCGCCGAACACGGCTTTCCCATTCTTGGGCAGCACAGTCGGCCTCTGCGACAACACCAAAGTGACGATGAAAGGATGGCAAGAAGTCGGTTTTAAGTTCAACAATGAGGTTTCTGAAAGATACAAGCGAGTTTATGCTTTCGACCCTTCGCTCATGGGCCTGACTCGAGAATTCCTTTCTTTTCTCCCATCGTCAGTGAAACTGGCAGACAAGTTGAATGGGATGGGCTTTGAAGGATTCCAGCTTGTCTCATGCTTCAGCCAGGTGGAAATCCAGCAGTTTTCAATCCAACACAACGGCGTTTTCTTCAATCCAGAAAACCCCGATGGTTACACCAAGCTCCAGCTCGCCCTGACGATGGATATTTGGTTGCACTATAAATTCGAAGGAACCGAAAAGACATTCCTTGTCTCAAGAATCCATAGCGCCCAGCGCGATGAAAAAAAATACTGGGATCCACGCTGGACTCCTGGTGTTATCCGCATGGCTTGGACCGGGGAAGCGAACGGGTTCGGCATACAACTTTTCAAAAGCCGCGATCCGCGTCGTGGCTTTGGTCTCAAAAATTCACCCACTGAATTCTTCCAAAAAACGCCTGCCACACCTGAAATGCAGCAAGCGCTTCTTGAGTTCGAAAACATATTCGCAAAAATTCTGGATCATAAGAAGGCTCCCATTTTAAACGAAGTCCTTAAAAACTCATCTGAGATGATCGATTCACTCGATCGAATCCGTTGGCAACTCTCTTATCTTCTGAGAGAAGGCACCGATATGAACAACGAATCTCTTTTGCAATTTTATAAAATCCTTCTGGGAGAGACTTTGCCCAGCGGAAAAAATTATGCAGCTCAGAGCGTTGAGTTGTCACCCTCTGTCGCTTATGAAAAGCTCGAAACACGTATCACGAATGCTCAGAAGCATTTAAAGGAAATCGAAAATACAGCGGGATTGCGGCCCGCTATTAATATGATTGAACCATATGTAGATGCCTTGCGTTCATATCGGGATCAATCAAGGAAACATTCATCCGGTTTCTTTGAATGGTTCAAAGAACGTGTTCAGTACCAACGAAATGATCTCTAAAAAATTCTAAAGTCCGTCCGCTGGGGCAACAGTTCCCTATTTGGACCGCTGAGCGATACAAATAGGGAACTGTTGCCCCGTGTCCGTATCCGATCAAAAATCGGAGCACCAAACCCTGGACGGCATCCCGATTTCACTTCCAGGAAAAATGCGCGACTTCGCGTTCCCCCCACCGCGATCCAAAAGCGGCTTGATGGAATGCAGGATGGAAGTTTAAGCTATTTTCAAACAAGGAGGCGACGATGGCGCATTACGTGGATGGATTTGTCATTCCGATCAAGAAAAAGAATGTCAAAGCCTACAAGAAGATGGCTCAAATCGGCTGCAATACATGGATGAAGCACGGGGCTCTGAGCTACTATGAGTGCGTGACGGATGACCACTCCAAGCACGGAATGGGCTTCAAGAAGATGTGCAAGCTCAAGCCGGACGAGACGGCCGTGTTTGCTTACATTGTTTTTAAATCCAAGGCCCACCGCAACCAGGTGAACAAGAAGGTCCACAAGGAATTTGCCGCCATGGATGCGGACAGCGCCTTCCAAATGCCCTTTGACATGAAGAGATTCGCCATGGCCGGCTGCAAGGTCTTGGTGAATTCGAAAAAGTAGCGGGCTCAGGGTCACAGTTCCCTTTTTGCACGATGGTGCGATCCAAAAAAGGAACTGTGACCCCTCTGGTTGGGTCGTGCAAAAAAGGGAACTTTGACCCCTCTCCTGAAGGAGTCGAGGGATGGCGAAACTTCATTACGTGTCCGTGATGTCCTTGGACGGCTACATCGGCGATGGGCATTACAACTGGTCTCTTCCGGCTGAAGGGTCCACCGCGTTCATCACCCGGATCATGCGCCCCATCGGGATCTATCTATACGGACGCAAGAATTTCGAGACGATGTCTTTCTGGGAATCGCCGGATCTGGGCGAGATGGGGGAAGAGCACCGGGAATTCACGAGCGTTTGGCAATCCGCCGAAAAAGTCGTCTATTCCAAGACCTTAAAATCAGCGACCACTCGAAAGACCCGTCTTGAGCGTGATTACGACGCGCAAAAGATCCGCGAAATGAAAGCGGGTTCCGCAAAAGATCTCTGCATCGGCGGCCCGACTCTCGCGGCGCAGGCCATTCGCGATCATCTCGTCGATGAAATTCATTTGTTCATGGTGCCAACGACAATCGGCAACGGCATTCCCGTGATCCCGGTTTTACCGAAAGACGCCGTCCTGAGACTGGAACTGCTCGAAGAGTGCCGATTCAGCGAAGGCTGGGTCTATCTTCGCTACCGAGTTCAAACTTGAGGAGAAGTCGGGCAAGGAAACCCCTTCTAAAGACTTAAAATCATTCGGAGTCGAATCGTTCTTCGGATTAAGACGACTTGACGGCCTCAAGGCAAGCTTCAAAAACCTCATCCGCGATCTGAATCGCTTTTTTTACTTTGGCCACCGTCAAAGTCTTTCTTTCCGCATCAGGATATCTGTAAGTGACGGCATAGACCGTCAGGCTTTCAGCCTTGGCAATTCTCTTGGCAAGAACAGGGTCTATTCGAGCAACTTCCGCCAAAAGAAGTTCCATGTCATGGGTCTTCGGTGTTCGAACTTTTTTGGAGGTTAAGTAGGCCTTCACAATCTTCTCAGAGCTTTGCTGGGCAAGAAAAGCCGCCCCATTTTTGTACTGGCTGGAAATGCCCAGCGAAGCCTTTGCCATGCTGAGATCCGTGCGGGCATACTTGATCCACTGCTGAACGGCCTTGGAAATTTTCATAGTTTAATTTCTTTGCCGGTGTTTAAAGCAGTTTCAGGGATGGAGCTGAACTCATCCTTCCAGTCGTCAAATTCCTTTTCAGAATAGATAAAAACATCCGCGATGACACCGTGATTTTTGAAAATCAAAGATCGAGCCCGGCTCATTTCGTCGGTGGATGATTTTTTTGGATGAGAGACCACCATCACGAAATCATAGTCGCTGTTTTTGTGGGCGGTCCCATTCGCCCGCGATCCAAACAGAAAGAGTCGGACAGGAGAGAATTCCGCCTTCAGAGTGTCTTTAATCTGATTGATTTTTTTCTGGTCGGACCTGTTCAAATCGACCTCGCAAACAAAAAAGCCCTCTGATTCACATCAAAAGGCTTAAAAACAACTTGAGAAACCACTTCCGCGAAGCAGAAGTGAAAGGGCCATTTTTCCCAATCAAAGGCCGAACAGAAAACTGGTCGGGGCGAGAGGATTCGAACCTCCGACCCCTTCGTCCCGAACGAAGTGCGCTACCAGACTGCGCTACGCCCCGACACCTTGGGAAAACAACCGAATGAAGACGAAGGATTCGTTCGGCCGAAGAGCATTCATAACAAGAGCCAGGCCGGAATGGGAAGAGATTTTTGTCGGCCGCCCACCCTTTCAGCAGGCAGCCCCCCGATTCAGCGTAAATCGCCGGAATCAGAGGGCTTTTGAATCAATACGGCTGACGTTCGCCGGAATTGGCGAGCTCCATGGCGAAGATCAGGCCGATCTTCGAAAAGATCATCGAGTGACGGAAGCTCAGCTGGTTCGACACCACGTCGCCGGGCGAGTGGATCTTGCTGTTCATCGTGTCCATGGTCGCCTCGAAGGGCATCAGGGTCGCATAACCCTGACGGTACCAGGACGCATGGTCGCTACAGGCGTAACCGCAGCGGTCGTCAACGATGCGCGCGCCCAGCGCGTAGGTCTGATTCCAGCCCACCAATTTCTCGCGCAACCAGCTGCTGGTGTAGTCGTTGGTGTTGCCGATGGTCATTTCGCCGTTGCCCGGGAACAGGGTCATGTCCAATTGAAGGACGCCGATGATCTGGCGGTTGTTGGCCTTGGCGTCCTTGGCGATCTCGGCGGAACCCAAAAGGCCCGACTCCTCCCCGGCGTACCAGTAAAACTCCACGGTGCGGGCGCTGGGACCCTGGGCGAGCAAAACGCGCAAGACGTCGAAGATGTTGGCCGAGCCCGAAGCGTTGTCGTCCGCCCCCGGGGCGTTGCCGCGCCAGAAACTGATCGAATCGAAGTGGGCGCCGAGCACCACCACTTCCTGGGCGCGGCTCGTGCCGGGCACTCTCACCCGGATGGATTTCTGCTTCGTGCTCTTGTGATCGATCAGGTCGACCTGGATCGGCGCCCGCAAAGACGCCCCCAACTGGCGCAACTTCGCGGCCAGGGCCTCGACGTGCGTATTGGGATTTTCCACGCGGTTGTCGCGGTTCGGGAACGCGCTCGCCCAACCGACGAACTGGCGCAGATTGTTCTCCTCCAGCTGAGTGAGAGCTTGCGCGATCTTCGGATCCTGGGCGCCCCTCATTTCACGGCGACCGACGCGCGACCAGGCCATGTCCCGGCCGGCGCGGTGGGCGAGGGCGTTCAGCTCCTGCTGACGCTGCTCGGTCGTGGACAGGAAACCCGGCTTCGCGGGCGGCAGCACTTCATAACCGGCGCACTTGCCGCCGGCGTGATTGAAACGCACCAGGCGCCCGATCTGGAAGGCGTCCAGGCGGGCGTAACCCAAACCCAGACGCGCGTCCTGAGCCAGCACCGACGCCCCCACGGCGCGCAGCAAACGCAGGTCACTGAAGACCTCGATGCCCGACGACGACGGCGGCCGCGTCTGGGCCTGCGACGGCAAAGCCGCGAGCGCGCCCACGGTCATGGCGAAAAGAAGACTTGCTTTTGCATTTGCCCGTTTCATCAAACCCCCTCGAGAAATGGACCCTCTTAGAACACTCAACTTTCCACCCGCTGGCAAGCCGGGAGACCCTGCCGCGCATCATGTCATCCGCTTTTCTCCGGCGGATTTGACGGAGAGACGCAAACGTCGGAAAAAGGACTGTCACTCACGGAGCCTCTTCATGCTGAAATTCCCCCTGCTCTCGCTGTTGTCCCTCTCGCTGCTCGGCTGCGCCACGGGCCTTTTCAATTCCGCCGGCCAGGACGACAGCGCCACCGGCCAATCCGCCGTGGAGATCAGCCGCACCCTGAAGCTCCGTCCCGGCCATCTGGTCATTATCCAGGGCGTGACCTCGCAAAACGAAAGCTTTTTGAACATTCTCGTGCCGCGACTGAAGAATTACATCTACACCGTCACCGACCCGGACGGGCAGAACGTCGTGGTCGTGAAATACGAAAGCATCCAGTACGCCCCGGTCTTCTACAAAGTCGACAAACTGCGCGTGAAAGGCCTGCGCCCGGGACCGAGCTACAAACTGCAGGTGATCGACCAGAGCGCCAAAAGACGCACCCTCATCGACGAAAGAAGCTTCAGCAGCCTGGACCTGGCGAAACCGCGGGCCCGTTTCGCGGTGGCCTCGGGCCTGAGCGACGAATGGCGCTTCGACACCGTCATCGACCCCATGTGGGCCCGCCTGGCCCGGGAAAAGCCCGACTTCGTGGTGCTGAACGGCGACGTCGTCCACGTCGACTCACACGATTTCGTTGAGCGCCGCCGCGCCAGCGAGCAGGACCTGTGGCAGCGCTACATCGACACCTTCCAGCGCGTGCCTTTTTACCACCAGAGCCGCCTGGTGCCGGTGCTGGCCACGTGGGACGACCTCGATTACGGCACGAACAACGCCGACCGCGAGTTCCTGGCGAAGGACGCCGCCCGCCGCGTGTTCAACGCTTTTTTCGGCGCGCCGGATCTGCCCGGCGTCTATGAGACCGGCGCCGGCGGAACCTACGCCGTCTTCACCGGCTTCAACCAGCGCTTCCTGCTGATGGACAACCGCAGCCATCGCCTGCCGAAGAGCCTGAAGGAGAACGAGCCCTTCGCCCACTGGGGTGAGACCCAGCACCGCTGGCTGCTGGCGGCCCTCGCCTCGCGCCCCCTGCCCTCCTGGGTGTTCAACGGCGACCAGTTCTTCAACGGCAAGGACCACACCGACAAAGAGAGCTTCGAGGGCGACCACCCCAAGCACTTCAAACGCCTGATGGACGACCTGAAAATGCTGAAAACGCCCGTGGTCTTCGTCTCGGGGGACGCGCAGTTCTCCGAAGTCATGAAAATCCCCGCCGAACGGGGTCCCGGATTCCCCACTTACGAGCTCACCTCGAGCTCGATGCACGCCAAGGCCCGCGAGCCCTGGGCGAATCCCCTGCGCGTGCCCGGCGCGCAGACCGGCGAATTCAATTTCCTGCTGGTGACGTCGGAGAATTTCGAGGGCCGCCTGCGCGCCGACGCGCGCGCCCTCGGCCTCTCGGGCCAGGATTACTTCCGCGTGAACCTGGAAGTGAAGCGATGAGCGGGGAGCGGCGGGAACGTTTTCTCACCACCCTGAAGGCGGCGGAGATGCCGCCCGACACCCGCCGCCTGCTCGAGGAGATCAGCGCCGGCCACCTCGATGACCTCACCCGCCACCTGGGCCTGCGCTTCGCGGCCGGCGACCTCGACGCGCTGTCGGACCGGGCCGCCCTGGAGTTCCGCGAGCGCCTGCCGTCCGCCGCCCCGTCCACCGACGAGGCGCGCGAGGCGTGGACCGGCGTGGTGCGGGATTTCCTGTCCAACCGGCACTGGGGCTTCACGCCGGAAAAGGGCGCGGCGCCGAAGCGGCCGAAAAAAGAACTCTCGCCGCAGGCCAAGGAACTGATCCCCTATCTCTGGGTCTTCGTGCAGGCGGCGATCATCATGAAGCTCGTCGTTTATTACTTCGGCCTCAAAGCCGCCGACGATCCGACGGTCGAGAACAAGCTGGTGCTGCTCGCGGTGGTGGCGTTCTCTTTCGGCTCACTGATCCATTTCGCGTGGCGCATGCATCGCAAGGAGCAGCGGCCCCGTCATCAGCGTGGTGACCAGAGCCATGACGACGAAGGCGGCGAACAGCCGCGGTGACAAAAGCCCGGCGCGCAAGCCCAGGTTCAGGACCACCAGCTCCACCAATCCCCGCGTGTTCATCAACACCCCCAGCACCAGGGCCGGCCGCGGCTTGAGCCCCGCCCAACGCGCGCCGAACCAGGTGCCGGCGATCTTGACGAAAACGGCGATGAGGAGAATGCCGATCAAAACGCCGAGCCCCTCCACGTTGCGCAGCAGATTCAGATCCGTGCGCAGGCCGCTCAGCACGAAGAAAAACGGCATCATCCAGGCGGCGATCCGGTGCATCCACGCGCGGCCCTTCCAGCTCTTGAGCCGGGTTCCGGAGAGCGCCCAACCCAGGGCGAAAGCGATGAAAAGACCGTGCAGGGCCGCCCCCGCCCCCTCGTGCACGATGAAGGCCAGAAACACCCAGGTGCAGAGGTCATCCATCGAGGCGACGCCGATCGCCAACCGGCCGAGAGGCCGACGGTGCCAACCGCGGTCTTCGAGCATGCGCACCAACACCGGAAAGGCCGTCACCGCCATGGCGACGGCGATGAACGCGCTGAAACGAAGGCGCGAGGCTTCAAGTCCCCCTTCCAGGGGATAAAGCCAGAACCAACCCACCCAGGCCCCGATCGCCAGGGGCACGAAAAAACTCCCCATCCAGACCTTGAAGAGCCTTCCCGGCTGGCGGCGCCAGTCCTCGTGCCGGGAGTCCAAACCCACCGAGAACAGAAACACCCACAGGCCGAGGTGCGCGGGCCAGGTGAGAAGGGACATGTGCTCGGGACTGAACAGCCGGTGCTGCCACTCCGGCGACCAGAGTCCCAGCAAGGACGGGCCGAGGACAAGGCCGGCGATGATCTCGCCGATGACCCGGGGTTGATCGAGGAATTGAAAGCAGCGCCCCAAAAACCAGCTCAGGCTCAGAATCAGAAAAACGGCGGCGACAAGGGTCAAAATTCCTCCGGGGCTGCGCGGTTTCCAGGGAACTCTTTTTGTGTTAGCACGTCAAGAGAGGTTGATGATGACTCAGCGATTGATGCCCTTCCGCCAAAGTTTGTTCCAAATGCACCGCCATCTGCTGCAGGCCCTGAAGGCCGAGCGCGAGCATCATTTCCAGCGCGAGTTCGCGCCCGCCGAGTGGCTGAACCTGGTCACGGGAGCGCCGGAGTACCGCTGGCTCGCCCCCTTGACCCGCTACCTCGCCGATGTCGACGCCCTGTCGGAATGGCCGGGCATCGCCGAATCCGATCTGCAGCTGGTGCGCCAGGTGTGGGAGGATTTTTTCCGCGAGAGCGAGGGCGAAGAGTCCTTCCGCGCCCGCTATCAACGCCTGCTGCAAAAAGACTCCGACCTGCTGATCTCGCACAGCCATTTGCGCAAGCACCTGGAGGCCCTGCCGGCCGCATCAACGACCCCCATCGCCGACGCCGACGAGCGCCGCCAGGCCTGGCACGAACGCACGCGCAAGAACCGCTCGGACCTGAACTGATTCAGGGCCGCAAACGCGCGCGCTCTTGCTGGAGCCACTCCAGCCGCTCCATCATCGTCAGCAGTTCGTCCTCGAGCTGCTCGACGCGATGGCTGACCTCCTGAAAGTCCTTGAGCACGGCGCCCATCTCCGCGGCCGGCGTTTTCGTCAGGCGCTCGTTCAGCTCATCGCGCTGAGCGGTTTTCTCCGCCAGTTTTTTCTCCAGCCCCGGCAGGCTTTTTTCGAGCTTGCGGGCTTCGGCGTCGTGCTCTTTCAGCCGCTGACGGAGATCCGCGGCGGAAGGGCCGGCGGCGGCCTCCTCGCCCGAGGGGCGGACCGCGGCCGCGGCGGAACCGCGGGAGGCCGCGGGCGGCGGCGCGGGATTGCCGGGGCGCCCGGGGGCGGCGGGGTCGCGCCCGGCGAGAACGCCTTTTTGCAGGCTCCAGACGTAATCGTCGTAGCTGCCCGGAAAGAGGGTCACCTGGCCGTGATTGACCTCCAGGATCCGGCTCGACACGCGGCGGACGAAACCGCGATCGTGGCTGACGACGACGAGGGTGCCGTCAAAAGACGCCAGCGCGTGGGTCAGGGCCTCCACCGTGTCGAAGTCGAGATGGTTCGTCGGTTCATCCAGCAACAGCAGGCTGGATTTCGACAACAGCACCTGGCCGAGGGCCACGCGGGCCTTTTCCCCGCCGGAGAGCACGCGGATTTTCTTCTCGATGTTGTCGCCGCCGAACAGGAGACCGCCCGCGAGGTTCAGCACCTCCTGACGGGTGACGTCGGGATGGGCGGCGTTGGACAAGGCTTCAAAAACGCTGTCCTGGGCGTTGAGCTGCTCGGCCGAATGCTGGGAAAAGAGCGCGCGGCTGACGTTCATCCCCCACTGCAGGGAGCCTTTTTGCGCCGGCAGGGCTTCCGCCAGCGTTTTCAACAGCGTCGACTTGCCGGCGCCGTTCAATCCCACGATGCCCGCGTGCTCGCCGCGGTTGAGGACCAGGCGCACGTCCCGCAACACAGGCTCCGCGCCGTAACCGCAATCGAGGCCCTCGGTGCGCAGCACCTCCTTGCCGGTCCTGATCGGCGCCGGAATGGGGATGCGGGCGCGCACGGGCACGTCCTTGAGCTCAATCCTCTCCATCTTGTCGAGGGACTTGAGGCGCGACTGCGCCTGGCGGGCCTTGGTCGCCTTGGCGCCGAAGCGGCGGACGAAGTCCATCACCTGCTCGCGCTTGGCGGCCTGGCCGGCCGCGGCTTTTTCCAGCTGCTCGCGCAGCAGGGCCTTCTGTTCGAAGTAGTCGTCGATGTTGCCCGGGTACTTGGTGATGTCGCCGGATTCGACCTCCACCGTGTGGTCGGTCACCCGGCGCAAAAACTCGCGGTCGTGGGAGATCAGCAGGAAAGCGCCGTCGTAACCCTGCAAGAAGCGCTCGACGACCAGCACGGTTTCCAGATCGAGGAAGTTCGTCGGCTCATCGAGGAGCAGCAGATTCGCCTCTTTGCCGATGAGGGAAAGCAGCTTCACGCGCATGCGGTAACCGCCGGAGAAGGATTTCAAGGGCCGCGAGAAGTGCTCCTCGAAAAGGCCGAGCTCGCGGCCGTGCTTCTTCAGGTCCCAGAGCGGCATCGAACACTGCCGCAGCAGACAGGCCTCGATGGTCTCCTCGGTGTCCCAATCGGCTTCCTGCTCGAGGTAGCCCAGGCGCAAGGAGCGCGAGCGGATCACCTCGCCCGCGTCGAGCTCCTCGAGTCCCATGAGGACCTTCAGCAGGGTCGTTTTGCCGGCGCCGTTCGGACCGATGAGGCCGATGTGCTCCCCCTCGCCGACGGCGAAGCCGGCGTCCCGGAAGAGCACCTTGTGGGCGTAGGCCTTGGAGGCCCCGTTGATCTGCAGCAGACTCATGGCGGGCATCATGGCTTCGGGGGGCGGCTTTGACAAGTTGAAGTGCGCCATCCCGAGAGCGGATCTCCGATGTCGGGTCTCCATCTCAGAGGCTAAAAAAAAACGAAAGCCCGGGGCCGTGTGGCGCCGGGCTTTCGCTGATTCCCACCTTCCGACCCGGGCGGGGAAATGCCCGGGCCGCTTTCCCCTTTTTTCTTACAGAGAGCTGAACTTGTTGGCGCGGGCCTTCAAGCGGGCGTTCTCCTGGGCCGCGCGCTTTGATTTTTCGCGCAGGGCCTTGTCGCGTTTCTTTTCCGCGGCCAGCTGGCGTTCGGCGCGGGCGATGCGCTTTTGCAGCTGGGCGTTTTCCCTTTCCGTTTCACGCAAGGACTTGGCCACCTCGCGGTTGCGCTCCTGGCGCTCCTTCAGCTGGGACTCGGCTTTCCGCACCTTTTCGGTCATCGCCGCCAGACGGCCGTCGGATTTTTGCTTTTCTTTTTCCGCGGCCTTGAGTTTGAGGCTGCTCTCGGCTTCCTGCTTGCGCTTCAGCTCCAGGCGCTTGCCGGCGAGTTCGGCCTTTTTCTCGGCGCGGGCGACGCCGCTCTTCGCGGCCTTCACCTGGCTCTCCAGCGAGCGGATGTCCTGACTGACCTGCTCGACTTCCTGCAGGGCCTGCTTTTCCGCTTCCATGAACGCGTCCTGATCGAGGTCGGCGACTTCCGACTCGATGGTCAGGTCCTTCTTCTGCTCACGGACCTGGGGATCGACGGAGGCGTAATCATTCACGAACAACTCGTCGGCCATCGCCGGCAGGGCGGAGAAAACGGCCAACACCAACATCGCGCTCAGGGACTTTTTCATGTTTTTATCCTCATGGGGGTTCTTGATCCGCCCGGAATAAAGCAAAGCCCGGGCCGCCCCCAAAGCGCGCCATTTGGGCCTGGGCCCCCCGGAGCTTGTGCTTTTTACCCGCCCGTTGCGGCCATTGACAGCCCCTCGCCCTGTCAGACAACAAGCTGCCAAGCCCCGCCGCCCGCGCTATGCTCCCCCCATGCACGTGTTCACGGTCGGCTACGAAGGCTGCGACATCGACCACTTCACCCGGAGCTTGAAAAAGCAAGGCATCGAGCTGGTGGCCGATCTGCGCAAAAACCCCTTGAGCCGCAAGAAGGGCTTCTCGAAAAACCGCCTGGCCGCCGCTCTTCAGGAGCGGAGGATCGACTATCTTCACCTGCCCGACTTAGGCGTCCCCGCGGAATGGCGCAAAAAAGCCAAGGCCGGTGAAATCACCCGCGCCCGCATGTTCCATGATTACGCACGAAAAATCCTGCCGCGGGGCCAGGCGTCCCTCGAGCGCCTGCAGG
Source organism: Pseudobdellovibrionaceae bacterium (assembly GCA_019637915.1). Taxonomy (GTDB): domain Bacteria; phylum Bdellovibrionota; class Bdellovibrionia; order Bdellovibrionales; family Bdellovibrionaceae; genus JAHBUV01. Next base: position 3,162,780 of record JAHBUV010000001.1, on the reverse strand, counting down.
AGCTCTTGCAAACAAAAGAGGTGGCTTTGCTCTGCTATGAAGCCGATGCCGAAGACTGCCATCGCTCCTTCGTGGCCCGGGACCTGAAAGCGCGGGCCCAACGCGGCTTCAAAATCCACCATCTTCTGATCCCGCCCCCGGCCCGGCGCAGGATCTTCTGAGCGGATCCGGCCGTTCCACATTCGGGATTTTCCCTGAAAGCCCCGGCCACCAAGCCCCCCGCCTCCTAGCTGCCTCGCAACATGTTCTAGCTCTTGGGACAATTTCTCTGGCTGCTTCGTTGTGAATCACGGCATTTTTTGCTGAAATGCCCCTCGTGCAACAAGACTGGGAACGCGCCTTCGTTCAAATCCTGAGAAAATACGTCGCGGAAAAAAAGAAGAAACAAAACGGCTCTTCTTTGCGGCTGATCGCCCAGAAGCTGGATCTGTCCGTGGGGGCGCTCTCCGAGATCCTGCGCGAAAAACGCCGGATCTCCCGCGAGCGCGCGCGCAAGATCCTCGAGCTGCTGCCGCTCTCGGAGCGCGAGAACAAGTACCTCTTGAGCTTGATGGGCTATCCCGTGAGCTTCGAGCGCTCCGTCATGCCGCCTGAAACCGTGAAGAACATCCTGCATTGGGTGGATCAGTCCATCCTGGGTTACTTCGAGTTCGAGAACCTGGCGGTGAGCGCCTCGGAGCTGGCCCTGCGGCTCGCCAGCACCCCGAAAAAGATGCAGAAAAAGATCAATCTTTTCCTGCGCCAGGGGCTTCTGCAAAAACGGCCCGACGGCGGCATTTTCCGGGCGAAAGACCGCAACTGGTCGACCAGGGAAACCCTTTCCCCGCCGCTGCGCCGCCAGCTTTATCAGGATCGCCTCCAGCTCTCGGCTCTCGCCATCGAGAAACTGCCCCCGGAGTATCAGAGCCTCACCCACCTCACCTACGCGGGCAGCGAAAAGCAACTGGCCCGCCTGAGTGAGGAGGTGATCAAGCTCTGCGACCGCATCCTCCTGGAAGCGGATGTCGGGCCCAAAGACAAGCTCATGAACCTGATCGTGCACGCTTTCCCCATCGACTTCTCCCTGGCTGACAAAGAGATCGACAGCGCGAAAACCAAGCCGGTTTGACCTCCCGCCGCGCCCGGAAAAAAATTTCCCCCGCCATCCCGCCCTGAGACCCGCGAAACCCCCCTCATCCCGGGGACCTGGACCCGCCCCCGTCCCACAACGGGAAGGAGTCCCCTTTCGAAACGAAAAAAGCCCTCAAAAACGCCCAAGGATCATCCGAACAGGACTTTGGGGAAGTCTTTTATTTCCGAAGGGGGAATGATGAGAAAACCATCCGCGAGGATTCGTTATTTCCATCTGGCCGCGTCGCTCGGCTTTCTCACTTTGCTCGCCCTTCCCTTCCAGAACTGCTCGCAGGCCCGCTTCGCCATGACCGACGAGGCCATCATGCAGAGCCTGAACGCCAGCGGCGGCATGATCATCAACCGCGGCGACCTCTACACCAACGACAAACTCGTCACGCTGATCATCACCAACCGCGACACCGACCAGATGTACATCACCAACGAGCCGGACTGCAGCCGCGGTCAATGGGAGCCCTACAACCCCATCCGCTCGTGGACCCTGGCCGAAGAGAACACCAACACCCGCGTGTACATCAAATTCCGCAAGGCCGAGCGCCCCGAAGTCGAATCCAGCTGCTTCAGCGACGACATCACCCACGACAACCAACCGCCCGTCGTGACCGTGTCGACGATGCCGCCGGCCCTGACCAACGCCGCCTCGATCCAGGCCGGCTTCACCGCCACCGACGCGGTGTCGGGCATCGAAAGCTTCCTGTGCCGCCGTCCGACCGACAGTTTCTTCTCGTCGTGCTCGACGGCGCTCAGCCTCTCGAACCTCGCCGAGGGCCCGGGCTCCGTCGAGGCGAAAGCCGTCGACCGCGCCGGCAACATGAGCGCGCCGGTGAACGTCAGCTGGTTCGTCGACCGCACGCCGCCGACCGTGGCCTTCAACACGACGCCGGCGGTCCTGTCGAACCAGACCGCGGCGGGTTTCACCTTCTCCGGGAGCGACAACCACAGCGCCAACCTGCAGTACGAATGCAGCCTCGACAGCGCCGCCTTCGCCGCCTGCGCGTCGCCGAAGTCCTTCAACGTCGCGGCCGGCGCCCACAGCCTGAAAGTGCGCGCCCGCGACGAAGCCGGCAACGCTTCGGGCGTGATCAGCCACTCGTGGACCATCGACCTGTCGGTGCCCAGCGTGGAGATCACCTCGCAGCCGGCCCCTTTCGTGCGCGACACCAACGCCAGCATCGGTTTCACCGGCTCGGACGACGGCCAGCCCCTGGCCCGCTTCGAGTGCAAAATCGATCAGGGCGCCTACGCGACTTGCGCGAGCCCGCGCGCCTTGAGCGGCCTCTCCGAAGGCCGCCACGAGTTCTCCGTGCGCGGTTACGACAACGTCGGCAACGTCTCGGCCCCGGCCACGGCGTCCTGGCTCGTCGACACGACCCCGCCGGCCGTGACGATCACCACCCGGCCCGCCTCGCCGACCAATCAGACCGGCGCCAACTTCGGTTACAGCGCCACGGACAGCGGCAGCGGCATTGCCCGCATCGAATGCCGCCTCGACGGGGCCGCTTTCGCGGACTGCTCGTCGGGACAAAAATCCTACACGAACCTGGGCGCCGGCTCCCACACCTTCGAAGCGCGCGCCCTCGACAAGGCCGGCAACACCTCGACGGTCGCCAGCCACACCTGGAGCATCGACCTGACGCCGCCGCGCCTGAACATCATCTCGGGACCGGCCGCGCTCACCAATGAAAAGTCCGCCGTCCTCGTCATGGAGGTCTTCGGCGATTCCGGCGAAAGCGTCAGCGCCGAATGCAAGTTGGACCTCGAGGCCAATTACGTCCCCTGCACCCTGACCAAGGCTTATCAGAATCTCGCGGAAGGCGGTCACGTCTTCACGGCCCGCGCCAAAGACGCCGCCGGCAACGTCTCCGAAGCCAAGGTCCACAGCTGGACGGTCGATGCCACGGGTCCCGCCATCCGCTTCGTCTCGGTCACGCCGTCGACCATCGACACCTTCACCACCGCCCGCATCAAATTCGAAGTGACGGATGAGTACAGCACGGTGCAAAGCGTGCAGTGCGGCCTGGCCGGCTCGCTGACCACCTGCCCGCAAACCCACGAAGCCTCGTTCCCGCAGCAGCCCACCGGCGCCTACACCTACACGGTGAAGGCCGTGGACGCCCTCGGCAACGAGTCCGAGAACTCCTACAGCTGGACCGTCATCGACAACACGCGCGCCGTGACCAGCACCGTGACGGTCAATGAAACGCGCAAAGCCGACGTTCTGGTGGTGATCGACAACTCCGGCTCGATGAACACCGAGCAGACCAACATGGGCAACCGCTTCAACAACTTCATCGACAAGCTGAGCTCGCTCGATTGGCGCCTGGCCATCACCACGACGACCATCGCTCCGCAGAACAGCTGGGGCACGGCCCCTCCCGGCGCCGATGGCCTCTTCCTGCCCTTCAAGAACATGCCCTCGAACACCTACGTCCTGAACTCGTCGATGAGCCGCGCGACGGCGCAGACCGCCTTCGCCAGCACCATCACGCGTCCGGCCTCCGAGGGCAGCGGTTATGAGCAGGGCATCAAGGCCACTTACCGCGCCCTCGAGCGCAGCCGCGATCCCAGCGTCTCCGCCAACGCGCCGAACGTCGGTTTCTTCCGCGACGACGCCGTGCTGGCCGTTCTCGTGGTGAGCGACGCCGACGAAACCCCGCAAGGCAACACGGAAGCCCGCAACCTTCCGCAGAATCTGTTCAACCACGTGAAGACCCTGTGGCCGAACAAGCCCTTCCAGTTCCACTCCATCGTCGTGAAGTCCGGCGACTCGGCCTGTTTGCGGCTGGCGGGCTCCGGCAACGAGGGCTACGGCGTGTCCTATGAGGCCCTGTCGACGATGACCGGCGGCGTGATCGGCAGCGTCTGCGCCGACGATTACTCCTCGCAGCTGGCGGCCATGGGCAACGGCGTGGTGGACCTGGTGAACTCCGTGAGTTTGAGCTGCGCGCCCCTGGATCTGGACAAAGACGGCAAGCCCGACATCACGGTGACCCTGCAGAACGGCGGCACGGTGCCCTCCTTCACGGTGGATCAACTGAAGCTCACCTTCTCGCAGACCCTGCCGGTGGGAAGCCACAGCATCCAGTACCGCTGTCTGGGACAGTGAGGGAACAGCCCCTCACGAGACGTGACGCGATAGACCTCGCCAAACCCCGGGGAGCCCTTTAGCCTGGCTCCCATGGATTTTCCGAAGACCGCTTCCTGGCGTTTTTTCCCTCGAGCCCTCACCCTCGGCGCCGTCCTGCTGTCCGTGACGGGGGCGGCCCGTTCAGGGCAGCCCGGGCCGGAAAGAGCCCGCCCCGCGCTTTTACAACAGCACGTGGAGTTCCTGGCGGCCCTGCAACCGGCGCGGCGCTTCGGCCAGGTGGAGAGCCTGAATCGCGCCGCCGCGTACATTCAGGCGCGTCTCACCGAAATGGGCCTCCCTTCCACCGAGCAAGCCTACCAGGTCGAAGGTGAGACGTATCAAAACATCCGCGTCCTGCTGGGGCCCGCGCAAGGCAAGCGCCTGGTGATCGGCGCCCATTACGATGTCTGCGAAGACCAGCCCGGCGCCGATGACAACGCCAGCGGCGTCGCGGGCCTGCTGGAGCTGGCGCGCCTGCTCGCGCCCGTCCAGAAAAACCTGCCCCGCCCCGTGGAGCTGGTCTTTTACACCCTGGAAGAACCGCCTCAATTCGACACGGAGAACATGGGCAGCCACGTGCACGCGCAAAGCCTGCTCGCCGAAAACATCCCCGTGCAGATGATGCTGTCCGTGGAGATGATCGGCTACTTCAGCGATGCACCGGACTCGCAGCACTATCCCTTGAACGCCTTGCGCTGGTTTTACCCGACCGTCGGCAATTTCATCGGTTTCGTCGCCCGCCCCTCGGAGGGGTTCCTCGTGCACCGCCTGAAGCGCGTCTTCGCCGCGCGCACGGATTTGCCCACGCAGGCGATCGGCGCGCCCCGCCTGCTCGAGGGCGTGGACTGGTCGGATCATCGCAATTACTGGGATGCGGGTTACACGGCGGCCATGGTGACGGACACGTCCTTCGCCCGCAACCCGCACTATCACAAGGTCAGCGACCGGCCCGAGACCCTCGACTACCGGCGCATGGCCCAGACCGTCGACGGCCTCTTCGGGGTCGCCCAGGAACTTCAGTGAGCCAGGACGGCTTCGCAGCGCACGGCGGAGCTTTCCACCAGATCGAGATTGTCCGGGGTGCCGCGACGTTCCCATTCATGGAGGACTTTCACCATGGAGCGCTCGGCGCCCAGAACGGCCATGTCGGCCGGGTCCAAGCCTTTGGTTTTCTTTTGCCGCATGCCCATGACGGCCATGCGGTACTCCACGTCGCGCATCGCCGCGCCTGAGGTGTCGGAAGGATCCATGCGCCGGCTCAGGTGACGGCGGAAGGCCTCGTTCTCCCGCGGGAGGAGGCGCTCCACGTCGCTCAAGAGCTTGGCGTTTTTCTCGCGGTAGTCGCGGTAAGGCAGGCGCAGCCGTTCATCGATGCGGCGATCGGCCAAATCCACGATCTCCGTCTTCACGTGGGCCTGCGCCATCAATCCGCTCGGGGCCACGATGTCCATTTGCGTGAAGAGCATGGCCTGACGGACGGCATTGTTGCCGAGGATGCGCTCCGCGACCTTCGGCAGGATGTTCTTCCCTTGCATGCGCTCCGCCAGCTGCCCCAGGTTGTTCAGCAAACGCACGTGCCAGCTCCAACCGTCGGTGGGCCGAAAGCCCGGCTTTTCCAGTTGCTGGCGGGCCAGCTCCGCGCGGTAGCGCGCGCCCTCGCCGCTTCGGAACAGACGCTCGATGGAGAGCCCCGTCGACTGCAACCAGGCGATGAAGCCCGTCGAAGAGCAGTAAGCGCCGCCTTTGAAATACATCCCGGCCGTGACCCACTGGAAATTCACGCCGCGGTAGAGCATGTCCATCAGGCCCTTGTTGACGAAATTCTCCGAGACGTCGCGGTACCAGGCTTCGGGGTTCTTCTGATCGTGCAATTTTTCGTACTCTTGCGGGGTCAGGTGGATCATCCACGGATCGCTCTTCGGCTCGTTCGGCGCCACCGCGTGGCCTTCCTGCAAACCGACGGCGAAGGAGTCGAACACGGCGCCGTCCTTCGGGTAGCCGATCTCGCGGCGGGACTCTTGCGCCCAGGCGTGGAATTTCTCGTGGTCGATGCGGCCGATGGCGATCTTCGAATGGTGCGAGGGATCCAGCATCTGCTCCAGGCCCGCCAGGCGCACGCCGCCCGGATTGGCCAGGATCTGCGATGAATCGGCCGTCGTCTGCGGGTAGTTGTCGACGGTCCAGCTCATCTTGATGCCGGTCTTGCGGTCCCGCTTCACCAGGACGTAACCGATGTGGGACAGGCCCCAGTTCATCGGCAGATCGAGCTGTTGGATTTTATCCTTGATCTGTTTCGCCATGCTCATGCCCTCGGCGGCATCCTCCGGCGTCACGAAGAACGGCATCGAGCGCAACTGCCCGACCAGGCCGCGGGCCTTGGCGCGCCAGCGGTCGCCGCGGTTCGCGGGCAGGGCCGCGAAAGCGATCTGCAGGGACTCGACGGCGAGGTTGCGGGTGGAGAGCATGGTGCCGTTTTCCACCGGGACGCGACGGGGCCCCGAGGAGCTGTCGATGATCCATTGGTCACCGAGGAAGTTCTCCAGGTGCAGGTCATAGCGCCGCACTTCTTGGGCGAGCGCGGAGCGCAGGCCGGGGCGCGGGGAGGTCTGGTCCTGACGGGCGATGAGCGCCGCCAGGGCGCGCCCGAAAAAGCGCGTCTCCCCGACTTGCGTGTCCAGATAAACGCGATCGATGATCGTGCTCACCAGGTGATAAAGACGGCCGAGTTCGCGCTCGCGGCCCTGCAGGTCGTCGCCGTGCAGGAGGCCGGCGATGTCCGCCACCACCTGACGGCTGTGGGTTTCCATCTGCTGGCGGCGCTGCCCGATCAACCAGTCGTTCAAAGCGGCGCTGCGCTCTTCGCCGGCGGGCCGGGACATCACGGACTTCGGGTAATCCAAAGGCGGCGGCAAGGGCTGCAGGGCCAGCATCTTGGCGGTGAACTCCACCAGGGCCGCGCGATCGGGGCCGTTCTCCAGGCGCGCATCCAGGCCCTCGAAAATCAGGATGGCCAGCTCCCGCGAGGCGTTCACCGTCTCGTAGGTCTTGAGGTTGCGGTCCTGCTGACGGCGGTTCATTTCATTGTAATAGAGCTTTTGCCGCTGGTACTCGCGGGTGATGGCCACGTGGTCTTCGAACCCCAGGCCTTTCAGGAACTCACGGCGTTCGTCCGCACGGGCGCCGCCGGCGGCGGTCGCCGCGAAGGCGGAGAAACTCAAAACCACGGCCGTGGCGTAAAAAGCGGCTTTCATCGGACACCTCGATCCCCTTCAGGGAAGCAAGGGCCGGGCCGCATCAGGTCGCATAAAACGAAAAACGGCGCCCCAAATTGAGACGCCGTTTGGAATTTGCCGTAAAATGGTGATCAGCGGTTTGGAATGGGGGTTCGAATAACGCCGCTCCGACGAGGAACGGGCGCCACACTACGCATCTGAATCATTTTCATTTCAAACCCCTTTGATGGCGAGCCTAGACTCTGGATTTCGGAACGAAGGGGTCTTTTCCAAAATGAGTGCCAGGAGAGGGGCGGCGCAGGCGGGCGAGCAGATTCAGCAGGTCCTGGCGGGAGAGAGGCTTCGACAGGAAGTGCGAAAACCCCGAGCGTTCGCATTTTTCCTGTTCCTCCTTCATCGCATGGGCTGTGAGAGCGATGAGCGGGCCGCCGTAGCCCCGCTCGCGCAGGGTCACCGCGGCCTCGTGACCGTCCATGCGGGGCATCTGAATGTCCATCAGGATCACGTCGTGTTCGCTCGCGAACGCTTTTTCGACGCCTTCCTGGCCGTCCCCCGCCACGTCCACCTGGGCGCCGGCTTTGTCGAGCAGCTTGCGGATCAGCACCTGATTGTCCGGCGAGTCCTCGACCAGGAGGACTTTCAAACCCTGCAGGTGGCGCTCGATGGTCAGCACCGGGGCCGCGCGCGTGGCGGAGAAGTCGATGTTGTCGATCTCGAGGATTTTCGTCTTCTCGGGGATCCTCACCTTCACGGCGGCCAGGAACACGCTGCCCCGCTCGGGCTCGCTGTCGATGAGCTCAAAGCGGCCGCCCATGCCCTCGCTCAAACGCCGCGTCAGCACGAGGCCCAGGCCCGTGCCGCCGAATTTCCGCGTCGTCGAGGAATCGGCCTGCACGAAAGGCTGAAACAGCCTTTCCCTTTGCTCCGGCGGGATGCCGCGGCCCGTGTCGCTCACGCGGAACTGCAGCTCGCCGCGGACGGCGCTGACTTTGACCTCCACCTGGCCGCGCTCGGTGAACTTGATGGCGTTGCCCACCACGTTGGTGAGGATCTGCCGCAAACGGATGGCGTCGGAATTCACCACTTCGGGCAGGGTCGTCAGGGCCTTCAGGGAAAAAGCGATGCCTTTCTCCCGGGCGCGCATGCCCATCATCGAGCAGAAATCGCTCAGCATCTCGATCAGGTTGAAATCGCGGTTTTCAAAAATGATCTTCCCGGCTTCCACCTTGGAAAGATCGAGGATGTCGTCCACAATGTGCAGCAGATGCTCGGAGTTCCGGTCCAGCACCGCGATGTACTCGTTCCTTTCGGCGAGCGGCAGATCGGGTTGTTTCAACAGATCGATAAAACCCAGGATCGCCCCCAAAGGCGTGCGGATCTCGTGGCTCATGTTCGCCAGGAAAGCGCTCTTCGCCGCGTTGGCGGCTTCGGCCTCGCGCCGGGCCTGCTCCAGCTGCTCCGACAATTTCTTGAAATCGTGGACGTCGGTGCAGGTGCCGAACCACTTGATGATCTCGCCCTGGTCATCGCGGGCCGGCAGGGCCCGCGCCAGATGCCAGCGATAGGATCCGTCCCCGTGGCGGCGCAGACGGTACTCTTTGGAGAACACCGTGCCCGTCTCGACGGAATAACGCCACGCCTGAAGAACGTCGTGCAGGTCCTCCGGATGGAGCACCGATTCCCAATGAAGGACTTCGGGGGGTCCCGGAGGGTAACCGCTGTAGTCGAACCACTGCTTGTTGCAGTAAGTGAGCCGCCCGTCCCCGTCCGTCGTCCACACGATCTGCGGCATGGAGTCCGCCAGCGTGCGGAAATTGCATTCGCTCCAGCGCAGGGCCGCGAGCAGACGGTTGCGGGCCCTCTCCTCCTGCTCCGAGAGAAAATCCGCATCCTGTTTTTTCGGTTCCATGGATGGACCGTGGATCATCGCTGTCGTCCCTTTGATGAAGACCATCGCGCTCAACGACAAATGTGTACGGCCACATTTTTCAAAATGTAAAATGAGATTCTTTCATTCATCGAAACAAGACATGCGTCTCGCGGCGCGTGGTTTTTGCCGCCCTCGGAGCGGGTGAAGAAATCGCCTTGTTCCGGGAAACGCCCCGCGGGGGATGCTTCGGCGCCGTCGGAAACCTTCGGGAAAACAAGATCCCCGTCAAGGAATGGACGTTCCTCTTTCGAGGCGCTCGTGAGGACGTCTCATTTTCGCCGCCGGGCTAAGTTCTTTCGCCTTAACAATAAATCCCGTTTCCCCCCTGTCTCACGCGCCTTCTTTGCGGCGAGACATGGAGGGTCTCTTTTCTTTTTGTTAATCTGCCATGGAAGCAAATGGGGGAGGAACCATGCCGCGCGTTTCATCGTTTTTGATTTTCATGACACTCTGTCTGGGCCTCGCCGGTCCGGCGCAAGCCAACTGGGAATTGAGTTTCAGCGACGAATTCAACGGAAGCTCTCTGGACACCGCCCGGTGGCAGACGCGTTACATGACGGGCGAGCTCACCAACAACGACGAGCTGGAAGGTTACACGCCGGACTCCTTCGAGTCGAACGGCAGCAACCTGCGCATCATCGCCCGCAAGCGCACCATGACCCTGTCGGACGGCCGGACCTACAATTACACCTCCGGCCTGATCAACTCCTCGCCGGTTTTCTCCCAGATGTACGGTTACTTCGAGATGCGCGCCAAACTGCCGAAGGGCATGGGCTTCTGGCCCGCCTTCTGGCTCCTGCCCATCACGGGCGCCTGGCCGCCGGAGATCGATATCCTCGAGCATCAGGGCCGCGATCCGACCGGCCTCTACACGACCCTGCACTTCCTGCGCAACGGCGCCCACGACATCAGCGGCAACTACAAGGTGGTGGCCGACCTCACGGCGGGCTATCACACCTTCGCGGTGGACTGGCAGCCCGGTTTGATCATCTGGTACCTGGACGGCGCGGAGGTTTACCGCACGCCGAGCTCGGCCGCGAGCTTCGTGCCCAACGAACCGATGTACATCGTCGCCAACCTCGCGGTCGGCGGCAGCTGGGTCGGCAATCCCGACGCCACGACGGTTTTCCCGAACTACATGGACATCGATTACATCCGCGCCTACAAGCGCGTGAACTCCGGCGGCTACACGAACATCCCCGGCCCCAACGATCCGATCCCGACCCCGGGCGGCGGCGGCGGCACGACCCCCCCTCCGGAACCCGAACCGGAACCGCAACCGGGCGCGACCGTGAGCATCTTCGGCAACGTCGCGCCGGCCGTGGCGGCCGACACGGATCCCAACGCCGTCGAGCTCGGCCTGAAGTTCCAGAGCAGCCAGGCCGGTCAGATCACGGGCATCCGTTTCTACCGTGCAGTCGACAACAGCTCGGGCTTCGTGGTGAAGCTCTATTCCGCGAACGGCAACCTGCTTGCATCGGCGAACGTGCCGGCGGGAAAACCCATGCCCGGATGGATTGAGGCCGCTTTCGCCTCGCCGGTCTCGATCAGCGCCAACACGACCTACGTGGCGTCTTATTACACTTCCAACGGCCAGTACGCCTATCAAACGAACGGCCTGCTGAACGCCGTCACCAAAGCGCCCCTCACGGCTCTGGGCAACTCAAGCGGCGGCAACGGCGTCTACGCTTACGGCGGCGGTTTCCCGACCCTGAGCTGGCAGGCGAGCAACTACTACGTCGACGTGCTCTTCAAGTCGGCCTCCACGCCCCCGCCGCCTCCGGTGGACACGCAGTCGCCCACGGTGCCGGCGGGATTGATGGCCACGGCCGTGTCGACCTCGCAGATCAACCTGACCTGGTCCGCGTCCAGCGACAATGTGGGAGTGACGGGTTACAAGATCTACCGCAACGGCAACCTGCTCACGCAGGTGACCCAGACCAGTTACTCCAACACGGGCCTGAGCGCCGCGACGGCCTACAGTTACCAGATCTCGGCCATCGACGCCGCCGGCAACGAGTCCCTGAACTCCGGCGCCGTGTCGGCGACCACCTTCAGTGAACCGACGCCGCCGCCTCCGGCGACGGAGTTGAACGTGCTGGGCTCGCGCGTGCCGGCGAACCCGATCGACAGCGACCGCAACGCCGTCGAATTGGGCGTGAAGTTCCGCAGCACCGTGGCCGGCAAGATCAAAGCCATCCGTTTCTACCGGGCGGCGGCTTCGAGCAGCGGGTTCAGCGTTTACCTGTACAACTCGAGCGGAACGCGGCTGGGAACGGCGAGCATCGCCGCCGCCAGCGTCACGGTCCCGGGTTACGTGCAGGTGAATTTCGCGACACCCATCGCGATCTCGGCGAACACGACCTACACGGCCTCGTACTTCGCCCCGGCCGGCGCCTATCCTTACGAGAGCAACGGGATCGCCAACGCCGTCACCAACGGCACGCTGTCCTTCCTCGCGGGCACGAGCAACGGCGGCAACGGGGTCTATCGCTACGGCTCCAGCGGCGGCACGCGCCCGACCTCGAGTTACCAGAACACCAACTACTTCGTGGATGTGGTCTTCGTTCCTTGACGTGAATCCCCGCCGGCCCGGGTCGAAAAACCCGGGCCGCGTTTCTTCAGGACTCGCGAAAAACGACCCTTTCAAAACACGAGGAACGATCGGTCCCCGGTGAAGAATTCCGCCAGGGGCGCGACCCGCGCACTTTGATTCTTTTTTTGAGGCATTTCAGCGGACTGAACGTCCCAGAGCGGGATCCCCCGCCTTGAGCCCCTGCTCACAATTCCGAAAAGATCTCTATGCGACCTGGATCCTTTCGGCGCTCTCCTCCCCCCTCCCCCCGGAATCCGCCAGGCCTTTCCCGGCTTGGAGGGATCGGCGCCTTTTTTCTCTCCTTCTTTCTCACCGCCTGCAGCGGGGAATTCATCGTTTTATCGACGTTGTCGGGCGGTGACGACATCAGCGGCACGGCCCACTCCTTCAGTTCCTTCGCCTCCTCCAACCTGAGCAGTCAAAGCGCCTGCACCACGACGACGGCGAGCCTGCATCCCCTGGCCGCCGACGGCGCCATCGGCGAGTCCGCTCTGATGACGACCCCGGTGGAAAGCGACGGCCATTTCATTTTCCGCCAGGTCAACGAGGTGGGCATCGACGTCAACGACCCGCGGATCAAATACGTGATCCGCGTCTCCGGCTGCGGCACCGAGAACCTGCGCCCCCTGACGGGGGCCACCCAGCAGGACGTCACCCTGGCCTCGACCCTGGTGACCTTTTCGGCGCAGGTTTCGCAAGCGGGCAAAAAAACACTGCCCGAAATGGATCGCGCCTCCATGATCGCGGCCATCTCGCGGATCGACGCCGTCGCGGCGGCCGATCTCACGGATCTTCTCGATCAGGTCATCGCGGACCCCGCGCTGAACACCCTCTACCGGGATCTCACCGCCGTCGATCCGGTGAAGCTGCAGGAAATCCCGCCGGAGATCACGCTGACGACGCCAAGCCCTCTCGAGGAAAACACCGCCAACAACTACGCCGTGACGCTGAAGCATTGGAACCACAACTACGTGCCCGCCTTCGAGTGGGTGGCGAACTCCAGCACGGTGTCGACCACCTCGACCTGGGTGTTCTCCACGACCGCGAACTCGCAGGGCCGGTACAACGTCACCTTGAAGGTCGGCAGCAAAACCGGTTCGGTCATCGACCCGGCCAAGCCCGTCGTCAGCCGCGCCTTCCAGGTGCTGGTGAACAACACGGTTCCCGCCGTCGCCCCGGCGCTGTCCATCTCGGGTACAGGCAAAGTGAAAAACCGCGCCATCACGGTGAACATCCACACCGGCACGGGGATGAGCGCCTGCGGCACTTTCTCCACCATGGCCCTCACGGAAAACGCCCTGGTCGCCCCCTTGATCGCGAGCGACTACAACCTGACCTGCACTCAAGCCGGCCTGCAGAGCCTCACCCACACCTTGACCGCCGGCGACGGCTCCCGCGTCGTCGCCCTGTGGGTGCGCGACGCCGCCGGCAACATCTCGTCCGTGCCGGCGACGGCCTCGGTGATCCTCGATGAAACGAATCCGTCCCTGGGCTTCGGCACACTGGCCACGATTCTGAAAGGCGGCGCGGGTTTCGACATCCCTTACACGGCCTCGGACGCGACCTCCGGGCTGGCCACCTTGAAACTGCAATACTCGGAGGAGGGTGGCGCCTACGCCGACGTCGCCGATCTGATGGGGGCGTCCTCCCCTCACGCGTGGAGCGTGCCGTCTTATGATGTCGCCGTCGGAAAGTTCAAACTGATCGCGACGGATGAGGCGGGCAACACGGCCTCCCTGGAATCCGGCGCTTTCACCGTCGACGCCACCCCGCCGACCGTCACCATCGTGTCTCCGGCGGCGGGCACGCGGGCGCAAAGCGGCGTCACCGTGGCGGGCGCTTGCGAAACCGGTCTCAACGTCACCTTGGGTGGCAGTGGCGCCGACGCCCCGGTCACCGTGGCCTGCGCCTCGTCCGCCTACTCGCAAGCGCTCACTTTCACGGGCGGCGACGGCGCCAAGAACATCACCGTTTCGCAGACCGACGCGGCCGGCAACACCACCACCGTGAACCGCAACTTTTATAGGGACACCACTCCCCCGAACTTGAGCTTCACCGGACCCCTGGCCGGCACCTCCGCGAAAAACGGCGTGCTGATCACGGGTGTTTGTGAAAGCGGCCAGAACGTCGACATCTCGGGAACGGGGGCGGCCGCGCCCGTTCCCGCGGCCTGCACGGCCGGGGTGTTTTCGGCCTCGCTCGTTTTCTCCGCCGGGGACGGCGCCAAAAACATCGTCATCACCCAGTCCGACAGCGCCGGCAACACCGCCACCGCGAACCGCGATTTCGTCCGCGACAGCAACGCCGCCTCCCTGGCCGTGACCACGCCCGAGGACGGCGACGAAGTGCCGGCCACCTTCTCCGTGAGCGGCATCTGCGATGACGCCGGCGGTTCCATCAGCATCACCGGCGCGGACGTGAACTCATCCCCGCAGACCGCCACCTGCGCCTCCGGCACCTTCGCCCGCGCCATCACCTTGAGTGGGGCGGACGGCGCCAAGAGCTTCGTCGTCGAACAAACGGATGCCGCCAGCGTGACGACCACCCTCACCTTGAACGTGACCAAGGACACGGACGCGCCGGCCCTGACGATCGCCTCCCCGATGGCGAACACGCGGGCGCAGAACGGCGTCACCCTGAGCGGCGTTTGCGAGACCGGGCTGCCCGTGGAGTTCTCGGGCGCGGGGCTGTCCAACGCGGGCGCGGTCGTCTGCGCCGCCAACGCTTACAGTTTCAACGCGGTCTTCACGGCCAACGACGAGACCAAAAACATCGTCGCGACCCAGACCGACGCGGCCGGCAACGCGACCAGCGTCGATCGCGACTTCATCAAGGACACCTCTCCCCCGGTGCTGGCGGTGTCCTCGCCTTCGGCGGGCGCCATCGTGCCCGCCACAGTGAGCGTGAGCGGAACCTGCGAAAACGGCGGCGGTGATGTTTCGGTCAGCTCCACCGCGATCGCCGCCCCGCAGACGACCGGCTGCACGGCCGGGGCGTTCGCTTTCTCCCTCGCCCTCACGGGCGCCGACGGCACCAAGACCCTGACCTTCACGCAAACCGACAGCGCCGGCAACGGCGGCACCTTGAATTTGAACCTGACTCTGGACAAAACTCCGCCCGTGCTGACGAAAAGCTCGCCGGCGGACGGCGCGGCCGTCCAATCGACGGTGACCCTCACCGGGACCTGCGAGGCGGGTCGTTCCGTCGTGGCCGGCGGCACGGGCCTGGTCAGCGGCGAAAGCGATCTTTGCGTCGCCGGCAGTTACTCGGTGGATGTCGTCCTCACGAGCGGCGAAGGCAGCAAGGCCGTGACCCTGACGGAAACCGACGGCGTCGGCAACACCGCCACCTTGAGCTTCACCTTGCTTCGCGACAACACCGCGCCGATCCTGACGCAAACGGCCCAGAGCAGCCCCAAATACTCCAACACCAGCTCCCTCGCTTACGGCGGGGCCTGCGAAACCGGCTTGAGCGTCGTCATTTCAGGTGATCAAAACGCGTCCGTGCCCTGCAGCGCCGGCGCCTGGACCTGGTCCGCCAACAAAACCACGGACGCCACTTACAATTACACCTTCACGCAAACGGACGGCGCCGGAAACTCCGCCGCCACCAGCGCCGTCTGGATCCGCGACACCGAGTCACCGGCCCTCACCTGGACTTCACCCGCCACCGGAACGGCGGCCCTCACCCAGATCACGGCGACGGGGGCCTGTGAAACGGGTTTGAACATCGCCATCACCGGCGCGGGCCTGGTCGGCGCCACCTCACAGATGTGCGCGGGGGGATCTTATTCGCAAGTTCTGTACTTCAGCGCTTCGGACGGTGCCAAGCCCATCACCATCTCGCAGACCGACCTGGCCGGCAATCTCACGACCCTGACGAAAACCTTCTACCGCGATGAAACGCCGCCGGCCATCACGCAGACGACGATCACCTCGAACCCGAAGTACTCGAACGGCAACAACATCACCTTCGGCGGTTCCTGCGAGACGGGCCTGCCCATCACCGTCATCCGCAACGCCAGCGTCACGGAGAGCACGAGCGTGCCTTGCACGGCCTCGGCCTGGTCCTACACCGTGGCCACGCAGACCTCCGACGGCGCCTACACTTACAGCTTCAAGCAGACCGACAGCGTCGGCAATTCGGCGTCGACGTCCTCGCAATGGATCCGCGACGTCGTCCCGCCGTCCATGAGCATCACCTCGGCGGTCACCCTGGTGACCGCGAACAACGCCGAAACTTTCTCCGGCACCTGCGCCACCGGGAGTTCGAACAACAACGCCCTCGTCGTGAAGGAAAAAAACAACGCGGGAACCTTGATCACGACGGGCTCCGCCACCTGCAGCGTCGGCGGGACGTTCTCCTACACCACGACGACCCAGACCACGGACATGGCCCGCTCCTACGAATTCACCCAGAGCGACAAGGCCGGCAACTCCACCACCCTCACGGGCGTCTGGGAACGCAACGCCAGCGTGCCGAACCTGAGCATCGACAACATCTCGCCCGCCATCAACCAGGACGGCTCCATCGTCCTCGAGGGAAATTGCGACAGCGCCTACGGCATCGAGATCAAAGTCAACGGCGTCGTCGACCAGTCGGCCTTCACCTGCTCCTCGGGTCGTTACACTTACCCTTACGCCAACGGGTCGGACGGCCAATACGTGATCACCCTGAAGCAGCAGGCGTCCCTGCAGTCCATCACCCGTTCCTTCACCTGGATCCGCGACACCGGCAAACCGACGCTCGCGGCGGGGCAGTTCAAGATCAACAACGACACCTCGCCGGCGCGCAAATCCCGTGTCAGCATCGACCTTTCGGCCAGCGACTCCCTCACCCGCATCACCGATTTCTGCCTGATGACGAAACGCCAGGTGGACGCGGCCCCGGCCAATCCCGCCGCGACGGCGCCGTGCTGGATCTCGGTGGAAAGCGCGGGCCAGACGGCGTCGACGACGCTGAACCTGAGCGCTTACGGTTACAATCTGCCCCTGGTGCCCGACGACTACCGCCTCTTCGTGTGGGTGATGGACGAGGCCGCCAACGTCTCGTCGCTCAGCAACGGCGGCAACGGCACTTTGAACCGCGACATGGAGGAGATCACCTACACCGTGCCGCAAACCCCGGTGGTCAACAAGCTCCTGGTCACCAAACGCGACGATCCGGCGCAACCGCCCACCGCCGCCGACCTGACGATCAGCTCCGGCGCCCCGGTTTTCATCAAGTGGCAGATCACCGACGACAACCTCGCCAGCGGCGGCGTCAAACTCGAATTCACCACGGATGACACCAACTACTCGACCATCACGGGCAGCCTGAGCGACGCCTCCACCAACGGCACCGCCTGCACCATCAACAACCCCGCCACCGCGGCGGACGACACGATGACCGGTTGCTACCGCTGGGCCTCGGCGCCGACGGCAGGCTACTACCGCATCCGCCTGAGCGCCCGCGACAACGACGGTCTGACCGGCGGCACCACCTCCACGGCGATCAACGTCGCCGACAAGATCAACTTCCTGGCCGGCAACACCGACGAAGGCAACAACCTGAGCGCCACCGGGGCCGTGTTCTTCCCCTATCAAGTCGCCTCGGAAGTGCAGACCTCGCCAGGTCAGCTGGCCGTCACCCGTGACAACGTGGTCTTCGTGGTCGATAAATCCCTGGGGCTGCTCACCATCAACCCCGAGGACGGCCTGAAAAAGGTTTTCCTGAAATACGCCGGCACCGATCCCAGCGGCAACGGCGGCCCGGTCAGCAGCGCCACGGCGAGATTCATCGTCAAGATCGCCCTCGATTTCAGTTACCCGAAACAAAAACTGTGGGTCTTCGACTACAACCAGATCCGCCGCATCGACCTCGAGACCAACACCATCGAGAACGTCATCGGCCCCGGCAGCGCCACCGCCGACACCGTGGCCAACCCGAAGACCCTGAAAGTCACCTACAGCGCCGACGATTACTGGGTTTCGCTGGGCAGTTTCACGCCGCTGCCGAACGGCAACCTGCTCTTCTCCAACCGCGCCGATTTCGCGGCCGGCGGCACGATGTCGACCTGGAAACTGCGCACGTGGAACGCCTCCGACAACTCCGTCACCACCATGAAGCTGACAAGCCTCACCAACTCGAGCGGCTACACCGGCGTCGACATGATGGGCTGCTTTCAGCGCGAGAGCACCGGCGTCCAGTTCGACACGGACGGGAACATCCTGGCCCGCATGCTGATCTTCACGGCCGTCAACTCCGTCGCCACCTGCAACATCCCCGCGGCCGCCGGCTTCCAGTACACCCTGATCGACGCCGCCGGCAAAAGCCTGTCCACCGCCCCACCGGTGATCAGCGCCTCCGATTACGCCCGTTTCACCACGGGCATGGACGGCATGATCTACATGGTCCGGCGCATCGGCGTCTGGCGCTACGAGGGCGTCGCCGCCAACACCTGGACGCGCATCTACGGCAGCGGCCTCGACAACCAGCAGTTCTGCGCCGATGATCAGACCGCCGACGCCTGCTCGAGCCGCATCGACTCCCTCTTCGTCGATGAAAGCGGCCAGGCCTACATTTCCGAGTGGGGGGCGATCCGCATCGTCACGCCCCAAAAGACCATCAAGACGATCTACGGCCAGCCTCTGGTCAGTCCCTCCGGCACGCCGGCGCTGTCGGCGCGTCTGGGTTCGAACCTCGCCTCGATCTCCATGCGCGGCACGGGCGTTTACGCTTTCACGGACGATTTCTCGCGCACGCTGCGGGAATTCAACGTGGGCGGCAACGTGCATCTGATCGCCGGGAACTCGCTGTCCGGCATCGCCACCAACAACATCGACAGCACGACCACACCCTTCGAAGGGAACTCCATCGTGGTCGATCCCGGCACCGGCGACGTCTTCAACTACGCCGGCGGCTACCGCATCAGCCGCCTGGTGCGCGACACGTCCGCCATCGGTTCCGTCGGCAAATGGCAGACCTGGATCGGCGGCGGCAGCACGGTGCCGTCTTCGGCGGACGGGCTTTCGTCGATCAGTTTCAACACGGGCTGCAACACCATCGGCTATGACAGCCTGACGCAAAAAACGGCGACCTGCGGTTACCCGAAACCTTTGGCGATCGGCAACAACCGCCTCCTGGTCAGCCACCACTACAACTCGACGGAAATCTCCAGCAACGATCCCCTCTACCGCGGCGTCGTGCTGAAGGCTTACCGGCTGATCGACAAGATTCAGGAGCCGCTGGCGTCCTCGGCCGGCCCCAACAAGATCGTGAACAACGTTTGCGCCCTCGGGACCTCCACGAACACCTGCCGTTTCGCCAGCGCCGTCGGCATGAACCTCCCGCAGGCCTTCTACAGCGACAGCAAGTCCTCGTGGCTCGCCGCCCTCTACAACAAGAACGTCCTGTACAGGCTGAAGTACGACAGCAACGTCGAGGGCGTGACCTTCGACGACAACGCCACCGCCGTCGCCTACCGTGAGGACGCGAATCAAAAAGCCGTTTACTACTGCGCCGCCGCCACCAACACGCTCCGCAAGGTGGTGCTCGACAACGATCTGAACCGCGTCTCCGACACCGCCCTGTCGTGGCCGATCCCCTCGATCTCCTGCCAGAAGTACAGCATGCAGTGGGACGCCGCCCGCAACAGCGTGGTGTTCATTTACAAGCAGAACGGCCTCATGGGCATCGCGGAGTACCTGGATCCGTGAGCGGGTTCAGGACTGGACTCGGAAAGAATCCTCATATCGCCGATAAGCCCGCCATGAAGTGGAGCCTTCTGGTCGTCATTCTCGCTTTCACCCTGCCGGCCCGGGCCTGGCAATACGCTCTCGAGACCGCTCCCCTCCTGGCGCCGAGTTTCCTGGACCTGCACGAGATCTCACAGCGTTTTTCACCCCACGGTTACGAGTCCGTGACGGATCTCCGCCTCGCGCCGGCGGGGCTTCCCTTCGACCGGCTGTTCGTGAATCACGATTGGAGCAAGAGTTTTTCGTTGAAGGCGGGGCTGGCCCTGCCGCCCTCGTGGGAGGGCCGGATCCTGGAAGACAAGGATCTCGGACTGTCCGTCTTTCACTTCCGCCATCGCGATGTCGCCTATGTCCTGGTCGCCCTGGGACTGAGCCGTCCCGAATTGAAACAAATCCTGCGCCCCTGGCTGCGCGCCCCGGCGGGCTCGGCGGCCGCGATCCGGTCAAGGCTCCTTCTGCCCGCCGCCGAAGCCGCGGAGGCCTGCGAGGGCCCCCGCGTGGGCCCGACGCGCTCTTTGGCGTCGGTGGCGTCCCACATCGAGGAGGAATCGATCCTGCGCCAGATCGGCCGATGCGGGGCCGACGCCTGGAGCGGGATCAAAAGCTCGGCCGGCGCCACTTTGGATTTTTTCAAAAAACTCGCGACCAACCCCAAAGCGCTCTGGCAAGAGACCAAAGAATCGATGCTGGCCCTGAAAAACTTCGTCACGAACATCCATGAGGAGCTGAAAGGGGCCTGGGCCCATCTTCAAGGGCTCTCGGCGGAGGAAAAAACCAAAATCGCCTGCACCCTCAGCGGCAGCTTGGTGATGGAGGGCGCGCAAGCCGCCCTGGGGGGAGTCGGTCTGGCGAAGACGCTGCCCGCCCTGACCTTGAAATTGAGATCCACCGTGGCGATGCTGAAAAACCTGGGCCAGCTGGAAAAATCCGGGCTGCGCATCCCGAACAAGGCGCAGTGGACAGATGAGGTGATTCGCTGTGCGCTTTGAGTGGCTGTTCATCCTGATTCTGCTGATCTCCCTGGAGGGGCGGGCGAAAAACAACTGCCTGCTGGCGGAGGCTTTGCGCGATCCGAAGCTCAGTTCGAACATGGATTTCTGGCGCGAGTACGCCGCATTGAACGAGCGTTCGAAAGGCGCCGTGGCCGAAGCCGACCTGCAAAGACTGACGTCCAAATACCGCGTGTCCGGCGCCGCGGCCGCGACGCCACCGAGCGCCTTCGTCCCCTCCACAAGCCGCCTGGACGTGCATCATCGCGCCCGGAAAGAGATCAATGATCTGCCCGGCCATTTGCGCCAGAAGGTGGATGAGTTCCTGGCGACCGCCCTGCAACCCGGCGGCATGACGCAAATCCGCGCCAACCGCGGCCGCTGGAATTTCGAGAAACTGAATCAGTTCGGACAGGACAGCTACTCGGTGCGCCTCAATGACGGTTATCGCGTGCTTTTCGACCTGAAGGGGGATGAACTCACCATCCGCCGCGTGAACAAGGGACAGATCCACGGCGGTTGAACTCCGGCGTTTCTTCCGGATTCATCCCGCGATGTCCGGCCCGCGAATCCGAGGAATCCACTCAATCACCCGTGATCGAGGGGGGTGCTGGCCGTCCAGTTTTCACGGCCGGCACCCAAGAGAATTCGTTGTGACCTTTCAGACGCGGGCCCTTCCTCCGATAAAAGTGAGTGGAGAAAAGAGGATTTTTGCCCCGCGATCCCAAACAATTCTTTTTGTTGTTTCTCGTTTTGCTCGCCGTGGGCGCGGCGTGGATTTCTCTTTTCCACGGATCCCCGCAAGACTCAGCCGACGTCACGACCCCTCGCGAGGACCATCCGCGCGGGCCGGCGCAAGAGTCCCGCGAGGACCTCTCCGCTCCCGCGAAAAGCGAGACGGGCGCTTCCGCACGGGTCACGGTGAAAGCCGAGTCCCTCGCGACGACGGCCAAGCCCGCGGTCGCCAGCCGACATGAAGGGGCGCCCCTTTCTCCGGAGCCTCGAAAAAAATCCGCGCCGCCGTCGTTGATCCCCGCGCCGGAGGCGGCCGCCCCGGCGGTGCCGGGGGAAGCTCCGCGCGCTCTGACTCCCGCTCCGGCCGTGCAAGCCTGGCTGTGGTTCGGCACAGGACTCAACTTCCAATCGCAGGAGCAAAGCGTTCCCGACCTGGGGACGGCGCGCTTTCAGAATATCCAGGGCCCGAACTGGCTGTGGCGGGGCGGATTTTGGCTGTCGCACTGGGGGCTGGATCTGACCTACAAGGACACTCCCGGGAAAATGAACTCCTCGGACTCCGTGGTCATCACGAACGGCGCTTACAACTGGCGCCACATCACCACCGAGGCTTTGTACCGTTCCTCCACGAATTCCGACTGGGCGTGGAGATTCGGCCTGCAGCACCACATGGTGCCCTTCATGGACCGCGATCCCGTGGACGCCGTGATCGACATCAAATCCAACAGCCTGACCTTGCTCACGGTCGGTGTCGAGCGTTTCGTCCCGGTGTCCGAAGACGTGCGCGTCGAGTGGCAGATGCGCTACCAGCACCCCGTCGCCAGCGCCTCGTCGAACGCCAGCCGTTTCAAGGTGTCGCCGGGCGTGGCCTTGGACGGCTCGGTGGGGGGCGTGATCCGCACCGGCGGGAATTCGCGTTTAGGCCTGTTTTGGTACGGCCAATGGATCCAGTACCGCTTCGAACACGAAGGGGCGACCTCGTTCAACGGCGATCAAAGACTTTTTTATTCCAGCATGGAAGTGAGATATGGCTTTGAGTTCTAAAATTCTCCGCTCACGACGTCACCGTTGGGGCCTGCTGGCGCTGGTGGCGCTGATGCTCCCCGCCTGCGACGGCCAGGTGCATTTGAGCGATCGTAAGAACAAGGGACTTCGCGGGGGCGATGACGTTTCGACCGGGTCGATCAGCGGCCTGACCAGCGCGGCTCAGTTCGGACAGCGTTCCAACACGAATTATCGACTTTCCGGCACCGTGGGGTCCACTCAGTCCGAGGTCGTCCTGACCGGCACGGGCGGATGGAAACTCCACGGAGGCGCGGAAGGAAACGCGATCTCAAGGTAAGGGGAGCAGATGAAAAACACCGGCCCGTTCGCAAAATTTTTCATTTCGCTGGGACTTTCGTCTTTGCTGGCCTCCGTCGCGCAGGCGGTGCCCCACCGGCTGACTTACCAGGGCCGGCTCCTGCAGCCGGACGGCCAACCCATCAACTCCAACGGCGTCATGGTCACCGTGCGCATCGCCAGCGACAGCACCGAAGATTGCACCTTGCTCGAGGAAACCCACAACGTGAACTTCGCGGGCACGGACGGGAATTTCTCGATCGCGATCGGCGGCGGCGTTCGCGGCGGGGACGACGTGGGCCTGAGCCTGGCCTCGGTCTTCAGCAACACCGGCACGCGCACGGGTCTGCACTGCGCGAGCGGCGGCAGCTTCGTGACCGGCCCCGACAAGATCCGCAAAATGTACCTGAGCTTCGACGACGCCGGCACCGTCGTGAACTTCACCGATCCCTACATCATCCGTTCGGTCCCCTACGCCCTGGAGGCCGACACCTTGGCCGGGGGTTTTCAGGCCGATCACCTCTGCCGCGTCGCTGACGCCGGCGTGCCCCAGGCCGTCGGCGCGCTGACCTCAACGAATTTCACTGAGTTGATGAACCTCATCAACGGCAGCTCGGCGCAGTACTCCAGAGCGTCGGGCAACTCAGGCACGCAGGTGACGGTCGACCCGTCCTCGCCGGCGAACGGCACGGTGTGGATCGATTCCGGCACGGGCACGCTGAAATTCCGCAGCGGAGGCACGACGAAAACCCTGGACCCGGTTCCGGCCAGCGCCGTCACCACGGGCACCTACACCTCGGTCACGGTGGACGCCACGGGCCGCGTGACGGCGGGCACGAGCCCCACGACCCTCGCCGGTTACGGCATCACGGACGCCGTGAAGGCCGGCGGCCAGGATGGCGCCCTGACTTTGGGCACGAGCAACAACACGGCGCTGACGATCAACACCAACAACAATCCGCGCGTGACGGTGCTGTCGGGCGGCAACGTCGGGATCGGCACGGCCACCCCGGCCGGCAAACTCAACGTCGAGGGCGACCTGACGCTGTCCATGAACGGCGTGGTTTCAAAAAACTGCATTCGCAACTACACCGGTCTGACGACGGCGGCGCCGGCGTCCCTGGTGGACTGCTCGGGAACGGCGCTCGCCCTGAACCGTCAGTACCGCCTGACCGCCTGGGTGGCCGGCACCTCGCTCGCCACCGGCGCGCAGGCCGTGGTGACCAGCGACGGCACGAACTTTCTGCTCTACAAAGACTACGAAGCGGGGACGACCGTTCAGCATCCGGAGTTCTTTTTGAACGCCGGGGTCCCGAGCCTGCGTCTTTACAACTCCGCGACCGCTTATCTGGTTTCGATGCTCGTGGAGGAGCTGGACTATCCGAGTTCCTCCAACCGCGGCAACCCCTGGGGCGCGGGCATCCTCTACAAGAACGGCGCCGGCAACGTCGGGATCGGCACGACCAATCCCGGATCGCGGCTGACCGTGAGCGACACCGCCGGCAACCCCACGGTGGCCGTCGGCCCCACTCAGGCGGCGGCCGGAGGGGCCGCGACCTTGCAACTCATCGGTAAAAACGGCGGATCGAGTTCCACGTCGTTCTTCCAGGCCGGCTGGAACGGCGCCCTCACCTATCAGTCCGCCAACGGTTCCCACGCGTTCCTGGACGGCACGGGCACGACCCGCCTGCACTTGACCGGCGGCAACCTCGGCGTCGGCGTCACCCCGACCACCTACAAGCTCGACGTGAACGGCGACGTGCGCATCGAAAACTCGGCGACCTTGTACTTCGGCACGACCGCCATCTGCAGCGTCACCGGCTGCCCCACGCCCTCGGACAAGCGTTACAAGAAGGACATCGAGCCCTTGCGGAACTCCCTGGAGAAAATCCAGCGGCTGCAGGGCGTGAGCTACGACTGGATCGAAGCGGAGCGTTTCGGGAATCAGCACCAAGTCGGCTTCATCGCCCAGGACGTGGAACAGGTGTACCCGGAAGTCGTGCACACGGATCAACGCACGGGCTTCAAATCCGTGGCTTACGACAAATTGGTGGCGCCGGTGATCGAGTCCTTGAAAGCCCTGATCGCCCGATTGAGCGCGACCGACGAGCGGGTCACCGCCCTGGAAGCGGAAAACGCGCGTTTGAAAGCCTACCTCTGCCGCAAAGACCCCGCCGCTCCCCTCTGCGACTAGAGGCTCCCGCTGACTTTTTCGGCCCCCGGCACGCCAGAGGCGCAAGGGCCGAAAATGACGGCTGGAACCCTTCTTGCTTCTCCCCCATCGTCAACTCGGTGGGAAGATTTTCAGCGGTCTGGGAACCGCTTAAAACGCTTCCCGCCCTTGTTTTTGATGTTGCCGTGTCGAAAGATCAAACAGGGAGCTGCCGTTTGAATAGATCTTGGTCACCCGCCCTTCTCCTCCTGACCATGCTTTTCCCCGTGCTGTCGTCGGCGCAAGCCTCCTCCGAGACCCCCGGTGTTTCGACCCGGACGGTGGAATTGAACGCCCTTTCGAAATCCTTGCGTCCCTTGCAACAGATCCTGCAGGAAGTTCTGGGCACCGAGTCGGTTTCCCTGTGGGGAGGCACGGCCCGCACGCTGGTCGGCCATGTCCTGGATCAGGAGCCCCTGTCTTACCGCGACCTGGACATGGGCGCCCGCATCGCCCGCGCGCCCACGCCGGCCCAGTGGGATCGCCTGGAGAAATCCCTGGTCAGCGTTTACGGCGCCGCGGCCGTGAGCCTGCCGGGCCGCCTGGAGCCGCCCGCCAAGGGCGAGTTCACGGTTTCGGTTTTGATCCTCGGAATCAGCCTGGATGTGACCCTGGTCGCGGCCGACAATCCGCTCTGGGACACCCGCGGGCTTTTCGACTTCGACCGCATGAAACTGCGGGTGATGTCTCATGAGAGTTTGTTGAACGTGGCCCAGGAGGTGCGCCAGCGCGGCTACCTCGGCGCCGTGCGGGCGGGGCTCATCAACGACCCTGCAAACGGTTATCTGTCCTGGAAGCAAAAAAACATCAAACACAACACCCTGATGGCCCCAGTGCCGGCCTGGCCGGATCTCCTCGTGAGGACGGTGCGCACCCTCGCGAAAATGCAAGTGACCCAAGTGCCGCCCCAGTTGTTGGCGAGCATTCAGCAAGCCAAAGAGCGGGATGGCCTGTCCAATTACCGTCGTCATGCGTTCGCGCGGCTGATCCTGCGGGTGATGGCCGATCCCGATCCGATCGCGAGCCTGCAGGAGATCGCCCGTCACCAGGGCTTTCAGGATTGGTCCTTGGATTTCCAAAGCCGCATCTCCAAAATGGACAGGTCGATGTTGACTCAAATCCTCCTCACGCCCGCGCCGGGCGAGGAGTACGTGCGCGGCATGAAGCCGATGCTTCTCTATTACCGCCTGATCCGCGGCGTGAACCCGCGAGATCAGCTGAGCCTGCTCGATCACATGCACCGCGCCCTGCCCCCCGGCCTTCGCCAGTCCGTCCGCGCCGGAATCAACCGCCCGCAAAAAGCCGTCTTGAGCTGCCAATCGGTCTGGAACTGAATCCAACCTGGTCCCTCGGGACTCCGCGCCGGGGCGTCTGGACATGAGCGGGATCACAGATTAATTTGGTTGAGAGTCAGAATCGAACCGAAGGGGGATGAGCGGATGACCAATCTGAAAGCTTCTCTGTGCGTCTTTGTTTTCCTGCTGGGACAGGCCTCGTTCGCGGCCGAGGTTTCCAAGCCGCGCTTCAAAGCCATCGCTTTCGATTATTTCGTGATCTTCGATCCCAACTCGGTGACCCCCGTTGTCGAAAAGGAATTGCCGGGAAAAGGACTGGAGTTCACCAAGTCATGGCGGAGCAAGCAATTCGAATATGGCTTTCTGCGCTCGATCACCTCCCGCCATGAGGATTTCTTTCAAGTCACCGGCGATGCCTTGGATTACACGGCCGAAGCCATGGGGATCAAACTCACGGCGGAACAGCGGGAGCGCCTCTTAAAGGCTTATTTGAACCTGAAACCTTGGCCGGATGCGGTCGCGGCGCTGAAAAAGATGAAAGCGTCCGGTTTGCGCATCATCACGATTGCGAATTTCAGCAAGACGATGCTCGAGGCCAATGCGCGAAACGCGGGGATCGAAAATCTTTTCGACGAGCTTTTGAGCACGGAAGTGAACCGGACCTACAAACCCGATCCGAAAGCCTACGAGCTGGGAATGAAACGCCTTCAACTGAAGAAAAATGAGATCGTGTTCGCCGCCTTCGGTGGCTGGGACGCCTTTGGCGCCAAGAGCTTCGGCTACCCGACCTACTGGGTCAACCGGTTCAACTTGCCCACGGAGAAACTGGGAATCCAGGCTGACGGCACGTCCAAGGACATCCAAGGCTTGTTGGAGTTCATGGGGCTCTGAGGGTCCCGGCCTTCTGTTTCGGCCCCAGGCGCATCGAAGGCGCCAAGGCCGGGGATCGCCATCAAAAAAGTTGCGGTTCACTCCCGGGGATTGTAAAGGCTTGCCTGAAGGATGCGATCCGGGGAGGACTTTCATGAGAGCCGCACTGCCACTGATTTTGTTTTTCGCCTTGTTTTCACATCACGTCGTTCAAGCCCATGCTTCCGACATGGCGACGCCCGGGCTGTCCGTCAGCCGCGGCAGCTGCGTGCCCGGTTTCTGTCAGGCGATCGCCCGCACGATCAACTTCTCCCCGCGCGGCCCGCACGGGGTGTACTGGACTCACCGTTGCTACGAGACCGCCCAAGAGGCCGAACAAGCCGCCGAACGAGTCTGCGCCCGCGCCACCCCCGGATACCGCTGCACCGCCCGCGCCTACACGGCCAGCCGCTGCGACCGGTGATGATTGGGATAAGAGGGCGGAAACGCCCCTCGAATTTAACTCATTGTCTTGTGATTTCGGAGAGTAAAATTGGTCGGCGTGGCCGGATTTGAACCGACGACCCCTTGCACCCCAAGCAAGTGCGCTACCAGGCTGCGCCACACGCCGACTCGCCCTTTGAGAGGCGACCGGTCGAACTTAGGCAATCATGGGCTGAAAATCAAGGCTTATTGGGCGGACCCTAGCGAAACATCTGTCTCAATTGACGGACTTGAGCGGCCAGCTCGTGCAGGCGCTCGGAGGTGCTGCCCAGCTTTTGCACAACCTGGGAGATGTCCTTCTCGCGGCGGACGAATTGCTTCATGTCGCGCAGGACCTGGCGGGCGCCCTCGATGGAGAAACGGTCCCGGTAGAGCAATTTGCGGATCAGAAAGGCGTTTTCGACGTCCTTGCGGGTGTACATGCGCTGGTTGTTGGAGGCTTTTTTGGGACGGAGGATCTCGAATTCACTCTCCCAGTAGCGCAGGACGTACTGTTTCACGTCCAGGAGCTCGGCGACATCGCCGATCTTGAAGCCCATCTTGTCGGGGATGGCGTTGATCTCTTCGAGCAGTTTGTCGTCAACGAGAGCGGCCGGCAGGGACAGGGGCTCCGTGGCCGAAACCGGGACCTGCGGGGTTTCGACGAAATCCAGGTCATCAAGGTAAAGCTCGCCGCCGCCGGCGGCCGAAGCGGCCTCCTGGATCTGATGATCCGGAAGCTGGGGCTTAATCGTTGTCGTCGTCATCGTCATCCTTCAGATTGGTGAGATCCTCCCCGTTCAGCATGGCCTTGAGGACCTGCGACGGACGGAAGGTCAACACCCGGCGGGCGGAGATCTTGATCTGCTCGCCCGTTTGAGGGTTGCGGCCCACCCGTTCATTCTTGCCGCGCACGACGAAGTTCCCGAAACCGGAAATCTTCACCTTTTCGCCGTTCTGAAGGACGTCCTTCAAAGAGGTGAACACCAGTTCCACCAGCTCCGAGGCCTCTTTCTTGGAGAAGCCGATCTTTTGATAGACCTTCTCGACAATGTCCGCTTTGGTGACTGTGGATTTGCCCAAATTCTGACCTGTCATAAACCCCGCTCACTCCTTCAATTAAGGCGATCTGAAAGAAAGCCTACCAACCCTTTGAAACCGATCAAGTTTTTTATCGCACCACGATCCCGAAAGTTTTCGACACCGACTCCAGGATCTTGCTCTGCAGCTCTTGGATCTGCGCTTCTTGCAGCGTGGCATTTTTGTCCTGATAGACCAAGCGCACGGCGACCGACTTCTTGCCGGCCTCCACCTTGTCGCCCTCATAGACGTCAAAGACCTCGGCCTCCACAAGCAACCCGCCCGCCGCCTTGCGGATGTCCTTCAGAACCTCGCCGATCTTCACGTTCTTCGGCATGACGAAGGCGAAATCGCGCTCCACCGCCGGGAACTTCGACAGCGAATCGGCCCGGTACGGGCGCGGCTGGCCCTTCAGCAAAGCCTCCACGTCGAACTCGGCCACGGCCGCCGGCACGCGGATTTTCTCCTCCTCCAGCAGCACCGGATGCAGGGTGCCGATGAAGCCGACCTTTTTGCCCTCCACCAGAAGCTGGGCGTACTGCCCACGGTGGCAGAAGCCCGGCACCTCGCCGCGATCCGGGGGCGTCACCCAGGTGTAAGAGGAAATGCGCAAGGACTCGAGCAGGTTCTCCACCACGGCCTTGAGGTCAAACACCACCGGGTGTTGCAGCGTCTTCGTCCACAAGCCCCGCGGACGGCCCCAGGCCATCAGGCCCAAACGGGTTTTCTCCACGTAAGCGCCGCCCTCAGCCCGCGAGAAGGTGGAACCGATCTCGTACAGGGCGCCCTCTTCATTGCCGTACTTCACATTGGTCAAAAGATTGCGGTAAAGGCTTTCGCTCAAACTCGAGCGCATGACATCGAGGTCGTCCGAGAGCGGGTTCTTCAACCGGATCGGCTCTTCCGACAGCGCGAGGCCCGCCGCCGGCAGACCACGCTGGCCCCCGAGGAAGGCCTTCTCCCGCGCGGAGGACGTGAATCCCGGGTTCACGGCCTGCAGGAAACCGCGGCCACGGAACAGCCGGTGCCACTTCTGCAGGAGGCGGTATTTCTCATCATGGGCGGCCGGCGCCTGCGCGAAGACCGGCAGGGCCTCGGGGATGTGCTCATAGCCCGTCAGGCGCGCGTACTCCTCGACGAGGTCCACATCCATCTCGAGATCGAAGCGGAAGCTCGGCGGCAGCACGCGGTAAGCGCCCTCGGTGAGGGTCTCCACCTGGCAGGTCAGGCGCTTCATGTAATCCAGGAAGCGCGACTCTTCGGCCGCGTAGCCCAGGCGCTCGCTGATGTCGTTCAAACGGATTTCGATGAACTGCTTGCGCACCGGCTGGGGGTTCGTGTCGTGGATGTCGCCGAAGGCCTCGCCCCCGGCCACCTTCAACAGCAATTCCGTGGCGCGATCGGCGGCCCGCAGGGCGCCGTCGGGATCGACGCCGCGGCTGAAGCGATAGGCCGAATCGGTTTCGATCCCCAGGCGGCGCGACGTTTTGCGCACGCTCATGGGTTGGAAGTTGGCGCTCTCGAGGAAAATCTCGCGGGTCTCCTCCGACACGCCGGAGTTCTTGCCGCCCACCACGCCGGCCAGGGCGACGGCGCGCTCGCCATCGCGGATGACGAGCTCCTCGCCGCTCAAGGTGACCTCGGTGCCGTCCAGGGTGACGAATTTCTCCTGGGGCTGGGCGCGTTCGACGAGGATCTGCCGGCCCGCGATCTTGCCCGCGTCGAAGGCGTGCAGGGGCTGGCCGAGCTCCATCATCACGTAATTCGTCACGTCGACGACGTTGTTGATGGAGTTCAGGCCGACCGTTTCCAGGCGCTTCTTCAGCCAACCGGGGCTCGGCCCCACTTGGACGTTCCCGATGAAGCGGCCCACGTAGCGCGGGCACAGCTCGGGCTCTTTCACCGACAAGGCGATGCTCTGCTTCGTGGAGGAAGCCGCCACCGGAAACTCCGCCGCCGGGTTTTTCAATTCACGTCCCAACAGACAGGCGATCTCGCGCGCCAGCCCGAAGTGCGACAGGCAGTCGGCGCGGTTCGGGGTGACCTTCAATTCGAAGACCACGTCGTTCAGGCCCATGTACTCGGCGAAGCCCTGACCGATGGGGGCGTTCTCCGGCAGGATCTCGATGCCGTCCGACTCCGTCGCCAGGCCCAGCTCTTTCAGCGAGCACAGCATGCCGCCCGATTCGACGCCGCGAATGCTGCTCTGTTTGATGGCGAAGTTGCCCGGCAGCACGGCGCCCGGCAAGGCCACGACGACGCGATCACCGGTCTTGTGGTTCTGCGCGCCGCAGACGATCTGGTGCACGACGCCCTCGCCGGTGGTCACGCGGCACAGGCTCAAACGGTCGGCGTTGGGGTGCTGGGCTTTTTCCAGGATCAGTCCCGTCACCACCATGTCGAAGTCCTTGCGGCGGTCGATGATCTCCTCGACCTCGAGGCCGGCGGCGGTGATCTTGTCGGCGAGCTCGGTCGCCTTGTTCAGGTAATCGGACACGTCGACGAAGTCGTTGATCCATTGCAGGCTGATTTTCATCGCTTATTCTCCGGCGAAGGGTCTGAGGAAACGCACGTCGTTTTCGGGGAAGAGGCGGATGTCCGGGATGCCGTACTTGATGATGGCCATCCGTTCGATGCCGAAGCCGAAAGCGAAGCCCTGCCATTTCTTGGGGTCGATCTTGGCGTGCTCGAACACCTTGGGATTGACGAGGCCGCAGCCGCCGATCTCGATCCAGCCCGACTGTTTACACAGGCTGCAGCCCTTGCCCTTGCAGATCGGGCAGTTGCAATCCACCTCGGCGCTGGGCTCGGTGAAGGGGAAGAAGCTCGGGCGGAAACGCGTTTTCAGGCCGGCGCCGAAGAACTCGCGCACGAAAAAGCTGATCGTGCCCTTGAGATCCGCCATGGAGACCTTCTTGTCCACACACAGGGCCTCGATCTGATGGAAGTTCGGCAGGTGCGAGATGTCGCTGTCGCAGCGGTACACCGGCCCCGTGCCGATCACCCGCAGGGGCAGGTTCTCGCTCTCCAGGGAATGGATCTGGATCGGGCTCGTGTGGGTGCGCAGGACGTGGGTGTCGTCGACGAAAAAGGTGTCTGCCATGTCGCGGGCCGGGTGGTTGGCCGGGATGTTCAGGGCCTCGAAGTTGTAATAATCTTTTTCGATTTGCGGCCCCGTGCGCAGGGCGTATCCCAGGCGCGACATGATCCGGGCGATCTCGTCCGTCACGACGGCGACGGGATGGGGACCGCCGCGCAGGCGGCGCGCGCCCGGCAGGGTCAGATCCAGCTCCTCTTTCGCCAGGCGCTCTTCGATCTCTTTTTTGCGCAAGGCCTCTTCGGCCTGCGTGTAGGCGGCCTCGAGGCCGGCTTTCACCTCGTTGACCTTCTTGCCGAAGAGGGGTTTTTCCTCTTTGGGCAAAGCGGCCATCTCTTTCATGATGTCCGTGAGCAGGCCTTGCTTGCCCAGGTATTTGACTTTGAGGTCGTAGAGCTCGCGGCTGTTGGCGGCGCTCCCGAAGGCCTTCAGGGCTTCATCTTTGATCTGTTCGAGGCGTGTGGATGACATATGAGGGCCAAACTCCCACGACCCTGTTGTTTTTTCAATGATTTCAATGCTTTCTGATGCAATTGACGCGCTTTCCCCTTGCCGCTTCGGCTGAGCTCGATTAGATTTCGACCCCACGCCATGGCTCATAAGAACAAAAGCAATTACAGCGCCTACAAAGCCCGCCGCTCTGCCGCCGCCAAGCCCGCCGCGACGGATGCGGCCGCGAAGAATTCGGGACGCCCGGCCGCGCCGACGGGTGCTACCCCCTTGCGGGGCAAGCACAAAAAGCCCGAGACGGTGTATTCGGTCATCGAGGCCGACGAGCGCCTGGCCGACATCTTCCGCAACCACGGCCTGGATTGGGTGACCCACGAGCAGCGCCGGCAGCTGGCGCGCTTTTACTCCCTGCTGATGGCCGAGCAGGAGCACCAGAACTTCACGCGCCTGCTGAAATTCCGCGACATCGCCCTCAAGCACTTCGTCGACAGCCTGATCATCACGCGCCACACGGATCTGCGTTTTCCCCTGCTCGATCTCGGCACGGGGCCGGGCTTTCCCGGCATTCCGCTGAAGATCCTTTTCCCGCGGGAGAAGGTCCTTCTCGGCGAGGGCGTGCAGAAACGCGTCGCCTTCCTCAAGAAAGTACGCGAGACGCTGGAACTCGGGAACCTCGACATCCTCGGCCGCAACATCAATCCCTTCGTGGTGTACCCCGTGAACGGCGTCATCACCCGCGCCGTCGAGGACATGCGCAACACCCTCGGCAACGTCCTGTCCTGCCTGCAGGAGGGCGGCCGCGTGTATTTCATGAAAGGCCCCGGCGCCGATCCGGAAATCCCCGTGGCGCTGGAGACCTGGGGCGAGTATTACCGCCTGGTCGACGACATCGCCTACGACCTGCCGCACACGGAAAACCACCGCCGTCTGGTGGTCTTCGAGAAGATCAGGAACGCGCCCCTGCCCAATGAGGAGGAGCAGGATTTCCCGCTCCTGGAGGGCGAATGATCGCCATTCAGTCCGCGGACAACGCGAACTTCAAGCGCTGGAAGACGCTGTCGTCCTCCAGGGGCCTTCGCAAGAACGGCGAGTTCATCCTGATGGGCGAAAAGCTCGTGCGGGAATTCCTGCGCGATCCCGGCGCGTGGAACATCAAGGCCGAGCTCGTGCCGGCGGGGCGCGGGGCCGTTTCCTCCGCCAAGGCTTACGAAGTGTCTTCGGCGCTGTTCAAAGAGCTCGACGTGCTGGGCACGGATTTCAATCTGCTGGTGCTGCAGGCGCCGGCCTGGCCGGCCGCCGATCTGTCCGTGCCGGCGCGAGGCCTGGAATTGGTTTGCCCCTTGGGGGATCCGTCGAACCTGGGCGCGGTGGTGCGCTCGGCGCGGGCCTTCGGCGTGAAGCGGATCATCCTGACGGAAGAGGCCGCCCATCCCCTGCACCCGAAGTCCGTCAAGGCCAGCGCGGGCGCCGTGCTCGGCATGGACTTTTCACTGAGCGGCCCGCTGAAGGATTATGTTGCAAAAGGCCCGAGCTACGCGCTCGACATGCGGGGCGAGAGCGTGGCGGGCTTCGCCTGGCCCGCGAACCTGCGCCTGCTCCTCGGCGAAGAGGGCCCCGGCGTGCCTGCCACGCTGAAGTCCCTGCCGCGCCTGAGCGTGCCCACCAGCGAGGTGGAGTCCCTGAACGCCACCGTCGCGGCCAGCATTGCCTTGTACGCCTGGAAACAGAGCCGCCCGCGCTGAAGCGCGAAGTCCGCAGCGGACAAGCGATGCGTCAATGATCTTTGTTCAGGGGAAGAGCGGGGAAAAAAGCCAAGGCACCGGGAATCCGGTGCCTTGGCTTTTTCTTGTCGGTCGGGAAACCAGTGTTTAGTGATGAGCTGTTAATGGCGTGAAGCAGCTCTACTTACTTTTTAACCTGTGAGAATCTACATT
Organism: Pseudobdellovibrionaceae bacterium; assembly: GCA_019637915.1. GTDB lineage: Bacteria > Bdellovibrionota > Bdellovibrionia > Bdellovibrionales > Bdellovibrionaceae > JAHBUV01. Next base: position 3,128,562 of record JAHBUV010000001.1, on the reverse strand, counting down.
CGTCTAGACCACCTTGGGTCTCATAACCGTACTTAAGAAGTTTAGTTACCTTGCAGTTATTTGAATCGACTTCCAGAAGGTATGATATAAGTGAACGTCCACTCCCTGAAAAATCGTCTGCACCTACGAAGAAAAGACAGTAATTTCTGTTCTGAACCTCCTGAACAGTCCGCAATTCACTCCAACGCAAATCCATTGCTGGACCATAAGCCCAGTCCTTTACTTCTTGGGCGCATTTACCTACGGAGCGGTCACCCGCACTTGATTCACCAGCGTGGGCTACGCTCAAAACTGCAAAGAGTGCAAAAAAGATCGACAATTTCATGGCTTCATTCCTTTTTAAATTAGACTTCTTGGTTACAAATACACTTGTGCAGATTTAGTGCCTATTGAAATTGGCGGCGTACGGTCATAAAAGAAATCGTCTCAACCCAGCCGTTGACCATAAACGCATTGTCCACCAAGGCTCCTCCCGCCTGAGGAACCAGCTCCCTTTTTGCCGCGCGCTGCACGACAAAAGGAGAAATCGTGCCCTCACACCCTCACCGCTTCAATTCGCTCTCAAACGCCGAAAGGATATCCCTGAACGCCGCCATATTTAATCCGTGAGGAGCATTGTAATACCTGGCCGCAAGATCCCATCTTGGGGATTTGCTTTGAAGACGAGAGTTGTTCCAGACCTCGAAATCCATGACCGGTTGCACGAGCGTATTGACGTCTTTCAACCCGTGAAAAATCTGAAGTGAGGCGGCAGGGCTTTGAGCGACAAGGCGGCGAAGAGCGTCCTCATTCGATTCCACAGAGAGTATTTCATTCCAATACGCATACGCCAATCCGCCGAAGCTCCGCAACGTGACATCATCACGGTTTTGATAAGCCTTCCAAAAATTGGCGTTTTCCGCCGGGCCGGGAAGTTGCGCATTAATAATATCCCTCCATGGCCTCATAACGAGGCCGACCATGAACATCGAGCGAATTCGCCGAGCCATGCCTGGATCTTGCTTTGATAGAGCGTCATAGATTCTGACAGCGACTTGGGTGCCTTCACTCTGAGTCAGAAAATGAATATTCGAATACGTGGAGGCGTATCTAGCTTCAGAAACCCATTTCAATGCATTTCCCGCACAGCGAACGAGGTCTCTTTGAGTATATTGGTTGTACATGAGGTCATCGATAACGAAGTGCCTTGGCGCGGTCGCCGAATATGAGATTCCCGGCTTATCCAAAGTGAGAACGATCACTTTTTTGCGATCGACCAGGCTCTTCAAAATTCCGTTATTCTCGACGGCGTCGCCGGTGGAATACACTCCGGTTCCACCGAGCATAAGCAATATGGGCAGATCCCGAACACCTTCGACCGCGTGCAAATACGCCTTGCATTTCGACGATCCCTCACCACTTACCTGATGAGTGGCCCGGAGATATCCCTGGGCATTTGCTGGGGCGGAGGGCGCGATCAACAGAGCCAGAATGATCAATAATATAGGCACACCAGTCCTTATCGCGGCGGCGGTTTATGGTTTCGATCGGTTGCTTTTTTCCATGAAAACATCGTCGAGACGCTTTCCGAAATGCTTCGCAATTCTAAATGCCAGCTCCAGCGAAGGATTATAACTGCCTTTTTCAAGAGAAATAATTGTCGCTCTCGTGACATCGACCGCGTTTGCAAGCTGTTCCTGGGTCAGGCCTTTTTCTGCCCGTAGTTCTTGGATTCTGTTCTCGATGACCAATTTCTGCGGAATCCTTGGCATGAACTAGCTTCCCTTCCGCAGAGAAAAGGCTTTGATGCCATGATAAGACGTCAGCTGTATAAGCATGATGAGCAGGAATAGCGCCGTTTTAGACATAGGTAATTCATATTGAATCCCATTCAACTCTCCGTCCGTGATTTCTTTGACCGCAGAGTCCGTCAGCTGAAAGTGACCAACCGTCAATGAAGATCGCGCAATATCGTCAAATACATTCAACCTGCCAGTGCTAAAAATGAGAGCGACAGCGCATACAACCATGGTGATCACAATGGCTTTTTTGGCCGCTTCGCCCGAAATGATCTCTTCCCGCTCATCACGATCTTTCTGAAGCACATAATCATGAAGAACCTGATCTCTAAAACGAGAGCCGAAGACCGTCAGCATCACCACGCAAACCATGGACATCATCCAAGCGGCAAACAACAAAACCAAAATCGGAGCAACCACCGGAAGCTCCCAAATGAGCTTTTCAGCCGTTGGAAAATTTGCGAGGAGCAACAAGACGATTGCGACCGGCGAAAGCCAAAAAAACACTTGGGTGATCTTCTTCTGCCAAAATTCAAATTTCACGCGCACTCCAATGTTAAATAGACTTTACGTAAAATAGATTGTACATTTCAATACGTCAAATAGAATGTACATTGATTTTTAGGGCCTGAGGCCACAGCTCCCTTTTTGCCGCACATCGCATGACAAAAAAGGGGAACTGTGACCCTCATCCTCTGACCCCTCATCCTTTCAAAAACTCCAAAGGCCAACTTTTTACTTCCGCGGCGGAAGCGATCTGCGTCATGGGCTTCCTGGAGAAGTCCGCAGCGGACAAGCGGTGCGTCAGTTTCTCCCTCTTCCAACCACACCTTCTTTGCCCCCGGCACTCTCATTTGATAAAATAAGGCCTTCCCTGACGGAGGCTTCTTGATCACCGGACATGTCTTCATCGCCGCCAGTCTCGACGGTTTCATCGCGCGCCAGGATGGCGACATCGAATGGCTGATCAGCCGCGATGATCCCGCGGAAGACCATGGTTATCCCCGCTTCATCGCCGACATCGACGCGATCATCATGGGGCGCGGGAGCTACGAGAAAGTGCGGACCTTCGAACCTTGGCCCTACAACAAGCCGGTGCTGGTGCTGTCCAAACAACTGGCGACATCGACGGTGCCCGAAGCGCTTCAAGGACGGGTGCGTTTTTCCGATCTCTCCGCCCAGGGAGCGATGGCTCTGCTGGAGAAAGAAGGCCGTCGCCGCGTGTACATCGATGGCGGTCAGATCATCCAGTCCTTTTTGCGCGAGGGACTGATCGAGGACCTCGTGATCACGCACATCCCCGTCCTCCTCGGAGCGGGGCGCCCGCTGTTCGGCGCCCTGGACGGGGACATCTCCCTCACCCACGTCAGCACGAAAAGCTTTCCCTCCGGACTCGTGCAATCGCATTACCGCGTGCGGGGCTGAGAACTCCTCCCTCTCTCGCCCATCGCGGCCCCACCGGAGAAAGGCCGTCAACGGCGCTTGTTCACCAAGGACTGAATGAATCTCACCGTCTGCAGCTGCTCGTGATGGTTCAATTTCATCCGGTGCAGGATTTCACGGATCAGATCGGCCGTGTTGAAGTTCTGCAAAGTTTCTTTCCGCACGAAGCTCTTCAGGTATTGCATAACAACCCTTTCTTCCTCTCATTCTACGCCCAAATCAGGCGATGAGACGTCAATTCCGCGTAAAAAAGAGGCCACGGGGTCATTCCGATCCCATGTTCATCACCCGTCACGAGTCAAAAAAGGGAACTGTTACCCAAAACGGTAGCCGACGCCGGGTTCCGTGAGGATGTGACGGGGGGCGGAGGGCTCTTTTTCCAGTTTCTTGCGCAGGTGCGCGATGTAGATGCGCAGGTAATGGGACTGATCGGCCGAGTGGATGCCCCAGATCTCCGTCAACAATTGTGATTGAGGGATCACCCGGCCCGCCTGGCGGGCCAGTCGGCTCAGGATGGCGTACTCCGTCGCGGTGAGCTTGACGACACGGCCCTCCCGCCTCACTTCGCGCTGGTTGAGGTCGATGCGCAGATCGCCGGTCTCGATCACCGGCGTGGCCTCGGCGGCGTGATGGTGGCGCAAAGCCACGCGCAACCTCGCCAGCAGCTCCGGCAAACCGAAGGGCTTGGTGAGATAGTCGTCGGCCCCCGCGTCCAGCAGCCTCACCTTCGTCGGCTCGTCGTCGTTCACCGTGAGTATGATCACCGGCACCGAGGTCCACTCGCGCAAACGCCGCAGCACCTCAAGGCCGCCCATGTCCGGCAGGCCGAGGTCGAGGATCACCACCTGCGGATGGAACTCCAAGGCCTTCCCCAAACCCTGTGCGCCGTCCGCCGCCAGGGCGACGGACAGGCCCTGCGCCTCGAGACCCACGCGGATGACGTTGCGGATGGCGGACTCGTCATCGATCACCAAAACCCGGACCGGCGCTTCCTTCACGGGACCTCCTGCGTGAGACGCTCATCCAACGGCAAACGCACGATGAAACGCACGCCGTGGGGGGACACGTTCTCCACCCTCACGTCCCCCTGATGGGCCTCGACGATGCTGCGGACGATGGACAAACCCAGGCCCGTGCCACCCGCGGGAGTGCCGGGCACACGGTAGAACTTGTCGAAAATCCGCGGCAAGGACTCCGCCGGCACGCCCGGCCCCTCGTCCTCGACGCGCAGCTCGACCCACGCCGGCGCGCTTCGATGCAAGCTCACCCGAATGCGCGTGCCTGGTGGCGTGTACTGGGTCGCGTTCAGGATCAGATTCGAAAGCGCATGCTCCATGAAGCGAAAATCCAACGGCACGAGGGGCAGATCCTCCCCCCCTTCGACACGCAACGGGTGTTGCGCCAAGTTCGCCCCCAGGCGCTGCAAGGTCACCCCCACCAGATCGCGCAGGTCATGGGGCTCGCGCTGCAGGGCCAGCACGCCGGAATTCAGGCGACTCATGTCGAGGAGGTTCTCGATCACCCGGTTCAGCCGGTCCCCGGCCTTCAAGAGCTCCACCGCCAGGCTGCGCACCGCCTCGGGATCGCGGCGAGTGCCGTCGTCCGCCAGGGCCGTCGCCGAACCGATCACCGTGGTCAGGGGCGTGCGCATCTCATGGGAAATCGAATTCAACAAAGTTTGATGAAGCTTCTCGGACTCCTCCAGGCGCTGGGCCTCGCGCAGGCGACTCTCGTAGAAATGCCTTTCCAAGGACACGGCGAGCTGGCGCACAATGGAGTGCAGGAGGTTCTCCTGCTCCAGATCCAGTTTGCGCGGGCGGCGGGGGCGATAAACGAAGACCCCGAGGGTCTCGGACGTCCCGACCAGAGGCAAAGACAGGGTCCGCGATTCCGGCAAGGTCTCGGTGGACCAGCCGGCCGCCTGGCCCTTGGAAAAAGCCCAAACCGCCACCGCCGACTCCTTCTCGTTCAACACCGGCGAGTAAGGGGCCGAACGCTCCCAGGCCAGCTGCCCGGCGCGGTCGCGCAGCAAGACACCGCACTCTCCGTCCAGCAGCCGCCCCACTCTTTCGCTGACCTTGGCGAGGAATTCATTCTTGTCGCGGCTGCCGGCGATGTCCTGGGAGATCTCAAAGAGCGCGTTCGTGCGTTCCTCCCTCACACGGGTGAGGATCTCATGGCGGCGGGCCCGGCGCGTCAGGGACCCCGTGATCAACGCCACGAGAAAATACGTCAAACACATCAGCACATCTTCCGGCGCCGAGATCGCGAAGGTCAGGCGCGGCGGAATGAAGAAGAAATTCCACACGAGAGCGCTTCCCGCGGCGATGAAGAGCGCCGGCCCCCAGGACAGGAGGCTCCCCGCGAACAGACCCGCCAGGAGAAAAACGAAACCCACGGCCTGGTAACCCAGGACGGGCTCGAGAAGCCCCCCGATGAAAGAAATCCCGAAGAGGACGCACAGGGCGTTCCAGTAAGCGGCCGGCCCGCTTTCACCCCGCCAGCGTTTCCAGAAGGGCCGCCCCGCCGAGGCGCGCTCCTCCGGCTGCAGGACGTGGACATCGACCTCGTCGTTCTCCGCCACCAGCTGGTCGAGCAAACTGCCCTGCAGGCGATCGCGCAACCAACGCGGCGTCGGGCGGCCCACGATGATCTGCGTGACATCCTTCTGGCGGGCCACCCGGCGCAAAGCCCCCGACAGATCGGCGTCCGCGGTCGTGATGACCTCGGCTTTCAAGCGCCTCGCCAGCTGGATGTTCTGCGACAGCTGCGCCTGATCCGCCTCGCTCAGCCTCACGCCGTCATCGACGTGCACGGCGATCCAGGGCGCCTCCAAACGGAAGGCCAGGCGTCGCGTGGCGCGAATCAGTTTCTCCGAGTGGGGGCTGTGGCTGACGGCCACCATCAGGCGCTCATTGGTGCGCCACGGGCGGCCCGCCCCGCGATGGCCCGCGAAGCGCTGCAGATCCTGATCCACCCGCTCGGCGGTCAATCGCAAGGCCATTTCCCGCAAGGCCGTGAGGTGATCTTCCTTGAAGAAATTCCGCGCGGCGCTTTCCGCCTTGTCGCCCAGGTAAACCTTGCCCTCGCGCAAACGCTTGAGCAGCTCCGAGGGCGCGATGTCGACCAGCTCCACCAAAGAGGCTTTTTCCAGAATGGAGTCCGGCACGGTTTCGCGGATCGCGACGCCGGTGATGGCCTCGACGCTGTCTTTGCGGCTCTCAAGGTGCTGCACGTTGAGGGTCGTCGCCACGTCGATGCCGGCCTCCAGCAGCTCCAGCACGTCCTGGTAACGTTTCGGATGACGCGAGCCCGGCGCATTGCTGTGAGCGAGCTCGTCCACCAGCACCAGCTCCGGACGACGCCGCAAAATGGCGTCGAGATCCATTTCCTCGAGCGCGGCGCCACGGTGGGGGATCCGCCGCCGCGGCAAGACCGGCAAGCCCTCCAGCAGGGCCGCCGTTTCGGAGCGCCCATGGGTCTCGACGATCCCGACCACCACGTCGATGCCTTCGCCCTGCCTCTGCCGGGCGGCCCGGAGCATCGCGAAGGTTTTTCCAACGCCCGCCGACATGCCCAGGAAAATCCGCAAACGCCCGCGGCCGGCGGGGGCTTCCTGCGCTTTCACCGCCTGCAATAGCAGATCCGGGTCAGGACGCGAATCCTGCTTCGTCACGGGTTCCTTTCAGAGAGAAGATCCAGCAAGGCGAGATTGAGCTTCAGCACATTCACTCGGCTTTCCCCCAGAAAACCCCATTGTGGACCCTCCGTGTGATCCCGCACAAGCTGCTTCAATCGCTCTTCCGCGACGCCCCGGGCGCGCGCTACCCTTGGCACCTGGAACAACGCTCCGGCGGGGCTCAGATGAGGGTCCAAACCGCTGGCCGAGGCAAAAAGCAACTCCTGCGGCACGTCGTCCCGTCCCGCGAACAACGCCCGTCGCTCGCTCCAGCGCTCCCGCAGCTGTTTCGCCACCGGCGAGAGGTTCGACCCCCCCGAAGGCAGGGGGTTGAAATCCACCGCCGAAGGCCGCGGCCAGAAAAAACCTTCTTGCGTGAACTTCTGCGCGATCAGCTCCGACCCCACGACCCGCCCGTCGCGTTCGATCAAGCTCCCCGAGGCGGCGGCGGGGAACATCGCCTCCGCCGCCCCCGTCATCAACACGGGATAAAGGCCGCCCAAAAGCAGGGTCATGAGGAACATCATTCGCAAGGCCGTGCCGAATTCGCGGATCATTTTCCACCTCTCACGCCAGCCCGAGGGCGGCGACGATGACATCGATCAGTTTGATGCCGACAAAAGGCGACACCAGGCCGCCCAGACCGTAAATCAGGAGATTCCGGCGCAGGATCGCGCTCGCCCCCACCGCCCGGTACTTCACGCCGCGCAGGGCGAGCGGGATCAGGGCCGTGATGATCAAGGCGTTGAAAATCACCGCGCTCAAGATGGCGCTCCGCGGGGAATGCAAACCCATGATATTGAGCGCCGACAAAGGCCCCGCCTCCCCTCCAGAGAAAGCGTACAGCCCCCCGAACAAGGCCGGCAGGATGGCGAAGTACTTCGCCACGTCGTTCGCGACGCTGAAGGTGGTGAGCGATCCCCTGGTCATCAGGAGCTGCTTGCCGATCTCGACGATCTCAATTAATTTCGTTGGATTGCTGTCGAGGTCCACCATGTTGCCGGCCTCGCGGGCGGCCTGGGTCCCGGAATTCATGGCGACCCCCACGTCGGCCTGGGCCAAGGCCGGGGCGTCGTTGGTGCCGTCGCCGGTCATGGCGACCAATCGGCCCGCCGCCTGCTCTTCGCGGATGCGTGCGAGCTTCATCTCCGGCGTGGCCTGGGCCATGAAGTCGTCGACCCCGGCCTCGGCCGCGATGGCCGCCGCGGTCAGCGGATTGTCGCCGGTGATCATCACGGTGCGGATGCCCATGCGGCGCAGTTCCGCGAAACGCTCTTTGATGCCGCCCTTCACCACGTCCTTGAGGGCGATCACGCCCAGCACCCGCGCGTCCTCCGCCACGACGAGCGGGGTGCCGCCCTTCCTGGCGACCTCCTCGAGGGACTGCTGCACCTCGCGCGGCAAGGACACCTGCCGTTCTCGCAGCCAGTTTTGAACGGCGTCCCCGGCCCCTTTGCGGACTGCGCGCCGGGTTTCACCCCCTTCGTTCAACAGGTCCACGCCGCTCATCCGGGTCTGCGCCGTGAAAGGCACGAAGCGCGCGCGCTGAGGCTGCAGTTGCGAGGCCCGCAGGCCGAAACGCTCTTTGGCGAGGATCACGATGGAGCGCCCCTCCGCCGTCTCATCGGCCAGGGAGGCGAGCTGCGCGGCCTCCGCCAATTCCGCGGCCTGCACGCCCGGCGCCGGCAGGAATTCCGTCGCCATGCGGTTGCCCAACGTGATGGTGCCCGTCTTGTCGAGCAGGAGCACATCGATGTCACCGGCGGCCTCGACGGCGCGGCCACTCGTGGCAATGACGTTGCGTCGGATCAACCGGTCCATGCCGCTGATGCCGATGGCGCTCAAAAGCCCCCCGATGGTGGTGGGAATGAGGCAGACGAGCAGGGCCACCAGGACCGGCACCGTGATCAATCCCGACAGATCCTGGCCGGCGGCCGCGGCGGAATAATCCGCGAAAGCCTTGAGGGTGCCGACCGCCAGGATGAACACGATGGTGAGCCCCGAGAGAACGACGCTCAACGCCAGCTCGTTCGGGGTCTTTTGCCTTTGCGCGCCTTCGACGAGAGCGATCATGCGATCCAGAAAACTGTGCCCGGGTCCCGCCGTGATGCGCACGACGATGCGGTCGCTCAGCACCTTGGTGCCCCCGGTGACGGCGCTGCGGTCACCGCCGCTCTCGCGGATGACCGGCGCCGATTCCCCCGTGATGGCGGACTCATCGACGCTGGCGATGCCCTCGACGACCTCGCCGTCGCCGGGGATCAGATCGCCCGATTCGCAGACCACGAGATCTCCGGGACGCAATTCCCCCGCGCCGACGCGCGTTTCCTCACGGCCCTGCAGGCGTCTCGCCTGGGTGGAGGTGCGGGCGCGTTTCAGGCTCTCCGCCTGCGCCTTGCCGCGGCCTTCCGCCAAGGCCTCCGCGAAGTTCGCGAAGAGGACGGTGAACCACAGCCACAGCGAGATCTGCAGGTCGAAACCCCAGGAGCGCCCTTGCGCGACATCCACCGCCACGGAGGCGCTGCTGAGCACGGCGCCCAGACAGGTCACGAACATCACCGGATTGCGCCATTGCACGGCGGGATGGAGTTTCCGGAAGGAGTCACGGATCGCATTCAAGTCATTCATCATCCACCTCTAAAAAGACTGCCCGCGCAGCAGGAGAAAATGCTCCACGATCGGACCGAGGGACATGACCGGGAAAAAGGTCAGGCCGCCGACGATCAGGATCACGCCGGTCAGCAGGACCGCGAACAAGCCCGTGTCCACCTCGAAGCTTCCCGCGCTCGAAGGCGATTGTTTTTTCGCCGCCAGGCCCCCCGCGATGGCGAGCACCGGCAGGATCACCGCGAAGCGGCCGACGAACATCGCCGCGGCCAGCATGAGATTGTAATAAACCGTGTTGGCGTTGAGGCCCGCGAAGGCGCTGCCGTTGTTGGCCGCGGCCGACGTGAAGGCGTACAGGATTTCCGACAGGCCGTGGGGTCCGCCGTTCGCGAGGCTCGACAGCCCCGCCGGCGTCAGCACCGAGATCGCCGTCCCCAGGAGAATCATCGCCGAGGGGGCGACGATGGCCAGGATCACCCAGCGCATCTCGGCCGCCTCGATTTTTTTCCCGAGGTATTCCGGCGTCCGCCCCACCATGAGGCCGGCCAGGAAAACCGTGAGCAGGATGAACAGGAACATGCCGTAGAGGCCGGCCCCCACGCCGCCGAAGATCACCTCGCCCAACTGCATATTGAGCAGGGCGAGCCCCCCCGACAGGGGCGAGAGGCTCGCGTGCATGGCGTTCACGGCCCCGCAGGAGGCCGCCGTCGTCACGATGGAAAACAGGATGCTGTTGAAAACGCCGAAGCGGGTTTCCTTGCCCTCCATCAGGGAGCCCGTTCCGAAGAGCGGGTTCACCACCGACTCGGACCACAGGGACAGGAACGTGAAAGCCGCGAACAAAAAGGCCATGACCCCGAAGATCACCCAGCCATGGCGCCGCGATCCCGTCATGCGGCCGTACATGGATGTCAGCGCCGCCGGGATCACGAAGATCGCCAGCATCTGCAGGAAATTCGACAGGGGCGTCGGATTCTCGAACGGATGGGCGGCATTGGCGTTGAAAAAACCGCCGCCGTTGGTCCCCAGCATTTTGATGGCGATCTGCGAGGCCGCCGGCCCCAGCGGAATCGTCTGCGTCACCCCCTCCAGGGTCGTCGCGGCGGTCGCGGCGCTGAAATTCTGCACGACCCCCTCGCCGACCAGAACCAGTCCCAAAATCACCGAGGCCGGGAGCAAAAGAAACAAAACCCCGCGCACGAGGTCGACCCAGAAGTTGCCCAGATCCCGGGTGTTCTTGCGGGCGATGCCGCGGGCAACGACCACGGCCACCGCGAGGCCGGTGGCCGCGCTCACGAAGTTCTGCACCGTCAGGGCCATCATCTGCGTGAGATGGCTCATCGTCGTCTCGCCCGCGTAACCCTGCCAGTTCGTGTTGGTGACGAAGCTCACGGCCGTGTTGAGGGCCGAATGCCAGGACACCGCCGGCAATCCCGCCGGGTTCAACGGAAGCGCGTGCTGCCAGAGCTGAAATAAAAAAACCACCAGCACGCCGAGCAGGTTGAACACCATCAAGGCTCCGGCGTACTGGCGCCAGTTCATCCCTTGCCCGGGGCGGACCTCCGAGAAGCGGTAAAAGAACCTCTCCAGGGCCGCGCCGGCGGGGCCACCGACCGGTTCGGTGTCGCGGAAAAGACGATGCAGGTAAGCCCCGAGGGGCGGCGTCAGCGCCGTCAGCAGGACCAGGAACAGCGCCAGCTCGAAAAGATCCGTGGGTTTCATTCTTTCACCTCAAAATTTTTCCGGATGCATCAGGGCGTAGAACAGGTATCCCAGCACCGCCACGCCGATCATCCCCGCGATCACGAAATCCATGCCTCGACTCCTTTGCTTTCACGTTAAAAGAGACCCGCGTAAAAAATCCGTCAAAATCGGTGGAGCAGGGCCCAGGTGGCGGAGGCTTGCGTCGAGGCTTTCTCGCCTTGGGCGTCCCGGAAGAAGGCGTCCGAATCGGACCGGTCTTGCCGCAGCTCCAAGCGGGTTTCCAGGCCCTCGCCCAGATCCCATCGCGAAGCCAAAGTCGCAGCGGTGATTTTTTGTTTCAGACCGGCCCCGCCCAGGCCGCCGCTGAGGGCGAAGCCTTGGTCCGAATCATCGAATTCCTCCAGGCGCGCGCTCAAGGCCCAGGTCTCTGCAACGAGGAGGCGGGCATAAAAAGCCAGGGAGGACCAGCGGGCCCTGTCATCCGCCACCGCGTTGGTCTGCGTCCCCGTCATGCCGTCCACGGCGAAACTCCAATCTTCATTCAGGCGGTAACTGACATTGAGTTCCTGCACGTCGCGCACGGAGTCCGCGGCGCTTTCCGGCCCCGTCATGACGTTGAGATTGACCGTGAAATCCGTGTTCGGCGTGGCGTTCACGCTGAGGATGGCGCTGAAATGCTGGTTGTTGTCGGCGGCGATCCGGCCGTCCCAGCCGTTCACCACGGACAGATTCATCTTCAGGCGCTCCGGCCAGAGCGGCACGCCGAGAGTCACGCCCTGATGCCAGAAGGGAATGGCGTAATTGAATCCCAGGCTGCGTGAATACTGCCAATTGTCCTTGGCCTTGACGGTTTCGAAACCCAGGGGCGTGAAGAACTTCCCGGCGCTGAGACTCGCGCCCCGCCAGCCGCTCGGCGCGTAGGTCAGCGTGGCTTGCGTGATGAAACGGCCGGGGTCACCGCCGGGCCCGGCGAGATTCGGCGTGAGGCCATCCAGCGCCTCCCCGCCCGCGATCTCGATCTGCGTTTGCAGGGACTCTTTTTTGAGAGTGGCCTGAAGCGAAGCCCAATTCAGGATGAAGCGATTGATGCGCGCATCGAAAATCCGGCCTGGCAACTGCCGCGAGCCCGGCGCGGTTTCCACCGACTGCGGGCCTGTTTGCAGGAAAAAATCCACGTCGCCGCCGAATTGAATGCTCTGAGCCCTGACCGACAGGGCTGAAAAGAAGACTCCGCACCAGATCATGCCCTTCTGAAAATCCATCATTCCTCCTCAAGGTCGATGGATTCCTTGTGCGCCTTCTTGATTTCAAGATCACGTAAAGAGGCCGTAAAAAACGATCCGCGCGGACGCTATCCCCGCCAGTCTTTCGGGAAAAGGGCTGAGGAGGGTCGCCTCAAACCCAAAATCAACATCCCCGCGACGAAAGAAATCGAAGAGCCCAGCATGATTCCAGTCTTGGCGTAGACATCGAGATCCGGCGGCAAAGCCAATGTGGAGATGAAAATCGACATGGTGAAGCCGATTCCCGCCAAAACACCGACTCCCATCATCTGCGTCCAGCCCACTCCTTGCGGGAGAGGGGCGAAACCAGAGAAAACGGCCAGGGCGGAAAAAGACAGAATCCCCAGCGGCTTCCCGAGGACCAACCCCAGGGAGATGGCCAAAGCAACGGGATGACGGGCGGCCTCAGTGAAATCGGTCCCCGCGAACGCAATTCCCGCATTCGCGAAAGCGAAAAGGGGAACGATGAAGCACGTGACCCACGGATGAAGGACATGAATGAGTTTTTCGGCGATGGGCTCGCTTTGAACCCAGCCGGCCCGATGGAAATTGATCGGGGTCATCAATCCGATCAGGACTCCCGCAACCGTCGCATGAACGCCGGAATACAGAAACCCAGTCCAGGCGGCGATCCCGATCGTGACGTAGACGAAATAGGGGCGGCACTCCCGTCTTTTCAGAAGAGCGATCAACAGCAGCAGACCGAACGCGATCAAGAGCCCGAAAATCCGAATTTGCTCCGTGTAAAAAAAAGCGATCGCTAGGACGGCGCCGAGGTCATCGATGATCGCCAGGGCCAATAAAAAGATCTTCAGCGCGTTCGGGACCCGGCTCCCCAGGACACTGAGCGCCGCCAAAGCGAAAGCGATGTCAGTTGCCATGGGAATCCCCCATCCTCGCAGGGCTTCACCGGAGGGACTCATCAGAAAGAAAAAGGCGGCGGGGACGACCATCCCTCCGACGGCGGCAACCGCGGGAAGAGCCGCTTTGCGGAAACTTGAAAGCTCCCCGACGAGAAGCTCTTTCTTGATTTCCATCCCGACGACGAAAAAGAAAACCGTCATGAGCCCGTCATTGATCCAGTGCTGGATCGAAAGGGGACCGACTTTGAACTGCAGCAACGAAAAGTAGCCATCCGCATGAACCGAGTTCGCGCAGTAAAGCGCGATCAACGTCGCCATGACCAGGATCAGGCTTGGAAAGACCTGTTGCCGAACGAAAAAAGCCATTATTTGCACGATGGACATGCCGCCTCCAGCGAAGAAATTGAATCGGCCCCGGCGCAAATCACGACACCTGGGTCCTGGACGCCCCTTAAGAATTTATGGGCCGGGGGCTATTTTTTCCGTTTTCTTTCGAGAAGATAAAAAGTGATGAGGAAAAGGACCAACGGAACGAAAACAAAAAGCAAATCGAGCAATTTACGGCTGATGTCAGACATATCGCCACCCTTAAGTGGAATGGCGACCCTAACCATTCGAAACTTCAATCCATGATGGATTGAACCCTTTTGAAACTGACTTCAAACCTAACAAATCATTCCTGTCCTGTCATCAAAAGAAGATCTCTTCTCCGCGGTTGATGACAAATCAGAGCGATTGTACGATCTCCTCCAGACTGAGGAGGTCGTTCAATGAAAAGAATTGCTTTGCTGTCCGTGCTCTTCGCGCTCCAGGCTCAAGCCAGCCTGAAGGATCTCAACACCCTGTCCGTGCCCTTCAAGCTGCCGCCCCTGCCCTACGCGGCGAACAGCCTCGACAAGGCTATTGATGCCGAGACCATGACCATTCACCACGACAAGCACCATCAGGCCTACGTGGACAACGCCAACAAGGCCTTGAGCGGGCAAAAGGCGCGGATGCTCGACCTGCTGCAGAACGCCTCGAAGCAACCGGCCGCGGTCCGCAACAACGTGGGCGGCCACTGGAACCACTCCTTCTTCTGGACCGTGCTGAGCGGGAATGAAAAAGACAATGCCCTGCCGGCCCGCCTGGAGAAAGACATCGTCACCAAGTGGGGCTCCGTGGCCAAATTCCAGGAGGAGTTCGAGAAGGCCGGCGCCGCGCAGTTCGGCTCAGGCTGGGCCTGGCTGATCCGCACGCCGGAAGGACTGAAGATCACCAGCACGCCGAACCAGGACAATCCGCTGATGGACGTCGTCGCCGACCGCGGCTGGCCGATCCTGGGCGCCGACGTCTGGGAACACGCCTACTACCTGCGCTACCAAAACAAACGCCCCGAGTACCTGAAAAAATTCTGGACCGTGGTGAACTGGAAAATGGTCGATCAATACGACCAGGAAGCTTTGAAAAACAAGCTCCCTTGATCCTCCCGGCCCCCCGTTCCCTTTTTGTCGTGCGATGCACGACAAAAAGGGAACTGTGACCCGGGTTATTCCCTCATTGCATCATCTCCACGCAAAGAGGCCAGTTTGAACCGCCTTCAGGAGATCGAACTCCAGATCCAAAATGAAGCCACTTCGCGGGCCTTTTTCCCTCTGAAAGGCGGATCGCGAATTTTATTCCAATGGGCCCCGGGGATGGCGTACCTTTTGGCTTTCAATAAGACGGACAGAGAGGGGTTGTTTTGCGCTTTTCCGCGAAAAGCCGCATCTTGCGGCCCTCATGAGAAAATGGCATCGATGGCTCACGGTGGTGGCTCTTCTTCCGGTCGGACTGATGGTCGTGACCGGCATTTTGCTCATGACCCGCGGGTTCAACACCTGGGTGCAGCCGGAGTCGCAAAAAATCACCGAGTCCCGGCTCGACATCCGCTTTGACCACCTGCTCGAAAGCCTGCAAAGCCATCCCGAACTCGGCGTGAAGAGCTGGGCCGACGTCAGCCAGATCGACGTGCGCCCCTCGAGCGGCCTCTTCCGCGTGCGCTTCAAGAAGCACCAGCTGGAAGCGCAAGTGCATCCCGCCACCGGCGAGATCCTGCAGGTGGAACCGCGGCGCATGGGCCTGCTGGTGTCCCTGCACGAGGGCGCCTTCTTCGGCCCCTGGGTGCGCTACGGCCTTTTCCTGCCGGGCGCGGTGGCCCTGCTCGTTCTTTATCTGTCCGGTCTTTATCTGTTCTTTCAATTCATTCAGAGGAAGTATTTCAAATGAGCAACGGCTTTCGTTTCGGCCTCGAGGCCGAGTATCTCGTCATGCGCCGCTCGGACTCCAAACCCCTGTGGCACCACGATCTGAAATTCCGCCCCCTCAACGAGGTGCTGGAGTCGATCCCCCTGGACGGCATCGCCACCCTCGACGGTCTCGAGCTCGAGCCACCGCACACCAAACCCATGCCTTACGTCGTCGAAGGCTATCACGTCCCCCACCAGGACTCGAGCGCCGCCGACATGCAGCCGAAGGGCCTCGAGATCCGCACGCCCGTTTGCGACAGCGTGCGCGAAACCCTCGACACCCTGAAGCTCCTGCACGGCCGCCTGAACGAGGCCCTGAAGCCCGTCGACGCGACCCTGGTGGCGCTGTCGCATCACCCGACGGAGTTCGAATTCCACGGCCCGCAGAACAAACGCCGCCACGATTTCTGGCTGTGGGCCATGGAGGTCATGACCACCTTCGGCCCCGACATCAACGTCAGCGTGCCGCCGGAGATGCGCTCCCGCATCGATCCGAAGGACCTCGAGGCCAAGATCGACCACTACGGCCCCGCCCTGTCGGCGCTTTCCGTGGCGAGCCCTTTCCTGAAAGGCCAGCTGTGGAACTACCGCGGCGGCTTCGGCCACAGTTACCGCATGTTCAAACGCAGCACGGTCGCCCCGACCATCGAGTTCCATCCCCATGAAGACGGGCGGCTGGAATTCAAGGTCTTCGACATGACCGACAGCCTCGGCGAATTCGAGGCCCAGATCCTGTGCTTCCTGAACCTGCTGCTCAATCCGAAGCTCACCGGCCGCGCCCGTCCGCAGTCGCGCATCTACGACCTCGGCAACGTCGCCCGCTTCGGCCTGAAAGCCGAGACCGTGGCGGAGCGCCTGACGGAGTTCTTCACCGGCGCCGACGAGGTCCTGAAAGACCACGGCTTCGATCCCGCCGCCCTCGAGGTCTACCGACGCCGCGCCCGCGACCAGAAGACCCCCGCCGACGAGATGATCAGCCGCTTTCAAAAGGACCAAGACCTGGGGGCCTGCCTGTGGAGCCGAAACGAACTGAAAGCCTGACCACTCAGGAGCGCGAAAAGATCTTCCTCGCGGCGGAGCAAAACCGCCTCGAGAGGCGCGGCTTCACCGTCGTCACGGTCAGCGGCTCCAACGGCAAGTCCACGGTCAAAGAGATGCTGGTGCGGATCCTGGAAGGCCGCCGCGGTTTTCACTTCTCGCCGGCGAACCTGAACACCAAGACGGCGCTCGCCCGGCAGCTGTTGTCCCTGCCCGCGGACGCGCGCCTGTTCCTGGCCGAGGTCGGCGCCCGCCACCGCGGCGACCTGCACCGCGCCTTTCGCTTCCTGCGCCCCGACGTGGCAGCGCTGCTCAACATCGGCCATGCTCACGTCGCCGAGTTCGGCGGTGTGGAACCCCTCGTGCGTGAAAAACTGAGCGTGCTGTCGCACCCTTCCCCGAGATTTTTCGTGATCCCCGGCGATGATCCGCGCCCGCGCCGCGAGCTGCAGTCGCAAAACCGCCACGCCTTCACCTTCGGCGAAAGCCTCGACGACGCCATCCGCCTGCTGAAAGCCGAGGCCCGCGAACAGGGCTGGGCCCTGGTTTACCAAAGCCCCCTCGGCGTGGATGAGATCTTCCTGCACGGCCTGCACCGCCGCCTGCCCGCCAACGCCCTGGCCGCCATCGGCCTCGCGGTCGCCCTCGGCGCCAGCCGCGAGGAGATCCGCGAGGGCCTGCAGAAATGGGCGCCCCTGCCGGGACGTTTTTCCCTCCGCACTTTGCCCGACGGACGCCTGGTCATCGAGGACGCTTTCAACTCCAGCCCGGAAAGCCTGCAGGAGGGGCTGCAGAGCCTGAAAGAAATCCGCCGCGACCGCCCCTGCCACCTGATCCTGGGCTCGATGCTCGAACTCGGTGACGCCGCCGCCGCCCACCATCGCCGCGCCGGCGAGTGGATCCGTGAAAATCTCCCCGATGCCAGCGTCGACCTCGTCGGTGAAGAAACCAAAGCCTTGCAAGCGGGGCTCGGCCCCGCGCCCTCGCGCTGGTTCCCCGACGTCACGGCCTGGCTCCGCGACGGGGCGCCTTTCCTCCCACAAGTCCCGTTGATCTACACCAAATCATCGAAATCCGTGGGCCTGAAAGACATCCCCTGGGACGACCTCTTTTTGGCACCGTCTAAAAGCTGAACACCCGAACGCCAACTCCTTGCCCGGCGCCTTGGTCCGCGGCTTGCTCATTGGGAGCAGACCCCCGAGGAGGGCAAATGGCACGTTGGCAATCCGCTTTGGGCACTTTTTTGATCCTTTCCCCTTTGGCCGCTTCGGCCTCCGTCCTGCGCGAAAGCCAGGCGCGCCCGTCCGGTTTGCCGGCGGTCTTCGAGCGCCTGCGGCCGAACAAAATCGTCGCGGAGGACAAAAAGGAAGAACTGCCGCAAAGCCTGATGTCGCGTCCGGAAGAACCCAAGGACATCCTGGCCTGCATTGAAAGCCTCTGCGGCCCCGCGATCGCCAATTGGGGCGCCTACGACCTGCTCGATGCCCGCAAAAACCCGAGCGCCACCTTCGAAAACTGGTGGAACGGCCGCGTCCGTCCCGCCATGAAGGAATTGATGGAGGAGCGCCAGCAAGTCACCGTGACCCAGAACTCCCGCTTCCTGCAATTGGCCAAACGGGGTTACGTGCCGCGGAACCTGGGCCCCCTGCGCATCCCGGTCGCCCTTCTCCTGAGCGTCAACTCGCTGTCGGCCATCGTCGAGGATTTCAACCAGTCACAGAAAAATCTCCAGGAGAAAAAGAAATTCGACCGCGAGACCCTTCTGGCCAACCTGGATCGCGTTCCCGCCGACCAGCGGGAAGCCGTCCTGGAAATTTACTCCGTTTTTTACGAGACCAGCCTCGAAAAGACCCTTCTCAGTTACCTGACGCCCGCGGAGCGCTTGGTGGTGCGATTGATTAAAAAGTACCCCGCGATGGATCCCGCCCGATCGCTTTTTCTCGACGCGAAGGAAAATCTCGGCAAACTGTCCTCCTTCGAGAACATTTTCCGCCTGAGCGGCGCCAGCCTGACCTCGCTCAACAACCACGTGATCGCGCAACGGGCGCTCAAAGGGGACCTTTCCACACAGTCGCAGGTGAACGATTACCTGGAGATGACCCAGTCCGTGGAGCTGATGGAGCAGATCTTCAAGGGATCGCTTTTCAAGAAGCTCTCCCGGGTCATCGTCAACCCGGCGGCCCGCATCCAGGAATTGAAAAAAGACTCCCGCTGGGAACGACTGCTGCAAAAAGACGCGCTGGCGGAACCGCGCATCACCGCCTGGGATCTGGAAAAGTTCGACAAGACATGCAAACCGTCCGTCAACCTCGCGCTGTCCAGCACCGCTTCGCCCCTGAAGCAGCGGCAGTTCCGGATCCTCATCGACGAGCTCAAGGAAAAATCCCGCCGGGTGGCGATCCGCATCGCGCCCGACCAGCGGGACGAGGTGAACCAGGTCATCGACAACCTCTCCGTCATCATGCCGGAATCCGCGAGCGAGATCCAGCGCACCATCGAGCTGGAGATCGAGAAAGTCGGCCTGAGCCACCTCGCCGATCAGGAGATGCTGAAGCAAGGGCTCCTGGACAAGATCGTTTTCCTCAAAAAGATCTACTCCCTGGAGGACGGCACGGAGAACCAGCAACCCCTGCAACGGGTCTGCGCCGAAGCCGGGGAAACGACCACGTTCTCCGACTACGCGCTCCCCATGCTGAAACGCGTTTCCATCAGCTGGTCGTCGATCAATCAGCCGGAAGTGGGATTGGGCGTGCTCGCCCATGAGATCGGTCACGTGGTGTCTTACGCCCTCGCCAACGCCGGCACGAAAAGCCCGGGCTTCGCGACGACCCGGGCCTGCACGGTGAACCGCAATCCGTTCAAGATGAACGTCTCGTCCGTGGAAGAGGTTCAGCAGAACCTGCGCACGCCCCAGGAATTCGAATCCGCCGAAGAGGACTGGGCGGATTACTTCTCCAACCTGGTGATGAACGAAGTCCGTCGGGACCGGAGCGGCCGCGCGGCGCAAGCCGGCGTGAAGAACATGGCCTGCGCCCTGGTCGTGGATTCAGGGGCGTTGTACAGCGCGAAAAACACTTTCCGTCCCCACAAGAACGACAATCATTCATCGGGCCTGCTGCGTCTGCTGATGGGCGCCGCCGACAGCGGCCAGATGACCGACGCCTGCCGCCCGTTCATGGATTACGCCGCGGCCAACAACCGCAGCTTGACCTGCCCGTAATTCAATTGCACGAAATCAGCCGCTCGCGCCATTCGGCGGGCGGCTCGTCCTTCCAGAGCGACAAGGCGTAACCGCCGCCGCCGCTGCCGGTGGGCTTCACCGCCACGGCGCCGGCCCGGGCGAGGCTTTGCAAATGCTCGCCGACTTCGCCCTCGCACAATCCCCAGGACTGGAAACACTCCGCTGCCCGGCGCACCGAGGACACCAGCAGGGGCCACCCCTGCCCTTCCTCCAAGGACAAGGCACGTTCGCAATCTTCGGCGGCGGAGCGCATCTGCTCGTCGAGCAAGCGGCCCTTCTCCGGGTCGGCTTCGATGAGCTTTTTGACTTTTTGCACGGCCTCGGAGGTCACGCCCCGGCGGCCGGTGTAGGAAATGTACCAACGCGGCTGCCAGCGCGGCGCCACGGAAAATCTCGGTCCGCCGCGCTCGAAGTGCAGGCCTTCGCCGGACAAAGCGACGGCGATGTCGACGCCCGAGCTCTCGCCATGGAAGAGATTCTCCAGGGTGCGCGCGAACTCGTAAAGGTCCGCGCTGCGAAGCAAGCCGATCTCGCGGAACCAGCGGGTCATGGCCACGCAGAAGGCCGCCGAAGCGCCCAGGCCCGCGCCGATCGGGATCGATGACTCGATCTCGATGGTTCCGTTCAGCATCGCCCGCGGCGTTTTCAAAAGGTCGCAGGCGCGCTCCAGCACGGCCCAGAACAGCGGCTCCAGCTCACGGCCGTTGTCGCCGGACAGATGCACCTTCAAGGCGTGCGGGCCCGGCGCGTAGCGCAGACGCAAAGAGCGCGTCTTCAGCGGGAACACCAAGGCCGGGCTGCCGCGCAGAACCGCGTGCTCCCCGGCCAGGATCCACTTGCCGCAAGCCACGGCCTCGAAAGGGGTGCCCATTTTACTTGAGTCCCCGCCAGGAGCTCATGACGACGTGTTTTTCCTGGAAGTGCGTGACCATCTTGTCGGCGAGCTCGCGCTGATCGGGGCGGAACAGCAGGTGCACGTTGGGACCGGCGTCCATGGTGACGAGCGGCCCGTCGTTTTTGAAGCTCCAGATGTGGCGGCAGGCATCGACGACGTCTTTGGAGGCGCGGTTGCGGTAGCCGAAAGCCGGCTGGCTGGTTTCGAAAAGCTCGTGCATGTCGACGAACTCGTCCCAGGTCACGCGGTGAGCCTCCGTCCAGTTTTTTTCCCGCAGCGCGGACATCAGTTCGCGCAAACGCTGCTCGGCGCGCTCCGGGCGGCCGGCGAATTTCGGGCTGGAAAGAACCCGCCGGTGCGCTTCGCTGGAGGAAACCTGCTTCATGCCGGCGCTCACCACGACGGCGGCGTGCAGAAGATCGCCGAAGCCCAGGTCATCGACGCTCTCCGCGCCCTCTTCCCGCCACAGGGCCCAGGGCGAAAAGAAGGAACGGCAGGACGAGCCCGAACCGCGACGGCTCAGGCGCGACAGCTCCTCGGCGCTCTCCCCGCGCCCGAAAGCCCGGGCCGCGGCCTTGGTCAAAGCCGCGAAACTCGAGGCGGAGCTCGCGAGCCCGCAGTCGGATGGGAAATTGTTGGCCGAAGCGATCTCGTGGAAACCCGGAACGCCCCAGGTCTCTTTCAAAAAACGGAAGTGGTTGAGGAATTTCGCGCGGCCCGTTTCGCTCAAGGCCGGCGCCCCGAAACCCGGTTTCACCAGCGGCCGCCAGCGGTCTTCCGTGGCCTCTTTCGGCAAAGCCGCGATCGAGACCTCGGTCACCAGGTGATTCATCGTGTACGACAAGGAGGCGTTGGTGGGCCTGTTGCCCGTGCCCTCGACCTTGCCCATGTATTTGATCAGCGCGATGTTGGACGGAGCGGTCACCGACGTCACAGGCTGTTCTCCTTCATCAAGGGCACGGCTTTTTCGACCTTCAAAGCGAGCCCCGGAGAAACATGATCCAGCAGTTGCACCGTGGTGAGCTCTTTCTCCTCGGCCCACAGATCGAAAGAGCGTTTGAGATCGCGACGCACCAGGGCCAGCACGAAGTCCGCGCCCAAGGCACCGCAGCCCTTGGCGGCGGCAACACTCTCCATCCAGGCGAGGTCATGGAGCAGATCCAGGGTCGATTCGGCGGTCAGGCCTTTTTTCGCCAGGGCCTTGCCGTAGCGGTTCAGGTGGTCGGCGAAGCCGCGGTCATCGCGGTCATTCCAGGCCTGGCGGATCGCCGTCATCACGGGAGCGAGATCCGTCACGTCGAGCTCATTCAGCCGACGCAGATGCTCGTGGGTCGGCACCTTCACGCCGGTGCGGATCAGGACCGGCACGATCTCCGCGAAGGGCCAGGCCCCGCGCGAGATGAGACCCGTCTGACGTTCAAAAAACGTGAAACCGCCCTTGAGCTGGCCGATCAGGTCGGCACCGCTGGGCGCTTTGCCCTCGCCGTTCCAGGAGTCCTGGCGGTAATTTTCCAGCAAGGCCTTGGTGTCGAGCTCGCGGTCGGCTTCGTCATTGGCGGCGGATTTCCACGAGTGCATGGCGAACACCGTCAGGTACTGCGCCGTCGAAGCGCCCAGGCCCCCCGCGCCCTCGTGGGGATCGCGGAAGGTCAGGTCGAGACCGCGGAAAAACTCCTCGTGACGGCGGATGTAGTTCATCGCCGGCGAGCCCTCGCTCAGGCCCGCGCGGCGGCCCGCGCCGAGCTCCACGCGCATTTCAAAGCGCGGCTCGGACATGGCGAGCAACGTCAGCCCGCCTTCCAGCGCCAGGTACTCCCCGGCCAAAAAGGTTTTGCCGGGAACGGAAAAGATCAAGGCCATGTCGTTGTCCTCTTACAGGCGAGAGGCTCTCAGTTCATTGAGAGCTTCCACGGCGTTGCTCAAAGAGATGCGTTTGCGCAGGGCTAGCACCTCCTCGAGTTTTTTGACCATGCCGGGGAGTTCCTTTTCCTCGGCCCCGGCGCCCAGGGCCAGGTTCTTGATGTGCAGTTTCATGTGGCCTTCGATGATCCCCACGGAGGTGAGGGCGCGCAGGGCGCCCAGGTTCTGCGTCAGGCCCACGGCGGCCAGCACGCGGGACAGGTCGTTGGCGCTCTTCACCTCAAGGAGCTTCATGGACAGCTTCGCCGTCGGGTGCAGGGTCGTGACCCCGCCCACGGTGCCCACGATCAACGGGGCTTCCAGGACGCCCGTCAACTGACCTTGTTGATAAGTCCAGCGGGTGACGGAGCGGTACTGGCCGCTGCGGGCGGCATAGGCGTGCACGCCGGCCTCGACGGCGCGCCAGTCGTTGCCCGTGGCGATCAGGATCGGATCGATGCCGTTCAGGACGCCCTTGTTGTTGGTGGCGGCCCGGTAGGGGTCCATTTCGGCGAACAGCGAGGCCTCCGCGATCTTGCGGCCGGTCTCCTCGTCGATCTTCATGGTCACCGTGGCGCGGGTGATCTTCGTGTCGACGAGGTTCGACAGGATGCACATGGTGACTTTTTCGCCGGTGAAAGACTCGATCGGTTCTTTCAGGAATTCGCAGACCTGGTTGATGATGTTGGCGCCCATGGCGTCGCAAGGGTTCATCAGGACGTGCACGACGGCCATGAAGCCGCCGTCGCCGCGGGACACCTGGCGCACCTGGATGTCGGTGACGCCGCCGCCGCGGCGGACAAGGCCGTCGGCCACTTCGCGATTGGCGAGGTCGATCAGGTCTTGTTTCCGCGCGAGCAGGGTTTTCTCAAAGGCGACGGGATCCTTCACCCGGGCGAGCTGGATCTGGCCGATGATGTCGGCGCCCAGGACCTCGGTGCGGATCTCGCCGTGCTCGCGGATCCATTTCGCCGTCTTGCTGGCGGCGGCGACGATCGAGGTCTCTTCCACCGCCAGGGGGATCAGGCGATCCTTGCCGTCGATGCGGAAATTCGTGGCGACGCCCAAAGGCAATTGGAACCAGCCGATGACGTTCTCGATGAACTTCTCGCCGAGCTTGATGTCGCGCAGGCCGCCGCGCTCGAGGTACTCGGCCTCTTCGGCGCTGAGCAGCCCGGTTTCCATCAGGGCCTCGAGGCGCTCGTGACGGTCCAACTTGGAGAAGCCTTGGAAAACCTCGCTCAAGAATTTCGCCATGTCCACCTCCCGGTCGCACGCAGCTCAGCGGGGGTCCGCTGACCGGTGCAGAACAAAGACACCTTCAATTCATAATCCAATCGGTCCGCCAAACGGTGCAGAGCCCGCTCCGGATCGGCTTCCATCGCCGCCCGCAGCCAGGGTTGGGCGAGGCCCACCGCTTGCGCTCCCAAGGCGATTGATTTTGCCACGTCGAGGCCGTTTCTCACACCCCCCGACGCCCAGAGTTGATAACTGACACGGACCTCTTTCGCGTGAAGCAAAGACTCCACCGTGCGCACGCCCCAATCGGCGAAGGCCGTCCCGGCTTGCGAACGAAAATCACTTTCTTCCAGGCGCTGGGTTTCCACCCGGCCCCAGTGCGTGCCGCCCAGGCCGCTGACGTCCACCGCGTGGATGCCCGCGCCGTCCAGGCGGCGCAAGGTCGCGGCGGAAAAGCCGCTGCCGGTCTCTTTCACGATCACCGGCACCGGCAGTTCCTTGACCAATCGCTCGATGGCCTTCAAACCGCCGCGAAACTGCGGCGTGCCCTCGGGTTGCAGGCACTCCTGCAAGGGATTCAGATGAATGAACAAAGCCGCCGCCTGCAGGTTGTCGACCAGGGCTTTCACCTGATCGCCGGGGGTGCGGATGAGTTGCGCCAGCCCCAGGTTGCCGAGCAGAACGGCGCGCGGCGCCTCCCGGCGGATCTGCCGCCACTCCTCGGCGGCGCCGGGATCGCTGAGCTCGCGGCGCTGCGAGCCCACGCCCATGAGCAGACGGCGCTCTTGCGCCAGGCGGGCGAGGTGACGATTCAGGTCGCGGCCCTGATCATGGCCGGCGGTCATGGAGCTGATGAAATACGGCGCGCTCAAGGCGTGGCCTTGAAAGCTCCAGGAGGAATCGATGTCTTGAAAATCCAGATCAGGGAGGGCTTCGTGGACGAGTTCCACGGCATCGAACCCGCTCGTCACCGACGATTGGGCCCGGGGGTCCAGCGCGATCCGGATGTGATCGCGCTTTCTTTTTTCGAATTCGGAATTCAGATCCGCCATGTTGTCATGGCCTCTCGGAAACGCGCCCCGGCCTTAAGCCAGAGCGTGTTTGCACAGGGACGTGAAAGCGGCGGCGTCGTTGACGGCGAGATCAGCCAGAACCTTGCGGTCGATCTCGATGCCGGCCTTGAGCAGACCACCGATGAGGCGGCTGTAGGTCGTGCCGTTCAAGCGGGCGGCGGCGTTGATCCGCTGGTTCCACAGGGTGCGGAACTGACGTTTGCGCATCTTGCGGTGACGGTATTCGTACGCGAGGGCGCGATCCATTTTTTCGCGGGCGTGGATGTACGCGCGCGAGCCGGCCGAGTAGAAGCCTTTGGTGCGTTTGAGGACTTTTTTGTGACGAGCGCGGGTGATTTTACCGGATTTAACACGAGCCATGGTTCACCTCTTAAAACACCAGCGTGCGGCTGGTTTGGTACATGTTGGCGTCATCGACATAAACGCCTTCGCCGAGTTGGCGTTTGCGTTTCGAGCTCATGTGGCCGTTCAAGTGGCGCATGCCGCATTGTTTGCGTTTCACCTTGCCGCTTTTTTTCAAGCGGAGGCGCTTCTTCGCACCGGAGTGAGTGCGTTGTTTCATGGTCTTCCTTCCATCCAGCGAGGCGCGATCTCCACAACAGAGATCGACTTTGTGAGCCATGGCTAGCTTGTTGAGGGGTCCGTTCTAGGATGAGCGGGGTCGAAAGGCAAGCCCTTTCAGGCACTTGCCAAAAATGACCGGGTTTCGCAGGCCCCCCTGCCGCCACGCCCCGGCTGTTTCCCGCCTCCCGCTCCGGGGGTCCAGCCAAACCCTTGAATTGCCATCTTTTTTCCCGCAGGATCGAGGGGAAGAGCACGAAAGGACCCGAGCGTGAAAAAGTCGACCCGGTTGTTTTTGGCTTCAGGCGCCGCCCTCATCGCGGCCGTTGGCGCCTATCTGGCGATCTCCCGGCAGATGCATGAAACCCTGGTGGAGCTGCCCTTCGGCCTGATCAGCGAGGACGGCCTGGTCGCCACGCCGGCCATGACGCCGCAAGAGGCCAGCCGCTGCCAGGGCGTGCTCCAGCGGATCAGCGAAACCACGGATTGCGCGCAAAAGCTGGATCTCTACCGGAGCAACCTCGCGGCCTGCCAATCGGCCGTCGACAACTCGACCTTTGAAGACTACAACCCCCGCGCCGGCCTGGATTCGGAATTCACCGACCGCATTTTCGCCATTTCGAAATGCCACGAAGTCGCCGGCCGCATCGACGAGGCGAAAAAAGTCTTCGCCGGCATTCAGTTCCCCGAAGATTACTTCTACATCACCGGCGGTTCGGGCTGCCCGATCGACAAATTCCTG
Source organism: Pseudobdellovibrionaceae bacterium (assembly GCA_019637915.1). GTDB lineage: Bacteria > Bdellovibrionota > Bdellovibrionia > Bdellovibrionales > Bdellovibrionaceae > JAHBUV01. Next base: position 3,102,250 of record JAHBUV010000001.1, on the reverse strand, counting down.
CCGGGCTACTTGGCGGCGCTGGATTTCCCGACAGGATCTTGCCTGAAAGCGGAAGAGACGAAAGCTTTGCTGCTGAAAATCGTCAATGACGCCAGTCAAGTCCCGCAGTGGACGCGGCTGGTGCAGCGCGGGCAGTTCGTTCATTTCGGCACCAATGACGATGTGCACCTGCCCTGCAGCGGGGACCGGGCTGAACTGGAATCCGCCTGGAAAACCTTGGCGTCCACGCCTGGGTGGGTCGTCGCCCATGAGCGCGCCCCGGAATTGGATTCTCCCCGCCCCAGTCTCGCCTATGAATTGATCTCCACCGATCGGCGCGTCGCCCATGCGGGCTTCCGCCTGTCCTACGGTTGCTGGACGTTGTCGAGCCTCTCGATCCCCTTGCCGACCAACTCCGCCGCCGCCCCGGAGGCGGAAGGACCCACGGAGATGCCAGGGGCTCCGGCGGGCGCTACAAGTCCCACTGAGACCCCAACGGCCCCATCAGGGGAGACCCGCGGCGGTCCATAGGGGCGTCTAAGGCTCCCAAACTTCGATGCCGCAGCGAAGGAGCTCCTCGTCCTGGAGTTTTTTCCAGGTGCGGCCATCGGCGGTTTGAGCTTCGTTGCGGTGGGCGAAGCGGCGGTAGAAGGCCTGCACCTGCGGCCACTCTTTGTTGTTGGTCTTCACGTACTCGCTGACATCATCGCCGTCGGTGAAGCGGCCGTAGTAACGGATGGGATTCATCACCATCAACGACGGGGCGAATTCCGTCATGCGTTCATCGGTGATCTCCCAGTGCACTTTCGTCAGCGGCGACAGCGGGCGCGGGGTGTACGGCGTCACCAAGACCTTCCCGCCGCGATCAACGACTTTCGACATGATGTCGAAAGCCTTCTCGAAAGCCGGCTGGCATGAGCGCATCCTCGCCAGCACCCGTTGATTGGCCTGCAAAGACGGCGGGATCATCGGCAAGGCGATCGCCAACCCCACCAGCATCACCAGTCCCCTCGCCCAGGGCGAGTGCAGCGCCGGACGAAAACTCCAGCGCGAGAACAACCACGCTGCCAACACCCAGGCCACCGCCACGAAAGGGAAGACGTAATAATCATGAATCAAGATCAACCGGCGCACGGAGAGGAGCAACATGCCGCTCAAGGCCGCGGGGATCCACCACCATGAACGGCGCAACGACGGGGCCGCCCGCTCCGCCACGGCCGGAAAGGCCTGCAGGAAAACCGCGAAACCCAGGAGCGTCATCAAGGGCGCCCACGCTTGCACGCCCCACAAACGCCACCAATCGAAGAAGCTTTCCCAGGTCGGCGAGTGACTGTAACGGGACAAACCCGCCAGCGAACGGATGTTGCCGTAAAAATCGAAATTCTGCGGGAAGCCGACGATCAAATACACCGCCAGCGTGAACCAGGTGAAGCGCTTGCAACGCTCGAAAGTGCCGCGTCCATCGCCTTTTTTCCAGAGGAAAACCAGCTGCGCCGGCATCAGGAACAAGGCCGACAGTTTCGTGCTCAAAGTCAGGCCCCACCAGAAAGCCGCCCACTTCCAACGAAAGGCATCGTCCGGATCGGCGGCCATGCGCAAACTCGCCGCCATGGCGGCGGCGCACAGGAAGGCCAAAAACAAATCCGGATGAACGGTGAAAAGAAACTGCGACCAGATCGGGTTCAGCAAACACGCCGGAGCGATCAGCATCACGCCCAGCATTTTCAATAAATGGTCCCGGGTCAGAAGCGACGCCAGCACCCAGGCCAATCCGTAAACGGACAGCAAAGACAGCAGCATCAAACTGAAGTGCACCGCCTTTTCATTTTCCAAGGCCGGCGGCAAATTTTCCGCTCCCGTGGAAAATGAGGTCCATGAGAGCGTCTGGGCGATGCGGTAATACAAGGGTCCGTAATAGCGGAAACCATTGTCATTGACCCAATGCGAACGTTGGCCGACTTTGACACCCTCACCGGCGTCGTTGTCCATGGCCTCCACAATGGCTTGATGGGATGAGATCAAAGCGATGCGGCCCACAAAGGCCGCGACTTGGCTGAGCAACAACAGACCCAGCAAGAGCATAAAAAAACCGCGCCGGGTGAAACCCAATACGCGGTATTCGGCCAAGAAGCGGTTGAACCAACGTTTCCAGAACCTCGGTCGGACTCCGGCGTCCGTCGCTTCGCCCGCCTGCATAAGAGCTTATTCGCCGTCGTTGTCGTCGGCGCCGTCCGCTTCGTCCTCGGCCGGGCCTTTTTTCGCCAGCTGCGGATTCGCCTTCAGGAAATCCTTAATCTTGGTCTGATCCGGGGCGATGATGGTGAACATGTTCTTGCCCTCCATCTTCGGCGGGCTCTCCACCAAGGCGATGTCCTTCACGAAGTCGATGGCCTTGTTCATCTGAACCATGCCCAGCTCCTGGTGAGCCATCTCGCGGCCCATGAAGCGCATGTTGACCTTCACCTTGTCCCCCTCGAGGAGGAAACGGCGGGCGTGGCGCATCTTGGTCTCGAAGTCGTGATCGTCGGTGCGCGGGCGCATCTGCACCTCTTTCACCGTGACGATGACCTGCTTCTTGCGGGCGGCGACCGCCTTCTTTTTGTTCTCGTACTTGTACTTGCCGTAGTCCATGATCTTGCACGTCGGCGGCGAAGCCGTCGGCGCGATCTCGATCAGGTCCAAGCCCCGGTCCTCGGCCAATCGCACGCCTTCCGGCACGCTCATCACGCCGAGCATCTGTCCGGCTTCGTCGATCACGCGGATTTGCGGCGCGCGAATCTCGCGATTGACACGCAAGCCGTCTTTGTCCCCGCGCTTGCCACGGAAACCAGGACCACCTCGAAAATCGTTACGTCCACCCGGAATGCTAATGACTGACCTCCTGGGTCTGATTGTTGGGATTGGTCGGTTGCAACCGACGCTGTTTGATGTCGTTGTCGATCCATTCCAGCAGGCGCGCCACCGGAACGTTGTTGATCTGGCTGCCGTCGCGCAGCCGCACCGAGACCTCGCCCTTTTCCGCCTCTTTGTCGCCGATGACGATCATGTAGGGGATCTTCTGCAGCTGGGCCTCGCGGATCTTGTAATTCAATTTCTCGGGACGACGGTCGAACTCGACCCGGATCTTGCGCTCTTTCAGGGTCGCCATCAGGTTCTCGCAGTGCCCGTTCACGCGGTCGGTGATGTTCAGGATCATCACCTGCACGGGCGACAGCCAGGGCGGCAGGTGACCGGCCGTGTGCTCGAGGTAAACGCCGATGAAGCGTTCCAAAGAGCCCAGCACCGCGCGGTGGAGCATGACCGGACGGTGGTCCTTGTTGTCCTCGCCGACGTAGCTGAGTTCGAAGGCCTGCGGCATGTTCATGTCCACCTGCAAGGTGCCGAGCTGCCACGGGCGGTTCAAGGCGTCCACGAACATGATGTCGAGCTTCGGTCCGTAGAAGGCCCCGTCGCCCGGGTTGACCGTGTACGGCAGGTTCATCTTCTCCAACGCCTTCGACAAAGCCCCTTCGGTCTTGTCCCAGACCTCGTCACTGCCCATGCGGTTGTCCGGGCGGGTGCTCAGGTAGATCTTGAAGTTCGGCATGCCCAGGATCTCGTAGGCTTTCGAGAGCATGCGCATGAAGGAGCCGATCTCCTGCTCGATCTGGTCCACCGTGCAGAAGATGTGGGCGTCGTCCTGGCAGAAGGTGCGCACGCGGGTGAGGCCGTGCATGGCGCCGGATTTCTCGAAGCGGTGCAGCCGACCGAAGTCGGCGATCCGCCACGGCAGCTCGCGGTAGGAGTGCTTTTCCGACCCGTACAGCAGGCAGTGCGAGGGGCAGTTCATCGGCTTCACGCCGAAGTCGCGCTCGTCCACCTTGGTGAAGTACATGTTCTCTTTGTAGTTCTCCAGGTGGCCGGAGGTGCGGAACAGGGTCGTGTCGAAAATCTGCGGGGTGATGACTTCCTGGTAATCGAATTCACGGTACAGGTCGCGCATCAGGCCCTGCAGCTCGTTGTAGACCACCGAGCCCTTGCCGGTGAAGAACGGCGAACCCGGCGCCCACTCGTGGAACATGAAAAGGCCGAGTTCGCGGCCGAGCTTGCGGTGATCGCGCTTCTTCGCCTCTTCAAGGTTGTGGAGATGCTGCTCGAGCTCCTTCTTGTCGGTGAAGGCGGTGGCGTACACGCGCTGGAGCATGGGGTTCTTCTCGTTCCCCCGCCAGTAGGCGCCGGCCACGGACATGAGCTTGAAGGCCTTGATCGCCCCCGTCGACTGCACGTGGGGGCCGCGGCACAGGTCGAACCACTTGTCGCCGTTGAAGTAGATGCCGACGTTCTTCTCGTCCTTCAGGTCCTCGATGATCTCGACCTTGAAGCGCTCGCCCATGTTCTTGAAGGTCTCGATGGCCTTCTCGCGGGGCCAGTCCTCGCGCTTGATGGACAGATCCTTGTCGACGATCTCCTGCATCTTCTTTTCGATGGCGGCGAAGTGCTCCTCGGTGAACGTGAAGGGCGAATCGAAGTCGTAGTAAAAACCGTTGTCGATCACCGGGCCGATGGTGACTTTCACCTCCGGCCACAATTCCTGCACGGCCTGCGCCATGACGTGGGCGGCGGAGTGACGGATCACTTCGTTGGCCTCGGGGCTTTTCGTGGTGATCAGCTGAACCTTGTCGCCGTCGCGCAAAGGCGTGCGCAGATCGCGGATCTCCGGATCCTGGTTGATGCGGACACCGAGGGTGTCTTTGGCCAGACGCGGGCCGATGCTCTGGGCGACGTCCAGGGCACTCGGCTGGTGATCGAAGACCTTCGAAGAATTGTCAGGAAGATAAATTGTGAACTGAGACATCTTAGTTCAGGTCCGCGGTCGTGGTGAGAGATGACAGTGTGGTCATGCGCATCAAAACACAATTAGGCTGAAAGGGTTCCGAGGTCAAGAAAGACCTCATGAAGAGAGACTCAAGAAGAGGCCGCCAGGAACTGCAGGCCCACCTCGGCGCGGCCGTCGGGATGACGCCTCATCCAGCGGATCTGCGCATGGAATTGCCGCGCCTGTCCCAGGGTGTCCCGAAACGCCACCTCGACGAACTCCCCTTCCGGAAAAGGCGGTGAGCCCTCGAACATCAGCCCCAAGCCGAAGGGGCTCAAATTGGCGATCCGGCCAAAGGCCTTTTGCGCGGTGGCGACCCGGGAATAATCGGACTCCTTGAGCCTCACCCCGCCCTGGCACTCGCGGCGAGGGGTTTTTCGATGATGCAGGTTCTCCTCGCGCAACCAGCGCCGCAGCCGGGGCCCCCAGTCCGCCTGGCGCGGGCCCTGGAAGAACAGCTGCCGGGGGGTGTTGCCCCCCACCAAAGACCCCGCCGCCTGACGCACGAAGATCACCCACTTCACCCCGGGCCGGCTGTTCTGGCCCTCTTGCAGCAATTGAAACATGGAGGGAGTCAGGGAATCCAGGGCCAGAGCCACCACCGCCACACCCCCCTTGAGCCACTCATTTCGCAATGAGTCGACACTGTGGCAATGGACGAAGCGATACCCCGACAGACCCTGGAAAACCGACCCGACATTTTGGAAATTTCCCGCCAGCAGGAGTGTGCTCATCATGTGGAGCGAAGCCATTGCAAGGGGAAGGCCCGTTCGGGAAGCGTTTCAGGCCCTCGGCTCTGTCTCGATCCTGAACAGCTGCTTATGAAAAAATCGACAGCCTGTGCCGGCAAATGTCAGCCTCCGGGGGTTCTCGCGAAGGTTTCTTTGAAAAAGAGATCCTGGAAAGGCCTTTGAATCGATCTGGCGAGGCCCTTCCTGGCCCCAAGCTTGCTTGGCTTGGGAGTATTGAGGAGGTTTCCCATGTTCCAGCGCTCTTTTGCCGGCACCGTCTGCGCCACTTTATTGGTCACCCTGTCCTTTGTGGCCTGCGGCCAGAAGAATGACGGGAAATCCACCACCCGCGCGGGACAAGGGAAAGCCAAGACCACGCAGACTCAAGGTCAGAACGGCCAACCCGCTTATGATGGCGAAACCCCCGGCTTGGATCTGAAGTCGGTGAGCCCTCAAGACATGAGCGCCCAAGGCGCCTGCCAACAAACCGTGGAGGCCGTGACGGATCAAGACGCCTTCCCGCTGAAAGAGCTGATCACGGAAAAGCCCGGCACCTGGCAGCTGACCGAGATGGCGTCGTGGGTGGAAATGACTGGAATCACCAGCAATGCCCAGGCCTTGAGCGGCTCCCTGCAACTGAACAATGAAGGCATCGAAAAAGCGGCCGTCACCTGCCACACCTCGGCCCCCGTGGGCTCGCAAGCCGCGCTTCCCCTGACGAATGATGCGGAAGCCCCTTTGGCCATCAGCAGCCTCGACGGCGGCATCAAAAAATTCGTGCGCCTGGCCCTTGAATCCAACAACCAGAAAGTGAAGAGCCGCGCCGCCATCCAGGAGAAAAGCAGCAGCCTCCTGCCCTTGCAGGTGATCGAATCCCAGGGCGGCCATAAAAAACTGCTGGCCACGCGCAAATCCGAGCAGGAGATCGTGCTGACCTGGATGAACAAGATCGAATCCCAGGACGATCAAAAACGCGCCTACAACCTGGTGAGCTACACCAGCGCCACCTACAAATTCACGTCCACCGCCGCCCCGGAAGCCGCGCAAAAAGACGAGAAAAAAGCCGAAACCAAAGCCACCAAATAAGATGACATCCCCCGGCCCGCGCTTCATCCTGAAGGCGGGCCTATGGCGAAGAAACCACCCTTCAACCTGCAGTATCGTTTCGGAACCGACCTGAAGCCGATCCCCGAGGACAAGGCTTCCATGCAGTCCTACGTGGACTTCCTGCTGAAAGAGATCAAGAAAATCCCCTTCCCCGCCGCCCCCGCCGTGAGCGACGCCGCCAGGCCGCCGGAAAACCTGCGGGCTTTGGTGAAGTTCCTCGGCGAAGTGGGTTCCTACTCGATCATCCTGGGCAAGCACGAAGGGGCCGCCAAGGCCCTCGAGAAATCCCTCGAGCTGATCGAGAATTTCCAACTGGGCTCCGCCGCCTGGGCCGTGCACACTTTGCGCTACGGTGATGTTTTGCGCCTGAAAAAAGACGATCTCGGGGCGGAGACCGCCTTCCGCTCCGTGCTGGAATTCCAGGCCCGCGACGCGAGCCTGGCGGAGCTCGAGGACTTCGCCTGGCAGCATCTGGGACGCCTGCGTTTCGATCAGGGGCAGCTCAAAGAGGCCGAGGAGTTTTTCACCAAGGCGTTGGAGCTGCGGCAAAAGAAAAACATCCCGGAGCTGGTGTCCACCACGCAGTTCGCCCTGGACATCACCCGCCGCAAAAGGACGATGAAACGATGAGCTGGTGGAGCCGCTTCTTCCCGCAGAAAGAGCAGTACTTCCGGCCGGTGATCCTGGTCACGGGCGCGAGTTCCGGCATCGGCCTCGCCCTGGCGAAGCGCCTGATGCTGGAAACCCGTTACCGCATCGTCATCACCGCCCGCGAGGGATCCATCGAGCGGCTGCGCGGGATTTTGCCCGAAGGCGACCGTTTCTGGATCCATGCCCTGGACGTCACGGATGAAGAGCAGCGGCAACGCCTGGTCCGCGACATCGACGAGCGCTGGGGCGGCGTCAACGTGCTGGTGAACAACGCCGGCATCAGCTACCGCGCCGTCGTCGAGGACATGACCGACGAGGACGAGCGCCGACAGATGGCCACCAACTACTTCGGCCCCATGGGTCTGATCCGCCTGGTGCTGCCCAATATGCGCGAACGCGGGCGCGGCAAGATCATCAACATCTCTTCCGTGAGCGGCATGATGGCGATGCCCACCATGGCGTCCTACAGCGCCTCCAAATACGCCCTTGAAGGCGCCTCCGAGGCCCTGTGGTACGAGACCAAACCCTTCGGCATCGACGTCGTGCTGGTGCAGCCGGGATTCATCCGCTCGCGCTCTTTTGAAAACGTCTATTACACGGAGAAATCAAAGCCGGAGGTGTCCTTCGAAGGACCCTACCAGGATTACTACCGCAACATGATCCCCTTCGTGGGCCGCATGATGAACCGCGCCTGGGCCACGCCGGACAGCGTGGCGAATCTCGTGTTGAAAGCCATCAAGGCGCAGAATCCGCCCCTGTGGATCCCCGCCACCATCGACGCTTCGGTGTTTTACTATTTGCGCCGCCTGCTGCCGCGACGGCTGCTGCTGCCGGCGCTTTTTTATCTTTTGCCGAAAGCCCGCACCTGGGGCCGGCGATTCACGAACAAGCGCCTGACATGAAAAAAGGCCCCGGGCGGGGCCTTTTCAAAAATGCATTTTTGTCTTCTCTTAGAGCAGCGGCTTGAACCAGCAGCGCGGGCGGGTGCCGAGGCTGAAGTTTTCTTTTTCGGTGCAGGAGAACGGCATGGCGGCGGCTTCAGCGGCGGCCGTGTTGCCTTGGCCTTTGCCGGGGATGAGGTTCATGTCCCAGCCCTTCGTGCACAGGGCGCCGGCGAAGTAGGTGTCCAGACGGCATTGCGCGTTCGGGTGGCTGGAGACCGTGCTCGGAACCTGGGTTTTATCCGGGGTTTCGAAGTGCGGCTGTTGTCCGCCTTTGTTGGCGTTCAGCAGATTCGACAGCGACTGGCCGGCGGCGGCGGCGCGCACGCACCAGCCCTGGGCATTGCTGTTGTTCGGCCAGGCCTGGGTGCAAGACGCCTGCACCACATCGGGAACCTGCTGCAGGCGGCGGAAACGCTCGTTGCCGCGCAGATCACGGCCCCACAGGCTCTTCAGGCAGACCTGGCTGGCGAAGTAATCCGACTGGCCTTCATTGGAGGCCCAACCGCTCACGAAGGGGTAACCGCCGAAGTGGTGACCGAGCTCGTGGCAGACGACGAGGGCGAAACCGTCCGGCGTCACTTCCGGGCGACGGGCGAGACCGCCGTACATTTCGACGTGCCAGGTGTTGCCTTCCTGATAGGCCATGGCGTTGACGGTGGGATCATCCCATTTTTTGTGGAACACGAGCTCAACGCCCTTGCTCTTGGCGATCGGCGACCAGGTGGCGGCCACGCCGTCGACGATGCTGTTGAATTGTTCTTCATTGATATTGGCGGCGCGCTCGCGGCGATCCATCAAATGCAGATTGTTCGGCGGCATCACGGTCTTCACCGGACCCGAGCCCATCACCTGGAAGCCATAACCCGCGGGACGGGACGTCCGGCGCGACTGAGCCTCACTCACTCCCCCCAGGAACAAAACCGGCAGCAAAACGAACAAAATGTTTTTCATGGGATCCCCCTCTTCGTTGGAGGGAGACATTAATCCTCTGTTTTTTCGTTTCAACAAAAAAGTGGTTCCAAAGTGGCACAAAAATTTTTGGGTGAGGCATGAGACTTTTTGATGGCCGAGGACGCGAAGGTGCAACGCCGAGCAGTATGCATAAAAAAAGCGCACGGAGGACCGTGCGCTTTTCATTTTATTTCAGATCTTTTCGCCGAACTTAGTTGAGGGCTTTGAACCAGCAGCTCGGACGCATGCCGATCTTGAAACCCTCGCTGGCGTAGCAGGAGACCTTCATGGACTCGAGCTCAGCCGCCTGGCTGTTCTGACCTTTCGGGTGATTGCGGCCCGGGATGGTGTTCATGTCCCAGGTCTTGGTGCACAAAGCACCGGCAAAGTACGTGTCCAAACGGCACTGACCGCGGGGGTGAGCCGTGTTGGTGCGCGACACCACCGTGGTGTCCGGGGTTTCGAATTTCGGCGCCGGATCATTGCCGAGATTGGCCAGGAGCGTCGCCAGCGAGTGACCGCCGGCCGCGGCGCGCACGCACCAGGCTTGGGCGTTGGCGTTGTTCGGCCAGGCCGCCGTGCAGTTCTCTTGCACCGGGGCCGGGACGTTGCGGATGCGGCGGAAGCGCTCGTTGCCGCGGAAGTCTTTGCCCCAGATCATTTTGGCGCAAGCGTTGGTGGCGAAGTAATCGGACTCCCCTTCGCTGGAGGCCCAGTCGCGGCTGCCGTAGAAGGCGTAACCGGCGAAGTGGTGACCCAGCTCATGGCAAACAACGAGAGCGAAACCATCGGGCGTCACTTCCGGGCGACGGGCGAGACCGCCGAACATGGCAACGCGCCAGGTGTTCCCCGACTGCGAAGCGTAGGCGTTGACCGTGCCATCGGACCAATTTTTCTCGGCCACCAGATTCACCCCTTTGGCCTGGGCGATCGGCTGCCAGTACTTCATGACATCGTCGATGATCTGGTTGAACTGCTCTTCCGTGATGTTGGCGACGCGTTCGCGACGATCCATCAAGTGGGCGCGATTCGGGGGCATGACCCATTTCACCTGGGGAGCTCCGTAAAGTTCATAACCGCGGCGCATCGGTTGGGGAATATCGGCCGCAGCGAGAGCGGTCGCGCCAACAGTCAGTGTCAGCAAAGACAGAATGATTTTCGTCATCGGGGATTCCTTTCCTTCGTGCCACAATGGCACTGGTCTAAAGCCTAGTGAGGTTCCGGAATGGGATGCAACAAAAAAAATGATCAATAAAAAACAAATGGAAACAAATCGAATTGTCTCGGGCGAGAGCGGCCAAGGGGGTGGCTTTCGTCAGATTAACGCCGGGCGATGCCCGGCTTTTTCTCCGGCAACAAAATGAGAATCATGCCGAGGATGATCGCCGCGTCCGCGATATTGAAGACGCCCGTGCGCAAGCTTTCAAAACCGAGCACGAGGAAATCCGTCACACTGTCTTTCCACACACGATCGATGAGATTGCCAATGCCGCCCGCCAGGATCAGGCTCAGGCCCAGCACCCACACCCGGCTGAGGGGCTTCTTCCACAGCATCCAGGCGGTGAAGAGCAGGATCAGCACCACCCCGCCCTGAAAAGCCCACTGCCGCGTGAGCTCCCCCCACTGCGCGCCGAAACTCAGGAAGGCGCCGGGGTTTTCCACGGACTGCAAACGAACGAAACCCCCGAGGTACTCGATGACGCCCAGGGGTTTCAGTGTTTCCCGCGCCCAGACTTTGGTGATCTGGTCGCTCACGATGATCACAACCAACGTGAGCCAGATCGTCAGGCGGCGAGACATATCAATAGGTGACGTGGTGGTTGATGGCTTCCTGGATGCGCGGGTCTTTCACCGCCACCAGGGAGAACTTCGTGAAGAAGCTCATCAGGCAGATCAGGAAGAGGCCCGCGAACAACGCGAACATGCCGATCTCCCAGAAGCCGAAGGTCATCTCGCCCCCGAAGAAGTTCGGGTACACCATCCACCAGATGTCCACGTACTGCATCACCAGCACGAGGACGGAGACGGCAATGACGTGGTTCTCGTTGCGCTTGGCCCCGCGGGGCAGGAGCGCGATGAAGGGCACGATGAAGCGGAAGATGAGCAGCGCGAAGGACACGCCCAACCAGCCGTGCAGGGAGCGCATGATGTAGTACTCCGTCTCCTCCGGGATGTTCGCGTACCAGATCAGCATGAACTGCGAGAAGGCGATGTAAGCCCAGAAGACCGTGAAGCCCTTCAGGTACTTCACCGTGTCGTGCAGGTGCTCGACGGTGACGTAGCCGCGCACGAAACCCGTGCGGCGCATGAAGATGATGATCAAGGCCAGCACCGCCAGGGTCGACTGGAACAAACCGGCGAAGCAGTAGATCCCGAAGATCGTCGAGTACCAGGTGGGCAGCAAACTCATCAGCAGATCGACGCTGAAGAGCGAGAAGGTCAGGGCGAAGAAAGCCACGAAGCCGATGGAGAGGCCCACGTTCTTCAGGGTGTGGCTCTCAAAACCGTCGGTGTCCTGCTTGACCGAGTTGCCGACGATGAACCACTTGAAGATGAACCAGCCGGCGGTGAAGAGCACCAGGCGCAGCACGAAGAAGCCGACGTTCAGGTAAGCGGTCTTCGCCGCGACCACGGGGTTCGAGGCGACGACGTCCGGGTCCGCCCAGGGGTAGAGATGCTTCATCCCCGCCACCAGCACGAGGCCGCCGATCAGGATCACCGGGATGAAGGAGGTCATGGCCTCCGAGTAGCGGCGGATGGTCACCGACCAGCCGGCCTTGGTGAGGTTGTTGATCGCGGCGAAGAACAATCCGCCCAGAGCCAGGCAGCTGAAGAAGAAAAACGAGGTCAGGTACGACGCCCAGATGCGCTCCTGATTGCGCATCAGACCGACCACGAAGGTGATCAGGCCGATGGCGAGCAGCGCGAAGGCGGCGGTTTTCAGGCTCTGGGGAGCCTTGAACTTGCTGACGTGCAGATCCGTGTGTTGATGACTGGCCATGGTTCTTCCTTACTTGGCGTTCTTCTGAAGGTGACGGATGAAATTCACGAGTTGCCAACGGTCCTTCTGCGGAACGTGGGCGTTGTAGGGACCCATCACACCCTGCCCCATCGTGATGATGTGGTAGATGTGGCCGTCGCTCATGGAGCGCACTTTGTCCGTCAACAGGCTCGGCGGTTTCAGGGCCATCAGCTCGGACACGGGGGATTTCGAGGCCTCGCCGCCTTCCCCTTTGGGACCGTGGCAGATCGAGCACTGCGTTTCATACACGCGGATCCCCGTCCACATCACCGGCTCCGAGGTGTCGCCGGCCAGGGGGTTCTTCAACTCCTTGGAGGCCTGCTCGACGTTGGTTCCGTATTTGTAGGGCACGTAACCCACCGGCACGGTGTGCTCGGCCGGCACGCGCATGCTGGCGTGGTTCGGCGAGGCTTCGTCGTAGGACTGGGCCTTCAGGGCCGGCGTCTGCATCATGTCCTGGATGAGTTCCACGTTCGGCTTGTCGCCGCCCGAGCAGGCCGCCAGAGCGCCCGCGCAACCCAGGATCATCAAGTCTTTCAGCACAGAGATCTTCATGATTAGTACTCCGCCATTCGTTTGACCTCGGCGGCGCCGAGATCCTTGAACACCTGCTCCAGCTTGCCGGAATCATAACCGGTGTCGTGCTCTGGAACGAAGATCGCGAATTTGTGCGAGGTCAGGTCCGGGTCGATGACCACGGGGTCCATCTTCGGCAGCCGGCACAGCCAGGCGAAGGCCGCCACGGAGGACAGGGCCGCGAAGAGAATGGTCAATTCGAACATGATCGGGATGAAAGCCGGCAGCGAGATCATCGGCTTGCCGCCGATGTTGATCGGCCAGCTGACCGCCGAGCACCACACCGTGATGAACAGGCCGACGCTGCAACCGATGAGGGCGCCGACGAAGGTCACGTAGGGAATGGCCGAGCGCTTGATGCCGATGGCCTCTTCCATGCCGTGCACCGGATAGGGCGTGACGGCGTCGAATTTCGACAGGCCCATCTCGCGGCAGCGCGTGGCCGCCTGCAGGATCTGCTTTTCATCGTGGAAGATGGCGGCCAGGCCGCCCGTTGCTTTCTTGGCCATTAGTGACCCCCATGGCCGTCATCGCGGCCCACCGGCAGGACGGGTTTCACTTCGGCGATGGAGACCGCCGGCATGACCCGCAGGTACAACAAGAAGAGTGTCAGGAACAGACCGAAGGAACCGAAGAGCACGGCGCCGTCGAAGAAGCTCCACGCGTAGTTCCCCCAGCTGGACGGCAGGAAGTCGCGGTGGAGCGAGGTCACCGTGATCACGTAACGCTCGAACCACATCCCGATGTTCACGAAGATGGAGACGACGAACATCACCGGGATCGAACGGCGCATTTTCTTGAACCAGAAGACCTGCGGGATGAGCACGTTGCAGCAGATCATGATCCAGTACGACCAGGCGTAGGGACCGAAGGCGCGGCTGACGAAGAACACGTAACGCTCGTAGATGTTGCCCGAGTACCAGGCGACGAAAAACTCGCTGGCGTAGGCGTATCCCACCATCATCCCCGTGGTCATGATGATCTTGTTCATCACTTCCATGTGGTCGATGGTGATGTAGTCCTTGAACTGCGGGAAACCGATGCGCACCAGGGTCATCAGGGTCACGACCATGGCGAAGCCGGAGAAGATGGCGCCGGCGACGAAGTACGGCGGGAAGATCGTCGTGTGCCAGCCGGGCAGCTGGGCGACGGCGAAGTCGAAGGACACGATGGTGTGCACGGAGAGCACGAGCGGCGTCGACAGACCGGCCAGCAGCAGATAGAGCATCTCATAGTGGCTCCAGTTGCGGGCCGAACCGCGCCAGCCCAGGGACAAGGCCCCGTAGATCTTGCGGCGGATCTGGTTTTTGGCGCGGTCCTTCAGGGTCGCGAAGTCCGGCACCATCCCGATGTACCAGAAAACGATGGACACCGTGGCGTAAGTCGAAACGGCGAACACGTCCCACAGCAGCGGCGAACGGAAGTTCACCCACAGCGGGCCCCGTTGGTTCGGGTACGGGAAGAGCCAGAAATCGAGCCAGGGACGACCGGTGTGCAGCAGCGGGAAGAGACCCGCGGTCATCACCGCGAACACGGTCATGGCCTCCGCGGTGCGCGCCACCGAGGTCCGCCATTTCTGGCGGAACAGGAAGAGAATGGCGGAGATCAGGGTGCCGGCGTGACCGATCCCGATCCAGAACACGAAGGTGATGATCATCGTCCCCCAGGCGACCGGGTGGTTCACGCCCAAGAGCCCCATCCCTTTGGCGATCACGCAGCCGAGGATGATGATGTAGAAGATCAGCAAGGTCTTGGCGCCCAGGAACAGGGTCAGCCAGCCCTTGCCCGGCGGGGTTTCCACCGGCTGGCAGATGTCGTCCGTGATGGACTTCAGGTCCTTGTGACCGAGGATGAGTTTATTCCGCTTGATCATGCGTGTTCACCTTTTTCATGCCGAGCGTCTTTGCCGTTGTTGCGGATCTTGGTCAGGTAACGAACCGCCGGGGCCGCGTTCCACTCTTCGAGCAAGCCGTAGGCGCGCTCCTCTTTGAAGTACTTCGACACCTGCGAGTTCGGATCGTTCATGTCGCCGAAGATGATGCCGTCCGAGGGGCAGGCCGTCTGACAGGCGGTCTTCACTTCGCCGTCTTTCAGCGGGCGGTTCTCTTTTTTCGCCGTGTTGACGGCGGTCTTGATGCGCTGGACGCAGAACGTGCACTTCTCCATGACCCCCCGGGTGCGCACGGTGACGTCCGGGTTGAGGGCCATGTGGAGGGGCTTTTCGATGTTCTGGGCGTACCCGAACCAGTTGAAGCGACGGACTTTGTAAGGACAGTTGTTGGAGCAGTAACGGGTGCCGACGCAGCGGTTGTAGGTCATGGCGTTCAGACCGTCGTCCGTGTGGGTCGTGGCGACGACCGGGCACACCGTTTCGCAAGGCGCGTTGTCGCAGTGCTGGCACATCACCGGCTGGAACACCACTTCGGCGTCTTCCGGCGTTCCGACGTAATAACGATCGATGCGGATCCAGGCCATCTCGCGACCCTGCAGCACGTACTTCTTGCCGACCACCGGGATGTTGTTCTCGGACTGGCAGGAGATCACGCAGGCGTTGCAACCCGTGCAGGAGTTGAGGTCCACCGCCATGCCCCACTTGTGGCCATTGTATTGATGGCCGGACCAGAGGGACCAGATGTGGTGGCGATGGATGTTGGCGTCTTTCTTCTTGAGGTATTCCTTCAGCGTCGCTTCGACGACGATCTGACGGCCTTCCATGGTCTGGCCACCCTGCGGGTTGGCAAGCTCATAGGTTTTGCCGGTCTTTTTGAATTCCACCGGCAGACCCGAGGCGATCGCCTTGGTGCCGTTGAAGCCCATCAAGGTGTAGGCGTTGAGACCGATGTTGTTGGCGATCTTGCCGGCGGCGGTGCGGCCGTAACCGATGGCCACGGCCAGAACGTCATCGTGCAGGCCCGGCTGCACGTTGACCGGCAGCTCGAGCTTGTTCCCGCCCACCGTCACTTCGATCACGTCGCCCTGACGGAGGGAGTTTTTCTTGGCGAAACCCAGGGACACGCTGGCGTAGTTGTCCCAGGTGATTTTGGTCACCGGGTCCGGCAGCTCGTGCAACCACGAGGCGTTGGTGTTGGAGCCGTCGCCCATCATGACGGTGGGGTACAACACCAGCTCCAGGCCGGTCGCGGCCTTCGGGGCTTTGATCGAGGTGAAAGCGTCCGTGCGGAAGGAACGACCCGAGGCCGAACCCACCTCGCCGACCACGCCTTTTTGCAGAACTTCGAGCCAGAAATCGTCGAAACTCTTGCCGCGCGCGACTTTCGGCGCCACTTCCTCGCGCCACACGGCGCGCAGGTAGTCGTAGTAGGTCTCATACTCTTGCAGGCGCTTCGGGCCCTGCTTGGCGATGAAGGCCCAGGTCATCAGGGACAGCTGGAAGCTGCGCGTGTCGTACATCGGGCGGATGGACGGCTGCTGGATCATGAAGACGCCGCTCACCGGCTCGGCATCGCCCCAGGTTTCCAGAGGATGGTTGTCCGGGATGATGAAATGAGCCTCACCCGAGGTTTCATCCTGGCGGTCGGCGGTGGAAACCACCATCTCGACCTTGCGAACGGCCTCGAAGAAACCAAGGGCCTTCGGCAGCACGTAACCCGGATTCACTTTGTGCATGATCAGGGTTTTCACCTGACCGGACTTCATGTCGTTGATCAGGGCCAGCATGTCGGCCCAGGAGCCCTGCAAACCGACGTTGGCGTTTTTCGCCTCGATGGTTTTGCCCTCGTTGTCGAGGACCTGATTCAGGAAGTTCACGGCGATTTGCAATTCCGCGGCCTGCGCCGTCAACGTCGGCAGACCGCCGGCGACGACCAGGGAGCGGCCGCGGTTCTCCCACAGATCATCGGCGATCTGCGAGAGCAAAGCGGGCTCGATGCCCAAGCGGGCGGCGGCCCCGGCGCCCGAATCCACCACCGACTTCACCGCGCCGTTGCCGGCGTGGGAGGAGCGGCCCTTCTTGACGACGATCTCGTGCAGAAGGCCCAGCACCACGTCGAGCTGCTGGGAGGGTTTGATCTTGACGCGGATATCAGCGTTGGCGCCGGTCAGCGAGTAGTTGGAATCGAAGGCCACCAGGCGCGACATCGTTTCGATGTCCTTGCGCCCTTCGGCGAACTGACCGCTGAAGGTCATCGGCATCAGCCAGGCGCCGAGGAAATCGGCGTCCACGGAGACGATGAGCTTCGCCTTGTCGAAACGGTAGAAAGGGACCAGGTCATCGCCGTAGCAGGCTTTCTGACCGGCGCGCACTTCCTCGTGGGACAAGGGCTCGAATTGCACGTGCTTGGCGCCGAAGGCCTGGCAGAAGTCCTTTACCACGGCGCGATTGGCGACACCGCTCAGGGCGCCCGTCAGGACGACGACGCCGCCTTTTTTCAGCTGGGTGGCAATGTCCTGGTCCATGCTGTCCCAGTTGGCGCCGATGGTGTCTTTGTTGGTGCGTTTTTCGTTGAAGAGGTTTTTCTTCGGGCCGCGCAGGCGCTCCGGATCGTAGAGGTTCAGGATCGAGGCCTGACCCTTGATGGAGACACCGCGGTTCAGGGGATGGTCGCTGTTGCCCTCGATCTTGATCGGACGGCCCTCGCGGGTCTTGATCAGCAGGCCCATGGACTCGGAGCCGTCGAAATAAGACGACGTGTAGTAATTGGGCACGCCGAGAGTGATCTCCTCGGGCTGCTTGTTGTAGGGCACGATTTTCTGCACCGGGCGGCGCACGCAGCTCGCGGTGGCCATGGCGAGCGAGGCGCCCATGAGCTTCAGGAACTCCCGGCGGGCGACGCCGTCTTCGGCCTCCCCTTCGCGCAAGGGGGACGATTGGAACTCGGTTTCGGCGAGCTTCAGGAATTCAGGATCCTGATTGTAGTGCTCGAGACTCCGCCAGTAGGTTTGATCGCGTTGGATTTCGGGACGATTCTTTTCCGACATAAGTTCCTCAGTGATGGCAGGTCGTGCAGTTGAGAGGAGCGTTGTTCTCAGGCTGACGGTGACAGTTCACGCACCAACCCATGCTGAGGTCGCTGAACTGATAAACCTTCTGCATGGTTTCGATGGGGCCGTGGCAGGTCTGGCAGTTCACGCCGCGACGGATGTGGGCCGAGTGGTTGAACTGCACGTGGTCCGGCAGCATGTGCACGCGCACCCACTCGATGGTTCCGCCCTTGTTGTAGGTCTCGGCCAGTTTCTGGATGTGCGGGCTGTCGGTCTTCACCTGCATGTGGCAGTTCATGCACGTGGCGAGCGTGGGCACGTTGGCGTGCTGCGAGCGTTCCACCTGATTGTGACAGTACTGGCACTGCATGCCGAGCTTGCCGACGTGAAGGCTGTGCTCGAACGGGATGGGCTGCTCCGGTTGATAACCTTTGTTGTAGCCCCAACCCGGTTGAAATTTACAGCCCGACAGAAAAACCCCGAGGACAAGACCGGTCAAGGCAAGCCCCAAGGTGGCTTTCACAGATGTTTTCCAAGGCATCGCGCGCACCTATGCTGGTTGATTTTGGTTTGACCCGATTTAAGCGTCTCTTCGGGAGGGCGGCAAGAGCTTTTTGCAAGCTGACTGAGAAAGCAGCATCACCACAAAATTCATCGTGCCCGCTTTTTCAGCACTCACCGCGCGCTCGGCGCGCGCGAGCGATGCAGAATCCAGACGTAGACGACAAAAAGAAAATGCAAAAAGAGAAAACCGCCGACGTACTCCACGCCACCCGCGCCGAAACCATAGGAATGAAGCCCCGCGCCAAGCACGAAGTTCACTCCGTACCAGGCCATGATAACCAGAGAAAAGGTCACAACCGCGGTGATCAGCAGACCGAAATCCTTGATCCAGCCCGACAGCCGGCCGTGCAGAACCGCCAGGTACCCGAGGAGCACGATCAGGGCCCACGTCTCTTTCGGATCCCAACCCCAGAAGCGGCCCCAGCTGTAGTCGGCCCACACGCCGCCGAGAATGATTCCCGGCGCCAGGAAGGCCACGCCGATCTGCATGCAGCGGTAAATGGCGTTCACCACTCCACGGATTTTGTCGGCATGTTGTCGCGGATTCTTCAAGTGATAGATCAGACCCACGTCACCCAGGATGAAAGCGAGGAAAAACGCCGCGTAGGAGATGGTGATGGTCATCACGTGGATGATCAGCCAGTAGTTCGAACGCAGCACCGCCTCGAGAGGCTGCAGGGACGGATCGAGCACCACCGGCGCCGAGTCCGCCACCACGAGGGCGAGCCAGCCGGTGATGGCCCCGGCCAGCAGGATCAGGCGCGTCTTGTACAGGGCTTCGAGGATCATGGCGAAGAGCACGGCCCCCCAGGCCACCCACACCACGGTCTCGTACATATTGGACACGGGCGGACGGCCCGCCAGGTAGACGCGCAGGCCGAAGCCGACGGTGTTCAGGAGGAAACCGGCCAGGATGAAGACCCAGGCCGCCGTCACGAAATAATTTTTATTGAACGACCAGAAGAGCAGCAGGGCCACCGCGCCCAGCAGGTAGGCCACGTAGGCCCAGCGGAAAGGATGGAAGTCGCTGTAGAAAATCTCCGTGGCGATGTGGAGCTTCGAGGGCACCAGCTGGGGGTTCCGGGCGCGGGCGAAGTCCTCGAAAGCCACGACGGCGCGATCCAGGCGCTCCGGCGAGCCCTCCACGCCGCTCAGTCGCGCGATGAACTCCTGGGTGATTTCCAGAAAGCGCGGCTGCGCTTCCGCCGGCAGGTCCGCCACCGGGATCCAGGTGTCGCCGTCCGCCGGCGGCAGGACGCGCAGCAGACGACCCGTCGCCATCTCGCGGAACAGGAACCATTGGTTTTCCAGGCGCTGCAGATCCTGGAAATAAGGACTCAGCTTTTCCTTGCTTTCGCGGCGGGCCCGCAGGTCCTGCATGAGCTCCGGGAAGCGCTCCTTGCCGAAGATCTCATCGCCCTTGAACCAGCGGCGCGAGGAATCCAGGCCCAGGGCCGAGAGCAGGTCTTTGTTGCGCAACTCGAAGATCTCTTTGTCGGCCCACACGGTCGGCGCCAGCATCCAGGTCAGCACGATCTCCCAGGCGTCGCGGCCCTCGTAGGTTTTCTTGCCGTAAATGCCGTTCAGGGTTTCCTGCGCGAAGGTGTCGTAGGGTTTGACGCGTCCGCCATCCTGCACCGGCAGGGCGCGCAGGGCCTCACCGGTTTTCACGCCGGCTTCCGCCCGGAAGACCGCGCCGACCGCCATCATCGCCACCAGCACCCAACGCTTCATCTTCATCTCACCCTCCGCCGACGGGTTTCGGCCAATACAGACGCCGCATCCAGAAGAGAGCCACCACCCCGCAGCTCATGATGAGGGATCCGAGGTACTTCCACCAACGGCCCGGATCGTAGTTCACGGAAAACACCGAGGCGATGGGCCGCCCCTGATCGTCGTTCTGGAAGCTCGCCTGATAAAAGGTCAGGCCCTTGTACTCGCCCGGCTCGTTCATGGAGATCTCCACCGGACCCTGATCCGGGAACTGCACGCGGCTTTTGTACTCTTTGGCGCGGCTGGTGCCCTGATAGGGAATCATCTGGAACTCGTCGAGCTTCACCGGGAAACCGAGGTCGATGCGGCGGTTGATGTAGGACACCATGTAAGCCGTCGAGTCGGTGAACAGGCGGACCGTGTCGTTCAATAAAATCCATTGCTCACGGTCGCGGAAACGCAGTTTCACCGCCGAGGTGGTGAGCGGCGTGGGGGCGGGACGTTCTTCGAAATCCCAATTCTCGCGGGCCTTCGGGTAGAAGCGCAGGACCCGCAGCTCGAGGCCCATCCAACCGGTCTGCACCTGCCCGCCCTCCTCCGTGATGCCGGCCGCCGCCGGCTTCACCGAATCGCGGCGGAACAAGGTCCAATGGATCCGGCCGTCGTCCAGGGGCGTGAGCCAGATCTCATTGTGGCCGGAACCCTGCCGCGGGGCCGTCCCCAGATGAATGCGGGCGGGACCGAAATCATGGCTGGCGGGCCGATCGGGCTGGCGCTGCACCAACCACTCGACGACGCTGACGTTGGGGTTCTGGATCTGGAAACGCAAACCCGGGCCGGCGGCTTTTTCCTCGGTGGGAACGACCTTGCGGCTGGGCAGGACGTATTTCTTGTAATCGATGAATTCGATGTCGCCGTCATCCGTGCGGATGCGGGTCGGCTTTTCCGGGGTCGGCGGCCGGCGGAAATAATCGACGCTCTCCTCGTGGAGCTTCGTCATGTTCGCGCCGCCGAAGCTCGCGTACACCAGCAGATCGGTGTCCATAGGCAGCACGACGTGGCGGCTGCTCTTGCCGATCTCGACGGTCATCTGCCCGTCCAGGCCGTACTTCATGGTCAGGATGCCGCCGAAAAGAATGAAAAGGATGCCGATGTGGGCCAGCACGAAGGCCGCGTGCTTTTTCTTCCAGGGCCAGCGATCCACCATGACGGCGATCAGCGACACCGCCAGCATCAGCAGCGCGCCTTCCATCCAGATGGTGTCATAAACGAGTTTGCGGGCGGCCTCGGCATCGAAACGGGCCTCCACGATGGTGCCCCACGCGATCAACGCGGACAGTCCCAGCATGATGATAACAGCCAGCTTCAGCGAGGCGAGACTCTTCATCAGCCGCGCGAAGCCTGATCTTTTGTCGGACATCGTTCGGGGAACTTAGCTTTTTTTGGAGTTCATGACCAGAGGCAAATGGCTGAAAATCAGGCCCAGGGCCTTTTTGACTTTCGCCTGCACCTTCGCCGCCGCTTCGGGCCGGTACCGCTTGGTCACCTCGTCCATATATAAGTCGCGATTCATCTCGACCTGCAAAGCCTCTTGCCCTTGAGCCGGCAGACCGTAGGTCTCCGTGACACGGCCGCCGAGATAGGGCCAGTTGTAGGCCACTTTGAAACCCGCCACGCAGTAGGCCGCGATCACCAGATCCCGGTAAGCCGCGGAGCAGCTGAGGCCTTGGCAATCGCTCACCACGATGTCGGCGCGACGCTCCCCCGGATCCCGATGCTGACGCGTTCCGACGGAAGGCATCGAGTGGGCATCGAGGTGATAGACGACCTTGTGCCCTTCCTGGCGGAATTTTTCATAAAGATGGCGAATGCTTGCATGAAAAGGCTCATAGATCAGTTCCACCAACTCCTGATGCGTGGCCGGGCTGATCGGCTTCGTCATCAAAGGTCTTTCCGTGGTGGTGATGGTCCACAGGAAACCGCGATTGAACTGACCGGCGGGATGGGGATCACCCTCCACGGACGAGGCGTCCACGTCCTCGGGCAAGCGGTTGAGATCGCCGGCGTAACGGTGCCACTCGGTTTTCACGAAGGGGATTTTCAATTCATTCAGGGCGGGCTCATACAGCCGATCGACGTAGCGATCGACGTCGCACATGAGCAGATCCTCCGGCAGTCCGTTCAGCCAGGGGGCCTGGGGCGGGACTTTTTCACCGGAATGCGGGATGCTGACGAGAAAAGGGATTGAGGACACCGCAAAACCTCCTCATGATGGAATCATGCCGTCCAAACTCAAAGTTTACACGAAAACCGGCGACAAGGGCACGACCCGTTTGGTCGACGGCACCAGCGTGGAGAAATTCAACCCCCGCGTCGAGGCCTACGGAACGGTGGATGAGCTCAACAGCCAGCTCGGCGAGGTGCGCCTGCGCCTGACGGCCGACGCCCGCCTGGCGGGCCTGGAATCCTTTTTCGAGGACGTGCAGAGCGAATTGTTCAACATCGGCAGCCTGCTTGCCTGCAGCAAAGAGGAGACCCTGAAGATGCTGCCCGCGGTGCAGGACAGCCACATCGCGCGCCTGGAAGGCAAGATCGATGAGCTGGATCAGGTTTTGCCGGAGCTGCGGAATTTCATCCTCCCCGCCGGCCATCCCGCCACGGTCGCCCTGCACGTGGCCCGCACGGTGTGCCGCCGCGCCGAGCGCCGGGCCGCCGAGGTCTCGGCCCGGGACGCCCACGCCGCCGCGAGCCTGATTTACCTGAATCGCCTGAGCGACCTGCTGTTCGTCTGCGCGCGCTGGACCAATCACATGACGTCCACGCCGGACGTGATCTGGAAAAAAACATGAAGCTGGAGATCGCCGACCCCGCCGAGGGCGCGGAACTGTCCGCCTTTTTCAAACGTTTCCACCTGCGCGGCCCCGCCGAGATCCGCGTCGACCGCGGCGGCGATTTTTTCGGCCCGGCCCGCATCCAGAGCGACACCCACGTCACCTACACCCTGAAGGACGAGAACAAGAGCGAGATCCTCGGCGTGGCGAGCTTCGCCATCGGCGAGACCCTGGCCGGCGGCGCCCCGGCCCGCGTCGCTTTCGGCCGCGATCTGCGCATCCTGGAAACCCGCCAGGCGGTGCTCGGCTGGTCGCAGCACTTCCTCCCCGTCATGGAGGAGGTGCGCCGCGTGTTTCAGGTGGATCACTTCATGTCGGTGATGAATCTGCACGAGAACAAGGCGATGAACGCCTTCATGCGGCCCCGCCCGGGCAAACGGCCCTTCCCCCGCTATTTCCTGCATCGCCGTTTCAATGTCGTCAGCCTGCACGGCCGCTTTCCGTGGGCCCCGACGCCCCTGCCCTCCGTGCGCATCCGCCGGGGCGCCGCCCACCTGCAGGACGCCCTGATCCACTACATCGTGCGCAAATCCCGCGAGCGGGATTTCCTGACCTCGATCACGCCGGAAGCCTTCATGGATCTGCTGGGCCGCTGGCAGGGCCTGAAGCTGGAGGATTTCCTGGTCGCCCTGGATCATCAGGACAATGTCATCGGCTGCTGCGCGCCCTGGAGCGCCGGCGGGCTCGAGGAGTACATTCCGCTGAAATACAATCTGGTGGCCCATAATTTCCGTCAATTTTTGAAATTCGGCCGGATTTTCGGCTGGACGCGGGCCCTGACGAAGCCGGTGCACCGCCTGAAGATGGAAGCCGGCTTGAATTTCCGTTACCTGTGTTTTCTTTTCGCCGACAACGAGGACATCTTCGAAAGCCTCGCCTGGATCGCTTACGAGGAGGCGCGGGAGAACGAGTTCCTGGTCTACACGCAAATGCGCAGCGACCTGCATTTGCGGCGCCCCCTCACCTGGGTCAGCGCCAAACTGCCTTACGCCCTCTACTCCTTGTGTCCGCCGGACGCGGAACCGCCGGCGTTCCTGCATCCGTCCCAGGACCGCCCCGCGGGGATCGAGCCGTTTTTCGTTTGAAACTCAGTCGCGCGCGGCGGGCAGGACCAGGGTCGGCATTTTTTCCGCCGGCGCCGGGGCCGGCTTGGGCGCCGTCACCGGAGGGCGGGACCGAGGCGGACGCGGTTCCGCCTCGGACGAGGAAGTGTAAATGGCCATGATGACGGAAGTCGAAAACAAGGACAGAGCCAAAGTTTGAAAAAGGATTTTCACGCGACCCCCTCATGGACCGCCGGGACAACCGCGCCGGCGTCCTTCCCGACAAAATCGGGATGGTTTGATTGCTTCTGAGAATTCTGCGGATTGTGTGAAAAAGCAAGAATGCGGCGTGTGAAGTTCTCGCGACAAGCCCCCGGCCGCGGGCGGGCGGAAATCAGGCGTTGGCGACCTTCTTCAAACCGCTCCAGAACCAGGCCAGTGAAGGATCGGCGTCGATCGCCTCGATGAATTCCGCGCGGGCGTCCCGCAACAGCATCGGCACCTCATCCAAACCCGGTCCGATGACGTAGATCTTCACGGGCTCCCCGGTGCGCAGGAGCCAGCGGAACTCCTTCGCCACCAGCAGGGGGCTCGCGTAATTCACGCGGTAAAAGATCTCCGCGTAGACGATGCGCTGGCGGCAGAAGCGCTCGAAAAGCCCCCACTGCGTCCAACGGACCAGATCCCGCCGTTGATCGCCGTCGGCGCGGGCGAATTCCTCATCCAACAAAAAGGTGTTCAGGATATCCCAAGTGGGATGGGAGGCTTGCGCGTCCTGCAGCGAAGCCAGCACTTCCGGAATGCGCGCGCATTGACGGCGGATCTCCCCGTCGGCCAGACCCGCGCCGTTGGTGAAATAGATCAGGTTCATGCCTTGATTTTACCTCCGCCCTCCGCGAGGCGGTGAAATCGTCTCTTTTCTTTTCGCATTCTGGTCCTAGGTCGAGAGGGAAATTTTTGCCCCGGCATGGACTGTTTGCTAGTCTATGAGGGACCCGAATGGATTCGGGCCAGGCTGCAGGGCTCGGCCTCTCAACAAAGGACTGTGCGACGGTGAAATTTCCCCGCTCCCCCTCATCCGCCTCTTCCGGAGCCCGCAGCGCGCTTTGGGCGAAAGCCTTGCCGATTTCGCTTTTTGTTCTCGCCGGTTACCTCGCGGCGGACCTGGGCACGTTGTGGGTGCGCGGTTCGATGCTGCCGACGCAACCGCCCCCCGCCCGCCCCAAGCAGCCGAACTTCGGCGCCAATTTCGCGAGCTATCAGAACATCGTCAGCCGCAACATCTTCAATTCCGACGGCAAGATCCCCGATCCCCTGGCGGCCAAAGGCGGTCAGCACCAGGAGCTGCCGCCGATCCCGTCGCAATTGCCGCTGAACCTGTCGGGCACCCTCGTGCACTCCAATCCCGAGAAATCCCTGGCCGCCCTCGAGATCCGCGGCAAGAATCAGATCCTGTCCTACCGCCCCGGCCAGCGCATCGAGAACCTCGCGACCCTGGAAAAGGTCGAGCGCATGAAGATCTTCCTGCGCAACCTGAACACCGGTCGCCTGGAGTTCATCGAGATGAAGAACGCCCCGAAGATCGCCCTGAAAACCGCCGCCCCCACGCAAACGGGCGACGTGAAGAAGGTGTCGGAGACGGAATTCGAGATCAAGCGCGCCGACCTGCTGAAATACACCAACGACCTCTCCAGCATCCTCATGCAGGCCCGCGTGGTGCCCGCCAAGCGCGGCGGCACGGGCGAGATCTACGGCTACCGCCTGGTCGAGATGCAGCCGGGCAGCATCTACACGCAATTGGGTTTGAACGTGATGGACGTCATCACTTGCGTGAACGGCACGGCCGTGACCAGCCCGCAACAAGCCATGGAAATGTACACGACCTTGCGCAACTCGGGACAGGTTGAAATCTGCATTGAACGCGGCGGTCGCAACCAGAACTTGAAGTACAACATCCGGTGAGGTAACCGATGAAGAAGAGCAAAAAAATCGTGATCGCGTCGCTCGTGACGGGACTCGCCGGCGCCCCCGCCGGCCCCGTCGCCCATGCCCAGGAGGACATGCCTCCGCCGCCGGATTTCGACAGCTCCTTCCCGGCCCCGCCGAGCTTTCCCGCCCCGACCACGGCGCCCACCGGCCCGTCGGCCCAGGTCGCCGCGGAGGACGCGGGCGTGCTGAACAAGAACCAGCGGCAGAAATTCAACGCCTCGGGCATCGAGGACATCAACAACCAGAATTTCCCGGAGACCATCGAGTCCTTCGACTTCCCGAACGTCGAGATCACCGACATCATCAAGACGATCTCGGAGCTCACCGGCAAGAACTTCATCATCGATCCCGGCGTGCGCGGCAAGATCACCATCGTCGCCCCCTCGAAGATCACCGTGGCGGAAGCCTACAAGGCCTTCCTGTCGGCCCTGGCCATCAACGGCTACACCGTCGTGCCGAGCGGCGCTTTCCTGAAAGTCAAAAACGCCCGCAACGCCCAGCGCGACTCCATCGAGACTTACTCCGGCGCTTACTACCCGAGCGACGACCAGATGATCACGCGGATCATCCATTTGAAACACATCTCCGCCGAGATCGTGCAGCGCGAGCTGCGCATCCTGCCCTCGAAGGACGGCGAGCTCAGCATTTACTCCCCCACCAACTCGATCATCCTGTCCGACTACGGCTCGAACATCGATCGCGTCATGAAGATCATCAACCAGCTCGATGTCCCCGGCTTCGAGGAGCAGATCGAGGTCGTGCGCGTGAAGCAGGCCAAGGCCAAGGACATGGCGGATCTGATCGACAAGATCGTCAACAAGGGCCAGAAATCCGGCGGCGGCGCCGGCGTCACCGGCGGCATGCCCGGCTCGTTCTCGGCCGGCGTGCCCCGCTTCACCCGCAGCACCGGCGGCGGTGCCCAGGGCCAGAGCGGCAACAGCTTCTTCATGGCCATCCCCGACGACCGCACCAATTCCATCATCGTCGTCGGCAACAAATCCGGCATCGCCCGCGTGAAGCGCCTGGTGGCGCAACTGGATTTCCCGGTCCGCCCCGACGCCATCGGCGGCGTCTACGTCTACTACGTGAAATACGGTGACGCGGAAAAAATCGCCCAGGTCCTGCAGAACGTGACCAAGGACGCCGCCCCGAAAACCGGCGCCGGCGCCAACGCCCCGGGCGCTTTCCCGGGCTTCGGCGGTTTCGGCGCGCCCGTCGGCACGGCCGCTTCCGAAAACCAGATCTTCGGCGGCGAAGTCAAGATCAACGCCGACAAGAACACCAACTCCCTGGTGGTCAGCGCCTCGAAAACGGACTACGACCGCGTGCTGAACCTGCTCAGCAAGATCGACATCCCGCGCGACCAGGTGTTCGTGGAAGCGAACATCATGGAAATGTCCATGACCGAGGGCATGGACTACAAGGTCGGCTACTACCAATACGACAAAAGCGGCATCAAGGGCGGTTTCAACGGCGGCCTGAACCTGACGGAGCTGCTGAGCCCCGTGGGCGGCACCGGCGCCATCCTGCCCTTCGGCAACGGGGAAAACATCTCCCTCACCGATCCGACCAGCAACAAAACCATCACGGTGAAAAGCCTGACGGGCTTTTTCACCTTCCTGAAGAGCACGACCCGCCTGAACGTGCTCTCCAACCCGACGATCACGGCCCTCAACAACGAGGAAGCCGTCATCGAGGTCGGTGACCGCGTCGCGACCTCCGTGCAGGCGAACGTCACTGCCGCCGGCACCACCAACACCGCGGTGTTCGAGGACGCGACCCTGAAGCTGCAGATCAAGCCCTTCATCAATCCCACCTCCAACTCGATCCGCATGGAAGTGCAGCAGTCCATCAACCAGCCGACGAAAAACATCGTGGCGCCGAAGGCCTTGAGCGACAACACGATCGCCATCTCGAAGCGTTCGATCAAAACCAACATCGTCGTCGACAGCGGCAACACGGCCATCCTGGGCGGCCTGCTGCGCGACAGCGACAACGAAAGCATCTCGAAAGTCCCGCTGCTCGGCGATCTGCCCATCATCGGCTGGCTGTTCAAATCCCGCTCGAGCAATCGCGAGAAGGTGAATCTCGTGGTCTTCCTGACCCCGAAGGTCCTGCGCAGCCCCGCCGACAACAACCAGGTCATCGGCCGCAAGATCGACGAGCGCCTGGAGTTCATCAAAGCCGGCGGCGGCAAGGATCCCTTCGGCCGCAAGGTCGAGGAAATCATGCGCGGCGATCGCGCCGCCGTTTCCCCGGAATTCTCCGCCCCCGAGGCCCCGGCGCCCTTCGAGCCCCGCGACGTGCCGCCGGCCCCGGCGGAAGAGCCGGGCTCGCCGCAGATCTTCGATGACGGCGCCAGCAGCGACAGCGGCCCCGATGAACTGCTCGAGGAGGAAATGAGTTCCGCCGACATGGAATCCTCCCCGGCCCCGGGCGGCGACTCGCAGCAGTTCCAGCCCGGCACCGACGAGGGCGTTGACGAACCTTTGGTGGAATAAACTCTTCGAACGGGGTAGAATCGCTGCATGGCTTTGGACATCAACCAACTCCTCTCGAAGAGCACCTCTTTGTCGCTGGACCAGATCCGCTCGGTCCTGGCCAGCACGTCCTCCCTGCGCCCTTCGAGCATCGGCGACGCCCTCGAAAAAAAGGAATACGGCACCGCCGAGGAGCTGGTGGCGGACCTGTGCCGCGAGCTCGGCCTCGATTTCATCAAGGACATCCCGGTCGCCGACATCTCGACGGACCTGGTGCGCGACATCCCGATCAACTACGCCAAGACCAACAGCGTCCTGCCCTTCCGCGAGGACGGCAACGAGGTCATCGCCCTGACCTCGAACCCGGTGAACCTGAAGACCCTGGACGACCTGCAGGTCCTCTTCGGCAAGCGGGTGAAACCCCTGATCTCCACCGCCTCCAAGCTCCAGGACGCCATCAACCGCGTCTACGAGAAATCCACGGCGAACCTGTCCGGCCTGGATGAGATCGAGGCGGAGGATTACGACCTCGACGATCCCATCATCGATCTGCTCGAGGCCGGCGAGGACGACGCCCCCGTCATCAAGCTCGTCAACAGCCTGCTCTTCCGCGGCGTCAAAGAGAAGGCCACCGACATCCACATCGAGCCCTACGAAAAAGACATGGTCGTGCGCTTCCGCATGGACGGCCTGCTGTACGACATCTTCAAGCCGCCGAAGAAGCTGCAGAACGCCATCACCTCCCGCATCAAGGTCATGGGCAACCTCAACATCGCCGAAAAACGCCTGCCCCAGGACGGCCGCATCCCCCTGAAGGTCGGCGGCAAGGACATCGACATCCGTCTGTCCACCGTGCCCACCGCCTTCGGCGAGCGCATCGTCATGCGCTTGCAGGATCGCAGCAACGTCGTGCTCGAGCTCGAGCAATTGGGCCACTCGCGCGAAAACCTCGACAAACTCGGCGACCTCATCCAGCGCACCTACGGCATCATCCTCGTCACCGGCCCCACCGGCTCCGGGAAATCCGCGACCCTGTACGCCATGCTGTCGCGCCTGAACCAGCCCGACGTCAACATCCTCACCGTCGAGGACCCGGTCGAGCAACGGCTGCACGGCCTCGGCCAGGTGCAGGTGAATTCCAAGATCGGCCTGACCTTCTCGAGCGCCCTGCGCTCCTTCCTGCGTCAGGACCCCGACATCATCATGGTCGGTGAGATCCGCGACCTGGAAACCTGCGAACTGGCGATCAACGCCTCGCTGACCGGTCACTTGGTGATGTCCACGATCCACGCCAACGACGCCGCCGGCGCCTTCCCGCGCCTGACGGACATGGGGGCGGAACCCTTCCTGATCGCCTCGTCCATCCTGGGCGTCGTGTCGCAGCGCCTGGTGCGGGTGCTATGCCCGCACTGCAAACAGCCCTACACGCCGAGCGATTTCGAATTGAACATGCTCGGCATCACCCGCGAGTCCATCGCCCACGCCAACATCTGCAAGGCCGTCGGCTGCGATCACTGCGGCGGCAAGGGCTACGTCGGCCGGACCCTGATCGGCGAGATGCTCGTCATCACGGACGACATCCGCTCGCTGATCATGCAGCGCAAGGACGGCGGCACGATCAAGAAGCTGGCGATCCAAAACGGCATGAAGACCTTCCGCGATCACGGCATCCAGAAGGTGATGTCGGGCATCACGACGATCGAGGAAGTTCTGTCGAACACCCAACTGGATATCTAAGGCCGCACGCACCGGGATACCGGTCTACCCGTTAACCTGTAGACCGGTATCCCGGTTCGGGATTCTGTGATTGAGGGGGGTTGTTGTTTGTCTGGACTTTGGTCCGTGGGTTGTTCCTCCGCGAAAGTCCTGTCCCCCCCTCCTGATTTCCGCTAATCTTTCCCTATGCCGATTTTCGAATACCGAGGCCTGACCAAAGCGGGGCGCAACACCAAGGGCGTCGTCGACGCCGAGAACATGCGGGCGGCCCGCACCCGCCTGAAAAAAGACGGCGTCTTCGTCACCGACATCAAGGACAAGAAGAAAGAAGGCGGCGCCAAGAAGAAGATCGCCACGCGGGGCAAAAGCGTCGGCGTGAAGGACCTGTCGCTGATGACCCGCCAGCTCGCGACCCTCGTGAAAGCCAACATCCCCCTCGTGGACGCCCTGAACGCCGTCGCCGAGCAGGTGGAGAACGCCGTGCTCTCCGAAGCCATTTCCGATTGCAAAAACATGGTGAACGAGGGGGCCCCCCTCAACAAAGCCCTCGCCAAGTACCCCAACATCTTCGACAACATCTACATCTCCATGGTCGAGGCGGGCGAGGCCTCCGGCTCCCTCGACATGATCCTCATGCGCCTGGCCGAATTCACCGAGTCCTCGGCGGAACTGCGCCAGAAGGTCTCGAGCGCCATGACCTACCCGATCATCATGCTGGTCGTGACCATGGCCATCCTAATCGGCCTCTTCGTCTTCCTGATCCCGAAGCTCGTGGTGGTGTTCGAATCGAATCCCCAGCTCACCCTGCCCTGGTACTCCGTCATGATCATCAACTTCTCCGGCTTCCTGGTGAACTCGTGGTACCTGATCGTCGGCGCCATGGTGCTGGGTTACGTCATCTTCAACAACTGGAAGAAGTCCGAGAACGGCGCCAAACAATGGGACGCCATCGCCCTCAAGCTGCCCGTCTTCGGCCCCGTGATCCGCATGGTGGCGGTGGGCCGCTTCACGCGGACTCTCGCGACTTTGTTGAACGGCGGGGTGCCTATGCTTTACGCATTGGACATCGTTAAAAACGTCGTGAACAACCACGTCATCGCCCAGGCGATCATTGAAGCCCGCAGCAATATCTCCGAGGGGGAATCGATTTCCGGCCCTTTGAAAAAATCAGGGCAATTCCCGCCGATCGTGATTCACATGGTCAATATCGGGGAGAAGACCGGCGAGCTCGAGAACATGTTGACTCAGGTCGCCGACGCCTTCGATTTCCAGGTCAAATCGAAATTGGAGGCGATGACGGGCCTGATGGGTCCCGTCGTCACCGTTCTCATGGGGATCATCATCGGGGTGATCGTCATGGCGGTGATGGTGCCGATGTTCGAGATGACAAACCTCGGCGGGTGATTTACCCTTTCGAAGGTTTGTCAGCATCAGGAGGATCATTCATGAATTTGCTTCGTCGTTCCCCGTTCCCGGCTCTCCGCAACCAGCGCGGCATGACCCTCATCGAGATCATGATCGTGCTCGCCATCATCGGCGCCATCTCGGCCTTGCTCCTGCCCCGTCTCGGCGGCGCCCAGGACAAAGCCAAAGTGAAAGAGGCGAAGATCCAGATGGGTCAGATCATCAACTCCCTGTCCATGTACAACCTGGACTGCGGCCGCTACCCGCAAGCTTTGAGCGGTCTGCTGCAAGCCGATTCCAGCTGTTCCAACTGGGGCCCGGAACCCTACTACAAAACCAAAGGCAACGAGGGCATCAAGGATCCGTGGGGTCATGATTACATCTATGAACTCAGCGGCGGCGAGTTCACCTTGAAATCCCTCGGCAAGGACGGGGCCGATGGCGGAAGCGGTTTTGGCGCCGACATCTCGCAAGACGACCTCTAAGCCCTCGCCGCGATCGCGATCTGGTTTCACCCTCATTGAAATCATGATCGTGATCGCCATCATCGGGGCGGCGATCGCCATCGCCACCCCGCGCTTGTTCAAAAAAGACACCAACATCAAATCCGTCGCCCGCCAGTTCCTGGTGCTGGGCAAGGAAGTGCGCAACCGCGCCCGCCTGAGCAACGCCACCATGCGCCTGGTGCTGGACCTCGATCCCGCCGAGCCCAAGTACTGGGTGGAACGCGCCAAGGGCCCGCAACTGATCGACCCCGAGGCCGAAGAAAAACGCGACGAGGAAGAGGACGGGAAAAAGCCGCCGATGTGGGACATGGACACGGTTCTCATCAAGGAAAAAAGGAAATTGCCCTCGGGCCTGTACTTCGGCTCCGTCGAGACCTTGCACATGAAGGCCCCGCAGACCGAAGGCGTCGCCTACGTGCACTTCTTCCCCGAGGGCCTGATGGAAGCGGCCTCGATCCAGATCACCGACCGCAAGAACCTCACCTGGTCACTCATCTACAATCCCCTCACCGGTCAGGCGGACATCGTCGAGAGCGCGCGCGCCCTGAAGGACGTGAACCGATGAGATCCCGCCGCCGCGGCTTCACTTTGCTCGAGATCCTGCTCGCCATGGTGATCCTCGCCTCGGGCGTGGTGCTGCTGGCGAACTCCTGGAGCGGCAGCTTCATGCGCATCCGCAAAACGCAGACCAACACCGAGGTGGCGGCCCTGCTCGAACGCAAGATGACCGAGATCGACCTCAAATACCGCGGCAAGCCCCTCGAGAGCATCGAGGAGGAGGTGTCGGACGATTTCGGCAGCGATTACCCGGATTACCGCTGGGAGATGAAATCGAAGGAATTCGAGCTGCCCGATCTGTCCACCGGCCTGACCTCCCAGGAGGGCGGCGCCAGCGAGATGCTCATCACCGTCATGAAGACGATGTCCGAGCACCTGAAAAAAACCATCAAGGAAGTCAAAGTCTCGGTCTTCCATAAAACCAAGGGCGGCAAGGAACTCGAGTACTCCGTCACCACCTTCTTCGTCGACTACAACAAAGAACTCCCCCTGCCCGGGGGCATGTGATGAGGCGGCGCGGGGGCTTCACCCTGATCGAAGTGCTGATCTCGGTGGCGATCCTGGCGACCCTCGCCATGCTGGCGTCGCGGACCATCCAGCAGGCGGTGCGCGCCAAGGTGACCATTCAAACCCAGATCGACGACATCTCGAAAATGCGCGATGCCATGCGCCTGATGGAGAGGGACGTGAACCTCGCCTTTCACCACCGCGACACTGAGAAGGAACTCCAGGATCTCCTGAAAAAGAAGGAAAACCCGGGTGGCGCCCTGCCCAACCCCGCCGATCCCGCGGCCGCCCAGCGCCAGGCGCTGCTGGAGCAGCAGCAGGCCACGCGCCGCGAAGCCCCGCGGGTCGATCCCGCCACGCATTTCGTCGGCAACGCCGAGGGGTTTTCCTTCGTGACGATGAACAACGCCCGCATGGTGCGCAATTCGCGGCAGGCCGACTTCATCGAGGTCGGCTACAGCCTCAAGGACTGCAGCAGCGCCGACGGCAAGCGCCGCTCCAAATGCCTGTGGCGGCGTTCCTCCCCCGTCGTCGACGAGGACGTCACCGTCGGCGGCGACGAGGTGGTGCTGCTCGAGGATGTCAGCGAGTTTTCCCTGCAGTACATCGGCAAGGGCAAACAGGACTGGGTGAAGGAGTGGCGCACCGACAAGGGCGGCGACGCCGTCACCAAGAACAATTTCCCGCAGGCCGTCGAGATCACCCTCGGCGTGCAGAAGGGCGACGAGAAAACCCGGAAGAAATACAAGCTCAACGCCGTCGTCCCGATCCACTTCCCCAATAACAAAGAGGAGGAGTCGAATGCTCCAGCCAATCCAGGCGTTCCTGCGGCGACGACGCCGCGGAACTGAGTTCCGCCCTCTGCGCAACGACCGGGGCGTCGCCCTGGTCATGGCGATCACGGCGGTGGCGCTGATCACCTACCTGGCCATGGAGGTGATGTACGACTCGACGGTGGAATACACCGTCAACGCCCAGGGCCTGAACCGCCTGAAAGCCTATTACGCCGCCCGTTCGGGACTGGAGATCAGCCTCTTGCGCGTCAAGATCTATCAATCGATCAACGCCAAGGTGTCGCCGGACAAACTCGGCGCCTTTCAAAACTACATCGACGAGATCTGGCGCTTCCCCTTCGTGTGGCCCCTGCAGCTGCCCGACACCATGAGCAGCATGGACAAAGAAAGCACCGATCAGATGATGAAGGAATCCACCATGGACGCCTCCTTCAGCACCAGCATCCAGGACGAAGGCTCGCGCACCGACCTCGCGGACCTGGTGTCGCCCTCGAAAAGCCTGCAGGAGCTGACCCGCAAACGCCTGCTCGACGTCTTCAAACGCAAGGTCGAGGACGACGAGGAGTGGCGCCGCACCTACGGCTCTTATCCTTTCGAGGAGCTGATCAACAACATCGCCGATTGGATGAGCGACAAAACCGCCAGCCTGAACGGCGGCGACAAACGCAGCCGCTACGGCGAGCTCAACCAGAACGTCGCCGGCACGGGATTCCCCCCGAACCGCGCCTTCCGCACCTTGCAGGAGCTGCGCCTGGTGGCCGGCATGAACGATGACTTTTACGATCTGCTCGCGCCCCAGGTCACCATCTACGGCATGCGCGGAATCAATCCCAACGTGGCGACCAAAGAGGTCCTCATGTCGCTGGACCCCGGCATCACCGCGGAGATCGCCGCCGAGATCATCGCCCGCCGCGAGGATGAGAACAAAGGCGGCAAATTCAAGTCCGACAAGGATTTCTGGGACTTCGTCACGGACAAGGGCGCCCGCCTGCAGGCCGAGGACACCAAAAAGATCCCCCTGTCGTTTGAGAGCCTGATCAGCTTCCGCATCAAATCCACCGGCGAGTTCGGCGGGGCCGTGCGCGAGATCGAGGTGGTCACCACGGATCTGGATCGCACCGCCAATCAGATCAAAAAATACGTCGATCAGGACAAGAAGGAACAGCAGCAGGCCGAAAGCGCCACGGCCGCGCCCAAGACCGAAAACCAGACCAATAGACAGAACGTTCAGCTTCCCAAAGGTCCGCCCCGCATCGTATACTGGACCGAGCGATAAATCCGCAAAAGCACTTTCACGGACGAAAGGCGGCGAAGCAACATGCGTTCGGTCGGCATTGATATCGGCACCCACCAGGTGAAAGTCGTCGAGGTCCAGAGCACCTCGAAGGGTTTCCAGCTGGTGCGCTCCCACACCAAAAAGATGTCTCGGGCCACCGGCACCGACCACAATCTCGAAGTCATCGAGTTCCTGCGCGAAATCGCCGGCGCCTACGATCCGAAAAGCACCCGTTTTTGCGTGAGCCTGCGCCAGGACCAGGTCGCCATCCGCAACAAGACCTTCCCCTTCACGGACCGCCTGCGCATTCAAAAAGCCCTGCCCTTCGAGCTCGAGGAGGAACTGCCCTTCTCCCTCGACAACGCCGTCTTCGAGGGCAAGATCATCCGCACCGTCGGCAACACCGCCGAGGTGCTGGCGGGCGCCTCCCCCAAAACCCACGTCGCGAACCTGCTGCAGCTGATGAAGGACTCCTCCATCGAGCCCCACGTGGTCAGCACGGAAGGCACGGCCTTCGCCAACCTTTTCGAGCGCTGGTGGGACGGGGTCCCCTCGACGCCGGCGACGCCCCTGGAACTCGATCCGGAAGCCCGGCCGCCGCGCCTGATCCGCGTCGTGCTGAACATCGGCCACACTCGCACCCTGGTCAGCGCTTTCGAGGGCGACAGCCTGGTCGGCGTGCGCTCCCTGCTGTGGGGCGGGAAAAACATCATCGACGCCATCTCGCAGAAGTACAATCTCCCGCCGGCGGAAGCGCAAAAAGAGATGGAGGTGAAGGCTTTCATCCTCACCACTCGCCAGGACGCGAGCTACGAGGCGAAAGTGTTCTCGGACCTGATCGCCAAGCAGGTGCGCGATCTCGTGCACAGCCTGCAATTGTCCTTGTTGGAATTCCGCAGCGAGTTCAACGGCCAGATCACCGAGGTGCAGATGACCGGCGGCGTGTCCGCCATCCAGGGCCTGGGGCCTTTCCTCACCCAGCACCTGGAAGCGCCGGTGAACCGCCTGCAGGTCCTCGATCTTTTCCCCAACGTGTTTTTCGAGCGTTCGCCGGAAGCCAATCTGACCTTCGGCATCGCCATCGGTCTCGCCCTCGATGGCCTGCGCAAGCCGCGCAATCCGCCCATGAACTTCATGAAGGGCGAATTCGCCCGCCAGAGTTCCTTCGCCAAAGACCTGTGGGTGGAGTACGGCAGCCTCACGAAAACCCTGCTGGTCGCATCCGTCCTGCTGGCCATCTGGGCTTACGGCCGCACTCTGATCGCCACCCACCTGGACGAAGTCTCCGGAGATCTGCTGCGCAATCAGGCGCGTTCCATCGCGAAACTCACCTCGCGCAACGCCAACGAGGCCGGCGTGAAACGCTACATCCGCGAGAACCGCAAAAAGATCGCCGACATCCGCACCATCGAGAGCCTCGCCAACATGAACTCCGCCATGGAGGTGCTGTCAAAGATCAGCGCCGCCGTGCCGGATGGCAAGAGCCTGCCTCTGGACGTGAGCGAGCTGTCGGTGAACGACGGGCAGGCGCGCCTGGCGGGCTTCGTCGGCGGCGGCCAAGAGATGGTGAATCAGCTGAGCCGGGCTTTGTCGGGGCTGGCCACCGACGGCAAAGTGAACGTGGAGAACACCCAACCCGCCGTCGGCCGCACCGGTTTCCGCCTGAACTTCCGCGTTGACCGCAACATCCAGAAGGTGGGCAAAGAATGACGACGGACGATCTGAAAGAGCAGCTGCTCGTCACCTGGAACCGCATCGCCGAGCGCGTGCAGGAAACGCCCGTCTACAATCAGCTGAAAGAGCGTTTCGACGGTCTCTCCCCTTCCATGCAGAAAATCGTGGTGGTGATCGGCGGGGTCCTCGCCTGGTTTTTGATCATCAGCGTGCCGTGGAGCTGGTACAGCGATTCCAGCACCCTCGTGGAGGGCTTCGAAGAGCGCCGTTCGGTGATCCGCGAGCTGCTGAAAGTCTCGCGGGAAGCGGCGGACGTGCCGCCGCTCATGCCCTCGCCGCCGATTGAAAGCCTGCGCTCCGACGTGGAATCCCGTCTGCGCGGAGCCAACCTCACGCCGGAGCAGATCAAGGCCATCGACCTCGGCGGCGGCGGCTCGCAGCTGATCCCCAACGAGCGTTCCCTCGGTTCTTTGTCCATCTCGCTGTGGAAACTCAACATCCGCCAGGTGGTGGACGTGGGCACGCAGCTGTCGCGGCTGAACCCGTCGGTGAAGCTCACCGGCACCGACATCGCCGCCAACCGTGAAGACAATCATTACTTCGACGTGGTCTTCAAGCTCACCGCCCTGGCGGTGCCTGATCTGAGCGCCCCCGTGGCGGCGCCCGAAGAACCCGCCCGCGGCGGCCGCGCCAACCGTGCCCGCTCGGCAGAGGAGACGAACGAATGACCCTGATCGCCTGGGTGAAGAGCTTCTTCTCGTGGCTGTGGAACAATCGCCTGCGCCTGCTCCTCTCGATGATCAGCGCCGTGATTTTCGCCGTGTTGATTTTCCCCTTCAATGATTTGTCGGACCTGTTGTCTTCGCAGATCTCGGCCGCCACGCGCAACAGCGTCTACGTGCAGTTCGAGCGTTTGAGTCTGAGCTTTTTCCCGCAATTGGGCGCTCAAGCGGAGCAAGTGCACATCGAGTCCCTGTTTTTCCCGGGCATCAAAGTGGAGGAAGTGACGGTGACGCCGTCCTTGGGAGCGGCCTTGTCGCAAAAGCCTTACGGGCACGTCACCGCCAAGGGCCTCTTTCGCGGCGACGTCGATGCCCGCATGGGCTCCGGCGGCCAATCCGAACGCGGCACCGAGCTGCAGAAGCTCGAGATCACCGCGCAACGCCTGAGCCTGCAGGACCTGCGCCAGCTCGCCAACCTGCCGGCTTTGATCAAAGGCCGTCTTGATCTCGAAACCGCGGGACTCATCGACATGACCTTGGCGGAGCAACCGGATCTGGCCTTGAACATCAAGATCCAGCAGTTCGAGATGCCCTCCACCAATCTCGCCCTCGGCCACATGGGAGAGCTCACCCTGCCCGAGATCAAGCTCTCTTCGCTGGAATTGAAAGGCCGTTTGTCCGCCGGCCGCCTGCTGATTGAGAACATCCGCGTGGGCGGTCAGCCCGCCGATGACTTGCAGGGCACGATCAAGGGAACCTTGGGCCTGAACCTGCGCAATGCCGGGGGCACCCCCGTCCCTGAGTTCGGCGCTTACAGCTTTGATGTCGATTTGCAGCCCTCGGCGAACTTTCGCGAGCGCGCCAAATTTTTCCTCGAGTTCCTGACGGCCTATCAACAAAACGGCCGCATCCGCATGAAGTTGAGCGGCACGCACTTCGGACCCGCTCCGTCCATGGCCCCCTTGCGCTGAAAAAACGGGCACGACGCATTGCGATCGTTGCCCCTTTGTTTCTCCCTCACTGACGCAATGTTTATTTTTGCCCTTCTCCGGATCTCGGATCTGAGCTCCAGAGAGATCCCACATTGACCACGGCCGAGAGCGGCGGCAGGCTTGCTGGCTGGCTGTGAACAACAAGACCCGTTCTTCATTGACTTCATACGGGTTGTCACAAAGAACTGTTCCCTCGAGGAGGACATCATGTCGGGTGTGAATAAAGTGATTATCGTGGGTCGTCTGGGCTCGGACCCGGAAACCAAAACCATCGGCCAAGGCTCGACGGTCTCTCAATTCAACGTCGCCACCAGCGAAAACTGGATGGACAAACAAGGTCAGAAGCAAGAGCGCACCGAATGGCACCGCATCGTCGTGTGGGGCAAGCTCGCCGAAATCTGCGGCAAGCACTTGAGCAAAGGCCGCCAAGTCTACATCGAAGGCCGTCTGCAAACCCGCAACTGGGAAGACAAACAGGGTCAGAAACGCTACACCACCGAAATCGTCGCCAACACGGTGCAATTCCTGGGCGCGGCCGGCGAACGTTCCGCCTCCAACAACGGCGGCTCCCAAGGCGGCGGCAACGATTACCAGGATTTCGGGCCGGAACCGAGCTTCGACTCCTCGGACGAAATTCCGTTTTAATTCAAAACTTTTTTGATTGAGTGGAGAAATCTCCACATCGATCTGTTCAAAGGCCCTGTTTTCAAAACAGGGCCTTTTCTTTTTCGCCGCAGAGGACCAGGATGGAAGGATGCGGAAGATTCTTTTCCCTCTCCTGATCCTGGCCCATCTGAGCGGTTGTTCGCTTTACAAGTCGAACGTGCGCCGCGATTTCGAAAGCCAGGCGCCGGAGTACATCAAGACGACCGCCCTCGGGGAGTGCCAGGTGCTGGGCGCCTTGCCCGCCTGGCTCGAAAGGGAATTCTCCGGAGGCGGCGCCGAGCTCCTGATCGCCGACGCCGACCTGGAAGTCTGGAAAAAGACCCGCCACGACGGCCGCGTGGTCCTGCAAAGCTTCCGTCCCGCCGAGACCGGCACCGAGTCCTGCCGCCGCGAATTCGCCGACGAGGAAACCTGGTCCCGCGAACAGAGCGCCTACCTCAATCTGCTCGACCGATCGCTGCGCCTTTAAAAAACCGGCCCGACCGAAGTCCTAAATCGGGTTGCCGAACCTCCTGTTTGGCGACACACTCAAAGAGATGTCGCAACATCTGACGTTTCTCCTCACTTCGCTGTTGTTCGCCCTCTCCACCCTTCCCGCCCAGGCGGCGGAGGTCACGCAAGTGAAAAACGGCCGGGCGATGCTCGATCTTTCCGGCGACATGGAGTCCACGCAAGAGGGCGACACCGTCTTCGCCACTGACGCCGACGGCAAACGCAAAGCCATCCTCACCGTCCAGAAAGTCAAAGGCACCAAGGCCATCGCCGTCGTCACCAAGGGCACGGCGGAAGCGGGTTACGGGCTCGCCCCCCGCGGCGGCAAGAAGAGCATGTCCCGCGCCGTCCGCGCCGACGACGCCCAGGACGGCGACGAGAGCGCCCGCGGCGATTCTTATTACAAATCCCTGCGCAAAAGCTCGGGCCGGGCCTACGGCATCCTGGGCGGCTTCCAGCAGACCGCCATGGCCGTGACCTTCAAAACAACCGGCGCCACCACCACGAGCACCGCGAACCTGAAAGGCTCCTCGTTCGGCGTGACGGGTTTCTATGATCACCCCCTCGCCTCCCGCTTCTTCTTCCGCGGCATCGTCGGCTACGAACAGCTGAGCGCCTCCGCCTCCTGCGTGAACGGCAATGACACCACCTGCTCCTTCACGGCCTCCGCCCTGTCCTTTTACGGGCAGGCCAAATACAACTACATGGAGTCCAACTCGATGCGCGGCTGGCTCGGCGCCGGCTTCGGCTTCCTGTACTTCATGGGCAAATCCAGCAACGTCATCGACACGGCCCAGCTCTCGTCCAATCAGATCTATCAGCTGGCCACGGGGCTCGAGTTTCCCCTGCGCGGCAAAGCTTTCATCCCGGTGACCCTCGAATACGGGATGTACCCCGCCTCTGACACGGTGAAAAACGCCAGCGCCATGGTTCTGCGCGCCGGCTACGCCTGGAATTTCTAAGCCCCGCGTCTTGCGCTTCGCCCCGAGTCAAGCCATGATCCCTGCATGCAATTGAATGGCGACGTTCTTGTTTGGATGATCATCGGCATCGCGCTCCTGAGCTCCGAGGCCTTCACAGGAACCTTTCACCTGCTGTTTTTCGGCTTGGCCGCCCTGCTGACGG
The DNA here is from genome assembly GCA_019637915.1 of Pseudobdellovibrionaceae bacterium. GTDB lineage: Bacteria > Bdellovibrionota > Bdellovibrionia > Bdellovibrionales > Bdellovibrionaceae > JAHBUV01. Next base: position 3,061,381 of record JAHBUV010000001.1, on the reverse strand, counting down.
CCGTGCTCGCGGCTCTGGGCGTGAGTTCCACGCCGCTGCAGCTGGTGATCTTCGCGATTTTCAGCCTGGTCAGCGCCGGACTTTTGCGCAAACGATTGGTCAATCGGCGCTCACAGGGTTTCGTCATCGATTCCGGCTCGCACTTCCAGCTCGAGGCCGATCTGCCCGCCGGCGGTGAAGCGGTGATCCGTTATCAGGGCGCGCCGTGGACGGCGCTCAACAGTTCAGCTCAACCGCTGATCAAGGGAGACCGCGTGCGTGTCGTGCGCACCGAGGGCATCAAACTCATCATCGAACCCGCACCTCAGGAGTAAAACATGGAGCTTGGATTTTTCTTCGGCTTGGTTTTCATCGCCTTCGCGGGCGTGGTGATCTCGAAATCCATCCGCATCGTTCCCCAGCAACAGGCTTGGATCGTCGAGCGCCTGGGTAAATTCCACCTGAGCCTGGATGCCGGTTTGCACTTCACCATGCCCTTCGTGGACGTCGTGCGCTACCGCCACACCCTGAAAGAGATCCCCCTCGATATCCCCTCGCAGATCTGCATCACCAAGGACAACGTGTCGGTGGCGGTGGACGGGATCCTCTTTTTCCGCGTCGTCGACCCGGTGAAGGCCTCGTACGGGATTTCCAACTACGAGATGGCCGTGGTGCAGCTCGCGCAAACGACCTTGCGTTCGGAATTCGGAAAGATCGATCTCGACCGCACCTTTGAGGAGCGCGAGAAGGTGAACAACTCCGTCATCATCGCCATCGACCAGGCCACCGAGCCCTGGGGCGTGAAGGTCCTGCGCTACGAAATCAAAAACATCCAGCCCCCGAAGGACATCCTCGACGCCATGGAAAAGCAGATGCGCGCCGAGCGCGAAAAACGCGCCAAGATCCTCGAGTCCGAAGGGGACCGCGACTCCAAGATCAACCGCGCCGAGGGTTTGAAGCAGGAGACCATCAAGAACTCCGAGGGTGAAAAGACCAAGCAGATCAACGAGGCCGAGGGGAAGGCCGCGGCCATCCTGGCCATCGCCACCGCCACGGCGGAGGGCCTGCGCCAGGTCGCCAACGCCATGTCCACCCAGGGCGGCCACGACGCCGCCCGCCTGAAAGTCGCCGAAGAGTACCTGAAACAACTGGGCAACGTCGCCTACGACGCCCGCGCCATCATCGTCCCGGCCAGCATGACCGACGTCTCCGGCGTCATCGCCTCCGCCATGACCGTGATGGACCAGATGAAATCCCCCGCTCCCACCCGCCCGGCGGAGCGCTAAGCCTCGCCCCTCGCGCCCTTCCTTCCAGGAGGGCGTTTTCTGCCCGGTGTCCGTCTTTCGCCTCCGAGAAAACCACAGCCCTTCTTCCTCCCACCCGTCAGAGTGGATTTCAATTTGCCTTTTGATTCCGCATATCTCGCGCAATCCGTGCGGGATATTGACAACTTGTAACTTATAGATTACAATTTATGACGGAAATCACATTGGTTCTTTTCCAGTATGCAAATGGCTTGTGCCCTTACCAGAAGTGGTTTGATGGTCTGAAAGACCTGAGAACACAGGCCATCATTGATGCTCGAATCACCCGGATCCGCCAAGGTCTTCTCGGGGATCACCGAAGCGTTGGGAAAGGGGTGTTTGAATTCCGAATTGATTGGGGACCTGGTTATCGAATTTATTTCGCTCAAGAAGGCAAGTCACTCGTGCTCCTTCTGGGCGGTGGAGACAAGAAATCCCAATTGCAGGATATCCGCTCCGCCAAAGAGGCTTGGTTATGGCATCAAAGAAGAAAACGGAACAACGAACGATGACGAAATACGAAGACGGTCTTTCCAAACGGCTCCGCGACCCGCGTTATGCGGTCACTTATCTGAACGCCGTTCTCGAGGATCCAGGCCCTCGCCATCAAGAGCGATTCCTGATGGCCTTGCGTGACGTGGCAAAGGCCCATGGGTTCGGCCGCCTCGCGGAAAACTCCATCGTTTCACGCGAAGCCCTGTATCGAATTCTCTCGAAAAAAGGCAATCCTGAATTGACCACGCTTTTCTCGCTGTTGGGCGCTTTGGGACTGAAGATCCAAATCAAGGCCTCCTAATATTTCTCAAGGACTCTCGACAGGCCTTGAAGAAAAAAGGCTTGAGAGAACACCGGCTTTCCTTCAAGAATAAACCACCCGAGGAGGTTTCCATGAAAAACGATCAGGCTGTTGAGATCCTCAACAAAATCCTGGAGCATGAACTGGCCGGCGTCGTCCGCTACACGCACTACGCCCTGATGGTCTTCGGCCACAATCGCATCCCGATCTGTTCATGGTTGCGCGATCAGGCCAAGGAATCGCTGACCCATGCCGATGAGGTCGGCGAGCTGATCACCAGTTTCGGCGGCCACCCGTCCTTGAAAATCGGCAAGCTGCTCGAAACCGACAAGCACAAGATCAACGACATCCTGAAAGAGTCCCTGGCCCACGAAGAGGCGAGCGTCCTCCTGTATCGCCAGCTCTTCGAACTCAGCGAGCACAAATCCATTTTGCTGGAGGAATTCGCCCGCAAGATGATCTACGCCGAGGAGCTGCACATCACCGAAGTGATCAAGATGATGCGTGAACCCGGCGCTTTGGCGGGAGCGAAAGAGCCGGCCAGCGTTTAAAAAGGACATCGCTTCTTTCAACCCGTCAAAAAAAGCCGTCCTGAAAAGGGCGGTTTTTTCAGCCCGACAAATAAGCTCTCAGGGTTCCAATAAACTTCTGGGAAAAGTGAGAATAATTTTTTCACCACGGACCGAAGCGATTTTGATTTCCCCACCCAGCGATCGCATGAACTGAAGGCTTTGAAACAAACCAAGCCCTGAGCCTCGGAGCTTGCCAGAGGTATTGAAGCGCTGCCCTATTTTCCCGGGGACTTCGGCAGGAATATCTTTTCCGTCATCAAAAACATGAAGATGAATGAATCGATCACCCATCGCCCCCTTGAAACGAATAAAGCGAGCCTCGGACTCATGTGCATTATCCAAGAGATTTGAAATCATGCGTCCGAATTCAACTCGCGGCATTTTTAAGGACATCTTCGGAATATCCAACATCACCTTTGGAAAATCGGGCCGCGTGGCTTTCTTTTCTTCGATGATTTTCAAGATTTCAGAATCGACAGGCACCGCTTCATCCAAGGCTTTGAACTGGCCGAGTGTATTGAAGATCCCTTCCGTTCTCTGCACCGCTTCTTGGAGAAACACCTTGGTATCAGGGTCCAATGGAGCTCGCTCCGCGATGACCTTCAAAGCTGAAATGGGTGAAGCCACATCATGCCGAACCTGATTGGCCAGATTCGCCAGGAAAATGCGCTTCGTCTCGATGGATTCGATCTTTTTCTTTTCGCTCATGAGAATCTGGATCAAAAGCCGGTAACCGACAAAAAGGGCCACAGAAACACTCAAGAGCGTCATCCATTTGAGGATATAAAAAGATATATCGATCTTCGGCGCGACCTGCATCTCCCATGAATTGCCGTCGAGACCGGCGAGCGTGACCGTCTCAAGCCCCCTCAGCGAGCAGCCCCGCTTGAACGTGGAATCATAAAAAATGACCTTCGCTTCAGAGGTCGTTTTTAACAAACGGGCGCATTGAATAACGCTGAAGGCCTGCATGTCCTCGATGGACTGCGCGATCAAATACGATTGGGACATCACGGACTCATTCCGCAAGAGCGCCCCGACAAGCGTCGACGCCATTCTCGCCTGCCCCACCTCAAGGCGGACAAAAAGCCCCTGGACCGCCCCCAACGCGAGAGCCTCGAGAATAAGAAGGCCAATGAAAAGGGGCGGCTTCCAAGCTCGCATCAGTATAAAAACCTACTGACCGAACCCTTCTGCCAAGGTTCCCAACCATCAAATATAGCTCTTGCAATCCAGAGATCGTCAAAACGATCAATCTTCAACAAATTCAGAGCAGGCATCTTCCAATGCTGTCTATTATGTTCATGAATAGCGGCTTTAGCGGCGGGCTTATTTTCGGCAAAAAATCGAATACGATCATACGGAAATTGATCATTTCCTTGCTGATTCTCATAAATAAGAAAATTTCGAACTGCCTCGACCAATGCATGGTCGAGAGCCTCTTCAAAAATCAATTTTGTACCATATCCAGCGAACACGCCTTTTTCTGTCCATCCCAAAAAAACAACGACTTGCGCCTTTAGAATGCGCTCTGCAAAATAAATTGGTATTGTTTTAAAAAAAATTGAATAGCCTGAAAAAAATTTTGTTAGCTCTTGATGCATTGGAGAATCGAGCTTGATTTTTAACTCTCTTAAAGAAATCTTATAATCAATCCATTGTGAAAGAGTCCAACGCTCACATCCCTCAAGAATGGCTCTTAGAATGGTTTTCGATTTTGAATAACCAACGGCGAATCCAGAGCAGCTATTATCAAAATGCAGTCCCCATTCTTTTTTTTTACAATCTATGGATTTGATCTGAGTGACCAAAAAACGTTCATTGAGTTCCGAAAAAGACTTTTTCTTTGCCGTTTCTTTCAGGACAGAAAATCCAGAACCACCGACATCAAACTTCTTATCAATGCAGTTGACATGCCAATATCCGGAAACTTCAGACATTTCCCAAAAAAGACTTTCAGATTTTAATGAGATAGCCTTAATACTTCTCATCGTCTTTGAGGTGAATATCTTCATATCTGACAATGCTCATTAACGGACTCATCGAAGATGTATCTACGTTGGATGAAAAATCCCAAGTAAATCCTCGATGATAAAGAGGCAAAATAGCGGCCTCCTCTGAAATAATTGAGTTAAATGAGATGAGAAAATCACGATAACTCAGACGTCCTTGATCAAAATCATCAACGAGATTTGCCACCCTTTTACCGGGATCCTGATAACGAGGTCCTAATTTGCTTTTGAAAAGCAGTCTGATGAAATCAGGATCTAATGTAGCATCAACATGCGAACGATCAAATGCGATATCATATTTCATTGTGAAAAAGTCTTTCGCACTTCCAACAGGTCTAGTTATGATTTCATATTCCCATCCTAGATTACTGAGAGCCTTGAATAGAATGTTTTGATAAAAATCAACCTCTGGACGCAGGCCTTCACGCTGGCCTCTGATTTGTAAAACCTTCTTTGGAGATAAAATATTGGACGGTTTCACCCCAGTTATCTCATGTCCTGAGACCTGCCCAAAAAAGAAGCTTTCCGCCCGATGATAATTCTCAAAAGCAATCTCTGTTTTAGAGACAATTCTGTTTACCTCTGACTGCAAAGCAAGGCGATTCTGTCGATTTGAGAAAAACTGATCTTGCTCAATACCAAGACGCAAAGACAACAAGGCCCTTGGCACTTCAAGCACCAAGCTATCGCGAGAATCGCGAGATTTCATTTTCCCATATGTCATTTCAACTTTGGCTGTGGGGAGAAGACCTGAAATCTCCTCCTTTGCCAGATAAACTTCCTTAAAAGAACCCGAAGGAGAAAGTAGCCATTCAGGACGGATTTCAAGTTTGGCTTCTTGAGCTCGATTATCAAAATGGGTAATTCGATACGGTCCCGAAGATACGAACTTATCGTGGGAAATCCATTTATCTCCGTCAAAGTTCGATTCGCACAAAAAGGCGAATGGAGTCATTGCTAAATATTCCAGCAAAGCCTTTCCCACTGGTTTTGAGAACTCCATAATCAATTCTTCACCATTTGCCGTCATACTCTTGAGTGAAGCAAACGGGGTTTCCTGGATCTCATCGTGTGAAAATTTTCGCAAACTGCGCTCAAGACTCTTCTTGAAATTTTGAGCCGTAATAGCTTGGCCATCTTCACATGACAGATCAGAGTGAAGGCTAAAAACCCAAGAATTACCAGATTGAGTCCAGCTTTTCGCTACGTATGGTTCATATCTTCCACGGTTCGAGAAGCGCACGAGAGGTCCTACCAGAGATTGAACAATAAAAGCATTTTGCAATAGCTCAACATCATCCAAGTGCAAACTGAGATCAGAAATGATCTCGCTTTTAAGCAGGAGAGAGGAGCCTGTCGTTTTCAACATTGGATTGAACATACTATTAAAAATCTTTGCTGTATTTATTTGGCTGAGTGTAAGAACTGGCTTCCATAGGAAGCACAATGGAATGGCCACTATCAAGACTGAAACGACAATTTGAACCTTCCGCCTCATCGCTTACCTCAATAGCTTCCACCCAATCAAATTTTAAATTGGTGAACTGAGCTTGAAATTGACTGATCACCATGTCAAAAAGGTCAGGACTGGAAGACTTCATAAACTGAGAAATGCAGCCCTCAGAAGCTTGGGCAGAAGGACCAATCACGATGAGCGCCAATATTTCCTTGTGAATGCACATTGACTTGGAAAGTTTCATGGCGCTCCCATTTTAATATAAATTAATATATATTGTTTGATTAAACGATACTAAGAAAATTGATATCGCCATTCATCATTGTAAGAATTTCGAGCAAAACGCTTACACCTTAAAAAGAATCTCGTTCTTTTTATGAAGACCCCCCCCTTCAAATTCGAATAAAAAAATAAGCTAAATATAGTTTCACAGAGAAAATCAGTGTTTTATCCATAAACTCATTAAAAATGAATAAACAGATTAAAATTCAGGCCTTCTTTAAAAAGATGGGGCTGCCGAATAGGATATTTTAGAATTGCGAAAAACCACCCGACCCATGGCCCGCCTTCCCCAATAAAAAAAGCCGTTCTTCTTCAAGAACGGCTTTTCGTTTCATCGGCTTTCGCGTTCCTTAGAACGTGCAGAAACCGAAGAGCTTGTCGTTGCCTCGCTGCCACAAGGCATGCAGGGCGGTTTTCGGCCGCGACGGGAGCAAGACGCCGGCCGCGTCCGGCACGATGACGTTGGATTTCAGGTTCACGTAGACGGAAGTGCCTTCCGTCGAGAAGCCCGCATAGAAGTCATTGGAACGGACATCATAAGCGAAGCCGATGGCGCTCGGGCTGGTTTTGGCGGAATAAGGGAGGGCGTATCCGCGGGTCCCGACATCCTGAACCAGCACATGGCCGTCCTTCCCGAAAGTCAGGCGTTGCAGAGCCGTGGTCTTTTCCGCATTGACCAGAACGCAGACGAGATCTTTTTTCGGCGTCTCCGCCAAAACCATGGGGGCGGCCAACAACGAAGCCAACAACATCAAGATTGAGTTCTTCATACTTCCCTTTCATCAACGCCCCGAGGGGCTCGGCTCAATTCGATTCCGCAAAATAATCGAATCGCCCGATTTCCTCAGCAAGCTTCCGCAGCCCCGGAAGTTTCTTCCGGCCTGTTCAAAAGTTCGACAGCCTCAAAGAGTGGGGAACCCTCCACGGGCGCCCCCCCTGCGGAAGCAGCCCCTCAAGAGATCAAGCCGTCCCCGGGAACGGCTTGATCTCTTGGGATCGCAAAGATGAGGGGGAGGGCTCCACTTTCCACGACGCGGAGGGATACCAGAAAGTAGGCGGTACCTTCTATCGCAGGTGCTTTTCGAAAAAGCGCAGGGTGTGGGCCAATTGGTTGGCGCGGTTGTCGCGCTTGGCGGAACCGTGGCCTTCGTCGGCGTAGATGATCAGCTCGCTGGGCAGACCCTTCGAGGTGAGGATGTCGTGCATCTGCACGGCCTCGCCCGCCGGAACGCGGGGATCGTTCAAGCCCTGGATCAACAGCATCGGCCCTTTGATTTTGCGGATGTGGGTCACCGGGGAGAGCTCCACCAGGGCCTCGCGGTCCTTGTCGGGATCACCGTACTCCGAGGTGCGCAAATGGCGGCGATAAGGGGCCGTGTTGTTCAGGAAGGTGATCAGGTTGCTCATGCCGACGATGGCCACGCCGGCGTCGTAAGCGCCCGCGAAGCGGGTCATGGCGTACTGGGTGGCGTAACCTCCGTAACTCCCGCCCATCACGCCGATCTTCGGGACCTTGCCGCCGACGGTGAATTCCTTTTTCAGCGCGGTGGCGGCGTCCTCGAGGTCCGTGATGACCTTCAGCCGCTTCGGACCGTCATCGGCGCCGAGCCAGCTTTTGCCGTAACCGTCGCTGCCGCGCACGTTCGGCTCCACGTACACGAAGCCCGCGTCCACGAACATCTGCGCCGTGGGGCTGAAGCCGGGACGCGACTGCCCCTCCGGACCGCCGTGGAAGTTGACCACAACGGGGCAGGGGGCCGGCTGGCAAACGGCCGGACGGCGCACGAACATCGGGACTTTGGCGCCGTCTCGGGTGGGATAATACTCGAGCTTCGCGGCCGCGAACTTCGTCGTGTCCACTTCCGGCAGGTTCGGATCCATCCAGCGCGTGAAAGAACCCGTGCGCCAGTCCTTCACGTACAACGTCTGCGGCTTGGTGGCGTCGCTGGCGCCGATGACCGCGTAACGCCCGTCACGGCTGAGGTTCATGACGTACACGTGGTCCGCCCCCGGAATGCGCGACACGTTCTCGGGCTTCAGCGTCCGGGCGTTCAACACCTGCAGGCGGCTGTAACCCTGGTCGTTCCAACCCAGGTACACGCGCTGGCGGGCGCGGTCGATGGCCAGGCTTTCCAGATCCATCTGCCGGTTCGGACCCGCGGGCGTGAACTTGCCGTCCTTGTAGAGGTACAAACGGCGGAACTCGCCGAACTTCGGCGTCACCACCAGGTAAGCGCCTTTGTCGGGCGCGAAGGACATGTCGTACTCCTCTTTTTCCCCCTGACCGAGCAACGGCTTCAGCTCGCCCGTCTGGGCGTTCCACAGCGAGTACTCGCGCCAGATGCTGCCCGTGGCCTTCACCAGCAGGAACTCCCGGTCGTCGCGGACATCGGCCACCATCCAGGTGCCGGGCTCGCTGAAGACGACCTTGCGCTCGCCGGATTTCAGATCATAGCGGTGAATGGCGTAGGACTCGGGTTTTTCCGAGTTGGCGGTGAAGTACAGGTAACGCGAGTCATTGGTGACGTAGGCCGCCGAGGCCTGCACCTTTTTCTGATGGTAGATCTCCCGCAAAGCCCCACCCTTCGCGGATTGCAGGTACAAACCCGGGTTCTCCTCCCCGTTCCGGTCGCGGGAGATGATCAGGTCCCGGCCGTTCGGCAGCACCGTCACCACCGAGGTGGAGTCCGCCCCGCCCGTCATCTGCCGCGGGTAACTGAAAGGGCCCTCAATGCGCCACACCTGCGACACGCCGGTGACGCTCGAGGTGTAGTACAAAATCCGGCCGTCCGGCGACAGCACGGCGCGACCGGCGGCCCCGCGCAGATCGAGCAGCTTCTGCACGCGTGACAGCCAGGCTCCCTCGACCGCCGGAGGGGTGTATTTCTTCACGAGTTCCGGCGACAGGCTTTCCGCGCCCAGGCCTTTGTAGGACTCCGCGGAGGGCGTTTTGCCGGCGCACGCGGCGATCGTCGCCAAAGAAAGACCCACCATCGTCAGACGAAATTTCATGAAACCTCCTGCTGCTGTCCGCTAATTCATCACGCGGCTGACGCCGATGACGCCTTTGATCTTCTGCAATTCCAAAATGGCGTTGTTCAATTGCGTGGAATCACGCACGGAAATCTCGAAATGACAGACGGCCTTTTTGTCCTTCGTCGTGCGGATCTGCGCCGACTGGATGTTGATCCCTTGCGTGGCGAAGGCCTCGGACATCGCCTTGAGCAGGCCCGGCGTGTCCTGCGAGAGGATCTTCAGCTTCACCATGCGTTCGAGGCCGTCGCCCGCCTGCTTGACGTTCCACTGCACGTCGACTTTGCGCATCTGATCCATCTCGAAGGCCCGCGGGCAATCCGCCCGGTGGATCATGACGCCGCGGCCGCGGCTGATGAAACCGACGATGGGATCACCCGGGATCGGATGGCAGCACTTGGCGTAGTGCACGAGCACGTCGTCCATGCCGTCGACGGAGACCAGGCCGCGCGCCGTGCGCGGCTTCTGCGCCGCCGAGCGCACGATCTTTTCCATGAAGCTCGGCTTGTCCGTCTCCACGGTCCCGGCCCCGTCCTGGGGCATGAGGTTGTCGACCACGGTGCGCGGCTCGAGCTTGCCGTAACCGACCTTGATGTAGAGGTCATCGAGGCTGTGGGTGCCGTTGTCCTTCAGAAAGCGCTCGAAAGTCTCGCCCTTCAGGAAACGCACGGCCGCCGCGCCGAATTTGCGGAATTCCTTTTCCAGCAGGTCCTTGCCGAGGATCAGCGAGCGGCGGCGCTGCTCCTCCGCCACGAACTGGCGGATCTTGTTCTTCGCCCGGCTGGTGACGACGAATTTCAACCAGTCCTTCGAGGGCGTCTGCGTTTTCGCCGTCACCACTTCCACGGTGTCGCCGTTTTTCAACTGGTATTTCAGCGGCACCATGCGGCCGTTGACGCGCGCGCCGACGATCGTGTTGCCGAGCTGCGTGTGGACCGCGTAAGCGAAATCCACCGGCGTCGAGCCGTCGGGGAATTCCTTGACGTCGCCGTTCGGCGTGAACACGTAGATCTCGGAATCGACGAATTCGTTCTTGACCGTCTCCAGAAACTCGCCCGGATTGCCCATCTGCTGGTGCCACTGCACGAGCTCACGCAGCCAGTTCGCCTGCTGGGTGGTGTCGTCGGTGATCTTGCTGCCGCGCTCTTTGTAGCGCCAGTGCGCCGCGATCCCCTTCTCGGCGATCTCGTGCATGTCCTGGGTGCGGATCTGGATCTCGATGCGCTCGCCATCCGGCCCCATCACGGTGGTGTGCAAGGACTGGTAATTGTTCGCCTTCGGCATGGCGATGAAGTCCTTGAAACGGCCCGGCACCGGCTTCCACAGCGAGTGGATGTGCCCCAGGGCCGCGTAACACTCCGGGATGTCCGGCACGATCACGCGGAAGGCGAGGATGTCGTAGACCTGCTCGTAATCGATGTTCCGGCTGGTCATTTTTTTGTAAATGGACCACAAGTGCTTGGCGCGGCCGTAGATCTCGCACTTGCTGTTCTTGCCGATGGCCTCGATGATCTCGCGCTTGACGTTCTCGATGTAGCGCTGGCGCTCGGCCTCGGTTTTTTTCACCTTCTGCACGAGCTCGTAATACTGATCCGGGCGGTAATAGCGGAAGCACAGGTCCTCGAGCTCGATCTTCACCTGGTTGATCCCGATGCGGCCGGCGAGCGGCGCGTAGATTTCCAAAGTCTCCTGGGCGATGCGCGCCTGCTTCTCGTAAGGCATGTAGCCCAGCGTGCGCATGTTGTGCAGGCGATCGGCGAGCTTCACCAGGACGACCCGCACGTCCTTGCCCATGGCGACGATCATCTTGCGGATGTTCTCCCCCTGCTTGTCGAGGGAGTTCTTGAATTTCATCTGCGAGATCTTCGTCACGCCGTCGACCAGCAGGGCGACGGTGTCCCCGAACTCGCGGCGGATGTCGTCCAGGGTGGCGTGGGTGTCCTCCACCGTGTCGTGCAGAATGGCCGTGACGATGGAGTCGAGGTCGAGGTGCAGGTCCGCCAGGATGCCGGCGACGTTCAAAGGATGGCTGATGTAGGCCTCGCCGCTGCGACGAAACTGCCCCTCATGGGCTTTTTCCGAAAAACGATAGGCCTTTTCAACGACGGAGATGTCGGCCTGGGGATAGTAGGAGCGGATCCTCTCGCAAAGATCCTCTACGGTGCGCAATGGTTTGGCGACGACGCCGGATTCTTCCGGGCCCTGGGTTTCGGCCATAATCTCATCATTTTATGACCGAAAACGTCCGTCTGGGTAGTCGGACCAGACTACTTATTGAGGTCTTTTTCGATTTCGACGATGGCGATCTGATTGTTCAGATGATCTTCGTAACCCACGTTGCCGGCGGCCACTTCACGCAGGGCGGTGACGACCATTTTGTTGTTCCGAACCGCCACGGTGCCCTCGGCGCCTTTCATCAGCTGCTTGCAACGTTTCGAAACCATGAGAACCAGCGCAAAGCGATTCGGCACTTTCTCAAGGCAATCTTCAACGGTGACACGAGCCATGAACGACCTCCAAAAAAGGGTGGCGGAAAACGGAGACTGAAATTAGCCCGGACCCAGCCATTCTTCAATGATTTTCTTAAACTGCGCGTAAGAGGTCTCAAAGTCGTCATTGACGATCTGAGCGTCGAAACGAGGGGCATGGGCCATCTCCCGTTCCGCGTTCTGCATGCGCACTTCCAGATCGGCCGGCTTGCCCCCATCGCGCTTTTCAATTCTACGACGCAGCTCGTCAATTGAGGGGGGAAGGATAAAGAGCGTCTTGGCGATCTCCGGGAACTTCTTTTTGATGGTTTCCACGCCCTGCACATCGATGTCGATGATGGCCGCCCGGCCCGACTTCCAAGCATGCTCCAGAACCTGGCGGGAAACCCCATAATAGTTATTGTGGACCTTGGCCCATTCCACCAGGTCATCCGCCCGGATCATCTCTTCGAAGCGGTCCTGAGTGACGAAGTGATAAGGATGGCCCTCCACCTCGCCCTTGCGCATGCCGCGGGTGGTGTGGGTGATCACGTCCATCAAGCGATTCGGCAGATCCCGGCAGATCCGTTCCACGAAGCTCGATTTACCGGCGCCGCTCGGGGCCGCCACCAGGATGAGCTTTGTCATTCGACGTTCTGCACTTGTTCGCGCAGCCTCTCGATCAGGGTTTTGGCCTCCACCACGGCCTGGGTGATTTTCGCCACCTGGGACTTCGACCCGATGGTGTTCACTTCCCGCAGCAGCTCCTGGGTGTAGAAATCGAGCTTCTTGCCCTCGGTCTGCGCCGCGCCCAGCATCTGACGGTAGTTCTTCAGATGCTCGTTCAGGCGCTGCAGCTCTTCGTTGATGTCGGCGCGATCGATCTGCAGGGCGATCTCCTGGGCCAAACGGGCCGGATCCACCTCGGAACCCTTGAGCTTCGCCATCACGCGGGCCTCAAAGCGGTCCTGCAATTGACGGTTGGCTTCCTCGCGCAGCTTGCCGATCACGGCCACCTGCTTTTCGAGGGAGCTCAGCATCTGGCCGAGGTCGCGGCGCAAGGCCTTGCCTTCGCGCACGCGCTCTTTCACGCAGGCCTCCAAGGCGCCGCGGAAGGTTTTGAGGAGGATGCTTTTTTCCTTGGGATCAAGCTCGTGGCTCTCTTCCAATTTCACCACATCCGGCAGGCGGGCGATGGACTCGAGGTGCACCTCTCCGCGCAGCTTGAGGTCTTTGGCCAGGCCCTGGTAAGCCTGCAGATAGCGGCGGGCGAGGTCGCGGTTCACCTGCAGGGAGACGTTCTTCGCGGTGCGCACCCGGCGCGACACAAACACATCCACGGTGCCGCGACTGATTTTTTCAGCGAGGATTTTGCGCAGCTCGATCTCGAAAGGGATGAACTCCCGCGGCAGATGGAAGCGCGGCTCGAGGAAACGGCCGTTCACGGAGCGCACGTTCACCTCGACCGCCACCAGGCTGTCCTGCGTTCGCTCGCTGCCGAAACCCGTCATGCTTTTCATGGTGACTCCAGTGTGCCGTCACGGTCGAAAAAGCGCAAGGCGCTCTCCCGGAAAGAGGCGAACCCAACATCCCCTGAAAACACCTGGATGTCACGATCGCGTTTGAACCAGGTCTCCTGGCGCTTGGCCAACTGCCCGGTTCGCAGGCAGATCTCCTCCAGCAGCCACTCGTCGTCAAAGCCGTCCCGCAAGGCGCGCACTGTTTCCTTGTAACCGACGCTGGCCAAGGGCGCCCAGTTCTCGAGGCCGCGCTCGAGCAGACCGCGGGTCTCCTCCCGCAGGCCGCGCGCGATCATGCCGGCGACGCGGCGGCGGATGCGCTCGCGCAAGGCCTCCCGCGGCCAGCTGACACCGGTTTTCAACAAGGGAAAGGGGAAGGGCTCGGGCTGAAAGTTGTCCTGCAGTTCGCTGGGCCGGTGCCCGGCGCGCAGCAGCTCCAGGGCGCGGGCCACGCGGTAATGATCGGAAGGGTTCAGCCGGGCGGCCGTGCGCGGGTCCCCCTCGCGCAACTCCTCCATCGCCGACTCGGGATCGGCCAGCAACTCCACCCGCACCCGCTCGTGAATCTCCGCCGCCACGGCCGGCGCCGGGAACATGCCTTTTTCAACGGCCTGGAAATAAAAACCCGTTCCGCCCACCACGAGAACGCGGCTGTCCGCGGGCAGGGCTCGGAGTTGCTGGAAAAAATCCGCGCGGAAATCACCCGCCGTCATTTCCCGCGGCGGCTTCACGTAGGCGTAGAGATGATGCGGCACCCGCGAACGCTCTTCCCGGGTGGGAAGCCCCGAGCCGATCTCAAGGCCCTCGTAAACCTGCACGCTGTCGCAATTGACGATGACGGCGCCGCTGTCTTCCGCCAAACGCAGGGCCCAATCCGATTTCCCCGTCGCCGTGGCTCCCGTGACGAACACCACTTTCATACGATGCGGCCGAACTGCTTTTCGAGCTGCGTGAAAGGCATCTCCACGGACACCGGACGGCCATGGGGGCAGAAACTGGAGAGCGGGAATTCATCCATGTCCTGCAACAGGCGCTTCATCTGCTCGGTGGACAGGGCCTGCCCGGCCCGCACCACCGAGTGGCAGGCCATGGTGGCGCACAGATCACCGACGATCTTCTCGAAACGGAAACTGCCGCCGCGATCGAAGATCTCCTGCGCCGTCTTCTCGAGAACCGCCGTGTAAACGCCGTCCTTCAACAGCGCCGGCCCCGCCTTCACGCCCACCGTGCCGGGACCGAGGACTTCCACGGTCAGCCCCAGCTTTTCCAGATCCGCGGTCGCCAGGCCCAAGGCCTCCACCAGTTCCGGCGGCAAATCCACCGCCAGAGGGAAAAGAAACTCCTGAATGTCGATGCGACCGCCGCGCCAGGCCCGCATGAGCTTTTCAAAAACCACGCGCTCGTGGGCGGCGTGCTGATCCACGAGAACCAGGCTGTTCGCGCTTTGGCAGAGAATGTAGGTGAGATTCGCCTGACCCAGGACTTCCAAGGACGACCAATGGCCTCGCGGGGCATGGTTCGTCAACGGCTCGGGAGCTCCGCTTTCCGCCGGCGGACGGGGAAGATCGCGGACGGCCCCGGTGCCAAAACCGAAATCTTTTTTGGCGTACGTCGCGACGGAAAGAGCGGGGTCTTCGAAACGCAGGTTTTCCATCACCTCCGTGGCGCGGGGAAAAGCGTCCGTCCTCGCGGAGGTTTCAGCGGGGCGCGTCCCGGCGGCGGGGGGCGCCGCCGGGGGGGCGGTTCCCGCCGGAGCCTGGGCGAAGGCGGAAGGGGCGAGCCACGGGGCTTCCTCGAGGCGCGAACGCAGACTCCCCTGCACGGCGCGGAAAGCCAGCGAGGGTTCGCGGAATTTCACCTGGGATTTCGTCGGGTGGATGTTCACGTCGACCTCGCCCGGGTCCGCGTCCACCCAGACGGCGGCGATGGGAAACTCGCCGTGCATGAGCAGATGGCGGTAAGCTTCGTTGACGGCGGCCTGCAGACCGCGGTCCTGCACCCATCGGCCCTGCACGAAGAGCCAGATCTGACGCGAGGTTTTGGCGACGTCGGAAGGGGCGGCGAAGACGGCCTGCGCCCTCACGCTCTCCCGCACGGCCTCGCCCTCGTACAAGGGCTGCACGCCCAGAACCTGCTCAGCGCGCTCGCGGCGGCTGACGGTGGCGGGATAATAGGCCTGCAGGCGCCCGTTCTCGTGAACGCGGAACTCCACGTCGGGCCGGGACAGGGCGAGGGCTTTCAGCGTCGTGCGGATCTGGCCGTGCTCGGCGGTTTCGCTTTTCAGGAATTTCAGGCGGGCCGGCAGATTGGCGAAAAGGTCCTCAATCAAAACTGTTGTGCCCGGCGGACCGCCGACTTTTTCAACCTCGCTTTTGCGGCCGAAATCCGAAATCAGGCGGTGGGCATGGTCTTCACCCGGCCGGCGCGACATCAGGGTCAGGCGGCTCACGGCGGCCAGGCTGGCCAGGGCTTCGCCGCGAAACCCGAAGGAGGACAGGTTCCAGAGATCATCGGCCTCTTGGATTTTGCTGGTGGCGAAACGTTCCAAAGCCAGGGCGAGTTCACCGGCCGCGATCCCGCCCCCGTCGTCCGTCACCTTCACGCGCCGGCCGCCCTCGGAGTAATCGATCTGCAGGGAGCGGGCGCCGGCATCGAGGCTGTTTTCCACCAGCTCTTTGACCAGGTGAGCGGGTCGTTCCACCACCTCACCGGCGGCGATTTGATCAATGACTTGGGTGGGAAGAACGCGAATCGACATGTCAGGGATGTCTTAGAATTCCCTCTGGAAGGCAAGAGCGAAACTGGTGTATTTTTGCGTTTCCCAGTAATAACGTCCGTCCAAACGCACCGCATAGCGTCCGACACCGAAGGCCACGCCCGCGTTGAACACCGCGCCCAGAGTCATGTCGTCCAGGGCGTAAGAGCGTTTCATCGTCGTCTGATCCAGGGTGACCTCGAAGTGCGACCAGCGAAACGTCGGACCGAACCCGTAGTAAGCCATCACGGTCGGTGTCTGGGGCACTTCGTTGATGAAAAGAAAATTGCCGAGCAGGATGAAACCGCCCGCCGGATTGCCCGTGGCGGATTCGTAGTATTTGGGCGCGCCCGAGTGGAAAAGAATCTCCGCGTCGGTCAGCATGTCCCCGGACACGATCACGTTCGGCCCGGTGAAGCGCGCGCCGTAAAACAGCAGATTCTCGCGGCGCGATTTTCCCATGGTGTCCTCGACGTAGTTCACCGACTCGAGCCCCAGGCCGCCGTAGCGGTTCCGGTGCAGGGGTTTCCTCGCGCCCCCCTTCGTCTTGTCCGAGGGGGACTCGCCCAGGGCGGAGTCTTTCGCGCCCGCGCCCGGAGCCGTCGCCTTCCCCGTCGCGGCCTTTTTCATCTCTTCAATCCGGTTCACCGCGCTGGTCGCCAAAGGACGGACATCCGCATCGGACACCCACCCCACCAGACCCGGCTTCACGCGGATTTTATAGAAAGGCCCTTTTTTCCCGGAAGAGATGTCGTACACCGCCCCGGGCGGCAAGGTCGCGATCACCTGCGCGTCGAAATCCGGCGCGTTGAAAACCGTCGCTTCCTCCTCGGCGACGACGATCCCCTTCGGACCCGTTCCCTCCTTCGCCGCCGCGGGAGACCGGGACTTGCCCGGGGCTTTGACCGAAGAGGGCCGGGCCTGGGCGAAATCCGCGACGGGCAGCAGGCCGATCAGTAAAAAAAAGATCGCTGATTTACGAATCAAAGCGCAGCAACCAAACACGGTAGAAGGCCTCCAGCACGATCCGGAGGGACATTTTGCTCTGGCCGACGCGACGGTCCTCGAACAGGATCGGGACCTCGACGCCTTGGCGGCCGTTTTTCAACGCCTTGTATTTCAATTCGATCTGAAAGCTGTAACCGTTCGAACGAACGCCGTCCAAACCGATGGCCTGCAGGGTTTCCCGTCTCCAGGCGTTGAATCCGCCCGTCCAATCGTTCAAGGGAAAACCCAGGATCAGGCGCGAGTAAAGACCGCCCCCGCGCGAGATGATTTTCCGCATCAGGCCCCAGTTGACGGTGCCCCCGCCGCGCACATAGCGCGACCCCACGGCGAAATCGGCGGTGAGAACGGCGTCCACCAAAGGCCCCAGGTCCGCGGGCCGGTGCGAGAAGTCCGCGTCCATTTCGACGAGGACATCGTAATCGTTGTCCAGGCCCCAACGGAAACCCGCGAGGTAGGCCTTGCCCAGGCCCTGTTTGCCGGGCCGGGAGAGCAGGTGCACGCGGGGATCCTCCGCCATGATGGCGCGGACCACGTCGGCGGTGCCGTCCGGCGAGTTGTCGTCCACCACCAGGATGTTCAAGCGACGCCCTTGCGCCAGCACCTCGGGAATGAGGCGGCCGATGTTGTCCTTTTCATTGTAGGTCGGGATGATCACCAGTGGTTTCATGACTGAGACAGACTAAACGCAAGGCGCGTCAAGGCTCAAGCTCTCTTTTCAGATGGAACGCGACACCAGCTGTCCCCGGCCTTTGCCGTCGGCGGGAAGAGCCTTCAATTGCTCCGCGCGCTCGGGCGTGATGGTGGGCAGATTCAATCTTTTCCCCATGAGGGCCGCGGGATCCCGGCGGCGCCGCTCCAGATGCTCTTTGACTTTCGCCGCCGCGAGATGAGGCTGCTTGACATACAAAGCGGGATCAAAGCCACAGGCGCGGCAGACGATGGACAGGCGCCAGCGCAGCTGCAGGAAGGTCTCCGCGAAAGCGAGGGCGATGACGAACACCACGAAGCCCCGCGGGTCGAACCCCTCCCACAAAACAATGCTGATCACGGCGGCGGTGAGGGCGCTGGCGATGATGTTGATCACGCCGATGTTGCGCTTGCGCGGCACGCGCCGGGGCGACTTGCAGAACGCGCAATAGGTGTTGTGCCGGGCTTTGCGTTTGAAAAGATTGTTCACCTGTCCCCCTTCACCAGTTTAAACCGCTCCCGTCCGCAAGCCAGGTCCAGTTTGCGCGCGCGGATCTTTTCCAGCCGATGGCCGGTGCTACACTGAAGGCATGAAGACATCGTCGATCGTTTTGTCCTGCCTCGTGGCTTTTTCCTGTCTGACCATGGTCCAGAGCGCCCGCGCCTCGGAGGAGGTCGAAGAGCTTTCCTACGAAGACCTGGTGGAGCAGCTTTCGTCGCGCCAGAAAGCGCAGGCCCCGCCGGCCGGCAGCCCCTTCGATGAGGTGCGCATCCACCCCGGCCTGGGCTTCGTCAATTCCTTCAGCAGTTTCCAGGTCGACGGCAAGAACCTGTCGCGCAACCAGAACGGCATGCAGCTCAGCCTTGGCGTGGATCTGTTCTCGCCGAATTGGATGGCCGAGGTGGCCTGGCGCAATTTCGGCGAGACCCGCGCCGGCGCGGAAGAGCATTACTTGCGTGAACTCGATCTGAAGTTCCTGCACCGCTCGCCCATCGACGCGAACTGGGACTACCGCCTGCAGGGCGGACTCGCCCAGCGCCAGTTGCGTTTGACGGACGAGGCGAAAAACATCC
The DNA here is from genome assembly GCA_019637915.1 of Pseudobdellovibrionaceae bacterium. Taxonomy (GTDB): domain Bacteria; phylum Bdellovibrionota; class Bdellovibrionia; order Bdellovibrionales; family Bdellovibrionaceae; genus JAHBUV01. The sequence continues at coordinate 3,042,435 of JAHBUV010000001.1, read as the reverse complement.
GCATCAGCGACGACACGCCCGCCGTCCTGGGCTCCATCGGCGCCGCCGCCCGTCTGAACTCCTTGTCGAGCCTGAATTTCGATCTCGGCGCCCGTTCGCCGGTGGTCGGCCGCACGGCCGACAAAGGCTCCGTGGACTTTTCCGTGGAATTGAAGATCTCGCTATGAACGACACGACTCTCCCCTGGATGATCGCCGGTTTGCTTTTGATCTCGGCCGCCCTGCCGCCCTTGTGGCGAGGACGCGCGCGCCTGCGCGGCCCGCGCGAACTGGAACCGAACTGCCTGCTCACCAAGTCCCCGGTGATTTTCGTGAGCGGCCCGCGCGCCCTTTTCGGCCTGGCGCCGGGCTGGGACGATCTGCCCGTGCACCTGCTGGCCCACGGCTACGACGTGCGCATCCTGCGCCTGCCCCGCCGGGGCGAACAGCGCCGCCAGGAGATGCTGTGCGACCTGCTGAACCAGCAACCGGGCCACCTGGTGGTCGATCAAGAGACCCTGGAAGAGATGCGCGACATTCTCCAACGCCTGCGCCCGGCTTCGATCATCGTCCCCTGCGGCCCCTCCCATGAGGAGCGCAAGCGCGATCTTCTGCAGTCGGTCCGCCGGGAGGCGGAGCGCGAGTGGGAAAAGGCCTTCGCCGAACGGGTGCATCTTTCCTCTTGAGGTTTCCTCGTCTCCATGATGCAATTTCCCCATGTCGCAGGCGCTGATCCGTGAAAGCATCGAAACGCTGAAAGTGTTCTTCCGCCATCCTCTTGAAGAGGTGGCCCGCCTGCCCGACTGGTCCTGGAAACGCACGTTTTTCACCCTCGCCACCATCGCCGCCCTGTCGGGATTCCTGGCGGGCTTGTTTCCCCCCGGCGTGTGGAAGCTCCTGCAGGGCCTGATCCTTTTCCCGATCCTGGTCACGGTGATGAGCTCGCTGCTGGCGAGTTTCCTCTATTACTACTTTCAGATCTTCGAGCGTCGCACCGTCTCTTTCGCGCGGCTCTTCACCCTGGTGGCGTTTTCGCTTTTCCCGTTTTTCCTTTTCCACATCGCCTCGAGCTTTTTCCCGCCTTCGGACCTGTTCGGCCTGGCGATGATGGCGATCCTTCTGGTGGTGGGCCTCACGGAAAACTTCGGGCTCGAGAAAAAACGCTCCCTGCGCCTGATCATCGTCGTCTTCGGACTGCTCTTCGCCCTGTGGCTGATGGAGCGGGTCTCGGTGCGGAATCTCGTGTCTTCCGGTGTGACGACGACCCTTTAGAACATGTCCTCAAAACTTCACTCCTGACGCGCGCCGGATCCACTAAACTGGCGCGGAGACAATGGCCAGGAGGAACGACATGCAAAGAACAGCCACGGCGATCTGGACAGGAAACCTGCAAAACGGCTTGGGCGTGATGTCCACGGAAAGCGGCGCCCTGGACAAAGCCTCTTACTCCGCCCACGCCCGCTTCAGCGAGCATCCCGAAGGCGAACCCGGCCCCACCAATCCGGAGGAGCTGATCGCGGCCGCCCATGCCGGATGCTTCAGCATGGCCCTGGCCCACGCCCTGTCGCAGGCGCAGATGACCCCGGACACCCTGCAGGTCACGGCGGAGGTTTCTCTCAAACAAAAGGACGGCGGCTGGGAAATCCCCCACGTGCATTTGCAGCTGACGGCGAAAGTGCCGGGGGCTTCGGAAGAGGATTTCCTGGAGATCGCCCAAACGGCGAAAGAGAACTGCCCGGTGTCGAAGCTCTTGAAAGCGGACATCACCCTGGATGCCCGCCTGATCGACACGCAGGCCGCGCAGATCGACTCGGCGGCCTGGTGAGGTTTTAAGCGCGCCCGGTGGAGCCGAACCCGCCGGCGCCGCGCGAAGTGTCGCTGAGTTCCTCGACGACGTCCAAACGCACTTGCATGACGGGGCAGACCACGAACTGGGCGATGCGCTCCTGGTCCCGCACCTGCACGGGCTCCTGCCCCAGGTTCACGACGATGACTTTCACTTCGCCGCGGTAATCGGCATCGATGGTGCCGGGCGTGTTCAGCAGGCTCATGCCCTGCTTGATGGCCCAGCCGCTGCGCGGGCGGGCCTGGATCTCGAAGCCCTCGGGGATTTCGAAGGACAGGCCCGTGGGGATGAGGGCGCGTTCGCCGGGCTGGAGGGTCATGGGTTCGTCGAGCACGGCGCGCACGTCAAAGCCGCTGGCGCCGTGGGATTGGTAGGCCGGCAGGTCGCCTTTGAAGTGGGGCAGCTTTTTGACTTTCACGGAAATCAGGGACATCGGTTCACTCCTTAAAATTCCAGTTCTTTCCACCAGGTCGCGAGCTCGTTCACGCCGGGCCCGAGAAGGACGCCGGCCATTTTTTCCGGCTGCAGGCGTTCTTGCAAGAACTCATTCATGCGGTCCTCGTCGATGGCGCGGATTTCCTCGACGACTTCCTCCGGCGACTTGGAACGGCCGAAAACCATCTCATTGGCAGCGAGCGAGCTCATGCGGTTTTCCACATCATCGGAGCCCAAAAGAATGGCCCCGATGACCTGCGTCTTGAAGAGCTCCACATCCGAGCGCGGAATGCCCTTCTTCTTGATCTTCCGGATTTCCCGCGCCACGACCTCGCCGACCTCGCGCACTTTGGCGAGTTCGGCCCCGGCGTAGATGGAGATCATGCCGGAGTCCTCATAGGTGCTGAGCATCGAGTGGATGTTGTAGACGAGCCCTTTGCGCTCGCGCACGGCCTGATAAAGCCGCGACGTCATGCCGCCGCCCAGAGCCGCGTTCAGAATGTAACTCTCGAAACGCCGGCGGTCCCGGAAGCTGACGGTGGGAAAAGCCCACAGGCAATGCACCTGTTCGCCGTCTTTCTCGATGGCCACGCGCCCCGCGCTCCAGCGCGGCGCCCGGCGGGGCAGCGTCTTGCGGCGGGTCTTTTTCTTCGAACGGAACAAATGCTCCACCGCCGTGACCAATTCCGCGTGATCAATGTTGCCGGCGGCCGAAACGATGATGGAGCGCCCGCTGTAATTCTCGCGGTAAGCCTCCATCACCTGGGACATCTTCATCAGGGCGATGGACTTCACCGAGCCCAGAATCGGCTTGGCCAGGGCGTGACGGCCATAAATCTGCTCGTGGAGGTGATCGTAAATGATGTCGTCGTGATTGTCCTCGGCCATGGCGATCTCCTGCAGGATGACGCCCTTCTCGAGTTTGAAATCCCGCGCCGAGATCTTCATGTTCGAAGTCAGATCCGCGAGCACGTCCATGGCCGTGGACCAATGATTCTTCAAAACCATGGCATGATAGCAAGTGTACTCTTTGGTGGTGTAAGCATTGAGCTCCCCGCCCAGAGCCTCCAGCGAGCGCACGATCTGATAAGCCGTGCGCGTGCGGGTTCCCTTGAACACCAGATGCTCGATGAAGTGCGACAGCCCCTCCTGCCCCGGCTTCTCATCCCGAGTGCCGACCTCCACCCAAACCCCCAGACTCACCGCCCGAGACGAAGGATGAAGCTCACTCACCACCCGAATCCCATTCGAAAGCACCGTCTTCTTAAACCGCACCATAGCCTTCCATTCTCCCTAAGAACCACTCCCCTGGGAAGCAGAAGCACCCGCGGGGACCCGCAGCGCCCCAAAAAAAGCGAACAAAGGTCCGCCCCAGGCGCCCCACACCCGGAACTGAAGAAAACGGAAAGGCTTGAAAAAGAAAAAGCCCCCCGGGCAAGGCCTTGGGGGGCTTCAAACGAGTTCGGCTTCGGCGCGACTTTGCGAACGCAAAGTCGCGACCTGAGAATCGCAGGAGGCGATTCTCACGCGCAGCCCGCAAGGGAAAACCCAGGAGGGATTTTCCAAAACGCATGTCTGAGCCTTGAAGTCCCCCCAGCCTTGCCCGGGGGCGCTCGCGTCAAGCCCAGCCGACGCGCAAAACTACTGAGTCAGCAGAGCCCGGCGCGACAGTTTGATGCGTCCGGCCCGGTCGACCTCCATCACTTTCACGTCAATGACATCGCCCTCTTTCAAAACATCCGTGACTGCACGAATGCGCTCATTGGCGATCTCGGAAATGTGCAGCAGACCCTGCGTGTTCGGGAAGATCTCAACGAAAGCCCCGAACTCGGCGATCTTCACGACGCGGCCCTTGTAGGCCTTGCCGACTTCGGCTTCCGCGCAGATGTCGTTGATCATGCGGATGGCCTCTTTGGTCTTCGCCGGATCCGTCGACGCGATGTTGATCGTGCCGTCGTCCTTGATCTCGATTTTGCAACCGGTGGCTTCGGTGATGCCGCGGATGACTTTGCCTCCGGGGCCGATGACTTCGCGGATCTTGTCGACCTTGATTTTCAAGGTCTCGATGCGCGGGGCGAATTCGGAGATCTGACCGCGGGCGACTTTGATGACCTTTTCCATTTCCGCGAGGATGTGGTTGCGGCCGTCTTTCGCCTGACGGAGGGCGGTGTCCATGACCTCGAAGCTGACGGAGTCGATCTTGATGTCCATCTGCAGGGAGGTGATGCCGTCGTAGGTGCCGGCGACTTTGAAGTCCATGTCACCCAGGTGATCCTCGTCACCGAGGATGTCCGTCAGGACGGCGACGCGATCGCCCTCTTTGATCAGACCCATGGCGATCCCGGCGACGTTGCCTTTGATCGGAACGCCCGCGTCCAGCAGCGCCATGGTGCCGGCGCAAACCGTGCCCATGGAGGAGGAGCCGTTCGACTCCAGCACTTCGGAGACGATGCGGATGACGTAAGGGAATTTTTCGTAGGACGGCAGCACGGCTTTCAGCGCGCGCTCGGCCAGGTTGCCGTGACCGATCTCGCGACGGCCTTGACCGCCGAAACGGCCGACCTCACCGACGGAGTACGGCGGGAAGTTGTAGTGCAGCATGAACTTGCGGTTCGAGTCCCCGTGCAGGGTGTCGACCATCAGTTCGTCATCGCCCGTGCCGAGGGTGACCGTGCCGAGGCACTGGGTCTCGCCGCGGGTGAAGAGGCCGGAACCGTGGGCGCGCGGCAACACGGCGACTTCGCAAGCGATCGGACGCACGGTTTTCGTGTCGCGGCCGTCGATGCGGGAGCCGGTGTCGAGGATCATCGAGCGCGAAATGCGGTACTTCACGTCCTCGATGACGGCGCCGAGTTCCTTCTTGCGCTGGTCCTGGGTCGCTTTGTCCTCGAGGGTGGCGACGAGTTTCGTCATCACTTCGGTCTTGGCGGCGTCGTAGGCGTTGTAGCGCTCGGACTTCTCGCGGATCTTCATGGCTTGTTCGATGCGCGGCTTGAGGATGGCTTCCGCCAGATCCTTGAAACCACCGTCGATGGCCGGCGGCGTGAAAGAACGCTTCGGCTTCGAACCGGTTTTTTCGCGCAGCTCATCCTGGGCGTTCAACAAGGGTTGCAGCGACTGGTGGCCGAATTTCAAAGCGGCCAGGGCATCGGCTTCCGTGATGAACTTGGCTTCGCCTTCGACCATCAGGATGCCGTTGCGGGTGCCGGCGACCAGGATGTCCATGTCGGACTTTTCCATCTGCTGGGGCGTGGGGTTGGCGATGAACTGACCGTCGACGCGGCCGACTTGCACGGCGGCCGTCGGGCCGTTGAAGGGAATGTCGGAAATGTGCAGGGCCGCCGAAGCGCCCAGGGAGGCCAGCACTTCCACCGGGAAGGAGCTGTCCGCCGACAACACCGTGGCCACCACCTGCGTTTCGTGGCGATAGCCTTCCGGGAAGGACGGGCGGATCGGACGATCGATCAGACGAGCGATCAGGATCTGATCGGTCGAAGGACGACCTTCGCGTTTGAAATAGCCGCCCGGGATTTTACCGGTGGCGTAGAATTTCTCCTGGTATTCCACCGTGAGGGGGAAAAAGTCGAGGGTCGAGGGCTCTCTGCGGGCGACGGCGGTGACGAGCACCATGTTGTTGCCGCAGGTCACGAGGACGGAACCATCGGCTTGCTTGGCCATGCGGCCGCTCTCGATGGTGATTTGTTTTCCGCCGACGGAGGTCGTGACGGTTGTCTTCATTGGAACTCCTTCCATGCATCTTTTCTGAATGAACGATCCGAGCGGTCTCAAAAAGCGACGAAGGCCCCCTCGCGAGAGCCTTCGGGACTTTTTACTTCCGGATGTCGAGTGCTTTGATCAGACCCTCGTACCGTTTCACGTCTTTGCGACGGAGGTAATCGAGGAGCTTGCGACGGCGGTTGACCGCCGTGATCAGGCCGCGACGGCCATGGTGATCTTTCTTGTGGGTCACGAAGTGCTCGGTGAGGTAGTTGATCTTATTGGTCAACAAAGCCACTTGCACTTCCGGGGAGCCCGTGTCGAGGTCACCTTGACGGAATTTGCTGAGAATTTGCCCTTTTTGTTCTTTCGTGACGGCCATTAGCGTCTCCTAACGATTTGTTTCACGTTGTTTCGCAACGCTTTGATTTTTCACTGATTTTCGTTACCAGCACCGACGTGACACCCCGTCTGAACGTCATGGCTGTCGTTCCCGGAGTCGGATTCGCGTGACAAGGTTTTAACGGGGAACGGGGGGTGCGTCAATAGCGAAAGACCCGGCGGATCGCGAAGCCTTTGCCGGGCTCCAAGGCGATCAGGGCCAGCAGCTGATCCTGGGCGGAATGCACCTGCACCAGGTCATCCACGCCCGGACGAACCTGGGTGATCAGCATCGAGCGCAGATCGTGGCTGATCTGCCCGTTCAGCAGCAAACCCTGATCCTGCCCCTGCACCCTCACCCGGCGCAGCCCCGGCAGGGCCCGCCCCATGGGGATGAAAGGCCGCAGCTCGCCCCCCTCGGACCAGGCTTTGCCCAGTTCATCCAGGGTGGAAGCGTCCTCCAGAGAGTAGGGCACCGAGCCCGTGCGGGTCAGGGCGCTCATGGCGGCCCCGCAGCCGAGCTTTTCGCCCAATTGGTGGATCAGGCTGCGCACGTAGCTGCCCTTGCTGCATTGAAGGTCGATTTCGATCAGATCCGGCTCCAGCGAGCGGGCCCGCACGTCCCAGAAGGACATTTTTTTCACCGGGCGCGCCACCTCTTCGCCCTGGCCCTGGCGGGCGTATTTGTGCAAAGGACGACCCTGCACTTTGACCGCGGAAAAGAGCGGCACTTCCCACTCGAATTCCCCTTCGAGCTCGCGGAGCGCCTGCTCGATCCGCTCGAAAGGGACGTTCACGGGCCGTCGTTCCAGCACCTCGCCGGTGATGTCCAAGGTGTCGGTGCTCACGCCCAGGCGGGCCTGGGCGCGGTAAGCCTTGTGGCCGTCCAGGATGTAATTGCTGAGTTTCGTCCCCTCGCCGACGAGAAGCACCATCAGGCCGCCCGCCAGGGGATCCAGGGTCCCCGAATGGCCGACCGAACGGGTGCCCAGAATCCTGCGGACGCGGGCCACGACATCGTGGCTGGTGCCGCCCGGCTCTTTGTTGATCAAAAGCAGGCCGTGCAGGGGCTCACTCATCGTCGTCCCCGCGGCGCTTCCGGCGCAGGCTGGGGCTGATGTCCTCGATCAGGCGCTCCACCTTCAGCACCACGTCGGTGGTCTCATCGGGATAGAAAGTGAGTTTCGGGCAGTAGCGCATTTTCAAATGGGCGGCGAGCTCGCCCTGAATGTCGGCGGCCAGGTGCTGCAGGGTTTTCGCCACTTGCTTCTTGAGCAGGCTCTCGTCCTGGTCTTGCGCGAAGACGCTGACGTAAACGCGGGCGGTGCGCAGGTCGGCGGGCATCTGCACCCGCGACACCGTCACCAGCCCCGGCAGCTCGTCTTTCAGACTGAGCAGATAACGGGCGATCACTTCCTGCACCTGGCGCTCCGCCATCGCGATGCGACGCCCATCGGGAGTCTTAGCCATGAAAAAACCCTCTTTCAAAGAGCTCAGGCCCGCGGGCCCGCGTCCAAATCTCGAGCGATCTCTTCCTTGACGAAGGCTTCGATGACGTCACCCACTTTGACGTCGTTGAAATTCTCGATGCCGATCCCGCACTCAAAGCCCTGCGCGACTTCTTTCGCGTCGTCTTTGAAGCGTTTGAGCGAGCCGATCTTGCCTTCCAGCACGATCTTGCCGTCGCGGATCAGGCGCACCTGGTTCGAACGCTGCACTTTGCCGTCGACCACGAAGGAACCGGCGATGGCACCGATCTTCGGCACGGTGAAGACGTTGCGGACTTCGGCGCGGCCGATGACTTTCTCGACGATGTCGGGCGTGAGCAGGCCGGACATGGCTTTTTTCAGGTCATCCACCAGCTCGTACACGATGGTGTAAGAGCGCACGTCGACGCCCAACTGCTTGGCTTTCGCCTGCGCGTTGGTGTCCGGACGCACGTTGAAACCGATGACGATGCCCTTGGCCGTGTGGGCCAGAAGAACGTCGGATTCGTTGATGCCCCCCACGGCGGTGTGCAGGATTCTCGCCTTCACTTCCGGCGTCGAGAGCTTGGCGATCATGCCCTGGATGGCTTCGACGGAACCATGCACATCCGCTTTCAGGATGATGTTGAGTTCCTTCACATCGCCTTGCGTGACCTTGCTGAAGATGTCCTCGAGGGACAGCTTCTTGTTGCTGGCCGCGTTGGCCTTGTCCTGGGTTTCCTGGCGGATCCCGGCGACGCGCTCGGCGGTCTCTTCGTCTTTGACGACGTCGAATTGATCCCCGGCGGCGGGCACGGCGTCCAGACCGAGAACCTCGGCGGGGAATCCGGGACCGACTTCGTTGACGCGTTCGCCGCGGTCATTGGTCAAGGAACGCACGCGGCCGCGGCTCGTGCCCGCGACGATGGATTGGCCGACCTTCACGGTGCCGTCCTTGACCAGCAAGGTGGCGACCGGGCCTTTGCCCTTTTCCATTTTGGCTTCAATGACGATGCCCGTGCCGGAGCGCAAGGGGTTCGCCTTGAGTTCCGCCAGTTCGGCGACGACTTTGATCTGCTCGAGCAATTCGTTGATGCCGGTTTTTTTCAAGGCGGAGACCGGCGCGTAGATCGTGCTGCCGCCCCACTCTTCCGGGACCAATTCCATCTCGGTGAGCTGCTGTTTGATTTTGTCCGGGTTGGCGCCAGGCTTGTCCATCTTGTTCACCGCCACGATGATCGGCACGCCGGCCGCTTTGGCGTGGCTGACGGCCTCCTGGGTCTGGGGCATCATGCCGTCGTCCGCCGCCACCACGATGACCGCGATGTCGGTGGCGTTGGCGCCGCGGGCCCGCATGGCCGTGAAGGCCTCGTGACCGGGGGTGTCCAGGAAGGTGATCTGGGCGCCGTCATCCAGCGTGACGGAGTAGGCACCGATGTGCTGGGTGATGCCGCCCGCCTCGCCGGCCGCCACTTTGGCGGAACGGATGGCGTCGAGCAAAGACGTCTTCCCGTGATCGACGTGACCCATGATGGTCACGACGGGGGGACGGACGATTTTCTCGGCCTGCAGGTCGCCGAAAGCGGTTTCCACCAGGACGTCTTGCGCGGTCTTCAGGACGTTTTGCGCTTCCCAACCGAACTCCGGCACGATGAGGGCCAGGGTTTCATAGTCGAGATCCGTGTTGACCGTCGCCATCACGCCGTTCTGCATGAGGACTTTGATCAGCTGCACGCCCTTCAAGCCCATTTCCTGGGCGGCGTCGCTGACTTTCATGGTGCCGTTGACCTTCAGCACGCGCTTCGACGCTTTCGGCTGGGTCAATTGAGTCCGTTGAGCCTCGCGGCCCACCAGGACTTTTTTCTTTTTCGGTTGGAACACCAGTTCGCGCTTGCGGAATTCGACGGCGTTGAATTGTTCCTGTTCGCCCTCTTTTTCCTTGGCGGCACCGCCTTCGCTGCTCTTCGCTTTGCGGTCAATCAGACGCTTGCGGGACTCGTCGAAACCATGACCACCGATGGGCGGCAGCGGTTCCGGGGTCGCGGCGGCCACGAAGCCGGCGCGCAGGCCACGGCCCGCGGCGGGACGAGAGCCCGCGCCGAAGCCGCCGCCACCGCCGGGTCCACCGGCAGGACGGGGGCCGAAACCACCGCGGGCGCCCGGAGGGGGCTGCACGCGGGAGAGGTCCATGCGACCGACGATATTGCGACGAACGGGGGCCGGAGCGGGCGAGCTGGCGACCCCGCTGGAACCGACCACCACTTCTTTTTTACGAGCCGGGGCCGGAGCCGCCGCGACCGGGCGGGCCTCGGGTTTTTCCGGCTCACTGGCGACGGACGGCGCCGCGGCCGCCGCGGGCGGCGGCGTCACGACGGCGGGCTCCGGAACGGCCGGGCTCGCCGGAGAGGCGGCTTCAGCCTCCGGGCTGGGCGCGGCTTCTTCCGCTTCGCGCGCGGTTTCCGCGCTGTCGGTGATTTCTTCGGCGGCCTCGGCGGCTTCGTTTTCCGCTTTCAATTCGGAAGCGAGCGTGTTGGCGGCGACAGCGCCGCGGCGGCGGACCACCGTGGCTTTGGCGGCCGATTTTTCCGCGGCGGACGCGGCGGCGACGGCGGCCGGCGTGTCCGGGGCGGTTTTGGCCGCGGCTTTTTTCGCCGGAGCCCGACGGGTCGCGGCTTTTTTCTTCGGGGCTTCCTCGACGGGCTGGTCGCCGCCTCCGGAGAGTCTCGTCTTGATCTGCGCCAGCACGTCGGGCGGCAATTCAGCCATGTGGCTTTTCACCGGCAATTGCCACTCACGGATTTTGTCCATGAGGGCAAGCGGGGTCATCCCGACTTCCTTGGCGTACTCAAAAACCTTCGGATTACTCACGCGTTTCGTCCTTTCCCGTTTTTCTCAAAAACAGGGCGTCTTTCCTTATTGCTCGCTCTGGCCGTCGCCGCTCTCGGAGGCTTGCAGCTTCTGCATTTCCTCTTTCAAGCGCGCTTCGGCTTGTTCTTTGGCGTTGCCGGAAGCCGGGGCTTCCTTGGCGGCCGCCACCGGCGCTTTCGGCACCGGAATGCCTTCGCGTTGGTACTTGTCCACCAGCGCCTTGGCTTCGTTGATCAGTTTCTCGGCCTTGTCCGGATCCTCGTAACCCGGGATGGTCATGATCTCTTCCACCTGGGCTTGCGAAACGGCCTGGAAACTGCCGTAACCGGACTGGAAAATGTTCTGAGCCATGGTCTCCGTGAGGCCCGGGATCAGGGTCAGGTTGTAAATGGCTTCGGCGGTGCGGGACGCGGCGGAGCTCTCGGACAGGATGTCGAGTTTCCAGCCGGTCAGCTTGGCCGCCAGGCGCACGTTCTGACCTTTGCGGCCGATGGCCAGGGACAGCTGGCTGTCCGGCACGACCACTTCCATCTCCTTGTTGTTCTCGTCGAGGAAAACGCGGGAGATCTCCGCCGGGGCGAGGGCGTTCACCGCGAAACGGGTGACGTCCTCGTTCCAGGGAACGATGTCGATTTTCTCGCCGCGCAGTTCCTGCACGATGTTCTGCACGCGGGAACCCTTCATGCCGACGCAGGCGCCGACCGGGTCCACCGAGGGATCTTTCGACTGCACGGCGATCTTGGCGCGCTGACCCGGTTCGCGGGCGGCGGCCATGATCTCGACGATGCCGTCGTAGATCTCGGGAACTTCCATTTCAAAGAGCTTCATCAGATAGAGCTCGGAGGCGCGCGACATGATGATCTGCGGACCGCGCGTCGTCTGACGCACTTCCAGCAGATAGCCCTGGATGCGGTCGCCGGGTTTGTACTGTTCGCCGGGGATCTGCTCGCGGGGCGGGATGTAGGCTTCCGTGCGGCCGAGGTCGACGACGATGGCGCCTTTTTCCACGCGGCGGGCGATGCCGGAGGCGATCTCGCCCTTGCGGGATTCGAATTCGTTGAAGATGATCTCGCGTTCGGCGTCGCGGACTTTCTGCAGGATGATCTGCTTCGCCGTCTGCGCGGCGATGCGGCCGAGTTCGCCGGTGGACAGTTTGATGCCGATGGTGTCGTCGATCTGCACGTCCGGATCGAGCTTGCGGGCCTCATCCAGGGGGATTTCGACTTCCTCGTCGATGAACTTCTCGCGCTCCACGACTTCCTTGAACTCGTGCAGCTCGACTTCGCCGGTCTCTTCGTTGTAGCTGGCTTCGATCTCGCGGTACGTGCCGTATTTCTTGCGGGCGGCGATCAGCATGCCCTGCACGACGGCCTCGACAACGACGTTTTTGTCGATGCCCTTGTCTTTGCCGACTTGATCGATGACCCGGCTGAGGTCGGTAAACATATTATCTGCCATGAAGCACCTCGGAGGTTATTTCTTCTTCTGACCTTTTTGTTGCATTTCAAAAACCATCTTGGCCTTCTCGATGGCGGAGAACGGGATGCGGATCGGGCCTTCTTTCTCGTCGAAGGTGATCGCTTCGCCGTCAGCGGCGGAGAGCGTGCTCTCCACCTGCTTGGCGTTTTTCCATTTCTTGTCCGTGACGCCCAGGCTTTCCAGGGGCGCGCGCACTTTCACCCAGATCTTTTTGCCCACGGCCTTTTCAAAGTGCCAGGGCTGCTTCAACACGCGGTCGATGCCGGGCGTGGAGACTTCCAGGTTGTAGGGGCCGCCGGGGATCACGTCGTCGGCGTCCAGGATCTCGTTCAGACCTTTGGACACGTTGGAGCAATCATCGATGCTGCTGCCGCCTTCGGCGTCGCGGTCGACGAAAACCCGCAGGGTGCGGCCCTTGCCGAGACCGGTGAACTCAATGTCATAGAGGAAACAGCCCTCCCGCCGGCAGACATCCGCGGCGAGATTCTCCACTTTTCGCATCCACTCCGGCGACGAAGCGGTGCCTTGACCAGCCTGATTCGACATCGATTTCCTGTCCGAATGAAACCCCAAAAGACCCTACAAATACAAAACGGGGCCTTCAAGCCCCGTTCAAACAACCCGGACCATAGCAAAAACAGCCAGTCGGCGCAAGGGCTTATCCCGGTTCCCGCGCCCCGGGTGCGCGCTCCATCAGCAGCGCCGCCCCCCCGTCCCGGTAGTAGCGGGCACGGCGGGCGATCTTTTGAAAGCCGAGCTGGCGATAAAGCGCGATGGCGGCCGCATTGTCCTCATGAACTTCCAGGCGCCAGATCTTTTGACTATGTGCATCAATAACCCGTTGAAGCAGCAAGCGCATGGCGCCACGGCGGCGGAATTCAGGGTGGGTGGCCAGGACGGAGATCTCAAACTCCCCGCCGTTTTCCCGCCAAAAGAGGAAGGCCGCTAAACGCGGCCCTTCCCACACTCCCCACCCCGGTTGAAAACGCGCCTCCGGCCGCAGGGCCGCTTCGGGCCAGTTGAAGGCCGGTGAAATGCCGATGCCCCCCGGCCCGTGCACCGCCCGCACGACCGCCTCTTCGTCGACCGGGGTCAGGGGTTGGGCGATCATGGGCCGGGCTTCTCGCCCATTCCCGTGGAGGAGGACACCGAACCGTCGGTGAATTCGCGCACCTTGTGCTTGCGGCGCAGGATATCGAACCACGAACGCAAACGGTCCTCGAGCTGCTGCTGGGCCAGGAAGTTTTTGATGTTCTCCTTGAAGGAGTCGAAAGGCAGGTTGCCGAACTTGGCGCGGTTCTGATCGAAGTAACTGGCGGCCTCGGGATCGGAGATCATGGCGCGCATCGATTCCGATTTCATGCGGATGAGGTTCTTCGCCATGAGTTTCCGCTCGGCCATTTTGCGGATCTCGTTGCCGCTGAATTCAAGTTTGCGCCAGTCGGCGCGGCCGCCGAGGTACTTCTCGGTGCGGCCGATCAAGGCGTTCAATTCGCCGGGGTCGGTGCTGGTCACGGAAAAGCTCTCCGCCTCGAGGGCGACGGCGGATTCCAGCAGCAGACCCGACAGTTCGCGGCGGCCGCGTTCGGACTTCAGGAACGTCGGCGCGCCGGGATCCTTCACGTTCGCCATGAAGCGATCCATCAATCCCGCCAGGGCCACCTGCCGGGAGGTGAAGATCTCCTCGTCGACGGCGCCGACGGTCTGGCTCAGGATCACCGCCGCGGGCGCCGCGCCGGCCGTCAACAGGAACAGGCTGGTGAAAATCAGGCTTCTCATGGATCCAGTCTAGCGCCGGCGGCGGCCCGCCACAAAGAAAAAACCCCGGGGGACGAACCCCGGGGCAGCACCAGAACAGGAACAGAACTTAAGACTTGCTTAGAAATTCACGCGGCCCACGAGGGACATCGTGTAGTACTGCAGCTTTTCCATCGGCGTGCCGAAGTACGGGTACTGGGTGAACCAGTAGGGCTGCGAGTTCACGCGGCTGGCGACGTTCCACATGTAGCGGAAGTCGAAGCCGAGCGAGAAACGGTTGTTGAAGGCGATGTCGGCGCCGGCCACGACACCGACGTCGATGGCGTGGGAGTTGACCTCGTCGCTCTTCACGGGATAGCCGAAGTTGTCCTTCGACCAGCCGTAGGTGCGGTAGGAGTACTGCACCAGACCGCCGGCGATCGGACGGATCAGACCGTCCAGGAACATGTACTTCACGGCCATGGAACCCGAGTACTGGTGAACGTCGATCATCTTCGGGCCGTAGCAATTGCAGTACGGATCGAAGGGGTTCGTCTGGAAATCGGCCACGGTGTAGTCGGAGTACAGGAAGGTCCCCTCGACGACCATGGAGTTGTCGTAGATGTTCCCGAAGCTCGCGCCCAGCGCGTAGTTGCCGCGCACGTTCTTCACGTCCGGATAATCACCGATGCCGACGATGGCGCCGAAGTAGCGCGTTTCGATCGGGATGGTGGGCTCGGGCTTTTTCATGGCCGTTTGCAGCTCTTCGCGAACGACGCTGCGGACGGTCTCCTCTTTCAAGGAGTTGTCGACGACCACGGGGGCGGCGACGGCGACCGGGGCGGCCTGCACCGGGACGACCTGCTGCACGGGTTGCGGGGCGGATTGCTGCTCGAAGGCGCCGCCGAACAGCATGGAGGCGCGGCGCTTTTCATCCTCGATGCGCGATTGCTCGAGCTTTTCGACGATGCGGTTTTCCGTTTCCACCTCGGCCTGTTGGCGGGCGTCGCGGATCTGCTCGGCGCGGGACTTCGCCACGGGCGAGCCGATGATCTCGACTTGGGGTTGCTTCTGAACCTGCGCCTGCTGCACTTGCGCCGTCGACGTCGGGGTCGCCTGATTCAAGATATAGATCGGCTGACCATTGGTCGAACCCTGCGGGGCGATCGTCGCTCCGGCGGGGGCGGTCTGGGCATAGGCGGCTTGCGGATTCGTGCGGGCCGCGGAGATCTGATCGATTTCACGATCGAGATCCTGTTCGAAGGCGCCGTTCTGCGCGTAACTCATGCCCGGGGACATGGCCAGCAACAGCGTCGCCACAATCAAAGAACGGTTCATAAAGGCAACTCCTCGTCTGGTGTTTTGGGACCAATTGGCCCTGGAGCAACCGCCATGCCAGAACGGCCGCTTTCCGGACGCCCCCGCAAAAGTTGAGCCATATCAGCTGCTTCGCGTTAACCCTGGAAGCAGTCGGGTGGGGTCATTCTGACCAAAAAAGTGACAAGCTCCCTGACAGGCTTGAAATTTTTCCTTGAGTCCGGGGGTCATGTTGGGTTTAATGCGCGAACCTTCTTCACGGGCCTCTGTGGCGGAATTGGTAGACGCAGTGGATTCAAAATCCACCGGTCGCAAGATCGTGGGAGTTCGATTCTCCCCGGAGGCACCAAATTTTGCGCCAGCAAAATTCCTCGATTTTCGATTCTCCATTTTCCGGGCGAGCCGCGACAGCACGGGCCGGTCCCCCCGGCGCAAAATTCGAAAATCGATGATCGAGATCCGAAAATCGAGGTGCTTGGGAAGGCTCTTTGGGAAGAGCCTTGCCGCTCACAGGCCGGAGAAGACGGTGGAGACGTTGATGGTCGTGGTGTCCATGGCCAGGCGGCCGGGGTAGAAACTCAATGACGGCGAGACATAGGCGTTGCGGCCGAAACCGAAACCCAGGCCGACGCGCTGGGAGATGGTGCGGTTTTGCCAGGCCCAGGGGTTTTCCTGGGAACGCAGGTTCCAGTAGGGCAAGCGCAGGTTCGTCGTCAGCGTGAAGCGATCCGAAAAATTGTAGGTCAGGTTCGGGCCGAAGGCGAGGTAGTAGCGCGTGGCGCGACGGTCCGTGGGTTGATACTCGCGCTCGTAGACGGGCACGATGACGACGCCGGTGAGGCCCGCGGACGTGCGGCTCGAGCCGAGTTCCCTGATGGTCGAAAAGCTGTAGAACAAACCGGCCACCTGGCCGACTTTTTTGAGGGCCGGGGTCGTCGTCGAACTCACTCCCGCCACCTGGCGCAGCTGGAAATCCCCCACCCGGTGGGCCAGATCATAACTCAGCGTCGGGTTGCTGAGATCCATGCGCTTCATCCCGCCGTGCAGGGGATGCAGGGCCTTCAGCCCCGCCGTCAGGGTCACGGAACTCACCGGACTCAGACGGTAACGGGCCCCCAAAGAGCCACTGAGAGAAGTCTCCGTGCCGCCCACGGCGCCATCGGGATTGGGCTGATCCTCGGCCGAGAGATCCCCCAAAGGCGGGCCTTCATAGTTGAGGCTGGCGGTGAGGCTGTAACGCGACAACGAGCCCGCTTGGGCTTTCAATTGCGGGTCGGTGATCTCCCCGGTTTCCTGGAACTTCTTCTGCTCCAGGGCGTCCTGGATGCGGGTGGAGGAACGCGAGGCGGACTCCTGGGCCGACACGACGGCCCCCGACAGCAGACTCATCAACACGGAGCAGGCTAAAGCTTTGATTTTCATCCCCTTGCCATGGCACGGGGGCCCCGTCGGGGCAACCGCGGCCACGCCAATGAACGGGAATTGAATAAATCACCCGATCGTTCAGTCCCTGAACGTCCTTGAAACCCTTACCCGGAGCGGCTTTTTTCCCGGAAAAATCACCGGCCCGGGTTGCGAAAAAGGGCCCCTGCCCTTAAAACCTGGGGACCGCGCCTGTGGGAGGCCGGAGCAACCGTTATCTTGAGGGAACACGACGATGAAGAGGATCCTGCTTTTCTCTTTGGCCGGATGGCTGATGGCGAGCGGCGCTTTCGCGCAACAAAGCTCGTTGTCCACCACCCTGCCGGCGCAGACCGCCGACGACAAGGATGATTTCAAACGCAAGTACGAAGGCAGCATGAGCATCAGTTTGACCGGCCGTCATTTCGACGACGAGGTCATCAACTCGCGCTTCTCCCGCGCCGCCATCAGCGCCGACTTCGACGCGCGTTTCCTCGAGTGGCTCGACGGCCGCCTGTCCGTCGCGCAGATCTTCACCTCCGGCGCCAGCAGCAACCTCTATGCGGTCACCGAGGGCGGCACGGGCCTGAACGCCTTGCTCCTCGACGAAGCCTCCCTGACCTTGAAACCCTTCAAAGGCTTCAAGGCCAGCGGCGGGATCCTCGCCATCGACCAGAACCCCATCGCCTCCATCATCGGGCCGAACAGCTGGACCGCCGCCACCGTCGCCGGCAGCACGGACGTCGGCGCCGTCACCCTGACGGCGAGCGCCCTGCAAGGCATCCCGACCTCGAGAGGCACGTCGAACCAGGTGCTCGACGAGGACACCCTGCCCCTGTACACCAACGGCACCCTGATGGCGGCCCTGAAAACGGACAGCGGCTTCGGCCTCAGCGTCGCCGGCACGCACTTCGTGTTCACCGACCTGTCTTCCACCGCCGCCGGCGATTCCGAGCAGCTCGGCGCCACGGTCATCGGCACGGGCAAAAACGCCCTCTTCGCCTACGACTACCGCGGCATGGAGTACGCCGCCGCCATCTCGCAGAAATTCCTGAACGGCGATGTGATTTCTCTCCGCGCCTCCAGCCTGCGCAACGAACTCGCCCCCTCCGGCCAGAACAGCGCCGGCCAGGTGAAGATCGAGTACAAAAAAGCCCTCGACCGCTGGAACATCGCGGGCAATATCACGCCCTTCCGCATCGAGTCCGACGCCTTCCCGTCGACTTACGCTTCGCCCTCCGGCGGCTTCACCAACCGCCAAGGCACGATGACGAACCTGAAAATCGAAAACAAAAAACACAAGATCACCGCTCTGGCGGGTTACACCAAGGCCGACGTGCTCGACACCGAAGCCCAGGCCGCCCGTTACCAATCGGATCGCGAAATCTACACTCTCGGCGTTGAGGTGAAACATGATCTCTTCTAAATCCCTGGTCTTCGCCCTGACGGTCTCTTTGCTGACCGTCGCCGGTTGCTCCACCGAATCCCGCAAAGGCCGCGACTTCGTTCCCGGCCAGAGCACTGATTTCGACAAAGAGAGCGGCACCACCTTCCGCGTGAAGAGCTTCAGGATCGACTCAAGCTCGGTGGCGGAATTCAACGCCTACAACGTGCCGAAGAAAAAACAGTTCAACTTCTCCGCCTGCCTGCAGGACTCCAACGGCGGCGCCTTCACCACGGGCGTTCGCGTTCGCGTCCTCGACGAGCAAGGCAACGAAGCCCAGTGCCGCACCCCGGACCTGAAGCTCGGCGCCTGCATCGCGGATTTCGACGGCTGCGTGAAGTGGTCCGAGACCCACGAGTACGCCCATATGTCGGCGAACGAGGTTTATTACCAGTTCAAGCGCACGGTGCGCGCCGGCAAACCTTATAAGGGCGGCGTCAACATCAACCTCGTGCTGAACCCCTGGGACAACACCTGGGCGACGTCGCGGGACAACACCCTGCCGGCCAATATCCCGGTGGTGGACGCGCAAGGCTCGATGTCGATCAAAGGCGGCAGCCTGAAAGCCCAATCCAAGGCCGAGGACCTGCGTTTCGGCCTGGATTCCGTGAGCTTCGCCTTCGAAAAGATCGACTACCCGAATTTCGAGATCACCCGACTGCTGGGCCTGACTGTCGCCCATCAGTACCGCGTGAGCTTCAAGCCCACCATCATCCGCAAGAGCTACAATGGCGTCGACCGCGTCGATTCCCTGGCGAAAGGTCAGTTCAAACTGTACTTCGCCCTCTTCCGCGAAAAGGCCGACCCGACGAAGGACGCCGCCGCGCAATTCGACGTGAAGAACCTGATCTCGACCAGCGACTTCGTGGCCACGGACGAACAAAGCCCGGGCAACTACCTGTCGCAGGTGACCTTCAAGATCGAAAACATCGCCGATCTCACGTCGCGCACCGTGGCCCTCGTCACGCTGAAGCCCCTCAACGACGGCAGCATCGCCGAGAAGAGTTTCTGGGCCTACGTGAAACCGGGCCGTCTGTCGGGACTGTCCTTGTACCCGGCGGCCGCCAGCGCGCGGGAGTTCCACGAGAAGTCCGCGCAAAGACAAAGCGTCACGCAAAACACCAAGGCCCTGGATCTCCTGAAGGAAGAAGGGTTCCAGAACATGAGCCTGAGTCCCGTGACGATTCATGGCGGTTTCGGCGCATGGGGCGGCCGTTACAACGTGAATGAAGCCGTGCAAACGGCTTTGAAGCAACCGGTCCTCCAGGACCGCTGGAACAGACTGGCCGCCGCGATGTGCGCCAAGGCCCTCACCGACAAGCAGGCGGTGATGGAGTGCCAGAGATCCCCGTCCCAATGGCTCACGCTGAAGCGCCTTGATCTCGTCGAGAACATCCTGTCCCAACCCCAGAAGATGAACGGCCGCGCCCTCACGGAAAGCTTCCGCATGGGCATTTCCTACGGTTACTCGGCGGCGACCAGCACGTCGGTCGGCGGAAAATTTTCCGCGGGCCTCAGCGCCGGCATCGCGGCCCCCCTGGACAACCTTCCCTTCGGGAAAGCGCTCAACCTGAAGGCCTCCGTCGGCGCGGATGTTTTCTATTCAAGCGGCTACACGGTCGGATGGGGCGAAAAAACCTCCGCCGACGTGAGCTCCGACCTCAGCGTCAGCTCCGAAGGGCACATCTTCAGCTTCGACGTGGAATCGCGCGCCTGCCTGCTGGTGGTCCCGCGGGAAGAGAAAACGGCGGAGCTGGGCAAAAAGAACATCACGCTCCAGCCCCTCTACTCCTGCGCTCAGGAAACGAAAAAAGACCGCCGCCAGGAGAGCTACTTCCTGCTGGTGGAAGGCTCCGGCGCGAAGGATTCGCTGTTCTCGGATTTCGATTCGAACGGCGAGGCGACCTGGCGCTTCTTCATCCGCGGTCAGGGCACGAAAAACCTCCTGTACGACCTCGTGAAGAACAGCAACGTGTTCCTGTCGATGCGCAAACTCCCGGCGGACAGCTATCTGCGCCGCCTGCCGGAGTACACCATGACCCAGGAATTCCCGGGTGCCCTCTCGGCGCCGTGAACGGCGTCGGGGATTCGTCATCGAATCCCCGTCGTTTCCTCAAACGAATCTTTTGAATGACAACAAAAGGGCCGGGATTTCCCGGCCCTTTTGCTTTTCCGACGGAATGCGCCCAGGCTGAGGCTCAATCGCACCGCTCGTCCGGGACCCCTGGTGGAAACGGAGCGCGGAGCGGTTGGCGCGATCGGTCGTACCACACCATTCCCCCCCTCCGACTGATCTATGGCCCGGCAGGTGCTCGCAGCCCCTGCCGGGTTTTTGTTCTTTCTTGACCGCGCCCACGGGCCGGGTGAGGTTACCGGCCATGCAAACACCGGCAGCCAGCCCCAAAACTTTTTTCGGTCACCCCCGCGGTCTTTTCATCCTCTTCCTCACCGAGATGTGGGAACGCTTCTCCTACTACGGCATGAGGGCCCTCCTGGTCCTTTACATGACCAAGGTGATTTTCTTCGACGGTTTCGACATCTCGAAGATCCACGGCCTGGTGACCCTGAAGGCCGCTTTTGAAAGCGTGCTGGGACCGCTCAGCGCCATCGCCATCTCCTCGCAGATTTACGGCCTATACACGGGTCTTGTTTATCTGACGCCTTTTTTCGGAGGGCTGATCGCGGACCGTTACATCGGGGCCCGTCGCGCCGTCTACGTCGGCGGCGTGCTGATGGCCATCGGCCACTTCCTGATGGCTTTCGAGAGCCTCTTTCTTTACGCGCTGTTGTTCCTGATCCTGGGGAACGGCTTCTTCAAACCGAACATCTCCACCCAGGTCGGCGACCTCTACACCAAGGACGATCCGCGCCGCGACCGCGCCTTCACCCTGTTCTACATGGGCATCAACCTGGGCGCGCTGTTGTCGCCCCTGGTGTGCGGCACCCTCGGGGAGAAAGTCGGCTGGCACTACGGCTTCACCGCGGCCGGGGTCGGCATGATGATCGGCCTGGCGGTCTACCACCTGGGCCGCCGCCAGCTACCCCTGGATCACCTGACCAAAGAGGAGGTCACCGATCAACCGGCGGGGCCCTTGGACGGCGAGGATTACAAACGCATCGCCGCCCTGATCCTGTTGTGCGTGGTGAACATCCTTTTCTGGGGCGTTTACGAGCAGCAGGGCAACATCCTGCAGATCTGGTCCGACCGGAACGTCGACTGGAACGTGCTGGGTTGGACGGTGCCCTCCACCTGGTTCCAGGCCATCAATCCCACCCTGATCATCGCCTTCGCCCCCCTGCTGAACCGCCTGTGGGACCGCCAGAACAAAAAAGGCCGGGAACCGAACTCGGTGACGAAGATGGGGCTCGGTTGTTTGCTGTGCGCCCTCGCCTACGTGCTGATGTTCCTGGTGGCGCGCAACATGGGGGAAGGCGTCCTGGTGAGCCCGCTGTGGATGATCGCCACCGTGGGTTTGTTCACCCTGGGTGAACTGTACCTCTCCCCCATCGGGCTGTCCCTGGTGACCAAGGTGGCGCCGGTGAAAGTCGTGTCGATGATGATGGGGATGTGGTTCATGTCGAGCTTCTTCGGCAATTACCTGGCGGGCTACCTCGGCATGTACTTCGAAACCCTGGGCGAGGAGAAATTCTTCCTGATGCTCGCGGGGCTCGTCATGTTCGGGGCGGCGCTGTTCTTCGTCAGCTCGAAGCCCTTGAAGCGCATCATCCACAGCCAAGGCTGATGACCCTGTGCGGAAGATGTTTTGAAGTCTTCCGCACATCCGGTTTTTCCCACAAAAAGCGTGGCATCCTCTCCCTGCGGAGGTGCTTATGCGCATGGCCGAATTCGAGTTCCTGAGCGCGGTCCACCACTTCATCGATCAGATCTGCGATCTGAATGAGGTGGACTATGGCGATTTCATGCGGGCCGCGAATCTCTACCTGCTGAACCTGCGGGCCCAGGTCGGCGACGATGAAAGCAGCGCCCGCACCATCGACCACATGCGCGAGTACGTGCAGTTCCACCCGGACTGGGACGTGCTCGACACGAAGAAGCGCCTTTTGCGGGACGCCCAGCACCTGCGGGACGAGATCGCCAAACGCCTCTTCGCCCGGATCGGCGCCACTCAACCCCTGTCCGCGGAAACGCATTAAAGCCGCTTTGGAGCTGGACCTCGTGTTCATTGCGTTTTCATTTTCAGGGGATTGTCATCACCGTCGACTTGGCCGGCAAAGATTTGGAAAAGCCCCGGTCCTTGCTACCCTGAAGACAGGAAACCTCTCACTGGGATGGTCTTTATGACGGTCGTGAGACTCGTGACTCAGGATGAATCCTCCAATTTGGTCGTGAGCGGGCCCCTGCTGCAAAAAATGCGCTGCCTGCTGTGGCGGGACCCCGTGCAGGAGGAGATCCTGCGCGCCCTCGCCCATCGCCACCGCGTCTGCCCCGTCATCGAAACCTGGCGCCAGCGCCATGACGGCCGGGGCGTGCGATCGGTGGGCTGAAAAAGCTTCCCCCCGGGCCGCCCCCCGCTGTAGACCCAAGAGATGAATTGCCCTTGCGGACATCCCCTGCCCTATGAAAAATGCTGCGCCCCTTTTCACGACGGCACGGACCTGCCGGCCACGGCGGAAGCCCTGATGCGTTCCCGCTATTCGGCCTACGCGCTGAAGAAAATCGATTACATTTTCGAGACGACGGATCCGCAGACCCGCTCCGGCATCGACCGCGCGGCCAACGAGGCCTGGGCCCGCGAAGCGGAGTTCCTCGGGCTGGAAGTGATCGCCAGCCGCGACGAGGGCAACAAAGGCTTCGTCGAATTCAAAGCCACCTACCGCACGGGGGGCGAAACGCGGGTGCATCATGAGAAAAGCCGTTTCCGCCGCCAGCAAGGCCGCTGGTACTTCCGCGACGGGACGGCGAAGTCCTGACAAAAAAGCCGGCGCGAGGCCGGCTCTCTTGCGAAAGAATCAGGAAGGCGCGGCGGGCGATCAGTTGCCGCTGCGGCAGAGGTAACCCACAACGCACATGTCGTTGTCGGTCGTCGGCTCCCACACCGGGGCGAGCTGACGGCCGGGGCACTGGAACTCATCCGTTTTCACGACGACTTTGATCGGTCCGTCATAGGTGTAACGGATAAAGTAGCCGTGGGTCGCCACGAAATCCTGCGCTTGCGCGCAGCTCTTGGAATTCAGGTTGGAGGCGATTCCCAGCTCACCACGCGTGTAGTTGTGGGCTTGGGCGAAGGCTCCGACCATCATCAGGGTTGCGAAAATCGCTGCTTTCATCTTGTTCACCTTTCTGTGGTGGTTGTCGTTGTTCCTCGATGTCCTCAAACATCCCCTTTGTCATACGACCTGAAAGCCGCGTTGCAAACGCAGATCGCAACTCCACGAATTTTCTTTGATCTGCGACAAAAACATTTCGCGTTTCGTTCGCGATTGAAGTTTTGCGTCTATGGAAAACGCTGTCTTGACGGCTTCGCGCCGGCGCGAAGGGATCCGCCGACGCGCCCGTTGGCGGCGCACCGGACCGGCGCGGACGAAAACGTTTTTCCCGGGCGGGCCGCGCTCCCCCGGCAGCAACGGCGGGCCGTTGGTCTTGGGAGCTGTCCGAAATCAGCGTTCAAACCGGATCTTTCGGTCAAGATCCCGTCTTCTTCCTGGAATTGACCGGACTCAAGCCCGGCCGGCCGTTGCCTTCGCCAGGACCTTTCTGGAAAATAGTCCCATGAGCAGCTCGAAGATCGTGACTCAGCGCAAAGGTGACCGTGTGGACGTCCAGGTCATCGGCTTTGTCGGCGAACAGACGGATCTGTTCCAGATCGACCTGCGCGACGTGAAGCACCTGGAGCTGAATCTCGCCCACATGAACTACATCAATTCCGTCGGCGTCGGCGGTTGGGTCAAATGGACCGGCCGTTTCACGCCGGACATGCGCTTCACCCTGGTGGAGTGCCCGCACTTGGTCATCAACCAGATCAACATGGTGGTGGGTTTCATCCCGAAGTGGACCGAGATCCTGTCCTTCTACCTGCCCTACGCCTGCACGGACTGCAACGCCGAGAAATCCCTCTTGATGAAACTCGGCACCGACTATGAATTCGCCAGCGCCGCCGCGCCTTCGAAGATCAACCTGCCCGAAAAGGTCGAATGCCCGAACTGCAAGGCCGAGATGGAAATGGACGTCGTGCCGTCGAAGTATCTTTTCTTCCTGAACCGCAGCGCCTGAAGGTCAGATCCCGTGTCCGTCCAGGCCGGGCGCGATCAGGGGAAACTCCAGGTAAAACACCGTGCCCGAAGCACCGCTTTCAAAGCTGATCTGGGCGTCCATCTTGTGGATCTGTTTCTTGACCAGGTAAAGCCCCAGGCCGCTGCCCTGCACGGACGGGCCGTGGAAGCGCTTGAACATCCCGAACACTTCCTCCTGCCGCTCGACCGGGATGCCGACGCCGTTGTCCTCGATCTGGATGAAAAACCGGTGGGCATTGTTGAAGGTCCGCACCTTCACGGAGCGATTGTCCTTCTTCTCGTCGAAGTACTTGGCGCCGTTGCTGATGAGGTTGTCGAGAACCTGGGTCAGGCGCGTCGGCTGCGCCGTCAGATCCTTCTGATGGAGGAAGTTGAATTCGACCTGCACCCGGTTTTCCAGCAGCAGAGCCTTGTATTTCTCGCGGAACAGGGTGGCGTACTCTTCGAAGCGGAAAGGATCGGCCTTTTCCTGGGAGGCCTCCACCTTCGTCAGTGTCAGGATGTCCTCGATCAGGGACATCAGCTTGACGGACAGGGAAGAAATGCGCCGCACGTTCTCCCGTACCGCCTCCTCGTTCTTCTCCTCGAGGTCCTCGAGGATGCACTCGGCCATCCCGGCGATCGACTTCAAGGGCGAGCGCAGGTCATGGGAGGTGCGGTAGGAGAATTCCTCCAGCTCCTCGGTTTTCCGCTGGATCTCCGTTTCGGCGTGTTTGCGGTAAGTGATGTCGACGACGGAGCTGATGACGAAGGTCTCCCCGCCGGCGGTGATGGGCTGCAGGCCGATCTCCACCGGGATCAGCTTCCCGGTCTTGTGCCGGCCGAACAATTCGCGGCCGATGCCCATGGCGCGGGATTCGGGTTTGCGCAGGAAGGACTCGACGAACTTGGGATGGTGGCCCTTGAAGTCCTCGGGCACCAGCATCTCGATGGTGTTGCCCACCAGCTCGTCCCGGGTGAAGCCGAAAATCTCCTCGATTTTCTTGTTGATCAGGACGATCTTGCGGGTCGAGTCGATCATCAGCATGCCGTTGGGGGCGGCCTCGACGGCGGCCTTGAATTTCTCCTCGGCGCGCTGGCGCTCCGTGATGTCGATGACCGAGCTCAGAACGAACACCTGCTCGTCGATCTCGATCGGATTCAGGCCCACCTCGATGGGAAACAGGCTGCGGTCTTTTTTGACGCCGAAAAGGTTCCGCCCTTTTCCCATCTGCCGGGACAGGGGGGCGTTCAAATACTCCTTCACCAGGGCCGGGTGGCGGCCGCGGGCGTTTTCGGGCACCAGGGTCTCGATCTTCGAGCCGATCAGCTCCGACCTTTCGTACAGGAACATGTGTTCCGCATGCCGGTTGACAAGGGCGATCTCGCCATTGTCTTTCACCAACAGCATGGCGACGGGGCTGCGCTCGAAGATCTCCTCGAAGATCCATTGCTTCACTGAGTGGCCTCGGAGATGATCTGCCGCGCTTCCGCCAGGGTCGCCGGCTTCACGATGTACTGGTCCGCCTTGAGGCGCTGCGCCTTTTCCCGATCCCGGCTCTGCTCGGACGAAGTCAGCATGGTGATGGGCTTCACGTCGCGCAGTTCGTGGTGCCGTTCGCGGAGCTCATTGAAATTTTCCAGAAAGCCGAAACCATCGAGGCGCGGCATGTTGATGTCGACGAAGATCAGGTTGGGAAGGCTTTTGTTCTCACGGAGGAGGTCTTTCAGGCGATCGATGCCTTCCATGCCGTCCCGAGCCTCCAGCACATCATGGACCTGCTCGATTTTGCGGCAGGCCTGACGCACGAAATAAAGGAACGAGTCATCATCGTCGACAAACATCACCACTTTTTTCCGCACTCCGCCCCCCTTGTCCATGCGATCGCAGAGACCATCGGAAAAACGACCCTGACCCGCTCTCTCTTTTTTTAAACAGCGTTTCTCAATAAAACAAATCCGCCCCGCTTTTTCAAGGGGGCGGAGGGGTTGATTTTGAAGGAACTCCCGGGACCACCGGAAGGAGGGGGTTCAAAAAGCGGGCGACCCGCCCTCTTTGACGCCCCCGCCCACTCCCGGACCTTACCAGGCGATTTGGTATTTCTCACAAACCGAGCGATGCTCGCCACTCGTGGTGAAGGACTCGGCCACGGCGTCCCGGCTGAGAGTGCCGTTGTTCAGCAGCCCTTCCCAGTAAGCCAGGCCCGCGGTGTCGGCTTTGCGGACCATGATCCCCCCGTACAGGGTGTCCATGAACTGGCGGTGGCTCATCTGGGCCTGGCGGCCGGCGAACTCAGGGGAGCCCGTGATGCTGCGGGTGAGGTCGCGGCAGCTCAGGCCGTTCAGCACCGCTTGGACCCAGTGGTTGCGACCGGCGTTGTCCGAAGCGCGGCCCATGAAGTTGAGGTACAGGATTTCCACGTACGTCTCGATGGCCGTGGTGTCCGGCTTGGGCTCGACGGGATTCTGCGGGCCCTGGCCGCCCTGGGAATCATCCGAATCACAGGTGGCGCTCATGCCGGCGAAGATGAAAGCGTCCCCGGCCGAGGCGCGGGCCATGGACGCCACGCCATTGCGGGTGGAGGCTTTGAACGTCGGGCAGATGCCGATGGGCTGGATCTTGACCCTCGTGTCCTTCAGGCCCGAGAAGACACCCGCGTGGCGGGCGGCTTTGCAGATGTTCGAGTTCGCGGCGTAGGCCGACGTGCCCATCACGCCGATGGAGGAGTTGTTGATGGGGGCGCAGAGACATTCCACGGCGGCCGTGACGTTGGTGATGGTGTCGCACATCAAGGCGTAAGGCGTGTCTTCCGTCGGCGCGGACGCGCCGCCGAGCCAGGTGTTAGTCTGCGTCAGCAGGGCGCCGATGTCGAGGCTGCGGCCGCCCTGCACTTTTTCCGACAGGGAGCCCAGCGTTTTGGCGCTTTTCGTGATCAGGCTTTCCACGTCGGCAGCGGAGATGTCGCGGCCTTTGTGTTTCGCCATGACTTTCACGAGGGCCGCGGCCGAAGCGAGCAGCGGGCTCGAGAAGGAGGTGCCCGTGCCGACGCCGTAAGCGCTCTGGCCCGCGCCGTCCACGTTCGTGGTCAGAAGACCGCGCTTCGGCGTGTTGGCGCCCGGGGCGGCGATCTCGATGTGCTGGGCGCCGTAGTTCGACGAGCTGTGCAGGTCATCGGTGCTGATGTCGATGTTGGCCGTGGACATCACGCCCGGCAGGTTGGCGGACCAGATGGCGGGGATCATGAAGTCACCGCCGACTTTCACTTCCTTGCCGTTGTTGCCGGCGGCGATGGCGATGAAAACACCTTTGCTGACGGCGTAGCGGACGGAGTCCTCGAGCATGGCGTTGTTGACGTTGAAACCCAGGCTCATGTTGATGACGTCGACGCCCTGATCGGCGGCGAGGCGGACGGCGTTGGCGACGGCGGTCACCGAAGCCATGCCCTTGTCGTTGGTCACGACCAGGGGGTAGATCTCGGCGTGGTTGGCCGACACGCCGGCGATGCCGACGCCGTTGTTCATGACGCCGGAGATGAAGCCGGCGACGCGCGTGCCGTGCGGGTAGACGGCGTTGCCGTCGCCGCTGCCGTCACCGGTCATGTTGCGGCCGATTTTGCCGTTCACCGGGGCCGCGAGGTTGGCCATCAGGTCCTCATGGGTCAGCAGCACGCCGCTGTCGATGACGGCGACGCGGACCTTGAGATCCGCCGGCACGCCGGCTTTCTCCAGGACGTCCCAGGCCTTCGGCACGTTCAGGTAGCTCAGGTAATATTGCTGGCCGAGCATCGGGTCGTTGGAGGCGGCCAGCAGCTGACCGCTGATCTCGCGGGTCACGCCGCGGATGCACTCGTCCTTCTCGATCTCATTTTGATTCGCCTGCAACCAGGCTTCGCTCAGGCCCGACACGCGGAAGGCCTGCATTTTCATGCCGGCCTGGCGCTGCGACTGCACGAGGGCCGGGGTCACCAGCAAGGCGCCGCCGCGGCGGTCATAACAGTTCAAATCCAGCAGCACGGACGCCTCCAGGGAGCCGGCGGAAAGCACCGACAGGGTTCCCGCTTCGCTGGACACGGGCTCGATCCGAACCTTGCCCGACTTGAAGGGCGAATCCGCCGTCAGGGAAGAGAACGACTCCGACGAGGCCAGGGAGGCCAGGTCGCCTTCCATCAGCGCGTTCATCGGCTTCGAGCAGGCCGCCAGGAAAGCCGCCGTCAGAATCAACAGAGCGCGGAGAATTTGTCGAGTCTCAAATTGATTTGCTTTCATGTGGAACCCCCGCTCCTGGGTGATGCAAGCGAGGGGCCAGATGAAATGGAACTCACAGGGGGAAGGGAAGACTGAAACGTCGTCTCTTTGGTCGGCAGTTCACAGGTTTGACGAATTCCTGGGAGGAGACGCTGTCTCAAGGAGAGCGGGATTTCAGAGGGAAATTCACGGGATGAAGACTCAGTAGGTGCGGGCGCAGATGGTTGGATGCGACGCGGACCTTATCACCGATGAAGTGGTGCCATCGACCATCGAAAAAAGCGTGGCATTGTTGTTCGAAGCAGCGTGAGAAGACCAATAGGATCCGCTCAAACCAAGAGCGACCTTGTTCGTAGAAAGAAACATCAATTCATCAGGCGCGGGCAAGAACCAATCAGTCCATCCATTCGTTGAAGTGTAATTATAACAAAGCTTCGCCGCTTGAGGATCGGCGTACATAGGGACGTGGAACTCCGTGGAAAGCCGTTCCGTATTGTACTGCCCATCATCCATCTTCAAAGCGCTGCCATAGTTCACATTCATGGTGGTTGAAAACGGCTGATTTTGCACCTCTGTGGAAGCAAAGACAATGTATCTCTTTCCTGAAGGGGCCTGACCGGCATACAGGCTGCTTCCATCCACACAGACTTGTCCGATCGTGGGCGACGTGGACGTGCCGGTGCATCCATCCACTGAAGATGCGGTACCCTCAAAAGAAAGATCGCGGGTGGTGCCCGCGACGTAGGTGGTAATTGCTCCGTTGCCGCTTGGAACCCCGGCTCGAAGTTTGACCCCAAAAACACAAGAACTGCCTCTTGTGAGATTCACTCTCGACGCAAAAGTACGTGGACAATCTGTATAACAGAGATCCATGTCACCGCTGCTGAGGCCATCAATATAGAAGTCAGCCGGCAGATAACCTTTATTTGCGATCTTGATTTTCTTGCAGACGACGTTGTCCACGCTCACCGGCTGCGACAGGAGATTGTTCAGATCATCGAAAAGCAGCAGGGAGACGTCGTAACGCGACTGCACGATCCAGCCGTCCGTCGTCCCGATCCAAACGAGGGCGATGCTGGCGTATTGGTTGGTCAGGGTCAGCGACGAGTTGCTGCCGTCGATCTTTCGACCGTTCGGATTGATGGTCAGCACTCCCGTGGCCGAAGTCTTCTTGATTTCAAGACGGAAGCCCGCCGTGCTCGGCGTCAGCGGCAAAGTCAGAGTGACATCGGTCGTGGCCGTGACGTTGTAGACGGCGTTGTGGTCATCGGTGGCGCTCGGCAACGTCATGCTCGTGCTCACCGCGACGTACTTCATGTAGTGCGCGTGCGCCGTCGGGGCCCGGGCGTCGCTCAAACGGCTGTCGTTGCCCTGAACCACCTTGCCCGCGGAGGTGTCGCCCGAGGCGGCCAAGGTCACGACACCCGCCGAGGATGTGCTGGCGTTCGCGACCGAAACCACGGGCGAAGCGCCGCCAGAAACGGAGATCGGCGCCGTGCCGGTCACCGCGGTCACACCGCCGGCGGCGCCGCACTCCCAGCGTTCCTGAGCGACGCTCCAGATCAGCGTCTGACCGCTGGCACAGGCGGAATTCCCCGGCTTGTAAGTGAAGTACTTGCCGGTGGCGCTGCTGATCTGATCCGCCGTGTGCGTGTGATCGCCGGCGGCGACCGTGCCGGCCGCGGTGCCGACGTTTTTGCCGGCGGCATCCCCCAAGGTCGGGAAATCGCTGATCTGGGATTTGGTGATGGAGATGTTCTGGCAGGTCATGGTGTCCGTGAGCGAGGACCAGGCGACGGTTTTCCCCGCCGTGCAACCCGCCAAGTTGAAGGCCGAAGAGCCCAGGGAGTTCTTCACGTCCGCGAATTGGATCGTGGCCCCGTACCAGGTGCTGCCGCTGGACTTCAGGAACTGACCGCTCGCCCCGACGGGCGCGTCCATCTTGCCACTGAAGGCGTCATAATCCGTTTTCGAAACCAGACCCGCTACGACGCCCGCTTGATTGGCCATGGGGATGCTCAACGTGTGGGTGCCCGTGGCATGCGTCCACCTCAGGCTCGAACCCGACGTGTCCACCGTCAGGCTCTGCGAGGTGCTGGTGAGACCGTTGATGCTGGCGATGCCGGCGCCGGCGGAACCCGCCGTGAAGTACTCCCACTGCTGGGTGGTGTTGTTCCACTTCAGGGACTGGCCGTCCTGCGCGCCGCCGGGTTGCGGGAAGCTCAGGATCTCCTGCGCGTCCGAGCCGTCCCACAGTCGCAGGGATTTGCGGCTGGAGTTGTACCAAAGGGTGCCGCTGTGACCGGAGTTCAAACCGCTGATCAGAGTGTTTTGCTGGGTCGGATTGTAATTGCCGACGCGCAGGCTTCTCTGCGCGCCCATGGTGATGTGACCCGTGTTCGTCACGTCATTGGATCCCATCTGCAACGCGCCCGTCATCGCGACGGAGCCGTCGAGAGGCAGCTTCGTGTTGTCGGTGCCGCCACCGCCCGAGGGCGTCACGCACGACCACACGCCCCCGCTCACGCCGAGGACTTCGCCGTTCGCGCACAAAGAAAGGCCGGTGAAGGCGGTGCCCGTGAAGTTGGATAAAATCACCTGATTGCCGCTCAAGGAGGACAGACCCGTCCCGCCGCGGGCGACAGGCAAGGTGCCGGCGTTGATGTCCGAGGCGTTGTGGGTGTGCGCGGAAGGCGCGCGCTGGTCCGAGAAGCGCGGGTCATCACCCGCGGCCACGGTGCCCGCCGCCGTGCCGACGTTTTTGCCGGCGGCGTCGCCGAGCCCGAGGCCCGCGGCGTTCACCACCACCGCGCCGATCTGACCGTTCACGCTGGTCACCGGGGCGCTGGGCGGGGTCGTCCAGGTTCCGTCGCCGCGCAGGTAAGTCGAAGCGGTCGCCGCCCCCGTCGGACTCATCGTCGACAGGGTTCCAAGGCCGGGATAAGTGCCGTTCAGGATGCTGTTGAGGTTCGTGTAGCGCGACATCACGCTCTCGAGGTTCGACTGCGTGATGCTGGCGCTGGTCTGCACGAAGTCGTTGGCGGCTTTGCCCGACAGCATCTGGGCGTTGGTGGCCTTCGGGGCGTTGCCGACGAAGAGCTCGCCGTACACATCGCCGCCGATGGTGATGCGCAATTTATGGCTGGAGCTCATGCCCTGCGGGGAGAAGGAGCAGGACGGCGAGCCCGAGACCGCGGCCGAACCGAAAAAGGCGTCGGCGAAATTCAAGGTCGCGCTGAAGTGGCCGTCGACGATGTTGACGTTCGGCGTGATGGTGCTGAGGACGCAAGGCGTGCTGCCGGTGTAACCGACGAGCTCGAAGGTCACGGGCAAAGAGGGATTGTTCACGGGATCATTGTTGGTGTCCACGAGGTAGCCCTCGTAAACCAGCGGGGTATCGGCCCAGGCCGGCACCATCGCTCCCCAAAAAATGATCATGGACAGGATCGCACGCATCATGGGAACGGATCGGCGGAAGGAACTCTCAGGTTGATGAAATCCCTTGTTTCGCTGATCCATTCAACGCTTGGAACAGGGGATGGCGATCGCTTTGAGACGGACTCAACTTTCTTTGTTCAGATCCCTGAACGTTCGATTTCGGGACGGACGGGATCAGTTCTGGATGGTGACGGTGACGCGGCGGTTTTTCGCCATGTTGTCGGGATTGGGGGTGCCGTCGGGATTCTTGTTCGCGGACAGCGGCTGCGTCTCGCCCCACCCGCGCAAGGTGATCTGCGGTTTTTGGTAACCCTTCTCCTCGAAAACCAGGGCGACGCGCGCCGCGCGCAAACCGGAGAGCTCCCAGTTGCTGAGGATGATGCCGCTGGAGATCGGCACGTCGTCGGTGTGGCCTTCGATGACGATCTTGTGGGTGGGCGCGATGCCGTGCACGACCTTGGCCAGCTCCTGCATCATCGGCGTGGCGGCCGCCTTGACCTCGAACGCGCCGGAATCGAAGAGCGTCGAGCCCTTGAACACCAGGACGACGCCTTCGGGTTTGTCCTGCACGTCCACCATGGCGGCCATGCCCATTTCCTCGATGGCGCTGTTGATCTTCTGGGCGAGATCCCCGTAAGGGGTTTCATACTCGCCGCCGAAGTATTTGACCGCCTCCACTTTCACTTTTTCGAATTCCGTCGAGTCGACTTTAGAGAAGCTGGCGATGAGGGCGAAAAAACCCATCAGCAGCGTCATCATGTCGGCGTAACTCATCAGCCAGATGCCTTCGCTGTCCTCGTGCTTTTTATGAGTGGTGAAAGGCAGGTGGATGTCGTCGGAGGCGTCGTGGGACGGATCGGCCTCAGGCACGGCCTGAAGATGGGGCTGTTGTTCTTCCGCGGTTTTTTTCTTCGCCAGGGCCATGAGGCTTCATCGGACAAGTCCAGCGGGGAATGTAGACGCGGGAGGTCTGGTTCTAGATGCTCGAACGGTTGCGGATGGCGTCGATCGCCACCACACCAAGGGCCAGGACGTAGAAAACCATGATCACCCACAGCCGCTCGTTGCTGACGGGATTCTGCAGGGTCGCCTGCTCCTCGGCTTTTGGGGCGGCGCGAATGGGTTTGCCGATGGAACGGTCGGCGTCCTCCCAGCGCTGCACCAGCTCCATCTGGGCCGGCGGGAAAGCCTCTTCGGAATCGACGGTCTCCCGGTCCAACTCGATGCGCTTCGAGCCCTGGGTGCTATTCATTTCCATGGGCTTGCCGCCCGGGCCTTTTTCCGCCTTCAAGCCGCCTTGCTTGATGGAGACGGCGTCTTTGGTCTGGAAATCCTGCACCCGCACCAGGGAATCGGGGCGGATGCGCAAACGGTTCTGACTGACGAGCTGCACGCGGGCTTCCGAACCGCCGCCGGTGTAAATCATGTCGCGGTCATAGACGGCGCTTCCCGACTCGACCGGCAACCAGATCAAAGTCCCGGCGGAACGCCGGCGCACGTCCCCTTGCGCGCTTTCGAAACGGCCGATGTTTTTGCGCTCGGAATGCAGCGACGGTTCCAGGGACAACAAAACGTCTTTCTCGAAGAAGGGCGGCAGCAAGCCCAGACTCAGCAGGCCCGCCATCACGAGGCTTTTCAAAAGTCCCGACTTCATCGTTCCCACTCCGAATTGATTGGCACCGGACATCGACCTTCTTTAGAATAACCCCATGTCATTGAGACTCAAGATCCTCTGCGTTCTTCTGGCCCTTCCGACCCTGGCCCTGGGTCTTTTGCTGTATTTGCTGACGCAAACTTTCGAAGAGGACAAATCCACCTACCTGTACGAGTACCAGCGCGTCGCCCTGGACAGCATCGCCCTGAATCTGGAAGACGCCTTCGAAGTCCTGGTGCAACGCAAAGAAAGCCTGCCCTTGCTGATGCGCCAGACGGCGGCGCGCGGCCCGATCGAGATCCTCGCCAATCAGACCGGCCAACCGATCAACGAGGACGGCGCCAAGCAACTGCTGGCGCGCACCTGCGATCCCCGCCACTCCTTCCTGTGGTGGCCCTTTCAGAAAGGCCAGTCCTTTTTCGTGCACTGCCGCTACCTCGACGGCGTCACCTGGGTGATGGGCATCCCCGGGGAGATCATCACCGCCAACCTGACGGATCAGGATCTGTCGTCGATTTTCCTCGTCACCCAGGACGGCTGGATCGTCTTGAGCGATGACATCCGCTTCGCCGGGAAACGCGTCGACAAAGCCTTTCCGGGACTCGATTTCAAAAGCCTCGCGGCCTACAAAGAACCCACGGGCCGCCTGCAGGCGAATTTCGAGGGCAAAGGGCCCTCCCTGCTGAGCTACCGCAAAATGCAGAAGTTCCCCCTGATCCTGGTCGCCGCGACGCCGGAGTCCGCCACCCGCCAGGCCGCCATCCCCTTCCTCGTGCGCGGCGTTTTGATCCTCCTGAGCCTGCTCGTGCTCACCGGTTTCCTCGGCGTCATCTTCAGCGGCACCCTCACCAAGCGCTTGTTCGAATTGCTCGCGGCCTTCCGGCGCGTCGAGCAGGGCGACTGGGAATTGAAGATCCCGGAAAAAGGCCATGACGAGGTGACCCAGCTGACCCGCGGTTTCAACCACATGACGGCGCAGCTGCAGCGCCTGTTGCTCGAGCGCGCCGAAAAATCCAAGATCGAGCACGAGATGCAGATGGCCGCGACCCTGCAAAGCCGCTTCTTCCCCTCCAACATCTGGGTGGACGGCGACAACTCCATTTACGGTTACTACGAACCCGCCGCCCAATGCGGCGGTGACTGGTGGTTCCACGACCGCACCCGGGAGCGCATCATCTTCTGCATCGCCGACGCCACCGGGCACGGCATGAGCTCCGCCCTGGTGACGGCCGCGGCGCGCGCCGCCTTCGCCACCCAGAAGGAAAAGTTCCACAATCCGGCGCTGCTGATGAAATCGATGAACGAGGCCATCTACCAGACCACCGCCGGCGAGATCCAGATGACCTGCTTCATCGGCTCCTTCGACCTGCGTTCCCGCGTCCTCACCTACTGCAACGCCAGCCACGAGGCGCCGGTGCTGCTGCCCATGGGCCAGGCCCTGAAAAAAGAGGATCTGGTTCTTTTGCTGGAGCGCCACGGCCTGCGCCTGGGACAAAACCCCGACAGCGTCTACACCGAGTCCTCCATTCAGGTGGAGGCGGGGCCGAAAACCCTGGTTTTGTATTCCGACGGCCTGTTGGACGTGCAAACGCCGGAAGGCAAAAGCCTCGGCGAGGGACGCATGCTCCGCCTGATCATCAAGACCTCGAAGGACAGCGCCGACACCGAAGCGTTCTTCAGCAAAATGCAGGAGGAGCTGCAAGCCTATCGCGGCGGCAGCCCCCTCGTGGACGATCTGTCCTATCTGTTCTTCGGATTGAAATAGGCCTCACGCCGCTTTCTTGATGTTGTCGCGTTCCGTCGGCAAGAGGTAACTCTTCAGCGACTCTTCCACGACGATCGGGTGCTTTTTGATGCGCACGAGCTTGATGCCGTCGATGACGATGAGACGGATGGTCTGATCGAAACGGT
Organism: Pseudobdellovibrionaceae bacterium; assembly: GCA_019637915.1. Lineage (GTDB taxonomy): Bacteria > Bdellovibrionota > Bdellovibrionia > Bdellovibrionales > Bdellovibrionaceae > JAHBUV01. The sequence goes on along the minus strand of JAHBUV010000001.1, from coordinate 3,006,887 downwards.
TCGCTTTCGAGAGGTTCTCCCCCAACGGCAGGAAGATGAAGTTCGCGACGGCGATCCCGTACATGGTGGCGACCAGGGCGATGGCCATCGACGGGCCGACTTTTTTGAACGCGTCGGCACCGCCCAGGTTCTGCATCAAGGCGATCATCCCGATCACGGCGCCCAGCAGACCGAAGGCCGGCGGGAATTTCGCCAGGGACTTGAACATGTCGGCGTCGGCGTCGTAACGGGCCTGCACGGCGGCGGCGCGCTTGGCGAGGATCTTGTCAACATCCTGCGGATCGATCCCCCCTTCCGTCATCATCTCGAGGGCCTCTTTCAGGAAAGGCGTCTTGATGGCGGGGATCTTGTCCTTCAGGTAGGCGTCGTTTTCGCGGTAGCCGCGGGCGAGGTCCACCAGCTCCTCGATGGCCGTTTTGATCTCGTCATTCTTGCCCAGGACGCGCTTGAGGAAGATCTTCCCCAGCATGACCATGGTTTTCCCGGAGAACGAGATCAGGCTCGCCGCCAGCGTTCCCCCGATCACGATCAGGAAAGCGTGAAAATCCAGGAAGATCCTCATGTCGCTCACTGATGTCACGGCGGCGCCGATGAAGACGGCGAAGGCCATGAGAATCCCGACGAGAGCTGATAAGTTCATACGACTTCTCCCTTAAAATAAAACATAAACGCCGCCGGCGAGCCCCATGGAGCTCATCGATCCCGAACCCACCACCAGCATTTGAAAAATCAGTTCCGAGCGGACGCCCCAATTCCCGGACATGGGGAAATCAACCCCGCCCTTCGGGGCGATGTAGATCCCCGCCGCCGCGCGCGACTTGTCGATGTCCTGGGGGGCGTTGGACTGGGCGAAGCCGAAGCTTCCGCCCGTGTAGACGGACCAGTCCCGGTATTCCACCGTGTTCGCCTTCATGCCGCCGAGGTCGTTGTAAGGACTGGGGATGCCGTTCAGGTAGTATTTGTAAGCCAGTCCCGTGTAAGACATCGCCGTGCTCATGGGCGACAGGCTCAAGCTGCGCACGTGCTCGACGCCGACGACGTTGCGGCTGTCGTAGTCGTACTCCACGGCGTAAGCCTGCAGGAAGGGCCCCTCGTTGTAGCTGGAGTCCCGCGACGAGGTCGAAGAACCGAACCCCAGCACCGCCGAGACGCGCAGGGCCTGGCTCGCGAGCGGCAGCAGCGTCACGAAGAGGAAAACCATCCCGCGATTAAGCTGCATGGGCGGCCTCCCTCACCGGTTCGGAGCGGAAGACTTTGACCAGCTGGATCTTCTCGGCCTGCACCAGGCGCATCCATTTGTTTTTCAGCGACTCGATCTTCGCCGCCATGACCGTCAGATCCGGATTGGCGGTGACCTTCAAATCATCCTCGACGATCAACTTCACCTTCGGCGGGCATTGCTCGAAGATCAGTTCTTTGGCGCCGGGCAGGGCCCTCACCAGGGCGGTGATCTCGTCGGAGCCGGCGTTGGACATCAGCTTGCGCACGAACTCGGGCTTCCACTCCTCCAGGAAGGCCAGGGTCACGTACTGGGTTTTCAGGTCGTAACCACGGTCCGGCAGGGACGGCGCCACGTTGCGCAGGATGCGGATCTCGTCGAGCGAGTTCAGGACGCTCAAGACTTCCAAGGTGCGCGGGAAGAGGTTCACCAGACGCTCGCGTCCGGGCTGGGCGTAGTTCATCGCCGTCACCTTCACCGCGGTGTCGGAGTCCCAGATCGACTGCTGGGTCATCTGCGAGTGCATGAGGATCTCCTGCACGAGATTCTCTTTTTCCTCGTTCTCGGCCTTTTCGAAGATCTCCACGCGGGAATCCTCATTCATGTAGAGCAGGGCCAGGGCGCGGGATTCTTTTTTCTGCGTCTTCAGAAGCTCTTTCACCTCGTCGGCGCCCATGCCCGACAGGAAGTCGAAGGGGCGGCGCAGGCTCTGCAGACCCAGGGTGCGCACCGAGATCAGATCCCAGTAGATCTGCTCCAGCACCGGGATGCGTTCGGCGAAATCCATCTGGATGATGCGGCGGTAGGCTTCCGCCAGGTGCTCTTCGCGCGAGGTGACGAGGTCCTCATCGAGGGGGATCTGCAGCATCGGCATGGCGCCGGCCTGCGTGAGCATTTTCTCCCGGGCCGTCATCATGGCGTCGATCAGCAGGGCCGTCTTGATGTAGCCTTCCTCGCCGGAATCGATCCACACGCGCACCAACTCGTTCAACCGGCCCTGCAACTCGATGCAGACAAAGGCGATCTTCGTGACCAGGGTCTCGGTGTGCACGGGCGATGGCAGGTGCTCCAGGGGCGGGATGGTCGCGTCCATCTCGGGCCTGGCCTCTTCCGCCGCGGCGGCCGCGGCCGGCAGATTGGATTCCAGGTTGAAGGTGCCCGTGGGCTGCAGGGCGACGTTTTGCTGCTCGCGCGCCGCCTTGATCAGGGAGCGGCCGATCAGCCAGGCGCCGAGGGCGAGCAGGAGACCCAGGATCAAAAGGCCAGAGAGCTGCTGCAGCTCGCGCAGGCGGTCGAAGGGCGTCTTGTGGATCTCTTCCTTCGGTTTTTCAATGACTTTCAAACGGTGGATGACGTTGACGCTCGACTGGGCGATGCGGCCGAAGTCCTTCGCGACTTTGGCTTTCAGCCAGTCGGCGAAGGTCTTGCGGTACTCTTCCGGGTAGTCCTCGGCGAGGCCCACGTCCACGGCGATGCGATCGACGTTGAAGCGCGGCTTGTCCTCTTTCCTGGCCTGGGCCTGTTTCAACTTCAGTTCTTCGATCTCGCGCTCGTAGGAATTGACGATCTCCTCGACGTTGATGGCGCCGAGGTCCAATCCCAGCGGACGGTCCGAAGGGATCTTCGGCTGTTCCGGGGGTTTGGCGTCCCCCGCTTCCGACAGTTTCACGGAGACGGAGACGTTGAACGTGCCGCGCTCGAGCTGCGTCGCGATGGCGTTCTCGAGGTTGCCCTGGATCTCTTTTTCCAGCTTCGTGCGGATCTCCATCAGCGCCGAGGTCGGACGCGCCTGCGCGAACGCCCCGTTCACGGCGAAGAAGGAAGCCAGGAAAAGAAGTCCCGAACGGAAACTCATCATGACGGCGAGTTCCCCTTCCGGTTGCGGATTTTCTCGAGCATCTGCACGGCTTCCGACTGGCTCGGGTCTTTCTCCAGGGCTTTTTTATACCAGGCCTCGGCCTCGGTGGTCTGTCCCTGCAGGAAGTAAACGCTGCCCTTCATGACCATGGCCTGCGCCAGGGTGGAGTCGAGTTGCAGGGCGCGGTCGATCTCGGCATGGGCCTGATCGTACTGCCGGGACTCGGCGAATTTGCGGGCGTTGAACAGGTGGCGCAGCAGGCGCGTGACCGTCGTGCCCTCGTTCTCGCGCGGGCTCAGCTCCACCTTCACCGTTTTGGTGAGTTCGCCCCAGCGGTTCGAGGGCAGCAGGATGGTGCGCGTCTCGCGGTCGGCTTTCTCGAAAGTCACTTCGATGAGGTCCGTGCGCTGCGGGGTGAGTTTCAACATGTCGGCCAACTGCTTCTCGGTCAGCTCGAGCGGGGTTTTCCCCGCCTTCACTTTGTCCTTCTGACCGGAGGTCGACAAAAGGATGTCCGCCTCGGGCGGATCCGATTGCAGGATCAATTTCGACGTGCAGGCGCTGCACAGCCACAGGCACGCGAAAAGCGGCAAAAGTTGATGACGGCGTTTCAACATAAGAAACCTCTTCCCTGTCCTCGTCGGTTCCTGATTTGCATCACATAAGCATTTCTGGACTCAAGGTCGTTCAGAAAAACAAAACAGTCCTTAAGATGGGGTCTGGATCCCGCCTTTTCCCTGGCCTGAGATCAAGGCGCGAGATTACTCTAAAAGGACTCTTATGAGAGCGGGATCTTTTCTGTTCCTCTGCAGCTGGCTCCTTCTGATTCCGTGGAACTCTCACGGCGCCACGCTGTTTCTGACCCAGGAGACCCTCGACGGGAAATTCCCGGGCCAAGGTCCCGCGCGGGGCATCCTGTTCAATTGCGATCCTTATTGCCGGTTCGTCTCCCTCAACGAGGGCGAGGAATGGAATCCGAAGCTTCCCACCGAGCCCGTCGAGGACGGCGGACTGAAGATCATCCGCCCGAGCGACCCCGAGTACCCCTTGCTGCTCCGGAAATTCCCGGTCCTTCCCTACGTGAAACAACCGGATCCGAAACCCGCCCCGGTCGATCCCCGGCTGACGGCCTTCGAGCGCGAGCGCCTGAAGGAGGGCGATTTCCTCCTGCTCGATGCGCGGCTGGGTCTGCAGGCGGAAAGACTCGAGGTCAAATCCGACAGCACCATCCTGCAAAACACCGCCTCCAAAAGTTTTCTGGGCGGATTCCGTTTCGAACTCAACGTCCGTCCTTTGAAAGTCCTGACCATGGCCGGGCAGAACCTGCGGGGCGGCCTGTTCTTGCGGGCCGCCAATCCGGCGCGCGGGCCGAGCGGCCTGGAAGGTTCCGACCTCGGCATCAGCGAGATGACCTACGGAACGGAATGGCGCGTGCTGACCGGCACCTATCAATGGATCGGCGTCCTCAGCATGGACCAGACCAAATACACGATCAGCCAGGAGGAGGTCAGCGCCTACTCCGTCGACATGAAAAGCGGGCTCCTGGAGCTCGGCCTCGGGGAACCGACGTGGAACGCGCTGATCGGCGTGAGCCTGTTTTCCAATGTCTCGGAAAAACTCGGGTACCGCAAATCCCCGTTCAACCGCAATGTCCTGCAGGCGCGGGGCGAACGCTGCACGACCGAGATGAAGCGTTTCGGCCTGCAATTCGCCTTGTGCGCCCACGCCCTCTGGCAGATGGACCGCCAGACGGCGGGAATCAACCGGAACCTGATCACGGGACTGGACGGATCCAGCCTCACCTTCCAGAAAATGTCCGTGGGCTTCTCCATTAAAGGAGGGGATAACTTATGGCAGTGACGCCCGCCATCGCCCTGCTGCTTGTTCTCGACTTCAGTGGATCCATGGACCAGGCCTTGGAGCAGCAACCGAAAATCCTGCAGTTAAAAAACCAGGCCCGCGCCGTCCTGTCCACCCTTCCCGCCGGCGAATCCGTGCGCATGGTGGTCTTCGGAGCCAATCCCGCGAAGGGCTGTCAGGACTTCCAAGTTTTCAAGACGACGCCCGCCCAGAGCCTCGCGACCACCCTGGGGATGAAGCCCGGTCCTTACGGCAAAACGCCCTTGGCCCGCACCTTGCGCTACATGCGCGACTGGTCGCAGGATCTCAAAGGCTCCACCGCCCTGCTCTTCACGGACGGCGCCGACACCTGCGGCGAGGATCCTTGCCAAGCTCTGCTCGCCCTCGACCGCGACCTGGGCGCGCGCCGGAAAAAACTCAATCTCGTCATCGTCGGCTATGACCTGAAAAACGACGCGCAAAAACTCGAGTGCCTGAAGGATCCCAAAACGACGAACGTGCAGGTGAAGTTCTTCTCGGCCGAAAGTTCCTACGACATGCAAAGAGCCGTGTCGGAATCCTTGCAGGCCGAGGCGGTGAAGCGCCTGCAGCAACTGGGACCCGATGCCGACGCCAACGCCTCCGCCACGGGCGGCACCAACCAGGGAAGCCTGGGCACCGGAACGGCTGGCGGCGGCGCCACCGGCGAAAACAAAGATCAAATGGGACCCGCTCAGCTCCATGTGCGCGGCTCCGAAGCCGCCGATCACTTCCAGGTCCTCATCAAAGGCAAAGTGTGGCGCGAATGGTACGGCGGCCTGCCCTTGGATCTTCCCGCCGGGGACTACGTCATCCGCTACGTGAACGCCAATGGCAAAAGCCTGCCGGTCTCCTTGAAAGATCGCGAGCGCCGGCAGTTCCTCCTCTCGGATTTCTTCCAACGCCCTCGCGGCGACGCCTCTTTCGAGGAGATTTCCCTGGGCTTTGAGCTCACGCCGAGCGACCGCACCCGCGAAGTGCATGGCGAACCGAAGCGGATTCCGGTGCAGGCCCGCCTCAACGGCGATCGCCTGGAAGCGAAAGACATCCCCATCGGCACCTGGACGCTCAAGGTCGTTTCGCCGGAATGGTTGAAAGGCCGACTGCCCGAGCAGACCCTGCGCATCACCCCGGAAAACAGTCGCATCGCCCTCGATGAAAAACTCAAAAAAGAGCTGCGCTGGATCGACAATGACCGCTCCGACCGGCAACGCGTGCTGGAGATCACCATGGGCGCAGGGCGGGTCGAGGCCCACTTGGTGCCGCCCGGCGCACGCCGCGTGCCCGTACGAGCGGAAGACCGGACGAACTGGCTTCAATGACCCATGATCCCGATCGGGATCATGATGAAATACCACAGCAATTTGATCCTGAACGGGATCAAATTGGTTCAAAGACTTAGATTGCGCCCGATCGGGATCAAGAGTATAATTTCAGGAAGAGGTTCTCTTGAGAAACATTCGTTCGTTGGAAGACATTGGAACCATCGTCAGACAAACGAGGAAAGCCCGTGGCCTTTCCCAAGAAGAACTCGCGCGGATTTCAGGCGTCGGTCGACGCTTTATTTCAGAGCTGGAACATGGCAAAAAAACCATGGAGTTCGGTAAAGCCCTGCACGTGTTGAAACGCTTGGGGCTCGATCTGTCCATCACGAGCCGCGAGCACCATGACTGAGACCCTGGATGTCTTTTTTGAAAAGGACCTTGTCGGACGAATCCGTGAAGAATCGGAAGGACTGAGCTTCCAGTATGATGTGAACTGGACGTCCAACCCGAAATCCTTCGCTATTTCCGCCTCTCTTCCTCTCTCCGGGAATTTCGCCCCGCACGCCGCCAAGCGATTTTTCGCCAATTTTTTGCCGGAAGGAGACGTCCGCGCCGCCATTACCAGAAAACTCGGGATCTCCATCAGCAATGACTTTTCATTGCTCAAAGAAATCGGCGGGGACTGTGCCGGCGCGCTTGAGATCCGCCCGCAGGGTTCTCATTTTCACCGGGATGGGGACTTTTACCGCGGCCTTTCACTCGCGAAAATTTGGGAAACATGGAAAAGCGGCGCCGATGTGTTCGCAACCTACAACAGGGATGGAGACATTCGTTTATCCCTGGCTGGCGCACAGGATAAACTCCCCGTTTACTACAGAGATGGGAAACTCTATCTTCCCCAGGCGGGGGCACCCTCGTCCCATATCTTGAAATTGCCAAGCCGTCATTTCAAGTATCTTCCGGAGAATGAATGTTTGAGTGGCTGGCTCGCAGCGGGCCTGCTGGCGGATGTCGCTGACATCGAACTGCTCACCCATGAAAAAACCCATTTCGCCCTGATTGCCCGCTATGACAGGGCGAACATCGACAACTCCTTAAAACGTTTGCATCAAGAGGACTTCTGCCAGGCTTTAGGTTTCAGCCATCAGAGCAAGTACGAAAACGACAATGGCCCGGACATCTCCCGGGTTTTTGATTTCCTCAGCGAGCGCAGCGACAATGTGACTCAAGACATTGCAAGCCTCATCGACTGGTTGATTTTCAACGTCGCCATTGGTAATTGCGACAATCACGCAAAAAACATTTCCCTGCTGATGACATCGCCGAATCATTGGAGGCTCGCCCCTTTCTATGACCTTGTCAGCACCAGGGTTTATAAGAGCATTTCTAAAAACCTTGCCTTTTCAATTGGCGGGTCTCGCGACTCCGGCACCATCACAGGAACTCATTGGAGCCGCTTGGCAGAGAGCATTCAGGTCTCCCCCAAACTGGTGCATCAGCGGGTCGAGTACGTGCTTGAGATTCTGCAGGCGAATTTCCCAACGGTTCAGCGGACATTCAAAGAAATCCACGGGCCTTCACCCGCCTTGAGTCTGGTCAGAGGCGTTTTGGACTCCCAATCAAAGCGCCTTTTGTCCCAACTCAGAAAATAGAAAAGACCCCTAGGAATCCATAGATTCCATCAGACCGAAGCCTGAGTCTTCCTCATTCTCATTCCGAAACGTTCATAATCGGCGAACAATTCAGGGTCCTGAAAGCTCATAAAGTCGCGAAAAACCGCCGATAAGCCTCATGTGAAACGCCTGCTGATGTTCCCACTTTTGCTGAGCGCGCTCGCGCTGACCGGCTGTTTGGCGGAAGACGTCAAACCATCGAGCAACAGCGCCGCCAGCAGCTCATGGTTCGAAGGCATCCAAAGCGCCACCAACCTCGGCGGCACGCCGACGAGCGTGCGCCTCAGCTGGAACCCATCCCTGCAGAGCGTACAGGGCTACCGCATCTACACCATCGTGCAAAGCGGGGGCAGTTCCAATTGGACCCTTGTCAACGAGGTCGCCGCCAACATCACCTCCTACACCGACACCGGCCTGATCTCGGGCGGTTTGTACACCTACCGCGTGCGCGCCATCGACATGACCGGCAACGAGGACACCAACAACAAAACCGCCGCCACCGTCGCCTTCGATGGCATCGCCGACGTGGTGATCATGGGCCCGACCACCCTGCAGGCGCGCATCAACTCGGCCCTCGGTTCTTTCGACGAAGTCCGCATCTACGCGCAACCGAAAAACGGCGGCACGAAAATCCTCATGGGCCGCATCCAGGGATCGGCGACGACCCTCGACATGACGACGTTGCGCTCGGGAATCACTTACCGTTTCAACGCCCAGGCCTATATGGGCTTCGCCGGCGGCGAGGACGGCAACCAGGTCTACGTCGAACGCCAAAGCCCCTCGGAGTCCTTCGGCACCGGTGACCCCGTCGAGAGCCTGAATGAATACAAATACCGTGGATTCATGAGCGCCATGGTTTACGGCGCAGCCCCGGGCCAGACCCTCGATCCCGCCGACAACGCCCGCGCCCCGAACACCCGTTTGGCGCGCTTGACCTGGGTGCCCTTCCAAAACTCCAACTCCAGCACCCACTATCGTTTGTTCCGCGTGAAGAACGGGACCACTCTCGACACCTCCGTCACCACGGCCTGCACTCCGGCCCTGACCACCACCTGCGTGGTCTGCGACAAAACCGGCGGGGGGCCCCAGACCTGCGAGGACACCCAGATCCCGCCTTTCGATTCCGAGACCGAGACCGCCTTCTACCACTATGCCGTGACCATGGTGAAAACCGACCCCGCGCTGGGCGACACCTGGGCCGAGGAACTGCCCCTGCAGAACACCTCGGAATTCCAGCTGTCCGTGCCCATGCCGCCGAACAACATGGTCCTCGTGCAGCGGGACACAGTGAACTACGAGCAATGCCAGATCCTGGGTCGCACCAGCGACCCCCGCAAATACCAGCGTTGCTCCTTCACCGCCATGGGCGCCGCACCCGTGAATTCCGGCCCCAACCGCCCGCTGCTGAATCTCCCGACCAGCTATTATGATTTCGGCTACAACCTGTTCGCCGATCGCTGGACCTCCATGTGCAATTGGACCCGTCAAAGCGCGGGCGGCATGTGCGGCGACACGTCCGCACCCGGCGACCCGCAGCCCGGGGATTGCATCGGCGGCAGCACCGTGGGAACCATCCCGTCCACGTCGGATCCGAACTGGGTCAACAAAGGCAAAATCGGGGATGTTTTCTATTTCATCCGTGGCACGAACGCCCCTCCCTACTGTTACATCAAAGGCGCGTCCGGCTGGACCGCCATCCACACCACGGGCACCCTCACGGATCCCGACGATTGGAAAAAAATCCTGTCCAATGACCCGCAGGCCAACAACAACATGAATTTCCCCCTTCGCGGTGTCAGTCAAACCAACGCGTGGGCCGCTTGCCAGTCGCAGACGACGGGTTACGGGAAAAAACGCCTGCCGCGCCGGCGCGAGCACATCGCCACGCAGGCCTCCGCATGGATGCAAGGCGAACCTTACGCAACGACCAGTCAGTACCGCGCCCGTGTGTTCGACGGCCTGGACGGCGTCATGGGCAATTTCCGGCAGTGCAGCCCCAATACCGCGGATCTCGCCAGCACGGAGTTAAGCCTCACCAACGTCACGGACTGGGCGACGTTCGGCCTCAACGCCTTCAAATCCATCACCAACTGGCGCGCCCAAGTGCGCGACACCACCGCCGGCCTCAACTACGGTGGCGGGTACCGTTTCCACGAGCAGTTCTTCCCGGGGAACCCCTACACCACGGGCTGCATCTCCCGACAAGGCATGCATCTCACCAGCGTCAGCATCGTCAGCGATCGCTTGATCCGCCAAGCCGACACCGGCGCCGGCCGCCCCGACTTCCTCGGATTGGCCTCCCCTTACGACAACGGCAACACGGATCTCGCCGGCTTCCACTTCAACGGCGTCCGCGGCTGGAGCTCCGCCTCCAACGTGACCCAGACTTACCTGACCGGCGCGGCTGCGAGTCCCGCCATCGCTTACCTCAACACGGCTCTCGGGCTGCCTTTGGTCGCCAAAGACCCGATAAACGAAGATGTGATGACCCTGAACCAGTTCAATGCCCTGCCCGCGGAATCCGGCAGCAAGGTTCTCAGCGAAACCGCAGCGCTTACCAGCCCCGTCGCCGTGGGAACGGTCGTCTATCCAGCCGGTCAATTTTACCAGCGCTTCGACGTCAGCTACCGCCTGGGCGGAACGGCTGTCTCCTCCAACGAGTTTTTTTTCGTCCTCCTCCGTTGCGTGCAGGAGGCCGAATGACTTTCGCGCGCGTCCTTCTGATGATGCTGATGATGGGTATGCTCGGATTCCTGAGCGGTTGCTTTGACCCCGCCGCCCAGCAATCCTCGAGCAACAGCAGCAGTGACAACGGATCCAAGATCGCCTACAGCGGGGCTTTGGAGGCGAAGAACACCGTCAGCGGCGTCATGGTCCGCTGGCCCACCGCCGGCAGCGCGGCCCAGAGCTACCGCATTTATCGCATCACCGCCGGCCAGCGCGTGTTGATCACCACGGTGGGTCCCAGCGCCACGTCTTATATTGATGGCAACACCTACTGGGGACAGATCTACAGCTACCAGGTCAATCTCGTGGATCAGTTGGGTCTCGAAGACAGCAACACCAAAGTGGTGAGCGCCCTCTCCTGGGGGGGCATTTCCGGCGTCACGACCACTTCACGCACCAGCGTGCAGGTGAACTTCGTCTCCACGGCCCCCCTGGTGGATCAGGTGCGCCTGTACATCGAACCGGACAACGGCAGCGGCCTGAAGACCCTCGTCACCACCCTGACCGGCAGCGACCTCACGTACACCATCACGGGCCTGCGCACCGGCTATAAATACAAGGTCAGCGCCCAAGCCTACGTCGCCTCCCTCAACAAAGAGGACGGCAACACCGTGAGCTTCCCCGTCACCACCAACACGGAAGGCTACCACGTCGAAGGCCCCAGTCCCTTCGCCTACCGCAACGTTTTGAACATCCGCGCTTTCGGCGATTCCGCCGGCGCCCCCGCGTCTTCGATCAGCGCCCTGCGCACGCCCAATGCCCGCCAGGTGGAGATCATCTGGTATTCATTCTACGGGAAAGCCTCGCCGCTGACGGAGTACGTCCTCGTGCGGGCCGCGGAAGGCCGCGCCATCGACACGTCGGTCACGAATTCCTGCACGGTCGCGAGCCAGGATAGCTGCCGCGTGTGCCGCATCTCGGGGACCGGCGTCCTGATGTGCCGGGACACGCAGATCGCCCCGTCACCGGCGCGCTACGAATACGCCGTGGCCCTGGTGCAAAAGGCCGGTGGTGACGAATGGGTGGAGCCCCTGCCCTCGGACAACTCCTTGGGCCACTTCAAACTGCTCGTGCCGATCCCGCCCAGCCACATGGTTCTCCTGCAACGGGACGCAGCCAATCACGAGATGTGCATGACCATGGGCTCGCCCACGGACCCCTCGCACCACAATCGCTGCACGTATCAGGGGATCGGCGCCGTCCCCTACTCCACAGGGCACAACAAACCTCCCCTGGTCTTCGACTCCGGCTACTACGACTTCGGCTACAACCTCTTCGTCGACCGCTACGAGCGCAGCTGCAATTGGACTTCGCAACTGGAAGGCGGCAAATGCGGGGCCGGCGCCAGCGACGGCGATTGCATCCACGACACGGGCGCCGCCCCGGCCAGCACCATCGGAAAAATCGGCGACACGTTCTACGACGCCGGGACCGGCCTCTGCTACCTGAAAAGCGGCGACAACGCCTGGTCACGCTTCTGGGAGAACTCGCCGGCTTCGCTCCTAAAGCACAGCACGAACCAGAACGTCGGCAGCAAATTCCTCCCGTCCATCGGCGGATTGACGGCTTATGGGGCGGCCGCCGCCTGCAACGCCGTCACGGATCCCGTCTATGGGCAATTCCGTCTGCCGCGCATGCGGGAAAAGCAGGCCTTCCTGGCCTGGCCGACCGAAACAGATGATCCTTATTACCTGTCCAACTGGGCCACTCTGGAAAACGGATCGACGGCCGTCGCTTCCCGTTGCATCGTCAGCGCCGGCGCTCTGGGGACGCTGCCGACGGCCCTCAGCACGCTGGTGAGCGAAAACCGCTCGGCCCAGACCAACACGGCCAACGTGCCGGCGGCCGTCATCGGGTCCGCCATCAGCGCCGACTGCCAATCGCGCTATGGCGTTCAAGACGGCATCGGTAGCAAAGGGGAGATCGCCAACGACAGCATCGCGACCTTGTTGACCACCGCGCCCGATGTGCGCACCTATGTTGGCGGGCCCAGTTACTTCGACAGCGGCAACCGGGATCTCAACGGCATCCGTTTCGACGGCGACTTCGCGGCGGGCGGTTCAAACTTCGTCGTCGGCACCACCTACACGTTTCAAGACACGCGCGTCAACACGCTGGCAGTTCCGCTCGGCCTGCCGCTGGCCAGCACCTCGAACCTCTACACGCCTAGAAACAACGTCAACACCAGCAGCGACGCGTTCCTGCCCTTCCACGCGGCCTATATGTCGAATTACACGCCCTTCTCTCGCACGTTCCTCTACGGAGGCACCGGACAAAACAGCACCAGCGCCGGGCGCTGGTTCCTGGTTTACGCCTATCCCCCCGATCGCCAGACCTCGGATTACGGTTTCCGTTGCGTCTTGCCAGCGGAGTGAGAATGATCCTTTCACACCGCCTACTTCTTTTCGCTTTCCTCGCCCTCGCTGCCTGCGACTCCTCCACGCTGGTGAGTCCCGACACCATGCTGGCGAGCTCTTCGGACGGTTACATTTCCCGTTCTTCCGTGAACCGCATTTACCACCTAGGTCCCGCCGGGGCCGTGCCGGTGTCGGAAGTGAGTCCCACCGTCAATGCGGGCCGCCTGCCCGTTTCCCTCTACAACGGCGATTACGGCGATCGCCGCGACACGAGCGTCCCCCAGCCGATGGATTTGGTCCTGAAGGTGTTCAACCAGGATTTCTCTTACAACGGCAAAAGCAACGGTGATTTCTATTTCGAGAGCTTGATCCTGTCCCCCACCTACGAGATCAGCAACACCACCACGGTCCTCAGCTGGCTCCTTCGCCATGGCTTCAACCGCGCGGACTTCCTGGTCTCGAGAAATCTCTGGGATTCGGCGGCCGGCGGCATCGAGGTGTTCTGCAACGATTGCCGGGCAAAAACCAACTCCGAGGTCCTGGCCCTCGTGCTCGCGAACGCATCCTATCTGTCCGAGCTCGAAGCGGCCCTGCGCAAAGAGAATCCGTCGCTGACCAACCTGCAGTGGACGGGCTTCCAGGAGCCCGCGCCCCTTCTCGCGTTCGACAACCCGCCTTTCGGTGAAAACGCCACGGCCAGCCTGATCAGCAAGGAGGGCGTTTCCATCAAGCTGAGAATCCTGTTCGTGGACGTGCGCCATTCAACGAAAAAAATTGAACCCACGCGCTGGACCCACAGCTTCAACAGCGCCGAAGTCGAACACCAGGACGGGGGGGAGAATTATTCGCCCTTTTTCGACTATGACAAAGCCGGCCCCAACAGCATCGTCGTGGATCTCCAGGACGCGCGCGGCAACCAAAGCTTCACTTACGACGTGGATGTGAAAAACACCAACCGCCCACCGGTCTGGCAAACTGGCGTGATGCTGACCACGCAGGCGAACCGCCGCATGTCCGTGAACCTGGGCTCCTATTGCAGCGACCCGGACGCGGGTACTATCCTGAGCTACCAACTGGTGAACGGCCCGACGGGATTGGGCGTTCTCCCCACGGGCGCTCTCAGCTGGCAGCCGGTGCAACCGGCTTCGGGAACGGCGCAACTCGGGGATTTTCCGGTGCAGATCGAATGTTTCGACAATGACAACGACCGAAAGTCGGAGATCGGGACCATCACCGTGCACGTCGATCCCGACACGCTGCCCGTTTTCAGCGTCATCCCCGCCTCCTGGAACCTGTCCGAAGGAACCCTGGGCACCGTGGATGTGGAGGTCACGGACGCGGAGGGCGACCCCATTTCACTCGACGTCATGGAGACTTCCGCCATCAAGACGGGTCTGCCGGTGGGTTCCGGCATTTTCAACGTCACCACTCTCGGCAGCACGGCCAACACCACGACTTTCCGAGTCTCCTTCATCCCGAGCTATTTGCAGAGGATCGGCTCCAATGGCAGCTTGGCCGTCGCGTTCATGGCTCATTACGATGGCAGCAGCGGGAATTTCGACGCCACCAGTTCGCGCGTTTCCCAGGACATGACCTTGAATTTCACCAATGTGGATGATCCTCCGCAATGGACCGCCGTCGCGGACTCCCACACCGTCACGGAAGGATCGCCCTTCAGCGGTTTCGCGGGCGGCAGCGTTTTTGACCCGAATCCCAATCCGACGGCCCTGACCTACGCGATCGACAGCGCGGACCCGCGTTGCCTGTGGCCCACGCTCGCAGTGAACCCCGTGACCTTGCAGATTTCGGGGACTCCCACCCTGACCAGTCCCCGCCAATGCTCCTTCACGCTCCTCGCCAAAGACGCGACCGGCCTGGCGTCCTCGAGCCAGGAATTCATCTATGACGTGACCAACACGAACCAACCGGTGGTCGTCCGCCCGGACGCCCTGACCGCCGTGAGCATCGACGAACGCAAAGCCCTGACCGTCGACCTGCTGGACATCTTCAATGATCCCGATCTCGATATCGGCGACGAGTACGAACGCTTGCAATATCAATGTCTGAACTGCGGCGCACTGGGTATCACCTCGGATTTCGCCCTGGATTCCCGGCAAAACCGCCTGCGCTGGACCCCGAACAGCTCGGCCTCCGACAACTCGCCCTATGTTCTGCAGCTTCAGGCGACCGATATCGGCGGCGTCACGGTGACCAGCAATCTTACCATCACCGTCAATGACGGCCCGTCGGAAATGCTCGTGATCCCGACGCAAACCAGCCTCACTTTGAGCGAAAACGTCTCGACACCCGCCACCAGCACCAGTCTGATCATCGCAGTGAGCCCGCCGAGCGGCAATCCGGTGGACGCCTATCTCTACACCTTCTCCGAACCCGTGTGCCGCCGCACGGATGGCACGCTCTGCCGTTTCGGCCTGATCACCAATCCAGCCAGCATGACCGGCGACGGCAGCCTCGGCTCCAAGAATTTCATTTTCACGATCACGCCCAACGCGACGGATGGCGATGCCCCGATTCCGGCGGCCGATGCCAATTACAACATCAGCTTCACCGTTTACAAAACCGATGACCCCACCTTGCTCACCACAGTGGCGGTGAGCCTGAAGATCCAGAACGTCAACCGCGCCCCGACCCAGCTGGGGGTCGGCGCCCTCAATGCCACGGCGGGCCCTTACACCTACGGCTCGTCCACGATGTCCATCGCCGCCATCGACGCCAACCGCGACCGCAAGCTGGGCACGTCCTGGATGAACACCTACACGATCCCTTTTGATCTGATGGACGCCGACGGCGGCAATGACGACAAGATCTTCCAGATCATCACGCCCTACGCCCCCGGCAGCATCACGGGCGGCGTCTGGAGCTTCAAAATGCCGAATTGCCTGCAGGCGGGGTCGGTGAACATCACCCGCACTTACACCGTCACCGGCAGCGACGGCCGGGGTGGCAGCGTCAACCGCAACGTGCAGCTGACCTTCCGCAACGTTCAGAACCCGCCGGCCGGCTGTCTATGATTCTTATTCTTTGTCCGTGAAATCAACGGGCAAGAGCGACACCGACAAACGGTAAATGCGTTCGCGCTGCTGTCCCTGGCTGGACAGCGCGGCCGCTTTGCCGTGCAGAAGCTGGATCTCCTGGATGACCATCTCGAACTGTTGCCGACTCCCCGTGAAAGTCGTGGCCGTCATAAAGGGTGCGTTTTGCTCCGGCCCTTGCATGCGTTTTAGGATCATGTCGATATTGGCGCGGTCCTGTAAGGCGGCCTCTGGATAGGAGGGCGGCTCAACCGACGGCGGGCGCGGCGGGATTTCGCCTTCCTTCGGCAGCAATCCTTCCTGGGAAAGATTCTGCAGGATCTCCTGCACGCGCTCAAAACTCAAATGCAGCCGGGCCGCGATGGCTTGCGCCGACTTGTCCTGCACATCCAGTTCAAAGAAGTGCAAAACCGCCGCATGCGCCCAATCCCCAAGAAGAGGATGGCGCTGGCGATCCACGAAACGGCTTTTCATCGTCGAAGCCGGCAAATTCATCAAGGCGAACAGAAGATCTTTGCGCCTTTGTTCGAAACCGAACTTCGCCACGTATTGCGCGGCCTTTTCCGGCTTCATCAGCACGCGGCCGCGTAGCGCTTCGGACAGCGCGCTCACCGGCGCTCCGAGATGCTTGGCGTAACTTCTCAGGGAAAAGCGGGGATTCCGCTTCTGAGCGTTTTCAAAATCTTCCAACAACATTTTCTGAAAAAGATTTTTCCATTCCACGTGCTTTAAGTGTCTTGTTCCAAATTTTGGATCGCAAGGAGAACTCGCGCACTCTTTTGAAAAGACACTTTTTCAGGACCTTTCCGCATAGAGCATTTAGCCTATGACTGAAAAGCAGGGAAGAACCCTCGCCTCAACGAGAAGCAGGAACCTCATGTTCCGCGAAAAAAGAAAAGCCACAGCAGCAAAACGAAGAAAAACGGCACACCCATGAACCACAGGATAGCGGGAACGGCGATTCCACCTTTTTCCTTTTCCATCATGAATTTCATTCTTTCCTCCCAGCCGTGGGCCGTTGATTCGGCACCATAGAGGAAAGCATAACCTGCCTTCGTGGTGGAAGGTGGTGAGGAAATCATCACTTGGGAAATGGGGAATCGAAAGTCGAGGAGATTTTCCGCACAAGATTTTGACCCCACCCCGACTTGAACGGGGATCATTCGTTTAGGAAACGAAGGCTCTATCCAGTTGAGCTATGGGGTCGTGAAAACGAGGATTCTACTCATCCCCGTCTAACTCATCATCCCCGACAACGCCAAGATTATATTTCTCGATGCGGTAGCGCATCGAGCGAAAAGAGATGTGCAACAGCTTGGAAGCGCGCTTTTTGATGCCTCCGGCGGCGTGGATGGCCTTGATCATCAGCTCTTTTTCGATCTGGCCGAGGACCTTGTCCAGGTCGATGCCGTCATCGCCGATCTCGATCTCGTGGCTGGAGGCCATCTTCCGGCCCGACGAGGTGTTCACGATGGGCGGCAGGGATTCGGGCAGGATGGTGGCGCCGCCCTCGAGGGCGACGGTGCGCTCGATCAGGTTCTCGAGTTCCCGCACATTGCCCGGATAATCGTACTTCTTGAGGATCTCCATGGCCTCCACGGAGATGCCGCCGATGTTCTTGCCGAGCTTGTCGTTGTATTTCTTCAGGAAGTGGTTGGCGAGTAGCGGAATGTCCTCGCGGCGATCGCGCAGGCCCGGCGTGCGGATGTTGATGACGTTCAGGCGGTAGTACAGATCCTGGCGGAACGTGCCGTTCTCCACCATCTCCTCGAGATTGCGGTTGGTGGCGGCGATGATGCGCACATCGACCTTGGCGTCCTCGGTGGCGCCGACGCGGCGGATGATCCGCTCCTGGATGGCGCGCAGCAGTTTCACCTGGATGCTGGGAGGAAGCTCACCCACCTCATCGAGGAACAATGTCCCGCCGTCAGCGGCCTCGAACAGGCCGGCCTTGTCGGCGATGGCGCCCGTGAAGGAACCTTTTTTATGGCCGAACATCTCCGATTCCATCAGGTTCTCGGGGATGGCACCGCAGTTGACGGTGATGAAAGCGCGGTCTTTTAGGGGACCATTGAAGTGGATGGCCTTGGCGACCACTTCCTTCCCGGTGCCGGACTCCCCGGTGATCAGCACGTTCGTGGGGGTCATCGAGACGCGCTTGATCAGGTCGAAGACGGCGTGCATGGCTGCCGAATTGCCGACGACGTTCTGGAAACTGTACTCCTTGACGAGCTCTTTTTTGAGGGCACGGTTCTCGACCTCGAGATTGCGCGTGCGCAAAGCGTTCTGAATGACCAAACGGACTTCGTCGATCTTGCAGGGCTTGGTGAGGTAGTCGTAGGCGCCGACCTTCATCGCCTCGACGGCGTTTTCCAGGGTGCCGAACGCGGTCATCATCACGAAAACGGTTTCCGGGTAGGATTCGCGGGAATGCTTCAGCAGCTCCATGCCCGTCATGTTCGGCATCTGCAGGTCGGAGATCACCATGTCGAAGTTCTTCTTCGCCAGCAGGTCTTTGCCTTTGGCGCCGTCTTCAGCGACGGTGACCTCATATCCCTCTTTCTTCAGAAAGATTTCCATGAATTCACGGATGGAGGCTTCATCATCGACAACGAGGATTCTGGATTTCATGATGGGTTTTCCTTATGCTCTTATTTTCTCAATCCAGCGCGGGAAGACAAGAGTGAATTCCGTGCCTCGACCTTCCTCGCTCTCGACGAAGATCCGGGCGCCGTGCCCCTCGAGGATTTTATGGGTCACCGCCAGGCCCAGGCCCGTGCCCTTCGCCTTCGTGGTGTGGAAGGGCTCGAAGATGCGCTTACGCGTGGCTTCGCTCATGCCGCAGCCGTTGTCGCGGATCTTTACGGTCACAAACTCCGCGTCCTCGGCGACGACCAGCTCAAGACGAGGATGTAACGTGTTCTCCATGGCCTGATACGAATTCAGGAACATATTCAAAAAAGCTTGTCGCAGTTTCTCCGAACGGCCCAGGATCCGCGCGGCAGCGGCGGGCCACTGCGGGATGCACTCGACGTCCTGGCGGACGTTTTTCCCGAGGGCGACGGAGCCCAGCGTTTCCTGCAGCAGAACCACCAGGTCGACGGGATCGGTGGGCGGCTGCTCGGGGCGCGAGTAATCCAGGAACTCCGTGATCAGGCCGTTCAGGCGGTCGATCTCGCGCAGGATGATCTTCATGAGCTTGCGGTCGTCCTCGGTGGCGGAGGTCTGGCTCAGCAACTCCACGCTGCCGCTGATCCCCGACAGGGGATTGCGGATCTCATGGGCGATGCCGGCGGCGAGCTGGCCGATGGCGGCCATTTTCTCGGCCTGGCGCAGGCCCCACTCCAACTGGCGGATCTTGGTCAGGTCGTCGATCAGCAGCAGCCGCACCGGCGCTCCCAGCTCCGGGCTTTCGAAACCGGAGGCGAGCAGGCCCAGCAGCTTGGACTCCCCTTGCGGCGGCTGGAATTTGAAATCCACCCGGGCGATCTCGCCCACGCCGCGCGGCTCGAAGCCTTTCAGGATCTCGTGCACGCTGCGTCCGGCGAGGTTGTCCTGCCCCAGGATCTCCTGGGCGGCGCGGTTGGCCTGCAGCACCTGTCCGCCCTGATCGAAGGTCAGCAGTCCCGACGGGATGTTCTCGATCACCAGGCGGTTGAGCTCGCGCGCCGCGCGCAGGGACAGACCGGCCCGGCGCAGCTCCGCCCCCACGGTGTCGAGCTGATCCGAGAGGTAGCCGGACAATCCCGCCACCAGGAAGAAAGCGATGTTGTTCAGCGCCAGCAGCAGGATGAAACTCAGCGCCTTCAGATCGGGCCCGAGCAGGGACGCCGCCGTGAAAAACACGCTGGTCAGCAGGGCCACGATCAGGCCGCCTTCCGTGCGGAAGACCAGGCCGGCGAGCAGGATGTTCACCAGGTGGAGGAACAAAAACAGCGACTGGTTGAGGCCGCTCAGCAGGATCAGCGCCGAGATCAGCAGCGCGTCGATCACGAAGGTCGCGAACAACCAGCCCGGCCGCCGGAAGAGCCTCTCGAGGGAGGCGAGAATCCCCAGGTGCATGGTCAGGGCGACGGTGACCAGCGCGTAGAAGGGCGCCAGCAGGGTCCAATTGATGAAGGCCGGCTGGAACAGGTAACTCGCGATGCTCACCAGCAGGATCACCATGAACAGGCTGATGCGCGCCCCCTCGATGAGGAGGCGCTGGTTCTCGTCCTTGTTCAGGGCGGCGTTGAGCACCATATCATTGAACCGTGTCGGCCATGTTGAACACCGGCAGGTACATGGCGATGACGATGAAGGCGATGATGGCGCCGAGAACGACCATCAGCAAAGGCTCGATCACCGAGGTCATGGCCTTCACCGCGACCTCGACCTCGTCCTCGTAGAAGTCGGCGATCTTGGCCAGCATCTGGTCCATGGTTCCGGACTGCTCGCCGATGGCGATCATCTGCACCACCATGTCGGGGAAAACCTTCTCTTTGGCCAGGGGCGCCGCGAAGGGGCGGCCTTGCGACACGGATTCCTTGCAGCGCAGGAGGGCCTGCTCGATGACGATGTTGCCCGCCGTGCGCGCGGCGATGTCGATGGCCTCGAGCACGCTGACGCCGGCGGCGAGCAGGGTCGACAAGGTCCGCGACAGGCGCGCGATGGAGGACTTCTGGATCACGTCCCCGAAAATCGGCGCCTGCATCATGAAGCGGTCGAAGCTGTCGCGGCCCGAGGGGGAATTGATCCACTGGCGGAAAAGGAAGGGCAAGGCGATGAGGGCGCCGATGAACACGTACCAGTTCTTCACCAGGGCGTCGGACAGGCCCACGACGAACATGGTGAGCGCCGGCGGTTCCTTGCCGGAGCCGGCGTAGAATTCCTGGAACTTCGGGATGATGAAAACCAGGATGCCGGAGATCACCAGGATGGACACCAGGATGATGATGGCCGGATAGACGAGGGCGCCCTTCACCTGGCTGCGCAGTTTCTCGGATTTCTCGAGGTAAATCGCCAGGCGCTGCAGGATGCTGTCGAGGATCCCCGCCTCCTCGCCCGCCTGGATCATATTGCAGTAAAGCTTGTCGAAAACGCTCGGCCGCTGCGCCATGGATTCAGCGAGGCGCAGGCCGTTTTCAATCTGCGATTTGACGTGACCGGCGGATTCCTTGAGCAAACCGGTGCGCAGGCCCTCGCTCAGGATCTTCAGGGAATCCACCACCGGGATCCCGGCGTTGATCAGGGTCGCGAACTGGCGGGTGAAGATCTGCAGGTCCTTGCCCTTCACGCGGGGGGCGAAAAACCCGGCGGACTTGGTTTTCACGCGGGCCCCGGTGCCGCCCCGGGTGAGGGTGACGACCTCCAGGCCCTGCGCCTTCAGGCGCACGCGCGCGTCGGCCTCGGTCGGGGCGTCCAGGCGTCCCTTCGCGGTCTGTCCCAGCCGGTTGCGGGCGACAAACTCATAGCGCGCCATCAGATGCCAACCTGTTTCAGGATTTCATCCAGGTGCGAGGGATCGCGGGTGGCCTCGAAGGCCGTCTTGATGTCGATCTGCCGGCGCAGCAGCATCTGCAGGATCGCCTGATTGAAGTTCACCAGGCCGGCGCCATCGGCGGCGGAACGCAGCGCCTGATCGGCGGCGCTGAAATCCTCCTGGGCGAGGGCCGCCCGCAGGGCCGGCGTCATCAGCAGGATCTCGAAGGCGTCGACGGCGCGGCCGTCGTTCATGCCCTTCAGGCGCAACTGGCCGCTCATCAACAAAAGTTGTTCACTGAGGCGCCACAGAACGTGCCGTCGCCCTTCGCCGAAGTCCTCGGACAGAAGGCGGCGCAGGGCCACGAGCGGCGTCGGCGCCCTTTGGATCAGGACGACCAGACGGCCTTCCTCCGCCGCGGTCAGGGCCTTTTTCAGGCCGGCGGCGCCCAACTCCCCGTCCATGACGACGACGTCCTCGCCCAGGCGGCGGTTGGCGGCGGCGAGCAGGCCTCGCACCGTTTCCTCGACGCCGGACTGGCGCAGGCCCGCGAACAGCACCAGGCCGTGGGGCCTCATCAGGGTTTCGGTGAACACAGGGGGGAATTCGTTTTTCATCTCACACATCCTTCACGGAAGCATTGAGCACTTCTTCGATGGTGGTCATCCCGCGACGCAATTTCAGCAAGGCGCTCCGGCGCAGGGTGCGCATGCCCTGCTCGCGCGACAGGTAGCGCAATTGCCCCGTGGAGGCGCCCTTGAGGATGGCCTCCTTCATTTTCTCGCTCATCGACATGAGCTCGAAAATGGCCGTCCGCCCCTTGATGCCCGTGTTGTTGCAGTTCGAGCAGCCGCGGCCCTTGAAGAGGCTGTAGTCCTTCACGTCCGCCGGGGCGACGCCCAGGTTGATCAGGGTCTGCGGCGGCACTTCGATGGGCGTCTTGCAGTTTTCGCAGATGCGGCCCACCAGGCGCTGGGCGACGACGAGATTCACCGTGGAGGTGATGATGTAGGGCGCGACGCCCATCTCGGTCAGGCGCACGATGGTCGACGGCGCGTCGTTGGTGTGCAGGGTGCTCACCACCAGGTGACCGGTGGAGGCGGCCTTGAAGGCGATCTCGGCGGTTTCGTAGTCGCGGATCTCGCCGACCAGGACGACGTCCGGATCCTGACGCAGGAAGGTTTTGAGCGCCGTCGAGAAGGTCAGTCCGATGTCGGAGTTCATCTGCACCTGGTTGATGCCCTCCAGGTTGAATTCCACCGGGTCTTCCGCCGTCGAGATGTTGGTGTCGGTGCGGTTCAGGTCGGACAGGGCCGAATAAATAGTGTTTGTTTTCCCGGAACCGGTGGGTCCCGTGATCAGCACCATGCCCTGGGGCAGGTTGATGTTCGATTTGAAGATCTTCAGGTCGTCTTCCTCGAAACCGAGCTTGGTCATGTCCAGCTGCAGGTTGGATTTGTCGAGCAGGCGCAGAACGATCTTCTCGCCCCAGATGCAGGGCAGGACGCTGACCCGGAAGTCCATCTCCTTGCCCTTGGTGGTGCGCACCTTCAGGCGGCCGTCCTGGGGGCGGCGCTTTTCGGCGATGTCGAGCTTCGACATGATCTTGATCCGGCTGGCGATGGCGGCGGCGGTCCCCGCCGGGGGCGCCGTCGCCTCGACGAGATTGCCGTCGATGCGGAAACGCACGCGGTAGCGTTTTTCATAGGGCTCGAAGTGGATGTCGGAGACGCGCTTGCGCATGGCGTCCGCCAGCACGGCGTTGACGAACTTGACGATCGGGGCCTCGTCGCCGGCGCCGCTCTGGTCGATGATCTCCGCGGCGGAGGAGTTGGCGAACTCGAACTCCTCGTCGAGAACCTCCAGGCCCGCCGTGTCCATCTGTTTCATGCTGATGGAGCCGCCGTAGTACTTGTCGATGCTCGACTGGATCGCCGTCTCCGTGCCCACCACGGGCTGGATCTTCATCTTGGTGAGGAAGCGCAGGTCCTCGCGGACCATGACGTTGCTCGGGTCGGAGAACGCCACGACCAAGGTTTGCCCGGCCTTTTGCAGGGGGATCAGCCCCTGGCGCTCGCAGATTTCCTTTTTGATCAGGGCGATGACGGAGGCGTCGATTTCGAAGGTCGAGACCTCCACGCCGGGCACCTGGTAGTGCTTCTCCATGGCGCGCAGGATCTGGTTTTCCTTCAGCAAACCCAATCGGATGATGTCGGCGGTCAGCTTGCCGCCGTTTTTTTTCTGCTCGTCCAAAGCCGCCGACAACTGCTCCGGTTTCAGCAGGCCTTGCTTCACAAGAATTTCACCGATTTTAATCGACATAGATGAGGGTCATCGTCTCACGCGGTGACGATTTTTGTTACTGGACTGAAGTTGGGTTTTTCGCCGTGCCCGCGGACATGAGGCGGCGCAGCCACTCGAACCAGCTGTTGAGGAAATCCCTCTCCGAAGCCAGGGACCCCAGCCCCAGACGCTCGGCGAAAAAGTACTCGCTCTGCCCGCTGAACTCATGGGGGGGCACGATGCGCAGGTCGGCGCGCAGGGCCTCCTCGAGCACCAGTTGTTCGCTGGGACCGCCGTGCAGATCCATGACCAGGCCCCCGCGGCGCATGAAATTGAAATACGCCAGATCGGCGGCGAGCTCCGGGCGGCTCGCTAAATTCAAGGTGTTCACCAGCAGGGAACCGCCCACCGTCTGCACCGTCAGCTGGTGCGCCGGCAGCGCCTGCACCTCGGAGCCGACATAGAGCTTCATCAGGCTGCGCGCCTGCTCATTCAGATCGGCCTCGTTCTCCCCGACCAGGTAAACCCGCCGGAAACCCAAACCCAGGGCGACCCCGCCCACGACCCGCAGGAACACGCCGCTGCCGGCGACGTAGGCGGATTCGCGCAGATCCAGGTGATGGGCCTGGCGCATGATCACGCGACGGACCGATTCTTCCGCGAGCAGCTCCGGCTCCCAAACCCCCTGGCGCCGGTAAAAAGCGTCCGCCGTGCGGTAGCGGCTCACCGGCAGGGGCTGCACGGGGCATTTCGCCAGGTACTCCTCGCACAGATCGGGCACCAGGCGGACGGCGTCCACCTCCGGATTCCCGGCCATCAGCGCGGAAAACGCCGCGGCATCCGCGACCTCGCGCGTGTCCCATTGGATGTCCACGCCGCGCGGTCCGTAAAACTCGCGGAAGTGGGCGCCGGCCTCCTTCAACAAGGGATCCGCCCCGAGGGACAGGATCTTAAGGGCTTTCATCGAAGAACCTCCTCGTTTCGGCCATGTCGGCATCGATCTGGGTTTTCAATTCGTCGATGCCGGAGAACTTCCTCTCCGGACGCAGGAACTTCAGCAGCTCCACGCGCAGCTCGCGGCCGTAGAGGTCGCCGGCGAAATCCAGCAGATGCGTTTCCACCTTGATGGGCGCGCCGGGCTCCGAGTGGAAGGTCGGATTGATCCCCAGGTTGGTGACGGAGACGAAGTGCTGCGAGCCCACGAGGGTGCGCGTGATGTAAACGCCCTGGCGCGGGGTGAATTCCATCAGGGGCCGCATGTTCGCCGTGGGCACGCCGATCTGGCGGCCGCGCTTTTCGCCGGCGATGACTTCGCCCTTCAGGTAATAGGGCCGCCCCAGGAGATGGGCCGCCACATCGACCTCCCCTTGGGTCAGCGCCTCGCGGATGCGCGAGGAGGACACCGGCGCGCCTTCGATCACCACGGCCGGCACGATTTCCAACTCGATGCCGTGGTGGAGGCAGGCGTCGCGCAGGAAATCCTGGCGGCCGCCGCGGTCCGCCCCGAAGGCGAAATCATGACCGACGATGAGGGCCTTGGGATGGAGCGGCTGGCGGATCCACTTCTCAAAAAATTCCGCCGCCGTCACCCGCGCCAGGGCCGGAGTGAAGGGCTCTTCGATCAGCACTTTCACCCCCAACAGGCTCAAACGCTCCCGCTGGTCCTCGAAATCGAAGAGCCGCAACACCGGCTTTTGCGGCGTCAGCACCCGGGCGGGATGGGGATTGAAGGTCACCGCCACCGGCTCCGCGCTCCAGCGGCGGGAGGCGTGCAGCAAGCGGGCGATCAGCTCCTGATGGCCGCGGTGCACGCCATCGAAATTGCCGATGGTGACCACCGACGAAGACAGGGGCGCGGGGAGTTGGGAAAGGCCTTGAAAGATCTGCATAACCCATTGAATTTTCCGGAATTTCGAGTAGCTTGCAATGCGTGACGCGACAGACCCTGGAGAAACTTCGCATCCGCTGGGAATGGCTCCTTCGCAGCCTCTCCCGCCGGCGCGGGCTCGTTTTAAGAACCCTTCTGTGCTGGGCCATCGGCTGCCTGGCCCTGTCCGTCGATGAGAGCAAAACCTACGACCGCCGTTTCCAGCTGCGGGGCGAGCAGAAAGCCGCGGACGAGGTCGTTCTTCTCACCCTCTATCCCTCCGATTTTTTGAGCGTCTACGGGGGCCGCCCCTACTCGCTGATGAACATGTCGGAGATCACCGACATCACGGACAGCTTCTTCTGGGACCGCAAGACCTGGATGCGCCTTCTTGAAAGCTTGTTGAAATACGACCCGCGCGCCATCGGTGTCACCCTGTGGTTCGGCGAGAACATCGGCGACATCCGCCTGAACGGCGACGAGCGCCGCGTGCTTGAAAACAAGAAAATCATCTGGGCCACCTCCATCAACAACGTCGAGCGCATGATGAACCCCACCTTCGCGCGCCCCGACCTGTCGAACATCGCCAGCGTCGACCTGCAGCGGGACGACGACGGCGTCGTGCGCCGCCTGTTCTCCATCAAGGGCGAGGTGCCCAGCATGGTGGAGCGGCTGACGGGCCAGGAACTCACCTCCCCGCAAAAAGGGCTGGTCATCAACTACCGCGGCAGCCAGCGCCAGTTCGCGCACTACACCCTGAGCGAACTGATGAACGACGAGATCCCCCCCGAGGCCCTGGCCGGCAAGATCATCCTGATCGGCGCCGACACCGGCAGCGGCCCCCGTTACCTGACGCCGGTGGGGCCTTTGCCGCGGGCGGAAATCATCGCGCACCTGGTGGACAACCAGCTGCACGACCGCTGGATCAAACGTTTGAATTTTTTCTGGTACGCCGCCATGTTCCTCCTCCTCACCTGCCTGTCGGTGTTCCTGATCACCGCCTACCCGCAGTCGGTGGCTTTGCTGTTCTTCTGGTGGATCGGCACGCTGTGCGCGGCGCTGTCGGCCTGGGCCTTCGACACCTTCGCGCTGTGGTTCCCGGCCTTTTCGCCCTTCATCCTGCTGGCCGCGACCTGGATCATTTTCATTGGCTACCAGGCGACGCGCATCGAGCGCCTGAACCAGCGGCTGCAGCAGGAGCAGCGCTACCTGCAGGAGCTCGAGCAGCTGAAGAACAACTTCGTCTCGCTGATCAGCCACGACCTGAAAACGCCCATCGCCAAGATCCAGGCCGTGGTCAACCGCCTGCGCGCCCAGCCCCTGGAAGAAGGGCTGCAGCAGGATCTGCGCTCCCTGCATGATTCCAGCGAGGAGCTGAACCGCTACATCCAGTCCATCCTGAAGCTGCTGCGGGTCGAATCGCGGGATTTCCAACTGCACCGCGAAGTGGCCGACATCAACGAAGTCATCGAGCAGGTGGTGCGGCAGCTCGCCCCCCTCGCCTCGGAAAAGGGCCTGCGCATCGACACCGAGCTCGAGCCGATGTTCTCGGCGGAGTTCGACGTCACCCTGATGAAGGAGGTCGTGCTGAACCTGGTGGAAAACGCCATCAAGTACAGCCACCCGGGCGGCCGCATCGCCATCCGCTCCGAGGAGATCGACGACCTGATCCGCGTCGAGGTGCAGGACAACGGGCCCGGCATCGCCGCGGACGAGCTCGACAAGGTCTGGCGCAAATTCACCCGCGGCAAGGACCAGGATCTGCGCACCAAGGGCAGCGGCCTGGGGCTTTATCTGGTCAAGTACTTCATCGAGCTGCACGGCGGCTCGGTGCGCCTGGAGAGCCAGGTGGGCCAAGGAAGCACTGTTTCGTTTACCCTGCCCCTGGTTGATGATACTCCATCCGGGTCGAAGGAAGAGGTTCTGTCATGAAAACCGAGTTGAATACCCTCATTGTCGATGACGAAAATGAACTGCGGCGCTCCGTCGTCTCGATCCTGCAATCCGCCGTGCCCGAAGTCGCCTTCCACATCGACGAGGCCGGCAACGGGCTGGAGGCCCTCAATCACGTCAAGAACAAGGACTACGACCTCGTTCTCATGGACGTGCGCATGCCCGAGATGGACGGCCTCGAGGCCCTGACCCTGATCAAGGAGCACGATCCGCGCACCTTCGTCGTCATCATGACGGCGCACGCGAACCTGAACGACGCCGTCGCCGCCATCCGCGAGGGCGCTTACGACTACCTGGAAAAGCCCGTGAAGCCCGAAGCCTTGAGCGAGATCGTGCGCAAGGCGCTGGAGGCCCGCGAGCTCGTCTCGAACCTGGCCCTGTCGAACCCGGTGTTCGACGACGACGTCGAGAGCGAATTCGTCGGCGGCACGTCGAAAATGAAAGAGGTCTTCAACCTCATCTACAAACTCTGCAAGGTCGACACGACGGTGCTCATCCGCGGCGAGAACGGCACGGGCAAGGAGCTCGTGGCCCGCGCCATCCACTCGAACTCCCACCGCAAGAGCGGCCCCTTCATCGCCCTCAACTGCGGTGCCATCCCCGAGACCTTGATGGAATCGGAGCTCTTCGGCCACGAGAAGGGCGCTTTCACCGGCGCCCACGAGCGCAAGATCGGCAAGTTCCAGGCCGCCAACAACGGCACGCTTTTCCTGGACGAGATCGGCGAACTCAAGCCCGAGATGCAGGTGAAGCTTTTGCGCGTCCTGCAGGACAAGAAGTTCACGCCCGTCGGCGGGCACCGCGAGGTGAAGACCAACGCCCGCATCATCGCCGCCACCAACCGCAACCTGGAGAAACTCATGGAGGACGGCGTCTTCCGCGAGGATCTTTTCTACCGCCTGAACGTCATGCCGATCTTCATGCCGCCCCTGCGCGAACGCACCGAGGACATCCCGGCCCTGGTCAGCCACTTCATCAAGAAATTCTCGAAGCAGCACGGCCGCAACATCCAGGGCATCGAACCGGAAGCCCTCGACATGCTGAAACGCTTCCGCTGGCCCGGCAACATCCGCGAGCTCGAGAACCTGATCGAGCGCGCCTTCATCGTCGAGAACTCCAATCAGATCACGGTGAGCTCGTTGCCCGAGCCGATCCGTCAGGCGCCGCGCCAGATCCAGGAGAAAATCGGCGGCGTGGCTTACAGCGGACCGCTGGATTTCGACGTGTTCAAGGAAGGCATGGAGAAGGAATTCATCGTCTCGGCGTTGAAAGCCAACAAGGGCCGCATCAATCAGACCGTCGCCCAGGCGAACATCCCGAAGAACACCCTGCTGCGCAAGATCCGCAAGTACGGCATCAACGTCAAGGACTACACGGACGAGGACTAAGGGCGGCTTTTCAGGACCTCGTCCGCCGAGAGGTTCTTCATGCATTCATGAGTGCCTCGGGGGCACTTGTTGTGGCCGTGGGGCCCGCAGGGGCGGCAGGACAATCCTTCGCGCTCCGCCACCCAGGCCTGGTTGGACCAGGGGCGAAAACCGAATTCCAGGACCGTCGGACCGAAGATCGTGATCAAGGGCGTTTCCGTGCAGCTCGCCAGGTGAATGGAGGCGCTGTCGTTGCCGATCATCAGGTCGCCGTGCGCCAGCACGAGGGCGGATTCATACAAGCTCGTGCGTCCGGCGAGGGAGACCGCGCCGGGGATCCGCTCCGCCACCCGTTCGGCCAAAGGCACTTCGTTGCCGGCGCCCATGATGAAAACCTGGTTGCCCTCGTCCGTGAGGCGGCGGCCGACCTCGACGAAGCCCTCCTCCGTCCAGCGTTTCGTGGCCCACACGCTGCCGGGGAAGATCAGCACTTTGGGGCGCGCGCCGAAACGCTGCCAATCGAGTTTTTCCATGAGTCGCGTCCAGGCGCCGCGGTCCGCGAGCAAACGCGAACGCAGGCTGGGCGAAGCCCAGATCGGAACGCCGGACAAACGACCGTCCTCATCCTTGCGGTAAGCGCGGCCGCTCACGGCGTATTGCCGGAGGTTTTCCGCCAGCACCTCGTCAAAGGGCGCCAGCAGGCTCAGCTGGCGAAGGGCATCCGGCAAAGCCCGCGGCCGGGGCAAACGACGGTTGTAAGCGAAGAAATTCCACGGCTGGCGGAAGGAGATTTTTTCCGCCGCGTTCAGGCCGCGCGCGAACCAGGCGGTGCGGAAGGAGGAATGCGGGCTGATGACCCTCGCCAACGGGCGGCCGCTCAACGCCTCTTGGGCCTGGCGATAGGTGCCGGCGTCTTTTTTGCGGATCTCGATGACCTCGTCCACCAGGCCGGTGCGTTTGAAAAAATCCCCGAGGTGCTCGCGACACATCAGCACCAGGCGGTCCTCGGGCCACAAGGCGCGCGCGCGCAACAGCAGCGGCACGCTGAGGAGCAAGTCCCCCAGAAAAGCCGTCTGAATGATCAAGGTCTGATTGTGGTTGTTTCCCATGCCGCCAAGCCCTGACGGAGTTTTTGTTCGATCTCCGTGAAGTTGACCTGATCGTAACACATGAGCTCTTTCGAACAAACCCTCTTCCAGCAGGGCGAGCAGGAGGCCCGGGACAAAACCGCCTCGCCGCGTCCATAGAATTCGATCTCGTGGGCGCAGCTGGGTCCGAACCACGCGACCGTCCACACGCTCTGGGACAGCGCCATGTGCAGGCCGAGGCTGTCCCCGGTGATGACGGCGTCGCAGGCCGCGACGCTCACCAGGCCGTCGCGCAGGCCCTCCTCCGTGGGCGACAGGATGACGTTCAGGCCGTCGGCGATGCGGCGGTTGCGCTCGCCGTCCTCGGGACCGCCCAGCAGCACCACACGCAAGGAGGAATCGGATTTCAAACGGCGGATCAACTCGCGGTGCCCGTCGACGGACAGTTTTTTGTGGGGCAACATCGGGCTGCACCCGGTGTTGATCCCGACGACGCGGAAACGCCCCCGTCCCGACCACTCCGCGCGGCGCCGGTCGCGCCGGGATTTCTCGTCCTCGTTCAGGGGCAGGTCGTAGGGATCCCGCTTCCAGGGCCCGAGCTCCAACGCTTCCGTCGTGAGCTGGATCTCGGATTTGCGGTTCACGAAAAATTTCTTCTGATCGTCGAGCCCCAGGGACCACAGCTCGCGGGCCGCCTCGTTCGCCGGCAGGATGGCGCCCGTGCGCGCCTCGGCGACGAAACCGAGCACGAGGTCCGCCCTGGTGCGTGCCAGCACGCCCGAGGCCTTCAGGGACTTGTCGACGACGAGGGCGACGTCGAACTCGAGCGCCGAGAGCGCCAGGATGTCGCCCTCTTGCGTGGTGAGGACGCGGTCGATGCGCGGGTGCCCGCGCAGCAAGGCGTCCGCCGGGCGGTCGGTCACCCAGGTGAGGTGGGCGCCGGGGAAACGCCGGCGCAGGGGCGCCAGCAGGGCCGTGCTGCGCACGACGGCGCCGAGGGCGCCCAGGTGAATCAACAAAATTCGTAGAGTCGGTTCGTCCCTTTTTGGGCAGCCGTGGTCGCAGCGCGGATTGAGGCCGCAGGGCTTGTAACCGTTGAAGTGACGGCAGGACGTGATCGCCATGCCTTCATCGTATCACTCAAGGGGCCCGGCCGGGCTCGTAACGAATGATCTCTGAGACCAAGGTCCCAATCTTGATTTTCGATTCCAGACGTAGGACCAACTTGCGGTCATCGTCCGACAGCCAGATGTAGATGTCCCCGACCGGTTTGAAGATGCCCTTCACGGTGATCTCGGGCTTCACGACGATGGCTTTGAACGGGCCGATGTCGGTGTCCAGGGTCTCGCGACGGATGGCTTTTCCTTTGAAGATCAGGTTCTGCTCGTCGTCGGCGACGCGGAAGGCGTACTCCTTGCCCATCTCCCAGTCGAAGAGGCGCATGTAGTAGAT
This sequence comes from Pseudobdellovibrionaceae bacterium, assembly GCA_019637915.1. Lineage (GTDB taxonomy): Bacteria > Bdellovibrionota > Bdellovibrionia > Bdellovibrionales > Bdellovibrionaceae > JAHBUV01. The sequence goes on along the minus strand of JAHBUV010000001.1, from coordinate 2,975,386 downwards.
CGCCGAAAAAACGTTCTGCGAGTACGGCAGGATCTCCCACTCCTGTTTCTTCTCCTCCACTTCGCCCTGCTTGTTCACTTTCTTTTCCCAGTAGCGGGCTTGCAGCTTATCGAAGTCGAAGTAGGAACGCGCCTCTTTCAGCTGCCCGGTTTCCTTGACGTGCAAGGTGAAGACCCGCGGGATGAGCTGGTCGAAATCCACGAGCGTCACGGCCTTGTCATCCACGGCGTACACCAAGGATTCGAAACGCGGGTAGGTCTTCAACGACGTGGTGAAGTTGTAGGCTTTGCGGCCGTTCACCTGCGCGAAGGGCTCCACCTTCATGGTGAGGGCGCCGGCCGAAACCTTGAAGTAACTGACGTCGTGAACGACGGTCTCGCCGATGCGGAAAGGGTCCTTGACCGGGCGGCGGCCGATGAAACCGCGGCCGTCCTCGACGTCCGCCGGCTCGTGCACCAAAGGACCTTCGGCCTTGGCGCCGGCTTTGCCTTTTTTCACCGGGGCTTTGCGGGGCGGCGGCGCTTTTTTCGCGCCCTTGCCTTTTTTGCCCTTGGCGGCGGTCTCCGCCGGCTCGGGCGGCGGGCCCGAGGTGGTGACGGTCGGGCCGTCCTCGGTCGGCGCGTCGATCTTCACGGCCTGCTCGAACTCGCGGTTGCCCGAGGTCAGCAGATCCGGGTTCTTGACCTTCATGTATTTGGCCGAGCAACCCGCCATCATGAGGGCGGACGACAGAACGAGAAGCCATCCCAGCATTGGTCTCATTCGAAGGTTTTCCAGCGACGATGCAGCCATAACCACTCCTCGGGATAGCGTCGAACGATGCTTTCAATGACGTCATTGAATTTCTGGGTCAGACGCCGAATGCTTTCATCTTTATCATCGGAAATCAAAGAAGAAACCGGGATCTCCGGCTCGAAGATCAGGCGCAGGCGGCCGTCCCCGCCCTGCACGCTGTACACCGGCACCACCGGCGAGCCGGTTTTCAGCACGAAGAGGGCGAGGCCGTAGGCGGTGCCCGTCTCCCGGCCGAAAAAGCGCGTGGCGATGCCGTAGGGTTTGCCCATAAACTGATCGAGGACGAAAATCACCCCGGCGTTGCGTTTGATCGCCTTCAGGATGTCGAAGGCGGTTTTCTCCCCGTGCGGCTCGATGAACTTCATGCCGCGGGCGCCGCGGATCGAGAACCACAGGTCGTTCAGCCGCTTGTTCTTGAAAAACTTCGTGATCAAAACCGTCTCGTGGCCCCGCATGGGCATGAGGCTCGCGGCCACGTCGTAGGAGCCCATGTGCAGGCTCAGGAGATAGACGCCTTTGTTTTTCTTTTTCGCCTCCACGAGGTGTTCCATCCCCTCGATGCGGGCGTTGCGCTCCACCCAGGCGTCGTCGATGGCGGGAAGGGCGAAAAACTCCGCGAAGCCCGCCGTGAAGTTGCGCAACGAACGCCGGGCCGTGCGCGTTTTCCAGGCGCGGTCCTTCTCCGGAAAAGCGATGTCCAGGTGCTCGATCATCGTCTTCCGGCGCAGGCGCAGGACATCGAACCAGAAAACGCCCAGCAAGGACCCCGTCCAGCGCACCCAGGAGCGCGGCAGGAAAACCAGGAGACGGCTAAGGGCGAGGGCGAAAAGCCCGGGCGAGGACGTCATAAAAAGATTCTATGGAGGATTGCGGGCGGACTTCAAGGGACAAGGCGTTCAAAGACGGTCCCGTCGCGGGCCACAAGGGACGCAGCTTCACCTCGTCTTTTTCCGTGGTGAAAATCCGCGAAACCCCCAAGGCCCGGGCCCTTTCCAGCAAGGCCTCGACATCCCCGGCGCCGTACGCGTGGTGATCGCGGAAGCGGCGATGTTCCAGACGGGCCCGCGGTCGCTGCTCCCGCACCAGGGCTTCGAAGGCCCCGGGCCGGGCCACCGCCGACACGAGCAGGAGGTTGTCGTCCTCCCCCGCGGCGTCCGGCAAAGGCGACAAAGCGAACTCGAACGAGAACACCGGCAGGCCCGCGGGGATCCGGGCTCTCACCGGCGCCGGCACCCCGCCGCCCGCCCAATTCACCTTGGTGAAAAGAACCGCGTCGGCCCGGGACAAAGCGGACAAAACCTCGCGGCCGCGCCCGGCGGGCAGCAGCTCGTAGGCCGGCAGGTCGTCGGTCGCGTCCAAAAGAACCAGGTTCAGATCGCGGTGCAGGCGGCGGTGCTGGAAACCGTCGTCCACCAGGATCACGTCGACGTTTTCCGCCGCCGCCAGGGCCGCGGCGGTGTCGCTCTTCACGGGGCCCGACCACACCGGCGATTCGGGATGACGGCGGGCGAACCACACCGCCTCGTCCCCGTACCGCGAGGCCGCCCCGTCGCGCGAGGCGTTCACGCGCTCCGGCCCCGTCAGCGAGGCCCGGTAAGAACGGCACACCAACCCCGGGCGATGACCGCGCTCGCGCAGCAGCCGCAAGCACAGGTCCGTCAGCGGGGTTTTGCCCGTGCCCCCCACGGTGAGGTTGCCGAGACTGATCACCGGCACCGGCACCTTGCGGATCTTGATCCAGGAATGATCGTAAAAATAATTGCGGCCGGCGACCAGGCCTTCGTGGATTTTCGCCAGGCCCGACAACAAGGGCTTCATGAGTCGAGGTACTTCCGCAGGGATTCAGCCACCCGTTTCGTGGCGCCGCGGTCCCCGAGCTGGGGCACGATCTCGCCGAGTTCCCGGCGGGCCTGATCCGCCAGGGCGGGATTCTTCAGGAAGGCGTCCATGGCGGCGGCGATTTTTCCCGGCGTGCAATCCCACTGGAAAAGCTCCGGCACCACCTTGCGCCCCAGAACCAGATTCGGCAGGCCGAACAGCCCCGGGATGATGATGCGGCCGATGATGGCGGTCAGCCAGGCCACGCGGTACATAATGACCATGGGCTTTTTCAGCATGCCCACCATCAGGGTCGCCGTGCCGGACGTCGCCAGCATGAAATCCGTCAGCGCGATCATGCGGAAAGGCTCGTCCTTCATCAGGATGTAGGGAAAGCGCACGTCCTCGAGGTATGGCAGGAGCTCTTCCTTCTCCACCGTGGGCGCGACCAGGATCAGCACCCGCAGATCGGCATGCTCACGGCACAGGATCTTCGCCGCCTCCAGCTGCCGCGGGAAAAGATTCTTGATCTCCAGGCGGCGGCTGCCGGGCATCAGCCCCAGCACCCTTTCCTCGTCACGGATGCCGCACTGGTTGCGGCGCAAATGCCGCCAGTGCTCGTCCTCCAGCTGCGGATCCAGTTCATCCAGCAGAGGGTGCCCGATGAACTGGTTCTGCACGCCGTGCTTTTCGTAGAAGGACACCTCGAAAGGGAAGAGCAGGAAAACATTCTCGCAGTACTTCTTGATCGTCTTGACCCGGCCTTTGCGCCAGGCCCACACCTGGGGCGAGATGTAATAGACCACCTTCAAGCCCAGGGCGTGCAGCTTCTTCGCCAGCATCAGGTTGAACTCGGGGTAATCCATGACGATGACGACTTTGGGGCGGCGGCGCGCGGCCTCCTCGACCAGGCGGTCAAAGACGCCTTTCAAAAGCCCGTAATGGGAGATGATCTCGGCGGCGCCGACGATGGCCATCTCCTCGGACTTGCCCAGGCGCTCGAAACCCAGGGACTCCATTTCGCGGGTGCCGACGCCGAAGGCCGCGATGTCGCGGCCTTCTTTTTTCCAATGCTCCAGCAGACGTTGCGCGAAGAGGGCGCTCGAGGCCTCCGCCGCGACCATCATCACCGAAGTGGCGTCGCCGGCGGCGGCGCTCACCGCGGGCCCCCGAGGAGCTTTTCGATTTTCTCGACGATCTGCAAAGCGCGCAGGCCGTCGCGGCCGCTCACGACCGGGGGATGTCCGGAGCGGACGGCCTCGATGAAGGCATCCGTCTCGGCTTGCAGGGCGTCTTTTTTCTCGATGGTTTTTTTTTCGGTCCTCATCGGCTCCGCGGCGTTCAGGTCCACCGGCTGGATGGTCTCCAGCTCCAGGGCGCCGGTGTCGGCGAACAGGGCCCGGTCTTTTTCCACGACGCGGATGGCGCGCTGGGGCCGGCTCGACACGCGGCTGGCGCTCAAACGCGCCTTCAGGCCGTTTTTCATTTCCACGAAAACCTCGGCCGCGTCCGTGGAGGAACCGATCAGGCGATGGCCCCAGGCCTTCATGTCCGCGACCTCGCCGTCCCCGGCCAGCCAGGCGAGCAGGTCGATGTCGTGGATCATCAGATCATGGAGGACGCTGACGTCGGCGCCGCGGGCGCGGAAGGCCGTGTGACGGATGAGCTCGATGAAATTCGGCGAGCGCAGGTCATTTTTCAAGGCGACGATGGCGGGATTGAAGCGCTCGATGTGGCCCGCGGCCAGGAGGGTTTTCTTTTTTTCGGCGAGTTCCACCAAACGCTGCGCCTGTTCAGCGGTGGCCGCCAAAGGCTTTTCCATATTGACCGGGATGCCGGCCTCGAGGAACAGCAATCCCAGGTCGTAATGGGCTTGCGTGCTCGCCGCCACGGTCACCAGATCCACTTGACCGATGAGCTCACGGGGATCCTTCACCGCCTTCACACCGAGTTCTTGGGCAACATTTTGCGCCTGCTCGAGACGGCCGTCGCAAACGGCCACCAGCTCCGCCGCCGTGTTGTTTTTGTACTTCTGGGCGTGGAAACGGCCCAGATAACCGACTCCCACGACGGCGGCGCGCAGCTTACTCATCGTCGGATCTCCCGGTGCCGTGGGCCTGGCGGGAAATGGCGATCCCCCGCTTCGAGGCGCGAATGAAGTTCACCAGGTAATCGATGTTCTCGCTGGGCAGGCACTCGTTGCGGATGCGCTCGAGGCCTTCTTCCACGGTGTGGGAGCCCATGATGATGATGCGGATGGCTTTGTGGATGTTCTGCACTTCCTCGCGGGAAAACCCGCGGCGCAGGAGACCCACCTTGTTGGTGGCCTTCACCAGGGCCCAATTCCCCTGGGCGCGGGCGAAGGGCAGGATGTCCTTGTTCACGATGGAGCTGCCGGCGACGAAAGCGCCCTTGCCCACCCGAGTGAACTGGTTGAAGGCGCAGACACCGCCGATCGTGACGTTGTCCTCGATCTCGCAGTGGCCGCCCACATGGGAGTCGTTCGCCATGGTGACGTTGTCGCCGATGCGGCAATCATGGCCGACGTGGGTGTAAGCCATGAAGTAACAGTTGTTGCCGATGCGGGTGATGCCGTCGCCTTTCGAGGTGGCGATGTTGGCGGTCGAGAACTCGCGGAAGGTGTTGTTGTTGCCGATGATGAGCTTCGTCGGCTCGCCTTTGTAGGACAGATCCTGGGGAGGACCGCCGATAACGGCGCCCGGACAGATCAGATTGTTTTCGCCGAGCTCGATGACCGAGGTTTTGCAACCCACGGTGGCATGACCCTCGATCGAGGTGCCGCGGCCGATTTTCACTTTCCCCTGGATCAAACAATAAGGCCCGATTTCGACATCGGGCCCGATCTCCGCTTCACCGGAGATCACACTGGTGGGGTGGATTTTCGCCATAGGCCTATTTTTCTTTTTCGAAAGCTTTGATCACGTCGTCGGTGATGTCCAGGCCCTTGTCGCTGAAGAGGACCATGGCGCTGTTCTCAAGGATCATGCTGTAGCCTTTTTCCTTGGCGATCTTCTCGATCACTTTGCGCATCTTCTCCAGGATGGGCTGGGTGAGGTCACGCTCTTTCTTCTGGATGTCCATCTGCGATTTGCTGACGACATCGCGGTATTTCATCATCTCTTCCTGGAACTCGGCCTGCTTCTTCTGCAAGGCCTCTTCCGACATGACGGACTTCTTCTTTTCCAGGTCCTCGCCCATCTTCTTCAGATCGGCTTCTTTTTTCTGCAGTTCTTTTTTCTTTTTCTCAAAGTCGCCTTCCAACTCCGTCTTGGCTTTTTTGCCGGCGGAAGTGGCCTGCACGGCCTTCTGCATGTCAACCAATCCGACTTTCACTTCGGCGGAAGCGAAAGCACCCGAGAAGATCAAAGCGGCGAAGATCATCATTTTTTTCATGTCCATTCCTTCTTAAAATGGTGTCCCGATCGAAAACTCGAATACTGAACTGTCATGATAGATCGTATCGCGTTTGAAGGGGAAGCCCCACTCAAAACGCAACGGGCCAATGGGCGAGAACCAACGCAGTCCCAGACCCCAATCGCTGTAGAACTGGCTTTCCGAGAGATTGTCCTCCGCCTGGCCGATGTCATAGAAAACCACCCCGTACATCTCCGCCTCTTTGATGAGGGGGAATTGCAATTCGGTTTGGTACTGCAGCTGCTGCTGGCCCCCGAAGAAACGCATGGCGCGTTCCCGGGCCTCGGCGGGACCGTAATTGTAAGGAGCCCCGCTGTATTGAGCGTACAGCTTGTTCGACAGCACCCGCTTCCCGACCCGGCCGTAGCGATAACCGCGCAGCGAGTACGGACCGCCCAGGAGATACAATTCGTTGAAAGGCGGGTCCTGGTCATTGTCGACGGAACCGATTTTGGCCCAGGACATGGAATTGCGCCACACCACATCCCAGAAGATGTTGCGGAAAAACCTCAGGTCCGCGGAAGTCCGATAGTATTTCAGATTGCCGCCGATGAGGCCGGTGTTCGCCGCCGAGGCCCGGGCGAAAATCCCTTTCGAGGGGCGGAAGCGGTCGTTGCGGGTGTCGTACTCCAAAGAGCCCGTGATGGTGCTGGAATCCCCCGAGGCCGTGGACAGGGGGAAGACATCCAAGTCCGTGAGCATGGTCCAATTGCCGGCGCTGTCCTTCACCCAGATCGGCGACAGGCGCGTGGCCGTGTAACCGTAGCTCAGGTAGGCGCGGGTGTTCTCGGTCACCGGATGACCCAGGGACACGGAGGCCCCCGTGCGCTTTTCATCGTAGTCGAGACGGCCGGAGTTGGAGCTCTGGAAAACGCGGAAGCCCAAGGACCATTCGGTGTCGTTGAAGTAAGGATCCGTGAAGGACAGATCGTAAACCTGGTACTCGTCGGCGATGTTCAAGGAGACGCCGAGGTTCTGGCCTTTGCCGAGGAAGTTCGTCTGCTGGACGGATCCCCCGAAGGTGAAGCCCGTCGAGGTGCCGTAACCGGCGCTCACCTGCACCTGCCCGGTGTTGCGCTCTTTCACGACGATCTCGAGGTTCATCACGTCCAGGTGGTTCGGCGGCGTCGACGACTTGAAGTTGACGTCATCGAAGAAGCCCAGGCGCTGCACGTTCTCCAGGGACTGGCGGCGGCGGGTCTCGTTGTAGAGCTCGCCCTCGCGGATCTTCAGCTCGCGGCGGATGACCTTGTCGCGGGTCTTGGTGTTGCCGGTCATGTCGATGCGGCCGAAGTAAACCTTGTTGCCCTTGTCGATCTCGAAGACCAGGTTCACTTTTTTCTCGGCCTCGTTGAACTGCCAGCGCGGGATGACGTTGGTGTAGGCGTACCCCAAGTCCCCGTACTTGGCCTGCAGCTCGCTCAGGTCACGCTGCAGGACATCGTAGGCGAACACGCCGTTCTCGTCGATGCGCACGGTCTCGAACAGCTCGGCCTTCGGGAACAGCAGATCACCGGCGAAATCGACCTCGCCGACGAAGTACTGGCTGCCCTCTTCGACGCGGATGGTGAGGTAGATGCCTTTTTTATCCGGGGTCACGCTGACCTGAGGGCGATCCACCTTGGCTTGAATGTAACCCTGGTTGAAGTAAGCGAAACGCAAAGCCACGACATCGCGTTCGAAAGCCTCCTGCTTGTAAGCGCCCGAACCCGACAAACCGCTGAAAAAGCCCTCCTCTTGAGTGAACATGCGGCTCTTCAGGAAGGAATCGGACATCTTCTTGTTGCCGATGAAGAGGATCTTTTTGACTTTGACCTTCTCGCCCTCGCGCACGTTGAAGACGATCTTGACGCTCTCGTCTTTTTTCAGGTCCTCGACCCTGACGTCGATCTTGGCGAGGAAATAGCCCTTGTCCTCGTAGAACTTCTGCAGTTTCTCGACCGCCTCGCGCACTTTCGTTTGATTGAGGATCTCGTAGGCTTTGAGGCCCGAGGTCTCGAGCAGCTCTTCCGCCTTCACCTCGGAGTTGCCCTCGAACACGATCTCCAGCACCGAGGGCTTTTCCAGCACGCGGTAAGTGAGGTCCACCTGGTTGCCGCTCGTTTGACGCTCGACCTGGATGTCGTTGAAGTAACCCAAACGGAACAGCGACAGAACGTCCTCACGGACATTTTCGGCGCTGTAGGGCTCGCCGGCTTTGCTGGTCAAACGCACCAGGATGGCGTCTTTTTCCAGCTTGCGGTTGCCGGTCACCTCGATGTGGCGGATCAGCGCGCCCTTCGGCACGACGGCCGGCGCGGGGCGCGGGGCCTTCTGGGTTTTGGAGCGGGTCGAAGCGGCGACGCTTTTCTTGGTCGTCTTGGCGGTGCTTTTTTTGGAAGAAGCCGTTTGCGCCGACGCCGTGGAGATCCCGAAGACGACCAACAAAAGGCAGAGATCCATTCTCAGCCATGTTTTCAATGGCTGTTTCGATGCGTATTTCAACTCTGATCCCTCGCTTGTTTCCCCCGTCTTTATGGGGACTTAACCGGACGCCAGAAAAACGGAATTCGGCCCGGAAGTCGAGGAAAAACACGCCGGTTTTGGCGGCGCGGCAGCTGAGGTCGACGAGTTTCGAGGACAGGCTTCCGCCGCCCGCGCCACTCCCGGGGCCTCAGGCCTTCCAAAGACCGTCTTTGATCTCCAGAACCTTGGGAAAGCGATGGGCGAAAGCGCGGTCGTGGGTCACCACGATCAAGGTCAAACCCATGCTTTCCTTCAACTCAAAAAACAGATTTTGAATCTTCAAACTGTTCACGGAATCCAGATTTCCCGTCGGCTCGTCCGCGAACAAAATTCTCGGTTTGCGGATCAGGGCGCGGGCGATGGCCACGCGCTGCAACTCGCCGCCCGACAGTTGCGACGGATAATGCTCTTCGCGCGAACCCAGGCCGATGCGCGACAGCAGCTGCTCGGCGCGGTTCTTCAAAGGCCCCAGCGCCTCGCCCGCGATCCGGCCCGGCAGCATGACGTTTTCCAGGGCGGTGAGCTCGCTCAACAGGTGGTGGAACTGGAAAACGAAGCCCATGCGCTCGTTGCGGAAGCGCGAGATCTCGTCATCGTTCATCAGCAGCAGGTTGCGTCCCTCGAACGACAGCTCGCCGCTGTTGGGGCGGTCCAGGGTGCCCAGGATCTGCAGCAGCGTGCTCTTGCCGGCGCCGCTGGCGCCGACGATGCTCACCGCTTCGCCGGCGCGGATCTGGAAATCGATGCCGCGGAGAATGGGCAGCTCGCCGGCGCCCTGCGGGTAAACGCGGTGCAGGCCCGAGGCCTTCAACAGGATCTCATCCATTGCGCAATCCTTCCGTGGGGGTCAGGCGGGAGCCGCGCCAGGCCGGCGCGAAGGTCGCCACAAAACAAATGCCGATGGTGGCCAGGGCGATCACCGCGAGGTCCGAGCCGCGCACCGAGGCCTCGATGGTCTCGAGTTTGTAAACCGCCCCCGACATCAGCTGGAAGCGGCCCTGCAAAAACGTGAAGGCCTGGCAGATCAGCCAGCCGAGCGCCGTGCCGCCGATGAACCCCGCCACGCCGATCGCCAGCCCCTGCAGGCTGAACAGCCGCAGGGTCGCCTTGGTCGAAAGCCCCAGGGCCTTCAGCAGCGCGATGTCCTCGGTGCGGCGGAGCACGTTCACGAACAAGGTGCTCGCCACGTTGAAGGCCGCCACCACGACGATGATGAAGACGACGAAAAAAATCACCACGCGCTCGAGCTTCACGGCCTCGAAGAGGTACTCGTTCATCTCGCGCCAGTCGGCGACGTAATAGCCGATGCCCAGCTGCTGGCTCAGGCGGAAACCCGACTCGCGGGCGCGCTCGGCGTCCTGGAATTTCAACAAAAGTCCTTGATAGCGGTCGCCCGTTTCGGCGAGCCGCTGCACCGGCGCCAGGTCCGCCAGCAGGAAACGCTCGTTCCAGTCGTGCTTGCCCAGGTCCACCGTGCCGCGCACGATGAATTCGCCCATCTTGCGGCGGAATTTCTCCGGGTCGATGGCGTCGGCGATGGGCACGACCAGGCGCAGGCGGTCGCCGGGCTTGATCTGGAATTTGCTCGCGATGCCCCGGCCGATCAGCACGGCGGGGACGTCGCCGTCGGGCTCCATGGACAGGCTCCCGGCCACCAGGCGCGAACGCAGGTTCATCACCTGATCGCGGCGGTCGGCGTCGACGGATTGCAGGAAAACGCCCTGAATGCGGCCGGCCCGGGCGAGCAAAGCCTCGACGCGCAGGAAACGCGCGCTCGACACCAGCTCGGGCTCGGCTTTTTTGATTTTGTCCTCGAGCTCGCGCCAATCATCCTGACCGCGCGTGCGTTTGATCACCTGGACGTGGCCGGTGACGTCGGACATGGCCTGCTGCAGGCTGCGCTCGAAACCGCTCATCACGCCCATGGCGGCGACCAGGCTCGCCACGCCCAAGCACAGGCCGACGAGGGACAGGGGCGCCGAGCCGCCGACGAAAGTCTTTCGCGAGAACAGCAGCTTCCAGGCGATCCAGGCCTCAGCCTTCATCATGCCGTCGGAGCCGCTTCGGTGACAGTGGATTTCAAATACGCCATGATGAAGGGGTCCAAATCCCCGTTCATCACGTCGTCCACCTGGTTGGTTTCATGATCGGTGCGATGGTCTTTGACCATCTGATAAGGATGCATGACGTACGAACGAATCTGCGAGCCCCACTCGATGTCTTTTTTGACGGCGTTCATCTCGTCCTTGGCCTTGTTGCGCTTCTCCACCTCTTTTTCGTAGAGGGCGGCTTTCAGCATCTTCAAGGCACGCTCGCGGTTCTGGATCTGCGAACGCTCCGTCTGGCAGGAGACGACGATGCCCGTCGGCAAGTGGTACATGCGCACGGCGGAGTCGGTTTTGTTGACGTGCTGACCGCCGGCCCCGGAGGAGCGGAAAGTCTCCACTTTCAAATCCGCCGGATTCACCTCGATCTTGATGTCGTCGTCCACCTCCGCCCAGGCGAAGACCGAGGCGAAGGACGTGTGACGGCGGGCATTGGAATCGAAGGGCGAGATGCGCACCAGGCGGTGCACGCCGTTTTCCGCTTTCAGATAGCCATAAGCGTAAGGCCCTTCGATGAGCAGGGTGCAGGACTTGATGCCCGCACCCTCGCCATCGGTGGAATCAAGGACGCTGACCTTGTAACCGTGCTTGTCGGCGTAGCGCATGTACATGCGCATGAGGGCGGAAGCCCAATCACAGGCCTCGGTGCCGCCGGCGCCGGCGTTGATCGCGAGATAAGTGCTGTTGCCATCGAGCTCGCCCGACAGCACGCGCTGCAGCTCCAGGTCCTTGCCCAGGCTCTCGCAAGTGGCGAGCTCCTGTTTCACCTCCTGAAAGGAGGCTTCATCGCCGGCTTCCACGGCCATTTCGAGCAGGACTTTGGCGTCCTCGAGCTTGTTGTTGAAGCTCTCGTACTCGCCGACGGCGCGTTCAAGCAGGGCTTTTTCTTTGTTCAATTTCTGCATTTCCGCCGGTTTGCCCCAAATCGCGGGGTTTTCGGCGGACATGGCTAACTCTTCGAGGCGGCGCTTCTTTTTGTCGAGGTCAAAGATACCCCCGGAGTTCGGAGGACAGCTTTTCCAGCGTCGAAATCTGGCGTTTCACTTCGTGAAGTTCGGCGGCGAGCGACATGGCATTTCCTCGGTTTGACTCTGAGAGACTAACGAAGAAATCAATTTCCTGCGAGAGGCCCGCCCCTGTCAATGACGCGGTCCTTCCCTTCAGCGACGGGTGCTGGGGGAGGCTTTGCCGGCGGCTTTTTTGGCTTTCGTGGCGGGTTTCGCAGCGACTTTCTTGGCCACCTTGGCAGGAGCCTTCGACGCAGCCGCTTTCTCTTTCATGACCACTTTGCTCTTCGGGGCTTTTGCTTTCGGCGCGGCTTTTTCTTTGGCCGGAGCCGCTTTCGCCTTCGGAACGGTTTTTTTCGCCTTCGGCGGAGGCGCCGTCAAAGCCTCAAAAATCTCGTCCTGCAGACGCAGCATTTCGCGGCCTGCGGCCTCGTCTTTTTCCTGCTCATGATCGTAACCCAGCAGGTGCAGCACGCCGTGCAAAACCATGTAACCGAGCTCGTCCTCGAAACTCATTTTGTGCTCTTTGGCCTGTTTTTGCAGCACCAGAGCGCACATCACGAGTTCACCGAGGCTGTCCGGGTCGTCGGTCTGAAAACTCAAAACGTCGGTGGCGTAGTCGCGCTGACGATGGGTCCAGTTCAACTGCTTGGCGTCCATCTCCTTCAGGAACACCAGGGACAATTCCCGGTCGGCCTTGTCCGCCGGCAGGATGGAGCGCTTCTTCAACTCACGGGCGACTTTGCCCACCCATTCCCCCAGGAAAGCTTCGGGCAGGGCCTCTTCGGTGTCGTTGATCAGCAGCATTCTCATGCGCGCTCCCGCGGGTAGTCGATCCGCTGGTGATGCATGCCCAGCAGGATCTTGATGAAGGACTTCTCGATCTTGGCGATTTCTTTCAACGTCAGATTACACTCGTCCAACTGGCCGTCACTGAATTTTTTCTGGATGATGTTGCGGACGATGGCCTGCAGGCGGGCCGGCGTCGGTTCATCCAGGGAGCGCACCGCCGCCTCGATGCTGTCAGCCAGCATGCACAGCGCGGTCTCCTTGTATTGCGGTTTCGGCCCCGGGTAGCGGAAATCCTCTTCGGCGATCTCGGGATCCTGATCGGTGCGCTGATCGAGGGCCTTGTTGTAGAAATACGCGATGAGGGTCGTGCCGTGGTGCTGGAGGATGCCGTCGATGATGGGTTTTCCCAGCTTGTACTTCATGCCCAGCTCCACGCCGTCTTTGACGTGGGCGATGAGCAGGGTCTTGCTCATGAAGGGCGACAGGTGGTCGTGGGGATTCTGCCCCGGCTTCTGGTTCTCGATGAAGTAATTGGCGAGGCCGATCTTGCCGATGTCGTGGTAGTAGCACATGACTTTCCCCAGCAAGGGGTTGGCGCCGATCTCCTCGGCCGCCGCCTCCACCATGTTGCCCACCATCAGGGAGTGCTGGTAGGTGCCCGGCGCCTTCATGAACATCTCCTTCAGCAAGGGGTGGTTCATGTTGGACAGCTCCAGGAGCTTCACGTCCGTCGTGTAGTTGAAGACGCTCTCCATGAAGGGCAGGATCATCATGGTGATCAGGCTCGACAGGATGCCGCCCGCGAAGCCCGCCCCCACCGTGGCCAGCACGATGGGCAAGGGGTTGTCGTGGTCCGACTTCGCCACCAGGAAGAGCGAGGCCACCACCAGCGCGTTGACGGCGCCGGCGCGCAGGCCCGCCCAGTAGATGTCATTGCGGGTCTTGCAGTTGAAGACGCCGCGGGCGCCGGCGATGCCGCCGAGCAGGCACTGCAGGAAGAAGGCGTAGTTGAAGTCCTCCATGATGCCCAGGCTCACCGCCATGAACACCGTGAAGAACCAGATGACCTCGCCGGCGTTCAGCAGCAGGCCGATCAGCATCGGGGCGGCCGCCACCGGGGCGAGGGCCAGGAAGAAATCCGGCGAGATCCAGGACGCCTGCCGCGACAGGAAGGCCGCGTCCATGATGGAGAGGAACACCTTGGTGAAAAACACCTGGCTGATCGCCACCAGCATCATCACCATCAGGTCCTTGGAGGTCAGTTTCAAACGCTGCGAACCGAAGCGGCGGTGGAAGCTCACGAAAACCAGGATCGCCGTGGCCAGCAGGACCGCCAGGGCCACGGACATCAGGCCGCGGCGGCGCTCCGCCTGCAGGCTTTCGATCTGTTTGACCACCGCCATGTGGAAGGGCTGCACGACGGAGTTGCGGCTCACGATGGTCTGGTTTTTCTTGATTGAGATGTTCACCGGCAGGACGTCCTCGCGGGCCTTCTGGCGACGGCCCGCCGTCTCGGCCTTGTTGAGCGTCAGATTCGGTTGCAGCAGGGCCCTCGACAGGCGCAGCACGTGGGCGCGGTCGGCGTCGTCGAAACGCTCAAGCGCCCGGCGGTCGGTCAGCTGGAAAACCTCGGGGTTGCGCAGATCCAGGATGTCGCGGGTGCGGATCTTGATCTCGGCGCCCACGGAATTGCGGCTCAGGGTGCGGGCCGTGAGCTCGTCCATGGGGGACAGCTTGCGGTCCGGCACTTCGACGATCTTGCGCTCGTACCAGCCCTCGAGGTTCCTCACCAGGGCGTTCTCGATGCGCGGGTTGAAGCGGTTGTCGACCAGCCACTCGAAAATGTCGTCGGGCACGTTGGCCTGCAGGTCTTTTTCGAAGGCGGCTTTTTGCGCGAAGAAGGGCTTGAGGCTCTCCTGGCGGCGGAACACCGAGCCGGGCCATTTCACCTCGCGGCCGAAGATGCGCATGTTGCGGAAGGAGCGGTCGATGCCGGAAACGATGCGGCCGAAAACCTCGGGGTCGTAGTCGTAGATCTCGGCGACGCCGCCCTGGGCTTTCAGGCGTTTTTCCTCGGTGGTGACCTCGTCGACCATCTCGAAGGACAACGGCGAGGTCACGTCGATCTTGGCGGTTTCACCGATGCGCAACTCCGTCGTCATGCGCATGGGGAAGAAGAGCAGGAAGGACAGCACCAGGCAGAAAGCGAAAATCAGCAGCGTGCGGCGCAGGCTGAAGCGCGCGTCGAGGCGCAGGATCAGGCGGCCGATCCAGGTCTTTTCCAGGTCGTGCGTTTCCACCCAGTGCAAGAACTGCGGGCGCGGATCCTCCCAGTGATCCCGCGACGAGGGCTGCTCTTTTTTGGGCGACTTGAGACGCTGCATAAGCCGGTGGTGACTCCTCGTTCAACTCATCGGAAATTTTGTCGAAAACCCCAAGCTTGTATGTTAGCTCTTTTGTCATGCCGAAGGTGCCAAAAAATCTCCGCGACACCCAGTCTTTGATCGAAATCATCGCCGCCCTGCGTGGCCCCGACGGATGTCCGTGGGACAAGGAGCAAACGCATCGCTCTCTGGCCCCTTACGCGGTCGAAGAGGTGGCCGAGATGGTCGAGGCCATCGAGTCCGGCGACGATCGCTGGACGAAAGAGGAGCTGGGCGACGTGCTGTTTCAAGTGGTCCTGCACTCCCAATTGGCCCAAGAGCGGGGCGCGTTCAGTTTCATCGATGTGGTCGAGACCCTCAATGAAAAAATGATCCGACGCCATCCTCACGTTTTCGGCGACAAAAAAGCCGCCGACTCCGCCGAGGTGCTGCGCGATTGGGAGAAAATCAAGAAAGCGGAGAAAAGCTCCAATGGCGACGCCGCCCGCAAGCCCTTGATCGACGTGCCCCTGCACCTGCCCGCCCTGCAGCGCTCCGCCAAGATCGGCCACCGCACCCAGAAACTGCGCTTCGACTGGGAAAACGCCGAGCAGGTCCTGGAAAAAGTCCGCGAGGAGTTCGCGGAACTGGACGAGGCGCTGGAGGAGGAATCCGGCGAGCACATTTCCCACGAGCTCGGCGACGTGCTGTTTTCCCTGGCGCAACTGTCCCGCCACCTGGGCATGGACCCTGAGCAGGTGCTGCGCCAGGCGAACCGCCGCTTCGAGGGCCGGTTCGCGCTGATGATGACGGCCGCCCGCGAAGGGGGCCTGGTTTGGGACGATCTTTCCGCGGAACAGAAGGAAGCCCTGTGGGCGGAGGCGAAGCGGCGCGAGCGGGCCGCGGACTAGGGATCCCGCCGCCGGCCCTCCGGCTGACGAAGGACCCCGCATGAACGGCGGCGGTGCACCGTCACCTCAAAGCCGTAGCGCTCGCGGTAGGGCGCCAGCGCTTCCGCGATGTTCACGATTTCATAGGGCCCTTGCGCGGAGGGGTTGCGCTTCTGAAAAACCCAGCCGTCCTCGAGCCACACCAAAGCGTGCTCGATGACAAGGCCGAAGGGATAACCGGGAACTTCCGGCCGCAGGCGATCGATCCGGATCTCCCCGAGCGGCAATTCCATCAGGCCGCGGCTCCAGATGACCATGACGTCGTCGGCGAGGACCTGATCCCGGGCTTGCAGCTGCGTGAATTCCTTTTGAAGATACGCGACGAATTCCGCCGGTCCCAGAAACTCGGGCCGCAGATGCTCCTCGAAGTAAAGTCGGACGGCCTGAAAGCAATTGGCCCGCTTCCTCTCGACGCGGGAAAGTTCCCCGGCGTCCGCTCCCAGCAATTTCACCACCCAAAGACCCAAACCGCTCCCCCTTGCCAGAGCACGAATTTACCTGCATCGCTTCCGGCGCCGGAAGTGAAATCTTCCGTTTCCCACGGGAAGAGCCGTGCTCCCGACGGTCCGCCGCGCGCCCCCCCGCGCTTTTCCGGAGACCGCCCTCGTCCCGCTGAAGCAAGGCACAATTCCCCCACAATCTCAGCCACTTCGAAACTTCCTCCGATCCCCGCCGTCGAAGAGTTGGGCACTATCCGGTGACTTCCAAACTTGATTCGCGGGCGCCGGGCGAATCCCGCGGAAAGCGTGAACCGCCTTGACAGACGTCCCTATTTTTTCGAACGGCTCGATTTGGGACCGCCCAAGGATTTCAACAACTTGGATTGTCCCGAAAAGGGACTCCGGGAATTTCCGCCAGTGCTGTCGCGCACTTGCGCGCGGCTTTTTGTTTTTGCTTAGCGCCCGATATTCTATTCACGGATTCGCGACATGAATCCTCAAGGACGATGGACCAGGAGGTTGATCAAATGAAAAACCGGATGCTCAACAAGATGCTGTTGCTGTCTGCGGCCGTGGCCCTTTTCACGGGATGCGAAAAGTCGACGGACTCCTTCTCCCTGATGTCGGCGTCATCCTCCTTCAAGCAGAACGTCGCCTACGTGCAACGCCCCGTCGACATCCTGTGGGTCATCGACAACTCCGGTTCGATGGACACCAGCCAGCAGCGCCTGGCCGCCAACTTCCAGTCCTTCATCAACCGCTTCAGCACCCTCGGTTACGACTTCCGCATGGGCGTCATCACCACGGACGCGTATCTGGGTTACCACTACAACAGCAACAACCGCTCACGCCTCAAAGACCGCGGCGTCGACATCCGCGGCACCCCCGACAACTGCGTCGACGACTTGGCCGTGATCTCCGGCGTGCGCGTCATGGACAAAAACACGCCGAACCTGAGCCAGGTCTTCGTGAAGAACGCCATGCAGGGCGTGTGCGGCAGCGGCGACGAGCGCGCTTTCTCGAGCTTCGAGCACGCCCTCAGCAACCCGCTCAACAACGACTTCCGCCGCCCCGGCGCCTTCCTGTCCATCATCATCGTCAGCGACGAGGACGACTTCAGCCACTACGACTGGCAGAACGGCGACAACAGCCTGACCTTCAACGAGAACTACAGCCAGCAGTTCCCGATCTCGCGCTTCACGAACTTCCTGGACACGCTGACGGACTCCACCGCCGGCGGCATCCGCAACTACAACGTCAGCACCATCTCGGTGCTGGACGCCGCCTGCCGCAGCACCCTCTCCACCGACGGCTTCCAACGCAAGATCAGCACGCGCTACATGGCCCTGGCCGACGCCACGGGCGGCACCAAGGGCTCGCTGTGCGCCGACTTCGGCCTGACCCTGCAGATGATCTCCGACAAGATCATGGAGCTCTCGACGGTCTTCAAGCTCGATCGCGAACCGCACCCGAGCACCATCCAGGTGATCGTGGACGGCGTGACGGTGCCGAACAGCGCCACCAACGGCTGGACCTACGACGCCGCCAACTGGTCGATCAGCTTCCACGGCAACGCCGTGCCGAACTCCGGCTCCGACGTGAGGATCTACTTCGACCCGAAATCGGTGAAACTCTAAAAGGCGGAAAGGACGGGACGGGAAATGAATACGACAGCACAAGCCGTACAGAACCAATGGTACATTCTGCGCGGCGAGAACAAGTACGGCCCCTTCGAGTATTCCGCCATGATCCGCATGATGCAGAATAACGAGCTCTACGATTACAACTTCGTGTGGGCCCCGCACCTCGACAGCTGGACCCTGGTGGGCGAGCTGGCGGATTTCTCCAAGGACCGCCTGGCCCGCCTGATCGAAAACGCCGACGGCCTGCGCGGCTCGTTCAAAGACCGCGCCTGCCCGCGGGTCGACGTGCAGCTGCCCGTCTACGGCCACAACGGCCAGATCTTTTTCGACGGGCAGAGCCTGTCCTTGAGCGAGAACGGCGCCCTCCTGCTGCTGAACTCGCCCCTCATGCTGCCGGGCCAGGAATTGCTGATCCACTTCCGCAGCGTCACCGACGCCCTGCCCGCGTTCAACCTGCGGGCCGAGATCGTCCGCAAGAATTTCACCCGCACGCGCCTCAACGTGAAGTCCGGCCTGCATTACGCCGTCCGCTTCACGCAGGTGTCGGAGCCGGGCCAACATTCAATCAAAAAAATCGTGACTCAAAAATTGAAGGAGACGGGACAATGACAGCATTTTTCGCATTTATGAACGAATCCGGAGTGGTGGGTTGGACGATCCTTCTCACCGGTGTGGGCACCGCCATTCTCTGCGTGGAACGCGTGCGCGCCCTGTATTTCCACTACGGCATGAACGCCGACGAATTCATGAACCGCGTCCAGACCCTGGTGCTGTCGCGCAAAGTCGACGAGGCCCTGGTGCTGTGCTCGCAGATGGAGTCGAAACCCCTCGCCAAGGCCTTCAAGACCATCCTTGAAAAAGCCGACCGCGACGACGAGACCATCTTCCAGGCCCACGACATCGCCATGTCGGAAGCGGTGCCGCTCTACACGCGCCGCCTGCACTACCTGAGCATGCTCGCCAACGTCGCCACCCTGCTCGGTCTGTTGGGAACGATCCACGGTCTGATCCTCTCCTTCCAAGCCGTGGCGCAAGCCGACCCGGCCGCCAAACAGCACTTGCTGGCGAACGGGATCTCCGTCTCCATGTACACGACGGCCCTCGGTCTCGTGGTCGCCATCCCGGCCATGGTGCTCTACTCCTTCCTGGTGTCGCGTCAGAACAGCCTGATCGAACAAGCCACGGAGAAGTGCTCGAAGCTGACGGAACTGCTGACCAGCGCCCACATCCCGAACCTGACCCGCCAGACCCTGTTCCCGGACAACGGCGTCGCGCCCTCGGTGCAACCCCCGAATCCGAACATCAAGGCCTCTTAAGGAACGACGAAGGAGTGAGGTGAGTCATGCGCGGACGCCGCTGGATGCATCACGATACGACAGGTGAATTCGAACTGGATTTGGCTCCGCTTCTGGCCGTGATCATGAAGCTCGTGCCGGTCATGCTGTTGAGCTCGGCCTTCGTGCAGCTCATGGTGATCGAGACCGAGCTGCCGCAGGTCGTGAAGGAAGCCATCCAGAACAACAACGACCCGAACAAGAACCTCGCCAAAGTCCGTCTGGAGATCGACAACGCCGCCGGCTTCAAGATCTACGTCACGGAAAAAGGCCAGGAAAAAGAGTCCGCCGTCGCCCTCAAGAACGGCGCCCTCGATTTCCCGGCCTTGCACGAAAACCTCGTCGCCCTGAAGAAGTCCCACCCGGACGTTTTCCAGATCGACCTCGTGCCCCGCGCCGGCGTCGAGTACGGCGACATCGTCCGCACCATGGACGAAGCGCGCCGTCCCCGCGACCAGCAGATCACCTTCCCGGTGTTCGACGCCCAACAGAACAAGCAGGTGCAGACGCCCTTCATGTTCCCGGAAGTGGTCTTCGCCAACAGCCTGGAGAGTGGACTATGAGCCGCCGCCGCCGTTTCCAAGTCGCCGCGAAGCGCCCGTCGAGCTTCGCGCTGAACATCAACTCGCTGACGGACATGTTCATTCTTTTGCTCGTGTTCCTGCTGCAGACCTTCTCCACGGCCTCGGTCCAGATGGAACCGCTGCCGGGCATGCGCCTGCCCTCTTCGAACACGAATTTAAATCCGGTTGAAGGCGTCAAGCTCACGGTGAGCGAGAACGAGCTGCGCATCGGCGACCATGTGCTGGCGACGCTCGAGAACAAGCGGTTCCAGACCAAAGACACGGACGTGAAAGACCCCAATTTTTTGCCTCAATTATTTAATGAACTGAACAAACTCGCCGAAAACAAAGAGGATAAGGAGTATCTCAAAGAAGGACGCGTGTTGCTGCAAGCCGACGCCCGCCTTCCCTACGATACTTTGCGGAAAGTCCTCTATACGGCATCGATGGCGGGATTTCCTCAGCTGAAAATGGTGACCATGCTGGGAAATTGACCGAGGACGGTGCAAGGATGCAAGAATGAAGCTTATTTCGAAAATCGCGCTCATCGGACTCCTCGGCACGTTTCCTCTGTCCACCCAAGCGAAGGATGACAACCGCGGCCTCCTCCCGGAGGTCCGCATGGATTCGCAGAACGAAAACGAGAACGAGCGCCGCGCCGTTCAGGCCGAGCTGCTCATCACCCACGCCGAAACCAAGGCCATCCAGAGCCTGCAGAAACTCCTGGCCAAGAAAAAAGGCACTTCCGAGGAATCCGGCCTGCAGCACCGCCTGGCCGAGCTCTACATGCGCCGTTCGCGCACCGGCCGTTTCTTCGACCTTCACCAGAACTCGAAAACCCTGAAGCTTTCGACCTTCCCGATCCCGTCGGAAAAAGGCGCGGACTGGATCCGCAAGGCCTCGGGCGTTTACTACGAGATCGAAAAGAAATTCCCGAACTACCGCGAGATCGACTCCGTGCTGTTCAACAACGCCTTCGCCAACCAGCAGCTCGGCAAGATCCGCGAGTCGGAAGCGCTCTACCAGCGCATGATCGACAAGCGCCCGAACTCGGCCCTGGTGCCCGACGCCGCCGTGGCCCTCGGCGAACTCGCCTACGACCAGCGCCGTTTCGCCCTGGCCCTCAATCACCTGGCCCTGGTCGAAAAATACCCGAAGTCCCGCGTTTACACCTACGCCCTCTACAAGGCCGCCTGGGCCCACTACAACATGAAGGACGCCGAACTCGGCACCAAGAAACTCATCGAGGTGGTGAAGGCCAGCGCCCCGGACGAGAGCGGCGAGGACAGGAACCGCCAGAACCTGCGCCGCGAGGCCCTGCGCGACCTGGGCATTTTCGTCGCCGACAGCAAGTCCGCCGACGACCTCTACGACTTCTTCAAGAAGATCACCACAGAGGAGGAGCTCGGCCAGTCGATGATGGACATGGCGAACCTCTACCTGTCCCACAGCCGTTACAAGGAGATCAACATCTTCCTCGACGAGTTCCTGCGCAAGCACCCGTCGAACCCCACCCGCGTGAAAGCCATCCTCGTGCTCGTGGACGGCAACGAATCCCTCAAACAGCGCGACAAGGTGCTCGACAACCTGCGCGCCGCCGCCGAGACCTGCGGCCCGAAATCGTCCTGGAAAGCCAAGCAGGACGCCGAAACCCTGAAAGCCTCCTGCGAAGGCGCCTTCACCCGCAAATCCCACGAGATCGCCGGCAAGTGGTGGGACGTGTGGCAGAAGAACAAAAGCCACAAGGAATTCTCCAACCTGACCGAGCAGGCCCTGAAGGTCGTCCTCGACAACGAGGACCCGGCGGCCCCCGACATCAGCTCGCGCTTCGCTTACGCCGAACTGCTTTTCCAGCTGGGCCGCTTCGAAGAGGCCTCCGACAACTACCATCGCAGCGCCGAAAGCCTGGTGAACCTGAAGCAGACCCAGAAGACCGCGGCGAAGGGCAAGGCGCAAAAAGACGAGGACGACGACGATGCGCCCGGCATCAAGAAGCTGCCGAGCCTGCACGACGCCGACTACGGCGCGCTCTTCTCCATGGAAAAAGCCATCGAGAAGAAAAAGACCTCCCTGTTCGAGGCCAAGCGCAAGGACCTGGCGCAGCTTTACCTGAAGCGCCACCCGAAGGGCGATCACGCCGGCGACGTCACCTTCCGCATGGCCGCCATTTTTTATGAAGAACAGGACCTGGACGGTTCACGCAAATGGCTCGAGCCGCTGCTGATCGGCCAGTCCGGCCGCGGCCTGCAGATCAAGGCCGAGGACCTCGCCCTCGACATCCTGAACCTGAAGAAGGACTTCAAGGGCCTCTCCGCCCAGGCCAAGGTTTTCTCCCAGCGTGAAACGGACGCCAAGCGCCGCGACAACCTCAAGAAGATCGAGATCGAGTCCGCCTACTCCGCCATGCAGAGCGACCTGAAGACGGTGGACAAAAAAGTCGCCGCCGACCGCCTGCGCGAATTCGCCAAGGCCCACGAGGGATCGAAGCTCGCCAACGAGGCGCTGTACCAGTCCGCCGCCCTGGATTTCGTCGAGGGCCGCGGCCTGTCCGCCGCCGCCTCCATCGAGACCTTCGCCAGCAAAAACGACTCCGATCCCCGCCTGCTCGCCGCCCTGAAGGACTCCGCCCGGGTCAGCGCCGAAGCCGGTGAAATGGAAAAGGCCGCGCGCCTGCTCAAGCAGATCGCCGACAAAGAGCCGAAGAACCGCGCCGCCCATCTCGAATCCGCCGGCGACTTCTACCTGATGGAGAACAACTTCAAAGAGGCCCGCGCCCTTTACAACAACCTGCTGCCGAACGCGCCCGCCGCCGACCGCTCGCGTTTGTACAATAAACTGCTGCAGACGTTCCGCAAAGACCCGCAATCGCCCGAGATCACGCGGCTGGAGAACCTGGTGCTGCAACAGAACCTCGAGCCCTTCGCCACCCAGATCCTGACCAAACGGGCCCAGGACATGATGGACAAAGGCAAGCGCACCGAGGCTTTCGAGGCCGCGCGCAAGATCATCTCCCGCGACGCGCCCTCCGAGCTGCGCGCCGAAGCCCGCCTGATCCAGGCGCGCATCCTCGAGCGCGAATTCATCGGCCAGTCCGTGAAGACCTCGAAAGTCGAGCGCTTCGGCAACATCCTCGCGATGAAACTCGAACGCCTGGAAAAAGCGCAAACGGCTTATCTCGGCGCCTCGAAGATGACCTCGAACCCGAAGATCCTCGCCGACTCCTTCTCGGGCGTCGACCGCTGCTACAGCCACCTCGTGGAGGTGCTGGAGCACCTGCCCCTGCCCCCGGGCCTCGAGGAAGCGGATCAAAAGGCCCTGAAGAGCGAGATCGCCAAGATCCTCGTCCCGATCCGGGACAAGCGCGACGACAACCGCAAGCAGATCCGCGGGCTGGCCAGCGCCGCCTCCGGGGAAGCCCCGCAATCGCGCTGGGAGGACCTGGGCGGCGACACCACGCCCGCCCCCATGGTGCCCGCCAAATGGACCTTCCTGAAGCCCTACGTGCCGGAAGACTGGTCCGAGGACGCCCGGAAGATCGACCGCGCCGAAGCGGAAAAGAAATCCGCCTGCGACGCCAGGAAACCGGTTTTCCACCGCTGCTTCATGTCCGGTCAGTACGACATCGCCGAGAAATCGGCCCGCGAAATGACCCAGGACAAGGCCCAGCGCGTGCGCGGCTTCCACCACCTGGCGCTGATCGCCGACGCCAAGGGCATGCCCACGAAAGCCCTGTGGATGCTGAACCTCGCCGAGAAGGAAAACCCGGCGCACGCCCTGATCCACTATGAGAAGGCTCGCCTGCTGATCCAGCTCGACGACAGCACCTCGGCGTCTTCGGAAATCGCCAAGGTTCTGAGCACGTCCATGAGTTCGACGGAAATCGGAATATTGAAGGGTTTCAAGGCGTTCTCAGAGGGAGATTCGAAGGCCGTCAAAACGCTTTTCGGTGGATTTTCCAGGCAGGAACTCTATCATCTGAACTTGGGACCCCTCTTGAGCGAAAGCCTGGCGCAAGCGGGCGAACTGGACGGCGCTCTCAAGCTCATCACGGACCTGACGGCGATGGGAACGAACACCGAGCTGCTGATTCAACAAGGACGGTTGAACGAAGTCTACAAGTTCGCCCCGGTGCCCGCCCTGGAAGCCTACGAAAAGGCCCTGCGGCTGGCGAAAGATCCCGCTCAGAAGGAATGGTTGCAACGCAAAAAAGAGTATTTGAAAGTCAACTTCAAGGTCGGCTTGAACGTCACCTCCGGAGACTGAGATGTTGACACGGACAAGGACGGTTTCAATGGAAACGAAGATTGTCGGTGTCATCGCGATCCTGGCTCTTTGCCTGGTCTCGGTCGACGCCCCCGCCAAAACAAAGAAGACGATTCGTCGCGTTCAGGAAGTGAACTTCGACGAGATGAGCCTGAAGGGCACGATCCGCAACCCGGACGGCGCCTATCTCGTGCAGAAGCGCGGCCTTAAGTTCCTGCCCCTTCATGACGTAAAGAAGGACATGGATAGCCGCATTCGTGAAAGCTCCTTTTACGTGAAGTGATATGGAGCGAAAAATGAGAACACTCGTCGTCCGACAGAATCTTGAGAATGGCTCCGCCCGCACCTGGCGCCTGCGCCCGGGCACGTCCACGATCACCCTGGGCTCTTCCCGCCTGGCGAAACTCTCGTCCATGGACCCGCAATCCAAGGGCATCGAGGGCGTTTTCGAATGCCGCGAAGGCCGCTGGTACTGGCTCAACATGAACGAGTCCGCCCTGGACCAACCGGCGGAAACCGAGATCCAGAACGAGAACACGGTCATTCGTCTGGCCGGCTCCGAGCTCAGTTTTCAATTTTTACAAAAAGATCAAAGTCTTTACGAACGCCTGGAAAAGACCACGGCGGCCGACCCGGCCATCGGCACCTCGACCTTCGATCTCGAGATCGTGAAGTTCGGCGGCCGCGTGCTGTCGACCAAGGTGCTGAAAAGCGGCGCCAAGGAGTCCGCGCAGGCCAAAGCCGCCCGCGAACTCGCCGGCGACAACGTCGTCGTGCTCCGCCGCCCCGTGCACCTCGGTTCCGACAAGGACCTGACGCGCATGAACCCGGCCAAAGCCATGGACGCCGAAAGCCGCCGCGGCGCCGTCATCGTCGTCCTGTGCTCGGTGCTCTTCGCCGGCATCGCGCTCTACGGACCGCGCTCGCAGAAACTCGAGCCCATCGCCACCCTGCCCCCGATCCCTCAGAAGGTGACGGTGGCCATCGCCCCGATGAAAGTCAAAAAAGGCTCCGCCGTCGAGAAGAAGCTGGAAAAAATGCCGGCTCCCGCGGTGGGCGAACCCAAGGACGCCCCGGGCGGTCGCGTGGCCGGCATGCTCCGCGCCGTCAACTCGGGCCGTCTGTCGCAACTCCTCGGCAAAGTCTCGGCCCAGGCCGCGCGCAGCAAGCAGGTCATCGTCGGCAACGGCATCAAAGCCGGTGAAGGCCCCTCCGGCGCCGCCCTCGCGGCGCTCGGCAAGGTCGATCGCGGCGGCGGCGACTGGAACGCGGCGGCCACCGGTTCCGGCGTCACCGTCTCGACCTCGGGTCGCGGCGGCGGTCGCGCCGTCGGCGGTCTCGGCACCCTGGCCGCGGGCAACACCGGTTCCGGCGGCGTCGGTCTGATCGAGGACGAATCGGAAATCTCCGGCGGCCTCGACCGCGAGATCATCGCCCAGACGATCAAGTCCTACCTGGGACAGATCCTTTACTGTTACGAACGCCAGCTGTCGGCGAACCCCGACCTCTTCGGGAAAGTCGCCGTGCGCTTCACCATCGGCCCGACCGGCTCGGTGGAAAGCCAGAACATCGGCGACACCACATTGAAAAACGCGACCGTCGAAGGATGTATTCTGAACAAGGTCGCATCTTGGAGATTCCCCGCCCCGCAAGGGGGGACCAAGGTGATGGTCACTTACCCGTTCTTGTTCAAGAGCACTAACTGACACGGAGGTTATTTAACATGGGAAACACCACGATGCTCACCAAGACTCTGCTCGCCCTCAGCCTGATCGCCGGCCTGTCGGACAACGCCTTCGCGCAAGCGCAACGCGACTCCGACAAGCTCGACATCAAGAAACTCGAGGACAAATACTGGTCCGCCAAGGACGACGACTTCAGCGTCGTTCAGAACCGCGCCTACAGCAAGGCGAAACGCTTCTTCGCGACGCTGCACTACGGGATTCCGATCAACGACCCCTATTCCACGGGGAACATGACCGGGCTTTCCCTCGGATACCACTTCTCCGAGCGCTGGGGCGTGGAAGTGGCTTACCTGGACGCCGCTTACCGCGACAACGACGCCACCACCCAGTTCCAGGAAGACCACGCCACTTACCCGAACCACAATAAGCTGGAAAACCAAAAGTACGTGCAGCTGAACTACATTCCCCTCTACGCCAAGATGAGCTTCGTCGACAAGAAGATCATCTACTTCGACATGGGCCTGGGCCTGATCCTGGGTCAGTCGTCCTTCACGCAAAACGTCGAGAGCGGCAACCGCAATGCCAGCGCCAGCATGTACGGCTTCAGCATTTACCAGCACTACTTCATCAGCGAGCACTTCGCCATCAAGGCGGATTTCCGCAACACCTGGACCCCGGAAGAGCGTTTCCGTTACAAGCTCCCCGGCGGCACGCCGGAATCGGAACGCTCCCTCGGCACGAAATCCATCAACGACACGCAGCTGATGCTCGGCCTGACCTTCTTCTTGTGAGGAAGAGAAGGATCAAGGAGGATTTTTTATGATGTCACTGGAAAGAATGTTCATCGCCGTCCTCGTCCTGCTCTTCGCCGCCAACGCGGCGAAGGCGCAGACGTCGTTGAAAGCGAAAACCAAGGGCCGCGCGCCCGCCGCCTCCATGAAGATCAAGTCCTCCAACGTCCCGACCTTCGAGATCCACAAGGCCCAGGGCAAGATCCCGCGCCTGGACATCGGCGAGGAAAAATCCCTGCAATTCCAGGACGGCGCCGTCAACATCCCGGCCGCCCCGAAGCTGAGCCTAAAACCCATCGACGCCAAAGCCTCCCCGGCCGCGGTGACCATGGACGCCAAGGCGCTGAAGAATCTCTTCACGCCGGCGACGGCGGCGAAGACCCTCACCACGGGCAAGAGCTACACGGCCGCCCCGCTGGTGGCGCCCTTGAAAGTCATCCCGGATCCGGTCACTTCCGACACCCAGGTCGAGACCAAAAAGCTCGACCCCTTCTCGGTGGCCGAAGCCAAGCTCTTCGAGGCGCAGATCCTGCTCGAGCGCCAGAAGAACCCGGAGATCGCCCTCGGCCTGCTGGTCGAGCTCCTCGACAACAAGGAAGTGCAGACGGAAGCCCGTTACAGCTACGCCCTGGCGGCCCGCCAGCTCGGCCTGCACAGCGAATTCCGCTCGACGCTGATGAAGATCGCCCTCGAGAACAAAAAAGACTGGTCGAAGATGGCCGTGGAGGCCCTCGCCCGCGAGGTGGAGGCCCTCGATTTCTCCGACATGAAGCAGCTCACCGAGCTCGTGGAACGCCATGAGATCGACACCGACAAGAACGACGCCTACAACTTCTACCGCGCCAAGTACTTCCTCGAGGCCGGCAACCTCGGTCAGGTGGAGGACGCCCTGAAGTTCATCCCCGAGACCTCGAAGTTCCGCGCCGACGCCCTGCTGATCAGCGCCCTGTCCGCGTACCGTTCGGGCGACATCGACCGCGCGCAGACGCACCTCGAGATCATGCTGAAGACGATCCCGAAGGACAATTCCCTGCGCTCCATCGGCGCCCTGACCCTGGCGCGCATCCAGTTCCAGAAGAACAAATACCAGGAGGCTTACGACACCTACCTGCAAGTGGACCGCTCGAGCGCCCTCTTCCTGCAGGCCATGGTGGAACAGGCCTGGGCGCAGATCCTGAAGGAGGATTTCGAGGGGGCCGCCGGGAACATGTTCTCCCTGCACACGGACTTCTTCAAGAACGCCTTCGCGCCGGAAACCTACACCGTGCGCTCGGTCGCCTACCTGAACCTGTGCCAGTACGGCGACGGTTTGCAGGTGCTGGAAAACCTGAAGCGCCGTTACGGCCCCATGGTCGGCCGCCTGCAGAAGTACCGCAGCGAGAAAAAAGCCCCGGAAGACTACTACAACACGGTCCGCAGCTGGCTGAAGAACTCCGACCTGCGCGAAGTGGACGGCCTGCCGCGCTCCTTCATCGTCGAGCTCGCCCGTCATCCGTCGTTCATGAAGGCCCAGGGCACGATCAACAACTTCGAGGACGAGCTCGAGCGTTTCAACAAGGCGACCCTGACGCTGATCCAGAAGGAAAAAGACTTCCTGCGCCTGCAGGCCGAGGCCCGCGACGAGCTGAACAAGGTGAAGAACCAGCGTTCGGGCGGCAAAGGCTCCGAGGCCGAGCTCAAGGTCCGCCTGGGTTCGCTGGAGAGCCGCATCGCCGGCCTGAAGATGCAGTACGACCTGTCGAAGCGCGCCCGCACCTTCATGAAGGACGCCCGTTCGCGCGCCTTCGCCCGCATCGAGAAGGAAAAGGTCGGCCTGAAAGCCCAGGCCTCCACGACGCTGAAAAAGCGCCTGGAAAGCATGGTGGCCGAGCTCACCCACGTGTTGGAACAGAACGAAGTCCTGCAGTACGAGATCCTGGCCGGCGCCGGCGAGCACCTGCGTTCGCAATCGGCGGGCGCCAAGATCGCCGAGCAGAAGCGCCTGCCCTCCGACGAGCGCAAGGTGAAATGGGATTTCAAGGGCGAGATCTGGGAGGACGAGGTCGGCCACTACCGCTCGTCGCTGAAGAACGTCTGCTCGCAGACGGATGAAAAAGTCGCCTCGCACTGATTGATTTTTTTTGAAGGTGAAAAAAGGAGTTTTTATGAAAACGCAGCTCTTGATGATCCTCGTGACCGGTCTGGCGCTCAACGCCCGGGCCGCCGACCGCACGGACGCCGGCTTCGAGCGCCTGAAGGGCAACGTCGACAACGCGCAGGCGAACCTCGACGACTACAAGAAGAACCTCGGCATCGTCGAGAAGAACATCACCGAAGTGGTGCGCGCCCGCGCCAAGGCCGAGGAGCAAGCCCGCGAAGTGGCGAACGCCTCCAAGGAGAACAAGGCCACCCTGCAGAAGATGAACAAGCAGGAGGCCGACCTGGCCGCCATGATCAAAGAGGAACAGGGCAAGATCGCCACTGAGGAGAAAAAGGCCCAGGAGCTGGAAGGCATGATCGCCAAGATCCGCGAGAACCGCGCCAAGCGCGAAGCCAACATCCAGTCCTACCAGAACCAGGTGCAGCAGGTGCAGGCCGAGCGCCAGAGCTGGCAGGCCCGCGACAAGGACCTGAACGACCAGCAAGCCCAATCCGACGCCCGCCTGAAAGGCCTGCTCAACAACGAGCGCGACTGGCGCAACAAGAAAAAAGGCTACGAGGCCGAAGTCGGCCGCTGGGGCAAAGAAGTCGACAAGCAGAAAAAAGAGATGAGCAAGTACCAGAGCCTGGCCGAAAAGTAAGAAGCGAACAACCGGAATTCCGGTGTAAACTTCCGGGATTCAGGTATACCGGTTAACTGGTAGACCCGAATCCCGGTCGTTTATTTGTAGAGAACTCCCTCCATCGCCAGCTGCTGGGCTCCCCTTCTCCAGCGGCTCTCCCGGTACACCAGATGACGGCCGTTTCTCACCACGTCCACGATGTAGCGGATCCCGTCGCGCGGGTCGACGGCGTCGATGTGCACGCCGTTCTCATCGTAAGTGCCGACGCGGATGATGCCGTAATACAGGGACTTGCCGATGATCCGGGCCGAGATCGGATCCCAGTTCATCTCGTTGCCGCCGCACTGAACGCGGCCGGAAATGATGCTGAAGCGGTTGTTCTCATGGGTGATCTGAAAACCCATGCTGTCGCAACGGGATTGCCACTCCTGGGTTTGGGCCCGCCCCGCCCCTCTCCAGTTGCCCGAGTAATCCGCCAGGGCGGCGCTGGAAACAAAACACGCCAGAAAAGCCATCAATAGCTTTGCCATCTCTCCTCCTTGATTGACTGCTGAAAATTTTAGCAGCAACCCGGGAGCGCTCAAAGACGCCACGCATTGACAACATGAATGTGATGATCCGATGGGTTTAGAGCTTCAGACGGCGCCGGACTTTCGCCAAGAGACGTTCGGCCGTGCCATGCCATTCTTCGAGGCCCAGGAGGCGGCTGACGAGGGCATAAACAAATCCACCCACGACCACCGCGCCCACCAGACTGAAGACCTTCGCGAAGAGCGAGTCCCCCAAAGCCGCGCGCAGCGGCCAGTACAGTTGCAGGCCCGCCACCATCACCGCCGCCGGCACCAGGAATTTCAGGAAGGCCAGGAAAACGCGGCCGTACGCGAAGCCCGTGACCAGCCATCCGTAAAAACTCAGCAGCAAAACGAAGTTCAAACTCGAGCTCAGCAGCGACGAGCTGTTCAACCCCGTCAGGCCCCAGCGCGCCATCAGCAGCGGCGCCAAAACGATGTGCACCACCAGGCAGATCACCGACACCAGCGCCGGGAACCAGGTGTTCTTGATGGCGTAGTACGATGGCGCCAGCACCCGCACGCAGGCCGTGGGCACCATGATCAGGGCCCAGATCTGCAGCACGCCCGCCGTCGCCGCCGTGTCGACGGCGGTGAAGCGGCCGCGTTCGAACAGCAGCTCAATGATCGGCCCGGACAAGGCGTACAAACCCGCCGCCGCGCCCACGCACAGGAACAGATTCAGCCGCAGCAGGAAATTCATCGTGTCCGACATCTCGCGCGCGCGCTTCTGCGACCACAGTCCCGACAGCGTCGGCAACAAAGCCGTGCCCAGGCTCACCGACACCAGGGACAGCGGCAATTCCAGCAGACGATCCGCCCAGGCGATCCACGAGATCGGCCCCTCGCCGAGTTCGCTCGCGAAACGCATGTTCACGATGGTCGTCACCTGGATCAGCCCGAGGCCGATCAGCCCCGGCACCATGTTGCGCAGGACATGCCGGATGTCCTTGTTGCCGAAGGGCCACGCCAGTTTCGGCAGGTAACCGCGCTTCGCCAGGGCCGGCACCAGGATCGCCATCTGCAGGAAGCCCCCGGCGATCACCCCCCACGCCAGCCCGTCCCCGGGCGACGGGAACCACGCCGGCGGCAGCAGGGTCGAAACGATCATCGCCACGTTGAACAGGGTCGGCGCCATGGCCGGCAGCCCGTAAATCCCCAGGGCGTTCAGGATCCCCATGAAGTAGGCGTAAAGACTGATCAGGAAAACGAAGCCGAACATGATGCGCGCCAGGCGCACCGTGAGCTCGAACTTCTCGGTCTGCGCCACGTAGGGGGGGCCCAGCACCATCTGCAGAATCGGCTCCGGGAAAAGAATCCCCAGCACCGTCAGCACCGTCAAAAATCCCAGGAGCAGGGTGAAAAAGCCGTTGGCCAGATTGGCCGCCCGCACCCCTTCGCCCCCGTTCGCCCCGGGATCCTGCAACCGGGCCTCCACGAAGACCGGCACGAAACTCACGGAGAGGGAGCCCTCCCCCAGCAGGCGCCGGAACAGGTTCGGCAGGCGGAAAGCGGCGATCCAGGCATCGGTGACGGCGCGGTCAAAGAGGGCGGCGAAGGCCATCTCGCGCACCAACCCCAGCACCCGGCTGGAAAGAGTTCCAAAGGCCATCTTCAGCGCCGATTTGACGACAAAGGACTGATTATTTCGATCTGAAGACAAAAGGCCCCCTTGCGCCGGGCACCGAGTCATGTTAACTGTCTGTGCTTTCCAAGATTAAAGAGGAGGAACTCCCTTGGCAAACCATAAGTCCGCCGCGAAAAGAGCCCGCCAGTCCGTCAAACGGAATGCCGTGAATACCCGCCGCAAAAGCACCGCCCGCACCCACGAAAAATCCCTGTTGAAGGCTCTGGCCACCAAAGACGTGAAAGCCCTCCCGGGTTTGCTGCGTGACCTGACCAGCCAGATGATGAAAGCCGCCTCCAAAGGCGTCCTGAAGCGTGAGACCGTCTCCCGCCGCATCGGTCGCCTGAGCGCCCGCGTGCAAGCCGCCATCGGCAACAAGTAACAACGGCCCGCCCGCGCGGTGAATCCGATGTTGACGAAAACCCGCTCGTGAACCGAGTGGGTTTTTTCTTTTGATCAGATCAGCAATTTTTCCCGGGACGTGCGCGCCGACACATAGGTTCGGATCTGGCGCTTGTGGGTGAAGACGATGTCGCGGAAGGCGATGCCGTGATGAAAGCCCCCGTCCGCGGCGCGCACCGAACGCACCTCGGCCCTCAGGCTCACGAAATCCCCGCTGGGGATGCGGAAGTTCACCACCAATTGATCATTTTCCTTCAGGGATTCCGGCAGGAGCAAAGCCATGCCGCCCTCGCCGATCTCCTCGCTGTCGGCCAGAAAATAATGGCCTTGATGAAGCACGCTCACCCGTCGCTGGAATTTGCGGCGGGGGTATTTGCGGCGGAATGAACCCTGTGAGTCCTCGTAAGTCATCGTTGAACTCATCGGCAGAAAGGGCGGGAATCTCGAGCCTTTTACCGACGAAAGGCGGGCTCGGCGGGCACCGTCGCCAAGCCGCCGGAGCAGGTCTTGAGGATCATGTTCTCCAGCCAGATGTGGCTGGACAGAGGGGAGCTTTTCAAAGCGCGGTCGGTCTCGGCGAGCACGACCAAGGTCTGCTCGAGCTTTCGCGCCGTCCACAGGCGCGCCTGCTCCAGGTACTGATCCAGGAAGTAAGGCGGCACCTGGGCGAAGTGCGCGAGCTTCGCCCCGTAGAGGCCCTCATCGAGCCCTTTTTTGATGGTCATCAGCACGCGCACGTGGCGGGCCACGAGGGCGATGATGCCGATCTCGTTCTGCCCCTGGTCCAGCAGGCGGACCAGCTGCTCCAGGGCCTTCACTCGGTTGTTCTCCCCGACGGCGCGGGCGAAATCAAAAACGTTCTCTTCCTTGGTGCGCGACACGGCGGCGGCCACGTCCTGCACCTCGATGCGACGGCGGCCCTCGCCGACGTAGTCGCCGAGCTTTTTCAGCTCCGCCTCGATCTCGGTCAGGTGGTGCCCGACCAGCTTGTGCAGCAGGTGCACGGCCTCGTCGCTCATCTCCAGAGCCAGGGAACCCGCGATGTAGCGGATCCAGGACGGGATCTGGTTCTCGTAAGGTTTTTTGAACTCGACGGCCTGGGCCTTGTCCATCAGCAGGCGCATGGGGCGCTTGCGCTTGTCCACCCGGCTCGCCATGACGACGAAGACGGTGCTGTCGACCGGCGTCTGCAACAGGGGCTCCAGCTCCGCCCATTCCTTGTCATTCAACTCCTGGGCCTCACGCAGGATCACCAGGCGGCGCGGCGCCATCATCGGCAGCAGCTCCACCGCGTCCCGCACGTGGGCCACGTCGGCGTCACCGGCGTAGTAGGAATTGAAATTGAAATCCTGGGTGTTGGGATCGAGAAGAACGTGCTTGAAGCGCTCCATGCTCTGCTGGAGCAGGTAAGGTTCTTCGCCGAAAATGAAATAGAGGGGGCTGAGGCGACCTTCTTCCAGGTCGCGGTAGAACTTCTGCGCGTCGATCAGCGCCATTAAAAGTTCTCCGACATGCGACTGTGCGCTTCCACCATCATATCATTCGCCATGAGCTCAAGGTTTTGCCGCCGCGCCGAGAGATTGTAAAGCGGATTCACCGTGTTCACACCGGCCGGCGTCACCTTCGGCGCCTCGTAGGGACGCTCCTGCACGAAGCGTCCTTGCCAGAGATTTTCGCCGTCCGCGCGACGCACCAGGCGGATGTCCACGTCCATCACGATCCGGTACTGCGAGGCCAGCACGGTCTTGGCCGGCAGGGAACCGGCGGCCGCGGACTTTCCCCCTTCGAGAGGGGATTCCTGGCGGTACTGGATGGAGACGATCTCGCCCTCGAGGCGAACTTCCGCCATGGGCTCGTCGACGACGCGGGCCACGCGGCTGCGCAAAAACTCCTGCAGCAAGGCCTGCGTGAAGACGACTTCAACGCCGGTTTCCTGCGAGCGGTTTTTGAAAATCGGGATGGACACCAGATTGGCCCCGCCCGGCAGCGTGCGCGGCCCCCAGCCCAGGCGATAAGCGCAACCCGACGACAGCAGCGCCAGCAACGACAGGATCGCGACGGCGGCGGGAAAACTCCGGCGAAATGAGGGAATGACGGATCGTCTCAACATTGCGTGTCCTCCGCCAGTGAAGTACAGTTCAGAGAGGATTTCAAGGAAAACCCATGTTGCTGTTAGCCCCCGGCCCCGTCAATTTGCACCCGGAAGTTCAGCGGATCCTGAGTCTGCCGATGATCCATCATCGCACGCCGGAGTTCGATGCGATCTTCGCGCGCGCGCGACAGGGCCTGAAGCGCGTCTTCGGCACCCAGGAGGACGTCTTCCTGCTCGCCACCACGGGCAGCGGCGGCATGGAGGCCTTGCTGGTCAACACCTTGTCCCCCGGCGACAAAATCCTGGTCGTCGTCTCGGGAAAATTCGGCGAGCGCTGGGCGGAAATGGGTCGCGTCTTCGGCCTGCGGGTCGTCGAGCTGAACGTGCCCTGGGGCGAAGCCGTCCAGCCCGGGCAGGTGGCGGCCCTGCTGCGGCAAGAGCCCGACATCCGCGCCGTCTTCTGCCAGGCTTGTGAAACCAGCACCGGCGTCCTGCATCCGGTGCGCGAACTGGCGCGGCTGACGCGCGACAATCCGGACACCCTGCTGCTGATCGACGGCATCACCGCCGTGGGGGCTTTGCCGATGCCCATGGACGAATGGGGCATCGACGGCTTGGTGGCGGGCTCGCAAAAAGCCTTCATGCTGCCGACGGGTTTGAGCTTCGTCAGCCTGTCGAAAAAGGCCTGGGCCTTCGCGGAAAAATCGACCCTGCCGAAGTACTACCTCGATCTGAAACGCGAACGGAAAGCCAATCAAAAAGGCGAATCCGCGTATTCGACGCCGGTGCCCTTGGTGCGCGCCCTCGACTGGGTGCTGTCGCAGACCCTGCAAGAGGGCCTGGCGAATCTTTACCGCGACATCGAACGCCGCGCCCTCCTGACCCGCGAGTTCGCGCGCCTGGCGGGCTTGACCCTGTACGCGAAAAGCCCGAGCCCCTCGCTGACGGCCTTCCTCACCCCCGCCGGCGTGGACAGCCAGAAAATCCGCGAGGAGCTCGAGCTCCAGCACGGCGTCACCATCATGGGCGGCCAGGATCAGGCCCGCGGCAAGATCCTGCGCATCGGCCACATGGGTTACATCCGCGACGAGGACATGCTGAAGCTCTTCGACCTGCTCGGCCATGCTTTCCTGAAAGCGGCGCCCGCCGACTGGAGCGAGGACAAGATCACCAAGATCAATCGCGCCCTGCGCCTTTGGGTAGAGGCTCACCCTTGAAAAAGAAAGTGCTGATCACCGACCGCTTCGCCGCCGACAGCCTCCTGTGGCTGCAGCGCCAGGGCAACCTGGAGGTGGTGCCCGGCGATCATCCGGCGAAATTGCCCATGGATCAGCTGGTCTCGGCGCACGCGCTGCTGATCCGCAGCCGCACGCCCATCGACGAAAAGCTCCTGCAGAAGGCGCGGCAGCTGCAAGTCATCATTTCCGCGACGAGCGGTTTTGACCACATCGACCTCGAGGCCTGCACCAAGTGGGGCGTCACCGTCATGCACACGCCGGGCGCCAACGTCGAGAGCGCCGCGCAGCTCACCTGGGCCCTGGCGCTGAACGCCGCCAGCCGCGTGCGCGAGGCGCGGGCGTTGATTGAAAGCGGCGAATGGCAGAGGGACAAAGTCATCGGCATGGAGCTGTCGGGCCGCACGCTGGGCCTCGTGGGCCTGGGCCGCATCGGCTCCCGTGTCGCCCAGCACGCCCAGGCTTTCGGCATGAAGGTGCTGGCTTATGACCCCTACATCGAAGACCGTCGTTTCACGGAGCTGAACGTGCAGAAGTCCCCTTACGAGGATTTGCTGCGCCACTCGGATCTGGTGAGTTTCCATGTGCCGAAGACCCTCGAAACCGAGCACATGCTCCATCGCGGGCTCCTCGAGCGCCTGGCGCGCGGCCTCATCTTGATCAACACCTCCCGCGGCTCCGTCGTGAGCGAGGCGGATCTGGTCGAAGCCCTGGAAAAAGGCTGGCTGCGGTCCGCCGCCCTCGATGTCTTTGAGCAAGAACCTCTCGATCCCGCCTCGGCGCTCCTGAAATTCCCTCAGGTGTTGCTGACCCCGCACATCGGCGCCAACAGCGAGGATGCTTTTTTCAAGGCCAGCCAGGCGGCGGCCGAAAAATTGGTGAATTTTTTCCTCGACGGGTCGACTTCCGACACCCTGCCGCCCCGGGTTCCCTGGTACGGAGCGCTTCCGCCGAGTTTCAGATTGCCTTGAAGGGCGTCCTTTGCGACTCTGGCTCGTCTGATTTTACCTGTGAGGATTTATGGCGGGAATCGTCGTCGTCGGCGCCCAGTGGGGCGATGAAGGCAAGGGCAAGCTCGTGGATGTGTTCGCCTCGAAGGCGGACATGGTGGTGCGCTATCAAGGCGGCGCCAACGCCGGCCACACCCTGGTGGTCAACGGCCAGAAGACCGTGCTGCACCTGATCCCTTCGGGCATCCTGCACCCGGAAACCGTTTGCGCCATCACTTCCGGCGTCGTCATCGACGTCTTCGGCATTTTGGACGAGATCAAGCGACTGAAGGCGGCGGGCCTGCTCGCCAATCCCAGGCAGCTGCTGATCTCCGACGGCGCCACGGTGCTTTTGCCCTCGCACAAGGCTTTGGACGCGGCCCGCGAGGCCTCGCTGAGCGGCGAAAAAATCGGCACCACCGGCAAAGGCATCGGCCCGGCCTACGAGGACCGCGCCGCCCGCCGCGCCTTGCTGTTCGGCGACCTCTTCGACCGCGCCACCTTGCGCGCCAAGCTCGAGCTGCACCTGCGCGAGAAAAACCACCTGCTGCAGTCCCTCTATCAGGCCGAGCCCGTGGGCATCGAGAGCCTGATGGCGCAGATCGAGCAGGCGGCCGGCGAGCTCGCCCCCTACCGCTGCCGCGACACGGGTTTCATCATCAACCGCGCGCTCAAGGCGAACAAACGTGTTTTGTTTGAGGGCGCGCAGGGTTCGATGCTCGACATCTTCCACGGCACCTATCCTTACGTGACGAGCTCGTCGACCCTGGCCGGTTCGGCCTGCATCGGCGCCGGCATCGGGCCCATGCAGATCAACCAGGTGATCGGCGTTTTCAAGGCCTACGCCACGCGCGTCGGCAGCGGCCCTTTCCCGACCGAGCTCAACAACGAGACCGGCGAGCGCCTGCGCACCCTCGGCCACGAGTTCGGCTCCACGACGGGCCGTTCTCGCCGCTGCGGCTGGTTGGATCTGCCGGCCCTGCGCTACGCCATCCGCCTGAACGGCATCACCAACCTGGCTTTGATGAAACTGGATGTCCTGACGGGCTTTGAAAAAATCGGTGTCTGCACGGGTTACCGCCTGGACGGCGAGCTCCTGACCGAGCCGCCGCCCACCCAGAGCGACTTCGTGCGCGTCGAGCCGGTCATCGAATGGCTGCCCGGCTGGAGCCAGGATCTGACGAAACTGACGAATTTGAAGGACTTGCCCCGCACGGCGACCAATTACCTCGATTTCATCGGCTCTCAGATCGCCACCCCCATCGACGTCATCTCCATCGGCCCCGGCCGGGAGCAGACCCTGTGGGTGAAGCCTTTGTTCAACAATTAAGCATCTTTAGAAGTTGATGGGGTCGCAAAAAATCCCATTGACTCGCCGATCTTTTTCGATGAGATTGGCGCTCTCTTGAAAAAGAGACGTGACTCGGTAGCTCAGTTGGTAGAGCACTTCACTTTTAATGAAGGGGTCGATGGTTCGAACCCATCCCGAGTCACCAAGTTTTTTTCCGTACGCGTCCGTCCCCTTCGTCTAGAGGCCTAGGACATTACCCTTTCACGGTAAATACGGGGGTTCGAATCCCCCAGGGGACGCCAAATTGATAAATTATGAACCCGACCCAGGGTTCGCCGCCTGAAAGACATCCCGGAACGAAAGCTAACCCGCCGCGAGGTGGGTTTTGCTTTTTTGGAGGCCCCGATATGACCAACACGCCCCCCTCCAGGATTTTTTTAGACACCTCAGTCCTTCAGACGATCCATGACTACGGCGCTTTCGTTTTCGAGGGCGAACCGATTCCGTCAGGCGACCGGATCCACAAAATCCCGGAAGGCCGGGAACAGCTTGAGGCTTTGCAGCGCCTCTTCCAAATCGTGGACCGCGGCCCGTTTGAGTTCGCACTATCAGAAGGCTCGCTCAAAGAAGTCGACGCAAAACGTGATAGCGCCTTTCTCCGTTGGGCCCACGACGTCCTGGATCACTGGAGTGTCTGCGCAGAAGAAAACGGTCTTCCTGAAATCCCCCAGGAAATCTTGACCGCGTGCGACTCTCCCACCTTGAACTTCATCAGCTCCGCAGATCGTATCCTTATTCGCGACGCCGTCATGTTGGGCTGTGATTCGTTTCTTACAATGGAACGACGCCTTCCCAAGAATGCTTCGCACATTCAAAAGGTTCTCGGGCTTAGGGTCGATCGACCAAGTTGGCTTTGGGAGCAGTGGAAACCGTTCGCAGGTCTTTACCGGTAGCGGCCATATTCGTCAGATGCAGCTCCAACACCTTCGCCGATGGCGTCCTGGAGCACGTAGAGGGCGGCTTCGATCTTCTGGTATTCTGCCGCGGTGACTGTGTTCTTGAGCCGACCGGCAAGTGCGGAGAGCTGCCGAAGACCCTCGGCCACCTCACGCTGATGCTGGCTTCTTTCTCGTGCCGAATTGAGGACATCGAGGGCGTCTTTAAGGTTGGTTAGGATTCGCTCGCCGTCAATCCTCGTAGAGCCGTCGAGAAGCGCCAAGAAAACCTCTCGACGGCGTTGGAGTCGGTCTTCCCATCCCACTTACGCCGCCATTGCATATCTGGATATCATTGCAGGTCTACGGTGGATAGGTATTTGGGCTTCCTTGAGTAGACGATGGTACTTTTCAAGCTGGAACTGCAGATCAAGTGTGGCGGCCCTGTCAGTCGCCGCGTCTCCATAGTCGCGGACCATATGGAAAAAGACCTGACATTGTGGCGTGCAGTAGCCGACCTCCCAGAGCCACATATCTTGAACATTCAACTGGAAGCGCTCTGCGGCCTTTTGAAGAGTAAGGCCTTTTACTTCGCGTTCTTGCCGCAGGAATTGAGCCACCCGGCGTTTGATGCTCGTCTCAACTAATTCATTCTTTCTGACTAACGGGACTAGGTTCATGTGTTCTCCTTTCTTTTGTGAGGCGCGGCATTTGTCTGAAAAAGACGTATCCGCAACGTAATGTATCAAATATGAGGCTCATAAGAAAGGCTCATATATGGCCGGTCTGTCAATTAGGCAACGAATAGCCTAAGTTGATGAGAAACCGTGAAAAAAGCCAATCTAAGCCTCGTAATGATCTTGAATTGAAATTTCTAAAGAGAGTCGGCCAGAAGGTTCACAAAGACCTTTCTAATCTGGATAAGCCCGTTGAGTGGCTGGCCTTTGAATCCGAAACCTCGCGCGCTACCGTTCGGCGAATTTTCGACGCTGACCGAAATGTCGGCATTCTGACCCTTGATCGTGTAGCCCGCGCCCTCGGATACAAAGATGGCGTGATCGGGCTGCTGAACGCGCTTTAAGCACCTACAACATCCTCATACCCAGGAACATCGAGTTCCTTGGAATAAGCCCCTTGAAATTCACCCTGCTTCGGCGGGGTTTTTTATTTTCCAAGGGAGGAAACAACATGAAAGTCATCACTTTCGCTAAACATAAAGGCGGCGTGGGCGCGACCACGCTTGCATGGGGCGTGGCCTCAGTCTGGGCAGAACATCATCGCACGCTAATTTGGGATTTTGACCCCCAATGCTCTCTTTCACTTGCTGTCGCTGGCGACTGTCAAGTCAGTGGCTACGACATCCTATCCGGTCAAAAGCTGATTACCGAAGGCATCCATGATGCCTTGCCCGCTTATGGCCCGAATCTTAAAATCATCGCCGCAAGCAACTTGCTTGCGAACTTGGATATAGAAACCGCGAGCCGCTTTGATCGCGGTCACATCGTTGCCGACTTGCTGGGCGACTTGCGTGGTTTTGATCTTGTCGTTCTGGATACGCCGCCAGCGCAGAACTCGATACTGTCCATCGGTCCTCTAGCCGCGGCCGATTACGCACTCTTGCCGTGTTCGACGGACGATGCGTCCTCACAACAGGTTCCAAGGTTCCAGCAAACGCTCGAGATGGTGCAGAAGCGTTTGCGTCCCGAACTCACGTGGCTGCCGATCGCTGCGAATCTATATCAGCACACGCAGATCATGGATCGCCAAGTTCTGTCGAATCTGCGCGAGAATTATCGCGTTTTTCAAGCCGTTGTTCCAAAGCGCGTGTCGATTCGGGAAGAGATGGCGGCCTGCCGACCTTGCACCAATGAAGAGATCCGTAAGCTCGCCGCGGAAATTTTGGAGGAAATCAAATGAAGTACATGCCAAAGCAACAAAAGCTCGAACAAAAGCATTATCTCCAGGGACAGCCAGGGCGCGATCACCAGGCGATGATTTTGCCTCTGGCGGCGATTCGTGTATTGAAAAATGACCGGATCCTGGTTGATGGCGTTGATGAACTTGCTGCGAGCATTGCTCAGCACGGGCTACTGCAACCGTTGGTCGTTAGGAAAGCGAATGGTCATTTTGAATTGATTGCCGGACACCGTAGATACCTGGCCCTACAGAAGCTCGGTCGCAAGGAAGCGTCAGTCCGTATTGAAAACGTGACTGAAGAGATATCCAATGTGTTGCGTTTGGTGGAGAACCTGTTCCGCAACAATTTGAGCGGCTGGGAAACCTGTAAGGCGGTGCACAGTCTGCTTCCTCAATTTGAAACCCAAGCGCAGCTTGCAGAAGCCATTCAGAAGGACAAGGGCTACGTGTCGAAGTGTTTGGCCGTGGTAAGGGCGGCCCCAGAAGTTGAACGCGTTCAACATCTATCCCTGCGAGAGCTGTTCAATATATACGGGTCTGAAGAGAAGCGGAGCGCGCCTCGAGCGCCGTCTGGCCCTGTGGCAGGCGGTCGCTATGGCGCTCAGGGATGCCTTACTTTCAACGAGCGTAAAGACGGGAAGGCGTTCTCTCTCAGGCTCAACGTCGATTTCGAGCGGACTCCGTCGGAGAGTCGCACCCAGATCATCAAGACCCTAGAGAACATCTTAAAAAAATTAAAGGCATGACGAGGCCCGGGAGTGATCCCGGGCCTGATTCTCTTTTTACCTATTGGGATGTTCCCGCAACTCCTTAAAACTAAAGTGCACGGTGAGGCCAATACAAAGCACAAGAAGCATCCAAATCATTGCGTCAGGCGCTTTCACGCGAGCCTCCTTTCCGAACGGCGCGAATCACGACGTCGGCCGCTTCCGGGTGAGCGCGTTTGAGATGATCGTACGCCTCACGAGTCCCCGGGACGGCATGACCGTCGAGCTCCATCTGAACAAAGCCCGCGAGCGTTCCGACCCCGAGCTCCGCTTCAGTAAGAAGCTCGCGGAGTTCGTCGAGGATCAGGGGATCGCGATCGCGGAACAGACGCTCAAAGAGCCGAAAAACTCGTGCCTCGAACTCGGGTGTCCACCTATTGTCCATTTCGCACCACTCGGTCCATCTCGCAGAGCTTGATTTTGGATTCGTACTCCTGCGCGCGATCGCGCAACACCTTTCGGTACGTCGCAAATCTTTCGATTCGATCCTTCAGGAACTCCTCGCTGACACCAA
The DNA here is from genome assembly GCA_019637915.1 of Pseudobdellovibrionaceae bacterium. Lineage (GTDB taxonomy): Bacteria > Bdellovibrionota > Bdellovibrionia > Bdellovibrionales > Bdellovibrionaceae > JAHBUV01. Next base: position 2,933,797 of record JAHBUV010000001.1, on the reverse strand, counting down.
CCAGATGGTTGTTCTCATCGAGACCGAGCTTCGTGGTCTCCGCTTCCGGCACCACGTACTCGCGCTTTTCCGGCATCGGGAGACGCTTTGTCATCATGCAGTCTTCAAGAACTCCGTAAAGGCCGCGGTTATCGAAGTAGCGGTGGCCGCCGTAAACCTTCGCTTCGACCTCGTACGTTTCGTTTTGAAGCCGGCGGAGTTCCTCACTCATCAGCACCTTCTTCTGCACGATCATATTGCCGTCCTTCACGCCGATCACCTGGTCCGTCGCCACGGGAGCGGCAAGCTCAACTTGGGTATCGAGTTTTTCGGCCTTATTTGGATTTGAAGCGCAGGCCGATAGCGCCAGAGACAAAATCAAAATTTTCCTCATACGTCCTCCATGAAAAGGCCCCGCCGAAAGACGGCGAGACCGAAATTTACTGGCAATACTGACTCGCATTCGTGAACGTCACAAACCCGAACGCAGTGTCCACCGTGGAACCCGTGTTCCCGGAGAGCGTCTGGTTTGCGTTGTAGGCTTTCACAATGCGGACTTTCTGCATGCCGGGGCTGACTGACTGAGGCAGTTTCACCTTCACGGCGTTGTCGCTCGTGTAGAGCTTCGTGAGTACGACGTTCTGGTTTTGCAGCGTGATCGTGTCCGTGGACTCGAACCCGCGGCCATAGATCCAGAACTCCGTTCCCGAGGCATTACACTTCGTTCCCGCCGGCAGGTTCTCGTTGATCTCCGCTCGGTCGATGTGGGCAAGCCACGTCTTCGAGGCCGAGTATTGACCATCCGAGAGCACCACCTTCACGACGACCGAGCTTCCAGCGAAGTTATCGAGCTGGATGCCGTTCTTGAGCGGATTGGTGTAGGTGCAAGAGGAGCTGACATCGCAGTCGACTTCCACACCACCCAAATACCACTTGAACTGAGCGTCACCGTCCACGTCCGTGTAGGTCACACCGAACGTGTTCGACGTTTCGCCAGGCGCGAAGTACATGACACCCGTGTGCGACGGCGTGAAGCTGTCGAACGAAACGGGGTTGTTCGCAGGACCATAAGCGTAGGCGGTACTTAAAGTACCACTGTGCTCAGCACCGTAGACAGCCTCCACGGTGATCGTGTGCATGGCACCGTCACCCGTGTAGTTGTACGTGCAGGATCCGCTTTGAACCACCACGTTGTCCTTCCTGAATTCACAAGTCGCACCCGAAGAGTTGGCATCACTCAGAGTCGCAACAAACGCTTGGCTTGCGCCATTTGCGATGTTGGCAGACGCCGGAGTAAAACCAGTGATCTTCGCGGCCGGCTTGATCGTCCAAGACTTGGAGTCGCCCGTCGAACCGTCGGCGATCTCAAACGACAGCGTTCTCGTGCCCGAAGCGGCCGAGATCGTGTAGTTCACGCAGCTCGTACTGACCTCCACACCATCGATCTTCCACGAGCACGTCCCATCCTGATCCCTGTCGTCCACCACCACCGAGAACAGCTTCGAGTCGTAGACTCGATAGGTTCCGGAATCGGTTGCCGAAGAGATCGAAACGGCCGTGTTCACGGCAGAGCTCACGTAGGTCACGTCCCACTGGTACTCGAGCGTCGAACTTCCCGCGCTGATGTAGACCCAGTAGCGGAAGTCGAGCTGACTGATCTGGTTGTGAACGAACGGGTCACAGTTCCCGTTGACCGTACCGAACTGCTGCTTGGCGATACCTGACGGCATGGACGCTTGCGGCGGAATCTCCATGAACCAGTTGCACTTCGGCGTCTCACCCGTCGGGTTGTTCAGAGTGAAGCCCAGCGGGATCGCATCGGCATCGCGGGCGTAGAGCGTTGAGGACGGGACCTGGTCAAAGGCAAGCTGCGGAACGGGCGCGGGGACGGTGTACTCGTCAGGCGCAGGAGTGGTGCCGCCGCCTCCACCGCCGCCAGTACTCCCGCCAGGATCGGTGCCGCCATCGGTCGGTGGTGTCATGCTCGGGGTCGTGGTCAAACCTCCCCCGCCGCCGCCACCCGTGCAGCTCACTAAACAACAAACGGCCCCGAGGGCCAGAAAATACGTTCTCATAAAACCCTCCTCCTCCTTCGCCTACATCGTGCCCGTGAGTTTCCTCAGAACAGGCGGTATGTAGACGAGGATCGTTTTGAAGATTGGAATCGAGCCCCAGATCAAAAGAACCGTGATCACCACGGCAACAGGGCCCCAGATAAGAACTCGAGAAACAAACCGTCGCCTTCGGAGTTCGTCTTGAATGAGCGGCCGATGCGCAAGAGCGGGATCTTTTAGAAGATCGCTGTAAACCTGATCCTCGACGGAACCCTCAAGGCGCTGGGTCCGTCGGTGTTGAAGATAGACTTTGCCCACGAAGAGAAACCCAAGAGACGCGAAAGCAAGAAGCGCCCACTCGGAGTTCCAGATGGCATAAAGTGAAATTGCACCCGAGACGAGCGCGGCAATGATCGCAAATCCCAGAGAAACGGAGTTTATGCCGGCGTTGGTGATTGACCTCATCCGGTCTCCCGTTTTAATGCCTCCGCCTCGCGCTGATAGGACTCTTCGGTAATGACGCCAGTCATCCGAGCGAGCTTGAGCTTCTTCATGCCTTCAACGAGGCGCGTGTCCTTTTCCTGACGGTCGACACGAGCCTTCTGCCGGTTCTCCAGGGCTGACTTTAGCTCGCGCTCAACCTCACTGATCTCGGCTTGCGCCGCCTGCGTCCTCTGGATGACGTCCATGTACTCGGGCTTATCTCCAAGACCACGAATCAGCTCCAGGCGCGCCGTTAAGTGCTTCTTAACCGCATCGATGCTCGTTTGGAGCGGGCGAAAGGCTGAATCCCCCAGTTCCATGAAGTGAGGTGTTCCACGCAGGACCTCGAACTCCACCAAGTTGATGCGAAGAAGAAGGTCCTGGTTCTTCGTGAAAATCTCTTGCACCGATTCAGGAGCGTTCTTCATGCTCGCGACAAGCGCGCCGACGAGTCCGAAGGCCGCACCCGCAAGGGGGCTTCCGGCGAATTGGCCGAGGGACTGACCAGCGAGCACGTAAGTGTCGCGGCTGACATCTTCCTGGGCGGAGCGTGAGCGTTCATGCGGATCCATCGCCCGACGTCCCTCGGAAAGCAGTTGTTCAAGGGCCGGAGGAAGCGGCGACTTCAAGTGGAGCGGATCGTGCTCTTCGCAGAAGGGAAACAGGTATCCAGAAATTTGGCCCTTGAGAACATTCTCGAAGTCCAAATACCGGCCGAGGTATTTGCTGCTCCCGTGCGAAAGACGATCGCCACAGAAGAAACAGTGCCTCGATGACAGCTTCGCTGGTGCCGTCTTCACCAATTCATTCAAAGGTGCGGTCTTCTTTTGCGGACGGAAAATCCAGAAGACAACGCCAATGAGCACAAGAATAGCTAGTACAACCATGCCGACCTCCTTTCAGTTAGAAGTTTTTGGTCTCCGCCTAAGGCGTTTTGCCTCGATCAGAAACACTCCAGAGAACTCGGGGTGGTCTTCGATCTCGAAGAGCTCAGCGAGAGTCTTTTCCTCATGATCCTCAACCGGGCGCGTTCCCAGAAGGAGGACTTGAAAGTCGACCTTTAAGGCTTTCGCTACCTCTGCGACGGCCAGCAAATCCGTCGGCGCCGCTCCCGCGAGCCAGTCACCTAAAGTCGATGCTTTCACGTTCGTCATTTTTGAAAGCGAGCGCGCCGACACCCCTCGCTCCCGCATAATCTTGCGTAGGTTTTTCGCGAAGGGAAGATCGCCACGTCGCTGACGTTTCTTGCCCATAGTCTTCATCACTTCTCAATCGGCTTATTAGCCGGGCCGTTGCACAAAAATCCGTAGTTCCGGTCTACTAACGGAACTCCGTTCGGTCCCTCTTTCGGCGTTTGAGTTTGGATGTTGAGGGTAAGTAGGTTGAAGCTGAACTAGCTGGCCTGAATGAAGGCTGCTGCTACTCAATCGATTTTAAGATTTTGTTGGCACTTGTAACGATACGCTCGCACTCCTGAACAGCAACGGCGTTTTGTGCGACTTTCCCCGTGATCAGAAAGCTGATGGTTGTGTTGGCGACGCGAGCAATCTTAGTGATGAGATCCGCGATGTCCGTGTTGCGCGGGAGCGAGCCACGATTTTCCATGTCGCGGATCACATGGGGTTTTACTTGCGCATGGCCCGCGAGCTCCTTGATCGTCATGCCGCGTTTTATCCGAGCGGCCCGGATGTTTTTTCCAAGCATAATCACTCCCAAAAAAAAGAAGCCCAACTCTTGACGAGTTGGGCGGTTATCTTAGCCGACCTTTTGGATCGGAATGACCTTGCCGGGCTTCCTGTTTCGCATGGTGCGCTCATACAAGTGGCCTCCGGCTTGTGAGAGGAAACCCGAGGCGACCGCAACGCCGATGAACGACGCGGTCTGAATCGCCATTTCCTTCCAGTTGATTTTCGACTTCGATTTCTTTTCTTGCTGCTGTTTCGGCGCAGGCTCCGACATTGTGACCTCCTAAAGGTAGTTGGAAGACGGCTGATTCCGCCTCTATCTTCCTTATTCCAAAAAGAAGGGCTAAATTACGAACTGGTAAGATGCCGCGACTTCGACTGAGGAACGAAACTCGCAAATGACGCAGCACTCAGGGCGAGTATTGAATTATCCGTACAAAACCCGTACAATACGGCCATATTCCGTAATAGAGGGGGAAACATGGAAGTTAAAACTGAAAGATTTGAACTTAGGTTAGAAACTGAGATTCTGAATCGTATTGATGAGTGGCGTTCCGAGCAGTCGGATCTACCCAATAGGTCCGAAGCAGTACGTAGGCTGCTCAACTTGGGCCTTGGCAGCCCGGAGAATCGTCAGCTGTTTCAAATCATGCGATTCCAGATCCTTACCGCCGCAAAAACAAAGGGAATCGGTAATGGACTCTCTGAAGGCTATGTTTATGCGTGGGAAAGTGGAGTGTATCCGCTCTTTGATGACGGGGCCGATCACCATGTGCCGTTTGCAGATCAGTTCAAGATTTCTCGGGCGTCGATCGAAGAACTCTCAAAGCACCTCGATGAATGCTGGAGAGAAAAAAAGGTCCCTTCATTTTACGAACTTGAGGATTACTATGCCGTACGCTCGGGTCGGAGTTCTTGGGACCGTTCCTCGCTGATCATTGCGTGTCGTTATATGTTCCTGAAAGACCTTTTTGATGATGCTTTTTGGAAATCCCTCTTGAAGAAGATGGATCATCCTAGCGAAGCACGGTCAATTACTCGTAAGTTTAATGTTCAGACAGATGTCTATCTTAATTAAGGCTCTACCGCGGCCGGAGAAGATCGAGGGGCTCAGTCCCCTCGATCTCGCCACACTCGTCCATCTTTTCGATGAGGGCCGGTAAGATTCTGCGACCTCAGAATTCAGCCAAGCGCGCCGCTTCAAAAGGACCCGGGTGGACCCGTCAGCGGTGATGGTTTACCCTAAGAAAACCGCTATGTTGTTTTATGTAGAGCCCTTTGAGAAGGGCGAATCAATTCGATCGGCGTTGGGGTTCATGTCCCTAACGTCTCGCTGGGGAAATGTTCTTTTTCCGGGCATCACCGTGCTGACCCGCGATCTCTTTGATGTCCTCGCATTGCACTCTGTAGCGATCGACGAAATGAATCGCAAAAGGCCCAACTGGGCCCAGTTTCGCGGCAAAGGAACCGATGTGCGCGTCGCTCACGTGCTGACATCCCTTGCCCGCAGTGGCATTATCGCATCAGATTCTAAGCGCGGATACAGACAGCGCATGACTTACTGGCAGCGCTACGGATCACTCCTCAATCACTTCAACATGCTGACCTCACCGAAAGCCCTTGGCGGACTTCCTGGCTACCGCCGACTCATTTTTGACCCTAACTACACGCCGCGAAAAGGTCAGCCCTGGGAGAAAAATTCCGTTCAGCGAGAAACTCGAATTGTGAACGCGACTTGGTATCGAGATCGTGGCTATGCAATTCAAGACAACATCGATTCCGGCAACCTCTCTCGCATTCTCGACAACCAACTCCATTACTGGTGGATAACAGGTCTCGAAGCTCCAGCACGAGGCGTCTCCGATTCTATCAAGCTCGCTCGTCGTTTGGAGTTTGCGCTGACCGTCTGGCAAACGACCTTTGAAGCTGCGATCCAGTGTGTGCGCTTCAAAAATTCCATTCCGAAGCGAAGTGGCCTCAAAGAGCCGCGGCTTCTTAGAGAGTTCCTATTGGCCTGTCTTCAATGCAAAGAGAGTGGATCGGAGACGCGCGCCTACCGCGACGTCGTGGCCCATGGTCTTCAGCTTCACGAAATCCATTTTCGACGAGGATTCTTCAAAGGCTGGTCTGAATCTATCAAGGATGTCCTCGATGACCAGAGCAGCACATACAGCTTCGATCAACTCGCAAAACTGCACGACGGAACCCTTATTACAAACCTCGCGGACCTTCCGTCTGAAAAACTGCTGCCGGCTTTGGTTCGACTGCACAACACCTACTGTAAAATTCAAAACAAGCCGGGGTCCATATACCTTGAGGAGCTTCATAAGGCCGATCGTGTGAATCAGGTCTTCGACAGGCTCAGCCTCGAACTCACCGCCGGCCGCTGGGGCCTTTTCGGCTATCGTTTCGGCGCGTCCCTCACACTCTACGAGAGCCCCAAGTATCGCAAAGGTGACTCTGATGAAAATTGAGCACTCTTTGGGATACGTCTGGGCCAGCCGCAAACGCATCAAGCGGGTCTTTTTCTTTACCTATCAGTTCAATTTCTACTGGTTTCACAATAACGTCCTTCCTTACATCAATCGAGCAGGAACATCGGACTGCGAAGTCTTGGTGGTGGCATCGAAGTTTGACCAAAAGGATCTACCGAGCTTCGGCGATCAATATGAACTGAGCGCTTGGTGTGGATTTGAAAGGCGCTTTCGTCTCTTCTTTCTTGAAAGCTCCACTGTTTTCCATGGCAAGTTCGTCGTTTGCGAATACGAAGGGCGAAAGGATCTTCTTGTCGGGATCGGATCTGCTAATCTCACGAAATCGGGCTGGCTACGCAATCTCGAAACATGGAACTGGAACGCTCGCACAGCGGAGCCTGCGATCAAAGACTTCCTTCTCTATTTGTCCAAAGGACATCTGAAAGAATCGTTCTTATCGTCTTGGACAAAACGACTGAAGTCTTCAAAGACCAAATTGGTGTATTGGCTCGATGGCTCGCAGAAAAAGAAAGCGGATACCCGATTGTTGATTTGGAAGGAGTGCGCGAAGCAGGTCGGAATGATCAAGACCGTGCGAATCACTTCGCCGTATTTTGATGACGGGTCAAAGGCTCTTCTTCAGGAAATTCTGATCCATACACAGCCGGATCAGGTCGAAGTGGTGCTTGACCTCTCCGGGGCCTTAGCAGGACGAAAACACCTTGAGCGGGCTCTCGCGCTCAGGGACATAACGAGGGTCAAGTTTCTATCTTTTGTTCGTAGCGATCTTGAGCCCAACCACAAACTGAAGGAGTGGTTTCCGCTCCACGCCAAGACGATTGAGTTCCTGGATTCATCAGGCCGTGGCTGTACCGTTTACGGCTCTGCCAATTTCACGGCAGCAGCGTGGATGCGTGGCAATCATGAATTCGTAGGCATTGTAAAGGCCATCCCACAGCCACCCGAAGCCGTTCGCCTGGAGGAAGTGAAGGTCTCCCGTCTTGAGAAGCTCATCAAAGCGACGCCTGCCCTTGAGGACGACGACACTTTGCCGGCGCAGCCTATGATTTTCTGGGCGACTTACGACGAAACGCACGGGACTCTCGAACTCAGGCACAGTGAAAAAGCGACGCACGTCAATGACGTCAAGTGGGATGTTGAGCATGATAAACGGCGCGATGAGATCCACACCAAACAATCCCGCCTTGAAGTCGCGAAGTTAAAGAAAATAGAAGCTGATTTTTTAGATCCCAAAGCGTGGAGGAAACCGGCCTTCACCGATCAGCACATTCGTTGGGAGCGGACCAACGATCGCATCGACACCGTGCCCGAACATCTGGCGATCATCGTCACCCTGAGGGACGGCCACATTATGAAAGCTCCTGTGATTCAGAGCTTTCCTAATTTTGAGGAGCGTGATCCGGAAACAGGATTTCCGACGGAGACGGCCCTTGATCTCGATTCTCTTCTTGGCCGCGGACGGCCGATTGTGCGGCCGATTAAAGGCCGTGTCGTCGTTGATCCTGACGTTGAGGACGAAGAGGACGATGAAACGAACAACGAGGAGAGCTTCTCTATTCCGTCGCTGAGTACGGAGGCTGAATACAACCACCTGCCGGAAGCGGTCAAATTCACCAAAGCCTTGAGCCAAATCCAGTCGAAAGAAGACATCGCACGTATTCAGAAGCGACTGCGCTCACTTATCCGTCACGGCCAGCCCTCAAACGAGCTTCTGCTGGCTCGTGCCTTGCTGGAGGTTCTTGAGTGAGTAAAGGGCCAGTACACATTTCGACGAAAGCCATCGGCGCGCCAATGGCGCGAGCCCAGAACAAAACGATCGCATCGGTGTGGACTGGCTTGAAGAAGCAAGGTGTGTACTTTATTGCGGACGCCGTCGGACGAGGGAAATCCTACATCGCACTTTCTGTAGCAATCGGACGGTGGCGGCAACAGCGAAAGAAGAAGCCGGTCTTCCGAATTCTGATCATCAGTCCGAACAACGATCTCAGTGGCAGTTGGCTGAAGAAGCTGAATGGCCCCTTTGTGCCCGCAAAAAACCGAATTGGCGAAAACCTGGCCTCCCTTCCAGATAAGGATTCCTTTTTCGACACTTATCTCCCTGAGATGAAATCTAGGAATGCTCCAGATGTCGTGGTCTATCGATTCAAGGGCAAGCGTTGTATCGAAAACCTTTCGTCTGACTACGGCGATAAGCCGAATCCCGTCTTGCGACCGAGGAAGCAGAGTCGCCACTCTCGTATTGAAATTCTTGTCACAACTCCGTACTGGATGAAAAGCGGTCGCGGCCGTGATCCCTTTTGGTGGTCTTGGCTCAAGAATGCCGACATTGTGATTGCCGACGAAGTGTTTGGCGCGCGAAACGATGACTCGATCTACGGGAGGATTTTACGTCCAAACGATAGCAAAATCAGCCCTTGGAGCAGCAACCGTAAACGTCCTTGGTTGATTTGCCTATCGGCGACTCTTCTTTCCCGAGACATCGTTGATACATGGGCGCTCATCAAGCTCGCTTACGGATGGCTGGATCCGTCGTTCGACTTCAGCTCAAATACTGTGGATGGACTGCTCAACCATGATGACTTCCACAAGTTACAGCAAGCGCTGAAAAACGGACTTGATCCGAGTCGAAGTACTCATAGAGAGGATCTGAAAGACTACAACCGAGCAAAGTTCGCCCTCGAAACGGGTTTGCGGGAACTTTTGGTCCGCACACCAAACCAACCAGATCGAGAGTATCACTTCTGGCCCGTAGGCCAAGCGACCGCAGGTACGTCTGTCGAAGCGAACCGTTTCCCGGTCTCACGAAAATTTGATGACGTCTTAAAAGAACTCCAGGCCCAGCATTGGAGCTGCCAGGAGGCCAAACAAAACTTGATCCGCTTCATGCGTTGGACTCTTGAAACGAAAAATAAAAAGCAAAGCCAACAAGATGCCAGATTCTTTCCCGCTTGGAGCAAGATCACGGAACGAGGACCGGATGACCTTAACGATCTTCATCCCAAGCAGGATGGCTTTCTTAAATGGTTTTGCGATCACTACAAAAAAACTGAAAATCGCTGGCTGACACAAAGGAATCCCGACCGTTTTTCCTTCAAGGTGTTGGTCTACGTTCACCACCGCGAAACGGCTTTTGATTTCCGAACACATCGCGCACGCAACCAGGCCGAGGCACGTCTTCTTGGCAAGAGGCTCAACTCAACGCTTAAAGGGCTGATGAAAGGGACGCTATCGAAAATTGCGACAGAAGCTAAAAACAAGGCGCTCTTTCTGAACAACGACTGGCGCTCTCCGAGTCGAAAACTTGCCGAAGTCATGAAGGATGAGGGCTTCGCAGTTGACGATTTGATCGAGAGAAACTTGACCCTTTACCTCGCGGCCTGCGTGAATGCCCACCGTTCACCTGCGAACTCAAAAATCGAGAGCTTCCGTAAGACGATCTCGGGGCTGGAAAAAATCAAGCGCCGTGAGAAACATTTCCACGCCCTCAACACCTGGCCGGAGCTTCGGAACCATATTCTGAAGCGGCTCGGGCTTGAACGAATCATCGATTTTGACGACAAACAGGCTCGCAAGCGACCAAAGACAAGAAAGGTCGCCGTGGACATTCTCGATCCGCGGCACATTTCCAATGAAAAAAAACGAGAGCGGTTCAGCACTAAAGTCCGATCCGATCTCGTCATGCTGCAAAATCTTCGTCTTCATGTTGGAAAGCGCGATCAATCCACTATCGAAGGCATCTTTGAGCGTGTTGCTGACGCGTATGACGAGGCGTTCAAGCAGGACGACGCTTGGCAAGAGTACGCGGCACAAAGACCGAGCCGTATTTTGAGACAACTGGAGCTATCATCAAAACTTCAGGCGCACAACGCTCGAGCGATCAAGGAAGTTGCGGTGCAAACTGGAGACGACTCGAAATCGCGCAGTTCGATCACGTCGCGCTTCCTCACGCCGGGAAATCCCAAAGTTCTGGTTCTTACGAACATATGCACGGTGGGGGTTGATCTTCATGAGTATTGCTGGGACGTAGTTCACTATACTCCGAGCTGGACACCCCATGACCTCGAGCAAAAGACAGGTCGAATCGATCGTCCCCGGAACAAGAAAGAGCTGATGGCGCGTTTTGCGATCGCCCCTTACGAAGTTGCGCACAAGATCCGAGTTCATCACTTGGTTTGGCCGTTTACCTATGACGAGCGCGTATTGAGTCGCGTCCATTTGCGGTCGCAGTTCTCTGAGCGTCTGCTGAGCGTGAAGAGCCAGGCCGCAATCGAGGAGCACATTGCCGATCCGGGCGAGGTAAAGATCGAGGAATTCAAACCCCTCGATCTCGCTCCACGCTAATCCATATTTTCGATGAGGTCGCGCTCTTCTTCGACGGTTTCCTGGGTGTACCTCTGAACGAAGTTGAGCGAGCTGTGGCCGAGACGTGTCGCTGCAAAGACCGCATCTTTCGCTTTTCGCGCTTTGTATCCGTGTCGATGCCGCAGCATATGGGGATGAAGATGAATTTGTTCCTCCGCGGGCAGGTTCGCCGAGGCGATCCGTGCGAGTCTCTTTAGAGCCTTCCACGCGCTGACACGGTCCAACTGCTGCCCGGTCTTCGACGTGAACAAGAAGTCACTCCCGGGAACCCTGTGGTGATTGAGGTACTCCTGGATCAGCTCGCAAGTATCCGTCTTGATGGAAAGCGATCGGATTTTTCCGCCCTTACACTTCACGTTGTGGAACTTGCGGTCCCTGAACTGGTTCAGCAGGATCGACAGCAGTTCGCTGATGCGAAGGCCACTTGAGTCCAACGTCTCCAAGAGCACAAGATTTCGGAAGTCCTGCGAATACTCGTAAGGCGACGCTTCCGCAAGCACGTCGGCCGTCTTGCGAAGGCGATGATACTCACGATCGCGTGGAGCTTTTGGTGGGCCAAGCTCGACATGAAGATCCTTGATGGACTTGCACGGATGAACACGGACGATCCCGTTTTCAAGAAGCCAGGACCCGAGGGCTCGGACCGAGCCCAGGTGCCGGTTGATCGAGTTCGGCGCGTAGCCGCGGGACTCAAGCTCATTTAGAAAGAGCTTTACATCTCTCGGCATCAGCTCACGAGCCCGAAGATGTCCGTTGAGGTTCTGATAGAACAAACAGAACTTAGATAGGTCGATCTTCCGCGCGTACAGTGTGTGCGGTGATCGACCGACGACCTCCTCTTGGAAGTACCGCGTGATCAACGCCGGCAGGTCGTTTTCCATATGTAGCATAGAATTTTCAATTTTCGATGGCAGGCTATTCATCGGGTGTGATCTCCTTTCGATTTGGAAATTTCATCGGTCGTTTTTGGCTTACAGATGGGTTGATATGTTTCCTGGGTTTTTTCGTAAAAACGGATGACCTTCGCCCGAAAACGCTCGAACTCGACGAGCGTCTCACAGACCAGTTGTGGGTCGACGGTATCAAGCCGCTCTTGTCCGCAGAAGGGGGCGACGAGGCCATAACGACGCAAGAGCGCCAGCAACATCGGCCCGTTTCTGGTTGTCATCACAAGTGGATCAGACGCCTTTAGGATTTCCAGCAGTTTTTGGATAGCGGCCTCATCACTCATTTTCTTGATGTCGGCTTCAATGAGCAGACTGAAAGCGACGAGTAGTGCTTCCATGACCGACCTCCTCGAGCTCCGCAGACAAGCGCATGAGCGTGTTCCGCGGGATGACGACTTTTCGACTTTTTTGAGGACGGAGTTCTGCCGGCGGCGGAATCACGATCTGCGGCGCGAACAGAAATCCGTTCACAAGTGTCATACGAATACAGACCGGGTTTACGTCCATGCCCGAGAGAAAAAGACTCCTGTTGCTCGCGGGTAAAAGCATCCGACCGCTGCCTACGCATGGGTCATGCACGGTGCTGAACAGATCGGCTTGCGTGAGAGTCATGTCTGCAATCAAACGGCAAACGCTGATCGGCGTCGGGAAATAACCAGTTCCGCTGCGCAAGCCCTTGCCCATGCAATCGCTATACGCATCGCCGAACACATCGCGATCGAGCGAGATCGCGGTTGCAACGTCAAACGTCGCTTCCCAATGTTCAACGTGGTGTTTTTTGATCAAAGGGGGCAGGTCGCGGCATTCGCTATACCCGAAACGGTTCAACAAGAACTTGAGTAGTTCGTCCATGCCGACGTCCGAAAAAGGACGAAGGCAGGAATCGACGAGACGGCGAGCTCGTCCGTCGTGGTCATCGATGAAGTGGATTTGCGGAAATGGGTCTTTCGGGATCTCTTTGAAGAAAATCAGCCGCGAATACCATTGCCATCGGGGCGAGAGTTCGAGGAGCCGCGGACGCCAGCCTCCGAAGCCACCGCGCTCCTCTGCGAGACGGTCGTAGTGCTTCAAGCAAAGCTCGGCCATGCCCAATGATGATGAAGTCATAGATTTCCTTTCTTGTTTTTAGCGGTAGGTGTTGTGTTCGGTGCGAACGAGGCTGATGACTTTAGAATTATTTTTCATCCAAGCCGTTGCCTCGTCGTTGAATTCTTTGAGAATGAGTTCTTCTTCGGGCATCAATCCCGCGGGACCCTCGATGACCTCCTGGTTGAACCAGAAGGAGTCCCGAAGTGCGTCCGGGTCGATCAGAAGGGTTCCGTGACGGAATTCTTCAAGGTACCTTTTCGGCTTGCGTAGAATTAGGTAGCCCCAACGAAAGCCAGCGGCCGCGATGTCGTCCGCCTCTTGTTCGAGCAAGAGGCGCTCGCAGACCTTGGCGAGTTGAAGAGCTCGCCGTTCGATCAATGCTTTGGTGTACGAATCCACTTTGTCCTCCTTCAGTCGAAAAATCCGCTGCGGCTTCTTCCTTCGGCCGGCGGGGATGGGTTTCTGGTCACCTCATTCGGGAGCGTTCCACGCTCGCAGAGGCTGAGAATGTTCGCATACGCGGCGACAAAGGCCGCAACGGCGGCCAGCGAGTGCGCAACGAAGAGCAACTTCTGGTTGGTCGGCAGTTCTCTAAAAGTCATGGTGTCCTTCCTTGAGGTGTTTCCTCTTGTTGTGTTGGCCGAAGCGTCGATGCTTCGGATTTCTTGTCTTATACCCACGGATCGAGACGACCGACTTTGGTCGGGCACTCAGGGGCAAGATCGATTTGGCCGATAAAAGCCGCTGGAGGGACGCGATGAACTCAAGGCTTCTGTTTGTACTGCTTGCACTGATGGTCGGCTGCACCACGCAGCCAACACGTCCTCCAGAACCCACAGCCCCACGGGTTGAGCAGCAGAAGCTCCCGGTGCCGTCCACGGGGCTCGAGGTCCCCTCCTTGAGGACCGGAGAGCATCCAGTTCAGAAGGCCGGATATGCTGTTCTCTTCGACAAATCCAAACGGGTCGCGCGCTGGGTAGCGTACCGCTTGAACAAGAGCACGGCCTTTAGCAAGGTCGCGGAGCGGTCTAACGACTTCCACGTCGACGGCGATGTCGAAAGCTGCCCTGATCCCGACGAATACAAGCACACCGGCTACGATCGTGGACATCTGTTCCCCGCGGAGGACGCTCGCTGGTCTCCAGAGGCCATGTACGACTCTTTTTCAATGGCGAACATGACCCCACAGTCGGCGTCGATGAACCGCGGATCGTGGAAACGGATCGAGTCTCAAGTGCGTGGCTGGTCTGCTCAGCACGACGAAGTCTACGTCGTCGCGGGCCCAATACTGAGCGAGCCTTGTCTGAAGACGATCGGCCGCGGAATTTGCGTTCCAAAGAGACACTTTAAGGTTGTGCTCGAAAAGGATGGCGACCAGTTCAAAGGGGTCGGGTTCATCGTTGCACAAGACGATAAAGGCGACATAACCAAGTTCGTACATTCCGTGGCCGAGGTCGAAAAGGTCACGGGGATCGACTTCTTCCCAGCGCTTCCCGACGAGATCGAAAAACGAGTTGAAGCGACCGCAAGTCTTGATGAGTGGTCCGCGGGATCGCACCATGCAAGCTACACGAGAGCCCCGGACCTCGCGGGTGGATCATGCCCTGCGGGAACGACGCTCCAAAGCGCAACCATTCATGGGTGTTGTAGCGGTCATGGCGGCGTAGCGGGTCCGAAGAAATGGAGGGCCTGCTGCGGAGACGACAAGAAAGTTCTTTGTAACGACGGTACGAAGTCGCGGGGTTGCCGGTGCGACTGAAAAGCCCTGTTCCTTAACCTGAGCCAGGATTTACTCTATGGACAAGCAACGATACTTTACCATTTTCAGCATGATCGCATTTGGTAGCCGGGATACTCTTGAACACTCGATTTCTCCGCTTATTGGCACTCTTGGCGACCTGGATAGCTTAAAGGAAAAAATCCTCTCTGACTTGAAAGAGAAGCCCGTTGAGGCACCCGAAGAAATCCTCAAAAGCCTCGACTTTGAAGCCTTCGAGAAAGCCCGACTTGGATATCATAGTGTCGGAGTGTCTCTGATCATCTGCTGTAGTGAACTGATCAAAAAAATCGCTGGCGATCGCGCTTCGGCGAACAAGCATTTCGGCATGACGTCCCAGAAGGCGTTTGAATTTTACAGACTTGGCCCGAGAATCAACTGTGTACCGTGGGCGGAAGGCGTAGTTTGCGCAAGCAACTACGTTCGTCACGATGATGAATGGCAAGAGCTAGTAAATCCGATCTCGAAAAAGGAAGACGGCGTCTCATTTAATATTTCCTACAAAGACCTAAACTGGGACGAGCAAGTGGCCACGTTTCCAGAGGACGCAAAGAGGAACGTCACTACTCTCAAGTCCGCCGGGATTCCATACGAGTCCTTCCTCAAACACAGTTCGATGGCTGGCTTTGAAATCGCTAAGGTCCTATCTCTATCTGAAAAGGAAAAGACCCTGGCGTTATTTGATGAGTGGGTGACGGCGGTGGTTAAGGATTTGCAAAACAACTTAGGGATCAAATAGGTCTTGGCTGCTCCGACCGAAGTCTAGATCAATGTTTTCCTGAGAAAATCCGATTCGATATTGATGAAAAAGAATGTTGAAAACCCCAATAAAGTCCGCATTTTTATCAGTCACTCGGTCGCAAACGAAACGATTGCCCACAAGCTCGTTGATTTGCTTGTCTCAGGCGTCGGGGTCAGCACCACTCAAATCTTTTGTTCATCATTACCAGGAAACAGCATCAGCACGGGAAAGGGATTCGTTGAAAAGATCAAGTCCGCGTTGATTGAAGCAGATGTCGTAATCTCGCTGCTTTCAAGCAACTACTACGAAAGCATTTTTTCGATCGCTGAGTTGGGCGGCGCTTGGACCCTTGCAAAAGACCCCTATCCAGTGGTTGTTCCCCCGCTGAAGAAAAGTGATGTCGGAGCCGTCTTGCTGGGCCGACAAGCCATCAAGGTCGATGTGGAAGAAGACCTAGATGTGATGTTTGATGACCTAAAGAATGACTTGTCGATCAGTGGCAACGCCACCCCAACATGGACTCGCAAGAAGAAGGAATTCATCGAGCAAGTCCAAGCATTGCTAAATAAACAGCCAGCGCCGAAAAAAGTGGACTTTGCGAGCTATCAGAAAGTCGTCGATGAACTATCTGAATATAAAAAGAGCTACGGCGATCTCGAAGCTCAGCTTGCGGCTCAAATCGAGATAAACAAGAAGCTGGCTTCTGCGAAAACACCGGGGGACAAAAAGAAAATTCTTCTTGAGAACCTGCCGGATCAAAAGAAATTTGATGAGTACATCAAAATGTACGACAAGCACTACGAAGCGCTACCGAAGATCGTCATCACGGCCTTCTACTACCTGTACTCCGGAAAAAGGTACTGGCCGGAAAATTGGGATACCAGGATCGACGACGCCCATGATGAAGGCTACCTTAGCGTCGACGAAGACAACAAGACGATCGAGCCCAACCTCGATGACCCGAAGGTAAAACGCCTCAACAGCGCGATTACGCGGATCAAGAAATTTCTAGAGAGCGAAGCTGCATCGGACTTCTTCGACCTGTTTGAAGATGAGAACGACTTCCAACCAAACCTGGACAACAAGAGATTCTGGCAGAATTATCTCGGTCTTTGATTTCTCGCGGGCCACATTAGATATCTTGTGGCCCGCACTATAACTGCTAATTGCGTCGCTTCTAATCCTTTCAAGCCTCCAGTGATCTCAACTCCGTTGAATCATTCCTTCGGTCTGACGTCGGAGGGCTGCTGTTTTTCAGGCTCCGAAGAAGTCCGTACAAATCATCTCGCCGAACTGGTTTCGTCAAATAATCCGTGAAACCCGCGGCGAGGCATTGCTCACGATCTCCTTTCAATGCGTGAGCCGTCAGGGCGACGATCGGTTTTGCAAAGCCCTTGGCCCGAAGCCGTGTGGTGGCGTCAATGCCACTCATGACCGGCATCTGGACATCCATCAAAATAATATCGGGATTCAGACCGAGCGCTTTTTCCACGCCCTCCTCGCCGTTCTCCGCGAAATCGACCAAAGCTCCTGCCCGTCTCAAGAGATGGCTGATTAAGAGCTGGTTATCTTTCGAGTCGTCAACGACGAGGATGTGCGTTCCTTGCAAATTGGTGACTTGCGAAGAGCGAAAAGTTTCGGTGGCATGGTCCGGATGTTTGACCGCCTCATCAAGCGCGATGGAAATTTCAAACACGCTGCCGACGCCGTACCGGCTTTCGATCAGCCTCACGTCTCCACCCATGGCGCGGGCCAACTTTTGGGAAAGAACCAAACCCAGGCCCGTCCCGCCGAAACGTCGGGTGATGGACCCGTCGGCCTGCGAAAACGCCTGGAAGAGAAGGCTCGCTTGTTCAGGCGTAAGCCCGATTCCGGTGTCGCTGATCCGGAAGACCAAACGCCTCTTCGCCTCTGTCCCTCCGCTCTGGCTGTCGGTCATCACCGAAATTTTGACCGTCCCTTTCGAGGTGTATTTGACGGCGTTGCCGACGATGTTGAGCAAAATCTGGCGAAGACGAATGGGGTCCGTTTTGACGAGATCGGGGACGCCCGGATCCCGCTCGACCAGAAGCTGGATGTCTTTGCCGCTGGCGCGTAGCTTAAGAGCCGAAGTGACTTCAGAGAGGAGTTCGCCCAAAGAGGTCTCGATCAGCTCGATCTGCAGGCGCCCTGCTTCGACCTTCGCGAGATCCAGTATGTCGTTCACGATCGCCGTGAGGAGCTGGCCGTTTCGTTGAACGATGTCGAGATATGATTTACGGCCTTCGTCGCTTAGGCCCGGTTCCGCGATCAGCTCGGAAAAGCCCAGGATGACCCCCAAGGGGGTACGGATTTCATGACTCATGTTCGCCAAGAAGTCGCTCTTCGCCCGGTTGGCCTCGATCGCTTCATTGAGCGAATCACGAAGTTCGTACTGCCGCCGACGTTCGGCGAGGGCCGCCTGCACGATCGAGAGAAGTACTCGGGGCAGGACGGGTTGCTCAAGGACCGTTAGATTCGACAGGGGCTTGAGAAGGTTTAAGGATTCTTCGCTCTGAAGATCGCCGCGGCTTAGAATCATCAAGACAGGAAGAAAGGACCATTTCGGCTGTTTCTGAAGAGCCTCGGCCAGTTCGTTCCGGGAAGACGCCGAGAGCGCATCTCTCACGATGATAACCGCTCCGGCTCCCTCGTTGATTTCCCGAATCAACGGTTTTATTTCTCTGAAGACTTCGCAGGCGACACCGGATTCCCTGAGAAAACTCCTGATTTCCTCCGCATCATTCTTGCCGGAAGAGAGAATCAGGACGTTCGTCGAGTCCTTGACGAGCATGATTTCACCTCCGATAAAAAAATGAGCTGACCTGTTAACTTGTCAAGTTCACCTCGTGGACCGCGAGGGCCGCGACCGTTTACCTGCGCGCCAAGTTCTCAAAATTATTCAAGACCGCATCAGGCTCCCTTCCCGGTTTGTACGGGCCTCCGATCATCAAGAACAGCGACGGATCGATCCGGGGGCTGCGGCGCTTGGGCCTCATCAATCTTCGGACTGGAAACCTTCCGAGCGGATTCTTGTCGCTCATATTCGGCGTCCATATGGTAATGGTCGTCTTCACCCCAGCGGAAAACTCGAGGCAGTGAGTAGTACATGATCGCGTGGTAGAGCCGGCGGGGAAGCAGCTTGCGAATGAGACCGAAGAAAGTGGCGTCGATGGTCACGGGAACCCGCAAGGGCGGATTTTTGCTGTCGATGACCCGATGAATTTTGCGAGCGATCTTTTCAGGCGTGGACGGTGAGAGCCGCATCATCTTCGCGATGAACGGAGCCATCGAATTATAGTGGTAGTAATAAGGGTTGTTCTTGTCCTGGAGCGACTTCCGGCTTTCACGCGTGAGCTCGACGTTTCTGAATGACTCCGAGTTGATGAAGCCCGGCTGAATCAGGCAGACCTTGATGTTCCAAGGACGCACCTCGTACCATAAAGCCTCGGTCGCGCCCTCCAGCGCAAACTTGGATGCACTATAAATGGCCATCGTGGGCATCGCCATCATTCCGCCGACCGACGAGATATTGATGATGTGGCCGCTTCTGCGTTTTCTCATGTTGGGAAGAACCCCGCGGATCAGAGCCATCGGCGCCCTAAAGTTCGTGTCGATCTGTTTGAGGCGCTCGGTTTCGTTCACCTGCTCGACGACCCCGCGCAGGCAATAGCCAGCGTTATTGATCAACACGTCGATGCCGCCCAATTTTTGATTTGCTTCTTCGATGACGGCGTCCCGCTCAGCCTTCAGGAGCACGTTGAGCGGCCTGATCCAAAGTCGTTCGTTTTCGACAATCCCGGCTTTTTTGAACCTGTGAAGTGATGAGTGTCTTGCCGTCGCGATCACATGAAAGTCGCCGGAGCGGGCGAGTTCCTTCACCAAAGCCAGTCCCAAGCCCGTGCTTGCACCAGTAATCAGGGCAACGCGCTTTCGGTTTTCCTCCCATCTTTTTTTTCTAAGAAGCCAGTTCCACATGGTTCCCTCCTCATGCCGCCAGAGAATTTGAAACGTCCCGGCGGCGTAAGCTATGATGCGCTCGCAGCTCGCGGGCGCGCGTCAGATTGACAAGCCATCGCTCCGCGATCTCGATATCTTTTAGAAGGCGACGACGGGTCGACTCCACGTCCCAGTTCGGCGCGAACTGGGTATAGTGCTGCATTTCATCGAACTTCTTTTGAAGAGGAGCCGGCACGTTTTTGAGCTGTGATTTCAAATGGCAAAGGTAGCCGTTGGCTTTTCTCATAAAATCACCGTAGTCCATGTCGGTGATGTTACGAACGAGCTCGGCAAACACCTTCAAGGCGTGAGCGTCGTCCGAAGCGGGCGTGTAATCCTCCGGCGTTTTCGCGGGATGAAATCCGTCGCTTGCGTACAGATTGTCGATGTACTTCGTATTTTTGATCGCCCGAATCAGTTCGGGGTAGTCGGTAAAGTCTGTCATCGTTGGTCACCTCATCATTCCATATTCAGTCCTCTCTTCAGGTCTTAAAAAAACGCCCGTGGGCCACATCGGGTACGAAATGAGAACTGCCGCCGGGGCGGCCCACGAGCGTCAAATAATGGGTTGGGCCGGGCACGAAGCCCTACCGCGCCAAGCCCAGCGCAGAAGGCTCAAAGTTGCCAACCGATGGCGGTCGGTACGATAGGCGCTCTTGAAAAAGGTGACTGGAAAACGCAATCGCAAAAGATTGCACAGGACAGGGCCAGGACAAAAAAACCCGGAAGCCTGCCGAAAGTCATCTTTAAGCAGCGCCTCAAAAAAGGCTTGAGCCATTCCGCTCACAAAAACAAGGCATAACCGGATATCTGTCGTTCCTTTCCAGACCTCCTTTCCTCGTCTTCCTAAAAAAATCTGTGATGCTCGAAAAAGTTGTCAAGCGCGCCTCCTTTTACGAGGAACTGAAATTGTGCGGCATTCGATTTTTTGATGTCTCATATTAGACCGCCTTGACAGTTTCAAACGCACGCACATTTTAAGCTCGGAAAATTTCCCAAGGCCCTTATTCATAGGCTTTGGCTTTCAAAAAAGGAGGTCATACTTATGCGTAACACATTGGAAGTCTCGAAAGGCAATCGAATGCCCGTGTGGAATATGCCGGATGTCGACGACATGTTCGAGCGCGCCCTCAGAAATCCCTTCTCGCTGTTCGAGGATCTTCGTCCGGCGGTGATGGCTGACACCCGTTGGATGCAGCCGACCTTCGACGTCGAGGAAACCGATCAGGCGTACTTGCTCAGTGTTGATCTGCCCGGCGTGAAGAAAGAAGACGTGAAGGTCGATCTCACCGAAAACATCCTGACGGTTTCGGGCGAACGCAAGTACGAACACGAGTCCAAAGAAAAAGGCGCTCGTCGTTATGAACGCGCGTACGGACAATTCCAACGCAGCTTCACTCTGCCGACTTCGATCGATGTCGATAAGGTCGAGGCGAATCTCGAAGACGGTGTTTTGCGCGTAGCTCTTCCGAAATCCGAGCAGGCCAAACCGCGCTCCATCCAGATCGGGTCCGGCAAGGGCAGCTTCTTCTCAAAGCTGATCGGTTCCAGTAAGCGGGAAGAAAAAGCGGACAATAAAGCTCAAGCCCACTAAGCCGCCGATGCGAAAGCCCTTCTTCCTCAAGGGGAGAAGGGCTTAGCTTTTTTATGTGATGCTTTCGCGCGCTTCGTCTGACCCGATCAAGGCGCGATTCCGTTCCCAGCGGGACTGCTTCCAAGCGATCAGTTGTTTTCGGATTCGGCGAACAATTTTCTGCGCCACTTCTTCGGCATCGACGCCGCCGGCGGTCGCCGAAAAGACCCCTTGCGAAGAACTGATCTGAATGGCTCCGGTCACGTGGTCTTCAAAACGAGTGAACGACGCCGTCAGAGAGGCGTCACTCGGCGCATCCAGATAAAGATCGTCAACCAAGCCTTTGGCAAAACCGCCGAAGTCCGAACCGGCCTCGAAACCTTTCAGCTCGAGACGGATATCATCTCGTAAAATCATAAACACCTCCCCATTAAAACGTGAGTTTCGCGCCTCACCTGTCAAGAAAACAAGAGTCGCGGACCTTGACAAAACTTTTCTCCATTTCATTTTTTCGATGAAGGCAAACGTCTCCCGTAAGCTCAGGATCTGTAGCTCGGAGACAAAGGGGATGTCGCTTTCGGGTTTTGAATTCGTGGATGTTTACATCTGCTTGTTCGAGCCTTAGCAAGCGCCTTGCCTAAAGACGCTTCTACATCCCCTTTCTTTCTCAAAAAGAGGTGTGTATGGAGCAATTTTTAAAGCGACACGTTGTTCTTTCCCTGATCGCCGTCTTCTTGCTCGGCGGATTTACCTTCTGGGGTGGAGATAAAATATGGACCCACTATCATCGGGAACGATCCGAGAGTACGCCACTCGCTCTCAATAAAGAGCTTCCGAATTTTGACGACCTGTTCGGGCCGGACTTCTTTAAACAATCGCGGGATCCCTTCCAGGAAATGGACCGGCTGCATCGGCAGATGATGAAAAACTTCGGGGAATCCGGATCCGGTGAAGATCACTTTGGGGGATGGTTCCAAGAAAACTTCGGAGGCGGAGTGCCTTCTGATTTCCGAATGAGAGAGGACAAAGATTTCGTCTATTACGAAATTGAATCAGGAAACGAGCTACCGAAAAAGTTGGATGTGAGCGTCCAAAACGGCCAAGTGACGATCAAAGGCGAGATCGAAAAGAAATCTGAAGGCTCGGGTTCCGCGTCTCTCTATTCATCAAGTTTTGTTCGATCTTTTCCTGCGCCTGAAGGTGTGGACGCTCAGAAGTTTCAGATTGAGCAACAGGACAAGAAAGTCGTGATCAAGTTTCCTAAAAGTAAAGGTGTCTAGTCTCAGACTCTAGGATGCTAAACACGATGTCGAAATGAAGGACCGCCGGGAAAATAGAGACAGGTCAGATTTCTCTGGCGGCGGTGACGATCAAAAATTGCTTCAACGGCTTCATGACCGTGATGGAACCGATCGAAGACGGCGACAAACAGATGGAAGTCGATATCGCCGCGACGATTCAGAGTCTCGCCTTTCATGATGTCACCTTCAATTTTTCCAAGAGTTCCGGCCGATGGCCGGCCATCACGCTTCAAAAACTTGAGTTCAATCAAAATGGCAGGGCCGTCGAAGTGAAATCCCTTTGAGGGAACAGGGTCCCCATCGAGACGCTGAGTAATGCTGATACGGCGTGGGTCCGTGACGACAAGATCGGGAGCTTGCCGAAGGAGGCCGTTGTGATCGAAGAATTTAGTTTCCGTGTGAACCGAGGATCCGCGTATGCCGTGATCGAAAGTATTGGCGAGCTCGCCAAACTCTCGTGGTACCATCAACGCGCTATACACCTGGCATTTGAGATCGCTTTCCGTGAGCACTAAAGCACGATTTCGGCGGCATTTTTCGGCTACATCGCCGAGCACCCCTTCAATGCGCCTCCTGTTTTCCTCAGTGTTCATGAACGCTTTTTCCTTTGCCGCTCTCGTGCTTTTTCAAATCTTCGCTGGAGCTCTTTTTGGTTGTTCTCGTTCTTGATCCAAGGTTTCAAGAAGATGTCTGTGATGTCGACGTGGCCAAATTCAAGCGGGTGACTCGCACAGTTCAAAGCCAAAAAATACTTCCGCATGAAGCGATCAATTTCCGTAATCGCCCGGGTGATTTCGGTCATTTTCGGATTCCTAAATCGACCGCGCTTGACGGACAGATGAGCCAGGCGTTTGTTCCTGTATGCTTTAAGCCGCTTGGTGACTTTCCCTAAAGTTGCCAGATCGGATTGTATGACCGCGGCGGCAATATGGTTCGCGCCTTTACCGGCAAGGTCATCAAACTCTCGGTTAAGGCGATCGTAGTTATAACGGTCAGGCGGATCGAAGCGGCTCGGATGCTTTCTCAGATACTCTTCAAACGTAACAGGGCTGACCCCTAGGTACTGCGCACGAGAAAGGTACTCAGGATGCTCCGCAAACTCCTCAAGCAGCGCTGTCAGTGAAGAGACTTCCAGATGCTTCAGAACCCGCCCTTTGCGATCTTTGAACTGACCCTCCGTAAGACGGGAGATTCTGAAGATCATCTCGTGCGCAAAAGCCTGAGTTACGAAGGTCCAAAATTCACTGCCGACGTTAGCGACGGGGGACTGGCTCGCGATCAAATTGAACTGCGCTCTGACCTCGGCATAGTGATTGAGGAAGGTGACTTCGCCGGATGCGATTTCAAGGAATTGCTTCCAGCGCTTGATGATTGTGGTTTTTCGTCGGACCATGTCGAAATTCTAATCAACATGGCCCCTGCTGTCACGATACCGAATGATTACAGCCGTTGACGCACTTCCAGTACCTTCGGGCCATTTTCTTTCCAGCCGGCGGAATATTGGGGCTCCACCAGTCACCGCACCGAAGGCCAGTATATCTAAGAAAACAAATGCGGATTGCGTTTTTCAAGCAAGCCCATCGCCTTCCCGATGTTGGGCTCCAGAACAAGATCCTCGTACGAAGTGCGAAAGACGACCGGTTCCTGGCGGTACGTTTTGAAAAGCAGATCCAAAAGTGCCCTCAGGATTCCCCTCCGAAATTGAAGTTCTTCGATCTCACGGCCTGATCTCTCAACGGTCAGCACCATCGCCACCGAGGCGTGGAGGTCCCCGGGCTGACCGTCGACGGTTACGAAGCCTACGAAGTGGTGGCCGGCGTAGATCAGATCCAAGCCTGCTGAGAATGACGTCTCGAACGTGCCGAGGGTGTCGGGCGTGTAAACGGTGTCATGTGGGATAATCGGATCCATGCTACCTCCTACAGTAGTGTTGATAAATTTCTTTGAGCTTCGTCATTTGGCGATCCGTCAAAAAGCCGTTTTTGCTATGGAAGTCTTCGAGGCTGTCGATGAACCGACGAGTGCCACTATGAAGATCACAGTTTTGCAGGAATTCGAGCATCTCCTGGATCGATGGTCCGGAGTCCTGGCGAGCGACCCCGCCAGAAATCAGATCGCTCCAGGTGCGGTTTGCTTTCCTCAAGATAGAGTTTGCAAGCCTGATCGCATTCAAGGCTTCGCCGTCTGAATTCGACGCTGTGAGGTTGAGGAGTTTTACCAGCCTTTCGATATTCATAGGTCGGCCCCCTGCGAAGCACCCATTTCCAGATGGGCTTGGCCATCGTAAGAGACTGGGATGCGCTTCAAGCATCGACTTGACGAAATAGAACACTCTAAGCACAAGAAAAAACTCGGCTTTCCACCCCTTGTTCTACTGTTCTGTGAAAAGGATCTTCTAGATTTCCTAGCGAGAGAGGCTTTTTCTTTTTGGAAAGTTCTAAATTTGTTTTTTCCAACAACCTCCACACGCTCAAAAACAGACAGAACCGTAGAACAGTTCATATGAGTCCCCCCTCCATGGGTGGATTTGGGAGGTCTAAAGGCTTGCTCTTCGGTGGTTCTGTGAGCGTCAGCCCCAGGCTCGACGGTTTCAGCGGCCAAACATAGGGTTCGACCTTCATCCAACGCTGCTTCATGACCGTCGATCCGTTGGGTGGCGTCCTGGAGAAATGGCCGTCGCCAAGGAGCTGTTTTCCGATCGTATTCTTGGTGAAGCCTACTTCGGCACCCGCCGCGCGGAGAAAGCGGTCGACGGAGTTGAATGCAACTTCGGGGTCGATGTAGACTGTGTCTTTATGCTCATTGCCGATCTTGATGAAACCAACGTACCGACCGCCAAACTGATCAAGAGCACCGCGGTCGCCGCCAGCCGGGTCACTTGGCGTGTCAACGTCGAGCCCGTGGATTCTCGCCTCACCTGCGGTGATCAAGCTGCTTAGAACACGCAGGAAAAGATTGGAGGCTTGCTCTTCTGTTGCCAGCGTGGACATTTGAACTACATGCACTTCAAGGATCCGCTTGAAATCGGCCTCTCGTTTTTCAGCTTCTTCGTTCGACCAGACATTGCTTTCAACAAGAAACTTGGTGAGAAGATGAAAACCAAGGCCGCTCTGAGCGGCCATCGTTGCGATCCTAAGATCGTTTTGGCTGCCGACAATCTTGTTCTGGAGATGATCCCGCAAGCGCTGGTTAAATTCGTCAAACTCCTCGATGTTCTGGTTTAGAAACCACTGAATGAACTGGGGTGGAATCGTCGGAAGGTCCTTCCGTATGGCCCTCAATTCCTTACCAGCTCCAACATTGCGAGGTCTGGCGGGGAATGGTACCAACGTGATCCGCGCAAAGCCTGCCGCATCAAGCGGTGGGTTGTCTTCGGCCGTGGCGATGACGAGCCCACGGATCACCGCTTGCTCATTCGACTCTCTCGACCGCGTTAGTGTTCCTCTGCCCGTTCCATCAGAAATGTTGGCGATCATCTGAACGATCTGCCGAATTTCAGCGGGCGAGATGTTGCTCCGCTTATAGTCATCAATCAGGAATATGACATCTTTGAAGTAGACGCCTTGTTCGCTGATGTACTTCGGAGAGCTTGTCCAAGAAACCTTACGGCTCTTATCTGCGGACTCGGGAAAGTCTCCGAGCAGATTTTGCGCCATAATAGCAATGAAGCTCTTGCCGTCACCCGTTCTTCCGCCGAGCCAGATGATGGGCCGCGGGAGGTCACGAAAACGCGAATGCACGAGCGAAAGAAAGACGTGAGCTAAGACAAAGTAGGTTACGGATGGATCCTGAAGGGCCAGGAAGTTTTCAATGAAATTCTTCAGCGTCAACCGGTATTTCTGCTGGTCAGGCTCGTGTTCAAAACCAAGAAATCTAGCAATAACGGTGGAGGGCATCGCAATTACCTTCTCCGCATTTTGTTCGATTCGATCTCGGCTAATGATGAGCTTTGGGGTAAGATATCTGTCGCCATCCCATCCAAAATTACGGCTTATGACAGCGTGAACTGGCGCATTTGCCTCCTTTGAAAAAAGACGAAGCGTACTCAGCTCGCCGTCGTAAAACTTGAAGGCGGTACGTGTTGCTTCGTTAAGTTTTTCGCCGAAGGACTGGTTCGCAGAGTATTCGGCATTGCGCATTCTAAAAGGGTAATGTTGATTGCGAATCAAGACACTGCCCACTAGGAAAGTATCTTTAGTCAGCGGATCTTCAACGACCTCGACTTTGTCGACATGAATGATCCCGTTGGCGATGATCCGGTGTTCGTTTTTTCCTTCGGCATTCTTGGTGACAACAAATAGCTCATTCTCGGCGGATACGTAAAATTTTGTGCCGAGAGCTTCGATATACTTCCCATTCTGAGCTTGAACCGTTTCCTTCACTTTGTTGACTTGCTGAACCAGTTCAGACCACAGTCGATCGATCTGTCGCTTTCCCAGGTCAGTGCTCTCGAGAACCTGAAGTTTGAGCTGAAGTTCCTGCTGATAGGTAGCCCCAGCCTCGATCACAGGCTTGAAAAGATCGACCACGAATTCGATCGCCTTTTTGGGGTCCGTGATTTTAGTGTCACTCATGGCCCACCCCATACTTTTTCATGATGGCGTCCACGTGATGATTGATATTCAACGTCTGCAATGCGAACCGAATGGGTGACGGCGATACCTTTGCGCCGGCCGTTCCACGAGCCTTTAAACAGGCTTCGGGGTCTTTTTTTTTGCAAACGCCGAGTTCTTGGGCACGGGCGCATGAGTACGGAGCGTAACGCTTTTTCTCCACGAAGTGTTCGATTTGCTTGAGTTGGTCAGGAGTTTTTCCCCAGCCCACCATCTTTGAGATGAAGCGGTTCACGCCGTTTTCAAAACACGCAACCCAGGACAGCAATGCGAATCCTTCGTCGTGCTTGAGCTGACGAAGTCTTCCCGCCCGAGCCAAGCGGTCCGCCGCTTCGCAGTTCTTAAATAAGGAAGAAAGACGGCTTTCCGCAAGAAGGCTCCCGCGTGTGGAACGGTTGAACCTCGGGCTTGGCGAAGGTCTTTTTGGCATCGACGCGGCCAGCGTTAGAACCTTATCGACATCGACTGAAACACCATCAACGTACAAGAGCTTTGCGAAAGCCTTGCGTTCGAGCGGCACGGCAGGTTTAAAAAAAATGTGGGGTGGATCCGAGGCTGCTGGGTCATAGCCACCGACAAGGTTTCCAACAACCGAATAGATGAGGCGGTGCTCGTCAGCGGTGAAAGGCCGTGAGACGGGAAGAAGTAGGCGAAACCGTCGATCGTTTTTTCCCTCTTGCTGATCGCTGAAGGTGGTGTAAACAACGCGAGCGCAAGACCCGAGAAGCTGTTGTCGCACGACAAGGCGCTCTTCGCTTTCGTGGTCCGCATCAAAGGCGAGAAACGAAAGTCGCTCTACGCTGGCACAACTACGAGCTGCACCTTCGGTGAACACAGCCGGCGAAAACGCTGGGCCGTCTTTTTCTTTGCGCACTTCGTGGACAGATCCTAAAAGCCCTTTTAGTGATCCCCGATACGATTTGGGCTGGTTGTCGTGTTTGCTATAAAAAAGAGAAGCGTCGACGGTTATTTCCTCAACACTGACTTTTTCCGAAGTGAGAACGTCAGCGAGAGCGTGAGCGCCGTTAGCTTGTTTTTCTTCGTGTGTACTATTAGAATTGGACATAGCTATACCTTTCAAAAGCCTGCGGATCGTGCTTGCCGGCTGAATCCGCGGGCCATCTCTCTGACTGACTAGTCAGGACTCCAGCTTGTATGAACGTGGAAGAAAGTGTTTACGGTCGCGCTTGAAACGCCGCTCGAGTTTCTTCGCAAGATCCTCGGTTAACCGCTTGCGACCGTTGATGATGAGACTGAGTACGTAGTCGGGCACGCCAATATCAGCGGCGAGCTCCCATTGTCTGATCTGGTATTCCAGGATCAGCGCCTTCAAAGCCGGTAAAGGTTCACAAGACTTCATGCTTCCTCCTTTTGTGACTCTTTTCCGGCGTTACAAGTAAACGCTCACAGCCACTTCCGAGGAAGACAGATGCCACTTTTGCGTGACACCTCCAGGCTGACAAAAAAATTTCGTTGCGTCAATAGCAAAAACGAAATTATTATTTCTTTATTGATATGAAGAGACGTACTTTGATTGACCTCATTTTGACTTACGGGAAGCGCTCGGGATGGAACGATCGCGAGCTCGCCGAAGCCATCGGTATGCACCCGACTCTATTCAATAGATGGAAGCACGGGCATATTCCTGATTTCCGAAAAGACGAGAATAAAGCCTCGCTAAAAAAAGCTGCCAAGCTCACAGGGTTGCCATCATTCGCAGACGCCCTGTCTCTCGCATTGTTCGAGCATGATTTTGAAATGCCTACGCCCAAGTTTCTACCCGACGGGCCGTCTTCAAAAATTCATATCTCTCCTATAAGCGAGAGCCTGGAAAAGAAATTTCGACTCGTCGGCATGAATTCAACCGGACGAGAGGCCGCGCTCGATGTCGCAATCGAGGCTATGAAGGCTTGCATCACGCATGTGATGAAGGAGGAATGGCACGAAATAGATTGAATCCGCCGAACTCGATGTTTTTGCGCTCACCCATAAGGAATGTACCCCGACCATCAAACGCAAGCAGGCCGGAAGCGTTTCAGAGGTGAACGTCGATCTCCAATGGAGATCGCACCAAATCCGGTCCAGTGGACTTAGAAAAAAATTTGACTCGAACATCTCAGAAAGCGTTTTCTGAGACTAACTCCTCCATCAACTCCGATGCCGGGCTCCGGCAGCTGTGTGAGCTGATCGCAAAAATTCTCGTTGAAGAAGACTTGCGTCGCCACAACACCGCCGAGGAGTTGAAAGATGAATAGCGAGTTCCGGGTTATCCCTATGAGTGATGACGACGCCCATGTCGTTACGCGAATTTTACGCGCGGCCATCTACGCTCGCTACTCTTCGATCGGTAACACGCCTTTCAGCACGGAAGAACAAATCCAAATGATCCGCAGCCGACTCGCCCGTGGACAGGTGCGCTCTCTAGCTGGTCCTAACGTGAAAATCGAAATCGCCGAAGACTGGATTATCAAAGACGACGCGCAAACTGGACGAGTTGGTAGAGAGGGGCTTGATCTAATCCAAGCCGGTATCCGGACGAAGACTTTTGACATTCTGCTGGTCGACGACGTCTCGCGTATTTATCGTGATCTAGGCGGAACCATCAACCTTTATGAGCTACTGACGTACTATGGTGTAGAAGGAATCTCTGTCTCAGATAACATCAGTACGTTAGAGCCAAACTCTCGTGATCTTTTTGTGTTTAAGGGTTACGCGAACGAGCATCAATCCAAAGCGACGTCCAAGAATACGATGCGTGGTCTTGAAGTCAGAGCGCTGAAGGGGCTCTCCACGGGTCACGTTCCCTACGGCTACTTCTCTCAAGCGACGGCCACGATCTCCATTAAGAACATGGAAAAGCCGACAAACTTTAAGATCATGATTCAGCATGAAGAGGCTCAGGTCGTTTTTCGCATCTGGACGATGTACGCAGAGCAAACTGGATGTCACTCGATCGCTACGGCTCTCAATGACGAAGGCATTCCCGCGCCTCGAGGCAGAAACTACAAACAGAAGCGTTGGACCCAGCAGATCGTGTGGAACATCCTCAATCAAGATAAGTATGTCGGCATCTGGCGCTACAAACAAACGCGAGTGGTGAAAGATCCAGACAGAGATAAACTTGACCAGCAGCCGCGGCCGAAAAGTGAATGGCTCGTCCTCGAGAGAGAGGATCTTCGCATTGTTCCGAAGGAGATTGAGGACAAAGTTAAGAAAAGAAGAGAGGGATTTGCTGCCGAACGGTTAGCCAAAGGCGGCCGCTTCGCAAACCAAGGGAATACCCCCAAGCATCTGTTCGTCGGTTCCCTTCAATGCGGCCACTGTGGCGGAAACTTTATATTAGTCTCAGGAAAAGCAGGCGGCTACTTCGGGTGCATGAATGCCCATCGAGAGGCGGCTGTCCCATGCAACAACTCCCGAACCGTAAAGATGGCTTCAGTCGAGACCGGGCTCATTGACTTCCTCCGAGGGCAACTCGATCGGCCTGAAATTTACGAGTACATCGCGAAGAAGTATAACGAACTCATGCTACACAAAGGCAGTGACATCCCACAGAAGCTGGCAACGCTCGAGACGGCGATGTCCGAGACAACGAAGGCGATCTCGAACTATGACAAGTTTATCCGTTCCGGCGCTTTTTCCGAAACGATCGCCAAGAACTTGTCTGAGGCCGAGGAGACTCTGAGGCGCTTAATAACGGAGCGGGCATATCTGCAAACCCAGCTTGGATCGAACGTCTACATCACGCCTGGGCTGATTCGGGAGAAGATGGTCCGCCTCGACGAGATCCTGAACAAGAAGATGGTGGAGGCCAATCAGGCGTTGAAACGCCTCTTTCCTGAGAAAATCACCATGACCCCTCAGATCGTCGGTTCCAAGCACTACTACGAGGCTACGGGCGTTCTGAGCGTCTTTTCGCTCATGAAGTTTCGGGTCTACGATATCGGCGGAGCCGGCGGCGCGGGTTTGGAAGCCGCTCCGATCCCGTTCAAGCTACAAATCGGCCACGCAAAGCCAATTTAGCGCAGCGCGAAATTTGATTTCGTTGTCCA
The DNA here is from genome assembly GCA_019637915.1 of Pseudobdellovibrionaceae bacterium. Classification (GTDB taxonomy): domain Bacteria; phylum Bdellovibrionota; class Bdellovibrionia; order Bdellovibrionales; family Bdellovibrionaceae; genus JAHBUV01. The sequence goes on along the minus strand of JAHBUV010000001.1, from coordinate 2,902,628 downwards.
GCTGCTCCTCAAAATGTTTTATTCAGCACGTCCCTGGGATTATCCGCTTGGATCGTTTGGGTTCTTTCACAGCCTGAACGCCATGAGAGTTATCTCTGCGATTCAGTCTTCCGAGAGACACGGGTTCACTGAAGTTCAGAATTGTCGGGCTTGGGAACGCCAACCTTACATATTTTGAACTTTTAAGAAACGGCGGTCCTCAAAAGTTCAGAATTGTCGGCCTAGAGGACGCCAATTTATTTACATAATTATTTCAAACAGTTATACTGGACGCCATGAAGGGTGTTCGAACTAAGAAAAAAACCAGCGAAATAAATCTCATTTCTCCCAAATCAGTGAAGGCGTGGGAAGCATGGCTGAAGATAAACCATTCAAGATCAAATGGAGTTTGGCTGTGTATCCAAAAAAGGGAATCCGCCAAAAAGTCTCTGACTTACGCTGAAGCACTTGACGCTGCTCTTTGCTACGGCTGGATCGATGGACAAAAAAATCGCCACGATAAAAATTCGTGGCTCCAGAAATTTACACCCAGGCGTCCTCGAAGTGGCTGGTCAAAAAAGAATACCGAGCATGCTAACCGGCTCATACAGGCCGGAAAGATGAAGCCATCTGGGCTTGCTGAAATCGAGGCAGCGAAGAAAGATGGGCGATGGAAAGCGGCTTACGATTCTCCAAGCAATGCAAGCCTCCCAGAAGATTTTCTCAAGGCGCTTAGTCGAAACAAGAAGGCAGAGGCGTTTTTCAAGACATTGAATAAAGCCAATCTCTATTCGATCAGCTATCGACTTCAAACAGCAAAGACACCTAAGACGCGTGAAAAACGTATGAAGACGATTCTGGCAATGATGGCGAATGGCGAAAAGTTTCGTTAGATGGCTAGTTCAAGGATCTCAGTTCGAAGACGCAGCACCATGGAACGCCAAATTTTTCGCAGAAAAATTTCCTCGATTTTCTATTATCGATTTTCTGGCGGCGTGCGAAGCATCAGCCAGTAACATGGGCGAAAAATTCGAAAATCGAATGATCGACATCCGAAAATCGGGCGAAAATCGATCATCGAGCAACGTCATTCGATTTGACGGTGGCCTCTGCTTTGCTCCCCGGCTCGGAATGGCATTTCCATTTGAAAACCTCCAGGTCTACCAGCTGTCACTCGATTGGGCAGAGCAAGTTGAACAGCTCTGTAGGCGCTCTCAAGATGAATTGACCCATTCGTTCAAAGATCAATTCCAACGTGCCTCGCTTTCAATCCCTTTGAATATCGCCGAAGGAAACGGTCGCTGGCATTCCGCCGAAAAGCGCCAGTTCTTTTGGATCGCGCGCGGGTCTGTTTTCGAGTGCGTGCCGTTGCTAGAACTTTTGAAACGTAAGAAGCAAATCACCCACGAAGAGCTTGAAAAAGCACCTGATCAACTCGACCACCTGGGGCGCATGCTCACAAATCTAGTGAAAGCACATGAGTAAGCGAAATATTCATTCATGTCCCGACGAGACGGCCCGCCGGACCCATCTTAACGCTTTCATTGATGAGGCTTTCGGTCATCTTGCTCCTGACGAAGTCGAGTTATTGGCCGCCTCTTATCAGGAATTTGAAACGCGAATGTTCGAGATCGTGCACGTCCGTCCCCGGAGTAGCATTCTGATGGACTTATGCGAGGACCTTGAATTTAAACCCGTCCAATTTCCGAAGGACCTGACGCCATTGCTAAAGAGGCATGACGTTTTTCAACAAAGCTCTGCTCATGACCACAAGCCTTCTCTAGCTCAGAAAAATCAAGTTCTTTCGCAATCTTCTCAGTTTTCAAATCTCGTGAGCTGGCCATAAATCTTTATTGTCTTTCCGCTGTGATCTTCATTTCCATCGTATTATTCGCACCGGATCCGATCGTCACGACGCCCTCTTCACCGGGAGCGACGACAACTCGGGGGTTTGCGCGGAAACTTCGATCATGCGTTTTGTAATCAACAGCCATTTTAAGATCAATACCATTGGCAATGTCGGCACTTGAGTAGTCGGACGCGGTCAGCATCATTCGCAAAGCAGCTTCGGGATGCTCCGCCTTCATTTCGAGAGACGCCGGCTCATTCGGCAGGACAATGAACTGAGGAGTCGAGACGACCTTTCCATCCACCAGGATCTCGGCTTTCACTTTATATTGACCTTTGACCTTTGAAATCCCCGTCGTCGCCGCGATCGCCGTCGCGCTTGCAATCAGCACGAGACTTCCAAAAAGAATTGATAGTGATGGACGCTGTATTGTCTTTGCTTTCATGGCTTCGATCCTCCCTCTAAGGTTACTATCGGACATATAGGTGAACATTGGACTTTGCTTACTACTTTGAAGAACTGCTACGGCGTCGAGGAGTAGGTTGCCGTATTTTTGGAATTCCAGCCCGGACTCCCGCATCGTAAGCCGGTCGCATTCAATTTCGGTTTCGAGATCTAATTTCCGGTGCATGTACCAAGAGGCCGGAGAAAAAAAGAAAACCGCTCTCGTCAAAAGAGAAATAAGTTTCCATTGAGGATCGTGATTTTGCACATGCGTTCTTTCGTGAATCAACATAACCCGAAGAGCATCCGTCGATTGTTCTGATAGGAAATGCGCGGGGAGAAAAATTTGCGGATTCAGAAACCCAAAACTGAATGGAGATTCGGCGAGCGGTGCGGAGCGAACATCTTGACCCATCGCTGACACACTCGACGAATTCAAGAGCAATCTTCTCATTTTCAGGTAAGCCGAGATGATTTGAATACTCATTATCGCCAGTCCGATCAAATAACCAATCAGCATTGCACGAACGACAACCGAACTATCCCCTTCGAAAATCAAGACCCGCGCTTTAGATCCATCGATGATTTTACCCATCGGCCCAGCGACCGGAAGCAATTGGCCGATGGCTCGCCCCGCATTCAGCGAAAGAATGAAGATCGACAGCAATGCAACTGTCCATGTCGCCCCAATCCCGAGCCTCAGGAATTTAACTCGTTGTCGATGATGGATGTTCAGCGAACTTTGCAGCCGATAAATCGCGACAAACAGGCTCGAAAGAAATAAAATGCCAGTTAATACGCCGACGGCCTGTGAGGAAGTGATCATTCGCCCTCCAAAAGCTGCCTGAGTTGTTTGATCTCTTCTTGCGAAAGATGCTCGTCCTTGACGAGATTCATCGCCAAGGCAAAGGGGCTATCATTGAAGAGACGCTTTGCGACCCTCTTGATTTCGCTACTCGTGAAATTTCGCTCGAGCAGTTTCGGAGAGTAGGAATAGGCTTTCCCGTCCTGCTCGTGAGCGATGTAGCCTTTGCGCTCCATCGCCTGAACGAGCGTGAGGAGAGACGTATATGCAGGCTTGGGATGCCGCTTGAGACGCTCCAGAATTTCTCCGATTTTTAGCGGAGCTTCCTCCCACAAAACTTTCATGACAGACAATTCGTTCTCAGTCAGACCTGGTTGTTTTGGGCGTGCCATCTCATCTCCTACTAGTTAAATAGTATGTTTTCCTCAGGCCGGGCGACTTGCAACTAGTTAACTAGTAATCTGGACTAATGGCTTGATGGGCCCCGATACCCGGGCACAAGCTAGGACCGACCCGAGTACGCGGGCCCGCTTGTGCCCGAAAAAATCAAGAGGCCAATAGGCTATTGATTTTATTAATGTTTATCGAATAGGCGTTTTGTATGAACCAAGTTCGATACTCGGCCGCATTGCCACGCCAACTACTCTGAAGTAGTACCTGAGAAAGACATCCCGGAACGACGAAGCTGACCCATCGAAAGGTGGGTTTTGTTTTTTAGAGGAACCATGGACGACAGTCTCCAACGATATCTCGAAAACTGGCAGGGCGAAGTCGACGGCGTCGCCCAATACCAAGCAATGGCCGACGCGGAGTCGGACCCGAAGATCAAAGCGATCTACGAAGACCTCAAGCGCGTCGAAGAGCGGCACATGCTCTTCTGGGAAGAACGGATCCGCGGAATCGGGGGAACGGTCCCCCAGCGGAAGACGTCATGGCGGGCTCGCGTGCTGATCGGCCTCGCGAAACGCTTCGGCCCCGAAATGATCCTGGGAACCGTCGCGCAGAACGAAACACTCAACCGCAACGCCTATGCCCGTCAGAAGGAAACCGCGGGCACGAGTATGCTGCACGACGAACATCAACACGCCGAGATCCTGAATCAGCTCGCACGCACGCAGACAGCGGGCGTCTCGGGCCGCATTCTCGGACGAATCGAAGGACGCCACAAGGCGTTCGGCGGAAACGCTTTGCGGGCATCGGTGCTCGGGGCGAACGATGGGCTGTGCTCGAATCTCTGCCTGGTGATGGGCGTGGCGGGAGCTTCGACGGAAAACCGCACGCTGATCCTGACCGGACTCGCGGGGCTGCTCGCCGGGGCCTTTTCCATGGCGCTCGGCGAATGGCTTTCAGTCACCAGCTCACGTGAGCTCGCTCAGCGCGAGATCCGCGTGGAAGCCGACGAACTCGCGATGGACCCGCAGTCGGAGGCCGAGGAGATTCGCTTGATCTACGAGTCGAAAGGACTGTCCCCCAAGGACGCAGGCGATCTCGCCCAGCACATGATCCAGAATCCCAAACGCGCGATCGACGCCTTGACCCGTGAGGAGCTCGGACTGGATCCTGACGACCTGAGCGGTTCGGCCAACGAGGCCGCCCTGTTCTCATTCGTACTGTTCGCGTCGGGGGCGATCGTCCCCGTCCTTCCGTTTTTCGCGCTCCAGGGCATTCCAGCGATTGTCAGCAGCCTCGTCCTGAGCGGCCTTGCTCTCTTCGGGACCGGCGCAATGATCTCGGTCTTCACGGGCCGGCCCGTTCTCTTTTCGGGATCGCGGCAACTCCTCCTGGGCGGACTGGCGGCGGGCGTGACATACGGGCTCGGGACGCTCATGGGCGCGAGTCTTTGAACGTTCCGCTCACAGCCGCACTTCTCCCTGCCGACCGCGTCGATCAGCTTCGACGTCGGGATGTTGCCGATTCTCTTTAACCTTTGCGACGATCCATTGATCACCTGGGACGCATGTTGACCAATCTGGTGAAGGCCCATGAGTGACTCCCTGTTGCAAGAAACCCGTTCCACCGCTAGGCTCAATCCATCACCCACACAAGGAGAAGCCATGCCCCTTCTTGCGCGTCTTTGCCTCGCTCTTGCCGTCCTCGGTACCGCCGCTCCGGCTCTGGCCAAAGGCTACGCCCGCCTCGGCACGATGTACAACTCGACGGAATCGGGCGTTGAAGGGAGCACCGGCAAATCCTCGAAGATGAATCTCGAGCTCGGGGCCGGATGGGTCGGATCTTCCGGCTGGTCCCTGGGCGCCCTTTACGCGCAGGAAACACAGTCCAGCGCGGGCCAGGACACGCTCTCCCAATCCGGCACGGGCCTGACGGGCGGCTGGATCGCCGGGGATGACGGCTTCTACGGCCTGCTGACCTACTTCCTCTCCCTGTCCCGGGGCTCGGAAAAAGGCACGGGCCTGCAAGTGGACCTTGGTTACAAATTCAAGGCTGGCAAAATGTCCTTCGCCCCCCAGCTCTCGTACCGCGATTTCAAATTCGGCAACTCCTCACCGAAATCCATTTCGAAAACCGTCAGTCCGCTGTTCGTGTTTTGGGTTGATTTCTAGGAAGGTCCGGCATGGACAAAGACCTGCAGGAACACCTCGCCGACTGGCTCGGCCAAGAGCAGCAACGCGTTCAAGGCGCGAAAAAACTCACACGCCAAGAGAAAGCCTTCTTGGCCGGGCGGGCGGGGATCATCTTGAAAACCGCGGCAAAGAACCGTTCTCTGCGGGTGCTCCGGGCCCGCTCCAAACCCGTCGCGGTGGTCTATCGCATCCCTTCCAACCGGCCTCGGATTAAAAACCAACAAGCCCTGTTTTTTATGATGGATCGGGAAAAGACCTCCAGAAAAACCCGCGCGTGGATCAAGGAACAACTGCGGTCCTTGGGCGCGGCCGCTCCCCGCGCCACGGTGGCGACGCTGATGCCCGGGGACGAGAAACTGTACCGCTCCGTTCTCCTCGCCGCAGGTTTTCAGAATCGCTACGAAATCCTCAAGGGCGATACGAAGGTCGCCTTGCGGAACCTGCGCCAACGGAAAGATCCGCCCCGCGATCTCACACACGCGGGCCTGAACCTGGTGAGGCTGACCTCGGCTTCTCAGCTGAAGGAAGCCATGCGACTGCAAAAATCCGTGATTTTGAAATTCAAGAGGCATGGCTACTTCTCCCACACCCCGAAGCAGCTGCGCGAAGATCTCAAATGCTACCGCGAAGCTCTCAAAGAAAAATCAGGCGTGTTGCTCGGTGTTTACCAAGGCTCACGGTTGCGAGGTTTGATGGCGGCCACCATCCATCCGGGGGATCGCCCCGGGGAAAGAACCGGCAGCCTGGCGTTTTTTCTCCATCCCTCCATCCATGGGCAGGGAATCACTAAAACCGGCTATCGGATTTTTCTGGAATTTTTCGTCCGTCGGAAAGTGCGGACGTTCTGGGGCGGGACGTCCCAGCCGGCGATCCAGCACCTCAGCCGCCTTATGAAGCGCCAAATCGTCGCCGTGATTTACGTCAAATGACCATCGTCGCCTAGGCCACTAAGCCGTTAAAATCACATCAAATCCAGTTCGCTCATGACCTATTTTCAGCTTTATTTCTTTTCATCTCAAAAAGAAGTGATCATAAGACCATGCTTGAATCCATAGATGTTCAGGGCACTTTTCAACAGTCCCCACCTCTCAGCACAGCCTCTATTGAGTTATTTAGCTGAGCACTACGAAATTCCAACATCACAGTTCTAAACTGCGGAAGAAAACAAAAGCTGGCGGCAGTTCGGTCCGATCAACTCTCACCGGACGGCATCGAAAAATAAAACAGCGATCCCGCGCCGTCCGCGTCCTCCACCCAGATGCGCCCGCCGTGGGCCTCGACGATGCCCTTGGAAATGGCCAGGCCCAGACCGATGCCGGAGTACTCCCCTTTTCCGGTTTGCCAGTAGCGATCGAAGATCCTCTGCTTCGCCTCCGCGGGGATTCCCCGGCCGTGATCCCGCACCGACACCACCACGTGGCCGTCGTCCAGGGTCTCGGCGGACACGATGATCCGGCTTTCTTTCGGGGAGAACTTGACGGCGTTGCCGATCAGGTTCGAGAGGACCTGGCTGATGCGGACGCGGTCGCAGGGGATCATGTCCCGGAGCGTCGAGCAGTCGATCTCCAGTTTGATTTTCTTCTCGGCGCAAAGGCCCGTGAACAGCACGCTCTGTTCGTTCAGGAACTCCTTCAGATCACAGGGATGGCGTTGGATGATGAGTCCCCCCGTTTCAAGCCGCGCGTGATCCAGGATCAGGCCGATCAGTTCGAAAGCCTGCTTCACCCCGCGCTGGGCGATCCCCAGAACCTCCCCGTTGTCCTCGTCGTTTTCGGGATCGGACAGGACCTCCAGGCTCATCCGGATCAGGCTCATCCGGATCAGGCTCATCCGGATCAGGCTCAACGGATTGCGCAGATCGTGGGCGACCACTTCCACGATCTCCTTGCGCGCCCGGGAGATCTCCTCGCGCCGGAGGTCCATCATCTTCTTCTGCTCGACCAGGGAACGCAGGAAAAGGAACAGCACCGCGACCGTGAGCAGGCTGCAGATCGCCACCGCGAAGAGCACCACCGCCGCGTTCTCCTTCAGATCGGCGGCGCCGACGGCCGATTCGCGCCAGTCCTTCTCGATCTCGCCCTCGAGTTCCTTCAGCCCGCGTTGCAGCTTCAACAGGCTCGGGCGCCCGGCCTCGTTCAAAAGACGCCCCGTCTCTTCGGCGGAGATCTTCCCCCTCAGGCGGGCGGTGAAATGGGGCCGGCCCAGATCCTCGTCCGCCTCCCCTCCTCGAGAAGGGACTCGAGCGCCGGTCGGTGATCCGCCAAACGCGGATCCGCCACGGCGGCGCGCATCTCTTTGTCGAAGATCTGATGGGCGGCCAGGAAATCCTGGAAGGCGGGCATTCCCCCGGTGATGATGAAGTGCGCCCCGGACGATTCCACCTTCTGCGCCAGACTGATCAGGTGACGGATCTGCGCGAAAGAGTACAGCCTCTGCTCAAGAAGCTCGGACTGCTGGACATTGACTTTGTAATACAGAGTCCCCACCACCAGGGAGGCGGCGATGACGATGGCCACCAGACCCGCGAAAAGCATGAATATCTTCCGCCCAAAGGGCATGTCCTTCGTCATCGTCATCAACACTCCTGGTGACTTTGAATTTTTCCTGTTTATGAAGGACCTGCCAACAAGGAAAGTGCCCGAGAACAAGAGTAACGCATGGTGATAATCACCGACCTCACATTGCTCATGGCACGGAACACGGCCATGGCCAAGGCTTCGGCCTCGCCTTGACCCTCCGGTTCGTTTCACCGAAAATCAAAATCAGTTCATGAAATCCTTCCCGCCGGAGCTTCCCTGAAAAGAGGGCCCCATGAAGCGAACAATCTTTTTCTCTTTGATCTTGTTCGTTTTCGTTTTGGCGTTCTTCCTTTTTGCCGAACGCAGGCATCCTCCCGCCTTCCCCTTTTCCAGCGAGATGAAGGAAGCACCCGCACCCGCCGGGACATCGCGGGCCTCCTCATTCCTTTCACCCCTGCCGGTCGCCGACCCGGATCCCCGTCAAGACCCCGACCCCGAGCCGATCCCCTCCGGCGAAGCGGACGAGGCCTCCTGGCGGGAGCTCCAGCGGCGGAAAAATCGGGTGAATCCCCTTTCCTCGTCCCTTTTCCTCAGCACCCTCAAAAAGGATTGCTCCCTGGACTCCTTCTGGCCCGGGGTCAGGTGGCTGGAAAACCGCTTTCCCTCGCCGGGCCGATGACCGGCCCTGAAAACCCCTTAAATCTCGCCCATTGAATCCCCGGGCGATCTCTGTTATCCTGTCGGTGTGAAACTGATGTTCGCTTCTTCTTCCATTCGCAAGGTTCTCAAGTTCGTTTCTTAACGGCGGGCTGAGGTTTTCGCTCGGACCACGCCGTTTTCTTCGCTTGCACACTCCGCCTCAATCATGAAAGGAATTTTCCATGGAAAATGCCGATAAGATCATACTTTCTCAAGACGCCTTCCAAAAAATTTCCGCCTTGCTGGCGGCCACGTCGTCCGAAACCGCGGAACTCCTCGAGGAGGAACTGCAACGCGCCATGGTGGTGCCGGATGACGAATTGCCGTCCCACGTCGTCGCGATCAATTCGCTGGTGACCTTCGTGGACCTGGAATCCGGCAAGGAAACCCAGGTCACTCTCGTGTATCCCCACGAGGCGAGCATCGACGACCACAAGGTGTCCGTCATCGCGCCCCTGGGGGCCGCCCTCATCGGCCTCAGCGTGGGGCAAAGCATCCAGTGGCCCATGCCCAACGGCAAACAGCGCCGCTTGCAAGTCACGGCCGTGACCCCGGCCCCGATTTGACTTTCGCTCCGCTTTTCTTCTGAGGTAAAAAGAAGCATCGGCCCCCAGGGCCGGTGGGAGAGAGCCATGTCCGACGATTCAGGCAGCATCCAGCATGTTTCCGACACGGCCCTGTGGGTGGCGCACTACCGCGCGGTGGAAACGGAGCGCCCCGACGCCCTCTTCCAGGACCCCTACGCCAGGGCCTTGGTGGGCGACAAAGGCCGGCAGATCGCCGAGCGCATGAAGGCCGTCGGCAGCCAGGTCTCCTGGTCGCTGTCCATCCGCACCCACGTGATCGACCGCTACATCCAGGACCTCATCGCGGGCGACGTCGACCTCGTGCTGAATCTCGGCGCGGGCCTCGACACGCGTCCCTACCGCATGGCCCTGCCGGAATCCCTGCTGTGGATCGAAGTCGATTACCCGCATATGATCCAGCACAAGGAAAAGATCCTGGGCGCGGAAAAACCGCGATGCCGGCTGGAGCGCGTGCCCCTCGATCTCGCCGATCGCCCGAAACGCCAGGCCCTGCTGCGGGAGATCGCCGCGCGCTCGAAAAAAATCCTCGTTCTCACCGAGGGAGTGATCCCGTACCTGCATGAACAGCAGGTGGCCGAACTCGCCGAAGACCTGCGCGCGCATCCCGGTTTCCGGTTCTGGATCGCCGAATACTTCGCCAAAGAAAGCTACCGTCACCTGCAAAGCCCGGCGCGCATGAAACAGATGCGCAACGCCCCCTTCGTGTTTTTCCCGGAGGACTGGTTCGGTTTTTTCAAAACCCACGGCTGGGTTCCCCGCGACATCAAATACCTGGATGAGGAATCCCTGCGCCTGGGCCGCCCCGTGCCCCTGCCGTGGTGGGCGAAACTCTTCGTGCCCTTCATGAGCGCCGCCCGGCGCCTGAACTTCCGCCGCTTCCGGGCCTACGTCCTTTTCGAACGCGATTTCCCTCGGTAAACGCGGACGCGCCCTCCCGCCCACTTTCCGTCTCGTTCCGGGCCACCCCTTGAAATCCCCGCTCATCCGTGTGACACTGGGCGGGTCTGAAGCGATTCAGACGCCGATGAAGAAGTAAGCACCTCACCCCTCTTTATTCCATTCCGAAATTCAGCGCGCGAACGCGCCCGTTTTTTCATCGGGCGGCTTGTGAGGTCTTATGTCCCTGCGACTCAAATCCCTGGGTTATGAAACCCCTCGGGGCGATGTGATTTTCCAAAATTTGAACCTGGTGATGAACCCCGGGCGGAAGCACGGCCTGGTGGGCCCGAACGGCGTGGGCAAAACCACGCTGGCCCGTTTGCTGATGGGGCAGCTCGAGCCCACCGCGGGATCCGTGCGGGTCGATGGCCTCATCCGCTTTTTCGCGCAATCGGAAAAAGCGCCGGGGATTTTCTTGGGGGATTACCTCGGTCCTTTGTGGGAGCGCCTGTCCCCGCCGGACCGGGCGCCGGCTTTGGCCCTGCTGGGCGGCCTGTCGCTGACGGCGAAATGCCCGGACCTGAGCGGCGGCGAGTGGACCCGGGCGCGCCTGGCGCGGACCTTCACTCAGGAGGCGGATTGGCTGGTGTTCGACGAACCCACCAACAATCTGGATCGGACCCACCGCGGGCACTTCCTGGATTTCGTGCGGCAATGCCCCCACGGCCTGCTGATCATTTCCCATGACCGCGAGCTGCTGGAGGAGATGGACGTCATCCTCGAGCTTTCGAACCGCGGCTTGAGCGTTTTCGGCGGCAACTGGTCTTTCTACGACAGCGCGAGCCGTCAGGAACGCCGGCGCCGGGAGACCAAACTCGAGCGCTCGAAGAACGCCGTGAAGAAATCCGAAAAGGAGCGCGGGCAACGGATCCAGCGTCAGGAGAAGCGTCAAAGCCGCGGCCAGGCCAAAGCCGACAAAGGCGGACTTCCCCGCATTCTGATCGGTGGCCTCAAGCGTGCGGCGCAAGCCACGGCCGGCCAGATCGACCACCAAACGCAGGAGGCCCTGCACCGCCGCGTGGATGAAACCCGCGAGGCGTTGGAAGGAATCAAGGCCGCGCCGCAATTGTACGCGGAGTTTCCCGAGACCAGGATCCCCGCCTCGAAACTTGTTTTCGAGGCGCAGGATTTCCTGTTCCGCTTTCCCGGCGACAGCGCGGACCTGTGGCGCGATCCCGTGCACCTGACCCTGAGAGGTCCGGTCAAGATCGCCCTGGAAGGCGACAACGGCGCGGGCAAATCGACCTTCCTGCGCCTGCTCCTCGAGCCGGAAAAGATCGAAGGCACCCGCCGCGGTTCGCTGAAACCCGGCGCGCTCGAAGGCCAATTCCTGGACCAGAAACTGTCGCAACTGGAGGACGACCTGAGTTTGCTCGAGAACGTCGCCCTCACCGCCCGCAAGGATCCGGCCTCCTTGCGCAACCTGATGGCGCCTTTTCTGTTCATGGGCGACAAAGTCCATCAAAAGGCCGGTACCTTGAGCGGCGGCGAACGCCTGCGGCTGGCCCTCGCCAAAGCCCTGCTCGCCGATCCCGCGCCGCAGCTCCTGGTCCTCGATGAGCCGACGAACAACGTCGACGTGCTGAACGTGGAATTCCTCGAGGCCGCTTTGCGGAAGTTCCAAGGCGCCCTGATCGTGGTGTCCCACGACGAGAACTTCCTGGAGAACATCGGCGTCGAGCGACGCCTTCGCTTCGTGGCGGGAAGAAGGCCTCCGGATTGACGGAACGGACCCGCCTTGCGGTGAAGACCCTCCCCTCGGACGGATCGCGTCCGTTCCCGTGCGGGCGCGGAAAGCCCGACGGGGCGCTTTCATTTGGATTTCACTTCCGGCGCCGGAAGTGACAAGGGGACCCCGAAATCTTAGGTTTCGGGGCCTTCGTTGATCCTGACCTGATCCTGAAACTGAAACCGAGGAGATCCCATGCGCTCGCTGTCGATGTTCGCCCTGCTCCTGTCCTTCGCCTTCGTGGCGCCGGCCCAGGCCCAATCCGTGCCCGGCTTCTGCCAGAAATACGCCCACAAGCCGCAATATCTGCGCACCTTGAGCGTTTTGGCCAAGCGCATGCAATACACCGAAACGCAGCTCTGCACCCTGCCCCGCCTGGCGGACATCTACATCACCGACACCGTTTTGCTGAACCGCGAGCAGCAGCCCGTCCCGCACATCTGGATCACCCTGCATTACTCGGAAAACTCCTGCCAGTACTACTTCCGCGCCAACGACGGCTTCCTGACGAAGTCGAATTGTTACAACACCTGGTAGTGATTGCCTTTCGAGCCGTCCCCGGCGTATGTTTCCGCGCCGGAGGGACGGATCGTGTCACGCTTCTCGAAAGTCAATATCGAGATCAGCAATATCTGCAATCTGCAGTGCAGTTTTTGCCCTGAGGTCCAACGCCACAAAGGCCTGATGGACGAGGCCCTTTTCCGCCGCATCATCGAGCAGGTCGCCCCCCACACCGATCAGGTCTGCTTTCATCTGATGGGCGATCCCCTGGTCCATCCGAAGCTCGCCGAATTCGTCGACATCTGCCATGAGCACCAGGTGCGCATTTTCCTGGTCACGAACGGCGTGCTTTTGCGCGACAAGCAGGCGGAGATCCTCCTGCACCCCGCTTTCCGCCAGGTGAACTTCTCCCTGCACAGCTTCGGCGACAACTACGGCGACAAGGATCCGGGCGCTTACCTCGAGCGCATTTTCCGCTACACCGAACGGGCCTTCCTCGAAAGACCGGATCTTTACATCAATTTCCGTCTGTGGAACCTGGGCGACCCCCGCGGCTCGGGCGAAAAAAACCGCGGCATGCTCGCCCGCATCGAAGAGCGCTACCAGGTGAAGATCTCCCCCGACATCGACGTGCGGGTGCAGAAAAGCCACCTCGTTCAGAACCGCCTGTACCTGCACTTCGACACCGAGTTCACCTGGCCCGCCCTCGATCTGCCCGTGCTCGGAACACAAGGCCGCTGCCACGGCTTGCGCAGCCACTTCGGCATCCTCGTCGACGGCACCGTCGTGCCTTGCTGCCTCGACAAAGAGGCGGCGATCCCCCTCGGGCGCATTCAGGATCAGGACCTTTCAGAGATTCTCGGCAGCCCACGGGCCCGCGCCCTCCTGCAGGGTTTCCAACGCCGGCAACTGGTGGAGGACCTCTGCCAGCGCTGCCAGTACATCGAACGGTTTCAGACGGGGACTTGATGGCGCAGGATCTCGCCCTGCTCCGTGTCCTCGCCCACCGTGATCATCAATGAACCCTCGTCGTGCACCAGGGACCAGCGGTTGTCCTTGCGGAGCTTGTCCTCCAAGCGGCGCAGGAATTCCGGCGGGAAGGAATGAATTTCCAGTTCGGAGGCGCGGTGCACTTTCTCCGCCGCGATCTCGCGCAGGAGAACGGCCGGGTCCTTGTAGGTGTAGACCTTCACGACATCGGCGGCCTTCGCCGCCTTGTGCAGCTTGCGGGCGGCGGGATTGCCGATCTCGATCCACAAGGCCGTGCCGCCGTTGACGTGGTTCACCCGCAGGGCCGGCGCGTCGGGGTCCCCCAAACCTTGGGCGGAGAACTCCAACCCCTCGCCGCAATTGAGGGCGTAAGCCAGCACGCGGGTCAGCAGATAGGGCAAAGCCTCGGAAGGATGCTGGGCCACGCGGAAATCCAGCGACTCGTACACGGCGCGCGGAATGTCGGACACGTCGATTTTAAAACGATAGAGATTGACCAAGATGTTCCCTCACCCGGCCACATTGAATGAAATCCGCGCCGGATTCAACCGGTGATTGCGGGAAGGACGGTCAAAGCGACGTGATGTCGCTGGTGTTGATCGTGCGGTTGGCGAGGACGTCGTCGATGATGCGGCGATCACCGTAGGGGATGCCGCTTTGATCGAGGCCGTAGCCGCCCTCGTAAAGCACATCGCCGTCGCGTTTGACGACCAGCTTCGGCATGACGTTCAGTGGGTATTTGGCGGCGGCTTCCTCGCCGTTCAGGCTCTCCACCTCGAAGCCGAAGCGCAAAAGGCCCATTTCGGTTTCGGAATCGCCGTTGATCAGGTGAATGACCTCGCGGATGCGCGCGTCGCGGCCGCGGCCCGCCAGGTAGCGGATCAACTTGCGCGACGAGCTGTCCCCCACCTTCACGAAGTGATGGGCGACGTAACCCGAGGGCAGGGACGAAGCTTCCAGGGCCTTCTTGCCCGACGACGCCTCCAAAGCGCGCACGAAAGGGAAACCCAAAGCCACAAGCACCACCACCGCGAGAGTCCACCACCACGACTTTTTCATATGAAGTGATTATCGGCGGGCCCCCTCCCGACTTGAGAGGGAAAATCCATTTCTTGAAATCGGCAAAGCTTTCTCCGACCCGGGCGCCTGTTTGAAAAGGCCCTTACTCAAAACGCTCGGGCCGGAAGGGGCGCGGATCCGTCAAAGGCGACCGTCCCAAAATCAGATCGGCGGACAGGCGCGCCGAGCCCGGCGCGGACTGCAGCCCCAGCATCTGGTGGCCGACGCTATAAAAAAGATTGCGATGTCTTTTTGAAAATCCCAGCATCGGCACGCCGTCCGGGGTGCAAGGACGCAATCCCCGCCAAAGCTCTTTCACTTGCGGCTGGGGCCGTAAATGCAAATACGCCTCAGATCCCTGGAGGATGGCGTTCACCCGGCGCCGGGTGATGCCGTCGTCCTGATCCACCAGCTCCAGGGTCCCCGCCAGGCGCACCGAGTCCGCCCGCGGGGTCACGGCGATCTTGCGCTCGACGATCATGATCGGATGCGCGGGCTTCGTCTCAAAATCATCCACGATCAGGCTGTAGCCCTTGCCGCCCAGGATGGGAACCGACACCCGCAGGTCGCGGGCCATGCGCCGCGACCAGGTGCCGGTCGCCAGCACCACCAGATCGGGCGCGAAATTCCCCCGGGTCGTGAGAACCCTCGAGATCTTCCCGTCCGCGAATTCAAAATCGTAAACTTCCGTGCGCGGCTGCACCCGGCCGCCGAGCTCCTGGAATTCGCGCGCCACCGCCTGCACCGTGGCCAGGGGTTCCGAGTGCGCCTCGGACGGGAAGTACACGCCGCCGCGGATGAGGGGCTTCAAGGAAGGCTCGAGCTGACGGATCTCTTCGCCGCTCAAAAGTTTTCCGGGGATCCCGCGTTCCAGCATGAGACGCATCTCGCCCTCGGCCGCCGCGAGCCCTTGCGGGGTGGCGCTCACCATGAGCAATCCCTTTTGGTCGAAACCGAAGGTCTGCGGCGCCCGGCCGGCGAGCTCGCGGTAAAACGTCAGGCTGTACTTCGAGATGTCCGTCAGCACGGCCACCGATTCCCGCAGGCGTTTCTCGTTCATGGCGGCGAGGAAAGACATCATCCAGCGCGCCAGGAGCCAGCTCGGCTGGGGCTTGATGTACAAAGGGCTTTCCGGGTTCAGCAGCCAGCCGATGGATTTCAAAAACATGCCGGGCTGGGGCAAGGGCATGGCGAAGCAGGGCGTGATCCAGCCGGCGTTGCCGTAGGAGCAGCCGAAACCGACCTCGCCTTTTTCAATCAATAAGACTTGTCGACCTGATTTCTGCAGCTCATGCGCCAAGGTCAGCCCGATGATGCCGCCGCCCACGACCAAAACGTCCACTTTGCTGTCGCCCATGTTCCCCCTGCCGGACTCCCCCCAGTCTGGCGGAAGTCGCGGGGGATCTCAAGGATGGCGTTCTTCCGTCCGCAACGGCCGGCGGTCGCGGCGGTAACGGCCCATGATCTCCACGTCGGCGATGATGTGCGGGAGGATGGCCTCCCGCAGGCGTTTCACGTCCAAACCAGGCCGAAGGTCCAGTCGCTGATTGAGGGCGTACAGATGGAATTTGTAATGGTGCCAGATCAACACCATCTCCTCCGCCTCATCCGGCACGTCCCACCACTCCAGGCGGGGCGAGATGTTCTCCCCTTCCTGGGTGAAGGTGCGCGGGATGTTCTCTCCGTCACGGAAATCGGGGCTGCAGAGGCTGAACATGGCGGACTCCTTTCAGGCCCAGTTCTCCGCCGGGGCCTCCGGGGCGGGGGTCGGTTCGGCCCGCTGCCGGACGTAGTCCTCCAGCTGCCGGGTCAGTTTGGCGAAGGCGTCGCGGATGGCGATTTTGATGTCGGTGTGGGTGTCGTTCTTGTCGGGGTCACGGTCGACCACCAGGACTTTTCCGGGCAGTTTGAGCTGCAGGTTGATGTGGTAGGTGTGCTTGCGCTGATGGCGGTGGGGAATGCGCACGGAGACGTGGCACTCGATGATGCGGTCATGCAGCCGGTCGAGCTTCTGCAAATGGCGCTCGATCTCGAAACGGACGGCGTCGGAAGGATCGCAATCGGAAAAGTCGATCTGATAATAAAACATCGGTCCTCCTTCGGGGGTGTTCCCCAACAAGGAGTTTGCTCCTGAACCGACGGAATTCCCACTTGAACAAAATCTTCGGAAACTTTCGTCACAGGCGCGGCAAGGCGGATTTGTCAGAGAGCAAAAAAAAGAAAGGGTTGGAATAAATCCCAACCCTTTCCGATCCGAAGCTTTATTTCAAAGTGCTTGGAACTTGCGTTCTCGACTCCTGACTCAAAGACTTCGGGTCGCCCAGGTCAATCTCTTCGGGTCTTACGACACAAAGGAGAAACTGAAACACCGGTTTCAGTCCCGGGTGGATCTTGTTTCCGGAGAATCTCCGGCTGCGATCACGTCAGAGACAAATGCAACCGTGGTGCCAAAGCCCAATCAAGAATAGGTTTGATTTCGTTCGCGACACGGTCAAACAATGCCCCGAAGGCACCATGAAAATTGCCCCAGTCGGGGTGCTTCGCCTCGGGCTTTTCCGCATTTTGCTCGACCCCTTCGCCCGCCCGGGCTAAGAAAGGGCCATGCATCCCTGGCACATCACGACCTTTTATCATTTCGCCCCGGTGGCCGACCCCGCCGCGTTGAAAGAGCATCTGCGGGAGCGCGGCCAGGCCTTGGGCATGAAGGCCCTGATCATCCTGGCGGCGGAAGGTCTGAACGGCACGGCCGGCTTCACGTCGGAAGCGGAGCGCGATCAATTCGAAAGCGAGCTGAACGCGTTTTTCCGCGCGGCTTTGGATTTCAAACGCTCGCTGAGCGTCATCCCGCCCTTCCGCAAGCTGAGCATCAAGATCCGTCCCGAGATCGTGAGCCTCGGTCGGCCCGACCTCGTGCCGGCGCGGCAGGCGAACCGCCTGTCCGCCGCGCAGTGGGATCAGGCCATCGCCGAAGGCGCCGTGCTGCTCGACACGCGCAACCTCGACGAGTCCCGCATCGGCAGTTTCCGCGGCGCCTTGCTCCCCGACATCGGACGCTTCGAGCAGTTCCCGGCGGCGGTGGAAAAAATGAATCTCGATCCGCAACAAAAAATATTGATCTTCTGCACCGGCGGCATCCGTTGCGAAAAAGCCGCCCTGGCCCTGAGCGAACAGGGCTTCCGCGACGTTCACCAGCTGGACGGCGGCATTCTGCGCTACCTCGAGGAGACCGGGGGCGGTTCCTGGGAGGGCGAGTGCTTCGTCTTCGACGACCGGGTCGCCGTGGACACCCGGCTCCAGCCCAGCCAGCGCTACCGGCTCTGCCCCCATTGCGGCCGCCCCGCCGACCAGGTCTTGAGCTGCGGCCAATGCGGGAAAGAGGCCCGCCTGTGCCCTGAGTGCGCCACCCGAAGCCCGGTCACCTGCTCGAAGAATTGCCGCCACCACGCCCACCGCCCCTCCGTCTGAGAAGCCCCTTTCCTGTCGGAAGACAGGGGTCCTCGGGGGTGTGAAAAAGCTGCCCTCGACGGTGGTGTCGATGGAGTGAACATGACGGTGCTTTTTACCCGGTGGGAGCGAGCTTTCCGCGCATTCCGGGGATTCTTTGGACTTTCCTGACGAAACCTGTCAAACCATGAGCCTCACCGAAAGGACCCCCGTGTCTTCCACATCCGTCTTCCATTCCTGGGGGCTTTCCCAAGAAGTTCTCAAGGCCATTGATGCCATGGGTTTTGAAAACCCGACGCCTGTTCAAGAGAAGGTGATCCCCTTCCTTTGCGCCAATGACCGCGACGTCATCGTCCTCGCCAAAACCGGCACGGGAAAAACCGCCGCTTTCGGCATTCCCCTGGTGGAAAAACTGAGTTCCGAGCCGAAGCTGCAGGCCCTCGTGCTCTGCCCGACCCGCGAGCTCGCCGCGCAAGTGGCGAAGGCCCTGCAAAGCCTGGGCGCGCCCAAGCGTTTGTCGGTGACCTCGATCCTCGGCGGGGAAAGCTACCGCCGCCAGATCGAAAGCCTGCGCCGCAATCCGCAGATCGTGGTGAGCACGCCCGGCCGACTGGTCGACCTGCTCGAGCAAAAACTGATCGATCTGTCCTCGGTGAGCCACCTCGTCCTCGACGAAGCCGACGAGATGCTGTCCTTCGGTTTCCAGGAATCCCTGGAGACCATCCGCGGTCAGTTCGACGCCGAAACCCTGCGCACCTGGCTGTTCTCGGCCACGATGAGCTTCTCGGTCCGCAAGCTGAGCGAGCGCCTGCTGAAGCAGCCGCAGTCCTTCACGCTGGCCAACACCGAGTCCGCGCCGAAGATCTCGTCCTACGCCGCCGTCGTTTTCGAAGAAGACAAGGTGCGCGCGCTGTCCCTGCTCCTGCGCAATGAGACCGACTTCTACGGCATCATCTTCGCCCAGACGAAAAAACAGGTGTCCGACCTCGAACAGACCCTCCTGGGCCTGGGCATGCGCGTGGAGAGCCTGCACGGCGACAAGCCGCAGGTGGAGCGCAACAAGGTGCTCGATCGCATCCGCCGCCGTCAGGCCACGGTGCTGGTCGCCACCGACGTCGCCGCCCGCGGCCTCGACATCCAGGACCTCACCCACGTGGTGAACTTCGAGATCCCCTGGGACGTCGAGACCTACACCCACCGCATCGGCCGCACGGCCCGCGCCGGCAAAACCGGCATCGTGTGGACGCTGGTCCGCCCGAAAGAGGCCCCGACCCTGCGCAAATTCGAACGCGCTTTGAACTTCAAATTCGAGAACCTGAAGATCCCGACCTCGAAGGACGTCATCGCCTCCGAAGTGAAGCGTCAGCTGAACGAGCTGCTAAGCCTCGAGGTCAGCGAGAAAGAACGCACCTTCTACGACAACATCATCGACGAGTGCGCCGGTGAAAAAGGCCTGGAACTGAACGCCGACGCCCGTGAGTGGATCACGCGCAATCTGCAACAGGTGACCGGCCACATCCTGAAGGCCGCCCCGCAAAACGAGCCCCGCACCTTCGAACTGCGTTCGGATGACCGCGGCGTCGGCGGTGGCGCCCCCCGCGGCCGTGGTGGCCCGGATTTCCGCGGCGAGCGTCGTTTCGACGACCGCGGCCCGCGCCGTTTCAACAACTACAGCGGCGGCGGCGAACGCCGCTACGAGGATCGCGGCGGCAACGACAATTTCCGCCGTGACGACCGTGGCAACGGCGGCGGCTTCCGTCGCGATGACCGCTCGGGTGGTTTCGCCCCCCGCGGTGAAGACCGCGGCGGTTTCAAGCGCGACGATCGTCGCGGCAGCGGTTTCCGCCGCGACGAACGCTCCCACGAAGGCGGCGGCTTCAAACGCCGCGCCGGCCCGGGCGCCGACCGCCGCGACCGCTACTGATTGCGAAATTTGAATCGGTTGATTTGATAACCCCGCCTGTGATCCAGGCGGGGTTTTGTTTTTCCGGGGACCGGCGCGTGATGCGCCTGGATCCGAAAAAGGGAACTGTGCCCTAGAAGGCGTACTTCATTTTGAGTTGGAGGCTGCCGCCGTCTTTGAGGGTCAGGACGTCGGAGTGGATCTTGCCGGTGGATTCGCCCAGGTAGAATTTCCGGTCGAAGTTGTGCACGTACGCGAGCGAGGCTGACTTTTGCTTGCCGAAGGGCAGGCGCAGGCCCAAGACGCCTTCTTTTTTTTCGTAGAACAAACGGTCTTCGGCGTCGTCGGTGACCAGGTTCTGGTACGAGCGCGGCATCCAACCGAGGCCGGCGAAGAGCTGCGGCCAGCCCCAGATGTAGGTCACTTCGCTGCCGACGAAAAAGGGCGACAGGGCGGCGTTCATCAACCAGCGGCCCGAATGCGTGAAAAAGAAAATGAACGGCACGCCCATCACGTAGACCGTCGAATCTTTTTTGAGAACGTAAGCGAAACCCGGCAGCGGCACGTTGTTCAGCAACGTGCGGTTGTTCGAGTAGTTCAGGAAATAGATCCACGTGCCCTCGTCGTCCGCTTTGTTCTCGCTGAGGACGTTGAAGGACACCTCGACGGCGTTGCGGTCGCTGAGCAGCGAGCGTCCCGTCGAACCCAGCGCGCCCACGACGCTGAGTCGCTGTTTTTCCGAAGAGCGGCGCTGCCAGCCCACGCCCACTTCCGCCGAACCGAAATCCCGCGGCAGGGTGAAGTTGCGGTCGGCGATGACGAGGTCCTCGTCCAGTGTCAAACGCTGGCCTTTGACGAGGGCTTTCCATGAAGTTTCCTCGCCCGTGACCAGGGGGATGCTCACCAGCATTTTTTGCTCGCTCATCGCCGTCTTCGGCCCGCCCACCGCTTCCGCCGGGGCGGCGTGCAGGGAGTCCAGGACGAAAACGAAGGGATTGCCGCCGTCATCGCCCAGGAAGGGCATTTCTTGGGCGGCCGCCGGCACAGCGAGCCCCCCGACCGTCAGCAGGAGGAGAAAAGCGTGTTTCATCCCCTCACGTTCGCAGTGAAAACCGGGCTTGTCATCCATTGCCTTTCCACGGGGCGGCGGTTAATCTGCGCCGATGTCCATTCTGGTCTCCGCCGTGCAGGTCAGCAAAACCTACGGGTCCCGAACATTGTTCGAAGGGCTGAGCTTCGCCGTGGAGGAAGGGCAACGCATCGGCCTGATCGGCGCCAACGGGGCCGGCAAATCGACCCTGCTGCGCCTGTTGAGCCGCCAGGACACGCCGGATGAGGGCAAGATCCACTTCTCGCAAGGCCTGCGCCTGGCTTACCTGGAGCAAACCCCGCGCTTCGCCGCGGACGCGCGGGTCTTTGACGTGATCGCCGGCGCCACCGACGACCCCCACGACGCCGACAATCTGGGGCTCGTGCAGGAACTGATCTCCCGCCTGGAACTCGACGGCCCCCAGGCCGGCACCGACCGCCTGGTGAACGAGCTCTCCGGCGGCTGGCAGAAACGCGTCGCCCTGGCCCGGGAACTGGCGCGCCGGCCGAATCTGCTGCTGCTCGATGAACCGACGAACCACCTGGACGTCGACAGCATCCTGTGGCTCGAGGATTTCCTGGAACGGCAGCGCGAGCTCGCCACGCTCACCGTCACCCACGATCGCCTGTTCCTGCAAACCACCTGCGATCTGATCTTCGATCTCGATCCCCGCCTGCCCGAGGGGCTGATCAAGTTCGACGGCACCTACGCGGACTTCCTGGATTTCAAAACCGCCCGCCTGGAGGCCCAGCAGCACCTGGAGGACGTCAAGCGCAACACCCTCCGCCGCGAGACCGAATGGCTGCGCCGCGGGGCCAAAGCCCGGCAGACGAAACAAAAAGCCCGCATCGAAAGGGCCCACGAGCTCGCCGCCGACGTCGAGGACCTGGGACGCCGCCATCGCGCCGCCACCGTGCAGATCGACTTCGGCGACGTCGCCCGCGCCCCGAAAAAAATCGTCGAGGCGAAAAACGTCTCGAAGACCTACCAGGGCCGCACCCTCTTCCGCGATTTCTCCTACACCCTGCGCCCGAAATCGCGGCTGGGACTGCTCGGCCCCAACGGCTGCGGCAAATCGACGCTCATCAAGACCCTCATCGGCGAATTGCCGCCGGACGAGGGCAGCGTCTTCGTCGCCGATCAGATCGAGTTCGCCTTCTTCGAGCAACAGAAAGAATCCCTGAATCCGAACACCAGCCTGTTGCGCACCCTGTGCCCCGAAGGCGACTACGTGCAGGTGCAGGGCCAGTCGGTGTTCGCGCGCTCCTACCTGTCGCGGTTCCTGTTCCGCGGCGAGCAGATGGACCAGCCCGTGGGCCGCCTGTCCGGCGGCGAGCAAAGCCGCCTGCGCATCGCCCAGCTCATGCTGCGAAGCGAGCCCGTGCTGGTGCTCGATGAGCCGACCAACGACCTCGACATCGCCACCCTCGACGTGCTGGAGGACGCCCTGGCGGATTTCCCCGGGGCCGTGATCCTCGTCACCCACGACCGCCACTTCATGGACCGCGTCGCCAACGAGATCATCGCCTTCACGCCGAACGAAGGGGAGCTCCTGCGCTTCGCCGACATCTTCCAGTGGCAGAGCTGGCACGCCGGACAGGGCGCGAAAACGCCCGGCGCCAACAACGCGCCGGCCGCAAAGGCCTCTCCGGCCGCGGCCGATGCCCAGCCTCCCGCCAAAACCACGGCCAAGAAGGTCAAACTCAGCTTCAAGGAACAGCGCGAGTTCGACACCATGGAAGCCACCATCCTCGAGGCGGAAGAACGCCTCGAAGCCCTGCAGAAAGAACTCGATCAGCCGGGCCACACCGCCGACTACCAGAAACTCCAGGACCTCACCCACCAATTCCAGAATCAACAACTCCGCGTCGAGACGCTCTATGCGCGCTGGCAGGAGTTGGAACGCAAGATCGCGGGAGACGCATGATCCATCTGTCGAACATCTCCAAACAGTACGGCAACAAGATCCTCTACAAAAACGGCACCTTTCAGATCAACGCCGGGGAGAAGATCGGCCTCGTCGGACCGAACGGCGCCGGGAAAACCACCGTTTTCCGCATCATCATGGGCGAAGAGGGCATCGACGGCGGCCACATCTCCAAACCCGATCGCCTGGTGGTGGGTTATTTCTCGCAGAACATCGAGGAGATGAAAGGCCGCTCCGCCATCGAGGAAGTGAAAACCGCCGCCGGCGACGTGCCGCGCCTCCAGAAGCGCATGCAGGAGCTCGACGCCCTGCTGGCCGAGCCCATGGACGACGACCGCATGACCAAGGTGCTCGAGGAGTACGGCGAGCTGCAGGCCGAGTTCGAGCGCCTGGGCGGTTATGACCTGGACGCCCGCGCCGCCGAGATCCTCACGGGCCTCGGCATCGGTCCGGAGGATTACCACCGCCCCACCGAGAGCTTCAGCGGCGGCTGGAAGATGCGCATCGCGCTCGCCAAGATCCTCGCCCTGAACCCGGAAGTCCTGCTGATGGACGAACCGACGAACCACCTGGATCTCGAGTCCATCATCTGGCTGGAGGAGTGGCTGACGAAATTCCCCGGCGCCATCCTGATGACCAGCCACGACCGCGATTTCATGAACCGCCTGGTCAGCAAGATCGTCGAGGTGGCGCACAAGACGATCACGCCCTACTCGGGCAATTACGACTTCTACGAGCGCGAAAAAGCCGTGCGCCACGAACAGCTGGTGGCCGCCGCCAAACGCCAGGACGACATGCTCGCCAAGGAGGAGGAATTCATCGCCCGCTTCGCCGCCCGCGCCTCCCACGCGGCGCAGGTGCAGTCGCGGGTCAAAAAGCTCGAGAAGATCGACCGCATCGAGATCCCGCCCGACGAAAAGGAGATCCAGTTCGACTGGCCGGCCTCCCCGCGCGGCGGTGACGAGGTCCTGAAGATCGAGAACCTCGGCAAGATCTGGAAAACCCCCGAGGGCAAGGAGAAGCTGGTGTTCAAAAACGCCAACGCCCTGGTGAAACGCACCGACCGCGTCGCCGTGGTCGGCGTCAACGGCGCCGGCAAATCCACGCTGCTGAAGATCGTCACGGGCCAGACCGACGGCAGCGAAGGCCAGGCCGTGGTGGGCTCGAGCATCGAGGTCGGCTACTTCAGCCAGAACTCCCTCGACGTCCTGGATCCGAACGCCACCGTGATCGATGAAGTCCACCACCACATCCCGAACTCCAGCCTCGGTTACGTGCGCAACCTCCTGGGCGCCTTCAAATTCTCCGGCGAGGACGCCGAGAAAAAAATCAGCATCCTGTCCGGCGGCGAAAAAAGCCGCGTCGTGCTGGCCACCATCCTGGCCCGGCCGGTGAATTTCCTGGTCCTCGATGAACCGACCAACCACCTGGATATCAAATCCCGCGAGCTGTTGCTGGACGCCATCAAGCGCTTCAGCGGCACCGTCATGATCGTCAGCCACGATCGCCACTTCCTGCGCGAGATCACCACCAAGGTGTTCGAGCTCGACCGCCACCAGCTGACGGTGACCGAGGGCAGCTGGGATTATTACCTCGAGAAAAAAGCCTCGCGCTGATCCGGCGGGGGCGTCCGGCGACGGGCGTGCATCTCGATCTTGCGCACGAGCTCGACGCGGTCGATGGGCTTGGTCATGTAGTCGTCAAACCCCGAGCGCAGGGCCTCGAGCCGCTCCTCTTTGAGGGCGTGGGCCGTCAGGGCCACGATGGGCCGCGTGTCCCCGCCCCGCCGCAGGGTGCGCATCGTCTCGAAACCGTCCATGCCGGGCATCTGGATGTCCATGAGGATGACGTCGAAATTCCCTTCCCGGGCTTTTTTCACGCCGCTCGGGCCGTCATCCGCCATGGTCAGCTGGGCGCCGTGGGCCTCCAGGTAAATGCGCACCAGCAACTGATTGTCGAGGGCGTCCTCCACGAGGAGGACCTTCACGCCCTTCAAGATGTCCGAGCGGGCCGCCAGCTCGGCTTTTTCCGATTCCACGCGGGGGGCGCCGCGATGCCGATGAGCCGCCGGCAGATCGAACGAGGCGGCGAAAACGAACTCGCTGCCTTTCTCCGGTTCGGTCCAGGTCAGCTCCAGGGTCCCGCCCAGGGCCTCGGCGAGTTTTTTCGACAGCACCAGACCCAACCCCGTGCCCCCGTAAAAACGCGTCGTGGAACTGTCGGCCTGGGAGAACGGCTGAAAGAGCCGCGACTGCTGCGCCAGGGGAATGCCGGCGCCGGTGTCGCGGACGCGGAACTCCATGCGGCAGCAATGCTCCGAACGTCCCAGGGAACGCACCGACAGGCGCACCTCTCCCTGCGAGGTGAACTTGAAGGCGTTCCCGAGGAGATTCATCAGCACCTGCCGCAGGCGGGTCGGATCGGAGATGATCCACTCGGGCACGTCGGGCGCCATTTCGACATGGAACCCCAGGGAGCGCGCCTGCGCTTTCAGCTGGAAAGTCTCCCGCAGCTCATCGAGGAGTTCCGGCAGCGCCACCGCCATGCGCTCGATCTCCAGGCGGTCCGCCTCCACCTTCGACAGATCCAGGATGTCGTCGACGAGCTTCGCCAGAATGTCCGCGTGGTGCTTGATTTTCCCCAGGTAGCGCGTCTGATCCTCGCGGCTGAGCTCGGAGGTCATCGCCACTTCGGAAAACCCCCGGATGATCCCCAAAGGCGTGCGGATCTCGTGGGACATGTTGGCGAGGAAGCGGCTCTTGGCGCGGTTCGCCTGCTCCGCCTCCTGCTCGCGCAACTTGCGGACGGTGACGTCCACGAAAAGCCCCACCACGCCGCTGACGGCGGACTCCCCCTCATGCACGGGAATGAAGACCGCCTCGTACCAGCGTCCCGCCGTGCTCAGGTCGATGCGGACGGTTTCGCCGCCCAGGGCGCGCACCAGGGGCTCCGCCATTTCAGGCTCGTGGCGGTATTTCTCGAAATAATTCCCGAGGGGTTCCGCCCCGTCACCGGCGAGCTCGAGGCCCTTGCCCTCGAGGACGATGAAATTCCCCGCCATGTCGACGGACCAGAGGATCACCGGGGCGTTGTTCATCACCACGCGCATGCGCGCTTCGCTTTCGGCCAGACGCCGCGTGGCCGCGGCCTGGTGCAGGCGGTCCCGCCGCCACAGAAAGTGCGCCAGCATCAGCAGCATCAGGGCGATGCCGGTGAAACCGAAAAGGGACACGCTCAGGATGCGCTCGACCGTGCGCTCCTCCTCCTCCTGGCGCGCCAGCACCCGCCGCTCTTTCTCCATGACGCTGGCGATGTAGAAACGCAGGTTCTCCATCTCCCGCTGGCCGGCGTTGGCCATGAGCTGCCGTCGCGAGGCCTCGAAGCCGCGCAGCTTGCGGATCTGCACGACGCGCTCCAGCTCGCGGCGCTTCATGCCCCACTCGCTGGTGATGGCCTCCAGCATGGCCGCCTGCCGGGGACGGCCCACGGCCTTTTCCCGCAGGCTGACCAGCAGGTCGTTGACGTCGCCGACGGCCCGTCCGTAGTCCGCGAGGGGCCGGTTTTGCCCCGTCATCAGGAAAACGCGCTGGTGGGTTTCCGCCGTGCGCATCAGCGCCAGCAAGCGCTCCAGGTCCAGCATGAGATCCCGCGTGGAGCGGGCCACCTGCTGGCTGCTGTGCAGACGGTTCAAGCTGTGCAGGAAAATCGGAAAGCCGAGGGTCATGAGCAAAGGGATCACGATGAACAGAATTTTGAGCCGCCACGAGAGCTGACCCAAACGTGAAAGACCCTCCACGTCTCCTCCTCGGCGATTGTTTTTCGAGGATAACTCCGACCCCGTGGCGGGAGGGCAAGGGAAAGGTCCGGCTGTCAATAAACAGGCGCGCCTCGTGTCGAGTGGAAGAGACGATGAAACTCTCTTCACTTCCCCCGACGAAGCGCGAGGCGTCGGCTCATGCCGCTTTTTTCACTTCGTGGGGGGCGGCGAGGGTGCAGCGGTCGCGGCCTTTGTTCTTGGATTGGTACAAGGCCTCGTCGGCGCGCTTCAGCCAGGCCTCCGCGCCTTCGCCGTCGAGGCACTGCGCGAGCCCCATGGACACGGTGAAGCGGATCTCCAGGTTCTCCTGCACGAAGACGTCGCGGCGGATTTTCTCCAGCAGCTCCTCCGATTTGCGCAGGGCCTCTTCCAGGCTCGTCTCCGGCAGCAGCACGGCGAACTCCTCGCCGCCGATGCGGGCCACGAAGTCCGACGGGCGGTCGAAGACGGCTTTCACGGAGTTCACGCACTCCCTGATCACGAAATCGCCGAGGTCGTGGCCGTAGGAGTCGTTGATTTTCTTGAAGTGATCGATGTCGAGGATGATCAGGCAGACCGGCACCTTGGAGAATTCGAACAGGCGCAGGTGGTTGCGCAGCTGTTCGTCGAAGCTGCGGCGGTTGTAAGCGCCCGTCAGGTGATCCGTCATCATGTGCTGGGTGGCTTCCACCAGCTTCTGTTTCACCTGGTTCAGGTTCTTTTTGAACCGGTCGATGCGCTTGGTGCGGCGCTCGTCTTTTTTGGACTGGTGCTCGATGTACAGATTGATGAATTCGCGGGACTTGGCGCGCAGTTCGTCGATGGAGTTCGCCTCCACCGCCTCGCGCAGCCCGTTCAGGCTTTGGTGGACCTGGGCGTCGCGGCTTTTCTCGTTGCGGATGTCCTCGCTCAACTGGTCGGCGAAATCCCAGATGATGGTTTTGAAATCATCGAAGGTCGTCTGGATATAGGTGAACTCGTCGATGCGGTAGCTGCCGAAGAACTGGCGCAAGCGGAACAGCAGGTTGTCGTCGGAACCGCCCTTCAGCAGCTCCTTGGCGAAGGAGTCCAGCAGCTCGCGGGTTTTGCGCACGGGCATTTTTTCCGTTTCGAACAGGTGCTTGCTGTAGGTGTCGATGAAATAAAGCAAGGTGGCGCGTTCGTCGGACATGTCCAGGGCCGTGGCGTCTTTGCCTTCCTTGCCGCCCTTCCAGTCGATTTCGAACTGATCCACCAGTTTTTTCACCCACTGCTTCACTGAAAACTCCTTCATCCCGGCCAAGCCGTCCGCGGCCCCGCGGGCCCTCTTTTTCCATCGGAGGAACGCCAGGCGGAATCAATGGCCTTTGGTCGGGAGGCGGCGTCTCAAGGTGGGACCCGCTGTCAGCCCGCTCACACTGTTAGAAAACGGACGAACACGTCGAGCCTCACAGGAGGCTAACACCCCTTCGCGGCGCCGCGGGCGAATCAGGCCGGTTTCATGCTGGCCGCGACGTTGCAATGCTCATCGGCAAAACACGGATGTGACAGGGGGGTTTCTCGGGCGCAGGACGCGCCCCTTTTTTTCAAAAAAACGGGAGGTTTCCGCATGGCACTTCATTGGCAAGTCCTGTGTCTTTTATTCTTCAGCGCCGGGGCGTCGGCATCCCTGCCGCCGCCGGACTGGGGGCAGCGGCAGCTCGGTTTGCCCGCCGCCTGGCAATGGCACCTGGGCCGCGAGGACATCGTGGTCGCCGTCATCGACACCGGCATGGACTCCCAGCACGCCGACCTGCGCGACAACCTGTGGACCAATCCCGGGGAGACGGGCCTGGACGCCCAGGGGCGCGACAAATCCACCAACGGCATCGATGACGACGGCAACGGCTTCGTCGATGACGTGCACGGCTGGAATTTCGCCGCGGGCAACGCCGACATCCGCGACCGGCACGGCCACGGCACCCACGTCGCCGGCCTGATCGCCGGTCAGCGCCTGGGCGTCGCGCCCAAGGTGAAAATCATGGTTTTGAAATATTATGATGCGAAACTCAGCGACCGCGATCATTTGCGGAACACAGTGGCGGCGATCCGTTACGCCGTCCGCATGAACGCGCGGATCATCAACTACTCGGGAGGAGGGCTTCAGGCCAGCAGCCGCGAAGAGGAGGCCATTCGCGAAGCCGCCGCGCGGAACATTCTTTTCGTCGCGGCGGCGGGGAACGAGAGATCCAACTCGGACATCCTGCCCTTCTATCCCGCGGATTACGGTTTGCCGAACATTCTGTCCGTGACCGCCATCGATTCGCGCCAGCGCGTGCTCGCCAGCAGCAACTACGGATCCCGCAGCGTCGACCTCGCGGCGCCGGGCGAAAATATCCTCTCGACCTTGCCGGGCGGAGCTTACGGCGTCATGACGGGCACCTCGCAGGCCACGGCCTTCGCGAGCGGCGCGGCGGCCCTGCTCCTGTCCCAGGAACCGGAGCTGCGAAATCCCGCGGAAGTGATCCGCCGCCTGGTGCGCAGCGGGGAAGCGGAAAAAGCGTTGAAAGGGAAAACCAAGCACGGCGTGCGCCTCAACGTCCACCGCGCGCTCGCGCAAAAAGGTCAGCCTTCGTCCACGGCGTCCCTGGAAGCGGCCCGCTTCCTCTTCAAGTAACGGGCGAAATCCGACGGCAGATTTTTTTCCAACCAAGCGAGGGACGCCTTAGCCTCCCCGCTTGCGGCTTTTTCCCACAGATCCTCGAACAGCACCCGGGTGGCGCCGGTCGCCAGGGACGGGAAAGCCCCTTCATCCACTTCGCCCCAGGCCACCACCAGGCCGGCTTCGAAAAGTTCCTTCATCGCCCTCTGATAAACGCCTTCCAGCAGACGGCCGCGCAGGTCGCTCTCGGTTTTCAATTCCTTGGTGGAACGGGGCGAGGATTCCCGCATCAGATCGTACAGCACGCGGGCCTCTCCCCGCAGATGCAGTTCGCGCTCGTGGCTGCGCAGGGCGCGCAGCAGGTGCACGAAGGCCTCCTTCGAGAAAAAGGTGGCCCGGCCGCGGAACCATTTGCTGTAAACGACCTCGCCGGACCGGGACAGCTCCTCCCGCAGGATCCACAGGCGCGAGACGCGGTCATCGCCGTCCTGGTCCCACTCCCAGCGCATCGGCGAGCGCGGATGCAGCACCTTCCAGAGGGACGGCGGCTCGGCGCGGTTTTCCAGGGGATACACCAGCAGCGCGTGGTGCTCGCGCACGCCTTTCAGGCATTTTTCACGATCTCGGCTCAAGTTCACCTCGTGACGCGTCCGCGGGGGCGAAACGGAAATACAGACTCACCGTTGTGCCATACATCTCTTCCGTCTCGCCGGCAACCGCTTGTCGGGAGAAAACCTCGAAGCGCCCCCCGTACATCTCCATGAAGGTTTTCACCTGCATCATGCCGAGCCCCGTCCCCACCTCGCCGTCGGGCGCGACGCCCGGCATGGAGGTCGAGCCCTCCTCCCGCAGCATCCTCACCTGCTCCGCCGGCATGCCGACGCCGAAGTCGCTGATGATCAGGGCCAGCTCGTCGCCTTGTTTTTCCGCCTGGATCAGGATGCGGCCGCCGGGCCTGGAAAATTTCACGGCGTTGGTGAGCACGTTGGGAAGGACGTTGTAAGCCAGGGTCGTCTGCTCCCCCATCACCCAGCAGTCCATGGGCATCAGCGGCGGGATGACGATGTCCTTGCGGTCGGCCAGCTCCTTCACCTGGTCGATCGCCTCGCTCACCGACTGGCACAGATTCACGGGACGGATTTCCAGCACCGCCCGCCCCAGGGCGGCGGCGTGCATCCGGCGCACGGACTCCATCATGCGCTTCAGGGTCTGCGTGGTCTTTTTCATGCGCGACAGGTTTTTTTCCCGCGCCTCGCCGTTTTTTTCCATCTGATCGAGGCAGATCCCCATCACCGTGAGGGGCGTGCCCATGTCGTGGGTCAGCGAGGAGATCAGGGCGTTCTTGATCGCCAGGCTGCGGTTGCTGCGCATCAGCTGCTGCACGGAGTACTGCAGGCTGAGAACCAGGCCGCTCAAGAGCACCGCCAGCAGCACCCCGGCCGCGAAGGCGCCGGCGCCGAAGGCCCAACGCCGGTACATGTCCGCCGTCTGATCCATCGCCACCTGGATGCTCAAGGGCTGGTTCAGGATCTGCGAATGCACCTCCCGCGACCAGCCGGCCGGCGGCGCGGGACCGAATTCGTAAATGGAGTCCTCCTCGGACAGCCAGCGGATGCGCACGGACAGGCGGTGATCGGCGCGGCGTTTTAAATAATCCGCGAACCAGCCCTGCAAATCGATCACGCCGTTCATCCAGCCGTAGAATTGCTCGCCCTCCAGCACCGGCAGATAGACCGAGGCCGCCTCCACGCCCGGCAGGACCTGCGCCTTGGGGCTGATCACCGGCACTTTGTACTCGTCGCTGAAGCGCACCTGTTCGCGCACGCGCGGATGATCGTAGACGCTCGCGCCCAGGATGTCGGGCCCGCGGATATCGGGATGCACGCGACGGATCACGCCCTGACGGTCGACCCAATTCACGGCGTAGAAACCCGGATAGTTGCTGGTGACGGCGGCGGCGAGGCGGCGGAAATCGGCGGCGCTGCGCGCCTCCTCGATGCTCGAGATGGTCTGCAGGGCCTTGACGTGGCCTTCGACGAGGAGACGCAGGTTTTCGCCGATCTCCCCGGCGGTCACGGCGGTGCGGAGCTCGATCTGCTCATCCAGCGATTTCCAGGAAAAATACATCAGCCCGCCGATCAAAAGGACGAAGGACAGGCTGAGAAGGGCCGCGCGAAGCCATGCATTGATCATGTTTAATTGTAGATTTCAAGAGGTGACGTTTGACAAGCCGTCGAGAAGATTCATTCTCACCCCTTTGTCAGCCGCCAATCCTTGTCGACGATGAGACGGGCGCCCCTTTTGAAGGTCAGATACGACCAGGCCCACTGCATGAAAACGAACAGCCGGCTCTTGAAACCAATCAAATAAAAAATATGTATAAAAAGCCAGGCGTACCAGGCCAAAATGCCCCCGACCCGCAGCTTCCCGACCTCCATGATGGCGCGGCGGCGGCCGATGGTGGCCATGATGCCCTTGTCGACGTAGCGAAACGCCTCACGGGGGCGGCCTTTCAGATCAAGGAGAATATTCCGTCCCGCCGCGCGCCCTTCCTGCATGGCCACCGGCGCGAGACCCGGAAGATATTTTCCGGGTTTTTCCTCGAAGGCCGCGAGATCGCCGATCACGAAAACGTGGGGGTCGTTGGGCAGGGACAGGTCCTTCTCAACGATGACGCGGCCACTGCGATCCAGGGGGGTCGAGAGTTTTTTGCCCAGAGGCGAGGCCTCCACCCCGGCGGCCCAGATCACGGTGCGGGCGCGCACGCTTTCGCCGCCGAAACGCACACCGTCCTCGGTCACTTCGGTGACCCGCGTGCGCGTCCACGTCTGCACGCCCATGCGCTCGAGATCCCGCGAGGCGCGCTTGGACAGGCTTTCATCGAAGGCCGCGAGCAGGCGCGGTCCCGCCTCGATCAACAGCACGCGGGTCTGGGCGGGATCGATGTGCCGGAAGTCTTTCTCCAGGGTGGTGCGGCTGATCTCGGCGATGGCGCCGGCCAGCTCCACGCCGGTCGGCCCGCCGCCGACGATGACGAAGCTCAGCCACTCCTTCTGCAAATGGGGATCGTTGATTTTTTCCGCCTCCTCGAAAGCGAAGAGGATGCGCCGGCGGATTTCCGTCGCCTGCTCCACGGTTTTGAGGCCGGGGGCGAAGTTCTCCCACTCGTCATGGCCGAAATAACTGTGCAGGGCGCCGGTCGCGATGATCAGGTAATCGTAATCGTGGGAGCCGCTGGACGTCGTCACGCTCTTGGCCTGGCGGTCGATGCCGCGCACTTCCTCCATCAGCACGCGCACGTTGGGAAAATCGGAAAACACCGAACGGATCGGCGTGGCGATCTCGGCCGGGGACAGACCGGCGGTGGCGACCTGATAAAGCAGGGGCTGGAAAAGATGGTGATTGCGACGATCGAGAAGCAGGACTTCCACCTGGGGATTCCGCGCCAGCACCTTGGCCGCATTCAGACCCGCGAACCCACCCCCGACCACGATCACTTTTGTCGCCATGACGCCGACCTCCACTGACAACAGTCATACGCTCGTGTCGAGAGCTTGAAAAGCGGCTCTTGCAGTGCAGCGCCGGAAAGTCATCTGCCTTTCATCTCGGCGCGGAACGACGCAACGACCGCACGCCCTCCTGCAGGGTCAGGAAAATGCCCGCCCAAATGAAAGCGAAGCCCACGAGCTTCCAGGAGGTCAGGGGCTCCCGGAAGATCAACACCCCCGTCAGGAACTGCAGGGTCGGCGCGATGTACTGGAAGAATCCCATCAGGTAATAGGGCAAACGCCGGGCGGCCTCGATGAACCACAGCAGGGGCAGGCCCGTCACCACGCCGGCGCCGACCAGAAAGCCCCAGTCCACCCACGACACGCTCCCCCAGGCGAAATGCTCCCGGGACACCAGCAGCGCGACCGGCGCCAGCATCAACAGGGCTTCGAGCTGCGCGCCTTCCAGAGCGGGCACGCCGATTTTCTTGCGCGTGAAACCGTACAGGCTGAAGGTCGTCGCCAAAGCCAGGGCGATCCACGGCAGGCGTCCGCCCTCGACGGTCAGCACGACCACGCCCGCCAAGGCCAAAAGCACCGCGACCTTCTGGGATCGCGTCAGACGTTCCTGCAGGAAAGCCACGCCCAGGAGGATGTTCACCAACGGATTGATGAAATAACCCAGGCTCGTCTCGACGATGTGGCCGGTGTTGACCGCCCAGATGTAAAGCAGCCAATTGCCGCCGATCAAAAGCGACGACAGCGCGATCCCCCACCACTGCCGGACCGTGAGCCGGAAGGAGAACATCCGCTCGCGGCGCCACAAGGCCCGCATGAGGGAATAAAAAACCAGGGACCAGAAAACCCGCTGGCCGAAGATCGCCAGGGCCGGCAGATGACCGAGCAGCTTCCAGTACAACGGGAACAAACCCCAGGCCGTGTAGGCCAGCAATGCGGAGCGTGTGCCTTCCGGGACGTTTTTCAGCATGCCCCCAGTGTGAGGCCAAGAACACGATCCGTCCAGCCCGCGGCCAGGACAGTTGCGTCGAACTCTTTCAGGACAGAAAGAACGGCCGCCCGATGGACTCGGATCCTCCCCGCATCCGCTCTTCGGACCGCTTTCGACATGAAAAACGCCCCTCCCGGGGTCCCATGACGGAATACGCCTTGCATTATGCATACAATATATGCATAATAAGGGGAGTGAAGTGCCGACTCTACTGATCGTCAAGGCTTTGCGGTTCATGTTGCACACTCGGGAGCATGGATTCCCCCACGTGACGGTCTATCATGGGACTCCCCGAAACCATGAAGCCTTCGCGAAAGTCCGGCTGGATCGGGTGTTGGTGATCGAGTCTTTCGGGTTTCATCCGAAAGACCTGAACATCATCCTGCTCATCGTGGAACAATATCGAAAAGAATTTTTGGAGGCGTGGAATGACTGGGTTGAAAGCCAAGGCTAAGAACAAAAAACTTCTCGACGAGTCGTATCTTGAGCCGCAGAACCACAAGGTGCGCATCACGACCTTTTTGGATGGGGATATCCTCGAGGAACTGAAAAAACGCGCCGGCAAGCAAGGAACGAAATATCAGACCCTGCTCAACCGCCTCTTGCGGGAGTCCCTGTGGCCTTCCGAAAAAGAGGAACTCACGCATCGTCTGGAAAAACTGGAACGGGTGGTTTTCAAGAAAAACGCCGTTTAAGGCCGAGATGAGACGGACAGAGCCCGCAGGACCTCTTCCGGCGTTTTCGCGACGCGGAAGAGCTGGAGATGTTCCGCGGCGATGAAGCCGGAGTCCGCGGCGGTGCGGATGAACTCGAGGAAGCCGTCGTAGAAGCCCGCCGTGTTCAGCAGGATGATGGGCTTCGCGTGCAGTCCCAGCTGCGCCCAGGTGATGATCTCGCACAGCTCGTCCAGAGTGCCGAACCCCCCGGGCAGGGCCACGAAGGCGTCCGAGAGATCCGCCATCAAAGCTTTGCGTTCGTGCATATTGCGGGTGACATGAAGTTTCGTCACCCGCTCATGGGCGACCTCGCGGTCCACCAGCGCCTGCGGGATCACGCCGATCACTTCCCCGCCCGCGGCCAGAGCCGCATCGGCGGCCAGACCCATCAGTCCCACGTGCCCGCCGCCGTACACGAGCCGCAAACCCGCTTGCGCGAGGCCGCGGCCGAAGACCTGGGCCTCCGCCACAAAGCGCGGATCATTCCCCGGGCGGGCGCCACAGAACAAACACACGGCCTTCATCAGAAAAGTCCTTTCACCTGGAACGACTCCGGCAACTGCCAGTCCCTGCGGCCCGGCGCCTGGGACAAATCCAGATGCACGGCCCGCAAGGCGATGGCCTTGTCCTCCCAGACGGCTTTCGAGCCGTACAGGGCATCCCCCAGGATGGGGAAACCATGACGGCTCATCTCGAAGCGCAGCTGATGGGCCCGGCCCGTGAGCGGATGCAGGGACCATCTCCAGGTGCCCTCGTCCACCCCTTCCAGGCGCGCCCGGGTCACGGCCAGATCGCCCTTGGCGTGCTCGTAACTGCGGCGTTTGCCGCGCAGGAGGCGGCAACGCCATTCCAGCTCCTCGCCCACGCTGATCGCTTCATCCGCGCGACGCAGATCCGGCGGCCAGTGGGAAAAATCCCGCGCCGCGCTCAGGGCCTGGTAGGTTTTCGTCACCTGGCGTTTTTCAAACCACTGACCGGCCTCGCGATGGGCCCGGGGATTCCTGGCGAACATCACGAGACCGCTCACCTCGAAATCGAGGCGGTGCACGGGAAAAAGGCGGGCGTTCAGGGATTTTTCCAGCTCGCGCCCGAGAACGGTGCGTTCGTCCTCCGCCTCGAAGCGCGAGGGCACGGTCAGCCAGCCGGCCGGTTTGTCGGCGATGACGAAGTTCCCGTCGTCGAACACCAGGTCAAACACCGGTGGGTTCCCTTTTGTGATTGAGACCCACCAGGAAAATCTCTTTCGAGATCTTGCGGGTGGATTCAGGGCGCACGGCCTCGAATTTTTCGAATTCGGCTTTGATCAGATCGCGCATTTTGTTGAAGTCGTCGCTGTGGAACAGCTTGCAGACGAAATGCCCGTGCTTTTTCAGGAACCTCCGGGAGGTCTCCAGGGCGAGTTCGCAAAGCTCCATGGAACGGGCCTGGTCGGTCAGGCGGATGCCGGTGGTCTTCGGGGCCATGTCGGAGAGCACCAGATCGAAGACCGGCGCGAACTCATGAGCCTGGAAGATCTCCCCGAGATTCAGGTCCCGCAGGTCGGCCTGGATGAAAACCGCGTTGGGCAATTTCACCGTCACCGGCGACAGGTCGACGCCCAGCACGCGGCCCGACGAGCCGATTTTTTTGCTGGCGTACTGCGACCATGAACCCGGCGAGGCGCCGAGGTCGAGGACCATCTGGCCGGGCTTGAAGAGTTTGAACTTCTGGTCGATTTCCTCGAGCTTGAAGACCGAGCGGGCCGCGAAGTTCTCCGCCTTGGCTTTTTTGAAAAAATGATCTTTCGGATTGTAGCCCATGGTCCCTCGCTGGCAGAGAGGGACTTTATAGCTGATCCCCCGAAGCGGTGGCTATGGAAATCGGCCTCTCCTGAACCTTCCACAGCAACCAGCCCCCGGCCGTGAATAAAATCAACAGTCCCAGCATGCCGTAGCGGGAATTCCCCGTGATCAACACCGTCACCGCCACCACCAGGGGGCCGACGATGGAGGCGAATTTGCCGATGAGATTGAAGAAGCCGAAGAACTCGCCGGTGCGGCCCGGCGGCACCATGTGGCCGAAGAGGCTGCGGCTCAAGGACTGCACCCCGCCCTGCACGAGGCCGATCACGGCGGCGAGCAGGAAAAAATGCGCCGTCGTCGACATGCGCGTGGCCAGCACCACCGTCACGGCGTAGATGCCGATGCACAGGAGGATCGGCTTGCGGCAACCGAAGCGGCCGGTGATCTTGCCGAAAGCCACGGTCGAGGGGAAGGCGATGAACTGCACCATCAGGAGGGCGGTCATCAGATCGGAACTGCCGAGCCCGATGGACAAACCGAAGTCCACCGCCATGGTCATCACCGTGTAGACGCCGTCGATGTACATCCAGAAAGCCAGGAGGAAAAAGAACAGGTTGCGGTCCTTCCTGATGTCGCGCAGGGTGCGGCGCAAACCCACGATCGACTCGCGGGTCGCCGGCCACAACCCGAGGGAACGCTTTTCCGAGGCCGGCTCCGGCACGTTCTTCCACAGCGGAATCGAGAAGAACAGCCACCAGATCGCCACGCTGGCGAAGGCCCATTTGATCGCCAGCACCTGACCGGCGTCCCCTTCCGGCAATCCAAAAAACGCCGGTTTCAGCAGAACGACGACATTGATGGCGAAGAGCACGCCGCCGCCCAGATAACCCAGGCCATATCCCAGGGACGAGGCGTCGTCCATCTGCACGCCGCGCGCGACCGACGGCAGAAGCGCATCGTAGAACACGCACGAGGCGGCGAAGGCCACCATGGCGAGCCCGTACGCCCACATGGCCTGCATCCAACCGCCCAAGGGGATCAAGGCCATCCACAGGCAGCAGGCGGCGCCGATCAGCATGAACAAAGCGCAAAAGGCTTTTTTAGCGCCCTTCAGATCGGCCATCACGCCCAGGGTGGGGCTCAGCACGGCGATGATCAGGCTCGATAAGGACAAAACACTGCCGAGCTTCGCCGTGGTGATCGTCGCATCGGCGCCGGCGCTCCAGTACTGTTTGAAAAAAACCGGGAAGAAGCCCGCCATGACGGTGGTGGCGAAAGCGGAATTGGCCCAGTCATAGAGGGCCCAGCTCAGGATTTTTTTATTCGTTCTCACCGGGTTTGTCCTCCCCGGCCTTGAGGACATCACGGAAGCCGGGGGAACGGAAGGCCAAAATGATCAGCAAAGCGCTGCCCAACCACATGAGCGTGGCCAGGGCGTTCAGCTTCGGCGTCAGTCCCATTTTCATCGACGTGTAGAGCTTGATCGGCAGCGTGTCGCGGCCGACGCCGTTCACGAAGAACGTGATCAGGAAGTCGTCGAAGGACAAAAGGAAACTCAACAAAAAAGCGGCGATCAAAGACGGCTTGAGCAGGGGCAGGATCACCCGGCGCAACAGATGCCACTCGCCGGCGCCCAGATCGCGGGCCGCGTCCTCCAGGGATTGGTCCATGGTCGATAGCCGCGCGCTCACGGTCAGGATCACGTAAGACAGCGAAAACGTGATGTGCGCCGCGATCACCGTCACCAGGCTCAAATGCCAGTGCAGCAGGAAAAACCACGACAGCAGGGCGAGGGCGAACACGATTTCCGGCAAAGCCAGGGACACGAAGCTGAGTCCCCGCAGGACCTGGCGGCCGGGGAAGGGCCCGCGGTGCAAAGCGATCGCCGCCCCCGTGCCCAGCACCGTCGCGCAGACCGCCGAGCAAAAAGCCACGATCAGGGAGTTGAGCAAGGCCCCTCCCAGGACCGTGTCGGCGAAAACCTCGATGAACCAGCGCCCGGTCACCACCAGTCCGGTCGCGGTGGACTCGAGGAAAGACCCCGCCACCAGCACCAGCAGGGGCCCGTACAGGGCGAGCAGCACCAGAATCAAAACAGCCCGGGCGAACCACGGGGCTTTCACGCGGCGACGTTCGTTCACTTCGTCCTCCGCAGCACCCGCAACAGCAGCCCCGTCAGCACCAGCAAGCCCATCATGCCCACCGACACCGCCGCGCCGAAGGGCCAATCGCGGGCTTTCAGGAATTGATCGGTGATCAGATTCCCGAGCAGCATGCTCTTGGCGCCGCCCAGGAGATCCGGGATGACATACTCGCCGAGGCAGGGAATGAACACCAACAGAAAAGCCCCGAGGATCGGCCCGCGCAAGGCCGGCACGATCACCTGGCCGAAGATCTTCCACGGCCCGGCGCCGAGATCCTGCGCGGCTTCGACCAAGGTGAAATCGAATTTCTCGAAGGCCCCGTACAGGGGCAAAACGGCGAAGGGCAGATAGCTGCTGACCATGCCGTAAGCCACCAGCCAGGAGTTCGCGGTCAAAGCGAACGGGTCGAATTCGATGCCCAGCAGGGTCAGCAAGAAAGGCAGGGGCCCGTTCGCCGCCACCACGGATTTCACGGCGTACACGCGGATGATCAAATTGGTGAGGAAGGGCAAAGCGATCAGGCCCAGCAACCAGGGGCGGCGTCTTTCCGAGGCCGTGGCCATGGCCCAGGCCGACAGCAACCCCAGGAAAACGCAAACGACCGCCGTGAAGAAGGCGAGCCGCAGACTGTCCCAAACGATCAACAGGGTTTCAGGGGAAAAGAGCCGCGAGTAATTGCCGGCGCCGAAGTCCCATTGGATGCCGCCGTAAATCCCGCGCTGGGCGAAGCTGATGAGCAGAACCAGGCCCAAGGGGGCGAGGATGAAAAAACACAACCAGGCCAGGGCCGGTCCCCCCAGACGAACCCCTGATTTCATCCTTCGGACTCACCAAAGAAAAACGTGTCTTCCGGGGAAAACGCCAGGGCGAGACGGCCGCCGGGCGCGCAGGGCACGCCGGTGGCGGCGGCCAGGGCCAGCAAGGACCCGCCGGTGTCCACATCGACGTGGACTTCGGTTTGATTGCCCTTGAACACGCTCTCGGACAAACGGCCCGGCAGCAGATTGCGGCCGCCGCCGTTCGCGGCCTCCTCGAGGATCTGGATTTTTTCAGGGCGGATGAAGGCTTCCATGCGCATGCCGGTGTGCAGCTCGGCCGCGGCGCCGGCGGCGGGACGGCCGACGATCTCCACCTGGTTGTCGAGGCGCAGGCGGGCCAGGCCCCCGTCGAGGCTCACCAGTTCGCCGCGCAGGCGGCTCATGCGGCCGACGAATTGCGCGGTGAAGTGGGTGCGGGGCTGTTCGTAGATCTCCCGGGGCGCGCTCACCTGCTCGAGGTGACCGCGGTTCATGACGCCGATGCGATCGGACAGGGTCATGGCCTCTTCCTGATCGTGGGTCAC
Source organism: Pseudobdellovibrionaceae bacterium (assembly GCA_019637915.1). Lineage (GTDB taxonomy): Bacteria > Bdellovibrionota > Bdellovibrionia > Bdellovibrionales > Bdellovibrionaceae > JAHBUV01. The sequence continues at coordinate 2,862,686 of JAHBUV010000001.1, read as the reverse complement.
GTAGATGAAGGTCAGACCCAGGCTTTTCTGCAAAGCCCGCAGCTCGGTCTGCATGTGCTCGCGCATTTTCTGATCCAACGCCGAGAGCGGCTCGTCGAGCAAAAGCACTTTCGGTTCGTTGACGAGGGCGCGGGCCACGGCCACGCGCTGCTGCTGCCCGCCCGACAGGGTCTCGGGCCGGCGCGAGGCCAGGGCGCTCAAGCCGACCATGCCGAGAACGCGGTCGCAGCGCTTCGAGATCTCGGCGGCGGGGACTTTTTTGAGTTTCAAACCGAAGGCGATGTTCTCTTTCACCGTCAGATGGGGGAAGAGGGCGTACTTCTGGAAAACCATGTTGAAGGGGCGCGCCTGGGGCGACAACTGGTCGACCCGGCGGCCGTCGAGGCGGATTTCTCCGGCCGTGGCGGTCTCGAGACCTGCCAAAATTCTCAGCAGCGTCGTCTTGCCACAGCCGCTCGGGCCCAGCAGGGAGAAAAATTCCCCCTCAGCCACGCGGAGGTTGATTTCCTCCAGCACGGCGTGCCCTTCAAAGCTCTTGCGGATCCCCATGATCTCCAGCATCATCGGCACCATACAAACGGAGAGGTCCCATGTCGAGCCCCAAGAAAATCTTCCACGCACTGTCGACTTTTTGGATAGCCGCCGCGTTGACCTTCACCAGCGCCTGCACGAAGAAAGATTCCGCCGGCGGACCCGTCGGCGAGGGCGAAGTCAACCTCGCCATCTGGGGCAACTACCTGTCCCCCGAAGCCGTCGCCCGCTTCCAAAAAGAAACCGGCCTCAAGCTCAACGTCACCAACTACTCGTCCAATGAGGAATTGCTCGCCAAGATCCAGAGCGGCGGCGCCGGTCTCGACGTGGCCGTGCCCTCCGACTACATGGTGGACGTGCTCGGCAAACTCAACCTGCTGGAACCCTTGGACAAAGCCCGGATCCCGAACGCGGCCGGGCTGGTGAAGGACTTCCTGGGCCTGAGCTATGATCCCGAGAACCGCGTGAGCCTTCCCTACTCGGTCAGCATCACCGGCATCGCCGTCGACCGCGACGTCTACAAGGATCCCGTCACCTCCTGGAAGGATCTTTTGGACAACCCGAAGCTCGCCGGCAAGTTCGCCCTGCTGGATGACGTCCGCGAGGTCAGCGGGGCCGCCCTCCTGCTGCTGGGTTCGAGTGTCAATTCCGTGGACGAAAAAAAACTGGCCGAGGTCCGCGATCTGCTTTTGAAAACCCGCAAGAACGTCAAGATGTTCACCTCCGACACCATCGACATCCTGAAGAACCGCGAGGTGGCCGCCGCCCAGGCTTTCTCCATGGACGTCCTGCAGGCCGGCGCCGCCACCGGGGGCCGCATCGAGTTCGTGATCCCGAAAGAGGGCAGCACCCGGGCCGTCGACAACCTCGTGATCCTGAAGGGCGCCCCCCACCCGGAGTCCGCCCACCGCCTGATCAACTTCCTGCTGTCGCCGGAAAACAATCTGGAGTTCGTCCTGAAGATCCGCTCCACCCCGGTCGTCCAGGGCGTGCGTGAAAAGCTGCCGCCGGACTTGAAGGACAACCCCGCCCTGTTCCCGGACAAGGCCCTGCTGGGCCGCCTCGAGCGCGTGCAGGATCTGGGGGAAAAGAACCGCCTTTACGAAGACCTGTGGACGAAGGTGAAGACGGCCCGTTGAGATCTTCCGGCGCCAAGGACGACGCCGTTCACGGACGTTGTCCCCTCTTGCGATCAACGGGTGAAACCGCTAACCTTGAGGCACAACACGGAGGTTGCATCCCATGAAAGCCAAATTTCCCCTGATCGCCCGCATCCTGCTTGGCCTGGTGTTTTTCCTGTCCGGCCTGGTCGGCCTCTTGAATCTGGTCGAGCCGCCGCCCGATCTGCCCGAGCGCCTGCAGACCTTCAACAACGGTCTGATGGCGAGCGGTTACTTCATGACCTTGCTGAAAGGCACGGAAACCGTTTGCGGTCTCCTGCTGCTCGCGGGGATGTACGTTCCCCTGGCCCTCGTGGTGCTGGCGCCGATCATCCTGAACATCTTTCTGGTGCACTTGTTCCTGGCGCCGAGCGGGCTGATTCTCGCCGTCATCCTGGGCCTGCTGGAAATCTACCTGGCCTTCTTCGCCCCGCCCTACGCGCCGACCATCAAACAACTGTTCCGCCGCCGCTGACGGAACGGGGGGCCGCCATGATGACCGCGATCGCCCATGCCCTCGTCGCCCTGGTGGCGCTGCTGCACGTTTACTTTTTGGTTTTGGAAATGTTCCTGTGGACGAAACCGAAAGGGCTCAAGGTCTTCGGCCAGTCCCTGGAACGCGCCCAAGCCACCGCGGTGCTGGCCGCGAACCAGGGCCTGTACAATGGCTTCCTCGCCGCGGGTCTGCTGTGGAGCCTGTGCCAGGACACCCCGGAGTTCGCGCGACAGCTCAAGATCTTCTTCCTGGCTTGCGTGATCGTGGCCGGCCTCTACGGCGGCTACAGCGTGAGCCGCAAGATCGCCCTCGTGCAGGCCCTCCCGGCCGCCCTGGCGCTGCTCCTGGTGATCTTCACCTCTTAATAGCCCGTCTTTTTCGCCGCTTTGAGAATGAGGTGGCTGAACTGACGGGGCTCCCAGGCCGCGATCTGCAAAAGCCGGCTCGCGCTGCCCCCCGGTTTCGACAGGCCTTGCTCCCAGGCCTTGACGGCCTTGTCCGTCACCCCCAGATATTTGGCGAGAACCGGCTGACTGACACGCAAGATGTCCTCGCGCAAATGCTTGATCCATTCGCGATCCAACTCCGGCGGATCATCCGGCAGCTCCAGGTCTTCATGGCGCAGATCCATCTTGCCTTTTTGCCATGCGACGGCCTCTTCCAAACCTTGAATCAAGGCCTGTCCCACTTTGGATTTTCTCTTCATCCTCAAACTCCCGCTTTCAGTTCACTCACCAAACGACGGATCAGCTGTTTCTCTTCGGAGCCGATGTTCTCCCTTTCCGACTTTGGGTAGGCGTATAAAAGAAAGCAAACGCCTTGGTGGGGCAGATCCAAATAAAGCACCCTCATCGCCCCCCCCTCTTTCCCTGGCCTGGCAGAGCAACACGCATTTTCCGAACTCCTCCGCAACCCCGCAGGAGGTCCCCGCCCTCGGGATGCTTCAAGACTTCCATCTGAATCGTCCGGATGATTTCCGCGCCGAATCCTTCCATGGCTTTTCGAAACAACAAGACCTCAACAAATCGCCGCCTCAATGTACTAACCCCTAGTATACTCTTAAAAAGTATGATTGCAAGACCACCGATCAAGACTGCAATTGGTCAGCAATTCAAAGGGGATAGAAAAAAAGACCGGGAAAAGACAAACCGTCCGACCTGCGGATTACTTTGTTTTCCCGTCCAGGCGGATGTCGCCCTGGCGGGAGAACGGGATTTTGAAAAGGGCGAAGTGGGCCTGGCCTTCGACGCGATAAGTGACTTCGCGGGATTTCAGGAAGCCCAGAACCCCGTCGAAGACATCGCTGTAACGGAAGGGCAAGGGGATCTCGACCGTGGATTCGGACTTCGCCGGCACCGAGAGGTTCTTCGCGGATTGCGCGCCGGCGAAGGGCTTGTCGTTCAGGAAAATGCGGTAATTCAACTCATCCAATTTCAAGGGCACGCCGTTCGGGTTCTTCACGTTGAAAACGAAAACCGCCGTGGCGCCCTCGAGGCTCGGGTCCTTCACGTAAGAGCGGGTGTAGTCGATCTGCGGTTTTTCCAGCACTTTTTCAACGAGGTTCGCGCACCCGCCGAGAACCAACAACAAAGGCAGCAAAAAAAATCTCATCGGAACAACTCCCCGCGGTCCTGCAGACCGCGCAACGAAGGCAAAACCGCGCCGGGCAACACCACCCCCAGGTGGGAGGCCGGCAGCTCTTCATAACTCACGCCGCCCCGCGAACGGAAGCACGGAGCCGTGCGACCGGCCGACAAAACTTGATCTTGCAGACCCATGAAGACGTGCAGCTTCATCCCGGGATGCGAAGCGTGGCGCTTTTCCCACGCGGCCGCCCAATCCACCGCGGGCAGGGCCGATCGGATGAAGGATTCCGGATATTCCAAGATCTCGTTTCCCATCAGGTAAGCCGGCGGCATGTGCACCTTCACGCTCTCCCCCTCGCGGCTGATCCAACCGCCGTACCCGGGCGCGGCGTTCTCCCCTTCCGGCAAGAGCGGCGCGAAGAGCAAACCGGTGCGCACGCCGGCCGCGTAAGAAGAGCACAGGATCTTCAGGGCCAGACCTCCGCCCAGGGAGTGACCGCCGAGAAGGACCTCGTCAACGGCGTGCTGGAATTTCAAATGGATCAAAAGTTCGTCAAAATCCTCTTCCAATTGCGCGGATTTCACCTCCGGAGCGCGCCCGGAGGAGGTCGGAACGCCGTGACCGCGCAGATCCGGCGTCACCACCTGCGCCCATCCGAGTTCGGCGAGGCGCGAGGCGAGCGGCGCCCAGTAACGGCTGTCGCCCCCCACGCCGTGATACAAAATGAGAAGGTGACGGCTCCAGCAGGGATACCGTCGATACTGCAGCTCGCCCCCGTCCCGCGTGCGGAATTTTTCCAAAGGAGCGAGGCGGTTCAACGGGATTTTGAGTTCGGACAGACCCACCGGATCGGACATCGCCGGCAAGTCTGCTTTTCCGACCAGACTCTTGTCAATGTCGCCTTTTGGACAGTTCCCGGGACATTCCCGCGCTGAGAATCCTTCGCGAAAGATCAACCTTCAGTCGGGAACTTCAAGTGGTTTCTCATGGCCCGGGCTTTGCTGTTGCAGGGGGAGTCCACTCAACAAACCTTTCAACAGGAGAAAAACAACATGTTGAAGCATTTCGCCCAAGCCGCTCTCGTCACCAGCGCCCTGTGGCTGACCGCTTGCGGTTCCAACACCAACGGCATCGTGAAAGACGTCGCCGTCCGCACCTACATCGACCCCACCACCCAGCACACCATGGTGGAACTCAAAGGCGAGCTCGCCGGTTCGCTGATGTTCCCGAACACGGGCCTGAGCTTCTACGACCCGAAAAACCCCTCGGTCCCGGTCGGCTACCTGACCCTCGAGTACACCCTCGAAGGCAAGAACATGCTGTCCATCACGGCCGACGTGAACGCCGCCCGCCTCGGTGGCAGCCTGACGGACACCAAGCTCCCGAACGGCATGAACCTGCCGATCACGGGCCTGACCAACCTGATCGCTTTGAAAGCCCTCAACGCCAACACGCGCCTGTACATCGGTGAGTCCGCCAACGGCAAACTGATGTTCGGTCTCGCGGTCGCCATGAAAGAGTTCGACGGCCTCGCCGGTTCCGTCCCGAATTCCTTCCTGTTCGCCCGCCTGCCGGAAGCCACGGGCGTCGCGGGCGTCGGCGGCCTGTTCACGGGCAACGTCTCGGGCACCTCGGGCCTGGGCCTCTTCGTGCAGACCGAACTCGCCAACCCGATCGGCATGTCCATGAAGTCCGTCGCCGCCAAAACCACGGGCGCCCCGATGAGCTTCAAGACCAACACCTGGAACAAGCAGGACATGTGGAAAGCCCAGTACTTCTTCTGGAGCCTCGGCCGCCGCCCCCTGACCCTGGCCAAGTGATCCGCGCTTCACGGCCCCACGGCCGGTGAAACGAAAAACCCCGTCATGGATTCATGACGGGGTTTTTATTTTGAGGGCACGAGGCTCTTTTCACTTGAGCGCGTCCAGAATCGTCCGCGCGTTGTGCTTCATCATCTGCACGTAATCGGCCGCGGGGCCGGGGGAATCCGACAGTGAATCCGCGTACAGCGTGCCGCCGACCTTGACGCCGGTTTCCCCGGAGATCTGATCGATGCTGCGGCGGTTGGTGAGGTTCTCCACGAACAGGGCCTTCACTTTGTGTTCGCGGATCTGCCTGATCAGGCGGGCCACCTGCTTGGCGCTGGGCTCGACCTCGGTGGACCAGCCCTGCGGGGCCAGGAAACGCAAACCCTGGGCGGCGCCGAAGTAACCGAAAGCGTCGTGGGACGTGATCACCAGACGGCGGTCGGCCGGCACCGCCGAGAATTGCTTTTTCAGCTCCTCCTGCAGCGAGTTCAGCTCCAGGTCGTAAGCCTTTTCCTTGCGGCTGATCTCGGCGCTTTGCCCGGGGAAAGCCTCGCGCAAAGCGCGCGCCATGCGCGCGACCATGGCGCGGGTCTTCGCCACGTCCAACCACACGTGGGGGTCCTGGCCGCCGTGCGGGTGACGATGGGACGGTCCTTGATGCGGATGGGCGTGATCCTCATGCCCCGGCTCGCGCAACTCCATGCCCTCCGTGAGGAGGATCAACTCGCCCTTCGAACCGGAACTGGCGTGGGCCTTTTTCAGCCACGGCTCGAAACCCGCGCCCACGGCGAACACCAGACGGGCCTTGCGCAGCTCTTTGAGGTCGGCGGCGGTGCCCTCGTGCTGATGGGTGTCCTCCCCGGCTTTCACCAGGCTGACGACGCGCACGTCCCCGGGAACCAGGCGCGAAGCCAGGTCGCCCAGGATCGAAAAGCTCGTCACCACCTGCGCGGCGGCGGGGAACGACAGCATCAGGGAGAAGAGGACAACCAGCGCGCCTCTCACGCCGTCACCCGGCGCGCGCGGCGGAACAAACGCAGGAACTGCAGCAGGAACAATCCCGCGCAGGCGACGGCGACGATGGCCGGGCCCGAAGGCACTTCGCCGTGGAAGGAGATCAGCACGCCGACCCAGGACACCAGCACCGAAAACAACGCCGAGTATCCCACCATGCCGAACAGGCTTCTGCCGAGCGCGCGCCCCACGAGCGGCGGCACGATCAGCAGGCCCACGGTCATCATGGCGCCCAAGGAAGCGAAACCCACGGTGAGGTTGGCGGAAAAAATCGCCAGCAGGAACGCCACCCGCCACCAGGAGGACGGACGCACGCTTTCGAAAAACACCGGGTCCACCAGGGCCATCAGCACCGAGCGGTAATTCCACAGGAACACCATCCAGGTGACGGCGGCGACCAGCACCGACATCGACAAAATCCATTGATCGATGGCCAGCACGTTGCCGAACAGCAGGTGCAGGATCTCGGTCGTGGTGCGCGTGCGCGCCGCGAGCAGGACGCCCAGGGAGACCGAGAACACCGCGAAGAGCGCCAGGCCCGCGTCGGCCTCCACGCGGCGGCGGTGGAAGAGGAACCACGAGGCCGACAGGATCAGGAAACCCGTGATCCACCCGCCCCAAAAAAGGGCCATGGCGTTGGCGCCGAAAAGCAAAAAGGCCACCACCACCCCGGGCAGCATGGCGTGGCTGAGGGTGTCGCCGATCAGGGACAGACGCCGCGTGATCAGCACCTGGCCGACGATCGAAAACCCCAGGCCCAGCACGATCGCCTCGATCAGGGCCCGGCGCAGGAATTCGTATTCGAGAAAAGGCTCAACAAGAAGGGACCACATTGAAGTTCCTTTCCTGCACGCGGCGGAATTCCTCCGGCGTCAGAATATGGCTGTGGCCCTCGTGCAGCCGGAGAACCGGCGCCTGAGCGGCGATGATGTCGAAGGGATCGTGCAGCACGAGGATCTGCAAGGTGCGCGGCCGGCACTCCTCCAGCAAGGCCCAGAGATCTTTTTTACTGGCCGTATCGACGGCCGAGAACGGTTCGTCCAACAGCAGGATCTCGGCGTTCAGCAGGAGGGCGCGGCCGAAAAGAAGTTTTTGCGCCTGCCCGCCGGAGAGCTGCGCGATCGCCTGGTGGGCGCGGTCGCTCAGGCCCACGCGGGCCAGCACCTCGTCGACGCGCTTTTCATCCGCCGGCGAAACCGCCCGCCACGAGGACTTCACGACCGCGAGGCTCGCCAGCAGGAATTCCCGCACCGTGCAGGGCACGCTCCAGGACAGCTTCGGCATCTGCGTGAGCCAGGCGATGCGCGCCGGCGCCACCGAGCACTGGCGCGAACCGCTCTGCACCAGGCTCGGGTCCAGCACGGCCCGCAGGAAAGTGGATTTGCCGGCGCCATTCGGGCCGACCACCACCCAGCGATCGCCGCGGCCGTAATCGCCGCTGAGCGAGGAAACCAAGCGCCGCCCCGGATAGCCCAGAGCCACGTCGCGATCGCGCAGGAAAATTCCTTGGGTCTTGAGGCCGGACATCAGAGTCCTCCCCACCACAGGAGCGCGAAAACCAACACCGTCAGCAGACAGATCGTCAGGCGGAAAAGACCACCGCGGCGAACCAGAAGAAGGGAGAAGGGATCAGCTTTCGGCATGGGGCGCCATACTCGCTTTCTTGCAAATGATTGGCAATTGTTTTTGCTCAAGGACCGTCTTTGAAAAGCTCAATGAAAAAGTCTCCGTCCCGGCGCCGGCGCTTTTCACGCCATTGGAAACCCGCGGGCAGGGCCTCGTCCTTTGAAAAAGATTCCTTCAACCACCAACGGGCCTCTTCCTCGCGACCGGCGGGAAAATCCATGGCCGCTTCCACCGGGGTTTCGCGGGCGATGCCCCGCTCATCGCGGAGCCACTGTTTTTCAGCGCGGATCAGGGTCCATCGCCGCCCCTGCTCGGCCAGGCGCAGGATTTCCGGAAAGTGGCGCAACTCCAGCCGCTCCAAACGCACCGGCGGCGAGCTTTTCAGAAGATCCCGCCACCCCGCCCAGGCCGCGGCCAGCAGGTCCGAGCGCGAACTCCAGGGACGCGCCGCCAACTCGGGGATCAGGGAGTCCAACCACGCATCGACCTTCACCAGATTCACCGTCATCCCCGAGAGGGGATCGACCGGAGCCTCCAGCCAGACGGCCAATTCAAACAAAAACCCCCGCACGTCTCCGCCACGGGGGTCTTGCAAAAGCGCTTCAAAACCGCGGGAGCGGCCGAAACAAAGCGTCATTGACGGAACACCTCGGGGTTCATGTCGACCCGGGAGTTCTCGCGGAATTCATTCAGCCACGCGGAGTAGATGCCGTCGGCGCGGCGGCGCTGCAGATTGTCCACGGACAACAGGCTGCCGTCTTTGACGGGTTCGGTTTTCAGGCTCTTGAACTTCACCACGTAGCGCTGGCCACCGTCGCGCACCACGCGATTCAACAGGGGCTTTTCCGCCGTCACTTCGAAAACCGCCTGGGACACCGCGCCCGCCGGCACTTTCGGCACGGCCTCGGCCGCGAGATCGAAATCGCCGGTCTCCTGCCAGGTGGCACCGAGATTTTTCAGGATCCCGTCCACGCGGGCCGCTTCGCCTTTGGCGACGGCTTCGTCGAGGACTTTCAGATCGGCCTCCGCTTTGTCACGGGAGATCAGGCGCGACGCCACTTCGTTCTTCACGTCATTGAAGCTCGGCTCTTTGGCTTCCGTGCGTTCCTGCACCTTGATGAGGTGATAGCCGTAAGCGGTCTTCACCGGCTCCGACAAGGTGCCGATTTTTTGCGAGAAGGCGGCGTCCTCGAACTCCTTCACCATGCGACCGCGGGTGAAAGGCTCGAGCTGGCCTTTTTTCGCTTTGGAGCCCGGGTCCTCGCTGTACTGGGCGGCGAGTTTCCCGAAGTCCTCTTTGTCGGCGCGGGCCCGCAGCTCGCGGATCTTCGCCAGGGCTTTTTCCTCCGCGGCGGCGTCGCCGGCTTTCGCCATGATCAGCAGGTGCTGGGCTTTCACCGTGGCCTCTTTGGACCAGTCGCGCTTGTTGGCCTGGAAATAATCCTCGGCCTTTTTCACGAACTCGGGGTCTTTCAAACGCCCGTCGACTTCCGCCGGCGACGCTTTCAAAGACCTGGCCAGGGCGTCGGCGTCGAGTTGGGCAAAGGCCACATTCAGCCTTTTTTCCGCCAGCTCCTGGGCGCGGGCGATTTCCAGGCCCGTCGGATAAGCGGAGGTCTCGACCAAATGACGGGCGCGGATGTTCTCGATGTCCTTGCGCACGCGCTCTTCAAAAGTCCCGGCGTTCATGCGCGAGCCTTCCAGATACGCCATGTAACGATCGCGGCGGAACTGGCCGTTTTCCTGAAAGAAGGGAATGTTCATGATATAAGAGGCGACCTCCGCATCCGACGCGACGATTCCGGCGTGACGGGCCGCTTGAGACGCGAGTTCGGCCCGCACCAGATTCTCCATGGCTTGACGACGCAGCATATTACGCTGCGTGCTCAGATCCATGGAGCCGCCCAAAAGACTGGCGAAGTATTGCTGAACGCGGTTTTCCTCGTTCTGAAAGTCCGCGGCCGAGATCAACGTGTTGTTGACCCGAGCGACCGAGCCGATGCCCACGCCGCCACCGTGATTGACTCCGAAAAACACGAACACGAGGCCGATGGCCGCGAGGAGTCCGTAGCCGATGATTTTCGATCCGAGCTTGCGCCCTTGCAGGCGGCGTTTGAGGCCGGTCGCCATGTTGTCACTCATTTTTTCGTCTCCTTGAAAACAGGCCCGATGAGACCCCGGAAGTTGGCGGATTTCAAGCGGAAAGTGTTGATCTCGCGGCGCCTTTCTGAGAGCGTTAAGGGATAAGGACAAACAGCTTTGAACTTCCTCAACATCGATCTTAAAAAAATCCTTTTCTTTTTGCTGGTCATCGCCCTGCCGCTGCTGTCGTTTAACGTGGAGCAAAAAAGCCGCGAGGACCAGTGGTTCAATGAGCCGGTGCAGTTCCTCGCCGGCTTCACGCAGGAGACCTTCGATGTTTTCAGCCGCGGCGTGAAGGAAACCACGGGTCTTTACCTGAACCTCATCGGCATCAAAAAAGAGAGCGCCGACCTGAAGGGCCGCAACAGCGAGCTCACCACGCGCCTGGAAGCGATGAACGAGCTGCAGACGGAGAACGACCGCCTGCGCGCCATGCTGGATTTCCGCCAGGCCACCAAAATGGAGCTGATCGCCGCCGAAGTCGTCGGGCGCGACCTCGTTCCCGACCACAGCACCATCACCATCAACAAAGGCACCAACCACGGATTGAAAAACGGCCAGGCCGTGATCACCCTGGGCGGCGTGCTCGGTTACATCTTCAAGCCCGGCGCCTCCACCTCCCACGTCATGCTGCTGTCGGACCGCTACGCCGTCGTCGACGGCATCGTGCAGCGCACGCGGGCCCACGGCATCGTCGAGGGCCGCAGCGCCGGCGGCTGCAACCTGAAATACGTGGAACGCACGGAGGACGTGAAGGAAGGCGACATCGTCGTCACCGGCGGTCTCGACAACATCTTCCCGAAGGGCTTCCCCATCGCCACCGTCCAGAGCGTCGAGCGCAAGACCTTCAGCGTCTCTTTGAAAGTCGAGCTCAAACCCGTGGTCGATCCCGACAAGGTGGAAGAGGTCTTCGTCGTCACCAACGCCAAAAACGAGGATCTGGGCCCCCGCCTCGGCCTGAAGGAGTAGCCGATGTGGAAACGTCATCTGTGGCGCATCCTCATGCCCCTCGTCATCACCCTGCTCGCCTGCGGCGTGCAGACCGTCCTGTGGCCGAACATCTTCGGTGAACTCACGGCGCCGCCGCTGTGGCTGCTCGTCATCACCTGGCTGAGCCTTTACCGCGAGCGCTCGTCGACGATCCTGCTCGTCTACGCCGCCGGCTGGCTGACCTCGGCCTTCACCGCCATGCCGCTGAAGATGATGTTCACCTCGCTGCTGATCCTGCACCTGGTGGTGACCTTCACCCGCCAACGCATCTTCTGGAGCGGCGTCAGTTACTTCGTGCTGGCCTCGGTGTGCTCGGTGGCGGCCTTCCAGATCATCTACATGGCCCTGTCCGTTTTCCTCGAGCCGGTGCGCGCCGCCTGGCTCCCCCTCGAACGCATCGTGCAGCTGCTGCTGGTCGTTCCCTCGAGCTTCGTCGTCTACGTGGTGATGAACCGCTTCGAGCTCCCCCACCCCGCCGAGCAGCGGGCCCATGAGGGCGGCCTGTGATGAACGAGTACATCAGCAATCCGGACGAGGCGAAGGAGTATTGGAGCCGCTACCGCCTGTTTTACGGCGTGATCATCTTCACCTTCATCATTTTCCTGCTGCGCCTGTGGTTCCTGCAGATCGTCTCCGGCACGGAGCTGCGCGAGTTCTCCGAGAAGAACCGCATCAAACAGAACAAGATCCTCGCCCCGCGCGGCCTGATGCTCGACCGCGAAGGCAAGGTGCTGGTGGAGAACCTGCCCGGCTTCGAGGCCGTGATCTCCCCCCAGTACATCGAGAGCATCGAGGAGCTGTCGAAGTCCCTGTCGCCCATCCTGAACATGGAGCCCGACAAGATCGTGTCGCGCATCCAGAAGTCGAAGAAGCAGAACGGCCCCTTCGCGCAGATCCGCCTGAAGGAGAACCTGTCGCGCGACGAGGTCTTCCGCCTGAAGCGCATCCGCCTGGACACGCCCGGCCTGGAGATCCGCGAGTCCATCCTGCGCGCCTATCCCCTGAAGGAGAACGGCGCCCAGCTCTTCGGTTACGTCGGCGAGATCTCGAAGCGCCAGATCCCGCGCCTGAATGAATTGTACAAAGGCCAGTGGAAATTCGAGCAGGGCGACATCATCGGCAAGAGCGGCCTGGAAGAGGCCATCGAATCCGACATCCGCGGCGTCGACGGCATCAGCTTCACCCAGGTGGACGCCCACGGCCGCGAGACCGTCACGCAGACCCCGAACGTCTACGGCGAGCAGATCCAGGACCAGGAGCCCACCCACGGCAACAACGCCGTGCTGACCATCGACCGCGACATCCAGGTGGCGGCGGACGTGGCCATGCGCAAACTCGAGCGCATCGGCGCCCTTGTGGCGATGAAGTCGAACGGCGAGATCCTCGCCTGGCTGAACACGCCTTCCTTCGATCCGAACGAATTCGCCGCCGGGCCGCCCTCCCCGCAGGTGTGGAGCAAACTGATCAACGATCCCTTCAAGCCCTTCCGCAACAAGGTCATCCAGGATTTCACGGCGCCGGGTTCGACCTTCAAGCCCCTGATGGCGGTGGCGGCCCTGCAGGAAAAAGTCATCACCCCCACCACCATCATCGCCGCCCCGGGCATGATGATGTTCGGCCGCCGCCCCTACCACGACTCCATCCGCGGCGGTCACGGCAACATCACGGTGTACGAGGCCATCGAGCGTTCCTCGAACATCTTCTTCTACAAGATGGGGATCGCCCTCGGCATCGACAAGATGTTCAACTACATCTCGCCCTTCGGCATCGGCCAGAAGAGCGGCGTCGAGCTGAACCGCGAGGTGGCCGGCACCATGCCCAGCGCCGACTGGAAAAAGCAGGCCATCGGCGAGGAATGGCAACCCGGGGAGAACCTAAGCACCGCCATCGGCCAGGGCTTCGTCACGGCGACGCCCCTGCAGATGGCCATCGCCTACAACACCATCGCCACCGAGGGCAAAGTCGTGAAGCCCTTCGTCGTCCGCAAGATCATCGACCAGGACGGCAAGATCCTGCGCGAGCAGTTCCCGCAGGTCGTGCGCGATCTGACCGAAGAGCAGAAAACCGGCATCAAGGTCTCCCCGTCCACGTTCAAGGTCGTCAAAGAGGCCATGCGTCGCGTGGCGAACGGCGACCGCGGCACGGCGCGCTTCTGGCAGATCCCGGGCGTGCAGATGGCGGGCAAGACGGGCACGGCCCAGGTGATGGGGTTTTCCGCCGATCAAATCTACGCGAAGTGCGAATCGCGCCCCATGCACCTGCGCCACCACGGCTGGTACATCGCCTGGGCGCCGGCCGACAATCCTGAAATCACCGTCGCCGTCCTGGCCGAGCACTCCTGCCACGGCAACACCGGCGCCGCGCCCATCGTGCGCGACGTGATCCAGGCCTATTTCCAGAAATACCATCCGGAAGTGATCGCCGAGGCCCTCAAGAAAAAGGCCGTGAAGACGAGCGAGGCCGCCGTGACGACGGAAGGGGAATGACATGGAAATGACGGGCTTTCACGTCGAAGAGAGAACCATCTTCAAACGCCTCGATCTGAATTTCATCCTGGTGATCCTGGCCCTCAACATCATCGGCCTGATCAATCTGTACAGCGCCACCCACGGCCCGAGTTCGCGCGACGTGGCGCCGTTGTTCCTGAACCAGATCGTTTGGCTGCTGGCCGGCTGGTGCATCTTCTTCATCGTCACGCTGATCGATTACGCGATCGTCGCCAAGATGGCGCTGGCGATCTATGTCCTGAACTTCAGCGCCATCATCTACACCACCTTTTTCGGGAAGGTGGCCCTGGGCGCGCAGCGCTGGATCGACTTCGGTTTTTTCCGCTACCAGCCCTCCGAGACCATGAAACTCGCTCTGATCATGCTGCTGGCGAAAATCCTGTCGACGCGCTCGAGCTTCGGCCGCGGCATGGGCTTCCGCGAGCTTTTCATCCCCCTGCTCATCCTGCTGGTGCCTTTCGTGTTCATCGTCGAGCAGCCGGATCTGGGGACCGCTATGATGCTCGCCTCGATCGGCGGCTCGATGATCCTGTTCTCGAAGGTGCGCAAATCCATCCTGCTGAGCGCCGTGGTGATCGGCATGATCAGCGTGTGGGGCGCCTGGAATTTCGTGCTGCGCGATTACCAGAAGAACCGCGTGCTGACCTTCATCTCCCCCGAGAACGACCCGCTGCGCACCGGGTACAACAGCATCCAGTCGAAGATCGCGGTGGGCTCCGGCAAATTCTTCGGCAAGGGCTTCCGCAAAGGCACGCAATCGCAGCTGGAATTCCTGCCCGAGCGCCACACGGATTTCATTTATTCCGTCCTGAGCGAGGAGCATGGCTTCGTCGGTTCGATCACGACGGCGGGATTGTTCTGCCTGCTCTTCGTGATCATCATCCGCATCGCCATGAACGCCCGGGACAAGTTCGGCGCCCTGCTCTGCGTGGGGGTGCTGTCCTACGTCTTCTGGCACATGTTCGTGAACATCAGCATGGTGATCGGCCTGCTGCCCATCGTCGGCGTGCCCTTGCCTTTGCTCAGCTACGGCGGCTCCTCCATGCTCACGACCATGGCCGGCCTCGGGCTCATCTCCAGCGTCGCCTTCCGCCGCTACCTCTTCTAACCGGTGCCAGCTCCTCTTTCGGGCCGCCCCGCGTCCCCGGAAGGTGCCAGGCTGTGTTTGGAGATGCGCCGCATCTCCAAACACAGCCTGGCACCCTTTGGGGACGTGGCTTCAGCGGGAGAAGCGCTGGAGGAAGCTGTCGATCAGGGTCGTGCTGATTTGGCCGGCGGGACCGTTGAGGTTGTAGTCAAAGCCGTGCGTGGCCCAAGGGTAATCGACATAAGCATAAGGGACGTTCAGGGCCTGCAGGCGCAGAGCGAGTCTTTCGCTGTGCTTGAACCACGTCAGCAGATCAGTGCGCCCATGAAGGAGCAGGGTCGGGACCGGATGATTCGCCAAGGCCTCGATGACGGAGGAACTTTGATAATTGGGGGCGTTCTCCTGCGGTGAACCCTTCAGAAAGCGCCGGACCAGGGAGCGCGAGGCCAAAAGATCGTTCTCCTCCCCCACCTCGTAACCGAAGGTCAGATCCGTGGGCGGATAAAAGGAAATATAGCCACGCAAGCCCGGATCCTTCAACGTGTACGCGAGAACACCGGCGATCTGCGCGCCCGCCGAACGGCCGAGCACGAACCAGCGGTTCAGATCAAGCCCCATTCCGGCCGCGTGCTCGCGCACGTAATGCAAAGCCGCCAGAGCGTCTTCACGCTGGGCGGGCCATGGATGCTTCGGTGAAAACCGATAGCTCATCGAAATCACCGCATAGCCCTGCCGCGCCAAATGCCAATTCAGCTCGGGCAGCTGATCCGAACTTCCGCCCTCCCAGCCACCGCCGTGAAGGACCAGCACCCAAGGAACAGGGCCCGAAGGCGCTGGGGTCGCGCGATAAAAATCCAAATGCAGATCTTCGCCATCGGACTTGGCATAAACCAGCCGCTCATACGGCGCCGACAACAGGCCCCGCCCGAAGAACAGGGTCTTCAGCGACAGCAGCGGCGGCAAAGGTTTTTCCTCTCCCAAGGTTTGGGCAAATTCCCTCCGCCAGGCGGATTCCCCCGACCAAGCCATCATCATCGGGCGTGCGAAGAAAAAAGACGCGAAGGCGAACAGCAGCACGCTGGGAATGTCCTTGTCGCGCCAGCTCATCAGGGCAAAAAACGCGCCCAGTAGAAAAAAGAAGTGACCGTACTCCTTCGTCACCACGGACAGGCGCCAGGTGATGAGGTCAAAAGGCAGCATGATGTTCAGCAACGAGAGGACGAAAAGCATCCCGGCCAGCGGCAGAAACAATTTTCTCATGACTTCATCCTTTGCTCGCGGATAATCACCATGATGGTCCAAGGAGGTTCCCATGATCAAGTCCCTCGCCGCCTTTCTCATCCCCCTCTCGCTCGGTCTCGCCGCGTCCGCGCAGGAAATGGGCGTCAAAGTGAACAAGATCGACGCCAGCGAAGACACCACCATTTCGATCAAAAAAGGCCGTCAGGCCGAAGAGATCAAATTCGAGATCACCGAAGGCTCTGATGAACTCGCCGGTGATCCCGCCCCCTTGCAGAAAGAGGCCCGCTCCAATTGGAAGAAGGCTTGCGATGAATGGAAAAAAGAGATGAAAGAGCTCAACCAGGAGAACAAGCTCCTGACCTTGAGCTGCGGCTCCCCGCAATGCTCGACGACGGCCATGGAAACCCTCTGCAAGTCGACGACGAAGCACAAAATCAAAGTGCGTTTGAATTAGCGGAAGGTGCCAGGCTCTGTTTGGAGATGCGGCGCATCTCCAAACAGAGCCTGGCACCTTCCGGGGACGCGGGGCGGCCCGAAAGAGGAGCTGGCACCGGTTAGAGTTTGGCGGTGGCGACGCCGGCGGCCGGGAGGGTGCGGTAGAGGTGCTCGTAGTTGGCGAGCACGCGGCTGCGGTACTCCTTCGGCTTCTGGTTTTGGGCGATCAGCCGGCGCACGGCCTGCGGGCCCATGTTGTAGGCCGCCACGTAGCGCACGGAGTTCGGTCCCATCTGCTGGCGCAGCCACGCCATGTAGGCGATGCCGATCTTGACGTTGACGACGGGGTTCTTCAGGCTCTCCGAACCGATCCAGGGCATGTTGAGCTTCTCGCTGATCCACTCCCCCGTTTCCGGGCGGATCTGCATCAGGCCGATCTCGCCGACGCCGCCGATGGCGTAAGGGTTAAACTGCGATTCCGTCTCGATGACCGCCAGGACGAACACCGGGTCGAAATTGTGCGTCTTGCTCTCGCTCAGGATGGCGCGGGTCACCGCCCCCGCCTGCCGCGTGTGGCTCGCCGGCAAACGGCTCTTCACGCGCTGGTAAATGACTTTCGAAAGCTCGGCATTGGCCTCGTGGAAGCGCGCCGCGCTCTCCTTGTAGTGCACGCCCAAAAGCTCGCGGGCGTGGGTGTTGCGAATGGTCAGGTCCACCCGTTCCAGAGTGGCCTCATCCCAGTTCACCAGGCTGCCGTTCTGAAAGAGCAAACAAAGGACGAAGCCCGTCAGAATCGCGGCGGTGGTCTTATTCCGTCTCGTGTTCATGTCGGCCTCCCTTCTGACTTATCGGTATTTCAAGGGATGTGCCGCAGAGTTAAAACGTTGAAAACAGGCGATTCTCAGAGAGAAACGCCGTCAGTTCGAGATGAAATCGAAATCACGGAGGGGGGTGTTCAACGGATCACTGACAGCTGTCGGGTTTCTGCCGACGCGTTTTGAGACGTTGTTTCAGAACGGGAAAAAAGAAAGGGCTCCAGCAGCGAAGGGGAGCCCCAACATCGCGAAGCTCAACGCCCGCGGGATCAGATGTTCTTGTTCAGGAAATCGACGATGGCGTCTTTCGGGTGGTTGCCCACCAACTGACCCACTTCCTGGCCGCCCTTGAACAGCAGCAAGGCCGGGATGCCGCGGATGCCGAAACGGCGCGGGGTCTCTTCGTTCTCGTCGACGTTGACCTTGACGATGCGGACTTTGCCGCCGAGTTCGTTGGCGACTTCCTCCAGCTTCGGCGCCAGCGCGCGGCAGGGGCCGCACCACTCCGCCCAGAAGTCCACGAGGACGGGCGTCGAGGATTTCAAAACTTCACCTTCAAAAGAACTGTCGGTCACGGCTTTGGTCGAGGTACTCATAGAACCCCAGGATAAACCCGGGACCAAAAGCTCTCAATCCTTTTTTTTGAAGAGGGCCTTGGTGGCCTCCCGGCGCAGCTGATCCTGGGTTTTCAGCTCCTCCTCGGACCATTCCTGCATGAGCTTCTTCTGAGCTTTCCTCATCTCCGTCCGCAAATGCCCCTTCGAGCCGGGCAGAACCTCTTGCAGGTACTTGGCGTAACCCTTCATTTTGTCGGCGATCTTGGTTTGAGCCTCTTCCAGCTGACGGCGCACGGGGCTGATCACGCTGTCCTCCGGCTTCTCTTCGGCCGGCGGCGTGAGCCCCATCAATCGGTTGAACTCGTCCACTTCGCGGGAGCCTTTGACCTGCCAGGCCTCCACGCTCTCCCGCGTCCCCGTCACGAAGACCGTGTCGTCCTTTTTGTCGGGCGCCACGCCCCCGCTCACCCGCAGGGGATTCTGCGTCTCCTGGGCGACGGCCTTCATCATGCGCTCAATCAGATCGGTGGGGTTCTGGTCCGTCAGGTTGGCCAGCACCTGCAGGAGGCGGTTGATCTCCAGGGGCGCTTCCAGGGCCATGTCCATGCGGATGCGCGCCAGGTCCATGGGATCCGGCTTCACGCCGCCGGGGAAAATCAGGACGGCCTTGCCGAGCCAGCGCGGCATCTCCTTGATGCGCCGGCCGACGCCGACGGTGGACACCTTCGGACCCTTGCCGTAGCCGACGATGATATCGGGATTGAACGCCAGAACCTGCTGAGCCAGCGTGAATTCGTTCGAAATGGAAAGCACGTCGAATCCGACTTTCTTCAACACGGACTCGATGTGGGTCATCTCGGAATAGTCCTCGTAGACCAGCAGGACTTTGCTCATAAAGTTCATTCTGCGATTCCCCTTCGGGCCGGTCAATGCGATACACTGAGGGACGTATGCTTCCTGGTCTCCGCGGCAAAAAGGCCGTCCAGTATATTTTCTTCGAGATGCTCCCGGGTTTCGTCCTGGGCCTGGCGGTTTTCGTTTCCATCATTTTGATGTTCCAGGTCTTGCGCCTGACGGAATTCGCCCTCGTGCACGGCGTGGACCTGCTGACCATTTCCCAGGTCATCGGTTACGTCTGCATCTCCATGCTGCCGGCGCTTTTCCCGATGAGCCTGCTCTTCGCCGTGCTGCTGACCTACGGCCGGCTCTCCTCGGATTCGGAGATGGTGGCCATGAAAGCCTGCGGCCTGTCCATGGCCACCCTGCTGACGCCGGCCCTGGCCCTGGGCGTGCTCGTGTCGATCCTGTCAGCCCGCACGAGTTTCGAAATCGCGCCCTGGGGCAACCGCCAATTCGAAGTTCTTTACACCAAGCTCGGCAACACCAAGGCCGCCATGGCCATCAAGCCCGGGGTTTTTTCGGAAGGTTTTTTCGACATGGTGGTTTACGCCAACCACGTTGACTCGGAAAAAGGCCATCTCGAGGGCGTTTTCATCTACGACGAGAAGCAGGGCGACACGCCGCTGACCATCGTCGCCAAATCCGGGCAGATCATCCCGGATCCCGAGAGGCCGGGTCACCGCATCCTGCTGCGCCTGAACGACGGCGACATCCACCGCAAAGGCCAGGCCCACACCAAAATCAAATTCGACGTTTACGACCTGAAGCTCGTTGATCCCATCAAAGACGTCGTGCGCGAAAAGTCCCCGCCGTCACTGACCTTGGAAGACATCGATCACCTCCTGGAGCAGCCCGACCTGAAAGAGGACGACCGCCGCACCTATCTGACGGAGTACCACAAGCGCTGGGCCATCGCCGTCCTGTGCCCGGTCTTCGCCCTGCTCGGCGTGGGTCTGGGCACCAACACCAACCGCCGCCAGCAAAAGGCCGGCGGCATGATCCTGTGCATTGTCCTCATCGTGATCTACTGGATCGTTTACGTGCTGTTTGAAAGCATGGGCCGCGGCGGCCAGCTGCCCCCGGCGGTGGCGATCTGGCTTCCCAACTTCATCTTCGGGCTGCTGGGCCTTGAATCCCTGCGCCGCAACTGGAACTGATCTTTTTTCTTTTTCTGATTTGAACTTTGAGATTTGGCAGGATGCCGAAGTGGAAAAATAGAGCGATGCAGCCGCATCCGTACGACTGAGGTCATCCCTGACCACATCGCCCCTCCCTTGAAATTAAGGTTAGGGTTGCGCCTGCAACTTTGCAATCGATTTTTTTCAGCCGATTTCATTTTTTTAAAGTTAAACACGAAGTTTTCCACCACCCCCTACATCTCGGGGAATGACCCGTTGTCGTCTTCTATCGCTAGCGTTTTCGACAAAGAGCGCTCCTCCTCGCTTTGCCAAAGAATTGTGAGATCCTCGCCGTCGCGAAGCAAAGTGGCGCCATCGAAAAGCAATTGCAAGCTGCCGCTGAAACGCGAGTCCAGGGGATGGCCCGGCAGCACCAGGAGGGGCCTGCCGATCTCCGCCGCGCGGGCCGCGGTGATCAGGGTGCCGCTGCGCTGTCGCGCCTCGATGATCAGCACCGCGCAACCCGCCGCCGCGATCAAACGATTGCGTTGATGAAAGTGAGGCTTGCGCATCGGCATGAAGGGCGGGTACTCGCTGACCAGGGCGCCGCCGCCATCGCGCACGGCCGGCCACCACTTTTCCAAATCGGCGGGATAGGGCCGCAAGATGCCACTCGGCAAAAAAACCAATGTCGGCGACGAGGACCGCAGCGCCACAGAGTGGGCTTTTTGATCGATGCCGCGGGCCCCGCCGCTGGCGATCACCGCCCCTGTGTTCCGGCAAAAAACCGCCAGCTCCCTTTCCAACCACTGCAGCGAATCCACCGATGGTTCGCGGCTGCCGACCACGGACAAAGCCGGCCGGTGAAAAACCTCGAGGCTTCCGCGCACCGACAAGGTCAGGGGCGGATCCGAACTGCGCCAAAAACACGACGGATAGTTCGCGTCAGCGGGCGTGAGGGCGTGCACCCCGGCCTCGCGCAACTGCCGGGCCTCCAGGCACGCCTGCCGCCACAAGGGGTCCGCCGCGGACGGCGCGGGCCAGGGAAAACCGCGCTCCCGGGCGCGACGGCGCAGCTCCGCGACGTCCGGGCAAGGCGAAGGCTCGCGCAGCAGCGACAGCAAGAGAGCGCGGTGGGAAACATGCTCCGAAGAGCTCTGCCAATAACGAAGGTGGGTCCACAATTGTTTGTCCATGCGGCATCCATCCGCAAAGCCGGGGCCATCGCGGGAAAAGCTTTTACCTGAACGGCGGAAACCGCTTGTCCCGGAATCCGGCTTCGACGAAGCTGCGGCGATGATCCTGTTGGACCGCGGCGACGCCTGGGCCGCCTTTTTCAAACCCTCCGGCTTTCACGTGCATCCGCCGGAGAACACCGAGTTCCGCGTGCCGCGGGACAAGATCTTCCTCTACGCCGCCCGCCGCTTCATGAAGACCCACGTTTACCCCGTGCACCGGCTGGACGCCGGCACCTGCGGCGTGCTGCTGATGGCCCTCGATCCGCAAACGGCGGCCTTCCTGGCGCGCCAGTTTCAGAATCGCGACGTCGAAAAAACCTACCATGCGGTGGTGCGCGGCTGGCCGGCGGACGCCGGGCGCGTCGATCTCCCCCTGGAACTGGACTCCACCGGGGAGCCGGCCGAGAGCCTCACCCTCTATCGCACCCTGTCCCGCCTGGAAATTCCGCAGCCCGTGGGGCGGCGCCATCCGACGGCGAGGTATTCACTGCTCGAACTGGAACCGAAAACCGGGCGCTTCCATCAGATCCGGCGCCACATGAACCGCATCTCGCATCCGGTCCTGGGGGACGCCATGCACGGCGACTCCCACCACAACCGTTTTTTCCGCGAGAAGATGGGCGTGGGCGGACTGTGCCTGAAGTCGCACGCCCTGGGCTTCACGGCGCCCGAAGGCCCGCGCCGCCTGCGGGCCCCGGACGACGACAAATGGTCTCGTGTTCGGGAGATGTTCAGAAATCCGCTTCGTCCAGAGTGAGCTCACCCTCGTCGGAGGAGGAATCCTCCTGCACGGGGGCCGCGACGTCGCCCTCGTCCATCGGGGCGGCCTCGACGGCGGCGTCGCCGGAATTCAGCTCCGCGGTCAGTTCGTCGTCCCCGTCCAGAGCGGGCGGCGCGGCGCCCTCGTCCTCCAACACCGGACCCGTGGGCGCGGCGCTCAAGGCGGCTCCGGAGGAGCGGCGTCCGACATCGTCGCCGATCAGGATATCATCCGTCACGCTGGTCAGGAAACCGGTCGCGAAATTCGGGGTCAGTTTGACGACGCGGACATGGCCGATCAATTTGCCGCCCAAGCGCACGCTGGTCTCGGGATTGCGCACGCTGCGATCGGCGTAGATGGGCAGGATCTGCCCGACCTGCAGGCCGGTGCGGCTGCCGCCGTTCAGGAACACCAAACCCTCGGCGTCCACCATGCGGCGGTCGTTGCCGTACTGCGATCCGACGATTTTCAGGGCCGGGCCCGCCGCGGGCGCGCCGTCCTGGGTGCTGATGCTTTCGATGGAACCGCGGATCAGCTTGGAGCCGAGCTCGATCGGCGCGAGGCTGCGCCGGACGATGGCGCGCTGGAGGTTTTCCCGGTCGCTCGCCGCTTCGATGACCTCGATCTCCCCCTGCACCTCGATGACGCGGGCCGAACCATGGCCGCCCTTTTCACCGCCCAGGGGCCCGAGATCCTTCACCACCAGGAAGCGGCCGGCGGAAGGAGCCTGCACGAACACGTACTGGTACTCGCTGGCCGTGGGGCCGCCGAGCTCGGTCTCTTTGACCTGGCCGAGGGAGTTCACTTCGTTTTCCGTCACGTAGTAAGACAGCGTGGCGTTGGGGCGCGCGAACGCCGGCGGCGGCTTCACCTGCTCGAAATCCGGCGGCGGCTGGTTGACCACTTCGTAACGGTACAAGGGCAGGCTGCCCGGGATGTTCTTGATCACCGGCCGGGGCTTGCGCGCCGGCGGCGGGATCACGAAGGACGGCTCGGCCGGCGAGACGCTTTCGCCCTCGGAGACCGGCGCGGCCGCGGCCACCTCAACGGATTCCGTTTGCTCGATGCTGAGGCTCGGGGGCTCGTTGAGGTCGCCCGGGAAGAAACGCACGTTCATCCAGGTGTCGATTTCGTGGGGATTGTAGATCTGGTCGCTGTTCAGGGACCAGATTTTCGGCCAATAGTTGGGATCGCCGAACAGGGTTTTCGACAGGTCCCAGAGCGTGTCGCCGTTTTGCACCTTGTAGACTTTCGAGGCGCTGCCGCTCGCCGCCTGATCCCAGGCCTCCGTCGGCGTCGGCTGCTCGTTGAATTCCATGTAGATGCGGTTGAAATTTTTCTCGCGGCGGAAATCAGGCCCGTCGGCGTGTCTTTCCACGACCCGCGGGGCGCGGCGTTTTTTGCGCTTCACGGGAGCCGGCTTGGGCGGGGCTTCCGCCGTCGTCTCCGCGGCGGCGGGAGTTCCGCCATCCGCCGTTCCGGACGGCGCGGCCTCGGGGGCCGCCACCTCGGGCGGCGGCGGCACATCGGTCGCGGCGCCTTCGGTGCCGTCCAGGGAATCCGCCGTCCCCACATCGCCTTTGTCGCCGACCGAGGTGTCGCCGATGCCGATGTCGTTTTCAACCGGCGGCGGCGCCTCCATGACGGCGTCGTCCTGGGCGAAACCAGCCGGCGCCGAAAACAACAAGGCCAACAAAAGCAAAGAGAAGGGTGCGTGCTTGATCAATTGAGCAATCTCATTTCGCTGTCGGCGCGGAAGGACTCCGGACTGCCGGGATATTTCTGGATGACATCGCGGAAGGCTTTGCGGGCTTCGGCCTCGAGGTGCATTTTTTTGTAAGCCATGGCCTTGGCGAATTGCGCGGCCACGACCCGGTTGCTGCGGGGATAGTCGTTGATCAGGCGCTGGAAGTAGCGCAGGGCTTCGGCGTACTCGCGACGCTCCAAGGACTGGCGCCCCGCCAGGTAAAGCGCGTTGTCAGCAAAGGAGCTTTTCGGGTGGCGCGCCAAAAATGTTTTCAGCGTGCGGCGCAACCCCACGGCATCCTGCCCTTGGTAAGCGGCGGCGATCTCCGCGTAGAGATCGATGTCGCTCATTTTGGATTCGTCTTTTCCGGTGAGCTCGATGACGAGCGCCTCGCGGCTCAGCACGTCGTTTTTCTGTGACTTGGACGGCTTCGCCGCCACCATCAGAGGAAAACTGAAAAGAACGATCCCGGTCTTCAAAAAGAAGTGCCTCATCCGTGTTCACTCCTTCAAAACTGTTGAGGAAAAGAGTCCCACTCTTCGCCTCTGAAAAAGTATGACACAGTGGCTGAAGACCCCACAAGCAGGAGTTATCCACACAAATTGTGGGAAGACAGGCTTCCTAGACCTTGGACCAATGAAAAATAAAGGCTTCCAGCGATTTGCTGTTATTTTAAGCACATGTTAAACATTTAATATAACTTGTTATTTTTTAAAAAAATAAGGCTTCATTTCAGACTTTTCTACAGATCTTAAAATCCGTATTTCGGATGCTTTGACGGCTCATGACAGATTCATGGAGTCCAGTCCCCAACCACGTTTTTTGCTAAGTCACTGGAATTATGGTTTTTCTTCTTTCTCTGCTGCTGCTTTCAGCAAGTGGAGGCAGCGCGTTCATGCTGAAAATATCGACTTTTGTGTCCCCGCCGATCCACGAAATCTGTCGGCAAAGCTTGCCCAAGAAGATGGCAGAACGAGCAGCGTTGGAAAGTCTTTTGTGTGGAGCTCGCGTTCGCGAACCCCTTCTGCAAGAGCAATTACGCCAGAATGCTCTGCTTCATCTGTTCGTGGTGTCCGGAGCGCATCTGCTGTGGCTCGATCAGTGGTTGCGTCGGATTCACCTCCCCCTTTGGTGCCGTGGCGGTTTGTGGGTTTTCTTCAGCCTCGCCTGCGGGTGGCAACCCCCCATCGTGCGGGCCTTGGTGGCGCTCGGCGCGCGTCAGTGGGGCGGACGCTGGCTCCATGGGCTGCGCCCCGATCAGGAAAGCCTGGTGGCGGGCGTGGCGACGTTGGTGCTGTTTCCCGCCTGGATCTCGTCGCTCTCCCTCGCGCTCAGCTGGGCGGCGGCGTTGGCCCTGACTCTGGCCTGGGGCGAAGGCTGGCGGCGCGAATGGCGGCAGGGGCTTTTCCTGTGGTTGTGCCTGTTGCCCCTGCTGGCGGCCTGGAGCTTCCATCATCCCCTCGGCGTGCTGATCAATCTTTTTCTGGCGCCGGTTTTCTCCGTGATTTTTTTGCCCCTCGGCGCGGTGTGCGTTTTGTTCCCCTGGTTTTCACCGCTGTTTGATTTTCTCTTCGGCGCTTTCCGTCACGTGCTGGGACTCATGCCGTCCTTTCAGCCTGATGCCGCCGGCGGGGCGGCGCCGCGCGCGGAGTTTTTCTGGCTGTGGCTGATCTTCCTGCACGTGCTGATCCACCTGGTTCGCCTGCGGCAAAAACGGCGGCGCGGGTGAGAGCGGCCGCCATGCTGTTGATTTGGCTGAGCGCCCTGCCCCTCGCCCCGGGCCTGCGCCGGGACGCGTGGATCGTCTGGAACGTCGGGCAGGGCTCCTGGGTCACCTTCGTCGAAGGCGGCGCCTGCCGGCATGTCGACGCCGGCGGCGAACGCTGGCCGCTCCGGGCGCTCCGCCAGCGCTGCGGCGATCGCCGCCAGGAGATTTTTCTGTCCCACTGGGACCTGGATCATGTCGGCGGCGTGAAATCCCTGCGCCGGCTGTGGCCGGACTCATGCCTCGGGGCCGCGCCCGGCGGCCGCACCGCCAGCCCGCGCAAACTCGCGCTGCTGCGCGGATTGCCGTCCTGCCCGTCGCCCGCCCCGGAACTCAATGAAATTCATTGGTCCGTGAAAAGTCCCTCCCCCAACGCGCGGAGCCGCGTCTGGGTGTGGCGGGACCGCCTGATTTTGCCCGGGGACTCCCCGCGGGCCGAGGAGGAACGTTGGGCCGGCGCCCTGCCGCGGCGTCATCGCCTGCGCCTGCTCCTGCTCGGCCATCACGGCAGCCGCACCAGCAGCTCGGATTTCCTTTTGCGGCGCTTGCCGGGACTCCGACTCGCCCTCGTGTCGTCGCGCCAGGCGCGCTTCGGCCATCCCCACCGCGAGGTCATTCAACGCCTGCGCCAAAGAAAAATCCCCATCCTTCGCACGGAAGAATGGGGACATCTGGTTTTTGAAATTTAAAACCGCGGGGGAGAAGCCCCTTTTACGGACGGTAGGCCTTGTACTCCATGCCGAGGTCGCGGGCGACCGGCTCGTAGCAAACGGCGCCGCCGTAGACGTTCAGACCCTTCAACAGGGCCTTGTCTTTGGCCACGGCGTCTTCCACGCCCATCGCGGCCAGCATCGAAGCGTACTTCAACGTGACGTTGGTCAAAGCGTAGGTCGAAGTGCGCGGCACGACACCCGGCATGTTCGGCACGCAGTAATGGATCACGCCGTCCACCTCGTAGGTGGGATTCTGGTGGGAGGTCGGGCGACAGGTCTCGATGCAACCGCCTTGATCGACGGCGACGTCCACCACGACGGAGCCTTTCGACATCGACGACACCATTTCTTTCGACACCAGGGTCGGCGCCTTGTGACCGGTGATGAGCACGCCGCCGATCAGCAGATCGCTGTCGCGCACGGACTCCTCGATGTTCTTGGCGT
Organism: Pseudobdellovibrionaceae bacterium; assembly: GCA_019637915.1. Classification (GTDB taxonomy): domain Bacteria; phylum Bdellovibrionota; class Bdellovibrionia; order Bdellovibrionales; family Bdellovibrionaceae; genus JAHBUV01. The sequence goes on along the minus strand of JAHBUV010000001.1, from coordinate 2,836,004 downwards.
TGGAGAACAAGGTCATGCAGCGACCCTGGAAAATGTCATCCAGGTACTCCAGGCGCTTGGTGTTCACGTCGAGGATGGTGACGGTCGCGCCCAGGCCCACCGCCATTTTGGCGGCGTTGGTGCCGACCACGCCGCCACCGATGATGGTGACGCGGGCCGGACGGACGCCGGTGACGCCGCCCAGGAGCACGCCTTTGCCGCCATGATCTTTTTGCAGGTAGAAAGCGCCGATCTGGGTGGCCATGCGACCCGCCACTTCCGACATCGGCGTGAGCAGCGGCAACGAACCGTCGGCGGGTTGGATGGTCTCGTAAGCGATGGCCTTCACCTTGCGCTCGCACAAGACTTTGGTGAGCTTCGGCTCGGCGGCCAGGTGCAGGTAGGTGTAGAGGATCTGGTTCTCGCGCATGAGCTCGTACTCGTCGGGCAGCGGCTCTTTCACTTTCACGATCATGTCGGCCTTGGCGTAGACCTCTTTTTTCGTGTCGATGATCTTGGCGCCGGCTTTTTCGTAATGCTCGTTGGTGATGCCGGAGCCCACGCCCGCGTCTTTTTCAACGATCAGCGTGTGACCTTCCTTGACGAGCTGGCGGACGCCCGCTTCGGTCATGCCGACGCGGTTTTCAGAAATTTTGATTTCCTTCGGAATCCCGATGATCATAATCGAACCTCTTTATTTTGGAGTGAAAACGCCCGATCTTGGACCGAAACGCCGGGAAAGGAAAGCCCTGCGCACTGCACCGCAGGGCCCGCCTTCCCGCGGGCACAGCCCTTGCTCCCTCTCCGACGGATTCTTTGAAACCGCGCTCAGGGAGCTTTCGTGCCGCCAAAAAGCAAGTTTTTCATGGGAATGTTCCTTTCTTTGTCAGTGCTGGCGGGCTGTCAGCAGCACGACGGTTTCGCGGGTCCTCCCCGCCCGACGCTGGCCGATCTGGATGGCCAGTACCGCGAGAAAAACGCCCTGAACGGCGAGCGCCCCTTGGCGGACGAGGCGGATGAAGCCCTGGAGGATCTTAATTACTCCGAACTGTCGGTGCAAAACGGCCGCCTCAGCTTCCGTCGCCAGAGCGCCTCCACCCTGGAGAACCGCGAGGACAGCCTGGGCGAAATCGTTCAGGATGAAAAAGGCGGCTTCGAGATCAAACCCCAGGCGGGCCTGGATGAGCTGGCGCGGACCCGCCCCGAGCTCAAGGTTTTCCAGGACTGGTTCGCCAACGGCGCCCGCGTGCGCTTGCTGCCCACCGACCGCCACCTGAGGATCACGCGCGTCCAAGGCACGCAGCGGATCTCGCAAAGCTGGGTCCGCGTGACCGACCCGCGCGGCAATGACCCGCAAAACCAGCCCTTCGAAAAAGCGAAAGCCAAAGCCCGCGAGCTGGCGGAGCTGCGCCAGGCTTTCCTCGAGCGCTGGCAGGGCCAGGACATGGCGCTGTTCGAGAGCGTCACCGAGGAGTTCTCGCGCGGCCGCCTCTCGCGGGTGCGCGTGCGGCCCGGCGGGAAAATCCCGGACGAGGAAAGCCTGTCGGGACCCGAGAACGAAGTGCTGCCGAAGAAGCAGCTGAACTTCAAGCGCCTGAAAATCACCGGCCCCGGCAGCGCCGTCGTCAACGGCCAGCATCCCGTGCAGGTGCGGTTCTACATGACCGTGCGGCGACAGCTTCCCAAAGACGGTCAGGCCCTGGCGGTGCAACCCCGGTCGCGGCTGTTCGTGCGCCTGGTTTCCGGCGCCGACGCCAATCTCTACATGAGCACGGTCAAACTCGGCCTGATCGAGGACGATGGCGCGAACGGCTTTCGCCTCTCGCGCCGCGCCCCGCGCAGCAAAGGCGGCAGCGACCGCGGCATCCTGCGCTATCAGCGGCAAGGCACGAACACGGCGACCCCGACCCCGCCTTTTCCGCCCGCCGATCAGGATGACAAAAACGAGGACCCGGGGGAAGATGCCGTCGTGACGCCGAAGCCGACCGCCGGGGAAACGGCCCGCGCCCTTCGCCAGCGTTGAGAAAGGCCCTTCCGTGCCCGCCGTCCAAAGCCCGAACAAACCCGCCCACCGCCGGGCGCGGAAAAGCCGCTCCGAAGAAAAGGCTTTCAAAAACTGGCTGAACGCGGCGGCGGCGAAAAAAATCGCGGCCGCCCTGAAGCGGGCCTGGCCGGAGTTCCCTTCCGAAAAATTCCTGAAGGGAATCGGGAAGGAGCTCGAACCCCTCGAGTTGAAGGCCCGCGTCCTCGCCCTCAAGGAGCGCCTGGCCCTGACCCTTCCCCCCGAGGCTTCGCGCAGCTTCCCCCTGCTGCGAAAAGCCCTGCGACGCGACGATCAGGACGACATCGGCCTGTCGGGTTTTCTGGTGTGGCCGCTCACGCAGTACGTGGCGGAAAAAGGGCTGGAGGACTTCGAGCTGTCCATGGGCGCACTGCACGCCATGACCCAGGTTTTCACGGCGGAGTTCGCCATCCGCCCTTTTCTGTTGCGGCACGAGGAAAAAACCCTGCGGCAGCTGCGCGCCTGGCTCAAGGACCCGAGTGAGCACGTGCGGCGCCTGGTTTCCGAAGGCAGCCGCCCCTTGCTCCCCTGGGGACAGAAAATTCCCGCCTTCGCCCGGGATCCGCTCAAAACCTGGCCCTTGCTGGAAGCCCTGCGCGACGATGCCAGCGAGTACGTGCGCACCTCCGTCGCGAATCACCTCAACGACCACTCGAAAAATCATGGCGACTGGGTGGTCACGCGGCTTCAGGCCTGGCAAGACCAGGCGCCGTCGTCGGCGCCGCTCGATCGGATCATCCGGCGCGCCTCGCGCACCCTCGTGAAACAGGGGCACTCCGGCGCCTTGGCTTTGCATGGAGTGACCGCGCGCGACCTGCGCCTCAGCGCCGTGAAAATCCTGACCCCCCGCGTGCGCCTGGGCGGCGATTTGCGGGTGCGCCTCACCATCACCAACGCCTCGAAAAAATCCACCGCGCTGATCGTCGATCACGAGCTGGATCTGCTGAAGGCCAGCGGCCGTCACGCGCCGAAGGTTTTCAAAGGAAAAAAGACGCGGCTCGGACCGGGTGAAAGCCTGACCATCGAACAGAGCCTGAAACTGAAAGCCGTCACCACGCGCACCTACCACGGCGGCCGCCAGCACTGGACGCCCCTCGTGAACGGTCAGCGCGGCCGTCGTCTGGCTTTTGAATTGCTTATGCCCCGCCCGGCGTCCAGCCGGCGTAGCGGCGGACCTCGGCGCTGACGTCGGCGCCCAGTTCGACGTGACGGAAACTTTGCGGGGTGTCCATGATCTTGCGCACGAGCTTGTTCATCAGGTCATGCCCCGCCTTGTAAAGGATCACGTGCCCCATCAGGGGCATCTCCAGGGTCGTGAGATCGCCCAAGGCGTCCAGACCCTTGTGACGGACGAATTCGTCGGGCCAACGCAGGCCCTCCGGATTCACCACGCCTTTTTCATCCAGGCCGATGGCGTTGGCGAGGCTCGCGCCCTTGGCGAGGCCGCGGGCCTGCAGGGTTTCCACGTCGCGCACGAAACCGAAAGTGCGGGCGGCGGCGAGCTCGCGGGAAAACGTGTGTTCGTTGATGTCCAGATCCAGCTTTTGCTTGCCGATGGCCGGATGAGGGAAATCGATGGTCACCGTCAGGCGCAGGCCGTGGTAGGGCACGACGTAGGCGTGCTTGTCGCCCTCGCTGAAGTAGATCGGCTCGGTGATGTAACAGTATTTGCGCGGCTGATCCTGCTCCACCATGCCGACTTTCAGCAGGGCCTCGCAGAAATCCCGGGCGCTGCCGTCGCAGATCGGGATCTCGGGGCCGTCGAGCTCGATGAACAGATTGTCGATGCGCAGGGCCGACAGGGCGCACAGGCAGTGCTCGATGGTGGCCACGGAGAAATTCGCGCCGGCGATGGTGGTCTGCAAAGTGGTCGCTTCCACGGCGCGGGCCGAGACCCGCAGCGCCGGCCGGCCCGGCAGGTCGGCGCGCACGAAATACACGCCCGTGTCCGGCGGGGCCGGGCGGAAACTCAAGGTGCAGGGATTGCCGGAGTGGATGCCGATGCCGCGCACTTCCGTGCGCTTGCGGATGGTCTTCTGCAGGAACATCAGGTCGTGCCTTTCTGCAGGCGGATTTCACCGACCTTTTCGCCGCGGGAATTCATCACCGCCGGCATGCTGTGCTCTTTCAGTTCAAAGAACAGCTGCTCCGTGATGCCGCCCAGGGAGCGCAGCAGATGGGCGCAAGCCACCTCCGCCGCGCGCCAGTGGCCATCGGCCACCTTCACCGCGAAAGCCATGCCCTTCTCGGGGATCAGGGCCGAGTACACGCCCTCGGCGCCGGATTTCAGGATGACCCGGCCGCCGGTTTTTTCATTCACGATGCTGACGAACTCGTCACTTCCCGCCAACAAGGTCGGATGCTTGCGGCAGGCGTCCAGAATGCGGCGGGCGGACACTTTGCGCGTCTCGGTCCCCGGGGACAGCAAAGACGCCATGCCGATGGCGATGGCCTGCAAGGGCACGGCGTAAGTGGGAATGCCGCAACCGTCCACGCCCCAGGGCAGGCGCTCGTGGTTCACGCGCATCGTTTCGCTCAAGACCTTGCGCAAACGCACCTGCAGGGGATGCTCCCATTTTTCGTAGCCCTGGGGGTTTTCGCCGTGGGCGAGGCAGGCGGCGATGAAACCCAGGTGCTTGCCGGAGCAATTGTTCAGCAGGGGGCTGGGCTGCAGATTCTTGCGGATCATCTCGTGCTGGGTGGCTTCGTGGGCCGGCCAGGCGGGACCGCAGTGCAGCCAGGACTCCTTGGCCTGCAGGCGCTCCATCCACTGATGGACCACCAGCAGGTGTTGTTTTTCCCCCGTGTGGGAGGAACAGGCCAGGGCCAGCATCTTGTCGTCCAGGCCGAATTTTTCCAGGGCGCCGCTCTCGACCAGCGGCAGGGCCTGCAGGAGTTTGATGCAGGAGCGCGGATAGGTCAGGTAGTCGACGTTGCCGTGGTAGCCGTGCACCAAACCGCGGTCGTCGGCGATCACCGCCATCACCTGATGGGTGCTCTCGACGACGGAACCGCGCATGACCTCAATGACGATGGGCTGGCGCGACTTCATGGCGAAGCGACCTCGATCTGCTTTTTGGCGAAATCCGTGAGCATGCGCCCGCGCTGGGTTTTTTGCAGAAAGCCTTCCTGGATCAGATAAGGCTCGTACACCTCTTCGAGGGTGTCGGACTCCTCGCTCAGGGCCGCGGCCAGGGTCTCGATGCCGACGGGGCCGCCGGCGTATTTTTCGTGGATGAGCCGCAGAATGCGGCGATCCATCAGATCGAGACCGTTCTGATCGACGCCCAGCTGGTTGAGGGCGTAGACGGCGATGTCGCGGTCGATGACGCCCGTGCCTTTCACCTGCGCGTAGTCGCGCACGCGTTTCAGCAAACGGTTCGCCACGCGCGGCGTGCCCCGCGAGCGGCGGGCGATTTCCTCGGCACCGCCGGGCTCGATGGCGATTTTCAGAATGCCGGCGGAGCGGGTGACGATCACCTCGAGGGCGTGACGGTCATAGAACTGCAGGCGCTCGACGATGCCGAAGCGCTCGCGGAAAGGCTGGCTCAACAACCCCGCCCGCGTCGTGGCGCCCACCAGGGTGAAGGGCGCGAGCTTGAACACCATGGGACGGGCCCCCAGACCCTCGCCGGTGACGATGTCGATGGAGTAGTCCTCCATGGCGCTGTAGAGGTACTCTTCGACGTGGTGGTTCAGGCGGTGGATCTCGTCGATGAACAGAACCGAAAAAGGTTTGAGGGAGGTCAGCACGGCGGCCAGGTCACCCTTGCGGTCCAAGGCCGGGGCCGAGGTCACCCGGCACTCGACGCCGAGGTCGTGGGCCAGGATGCGCGCCAAGGTGGTCTTGCCCAGGCCCGGCGGGCCGGACAGGAGCGTGTGATCGAGGGGCTCCTGGCGGTTCTTCGCCGCTTTCACGAAAACGCGCAGCTTCTCCTTGACCTCGTCTTGACCGGGGAAGTCCTCGAATTGCTGCGGGCGGAGCTGGTTTTCCCATTTCGTCTCGCCGTCGAAGAGGTCGCCCTCCAGAATGCGGTTCGTGGTCGTCATGCGGTCTTCCATGCTCACCCCGCCCCCGTCAGCGCGGAGAGGCCGCGGCGAACGCCCTCCTCCACCTCGATGTCCTTCGGCAGGCCCGTCAGGAACTCATCGATCTTCGGGGCCTTGAAACCCAGATGCAGCAAGGCCGTCTGGATCTGTTTCTGCGTCTCGCTCTTCAATGTGTTCACGGGCTCGGCGCGCACCAGCTTGCCCTGCAGGGTGAGGATGATCTGCTCGGCGGTTTTTTTGCCGACCTTCGGCAGGCTCGACAGGCCCTTGGCGTCGCCGCTCTCGACCATGCCGGTGATGTCCTCGACGCGGCCGCCGGACAAGATGCCCAAAGCCATTTTCGGCCCGACGCCGTTCACTTTCAGCAGCGACAGGAAAAGATCCTTCTCGCGTTTGCCGCTGAAGCCGAACAGCTGCAAGGCGTCCTCGCGGACGTGGGTGTGCACCCACAGCGACACGTCCTGCCCCAGGCGGGGTGCCACGTCGGTCAGGGTGTTGATCGAGCACAGGAGCTCGTAACCGACGCCGCCGGTGTCCAGCAGCAGGCCTTCGCTTTCAGCCGAGAGCAGTTTTCCTCGCACAAATCCGATCATCGAAACTCCACCGCCGTCCGCAGGATCGCGGCCTTGCGAAATTCAAAAGCATGGTGACAAGCCAGGGCCAGGGCGTCCGAGGCGTCCAATCTCTGAATACCATGGATTCCCAAAAGATTCTGCACGACGATCTGCGTTTCTTCTTTCGAGGCGCCGCCGTTGCCGGTGACGCCTTTTTTGACTTGTCGCGCGGCATACTCGTGAATCCGCATCCCGGCCTGAGCCGCCTCGGACATGAGAACCCCTCGGGCGTGTCCCAGCTTGAAAGCGCTGTCGGCGTTCTTGCCGAGAAAAATTTTTTCCAGCGCCAGGTGCGCCGCCTGATGGCCCGCCAGGATCTCGCGGAAGGCCCGCGCCAGCTGCGCCAGTCGCGTCGCGAAGTCGGCCTTGTCATCGAGAAGAATGACGCCGTGTCGGAGATGGCGCAAACGATCGCCGTCCGCTTCGATGAGACCGAAGCCGGTGACGCGGGAACCCGGATCCACTCCTAAAATCTGCACTTTCATTTCTGCTATTCAAGTCGCTCCATGACCGCAGCGTCAATGAAACATTGAAATGCCGGAGGCGAAGTGCCAAGATCGAAGCATGCCTCAATTTTCATCCGATGCGGTCGCCCGCTTCGAAGAAGTGTTGCGAAAAGACCCCACCTCCCAGGTCTTCGCGCCTTTGGCGGAAGCTTACCGCTCGGAGCAACGCCTGGCGGAGGCCGCGCGCGTGGCGTCGGACGGCGTGCAACGCCATCCCGAATTCGCCGGCGGCTGGGTGGTCTACGGAAAAATCCTGAAGGAGCTGAACCGCCCGCGCGAGGCCATGGAGGCCCTGAACAAGGCCGTGCACTTCGCGCCGGGGAACCTCCTGGCCCTGCAGCTGCTGGGGGAATCCCACCTCGAAGCCAAACGCCCCAAAGAGGCTTTGCGCGTTTTCAAACGCATCCTGTTCCTGAATCCGCAGGCGGAAAAAGCGCGGCGGATCGTCGAGAAACTCGAGAGCCTGACGGCGGATGAGTACGAGGAAGAGATCTTCGCGATGACGAAGCTGACGCCGCTGCAGGCTCCGGAGCCCGCGACGGTCATCGCCCGTGACGGCGACCCCGCGCCGGCGGCGAAGGACCGCGGCGCCGCGCCCGGCGGGGCGCTCCTGCGCATGCTCTCTTTGATCGACGCCTTCATCGTGCGCAACGACCTGAACCGCGCCTCGCAGCTCCTGGATGAAACCCGTCAGGAATTCGGCGAGGACAACGAGATCCGGCAGCGACAGATTTTGTTGCAGCGACGGCGCACCTCGCAGCTCGGCCTGCGCACGGAAGCGGCGGAGCCCCTGGCCCCCCTGTCCTCCCGGGAAGAACAGATCCGCGACCGTAAAATCAAGGCCTTGCAGCTCGTGCTGCAGCGAATCGAGGGCCTGCGGGACGACTTGGATGCGCCGTTGACTTCCTAAAGTCTTTCAGAGGACATTGGATTCCCATTTTTCACTTTCCTACCCGAAAGAGGTCTTCTGTGTACGAAACCGGTGATTTTAAAAAAGGTCTGAAAATCCTGATGGACAACGAGCCCTTCGTGATCGTTGATTTCCAGCACGTGAAACCCGGCAAAGGCAACCAGTTCACCCGCACCAAGCTGCGCAACCTGCTGACCGGCCAGAACCGCGAGATGACCATCAAGTCCGGCGAGAAATTCGGCGTGCCGAACGTCCTGGTCAAAGAGATGTCCTACCTCTACAAAGACGACACCGGTTACACCTTCATGGACCAGACGGACTATGAGCAGGTCCTGATGGACACCAACAAGGTCGGCGACGCCGCGAATTTCCTCACCGAGAACCTGAAAGTCATGGTGGTCTTCTTCAACGAGCGCCCGGTCAGCATCGACGTGCCCCGCGCCGTTCACCTGAAAGTGGAGCAGACCGATCCCGGCATGAAAGGCGACCGCGTCACCGGCGGCACCAAGCCCGCCACCATGGAAACCGGCCTGGTCGTCAACGTTCCCCTGCACATCAACATCGGCGACACCTTGCGCATCGACACGGACTCGGGCGAGTACGTCGAGCGCGTCAACATGAAATGATTTTTCCCGGTCACTTCCGGAAAAACAAGAAGGCCCGCGGGAACGCGGGCCTTCTTGTTTTTTGAAGGGATGACGGCCGTTCGCCCCGCGATCAGGCGGCTTCCCCGGCGGAGTGGGGTTTCAGCGCCGCGCGGAAATTCGCCTCTTTCGGTTCCCCTTGCGGAGCGGGCGCGGCGGAGCGCCCGCCCTGCACCAGCAGCACGAACTCGTTGACGATGGCGTGCAGGGACTCGGCCTGCCCCATCAGCTGGTTGGCGGCGGCCGCCGACTCCTCCGAGGCGTTGGACGTTCTCTGCGTCGTCACGTTGATCTCGGACATGGCCGTGCCGATCTGACCCACGCCCTGGGATTGCTCCTTCGAGGCCTTGGCGATCTCGACGACGCGGCTGCGGGCTTCGCGGACGCTGCCGACGATCTCCTCCAGGATCTGGCTGCAGCGCTGGGCCGTGGCGGCGCCGCCCTCCACCGTGTGGCGGCTGGCTTCGATCAGGTGGCCGACTTTGCTTTTCGTGTCCTCGACGATGCCCTCCACCTTGCGCATGCTCTCTTCCAGCATGGTGGAGATCTCCTTGGCGGCGTTGCCGCTCATCTGGGCGAGGTTGCCGACCTCTTCGGCGACGACGGCGAAACCCTTGCCGTGCTCGCCGGCGCGGGCCGCCTCGACCGAGGCGTTGAAGGACAAGAGCTTCGTCTGGAAGACGATGTCGTTGATGACTTTCGTTTTGTTGCCGATCTCGGAGATGACGTTGACGATCTCGGCGATCTGACGGTTGCTGTCATCGATCTGCTCCATGATGCGGTCGTTGCTGCGGTTGATCTCCGTGATCGATTGCACCATTTCCTCGACGGCCTGGCGGCCGCGCTCGCTCGCCTCCTCGTTGGATTGCGAGATCGACGTCGTGTGATCGGCGTTCTCCACGTTGCGTTCCACCATCGAGGTGATCTCCTGCACCGCCGCCATGGTTTCTTCCACGGCGCTGGCCTGCTGGACGGCGCCGGCGGACAGGGACGTGCTGGTCGAAGCGATCTGGCTCGAGGCCGAAGCCACCTCGCCGGCCGTGCGGCTCAGGTGATCCGTCATTTTCTGGAACGCCCGGGTCAGGGACAGGGCGAACAGGTAACCGAGCAGCAAAGCCGACGCCGAGCCGCCGATCATGACGATCAGGGACCACGTCTCCGCGCGGTCGGAGGTGTCGTGCGCGCTCTTCGCCCACATGTCGGCCTGCGCGGTGTTGAACTCGATCAGCTTGGTGATGTCATCCGTGTAGGCCTTGGCCGCTTCCGGGCAATCCTTCATGAAGATGGCCTGCAGCTCGTTCTGCCAGCCGGGTTTTTGCCCCTGGTAGATCTCGACGACGCGCGCGCCGAGGGCCTTGAAGACCAGCCAGGATTTTTTGGTGGGCTCGTACAGTTCTTTCTCGCCGGGGACGAATTCCAGGCCTTCGTACCTCGCGGCTTCCTTCTCGTAGGTCGCGATGAACTCCTGTGTTTCGGCGATGGCGGCCTGGCCCTGCTCCGCCGTCAGGCCCGGCAGGCCCAAGGTCCGGAGGCGGATGCGGATGCCGCGGTAATCGCCGAGCATGTTCTGCAAGGTGTTCAGATTGGGCATGTTCACTTGCGAGATATGTTCGTACTCGTCGCTCACCCGGTTCAGAGCGACGTACCCGATGCCGCCGACCACCGCGTTCAGGGCGCAGTAGGTCAGGCAGAGGCCGATCAGTTTCGTCTTCAAACCCAATTGGCGTTTCATCGGACACATCCTTTCGAGGACTGTTTTCGAGCTTCACAATTTACTTCGGAACCTAAATCCGAAATATGAGGTCCTGGAAGAAAACAGGAACAAGACCGGTCTTCTGTCCTGAGCTTGATTTCTGGTCTTAATTCAATGCGTTAAGTCTCCTGAATCTCTTGCAAACAGGAGAAAATCCAGAGAGTTGAAGAAAGCCTCAAGGGAGAGTGGTTTGTCGCTGTCTTTCGAATTGGAAATCAAGTCGCTTCTCGATGCCCCGCTGTCTCCGGATGAGACGGCCGAGCGCTTGATGAGTTCCGTGGAAAGCGACGAGGACGGACTGCTGGCCGTGGACCTGGTCGTTCCCCTGGCGCGGTTCCTGTTGCACGCCGGTTTGTATTCAAAACTGATCCTATTTGTGATGCGCCACTGGTCGAAACCGGAATTCCCGGTGCCGTGGCCCTACTTCCTGGAGGCCATCGCCCTGTCGCGCTCCGGGATCAGCGGCGCGCTGGCCGAAGCCTTGATCCGCGGCATCGATGAAACCCGGGGCCGTGCCGAGGCCAGCCGCTCGCGGGCCCTGGATCCCCACCTCCCCGCCAATAAACAAGAACGCGCCGACCGCCGCCTCAAAATGATCAAAAACTTCCAGCAGGAAAAGGAAGAGATGCTGGAGCAACTGGTGACCCTGCGCACGCAGCAGCTCTACGAGCAGGAGAAACGCCTGCTGGAAAAACTGCAGCGCATGTTCCCCACCGATGGCGACGTGCGGAAGGAAGCCCGCGAGCACAAGGAGCGCTACGCCCTCGAGATCCTGGCGCGGCACAACCGCCTCTCGCCATCCGCGCGTTTCGATGACCTGGCGAGGGAGCCGGGGGAAGAGAAGTTCCTCCTCGCTTTCGTGGACGCCTTGCGGGTGGCCGCCGCCGCCCACGCGGATCTGATCCCTGATTTCGCGGTGGCCGCGGCCATGCTGGAGCGCTGGGAGGACGCGCTGGGTCTGCTCGCCTTGAGCGAGGACGACGGCGCCTCCACGCAGTGGCTGCGCCTGGAGCTGCTGCTGGCGGCGCGCCGCCATCTCGAGCTTCTGCAGGAGCTGGCGCGGGTCGAAGTCACGCAGGCGCCCGACCCCGAGGCGTTTTTCGCCACGGCCTATCTGCGCGCCCAGGCCCTGTGGGGACTCGGCCAGAAACACACCGCCATCGAGGTGATGGAGTCCCTGCTGGCGGCCCGCCCGCAGTACCGCTCCGGACACTCGCTGCTGAACGCCTGGCGGGGTCATCAGTGAAAAGGGTTCTGCTGATCCTCCTCACCCCCCTCGCCGCGCTGCTCGTCCTGTGGGCGCTGATCGACCTGGTGGCGATGCCGCGTCTGGCGGAGTGGGTGAAGCGGGAGGCGCTGGCGCGGGCCGCTGAAAGCGGCCTGGTGGACGTGCAACTGCGGGAATTGCGTTTGCGGGTGTTCCCCCTCGGCGCCGAGCTCGCGGACCTCGAGGTCAAACCTCTGGGCAAAACCGCCGACATCCTCGGCCCGGTGAAAGTGAAGAACCTGCGCGTCCGTCTGGATTTCTTCGACGTGCTGCTCGGTCGCGCCGAAGTGGTTTCCCTCGTCCTGCAGGAGCCGGAAGGGGCCGTGCGGCTGGATCCCCTGCTCGATTCGTCCGAACCCGCGAAAGCCCTGCCCTTGGATCAACTCTTCGGCTGGCTGGAAAAAGTGCCGCTGAAAAACATCGTTCTGGAAAACGCCCGCTGGGAGCTGGATTCGCGCCGCGAGGAACTGCGCGCGCAACTCCTCGCCCGCACGCTGATCCTGCAGAACCGCGACCGGCGGCTGCGGCTGGACGCCCATCTGCCGGAGATCACCGTCGCCTGGAAACAGGCCCCCGCCGTCACGGTGGGCGCCACCCTGTCGGCGGAACTCGGGGCGCGCAGCCTGCTGCTGCAGGATCTGCGCGTGCGCCGCAACAACATCGTGCTGCGCGCGCAAGGCAGCTCCGACGATCCCGCCAACCTGACCCTGAAACCGCGCCTGCGCATGCAGGCGGAAGCCGACGTCAACCTGGAGGAAGTCGCGAAGGAGCTCGCCGCCTTCCTGCCGGACGTGAAGCTGCCGCCGCTGTCGGGCTCCCTCGCCGTGGAGACGGACATCCGCCTGCAGGGCACGGCGCATTTCGAAAACGCCCTCACCGCCCGCACCCGCGCCGTGCGCGTCGGCAACCTGCACATCGGCGACGCCAGCCTCGAGGGCACGCTCACGCAAAAAGCCCTGCAGGTGAAGAACATCACGTTGGGGCATCCGGCCGGGCAGGCGGAACTCGTCAACACCACCCTCGAGTTCCAGGCGCCTTTCGCCTTCCGCACCGAGGCCCGCACCAGGAACCTGGATCTGCAGGCCCTCTTCCAATCCCTGAACCTGAAAAAAATCCCGGTGGACATCACCCTCGGCGCCACCCTGCCCTGCGAAGGGGAGCTGTCGCCCTTGCGGGTGAACTGCCGCGGGCAGGTCAAGGCGGACCACCTCCTGGTGCGCGCCGAGAATCGCGACAAAGCCCACACCATCGTCTCCTTGCGCGACCTGGAGGCGGAAGGCGACGCCGCCATCACGGCCGACGACGTGAAGTTCAGCACCCGCGTGCGCATCGGCGGCAGCCGCGGCCAGGTGGACGGCACGGTCAACTTCAAGACCGGTTTCCGCATCGACTACAAGAGCCCGCAGATCGCCTTCAAAGACATCGAGGACCTCTCCGGCCTGCACTTCGAGGGCACCTCACCCGTGGAAGGCTTCACCCGCGGCGACTCCGACAGCGCCACCTTCGAACTGAAACTCGCGACGCGGGATTTCGTTTTCGAGAACCACACCCTGGGCGCCGTCGCCGGTCTTTTGCGCTACCGCGACGGCCATCTGCTGTTCGAGGACCTGATGATGACCCTGGGCCGCACCACGGCCGGCGGCGAACTCGATCTGGACCTGCGCCATGATCAGATCGCCGGATCCTTCCACTCCGGCAACCTCGAGGCGGCCGACATCACCACCGTGTTCTCGCGCATCTGGAAATTCCCCCTCGACGTGCAGGCCGCCGGCGCGGCGAAGATGAGTTTCGACGGCCCTTTGAACTTCTGGAAACTCAATCACCGCCTGGACGCCACTTTCCGCAACGGCCGCTTGCAGGGCGACTCCTTCGATCAGCTGCGCCTGGTGACCGAAGGGGTCGAGGGCAACATCGCGCTGAAGACGGCGGAGATGCGCAAGGGCCCGGCGACCCTCGTCGCGACCGGCGGCATCTCGCGCCACAAGGAGATGGACCTGCTGGTCGACCTCGCGCAGTTCCGCCTGGAGGAATCCGAATTCGTCAACCGCATCCGCAGCAACCTCTCGGGGCAGCTGAACGTCTCGAGCCAGATCAAGGGGCCCGTCGACCGCCCCGACATGAAACTGCGCGGCTCCCTGTCGGACCTCGTCGTCGACGAGCACGAGGTGCCGAGCTCCTTCTTCAACGTGCACCTGACGCGGGACCTGGTCGCCGGCGAGGCGAACCTTTTCGGCAACCGCATCCAGGGCGACTGGCAATTGCCCTTCCAGGAAGGGCGCGCCCCTTTGCACGTGCGGCTGAAGACCTCGGACTGGGCCTTCACCAGCCTGCTGTCCCTGGTCGGCGCCACCAACCTTCAGAACGAGTACGAATCCAACCTGACGTCCGACATCGAGCTCTCCTCCGACAGCGGGCGCTTCGACCAGCTCAGCGGTCGCGTCCTGGTGAGGAACCTGTCCCTGAAACGGGGCGCGTTCAGCCTGAGCAACCGCGACAGCGCCGAGGTGCAGTTCGACCGCGGCGACATCTCGCTGAAAAACTTCATGCTGGAGGGCCCCGGCAACACCTCGATCCGCCTGCGCGGCGAGGGCTTCCGGCTGGACCGCCTGAATCTGAGCGTCGCCGCCTCGGCGGACCTCCGGCTCCTGCAGATGCTGACGCCGTTCCTCGAGGATCTCGGCGGGCCTTTCCGCATGGAAGCGACCGTGAGCGGCACGCTGTGGAAACCGCAGATCCTGGGCAACGCCTCGATCAAGAACACCTTCATCCGCCTGAAGGGCTTCCCCCATCCGCTCGAGAAAGTGCAGACGGACGTGATCTTCTCCCACAGCCGCATCCTCGTCCAGGACCTGCAAGGGCAGCTCGCCGGCGGACAGTTCTCGGGCGAGGGATCCGTGCAGCTGAACGGCTACGGCGACATCCCGGTGAGCATCCGCCTGCAGGCGGAAGGGCTGAGCATGAACGTGCCCGAGAAGGTGCGCACCAACGGCCGCGCCAACCTGCTGTTCTCCGGCAAGTGGTTCCCCTTCGTGCTGTCGGGAACCTACGAGGTGTCCTCCGCCCTGATCGAAAAAGAATTCACCGAGGGCGACGACACGAACGCCCACCTGCGCGTCAGCCCCTATCTGCCGAAAATCCTGCGGCAGGCGCAGTTCGATCCCGTGGTCCTCGACCTGCAGGTCCTCCTCCTGCGCAACATCGTGGTGCGGAACTCCTTGATGGACGGGACGCTGACCGGCACGCTGCAGGTGAAAGGCCCGCCGCAGAACCCGATCCTGCTGGGGCGGATCAGCATCGACAAGAACGCCAAGATCATCATCAAGGACAAGATTTTCGACGTGAACACGGGCAACATCAATTTCACCAACACCGAGGAGATCAATCCGGAGCTGTACCTCTCGGCCCAGTCCCGCGTCGGCGAATACGACATCAACGTCCTCGTGCAGGGGCCGGCGAAACCGAATCCGACCATCCGCATGACCAGCGTGCCGCCCCTGCCCGAACAGGACATCATCTCGCTCCTCGCCCTCGGCGTGACTTCGCAGAAAATGGAGGGTTCGCAATCGTCGCGCACCCAGGCCGAGCAGCTGGGTTACGAGGCCCTCGGGCTCGGCCTGTCGCGCAGCGGGATCAGCAAAGGCTTCCAGAACACCACCGGCATCAGCGTGCAGATCACCTCGACCTACGACAGCACCAAGAACATCAGCGTGCCGAAGTGGACCTTCACCAAGCGCCTGTCGGACCGCCTGAACGCCATGTACCTGCGGCCGATGAACAGCGACGTCGGCTCCCAGGAGTTCAAACTGCAGTATCAGATCAACAGCAACGTCTCGGCCATCGGCTCCTACGAGGAGCGCGAGGGGCAGGAAGGCACCCTGCAACGGGATTCCGCCCAGAAAAAAGACTCGATCTTCGGCCTCGATCTGGAATTCAAACGGGAGTTCAAATGAGGCGGACGGGGCTGTTTCTGCTGGCATGGCTGATCGGCGGGGCGCTGGCCCAGGCGGCGCCCCGTGCCGTGGACCTGTCGGCCCTGCCCGCGCCCCAGCGCGAGGAGCTTTTGAAAACCGACCCGAATCTGGCGGGGAAAAGCCTGAGCCTCGAGGCCGTGGACGAATTGCTGCGGTCGTTGCAGCGCATGCCGGGCGTGGAAAAAGCCCTGGTGGTCGAAGAGGACGCCGGCGGCCCGTGGAAACTCGAAGTCCGCCTCGCCCGCCGCATCGCCGGCGTGCGCTTCACGGGCCTGGACATCCTGAGCGAGTCGGCGGCCCGCGGCGCTTTCGGCCTGGCCAAGGGCGACACCTACCAGGTCGACGCTCTGATCGAGGCCGCCACCCGCCTGCGCAACGCCTACAAGGACCGCGGCGCGCTCAATCCCATCATCGACATCGAAACGCCGGAGGAGACCCCGGGTCTCGTGCAGCTGAACGTCAAAGTCAACGAAGGGGCGGTGACGGTGGTCCGCGACTGGAGGGTCGAGTCCGCCAACGGCGCCCTGAACGAGCGCCTCAAGCGCTTGCTGGAAAAGCTGCGTGGCGCCCCCTACACGGAAGACCGCCTGCAGAACGCCCAGAACATCCTGAAAACGGAGCTGCGCACGAAGGGCTACCTGCGCGCCGAACTGACGGGGCCGGAAACGCAATTCTCCGCCGATGAGACCTCCGCCGTCGTCACGTTCCGCGTCGACAAGCCGGAGTCCTACTCCGTCGACTTCCGCGGCAACAAGGCCCTGTCCAGCCGTTTTCTCGAGGAGAAGATCATCGACCTCAAGAACTTCTTCACCGTCAACCCCAGCGTCGGCAACGAGCTCGCGGAAAAAATCCGTCAGGCCTACCTGCAGCGCGGTTACGCCCGCGTCGAGACCCGCGTCGAGGAGAACGAGGGTTCGACCCCCTTCTCGCGCAAATTGCTGCTGATCATCGACGAGGGGCCGCAGATCCGCCTCGAGAAGATCGACGTGCGCGGCCGCATCTCGCGGCCGCCGGAGTTCTACGCGGAGTTCATCCAGGAACACAGCTCGAAGATCGTCGACCAGGGTTTTTACAACAAGGACGATCTGGAGACGGGCTTCAAGAACCTGGTCCTCGAGCTGCAGAACGAGGGTTACCTGGTCGCCAAGATCATCTCGACGCGCACCCAGTACAACCGCGACCGCAGCAAGATCACCCTGCACGTGAACATGGATGAGGGGCCGCTCACCCTGGTGGACGGTATTTCCTTCGAAGGCAATTTCAGTTTCCCGTCCGCCGAGTTGCAGGGCCTGCTGGACCTGCGCGCCGGCGAGGCCCTGCGCCTGAACGAGATCGAGAAATCCAAGGCGGCGCTGAAGAATTTCTACCAGGAGCACGGCTTCATCGAGATGCAGATCCTGAACGAGAGCGGCGATCTGGTCACTTACAACGAGGACAACACCCGGGCCGAGCTGCTCTACCGCATCCAGGAAGGACCGCAGGTGCGCGTCGCCTCCATCCTCCTGGACGGCAACACCTTCACCAAGGATTACGTCATCATGAACGAACTCGACTTCGAGGTCGGCGAGCTGCTGACGCCGTCGAAGATCGAGGAGACGGTGTCGCGCCTGCAGCGCACGGGTTACTTCGGCAGCGTCGAGGTGAAGACCCTCGAAGAGAAAACCGCCGTCGCCAACCGCACCGTCATCGTGCGCGTCACCGAGCGCAACCCGGGGCTCTTCACCATCGGCGTGGGCGCCACCAACGAGAACGAGCTGACCATCCGCGGTTACACCGGCATCGGTTACCGCAATCTGTTCGGCACCGGTCGCGGGGTGTCGGCGCGGGTCGAGGCCAACTACAACACGAAGCTCAAGTACCTCGACAACAAGGTCGTGCTCGGTTACCTCGAGCCTTACCTGTTCAACACGCGCAACCGCTTCCGCGCCAACGTCAGCCGCTCGAAGACCATCGTCGATTACACCGAGCAGAAGGTCGAGGAGTCGAACCAGACGACTTACTCCATCGAGCGCGACTTCACCTCGCACGTCACCGGCATCTGGGACGTCTGGAGCCTCGGGACTTACAACAACACTTATTTGAACAGCAACCGCGAGAGCAAGCTCGACATCGCCTCCACGATCCTGCGCCTGGACGTCGATTACCGCGACAACCCCTTCAACCCGAGCAAGGGCTCCCTCAGCAAGCTCTCGGTGGAGTTTTCCTCGCCGAAGATCGGCAGCGTGAAAAGCGACGAGTACTGGCGGAGCACGGCCTCGGCCACCCACTACTGGACGTTCTGGAATCCGGGCTGGGTGTGGGCGAACTCCCTACGCGGCGGTTATTTGCAAAGCGTCGGTCACGGCATTGACGGCGGCGTGCCGTACGACAAGGTCGGTTTCGTCCTGGGCGGTCGCTCCACGCTGCGCGGCTACGAGGCCGGGACCGATGAAGTCTTCCCGAACAACAACGACCTCGGCGGCACGGACACGTACAAGCTCCTCACCAGCGCCACCATGGGCCTCTTGAAGTCCGAAGTGCGCTTTCCCATCTGGGGCGAGATCGGCGGCTCGGTCTTCTACGACGGCGGCACCGTGCGCATCGTCGGCCTGAACCTGCCCGACGACTACCGCGACTCCACCGGTTTCGGCTTCCACTACAACACCCCCGTCGGCCCCCTGAACGTCGAATTCGGCTGGAAACTCAAGCCCCGCCCCAACGAAGCCCCCTGGCGCTTCCACCTCTCCATCGGCACCTTCTAAAGGGTGCCAGCTCCTCTTGGTGGACACCGCGCGTTCCCAAAAGGTGCCAGCTCCTGTTTGGGGATGCGCTGCATCCCCAAACAGGAGCTGGCACCTTTTGGGTGGGCTTGCGTCGGGGAGGGGAGCCTGGCACCCTACGGGGATGAAGTGGTTCGGGGGAAGCGTTCTGATTTTGTTGATGGCCTGGACGGCGGGGGCGGCGCCCCGGGCGGCCAAGAAGGAGGTTCCCGTGAGTCGTCATGAAGTGGCCGTGCTGGCCGGCGGATGCTTTTGGGGCATGGAGGAACTGCTGCGGCAGCAACCCGGCGTCGTGGATGTCGAGGTGGGCTACACCGGCGGCACCATCAAGAACGCCACCTACGAGCTGGTGAAAACCGGCGCCACCGGGCACGCGGAATCCGTGCGCATCGAATTCAACCCGCAAAAAACCAGCTACGAGAAAATCCTGCTGTATTTTTTCAAGATCCACGACCCCACCACGGAGAACCGCCAGGGCAACGACGTGGGCACGCAATACCGCTCGGCCATTTTCACCCTGAATGACGAGCAAAAGCGCGTCGCCGAGAAAGTCATCGAGCGCGTCAACAAATCCGGCGCCTGGAAAAAACCCGTCGTGACCCGAATCTTGCCCTTCACCGAATGGTGGAAAGCCGAAGGCTATCATCAGGATTACCTGCAGAAAAATCCCGGCGGCTACACCTGCCACTTCCCGCGCAAAATCGAGTTCTGAAGCGGATTGAAAATCCCCTGAGAAGAGAGAGCCCGCATGCAACGCGAGGCACCACTCCGCTTTTCCCGGAAAGCCGCATCTGACGCAGTGTTGCGGTTGCTTTTTCCGTCCTCTCCCCGCGCCCCGCTTTCTTGACGGGAGCGAGGGCCCGTGCGAGCGTGGCGAGGTTCATGACACCCTGAGGAGAATCCATGAGAAAGCACCCCGTCCGCGTTTATCCGTCCAAAGAAAAACTCGACCGCAAAGACCAGCTCGCCTGGAAAATGGCCGAGATCTGCGTCGACAAAACCCCGATCAAAGCCGACGTCATCGACATGGTGATCAACCGGATCATCGACAACGCCTCGGTGGCCATCGCCGCCGCCAACCGCCGCCCCGTCGCCTCGGCCCGCGCCATGGCCCTCGCCCATCCGCGCGCCGGCGGCGCCACCGTCTTCGGCATGCCGAACGACCAGACGTTCTCCTGTGAATGGGCCTCCTGGGCCAACGGCACCGCCGTCCGCGAACTCGACTACCATGACACCTTCCTCGCCGCCGACTACTCCCACCCCGGCGACAACATCCCGCCGATCCTGGCGGTCGCCCAGCAGAAAAACAAAAACGGTCAGGAGCTCCTGCGCGGCATCGTCGCCGGCTACGAGCTGCACGTGAACCTCGTCAAAGCCATCTGCCTGCACGAGTTCAAGAAAGACCACATCGCCCACCTGTGCCCGGCCTCCGCCGGCGGCATCGGCGCCCTGCTGGATCTGCCCGTCGAAACGATCTTCCAGTCCATCCAGCAGGCCGTGCACGTGAGCTTCACCACCCGCCAGTCGCGCAAAGGCGAGATCTCCTCCTGGAAGGCCTTCGCGCCCGCCCACTCGAGCAAACTCGCCGTCGAGGCCGTCGACCGCATCATGCGCGGTGAAGGCGCCCCGAGCCCGATCTACGAAGGCGAGGACTCCGTCATCGCTTACATGCTCTCCGGGAAAAACGGCCGCTACGAAGTGCCGCTGCCGGAGCACGGCGAGGAAAAACGCGCCATCCTCGAGACCTACACGAAAGAGCACTCCGCCGAGTACCAGTCGCAGGCCCTCATCGATCTGGCTTTCCGCATGGGCAAGCAGATCAAGAATTTCGACGACGTGAAAGAGATCGTCATCCACACCTCGCACCACACCCACTACGTCATCGGCACCGGCGCCGGCGATCCGCAGAAGATGGACCCGAAGGCCTCCCGCGAGACCCTGGATCACTCGATCATGTACATCTTCGCCGTGGCCCTGCAGGACGGCACCTGGCACCACGTGAACTCCTACTCGCCGGAACGCGCCCAGCGCGCCGACACGGTCCGCCTGTGGCACAAGATCCGCACCCTCGAGGATCCGAAATGGACCGAGGCCTATCACGCCATGGACCCGGACAAAAAACAGTTCGGCGGCCGCGTGGAGATCCTCATGAACGACGGCAGCAAGATCGTCGACGAGCTCGGTGTGGCCAACGCCCACCCGGCCGGCGCCAAGCCCTTCCAGCGCGCCGACTACATCCGCAAGTTCGACACCCTCACCGAAGGCATCATCACCAAGGACGAGCGCAACCGCTTCATCTCGCTTTGCGAACGCCTGCCGGAATTGACCGCCAACGAAGTGAAGCTGCTCAACGTGCAGATCCCGATCGACAAGCTGACCAACAACAAGCGCGACGAGAAAGGCATTTTCTAAGATGTTGTTCCCGGCTGAATCCCCCGCGACCAAACGCCAGATGTTCCGCCAGGCCCTGAAATCCGGGAGGCTCCTGCAGTTTCCCGGCTCCTGGTCGCCGATCGTCAGCATGGCGATCGAGCGCCAGGGCTTCGACGGCGTCTACATCTCGGGCTCGGTCCTGTCGAACGACCTGGGCTATCCCGACATCGGCCTCACGACGCTGACGGAAGTCGCGCAGCGGGGCCGGCAGATCGCCCGCACCACGAAATTGCCCGCCATCATCGACGCCGACACCGGTTTCGGCGAGCCGATGAACGTCACGCGCACCGTGCAGGAGCTCATCGAGATGGGCCTGAGCGGCTGCCACCTGGAGGACCAGGAGAACCCGAAGCGCTGCGGCCACCTCGACGGCAAAGCCGTCGTGCCCGTGGAGCAGATGGTGCGCAAGATCGCCGCCGCCTGCCGGGGCAAGGCCCTCGATTCGAATTTCCTGATCATCGCGCGCACCGACGCCCGCGCCATGGAAGGGCTCGATAAAACCATCGAGCGCGCCAAGGCCTACATCGACGCCGGCGCCGAGATGATCTTCACCGAGGCCCTGCAGGACGAAAAGGAATTCGAGAAATTCCGCGCCGCCGTCAGCGTGCCTTTGCTCGCCAACATGACGGAGTTCGGGAAGTCGAAGCTCCTCAGCACCGAGACCCTGCAGGATCTGGGTTACAACATGGTGATCTACCCGGTGACGACCTTCCGCCTCGCCATGAAAGCGACGGAAGAGGGCCTGAAGGCGATCAAAGCCCAGGGCACGCAGGAAGGCATCCTCGATCGCATGCAGCACCGCAAGGAGCTCTACGAGCTCACGCGCTACGAGGAATACAACAGTTTTGATCAGAACATTTTCAATTTTAAACTGAAGTAACAAGGAGAGAGAACATGGTCGAATCCAAAGATTACGTGAACCCGGATTACGTTCCGGAACCGGACAAAGTGAACACCAAAAAAGGCCTCGAGGGTTCCGTGATCGACACCTCGGCCGTCTCCAAGGTGAATCCCGACACCAACTCCCTGATCTACCGCGGTTACCCGGTGCAGGATCTCGCCGAAAACTGCCGCTTCGAGGAAGTCGCCTACCTCATGTACAACGGCGATCTGCCGACCGCCGCCCAGCTGAAGGACTTCGAGGAGAAAGAGCGCCAGTACCGCGACATCTCGAAAGAGTGCCTGGGCGTGATCAAGGCCCTGCCGAAAAAGTGCCACCCGATGGATTCCATCCGCACCGCCGTGAGCTTCATGGGCTGTGAGGACGAGCGCGTCTGGGACGCCACCCCGGCCACCAACCTCGACAAAGCCATCCGCATGCTGGCGAAAATCCCGACGGCGGTCGCCGCGGATTACCGCTTCAAAAAAGGCCTGGATTTCATCCCGCCGCGCAAGGACCTGACGCTCTCGGAGAACTTCTTCCACATGTGCTTCGGCACGGTTCCGAAGCCGGAGGTGGTGAAGGCCTTCGACGTGTCCCTGATCCTGTACGCCGAGCACAGCTTCAACGCCTCGACCTTCACGGCCCGCGTGGTGGCGTCGACGGAATCGGACATCTACTCCGCCACCGTCGCCGGCATCGGCGCTCTGAAGGGCCCGCTCCACGGCGGCGCCAACGAGCAGGTCATGCACATGATGATCGAGATCGCCGACCCGGCCAAGGCGGAGTCGTGGATGCTGGAAGCCCTGTCGCTAAAGAAAAAAGTCATGGGCTTCGGCCACCGCGTTTACCGCAAAGGCGACAGCCGCGTGCCGACGATGAAGAAGTACGCCCTGAAGATGGCCGAAGTGACCGGCGAGACCAAGTGGATGCAGATCTACGAGACCCTGGAAAAAGTCATGGTCGACAAAAAACGCATCTACCCGAACCTCGATTTCCCGGCCGGCCCGGCTTACTACATGATGGGCTTCGAGATCGACTTCTTCACCCCGATCTTCGTGATGGCGCGCACGACCGGCTGGTCGGCCCACTTCATGGAGCAACGGGCGAACAACCGCATCATCCGTCCCTTGTCCGAGTACATCGGCGCCGAACAGCGCGCCGTAAAACCCTTGAACGAGCGCCGCTAAAATGAAGGCTCGCAACATTGTCCGACTTCTTGGAATGGGCCTTCTTGCCGCCGGTTGTTCGCACCAACCGGCCGGGCATCACGGCGCGACGGCGGAGGGCTCCGCCCGCGCCGCCAACGGGACGAAGGCCGCCGCGGTTGAAGGACGGGCCCCGACGGCCCTGCCCTACAATCCCCGCGGCGTGGATTTCGCCCAGGCTCCGGAAAAAATCGCCTTCGCCGGCGGCGCGAACCAGAACGAGGCCCAGCCCTTGTGGAAGACGGTGCTGGCCGCTTCGCCGGACCTGTTCCTGTTCGTGGGCGATCTGGTGGATGCGACGGACACCAACTCCATCAGCGACCAGTACAAAAAACTCGATGCGCTGGCGGACTACCGCAACGCCCGCGAGAAGATCCCCTTCATGGCGATCTGGAATGACCGCGACCTCGGCACTTTGGACGGCGGCGCCGATGCGGCCACCAAAGCGCAGGCTCGCCGGGATTTCCTGAATCACTGGGTCTACGTCAAGGACAGCATCCCCTTCAACCGCGACGGTCTTTACCACGCCAAATTGATGGGCGGACAGGTCTCGGGCAAGCGCCGCAAGCGCGTGAGCGGCCCGACCATGCAGGTCATCATGCTCGACACCCGCAGCTTCCGCAGCCCGCTGAAAAAGGCCTCGGAAGGACCGCGCCGTTTCGCCGTCAACGACGACAAGTCGGCCACCTTGCTCGGCAACGATCAGTGGGAGTGGCTCGAGGATCAGTTGCAGAAACCCGCCCAGCTGCGCGTGATCGTCACGCCCATCCAGCTGGTGGCCACCGAGCCCAACGCGGAAAACTGGGGCCTCTTCCCGCACGAGCGCGAAAAGTTCTTCCAGCTGCTGAAAAAGACCAAGGCGAAAAACGTCCTGGTGCTTTCCGGCGACCGTCGTCTGGCGAGCATCGCCAAGACC
The DNA here is from genome assembly GCA_019637915.1 of Pseudobdellovibrionaceae bacterium. Taxonomy (GTDB): domain Bacteria; phylum Bdellovibrionota; class Bdellovibrionia; order Bdellovibrionales; family Bdellovibrionaceae; genus JAHBUV01. The sequence continues at coordinate 2,812,052 of JAHBUV010000001.1, read as the reverse complement.
GACGTCAAAGGCTGGGGCCCGCTTTATGACGTGACGGCGGGACCGATCAACGAGGCCGACGCGGAGCTGGAAAACGACAGCACTTACGTGTCACCGGTGTACATCAAGGAAAACTTCGGCCTGCTCGACATCGATTGGAAACGCAAACGCGTCGGCATCGAGATCAAGGACATCGAAGGCAAGACCGTTCAAAGCGTCAGTATCAAGTTGAATTGATTTTTGGTCAGGGCCGGCGGATTTCCGTCAGGCCCTTAAAATCCAGTCTTTCCAGATATTTCACACCCTGTCCCAAAACCGATCCTCCCCTTGACCTCATCTACGTTTAGAATTATTCTAACTCTAGAACGAATATGATTCCCTGCGGCAATCCCCTGGGGAGCGCGGATGGAAGGAGAGCGGCCATGACAAAAAGACTTTGCCTGAGTCCCGCCGAGATCGAGCAAAAGCTGAATGACGCCGGCGTGCAGCCCACTCTGCAGCGCATCGCCATCTTCCGCCATATTCTGTGCGAGGCCGATCACCCCACCGCCGACCAGGTGCGCGAATGGGCGGAAAAGAACCTCGACAAAATCAGTCAAGCCACGGTTTACAATACTCTCGGCACCCTGGTGGAAGCCGGCCTGCTGCAGGCTCTGCGCCTCCCCCATTCCGACAAGGTCATTTACGATCACAACATCGAGGACCATCATCATTTCCTCGATGAGAAAAGCGGTCGTCTTTATGACCTGCCGGAAGAGGACGTCGAGGTGACGTACAAGCTGCCGAAGAAGTTCCGCGCCCACCGCGTGGACGTCGTCGTGAAAGGCCGCGTGGAATAACCGAAGTTTCAGAAACAGTTCAAAACAAACACCCCAAGCTAAAGGAGATTATCATGCTGGGTATCGGTCAGAAGTTCCCTGAGTACAAAATGCAAGCCTGCGTTTCCCTCGAGAAAGGCAAAGAATTCACGGAAGCCAGCCAGAAAGACGCCAAAGGCAAATGGGCCGTTTACTTCTTCTGGCCGCTGGATTTCACCTTCGTGTGCCCGACGGAAATCGCCGAGTTCAACAAAGAGCTGAAGAACTTCCAGGCCCGTGAGGCCCAGCTGTTCGGCGTCTCCTGCGATTCGCACTTCGTGCACCTCGCCTGGCGCAACAACCACCCGGATCTGAAAAACCTGGGCTTCCCCATGCTCGCCGACATCAAAAAAGAACTGACCGGCGCCCTGGGCGTGTTGCACCCGCAGGACATGGTCCCGCTGCGCGCCACCTACATCGTCGATCCGGACGGCGTCATCCGCTGGGTTTCCGTGAACGACCTGTCGGTCGGCCGCAACGTCAAGGAAGTGCTGCGCACCCTGGACGCTTTGCAAACCGACGAACTCTGCCCCTGCAACTGGGAAAAAGGCCAAGCCACGCTGTGAGCCTTGTCCCCCGCCACGGGTGGGCTCCCGATCGGGAGTCCACCGTGGCCTGTCCGAATGATGACTGATTTTCAAGAATTTGAATCCGAAACGGAGATGGTAGCAATGAAAGCCACGCACGCCCCGCCGATCGACATCGGCATCAAAGAAGCCGACCGCAAAAAAATCGCCGAAGGCCTGAGCCGCTTTCTGGCCGACACCTACACCCTCTATCTGAAAACGCACAATTTCCACTGGAACGTGCGCGGTCCGATGTTCAACACCCTCCACCTCATGTTCGAAGGGCAATACAACGAGCTGTGGGCGGCCGTGGACCTCATCGCCGAACGCATCCGTTCCCTGGGCTTCCCCGCTCCGGGCTCTTACAAGGAATACGCCCGCCTGACCTCCATCCAGGAAGCCGACGGCGTGCCCGAAGCCATGGACATGGTCCGCCACCTCGTCGAAGGCCACGAGGCCGTGGTGCGCACCGCGCGCTCCCTCTTCCCCGCGGCCGAAGAAGCCGCCGACGAAGCGACCGCCGATCTCCTCACTCAACGCATCCAGCTCCACGAGAAAACCGCGTGGATGCTGCGTTCCCTGCTGGAGGGCTGATCATGGACATCGCCGCGATGGTCGATCAATACCTGGAGAGCGAGTACTTCGAGGCGACGTCCTCGATCTACCGCGATCTTTCCCTGAACTTCAAAAAGCTCCTCGAGGAGGGTCAACTCGATCCCAACGAGAGGTTCCTGAACCTGCTGGCGATCGCCGTGTCCCTCGAGAACCACCCCATGGCGAACCTCGCCAAGGTGGCCTTGAAGGAACTCGGCGCGCCGGATGATCAGATCCGCGAGGCCGCCGAGACCGCCGGCCTCATGGGCATGAACAACGTCTACTACAAATTCCGCAGCTACCTGTCCCCGGAGGCCAAAGAGCATTACACCCGGGCCGGCCTGCGGATGCAGTCGATGATGAAACCGGCGAACGGCAAGCAGAACTTCGAGATGATGTCGCTGGCCGTGTCCGCCGTGAACGGTTGCCCGACCTGCATCGCCAGCCACGAGAACGCCATCCGCGAGCTCGGCGTGGCGACGGAGAAAATCCACGACGTCGCCCGCCTGGCCGCCGTCGCCAAGGGTTTGACCTCGCTGAAACACGCCCGCGAATTTTTGGCTTGATGAGATCCAAGGCCGGTGCCCCTTGAGGCGCCGGCCGCGCTTTTCACGCGTTCATCTCGATGAGCTCGATGGCCCGCCCGTCGGGATCAAGCAGAATGGCTTTTTTCCCCTCGGGGAGCAGGGTCGGGTCCATCAGGCACTCGACCCCTTTGATCAGCGACAGATCGCGCACGACCTTGTCGAGTTCCATGATGCGGAAAGTGAGCTGCACGTCCGGGGCCGCGCGAAACGGCGCGCCCGCATGGGCTTCAAAAAGGCTCAGCTCCACGGGGCCGATGAAAGCCTTGTGGCACTGCCCGCCTTTCGAGATTTTTTTCGTTTCAAAATGCAGGCCGAGGCGGCCGTAAAATTCGAGCATTTCAACGGGATGTGCGGTATTGATGATGAGCGAAGTCAGCTGCGGTTCCATGACTCCATGGCACCCTGACTCCGCCAGCCCGTCAAGGGAGGAACATGACGACCCAAAGAATCTATCTCAAAGACTACGCGCCCCCGGCCTTCGACGTGAACTCCGTCGAACTCGACTTCGATCTGCAGGACGACTTTTGTCGGGTGCGGTCGCGCCTGGAAATCGTCCGCCGCACGCCGGGCGCGGCGCTGGAACTGGATGGCCGCGATCTCGACCTGCGCTCCCTCCAGCTGGACGGCCGGGAACTTCCCGCAACGGACTATCAAAAATCCGAGGGCAAGCTCGTCATTCCCCGCGTTCCCGACCGGTTTCTCCTGGAAGTGGAAACCCGCCTCGAGCCGCAGAACAACACGGCGCTGGAGGGGCTCTACAAATCCAACGGCTGTTTCGTCACCCAGTGCGAAGCGCAGGGTTTCCGCGGCATCACTTACTTCCTCGACCGCCCGGACGTCATGACCCGCTACACGGTCCGCCTGGAGGCGGACAAAAAGAAATACCCGGTGCTGCTCTCGAACGGCGACCGCGCGCACACCCGGGATCTCGGCAACGGCCGTCACGAGGCCCTGTGGCGCGATCCGCACAAGAAGCCGTGCTACCTCTTCGCCCTCGTCGCCGGGGATCTCGGCGTCATCCGCGACAGCTTCACAACGCGCTCGGGGCGGAAGGTGAACCTGGAGGTCTACGCCGCCCACGGCAAGCAGGACCGCTGCCATCACGCCATGAGCTCGCTGAAAAAATCCATGAAGTGGGATGAAGAGGCCTTCGGCCGCGAGTACGACCTCGGCGATTACATGATCGTCGCCATCGATGACTTCAACGCCGGCGCCATGGAGAACAAGGGCTTGAACATCTTCAACTCGCGCCTGGTCCTGGCGGACTCGAAGAGCGCCACCGACCATGACTTCCTGGCCATCGAGTCCGTCGTCGGCCACGAGTACTTCCACAACTGGACGGGCAACCGCGTGACCCTGCAGAACTGGTTCCACCTGTCGCTGAAAGAAGGCCTCACCGTGTTCCGCGACCAGGAGTTCTCCGCCGACATGACGGACCGGGGCGTGCAGCGCATCCAGGACGTCGATTCCCTGCGCGAACGCCAGTTCGTCGAGGACGCCGGACCCACGGCGCACCCGGTGCGCCCGGAGTCGTGCCTCGCCGTCGACAACTTCTTCACCATGACCATCTACGAAAAAGGCGCCGAGCTGATCCGCATGATGCAGACGACGGTGGGCAAAAAAGGTTTCCGCCGCGGCATGGATCTGTACTTCGAGCGCCATGACGGCCAGGCCGTGACGACGGATGATTTCGCCGCCGCCATCGCCGACGCCAATGAGGCCGATTTCACTCAACTGAAATTGTGGTACTCCCAGGCCGGCACGCCGAAAATCGACGCTCGCGACGAATGGCGCGCCGACCGCGGCGAGTACGTCCTGCACCTGCGCCAGAGCTGCGCGCCGACGCCCGGGCAGAGCGAGAAAAAGCCTTTTCAGATCCCGATCCGCCTGGGCTTCCTCGACGATCAGGGCCGGGAGCTGCCGCTGCAAAGCCGGCAGGTGCGCCTGAACTCGGACGGCCTGCCGCTGATCGAGCTGAAAGAGGCGGAACAAAGTTTCGTTTTCACGGGCCTGACGCAAAAACCCCATGTGTCTTTGCTGCGGGAATTTTCCGCGCCGGTGGTCCTGCACTGGGATCGACCGGACCAGGAGCTGTTCTTCCTGATGGCGAAGGACACGGACGGCTTCAACCGCCGCGAGGCCGCCCAGCAGGCGGGTCTGCGGGTGCTCGCCCGCCTGGTCGCCGATCACCAAGTCGGACGCGAACTGCGCCCGGACGAGCATTACCTGTCGGCCTGGTCCGAGGCGCTGCGCGCCGACCTGGATCCGGCTTATCAGGCGGCGCTTCTCGCCTTGCCTTCGGACGCGATGCTCGCCCAGCAGTTGGATCGGATCGATGCCGCCGCCTTCCGGGCCGCCCGTCAAGCCCTCGTGGCCGCCCTCGCCCGCCTGAACCGCAGCGAACTTTTGGGTCTGGTGCGCCGCTGGCAGGGAGTTTCCGGCGAAGCCATCGACCCGCGCAGCATGGGGGCGCGCGCGTTGAAAAACCTGGCGCTTTCGGTGTTGGCCGAGACCGGCGATCCGGAAGTGCTCGACCTGGTTCATCGTCAGTACACGCAGGCCCAGAACATGACCGACCGCATGTCGGCGCTGATGATCCTCGCGGACAGCGACGACCGCCGCCGCGACGAGGCCCTGGCGTCCTTCCACCGCGATTGGCGCGGTGATTCGGTCGTGCTGAACAAATGGTTCACGGTGCAGGCGAACACCAGCCGCGCCGACACGCAGGACACCGTGAAGGCCCTGGTCAAGCACCCGGATTTCCAGCTGACGAACCCCAACAACGTCTACGCCCTGTTGCGCGTCTTCGGTCAGAACCTCGTGTGCTTCCACGATCCCAAAAACCCGGGCTACGATTTCTTCGCCGACCGCATCCTCGAGATCGACGCCAAGAACCCGCAAGTGGCGGCGCGACTGAGCGCCTCCTTCAACGTGATCAACAAACTCGCGCCGGAACTGCGCGAAAAAGCGCTGAAGGAAATCCGCCGCATCCTCGACGAGCCGAGCCTGTCGAAGAACACGCGGGAACTGCTGGCACCCACCCTGCTCTAAAAGGTGCCAGGTCCTGTTTGGTAACGCACCGCTTGTCCGCCGCGGAAATCCCCGAAACTGCCTCTCCGGGGATTTTTAAAGCGTGAGTTCCCGAGTCATGATGAAGTCAGTTTGTTCGTCTTTGCCGAGGCGAAAAACATGCTGGCCAACGATCTCAAAACCGAATTTCCGGTAAAAAGCCTGCGCCCTGAAATTTCGTTCCCACACGCCCAGCCAAAGCGTTTGGAATCCGCCGTCAAAGGCGATTTTCAAGCTTCTTTCCATCAGGGCGGCCCCCACCCCTTTTCCATGCCAGCGCGAATCGACGTAGAGCCGGAGAATTTCCAAAGGCTTCGGTCCCTGGACGGAGGGGTCGGGCTGACCTTTCAGCAGATGCAAAAAGCCGACGGCGGTGCCGGCGAACCAGGCGATTTCGATCCATCGGGCAGGATCTTGAATTTCCCGGAGCTGTTGATCCGTCCCGAAGGTTTCCGCGACATAAAGCGCGATGTCCTCCGGAGTGTTGTCATCGGCGAAGGTCTCAACGAATGTCTTTCGCCCCAGTTCGGCCAGGATCGAAGCGTCCGCGTCCGTGGCGCGGCGGATTTCAAGCATGGGAAAAAATTAAACCATGGGAGATCGCAACGCCACCCCCGTCCGGGGCGGGCAAGCGGCGCGTTACCAAACAGGACCTGGCACCTTTTAGATGTGGTTGCGGCAGTGGAGGAGGAATTCTTTGCGGGTGTCGGTGCGGTGCTTGAAATCGCCGCGCAGGTCGGAGGTGATCGTGGAGGAGTTGGCGTCCTGGATGCCCCGGGCGATCACGCAGAAGTGCTTGGCGTTGATGTGCACGGCGACGTGCTCGGTCTCGAGCACGAGCTGCAGGCAGTCGGCGATCTGCTTCGTCAGGCGCTCCTGCACCTGCGGGCGGCGGGCGAAGTACTCGACCACGCGGTTGATTTTGGACAGGCCGATGACCTTTTTGTCCGGGATGTAGGCCACCGTCGCGGCGCCTTGAATCGTCTGGAAATGATGCTCGCAGCACGAGATGACGTCGATGTCCTGCACGACGATCATCTGATCGTACCGCATCTTGTTCTCGATCACCGTCATCTTCGGGAAGTTCGCCGCGTCCAGGCCGCTGAAAAGCTCCTTCACGTACATCTTGGCGATGCGGTGGGGCGTGCGGTTCATGGAATCATCGGACAGATCGAGGCCCAGGATCTCGAGGATCTCGGTGAAGCGTTCCTCAATCATTTTTATTTTCTCGTCGTCCGAGTAGCTGTTCAGCACCGTCGGCGAGGGCATGACTTTGGCGAGAAGGCTTCGGACTTTCTCCTCGCGGGTGACGACGGCTTTGCTCGGGACGGCAGTTTTCTTCATAGGCCCCCGAAATTAACCCGAAAGCCCCGCCGCGGTCATGACACGGGCCCTTTTTTATCCTTTTTTCACGGCCGACTCGAGGGCCGCGATCACCTGGGCCGCGGCCCGGCGGCCGCTCTCCAAAGCGCCCTCGATGCGGCCGTGATGGCCGGCCGAGGTGTGCTCCCCCGCGTAGGCCAGGCGGCCCTGGTAATCGGCCTCCTGGAAAACGCCGTTGAAGCGGCTGAACTGCCCCGGCGCATAGACGGTGACCGAACCCTCCAGGCCCTGCACCCGCGACCAGTTCTGCACCGCCGAGCGTTTGTCGGACAAGGCTGAAACCTTTTTCCAGACGCGCTCCAGATCGCGCAATCCCAGCTCCGGGGCGTCGGCCCCCAGGTTCAAACCCTCTTCCCCGGCGGTGGTGAAAGTGATCAGACCCGAACGCCCCTCCTGGCCGCGGCTGGAATCCCAGCAGCTCTGCAGGCGCAAGTCCCCCATCAAAGCGCCGCTCCCCAGCGGGCCCTCGCCGCGAAGGTTCCAGAAACGGTCGCTGAAACCCACGATGGTGCGCGAATGATGGGCGAATCTCATGGCCGTCACGGCTTCGCGGCGGATGGCGGCGATCTTGAGGTTGGCGAGCCCCTCCACCCGGCGAAGGGCGGCGGGCGGCAAGGCCAGGATGACATGACGGGCCCTCAGGCTCTGGCGCCCTTGAGGGGACTGCACGCGGCACTCGAAAAACCCGCCCTCGTCCCGCATCGACAGGAGCCTGGTTTTGAAACGCACGAAAAATTCCGGCAGCACGCCGCAAACCCTTTCATAGAGGGCCTGCGTGAGATTCCCCATCCCGCCGCGCACCCGCGACGGACCCGAGGAGCGCGCCTCGGGATCCAGGGACATCAGCAGGTGCAGACAGGACTGGCGCGAAGGCTCCACGCCGAATTGCACCAGGGAGGCGCGCTTCATGTAGGCCGCCGCCCGCGGCGAAAGGCCCTGGGCGAGCTGATCAACGAGCGCCTCGGTGGACATCAGATCCAGACGGGCCGCGTCCTCGCTGGCGCCGGCGGCGAAGGCCTGGGCGGCGTTCTCCTCGTCGCCGGTGATCTGCAAGCGCAAACGCACGAGCTTGCTGACCAAAGGCTGCAGGTCTTTCAGCAGGTCCCGCCGCGGGATCACCTGCGAGCCCTGCACGAAAAACCCGCCGGCCTCGCCCAGTCGATCCGGCAAGGCGTCCACCGGCAGGCTCAGCTCCGAGCACAGGGCGAACACCGTCTCGTGGCGGCCGTCGATGAACTCCGCGCCGAGCTCGGCGAACTGCTGATCGCCGTTGAAATGATGAAGGGTGCGCACCCGCCCGCCCAAGCGCGGTGAAGCCTCGATGATGCGGTAAGGGATCTGCTTTTTTTTGAGCTCATAGGCCGCCATCAGGCCCGCCGCCCCGGCGCCGACGATCAGCACTTCATCGTCATAGACGCCCTGATCGGGCCCGAACAGACGCTCCATCGACGCGCAGGATGACAAAGCCCATCCCCCCGTCAGGGCGGCGCTGGTGCGGAGAAAATGACGGCGGCCGAATCGCGAGCTTCCCATGTGCCCGTTATTGTATTCAAACGCCGTTTCAGGTGGCAATGCGCGAAACTTCATTTTGACCTCCCTTGGCATGCTTCCCGGATGACGAGTCCCGCGGAGCGGTTTAAGATTCCGGGCGATGGACCACCGCGAGCGATCTCTCATCCAGGACGTGATTTTCGACCGATGGTCCTGGCGCCTGCTGATCCTGCTGTCGTCTCTGATGGCGGCGGTGACGGGCCTCGCGGCCCCGTGGTTCCAGAAGGAATTCATCGATCACCTGACGGGGTCGGTGCCCGCCATGAGCCTGGGCTGGTACGCGACGAGCCTGCCGTGGATCCTCCTCGCCTTCGCCGCCATGCTGCTGTCGCAGGGCTTTTCGCAACTGACGAGCTACCTGGGCGCGCGCGAGGCGATTTTCCTGCAGCGGCGTTTTTCGCGCCGGCTGTACGAAAAAATGCTCTCCCTGCGCGCCGATACGATGAGCCGCCATTCCCTGGGCGAGGCCGTGTCCCTCTACGCCACGGACGTGCCGGGCGCCACCGTCTTCATCGATCAGACCCTGCCCATGGGGGCGTCGACTTTGTTCCCGCTGATCCTCGCGCCCTTCGCGCTGTCGGCTTTTTTCCAGACGCCGCTGCTGCCGACGGTGCTCCTGATCGTCGCCATCGCGCTTTTGAACACCACCCTGGCGTTCCGCCAGTCGCGCTTTTTTTACCGTTTCAAGCAGCTGGCCGCGGAGCGCACGGGCCTGGTCAACGAGTGGATCCAGAACATCCGCACCCTGCGCATCCTCGGCTGGACGGCGGCCTTTGAAAAAGCCATCTTCCGCAAACGCGTCGTCGAAACCGACAACCGCGTCAGCATGGTGACCAACGGTCAGATCATGAACTCGATCTCGACCTCGGTGACTTTTTTCCTGAACATCGCCACCCTGGCCGTCCTGACCTTGTGGAGCGAGCGCACGCTGAGCGCCGGCGAAATCCTCGCCGTGCTGTGGATCCTCGGCGTTTTCCTCACCCGGCCCTTCCGGCAAATGCCGTGGTTCTTCACCTTCGGTTTCGACGCCTGGACCTCGTTGCGCCGCCTGCAGCTTTTCCTCGACACGGAAAACCGCATGACCCGCCCGTCGGAACGGCCTTCGCCCGCCGCCCCCGGGGAGGCCGCCCTCGACGTCGCCAACCTGCGCCTGGTGGTGAACGACCAGGTGCTGCTCGACGACGTGTCTTTCGCGGTGAAGCCGGGCGAATTCGTCGCCATCGTCGGCGAAGTCGGCAGCGGCAAGACCTTGCTGCTGCTGTCGCTCCTGCGCGAGACCGGGGCCGCTTTCGGGCGCTACCGGATCGAAGGCCGCGACGCCCTGGGCTTGAGCGAGGAGGAGCTGCGCGGGTTTTTCTCCTTCGTGCCGCAAGAGGGTTTCATCATGAGCGCCAACCTGCGCGACAACGTCGTCTTCGATTACGACACCGACCCCGGCCAGGACGCGGCGGTGCTGAAGTCCCTGAAGGCCGCGCAGTTCAACCTCGACCGCGAGCGCGTCGAGCGCGGCCTTGAAACCGAGATCGGCGAGCGCGGCGTGAACCTCTCCGGCGGCCAGCGCCAGCGGGTCAGCCTGGCGCGCGTGCACTACGCGCGCGGGCCGATCCTGCTCCTGGACGACTGCCTGAGCGCCGTCGACGTCGACACGGAGGAGAAACTGCTGGCGCAACTGCTGAACGGCGAGTGGAAACACCGCACCCGCCTGCTGGTCACGCACCGCCTGACCGTTCTCGATCAGGTCGACCGCATCCTGTTCTTCAAGGACGGCCGCCTGATCGAACAGGGCAGCTTCCACGAACTCAACGAGCGTTCCAAAGAGTTCCGCGACTTCACCGTCAGCGTGCGCCGCCTGGCCGGCGAAGCGCCCGCCCCCCTGCTGCCGCCCGAAGTGTCGGCCGCGGCCAGCGAGCCCCTGCCCGCCCTGGACGCCGACAAAACCGAGGGGGGAGAATGAGCACGGAACGGAAAAACTGGTCCGAGCGCGAAGGCCTGGGCGAGCAGTCCTACCAGCGCCACGTCTTTGAAACGCTTTTCTTCGGTTACCGGCCCTATCTCGGGCGCATCCTCACCGTCCTCGTCGTCGGCCTGTTCGGCCGCGGGCTGCTCCTGGGCAACGCCAATCTCATCGGCGCCTGGGTGGACGGGCGCATCGATCTGGAAGCGCGCTCTTTCCTGCTGGTGCTGACGGCGATGGCCACCGTGGGTTTCCTGCTCACCATGGGCTTCCGGGTGATTTTCTCGCGGCTCTCGGCCCAGGCCATCTCCCAGGTCTACGACGAAGTGACCTTGCGCACTTCGCGCTACCCCATGAGCTTTTTCGACAACACCCCCGCCGGCCGCATCATCACGCGTTTTTCCAGCGACTACGGCAACGTCTTCCGTTTGTTCGGCGGTCCCCTGGCGGAATTTTTATCCCTCATCTTCGACCTGATCCTGATGCTGGTGCTGATCACCGTGGCTTCGTCCTACTTCCTGGTTTTCGTGCTGGTCATCGCGGCCATGAACTACCTGGTCTACCGCCTGAACCGCAACCGCCTGCGGATCCTGCGCCGCGAGCTGTCCGCCAGCCGTTCGCCCTCCATCGCCCACTTCGCCGAGACCACGCAAGGCGCCAGCACCATCCGCTCCTTCCGCCGCGAGGACAGTTTCCGGCTGCGCTTCCGCGCGCTGGATGATTTTTTCCTGCGCAAAAAACTGCAAACCACCCGCGGCATCGTGCTCTTTTCCTATCAGATGAATGCCCAGTCGGCGGTGCTGCTGCTGATCACCGGCCTCGCCTCGATCTGGTTGTCCCGGCATGGCCTGGTGACCATCGGCGAGATCGGCGTCGCCTTCACCTTCATCGTGATGAGCGGCAACACCCTGCAGATGTTCTTCGAATGGCTGTCGCAGCTCGAAGAGGCCCTGATCGGCGTCGAGCGCCTGGACCGTTATCTGCGTTTGCCCCTGGAGGCCGGCCGTCGCCTGCCCTCGTCGGCGCGCTTCCCCACCACGCACCGCCGCTACACCCGCGAGGACGAACAAACCCTGCGCGGCCGTCGCCTGACCATGGCGCCGGCGGCCTCCGTGGAGGTCCGCGATCTGTGGTTCCGCTACAGCGAGCGCCTGCCCTGGGTGCTGAAGGGCCTGTCATTCAACATCCGCCCCGGCGAGCGCGTCGGGATCATCGGCCGCACGGGTTCGGGAAAATCCAGCCTGATCCAGGCCCTGTTCCGCCTCTACCCCGTGGAAAAAGGCCGCATCCTGATCGACGGCCAGGAGGCCCGCGTCGGCGATGACGACCGGGGCGCCGACCTCAATCTCTACCGCCGGGCCATCGCCTTCATCGCCCAGGACCCGGTGCTGTTCCAGGGCAGCCTGCGGCAGAACCTCGACCTCGAGAACCGCGCCAGCGACGAAGACTGCTTCGCCGCCCTGGACCGCGTGGGGCTCGGCGAGTGGGTCCGCCTGCATCCGGAAGGCCTGAACCTGAAGGTCGCCGAGCGCGGGAAAAACCTCTCCCTCGGCGAACGCCAGCTGCTGTGCATGGCCCGCTGCCTGTTGCAGAAAGCCCCCGTCGTCATCATGGATGAAGCCACCAGCGCCGTCGACCCGCAGTCCGAGGAGATCCTCGTCAAAGCCACGGAGGAATTTTTCGAGGGCCGCACGCAGATTCTGATCGCCCACCGCCTGTCGACCCTGGAAAAATGCGATCGCATCCTGTGGCTCGACGGCGGCGAAGTCCGCCGTCTGGGTCCCGCGAAAGAGGTCATGCGGGAGTTCGAAGCGGCCGCCGCCCAAGGGGACAAAGAGACAGTTTTGACTTGATCTTCCCTCGGGGGCCCTTCATAACTCGAAACATCCGACCGATAGGGAATGGAACCGAGGGCGAGGCATGGACAACAGCGAAAACATCCACAACGACGCGTCGGATGACGGAACCATCGCCAACGACAGTGCTTTGGTCCAGCTGGCCTCCAACTGGCCTTCGCTCACCGTCGGTGAACGCAAAGAGCAGTTCAATGCCTTGAGCCGCACCGACGCCGAAGAGCTTTTCCTGAGCCTCTCCCCCCATGACCAGGCCGAACTCCTGTCCGAGGCCTCGGCCCTGGAAAAACGCTCCTGGGTCCGCCTGCTCGCCCCCGATGACGTGGCCGACTTGATCCAGGAAATGGGCACCGACTCCAAGGACGAGGTGCTCTCCCTCCTCGATCCGCAGACGAAGCGCGAGGTTTCGGCCCTGCTCGCCTACGCCGAGGACAACGCCGGGGGTTTGATGAGCTCGCGCTTCGTGCGCCTGCGCCCCGACATGACCGTCGACGAGGCGATCAGCTACCTGCGCATCCAATCGAAGACCCAGGTCGAGACGATTTATTACTGCTACGTCATCGACGCCAACCAGCACCTGCAGGGGGTGGTTTCCTTCCGCGAGCTCTTCTCCGCCTCGCCGGGAAAAACCGTCAAGGACATCATGCACCCCGACATCGTCAAGATCCCCGTGGATCTCGACCAGGAGCAGATCGCCCGCATCTTCCAACAACAATCCTTGTTGGCCCTGCCGGTCGTCGACGGCGACGGCCACATGAAGGGGATCGTCACCCTCGACGACATCGCCGACACCATCCAGGAAGAGGCGACCGAGGACATCCAGAAGATCGGGGGGATGGAAACCCTCGACGCCCCCTACATGAAAACGCCCTTCTTCGAGCTGATCCGCAAGCGCGGCGGCTGGCTGTCCATCCTGTTCGTGGGCGAGATGTTCACCGCCACGGCCATGGGTTACTTCCAGGTGGAGATCGAGCGCGCCGTCGTGCTCGCCCTCTTCATCCCTTTGATCATCTCGTCCGGCGGGAACTCCGGTTCGCAAGCGTCGACCCTGATCATCCGCGCCATGGCCCTGGGCGAAGTGCGCATGCGCGACTGGTGGCGCGTGCTGGGGCGCGAGCTCCTCTCCGGCATCTGCCTGGGCGTTCTCCTGGGCGGCATCGGCCTGACGCGCATCCTGCTGTGGCCGGCGAAAGAGCAGCTCTACGGCCCGCATTGGCTGGCCGTCGGCATGACGATCTTCTTCGCCGTCATCGGCGTCGTGCTGTGGGGGACCCTGTCGGGATCCATGCTGCCCTTCATCCTGAAGAAACTCCGGCTCGATCCGGCCTCCGCCTCGGCGCCCATGGTCGCCACCATCGTCGACGTGACGGGACTGGTGATCTACTTCTCCGTGGCGAGCGTCATGCTGAAGGGCTCCCTCCTCTGAAAACCGAACTCCTCATCATCGAACAAAGCCGCGAATGGTTGGTGGTCGACAAGCCCGCCGGCCTGCCCGTCCACGCCACCCAGGAGCAGGACGGCCGGGACGTGGTGAGCCTGCTCTCCGGGAGCGGTCCGAAGCTGCACCCCGTGCATCGCCTGGATCGCGAGACCAGCGGTCTTTTGCTGCTCGCCAAATCCCCGAAGTCGGCGGCCGAATTGATGAGCCTGTGGAACTCCGCGAACGTCGAGAAGATCTACGAGGCCGTCGTGGAGGGCGTGATCGAAGAGGACGGCGGCGTGTGGACCTGGGCTTTGAGCGATCGCTCGGAAGGCCGGCAAAACCCGCAGGGGCCGCGCGACGCCCAAAAAGACGCCCGCACCGATTTCCAGGTTCTGGAGCGGGGTCCCGGCCGCAGCCGCATCGAATGCCAGCTGCACACCGGTCGCACTCACCAGATCCGCCGCCACGCCGCCCTTTCCCGCCATCCCGTCGTGGGGGACGGCCGTTACGGGAAAGCCCGCGCGGACGAGCGCATGGCCTTGCATTCACGTTCACTCACGCTGAAATGGAAAGGCATTCCCCTGTCGTGGGAATGCCCGCCGCCGGAGGAGTTCCGGCGCCTGTTGACCGCGCGTTGATCCCTACTCCTGGCGCACCAGGTGGCGCGTCCATCCGAACAGCACCGCTTTCGCCTGCTCGCGCACCGAGCTGAACTGCACGCCGTAGGATTGGTTCTGCTCGCTCCACACGATGCGGCCTTCGACCTCGATGGCCTCACGGCCGTCGGGACCGAGGACTTTCATCTGGATGGTGCCGCCGCGTTCGAGCGCCTCGTCGACGTCGAAGGACAGACCGCCCATGGAGATGGTTTTGATCGTGCCGACCAGCTGCCGGTCGCCCGACTTGATGATCAGGTCCGACTGCATGATGTAGCGATCGAAGCGGCGCTGATCCTTCGGCGAGCGCAGGCGCAAGGCCACCCACAGCAGGAAGGGCAGCAGGAACAGGATGCCCGTCACCGTGCCCGGGGCCATGCCGCCGCCCCCGGAACCGCCGCCGCCCAGGCCCCATCCCGCCCCGGCGACGGAGGAAACGAGACCGCAACCGGCCGGAGCGCCGGCGTCCGAGGCCGGAGAACGGTCCGCCGAGTAATCCGGTTTATAGGCCGGCTGGTAGGAGGACGTGCTCACCTGGCCTTGGGCGACGCCCAACAGATTGTTCAGGTTCACGCGGCCGCTCGAGGACACTTTGCCGCTCAGGTAAGACACCGCGTCCGCCGTGCCGATCATCATGCTGCGCAGCTGGTAGCCGCTCATGTTCGGGGCTTCCCGGGCGGCCATGGCCGCGGCGCCCGCCACGAAGGGGGCCGCCATCGAGGTGCCCGACAAGGACAGGAAGTAACCGCCCGGCAGGGTGCTGTAAACGTACACGCCCGGCGCGCCGATCTGGACCTTGCTGGCGCCGTAGTTGGAGAAACTCGCCAGGCGATCGGAATCGCCCGTGGCCGCCACCGACAGATTGGACGGCACGTCGTAGTTCGCCGGGTACATCGGCGTCACGTCGTTGTTGTTCGAGTAGTTGCCCGCGGCCGTCACGACGATGACCCCGTGCTCGTAAGCGTAGGTGATGGCGTCGTGCAGGGCGCGGCTGTAGGAGCCGCCGCCCCAGGAGCAGTTGATGACTTTGGCGCCCATGTTCACGGCGTAGTACATGGCGCTGATGGCGGCCGAGGTGGAACCCGAGCCGTTGGCGTCCAGGAATTTCAAGGGCATCAAGCGCACTTTCGCGGGCTCCAGGTCCGCCTGCGGGGCCAGGATGTTCTGGGTCGCGCCCAGCACGATGCCGGCGACGTGGGTGCCGTGGTCCTCGTCATCGAAGAAGTTCGGCGAGTTGGTGATGAAGTTCCAACCGCTGACGTCGTCGACGTAACCGTTGAAGTCGTCGTCGATGCCGTTGCCCGGGATCTCCCGGGTGTTCACCCACAGGGAATTCGTCTGGCGGAAAACGTAGTGGTTCGAGTCCAGACCCGTGTCGATGATGGCGACGATGGGACGGTTGTTCGCGTCGTAAGCCGCCGACCGCGCCCAGGCCTCGACGGCCTTCACCGGCGCGCCGGACTGGGTGTAGCTTTGCGTCGACTGGATTTCCTCGGCGCTCACCGCCTGCCCCTGGGCGTCGCCGGTGATGGTCTGCAAACGGTAATTCGGCTCAACGTACAGGACATCGGGATCGGCGCGAAGCTCCTCGAGCAGGGAGGCGTCCGTGTTGGAGAGGTGATACATGCCCTTTTGGGCGAAAGAGCCTTTCAGCTGCGCCTTGCCGCGCAGTTTGCCCAGGACCTGACCGAAGGCCGCCGGTTTGAACTTCACCAGGTATTCGCCCTCGATGACCTCGGAAGGTGATCCCTGGGCCCACAAGGGGCCCGGCGCGAGCGGCACCGCCAGCAAGACAACAAGAATTTGAAAGAGTCTCAAGCGAACCCCTTTCGTGGCATCCAAAGACTCTTCGGCCTTTCGTCGAGGGGCCTTGAGACAAGCAAAAAAATCGCGGTGTCCCGCGATGAGGCGTTCGAGGCGCCCGTCTCCATTTGAGATTCCCCGGGTTTCATCCTATGCTTTCTGCATGCAGCAAATCCGAGCCATCTTCTTCCGCGGCCTCCTCACCTTCCTCCCCATCGCCATCACCATCTACATCCTCTACACCGGCGTGCTCATCGTCGAGAACCTGCTCGGGGGCGTGATCCGCACCATCATCCCGGAAACGTACATTCCCGGTTTGGGATTCCTCATCACCGTCATCGTGGTTTTCATTTTCGGTCTCATGCTGAACAACCTGCTGATCGGGGAACTGTTGCAGCGCCTGGAACGGCGGCTGCAGTCCATCCCCCTCATCAAAGCGGTGTATTCGCCTTTGCGCGATCTGATGAACCTGTTCTCGAAAAAAGGCCAGCAGGACATGAAGGCCGTCGTGCTGGTGGAGCTGGGCCCCGAGGGCCTGCAGGCGCTGGGCCTGGTGACCCGCGAGTCCTTCAAGGACCTGCAGGAGATGAAGGATCAGACCCAGGGCAAGGTCGCCGTCTACATCCCGTGGAGTTACGGCCTGGGCGGGCTGACTTTCCTGGTGCCGAAGCAGCGCCTGCACCCGGTCGACATCCCGGTGGACCGCGCCCTGAGCCTCGCCCTCACCGCCTGGGTGAAGAGCCACGACGACAGCCTCCCCAACGACCTGGAGAAAAAGCCATGAGCGAAACGATCCGAACGACGGCCGCCAAAGCCCTGCGCGTGAACCTGGATCTGGAGCGCTACGGCGCCTTCGCCGAGATCGGCGCCGGTCAGGAGGTGGCCCGCCATTTTTTCCAGGCCGGCCGCGCCTCGCAGACCATCGCCAAAAGCATGTCCGCTTACGACATGACCTACTCGGATGAGATCTACGGCCGCGAGAAGAACGGCCGCTACGTCTGCGAATCGCGCCTGGCGAAGATGCTCGAGAAAGAGTACAGCCTGCTGATCCGCCGCCTCGATGAAAAGCGCGGCGCGCAGACGCGTTTTTTCGCCTTCGCCAACACCGTGGCGACGGGATCCCCGGAAACGCCGAAGTGCCACGGCTGGATGGGGATCCGCTACCAATCAAAACCCCGCGGCCCCTTCAACGACATCATCCTGCACGTGCGCATGACGGACCGCCTGCGCCTGCAGCAGCAGGAGGCCCTCGGCATCCTCGGCGTGAACCTGATCGAGGCCGCCTTCTACGGCACCCAGAGTCCCGAGCGCTTCCTCAACGAGCTGGTGGCGAACCTGAAGGCCGGCCAGGTGATCATCGACCTCATGCGTTTTTCCGGTCCCGACCTCGCGGACTTCGAGAACCGCCGCATGAATCTCGAGCTCGTGCGCCGCGGCCTCGCCGAAGCCGCCCTGTTCGCGCCGAACGGGGAGGTGATGAACATGGCCGACGCCGTCTGGGGCAAGTCCCTGCTCATCCAGCGCGGCACCTTCCGCCCCTACACCCTGACCCATGCCGACGTGATCCACAAAGGCCTCGCCCAGCTGAAAGCCGAAGCGCCGAAGATGACCGAGAAGAAAACCGAGGTCATGGCCCTTTGCGAGATCGTCATGCCCAAAGACGCCAAGCTGAAAGAGCTCCCCGACCTGGAGAACCGCCTCGACGCCCTGGGCGCCATGGGGCACCACACGCTGGTGTCGAACTTCCCCCTGTACTACCGCCTGAAGCACTTCATCCGCCTGTTCACGCCGATGCCCATGGCGCTGATCATGGGCGCCTCCAAGCTCGACAAGCTGTTCGACGAAAAGCCCTACGCCGACCTGGAAGGCGGCACGCTGGAAGGCCTGGGGAAACTCTTCGATCAACAAACGAAGTTGTACGTCTATCCCCACAAGACGGAAAAGATCTGCCTGACGGCGAAGGTCTTCAGCCCGGCGGGGCCGGCCGCCAAGATCTACGATTACTTCCGCGGCCAGCGGCAGATCCTGGACATCTCGGGCTGCGACGAGGCCGATGTCTATTGGCACTCGGCGGACGTGCGCAAGCTCATCGAGAAAAAAGACAGGTCCTGGGAAAAACTCGTTCCCGCCCCGGTGATTTCGCTGGTCAAAAAACGCAAGATTTGGGGCTTTTAAAGCCGCGGCAGGATGATGATGAAGCGCGTGTGGGCGCTGCCGGCGTCGTAGAACAGGTCCCCGTCGTGATCGGCGAGGATCTGCTTGGAGATGCTCAAGCCCAGGCCCGTGCCCTTGTTGACGTCCTTGGTGGTGAAAAAAGGCATCATGATCTTCGCCGCCACCTCGGCGGGGATGCCCTCCCCGCTGTCGGTCACCAGGATGCGCAGGAAACCGGGCGTCGTTTCAAAATCAAGGCTCACCCATTTCTCCGGCAACTCGCGGACGGCGTCGTAAGCGTTGTTCAGGAGATTCACCATGACCTGGCAGATCTCGACGTTGCGGCAGCGCAAACTCACCTCGGGAATGTCCCCCACCCGCAGATCGATGCCCGCCTGGATGAAGCGCTCCGTCCCCAGGAGCATCACGTTGTGGATCAACGTCTGAAGCGACAGCACCACGGGCAGGTCCTTGTCGCCGTCGCGGGCCAGGGCCTTGAGGCCGTTCACCGTGCGCGCGATGTGGTCGATCACTTCGCGCATGTTGCGCACGGTTTGCGTTTCCCGCAGCGGAACCGGCTGGATCGCCTGCAGCTGCTCCTCGACGATCTCCGCCTGCAGGCTCAGCGACGCCAGCGGCGTGTTGATCTCGTGGGCCACGCTGCCCGCCATCTGACCGACGGAGGCCATGCGCGCGGCGTGCATAGCCTTCGCCCTGTCGCCCTCCGCCTTGAGCAGATCCTGGGCCAGGCGGTCGTTGATCGCCCGCACGAGCTGGTTCACCTGCGTCGAGATCTCCTGGATCTCGCGGTAACCGCGGGGCCCGGCATCGAGGTTCATGAACTGGTTTTTTTTCGCCGCCTCGATGTTGTCCTTCAACGACAGGATCAGCTGCTCCAGCGGCGGCACCACGTGGCGGCGGAAATTGTTGGAGATGTAAAACAGGACCGCCAGGCACAGCAAACCGACCGCGGCGATCGCCGTGACCTGCAGCCAGAGGGCCTGATAGGCCTCGTTCTTTTCCTGGAAGGCCACCACCACCCACGGGATCTCGTCACTCACGCTGGCGGCGGAAACCAGGTACTCGCGGTCGTTGTCGCCGCGAAAACTGCGCAGGCGGCCCTCGGAGCCCAGCAGATCGCGCCAGGCCTGCGACCGCTCCTTGTCGAACGGGATGTGCTCGTAGTTGTCGCGCACGGTGATGAAATCACCCGCCGCCCCCGGCAGGCGGGTCAAGACGTCGTCCGTGGAGGAATTGACCAGGATGACGCCGCCGGTTTTTCCCAGGCGGTTCGCGCCCAAACGGCCCTCGAGATCGCTGAGCAGCATGTCGATGCCGACCATGCCC
Source organism: Pseudobdellovibrionaceae bacterium (assembly GCA_019637915.1). Classification (GTDB taxonomy): domain Bacteria; phylum Bdellovibrionota; class Bdellovibrionia; order Bdellovibrionales; family Bdellovibrionaceae; genus JAHBUV01. Next base: position 2,792,276 of record JAHBUV010000001.1, on the reverse strand, counting down.
GCGAAACCGCGGCGATCGTAGATGCCCAGCGCGAAAGTCACCACCCACTTCTGCTTGTAGGTGGAATCGAAATAAACGCCCGTGATTTCCTCGTGGTCGCTGCGCTTGGCGATGTGGTACCAGATGTCGTCGGCGTCGCCCTGGTAATCGCCGTCGACGAAGACCCGGCGCTGGAATCCCCCGGCGGCGTCGCGGCCGCCCTCGCCGCCGGCCTCCAAACCGGGCCCGCGCTCGATGGAGACCATGAAACCGTTTCGTCCGAACCTCTCGAGGGCCAGGCGTTTTTCCAGGGCGAAATAGGCGTTGTGTTGCAGGGGGTAGTCGGCGATGGCCCGGGTGACCAGCTGCAGGTAAAGCTCCAGGGCTTCGGCCTTCGACCCCTTGTCGAAGAGCATCTGCATGTCCCGGAACAGGATCAGGTTGTGGCGGACGTTGCGCAGCGAGGACTCCAGGTCCGTGCGGACGCTGTCGCGGGCCCGGGCGATCTGGTCATGGACGCTCTCCGTCCGCAGTCCGTGCAGATAGACCGCGGAGGAGATCAGCAGAAACAGGAAAAAGACGACGTACAGAGACGCGTTGAAACGGATGATCTTTCTCAGGGAAAGACCTCTCGTCATCGCGCCTCCAACCACTCGATCAAAGCTTGCACTCCCTGGCCGCTGCCACCGCCGGCGGACACGGCCCCGAGGCCTTTGTCGCTCCAGGCGTAGATGTCGAGGTGCGCCCAGGACTTGTTGCGCACGAAGCGCGACAGGAACAGGGCCGCCGTGATGGCGCCGCCGAAACCGTCGGCGCTGTTTTTGAAATCCGCGAAGGGGGAATTCAAGCTCGGCCAGTAGCGCTCCACCAAAGGCATGCGCCAGCTGAGATCCCCGGCCGACTGGCCGGCCAGGGAGAGGGAATCCGCCAGCGCGTCGTCATTCGAGAACAAACCCGCCACGTCGGCGCCGAGGGCCACTTTGATGGCGCCCGTCAGGGTCGCCACGTCGATGACCACGTCGGGCTCATCGTCGCCCTTGCGGGTGACGGCCACATCCAGGGCGTCGGCCAGAACCAGGCGGCCTTCGGCGTCGGTGTTGTCGATCTCGACGCGGGCACCGTTACGGGCGCGCACGATGTCGCTCGGACGGAAGGCGGCGGCGTCCACGGCGTTTTCCGCCAGGGCCAGGTAGGCGTCCAAGGGCGCGGGGTAACGGACCGCCGCCGCCCACTGCATGACCCCGAGGACGCAGGCCGACCCGCCCATGTCCTTTTTCATCAGGCGCATGGCGGACGAGGGCTTGATGTCCAGACCGCCGGTGTCGAAGGTGATGCCCTTGCCCACCAGAGCCACGGGTTTCCGGCCGCCCTTCGCGCCCGGCGGGCGCCAGCGCAGGCGCACCAAACAAGGTTGATTTTCAGCGCCGCGGCCGACGGCCAGGTGCAGGTTCATGCCCTCTTTGGCCAGGCGTTTGGCGTCCCACACCTCGACGCTCAGGCCCGGGGCCTTGAGCGCGCGCGCCAGGGTCGCGTAGCTCGCGGGGTGCAGTTCGTTCGGCGGCAGGTTCACCAGATGGCGGGCCAGATTCACGGCGCCGCCGCGGGCCCGGGCCTGCGCGACGATGCCGCGGTCGACCTGGCCGCGGTTCACGCGGACCCACAGGACCGGCAGGCCTTTCAACGGCTTTTCATCCTGCAGGTCGCGGAAATGGTACGAGGCGATCTCCAGGCCCGTGAAAGCGCCCAGCTGCTGCTCGCGGCTGGTGCCGGAGAACTCCACGGAGAGCTGCGCCAGCTGCTGCAGTTTGAAGGACGGCACGAGGGCGCCCACCGTGTCGCGGAAATAGGTGTAAGGCGAGTCCTCCAACAAACCTTGATGAGAAACGGCGGGAGGGCTCTTCTTCTGGCGCACGATCCACACCGGGCCTTTTTTGCCGGCGAAGGACAGCAGATCGCGCTCCTGCTTGAGCAGGGACGCCTTCTGCCAGGGAAGGGCGTGCTCGTTCAGCAAACGGCCCAGGGCCTTGGGGTCTTCACCCCCCAAAAGATACAGAAAACCCGTCAAATCCTTGAGGGTCGGCGCCTTGTCCCAGCGGGCCTTGTCCAGCCACGAACGAATCATCATGTTTTCAGGTCTCCCTTTTGAAATGGTTGTGATTCAGGGTGATCCTTTCATACAATGAAAGAGCAGTATGTGGCCAACAAACATCAACCTCAGATTCTGTCTTCTCAACGCGGAGAATCTCTTCCTGCTGTTCGATCAACCGCCCGCCGCGGACAAACTCCCCGCGGACGAAGGGCAGTGGCAGCGTCTGAGCACCTCGGTCTACGAAAACAAATCCCTGCGCAAGACCAAGGACTTGGCCCGGGCCATTCTGGATGTCGATCCCGACATCGTGATGCTCTGCGAAGTGGGCGGGCTCGAGTCCCTGCAGCAATTCAACGAGCTGTTTTTGAGCAAGGCTTATTCGCCCGTCTTGATCGAGGGCAATTCCGACCGCAACATCGACGTCGGGTTCCTGATCCGCAAGGGCGAGCCTTTTTACTATGACCTGATTTCGAATAAAAACCGCCCCATCAATTATCTTTACCCCCACGAACGAGAGTCCATGGCTCAGGGGTACCCCATCAAGGCCCAAAGTCACCGCTTCTCTCGCGATGTCGTGGAATTGAAACTGTTCCAGAAAGATCGCGAAAATCCTTTCCTGATCATCCTCCTCACCCACCTCAAATCGCGTTTGGATCGCGACCGCATCGATCCCGGCGGCTTTGAACGCCGCCAGGCGGAGCTGCTGACTTTGCTGCAGATTCACCATGAGCTGCGCGCCAAGCACCCGAACACCCCCATGGTGGTGGCGGGGGATTTCAACGGCCACGCCGGCGCCGCGGGCACCGATGAGGAGTTTCGGCCCCTTTACGAAAACACGGATCTCCGGGATGTGCTGGATGTCGCCGGCCTCAGTCCGGAACAACGCGCCACGTTCTATCAAGTGCGCAGCGGCGCGCGCACCGAAGGGCGGCAAATCGATTATTGTTTTTTGTCCCCCCTGGCGTTGCCGTATTTGAAAAAGGACAGCGCGCGTGTTTACCGTTTCAAAGATGAACAAGGTCTGGAGCACGACATCCCGCAGACGCTTGACGCGAAGCTGAATCTGCCCTCTGACCACTACCCCCTTGTCTTCGAGCTCGAAAATTTGCAGAGTTGGTAGCCGAAAACGGCCCGCGATCGCGGCGGAGGTCCCTTGAGCATGCAAAAATCAACGGCAGCCCACTTCGAAGTGTCCGTGAAATCCCTGTTCGTGCCGGATCAATCCAATCCGGATCAGGACTTTTTCTTTTTCGCTTATCGCATCACCATCCACAATCATGGCGACACCGCCGCCCAGCTCCTGCACCGCCACTGGATCGTCACCGACGGCCAGGGCCAGGTGGAGGAGGTGCGCGGTCCCGGCGTCATCGGCCTGCAGCCGCGCATCCAACCCGGCCAGAAATTCGAGTACGAGAGCGCCTGCCCCCTCGCCACCCCGGCGGGCAGCATGAAGGGCTTCTATCAAATGCTCAACGACGAGGGCGAGACCTTCTCCGTCGAGGTGCCGGAGTTTTACCTGGTGTCACCCGAAGCGCTTCACTGATCGCGGAAGGCCCCGAGCAGAAAATCCGCCGCCGTCAGCATGGTCTCCAGAGGCATCGAGGCCTGACCGGCCCGGGCCTGCTCCGGCAGGTAAGGCACGTGCACGAAGAGCGCCGGCACGCGGGCCGGGCGCAGGGCCGCGGCGGCTTGATAATAAACCTGGTTGCAGACGAATCCCCCGGCGCTGAGGCTCACCTCCGTCGGCACGCCCTTTTCCTCGAGGCTTTTCTTCCAATGCTCGAGCGGCAGCGGGGAAAAAAGGGCGTCGGGTCCCGACTCGTCAATCTTCGCCCGCAGCGGCAAAACATGATCCTCGTCGGGGCTGCTGGTTTCGATCCAGTTCAAGGCCACGCGCTCGAGGGAGAGCTTGTCGCGTCCCCCCGCCTGGCCGAACATCAGCACGCCGGCGAGGTCGCGCCACGAAACGGCGGCCTCGCGCAGGGCGGGAAAAGCGCGCTGAAAGGACACCGGCAAAACGGCGGTGAGGAGGTCCGCGTCTTTTCGCGCGCGGCGCAAGTGCTCGACGATCAAACGGCTGGGGTTGAGTTTTTCCCCTTGGAAGGCCTCGAATCCGGTCACCAGAATCCGTCCCATGGGCCTCCTCAGGGAGAACGCATGAAAGTGTCCCATCCCCCGCCCCGGCGCTCATAGCAATAGCGTTCGTGCAGCCGGCCGTTGCGGCCGAACCAGAACTCAAAGGCCGAAGGGATCAGGTGGAAGCCCCCCCAGTGGGGGGGACAGGGCACCGTTTGGTTCTCGTATTTCTTTTCGACGGCGATGAGGCGCTCCTCGAGCTCCTCGATGTCGGCGATTTTTTCCGACTGGCGCGAGGCCCAGGCCCCGAGCTGCGACAGGCGGGGCCGCGTGCGGAAATAGGCTTCCGATTCCTCGCGGGTGAGCTTTTTCACCTCGCCCTCGACGCGCAACTGGCGCTCCAGGGCCGGCCAGAAAAAACAGACGCTGGCGAGGGGATGGTGATCCAGCTCGCGGCCCTTGCGTCCTTCGTAGTTGGTGTAAAAAGAAAGCCCCCCGCGGATCCGTCCTTTGTACAGGACGATGCGAACGGAGGGCATGTCGTTGTCACCGAGGGTGGCCAAGGCCATGGCGTTGGCGTCTTTCACCCCATGATCGGCCGCCTCTTTCACCAATTGGTCCAAATGATGAAAGGGGTCGGCCGACAGATCGAACTTCATTACTTCTTCTTGCCCTTTTTCATGATCTCGATGAGCTCCACGTCGAAGATCAAAGCCGAGTTGGCCGGGATGCCCGGGCGGCCTTGGGCGCCGTAAGCGAGATCCGGCGGGATGAAGAGCTTGGCTTTGGTGCCGGCGGGCATCAGCTTGAGGGCCTCGGTCCAGCCGGGGATCACGCCTTTGACCGGGAACTCGGCCGGTTCGCCGCGATCGAAGGACGAGTCGAACTTGGTGCCGTCGATCAGCGTGCCGGAGTAGTGGCACTTGACGACGTCTTCATCCGTCGGCTTCGGGCCTTTGCCCTCGGTGATGATGGTGTACTGCAGGCCGCTGGCCGTGGTCTTCACGTTCGGCTGGGCCTTGTTCTGCTCGAGGAAGGCCTGCGACTTTTTCAGGTTCTCCTGGCCTTCGGCCTGCTGCTTCTGCATGGCCATTTCCTGCAGTTTCATCATGGCCTGCTGCATGCCGTCCTTGTCCAGCTTGCTTTCGCCTTTCTGGGCGTCCTTCAAAGCCATGGCGACCACTTCGGGATCGAAGTCGACGTTCTGGGTTTTCAGGTTGGTGCCGATCTGCTGGCCGATGGCGTAGCTGGCTTTTTTGATATCGGTGTCGAGTTTTTTCGTGCAGCCGACGGTCAGGGCCGTGGCGACCAAAGTCCCGGCAACGAGGGTGTTCTTCATCGTCATGTTCATGGTTGGTTCTCCTTCAAAGTTGATTTTTCAACCCCCTCATTTCAAATAAAAATTCACGATATTCATAGGGATAACATCGTGCGTGAAGCCTGAATTCAGGGCTTTTTTCGTTGCCGGCCCGGATGGGCGGGCCGGATCGCCGGGCTTCCGGCGTCCGGCGGTCAATCGAATGACTTGAGCGGCGGGAGCTTTGCCGTTTTCTTCACTCGCTCCCGAAGTCTTTCACCGGATAGTTCTGAAATAATTCGAACGTTTGCCATGTTCTCGAACTCAACAAGGAGGCTTTTATGCAGAAAACGATTCTCACGACACTGACCGCCCTGGCCCTGAGCGTCCCCGCTCTCGCCCAGGACACCACCACCCGCGGACGGCTTTCCTCGGAATCCGTCAGCCTGATCCCCCGCGACGCCTGGGTGCCCTACCTCGGCCTGGGCGCCGGTTACACCAGCGCCGACACCAACGCGAACTTCTCGGAAGGTCTGCCGTCTCAATTGAAATTGTTGGCGAGCTATTACAGCGCCGACGGCCGCGGGGTCTACGACCTCGGCTACGGCATCTCGAACCAGCAGTTCTCCCGCACCGGCGCCGTCGAGCGCGCCGTCACCGGGGCGCAGGCCGAGATCGCCGCCCGCTATCAGCGCGATGACCGCTGGCAGGCCGGCGTGATCGCCGCCGCCCTCCTCGGGCAGGGCCGCGCTTACGAGGCCGAACAGGGCGACGCCCATTTCGCGGGCCTGCAGGCCTTGAAGGAGTTCGACATGGGCCGCGGCGCCATCGGCCGTATCGGCGGACGCCTGATGACGGACCTGAACGTGCCCGGTCAGACCGTGACCATGGCGATGATCGACTTCCAGATGGGCTGGAACCCGGCCGCCCGCAAACAGAGCGTCAGCCAGGCGGCGGCCCGTTCGGAAACCACGACCCGCAACGGCCGTCCCCTGACCATGACGGAGCAGCGCCCGGCGGGCGCCATCGAGTTGGTGACGGCGGAGTTCGCGGGACGTCCCGGCTACATCTTCTTTGAAAGCAACCGCGCCGGCATCCGCGCCCCCGACCGTCAGCGCCTGGCTCGTCTGGCCCGCGCCCTGGAGGATCGCTCGGACCTCTTCGAGTCCATCGAAGTGCTGGGCTACTCCGACGCCACGGGTTCGGACAGCCTGAACCAGGAGCTCTCCGAGCGTCGCGCCCAGCAAGTGCGTGACTACCTGGTTTCCGCCGGCTGGCCCACCGACCGCATCGCCGCCCAAGGCCAGGGCGTGAGCCGCTCCCTCGCCTCCACCGGCAGCGGCGTGGACGCGGACAGCCGCCGCGCCGAGATCCACTTCCACGGCGTCAAAGACGCGGCGCAATTGCGCCAGATCCTCTCCGAGGTGGAATGACACGCGGGAGGCCGGAGGGAATCCTCCGGCCTCTCAAATCATTGCAGTTTTATTTCGCCTTCCCAAGGCCCGCTTCGGCGGGCCTTTTTTTGACAAACGACAATCTCCCTCATGATGCGAGACAACATGAAAGATTCTTCATCCTTTTGATTGACCTTTTCGGGCGCTCCTTTTTTGATCTCCCGGCATTGTTTCTGAAGATGAATTTGCAAGGAGAGATTGGATGAAAGCAGCCTTCCTCGCGGCCCTCGTCGTGCTCGCGACCGGACTTGGAACATCCCACCCCGCCCAAGCCGGCACCGTGGAGTTCCGTCAAAACCAGTTGCACATCGACGGCGTGCCGCAACCGCAGCTTTACGGCGCCGAGGTGCAGTACTTCCGCCTGCGCGGCGGCAACGGCCGCAACATCCCCCGCGAAACCGTGATCGCCCTGTGGGAAAAAGCCCTGGACCGTTTCGTGGAAGCGAAAATGAACGCCATCAGTTTCTACATCCCCTGGGACTTCCATGAGTACGCCGAGGGCCGCTTCGACTTCGACGGCACGGCGGACGAGGACGGCGATGGCCGCCCCGATTACCCTTCGCGCGACGTGAAGACCTTCATCCGCATGATCGAAGCGCGCGGCATCCGCCACATCATGGCCCGCCCCGGCCCTTACATCAACGCCGAGTGGGGTTTCCTGGGTTTCGGCGCCATCCCGCTGTGGTTCCACGACAAATACCCGGACAGCCACGCCGTCAATCCGCAAGGCCTGCGCAGCACGGTCTACAGCTACTCGAGCCCGGATCTGCTCCGCCACGCCCGCCTGTGGCTGCAGCAGGTGCACGCGCAAGTCCTGAAGCCCGAGATCGGCCCCGGCCGTCCCGTGTCCTTCATCCAGCTCGACAATGAAACCAACTTCATGTGGCAGTCGCTGTACAACCACGACTACGGCCCGCGCGCCGTCGGCCTTTACCGCGACTTCCTGAAAGAGCGTTATGTCACACTGGAAAACCTCAACGGCGCGCACGGCCGCCAGTGGGGCCGCTGGAACGACATCGTCCCGCCGGGACAATCGGGCCTGAACGTCGCCGAAGACCAGGATTGGTACCGCTTCCAGGACAAGACCATCCACCGCTACCTGCACGAGATCCGCAAGATCTGGGAGTCCCTGGGCGTGCGCGAGCCCCAGGTGCTTTTCATCCTGGCGGAAAGTTACAACTCCACGGACGACGGCCTGCTGCCGCACTACACCTACCGCAACGACCGCGGCGTCACCGGCATGATGACGGTGAACCTTTATCCAAAAACCTACGAGATGCCCGAGAAGCCCCTGCTGAACCTGCCCTTCAAGGCGGACCTCGACGTGAAGTCCGCCGACACGGCTTCGGACTTCTACCTCGGGAGCCGTCAGGAGTGGGTCATGGGCCCCGAGATCCAGGGCGGCTGGTGGCCGGGCATCGAGGTCACGGACAACGCCCGCCGCCAGACGTACCTGACCACTCTCGGCCACGGCATGAAGGCCTTGTTCATTTACTACTTCAACGAGGGCAACAACTGGCAGAACGATTGGGCGAAGAACCAGATCGCGCCGTACTACGAACAGCTGCGCGCCGGGGAGCGCTACCGCGCCACGCCCGAGGACGCCCTGCCGACGGCCTTCTGGGATGACTTCACCGCGTGGATCCGTCAGGTCTTCTTCCACAACTGGGACTCGCGCCACCTGTGGCTGAACGGCGGCACGCAGCCCGCGATCCTGCGTTTCGATGCGCCCCTGGATGAAAACGCCGAGGCCCGCGCCCCTTACGGCTTGGTGCGCGAGATCGGCCGGAAAATCATGTCGCCCTACGGGGAGTTCCTGGGGGCCGCGGTCGCCGTGGAGGATCCGGTGTGCTTGCTGAAGGATTCCGCCGCCCACGCGCCGTCGCCGATTGCCGGGATGAGCTCGCGCCTGGTGTCGTCGGACTGGTCGGCGGCTTTGCTGGCCTACCTGTTCCAGGGCGGCATCAACCCGAAGATCCTGCACTGGGGATTGTCGCCGGCTTCGGAGTACGACTCCTGCCGGTTGATCGTTCACCAGGACAACGGCTTCACGACGCCGGAAATGCTCGACCTCTTCCGCGAGGTCATGAACCGCGGCGGCGGCGTGGTGAGCCTGCTGAACGACGGCGCCGGTCCGAGTCTGTTCGCGGGGAATGCCCGCGCGACCCAGTGCCAATCCTTCCGCCAGGTGATCGGCGAAGGCTATCGCTGCCGTCACGCGGCTGAAAATGGCCGGCGCGGATTTTTCTACCACGTCAATGAGGCTTTCTACTGGAAGTTCAACTCCGATCTTTACGGGGAGGTGGAGGACGTGCCGGAGCGTTTGCTCCTGCTGAAGGGAATCCTGGCCGATCTCGGCATCCAGCCCCGCGTGAGCATCCAAGGCGGCGGCGACCGGGTCGTCGTTTTCGCCCGCCGCAGCCAGGACGGCACGCGTCTGTGGGTCACGGCCAAGACGGGTCAGCTGAAAACCGTGCACGCGCAAGTGCTGTGGTCCGAAGCCGACCCCCAGGTGACCTACAAAGTCACCGACGTCCTCTCCGGGCACAGCCAGATCCTGAACGGAAAGCGCCTGCGCCAGCAAGGCTTCCACCTGAGCCTCGCCCCCACCGGCAGCACCGCCTTCATGGTGGAGCCCCAGCCATCAGAACCGTGAGCCGAGGGCGGCGCCCTCGGCTCGCCGTGTCTTTGCCCGGCGCTTGCTCCCTCCCCCAAGCTCTGCTCAAATAGCGCCGATGAGAGTTCTGGTCGTTGAGGATCAAATCAAAATGGCTCAGTTTCTGAAGCAGGGACTGAATGAGGTGGGCTATGCCGTCGACCTCGCCGAGACCGGCGCCACCGCCGAATGCTACGCCGGCGAGAACGAGTACGACCTCATCATCCTCGACGTCATGCTGCCCGATCAGAGCGGCATCGACACCGCCCGGCACTTGCGCCGCGATGGTTTCGAAGGCCCTCTCCTCATGCTCACCGCCTTGTCCACCACCAAGGACAAAGTTCACGGCCTGGATGCGGGCGCGGACGATTATCTCACCAAACCCTACTCCTTCGACGAGCTGCTGGCGCGGGTTCGCGCCCTGCTTCGCCGCAAGGCCGGCGGTCCCGTCACGTCCACGCTGAAATACGCCGACCTGGAACTGGATCTGCTCAGCCGCAAGGCCCGGCGCTCCGGCCAGGACATCAACTTGACCGCGAAGGAATTCGCCCTGCTCGAGTACCTGATGCGCAATCCGGAGCGGCCCCTGGGCCGGGTCTCCATCGCCGAGCACGTCTGGGACGTGCACTTCGATTCCGAAAGCAACGTCATCGACGTCTACATCAACCTGCTGCGCAAAAAAGTCGACGTGCCTTTCCCCAAAAAGCTGATCCACACGGTCGTGGGCGTGGGTTATGTTCTCCGCGACTCTCCGTAGGCTCATCGGCGGTTTCAGCCTGCGCTCGCGGCTGACCCTGCTCTACGTGCTGATTTTCGGCGTCTCCACCGTCTTCTTCAACAGCGTCATCTTCCTCTATATGATGGAAACCCTGCAGAGGGATTTCGACGACGCTCTCTTCAACTACGCCGTCGACGTCTCGGACTCGATCGACATCGGCCCGCGCGGCGACCTGACCTTCCCCCCCTTGCGCGTCGACAACGGCAAAATCCTGCCGTTCCCCCTGGGCACGGCCCTCATCCAGGTTCGCCACATCTCCGGCGAAGTCCTGGCCCGCGTCGGCGACTTCGGCCTGTGGGATCCGCCCTACAAAAAAGATTTCCAGATCCTCGCCCGCGGCGACGAGGCCTCCTACCGCACCGTCGAGGACGTGCACCTGATTCCCAACGCCGAGGCCGACAGCTACCGGATGATCAACTTCCCCCTCGACTCCGCCGCCAAACCGCAGATCATCCTGCAGATCGCCGTGCCGACGTCCCTCCTGGAAACGCAGTTCCGCTACCGCCTGACCCTGCTGCAGCTGGGGATTCCATTGATTTTGTTGATCGCCGTGATGGGCGGTTACTTCGTCTCCACCCGGGCCATGGCGCCGGTCAACCACATGATCGAGACGGCGAAGGCCATCGACGCGAGCGAACTCAACCAGCGCATCCCCGTCCCCCCCGCCCAGGACGAGATCCGCCGCCTGGCGGAGACCCTGAACCAGATGCTGGCGCGCATCCAGCTGGCTTTCCAGAGTCAGGAGCGCTTCATCGCCGACGCTTCCCACCAGCTGCTGACCCCGCTCACCATCATGAAGAACGAGCTGGAAACCATGGCCCGGGGACCGCGCACGCCGGACGAGATCGCGCGCTTCGTGCCCAGCGCCCAGCAGGAGGTCGAAAGCCTCGTGCGCATCGTGCAGGACATGCTGCTGCTGGCGCGCGTGGACGCCGGGCTCGGCGCCCTCAACCTGCAGGAGCTTTACCTCGACGACATCGTCCTCGAATCCCTGTCCCGCTGCGAGAAAACGGCGCGGCAACGGCACGTGCGCCTGGTCTTCGACGTCACCGGCGCCGAAGGCGACCGCGCCCCCGTGCGCGGCGACGCCGATCTGCTCCAGCATCTGATCATCAACATCATCGAAAACGCCGTGAAGTACTCGCCGCCGAATGACAGCGTCCGCCTCGAACTGAGATGGACGCCGGACGAAGCGATCCTGCAGGTTCAAGACCATGGTCCAGGGATTCCTCCGGCGGAATTGCCGTTCATTTTCGAGCGTTTTCGCAGGGCTCCGGGAGCCGATCGCCAGGCGCAAGGCTTCGGATTGGGTCTGGCGATCGCCCGACAAATCGCGCACTTGCACACCGCCGAACTCAGCGGGCAAAACCACCCGCAGGGCGGGGCCATGTTCATCCTGAGAATGAAAAAGAATTAATCAAACTTTCATGTGTCCTTGAGGAGGATGATCCATCATCATGGTGGATGTCCGCAATGATCCAACCACCCACAGGAGGAATTCCATGAAGTTCTCGATGATCCTTGTTTCGATGCTGTTCGCCGGCTCCGTGTTCGCTCAAGATCCCCATGCCGCCCCGACGGCCCCGGCCGGCGACGAAATGTCCACCCCGGCCCCGACCGAACAAGCCCCGGCCAAGCCGATGAAACACAAGAAAAAAGCCAAGCACAAAAAGAACAAGTGATTTTGTTTCAAGAACCGGGAGACCGGTCGACGGGTTAACCTGTCGACCGCTCTCCCGGTTCGTTTCAGCAGACCCGTATTCCGGTTCGTTTCATTCGTTTAAATCGTTTAAATCGTTTAAATCGCGTATCTCCGCGACAGTCTCGCCAGCGGCGTCATGATCTCCAGCTTCGGCCGTCTCGCTTCCCTCGCCAGCTGAAACAAAGTCTCCATCAGGCCCGGTTCCCCGTCGGCATCGAGGTCGCCGTCATGGAAGGCCATCGCCCATTCCCCGAAAAGCCGGTCCGTCGCCGAAATCTCGTGCACCACCTGCACGTGGTGGTGGCGGCGGTCGCGGATGCGTTCGGCCATGGCGTCCATCACCTCGGCCTCACCGCCTTCCAGCAGCTGGATGAAAAACCCGTCGCGGTAAATGAGGATGCCCGTCAGGCCGTTTCTCCGGTTGAACTCGCGGTCGCGGTCGAGGATGTCGCTGAGATCCGAGTAAGAGATGCCGTCCACCGCGCGACTCAAGTAAACCAGTTGAAAAACGTCCTGACCCATTTCACCCCCTGAAGGCCGGTATGCCCGTGATGTGTTCCCCGAGGACCAGGCGGTGGATGTCTTCCGTGCCCTCGTAGGTGTTCACACTCTCGAGGTTCAGCATGTGACGGCCGCATTGATACTCGAACGTGATGCCGCTGGCGCCGAGGATGTCGCGTGTCGCGCGCGCGTGCTTCAGCGCCTTCGAGACGTTGTTCATCTTCGCCATGGAGATCATCGTTGCTGTTTCCTGTCCTTGATCTTTCAACCGGCCCAGGCGCAAGGCAAGCAGTTGTCCGAGGGTGATGTCAGTCAGCATCTCGACGAGCTTCGCCTGCACCAGCTGGTGGGAGGCGATGGGCTTGTCGAACTGCACGCGGGACTTGGCGTAATTCACGGCCTCGTCGTAACAGGCCATCGAGGCCCCGAGCGCGCCCCAGGAAATGCCGTAACGGGCCTGGTTCAGGCAGGCGAAGGGACCTTTGAGCCCCTTGACGTTCAACTGCCGCGAGGCCGGAATCCGGCAATTGTCGAAGATCAATTCCGAGGTGACCGAGGCTTTCAGGGAAAACTTTTTCTCGATGTCGCGGGTGCTGAAACCCGGATCGCCGCGCTCGACGATGAAGCCGGCGACCTTGCCCTCGTCGTCGCGGGCCCAGACGATGGCCAGGTGGGCGAGCCCGCCGTTGGTGATCCACATCTTCGAGCCGTTGAGGACGAACTCCCCGCCCTCGCGGCGGGCCGTGGCGCGCATGCCGGCGGGGTTGGAACCGAAGTCGGGCTCCGTCAGGCCGAAGCAACCGATCAGTTCGCCCTTCGCCATCTTCGGCAGGTATTTGTTTTTCTGCTCTTCCGTGCCGAAAGCGTGGATCGGATACATGCACAGCGCGCCCTGCACGCTGACGAAGCTGCGGATGCCGGAATCGCCGCGCTCGAGTTCCTGCATGATCAAACCGTAAGCCGTGGAACTCACGCCGGCGCAGCCGTAGCCCTGGATGGTGGCGCCGAGGGTTCCCAGTTCCGCGAGGCCCGGGATCAGCTGCTTCGGGAATTCCCCGCGGTCGTACCAACCGCCGACGTGGGGGATGATCTCCCTCGAGACGAAAGCGCGGACCGAATCGCGGATCATCTTCTCCTCGTCGGACAACAGATCGTCGAGCTTCATGAAATCAACGGCTTCGTAGGGCTTCATCTCGGACTCCTCTCAAAAGGACGGCAGCAACCACAGACAGAGCGCGGCGACCAGGGTCGGCAACAAGGCCCCCATCAGCAGCTTCAAGGGGTTCATGCTTCCGCCAGGGAAACGATTCTGCAGAATCGAATAACCCGCCGGATTGGGGGCATTGGCGATCACCGTCAACCCGCCCCCGGCCAGGGCGCCGGCGACCAGGGCATAGCGGGCCGACTCACTCAGACTTTCCACCTGGGAACCCAGGAAAGTCAAAGCGGCGTTGTCGGTCACGGCGGTCAGCAGCGTGGCGCCGACGAACAAGGCCTGATCGCTCAACGAGACCAGCAAGGGCTTCAACCACCAGGTCTGGAAGGGACCGAACACGATGATGCCGCCGAGGAAAAACGCCACCAGCAGGCTCTCTTTCAGGCGAACCGGCGTCTGATAGCGCTTGCTCACCTCCACCGTGCCCAGGAAGAACAGGAAAAGCCCCATGAACACCGACGCGTGATGGGCGAAGATGATGACGCCCAGGAGGAAAAGGACATGCAACAGGGTCACGCCGGCGGGCACGCGGGGCGGCCCCCCCTCTTTCCGACTCAGGTGCTTGAGCGTGTAGAAACCTTCGGACAAAGGCCCGCGGAAGAGCAGGACGAAGATCAGGCTGTTGATGGTCACCGCCACCGCGGACTTCCAGCCGAGATGGGTGAGGACGTAGGAAAAATCCCAGCCCCAGGTTTTCGCCACCATCAGAATGGGCGGTGCCGCGAAGGGAGTCAGCGAACCGCCGATGGAGATGTTCACGAACAGCGTGCCGATCAGCAGGTACAACAAACGCGGATTCTTCGTGTGGATCATGGAGTTCAGCAACAGGGCCGCCACTGTCATGGCGGCGGGCTCGGTGATCAGACTCCCCGCCAGGGAGCCCACGGTCAGCACCACGAACACCTCGGTGTGGATCAGGGGCGTTCGCAGGGTTTTATTGAAAAGGGCGCTGACGCCGACGATCAGGGCGCGCGCCAGATCCATCACCGGCCGCGTCGAGCACACCGCCATGATCACGAAAACGAAGAGGGGCTCGGTGAAGTTCACGCCGTCCAGATAGGTCACGGCGGGAGCGAGGCCCTCGCGCCAGGCCATCAGGCCCAGGAAAGCCGCCGCCCACACGCCGAACACCACCTCGATCTCGCCAAGCAGGTGAAAAACCCCTTCCGCGAAACTGTCTTTGGGAAAACGATGGCTGAGATCGCGCAGACGACCGACGAAGAAGGTGTGCAGAACGGCCAGGGCGAAAAACAGGGTCCCGAGATGATCGATAAGCATGATGAATCCTTTCGCGGCGTTCTTTCTTTTTACGCCACGAAAGACCGCCGCTCAAGGATTCTAAGGAAGCAGCAGATAGCGTGACTGCAGGGATTGATCGATGGTGTAGAAACCCGAATACTGGTTCGCGCCGAAATAGAGGATGTCCGCGATCTGCCCGTGGAAAGGGGTGGCGCCCGCATTGCGGTTGGCGAAGTTCAAGGTGGTGAAGCCGACCCTGTCCGTCGTGACGAGGGGCTGCAGGTTGCCGGCATCGATGGAACCGTCCACCGAGAGGTAACAGTTGGTCGCGTCGCGGCTGGCGAGGACGCTGTGCCATTTCCCGTCGTTGACGGCGTGAAAAGTGAAAGTGCAGCTCAGGAACCGGACCGAACCGTCCGGCAGCATTTTCAGCTCGACGTCCCCCGTCTCGTCCGAGAACAAGGTCATCGCGCTGCCGTTGGCGTCGACGCGGAAGAACAGCGCGATCGTGAAGGGTCCGTCCGAGAAGATCTGCGTGCCCCCGCCGGTGTTCAGATCGGCGGTCAACGACTCCGTGCCGGTGAAATTCATCACCATCTGCGCGATGCGACGGTTTTCAGAGCCGCGGCCGTCGATGCCGATGTAGCCGGCTTGCGGGGTCGCCCCCGGGGCGGACAGGACGCGGTTGATGCTCGAACTCGAGAGGGCGTTCATGCTTGAAATCGAGACGAGGCCCAGATCATCGCGGCGGGGCATGCGCCACTGGCTCTGCGGGACATAGCCCAGGGAGTTCAGCGCCGGCACCGCGTTCACGATCACGTCGGTGAGCATCCAGGCCTGCTCCAGGAAGGGACTTGGATCCATCGTGAAATGCACTTGCGAGCCGTAAAAAGTCGGTTGAGCGTTCCAGTAAACCGTGGCGTGGGCCTGACCGGGATCGAACTCCACGGGCGCGCCGCTTTGACCGTCGCCGATGGCCGCCGCACAATCCGGCGTCGAATAGAAATTGATGATGCCGGACGGGTTCGAGCGCAAATTCAGCGTCAGCTTGCTGCCCATGGCGTTGCCCTGCATGGCGTTGGCCGCGTTCATCAGCATGACTTTCAACGGGCGGCAGTCCGGAGACTGGGCCGGCATCCCCGCGAACAAGGCGTCGTCCATCAGGGCCACGTGATCGGCGGCGATGGGCGGATTGACGTACAAAGAATCCGGCAAGGCCAGACCCGCCGGGCTCAGGGTGAAGGTCACCTTTTTCGACGAAGCGTCCGTGGCCTTGATCGCCACGCGGGCCTGCGAGGCCCCGTTGGGAATCGTCACTTGCGTCACCGTGGCGCCGCCGCCGCAATCCGCGCGGAAGGACAAACCCGCCGCCTGGGACAGATTAGGGATGATGTTGGTGTTGCTGCCGACGGCGCTCGGGACGCCGTTGGCGTCCTGGGCCCAGAAACGGATCTCGCGGCAATCGTTCACGGCCATGGTTTCACGGAAGTTCTCCAGAACGATCCGCGTGGGCGCGCCCGGCGTCCTGACGGAGACGCCGACCTGGGAATTGACCGCCGTCAGACCGGAGGCGGTCGCCACCCGGAGGGAGCGCTCCTGATAAGGGGACAGGCTGGCGTGCTCTTCCGAGGAGCCTTTGTAATAGAACGTGACGTGGGTCTGGTTCGCCGGGATCGTGATCACCGACTTGCCGCTGACTTTGCCCAGAGGCATGGAGCAGATCTCGTCCGAGTAGATTTCGAAGTCGCCGGGCGCTCCGAAGTTCATTTTCTCCAGGGTGAATTCACGGCTCACGCCGTTGATCACGCTGTAGTCGTTGCCGTTCATCAGGTTGATGCCGCCCTGATGGCATTGCCCGACGCCGATCTGGCCGCGCCCGTAAGCGCTGAACGACGTCGCCGGCAAGGTCGGCGCGGGGCCGCCGTCATCGTCATGGCGGTCGTTGCGGAACTCGAGCGGTTTGGTCGGCAGGGGCCCGCCCACGCCGCGCACACGGATCACGCGCACGTCATAGCTCTGGTCGGTGACGCTCGCCACCTGGCCGGAGGCGGCGATCAGGTCATCCAATTGGTGCATGTAAAGGAAGAACTGGAAACGCCCGTCGGAGCAGTTCGTGTCGTAGGTCGTGTCCGCCGGCGCCGTCTCGGTGTAAGCGTAGCTGGCGACCCCGCCGTTCGGATGATAAGTGCCGTTGATGGGCGCGCTGGGCGCGGCCGGCACCGGCATCCAAGAAGAATCGTTGACCTGGATCTCGAAGGAACTGACGTAAGGGACGCAGCTGCCGCCGAAATTGATGTGGCCGACCTCGTCCGCGTCTTGTTCAAAGGGGCTCTTCACCGAACTCAACGGCGCCGGGAACGCGACGGAGAGGAACTCCATGGCGGGCGCGCTCTTCGTGCACGCGGGGAGGAAAAACAGCGCGACGGCCGCAAGGGCGAGGCGATGCATCTGTTGCCTGGTCACGTTCAATTCATGCATGTCCTTTCTATCGGATTTCGGTCTTAGGTCCTGGAGAGTGAAACTGAGACGCACCCGGACGACGCCGTCTTTTCGCTTCAAATCAAGACGGGATGGTGGGACGTTGTGCGAAGAAAGGGGTCCCCATGAGCGTGATTGATCTGAACCTGAGCAACATCAAAGAAACCATCGAAAAGAATGAGATGGTTTTCATCGATTTTTGGGCTCCCTGGTGCGGTCCCTGCCAACGCTTCGGCCCCGTGTTCGAGGGGATCGCCGCCAAAAATCCCGATTTGAAATTCGCCAAGATCAACACCGACGACCAAGCCGAACTGGCCGGTCAATTCGGCGTGATGTCCATCCCGACCCTGGGGATCTTCAAGGACAAGGAGCTGATCTTCCTGCAGCCGGGCGCCCTGCCGGAGGAAGTGCTGGAAGAGATCATTCAAAAAGTCCGCGACGTGAACATGGACGAGGTCCGCGCCCAGGTCGCGGCCGACAACGCCACCGCCACGGTCGGCGACGAGGAGTCCTAGTCCTCGCCGGACCCGTCGTCGTCCCGCGAGGGCGGCGGCGGCCGCAAGCGGGCGCAGAGGTTCATGTTGTCCCGCAGGATCTGGCGCTGCCGCAGCAACTCCGCCTCGCTCATCTGGAACATCCGGGGATCGCAGCGTTCCTGGCGGACCAGGGCCTGAACGGCGCGCGCTTCACGCTCATGCATCACGAGACCCCAAATCATTTTTATTTTGAGCCATGAACTCAGGTAAACGCAGGCCACCGGCCGGTTCGGCGGCATCCAGTCCGCCGGCGTGCGATCGCCTTTGCGCATGTTCTCAGGCCCGTCCGCCGACACCAAGTGGAAGGCGTTGCCGATGTAATTGGCGTACAGGCAGCGCCGCGGCCAATCCCAGCTCCAGGCGCCGCTGATGAAGGCGTTTTTCAAAGGCACCATGTGATCGATCTGCAGGGCCGAGGCGAGCGTGCGCTGGCGTCCGGTGTAGGGCTCGTTCCACTCCCCGCCCTCCACCACGCAGCGGTTGCCGGCCTTGAAGCTCACCGGCCGGCGCGAGTCGCGGATCAAAACCTTGGCCCGCGTGTTGTAGCAGGTGTCGTCGCGCGGATCATCCACCCAGGAACCGAAGTGGGCCTTGCGGTTGTAGCGCTCCGGCCCCGGCGGGAAAGGGCGATCGTGGAAATCAAAGCGCAGCAGATCGTAAGCGAGGTTCATCGCCCGCGCCCATGAAGCGAGCATCTCTTCGGGCCCCTGGAAGGCGGCGCGGGCGGAGGTCAGGGAATCATGAATGGCGTAATAGGTGTTGAACGGCTCATCCGGCGCGGGCCGCGGCCCGTTCATGGCCCGGGCCGGCGTCAGCCCGATGAAGAACCACAAAGCCGCGGACCAGATTGTCAGGGCCATTCGGTGAATCCTTTCGCCGATGAGCCGCGCTTCCTGCGGGCTCCCCTCGATGAAAGCCCAGTTGCCCGCAAACCGCAAAAACATTCCTGTCAGGATTCAATGGGGCCCCTGACCTTGGTCCAGTTTTCCCTCCTTCTCCCACCCACGTCTTGATTCCTTCAGAAAACTCAAACCCCTTGATTTCGCCCAACTTTCGTCCGGGTTTTTCAGAACAATGTGAATTGATTTGGAGTGAACCCGACGAAGGTTGGGCCGCGGCCCGGATCGATCCAGGTCCTATAAAGTCACAAACTTTGGAAGGAAAGCGTTTATTATTGAGATCCATCAATATTCAAAAACTATGAACAGGGATAATATGATTTGAATGCAAAATCCCCTCTGCAACTCTTGCCCTTCTGGCGAAATATGCCCTTTCCGGACCACGCGTCCGCCAGAACAGATCAACACGCCCGAATACGAACTGGGGATGCTCACGATTAAAAAACGCGACGAAGATTCCTTCACCCATCTGTTGAAAACGCATTCCATCGTCGTGCGCCGGGGCGCCTTCAAAGTGACCACGGAAAACGGCGACATCCTCGCGCTCGCCGCCGGCGGGGACTTGATCGGTCCCGCCATGCATCTCTCACGGATGGAAGTGCGTCTGCGCGCCAAGGCCCTCATGCCCGAGATCGAAGTCTGCGCCATGCCCTGGAACCACTTCGAAAAACTCATGGACGGCCGGATCCCCCTCTTGAAGCTCGTCCAGGTGCAACTCGCCACCAACCTGATGACGATGTCCGTGGCCGCGCACTGGGCGAAGAAAAGTTTGCGCGAGCGCGCCTTGCTGGTGCTGAAAGTCCTGCGCGATCGTTTCAGCGTGCGCTACGGTCAGTTCAAAATGATCGACATCCCTTTGACGAAAATCGACATCGCTTCGCTGATGAGCACCGTGCAGGAATCCGCCGTGCGCGTTCTGTCGGAGTTCCGCGAGGACGGGCTGATCGCCGCCAACGGAAAACGCATCGTCATCCTCGACAATGTCCGCTTGGACCGCCTGGTCCAGGAAATCCACGAACGGGACAGACAAAAGGCGGAGGGCGAAGAGAACGGCCTCGAGGAAAGCCCCAATTCGCCCCAATCCCACGACTGATCCGCCGGATCTCCGGCTCCTTAACGAATTTTAATCTTACATTCATGCGGTTTTGATCGGACGGACTTACCCTGGGTTCATTGAACGAAGGACATTTTGTCCTTCAAACCAACCAAGGAGATTCCATGAAACTCATGATCGCCGCCCTCGTCAGCGTGTCCGCCGTCGCGTTCGCCAATCCCCCGGCCAAAACCACCAAGCAAGAGACCGTGACCACCACGACCAAAACGGAAAAAATCGACTGCAAAGACGTGAAGAACAAAGACCACGCCGATTGCAAAAAGCCGCACGCCACGCACTAAGCGCCGCGGTTGATTTCAACCACTCAGGTGGGAATCGAGGAAAAGCCCGGGACGACCGGGCTTTTCTTTTTTTCACCTTCATTGACTTTTTATATCCCGGAAGACTACTCCTACCCCTCCTCGAGGGGGCACCATGCGGTCATTGATTCTGTCTTTCGCTTTCCTGTTCGCCTTCACGGCCCAAGCCAAGATCATCGGTTCCGATCAACTGACCCCTTCGAACGACGCCGGTTTGAATCTGCCGCCCGCCCTTTTCCGTCTGGTGGACGCCATGGGGCTGCTCTCCATGGACTGCACCGGCACCCACATCGGGCGCGGCTTCGTGCTGACCGCCGGTCACTGCATGACGGATCAGGAAAAGATCGCCTACTCCGAAAACCTGCCCTGCGCGGACATCACGATCCAGTGGGGCGTGCGCGGCGACCGCCGCGGCCTGATTTCCCGGTGCCGGCGCATCGTGGCCCTGCAGCTCGACCCGGTTCTGGATTACGCCATTCTGCAATTCGATCGCGCGCCGCAAGCCTTCGTGGGCCTGGAACTTCAGAAAGAGGCCCCCTACGGCCAACCGGTTCTCACCATCCTCAGTCATGCCGATGCCGCGCCGTTGGCGTGGTCCAAGTTTTGCCGCCGCATCATGATGTTCGATCCGGGCCAGCCGCAATGGGGGATCCAAGCCACCAACGTGAAGGGCTTCTACCATCAGTGCGACACGCTTCCCGGCAGCTCCGGCGCGACCATTCTGGATTCGCGCACGCTGAAGGTGGTCGCCATCCACAACGGCGGGTCGCAGGCTTACAATTACGCCACCCCGCTGCGGGCCCTGCCGTGGAACCGCATTTTCACGCGCATGAACGTCAATCCCCGCGAAATCCCGCGCTGAACGCAACCGCCCGCTCCGGGACTTTTTATTTGTACTCGATTTTCTCGATGACGACGGCCTCTTCGCCGGCGGGCTTGCGGATGAGCGCCTCGTCGCCCTCTTTTTTCCCCATCAGGGCGCGGGCCACCGGCGATTTCCAGGAAATCCGGCCGGCTTTGATGTCGGTCTCATCCTCGCCGACGATCTGATAAACCGCTTCGTTGCCGTCCTCGTCCGACAGCGTGACCGTGGCGCCGAAAACGACGCGTCCCGTGTCGCCGACGGAGCGCGGGTCCACGACCTCGGCGTCCTCGATGCGCTGGGTGAGCCAGCGCAGACGGCGGTCGATCTCGCGCAGGCGTTTTTTGCCGTAAAGATAATCGGCGTTCTCCGAACGATCGCCGTTGCTGGCGGCCCAGGCGACGGTTTCCACCACCTTCGGACGCTCGCCGTGCAGGAGGGCGGCGTACTCGGATTTCAGTTTTTCGATCCCCCGCGGGGTGATGTAGTTCTTCGTCATAAAGCGCCGAAGATACTTGAAAGACCCGGGCCTTCCTAGCAAAAAGGCGGGGCCGGGACCGCGCGAATTCCTGCGAAGACTCAATTTCCCCCCTGTTCGGAAAAAACCGACTCGCAATCTGGACTGGACCTCGGCCCGGAGTCCCTTCACTGCCGTGAACCGCGCGCCGATAGAAAGGCGGTGGAGGACTCGAAATGAGATCCCAGTGGAAACGTCTGGCGCTCGCCGCTTTGCTGTCCCTGTCGTGCGCGACGGCGACCGTGGTCTGGTACAAGACCACGGAGAAAAAACTCAATCTCACCAACGAGGCGCCGCTCGCGCAAGTGAGCCGCGTCGGTGACGAGGTTTTGCGCCGTCCCGCCACGCGTTTGCTCTGGCAGGCGGTCAACACCGGCGACAGCCTCTACAACGGCGAGACCGTGCGCACCTCCACGCAGGGCGAATTGCGCATCCAGTTCGAGGACGGCCGTTACATCGACCTCGAACCGGATTCCCTGATCGTCCTGCAGAAATCCAAGGGCGAGATCAGTCTCGACCTCATGGAAGGTTCCTTGTTCGTGAACGCCAAAGCCGCCGACGCCCCGGGCGCCGACGCCGCGGCGGCCCCGGGTCTCGTGCTCAATTCCAAAAACGGCAAAGTCGACCTGACGGGCGCCAGCGCCTCCTTGTCGAAAGGCTCCGGCGATCGTTTGGACCTGCAGGTTTTGGAAGGGAGCGCCAAGCTGCGCGGCGCCGACGGAAAAGAAAAAGAGATCGGCAGCGGCAAGAGCTCCTCGCTCAGCGCCACCGGTCTGCAGTTCGACAACTCGAACTGGAAGATCCTTTCCCCTTCCGCGGGCAAACCCGTTTTCATCGATCCCGATCACGACAAAGCCGTGTCCTTCCGCTGGCAGGGCCTGCCCCCGGCGTGGACCGTCTCCCTCCTGACCGGCGCCACCCGCAAGGACCTGCGTGAAAGCGGCGCGGCCGACAAAGCCGGCGCCACCGAACTGCAGGCCAAATTGCCGCTCGGGAAATTCTGGTGGAAACTCGTCGCGAAAAACCCGGAGAACCAGCAGGTCATGGCGGAAACCCCCGTCACCCGTTTGAACATCCAGGCGCGCTACGCCCCGGCCGTGGTCTTCCCCCTGGCCGACGCCGAGATCCAAATGGACAAATCGCCCTTCGACATGAGCTTCAAATGGCAGCGCTCGGAAGACGCCAGCCGCGTGCAGCTCGAGGTCTCGACCAGCGCCACGCTGGAAAAGCCCCTCGTCAACCGCACCTTCACCAAGGAAGACCAGCTGTCCCTCCCGAACCTGAAGGAAGGCGCCTACTACTGGCGCATGTCCGCCTTCTACGACGGCGAGGAAAAGCCGGTGGCGGGCAAAGTGCAGCGCTTCACGCTGCTGAAATCCCTGCCCGTCAAAAAAGACCCGGCGCAGATCCTCTGGTCCCTGCCCGAGGACAAACTCAGCCAATCCTTCACCACGCAGCCCGCTTTGGAGCTCAGCTGGAACGCCGCCACCCGCCAGGAGGACATCGCCTCCTACCGCGTGCGCCTGAGCGACGAGGCCGACGCCCTCGCCGAGCCCCGGCAGTTCGAAGCCAAAGAGGGCCGTTTCAAAGCGCCGGTGCCCAAGGCCGGCCGTTACGTCGCGAGCATCGAGGCCCTGGACAAAGACGGCGCCGTCATCGGCAAATCCGATCTGAAAACCCTGGCCGTGAACGAGCTGCCCCGGCTGAAACCGCCGGTGCTCCTGCCGGAAGAAGGCCTTCTCGAGGCCGGCGGCGACGGCCGCACGGAACTGCGCTGGCAGCCCCTGCCCGGCGCCAAGGAGTACCAGCTCGTGATCACGAACAAGGCCGGCAAGGAACTGGCGCGGAAAAAGTACACCGGCAGCTCCGCCAGCCTGAAAAACCTCATGCCGGGCGAATACAACGTGAAGCTCGACGCCGTCGACTCCTGGGGCCGCGAAAGCCTCGAGTCCTCGCCGCGCGCCTTGCGCGTGCCGGACAAATCGAGCCTGAAAGCTCCCACGCTGAAGAAGATCAAGGTGAACTGATGCTCCGTGGTTTGGCGCTCCTCATTCTCTGCTTGCTGTCGGTGGGTCTGCCCGCCGAGGCCCAGCAGTACCGCCGCCTGGTGAACTTCGAATGGGAACCCATCGAGGGCGCGCAGATCTATGAGCTCGAATTGCAGCAAACCAAAAAAGACGGCAAGACCTACGCCTTCAAGGTGAAGCAGGCGGCTTGGAACGGCCGTTTGTCGCCGGGCGAATACAACATGCGCCTGCGTTCCATCGACTCGCGCGGCGTCGCCGGCGAGTGGGGCGATCCCAGCCCCTTCCAGGTGAACCTGGAAAGCGCCCGTCTGGTGTCCCCGGAGCCGAAGGCCGCGATCACGGCCAAAGGCGCCCAGGAAACGGACGTGACCTTCCGCTGGGAGGCCGTCGGCGGCGCGGAGAATTATCTTTTCGAGCTGCAGACCGAGGACGGTTCCTTCAAAAAACAAGAGGATCTGAAAGAGCCCACGATCACCGTGCGCCTGCCGGTGGCGAAGAACTTCAGCTGGAAAGTCACGGCGGCCGGCGCCGACGGCGCGCGGAGCGAGGCCACCTCCCTGGGCGAGTTCTCCCTGCTGGGGCCGAAGCTCGGCACGCCGGAATTCGAAAGGCCCGAGAACGAATTCGTGCGCGACCTGAAATGGAGCAAGCCGGAAAACACCGAATCGTTCGACGTCGCCCTCACCCGTTTCAACCCCGAAAGCAAAAAATGGGAGAAGGTGCAGCTCATCGAGGACATCCGCGACAACTCCCTGCCCTTCGATGCGCAATGGCCGGGCGGCCGTTACAAAGCGCAGGTGAAGGCCAAAGGCCAGATGCGCGGCACCTCGAGCGTCGGCAGCGTCGACTTCAAGGTCCGCGGCGGCAGCCGCACCCCGGCCGCCGAATTCACCGCGGAAGTCCGCAAGTCCATCGACCGCGTCAACGGCTGGTACGGCATCGCCAGCTATCTCGTCACCCAGATCCAGTACGCGTCCCGCGATTGGGACCCGGTGGGGGGCGTGCAGACCTCTTACAAAGCCGTGGGCGGCACGGGCCGCGTGGGCCTGGGTTATTTCCGCCCGGAAACCTCCTGGGGTTTCCTCGGCATCGCCGACATGTCGGGATTCCTCAACGAGGAAAACAAGAACGTCACCTCCGTCTCCGGCGAGCTCAACGCCGTGTGGAGAGCGCCGTTGGGCGAACGCGGTGAGCTGCGCTCGCCCCTCGGCCTCTATTACAAAGAGCACCAAGTGGCCCGCGGCAACGCCGCCACCCAAAAAGTCGACTCCTACGAGAACGTCACCGTCGTCGGTCCCCATGTCGGCGCCGAGTACTGGTACTCCTTCACGCCCAAGATCGGCTTCCAGGTGAACGCGCATCTGTACATGAGCCTGATGAAAATGAAGACGCCGAACGGCCAGAGCATCGAGCCGACCCTGTCGACGCAATTCGGTTTCCTGGGCTCCTACCGTTTCAACAAGCGCTTCACGGGCCTGGCCGGCTACGCCCGCCGCGAGGACAAGGTCCGCTACAAATCCACCACCACCGACACCCAGGTGAGCGATCCCGTCAACGAGGCCACCGTGCAGGGCGACTACCTGAACTTCTTCGCGGAGTACAATTTCTGATGAGACACATGCGCGCTTCAGCTTCATTCAAAGGACGTGCGAGATGAGGATCCCGATCTCCGTCAAACTGATCACCATCACCGTCGCCCTGCTGTTGCTGGTCACCGTGCCGATCGCCCTGGTGAGCTCCAACTACTTCGAAGAGACCTCGCGGCAGCGCGAGGAGAACGTCAACCTCGACTACGCCGCCGCCCGCGCCACGGAAGTGGAGAACATCCTCGGCAACGTCGTCGACAAAGTGAAGACCAGCGCCTCGGCCCTGATGCGTCTGAACGACGACACCCAGTCCGCCCTGTCCGAGGACTTCGAGATGAACTTCAACCGCGACAAGACGTTCCTCGCCCTGGAAATCCTGAAAATCGACGGCACCTCGGTCAGCAGCGTGAAAAAACGCGTCAAAGACCAGCACATCCGCGACACCTACAAGGTCGACCCGGCCATCCTCGCCCGCGTGCGCTCGTGGCAGCAGTTCCCGATCCTGTCCGTCGCCAAGGGCACCCTGGAAATCCAGAACGCCACCTTCACCGGCGGTCCGTCGATGTTCACCGTCGGCATCCCCCTGGTGAAAGACTCTTCCGGCCGCATCTCGCACATCGCCCTCGCCGACGTGGACCTGGGCGTCCTGCAAAAGCCTTTCAGCGAACTCAAAGAGCGGACTTTCTTCGTCGTCGACCGCCGCGGCATCCTGCTCGCGCACTCCGACGAGCGCCGGGCGCTCGCCCGTCAGGACTTCAACGGCTCCGAGAGCGTGCAGATCGCCCGCGATTCGAAAACGCCCCGCGGCCAGCGTCCCGTCACCGACCGCGAGTCGAAGGTGCGCCTGTACGCCGCTTACGCCAAGACCAGCTTCGGCGTGACGGTGTTCTCGGAGATCTCCGAGGACATCATCCTCGAGCCGGCCCGCGAGGTGAAACGCCAGGCCTTCTTCATCGCCGGCATCGTGCTGTCCGGCGCCCTCTTCGTGGTGTTCCTGTTCTCACTCAGCCTCACCTCGCCGATCGAAAAGCTCGTGGACCTGATCAACCTCGTGTCCAAGGGGAATTTCGATGTCAACGCCTCCGCCCACGTGAAGTCCCTCTTCAAGGACGAGGTCGGCGAGCTCGCCGTCGCCTTCGACCACATGACCGAGGGCCTGAAGGAACGCGACAAGGTGAAGAGCCTCTTCTCGAAGTTCCACGGCTCGTCCGTGACGGACGATCTCATGCAGGGCGAGGTGGGTCTCGGCGGTCAACGCAAAGACGTGATCGTTTTCTTCTCCGACATCCGCGGTTTCACGGCCTTCTCGGAGAAACGCTCCCCGGAAGAGGTCGTCGAGATGCTGAACGAGTACTTCGGCGTCATGGTCGGCATCATCAACAAGCACGGCGGCGTCGTGGATAAATTCATCGGTGACGCCATCATGGCCATCTGGGGCGCGCCGAAATCCTCGGACAAGGACGCCGTGCACGCCACGCGCGCCTGCCTCGAAATGCGCAAAGGTCTGCAGGAACTGAATCAGCGCCGCATCGCCCGCGGCCAACCCGCCGTGATGATCGGGATGGGCCTGCACGCCGGCCCGGCGATCTCCGGCACCATCGGTTCCGACGAGCGCATGGAGTACACCGTCATCGGCAACACCGTGAACACCGCCTCGCGGATCGAGGCTTCGACGAAGGCTTTCGGCACGGACCTGCTGGTGACGGACGACGTGCTCGCCCTGGTCGGCGACGCCTTCAAAGTCGACTACGCCGGCGCCGCCGAAGTGAAAGGCCGCTCGGAGGCCCTGAAGATGTACAAAGTCCGCGGCTACAAAGGCCCGAACGGCGAATACATCGACATCCGCACCCCCTACTCCGACTACGAAGCCGAAGGCGCCGACAAAGTCAAAATCAAGGACGCCGTCTAGCGCGACAAAAAGGGAACTGAGACCTTTAGGTGCGGACGCTGAGGCCGTCTTTCAGGGCTTGGCGCTGGGCTCGCACGGCGGGAACGAGGCCGATGAGCAGGCCGCCGAGGAAGATGCCGGTGAGCACCAGCAGATCGATGCCGGTCAGGGCGGGACCCACGAGGTAGAAGCCGAATTCGTTCTCGAGCCAGGGGCCGAGGGCCGCGAAGGCGCCGAGGCTCAGCGCCGTTCCGCCGGCGATGCCCGCCAGGGTCAGCAATCCGGATTCGAAAACCAGCAGGCCCACCATGCGGCCGCCGCCGGCGCCGAGGCTGCGCAGGATGGCCATTTCACGACGACGCTCATTCAAGGTCGTGGTGAGGGCGATCAGCATGGCGGCGAAACCGACGACCACCACCAGCGCGGAGATGAGGCGCAGGACGCGCTCGGCGTAACCGAGCGAATGCCAGAGCTCCTGCAACGTGGCGCCGGGAATGATCGCGAGCAAGGGTTCTTCCTTGTAGGTGTTGATCTCGCGCTGCAGGCGCAGGGTTTCGATGCGGGACTTGGTGCGCAGGAAAAACGCCGTGATGGTGTGGATCTTCAGGTTTTCCACCTTCAGCGAATCCGCCGCCACCCGTTTGGCCGCGGTCGGGGCCGCCCCATCCTGC
Organism: Pseudobdellovibrionaceae bacterium; assembly: GCA_019637915.1. GTDB lineage: Bacteria > Bdellovibrionota > Bdellovibrionia > Bdellovibrionales > Bdellovibrionaceae > JAHBUV01. The sequence goes on along the minus strand of JAHBUV010000001.1, from coordinate 2,764,412 downwards.
CAATCGATGTGCAGGGCCTCCATGCCGGGCAAAGTGATATAGACCGAACGATCGATGGGCGTGCCCGTGGGGCGCAGGAAACCGGTGATCTTGAAGGGCTTGTCGCGGTGATCCTGGAAGCTCTCGCCTTTCGTCGCTCCGTGGGAGAGAACGATGTCGTCCCCCACGCGGTGGCTCAATCGGCGCGCCACCTCCGCCCCCAAAACCACGTCCCAAAGCCCGTTCGGTTTCACGCCTTCGGCGAATTCCACCGCGCGGTCACCGCGGAAGCGGTAGTGCGTGAAAAAATCCCCGTTGGTGGCGACGACGCGGTAACCCTTGTAGCTGTCCCCCAAAGAGTAAGGGATCGTCCACTCGACCATGGGATTTTTCGCCCAGTCCTGGTAGCTCTCCCAGGAGATGTTGTGAGTGGCGTTGCCCAGGTTGAACACCGTGTAGAGAATCAACTGCAAGGGCCCCGTGCGGCCGCCGACGATGAGGTCGGTGCGGGAGATGGCGCTCATGAAGCCCTCTTCCGCCGCCCGACGGGTGCGTTCCACGGACAGGAGCAAGGCCACCGACAGGGCGATGGACAAGGCCGTGAGGGAGGTCGCGAGCAGGCGGTTGCGCAGGGATTTCCAGGCCAGACGCAAGAAGATCATGCGGTCACCGCCTGCAGATCCGCCAGGGACACAGCGCGGGTGAAGAGTTTCTGGATGCTGCGGTCATGACTGACGAAGACCACGGTGGTTTGGGACTCCCCGGCCAGATCGAAGAGCAATTTCAGGAAGCGCTCGCGGTGATCCATGTCCAGGGCCGAGGTCGGCTCGTCGGCCAGAATCAACTCCGGCGAACCAATGAGCGCCCGCGCCACCGCGACCCGCTGCTGCTGCCCCACACTGAGTTCCGTCACCGGCCGCGCCAAGAGATCGCCGATGCCGAGGCTCTTGACCAAATGATCGAGCTGATTTTTCCCCGGGCGCGACCCGAAGTGCAGGGGCAGCTCGATGTTCTCGCGCACGTTCAGGTAGGGAATCAGGTTGAAGCTCTGAAAGATGTAACCGATGTGGTCGGCGCGGAAGCGATCACGACCCGCAGGGCTCAAGGCGCCGAGGTCCTGCCCCAAAATCCGCACGGAGCCTTTTTGCGGCCGCAGGACGCCGGCCATGATTTCCAGAAAAGTCGTCTTGCCGGTGCCGCTGGGGCCGAAGAGAAAAATCCTCTCGCCCTTTTCGACGCGGAATTCCGGCAATCGCAACACCGGGGCGCGGCCCGAAGGATAAGTGAACTCGACGTGCGAGACTTCGATCAAACTCACCTTCGCCTCACCGGTAGGGCTCGACGGAAACCCCTTCCACTTCGAAGGAGGCCTCGCCGTACATGTGTTTTTTGGGAGTGATCTTCAAACGACCATGCACCCAGATCGGACCGAAGGCGACCGCCGTGCCCTCTTTCATGGTGATGTACACCATCTGATTGGGCGGCGGCGGCGGCACGTGGATGCAGGCTTGCGGCGTCGGCACCAGCAAAAACTCCGTGACGGATTGCTGCGAATCCTCGAGCGGCACCATGAAGCCCGGGATCTTAACGCCATGGCCATCCAGGGCTTCCAGCTCGGAGCCGGCTTTGCCGGTGATGTAATCGAGTTGTCCGAGCATCTCCCAGGTGACTTCCACGCCGTCCATGGGCGCTTGATGGGCGATCCGCAGATAAACGACCGTGCCTAGAACCCCCGCCAAAATGATCGCGCCGATCAGCACCAGCTTTTGCATTCGCCCATCATGGCACAGCTTGAGGGGGGCACAAAAAGGTGATACGAAGCATCAATGAGCAAAATCCAATGCGTCCGTGGCACCCGTGACCTTTTGCCTGAAGACAAGAAGAGTTTTCGTTTCGTCGACGAAACGGCCTTTCAGATCGCCCGTCGTTACGGCTACGGCGAGATCGAGACCCCGATCTTCGAGTTTTCCGAGGTGTTCCACCGCATGGGCGAGACCTCCGACGTGGTCAGCAAAGAGACCTACAACTTCGAGGACCGCGGCGGCGACAAATTGACCCTGCGCCCGGAAGGGACCGCCGGCGTCGCCCGCGCTTTCGTGAGCGAGGGTTTGGCCCAGAACCTGCCTTTGCGTTTGTACTACTCCGGTCCGATGTTCCGTTACGAGCGTCCGCAGAAGGGGCGCTACCGCCAATTCCAGCAGCTCGGTGTCGAGTGCCTGGGCTTGGAAACCCCTTTGGCCGACGTCGAATGCCTGGCCCTGGCCCACGACCTCTTGCAGGCCCTGGGTTTGGGCGGCGAGGTGCAATTGGAAATCAACACCCTGGGCGACCCGGCTTCGCGTCAGGCTTACCGCGACCAGCTGGTGGCTTATTTCACGCCCCACAAGGCGAGCCTGAGCCAAGACAGCCGGACGCGCCTGGAAAAAAACCCGCTGCGCATCCTCGACTCGAAGGACGAAGGCGACCGCCGCCTGATCGCCGGCGCCCCGTCTTTCGAGGAGTGCCTGAACGAAGAGTCGAAAAAATTCTTCGCGCGGGTGCTGCAAGGCCTCAAGGACCTCGGGATTTCCTACACACTGAACCAGCGTCTAGTGCGCGGCCTCGATTACTACAACCACACTGTTTTCGAATTCACGACCGACCGTTTGGGTGCCCAGGGCACGGTGCTGGCCGGCGGCCGCTACGACGGCCTGATCGAAATGATGGGCGGCCCCCGCACGCCCGGCGTCGGCTGGGCCGCGGGCATCGACCGCCTGGCCGACCTCCTGGACAAAACCAAGCTCCCGAAGGACTCACCCTTGATCGCCCTGATCCCGGCCGACGAAGCCGGCGAAAAAGAAAGCCTGAAGGTGGCCCACGAGCTCCGCCAAAAAGGCGAACGGGTCGAGATCTTCTCTTCCGGCAACGTCGGCAAAAAAATGAAAAAAGCCAACAACGCCGGCGCCCAATGGGCCCTCATCCTCGGCACCACCGAAGTCGAAACCGCCCAGTTCGCCCTGAAAAACCTCAGCACCGGCGAACAAAAAACCATCCCCCGCCCCGAACTCAAAAACTTCAACTTCCGCTAAAAGGCAAAAGGTACCGCCTACTTTCTGGTATCACGGCGCGCCATATGGCGCGCCGTGATACCAGAAAGTAGGCGGTACCTTTCGTCAACGCCGGTTGATGCGCACAGAGCGAGCGCGCCCCCACCCGGGAATGGTCATGGTCGCCGACCGCCCCCACCAGATCATGAGGACGATCCCCACTCCCATCATGGCGACGCTCAGCCACTGCCCGCGCGTGAGGCCGAAGAGCTGAAAGCCGATGTGCGCATCGGGAGTCCGGAAGAACTCGTCGGCGATGCGAACCATGGCGTAGAGAATGACGAAGGCCGAAGAGATGAACCCCGGCTTGCGCGGCGAGCGCCACAGGAAGAACAGCACGACGAACAGGAACAGGCCCTCCCCGAAAGCCGCATAAAGTTGCGACGGATGGCGAGGGGTCAGCAAGGGCGCGATGGCCTCTTTGACCGCCGTGTTGCCGTTCTGAATCTCGTGAATGATGCGGTTCAAGGTGCCATAGACCTGATCGCGGATGCCGGCGTCGAAACGGTACTTGTCGAGCCACTCCATCCACTGATTGGAAGTGACGCCCAGCTGATCCGTCACCGGGGCCAGGCCGCGCAGGCGGTCGAATTCCTGAGTGGGCCACATCACGATGTCTTGGGGAAATTTCACCGCCAAGGGGAAATCCGGCGGCGCCGGGCGGCCGACCAATTCACCATTGATGAAGTTCGCCAGGCGACCGAAGAAAATCCCGATGGGACCGGACAAGGCGCAGAGGTCGAAGAGGTACAAACTCGAGACGCCACTGCGGCGAGCGAAGAGCAAGCAGGCGACGACGATCCCGATCATGCCGCCGTGGGAGGCCATGCCGCCTTCATTGACGGCCAGCACGCCCCAGAAGGGAAAGTCGGCCTTGAACTTCCACAGCAGATCCGGGCTGTAGAACAGCACATAACCGAGACGGCCGCCGATCAGGGTGCCGAAAGCGATGTAGGTGATGAAATCGCCGATCTGGTCTTTGCTGAGGCCGGCGCGCTGGCGCTGCACCAGCCACACCATCATGAAGTAGGCCGCGATGAAGCCCAGCACGTAGGAAAAACCATACCATCGCAGGCCGAAGTCGTCGGAAAAACGCAGGATAAAAGGACTCAAGTCATGAACCATGTGTGGGATTAAAACAACCCGCCTTTTTGAGATCAAAGGAAAAACACCTTCGACCAGGGGCGTGGAAGTGAGAAAATGGGGAAAGCCAAGGAGGTGCCCCGTGTCTCAGATCAAGACGGTTCTTTGGGCCCTGGTGACGGTGTTTTTCATGAACTTCCTGTGGGGCTGGAAGGCCGAGGCCCAGAGCCGCGGCGGATTCAGCCAAAGGGCCACCCAGCGCGAGTCATCGCGATGGACCCTGCAGGAGTGGCTGGAACAAAGGGATCGCAGCCGCATGATGGACCTGTGGTTGTCCATGAACTCCCCGTCCCCTTTTGAGTTCATGCTGGGCCTATCTTATCTGTCCACCACGACGAAGGTGGACACGCCGGCCTTCGAGAAGTCCTTCAACCATGCGGGGGCCGAGGTGCGGGCCTACGCCCAGTTCGTGGGCCTCACGGCGGAGTATGAAAACAACGCCGAGGAGAACTACCACGACTTCACAGGCATGCTGAACCTGCGCCTGTTCGGGAACTCCCTGCAGAACTCATCCCTGACGTTGCACGGAGGCCAGCGCAGCCGCGGCCTCGTCGTCAACGGCACGGCGGCCACTTTGCGCAACGTCTTCGTGCAGGGCAGCTTGCAGCTGTATTTCTCGAAGTACTTCGGCCTGGACGGTTTTTACCGCCACTACAGCCCGGATAAAAACGCCGATCTCGGCGTCACGGTGGACGGCAACCTGAGCGAGGTGGGCCTCTTCATCGATTTCCAAGCCGTGCGGGTGTTCGGCGCCTGGTACCAGGACGTGCAGAAGAATAAAAACGACACGACGGGAGCGGAGTCCGCGACCTCACGCACGGGCGTGAAGTCGGGACTGCGGATCTATTACTGAAGACGCCCCTGCTGTTGCAGGTTGTTCAGCAGCGCTTCCGAATACACCAGCAGGCGTTTGACGCCCTGACGGAGCTGGGCCGCTTCGGCTTTCGAGATTTTCATCTCGCCCGAATGGTTCAGGCCCAGCGCCAGCACGCCGGCGAAGGCCAGGCCCGACACCAGGGCGCCTTTGCCCGTGCGGTTCTTCAGCAAAGCGCCGTTGTTCCGGGCGATCTCGTTCAATTCATCCAGCAAGACCAGGCCCGATTTCATGAACAGGATGAAGCCCGCGGCGCTGCCGCCGATCATGACGGCCTGGATGCGCTCATCGCCCTGGATTTTCTCCTCCAGTTCCGCCAGGCGTTTTTCCTCGTCGCGCAGGCGGCTCGTGACCAGGGCGACGAGCTCCGCGCGTTCCGCGGAGGACAGCGCCTTCAAGGCCGCATGGGCCTCCTCGTCGCGGACATCACCCCGCTGCACCTGGTTCAGCAGCTCGGACAAGTTCGCCGAGGCCGGCATCGTTTGCGCCTGGACCGGCAGCGCGGCCTGCACCGAGAGGGCCAGGCAAACGGACAGCGCGATCGCGTGTTTTTTCAGGAAGGACATCGTCATTCTCCTTTTTGAAAACTTTCAATTTGTTCGTTCAGACGCTGGATTTCCGCCATGATGGCTTCACGCAAAGGCGTTTCCTTCACCGTGGTCAGGCGTTCCCGGTAGCGTTGGATCATTTCCGTGTTCATGGCGATCAGCAGGTCCTTCATCGATTCCGCCTGCCGGTCGGTCTCCCGCAGGAGGCTTTCCACCTTGGCCTGGTTCAGCTCCCCGGGGAGATCATTGATGATCCACTCGATCATGAAGGCCGCGATGATCAGGTTCACGCCGCGCTGGAAGAACTGATAACCGATCTGCGCGTCCAGACGGCCCTTCACTTCATTTTCCATGCGACGGAAGGCTTCCGGGAAACCCACCCGCGCGGATTCATCCGCCAGGCGGTTGATCTGCTCGGGAAGCAGGCGCAGATTCAGGGAGGCGAAGTACAAGGGTTCCAGCATGGCCTGACCAAGGAAATTCAAGCTCGCCACGTTCAGGGACAGATGCACGGCGCCCCAGGTGCTCAAGCTGCGGAGGTTCGAGGACGTGGTCAAGGCCAGCAGGGCCCTTTCCACGCGCGTGGAATCGCGCAAGAGGTTTTCTTCCCGGGCCAGACGGGTGATCTCCGCCGCCAACTGCTCGGAGGACATCTGGCCGCGGGCCAGCTCCTCGCGCATGCCGTGCAGGTCAGAGCGCAGGGCCTTGCGCCAGTCCAGGGCTTTTTCCAGGGACAAACGGCGCATCAGGCGTTCCAGGCCCGTGATCTGTGCCGTCGACAGAGATCCCTGGTCGAGATGCTTCTGCAAACGACGCGACAAGCGCTGGGCGGCCTTGGGCCCCAGCCACGAAGCGGAATTTTCGAAGGCCTGGATCATGCCCCCGGAGGGCCCGAAGACCGACGCGCAAACCGGGGCCGCGGCTTGAGCCGCGAAAAAGGGAGCGGCCACCATCAAGGCGGCCATCAGAAACCGGCGTTTGCAACCTCGCGCTCGCATGAGGGGTTTCCAAAGCAAAGCCTTCGCCAATCCGGAAACCATTGGAGCGGGTCAGGCCCGGGAATTTGAGAGGATCCCCGAAAGAGGCCCGACAGCTGTCAAAAAATGAGACACCTTCCAGGCTCCTGAAAAGGCATGAAAAAACCCGCCCTGGAGGGGCGGGTTCGGGAGGGCTCGCGGGAAGCGGCTGGTGGCGCTTATTCCCAGGAGGCCTGGATGGCTTGCGCCGCTTTCAGGTGGGCGTCGGCGGATTCGCGCAGTTCCGTCAGCAGGTTTTTCACGTCGGCGTTGTCGGCGGCCGGGATCAGGGTTTTATCCAGGATGGACAGGATATCCGTTTGCACTTGCACCTGGTTGTTGATGTAAGCCTTGTCGAAATCCACGCCTTCCAGTTTCGCCAGATCCTCCGTCGCCACCTGCGTTCTTTCCTGCGTCGCCGTGACGGCCGGGTGTTCCGCCGGTTGCAGGTTCAGGGCGGTCATGATGGACGTGACTTTGTCACTCACCTTCGTGTGCTCTTTCACCATCGTTTCGGCGTACTCCTTCACCACCGCGCCGCTGGCTTTCCCTTCGGCGATATTGCCCAAGGTGATTTCCATTTTGTTCACCGCGCCCACGATGCTCAGGATCTGGGCATCGGAGATGGCCGGGGCCGGAGCCGGTTCCGTCGGCGGGGCCGGTTCCTCTTGAGCGTGGACTTGACTGATTCCCACGCCCGTCACGGCCAGGGCGGCGAGCAGGCTCATCATCGCGACTTTTCCGGTATTCAAAAACGTTCTCATGGTGTTCTCCCATCGTTGTGTGTTGTTGGACCCGGTATGGATCCCGTTGCATGGTGAAACTTTGAACCCGGACAGTCGCGGGTTCAATGGAAGAAAAGCCGATCGATCGTTCAAGGAATTCAGAAAGAGTAGCTGAAGGCGATGACGGCGTTCACGCCGCCCATGAACTGCAGCAGGTTGCGCACGTCGCGATTTGACTCCTGCGAAGCCGCATAAAAATTCACGACGGCCAGCAAAGTGTGCGTTCCGACACGGATCCAGCGGGCGCGGCGGCGCTCGCTTTTTTCATTCGACAGGAAGCGCGCCAGCAACTCGTTCTTCTGCATCGGCGTGAGCGAGCTGCCGCGCACGGCGCGGTAAAAGGAATCGTACTCGTTGCCGTTCCAATAGATGCTCGCGCCGTAGCCGAGGGCCCCGATCCCGACGCTTTGAGCGATGGCATAAGCGCTGCGGCTGAAATTGTCCTGCGACGACTGATAACCGACAAGACCGCCCAAAGTCGCGACCGCGCCGCTGATCATGTAACTGATCCCCGTGACGCGCTCTTCCTCCTCGCGGTTCCTCATGAAGTTTTCGAAGTCCTGCCATTGGGCCGTGCCGTCGTAAAGGATCTCATCCGCGAACACCGTCACCGGCAACGCCCACAGCGACAGCAAAAGAATCAGGAACCCGCGTTTCATCATCATATGTTGAACCCGAATTGCAGATAAACGGTGCGGACCCACTCGTCCTCACCGATCCAGTTTTTGATCCAACGGGAGGTGTAAGTCAGCCCCCCCGTCATGTCCCAGTAACGCAATTGAAAACCAAAGGCGTGCTCGCTCGCGCCGGCGCTGCCCGACACCTTGGTGACGCCGATCTCGTAGGAGGCGCCCAGGCGGAAAGGATCGCTCCAGTGCGAGGTCTGGGAGCTGAACGCCAGATCCAGGCCGAGCTCGAGCTCCCCCAACGACACCGGCGGGCGCACGGCGGAACCCAGGTGCAGTTCCGGCGAGGTCGGGAAATCGTCGGCTTTGCGGTCGACGGCGCCCAGCTGCGACAGGGTGCCCGTGAACTGCGTCCGCCAGGGGGAGTCCGGGTATTCCTTGAGAAAACCGGGTTCGAGATAAACGGCGCTTTGCTGGCGCGGCCCGAGGATGTCGTCATGGTCTTCGCTGAAAGCGTCGGTGATCGAGAAGGTGCTGGCGATGAAAGTCCGGCGCACGCCGCGCACCTGCAGGCCCCAGCTCCAGTCGTCGCCGGCGTAACCGGCGAACTGGAAACGCAGGGTCTGCTCCTGCGCCGCCAGCAGGGTGATCACCGGCAGGGAGCGGTTGCGGATGAAGGAATAGTACATCAGACGATAGGGGGAGAACGCCACGCCGAAGGTGGGCCGGCGGTAAGCGCCCTCGAGGTTCGCCTCCATCTCGGAAGCGCGGGTCTGCGAAAACAGGCGCTGCATGTTCTCGCGATCCCCCTCGCCGTCGAGCAACTTCGAAACGTCCTGCATGTAGGAGATGTTGTTGCCGGCGAAAAGCTGGGCGCGGAAATTCGGTTTCGTTTCCCGGGCGATGAACGCGGGATTGCAGGGCAGGGCCTGCCCGCCCACGTCGAGCGAGTGGCAGACGCCGCCCAAGGCCTTGTCGTCGGAATCGCTCAACCCCAGGGTCAGCGAGCGCGGCGCCGAGGGCGCCGCGTGGGCGAGGGACGCCATCAGGCCCGAAATGATCGTGACCACGATGGACATCAGGAGGACTTCGCGGCAGAGGTTCTTCAGCGACACGTGGTCCTCCCCGCGTTCTCGAATTGCCGCGAGATACGCTCCGATTCGCGCACCGCCTGGCGGAGCTCATCACGTTTCGAGGGGTAAGCCACCGTCACGTCCTCGATGGTGGCGCCGAGCACCGACACCAGGCGCGCCGACCATTCCGTGAACTGCTGGAAGTTGATGTCGCACAAAATCCGGCGTCCCTGCGCCGGATCGGTTTTTCTCCAGTCCTGCTTTTGCAGGGTCGCTTCGATGCGGCCCCAGCCATGGTAGCCGTCCTGCAGTTCGGACCGGAACCACACGAGCCCCAGGAGGGCGCGGTACAAACGGCTGCCCTGCTTGCGGGTCGGTTCCAGAACCTGCATGGCGCGGAAGAGATCCTGACGGGCCGGGCCCTCCACCACGGGGAGGGTGTCGATGCGGCGTTGCCACAGCTCGAGGCTCGCCATCACTTTCACGAGCTGGGCGAGGCCCTGGGAACCGGCGAGTTCGGGCCGGGATTCCAGTTGCGTGAGGATGCGGGCCAGACGGGCGACGACGCCGGTGCCGCGGATCTGATCGTTGGAAATCACCGGCGCGCGGAACGAGGAAATCAGCCCCCAGTAGCTGTCGATGAAAACCCCGGCGCGCGCCGCATAGGCCGAGGCCAAAGCGTCGCGGACTTCGGGGCGCGGATCCTCACGCATCAAGGTTTCGAGTTGCGCGATGGCGCCGCTCGTGTCGCCGCGGTCCAGGCGGCGGTAGGCGTTCTCGACGGGATCCTTGTCGACGGGCGTTTCCGGCTTCGGCGAACAGCCACCAAGCACCAGGAACAGCGACAAAAGGAAAATCAAGGGTTTGAGCGCCATGGATCTGGCGCGGAACAGAGCAATCCCGGGACCAGCTTTTCCGGGCGCAAATCCCCGTGGCAAGGCGGTTTTTCGCCCTTTCAAGAGGGCCGGTCCGCGTCCCCCGGGTAAGGACTTCAAAGCTGTTCAGGAATTCGTCACCAGTTGTAACCGATGGCGAGGCTGGGAAGAAGAAAAGTCGCGTTGTAGGAGACCTGCTCGGTCGTGGTCTCGAGGTTTTTTTCCTTGAAGGCGCCGGCGTAGTAAAGCACCGACAAACCGATGTTCCAGTTCTTGATTTCCGGAGCGACGGTGAACTTCGCGAAAGTGCCGGTGCCGCGCCATTTTTCCGCTTCACCGCCCGAGACTTTGTAAGTCGCGGCCGATGCGAAACCGTAACCCGCCGTCAGGGACAGCATGCGCTGCCGGTCCATGAACCATTTGAATCCCAGGAGGATGTCCTGGAAGGACAGCGTCGTCGCTTCGGCGTCACCTTCCTTGTCCGACGAAGAACCGCCGGCGTAGGTGGCACCGAAATAAAACCGCTGTTTCGAGCCGAGATCGACGTAAAGACCGAGACCGTAAAATGATTTGTTGTGAGCGGCATTGCCGTCCGTTTTGAAGGCGTCCTGAAAGAGCGCGACATCAAGGTCGAGCATGCCTTCGGCGAAGGCCGCGGCGGGACCGAGCAGAATGGAAAGGCAGAAAGCCATGCACCAGCGCATGTTCCGTGATCGGTCAAAACGGGCTTTTTCTCAAGTCAGGACAGCCGCAAACGGGCGGCGTAAAAACCGTCGAAGCCCTCGCGGTCGGGACGATGGTGCTGTTCCTCTTCCAAGGTCCAGCGGGCGCCCGCCGGCGACGCCAGAAAGGCCTTCACCTGGCGCTCGTTTTCATCGGGCAAAAGACTGCAGGTGGCGTAAACAAGAAAACCGCCCGGCTTCAGCATCTTCGAGTAGGACGCCAGCAATTCGCTTTGCAAAGCCCGCAAGCGGTCGATCTCGGCGGGCGCGAGTTTCCACTTCGTGTCGGGATTGCGGCGCAGGACGCCGAGACCGCTGCACGGCACGTCGAGCAGCACGCGATCGAAGGACGCCTCCAGGCGCTTGATGGTTTTCGAGCTCTCGATCACGCGGGTCTCGACGATGTCGACGCCGCCGCGCCGGGCGCGCTCGCGCAACTGATCGAGCTTCCATTCATGAATGTCCAGGGACAGGATGCGGCCTTTGTTTTTCATCAAGGCCGCCAGGTGCAGGGTCTTCCCGCCCGCGCCGGCGCAGGCGTCCACCACCCGCAGGCCGGGCTCCGGCTTCAGCATCGGCGCCACGGTTTGCGAAGCGGCGTCCTGCACCTCGAACAGCCCGGCGCGGAAAGCCTTGGTGATGAAAACATTTTTCCGCACCGGCAAACGCAGGGCATCCGGCAGTCCCGGCACGGACTCGGCGTCGACCTCGTCGGCGGCGAGTTCGCGAACCGCTTTCCCCGGATCCCCCTTCAAACGATTGACCCGCAGGAACACATCGGCGGGCTTGTTCAAGGCCGACAACAACGAATCCCATTCGGCGCCGAATTCCTTCGCGCCCAACTCGTCGAGCCAGTCCGGGATCGACTCACGCACCGCCCGCGGCAGGCTTTCACGGGGGGTTTTTTGAAAGCGCAGGCCCTCCGTCTCCGCCCATTGCGGGGTCTGACCGGTGCGTTCGTTCTCGTAAAAGGCCCACAGACGCCAGACGCTTTTCGGCGTCAGGGCGTCGGCGTCCAGAAACTCGCCCGGCGGCAGGCCCGAGGCCACCCACAGGTAACGCCAGTGGCGCACGATCTCGTAACAGCTCTCGGCGAAAAAGCGCCGGTCGCGGGCGCCCCATTTTTTCTGCGTCTTCAAATAACGTTCGAGGACTTTGTCGGCGGGACGCCGCGAGGAAAAGATCTCGTGGACGGCGGCGATGACTTGCTCGACGAGATGGCGATGGATTTTCAAAACGTGAACACCGCGCCGCCGCTCAGGAAGACGCCGTTGAATTGACCGCTGGTGGTCAGGAGCACGTGGTTTTTCAAACCCGTCTCGAAAAAGAAGCCGGTGTTTTCGAAAACGTCGAAAAAGCGCGCGCCGGCGATCAGCTGGTAGTCGAAGGACAGGGCCGACTCGTCCTTGACCTGCTTGAAGAAAACCCCCAAGCCGGCGCCCGCCCCGAAGTACAGCGGAAAGCGCGAGTTGGCGTCGGGGAACATGAACATCGGCATCAGGCTCATCTTCAAGGGTTTTTCGCCGACGGCCTTGTAGTCGTTGAAATCGACCCGCAGGGCGACGTCGGAGGAGTTGCTGTACTCGTACAGACGGTAGGTCACGCCGAAGCTCATGCCGCCCGTGTCATCCACGCGGCCGCCGCGGCCCCATTCCCAGGACTGTCCGTTCATGAACTTTCCGATGTGCAGGGCCAAATAGTGATCGCGCGGGCCCGCCGGCATCGCGACCTCCTGGGAGGGCTCGCGCTGGAAGTAACGAGCGGCCGCGTCCCTCCCCACTCGAGGCGCTTCGGCGAGGACATTCTGGGCGAAGAACAGGGAGGATGTCAGAAAAAGAAAGGAAAGTTTCATGGCCCCAGGATAACAAGGGCGAAGGGCCTTATCTAGGGGCGAGACGCGATGCGCAACGGCACCGCTTGTGTTGACCCCCGACATCCTGGCCCCTATTTTTTGCCCATGAAGTGTCCTTTCTGCGGCCAAACTGAAGACCGAGTGCTCGACACCCGCGTCCAAAAAGACGGCTCCATCCGTCGTCGCCGCGAGTGCCTGAGCTGCCGCGGGCGCTACTCCACGCAAGAAACCTTGCTGCTGGATTACCCCTTCGTCGTGAAAAAAGACGGACGCCGCGAGCCCTTCTCGAAAGAAAAAATCCTGAGCGGCCTGGAAAAGGCCTGCCAGAAACGCCCGATCAGCCACGGCCAGCTGGAAGCCGCCGTCGAACGCATCGCCGCCTGGGTCATCAACCGCGGCGAGAATGAAGTTCCCGCCCGCCTGGTCGGCAAAAAAGTCATGAGCGAGCTCAAAGCCCTCGATGACGTCGCCTACGTGCGCTTCGCCAGCGTTTACCGCACCTTCAAAGACGTTCAGGAATTTGTCGACGCCCTCGAGGACGATGAGATGATGGAATTCGTGGACGCCAACAACCCGCAACTCACCCTGAAACCGCTGAATCCGAATCCATGAGAAGACAATCCCGCGAAATCGCCCTGCAGATCCTTTTTCAAACTGAATTCACGCCGAAGCTCAGCCGCTCCGAATTCGTCGCCGTGCACGAGCAAGAGTTCGACCGCGAGACCCTCGACTACGCCGAGGACCTCATCGACGGCGTCATCGAGCACAAGGCGGACATCGACAGCAAAATCCAGGCGGCCAGCCGCCACTGGAAAATCGAGCGCATGGCCGGCGTCGACCGCAACATGCTCCGCATCGCCGTCTTCGAGATGAAATTCGCGGCGAACCCGATCAAGGAAAACATCATCATCGATGAAGCGATCGAGATCGCCAAAAAATTCGGAACCACCGATTCCGGCGCCTTCGTGAACGGCGTGCTGGATCAGATCGCCAAAGGTTCCTGATGGCGCAGGTCCTGTCGGCGGCCAGCGCCTTCAACCCCGGCAACGACCTGTGGATCGTCCCCGACGCGGACAACTCGCGCTGGGTGCTGAAGCTCGATTGGTACCTGAACTTCCAGATCCAGCAGGCCGGCCGTCACGCCCCTTCCGAGTTGTCGGGCGGCATGAACGAGCTGCTCGGTGAAATCGACTGGCCGGCGCCGCAAATCCCCCCGCAGAAAAAAAATCCGCTGATGATCTCCGTCGACTCCCGTTTGCCGGCGCGATGGCTGGTGGTGGTCCCCCATCCCGAACCGCTGTCGGACTGGATCGCCCGTCTGCTCGAAGTCTGGGGCGGACTGCGCAAACCCAGCCTGCGTGTCTTTTTGCCCACTGGACTTCCGGCCGGACGCTTCAACGAAGAGTGGAAGCGCCACTCCCATTTCGACGACATGACCCTGGTGCTCGATCAGGATTCCCGCGCCCCTGACGCGTAAGGCCCGTGCCTTCAAGCCCAACCTGCCTTAGCATCAAGGCATGGACAAACTGACCCGCTCCCTCAGCCAAGGTTTCAACCGCTTCCAGAAACGCATCGAGTCCCTTCTCGAAACCGAAGAGGCCGCGCCCCCCTCCTCCGTCCGCTTCGAAGTCTCCCGCGACCCCGCCCTCGTGCGCGACCTGCCCCTGGGTTTGCCCGAAGACCACCTGGATCGCGCCATCGTCCTTTTCAGCCGCCTCGCCGGGCTCTACGACGCGGGTGTGCTGCTCGAAAATCACGATGGCCTGTGGCGCCCGCAAGCCTTCTTCCGCGACGGACAAGCCCGGCCTTTGCGCCGCGATCCCATGCCGTCCCTGCCGCTTCCCGATCCCGGCCCGCTCACCGCCCTGCAGGCCCCGACGGAGGCTTTGCTCCGCCGCCTGGGTCTCGCGGAACTCGACGAAAAAAACCGCCGTCGCGCTTTCCTGATCAAGCCCGTCCCCGATTTCGCCTACCTGCTGCTGAGCGATCTCCCCGATCTCTGGCTGAAAGATCACCTCGAGCGCACGGTGAAATCCCTCGCCGACGGGTTCGCCGGATGAGCAGCAACGAAGCCGTCATCTACATCGTCTCCGACAGCACCGGTGAAACCGCCGCGACGATGATCCGCGCGGCCCTCGTGCAATACCCCCAGAAAGACGTCAGCCTCGTCCGCTGCAAAAACGTCCGCACCGAGGAGCAAGCCGAGCGCATCGTCGACGAATGCTTCGACCGCCGCGGCATGATCGCCTTCACCATGGCGAGCCGCCCGCTCCGGACGAAAGTGAAAGAGCTCGCCGCCGCGAAGGGGATCCCCGCGGTGGACCTTCTCGATCCCCTGCTTTCGACCTTGGACATTTACTTCGGCGTCAGCTCCGGCAGCCACGTCGGCGCCCTGCGCGTCGTCGACGCCATGTACTTCAAACGCATCGAAGCCATCGAGTACACCGTCAAGCACGACGACGGCAAAACCATGTCCGACCTCGACAAGGCCGACATCATCCTGGTCGGCATCAGCCGCACCAGCAAAACGCCGCTGTCGATCTTCCTCTCGCACAAGGGCTGGAAAGTCGCGAACGTGCCCCTCGTGCTGGGCGCGCCGCTGCCGCCCGAACTCGCGAAAGTGGATCAACGACGCGTCGTCGGCCTGATGATCGACATCGAATCCCTGCAAAGGATCCGCAAGAACCGCCTCGAAAAATTCGGCCAGGACCCGGGTGGCGAATACGCCTCTTTGTCGCACATCTCGAAGGAAATCGAGTTCGCCGAAAAGCTCTTCCGCGAGAACCGCCGCTGGCCCGTCTTCAACGTCACCGAACGCGCCCTCGAGGAAACCGCCAGCGAAATCGTGCGCGTCATCGCGGCTCGGCTTGGCTTGCCGGACTCTGTTCTCTTTTAGTGCTTGAAGCGGACGCCTGTCGCGGGGCCCGGGGGGTTCCAACGCTCAGACATGCGTTTTGGCACGCCTTTGCGTTCGCAAAGTCGCGCCAAAGCCGAACTCGCGTTGAAACCCCCCGGGCCCCGCGACAGGCTTTTCGGTTCAATCGCTCCGCAGAGAGAAAGAAAAAGAGAAAGGGAGAGAAAGAGGTCTTAACCTTTTTCTTGCTGGCTTAGGGCTTGGTAGAAGGTTTCGCAGAGGACTTTTTTGTCGCTCTTGCGGTTGTAGTAGAAAACCAGGTCGATTTCGTAGTGGAAATCCTTGATGTGGGTGCGGGTGAGACGGCCGGCGCGGACCTGCTTGCGCACGGAGTGCGACGGCAGGAAACCCCAGCCGAGGCCGGCCTCGATGACGCGCTTGAGGGTGCCGACGTTGGAGGATTCAAAGACGGAGACGTTCTCGGTGCTGGCGGGGCCCAGCAGGTCCCGCATCTTTTTCTGGAAGCCGGGGAATTCGTCGATGAAATTCACCAGCGGGAAAAGGCCGATCTCCTTCAGGGTGATCTGCGGCGGGATGCTGCTGTCTTTGCCGGAACCGACGAGCCAGAGCTCTTCTTTCAGGAGGAATTTGCCTTCGATCCCGGCGTCCATTTCCGCGCCGAATTCCTCTTCCGCTTCGGGAATGATGAGCACGTCGAACTGGCCTTTTTTGAAGGCCTTGATCAGCTCTTCGCCTTTTTGATAATCGACGCGCACCATGAGGTCGGGGTTGTGGCGCATGAGACGGCTGACGATGGGGCTCATGATGTGCAAACCGATGGAGTTCATGGTGCCGATGCGCATGTGCCCTTTGAGTTCGGCGCCCATGGAGCGCACGCCGACCTCGGCCTGCTGGACCTGTTGCAGGATGCGTTTGGCGTGTTCGTAGAGAACCTCGCCTTGGGGCGTGGCTTTGATCTGGCGCACGCCCCGGACCAGGAGCTCGACGCCCATCTCCTCTTCGAGGTTGCGGATCTGCTGGGAGACGGCGGGCTGCGTGAGGTAGAGCTTATCGGCGGCGGCGGTCATGCTGCCTTCGCTGATGACCGTGACGAAGGTGTGTAGCTGCTGCAGGTTCAACATGAGATTCCTCCTTGAGCCCGGGCTCGTTCATCCGTTATCCTCTAAAGCGACGACGGACTCAAAACAAGAGGTCTTGATGAAACAACTTCTGCCCGTTCTTGCCTTCTTCGCTCCGATCTTAACGGCAATTCCCTCCGAGGCCAAAGTCTTTCGGAACGCCTACATCGCCTTCGAGATGCCCGAGAACTGGAAGTGCAACCTGGAAGTGACCGAGTGGGTGTGTCGCGCCGAGCAGGGCAAGGAAGCCAAAGAGGCCATCATCATCCTCACCGCCAAGGAAGTCGGCCCGCCCGACAGCTTCGCCCTGTACGAGCAGTACCTGAACAAGCCGATCACCCTCCAGACCAAGGTCGGGGGCAGCTCCGAATCGAAGATCGTCTACAAGGCGAAGAACGTCAGCATCAACGACCAGCCCTGGGTGGACGGCCTGCACCTCGGCTCGGAAGTGCCGAACTACTTCACGCGCTACCTCGCCACCATCAAGGACAAGATCGCCATCCTCGTGACCCTCTCGGCCCACAAGAACTACTACACGCGCTACAGCCAGGAGTTCTTCAAAACCGTGATGAGCCTGAAGGTCATCGCCACGAAAAACCTGGGATCCCGCCCCGACCTCGGCCCCATCCGTCCGGGCTCCGAAGGCCTGCTCGGCCCCGGAGTGGGTTCCGGCATGCCCGCCGACATGATGGACGGCGACCTCACCCAGGACGGCGGCAGCGGCAACAAAGGCAAAGGCCCCTTGGTCTTGATCGCCCTCGCCCTGGCCGCCGCCGGCGGCTACCTATTCATGAAAAAACGCCGCAAATAAAAGGTACCGCCTACTTTCTGGTACCCCTTCGCGTCACATCTTCAAAAAATGTGACGCGAAGGGGTACCAGAAAGTAGGCGGTACCTTCAGAGGCGGATCGTTTCCGGGCTCATTGCTTTCAGTTGAGTGCCGATGGCTTTTTCGTCGCCGAACACCAGAACCTTCAATGATCCTTGCGTGAAGTGCCGGGAGATGGCGGCGTTCACGTCTTTCAGGCTGAGCTTGGCGACGTTCTTCGGGAAGTCGGCGAGGTCGCTCAACGGACGCCCATAGAAATCCAGCAGCACCAGGCCCGTGGCCGTGCCGTCGGCGGTCTCGATGCCGCGCGGGTACTGCCCGATCAATTGCGCCTTCGCGGACTTCAGCTCCTCTTCGGTGATGCCGTTCGCGGCGAACTCTTTGTAGAGCTTCAGGATCTCATCCAAGGCTTTGCCCACGGCCTCGTTGCGCGTGAAGGTGGAGATGTTGAAAGAACCCGCCGCCTGGCGCGCGTCCACCGAGGACGAGATCGAGTAGGTCAAGCCGAGGTCGTCCCGCACTTTCTGCATCAAGCGCGAGCTGAAGCCGCCGCCGAAGGCTTCGGAGGCCACCAGCAGAGCCAGGTAATCGGGATTGTCGCGCGTGACGCCGATGCGGCCCAAACGCAACTGCGTCTGCTGCAAACCTTTTTTGGACACGAAACGCAGGCTCAACTGCTCCGGGTTCGCCGGCACGTCCGCAGTTTGTTTTTTGATCTCGCGGCCGCCCCAGGGTTCGAAAACCGCGGCCACCTTGCGCTCGAAGTTCGCGTCGAAACGGCCCACCACCGCCAGGGTGAAATTGTTCGGGCGGTAATTCGCCAGATAGTGGCGGATGACGTCGGCGCGGCGGATCTTGTTCACCGTCGCCAGGGAACCCAGGGTGTCGCGGCCGTAAGGATGCGCGCCGTACAGGTACAGCTCATACAGGTCCGTGGCGTAACCCGAGGGGTTATCCACCTTGCGGCGCAGGGCCGCCACCGTCTGGCTCTTGGTGCGGTCCACTTCCTTCTGCGTGAAGGCGGGATTCATCAGCACCTCGGCGTACAATTCCAGCAACGCGTCGGCGTCCGTGCTGAGACTGCTCGCCGAAAGGAAAGTGCCGTCCAGGCCCGGACCCGCCGCGAACTCCGTTCCCAGAGCGTTGAAATCGCCGGCGAGCTTCATCGCGTCCCGCTTCGTCGTGCCCTGGTCCAGGACGGCCGCGGTCATCGAGTTGATGCCGGCCAGATCCGTCGGTTCATCGCGCAGGCCGGTTTTCATCAAACCCTGCAGGCTCAGCCGCGGCAAACTGTCGTCCTGGATGAAAAACACCTTCATGCCGTTCTTCAGGGTGACGATGCGGTACGGGCGCACGCGGAATCCGGAACCCCGGAACCAATCCATCATGCCCCCCGAGGACGACTTCACGGTCTTCGCCGACGGCGAGGTTTTTTTCGAGGCGCAGCCCGCGCCCAGGATCAGGCTCAGGGACAAGGAACTCAACAACAGGGTTCTCACGGCTGACCTCCGCGGGGCTCGAGCACCACAATGGATCTTTGCGTCTGATTCAGGTATTTGTTCGCCACGCGCTGCACGTCGGCCGCCGTGACTTTCTCGTACTTCGGCAGGTCACGCAGCAGGTTCTCATAGGAACCCGTGATGATCTCCGTCGCCGCCAAGGCCTGGGCCTTGGCGTCGATGGTGCGCAAACCGTCCACGAAGGATTTCATCTTGATGGTGCGGGCCTTTTTGAGCTCTTCCTCGCTGAGGGGCTTCTGCCGCAATTTGTAGACTTCGTTGTAAACGATATCCAGAGCGTCGTTCATCGGCAGGCCCGGTTTCATCGTCACCGACACCCCGAAGAGTCCCGCGTTCTGCATGCCGAAGTTCATGGCGGACGCGCCCGTGGCGATTTCCTTCTGGTAAACCAGGCGGCGGTTCAGGCGGCTCGAGCTGCCCACGCCCAGGGCCGTGGCGGCGAGATCCAGCGCGTACATGTCCTCATGCCCCTCCGGCACGCCCTGGTAGGCGACGTTGAACGAGGTGCTCTGCACGTCCTTGCGCAATTTGGCGTTGTACTGCACGGTCTGCGGCGGCTCCGCGGCGTTCACCCGCGGCGGCACCTCGCGGAAGGGCAGAACGCCGTAAACGCTCTCGATCTGTTTCTTGATCTTGCCGGTGTCGAAATCGCCGGCGATGACCAGGACCGCGTTGTTCGGCACGTAGTAGGTCTCGTAGAAGTGCCGCAGGGTTTTCGGGTCGTACTTGGCGATGTCCTTCATCCAGCCGATGACCGGCCAGTGATAGGGCGATTTGCGGAACACCGTCGACATGGTGAGCTCGAACAGCAAACCCGTGGGGTTGTTGTCGACGCGCCAGCGGCGCTCCTCCTTGACGACCTCGCGCTCGCTGGTCAGGTTCTTCTCGTCGATGGCCAGGCTGCTCATGCGGTCCACCTCGACGTCCATGACCAGATCGATCTTGTCCGAAGGCAGGTTCATGTAGAAACCGGTGTAATCGTAAGTGGTGAAGGCGTTCCACTCGATGCCGTTTTCCTGCATCAGGCGGTGGAAATCCTTGCCGCCGTACTTCTTCGCGCCCTGAAACATCATGTGCTCCAGCATGTGGGCGGACCCCGTGATGCCCTCCTTCTCGTCGCGGGAGCCGACCTTGTACCACGTGTGGTAGCTGATCATCGGCACCGTGTGGTCCTCGAGCAGCAGAACCGTCAGGCCGTTCTTCAGCTGGTACTTCTCGACGGGCAGCTTGATGGACAGGGCGTCGCCGGGCTCGGCCGCGAATGCGAGGCCCGGGCCCGCGCAGAAAAACAATGAAACGACCAAAGTCGTGCATCTGACCATCAGCCTCATGGGGGTTCCTTTCGACAGCATGGGTATCATTCTCTTGGATTTTCGATGAAGTTCAAGGCGCTTCGAGAAACCCGGCCTTCCATCTTGACGCCCTGGCCTTGCGCCTCCGGCCAATCCCGGCCAAAAATATGAGAATGCCACCAAAGACGAAACAAACAACAATCCTGATCCCGCTGGGGCTGCTGCTCTTGACCCTCCCTTCCCCGCAAGCCCGGGCCGTCCGGGAATTAGCCAAACCTCTGGCCTTCATTTCGAATCAATTCGCCGGCAGCAAAGCCGCCTGCGTCAGCCGCGTGGTCGAACGGGAAATCAATCCCGCCGCCTATCAAGGCGATGAAAAAACCGTCTTCATTGAAAACAAAGGGATGCGCGCGACCAATGAACAGCGCCTGGCCGCCTCCCCTTGCCTGAGCGCGCTGGCCGTGCGGTTTTATCAAGACCTCAACCAGAATCATCTTTCCTCGCAGCGTCCCGCCCTCAAAGAGGTCGCGGGACAAGGGGAGCGCCGGCATCTCAAACCAGGGTGGCTCTGGGACAAAGCGATCGATCTCACTCGAGGAAATCCCCGCCTGGCCATGGCTTTGATCAATATCTGCCTGAACGATGATATCCCGAACGCGACGAAAAAAATCTTCGTCCGCATGGATCGCGACGAAGCGAGCCGGATCAAAAAAACATACGCGGAGTACGGTTCCGAGCAGAACAAAAAAACCGATCCGAAGTGGTCCATGCTGACGATGGACCGCTACCTCTCCTATCTCAAAGAATTCAAGGAGTCCGAGACTCCGGGACAGTTCGATGTCCCGGTCGATCTCATCTGCCCCGAGAGGAAAAACGAAGCCTTCGTCCCCGGCTCCCTGTCTCTCAACACGGATCTGCCCGAAGAGGTGAAAAAAACCATCATCGATCTGCAGAGCCTGGAACCTGCCGCGGCCCCTCTTCCCGCCAAGTCCTACCATGTCTACGGATCGGCCGCCTTGGGTTGCGCCCTTTCAAACTGTGGTTTGAATGAAACGGAAATCCGCTCGATCCACGACAAAATGGCCATGGTCTACCGCGGAATCCGCCTTTGCGCCCACACCAAAGAGGTCAATCAACTGCGCAAAGACCTCGAAAAGGCCGGCCTCAAAAGACAGACGACCGGGCAGCGCGAAAAATTCCTGCAGACTTTGACTTCTTTGAAGACGCAAAGCGATTTTTTCGACCTTCTCCCGGGACGGAAGATGGAGGGTTACTTCGCGCTGACCAGCGACATCACCCAATCCCAAAAAAACTGGCGGGACAACGCCCCCGAGCGCAAAAAAGCCATTCTCCGCCTTCTCACCTTGATGGACGCGGGCCAAATGTACGAGGACGGCAACCTCTTCAAGGACGGGGCCCTGCCTTGCGTGTTCGCCACGTACACGGGACCGCAACTTCAAGGCGAGGAAACCCTCAAAGGCTCTTTCTTCGATCGCGCCCTGTACGGCAACGGCTGCCGGCAAAAAGGCTGGAGTCAACAGCGCTGCGACGAGGCCGCGAAGCTTTTGCAGACATGGGAAGTCGATGAGCTTTGGACGCGGGCCCAACACATCCGGGGCGGCCTTTTCGGTTTTCAAAAATGCAAGGCGTCCCAGACCGAGGAAAAGGATTTCGAAAAGCTCTCCTGCGCGCTGATTCGGGATCAGGCCGGTCAAAAAACGCCGTTGCCGGCTCAGGACGGACAGAAATAAAACCGGAAAACCCTCACTGCACGACGAACTCGCTGAAGAACACGTCCTTCACGACGCCGTCCCTCAGCAGCCCGTTCACTTCCAGGGCGATGCGGTCTTTCAGGAAGAGCTTGCCCTGGATGGTCTCCAGGTCGGAGAAGTTCTTTTCGTTGAGGATGCGCACGATGCGGTCGCGGGCCTTGGCGCGGTTTTCGGTGTTGATGACCTCTTCGAAACCGTCTTTGGCCAGCATTTCCAGGTTCACCTCGACGCGGATCGTGCGGCGCGGTTCCCCGTCCAGGTTCACGGTGAATTTGTCCATGGTGTAGATGAAGGGGTCCAGGCTGCGGTTGGCTTCGGCGAGCTTTTCCTCTTCCGTGCGCAGGTCGTTTTCCGTGATGGTCGGGTTCTGCCAGCCGATGGTGGAGGCGTAGACCAGGTAAGCGCCGCCGCCCATCGCCCCCAGGTTGACGAGAGCGAAGGCCAGGCTCAGGATCAGCCCCATGTTCAGGCTCTTCTTCGGTGCTTGCTGATTTTCCGCATCGGCCATGGCCACTCCTCGTGATGTCTCTTTATCGGCCGACCGGACCTCGGTCTTAAGACTTTTGTCAACGCGCCATCTCACTTCGGGAAAAACGTCGATTTTTTAGCCAGAGACTCAAGACGAAACACCGGAATTCCGATATATTGGACAGGTATGCGCACACCGACTTTGCTGAGCTTGCTCATCACCGGCTCTTTGGCCGCTTATGCTGAAACCGCGACGACGGTCCCCGTTGAGTCCGCGGTGAACGTCTTTCCGGCGGATCTGCTGCAGATCAGCACGACCCAGGCTTTTTCCAAACACGTGATGCTGGTCGACAAGAGCGCGCGCAAGCTCATGATCTTTGAACGGGACGGCGAGACCATCCGCAAGATCGACGAGATCCCCGCCGACATCGGCAAGAACAACGGCAACAAGGAAAAAGAGAACGACCACCGCACGCCGGAGGGCATCTACTTCTTCCAGCAGAAAAAAGCCCCGCCGGAGATCCCCTTCAGCCTGTACGGCAAAATGGCTTTCACGACGGATTACCCGAACCTCTTCGACAAACGCGCCAAGAAAACCGGCTCCGGCATCTGGCTGCACTCGATCCCCGAGAACGTGCCCCTGACCCGCGGCAGCCGCGGCTGCATCGTCATCCGCAACGAGGCCCTGGCCCGCGTCGAAAGCTACATCCAGCTGCATGAAACCCCGGTGATCATCTACGACAAGATCGAGTACATCGCCAAGGAAGAGCACGACCGCCGCCGCAAGGAACTGGGCGAATGGATGGAGAACTGGCGACAGTCCTGGGAATCCCAGGACGCCGACCGCTACCTGTCGTTCTATGACAAGGATTTCAGCGCGCCGGGCTTCAAGGGTTTCAGCAACTGGGAAAAGCACAAGCGCCGTCTGGCGAGGAACTACAAGACCATCAAGGTGACCTTGAACCAGCCGTTCCTCCTCTTGCACAAGGATCAGCTGATCATCAAGACCCTGCAGAAGTACGAATCGGACCGCCATGCCGACTACGGCGTGAAGGTCGTTCACGCCCTGCGCACCAAGGACGGCTACAAGATCATCCGCGAAGAGTGGGAGAAGGCCGATGAAACCGGCACGACCTCCCCCGCGCAGATCAGTGCTCTTCCTCCCGTGAGTTCCGAACCTCAGAAAGATTGAAAGTGATGACCCGGGCCTGAAGGTCCGGCAGGGATTCGAGGTGTTTCTTCCACTCCTCTTTCGTCATCTGACCGGTGGTCAGGCACCACTGGGTCAGTCGCGTGTCGTATTTCAAGTCCTTCATCGCCTTATCCAACGTCATATCAGCCTCCCGAATTCAGCTTTTCAGTTCCAGTAACGAGGTCCGTCTTTGTCGTTCTTGTTCTTGTCGTTGTCGACCACCAGGCGCAGGTTGCGGCCCTTGTGCTTCTGCTGGATCTTGCGGTTCCAGCGGTAGCGCTGCCACCAGCCCCAGCCTTTCAGGAAAACGAAGCCCGAGATCAGGCCGCCCAGATGCGCGAGGTAAGCGACTTCCCCGCCTCTCTCCCGCGAGGTCATCAGCGAGGCGAGCTCCACGAAGCCCATGATCATGACGAAATAACGGGCCTTCATCGGGAAGACCATGAAGAAGTAGATCGTGCGGTCACCGAAGAGCAGGCCGTAAGCGAGCAGCAGACCGAAGACGGCGCCGGACGCGCCCTGCACCGGGATCAGCAGGGACATGGCGCCGACGCCGAACAGGCCCGCCGCCAGGGCCGTGCCGACGACGTAAATGACGGCGGCGCCCACGCCGCACACGAGGTAGTAGGCGACGAAGAACTTCGTGCCCCAGCGCTGCTCGAGTTCGGCCCCGAAGAACCACAGCATCAGCATGTTGAACAGGATGTGGGTGACCTGCGAGGTGTGCAGGAACATGTAGGTGAAAAGCTGCCAGACCGCCCCGCCGAAGAGCACCCGCTCCGGCACCAGGGACAGGGCCGCGGAGAGGGCATCCGAACGCAGGATGAATCCCTCCAGCACGACCTGCAGGCCGAACCAGACGGCGACGTTGATGATCAGCAGCCACTTCACGGCCGGCGTGAAAGGCATGCCTTGGCGGAAATCCATGGAGCGTGTCATGGGGTCCTCCCCGGATGGGCGCGGAAGTGATTGCTGTAACGGTCCCAGGTCTGCTCGAGGGTCTCGATGACCACCTTGGTATCGGCGATCAAGGGGAAGAAATTCAGATCCCCCGCCCAGCGCGGGATCAGGTGGAAATGCAGGTGATCGGGAATGCCCGCGCCCGCGGCCTGCCCGTGATTGAGGCCCGCGTTGATGCCGCCGGGCTGGTAAAGATCCTGCATGGAGGCCATGGCGAAACGCAACGTCGCCATGAGGACCTGGTACTCGTCGTTCTTCAGCTGCAGCAGGTCGCCGACGTGCCGGCGCGGCAGCACCAGCAGGTGGCCGCTGTTGTAAGGAAATTTGTTGAGGACGACCATCGAGTGCTCGTTCTGGAAGACGCACAGGGTTTCAAACGACGGTTCCTCCTCGCCGGCCCGGCAGAAGACGCAGCCCTCGGGTTTGACGAGTTTGCGCACGTACTTGAAGCGGTCCGGGCGGAACAGGATGTCGCGTTCGAAGGGCCAGATGTCCTTGGCGGCCGAGACTTTTTTCCAGGACGCGTCCGCCGGGCGGCCGGCGGCCGGGGCCTTCTTGCCGCCCGGGTTCCCGGCCTTTTTGGAGGCGCCTCGCGACGGCGCGGTTTTTTTCCCCTTCTTGGAAGCCTTCCCCGCCACTCTCACTCCCAGGATCCGGGCATGAGGTACATGGGCTTGTTCAGGGTGTTCAATTTCAAGAAGCCCTTCATCGAGGAGAAAAAGCCGTTGATGGGATCCTCGTCCTCGCTCGCCCAGCTCCACCAGCGCGAGCGCGCTTTCGGGGCCTTGAAGAGCTCGTACTTGTCCTTCTCGAGGCCCGCCGCCTCCGCCGCCATGTTCACGGCGTCATCGAAGCTGCCTTCCGCGTCGGCGAAACCGAGCTTCACGGCCTTGGCGCCGGTGAAGACGCGGCCGTCGGCGTACTCGGTCAGGACGTCTTTTTTCAGGTTCGGCCGGCCGGTCACGATGGCCTCGGTGAACTGGCCGTAGACTTCGGAGATCAGGTCCTGGAACAGATGCCGTTCGTCCTCGCGCATGGGACGGTACTCGGCGCCGGAGTCTTTGTACTTGCCCGACGTGATGGAGTAACGGCTGACCTTCGCCCAATCATAGAGTTTCTCCAGGTTCGCGAACTCCATGATGACGCCGATGGAGCCGACCAGGGCGCCCGGCGAGACGACGATCTTGTCGCAGGCGACGGCGGCGTAATAAGCGCCGCTCGCCATGAGCCCCGACGAGGAGCAGATCACCGGGATTTTGTGCTCTTCCCGCACCCGCCGGAGAGCGGCGTTGATTTCCTGCGAGGGCCCGACCGAACCGCCGGGGGAATTGATGTTGATGACGATGGCTTTGACGTTCTTGTCCTCGGAGTAGTCCTTCAGGGTCTGCAGGAACTTCTTGCCGTTCATGATGACGCCTTCCAGATCCAGGCGCAGGATGCTGTTGCGGGGGGCGCTCGGCGTGTTCATGGGCTCAAAGCCCTTGCCGACGAAGCGAAGCAAGCTCGCCAACCCGATGAAGACCAGAACGACAATCAAAAATCGAAACCAAGGTTTTGCTGCCATGGAAGAATGGTAATCAATATTCAGGACACCCCCAAGTGGAGCCCTCCCGATACTACGCCGCGTTGCCAGGCTCAAAGCCATCCCTCCCCTGCTCGCACGGGTCTGAGGATCAGCTCAAACCCCGCCACTTCTCGGACCCAAGGGCACAGGACCTTCAAATAACGCAGCGCTTGTCCGCGGCGGATCCCGGCGGCCGAGCGTGATCGCGGCTTTCGCCGCCTTCCCTCGGCGAAGGCCAAAAAAAAGCGGCTCTCCGTGGAGAGCCGCTTTTCCGAAACCGGGCTTTTCAGCCCGATGTCTTCGGTTCAGGGATTAGTTCTTCCCGTCGGTCTTGATGCCTTTGAGTTGATCCGCGAACAGATCACCCAGGCTGGTCTTCGACGTCGAGGTGGCTTTGCGGACGTAATCGTCCACGTCGCCTTTGGTCTCACGCAGCTTCACGAGCTTGGCGCTCAGACCGATTTTGCGGGCATCCTTGTCGATGGAGATCACTTCGGCGCGCACGGTGTCGCCCGCCTTCAGGATGTCCTGAGGGTGGTTGACCTTTTCGGTGCTGAGTTCGCTGATGTGGATCAGACCTTCGATGTCGGCTTCGAGTTCCACGAAGGCGCCGAAATCGGCCAGCTTGGTGACTTTCACGTCATGCTGGGTGCCGATGGCGTACTTGGACTCGATGTTCGACCACGGATCGGCCTCGAGTTGCTTGATCCCGAGCGAGAAACGCTCGTTCTCAACGTCAACACCGAGAACGACGGCGCGGACTTTCTGGCCTTTGGCGAACATTTCCGAAGGATGGTTCACGCGGCGGGTCCAGGAGAAATCGGAGATGTGGACCAGGCCGTCGATGCCTTCTTCCACGCCCACGAAGATCCCGAAGTCGGTGACCGACTTCACTTCGCCTTCGATGATCGTGCCCGGTTGATAGCTGTCACGCAGCTCCACCCACGGGTTCGGCATCAGTTGTTTCATGCCCAGGGAGATGCGGCGGTTGGCCGTATCCACTTCCAGCACCTGCACGTCCACTTCGTCGCCGACGTTGATCAGGGCGGAGGGGTGTTTCACCCGCTTCGTCCAGCTCATTTCGGAAACGTGGATCAGGCCTTCCACGCCGGAGTCGATTTCGACGAAAGCGCCGTAATCGGCCAGCGAGACGACCTTGCCCTTGGTTTTCGCGCCCACCGGGAAACGAGCCACGACGGACTCCCACGGATCGGCCTGCAGTTGCTTGAGGCCGAGCGACACGCGCTCTTTCTCCTGGTCGTACTTGAGGACCTTGACGTCGATTTCGTCACCGACGTTGAGCATCTCGGACGGATGTTTGATCCGGCCCCAGGACATGTCGGTGATGTGCAGAAGGCCGTCCATGCCGCCGAGATCGATGAACGCACCGTAGTCGGTGATGTTCTTCACGGCGCCCTTGACGATGGAACCTTCGCGCATGGCATCGAGGGTCTGGGTCTTGAGGCTCTCGCGCTCTTCCTCGAGAAGAGCACGGCGCGAGAGAACGATGTTCCCACGCTTTTTATTGAACTTGATGACTTTGAATTTGTACTTCTTGCCGATGTAGACGTCCATGTTGCGGACGGGACGCAGGTCGATCTGCGAGCCGGGCAGGAAGGCCTTGACGCCGATGTCGACGGACAGACCGCCTTTGACTTTGGCGACGACGGTCCCTTCGATGACCTCTTCGTTCTCGGCGGCTTTCGAGATGTCGGACCAGGCGCGCAGCATGTCGGCTTTGTCCTTGGACAGGACGACCATGCCGTTCTCGTTTTCGATCCGATCGATCAAGACTTCAACTTTGTCCCCGGGCTTCACTTCGCGCACGCCATCGACGATGCGGAATTCGTTGATCGGGATGAGACCCTCGGACTTGTAGTTGATGTCCACAAGCACGTAGTCGGACTGCACTTCGACGACCGTTCCGGTCACCACGTCACCGACTTTGAAGTCCTGCTCTTTCATGGATTCTTGGAAGAGTTTTTCGAAATCTCCCGCGGATTTGCCGCTGTCGAGGCCCGGGTTCGACGGAACCTTGGCGTCTTCAGCATCCAAGAAGGCAAGCACCTTCTGACGTTCTTGTTTCGACTTGTTCATTGTTTGACCCATAATAGAAATATCTACCTCCCGTGGTGAGCCGCCTCGAAATGGCCGGAACTGGGTATTGAAATTCCGTGCCGGGCCGCCCACCTTGTTATTGAATGGACTGTTCTAGGAGGGCGAATCAGGGAAGTCAAAGGAATTAATGCGCCGCATTTGAGCGGATTGTTCCTCGTTCCAAAGAGACGAATCAGAGCTTCAATTGACGACGGGCGAAGGCTTCCACCTGATCCACCACCTGGTCCAGATTCAACGTGGAGGTGTCCAGGACCAGGGCCTCTTTCGGCACGCTGAGCGGGGCATTTTTTCGCGTGGAGTCCTGCTGATCGCGGACTTTCTGGGCTTCGATGATGGAGTTCGGATCGGCGCCCTCTTCGGCGGCCCGGCGGGCGGCGCGGCTTTCACTGCTGGCGGTGAGGTAGATTTTCGCCGGGGCCCCCGGAAAAACCACCGTGCCGCAGTCGCGGCCTTCCGCCACGAGCCCGTCCGGACCCTCGGCGCAGGCGCGCTGGGCGCCCAGCAGGGCCTCACGGACCTCCGGATAATGGCTGATCTTGCTGGCGATGCCGCCGACGTCCTCGGCGAAAATATGCTGAGTGACGTCCTGACCGCGGAACAACACCGAGGTGCGCTCCGGATCGAGCAGCACCTCCCACTCTTTCGAGTGGGCGAGTTCCCCCAAACGACGGGCGTCGTCGAGGTCCACGTTCATTTGCCGGGCGACGTAGGCGAGGCCGCGGTAAAACGCGCCCGTGGACACCCAACGCCATCCCAAACGGCGCGCCAAATCCCGGCTGACCGAAGATTTGCCCGATGCCGCCGGACCGTCGATGGTGACCACTTGACCCATGAAAACCCCTCTTCCAAACAAGGACCTCACCACGTAAAACGACTTCCCGGCCCTGGCAAGCAATCGCTGAGAGTGTCCTATTTTTGAGGCAATGAACGGCGCGTTGCCTGATCCGTTGACAGGGCTTGGCCTTTTTTCAAGTCCCCATGGCCGCATTGAGCCGCCCTGCGTCCCGGGATAAAAAGTCAGGATGAAAAACGCCCTGTTCCTCCTCGTGAGCCTCAGTCTGGTCGCGGCTTCGGCCGGGGCCGCCTCCCTGCTCGAACAGAACGCCGAGAGCGCCGTGCTGAAACGCCTGCGCGAAGAGCTGAAGATCGACGACGCCACGCGGGCGCTGCGCATCGAGAAACTCGAGGTCAAGGCCCTCGGTGAAAAGCGCGAGCTGGTGACGGCCTCCTTCGAAGCCGGTCCCGCCGGCCGCTTCCGCCTGCTGCTGCAGGGCCCGAAGGACTTCCTGAAATCCACCGCGCCGCGGGCGGTGCTGTTCATCAGCGCCGGATTTTATTCCGGCACCCGTCATCTGGAATTGTTGAGCGGCGACGAAGACCAGATCCTCATCGGCTTCGAATACTCCGACGACACCAAAGGCCTGATCGAACGGCCCGAGCAATTCGCCCGCACCGTCGTGCAGGTGCCGGCCCGGCTGATGCTCTCCCTGCGCTGGGCCCAGCGGCAGCCCTGGGCCGACCCGTCGCGCTTCCACATCATGGGCATCAGCCTCGGCACCCTCTACCTGCCCGTCACTTTGCGGATGCTGCAGGCCGAAGGCTTCGATTTCACGTCCTACATCAGCGCCTTCGGCGGCGTCGGCATCCGTCACCCGCTCTACGAGGTCCTGCGCCTGTCTTTCGGCGCGAACGAAAGCCGCCTCCTCACCGAGCTGATCTCGGCGGTGACGACGCCTTACGAGCCGATGTGGTACCTGCCGCAACTGACCGGCCGCAAGCTGATCATCCACGGCGGGCGCGACGCCGTTTTCCGCGACTCCTCACGCAAGGATCTCGACCGCCTCGCCGGCGGCCCGAAAATGACCTGCACGCTGATCGGCGGCGTGCACATCGATCTGTGGAAAGAAAAAGAAGTCAACGCCACGGTGAAGATCCTGCGGGCCTGGCTCAAGAGCGAAACCGGCCCCTTCTCCTTCCCTCAGATCGAGGACAAAGGCGTCGACTGCGTCACTTCGACGCTGTGAGCGGCGGGATTTCCTTCAGGACCTCTTCCAGCGCCTTGATGGCGGCGGCGTTTTCTTCCGGCAGGCCCGCGTTGATGCGCAAGTGCCGGGGCAGCCCGTAGTTCAGCACCGGGCGCAGGATGAGACCGCGTTTCAGCAAGGCCTCATACACTTTCAAAGCGTCGCGTTCGGTGTCGAAAAGAATGAAGTTGCCCTGCGAGGGCAGGAACTTCAGGCCCAGCCGGGTGAATTCGCGGGCGAAATAATCCAGGCCCTCCCAGGTCAGGCGACGGGTTTTTTCGATGAACTCGGTGTCCTCCACCGCCGCCGCCGCCGCCACCTGGGCGAGGTCGTTGACGTTGAAGGGCTTGCGCACGCGGTTGTAGATGTCGATGACTTCCTTGGGCGCGATGATGGTTCCCACGCGGAACCCGGCCAGACCGTAGGTTTTCGAGAAAGTCCGCAGCACGACCAGGTTGGGGACGCGGTCGATGTACTCCATCGCCGACGCGTAGTCGTCGGCGCGCACGAACTCCGTGTAGGCCTCGTCGAACACCAGCAGAACGTCGTCGCGGCCGCCCAAACGGCGGAAAAACTCGTCGAGTTCGGCCCTGGTGTTGTAGGTGCCGGTCGGATTGTTCGGGTTGGCGACGAAGATCAGGCGGATCTTGTCTTCCGGTCGCGACAGGAAATGATCGGCCATCGCCTTGAGGTCGAAACGCCAGTCGGCGGTCAGAGGGGTCTCGATCAGGCGCAGGCGGTTGGCGGCCGAGCTCACCGCGTAGGCCTGGAAGCCGACCTTGGAAGTCAGGACGC
The DNA here is from genome assembly GCA_019637915.1 of Pseudobdellovibrionaceae bacterium. Lineage (GTDB taxonomy): Bacteria > Bdellovibrionota > Bdellovibrionia > Bdellovibrionales > Bdellovibrionaceae > JAHBUV01. The sequence goes on along the minus strand of JAHBUV010000001.1, from coordinate 2,733,306 downwards.
CCTCATGGGCCTCGCAATAAATCCGCGTCAAAAGGTCAATGATTTCGTCGGAGCCGTTGCCGATGGACATTCTCTCCCGCGGCACCGACCAGACGCGGGACAGTGTCGTCAAAAGATCATAGGCGGAAGGATCCGGGTAAAGGTGCTGACGGTCCAGGACGTTCCGCACGGCGGCCAGGGCCTTGGGGCTCGGACCCAGGGGGTTTTCGTTGCTGGCCAGTTTGTAGACCGTCTTCAGTCCGTACTCGCGTTGCGTTTCGGAGATGGGCTTGCCGGGTTTGTAAGGCGTCATGCCCAAAATTTCAGGAGAGACTTTCACGGCCCGATCCTTTCGTTTTGACAGCGGCGTCAGGATGTCGCAAGAATCCATAACAAGGGAGTTCGGGCGATGCAAGTCATCGGGCTGCACATCGGCAGTTCTTTTGCTGAGGTGAGCGTGTGGAAAGCCAATGGGACAAAGGCATCGCCGTCGCGAACGGCGTCGGCCGTCTTTTATCTTCCGCGCCAGAACCTGAAAAGCGCCCTCCCGAAATTTTTCGCCGGCTTTTTGAAGCCCGCGGAAGACCGCATTGACGCCGCCTTCATCACGACGCGCTTTCTTGAACGACTGTGCGATTACCGCCTGGGCGGCAGCACCGCGCAGCTGATGACGGCCGGGCTCGAGTCCTGGCCCTTTCTGAACGGCGCGCCCTCGCGCGCGGGCTGGATGCAGCCGCAGAAATCCCTGCCCATCGCCTCGCAGGAGCTGAGCTTCGCCATCAACGAGCGGCTGAGCGCCGAAGGGGAGGTGCTGAAGCCCCTGGACCCGCGGGAGCTCGCCGCGGTGGCGGAAAAACTGCGCCCGATGAGCATCCGCCGCGTCTGCGTGCACTTCCTGCACGCCCGCCGCAACGCCGTTCATCAGGACATGGCCGCCGCCTGGCTGCGCGAGCAGGGCTTCGACGTCTTCCTGCCCCCCGCCGACGCCCCCAATGAAAGCGCCGCCTGGAGGGCCAGCACGCTGGAAGCCTCTTTCGCCGGCACCTTCGACGAGCTTTTCCAGGACATCGAAAAAGGTTTCGCCGAGGTCGTGCCGGCCGAGCGTTTGTTTTTCCATGACGGCCGCGATTTCGTGAACGCCCCGAAGTGCAGTCGCGTGGCCTCGCTGTTCGGCGAAGACCGCCTGCTCGGCGAGCGCACCCCCGGCGAAGGCTGGATCCTCGATCTCGGCCTGGAGTCCTGGCGTCTGCTCGATCCGAGCCGCGACGAGGACTGGCGCAGCCCCTGGGGTCAGGTGGCGGCGCGCCGGCCGCGGCGCTTCGAGCTGCGCTGGCAGCCGACCCTGGCCATCGGGCAAACCGAGGATCACGACATCGGTCCGGGCCGCCGGCCCGAGGGTTACGAGCCCGGCCCCATCAGCTTCGGCCGCGGGCAGAAACTCCTGGTCTTCGATCTTTTCGCCGACGACATCCCCGAGGAAAGCGGGCTGCGCGAGCAGATCTCTGAAACGGCCCGCTCGCGCCGCGAAGGCGTGCTGAACGCCCTCGGCCGCCAGACCGTGAAGAAGGACGCCGCCGGCCTGGTGCGCCTGTTGCGGGAAAAAATCCTCGAGAGCCTGGTGCTCGACGTGAACCTGAAATATCCCCGGGGGCCGCTGTGGCTCACGGGTTTCTTCGCGCCGATCCTGGAAAAAGAATTGAGCGCGCGCCTGAAGGGCCGCGTGGTTCCCACGCCGCGTGAAAGCTCGGCGGACCGCGCCGCCAAGGCCGGCTGGTCGAAGGAGTCGCCGTGAAGTGCCATCCCGCGCAGCATGTGCTCTCGGAATTGTCGGCGCCTTTTTCCTCGATCGCCTGGGTGAGCGGCCAGGGGCAAATCCTGCTGGCGCGCTCGCCGGAAGGCCTCGACGCCGGCCTCCTGCCCATGGGCATCGGCGCCGTCACCCAGTATTTCCCCTTGAAGGAAGGCGACGTCGCCTTGCTGAAGGACCCCGCCGTCGGCGGCCCGGGCCGCGATCGCCTGGCCCTGGTGCAATGCGTGTCCGCCGAGAGCGATTCGCGCCCCAGCGTGTGGGCCGCCACCAGCCTGCGCCTGCCGGGATCGGCGGAGTTCCGCCTGCCGCCGGTGCCCTTGCGGCAAAAGGGCGACACCAACCAGATGCTGCTGCAGGCCCTGGGCGATTCGCGCCACCTGCTCGAGACTCAATTGAATTTATTGGACGGGGCCGCCGCCCGTTTCCGCCATGAGGCCTTCCGCGACCTGTGGTCGCGCCGCGGCCTTCAGGACATCGAGCAACGCGCCAAGGAGCGCATCCGCCGCCGCCTCGAGGAGTTGCCCGAGGGGGAGGTGAGCTTCGACCTCGCCACCGGCGGCGAGCAGATCCGCCTGCGCCTGCAGAACGACGGCCGCGCTTTGCGTTTCGATTTCACCGGCACGTCCCCGGGCCGCCGTTTGTTTTTGCCCCTGGCCGCCACCTCCGGCCTAGTGCGCACGACGGTGCGCGAGTGGCTGCAGTGGGAAATGGAACTGGATTCCGCCTGCGACCACCTGATCCCCCTCACCGTGCCCAACGGCTGTTTTCTGAACGCGCAGACCCGCGACGCCTGCTCGGGCTGCCTGGTCGAAGCGGCGGCCTGGCTGAAAACCGCCGTCGAGGGGGCCCTGCACCGCTGGGATCGCCGTCAGCCCCGGGCTCTCACGAATTACTTCGATCTGTGGTCGGAACTGAAATTCGAAGGGCATCCGCCGGAAGCCGTTCACCTGCCCAGCGGCTCCCCCGCCCGCGAAGGCGCGGAAGGCACGAGCTTCTGGCAACAACGCCCCGATCACGGCGATTGCTCCGTCGAGGACCTCGAGCGCCGTCTGCCGGTGCGTGTCCTGCGCGCGGTGGAACGGCCGCCTTCGGGCCACAAGGCGCGCTTGAACGGCGGCCGCGGTTTGCTGCTGCAACTGGAAATTCTCGCCCCCGGCCAGATCATCCACGCCGCCTCCCCCTCCCGTTGGCCGGCGGAAAAACACCAGCTGCCGGGCGACGCCCCCGGCGTGAGCCTGCAACGGGCGGGTCAGGACAGCCGCCCCGCCGCCAACGAATGGATCCCCCTGCAGGCCGGCGACGTGCTGACGCTGCACTCGGGCTCCGGCGGCAGCCTGCTCTAGAGCAAACGCGCCCCGGCTTTTTGCAAAGCCTGCTTCAATTGTTCCGCGTGTTCGTGACTGACCATCTCGACGACGAAGTCGACCTTGGCTTCGCGCAAGGACAGGCCGCGCTCGACGCGGTCGTGATGGACCTCGAGGATGTTGGCGCGCTGATCGGCGAAGATTTTCGTCAAACGATGCATGGTGCCCGGCTGATCGTCGACGATCACCGAGATCTCCGCCAAACGCCCCTGCTGGATGAGGCCGCGGGAGACGATTTTGGCAATGATGTTGAGGTCGATGTTGCCGCCGCTCAGAACCACGCCCACCTTGGGGCCGACCTTGACCTGACCGCTCATCAGGGCGGCCACGGCCGCGGCCCCCGCCCCTTCAACGAGGTTTTTGGTGCGCTCCAGGAGATAGACGATGGCGGCGGCGATCTGATCATCGTTCACCGTCACCATCTCATCGACGTGCTTCGAGAGGAAATCCGCGTGCATGGCCGCGGACGGTGTTTTCACCGCGATGCCGTCGGCGATGGTGGCGATGCGGGCGCCGGGAGCGGCGGCGGATTGGCCGCGGAACAAACGGGTCATGGCGTCCGCCGCCTGCGATTGCACGCCGATCACCCGGCACTGGGGCCGCAGGGCTTTGATCGCCGTCGCGACGCCGGCGATGAGTCCGCCGCCGCCCACCGCCACCAGCACCGTGTCCAGATCCGGCACGGCCTCGAGCATCTCCAGGCCGACGGTGCCCTGACCGGCGATGACCATGGCGTCCTCATAGGGATGCACGAAGACCGCTCCCGTGCGCGACTCGATCTCGCGGGCCTTGGCGTAGGCGTCGTCGTAAATCTCACCGTGCAGAACGACCTCGGCGCCGTAGCCGCGGGTGGCGGAGATCTTATTCAGGCTCGCCCCTTCGGGCATGACGATGGTGGCTTTGACCCCTTGCAGGCGCGCGCTCAAGGCGACGCCTTGCGCGTGGTTGCCGGCGGAGCTCGCGACGACGCCGCGTTTTTTCTCCTCATCGGTGAGGCTGACGATTTTGTTGTAGGCGCCGCGGATCTTGAAGCTGCCCGTGCGCTGCAGGTTTTCGGACTTGAGATGGACCTGGCTGCCGACCCACTGGCTGAGGCTGTTGGAATGACTGGTTTCCGTGTGATGAACCACGCCCGACAGACGGGTTCGGGCGTTTTGGATGTCCTGCAAGGTCACTTTCATGGGCGGCGCTTTCCGCCCCCCTCATGCCTCAGGATTCCCAATAAACGGTCAGTCCCCAAACGGGCGGATATTCCCTGAGCGGCAAAGCGGAGCTTTTATATTCTTTATCCGCTTCCTGGGGCGAGATCAAATTCATCGCCAGTCTTTCGTTGAAGTAATAAAAGGGCGACAGGTGCTTGCCGCAGTGATGGCACTGCTCGACCAACTGTCCTTCCGCTTCCGTGATCTCACCACAAACGTGACAACGACGAACGTGCACCTTGTTTGCCATGTTTTTCCGAACTTTCTCCACACACATCCCCATTGTTCCAGACCAAGGTCGCGGGCACAAGGGGTCGTTTCATATAAGATATTGAATTTACTTGATTAATTGCCAATTGACTTGACGCAACATGAGTCTTTGCCAGGGACTTCACGCACTTGGGGCGGACGGCCAGTTTCCTGAGCTTTCCGTCCCATCTCATTGAAAAGGCTCAATTTGATCAGAGATGATGAAAGGATGAAGACTTTTTTGTTCCTGAGCGGGCCCCTGGTCCTCGCCGTTCTTGTCGTTGCCCCCGCCCGGAGCCAGGAGATCCCGGCCGCCCCCAGCCGTGAAGTGCGCGCCATCGGCCGCAGCGTGAACATCCTGGATGAAGAGGGCGACGTGGTCTGCTCCGTGCGCCGGGGCACCTCGATGAAAGCCGTCGGCCGCCACGTCAATGAGGAGGACCTGCAGGTCCAAGTGAGCGCGCGGAACTGCAAAACCAGCGGCCCCACCTTCATCGATCGCACCTATGTCCGCCCCCTGAACGCCGACGGCAGCGTCAACGGCAACGCCGTGGTCGACACCGAAGGCCTGAACTTCCGCAGCCGTCCGTCCGCCAACAGCCGCGCCCACTGCACCCTGCACGAAAACCAGAAGGTGCAGGTCATCGACGAAAACCCTCCCGGCGTCCGCCAGGGCGCCTGGGTGAAAATCCGCCTGAGCGAACCGGCCTCGGGCTGTCCCGACGAGGGCTTCGTCAACACCTCTTACCTGACCTCCACGGACACCTACCAGGATCTGCCCCTCACCGGCAGCCAGATCCCCCTGCCGCCGCCCCGCCTGGAATCCGGCCTGGGCTGCGCGACCGGCGAGTGCGGGAAGGAAAACAAAAACATCGATCAACTGGGCGAGGTGGTCGGCCCGCAGAACCTCTTCGTCGATGAGCTGCAGAAGCTGATCAAAAAGCCCTCGCACCGGCCGCGCAACCTCAACAAGGCCCGCGGCATGGTGCAGCTGCCCCTTTGCAGCAAGAAGGGTTTCATCGGCCCCTTCAACTCCTTCCACTACGATCCCGCCTCGCCGGGACCGGTCGGGGCGGACGCCTACGCCAACCCCCTCACCGCCTGCGCCTTCAGTTCGGTGCTGCACGACTGGGACAAACAAAAAGCGCAGCTCTGTCCCGCCGGTTCGGATTGCCAGATCGCCTGGGGCGATATCTCCCACCCGAACAAAAAACGCTTCAACGGCCATAAATCCCACACGCGCGGCCAGTGCATCGACATCCGTCCCATCATGAAGGGCGGTTTCTCCAACGAGCCCCTGTGCCACCGCGACGTTTACCGCGGCGGCGGCAAAAGACGCCGCCTGGTCTGCTCCGGCGCCAAATACGACCGCGCCACCACGCAAAAGTTCGTGGCCATGCTCAAAGAACGCGGCGGTGAAGTGATCTTCAACGATCCCTCCATCAAAGCGTCCCGCGCCGGCGGCCACGACAACCACATTCACGTTTGCTTCAACAACAATGCGAACTCGCGCAAAGCCTGCGACAATTTCAAACCGACAACCCCTTTGTGCCCGGTGAGCAACTTATGATGATCAGCCTCCTCTTCGCTCTGAGCTTCGCCCACGCCGACCCCCTTCCCAGCTGCGGTTCACGGCTGATGGCTTTCAATGTTTACGAGCAGGTCGTGAACAACCGCATCGTCGAGAAGCATTCCGTTTTCGAGGTCGGCGATTGGTCGGATTCCAGCGCCTTCGACGGCGTGGTGATGAAAAACTCGGAGGACGCCGCCCTGGTCCTGGAAGTGGAAACCCGCCGGAGCGCTTCCGGCAAACCGCTGTCCAGCAAGCAATATGAATTCAGTCCGTGGGAATCCGATCCCGCCTACCGCACGGCCCGCCACTTCGATCCCCGCGAGGCTTTCCGCGCCATCTCCCACAAGGGCGGCGCCTTCGTTTTTCGTCTCCTGAAGAACAAGACCAGCCAGTGCGAGGATCTCTATGTCATTGCCCGAGAAGAAGAAGATTAAGCGGGAACGGACCGCCCGGTGGGGCCTGGCGATCCTGCTCGTCCTCGGACTGGCGAGCCCGGGCTTCGCGGCCCCGCTTTCCCGTCCCGGCGAGGAATGGTTTTTATCCCATCAGGAATTTTCGCGCCTGAGCCTCAGCCAGCAAAAAAAATACCTGAAGGGCGTGCAGCGCATCCTCGGTGACCTGCCGAACATGAGCGATCACTTCGCCTCCCTGCCGCCGGCCCGGCGGGGCATCGCCGCCGCCGCCGACACCCCCAGCATCGACGAGGTTTTCCAGGACCTCGAGCAGGCGGAAAAATGGAAAGGCGGGATCACGCCCTTCCGCAACGCCCAGAAACTGCGCGACAACGCGCCGGAATACCGCGCGAATTTCCAGAACTCCATGGCCTGGATGGCGGCGGCGCACTTGCGTCTGCAGAAAATCCCCGCCTCCTCCCCCCGTCGCGCCGAGGCCGTGGAGCGCCTGCAGGATCTGGAGAAATTCTACGGCGGCAACCGCGCCATGCTGGAAAGCAGCGTCGCCCCGAACCGTGAGCTGGCGAACGCCTACAAAACCCTGGAGAAAAGCCGCCAGGGCGACTTCACCCTGGAAAACGCCTCATTCATCCTGGACGACAAGCTGGTCGATCACGCCAGCAAAAAACCGCGCGTGCTTTCCAAAGGGCTGACGCCCGCCGAAGACGCCGCGAAGCCGGCTCAAAACCCCGCCGATTCCCCCGCGGCGGCGACCCCGGATCCCGCCGGAGACACGGCGAAGGCGGAGCGCGTTTACCGGTGCATGTACGCCGGCTTCATTCTGAAAACCGACCCCTGCCGCGGCCCCAGCGCCCTGCCCGAGGACGTGAACCTCTACGGCTTCGACCGCACGAAGTCCTGCGGCGCCGGCCAGGTGATCTGCAATCCCCTGGTTTTCGGCGTCAATATGAAGTGTGAATTGAACGAGCGGAGCGGCAACGAGGAACGCAAACTCTGCCTCGCCGAGGCCTCCCCGGTGTGCGTGAAGCGCGGGAAATTCGCCACGCGCGATTGCTCGGAGCAGGTGACGGACAACCATCTGTGGTCGGCCGCCACCTTCATCGTCAGCAACCCGAAGTCCTGGCAGGAGTACATGACGGGGTTCTACGAGCTCTGCGACGACAAAAAAATCGAATCGAATGAGTTCGTGCGCGTCCGCAACGGCGAGCCCCGCGCCCTCCCGCAGAAGACCTTGAAGGACATCGAGCAAACCTGCTCGTCCGCCCGGACCCAGCTGAAAAAACTCGCGGAGACCTACAACGGGGAACGCAAGTACATCGACCTCGATCGCCCCAAGGACTCCCCGGCGCCGCCCAAGGTTCCGGATGTGGACGCCGACGGGCGTCCTGACGAGGGCACCCGCGGCCGGCGCTGATCACTGTCCGGCGCGGCAGATGGCCTGGAAGCTCGCGACCTCCAGGGAGGCCCCCCCCACCAGAAAACCATCGACATGGGGAAGACCCAGCAGGCCGGGCGCATTGTCCGGCTTGACGCTGCCGCCATACAAAATGGGCGCGTCGGCGAGCCGCAATTCCTTCAGCACGTCGTGGGCGGCGGCATGGGCCGCGGCCACCTGCTCCGGCGTCGCCACGCGCCCCGTGCCGATGGCCCACACGGGTTCATAGGCGACGATCAAGGGTTTGCCGATGACGGCTTTGCCAAGGCCTTTTTGCAGCTGACGGCGGTTCACCTCGTCGGTGCGGCCGGCGTCGCGCTCCTCCAGGGTTTCGCCGAAACAGAACACAGGGGTCAGATCCAAGCCCTGCAAGACGGCCACTTTGTCGGCGAGAAGCTCATCGCCCTCGCCGAACAGGCGCCGGCGTTCGCTGTGACCGACCAGAGCGCCCCGCGCCCGCAGCTCTTTCAGGACGGCGGCGGAGTTTTCGCCGGTGAAAGCTCCTTGGACCTGCGACCACACGTTCTGCCCGCCCCACTGGAGGTTCGAGCCGCGCAGGGATTCGGCGCAGGCTTCCCAGGACGAAGCCGGGGGGAAAAACCAGATCTCACCGGGCAAGGAGACTTGCAGGAATTCGCGAAAAAAGGATCTCGTCTCCGCCGGGGTTTTGTGCAGTTTCCAATTGGCGGCGAAAATCTTTTTTGTTGTTTTCATTTCTCTTTCATCCTTTCCCGATGGTGCCAAACCGGAATGACACCAGCATGACAGTGACAGCCTGGAACCACCGCGAGAGTCTCTCGCGGCTCAGCTCGAAATCACGCACTCTAAGAACATTTCATACTTGGTACAAGAGTTGCTTATAGAAATTGCGAGTCGTCTCTCATTGCTCAAGATTCAAGGAGGATCTATGAGACTTGCCGCGTTGTTTTCCCTTTTGATTTTTTCTTTCTCCGCTCATGCCGTCATCGACACCAGCGTCACCCGCCGTCCTTTGCTGTCCTGCATCGGATCGGGGTTGATGGTGCAAATCGACAGCCATGAAAATCAGAAAGAGGCCCGGATGGTCGTGCGGGACGCCGTCAGCGGCGGACAAAACATCATTTACAGCAGCACGGTCCAGCCCGTGGAAACCGACCCGGAACAGATCCAGTTGTACCTCTCGAAAGAGGTTTCTTTGCGGGTCATTCCCAACAACGGCATTTTGAAAGGTTTTTTGAACCTGCATGGCGACCGGCCCAGCGTCGCGCAGGTCGTGAATTGTCAGACTTATTTCCACATCCAGTCAGTGATGGAATAAGTCTCAGCCGCGAGAGAGACCTGGGCGCACCTCCCATTCTCTCTCGGCCGTGAAGCCCCGCCTCGGCGGGGCTTCTTTTTTGCATCGACTGGACTTCAGGCCGGCTCAACGCGAGCGTTGGCGCAAAACTTCGAGGCCGGGCAACTTGTCGCCTTGGAGATACTCCAAACTTGCCCCACCGCCCGTGGAAATATGGGTCATTTGCCCCGCATGGCCCGAGGCCTCCGCCGCGGCCGCGGAATCACCGCCGCCGACGATCTTCACCGCCTGGGACTCGGCGATGGCTTTCGCCACCCCGAAGGTGCCGCGGGAAAACTCCGGAGTCTCGAAGACGCCCATGGGGCCGTTCCAGAAAATCGTTCCCGCCTCGCGCAAGGCCGTTTCAAACTGGACCAAGGTCTTGGGGCCGATGTCCACGCCCAATTCGTCATCATTGATGGCGACGCCCGGCGTGGTGCGCATCGATTTGGTGTCGGTGATGGATTTGGTGACCACATGGTCGATCGGCAGGAGCACGGTCTTGTCGCGGGCCTCGATGCGCTTGAGCATCTCCCCCGAGAAGCGCACGCGATCCGCCTCCACCAGGGACTTCCCGGTGGGATGCCCCTGGCTCTTCAGGAAAGTGTAAGCCATGGCGCCGCCGATCAGGAAACCGTCGACGAGGTCCATGAACTTTTCGATGACGGCGATCTTGTCGGACACCTTGGCGCCGCCCAGGACGGCCAGGTAGGGGCGCTTCGGGTTGTCGATCAGCTGATCGAGCATGGTCAGCTCTTTTTCGATCAGCAGGCCGACGCCTTTTTCCTTCATCAGCTTCGGCAGGGCGTGGATCGTCGCGTGGGCCCGGTGACTGGCGCCGAAAGCGTCGTTCACGTAGACGTCGCAGTAAGAGGCGATGACCTGCGCGAACTCCTCGGAGTCCTTCGTCTCGCCGGGGACGAAACGCACGTTCTCCAACAAAATCAATTGATTCTTCTTCAGGCCCACGAGCAGGCTCTTCACGCCGTCCGAGGCCGGATCGTCGAACAGCATGACCTCGGCGTCGAGCAGCTCGCTCAGGCGGCGGGCCACCGGCTCCAGGGAGAACTGGCGGTCCTCGGCGCTCTTCGGCCGGCCCAGGTGCGAGGCCATGACGATCTTGGCGCCGTGATCCATCAGGTAACGGATCGTCGGCAGCGAGGCCGTGATGCGCGTCTCATCGCTGATCTTGCCGTCATCCAAAGGGACGTTCAGATCCAGGCGCAGGAAAACGGTTTTCCCCTCGACGTTCAGGTCGCGGACCGTGCGGATGCCCTTCAGGCCGTTGCTCGCCATCTCAGAGTCCTTTCGAAGCCATGTACAGGGCCATGTCGATCATGCGGTGGGAGAAGCCGGTCTCGTTGTCGTACCAGCTCATCACTTTCACCATGCGGCCGTTCTGCACCATCGTGCACTTCAGGTCGACGATGGAGGAGTGCGGGTTGCCGTTGAAGTCGACGGAGACGAGCTCTTTCTTCTCGACGGCCAGGATGTTCTTGAGTTTGCCGTTCGCCGCCGCGGTCAGCGCCTCGTTCACCTCCTGAACGGTGACGTCGCGGTTGCTGCGGAAAGTGAAGTCCACCAGGGAGACGTTCGGGGTCGGCACGCGGATCGAGGTGCCGTCCAGTTTGCCCTTGAGTTCCGGCAGCACCAGGCTCACCGCCTTGGCGGCGCCCGTGGTGGTGGGGATCATGCTGACGCCGGCCGTGCGGGCGCGGCGCAGGTCCTTGTGGGAGGCGTCCAGGATCCGCTGATCGTTGGTGTAGGAGTGGATCGTCGTCATCACGCCGTGCTCGATGCCGAAGCTTTCGTTCAGCACTTTCGCCAACGGGGTCAGGCAGTTCGTCGTGCACGAGGCGTTCGACAGGAAATTCTGCTTGCCGTCGTAGAGCTCGTGGTTGATGCCGTAAACGACGGTCAGGTCCACGCCGTCGGCCGGAGCCGAGATGAGCACCTTTTTGGCGCCGGCGCTGATGTGCTTCTGGTAATCCTCTTTGCCCTTCATCACGCCCGTGCACTCGAGCACGATGTCGACGCCCCAATCCTTCCACGGGATCTCGGCGGGATTCTTCGTCGAGCTGTAGGGGATCTTTTTGCCGCCGACGACGAGGCTCTGGCCGTCATGGGAGACCTCAGGGGGGAAAATGCCGTGGGTGGAGTCGTACTTCAGCAGATGGGCGGCGCCCTCGAGGCTGTCCAGGTTATTGATGCCGACGATGTCGAGCTTGTCCCAACCGGCCCGGAAAAGAACCCGACCGATGCGTCCAAAGCCATTGATCCCCACACGCAATTTCGCCATCTTTCACTCCTTGGTTTGAAAGAGCCCAATATGGGCGCTCCCCCGCGAAAAGACCAGAAAAGACGCTGGAGGTCATTGACCCCGAAAGGAGCGCGGCCCAAGCTGGAGGGCATGGAAAGCCCGCGCTGGCGCACTTTCGAGGAGTTCTGGCCCCACTACCTGCGGGAGCACCGCCACCCCTTGAGCCGCCGTCTGCATTTCATCGGCACCAGCCTGTCCTTGCTGATCTTGATCCTCAGCCTGATCACGGGTTTCTGGTGGGGACTGCCCGCCGCCGTCGTCAGCGGCTACGCCTTCGCCTGGGTCGGCCATTTCTTCATCGAAAAAAACCGCCCCGCCACCTTCACCCACCCGTGGTGGTCCCTGCGCGGCGACTTCAAAATGTGGTTTCTGATTCTGAGAGGCAAACTCCCCCCGGGGTAACGGTTCCCTTTTTGTCGCGCGGTGCGCGGCAAAAAGGGAACTGTTACCCCGAAAGCTTCGGGAACATGCGCAGGGCATTGGCGCGCATCTGGGCCTGGAACTGATCCAAAGGCATTCCCTTCAACTCCGCCACGAACTTCGCGGTGTGCACCATGAAGGCCGGCGTGTTTTGTTTGCCGCGCAGGGGGACGGGAGCGAGGAAGGGCGAATCGGTTTCGACGTGCAGGCGGTCGATGGGCAGGAAGCGCACGACGTCGCGCAGGGCCTCGGCGTTCTTGAAGGTGACGATGCCGCTGATCGAGATGTTGAACCCCAGATCGAGGGCCCGCTCCGCCAGCCACCGCGTGCCGGTGAAACAGTGGATGATGCCCGTCACCCGTCCACGAAATTCGTTGAGGATCGCGACCGTGTCCTCTTCGGCGTCGCGGGTGTGGATCTCCACCGGCAGGCCGTGACGGGCGGCGATGTCGAGCTGGGCGCGAAAGGCCTGGCGCTGTTCTTCGCGGGGCGATTGATCGTAGTGGTAATCCAACCCGATCTCGCCGACGGCGATGATGCCGGGTTCAGACAGGTGCCGCTCGATGGAGCGCCCGATCTCCGCCGTGTACTTGACCCCTTCGTGAGGATGGATCCCCAGGGTGCCGTAGACGACGCCGGGATGCCGGCGGGTCAACTCCACCACGACGGCGAGATCCTCGGGATCGGTGCCGATGGTGACGACGCGCGCGACGCCAGCCTCGCGGGCCAGGCGCAGGGCCTCGTCGGGGCCTTCCTGCAATTTATCCAGATGGGCGTGCAGATCGATCCATTCCGTCATCAGGCCATTTTCTCCCGGGGACGTCGCCAAGTCACCCACAACTCCTCGACGGCCAGGGCGGGATCGCGATGGAAAACCGTGTCCTTCTCGAGTTGCAGCAGACGCTGGCTCAGCTCCTCCAGGGCCGGCCGCGGCACCTGGCTCAAGCGATCCAGCAGGTTCTTTTGGTCCGGGTTCATCAAAAACGCCGGCCCCCGGGCATGCAGCACCAGGCCATCGCGCACGAAGCCCTGCCAGAACCCCAGGATGCGCGGGAAAGCGCCCTTCTCCTTCACGAAATCGCGCCAGCCGGCGCCTTGCAGGAATTCCGGCTCGGCCAGGAAGGCCTCGAGAACCTGCGAGGAAACCTGGCGTGTTTCCTGTTCTTCGGATTCCATCAGGCCACGCAGTTTCTCGACGCTGCCGCGGGCGGCGCGCACGGCCCAGTCGGGGGCCGTCTGGATTTTCTTCAGCTCCGCGTCCGTCAGCGGGCGGAACTGCACCACCCGCGAGCGGGAGCGCAAAGTGGGCAGGACGGAAGAGGGGCTGGGCGCGATGAGGAAAATGAAAGTCCCCTCCGGCGGCTCCTCGAGGATTTTCAGCAGCGAGTTCGCCGCCTGGGGATTCAGGCTCTGCGCCTGATCGATCAGAACGACGCGCGCCCGGCCGAGCCGGCGCAGCTGCAGGAACTCCAGCACCTCGCGGGCCTGATCGATTTTGATCATGGGGCCCTCGGGCTCGAGGCTCAGCAGGCTTTCGTGAACGCCCTGCTCGACGCGCTGGCAGGAACCGCACTGGCCGCAGGCGGCGCTGCTGCGCTCGCACAGCAAAGCCTGGGCGAGGGCCAGCGCCGTCGCGCGCTTGCCGATGCCGGAAGGCCCCGCGAACAACAGGGTCAAAGCCAGGCCGTCGCCCTGCAACGAGGGCAGCAGGAAATCAAAGACCTCATCGTGCCCGATCAGGCGATCCTTCAGGCGAGCCATCCCCGCCTCCGCAGCTCCTCGAGCAAAGCCCGCAGCAACTCATCCGGGGTTTTGGCGGCGTTCAAAACCAGCCAGCGATCCGGGGCGCGCTCCGCCTGTTCCAGGAAAGAGGCGCGCACGCGATCGTGAAACGCGTCGGCTTCCGCCTCGATGCGGTCCTCCTCGTCCCCACCCTGACCGGTGCGGTGACCGCGGCGGCCGCGGGCGAGATCCACGCTCAGATCCAGCAGCACGGTCAGGTCCGGCTCGAGGCCCGCGGTGGCGAAGCGGTTCAACCAATGCACGTCGGCCTCGGCGATCTCGCGGCCACCGGCCTGAAACGCCACCGAGCTCGCGGCGAAGCGGTCCGAAAGCACCCAGATATTTTGTTTCAACTTCGGGCGGATGATTTCCTCCACGTGCTGGGCGCGGCTGGCTTCATAAAGGAGAAGCTCGGCGCGGGGCACGGGGTTGGGGCCGTCTTTGCTCAGGATCAGGGGACGGACCGCATCGCCCAGGGGCGTGCCCCCCGGCTCGCGGGTGCGATGAAAAGACAGGCCGCCCTTGTGGAGTTCCGCCTCCAGGGCCTTCATCAACGAGCTTTTGCCGGAACCATCCAGGCCTTCAAAAACGAGAAATCGTGACATCGGGTCTTTATCCCGTCCGGCCGCAAGCCGGTCAAGGCGGGGGCGGGATTCCTTTTTTTGAACAAAGAGCGCCTTGCGCCGTGCATCATCGAGCCCTTATCCGTGGACGAATGCGCCGGCTTTCTTTTAGATTGGGTCGCTCGAGGAGACAGCCTGATATGATGACTTTTGTGGCGATTCTTCACATCCTGGTCGCGTTGCTTCTGATCGGCTTGGTGCTGATCCAAGACTCCAAAGGCGGTGGCGCTTTGGGAATCGGCGGCGGCGGTGGTTCCAACTCCCTGCTGGGCGCCACGGGCGCTCAGTCCCTGGCGGCTCGCATGACCCGCTGGACGGCGGTGGTTTTCGCCATCACCTGCATTTCCCTGACTTTGATGACGGCCAGCCGTTCGAAATCCGTTTTGGATGCCACGGATGTTCTTCCGGCCGCCAATCCGTCGCTGGAGCCGATCACGGCTCCGATTGAACCGCCCGCCGCGGCTCCCGCGGAAACCGCCCCTCAGCAATAAACGATCATCAATCTGATGACAAAACAGCGGACTGTCCTTCATCCTGAAAGGGATGAAGCGTCTGCGTTCTTTGCCTTTTCTTTTTTCGGTGGCCGGTCTTTTGATCTTCGCCTTGGCCCTGTGGCGCGTGAGCCTCGAAGGCCCCGCCCCCCGTTCCGGGTCACGCACCATGGCCCGCTTGGAGCCGGTCTTCGGGGAGCTCTGGATCGAACGCGACGGCCGCAAAGAACCCGTCAACCGCTCCCGCCCCGTGGAGCGCCTGACCACCGTCGGCACCGGCGCGGAAACCGAAGCTCTTCTGTCTTTTGAAAACGGCGAGCAGGTGCGCCTGCTGGAAAACAGCCTCGTGCTGATCGATTGGGAGGCCGGTCGACCCGTCCTGGTTTTGCGTGACGGCGAGATCTGGCCGGAAAAAACCAAAAGCAACGCCGAGTCCGCCCTGGTTTCCCGGGAGGGCGTCCGCCGCGGCCTCGCCGAGGACCTGCAGGAACGCCAGCAGCAGCCCCGTCGCGTCGTGCGCCCGCCGCCGACCGAAGCCGCCCCCGTCGCGAAACCCGTCGCCGCCGGCAATGAAACCCTCAGCTCCGAGTACATCCAGGCGACCCTGCGCACCCAGCGCAACCAGTTCTTCAAATGCTACACGCGCCTGCTGCAGAAAACCCCGGGCGTGAGCGGCGAAGCCGCCCTGTCCTTCACCATCGAACGCACCGGCCGCGTCAGCCAGGCCGAAGTCGCCAGCGCCAGCGTGCAGGATCCGCAATTCCGCCGCTGCCTGGGCGAAGCGGTCAAACGCATCGAGTTCAAATCCTTCGCCGGCGAGCCGGTGAGCGCCGTTTTCCCCGTCCGTTTCGAGTGATCCCACCGTCCCGGATTGAGACGCCCCCCTCGGGTCCCTTCCCGTCAACGGGCGTCGACTTCTTTGACATCCCCAGGTCCCCTTTATCGCAAGCCGGGCCCCCGGCCCCTGATTTCGCGGGGGTCAGGACGCCCTGATTTCCCCCCAAGCTCTGGCAGGCTTTTTGATCCTCAGGACCTTATTGAGGTGTCAGATGACGCGTTCGTCCCTGTGGTTGATCCTTTTTGCGTCCTTGGGTTGGGCCGTGCCCGCGACCGCGGACAGCTTCAACCCCTATCAATTCACCGGCGCCTGCGGCTCGCAAGGGATCTGGACCCAGCAGGCCCTGCAACAGACCTCGAACCTGCGCTCCGTGCTGAACCGCCTGAAAGACGACGCCAACTGCAAAAGCCACGGCGAACGCCTGCGCGCCAACCTGGATCAGATCAACCAGCGCCTCTCCGCCCTGGACGACAATCGCATGACCACGTACCACACGAGCCAATTGCCCCAGGAGATCGGCGCCCTGCGCGGCTTCCTCGCCGGGGAATCCGCCTTCAAGGGCCAGGTGCTGAACGCCATGTTCTCGCGCATGATCGAAGCGCAGAAAACCACCGAAGGGAACAACGACGTCAACGGCAACCCTTTTTCCAGCCGCGTTCAACAGCACTCGCAGTCCCTGAAAAGCCTGCACGACCGCGTGCGCGCCGGTTCGGAGCAGTCCCTGCGCCTGTTCAATGAAACCCTGGACACCCTTCCCGATCTGCAACAATGTTTGTTGGACCCCCAGCAGGGCGCCCAGATGCTCTCCGCCTCGGTGCATTTCCTCACCGCCATCGTTTCGGGCGGCCAGAGCTCCAGCGGCACGTTGCTGGCCCAGACCATCTCCAAGCTGGCGAGCTACGCCCGGGAAAGCTCCTTCGCCAAGGCCCTGGCCGAAGTGAACCAGACGGAATTCACCGCCTCGTTGAGCTGCCTGCTCGAAATGACCGCGGAAAACTACTGCGCCACCCGCGACGCCCGCATCATGCTCGATGAAATGATGGCCGAGGACGAACTCGTCGTGGACGACAAGGGGCAGCTCCGCGCCAAGGCCCAGATCGACCGCTTCCTGCAGCTGCAGAACGAGAATTCGCCGCTCGCCGGTTATTACCTGCTGACCCAGAACATCCCGATCATCACCGAGTGGCTGCAGATGGTGCAGCTGGGCGCCGAACCGCGCCTGATGACGGACGCCGACCAGAAGAACGACCCGATCACGCAGATCGCGGAATTCCAGAAGAACGTCAACAAACTGCGCGCCATCCTCAACTCCCAGTCCGAGATGATCGCCAGCTACAGCACTTTCGAAGAGCAGCAGAACGCCGTTTTGAAACTGGTCATCAGCCTGACCGACAGCCTCAGCAACAACGGCGGCAGCGGCTTCGGGAACAACAGCAACAACCAGAACTTCTTCACCCTGGCGCTGATGCCCGTCGACATCCCCTTCTACCTGATCGGCATCCCCACCCCCGACGCCGTCAAACCGAAGATGGGTCAGGTGCAGGCCCCCGACCAGTGGCTGCAGATGAACTACAAGAACCTGCCCGAGTTCAACGATCCCAAGGCGCTGCTGCGCAAACTCAGCGTCACCCTGGACGAGATCATGAAAAAGGCCGCCGTCAGCTCCATCAGCTTCTACAACAAATGGTTCATCGTCGACAAAGTGCTGGTCACCAACCGCGCCCTGCTGGGCGTGAACTACAACGTCAAAGAGAGCCTGCGCAACACGGTCACCTACCTGCGCCACCTGGAAAGGAAATTCGCCAAGCTCTCGGACGACCAGTCCCTCGTGCCCATCCTGATGGAAACCGAGAACCGCATCGTCGCCGTGCTGAAACGCTTCGACGCCCTGGAGGAACTGGGCCGCGTCGCCCAAAGCCAGGGCCTGAGCCGCGAGGAAATCGGCGCGCGCACGCAAAGCCTGTCCGAGGAATTGATCAAAGAGGCCTTCAACCAGTTCAACGTCATGCTGGTGAAGAGCGGCTTCCTTTCGATGCGCGTCTCGGACTTCGTGCAGGCCGACTTCCAATTGATGAAACGCGCCGGCGTCGGCCTCGACTCCCACCTGCAGGAGCTCTACACCGCGTCCGGGAAAACCCTGGTCGACCAGATCATCCGCCTCGCCGAGGGCAATCCGTCGGCGCTGAAGAGCGATCTCGCCATGGGCCTGCGCATCGGCAAGGGCAACCTGGTCGCCCTTGAAACGGGCCTCGCGGACTCCTACGCCAATCAGATCGCTTACCTGGAGCAGATCAAACGCGGCGACCGCGTCACCACGGGCACCACTTTGTGGAACATCAAGCACCCCGAGGAAACCCGCGCGGTCCCGAGGATCGAGAAAATCCCGGGCCAGAGCCCCCTCAAGAACAATCCCCTTTTCCAGGGCGTGGTCGGATTGTGGCGCAGCTACCTGGCGAGCTTCGGCGACTTCCCGCGGTTCTGGAACAAACAGGGCGAAACCTGGTTCGGCCGCACGGCCGTCATCTCCCCCGACGACGAAAAACAAAGCTCCGCCTACTTGAAAGCCCAGTTCTGCATCCAGACCCTGGCCTTCAACAACCTGAGTCCTTTCTGGTCGATGTGCCGCGATGAAGAACTGGTCAGCCCCTTCGCGGCGTCGCGCATGACGGACGAGGCGAAAAAGGCTTTCCGCCGGATCCTCAACGTGCAGTACAAAGCCAAAGCGTGGGAAGAGTACGACGAAAAAGACCGCAGCGCGAACCACTCGAAGCGCATCTGCGCCTTCCGCGATTACAACCGCCGCAACCTCGTCATGTACCTGACGAAAGGCGCGAAATAACCCGGCCCCGCGGGCGCAACGCCCTTCGCGGGCCCTGATCAACGGTCGTCGTGCAAATAATCGATGCGTTCCGGCAGCCAGGCCTCCTGGTGGCCTTCGAGCGAGTAAACGCGGCCGTCGCGGGTTTCTTTCTCTTTCATGGGCGCCATGGACGGTTCGTAACCGGGATAGGTGAGGCCGCGGTCCGCCAGGAGCGCCTTGAGTTTTTCCCAGGCGCCGCGCCCCAAAACCCCGCGGCGCACGAGCTCATCCAGGGACTTCGTCAACTCATCCGGCGTGTAGCCGTAATTCTGGATCATGTCCTCGGCCACCGCGTACACGCCGTCGAAGGACAAACGGTTGTCCTGATAAAGATCCAAGGCCAGTTGATAGGTGTTGTAGGTGGCCAGCGTGCGCCGGCCGAACTTGAAATAATACTCCGGGTCCGTGTCCGTCGCGAGGTTGATGTAGATCTTCTCCACCGGATCCTGGGAGGGCGCCCGCGCCTGCAGGGACAGGATCGTGTCGACCTGCTCACCGGTGACGGAAAAAGCCGCCAACACCGCGCGGATCTCCGCCGCCGACAGACGGCGCGCGCAGATGTCGGAATAGAGATTGTAAATCACCGCGTCGGTTTCCGAATCGTCGCCGAAACAGACCTGGCGGACCTCGTCGGCCAGTCGCACCCGCAGCTGCATCAGGGCCTGGAGCTTGTAACCCACCTGCTTGGTGAGGCGCCAGAAACGGCCCGGGCGCAGGTTCTTCAGGTTGTCTTTGTAGAAGCAACCCAAAGGACGGATGTTGTCGAAGACGAACTTCTCCGTGATCCGCGCTTCCATCTGCGGCGGCGAGGCCGTGATGAAATAAATCGGGAACAACTGGCTGCCCGTGCGCATGGCGCGCTCCTGCGCCAGAGTGCGCAGCAAGGTGTCGGTGCCCGGGATGTTTTTTTTCGAGAAGGCGCGCTCGATCACCGCCTGCAGCAGACCGCTCAAAGAATCGATCGTGGTGTCGAGATAAGTTTTGTCCAAGTCCCACACGAAAACCTCGGGGCTGGACTTTTCAATCTCCGGCGTGCTCGAGCGGAAAAAGACCACATCGCCGAAAAGCTCGGCCTGCTCGCGCCAGTCGGCCATTCAAATCTCCTTCCAGCGGATTTCCGGAACCGGGAACTCGATCCAGTCCTCGTCCTCCGGGAAACCGGTCGGACGGGGCTCCGTCAGTTTTTTGTACTTCAAAAAACCCGTCAAGGCCGTGATGAACGCTTCAAAAGCGTGGTTGTTCTCCACCATGGCTTTCTGGTCCTGGGCATAGAGAAACACCACGTTGTTCTGGGCCAGATTCTCCAAGATCGCCTTGCGGGCCTCATCCCCGCCCACCGCATGGCGATGAAAACGCAAATGGCTCTTCATGATATTGAGCGAACGACCGATGCGCCAGAGCGAAATTTTCGGCGCGACCTCGATCAGCGGGATTTTCAAACGACGTTCCAGATGCGCCGCCCGCGCCAACAAGGGCGCGTTGTTGGCGCCGAGCGCCTGATTGAGAATGAAAGGCTCCTCGAGTTCGCTGGCGACGTACATCTCCACGCAACGTTCCGTGTAGGGAGTGAAGATGCGCTTGGGTTTTTTCTTTTTGTTGATCTTGCGGTAGTGCTCCCACATCCACAGGACATGGGGCTCTTTCGAGGTCTCAATGCCGACGCGGCTGTTCGCATGGCGCAGGGAAGTGGGCAACCGCCACGGCACGTCCAAAGAGAGGCTGACCGCGTCCTCCGAGAACTGCTCGACCAGCTCGCAGATCCGCGTGTCGGCGGAAAAATCCGGTTCGTTGCGGATTTGATCGACGAGCTTCGACAGGAACACCTTGCGGTGCTTGGGGTAGTAGTCGACGACGGCGAGGCTCGCCTTGTCGGCCTTGCCGCCGCTCAAGGCCAGGCCGAGAAAACGCACCCGTTCCCCGGCCGGGCTTACAGCGGCGGAGCGGGTCTTGCGTTCAGAATCTGGAATCCGTCTTTTCGACATGCTTCGGCGATTGTCTCACGTCCCTCTTCCGGACACCAGAGCATGACGCAACCTCCGCCGCCGGCGCCGCAGATTTTCACGGCTTCCGCGCCGGCCTGGCGGGCGGTTTTCGCCAGCTGTTCGATCTCGGGGCAGGTGAAAGCCGGGGCCAAGCGGATGCGGGCGTCGTACTCCCGGCGGAACAGGCCGCCCAACTCCGCCCAGCGCGAGGCGCGCACCGCCCGGGCCATCTCCTCCGCGACCTGCTTGAGATCGCGCAAAGCCCCCATCACCACGGCGTCCTTGGCGACGGCGGCCTTCATCACCTCGAAGTTGTTCAGACCCGAATGATGGCTGCGACCGGTGTACACCAATAAAAATCGTTTTTCGAAGGGACTGCCGGTCACAGGCAGAACCTCCTGGGCGACGCCCTCATTGTCGTAAGTGAGGATGTTGATGCCGCCGGACGCCGCCGGGTAGTAATCCTGGGTGCCCGTCGGCGTGTTCAGGATCCGCGCCTCGAGATTGTGCGCCAGGTGCACCATTTGATGGATGGGCATGGCCGGGCGATCCAGGAAACGCGCGAAAGCCTTCAGGATGGAAATCATCAGGCTGGAACTGCCGCCCAGGCCCCCGCCCACGGGACTTTCCGATCGAGTTTTCATCACGAAGCCGCGATCGGGCTTCAACTCGCGCAGCACCGTGCGCAGCAGTTCAAAACGCGGTTCGCGGTCGTTCAACGCCTCCGGCACGGAGGCGTATTTCCTCACCTCGTTCAGATCCGCCGAATCGAGGACGACCTCCCCCGCCGTCGCCTCCAGGCTGACGTGCGTGCGCACGTCGATGGCCACGTTCACCGTCGTCGCCCCGCCCGTGAAACAGTACAGGGGCCAGAGGTCGAGAGTGCCGCCCGCCAGATCCACGCGGGTGGGAGAGCTGAGAGTGATGTTGTTCAAGGGGCCGCCTCGGGTTGGGGTTGTTGTTCTTCCGGACGCGGCGGAGCCGCCTCACCGAGAGGCCAGCTCTGCAAAGTGACCTCGTCCAGCAGAATGACGTCGTCGAGCTGACTGGTTTTCGCCAGACGGCGGCTGACGGGGGCTTCCGCCGTGCCTTTTTGCACCAGCTCGGTCCAAGCCACTTCAAAGACCGGCCGGCCTTGCGCATCGAGCACCTTCAAACGGCTGGTGGGACGGAAATTCGCCGCCTGCGGGCCTTCGGCGTAACCCACCGCCGTCGAGGCCTTCAGGCGATCCAGCAGCTGACGGACCTGATCGGCGGACTCGATGCTCACCTTTTTGATCGGCGTCTGGACCTCGATTTTTTTCGCCAGGGTCGTGTCGAACTGGAAGGCCTCTTTTTTATCGCGCAGATCGGCCAGCTTGAGATCGACGAATTTCCGCACGGTCCCCGCTTCCATCTTCAGGACGCCGCCCGGCTCGCTGGGCCAGGCGTACTCGCCGCCATCGACGCCGAGAGCGAGGGTCGCCGTCCATTTTTTTTCCGGCATAACGGCCGTCAAGGTGGCGTTGGGCCGATGGAGGCCGAATTTTTTCTGCTCCGCCGCCGTCGGCGTTTTTTCCGTGGCGAAAGACTGCGCCTGGGTCTGCATCAGCATGGACATCACTTCGCGCACGCGGTTCTGATCCAGCTTCCAGGCGGGACGGCCCGGCGACATCCACTGCCCGTCCTTGTTGCCGAGGTCGAAGGTCCCCCAGGAGTTCCTCACCGTCAGCTTGTCGATGCCGCCGACTTTGCCGCGGAACAAACGCTTGTCGCGGAAATCCAAGGCGCCGCGATCGATGTTCACGGGCCAGGCGGTGCCCACGGTGTAAACGCGGTTCTCGCCCGTGAACCGGGCGAAGGGGTTTTTATCGATGTCGGTCTTGCCGGAAACCTCCAGACGGCGGGATTCACCCGATTGCGTTTTGAAGGTGATCATGCCCAGGGGCTGATCCAGACCGTAGATCTTCCAATCGATGTTTTCGCCCTCTTTGACGATGCTCGCCGCTTTTTCCTTGATGTTGCGCTCGACGAAGTCATCCGTGAAGCCGTTGTCGGCCCAGTCCCGCAAGGGGGCCTCGACCTTCCAGCCGTCCACGCCGCGGACCAACTTCACCGGCTGAGCGTTTTTTTCGATCAGCACTTCGGTGACGTGCTCGGGGGGGAAGGGGAACAAAGTCGTCTCTTGCTCGAGGCGGCTCTTTTCCTGCTTCTCCGCATTCAGGTCATAGGCCAGGTAACCGCCCAGGGCGCCGACCAGCAGCAAAAGAACGATCAGAGTGCGGTTCACGCGAATCTCCGGCGCATCCACAAACCGAGGCTGGTGGCCAGCAACAACAAAGGCAAGGGCACCACGAAGGCCCACAGGAAGAGGCTGAACTTCGCGTCGGTCAGCACCATCTTCGTGGTCGCCGGATCCTTCGGGATGATGGTGACCATGTTCTCCTCCTTCGAAAGGGCGGCGAAGGTGTTCAGCGCCAGGTCACGGTTCAGGTTCTGGTACAACAGGGAATTCGACAGGAAATCCGCGTCGCCGTAAACGACCAGGCGGAACTGCGGCGAGCTGTCCGAAACCGGAACGCCCGGCCAGGTGCCGGCGGCGCTGATCCCCAAGGTGAAAGCGCCCGTCGGCCCCTCGCTGGTGATCTTCATGTCGTTGAAGGCCATGCTGCTTTCCGGGACCTTGACGATCTCGTCGAGGGTCACGTTGACCGGCTGCTTGTCTTTTTTCAGCGCCATGGGCAGGCGGAAAAGGGCGAACTCCTGGCCGCGGAACACCTTGGTGATGGCGCTCTCGGGCGAAAAGACCGTCGCCATGGTGGCGCCTTGCTGCACGCCCCGGCCCATGCCCGTCTCCACGACGTTCAGGATGTAGTTGTTCTGGGGAACGATGCCCGCGGTGCCCAGAAGCCTTTCGAGGCCCGCGGTCTTCTTGCTCTCCAAAGCGATCAACAGCCCGCCGCCGCGCTTGAGGTAATCCTCCAGGGCCGCCACCCCTTGCTCCATGAGGTTCTGCTGCGGGCCCACCACCGCCACGACGTCGGCGTCGTCGGGCACCTTGGGGCTCGAGCTGACCGCCAGGGTCTTCACCTGGTAGCGGTTGTTCGAGAGCAGCATCTTGAGCGCGTTCAGGCCGTTTCCTTCGCGCGTCTCCTCCAGGTCCATTTCCCCCTGGCCGACGACGAAGTAAATCACCTTGTCTTTTTCGCGGGTGACCTTCACCAGGGCGCCGGTGACTTCCTGTTCATCGATCTTTTCGACGCGGTTGCGGCGCCCCTGGTACTCCAGGAAGGCGACGCCGGAGCCTTTGTTCACCCCGTAATCGGCGGCCAGGTCGGGACGCTCGTTGACCTCGATGAAATCCAGGCTCACCTGATCGGATTGATCCTGGTACTTCTTCATGAGCTCGCGGAAAGCGCGGCGGTTCTCCTCGTTGCCCTCGACGCCCTGGCGGTAAAAGAAAACCGCCTTCAAGGGCCCCGTCAGGGATTTCACCAGCTGCACGGATTGCGGCGACAGGGTGTTGCTCTGGGCCGCGGAGAAGTCCCAGGTCTTCGATTTGCGCGCGGCGATCAGGTTGGCGAACACCAGGATGGCCGCGACCAGCAGGATCATCGTGCCCATGCTGAGCCCGCGCTTCGTGGTCTTCATGCGGAAAAAGTCGACCAGGAAACGGCCGTCCTTCACCAGGGGCAGGAAGAACAGCACCAGGAAGAACAGCAGGGGCACCCAGAAAACATGGTGCCAGCCCCCGTAAGCCAGGCGCGCCAGGATCAGACAGACCAGCGAGATGCCGGAGAACAGAAAACTCACTTTGCTCAATTTGCTCATGATCAAGCCCTCCACCGCGAGGATTCCACCACGCGTTCCGCCAGGAAGATGAACAGGATGACCAGGCTGAGGAGGAACACCAGGCCGCTCGTGCGCACCGTGCCCTCCACCAGGCCCGCCAGATGGGTGTTCAGCGACAGGTGTTCGAACACCTGCCGCGCCTTTTGGCTGTCGACGACCTCGGCGCTCAGGCCGATGAACCAGATGGACACGTTCATCATCACCGACATGACGTAGGCGACGAGGGCGCTCTCCGTCAGGCTCGAGCAGAACAGGTCCATGGCGGCGTAAACCCCGGCCACCAGGAAAATGCCGATGAAGGAAATCACCAGGGGCGCCCAGTTCACCGTGGCGAAGCTGGCCGTCACCAGGGGGTACAGGAAAGCCACGCCCATGATGCCGAGGATGGCCCCCAGAGCGGCCAGGTATTTGCCCAGGACGATGTCGACGCTTTTCACCGGCGAGGTCAGCAGCAGGTCGAAGGTGCGCATCTTCTTTTCCTCGGCGATCAGTTTCATCGTCAAGGCCGGCACGATGAAGATCAGCATCAGGTTCAGGTAGCTGAGCAGGCGCAGGAACAACCCGTAATGGATGTTCAGCTGCTGCTGGGGCATGCCCGGCTGCATGACGTAGCTCATCAGCATCTGATTGAAGAGCGTCAGCTGGATCGGATAGATGTAGCTCATGATCAGGGTGATCAGGAAGAGCATGACGTAAAACGTCGGGCTCGCGAAAAAGCCGCGCAATTCCTTGCCGGCGATGACCAATGTTCCCCTCATGCCTCACCTCCGCGGGATTGACCGTATGTCAGCTTCAGGAAGACGTCCTCGAGATCCACCTTGCTCGGGCTGAATTCGAGGAGGCCGTAACCCTGGGACACCAGGCGCGAGGACACCGCGTCCACCGTGTCCTCGTTGCCCCGCAGGTTCACCCGCCATTCGCGGTTGCTGGAACCGGATTCCACGCCCATGACGCCGTCGATGTCCGACAGCACGGCCCCGAGGTCGCCGACCTCGCGGCGCAGGCGCACGAAGAGGCGGCTCCGGCCTTTTTCCAGCGTGGCCAGATTGGCGATGCTGTCCTCCGCGACGATGCGGCCTTTGTTGATGATGATGGCGCGCTCGCAGGTCGCCTGCACTTCCGGCAGGATGTGCGTCGACAGGATGATGGTGTGCTGGCCGCGCAGTTCGCGGATCAGCTCGCGGATCTCGTGCATCTGCTTCGGGTCGAGGCCGACCGTGGGTTCATCGAGCACCAGCACGTCGGGGTCGGAAACGATGGCCTGCGCGATGCCGACGCGCTGGCGGAAGCCTTTCGACAAATGGCCGATCAAACGCTTTTGCACGTCGCCGAGGCTGGTTTTCTCCACGGCGCGGTCGATGGATTTTTCAATGCGGTTTTTTTCCATGCCTTTGAGGCGGGCCACGTAGCGCAGGTAATCGCGCACGTACATGTCCGTGTAGACCGGCGGCGTTTCGGGCAGGTAGCCGATGCGCTTTTTCACCTCGAGGGGGCTTTCAAAAACGTCGAAACCGGCGATGCGGGCGGTGCCGGACGTCGGCGCCATGAAGCCGGTGATGATTTTCATCGTGGTGGATTTGCCCGCCCCGTTGGGGCCGAGGAAACCGACGACATCGCCTTTTTTCACGGTGAAGTTCAGGGCATGGATCGCGCGGTGCGGTCCATAGTCCTTCGTCAAATCACGGACTTCAATCATGGGGACCTCTTTTTCCAAGTCACTGCTCAGGCACAAGTTTCGTCGAAAATTTTTAGTGAGTGTGGTGCCCGAGTCAAGAAACGTCGGGAGGCTTCTCCCTCTTGACGGCGCGTCGCGAAAATCAGCGTGTCCACTCCACCGAGAATTGCCTCTCATGGTGGTAATTCACGCGGCCCAGTTTGTCGCCCTTGATCGGACGCACGTGACGGCATTCCGCCACCACCACCTCCAGCTTTTGTCCCAGGGCCTGGGCTTTGCTGCCCAGGGATTCGCGGGCCAGCCACAGCGCGATCTGGCGCAGCTCCGCGTCCGCGATGACCTGATCCCTTTGCCGGTGCACGATGGCGTGGGCCCCCGGATAGTCGCGCAGGTGCAGCCAATAATCCCAGGCCCTGGCTTTGCGCAACAAGGCCAGGTTGTCGGCGGCGCTGCGGCCGATGTAAGCGGTGACGCCTTTTTCCAGGGCGAGCTTGCGGCCTTTCGCCTCCGCCTGGGCCATCAGATCGCGGCCGGGCGCCGGTCCCGGGCGCGCCGCTTTCTCGGCGAGGCTCGAGGCGTAGGTGGCCTTTTCCAAAGCGGCGATTTCCGCCGCCAGCAGACGGCGCCGCTCCTCCGTGCCGGCTTTTTTCGCGACGGATTTTTTGGCGCGGCCGTAAGCCTCGTTGAGGTTCCACGCCAGGGACTGCGAGGCATCGATGAACTCGCCCCCCGACTTCATGGCGTCGCCGCGGGCGTACCACCCGGCGCCCTCGTCCTTGGCGAGCGACGCCTCGATCTCCTGCAGGGCCTTGCGCTTTTTCTCGAGGTCGCGATCGTGTTTCTTCCGCCATTGCTCCTCGGGGTCGCGGGAGGTCTTGCCGCCGCGCTGCTCTTGCAGCCATCCCTCGCGCACGTCCTCCATGGCCCGCTCCGCGGGGAACTCGCCGACCGGTGGCCCCGGCGTCATCTCGCGGGGTTTTTCCCAAGCCACCTGTTTGCCGCCGGCGCGCACGATGACGTTCACCTGCTTCGGGATCAGGTGCACCTCGATCTCGCACTCGCCCTCCTGGTTCGAAAGCCGGAACAGCAGCGCGCGGCCATGCTCCTCGAGCAGCGACACCTCGCGCAGGATCTTGTTGCGGCCGTGGGAGCGCAGGAACAGGCTCAATGGTTTTTGTTGCGGCGATTTGCTGAAGGGGCAGCGCTCGCGGAAAACCAGGGCCAGGGGTGAATTGGGCAGGAGATCCAGAATGAGCCAGGACGTCCCCGCCTTCCAGAAGCCCAACGCCAGCCCCCGGTCGTTGGCGAGCACCTCCTGCAACTGGGCCCCCACCAGGGAAGAGGCTTCCTGGCTGACGAAGGTCCTGAGCTCGGGCTGGGTGTAAGGCTTCATGGTCCTGATTCTGGCACGGCCGGGTCCGGTTGTGAACTCCCGGCCTTGAGAGGACCTCGCGATCTCCGAAAAAAAAGGCATGAACAAGAAGGACCGCCTTCTCGAGATCTTCCATCAGATGCTTCGCCGTCCCGATGCCGGCGATGAAACCGCGCAACAGCTGATCCAGCGCGTGGCCCTGGCCTACGCCCTCGAGATCGGCGAGATGGGCATCATCCCCGATCAGTTCCGCAACGACGTCATGGTGGACCTGGAGGCCGAAGTCCTGGAGATGTACCGCAAGAAAACCTACGGCTTTTTCAGCCTGCAGGAGTACCGCGAGTCCAAGCGCGGCAGCCGCAAACGCGCCTGAGCCCGCCTCGTTCCGCCCTTCAATCCAGGGCTTTTTCCAGCACCGCGAGATAAATCGGACCGATGCCGCCGCGATCCGGCAGGAAGCGCCAGCCGTGCTCGGTCTCCTCCGCCAGGGCGCGGATCTCTTCCGGCCAGATCGCGCCCGTGTCCGGGCGCCGGACTTTCACCCCGGCTTTTTTCTTTTTCAACAGGCGGGCGACGACGGCGTCGTTTTCCCGGGGCGAGATCGAACAGGTGGAATAGACGATCCGCCCGCCCGCTTTCACGGCCAGCCAGGCTGCGCTCAACAAACTGTATTGTCGGACCGCGAGGTTTTCCGAGCGCCGCGGGCTCCACTCGGCCATGGCGGAAGGGTTCCCGAGAAGATGCCTTTCGCCCGAACAAGGGGCGTCCAGCAGGACGCGGTCGAAGGCCCCCGGCTCCAGCAGGCCGAAGCGCGCGCCGTCCTTGCCCGCCACGAAGACATGCCCCTCGCGGACGTCGCGGGGGACGTACTGGCGTAGCACCTTGGTGAGGCGCTCGCGGCGGTCCGGCGAAGCATCGTTGCTGATCAGCTCCCCCCGCCCCCGCAAAGCCTCGGCGACGATCAGGGTTTTGCCGCCGGGGGCGGCGCAAAGATCGACGATGCGTTCGCCGGGCCGGGCCTCCAGGGCGGTGGCGGCGGCGACGCTGGCGGGATCCATGATGTAGACGTCCAACAGATCCCCGCCCCGGCGCTCCGGCGCGAGGGGGGCCTCCGGCGATTGCCAGAACCCCCACTCCCCGCAAGGTTTCAGAGAGGCAAAACGCGAGGCGGCCGCGTCGCCGGCGAAGGCGTTCAAACGCAGGATCTGGCGCTCCGGTTGCAGCAAAGCCGCGCGCAGGGCGGGCCAACGGTCCCCATGGGCGTCGCGGTGGAATGCCTCGAAGCGCTCAAGCATGCCGTTCCTTCAGCTGCGGGAAGGTGCAGATGAATTCGGAGCCGACGCCCATCTGGCTTTTCACCATGACGTTGCCGCCGTGGCTTTGCATGATGTGCTTGACGATGGCGAGCCCGAGCCCCGTGCCCCCGGCATCGCGGGAACGGCCGCGGTCGATGCGGTAGAAGCGCTCGAACAGACGCTGATGGTGCTCTTCCGGGATGCCGGCGCCGTTGTCCGCGACCGAAAGGACGATCTCGCCCTTCGGGCCCTTGTCCCAACGGATGTGGATCTGCTTGCTGTCGGGGATGTACTTGATGGCGTTGGAAACCAGGTTGCGCAGCACCTGCTCGACCTTGCGGGCGTCCGCCAGGAAGGGCGGCACCACGCCGGTGACGCGGATCACCTGGTTTTTCTCGGCCGCCATGCCGGCCAGCTCCTTCACCACGTGATCGGACAGCATCAGGGCGTTCACCGTCTCGAGCTGCAGCTCCGAATGATGCTCGAGGGCCGAGAGGCTGAGCAGGTCGTTCACCAGCTCGATCAGGCGGTTGACGTTGCTCGAGATGATGGAGATGAAATTGCCGGCGTGATCCAGGCGCCCCGCCTGAAAATCCTCCTTCAAGGTTTCCAGGTAACCCTTGATCGACGTCAGCGGCGTGCGCAGCTCGTGGGAGGCGTTGCCGACGAACTCGATGCGGATGCGCTCGGCCTTCTTGATGTCCGTGATGTCGTGGAAAATCCCGATGACCCCGCGGATCTCGCCCGTCTTGCCCTGGCGCAAAGGGTTCATCGACACCGAAAAATCCCGCGGCTGGTTGTCGAGCCGCGTCCCCAGGCGCACCTGCACCTTCTGCGTGACGCCTTTTTCGAGGACGCGCCGGAATGACTCGTAAATCTCCGGCACGCGGATGGCGTCGGTGAGCGAAACGCTCTGTTCCGGCTGCAGGGCCGACGGCGGCAGGAAAAGCGCCGCGAACTGCGAGTTGAAGTACAGCAGGCGGCCGTCGGCGTTGACGGAGATCAGGCCCTCCTGCACCGAGCTCATGAAGGCGGCGTTTTCCTCACGCTCGCGGGTCAGCTGCTCTTTGCGTTTTTTCAGTTTCTTGTCGATGCGGTCCAGGGCCAGAACGAGTTCCGAGTACTCGCCCGGCTCGTCCTCGAAGAGACCCGGCTCCTCGCCGCCGTCATCGTTCAGGCGCGCGTAGCGTTTGCCCGCCACGCGCATGGCTTTGCGCAAAGCCCTCTGGATGGGGCGGGTGAAACGCCACGAGGTGAAAGCCGACAGCAGGGCGCAGCCGGCGAAAAACACCCCGAAGACGGGCCAGAAATGGGTCGCGGGCAGGCCGGCCGTCCGGAAAAAGACCGCCATGGCGATGATGAAAAGCAGGTTGAAAGCGAAAAGCTGCGCGAGGAAAAAGCGGATGAAGACGGTCCAGGGGAAACGGCTCAAAACTCAGGTTCCTTCCATCTTCACCCGGTAACCGACGCCGCGGATGGTCTCGATGTTGTCCGACCATTCGCCGAGTTTTTTGCGCAAGCCGAAAACATGGGTGTCGATGGTGCGGCCGACGACGTTGATGCCCTCTCCCTGGATCTGGTCGATCAGCTGATCGCGCGTCATCACCTTGCCGCGGTTGTGGAGCATGGCCGAGAGCAGTTTGAATTCCGACGGCGTGAGGTGCAGTTTCTCGTCGTTCAGGGAAATCTCGTAAGTCTCGAAATTCATCGTCAAGCCGTCGATGGTCAGGCGGCGGGACACGCTGCGCGCCTCGTGCAGCTGCAGACGGCGCAGCAGGGCCTTCACCCGGGCCATGAACACGGAGGGCTCGAAGGGCTTCGACAGGAAGTCGTCGGCGCCCTTTTCCAGGCCCTGCACGATGTCGCTGGGCTCGGTGCGGGCCGTGACCATCAGCACGCTGGGTTGCACCTCCTGGCGCTTGACGTAATCCAGGAAATCAAGCCCCGACAGACCCGGCAGCATCCAATCGAGGATGACCAGGGAGTAGGCGCCCTGACTCACTTCCCCCATGGCCTCCTCCGCCGTCACGCACTCGCGCACCTTGTAGCCTTGACGAAGCAGGTGCAGGGCCATGAGCTCGCGGATTTCCCTTTCGTCTTCGACGACCAGGACGCGGGCGGGATTTTCGGTCATGACAGTCCTCCGTGACGGACGTCCTTGCCGGTCTCGGCGAAAATGACGTCCTCAGCGATATTGGTGGCGTGGTCGCCCATGCGCTCGAGATTGCGGGCGATGAGAATGAGGTCCAGACCGGCTTCGACGTCGCCGGGATTGCTTTTCATGTGGGCGGCGAGCTGGTGGAACACGCTGTTCTTCAGCTCGTCCACCTGGTCGTCCATCAGCAGGATCTCGCGGGCGTGCTCGACGTCGCCGCGCACGAAGCAATCCAGGGCGCCCTTCACCATGCGGCGGGCGATCTCGCCCATGCGGCTGACGTCGGCGACCTGGACGAGGGGTTTGCGGCCCAGATAATCGCGGCCGGTGTAGGCGATGTTCATGGTCTGGTCGCCCATGCGCTCGAGGTCCGTGTTGATTTTGATGATGGACAGGATCAGGCGCAGGTCCTTGGCGACGGGGCTCTGCTTGGCCAGGAGGTTTAAACAGGAATTGTCGACCTTGATGTGCTCGTCGTTGATCTTCTTTTCGATGTCGCGGATGCCGGCGAAACGCACCTCGTCCCGGTTCAACAGGGCGGTGGTCACTTCGGTCAGCGCTTTTTCCACATGCCCACCCATGACCAAAATTTGTCTTTTCAAATCTTCCAGCTGGGTATCGAAAGCTCTTTCCACGCTCACTCCATAACTTATTGGCGACGCCTGAGGGAAGTAACGATTTGCGTCAAAATCGAATCCTAACAGATGATAGTCCACAAGGGGTGAATTTGCAAAAGCCCCGTGGCTATGCCACGCTGACGCAGACATGGCATCATCGCAGCACGTCTCGGCCATCGACATCGGCTCCAATGCCATTCGCATGATCGTGGGGGAAATCCACGATCAGCGCCTGCACACCGTCCAGAAATTCCGCGCCCCGGTCCGCCTGGGGAAGGACGTCTTCAAACACGGCCGCATCTCCGAGGAAGTGCTCCACGAGGCGGAGGAGACCTTCCGGCGCTTCGCGGAAATCAACCGCAAGTACCGCGTGCGCGGCTGCCGGGCGGTCGCCACCAGCGCCGTGCGCGAGGCCGCCAACCGCCGGCAGTTCACCCAACGCATCCTGAAAACCTCCGGCATCGGCATCGAGGTGATCGACGGCATCGAAGAGGCGCGCCTGATCCACACCGCCGTGCAAAGGGAAGTCGATTTATCGCGAAAACGTCTTTTGTTGATCGATGTGGGCGGCGGCAGCGTCGAGATCACCTTCAGCGAGAACGGCATGATGTCGGCGACCCAGAGTTTCCCCATGGGAACGGTGCGCATCCTGCAGATGCTGCAAAAGCGCAAACTCCCGGAGAAGGGCCTGAAGGTCGTCATGGGCGAATTCATTCAGCCCTTGTCCCGCTATCTGGAATCCCATGTCGGCCACGCTCCCGTGGAGCTCGCCGTGGGCACCGGTGGCAACCTGGAGTGCATGGGGCGATTGAAGACCGAAATGCTGGGTCGGACGCCGGCCACCCTGGTGAGCCTGCAGGAGCTGACGGAAATCTCGGAGCGCCTGGAGGCCTTGACGGTCAATGAACGCATCGATGAGCTGAATTTGCGCCCCGACCGCGCCGACGTCATCGTGCCGGCGGTTCTCTTGGTCAAAACGGTCCTGCGCCAGGCCGGCGTGGAGAAACTCCTGATTCCGGGAGTGGGGCTGCGCGACGGCCTCCTGTGGTCGGTCGCGGATCATCTGCCGGCGTCGCGGGCCTGAATTCCCCGTCCCTAAAAGCCCGGTTGCCACGATGAGGGCGTGCCGCCGTTCACTGGGCTCACCGTGTTGTTGACCGGGGTCGACGTCGGCATGCGCTGGGCGCAGGCCGCCGCGTCCAGGCCGCGGCACACGCAGGATTTCAGGCCCTGGAACTGCGACTGCTGACAGGCGTTCTGCAATCCCTCTTGGGCGGAGATTTTCTCGAAGGCTTTTTGCAGTTTTTCGTATTCCTCTTTTTGCTTCTGGTCTTCCGCGCCCTTGTTCTGCATCAGGCCCGACAGGCCGCCCAGGCCCGACAATGCGCCCATGCCCGTGCTGTCGGCGCTCTTGGCGTTTTGGTCCCCCGTCGAGGCCATGGAGGCCGACTCGCCTTCGGCTTGCGTGGATTTCGCCGCCAGGGTTTGGCCGCAGTAAGGTTTGTGGTTGTTCTCGGCCGTTTCCACCTGGCTCTTCACCGCGGCTTTTT
Organism: Pseudobdellovibrionaceae bacterium; assembly: GCA_019637915.1. GTDB lineage: Bacteria > Bdellovibrionota > Bdellovibrionia > Bdellovibrionales > Bdellovibrionaceae > JAHBUV01. The sequence goes on along the minus strand of JAHBUV010000001.1, from coordinate 2,700,155 downwards.
CTTTCGCCGTCTTGCAGAGTTTTTCGGCGGCTTTGCGAACGCCCGCGCAGGAGCTTTCGCAGCTCACGTGCTCCTGGCGGCAACCGCCCGCGAAGGCCTTCACCTGCGGGGCGAGCGAGCCCTTGGCGAAAGCCGTCTGCGTGGACGAATTGTTCATCGTGGCGCCCGAACCGGCCAGGGCCAGCGAGCGATCCGCCGTGGCGCCGGCCTCCTGAAGACCGGCGTGCTGGTTCGGATCGCAGGCACGCTCGGCCGAAAGGCGCTTCTGCTCGCAGGCCTGGAAGCGTTTTTTCACTTCCCGCTCGCACGAGGCGCCGGCGGGGATTTGATCGTCCCCCGATCCGCCCGCGCCGCCGGCCTGATCTCCCGCCGCGCTGGTGGCCGGATTCTGCGACGCTTGCTGCGCCGGCTGCTGTTGGGGCTGCTGCGCCTGCTGCTGACCGCCCTGTTGTTGCGGCATCGACGGCGAGCCGCCGCCGTTCCCGCTGTCACCGCTCTCGGCGTTGCCGCTGCCTTTTTTGGCTTCACCCAGAATTTTGTCGCGGGCGCCCTGCATCTGCGTCATCTGCGAATCGTAGCATTGCTGCTCGCTGCTGTAGGACCCCGAGTAGTTCGCCTGGCCGTTCGTTTTGCCGTAGCAAAGCTCGTTGATCAGGCGCAGGTGATCGGTGTTCAGCTGCTGACCGGAGTTCAGGGAGCGCGTGACGGCCTGCTGTTGAGCCGCCCGCTGCGCCGCCATCTGGGGATCCGCCGTCAGGGAGGGGTCGTCGATCACCGTGCCGTCGGACAACACGATCTGTCCCGCCGGCGCGAGGCCCGTCGACAGAGTCAAACCGATCATCGAAAGCAGCGCGAGACCGCGGCGAAATCCCATGAAGTGCCCTCCCGACCCGGGCGGAATGCCGGATCGTCCCCTTTCCACAATTTATCGGTTGATCAGAGGGGAAACCAGCGATTCCTGCCCCCTCGTCTCAAGTCGGGACGGGGATTTCAATCCGTCCAGATCTTCGGCGGCACGAGCCAGCTGAGCTCCGCCGTGGATGGACCCAGCTCCTCGACGTCGACGGTCTCCAGGCAGGCGATGCCGGATTTTTTCATGGCGATCAGCGACTCTTCCGCCCCCGCCAGCAGGTAACTCGCCAGCAGGGACAATTGGGGCTCGTGCCCCACCACGGCCACCGACTGCAGGTCGCGGGCATGGGCTTTCATCCAGCGCACGAAGGCCTGGGGCGGCCCGTGGGGCACCAGCTCCGGAGCCTCAATGATTTTCGTTTCGAAGAACATCTGCGACAGGATTTCGGCGGTCTGGCGGGCGCGCAGGTAGGGGCTGGTGACGATGAGATCGACGTCGCCGACCTGGTCGCGCAGGCGGATCGCCACTTTCTGCATCTTCTTGCGGCCTTTGACGGTCAAAGGGCGCAGGCTGTCGTCCTGACTCCGCCTCGCGAACTCCTCACGATCCTCCGCGACCGCGTGTCTGATCAGGTACAGTTCCATCGTTCTCCGCCGGGCCGTTCTCCCCGCCGCTTTCTTCGCTCGGGGTGTTTCTTGTTTTTGTCAGCTGAATGAGCTGATTGTGCAAGCCCGTTTCCGCGGATTTGCGCTGGGTGTAACCGCCGTCGGCGTGCATGTCCCACGTCTGGCGCTGATCCTTCAGCGTCAGCTGCAGGATCTCCCAGAGCTTTTCGCGCAAGGCGCGGTCCCAGATGGGCACGACCGACTCCACGCGGGCGTGGAGATTGCGGTACATCCAGTCCGCCGAGCCGATGAAGAACTCACCGTCCAAGGGGTCGGCGGCGCCGTTGCGGAAATAAAAAATCCGCGAGTGCTCGAGGAAGCGCCCGATCACCGAAATGACCCGCAGACGCTCGCTCAGGCCCGGCACGCCGGGGCGCACGCAGGCGAAACCGCGCACGATGAGGTCGATCCCGACGCCGGCCCGTGAGGCCTCGTAGAGGCTCAGGGCGATGTCGTTCTCCTCCATGTTGTTGCACTTGGCGATGATCTGCGCCGGCCGGCCGGCTTTGGCGTGGGCCGCCTCGCGCTCCACCATCTCCTTGAAGCGCCGGAACATGTTCACGGGCGCGATCAGCAGGTTCTGATAGTCTTTTTTCAGGGAGCGTCCCGTCAGGTAATGGAAGAACTCGACGATCTCGCCGGTGATCTCCTCGCGGCTGGTGAGCAGCCCCAGGTCCGTGTAAAAGCGCGACGTCTGGACGTTGTAATTGCCCGTGCCGGCGTGGGCGTAGCAGCGGATGCCGTCCGCTTCCTGGCGCACGACCAGGGCCATCTTCGCGTGGGTTTTCAGGCCGACGATGCCGTACACCACGTGCACGCCGGCTTTTTCCAGGGCCTGCGCCCAGTAGATGTTGCGCTCCTCATCGAAGCGGGCCTTCAGCTCCACCAGGCAAACCACCTGCTTGCCCGCCTCGGCGGCGCGGATCAGGGAGCGCACGAAGGGGCTGTTGTCGCCGGTGCGGTACAAAGTCATTTTGATGGCGAGGACCTTCGGGTCGAGCGCCGCCTCGCGGATGAACCTCTCAACCGTGGCGCTGAAGCTCTCGTAGGGGTGGTGCACCAGGTGGTCGCCCACCCTCAGCAGCGAAAACACCGATTGGCCCTCGTCCCTGAAGGCCAGGGGCACGACGGGCTGGTGGGGCGGGTCGCGCAGTTCGGGCCGGTCAAGGTCCGCCACCACCAGCAGGTCCGAATAATCCAGCTCGCCGGGATGGGAGTAGATGTCGTCCTCGCCGAGCTCCAGCTCGTCCATCAGGAATTTCAACATCCAGGGATCCGGATTGGGGCCGTGCTCGATGCGCACGACTTCGGCGAAGCGGCGTTGGCGCAACTCCTCGGCGATCATTTTCAGCAGGTCCTCGGCCTCGTCGTCGTCCCGGTCGAGCTCGACGTTGCGGGTCACGCGGAAAGGCATGACGTCCAGGACCTGCATCGACGGGAAGAGGTCGCCCAGGTTCTCGCGCACCACTTCGATCAGGCTGATGAAGCGCGAGGACTTGGGGTCGCCGTCCACGCGGATCCACGGCGGCATCGTGTCCTTGTTCTTCGGCATCTTGATGCGCGCGAAGTGTTTGTCCTCCTGGTCGGGGTGCTTCAGGGTCACGCCCAGGGAGACGGACAGGTTCGAAATGAAAGGGAAAGGATGCCCCGGGTCCACCGACAGCGGCGTCAGCACCGGGAAGATGTTCTTTTTGTAGTAAACGCGCACGAATTCGCGCTCGCCGGCGCTCAGGTCCTTCCAGCGCAGCAGGTGAATCTCCTGCTTGGCGAGTTCCTGCAGCAGCTGTTTGTAGCAGCTCGCCTGCGCCTTCATCATGTCCTGCACGTAGGAACGGATCAGCGTGAGCTGCTCCTGCGGCGTCTTGCCGTCGGAGGACTTCGGGCTGATGCCCGCCGCCACCTGGCGCTTCAACCCGCCGACCCGCTTCATGAAAAACTCATCGAGATTGGAGTCCGAGATGGCCAGGAAGCGCAGACGCTCGAGCAAAGGGGTGCGCGAATCCTCCGCCTCGTGCAGGACGCGGCGGTTGAAGTGCAGCCAGCCGATCTCGCGGTTGGTGAACTCCACGTCGCTGGCGCGGGAGTGCTCGATGACCTCGCGACTGGACCGACGTCGAGTCGTCTTTTTCGCGGTCTTCGAATTTCCCCGAGGCGCGCTCATGATGCCGTCCCTTCGCTCGTCTCATTTCAATGCATCCCCTGCCGACTGGCAAGACCGGTTCCCCGTCCGTCGGGAAGGACCAATGACAAGATTTCATGACAATTGCCGTTCAGGTCCCTGCGACTTCGGTCCGATAAGGACGGTGATGACCCAGAATCTCGCCCGCTATCACGCCCGCTCCCCGCGTTACATCCTCAACACCGAGGACGATCACCTGATCCGCGTGGCGGGGCCCCGGCAACTGCCCTGGGAAGAGGGCACCGAGATCAAGAACGTCTCCCTGACCGGCCTCGTGTTCACGGCGCCGGAGGACCTCTGCCCGCTCCTGGGCGAAGTCATCCGCATCCAGTTCGCCGCCCCGGGCGACCGCCAGATGGCGTGCCACGCCATCGTCACCCGGCTGGAGGAAGGTCCGGCCGGCATCATGCTGGTCGCCGTGCATTTTCATCGCATGGAAATGGCCCACCGGATCGCGCTGGCTCAAGGCCTGGCGCGGCGGTTCCGCGAGCAGCTGTCCAAAAAAGGCCGGCAGGACCTCGAGGAGACCGGCGTCTGGAGACTGCTGCCCTCCTCGTTCATGATGCTCTTGTCGCTGTGGCTGTGGGGGCTTTTCACGGTCGCCATCACGAATGGAGAGAGCGTTCTCTCCACACTGATGTCCTGGCTCCGCTGATCACATCTCGACTTTTTCGCCCAGGGACTCGAATGCCTCTTTGATGGCCTTGCGACGCTGATCGCGTTTGCGGAAACGATCCGACAGCGAGTACACGCAGGGCACGACGATCAACGTCAGCAAGGTCGACAGCGCCACGCCGCCGATGATGGTAATGGCCATAGGCTTGAAGGTCTCGGAGCCTTCCCCCGTGGCGATCGCCGCCGGGATGGCCGCCGCCACCGTCGCCAGCGACGTCATGATGATCGGGCGCAGGCGGATCGGACAGGCCTCCATCAACGCCTCGTTGGCGCTGCTGAAGCCCTCGTCGCGCTTCTGGTTCGTGAACTCGATCATCATGATGGAGTTCTTCTTCACGATCCCCATCAACAGCAGGATCCCGATCAGGGAATAGATGTTCAGGCTCTGCATGGTCGCCATGAGGGCGAACAGCGCGCCGGAGATGGCGAAGGGCAAAGCCATCAGGATGGTGACCGGATCCAGGAACGAGTTGAACTGCGCCGCCAGCACCATGTAGGCGACGAGGATCCCCAGGAGCAGGGCGAAGAACAGGCTCTCGAAGGATTCGTTCATGGTCTGCGAGCTGCCCTGGGGCACGAAGCGGTAACCTTCCGGCAGGATCTCGCGCGCTTTCTTCTCGGCGTAGAGCATGGCGGCCTGCTGCGAGGCGCCCGGCGCGACGTTGGCGTAAACGCTGATGGCGCGCTGCCGGTCGACGCGGGAGATCTGCTGCAGGCTGCGCTCCTCCTTGATGTCCACGACCTGCGAGACGGGAATCAGGTTGCCGCGCACGTTGCCGAGGTTGAGCTTGGCGATCTCCTTGACGTTGGATTCATCTTTTTCCAGCTGGATGCGGATGTCGTAACGGCGGCTGCCGGACTGGTACTGGCCGATCTTCACGCCGCCGATGAGGGCGTTCACGGTCTGACCGACCGACTTCACGCTCACGCCGTGCATGGCCGCCTTGACGCGGTCCGGGCGGATCTGGATCTCCGGCATGCCCAGCAGGTAGTTGGAATCGACGTCGACCATGAGGCCGCTCTTCTTCATCTCCTCCATGACCTTCTGGGCGGAATCCCACAGTTTGTCCCAATCACCGCCGGAGAGGATGAACTCGACCGGGAAGCCGCGGCCCGCGGAGAAACCGCGGGACGAGAGATCCTGGATGCGGGCCTCCAGGTCCGGGACGTTCATCTCCTTGCGGATGGTGTTCATGAACTGGGTTTGCGTGACGGAGCGTTCCGCCTTGGGTTGCATGGTGACGAACATCACGCCGGTGTTGCCGTCGCTGCCGCCGCCGCCGAACCCGCCGATCGCGGAATAAACCTGAACCACCTCGGGCCGGGCCAGGAGCCAGTCCTCCGCGGCCTTCATCTTCTCGTCGGTGTAAGCCAGCGAGGATCCCACCGGCGTCTGCACGCGCATCATGAACAAACTCATGTCCTGGGAGGGAGTGAACTCCTTCGGCACGAACTTCACCGAGTAGAAGGAGCCGACCATGAAGACCACCGAGGCGAGCACCACGGTCACGCGCCAGCGCAGGGCCAGGCGCAGCCAGGCGACGTAGGAACGCTCCAGCCAAGCCATCATCGCCTCGAAGCCGCGGCCCAGGCGCGAGGTGCGCTCGTGGCTGCCGACGATGCTGGAGGCGCGCATCGGCGTGATGGTCAAAGCCTCCAGCAGGGACAAGCCCACCGCCAGCGAGATGGTGATCCCGAACTGCAGGAAGAATTTCCCGATGATGCCTTTCATGAACACCACCGGCAGGAAGATGGCGATCACGGCCACCGAGGCCGCCAGGGCGGCGAAGGCGATCTCGCGCGTGCCAAGGATGGCCGAGACAATGCGGCCCTTTTTCATCTGCTGGTAACGGAAGATGTTCTCGAGCACCATGATCGCGTCGTCGACGACGATCCCGATGGCCAGGGTCAGCCCCAGCAGCGTGAAGGTGTTCAGCGTGAAGTTCAGGAAGTACATCCCGATGAAGGCCCCGACGATGGAGGTCGGGATCGACAGCAGCACGTTGAAGGTCGCCGACCAGCTTCCCAGGAAGACCCAGCACACCAGCGAGGTCAGGATCACGGCCAGCACCAGGTGATGATTGAGCTCGCGGATGCTATACTCGATGAAGCGCGTGGAATCGAAGTTGACCTGGATCTTCATGCCCGGGGGCAGGTCCTTCTCCAGCTCCTGGGCCCGCGCCTTCACCGCCTTGGCGACCGCCACGGCGTTGGAACCGCGCTGCTTCAGGATGCCGATCCCGAGGGCGGGTTTTTTATTGAAGCGGGACAGGCGGCGAACCTCGTCGAGGCCCTCCTCGATGTGGGCCACCTGGCGCAAACGCACCATGTTCCCGGGCGTCGCCACCTGCGTGCCGGCGCGCTTGCCGATCGGGATGTTGGAGAACTCCTCGACGGTTTTCGCCTCGCCCATGGTGCGCACGTTGTAGGCGCTCTTGCCCTGCTCGATGAGGCCGCCCGGCAATTCCGAGTGCTCCGTCTGGACGGCGTCGATGATGTCGTTCACCGCGATGTTGTAGTAAGTCAGGCGGTCCGGGTTCACCCAGATGCGCAGGGCCGGGTCGACGTAACCGCCGAGCACCACCTGGCCTACGCCGGCCACGGTCGTGAAGCGGTCCTGCAGCTGCTCGCGGGCGTATTTCATCATGAACAGCTGATCGTTCTTCTCGGAGGTCAGGGCCAGCCAGATGATCGGCTGATCCTCGGGATTGGATTTGGTGATGACCGGCGGATCGATATCGTCCGGCAGCAGGCGCTGGGCCTGCGCCACCTTGGTCTGCACTTCCTGCAGGGCCACGTCGATGTTGCGGTTGAGGTCGAATTCCAGCGTGACGTTGGCGGAGCCCTGCTTCGACGTCGAGCGGATGCCCTGCAGGCCCTCCACCGTCATCACCGCGTCCTCCAGGACGTCGACGACGGTGCTTTCCATCACCTCCGGCGCCGCCCCTTCCAGGGTGACGGAGATGTTCAGCATGGGAAAGTCGACGTCCGGCATCTGACTCACGCCCATGCGGGAAAAACCGATCGCCCCGAAGAGGATCAAAGCGAACATGAGCATCCAGGCGAACACGGGATTTCGGATGGAGGAGTCTGAAATTTTCATATTGAAATTCTAGGGAAAAGCCTTCATGCCCGCCACCGATTCTTGAAGTATTTTCAACGCCCCGCAGACCGTTCCCGCCTGGTTCCAGCTTCAGAAGTTTTTAAATTCAAACAAATGTTTAATTCGCTCACATTCCATGGCGCCCATTGACATTCCACGTCGACAATCCTAATTTTCATGAATTCATTCGAGGTGACAGATGAAAGCTCTTCTCTCTTTGACGTTGGTGTCCCTCCTCAGCGCTCCGGCCCTCGCAAAACCCGCCGCGAAAAAATCCGCGCCTCCCGCCGTCGTGAACCTGCTTGAAAAAGCCCACGAGGAAATCAACACCGACGGCGTGAAGTCCCAAAACGCCACCGACGCCCGCGTGAACGACAGCGGCGTGCTGCGCCTCGAGGACCCGGGCCTTCGTCCGGACGATTCGCCGTGGAAGTGGCTGCTGGGTTTGCGGGTGCAGAACCTCCAGGCTCAAGGTGAAAGCAAAATGGCGAACGGCCAGAGCTTTCGCTTAGACGGTACTTCTTCAATGATGACTCCCTTTTTGGAAGTGGGAGTGCGCCGCAAAGTGCATGAAACCCAGGCGGCCAAATGGAATGCCACCCTGCGCCTGGAAGGCGGATACTCCACGCAAAAAACGGATGTCTTCTTCGTCACCGGCGCCAAAGCCGCCAACAGCCGGCTCACCACAACCTTGGCCGGCGTGACTCTCCTGGGAGGATATACTTGGCAGCGGCTTCCCTCCTGGGAGTTCAACCTCGGTTACGGCGAGGGCCTCGTCAGCTACGCTCAATCCGCCACCAACGATGCGGCGAATTTCACGGACGAAGGCCGATATCAAGCCTGGACCGTGGGCGCCACTTACTGGCTCAATCAAGATTGGGGAGTCGGCGCGGAGCAAACGCAGCGCTCTTTGGTGAACCGCGATAGCCGCATCCAACTCCAGTCCGGCAACTTCAGCATCAGCACGAGGGTCATGTGGTAAATCTTTTTTTGTTCCTTCTCTCCACTGTTTTCGCCGCCGAGAAAATCACGCTTTCACAGAAAGACGTGGCTGAACTGGTGCTGAAACAAGGTCCGAAGACCAAGGAAGTCTCCTACAAGTACGAGCAGTCGCGCCTTCCCCTTTTGCAAACGACTTCCTTGACCGATTGGAAGTTGTTGGTGGAAAGCGGCTATGAGCACGATCGCAACCAAAGCCTCACCCAGCAGGAAGACAACAAATACGAACGCTATATAACCACCGTTTCGCTCTCGAAGCTCCTGCTGAGCGGAACGTCCCTGACTTTCCAGCTGGGCCGCACTTCGCAGAAAGCGAATGTGGTGAACACCACTCTCCCCCCTCAAAGCACGATGGACAACATGGGCCTCACTTTGGAACAAAGCCTGCTCGGGAACTTTTTCGGCCAGGGTGACCGCGCCAAGATCGCGCAAGCCGATTACACGTACAAATCCAACATGAAGTTGCGCACGAATGAACTGCAGGACGTGGTGCTGAGTTCGCTCCAGCAGTTCTGGAACACTTACGTCGCGCAAGAAAATTTCCGTGAATCCATGGCGACCCGCGAGCGCTATGAAAAACTCGTGTCCTCTGTCCGCCGCAAGAACAGCCTGGGTTATGCCAACCCGGGGGAGCTCTCCCAGATACAAGCCGAATATGAAGGCAAGGTTCAGGAAGTGAAAACCGCTTCGCAGACCTACCTGCAGTCGCTGGACGACTTGAACACTCTCCTGGCGCTTCCACCCGGCACGGAAGTCGATTTCATCGTTCCGAAAGAGCTGCCTCCGGTCCCGAAGCTCTCCGAAAAGCCCATCGACAACCTGCGGCCGCTGCAATCGCAGAATTTACTGGTCAGCGCCGCGAAAGAAGGCGTCACGGTGGCTGAATCGAATCGCCGCCCGACTCTCAATCTGGTCGGCAAATACAACGCCACGGGCGTGGATGACACCGGAGATAAATCCTATGCTGAATTATCCTCCGGCAATCATCCCAAAGTCTATGTCGGCCTGAAGTTTCAGTACAACTTTGGCTCCGGCGTGCTTCCCGAGGATATTCGGGCAAAGAAAGCCGCTCTGTCGCTGGAAGAAACCAAGCTGACCCGAATCCGCAATGAGTTGCGCGACCGCATCCTCAATGCTGAACGCCGCGTCGGCACGACCTACACGATCGCGCAGTCTTCGATGCGACAACGTGAATTCAGCCAAAGAGCCGTGACCGAACTCACTCGTTCCTACAATCAAGGCCGTACGGATATTCGCTTTTTAATCGACGCAATGAACTTGCTTTACTCCACCGAAGTGCAGGCCATCCGCGCGCTCGGTGATTACCAGATCGCCCTGAATGAATGGGCGGCCGCCCGGGATGAACTCATTCCGGACCAGAAAGAGGAGAACCCATGAATCTCCGTTTCATTTTCGCCATTTTGGTGGCATTGAGCCTGGGAGCCTGCGCATTCCCCGATGATGACCGCGACGTCAATAACCGCTCCCAGCGTGATCTCGAAGCCACGCAAGCGCGCCTCGTGCCCATTCTGGGTCTCTGGACCGGAACTCTGACCAGAGGCACCCAAAACATCGGTGTCGAGATGCTCATCGCGGAAGGTTTGGCCCCGACCGGAGGAAACAACGGCGCCGGCGACCCGATCTTGCGCGCCGAACCTCGCGCCACTTTGTACTCCACCACGGACGCACGCTATCCAGATCAAAGCTTCGTCGGTGTCTATCACGAAGACACGGGCCTCATTCTTCTGACCAGCCAAGATCGTGTTCAAGGCGGTTTTGGAGGACAGGGGCAAGGGAGCGGGGCCCAGCCTGGCGCCGCGGCCAGCCCGGACGACCTGATTTCCATGAATTTGCGCTACAACGGAACGACGATTCAAGGCATCCTGCGCGCTCGTGGATACATTGTCGGCAACATGGTCCTGACGAAACGGGCCGGCCCCAGCAGCGGCAGCGAGCAGGACAGCGAGGATCGCTACAACGCCCTTCTGCGCCGCCAATACCAAAGCGTCGAGGGGAATTTCTACGGCAATGTTGTCGAGGGCGTGGGCGCTGATAAGAAGACTTTCGGAGTGTGCCTGAACTTCTTCATCACGGACACGGCCACCGCTTCGGGCCGGTTCCGCCCTGTGCTGAAGGCTTTTTACCGCCGTTACGACGTCACGACGGACAGCCTGCGCCGCACATTGAACGTCACTTATAATATCAATGCCACTCCCAGCACGGTGTTTTTGACCTCTCGGGACAGCACGGTCCCCGGCGGCGGTGGCGGCGGCACCTTCACTCCCTACACGGTGGAAATCAGTGCCACGTTCTCGGACAGCAACAACCAGCCGACGCTGAGACAATTGACGGGGACACATACAAACATCAACTTGGGGCAGACCGGCGTGCTCTCCATGAAACGCGTGACGAACTGCCCGCCGCCGCCGCAGGCAGGACGACCTTCCCAGCCGAATAAGCCGCCCCCGGGCCGCAAGCCGCCGAGAAGGAAATAAGGGCTTTAAAAACCCTCAAGTCTCCCCCAAAAAAGCTTTCACCTTCGCCGGTGAAAGCTTTTTTGCTTCTTCCAGGCGCTGCACGATGGCCTCGATCTTGCCGGCCTTCTCGTTCCACTTCGCCGTCATGTTGCGCAGCTTCGGCGTGACCAGTTTCACGAACGTCCGGCCCGTGGGGTTCACCAGCCAGCGCGGCCCCGAGGCCGTGACTTCATCATAGGTCGGCGAGCACATCTCCTGCGGCGGTCGCTGGCAGGTCGACGCCAGCTCTTCGCCCTCGATGGTCCAGACCCAATTGAGGGTTTTGTTCTTCTGCAGCAGGGAGTAGGTCAGGGCCGTGATCAGCTTCGGCGCCCGGGACGAGGGGCCCGTCGGCGCCAGGTCCGGCATGGCCTCGTCGATCATCATCGCGAAGTCCTTCACTTCGCCCACCTTGGAATCCTCCAGGAAAGACGGGATGTCCTTCTTGATGCGCAACGAGCCCAGGAAATCATCGGACAAGCGCGCCGCCCACTCGGGATGGGAGCGCACCAGCTCATTCAGCGACTGCGCCGTCAGGTGCAGGTTCGTCAACGCCATGTCCTTCACCAGGAACACGCTCTCGGAGGACAAAAGCCCCCGCAGGAAGGTCACCGCCTGGCGCAGCTCCTCAGAGGCCGCCGAGGGCAGCTTCTGGCCGCGGCTTTCCACGTCGCGCAGCCAGGCGCGATGGCCCTCCGCCCAACGGGACATCGAGGGAAAGCTGAAACTGACGCCGGTGCCGATCAAAGGGCGGAGATCGACGCCGCCGCGGCCATAAAGCTCGCGCAGCTGGCGGACCAGTTCCTCTTCGCCGGCCAGGGTGCGCGAAGAGCTGACCCCCCAACCCGCATCACGCAGGCGGCGGCTGATCTCGCGCAAAGGCCCGACCGGCAGCGATTCGATGACGCGCAGGAATTTTTCGCCCTCGCCCGCGGGGCTGAGATGGCCGTAGCCCATCCACAGGGCCAGGGTCTCACGGTCGCGACCGGCCAGCACGGGGCGCTCGGTGAAATGCACGGCCAATTCCGGCAGCAGGCTCTCGTCGCGGAAATTCACCAGGAAAATCCCGGCGGCCGCCACGCCAAGGAGCACCAGAATCAGCAACAGGCTTTTCAAGAAGGATTTCATCGCGCCTCTCCCCTCGTCGATCATCGCCGGCCGGGACGGTTCCAGGCGAGTTGTGATTTCTTCATCCAACGCAAGTACTCTTCCCGCGGGATCGTGCGGCCGCCGAGGGACTGCACGACGGGCGTCACCATCTGCGTGTCCATCCAGTCGAGCCCCTCGGCCTGCAGCTCGCTCACCGCGTACACCAGGGCTTTTTTCGAGGCGTCGGTTTCGCGGTGGAACATGCTCTCCCCCGAGAACACGCCCTCGACCAGCACGCCGTACAGGCCGCCTACCAGCTCCGCCCCCCGCCAGACCTCGAAACTGCGCACGAAACCGGCGCGGTGGAAATTCAGGTACGCCTCGATCATGCCGGGCAAAATCCACGTGCCTTGCTGGCCGGGGCGTTTTTGATCGCGGCAGGCGGCGATGACGGCCGCGAAGGCCTCGTCGCGCGAGTAGCGCAAACCCTCGTCGCGCTCCAGATCGCGCTGCAGGCGTTTCGGCACGTGCAGCTCATCGAACACCAGCACGCCGCGCTCCTCCGGGGAGAACCACAGCATCGGCATGCCTTCCTGCGGCCAGGGGAAAATACCGCGGCTGTAAGCGTGGTAGAGGGTGCCGACGTCCGCGCGGCCGCCGACGGCGACGAGGCCGTCCACCCAGGTTGCGTGCGGATCCGGGAACTCCAGCGTGGACACGAATCCCTTGTCCGGAATCACCCGGCCTCCCCGCGGCAGACGTCGCAAAGGCCGCAGTCTTTCCCCGCGGCGCCGAAGTACTCCAGGATGCGCCTCATGCGGCACTCGTCCGTGTCCTTCGCCCAGCGCAGGACCAAAAGCAGCTTCATGCTGAGATTCTTCAGGCGCTCCGGCATTTTCTCGTCGCGGATCATCTCATCGGTCGGCGGCTCCATCGCCGTCCACGGAAAAGGCGTTTCGGTCTTGGCCAGGCAGCCCCAGCGCTCGAGAATGTTGACGCCCGCCTCGACGCGGAAGTCGCGGCGGTTCTTGAAGGACATCTGCTCGCGCAGGAAATCGAAACCGCCCTGGTCCACTTCGGCGCGACGGCTCTCGATCAGATCGTAGAGCCGGCGCAAAAAAGCCGCCTCCGGATTGCCCCACTTCAGGAATTCCATCTGCACGGCGGTGTCCGACTCCTCATCGAAGAGCAGCAGGCCGCGGGAGATCCCCCCGTCGCGACCGGCCCGCCCGACCTCCTGGAAGTAGGCCTCGAGGCTCCCCGGCAATTCCATGTGCACCAGTGAGCGCACGTCCGGTCGATCGATGCCGAGCCCGAAGGCCGGCGTCGCCAGCATCAACGGCGCCTGGTCCTTCATGAAGATCTTCAAGTTCTTGCGGCGCTGATCCGCGGGCAGGTCACCATGATAGGTGAGATGACGAAAGCCTTCTTTCGCCAACGCCCGCGACACCTGGCGAAGCGTGTCGATCAAGGTGAAATAGACAATGGTGGTGCCGGGATTTTTTTTCAGTTCTTCGACCAAGACGGCGGTTTTTTCCTCGAGGCCGTAACAGTCGCGAACGTTCAGCGACAGATTGGGCCGCTCCAGACCGGTGGAGAAAATCTCCATGCGGCCTTCCAGCCCCAGCACCCGCACGATGTCTTTCTGCACTTCGGGGGTGGCGGTCGCCGTCACCGCCAGGGTGCGCGGATCGCCGAATTCGCGGCGCAGCTCCCCCAATTTGGAGTAGTCCGGCCGGAAATCATGCCCCCACAAGGAAATGCAGTGGGCCTCGTCGACGACGAACAACGAGATCTCGCGCCCGCGCAGGCAGTCGCGGAAACCCGGCCGCCGAAAACGCTCCGGCGTGACGAACAACAGGCGGAAATCGCCCCGGGCGAGGCGGTTTTGGCGTTTCTCGCGTTCCTCCCGGGACAAGGAGGAGTTGATGAAAGTGGCCTCGATGCCCAGCTCCCGGGCTTTTTCCGTCTGATCCTGCATCAAAGCGATCAGGGGCGAGATGACCAGAACCAGGCCCGGCGAGGTCTTGGCTTCGAACTGGTAAAGCAAACTCTTCCCGGCCCCGGTCGGCATCAAAGCCAGGACCGAGTCCCCGCCGGCCAGCCGGCGCAGCACCTCCTCCTGGCCGGGCCGGAAGGAATCAAAGGGGAAATGGCGACGCAGTTCCGAGAGAAGATCCACTCTGGAATGGTAAGCGCCGACCGGGTCGGATCCAAGGAGAGGGCGGATTTCCGCCCAACCGCGTTATCACAGCGGGGTGGAATCTTTGATGGACTCACCGGAACGAATCTGGTAACCCAAAATACTCTGTAAATCCTGTACATAACGACCAATGGAGTGAGGGACCAGATATGTCCAAAAAGTGGGATATTCACAACGTCCGTAACATCGGAATCTCGGCGCACATCGACTCGGGGAAAACCACCCTGTCGGAACGCCTGCTGTTTTACGGCGGCAAGATCCACGCCATTCACGAAGTGAAAGGCAAAGACGGCGTCGGCGCGACCATGGACTCCATGGACCTCGAACGCGAAAAAGGGATCACGATCCAATCCGCGGCCACGCAGCTGCAGTGGAAAAACCACGTCATCAACCTGATCGACACCCCAGGACACGTGGACTTCACCATCGAAGTCGAACGCTCCCTGCGCGTTCTCGACGGCGCCATCCTCGTCCTTTGCGGCGTGGCCGGCGTGCAATCCCAGTCCATCACCGTTGACCGCCAGATGAAGCGCTACGGCGTTCCGCGCCTGGCTTTCGTCAACAAGCTCGATCGTCAGGGTGCCAACCCCTTCCGTGTGAAGGATGCCCTGATCGACAAGCTGAAGCTCAACGCCGTCATGGCCGAAATCCCGATCGGGCTCGAAGACCAGCACAAGGGCGTCGTCGACCTCGTCACCATGAAAGCCTACATCAATGAAGGCTCCAACGGCGAGATCGTCAGCGAATTGGAGATCCCGGCCGACCTCGTGGAGCAGGCCAAGGAATACCGCCACATCCTCATCGGCAAACTGGCCGACGTGGACGACGTCGTCGGCGAAAAATTCCTGATGGAAGAAGAACCGACCATCGAAGAAATCCGCGCCGCCATCCGCAAAGGCGTGATCGAGCTGAAGCTGTGCCCCGTGTTCTGCGGTTCCGCCTTCAAAAACAAAGGCGTGCAGCCCCTGATGGACGCGGTTCTGCACTATCTGCCGACGCCCGCCGAGAAGAAAGAATTCGCCTTCGACCTCGACAACAAAGAGGAAAAAGTCGAGCTTTTCCCGGACAACGACAAAGACCTCTGCGCCCTGGCCTTCAAACTCCAGGAAACGCCGTTCGGTCAGCTGACCTACATGCGGATCTACCAAGGGAAGATCAGCAAGGGCGACTTCATCGTCAACTCGACGAACAAGAAGGCCGTGAAAGTGCCGCGTCTCGTGCGCATGCACGCCGACAAGATGGAAGACATCGAGACCTCCTACGCGGGCGACATCATCGCCCTGTTCGGGATCGATTGCGCTTCCGGTGACACCTTCTGCGCCGAAGGCAAGAAATTGTACGCCATGCAGTCCATGCACGTTCCGGACGCGGTGATCTCCCTCGCCGTCGCCCCGAAATCCAAGGAAGGCGCCAACAACTTCTCGAAGGCCCTGCAGAAGTTCCGGAAAGAAGACCCGACCTTCCGCGTTCACCGCGACGAAGAGTCCGCCGAGACCATCATCTCCGGCATGGGCGAGCTGCACCTGGAGATCTACATCGAACGCATGAAGCGGGAATTCGCCTGTGAAGTGATCGTCGGTCAGCCGCAGGTGGCTTACCGTGAAACCATCACGGCCGAAGCGAACTACGACTACACCCACAAAAAACAAACGGGTGGTTCCGGTCAGTTCGCCAAAGTGGTCGGGAAAATCCGCCCGCTGCCCCCGCAAGAGGACGGCTCGACCTTCAAGTTCAACAACGAAGTGGTCGGCGGCCGCATTCCGAAGGAATTCATCCCGGCCGTGGACGACGGTTTCCGCGAACAGTGCACCAAAGGCCCGCTGATCGGCTTCCCGATCGTCGGCGTCGAGGTCGAACTGAACGACGGTTCCTACCACGATGTCGACTCCAGCTACATGGCGTTCAAAATCGCCTCGATGGCGGCCATGCGCGAAGTCTATCCGAAGGCCCGCCCCGTCATCCTCGAGCCGATCATGAAGCTCGAGACGACGGTGCCGGAAGAGTATCAAGGTTCCGCCGTCGGTCAGATCAACCAACGTCGCGGCGTGATCCTGAACACCACGGCCTTCGAAGGCAGCGTGGTCGTGGAAGCGGAAGTCCCGCTCACCGAGATGTTCGGTTACTCCACGGACCTGCGCTCGGCCACCAAAGGAAAAGGCGAATTCTCCATGGAATTCGCGAAGTACAACCAGGTGCCGCGCAACGTTCAGGATGAGCTGATCAAGAAGTACCAGCAGAAGAAAGAAGCCGAAAAGAAATAAGGCGACTTTCGCGGGTCTTGCAGAAAGACCGTTTCAAAAGGCCGGCCGCGAGGTCGGCCTTTTTTTATGGGAAAATCGTCACTGGCTCAATGTGGGATGCCGTACTCGAGGAAGAAACCCAAACATGCCACCAGCAAAATTCCCAGTCCGTAGATGAGATACTTACGCCAATTGTGCATACTGTTATTCTCTCATAAGATCGACAATATCTGTGTGGTTTTCATGGGTTATAATTAATCGTCGCATTCTTGTCCAAAGCCTGCTTCATCTCATTTTTTTGATGTCTCAAGTGCCCCATGACAACAGCCTCCCGCCCGGTCTATTCTTGGACCAACAAATGGGCCCAACTTTCGTCTCACGGCATGACCTTCAACTTCAGCCCCGCTTTCCCCGAGCATGACCCTCATTCTCCTTCTCGCGTTTTTCGTGCTCTTGATTTCGTTCACCTGCTCCTTGCTGGAGGCCGTGATCCTCTCCATCAGCCCGGCCTATGTGGCCGTCGCCGTCGAGCAAAAACGCCGCAGCGGTCCTTTGCTGCTGCACCTGACGGAGCAGATCGATCGCCCGCTGTCCGCGGTGCTCACCATGAACACCATCTGCCACACTCTGGGCTCGGCCGCCATCGCCTACCAGGTGCACAGCCTTTACGGCGATTCCATGGTGACCCTCGCGTCGGTCCTGCTCACCTTCTGCATCCTGATTTTCTCGGAGATCATCCCGAAGTCCCTGGGCGCCTCCCACTGGAAGACCCTGGCCCCGGCCGCGGCCTACATGGCGCAGACCCTGATCCTCATGCTCTACCCCTTCGTTTTCCTCAGTGAGAAGCTCAGCAGCCGCCTGCGGCCGGCCACGGAGAATCCCGAGGTCACCCGCGAGGAGGTCATCATGACCGCCGAGCTCGGCGCCGAAGAGGGCTCGATCAAAACCAAGGAATCGAACATCATCAAAAACCTGCTGATGCTCGACAAGATGTACGTCTCCGACATCATGACCCCGCGCTCGGTGTTCTTCGCCCTGGAAGGCGACATGACCGTGGAAGAGGTCATGGCCAAGTACAAGCCCATCCGTTTTTCGCGGGTGCCC
This sequence comes from Pseudobdellovibrionaceae bacterium, assembly GCA_019637915.1. Lineage (GTDB taxonomy): Bacteria > Bdellovibrionota > Bdellovibrionia > Bdellovibrionales > Bdellovibrionaceae > JAHBUV01. Next base: position 2,682,529 of record JAHBUV010000001.1, on the reverse strand, counting down.
GTTTACAACGGCAGCCTCGACAACATCGTCGGCATGACCCATCGCTATCAGATCCTCGAGGCCCTGTCCCACGATCAGCACGAGCGCCGGATCAACGAGCTCACCACGCCCATCAGCACCGTGCCGGAACGCATGACCGTGTCCCAGGCCCTGGACTTCTTCATCCGCGAAAAAGAGCATCTCGCCCTCGCCATCGACGAGTACGGCGTCACCACCGGCCTCGTGACCCTGGAGGACGCCGTGGAAACTCTGCTCGGCGTCGAGATCGTCGATGAGTTCGACCACATCGAGGACATGCGCAAATACGCCCTGGAACAATGGCAGATGCGCAAACAGAAGATGCGCCGTTAAGAGGAGAACCGCCATGACCCACGCCGAGCTCGCCAAGGCCATTTATGAAACCGCTCACCTGACCGGCGAGTTCAAACTGCGCTCGGGCCAGGTGTCCAAAGAGTACTTCGACAAATACCGCTTTGAAGCCCGCCCCCAGCTGCTGCGCGAGATCGCCCGGCACATGGCCCCCCTGATTCCCGCCGGCACGCAAGCCCTGGCGGGTTTGGAGATGGGTGGGATCCCGATCGCCACGGCCCTGTCCCTGGAGACCGGCCTGCCTTGCGTGTTCGTGCGCAAAGAGGCGAAAGAGTACGGCACCTGCCAGTTCGCCGAAGGACTCGACATCAAGGGGCTGCGTTTGTGCGTGGTGGAGGACGTCATCACGACCGGCGGCCAGGTCGTCATTTCCAGCGAGGATCTGCGCCGCGCCGGCGCCCGGGTCGAGGATGTCTTGTGCGTGATCCATCGCGGCTCGGGCCATGAGCCGAAACTCGCCGAGAAGGGCCTCCACATGAAACCCCTCATGACCATGGACGATCTCAAAGCTCACTTGTGAAATGAAGCCGGGCTACTTTTCCCCGACCAGATAGGCGATCCAGGACAGGCAGGCTTCGCCTTTTTCCACGCGGGTGAAAACGCCGTTGCCGGTGCCGTCGCGGGCCGTGCCTTCCCAGTACACGTGGACCTTCTTGAAGCCCGCCTCGAGCATCAATTCCTTCAGCTCCGGGATCGACCACAGGCGCCAGTCATAGGTGAACACCCGTTCGATCTTGCGGCCGCCGACTTTGAAATGGATATGGAAGACGGCTTCGTTCGAGACCGGATCGAAACCCGTCTGGTCCCAATAGTAGGTGAAACCCTTGTGCTTGGTTCTGTCTTCGATGGCGTCCTGGCATTGACTGCCGCCGAACACGTCGAAAAACGCCAGGCCGCGCGGTTTCAAATGAGCCAGCACATTGCGGAAATAAGCCAGCATCTGGGGGCGGGTCTTGAACAGAAAGTAGGAGAAATTCAGGCCCACCGAGACGTCGGCGTTCGGCAGGTCCTTGGCGAGGACGTTCTTCTCGAGCAGCTCGATGCGCTTTTGCTGATCGGGGCGCAGTTTGCCGATGAAACGGTTGCGGCCGTACTCCAGGGGCTCCGGATCCAGATCCACCCCGAACGCCGCGTGGCTGGAGTGGGCCTTGACCCAAGCCGCGCACAGCAAACCGGTGCCGCAAAAATCCTCGCGCAGCACGCGGGGGGTTTTCTGGCGCAGCTCTTTGTAGACGTTTTTGAAAAACTCCACGTCGCCGTCCGGCGACTGCACCGCTTTCGTGTAGAATTCGTACTTATCGAAGACGACTTTTTTCGTCGTCTTCTTGCGGGTGCGACGGCGGACCTTCTGACTCACGGAATTTCCGCCAGGCATTCGCGGATTTCCCGCTCGACGTCCTGTTTTTGCGGGACCGACGCGTCCTCCAGATTGGCGTGCAGGCCGATGCCGGGCAGGTTTTTCCCCGCCAGCACCCGCGGGCGGGCCATGAGTTCGTAAAACAACTCCTGCGTCACGCGGTAAGCCAGATGCTCGCCGAAGTTGGTCACTTCCGTGTCCTCGTTGACGAACAGCACGCGGCCCGTCTTGCGGACGGAGTCGCGGATCATGCCCCAGTCGTAGGGATAGATCGAGCGCAGGTCGATGACCTCGAGGGAGATGCCCTCTTCCTTCAGCGCGTCCGCCACCTCATTGCACAACAAAAGATGGCGCCCGTAGGACACCACGGTCATCTGCGTGCCTTCCCGGGTGATGCGACCCTTGCCGATGGGCACCTCGTGCTCTTTCAGATCCGGCCAGCGGGCCTTCCACTTCGAACGGTCGCCGATGGGCGCGTCGATCATGGCTTTGAGCTCCTTTTCGCTCTCCGGTTCGCCGGGCAGCAGCTCCTCGCCGCGCACGCGCATCAGCGCCTTCGGCTTCAGGAACAGCACCGGGTTCGGATCGCGGATCGCCGACAGCAACAGGCCGTAGGCATCGATGGGCGTGGAGGGCATGACGACTTTCCAACCCGCCAGACGCGACGCCCAGGCATCGAAGGAGTGCGAGTGGTACACCGAGCCGCGGATGCCCGCGCCCACCGGGGTCATCACCACCATGGGCAATCGCACCTGACCGTTCGTGCACCACAGGGTGTTGCCGGCGATCTTCAGTTGATCGATGGTGTTGAAGATGTAATCGCAGAATTGGATTTCGGCGACGCAACGGTCCCCCGCCATGGCGATGCCCATGGCCATGCCGATGATGCCGCGCTCGTCGAGGGGCGCGTTCCAGGCGGTCTTCAAACCCTGGGTGGCCGTGAACACGCCGCCCAGCGGGGCGCCGACGTCCTGGCCGAACACGTCTTTCAATTGCAGGTTTTTCTCGCCGTAATGAAGGGCCATGCGGATGGCCTGGGCCATGTTCGCCATTAGAACTTCCTCCAGTCGGCGTTTTCGTTGTCGACATACACTTGATCCCAGACGCTGTCGGCGCTCGGCACGCCTTCCCCGCGGGCCTGTTCGGTGGCGCGCACGCCCTCGGCCTCGTAGGCGTCCCAGATTTCTTTCGCTTCGGATTCCTTCAACAGGCCGCTCTTCAGCAGCTTCGCTTCAAAGTCCTTCAAGCAGTCCGACTCGCCCTCGATGCGGTTGGCGCCGCTGGCCGAGCTGTGGCCGTACAGGCGGGACACCTGCGCCTCGATGAAGGCCGGCTTGCCCGTGCGGCGGATGTACTCCATCTGCTCCTGGATTTTCAGGTAGCTCTCGACGGGATCATTGCCGTTGATGACCATGGATTTGATGCCGAAGGCTTTGGCACGGTCGGCGATATACTGCTCGCCGTGCTGGCCCTCGAAAGAGGTCGAAATCCCCCAACGGTTGTTCTGCACGGTGATCAGCACCGGCAGCTCATTGCCTTTGCGCGAGGCCCAGATCAGACCGCTGGCGAAATCCCCTTCCGCCGTGCCGGCGTCGCCGCCGCTGACAATGCTGAGGGCGCCTTTGCCGGCGCGCTTTTGCGCGTGGGCCGTGCCGCAGGCGATGGGATACTGCACTTCGATGGGCGACGTGACGGGCGCCACGTTCCACTGCGGGAAGCAGTAATGGTTGGAGAAGTTACGGCCGCCGGTCGACGGGTCCGTCACGCGGTTCATCATCAGGCGGATGGAGTCGATCATCTCCAGTCCCAAGGCGATCAGGGTCGGCGTGCAACGGTAGTGCAGATGATACCAGTCATAGGCGGTGCCCTGGCCCTTGCGGCCCAGCAGCCCCAGCGGCACCCCCCAAGCCTCCTCACCGGGCCCGCCGATCCAGAAGTAGGACTCGCCGGCGCGGTAGATCTTGATCAAACGCTCTTCCAGGACGCGGGATTTGACCATCAGGTCATGCATCTGCAGCAGCAGGTCCTTGGACAAACCGCTGAAAGCGTGGGTGGCGGGACGGGCGGTTTTCACGGTCTTCGCGGTCTTCGCGGCCGCGACTTTCGCCGGCAGGGGCTTTTTCGCCCCCTTCCTGGCTGATGTTGAGCGCAGCCCGGCACTGGGATTTTTCGAGGTCATGGATTTCCTCCGATCACTCGCTAATTAAGCAAAAACACCAGCCTTTGTCTCCCATTCGCCCGCCTGTGACGCACCTTGCCCTCAAGCCTTGCCCCCCCGGGCCTTCACGACCTCCAAAAAGCAAAAGCCGCCCGGATGAGCGGCTTTTGCTTTTTTCCGTGAGGGAAAAAAACCGGGGCTTAGTTTTTCGCCTGGGGACCGGTGCTTTGACCGTTTTCCAGCTGGATCAGATCCACCAGCACGTTGGCGGCCTCCTGGATATCGGCGCGCTTCAGGTACTCCTTGTCGCGGTCTTCTTTTTTGCCGTACCGGAGGGCCTTGGTTTTTTCCTTCTTCTCTTTTTTGTTCTTGTCCTTGGAGTCGTCCATCACTTCCGCGATGCGGATGAGCTTGCCGCGCTCCTTGGCCTTCTTCAGGTCGTCCTGGATTTTTTTGAAATCGTCGTTTTTCTCGACGCGGGCCAGGGACTTGTCCTTCAGGGTCTTCACCCACTCCGGCTTCAGGGGCGTCCAGGCTTCCGGGCCCTCTTTGACGGAGGCGTCCGGCGACAGGAACTGGGTGATGGTCTTCGGCGGCAGGCTGTAGTCCAGGGACTTCTCGCCGATGTCGTCGGTGCTGTACGGACCCGGGAGGATCACGTCCGCGTCGACGCCGCGGTGCTGGGTGGAGTTCCCGCCGGGCACGAAGAACATGCCCACCGTGACCTTGATGGCGCCGAGGTTGCTCGGCATCGGCAGCACGGACTGCACGGAGCCCTTGCCGAAGGTGTGGTCGCCGCCGACGATGACGGCGCGTTTGTAATCCTGCAGGGTGCCCGCCACGATCTCCGAGGCGGAGGCCGAGATCCGGCTGGTCAGAACGACCAGAGGACCCGCCCAGTCCACGTTGTTGTCCGTGTCCGCCAGGGTCTGTTCGCCGCGCTCACCCTTCGACGACTGCTTCACGACGTTGCCGGTCTTGAAGAAGAGGCCGGCGATCTTGACGGCGTCCTCGAGGCTGCCGCCGCCGTTGTTCGAAAGATCCAGGACCAGGCCGGAGACTTTTTTCTCGCGGGCCTGTTTGATCAGTTTTTTCAGGTCCGTGGCGGAGGAGCGGCCGCCGCGGCGGGTGTCCGAATAGAAGGACGGGAAATTGATCACGCCGACTTTCTGTTTTTTCCCACCGATGTCCTTGTCGAGGTAGATGATGGAAGCGGCCTCATCCTCGAGGGCGACCTTGTCGCGGACCAGGGTGACCTCCATGCGGCGTTTTTTATCGCCTTCCACGCGCAGGATCGACAGGCGCACTTTCGTGCCCTTGGTGCCGCGGATTTTTTTGACCACGTCCTTCAGATCCATGTCGATGACGTTTTCCATCGGGCCTTTTTCCTGGCCGACGGCGACGATTTTGTCCTGGGGCTCGATCTGGCCGGAGCGGGCGGCGGCGCCGCCCGGAACCAAGGCCTCCACTTTCGTGAAGCCGTCCTCCGACGACAGCGTCGCGCCGATGCCTTCCAGGGACAGCGACATCTGGATGTTGAAGTCCTCGAGCACATCGCGGGAGAAGAAGCTCGAGTGCGGGTCCAGGGCGCGGGCGAAGGTGTCAAGGTAACCGGCGTAGAGATCGTCCTCGCTGGTCTCCATGGTGCGGCGGACGATGCGGTCGTAGTTCTTGAGCACGCGCTCCTTGGCTTCGTCCAGTTTCAGGTCGGTGGCCAGGTAATTGGAGATCTGGAAGTTCACGTATTTTTTCAGGAACTCATCGGCTTCCTGATCGGTTTTCGGGAAAGGCTGGTGGTCCGGGTCATAAACGAATTCCGTCTTCGGGTCGAATTTGAAGTCCTTGCCCAGGTACTTCTTCAGGAACTCGGTGCGGGTTTTGACTTTCTCGAGCAGCAGGGCCTGCGTTTCGGAAAGGAAGGCGCAGTCCTTGTTCTTCGTCTTGTCGAACAGGCCGGACATGATGCCGCGGACTTTGGCGGCGTCGGCCTGGGTCAGGAAAATCTTCGAAGGATCGATGCGCTTCAGGTACTGGTCGATCACGCGGTTCTCCAACTCTTTGTCGCGGTTGGAGTACTTGACGTGATACGTGAGGAACCCCTGCTCGATCGTCGGCAGGAACCGGCACTCGAGTCCCGGCTTGTTGTCGCTGCGGAGTTGAGCGGAGGCGAAGCCGATCGCCCCCAAGACGGTGGCAAGGACCAGAACGGGCTTGATAAATCGCATGTAGACCCCTTGGAAAACTCAAAAATGAGTTTCTCCAGGATAGCAGAAACACCCTTCCGGGCATGCAAATAACACAGCGCTAGACTTCCGTCTGTGCTTTGTCAAAAAGCGACAATTGGGCCAGGGAATCGATTTTTTCCCCGCTGCTTCCCGAAAGATTGATCTCGTGCTTCACGAAGTTGCCGTCGTGAGTCTCGATCATAAAAAAGGACATCTCGGGATAACGCCTTTTGAGGCGCGTCATCTCCTCGGCGATCAACTGGATGTTTTTCGGATCATCGTCCGACATGCCGAAGCGGTGGTGGGGGCTCGGGCCATAAACCTCGATGGCTTTTTCCACACTGGCGCGGATCGCCCGTTGCTTCAGTTCCGCGACGGACAAGAGCAGCTCCTGATCGCCCAGCTCGTGGCGAGTCGCGACATTGCTCACCGGGAAAATGGACAGGTAATTCGGCTCGACCGGCAGGATCCGGCGCTCAACAAAAAGCTGGATCCCCTGCTTCAGGGTGTCGGGGTGGTGCCCCCGGGCCGTGATCAGGGACAAGGGCCGCTGGTTGAAGGCGGCGTGATAAAAACACTCCCAGGACGGGCCCTTCCACTGCAGGTCCGGAAAGTCCAGGGCCGCGGCGACATCCTCCACGAAGAGCTGCCGGCGGCGACCCAGCCGCTCCAGTTCCCGGATTTCATGGTCGCGGAAATGGCGGAAACTCCCCGTGCGGTCCTCGAAACGGATTTCATAGTCCCGGAAGGGACCCGCTTTGCCGATGGTGTGGTGAAAGCGCGCCCAATCGGCGCTCGACAGGGCGAGCTCCACGCCCGTCTCCCGGTGGAAAATGACGATGGAGGTGGAGAGGAAAACGATGTTGTCGTCGAAGTCGAAAAAGTAGAACGAACGGCCGCCGAGATGGTAATTCCGATCCCGCTCCGGGCTCCGCGTCGGCCCGAGTTCCAATTGACCTTTGTAGCCGTCGTACGTCATCAAGCTCCCGTTTTACCACAAACGGGAGCCCGGAGTCTTTTGTCGTTTTTTCCTGTCAAAAGTCTGATCAAAGGGCCCGGACGGGCCCCAGCTGCGTTTTATTGCGGGGCCACCAGGACCGAGATGATCTTGGTGTCCGTGCGCTGATCGGCCTGGCGCTTGAGCTCCAGGGTCAGGGTGCGGGTTTCCGTGCCCGCGTTCTTCACGCTGATCGAGTGGCGCAGGTGTTTGCCCTTTTTCACCTTCGACCAGGTTTTCGCCGGCGTCAGGATCTCGAGGCCGCTGTCGTCGCTCTTCGGCGTCACGCTGATCTCCTTGGCGTCGCGGTCGCCGCTCCAGAGATCGAAGGTGATGGTGTAGGTTTTGGTGGGGCCGTCCTGTTTCTCCGACACCAGCTCGTAACCGATGCCCGGCGCTTTCTGGGCCAGGCCCAAAGAAGCGGAGAACAGCAAGGAGAGGAACAACATCACGGGAACGGTGCGGGAATACATCGCGGGCCTCCTTATTTTTTGCCTTTTTTCCGTGTGATCACTTTTTTCACGCCCATCGCTTCGGCCTTCGCCTTCGGCGTTCGGGCGGTCTTCAACGCGCCGGCGGTTTTTCCTTTCGCCGCCTTCAAGGCTTTTTTGCCTTGGGGTGAACTGCCGGCTTTTTCACGCAGCAGCTCGATGGCCTGGGCCTCGGTGACGCTCTCGGGGGTCGCCCCTTCGGGCAGGGACACGTTCACTTTGCCGCATTTCAGGTAAGGGCCGTAGGGGCCGTTCATCAACTGAATCACTTCACCCAGGTCCGGGTGCTTGGCGAACTCCTTCAGGGGGGCGGCGCGACCGCGGCCTTTTTTCGGCTGGTTCAACATCTCCATGGCGCGCGCGAAGGTCATGGCGAACAGGCTCTCCCCTTTCGGGATCGAACGGTAGTCGCCGTCATGCACCACATAGGGGCCGAAGCGGCCGATGCCGACCTTGACGTCTTTGCCCGAGGTCGGGTGCTCCCCGAGGGTTTTCGGCAGGGACAAGAGCTCCAAAGCGTCGGCCAAGGTCACCTGGTCCGGCTCCATGCCGGCGGGCAAACCCTGGCGCTTCGGCTTGTCGTTGTCCTCGCTGACGTCGCCGAGCTGCACATAGGGGCCGTAGCGGCCGGTCAGCACGTAGATCGGCAGACCCGTCTTCGGATCCTTGCCCAGGGCGTCGGCGCCGTTGATTTTCTGATCGATCAGTTTCTCGATGCCCTCGGAGGTCGTGTCGGCCGGGGATTCGTTGTCCGGGATGGAGGCGCTGACGTTCTGCCCGTCCCGCTCCGTCGTCACGTAGGCGCCGTAGCGGCCGACGTGGAAGCTGTACTTGTCGAGACCGTCGAGCTTGATGGTGCGGGCTTCGCCGGGATCGATTTCCTTTTCCTGGCTCTCGACCTGTTGCTTGAGGCCTTTCGGGCCGAAGTAGATCGATTTCAGGTATTTCTCGTGATCGAGATCGCCCTCGGCGATGGTGTCCAGGGATTCCTCCATCTCGCTCGTGAACCCGGGGTCCACGAATTGCGGCAGATGATGGAACAACAGCTTCGACACCACCATGGCGGTGAAGGTCGGGATCAGCGCCGTGCCGCCTTTGCGCACGTAACCGCGGTCGATGATGGTGCCGATGATGCTGGCGTAAGTGGAAGGACGGCCGATGCCCTCTTTTTCCATGGTCTGCACCAGCGAGGCCTCCGTGTAACGGGCCGGCGGCTTCGTCTCGTGATCGGTGGGATCGAGCTTCGCGCAAGTCACCGCGTCGCGGGCCTTGAGGGCCGGCAGGCGCACTTCGCGCTCCTGCAGTTCCGCATCGGGATCATCGCTGCCCTCGACGTAGGCGCGCAGGTAACCGGGGAACTCGATGGTCATGCCGGTGGCGTTGAAAAGCGCGTCGCCGGACTGGATTTTCGCCGACACCTGCTTCTGGCGCGAATCCACCATCTGCGAGGCCATGGTCCGCTTCCAGATCAGGTCGTACAACTTCAACTGTTGACCCGACAGGCCCGTGTCGTCGGGATCGACGAACTGGCTGCCGGCGGGACGGATGGCTTCGTGCGCCTCTTGAGCGCCCTTGGCTTTTTTGCCCTCATAGGTGCGCGGCGCCGGGGGCAGGTATTCCTTGCCGTACTTGCTCTGGATGCTTTCACGGGCGGCCTTGATGGCCTCGGTCGACAGGAAGGTCGAGTCCGTCCGCATGTAGGTGATGAAACCCTGCTCGTACAGTTTTTGCGCCACCTGCATGGTCTCGCGGGAACTCAAACCGAGCTTGCGGTTCGACTCCTGCTGCAGCGTCGAGGTGATGAAGGGCGGCGACGGCCGCCGGCTCATGGGTTTCTCTTCGACCTCGGTGACCGTCCAGGGCCCGCCCTTGACGCGGGCGACGAGCTCCTTGGCGGCTTTTTCATCGAGGATGCGGACATCCTTGCCGGCCTCGAGCTTGCCGGTGGTGCCGTCGAAATCCTTGCCGGTGGCGATGCGTTTGTCCTGCACCGACAGCAAACGGGATTCGAACTCGACGTTGTCTTTTTTCAGCTGGGCGAGAACGCCCCAGTAGCTGGATTTCTTGAACTTCAGGCGTTCCAGCTCGCGCTCGACGATCAGGCGCACGGCCACGGACTGCACGCGGCCCGCCGACAGGCCGTAAGCGATTTTTTTCCACAGCAACGGGGAAATCGTGTAACCGACGAGGCGATCCAGGATGCGGCGCGCTTCCTGCGCCTTCACCAGGTTGAAGTCGATCTCGCGGGTGTCCTTCAGGGCTTTCTGAATGGCGTCCTTGGTGATCTCGTGGAACACCATGCGCTTCGTCGGCACGTGCGGCTTCAGCACCTCCACGAGGTGCCAGCTGATGCTCTCCCCTTCGCGGTCTTCGTCGGTCGCGAGGATCAGCTCGCTGGCGTCCGCCAGTTTGTCCTTGAGGTTTTTGACGACCTTGAGCTTCTCCTTCGGCACCATGTAGAGGGGCTCGAAGTTCTTGTCCACGTTGACGCCCAGCTGGGCCCATTTTTCTTTTTTGAATTTATCGGGAATGTCCTTCGAGGATTGCGGCAGGTCACGCACGTGACCCATGCAGGATTCGACGACATATTCTTTTCCCAGGAATTTGCGGATGGTTTTCGCCTTTGTGGGCGACTCCACCACCACCAATTTGACTCCGTCTTTCGCCATTTCCCATCCCTCAAGCTGCCGATCACGCTGTCACCCCGCCGCGTCACTGGTGATCTTCTCCGGAAATACGGGCGGCCGGTCCTATATATAAAGATGAATTTTATCTTCCAACGCAAGTTGGAACTTTGACTTTGCGCTCCACGGAGGGGCTCGATAAAGTTTCTGGAGATGAGAAAACTTTCGGAATTTCAATCTTCTGTCGATTTCATCCTCACCGATATCGATGACACCCTCACCGACGAGGGGCAACTTCACGCCGAAGCTTACGCCGCTTTGTGGGCGCTGCACGGGGCGGGCCTTCACGTGATCCCCGTCACCGGCCGTCCCGCCGGATGGTGCGAAATGATCGCGCGGATGTGGCCGGTCGCCGGCGTCGTCGGCGAAAACGGCGGCTTTTGGTTCCGCTATCACGAGCGCCGCATGAAACGGGATTTTTTCTTCGACAGCGCCACCATCGCGGCGAACCGCCGCCGGCTTGATCTTCTTCAACAGGACATCCCGCGCCAAGTGCCGGGCAGTGCCGTCGCCAGCGATCAATTCTGCCGCCTGATGGATCTCGCCATCGATTTCTGCGAGGACGTGCCGGCCCTGCCGCGCGAGAGCGTTGAAAAAATCGTCAAGCTCTTCGAGGCCGCCGGCGCCCAGGCCAAAGTGAGCTCGATCCACGTCAACGGCTGGTTCGGCGATTACGACAAACTCACCATGGCCCGGCGATTTTTGAGGAGTGAGTTCTCGCTGTCGGACGACGACATCCGCCGGCGCGCCGCCTTCTGCGGGGATTCGCCCAACGACGAACCGATGTTCGCGGCCTTCCCCCACGGTTTCGGCGTCGCCAACATCCGTGACTTCAGCGACCGCCTGCGATCACCGCCGGCCTACATCGCCCCCTCGCGGGGCGGCCGCGGCTTCGCCGAGATCGCCCGCGCGCTGCTGAAAAACCGCCGCTGAATCAAAGAGCGCCGTTCGCGGCCTCCCGCTCCAGGTAAGACCGCAAAGGACTGCGGCAGAGCCAAGACTGCCGGCGGGCGCACGTCAGGCTTTCCCGGGGGCTCAGGCTCGTCGCCCGCTCCCGCAACCGGTGCAAATAATGACGGTGACGGGCGCGCGCCCGCGCGGGTTTCAAGCGCGGCTCCCTCACCGGTTCCAACAAAGTCAGGAAAGCGCCGCAGGTGCAGTTCTTTTCACACGCTTCAAACTGACGGACCCGCTCGGGCGACATGGGGTTTTCCACGTAAACCCGGCGCTCTTCTTCGGTCTTCGTGTCGATCAGTTCCTTCAGGGGCATCATCCACCGGAGCGCCTCCGCCCCGCTGATCACGCACTCTTTGAGAAGGGGCTCGGACGGGGCTTCTTCATCAATGACCACTTTGAACGCGTTGGCCGCGCTCGCCAGTTCGGGCAGGCTGAAACGGTCCAGGACTTCGTCCCGGGAGAGCGGCGAAGCCTTCTGCTCCGCGCCTTCCACCTCCGCCGTGGGAGGGGAGGACGTGCATCCCCCCCAAAGAACGAAAGAGCCGCAGAGGAAAACCCTCTTGAGCGTGGAGTTCATTTTTCACCTCGTCGAGGCATTGACCTGGTCAATCGCCTGTTGGACGCTCACGACGCGGATTCTGCCGGCGGCGGCGTCTTTTTGCAGGTCCGCGAGCAGACGGTTCGTCACGGTCACCGACTGCGCGTGGATGTCGTGAAAGAGCACGATGCCGCGGCCTTGGGCCGCCATCTGCCTTTTCACCCGGGCGTAAACCGACTGCGGATTGCGATCCTGCCAGTCCAGGCTGTCGACGTTCCAAAACACGTGAACCATCTTCTGATCGGCGATCAGTTGACGGATTCGTCCGCCCGCCTGACCGCAAGCCCCGTAGGGACAACGGAACAGCCGCGGGGGCGCGCCGTAACTCTGAGACAGGATGCGGGTCGAATTGACGATCTCCTGCTGCAAACCGCCGGCGTTCAGGGACTGCAGGTTGCGGTGGGCGAAGGAGTGGCTCGCCAGATCCATCCCGGCCGCTTTCACGTTGTTCACCACTCCCTGCAGGCGCGGGGCGAGCTTCGCCAGCCAGAAGAACGTGGCTTTCATCCTGTTGCGCGAGAGGTCCTGCACCAGTTTCATGGTGAAGTTGCCCGAAGGACCGTCATCGTAAGTCAGGGCCCAGGTGCCCATGGGGAAACCCTGGCCGTTGATGTTGCCGCTCGCGCCCGATGAAGCCATGATCTGGCCGGCGCTTTGCGGTTCGCGGGACATCAGGTTGGCGAGGATCTCCTCCTTGACGGCCGTGAGGAGATTCGCGACCTCGCGCTGCACTTCCTGGTCCGCCGCCGCCTGGACGGCCGCCATCTGCAGCTCTGACCCGTGTTTTTTGTAGAAAGCCGTGGCGGAGTCCTTGGCGTTGAACTGCCTGTCCCAGGCCAATTGGCCGATGGCGCGCGCCTGGGAATCCGCCATGGACGGCTCGTTCATGACGGACTCTTCCGCCTCCTCATGAATTTTCTGATAGAGCCCCTGCAAGGCGATGCGGTCCGTGCCGGCGCGATCCAGGCTTTGGCGAAGGGCTTTCGCCATCATCTCCACGCGGGCGCGTTCCAGCTCCCGGCCCGCGGCGGGGGCGCTCCGCAAATCAGCTTCCCACTGCGCCAGGGTCAGGTAGCTTTGCACGAAACGCTCTTTTTCCTGGTCGCTCAGGATCCAGGCCGAAATCAGCTTCGCGTAGGTCTCATCGGCCAGGACGTTGCCGTCCGCGGAAGGCTTTTGCCGGGCCTTTTCCTCGAGCATCCGGTCGAAATCATTCAATAAACTTTGTGTATGATAGAAAACGCGCAGGTAACGTTTGAGCTGCGCCTCAACGACGGGCTGGGGGTCCGGCAAACCCAGGGAAGCCTTGGTGGAACGGGCGATGTCCTCGGTGCTGGGCAAAGAGGCCAGGGATCGGAGCGGTTGCCCGGCGCCCAGAGCCAGGGGCTCCTTGTGCTCCGGCGTCGACACGCACCCCAAAAGCATCACCAACGGCGGCAACGAAAAAAACAACAACGTCCGCATGAGTCCTCCTTGATCTCCACAACCCGTTCAGGGTCCCAGATCAAGGCGGCTCAAGCAAGCGTTCCACTCCCGCTTTTTCGAATCACTTTCAATTCTCGCTGGGATCGAAGCTCGTCTTGAGGGAGTTCTTCTCCGCGTGACGCTCCAGCGCCAGGCGGATCAACTCATCCAGCAAACCGGCGTAGGTCATCCCCGCGGCCATCCACAACTTCGGGTACATGCTGATCTGCGTGAAACCCGGGATCGTGTTCACCTCGTTCAGGAACAAGTCCCCCGTGGTTTTATCGAGGAAAAAATCGACGCGGGCCAGGCCGCGCAGCTCGAGGGCGCGGAAAGCGCGCACCGAAAGGTCCTGGATTTTTTTGGTCATCTCCGGCGTCAGCCCGTCGGCGGGGATTTTCAGGTGGGCGCCGTTCTCGTCCATGTACTTGGCTTCGTAGCTGTAGAACTCATGGGTCGGCACGATCTCGCCGACGATGGAGGCCTTGGGCTCGTTGTTGCCCAGGACCGCGCACTCGATCTCGCGGGCGTTGACGGCTTTCTCGGCCAGGATTTTGGTGTCATAGCGGAAAGCGTCTTTGATTTTTTCGGCCGCCTCGTCGCGGCTCTTCACCTTGTGCACGCCCACGGACGAGCCCATGTTGGCGGGCTTCACGAAGAAGGGCAGTCCCACGGCGGCGATCACGCCGTCGATGGTCTTGTCGGCCGCTTTTTCGAATTCGTGGCGGCGGATCACCCGGCCCGGGACGACCGGGATGCCTTCGGCCTGGAACAGTTTCTTCGCGATGTCCTTGTCCATGCCGGCGGCGGATCCCAGAACGCCCGACCCCACGTAGGGCACGTTGGCCAGCTCCAGAAGGCCTTGGATGGTGCCGTCCTCCCCGTAAGTGCCGTGCAAAATCGGCAGCACCACGTCGAAACGACCCGTCGAGGCCGGAGCGGCCGGCGTGTCGCCCACCGCGACGAGGGAGCGATCGGCCTCGAAAGGCACGAGGCTGACGGAGCATTTCTCCTTGTTCAATTTGATGAGGCGGGGATTGGCGGCGTTGGTCAGGAGCAGGGTTTGATCGGGCAGCAACCAGCGCCCGTCCTTGTCGATGCCGACCAGGGTGACATCGTATTTTTCTTTGTCGAGGGCGTTGAACACATTGGTGGCGGAAACGATGCTGACTTCGTGTTCACCGGATTTGCCGCCGAAGAGAATGCCGACTTTGATTTTTTTCTTCATGTTGATCCCCTGGGGAAAATCCTACCCGCACTCGGGCGAACTCACAACCCAGGGAATCCAAACACCCGACTTAGCGCTTGTTCTTGCCGCGGATGTTTTTCTTCTTCTTTTGGATGCGTTTCGACTTGTGACGGATGCTCTTCGTGCGGTTCACTTTCTTTTTCGTGGCCATAGGCCCCCCTTTAATTTGTTCAGAGCCGGGGCACGGAACCCCGGACCATTTTATTTCTTTGCGTTCTGATTGTTCAGCAAGGCCGCGAAAGGATTGTTGAACGGCTGTCCACCGCCGCGCTGCCCGCCGCCGGGCGACGTGCCCCCGCGGCCCCGGTCATCCCGACGCGGCCCCCCGCCTCCCGACGGACGGCGATCATCACGACGTTCATCGCGGCGCGGTCCCGAACCCTGCTGCGGACGACGCTCCCCTTGCGGGCGCGGCGCCGGGCGTTCCGCCGGCGAGTCCATCTTCATGGAGAGGGAAATCTGATTCTTGCCCAAGTCCACCTTCAGCACTTTGACGGTGACCTGATCGCCGGGACTCACGACTTTGCGCGGATCCTCGACGAACTTGTTCGACAGCTCGGAAATGTGCACCAGACCATCCTGATGGACGCCGATGTCCACGAAGGCGCCGAAGTTCGTCACGTTGGTCACGATGCCGGGGCAGATCATGCCTTCCTGCAGGTCCTTCACCTCGAACAGGTCCTCGCGGAACTGGAACACCTTGAAGGGATCGCGCGGATCGCGTCCCGGTTTTTCCAGCTCCTTGACGATGTCGTCGAACGTGAACTCACCCACCAGGGCGGCCCACTTGGCGCGGGCGCCGAGCAGCTTTTTCGCCCCTTCGCCGATCAGCTCGCTGACCGCGGTGTTCACGTCGTGGGCCATGTCCTTCACGGCCTGATAACGTTCCGGGTGGATGCCCGTGGCATCGAGCATGGTCTTGCCATTGAAGATGCGCAGGAAGCCGGCGGCCTGTTCATAGACCTTGGCGGAGAATTTCGGGACCTTCAGCAGATCCTCGCGGTCCGTGAAAAGACCCTTGGTCTTGCGGTGCTCGACGATGTTCTTCGCCAGAGCGGGACCGATGCCGGACACGTAGGCCAGCAAAGGCGCCGAAGCGGTGTTCAAATCCACCCCCACCTGGTTCACGCAAGACTCCACCACGGCTTCCAGGCCCTTTTTCAGATGGCTCTGGTTGACGTCGTGCTGATACTGGCCCACGCCGATGGATTTGGGATCCACCTTCACGAGTTCCGCCAAAGGATCCTGCAGGCGTCGGGCGATGGAGATCGCGCCCTTCACGGTCAGATCGAGATCCGGGAACTCCTCGCGGGCCACGTCCGAGGCGGAGTACACCGAGGCGCCGGCCTCGTTCACCATGATGATCGGCGTGTTGTGACCGAGCTCTTTCAGGATTTTGCGCAGGAACACTTCCGTCTGACGGCCGGCGGTGCCGTTGCCGACGGCCACGGCCTCGATCTGGATCTGCTTCATGACTTCGCCGAACAGTTTTTTGGCTTTGGTTTCGGCGTCCTCGCCGAGGATCTGCAGCACCGTGTGCGAGATGAAATTGCCGCCCTTGTCGACCAGGGCGACCTTGCAACCCGTGCGCAGGCCCGGATCGACCCCGAGCACGCACTTCGGCCCGTACGGCGAAGCCAGCAACAGGCGGCGGACGTTTTCCGCGAACACCTTGATGGCGTCCTCGTCGGCCTTGTCCTTCAGAACGCGGTGGATCTCGTTGGTCACGGAAGGGACGACGTACACGCTCAAGGCGGTTTTGGCGCAGGTCTTCAGCAACTCGCCGATGGCGTTGTCCGGCGTCGTGGTCGCGAACTTTTCATAGGCGGCGAGCAGGGCCTCGTCATCGCCCTTCACCTCCACGGAAAGCTCCTCCTCCTGCCAGCCCCGGCGCATGGCCAGGTAACGGTGCGAGGACTTGGTTTCCATCAGGCTCTTCACGGGCTCCTCGAACTCCTTGTACATCTCGAATTTCGAGTTCGGCTTGAAGCCCTTGGCGGCCTTGGCGGTCACGCGGCCTTTTTCAAAGTAATTTTTCGAGACCATGGCCCGCAGATCGGGATCGTTGGCGATCTTCTCGACGAGGATGTCCTGCGCCCCTTTGAGCGCCTCCTCGTAGGTGTTGATCTTGGCCGCGGCGTTGAGGAAGGACTTCGCCTTCACTTCCATGGTCATGTCGTCCTTGATCGCGCCGTGGCCCAGGTCCCACAGCCATTGCGACAAGGGCTCCAGGCCGGCGTCGCGGGCGATGGTGGCCTTGGTTTTTTTCTTCTTTTTGAAGGGACGGTAGATTTCCTCCAGCTCGCCCAGGTCCCAGGAGGCCTCGATGCGTTTGCCGATCTCCGCCGTGAGATTGCCCTGCTCGCCGATCTCTTTGACCAGGAAGGCCTTGCGCTTGACGATCTCGTCGTGGGTTTCCTTGGCGTCGATGACGGCGCGGATTTTCACTTCATCCAGGTTGCCGGTTTTTTCCTTCCGGTAGCGCGCGATGAAGGGCACGGTGGCCCCTTCGGCCGCCAACTCCAAAACCGCCGCGGCGGATTTCGGGGTCACATCAGGGATAAGACGAGATAAATAACTCTGAAGAGTCACTTCCATGGGAACCTCGCTTCAATGGGATATCAGATGCTGCTGTCTCACTTGTGGCGGAACATGATCAGGCCGTGGGTGGGATCATAAGGAGAGACCCCCACGCTCACGCGGTCGCCGACGACCACGCGGATATTGAAGCGGCGCATTTTGCCGCAGAGCTTGGCGTTGATCACCACGGTGTTGTCGAGTTGCACTTTATAAATGCCACCCGCCAGCGCGTCGACCACTTTTCCATCTACTTGTGCCAGATCGTCTTTTGCCATGCCCTACAAGTACTAGGCTGAGAGCCCTTTGAATGCAAGCCGAAAAGCCGGAAGCCCTCCGGCCCTCTTTTCAGCGATTCGGATTGTAATTGCTGATGAGAATGCGGCGGCCGTCCTTAAAGAGAACTTCCAGACGGTCATTTTCGTTGGTCATGATCCAACCCCAACCCAGCACCTTGTGCTGCAAGGGGCGGCCCGCCTCGAAGGTGGCCTTCATGTCGTAAACTTGCGGCTTTTCGGATTTGTATCTCTCATGGAGGTCACCCCAGCGTGTCTCATCCTCCGCGGCCGAGGGTTTTTCGCCCTTCACCAGCTTCAAGGAGGATTTACCGGTTTTGGTTTTCGGGGCCTTGGCGGCCTTGACCGGTGCCGGAGCGGGGGTGGGGGCGGCTTCTGCCACGGCCGGCGCGGCTTCTTCCGCCGCCGCCTCTTTTTTCGCGGGGGCGCGCAGAATTCTTTGCGTCAGCGCTTCGGTGGCTTCCACCACGCTGGCCATCACGGATTTCAAAGCTTTTTTCGGAGCGCTCTCCACCGCCGCTTTTTTCGCCGGGGCTTCCTTCGCGGCCGCCTTCGCCGGAGAGGCTTTGACGGGCTTGGCGCTTTTGGCGGATTTCGCGGGCTTCGCGGCTTTCACGGGTTTGGCCGGCTTGGCCGCGGCCTTCAAGGGCTTCTTGGCGGAAGCGGTTGCAGACTTCGGGGCCGCCTTGGTCGCGGGGGCCGACTTTTTCGCAGGTGCGGGTTTCGCGGCTTTTTTTGCCATCGACGCCATCCTCCTCGGGAAAACCGTGATTCTGAATGTGATCTATACTAAGTTGCCCCCCATTGACATCAAGTTTTGCTCACATTTTACGCAGGGCAAAATTGAAGGAGAGCCATGCCTGATTCAATGACCGCGAAAAAGTCTTTCAGCGCCAAGGATCTGGAAAGTCTGCGTCCCGGCCTCATTGACCCCTGGCGGGGGGAGGGCGACGCCCGGGCTCACCGCCCGAGTCCGCCGGAGCTCTCCGGCCCCGATCATCTGGTTTTCGCCTCCCAACAAGAGCAGCTCGACACCGCCCTGGCCCGTCGCGCGTCCTTGATCGTGGCCCATCAGAAGCTGCGCGCGCCCGAACAAGTCCCCGCCGGCGTGCGCGTCTTCAAAAGCCCCCATGTCGGCCTCGCCATGGCCGCGGTCCTGCCTTTTTTCGACGACAAGCTCTCCCGCTTCGGGCCGCGCGGCGAACGCCATGCCAGCTGCGTCGTGCATCCGACCGCGCGCGTGGCGGCCGACGTGACCATCGGCCCGTTCGCCGTCATCGGCGAGCAGGCCGTGGTCGAAGCCGGCTGTTTCATCGGCGCCCACGTCGTCATTGAAAAAGGCGCCCGTGTCGGCGCCGGCAGCATCCTGCATCCGCAGTGCTTCATCGGCGGCGATTGCGAACTCGGCCGCGAGTGCGAGATCCATCCCCACGCCACCGTCGGCAGCGACGGCTTCGGCTTCGCTCAGGACGCGGATTTCCGTCACCACAAGCTCCCGCAACTCGGCCGCGTCGTGCTGGGGGACCGCGTGGAGATCGGCGCCAACGTCGCCATCGACCGCGCCGCCTTCACGGAAACCCGCATCGGCGCCGGCAGCAAAATCGACAACCTGGCCCACATCGCCCACAACTGCGAGATCGGCGAGAACGCCGTCACCGCCGCCGGTTTCATGGTGGCGGGCTCGAGCAAGATCGGCCGCAACTTCATGGCGGGCGGCGCCGCCGTCATCGCGGATCACATCCACATCACCGACGACGTCATGCTCGCCGGCCGCTCCGCCGTCACCGTCGACGTGCCCGAAAAGGGCGCCTACGGCGGCTACCCCCTCGTGCCGATGAAGGATCACCTGCGCATCCTGTCCAGCCTTCCCCATCTTGTCAGTCTGAGAAAACAAATGGCCCGCGTGCTCAAGCACCTGGGCCTGCACAAAGAGGAGCAGTGAGATGAGTTACGAGTTCTACAAGATCCTGCACATCACCGGCGTCATCATGACCTTCATCGGCCTGGCCGGCGTGCTGGCCGTGAAAATGACCGCGCCGGAATTGCCCGCCCGTCCGCGCCGCCTGTTCTTCCTGACCCATGGTTTGGGATTGCTGATCGCCCTCGTCGCCGGTTTCGGCCTGGCCGCCCGCCTGCAGATGTTTCAGAACCTGCCCGGCTGGGTGTGGGCCAAGATCGGCATCTGGATCATCCTCGGTGGCGCCGTCGCCGTGGCCAAGCGCCGCGGTCAGCTCGGCGGGCCGTTGCTGACCGTCTTCATCGCCTTCGGCGCCTGCGCCGCCTGGCTCGCCATCACCAAGCCCTTTTAATAGGGATTGATCCGGTCCCCGCCGAGGTACTGCTTGGCGCGGTGGGGACAGGGCCAACGGCCTTGCGAGCTCAGCCCCCAGCGCACTTCCGGCGAATGCTCGGGCTCGCTCACCGACAGCACCGTCTCCGTCATGAACGTGTTCCACAGCTGATCCAAAGTGACCGTGTAACCAGGCATGATCTCCAGGGGGTAGCGGGCGTAAATCGCGTTCGCGCCGCGGCCGCCCATGCTTTGCACCAAAGAACGCAGCTTGCCCAGCTCTTCCTGGATCTTCACGTCCCGGGTCGGCGTGGAGTAATCATCATAGTCGCCGGCGCTCATGCAGCCCTTGCCGCCGTACTTGCTCTGGTACAAGCGCCAGGCGCGGTTGACCAGGGCCACGCGGTTGCGCAAGGCCGACAGCGCGTTTTGCGCCGCCGCCTCGAGGCGTTCATTGCCGCTCGCCTGGCGGTGGGAAAGGCGGGACAGCACCGCTTGCGTCCACGCCGTGGCCAGAGCCGAATCACGGAAGGCCCTTTCCCGCCAGCCCGCGAGGGAGAACTGCTCCTCGCTGTAGTGGGGCCGCGACGCGCCCGGCGTCTTCCAGGCGCGGTAGCCGGAGTTGCGATAGAAGGGCGCGAACTCGATGCCGTAACGGACGGCCAGAGGGCGCACCAGGGCGGGCGTCGTGGAGCTGAGATAGGTGATGATGCCGTTGGCGCCCACCTGGGTCAGGTAATACACGTGGCCGGGGCGGAAGGTGACCGGCACGTCGCCGCCGCCGGCGGCATGCACGAAGAGGGTCCCCGGGCGAACCGACTGGCGGTTGATGCGGATCGGATAAGTGTCCGCGGCCAGGGTGCGCGTGTTGGTCGAATTGCTGACGAAGTTGATGAAGCGCCGGACGCGCGGCACGCCTTCGCCCGCGCCGTCGAACTGGCTGCTGCGGTTCGACAGGTTCTGACCGCTGTGGCCCTGGAAACTCACCGGCAGGGCGTTTTCATAGGCGAAGATGATGCGCATGGCGTAGGCGGCGTCGGCGCAGTCCGTGGCGATGCCGCCCCAGCGGCCCGACACGAACAGGTTCACCGGCTGTTCGGCGATCCACTGCCCGAAACGGACCTCCATGGCTTCGCTCCAGGAATTCTTTTCGATCCACACGGCGGCTTGCGCGCTCGGCGCTCCGGCCAGCCACGCGAACATCGCCAGCAACAAACCCAGGATCCAACGCAAGGACATCACGGCCTCCCTCATCAACGGTGACCCCTTTCAACAGGAGGGCCCGCGCAGGGTCAACCGGCAACGTTTGCCTGGCAAATTGACCAGGACCCGGAAAGGCTTTCAGAGGAATTTTTCGAGGATGATCTTCAGGACGTGACGGTCCTTCTCGGTGCCGACCACTTCAAAACCGGCGCGCAAATTGAAAACCAGCATCTCGCGCCATCGGCTGAGGGTTTTGGCGCGGACACGCCGGTAACGGCGTTCACGGGCGAAGGCGTGCTGGGCCGCCATCAAGGCGCGGCCCACGCCCAGGCCGCGACGGTCCTCGCGCACTCCCCCGAGCCAGCTTTCATAAATGCCGTCCTCGGAGCCATGGCCGATCTTGAAACCGACGAAATCCTTTTCCAGGAAAGCGAACTGGATCAAGGGATCGGGGTAGGCCATCATGCGGTCTTCCACGCGCGCCCGCTCCGCTTCGCCGAAAATCTCCCGGAGCAAGGGCTCCAGCAGGAACCAGGCCGGTTCCCCCAGGCTGGTGAAGCTCTCGATGCGCACGGGAACCTCGCGGAAGCGGGGCTGGCTCCCGCCCTCCCCGGCGCCCCCGATCTGGCCGAAGAACATGTCATAGGGCCTCACCCACAAAGGACCGAGATCCGTGGGATAGAGGCATTCGTACAACGCCAGCTTCTCCTGAGTTTCGCTGTGGTGGGCGACGCCCAGGAGGCGGTAGGGGTTGTTTTTGTAATGCAGGCGGAATCGGCTCATGGCGGGTCAGTGCATCGAGTATTTCAGGAAACGGCATTCGATGGAGCCGTTGTACACGAAGATCCGGCGCGAAGCCTTCAATTTCAGGTCCGCGATCAGATCCTTGTTCCCGGAAAGGATCCAGCAATCCCAGTTCTTGAAGTTGTGTTTCAGGGTGTGGCTGAGGTCGCGGTACACGTCGCGCAGGTTGTCCTCGTCGCCGATGCGCGCGCCGTAGGGCGGGTTGATCACGATCAAACCTTTTTCCACCGGCGGCTGGATGGTCGCGACCGATTCGGTCTTGAAGTTGATGACGTGATCAACACCGGCGCTGCGGGCGTTTTCCTTCGCCTTCGCGATGGCGCGGCGATCGATGTCAAAGCCGTAGAACTGGAAGGGCAGCTCTTCCCTCTCCTCATCGATGGCCTCCTGAACCTGGCGGTCCCAGGCGGCCTGGTCGAAATTCGCGAGCTTCATGAAACCGAAGCTCTTGCGGTGCAGTCCGGGCGCGATGTTCAAGGCCATCATGGCGCCTTCGATCAGGAAGGTGCCCGAACCCGTCATGAAATCCACCAGCGGGCTCTGACGATCCCAATCCGCCAGACGCAACAGGCCCGCGGCCAGGTTCTCCTTCAACGGCGCTTCGACGGCGTCCTTGCGGTAGCCGCGCTGGAAGAGGCTCGCGCCGCTGGTGTCGATGGCGACGTGGAACTGGTTCTTCACGACTTTGACGTAAACACGCAGGTCCGCGAAGCGGTTTTCAACGTCGGGACGGCGGCCGTACTTGTCGCGAAACTGATCGACGATGGCGTCCTTCACTTTCATGGCGAGGAAACGCTGGTCATGCATCTTGCTCTCTTTGACGTTGGCGTCGATGAGCAGGGTCTGGTCCGGGGAGATGTATTTGGTGAAGTCGTGGCGGCGGATCTGGTTGTACAGTTCGTCCGGCTGGTAGGCGGTGAACTCGAGAACGGGTTTGAGGATCCGGCTGGCCAGGCGCGAACGCAGGTTGGCGCGGTAGCAGCCTTCCCAGCTGCTCTCGAAGAACACGCCGGAGGCGGCTTTGCCCGTCACCTGCAGACCGAGCTCCTTGAGTTCGATTTCCAGGGCGTCGGCGAGACCTTTGGGGGCGGAGGCGAAAAATTCAGGCATGGGCGGATCGTCCTTTCGTTGGTTGCGGACCCGCGCTCCGGCGGCGCGAGCCCGTGGACGACTCCAGCCGCGTCAGGTCTCCCGATACTGGGGACCGCCGCCGCCTTCCGGAACCGTCCAATCGATGTTCTCGAAGGGGCATTTGATATCACAGGTTTTGCAATGGATGCAATTCGTGAAGTTCACTTGTAATTCATACTGGCCTTGATGGCCCGCGGACGGCAGCATCTCGTACACATTGGCGGGACAGAAGTGCACGCAAGGCGATTCATATTCGGGCTTGCAGGTCGTCCGGCAGATGTCCCCGTCCCCGATCAGCAGATGATTGGGGCTGTCCTCGTCGTGCATGCTGCCGGTCAGGTAGACACTCGAAAGTTTATCGAAAAACAGCACCCCGTCGGGCTTGGGCAATTGATTGTCCGGCTGCGACCAGGCGTCGGGACCCCACACATCGAGGACTTTTTCCGTGGTTTTGGCGTCCAACTCCACGGGCATGTGGTCGAACAAACCGCGGCCTGCGGTGATCTCCTGCAGGGCCAGCAAAGGCATGCTCGCCATCATCCCCTTGGACAGGGTCTGGTGGAAGTTGCGCACGCGGTGGAGCTCTTTGCCCACGAAAGACTCTTCGATCCTCCGGCCGTAGGCCGAAGTGACGGCCTCGCTGGTGTCGTTCTTCAGCAGACCGTCGAGGATGGTTTCCGCCGCCAGCATACCGGACTTCATCGCCAGGTGAATGCCTTTGAGCTTCTGCACGTCGACCATGGAGGCGACGTCCCCGCAAGCCATCCAACCGTCGCCGCCCAGCTTCGGCATGGAGTAATAACCGCCCGCCGGCAGGGTCTTGCCGCCGTAAGCGATCACCTTCCCGCCGTCGATCATCCTGCGGATGAAGGGATGGGTCTTCAGCTGCTGCAGTTCGCGGTGCGGGTCGAGCAAGGGGTCGTGGGTGTCCAGATAGGCCACCAGACCCAGGATGATCTTGTCGCCCGGAATGGTGTAGATGAAGGTGCCGCCGATGGACTTGTGCAAGGGAAAGCCCATGGTGTGGATCACCTGACCGGCCTCCACGGTGCCGGGGGGCATCTGGATGATTTCCTTCACGCCCTCTTCGAAGACCTCGGCGTTCTTGCCTTCGCGCAGATTCAGGCGTTTCTGCACCTGCCGGAAGAGGGAGCCGCGGGTGCCCTCGGCGAAGATCACGATCTTCGCTTTCAGGATCATGCCCGGCTCGAAGTTGGGCTTGGGCTGGCCGTTTTTGTCGCGGCCCTTGTCCCCCGTGCGGATCCCGACGATGCGGTCGCCTTCGTACAGCGCCTCCACGGCGGCGAAGCCCGGGAAGATGTTCACGCCGCGTTCTTCGCATTTCTGCGCCAGCCAGCGATTGAGCTTCGACAGGGACACGATGTGGTTGCCCATGTTGTGGAAGGGCGGCGGCGTGATCGGCAGCTTGAAGGCGGAATGCCGACCCAGGTAGTAGACCGCGTCTTTTTTGACGTCGGAGTCGATGGGACAGCCTTGCTCGCGGTAGTCCGGCATCATTTCCGCCAGAGCGGTGGGTTTCAACACGGCCCCGGAAAAGCTGTGGGCGCCGACCTCCATGCCTTTTTCCAGGACGACGATCATGGGATCGGCGATGGCTTCCCCTTGGCGGGTGCCGGCGGCGATCTCGTCGTTGTGTTTTTTCAGCAGGCTGGTCAGATGGTAGGCGCACGACAGTCCCGCGGATCCGCCGCCGACGATCAAAACGTCCACATCCATCGTTTCCCGGGTCATGCCTTCGGGCAAATCGCTGTTCACGCTCATGATGTTGTTCCTCTCACGATTCAGTCTTCGGCGGCGGAGGATTCAGGCTTTTCATCCTCCACGGCAGGGGCCACTTTCCGCACGGGCGTCGGCAAAGGATTCTGAACTCGGAGATCTCCCGCATCGGGCCCTCCGGGGTAAACGCGGCGCTTCGCCCGTTGCGAGATTTCCTCTTCACGGGGATCCACCGCCTGAGGCGTCCTGTCATTCTGGGCCCGCACCGTTCCGACGGAGGCCAGGAGGGATAAAATGATCA
This sequence comes from Pseudobdellovibrionaceae bacterium, assembly GCA_019637915.1. Lineage (GTDB taxonomy): Bacteria > Bdellovibrionota > Bdellovibrionia > Bdellovibrionales > Bdellovibrionaceae > JAHBUV01. The sequence goes on along the minus strand of JAHBUV010000001.1, from coordinate 2,657,641 downwards.
GCCAACGCATTCTGTGCCCTTTTCTTGAGTTCGGGCTCCAGTGTCGCGCAGGACCGGGGTTTTGTCACCGATTTAGAAGGAAACAGGAAGACGGCGATGGTCTTTCATCGGGATTTGACGACGCACTTTTTCAATCTCGTCGCTCTGCAGAGTGTGGAGGGCGACAGCGGGTCCGCGCTCGGTCAAGCGCGCCTGCACCGTGCCCCAAGGGTCCACGATCAGGCTGTGCCCATAGGTCTCGCGCATGCCGCCGTGGCGGCCGTGATGCACGCCCGCTTGCGCCGGCGCCAGGACATAGGCCTGACTCTCGATGGCCCGCGCCCGGAGCAGGACCTCCCAATGGGCCTCCCCCGTCCGCACCAGAAAAGCGGACGGCACCAGAATCGCATCCACGCCCTGACGGGCATAAGTGGCGTACAGCTCGGCGAAACGCACGTCGTAGCAGATCGACTGACCGAATTTCCAACCATCGATCTCCAGGATCTTCAGGCCCGAACCATGGCGGAAGCTGTCGGATTCGCGCACCGAAGGGCCATTGACGAGAGCGATGTCGAACAGGTGCATTTTTTGATAACTCGGGCTCACTTCCCCGAGATCATTGATGTGCAGGGAAGCGTTGTACACATGGTGTTCGAGGCGGACGGGCGTCGTCAGGTGCAAATGCAGGCGGCGTTTTTTGGCGATCACGGCCAAGGCCCGCAAAATCTCGTCGTGGATTTCGACCCCGACGATCTTTTCACCCTCGATCAAGCGCGTGTAGAGGGCGTTTTCCGGAAAAAACGCCGCGCGCACTCCCGCTGAATCCGGAATGCGCTCCAACAGATTTTCCATTTGCATGAGATTCGCTTCGACATCATCGCTCGAGGTCATCTGACAGACGGCGACGGTCAGCGAAGAAGGCTTCACCTTAACGGATCTCCGGCTTCACGTCGGACACCTGCGCCCCTTGGACATCACGGCACTTCCAGCCGGCTTTCTCCAAAGTGCCGCGCACGCGGCTCAGCACATCGATGCAGGACGAGCGATTCACCGCCTCGCCGACATTCTGGTCCTTGCCGTACTTTCCGTAAGTCGTCAGGCATTTGCCGCTGTCATCGTCTTTTTCCACGCGCAAGGTGCGAACTTCTTTATCAAGCTTGCAAAGCGTGTAATGGATCTGCGCCTCTTGGCCGAAAGCCGGCCAAGTCGACAGCGTCACGAGAAGAGAAAGAATGGAAAGAGTCAGACCGCTCATGTCACCCCCTGAACTTGATGACGTTCCCTGATGCCGGATCAGTTTAAGCGGTCTTTGAAGAAGGCTGAAATATCTCAGGAAAAGACTGGCCTCAACTTAGACCTTGGACGCGGAGAAACTACTCCGCGGACTTGGACTTCGCCGCTTTTTTCGAGGTCTTCTTCGCTTTTTCAGCGGCCGCCGACACCAATTTCACATTGGAGTAGTCGATGAAGCCCTCTTTTTTCAACTGACCTTCTTTTTTGTCGAAGTGAGTCTGGACTTTCACGCCCTGCACTTTAATGCGCAGGTTCAGGTGATCGATCGCGAGGACCTCACCCTTTTTGCCCTTGTCGGACCCCGTGATGACCTGGACGGTCGCACCTTTTTTGATTTTCAACTTCATCACGGCCTACCTCAGTTTTTTTTCGACGTATTGATTTTCTTTTTGATACGGGACTTGATCGCCAGCGCGCGCTTCGACAGAGCCGCGTCGTCTTGCTGCACGATGAACTGGTCAAAACCACCCATGTGCTCCATGTCGCGGATCGCGCTGGTGGCGAGCTGCAAACGGACCATCTGGTTCAGCGAACGGCTAAAGATCCGTTTTTTCTGGATATTCGGAAGAGCGCGGCTCTTGGTCTTAATGTTCGAGTGGCTCACCAGGTTCTTGACCACGGCGCTTTTTCCAGTCAGTTCACAACGGCTCATGTGCTCGCTCCTTCATCGGGATGCAAAAAAATCGGAATCCATCTCTTACTGAAAAAAGAGACTTGCTGGCAAGGCCTTTTTTCGGTACACCTTCGGTTCGCTTGAACTGCCTAAGGGGGCACCATGAAGAAAATGACCAGATCCAAATACCGTCAGGAATTCTCCGGAGACCACGTTTTTGACTACAAAGACCCGATCTCCCTGATGCGCTTTATCGGCGATGGCGGCAAAATCACTCCGTCCCGCATCTCCAAACTGAGCGTGGCCCAGCAAAAGCGCGTCGCCATGGCTGTGAAAAAATCCCGCAATTTGGCCCTTCTGCCCATCGGCATGCCGGCCTACGACACCTTCCACCGCGTGGAAACCGTGTCTCCGGTTCCGTTCGAAGTCTAATTTCGCACTGAAAACCCAGGCAGTCAGGAAAAGCCGGCTCACCCGCCGGCTTTTCTTATTTTCGGCGACAACCAGCCCGCCAGGGCGATCGCCCCCGTCATCAGCAGGTAGCTCCGGCTCGACAGCCGATGCCACTCCGGGCCCGAAACCCCGAAAAATGTAAACTCTTCAAAGGGCGTTCCCCAGAACATCAGGCGCATGCCCAGGATCGGCAGCGCGAACAGGATCCAGAACTGCAGCACCCCCGCCCACCACAGGCGGTTCGAACTCTTGCTTTTCAGGGGCTGCCGCCAGCGGCGCACCATGAACGCCAGGGGCACCAGCACGAAGAGCGTTCCCGCCGTCGTCGCCGCCGTGATGCGATCAGGGATCACGCGGAAGATCAGCACCACCAGGGGCACGAGCAGGGCCAGACAAATCAATTCCACCAACACCGGTTTCAGTCTCATTCCTCGGACTGTATTCCAGCCTTGATGACCCCGCAAGACGCGGGCCTCCCCTGAGTTCGCGCTGGGCCCCGGAATCTTTGGTCCACGCTTTGAAATGGCCCCCGTGCACACACGTCAAAGGGGGTTCCCATGAAACAACGGATCCATCAAAACCAGCTGCAGTCCCATCTGAAAAAATTCGGCCTGAACCCGACGGATTGGGTTCTGAGCGCCGTCAGCCGCCAGACCTATCTCATCACTCACCGCGAAGACCGCGATTTCTCCTTCATCGGCCGCACCCGGGGCCGTCAGGTGAAGAGCTGGTCCTCCCTGGCCTTGAATTCCATCTGACTCACCGGAAAAAATCGCAAGGGGCCGAGAACAGGCTGCGTTCGAAGATCAGCTTCTCCGCGTAAACCTGAGTCGCTCTTTTCGGAATGAACGTCTTTGAACCCACTCCCGTCGCGGGATCCCGCGGCGGGGCTTCTCCGGGCAGTTTCGGGTAGACCTTTCGCGCTTCCGCCATCAGCCCCTCGCGCCCTTTTGCCCGCAAGATCACGTCCCGGACGTGGCAAAAGGCGTTCAGCTCGCTCTCCTGAAACCAACCGAACTTCTGCGCGCCCGGCTCCGGCGGGCTCTCCCCCCAAGCCTTCCGCGCCATCGTTTCCATTCCGTCCAGGAACACCTGCTCCAGGGTCACTTGCTGATAAACGACACCCGCCAGCTCATCGCGGGTTTTTTTCCCGTCGCGCACTTCCACCAGCTCTTCCGTCTTCGCGTACTTCTCGATCGGCACGTTCAGCAGCACCTTCGTGCATTCCGTCGGCGAATTCTTCACCGCCACCGCCGCCCGGCGCAGGATATCGAAGTACTCGTAACAAGCGCCCGAGCTGTTGCCGAAACGGCAGCTCTCCATCGCCTGCTGGATCCGTCCCGGCATGGTCCGTTTCTTTTCCCCCTTGCGCGGAAACAAAATGCCTTCATGATTTTTGCGGATGTTCTCGGCCTGGGCGTCGCAGATCGTGTGCGGGGGCTGCACCACGAACATGAGCACGAAGATCGTCACGCCGATCACCAGTGCCGCCAGCACCGGCTTCGGCAGTTCCTGCAGTTGTTTCTCGAGATCCATTCTCTCAGTGTAGCCGGATCGCTCAGACTCCCTCAAGAGTCGCCTTGCGTCAGCCCCGGCCTTCTTTGACAGAAGGCCGGTCGAATCTGATATCTCTGGATCATCGTCGGGGTGTAGCGCAGTTGGTAGCGCATCTGGTTTGGGACCAGAGGGTCGCAGGTTCGAGTCCTGTCGCCCCGACCAATTCTTTCAACTGAGTGTTTACGGATCTTTTTATCCCAGAAATCTTGAGATAGCGGACGGCGGGCGATAGCCCCTCGGACCGCTTTATCTATTTGTACGACTTTTTGTGAATGAGGAGAGTCCTCGGACGATTTATCCGAGGACTCCTGAGATTGGGTGAGTCGGACCGCAACCGCTGAATTAGCGGTTGGGCTATAGAAGAGATTGAGTTCGCAGTTTCCTAACGTCAGATCGTCAAATATGAAGCCTAAAAGCCGTTTACGAACGGTCCCGTTGGCTTTTTTGAATGCGTTAAGGAAAACCGAGGAGTTCACCTTAAAGGCCTCTCTAGCCTCCTTTGGATCAACCAGGCTGGAAAGCTGGCAGTCGATTTCCTCCAAACGGACCTTCGCCATTTTCTTTTCGGCATTCAGGTCACGAAGTTGGTCTTGGAAGACGTCGTCCAATGTCGGATCTTCGCATTGCATCTGGAGGCGGATCAGCTTTTTGATCTCGGAGTCGAACCTTACCACAGACGCCTCTGTTTCTGGCCGCTCCGTGAGCAGATCTTTTCTACGTCTCTCAGTCAGGTTATCAACCTTAGCCTCAAGGCGATCCAGATAACCCTCATCCTCAAGAACAAGTCCAAGTCTTTCGATAACCGGGCGCTCAAGCTCGTCCGCAGGAACCCAATTCATAGAGCAGGTAACTTTCTTGCCCTTAACGGGGCGATGCACATAGTACCGATATGAGGACGATCTTCCGTGTGCAGCAGCACCCATCAGTCCTTCTCCGCATTCCGCACAACGAAGAATTCCAGTCAGAAGGTAATCTCTGCGTTCTTTAGTATTGATTCTGGCACGAGCCTTCTCTTGAGCGAAATCTAGGCTCTCTTGAACTGTCTTCCAGGTCACATCATCCACGATGGGGGACCAAGATGCCTTCACAAGAGCGTATCTTTCAAATTCCCTCAAAGACTCGGGGCTCTTTCCCTTATTGCGCCGATTCACTTCACGCAGGCCCGCGTAGGCCGGATTGCGGAGAAATTCTTGAAGAGTTGTTCGAGACCACTTTTCCGTCTTCACGATCTCTTCAGCTTTATAGCTTTTGGTCTTACGATAGGGACCTTTCTCGTTCAGACGATCAGCCGCCTTGGAACAAGTCGCTTCCTCCAAGAAGACTCGAAATATCTCTCTTACTTCCGCCGCTTCTTTTTCATTGATGCTCAAGCGAGCCAGATCGTCGTCCATACGATCAAAGCCAAAAAGAACCCGGCCCCCATTCCGTAGACCGCGCATGGCGCGGGCATGGAAGTTGGTCGCCACACGCTCAGCCGTTAGTTCCCGCTCCGTTTGAGCCATATTGATGTAGTTGCGGATCATCGACTGCCCCATAGCAGTCTCAGTATCGAAGTTATCTTTGACGGAGAGGACTTTTGCGCCGATCTCTTTAAGTTGCTCGGCGACCTGCAAATAACCCAGCAGATTTCGACAGAAGCGGAAGTAGTCAGCGACAAAAATCAAGTTAATCTTTCCCTTGCGAACATCTGCCATCAGTCGCTCATAGGCGGGGCGGTAGTCAGCGGCGGAATAACCGTCGTCTTGATAAAAATCAACCGCCTTGCCCCAGCCAGCGTCGCGTCTATTTCGATTTTCAATCTCAGCCAGAATACGCAATTTTTGAGTCTCAAGAGAGCCCTCAGAACGGAGGGCTTGCTCGTCCGTACTGACACGAGTGTAAATTCCAATTTTATATCGCATAGCTCACCCCTCCTTCTTCAGTCTTTTTAGGGCGTCCTCGCTTGCGAAGATTGAGGACCATCATGCCAATTAGCTCGCCCACCATTTTCCGGTGAGAGTCCAAATCGGCTTTCTCTTTTTGGACTGGAATCAACTGGACGCGCAGATTCTCGATGGCAGCGGTTCCGCTACCTCTCGGTTTCCTACGGGTCATAAATTCCCTTAATGCAAGAATGAGCTTATTTAGGCTCATGTTTCTTTAGCTCCTCAATTAAGGCCATCGCCCGATTTTTCGGGAGCGAACTTAAATAGCGCAGAAACCGAATCGTGAATTTGCTCGGATTGCGATAGCCGTTCTCGATGTTCATTACAGCGTTGTAGCCGGACAAGCAGAGGAGTTCCGCGAACTCCTCCCTCGTCATTTCAAAGTCTTCTCGAATGCCTCTAACGTCTAATTTGCTCACCCTTAAATAACATCATTGATGTTATTTCTACGCAACTTCTTTTTTGCTTTTTCGCTTGGGCGCTTCGTCAAATCCCATCTGCTTTTGGATAAACGCCCTTAATTCAGGAGGAAGCTGCCCCGTTTCCTTCGCTCTGCGAAGAACCGCGTCAATCGCTGAAAACTCATCCAAGTGCTCTGCACGGATGTCTTTAATTTCTAGCTCTTCAAGATTTTCGGCAAACTTGAGAATGGCCCAGACAGCGAGTTGATTGCGATTGATCTTGCCGCCTTGGAATCCGTCGTTGACGCGATCCACGGCGCGGCCCAGTGCGATTTCAGCGACCCCATTGATGGTTAGGCGATGAGTGTCGCCAGATTCCGCAGGAATCTCTGGTGAACCAAAAGGTTCACCACTAAGCCGCGCGGCGACTGAGCGCCCCTTACGGCCCCTACGATTGGAAACAGGAACCTCTTCATTTACCGACACATCGGCTTTTAACTCCTGATCTTCTGAGACACCTAAGGCCGTGTGCATTTCTTCCCCCTCTCTAATATCTAAATTCTTCATAACCAATCCTTTCAGACTTACCCGCCGCCGAAATTTATCTGCCCCAGAGCCAAGACCCCTTTCAACCAACTCGTTGGGTGGGAGGGGTCTTGGGTCGATCAGGGGCAGACCGAATAGGTTTCGGCGGCGGGTAAGTCGTTGTTTGTAAAATGGATTTCTCGGAATTTTAATTTCAGTCTGTTCTCCTCAAAATGAGATCGACTTCTCAGTAGCTATCTCGCTTACTCAGACTCAGCTTCCCCCGTGAAGATTCGTCCACTTCCGAATTGAAGAGACTCCTCGACTGAGATGGATGTCCGCTGTGTCGGGAGATTTCAGCCACTCATTCATAAGGCCAAATCCCACGGGCCGCTCCCACGATGGAAAGTTCACGGTCGTCATCGCGCGACCAATCCGGTTAAAGATGGTCTGTTGGTCGGAAATGAAAATTACGGCCTGAATCTTTTTGGCGTTTGCATAGCTGTTCATCATAGACTTGTAACGCTCAAAGCTTTTAAGCGATTGCTCGACCTCGATGGCAATTCTATTGAATTGCCCAGTCCCACCTAGATCCAAAATCAGATCAGGAAACTTAGTGGCCTTCCCTTCGGCGGTAGTTTTCATCCACACGAAGAATCTTTTCTTGAGTTCCGATTCCGTTGTGAACTGTTCCAGCACTCGGGCTCTTTCAAGACCAAGGGCAATTTTTGAAACCTTCTCATCGTGGTCAAAGACACTTATATGCGGGTGCGTGACCGCCACAAGACCTTGCTTCTGAAGGACCTCTAACGACCTAGGCGTAAGAACTAAGACATTGCGAAGCATCTCGGAGGGATGAAGGCGAAAGTATCCTTGCCCCACCATATCCTTCCAGATTCTGGCGTTCTGCGCCCGCGAGCGTTGAGCAAAAAACTCATGCCAGAGTGGTTTGCTCAAGAATCCTGTCTTTGCCGCAAATAGAATTTCGCGCATGGGAACAGTGCGTGGCCTCACTGTGCGTCCCATCTGGTTGGCTCGATAATGATGTACTCGAAATGGCCCTCGATATAGCGATTGCCGACAACGCGCCCCTCGATCCACCGGGATTCGACCTTTGCTTCTCGAAGGGACGGCATGGCTCCCGTTGCTTGACGTGGAGCCGAGGCTCGTCCACTTGCATAGGCTTTAGCCTCTCGGGCCTTGATTTCATCATGAAGCGAGGAGCCTGCGATGAGGCCCGCCATTCCACCAATCGTAGCACCCACGACCACGTTACGAGTTCGATATTCTCCATTTTTGCCGGGATCGACTATCCCACCGATTGCGGCTCCGCCGGTGGCTCCAATGAGTCCACCCAGTCCAGCACTCTTGTTCTGAGTCGCACATCCCGTCGCAAGCAGAAAGGTCACAAGATAGATCGTGGCCATGTATAGCAAATTCATTTTTTCTCTACGCTGCATTTATACCTCCAAGAATTTGGGGCTTTTCAGTCTCAGGTAGATCCACAAGTCCTTCCGCAACTGTCTTTTCAACCTTCGGGAAAGATGGAGGAGCTAGATCGTCAAATTTCTGGAACTTGATGTTGATGGTTCTACTTCCGGCCTCATGCGGAATAACCATCACGGCTTGGCCCACACCAAGTTCATTTTTGAATCGGTTGGGATGGATGATAAATTCATCTACCTCACGAGCCGAAGCATCGCCTGTGTCCTCCTGAGCAAACACGCCGCGCTTCGTGCGCGAGGTGTATTTCATGCTCTTGACGGTTCCGATCACCTTAGAGAAGTATTCAGCCGACTCAGGATCATTGCCACGCATGAACACTTTAAGGTTCGCGTTCGTCAGGATCGAATTGGCAATGGCGTCACCCATTGTCTTAATGTCGCCCAAAGCCTGATGCGCGAACACGATCCCGACATTGGCACTTCTTGATTTATTTAAGATCGTGACAAAACCTGGGTAAAGATACTCAGAAAAGTCATCGAGAAAGACCGAGTAGAAGTTGTGATTCCGATTTTCTCCACGGTGACGGTTGGCAACTGCACTTTGAAGGCATTGCAGAATCATCTTCCCAGAGGCTTTTCCCAAGAACGGCGAAAGCATCACGGGAAGCTGGAAATACACGATCTGATTTTCCCTCAATGCACGATCCAAGTCGATACTCGGCTTATCCGTATTGAACAAGGCCGAGGTTTTCCCGAACGCAAAGTGACTAAGAGCTGCCGTAAGGCCACTTGTCCTTTGCGCGGTTTCCGTTGGTGGAAGGCTTGCGTAGTGCTTCGCCCAATTCTTCAAACCTTGATTTCCGGTTTTCTCAGCCAGAGCCTTTAATTTGTTCGGTGTCGAGATGGCTTCAAAGACCTTTAAGAAGGTCGGAAGCTCATGACTCTCCGAAAAAATCCTCATCACTTGCGCGAAGATTTCAAACTGCACACTTCGGTAATACTCATTTTCAAACTCGAACGAATTGAACACGCGCTCGGCCACCTCTTCGGGGCTGCCGCCAAGAAGAGGGTTGAACTGGTGCGACTCGTCGGGGCTGCTCAGCGAAAACAAGCGGAAATCCTTTTGCCGCTTGTTTTTCACCGCATACGCCCAGAGTTTATCCAGAAGGCTTCGATCTGATTTTCCATCTATGAGAATCAGACCACGCCCTTGCTCAATATCCTGAATCGCCCACGGCAAAATCACGCTCTCAGTTTTTCCGGCGTTGGTCGTGCCGATGACTTGAGTGTGCATCGCCCTTTGACGAGTTTTGATATGAACTTCCTCTTTCTTATCGGTGAGTCCACAGAAAACGGAGTCTTCGGACTTTCCGATGACTGCCTTTTCTTGGTTTTGTTTCTTCAAATTGGCTTCGCGCATTCTGACCATCCAGTAAAAAAGCGGGGTTAAGAGCAACACGCAAAGACCAAGGAGAATCATTTGGTTCTGCGGCTCTCTGATCCAGACGTTCAAAAAGTTGATGGCTTTGTTCAAGGCCATTAGGCCAAAAACAATTCCGACCCCCCAAAGCAGCGTTTGATCGCTGACTTGGGAGGTTTCTTTCTTCTTATCTGCCATAAGTAGTTCCAGGGTCGCGGAAAGCGAAACTCGCCGTAAGAACGGCATAAAATTCCGTCTGATTTGAAATCTCAATCCATCGTTTTTCTTTCTTGAGGTCGTTAGCCCAACTCTCGGCACGATCCTTCGCGGTTTCGGCAATGGCATTCTTCCAGCCGTTGTCGTCGCCGCCAGGGTTTCCACCCAATACTCCGCGCTGCATGGAGCCTTCCGCATAGGCCCCGATAAAGCGCGTAAGAGTTTGCCCCACAGTGTTCTTTAAGGCTTCAGAGTGAACACGGCCTGATACTCCGACCTGTCCATCAGAACCAACTCCAATCGCCGAAAATTCCCGCTCTCTTCCGTCAGGGAATTGAACATACTTCCAGCTCACGTTGGCGCGGTCGCTGCCGTCGTCAAAGGTCACATCCCCAAAGAGCTTTGATCCTTGGGGGATCGCCAGCGCATCTTCGTGAATGTAGTCACGAGTGACGACGCCGATCACAGGCATCCCTTGGTTAGCAACGATAGCTCTCTCGTAGAGCCTGACGGCAATCCGACTTCCAGGAGGAAGTTGGGTTTTGCTGTCCAGGCCGCCACGAGCAATAATCATCGAGCTATTGCGTTCATCTCCCGAAGATTGGGTACCGCCGCCGCTACCGTAGGTTGGCGCATAAAGGTGGCTCAAATTGGACGGGGTTGATCTCGCATAGCCATGACCCATTCCAATCTGACTTGCGACTTCTCCCGTAGGATCACTACTTGCTGCGACCGATGGGCGCTCTCCCAATGGGGCCTGTTCGTGAAAATCACCAACAGTTTCCTTGGGCGCAGGAATGAGTAAAATCCCCACAACGCCGATCAAAAGCGCAACCGCTCCGCACTTCGCCAGTGAAGCCCAGTTGATTTCTCGTCTTTTCAGGAAATAGACCTTTTCTTTGAAGGCAAAGTTTTTAACTCGATCCATGAAAGACGTTTTCGCGGCTACTTCCATGCGGCCCCCTTGGGGATCGTGAGATACGAGGTTTTCTTTCGCCTCAACTCAATCCGCAGAGGTTCCGCTGTGGATGCGTCGCTCTTTAGAACTTGCATCACGCCCTTGATGGATCGGCCACCGCCCAAGTCTTGCCCTGAAAGCGCAAGACTGTGAATGGGTCTTGTGATTCCGCTTTGAGTAAGCCACAACCAATCAGGCCGAAACTTCTCTCTCACTTCTGACCTGACCTCAAACTCGATCAAGAGAACGCCGTCAACCGTATTCGCGAGCCGCTTGGTTTCAAAAACTAATACCTCGTTTTTGAGGTGGTTGCGGTAGTTACGCCACCCAATCGCGGAACTCTTCACTTTCTCTTGTGGGCTTTCAAGATAGATGACGTAATCTGCAGAAATCTCCGGCCCGCTCACGAGTTGCACGTTAAAGCGTCCATAATCGGTGTAGATATACAGATTGCTTCTCGCACTTCCGTGAAGGGGTTTAATCGTGATGGCCTGATCCAGATACTCAACTTTAAACGCAGATTGATCGCCAACCACGAGGCTGTTCGGTCGATCCGGCACTTGAATAATCGTTGCGACTCCAAGTGCCGTCCTGACCGTGACGATCTGATCTTTCTTAACTTCGACCGTTCGCACTCTGGCCCAAGTGCTGAGAGGCTGGAGCAGAAGCAGTAAAATAAGGGTTTTCACTTAACCTCCTTTGGCTAAATGCGTAAAAAACCTAATGTTCTCAGTTATTTGTTCAACCTATTGACTCCGTACTAAGGTACGGAGTTTAAGATGATCCCATGATGACTATTGGGAAGATTGCAAAACAAGCAGGAGTTGGCGTTGAGACTGTTCGCTTCTACGAGCGAAAAGGACTCATCAAACAACCAAAGAAAAAAGCCTCAGATGGGTTTCGTACTTACTCGGAAGATGAAGCTCGCAAAATTCGCTTCATCAAACGAGCGCAGGAGCTCGGCTTCACATTGAAAGAGGTCAAAGACCTTCTCGATCTGAACTCCGATCCCAAAGCAACCTGTGAGGACGTTCGCGTTCTCGCGGAAGAAAAAATCAGTGAGATAGATCAAAAAATAAGAGACTTGAATCGAATGAAATCGTCAGTCCGACAACTTGAAAAAGCCTGTTCCGAAAGTCGCAGCGCGGTTGCTTGCTGCCGGATTATTGATTGCTTCGACGGCAAATGTACTTAAAAGGGAGTCACAAATGAGAGCGCATGTATCTATGAACGTAACCGACGTAAAAAAATCAGTCGCATTTTATCAAAACGTGTTCGGCGTACCCCCGCAAAAGCAGACCGATACCTACGCAAAGTTCGATCTTGCGAACCCCGCGCTCAATTTTTCAATGCTGGCAACGAAAGAAGGTCGGCTTCTTAGTCGCGTGAACCATCTCGGAATTGAAGTCAAATCCTCTGAAGAGGTTTCCAAATGGAAACAAGAGCTAGAAGCAAAGGGCGTTGAAACTCTCACCGAAGAAGAAACCAACTGCTGCTTTGCGATTCAAGACAAGGTTTGGTTCAAGGACCCCGATGGCAATTCGTGGGAAGTCTTCTTTGTTCACGAACAGCTACCGACCGAAGCCGCCGAACCGCCTAAATCACAAAAATCTTGCTCCACATCGGGATGTTGCTGATGGAATCCAAACGCCTCTCATTTCTTGACCGATACCTCACTGGATGGATTTTCCTAGCGATGTTTTTCGGCATAGCATTAGGATTTATCTATCCAGGAATCGTTTCAATCCTCGGAAAAATGAGCGTGGGATCAACTTCGATCCCCATTGCCTTCGGCCTGATCCTGATGATGTATCCCCCTTTAGCCAAGGTAAAATATGAAGAGATCGGACGGGTTTTTCTGAATAAAAAAGTCCTCCTTCTTTCCTTAGTACAAAATTGGATTATCGGGCCTCTCTTGATGTTTGCTCTCGCCATCATCTTCCTACCTGACAAACCGGACTACATGGTCGGGCTGATCCTCATTGGCCTTGCCCGTTGTATTGCAATGGTACTGGTCTGGAACGATTTGGCAGACGGAAACCGCGAGTATTGCGCGGGCCTCGTTGCTTTCAACTCCATTTTTCAAGTGCTTTTCTTTCCCATCTACGCATGGTTTTTTCTTTCTATCCTGCCCAAATGGTTTGGACTCACGAGTGTTGAAATTGGCCTCTCAATAGCCGACGTAGCGAAAGCCGTTTTTCTCTATCTCGGAGTGCCGTTCATCGCAGGATACATCACCAGGAAAGTACTAAGACCGAAGTTTGGTGCAAAATGGTATGACGACACTTTTCTTCCCAGGATCGGGCCAATTACTCTTCTTGCGCTCTTGTTTACGATTGTCTTAATGTTCTCCCTGAAGGGTGAACAAATCGTCCAACTTCCAATGGATGTTTTGAGAATCGCTATCCCTCTCGTAATCTACTTCGTCTTGATGTTCCTGTTTTCATTCTTTATGAGCAAAAAGGCCGGAGCCAACTACGGTCAATCGGCTACACTTTCATTTACAGCAGCGTCCAACAACTTTGAATTAGCGATTGCGGTAGCCGTTGCGACGTTCGGGATTAATCACGGAGCCGCTTTTGCCGCCGTCATTGGCCCTCTCGTCGAAGTTCCAGTTCTTATTTCTCTTGTCAGCGTATCGCTCTATATTCGGCGTCACTTCTTCCACTCAAAGGAGGCTCTAATATGAATATCCTTTTCTTATGCGTTGCAAATTCAGCAAGAAGCCAGATCGCAGAAGGTCTTGCGAAAGAAATGTTCGGCGATAAAGCTCACATCGAAAGTGCTGGCTCTGTTCCTTCTGGAAAAGTTCAGCCTTGGGCCATCGAAGTTCTGAAGGAAGATGGTATCGACATTTCAAGGAATTTTTCAAAATCCTACGACCGACTTTCGCCGAAGTTTCTGGCTTCCATTGACTATGTGATTACCCTCTGCGCCGAAGAGGTCTGTCCCACGATGGTTTCCAAGGCCAAAAAGATTCACTGGCCTATTCCTGATCCCGCATCTGTTGCAGATCCAGAAAAGGAATCAGCATTTTGCCAAGCCAGAGATTCAATCCGATCCAAGCTCATGGACTTCGGAAAAGAACACAACCTTCTTTAAGGAGAGTATTCTTTTTCTTTCGAGATATACACGCCCCACGGGTTTTGCTCCGTGCGCGGGCCGGATTCAAAACCAAGCTCCAAGCGAAGATCGCCCGCAGCCTTGAGGCCCTGAATGGAGGTGATTCGATCCCCCTCGATGATGGCAATGCCTTTCTTCAAGTCCACTCGGATTTCCACAGGGTAAGCCCGTTGTGCGACGATCTTATCTACAGAAAAGCGAATGACGTTTTGCATGGAACCGTCAAAGGCTCGCTTAGTCGAAGACAGAATAAAGTCTCCGGCTTTTCCAACTTGGGTGGCAACTGTCTTCGGTGTCCAGTTGTAGCGATACTTCAGGTATTCACGCACAGCTCGCTCGATCTCGATTTTCGGATCGGGCTTCGGTGCCTCTTGATAGTAAGAGCCATCTGGTGCAAGCGTTAAAACCGCCGTGGGTTTGATCGCTTGGTAAAAGAGGAGCGTCACTAGCAGACCGCAAATGAGGTATGCGGAAAACGCCGACATTTTCAAAAATTGATTCGAGTGAGAAAGCTCCGCGATAGCCTTCGGTAGTTTTCTAAGTTTTAGTTTTACAGATTCGTTCATAAATTCCTTTTTTTAGTAGCGGTACATATCCCGCTTTCGTTTCTTCTCAGCTTGGTAATTCGCAATTTTGCTTTTGGCGTATCCACTTGCGCCGGAGTAGGCCGCTTTGCCTTTTACAGCTAACGACATTCCTTTGGTCGGAACTGCCGCCATTGCCGCAACCGCTTGCTGCCCGATCCCTGACGACATGGCTTGCGCCCCTTGGCTTCCAAGGGATTTCACGAAAAGAGGAGTTGCGAGCATTGCAATCGCAATGACGAAATTCATCACAACGATAGTCACATAAGCCCCCTCAGTTTTGTACGCATCCCCAAAGGCCAAAGATGCAAGCATGACCCCTAAGATCGCCCACACAATTTTCCAACAGGCCACCTCGATCATTCCGCGAAAGAGGTTGGCCGTGATGTTTCCCGTTGCGGGGAACAAATTGAAAAGCAGTAAGAGCGGAGCTGATACCATGTAGAACACCCAAAAGAAGTGATACATAGCAATCATCAGGTAACGGGCAATGAAGAGGATCAAGAAGCTCAAAAAAGTAAGCACCGCCATTAGAAGATCGTTGAATCCGAGAAGGATGCTTGCTGATCCTGACGGATAACTCTCGCTCTTTTCCTTCGCCATCTGAATTACGCTATCGAGCGTATTCATGGAGTCGATCTTTTCCGCAATTCCATCTGCGATAAAGACGATGCTTTGGCTAATCTCAGGAAAAGCAGCAAGAAGCAGCGTTGAAATCATCGCTCTCTTGAGCACATCAACAAAGTCCAGACTGTTTCCCGGAGAACGCAACCAAGTGATCGCAATGGAAAGGCAGAAAAACACGGGCAACATCAAGTAGTACATTCGCACGAACTCTTGGTGAAGGTCGCGCATGAGGGAACCCATCAAATTAAAATCTGGCATAGGCTAATCTCCTTTGAGGTTGCCGAGCTTGGTCTCCCTCGGAAGTTTGCCAAAGCCGTCAGATAATCCGTCGTACTGCTCACGAAACTGCGCTGATTGCAGTTTTTCCTTTCGGTTCTGCAAGGCCATGTTTTCACCCATAGCTTTTAGCATCATCGAATTGGTGCGAAGCACTTGGGTTGTGACCCCAATGAGAACAGCAAGGCTCTGTGCAGTGAGTTTTGCCGCCCCTTGCGGACTTACGTTCTGAGAGTGGGCAAAAATCCTTTTACTTTCCTCGTCTGCCTGGTCCGCGAATCGAAAGAGCGTACCATTCATGGAAATGCTCTCCGATGCGGATTGATCCTGCGCTTGCTGCAAGCGAAGCTCCGCCGTCTGTGGGATCTTCCCATACAGATCGTCAATGATCCGTAACACCTGATCGGCTGTCTCAAGATTCCCATAGATTCCTGGATTGAATCGCGGATTCATCATCTGCATAACTGTAAGGCCATCCCTGATCCCTCGGTTTATGTCTCTGAGTAGCCCCAAAGTATCGTCACCAGTGGATAGAATCTTCTGAAGTTGCGCCAGTTGTTGAATCGCGTTTGCGAGAATCTGCATGAGTACCGCCACATCACCACCGAACAAATCCGCTTTCGCGGGCTTTGGTGCGGTGATTGACAGGCATAAAATTCCAATGACAAAAAAGTTCTTCAATTTTTTCATGCGGCACTTCCTTTCGCTGCTCCTTGAGCAACGCCGTTTGGATACACAAGTGCGGCCTTCTCAATCGCTTGAACCAAGTTCAATCCCGCATCTCGAAGTGTGCCGAGATACGCATTGTCCTGAGCATCTGAAGTCGATAGCCAGTATTCAAAGGGACTTGGGAATATACGCACCACCTGACGATGATCGCCCTCGATCATAAAGCCCTCGGAAAATTCACCCTTCTTCTGTCCAAGAGAGTGAATGAGACCAAGCTCCTGATCGTTCAATTTTAGCGTTTCACGCAGGATTTCGGAGTCGCCACGCTGGAGCATAATGAACTTCGTTGCCGTGTTGTTGAGAATGGCTGGCCCAATCGGGCTTACCACGATCTCTTCCACGCCTTGCGTGATGAAGGTGATTCCTGAACCTGTTTTTCTCAGCGTTCTCGCGCAATACTCCATGAAAGAAGCTGCCGCGTTTGATTTCAACAGCTCCCATGCTTCATCAAGAATGATCCGCTTCTTCGTCGTTCGATCTCCCTCAACTTGAGTGAGAATGAAGTCCGTCAAAATCAGGATCATCACGCTTTGCAGATCGGGATAAGCCGATAGCCCCTTCAAATCGAAGGTACAGATCGAAGCATCCGTGCGAAGGCTTCCCATTCCGTCAAGAAGCCGCCCGTAGGGGCGTTCTCCCGTCCAGAGGTAAAGCATCTTCGATACGGCCCGCATTGAGTCTTCCTCAAATGCCGAGAGATAACGGGCAAGATCGCTCAACGTCGGCACTTCACCCTTGGCCCGTCGGCTTTTGTAAAGCTCGATGATCGCTCGCTCCAACAGAGCGCGGTCGAGTTTCGGCAGTTTCGCTTTTTCATCCTCCGAAACCATGCTTTCCACGCAAGCAAGCAAAGACTTGATCTTCTGGTTGCTAGGTTCCACCGTTGGATCAGGAAGATCAAACGGATTGATCCGGTATTGGTCAGACAGGTTGATCTCAAGGTACTGACCGCCCAAGGATTCCGTGAGCTTTTTGTATGATCCACCAATGTCGATAATGAACACGCGAAGCCCACGCGCCAGCTCTTGAAGCAAAATGCAGTTGTTCAAGAACGACTTACCCGCACCCGAAGAACCTGTGACCAGCGAATTGTAATTCGGTAACGCAGGGTCAAAGGCATTGAAGCTCACAAGGCCATTCAAGCGATTGCGAAAGAGAACCACCGGGTCGCGGTCGCCTTCACGCGGCCCATAGACCGGAAGGAAATCAGCGAGATTATTGGTTTTCATTTTTCGCGCACGTTCTAACGAGAGCGGAGCCGCAGGAAGATTGCCTTTAAGCACCTTCCATGCGCCGACACTTTCTTCCAACCCTTCGGCCCCTTGCAGGGCACGAAACCGCGCCAAAACTTCGCGCACATCGCGGTTTAGGCGTTTTGCGCCTTCAGGTGTGGCGGGGGCCTTTAAGACCACGCTCAGTTGGACGGCGTAAATACGCTGGCCCGTGTTTAGAAGCTCCCGAATCAGCTCCTCAGTGGAAGAGAGCTTCGTTTCGCTTTCAAGGTCACTAGCCTTATTGCCGCTTGTGACGGCCATCGAGTGCGCCATCTTTCGTTTCTGATTGAGCTTCGCCATCTCGCTTGCCTGTGGCGGTACATCGAGTGACAAGATCAAGTCGTAGTGAAACGGCAGTCGCAAGAAATCTGCAATCATTCCGGCGTAGGTGACTTCCGGCAATGTTTTTAGAGTAATCACTCGATGGTAAAAGCCATCAAGGGTGAATTGCTCAAAGCCCAAAACCAGATCGCCAAAGACCAGTTGCTCCCGTGGTGATTGCGTGGCTAACCAATCCACTTCAGTGAGAACGTCCTTTTCAATATCGCTCTCATCGAAAGTTTTAACCACAGGGGTAGGCTCGCCAGCCGACCGCCTAGGATTCAAAAACTCATAGACGTTTTTAAGAATCTCTTCGCGGGTCAGCTCTTGGCTTGAAATTCCCAAGGCTTCAAAACTTGAAGCAAGCGTTTCGATGTTTTGGCCCAAGACTTCCAGTGTTTCCTCGTAGGCTTCGGCAGCTCTCTCGGAAAACATCTCTTTCTTCTTAAAGATGCTGACGGCCTTTGCTTCTACGACAGGAACGCGCACATAGATGAAGAGTTCCGGCCTGTAAAGCTCACCATCCTCCATCGCTCGACTGAGTTTCTTTTCTCGGTATTCGGCAATGCTTTGAACCAAGGGGTGAATACTCGGTGTTTTTCCGTTCGAGTGTGCCGATAGTACGTCTGAGAAATCCGATCTCACGCTTAGAACAAACTGCAAGCTCGTACCTTCGGAAATGGAGTTAAGAGCCGAGCGCAGACCCATCGTGAGGCCGTTGGTTTTGGCTTCATCAAAACACTCAACGTCAATCAATCCCACTCTGAGGCCACCCACAAGTGACCCATCGTGGAGTATTGCATGGGCCATTGGACCGTCGATGAAGTCCCAATATGGCAATTCTTCCGCTAGTGCGGCATCCTTTGCTTTATTACTCATCGTTCTTTTTCCTTTTGAAATAGCGGCGATAGATCTTGTCGCCGCGTCCGGCAGCGAAATAGGCCGGACGTACATAATGCTCAATAAGGTGTTGCAGATAGTTGTCAGGTCGCCCGCGTTTCGCAAAAAAGAGGAACAACGCTAGTGACAGCGTTGTTCCCCACACCATGAGGTAGCGAAAGGACGTGGCCCCGAAAACAAGGTTAGTGACCGCAAGATTCATAAAGATCAAAAGCAGATCAGACAACTCGTATCCGAAGAGTTTTGACTTCATTTCAAGCGCTCGCGGCACTCGGCTCGTTAGCAGTTCATCATCCATCGTTCACCTCTAGCGAACCGTTTGGGCGATGAAGTCCACGATAGCTTGTGCGCCGAATCCGAACATACAGCCCAACACCGCATAGACGATGTGCTGTTTCGCGTTCGGATTTCCCGTGAAGAACGAGATTGCGGCAATCGCAATCCCGATCACGGAAAGAAGTGGCAGGATTACGCCTGTCAACTTCGACTTGATCCCGATGAGGCTGGATTCCAGACTGGCGTGCGCGAGGTCTGGAACCAGCATCATCGAAAAGACCATGAGGCCAGCGAGGACTAGAAGCTTCTGATGTTTCATTTTGGCTCCTTTTGAAAAAATTCAGAAAGGGCTCAAATGAACGCGCAAAATACTTTCTCTTGGATTTAATCTACGCCGCTTGCTCGAAAGCCTCTGGTGCCGGAAGATCACTCGTGTGCGCCGAAGGCTCTGGATGAATATTGACGTAGATGGGCTTGCTCAATAGATCGAAGTCCAACTCGATAATTCCTTGAGTAGAATCAACGGCGCCACTTCCAACGATATTCCAGAAGTATTTGTTCTTAGCTTTGGGACTCTTATTCGGCTCCCGAGTCATTACGAGATACTTCGAGGGATCACTCTTGTGTGGAAGAAGGAAGAATCTCTCCCACGAGAATGTCCAGAGTCGGAGGCTGAACATATTCTGGCCCTCTTTGAGGTAGGCCATGCCCACGCTTTTGGTTTTTTTGATCTTGCCGTTCAGTTCTTTGATGCCTTGAAAGACCTGAAAGCGGAAATACTGATTCGATTCACTGCCATTTTGGGCGAAAGTGTTCGTTTGCTTTTCCATAGGAAAAACCTCTCTTTATTAAAAATGTGTTTTTGTTACTAAGCGGCTACCAGCCGCTCGCTCAGTTTGTTTTTCAAAAATCCGTTACGGAGTTCTTTGATGGAGTTCTCAATTAGTTGGTCTGTCTCGCCCCATGAAAGACCGAGAATTCTTGCGATGTCTTCGATCAGTAGCCGCTCCCAAAAACGGAAGTAGATGGCTAGAATTCCTTCATCGCTTAAACTCGGCATAATCTCATAGAGAATGCGGAGATCTTTCTCTTGATCTTCATTTCGCATCGGAAGATGCTCGGCTGCCTTTTTCAAGATCGTGCTTTTCATCGGGGCCCCCACGAGTGGGTGGTCCCTTGATCTCGATGTTCTAGGCTCTGCTGCTCATCTGTCGCGAATCGTTCGTCACTAACTGGCTTGCGGCAACATACGGTGTGCCAGTAGAAGTCCTGTTTCATCGGTTCCCCCTTTCTGGTTTGGGGAAATTTCCCCTCTCATAATACGGGAAGTGGCACCCTCCCTGAGCAAACCCTTGATTTTATTGAGAGCGCGTATTTTGAGCCGATGAACAGATTGATGGCGAATTCCCAGTGTAAGAGCGACAGTGCGGGTACTCCGGCCATCCCAAAAGATCATCTCGACTACACGACGTTGAAGATCCGTGAGGGTGTGAAGGTATTCACCGACCAAGACACGCAGATCTTCTTCGGCATTGCTTTGTGCAAATGAGAAAATAGATTCTTCTTGGGATTCACAAATCTCCGTGTACCTTCGCGGAGGAACAAGCGATTCGGCTCGCTGTCCGGTTTGATTCTCAAACCATGTGAGATATTTCTCCCAGGTTTCAGAATCCCAGTATGGAGTGAGCGCTCTCAGATAATGCTCAGGAGTGATTTTTCCGTTTTCCAGAAGCCACGGAGCCTGGGTTTGAACGACTAACATTTGCTCAATAGCCTGAGCGGGCATTTGACTCGAATCCATTTTGGATTCCTTTCTGAAGTTCAGCCGATCAGAGTCCTTTTTCTGATTTGGTTGAGGCTAACTTCACGGTTCCGCCGCCGTTGTTATGGTAGGCGATACCTTGGCTGCTCATAGCCGCCCTTTATAGGGTGGGCACTTTCTCTAGTCTTTGATCTCTTCTACCATTCGTTTTTCGATTTCGATTTTCGGGCTCCATTTTCCATTGTGGAATTTGATGGTGACGCTCCCAAACTCGATTCCAAACATCTCTGACAGCACATTGAGCGCATCAGAGAGGCGTTTCTTCTTCGTATGCATCCCGTCAGGGATTGCATTTACGATTTTCTTGTTTTCCATTTTATCCCCCTCCTATTTTTCGGGAATGCCTTGCGAGCTCAGGGACACGAATCCGTTCCTCTTCGATTTGCTGTTGTTGCGGCGGAGGAACAAAAAGGATGGTACAAACCATCCGTAGACCGCCCACCAAAGCTCGCCACAGCATTGATGCCGCTACTTTCACATTGCGAGGGATTGTCTCTCGAATTTGCTTTATGTTCTTCATATAGATTCCTTTCGAGGCTATTCATCAGCCTTCAAAAGTATCCATATCAACAGGCGTGCCGAATCACGGATGCAGACTACCTTGTTGTAAGTAGTTGAGATAAAATGAATTTTTATGATCGAGCGAATCGCACTCGTCCAGTTACCGGAAGGGTTTCTGCAATTCATTGCAGGTGATCTCGATAAGATATCGAAAACCCAAGATAATACATGACTGCAAATTTTTAGAGGAGCTACAGAATTCCGGCAGCAGGTTTGCCCTGATTGGAAGCAAGCGGAATCAGGATTTCAACGCAGGTTCCGCTTATACCGTCCGAATCAATCGTGAAGCGCCCACCAACACCTTCAATGGTGCTAATCGCGTGGTAGAGCCCCAGACCGCTTCCATGCTGTTTACCAAACGTCTTTCCCTTGCCACCAAGAGATGGAATCACTTCAGGGGGAATTCCTTTTCCGGTATCGACCACAAAAATCCGCGCGAAATCTTGATTGCGGCCGAGGTCAACTTTGATAAGACCTGTGTCTTCTATGGCTTCTACAGAATTATTGAGAACATTCGACAGAATTCGTTTTAGTTCCTTGGAATCCATCGCAACGCTGCCGTCTGGTTCTGAATCCAGGTGTAGTTCAAAAGCAATTTCAGGCAAATCCTTGTACTGGATTCGTTTTTCGTCGATCACTGACGCCAATATTTCGCCAAGGCTTTGTCGAGATTGAATGGAATTTTC
The DNA here is from genome assembly GCA_019637915.1 of Pseudobdellovibrionaceae bacterium. GTDB lineage: Bacteria > Bdellovibrionota > Bdellovibrionia > Bdellovibrionales > Bdellovibrionaceae > JAHBUV01. The sequence goes on along the minus strand of JAHBUV010000001.1, from coordinate 2,635,677 downwards.
CGACCTAGCTGTGATTGAATTCACTTTGGTTCGATTAAGGTCGTCGGCAATGTCATTGATCCGGCTGATTGCACTCTGAATGACGGACTTCTTATCTGCTGGTAGAGCCATAGACTTGATAGTGTTGTTAAGGGCTGCCAGAGGCGACCGAATGTCATGTTTTACTTGTCGGGCCAATTCACCAGATGCACGGGTTTCAGCATTAACCTCAGCTGCATCCATGTGCATTTTGATTTTCTTTTTGAGATAGGAGAACTCAGCAAGCCAGATCGGTGCGCCCTCTGGCGCTTTCCCTTCGCATTCTTCGATGATCGTATTTAGATCTCGCTTAATAATTCGGCTCGCAAAGAGCAAAATTCCAAGCACAAACAATGCAAGCGCCGAATTGCTGACCGCAGCGAATCTGATCTTCTGTTTTAGAGATGTGTAAATGTCGGAATTGTCGAAGTAGAGAGTAACTTTCGCGGCCTCTTCTTTTTGAAATTCATCGTAGAAAACGCCATCAGTTACGGCATAAAGGTTTTGTTTTTTATCTGCCGCCAACTCGCACTCAGCGACAGGCACATCTTTGGCGCTGATTTCAACGCACGCGACCTGTGTGCTTTCTTGAATGCTCCTGGCACGCATTTTTGCTTCAATAAAGCTTCCTTGAACCAGAGGAGCGCGAAGGGATTGCACGGCAAGCTTAGAAACAATAGCCTGAGAATCCTCACGAGCGACTTTGGCTTCCATGAAGTCGCGATATATCTGGATGCCCGTGGCCAGCCCCGAGAAAATGATGACCACGAGGAATACAACGATTCCGAAAAACTGGCCGAACCTGATCTTCTTGGGAATTGCGTTCACCGGAGCCTGTCCTTACTTGGTGTACTTCACGTTAATTAAGCGTGGAGTATAACGGAAACCGATATTCTCCTCGGTAAGACCGGAACGCGAGACGGCGTACATGGGAACTTTCCAACCTGGGACCATCCTTTTTTGTTCGACGATCTTCTTGTTAAAGGAACGGAACAAATCGCTACGCTTTGACCAATCTTGTTCTATTCGGGCTTGCAGATAAATTGAACGTAGATCACCGAGATAATCCACAAAATCGACCCCAAGGAGTTGATTCAGCAGAGGCAGGAATCCCTCGGGATCATTGAAGCCCCCAGCCCAGCCAGCCATCACGACATCAGGTTTTTTTGCTTTAATCGACGCAAGTTCCAGAGGAGTAAAATTGAAGTGACTCAGTTCAATGCCATAGGTGTCTGCAAGCTTTTTTACGTCTTCTCCATCGAAGATAAAATCGAAGGCACCCATGACTGCCACAGAAACTGGGATTTTCTTTTCAATTTTGCCACTTGGCCTTTCGGACCTCACGGATTCGGGAAGATAGCCCGAAATCCCTACAGGCACGATACCTGTTGCTCACTGCAACTTATGAGCTTTCGCCTTCTCCTCAACGAGTTCATTGAGGAATGACATGATACGATTTTTCTTGTCTTCGGATGTGTAGTTGGCTCCATTCGGATACCACCACAGCGAAGTCTGTACAAAACTCGTCTGTTCCTTTGATTGAAGAGAGATGCTTTTCTCTTTAGAGAGTTTCGTCAGCTCTTCAAAAACTGCCTGACTTGCCATTGGAACGTAGTCTGGAATCTCAGGCGCGAGACTCTGAGTATCATCATCTTTGAAGTAAACCAGCTCCCATTTCGGAACAGAGATATGATTGGCCTTCGAGTACCGTTCATTCTTAAGGAAGAACCATGTGCCACCTTCTTTTTTCAGACGATATGGTCCAGAGCCAATATAAGGTTCATTTGACCCAGCATCAAATTTCCATCCATCGGGCACAATGCCTAAATGATCCCGCGAGAGAGCTTTCAAAATAGCGACATTGGCTTCAGAAAGAGACAGGGTGATTTCGAGCGTTCCAGTTTCCCTCACTTCTTTGATCGACTTCAAAAAGTTGCTCGATTGCGTAGCTTCTTTCAGGTGTCTGTCGATGCTGTACTTAACGTCCCTAGCGCGAATGGGCTGGCCGTTGGAGAACGTCTGTCCTTTTTCAATGTGGAAAACGATGGTCTTACCGTCTTGAGAAACTTTCCATTGATCGGCGATCCCTCGGGTCATATTTCCAAAGCGATCCGCGTCAACTAAAGGTTCAAGGATCTGCCCCAAAAGAACGTGCTCGGCGAACTGATTGATTTTTACTACGTCACGCGGAAAAGACCCCGGTACATAGCCGAGCTTCGGCACGGCTGCGCTTGCATCTTGTAGGTTCATAAAGGCTCCTAGCGCGAAAATTAAAATCTTTATTCTAAGCATAAGCCCTCCTGACGACCTTGTCCAAAGACAGACCTCGCTCAATAGAGCGCAGAAGCCGCTTTGCAAAATCCGTGAGTTCAAACTCTTCAAATGAATGAATGGTGTCCAGCAAAAGCTGCTGATGTCTCTCATGCGGAAGATCCGCCAGCTTTTCAAATTCAACCATACGGAAAAGGGCGTAGAGCGAGTGAAGCCGTCCAATAGGAGGCCGTTTGATTCCCTGAAATGGCGCATGGACCAGATTGAAGTCCGCCTCGGCGTTCACCAAACGATCAATCAAATTGAAAAGGAAAAGTTCTTGGTGAGCCATCTCGTGAACAATCGAGACTGCTAGGTTTTCAAATGCCAAGCTGTCCATTTTTTCGCCTAGAAATATACACCCAAACGCGTGGGGGCTCGAACCCGAGCGGAAATGAACGTCTCCTAAAAGAAGATATGTTGAAATCCACCTTTCAACGAGCTCTCCGGTTGCCACTGACTTGCTAGCGATAAATCTCTCTGCCATCGCGATAACCGACTTGCGTTCTTGAGAAAATGGGATAGGCCGTGCTTTCGCATAGACTCCAGCAGCTAGCCGTTGAAGCGTCTCTGAGTCCCTTTCCTGGAAGATTGCCTCTCCGAGAAAACGGCCTGTCCGCTTCAAAGGATGAGGCTCCATCTTTGATACCCCATAGGCGTGAAGCGAAAGCTCCATCATCGGAAGCCGAAGGTCTCTGGCCGATGCTCCAAGTCTGTTAATTAGGCCCTCTTGGAAAAGAGGGCCCATGAGATCAAAGATCCATTCGCCATGCTCGATAAGAATGAGAGATTTGTCTTTCAAACTCATTGACGAACAAAATCCATTCTCGCCGTGGCGAACTGCGTGTTATCAAAAATCGAAATATCGACCTGATCTAACTCATCGACTTTCACAACGATATTTTCACCGGGCGTCGGCTTGACGACCCGAATTACAGTGTCGTAGTCGAGTGAAAGCTTCTCGGCCAGTTCACGCGAAAAGGCATAGTATTCGCCGTGCTGAACGGACTTCGATTCCGAGCCTTCGGCAAAAGCGGTTTTGGAAAGAGCAAGGGCTAATGCCATCGCCATTAAGTTCTTTATCTTCATTTCTACTCCCTTCGGGTTTGGTTTTACTTTAACTCGCGGAAAGAGTTGCTTTGCGAAGCCGCTTTTCCCGTGAGGGTCTTTCCTTCTTCTATCTTCAATACTGATCTGCGGTAGTTCATGGTGTTGTGGTTCATTCCCAAAAGCGCCGCTGCATCGCTCTTGACGTTTTTCGCAAGTTCCATCGCACGCTTAAGGAGCGTTCGTTCTTGCTCCTCAACTCTTTTCCTGAACTCGTCGTATTTTATGATTTCGCCACTTGCGAGAACTGCTTCAATGTTGTTGCTCCTAATTTCTGCAATTTCATCCATAAACGCCTGTGGCGTGATCCGGCCATCGGACATGACGAAAGCTTTTTTCACGACAGCCTCAAGCTCACGAACATTCCCGGTCCAACAATGGCTTTTTAGCTTTCTCAAAGCCCCATGGGTAATGGTCTTCCTGGTCCCATGTTTCTTTTCCATTTCATTGATGAAATGGAAAACCAGTGGCTCAATGTCCTCGGGACGCTCTCTTAGCGGAACGACTTCAATAGTGAGGTACTTCAATCTATAGTAGAGGTCTTGACGAAAGGTTCCTTTTTCCGCGGCCTCACGCAAATTCCTGTGAGTAGCCGCGACGACACGGAAATCGACCTTGCGCGGAGCCAATGCCCCGACTGGCTGAATCTTCTTCTCCTGCAATGCCCGTAAAATTTTTGCCTGCAAATCGAGTGGCATATCGCCAATCTCATCCAGAAATATCGTGCCTCCATCGGCAGCTTCAAAAAGACCAATCTTCTTATTCAAAGCTCCGGTAAATGCTCCGCGCTCGTGACCGAAGAGTTCGCTTTCAAGAAGTTCCTTGCTGAAGGCCGCGCAGTTGATCGCAACGAATGGTTTTCCTTTTCGACGCGAATTTTCATGAACAGCGCCTGCAATTCCTTCTTTTCCGACACCGGACTCACCAAGAATCAAAGCGGGTTCGTCAAACGGAGCAATCTTCTCAACAAAATCTGCGACTTCACAGAACTCACGGGATCGACCAACCATTTTCAAAACGTGGCGAATCTTTTGCTCTCGCTCGATGTCGCTTCGCTCTTTGCCGTCTTCGGCTCCCTTCGGCAGCATCGAAGTTATGAGGGAAATGAGCGGCGAAGGATCTTTTCCTTTACGAAGGAATTTTTCCGCGCCGGCCTTAAGGCACTTGTCGATGATTTCCTGGTCTTCCACGCCGGAGACCATGACAATCCTTACCTCCGATTGTATCGCCTTCAGCGCAACGGCGACCTCATCGCCATCCATTCCATGACCTTCTTTAGTTTTCATTTCAAAATCGAGAAGCACAACTGAGAATCGGTTCGGCTGCTCACGAAACAAAGCGATTCCTAGTTCTCCTGAGCTGGCTGTTTCAACTTCGATGTCGGCGTCAGCGAACAGCATCTTGATGGACGTCAAAACTAGATGATCGTTATCAATGGCAAGAATGGTTTGCTTCATAGAAACTCCTGATCCGACTGTTCGGTCAAGGAGGTCTTTAGCAAGTATGAAGCCAATTCTGTTTACTGATCCATATAACTTCTATTTAGCGCTGGATGCCGTTTAAAACGGTTAAGGCAAATCTTCCTGAAATTGCAAAGCCTTCCGCTACGGAGATCCGTAGCCAGTTTTGATAAATACAAACAGTTGATTGCAAGGTGTTGAAAATTATAGCATTTAGCTGTGTGTGGATGAAAAATAGCGAGCTACAGATTCCTGTAGCAGACGAACTGGAATGCGCCTCAACTATTGGTAACTACGAGGAAAGTTGCCAGCTCCAAAAAATTGGAGCGTCTGCAAATATCTCGAAAAAGCATATATTTTTTTCACACATGAATAAGGCTTAGAGAGCGTTTTGACACCAGCTTCTTGCCACTGAAGAGGGGCAGATTGTGATGGGAATTTAACAGAAAAAAGGGGCCGCCAGAAGGAGAAGCTGGCGACCCACGGGAGATATTAGCGATAGTTTCCGGTCAGATCATCGAGCGAGTAATTGCTTGCGCGAAACTCAAGGTCTACGCATTTTTCTTCCTCGATTGGAAAGTCGATCACCTCATTCATTGGAGTGATGTAGTAAAGATCCTTCGTCAGACAAAGCCTTGCTCCGCCGTCGGTCTTCTTCAGCAGGGAACCAATGTAGAAGGTCAGCTTGTTCGAGGTAATGCGCTCCCAATAACTTTCTTCGACGACGTAATGCTTGAGCGTGCGAGTGGGATCATTCATATCAACACCGCTCAAAAGGAGATGGAACGAACCTCCTTTATGCAGAAAAAGCTGCATATCATTGACATAGAAAGAGCCCGTTTTGAATTGCTGGCCCTGAACCAACTGAAGCGAACTCATCTTAATACTTTCCGAGTCAATCTGTGAGGCAAACCCAGCGAAGTTTCCAAGCTGGCTTTCCACTGTGGGGCAGACTTCGCGGTACGATTTAGTTCCGGGCGAAGTGGACCAAACCATCACGCCATTTGCCGTCATGCCGTTTACATGGGAAGTGATAACATCGCGAAGAAAACAGCCGATGCTTTAACGCGATTATCGACCATTTTCGCTTTGACCCTTAAGAGATCACCGATAACCATTGTCTGGTCATCTAAAAACCAGTAGCCCGAAATGAAGCGGCTCTTATCGCGCTTGTGGGTGTAGCCCGTCGCCGTGTACTCTTCGACTTCTTTTTCCTCATAGTGTGCAACGAATTTGCGATCAGGGGAAAGAGCAACACGTACTTCGGCCAGGACGTCTTTTCCTCGTTCCGATTTTCCGACGATGATATCCTCTATCAGTAGATACTTGAAATAGACGCCACCTTTCACGCCGCAAGTACCTTGTTCGGAGTGCATCAACTTGCTGTAGTCAAAATTTTCCGGCACATCTTCTGGCAAACTGTTTGGAGATGAAGAAGGACTTCCATTTCCCGCAAACCTAGGTTGCCCGTTGGATTTTTCAGAACAGGCCACCAAGCTCACGCACAAGAACATTAAGAACGTAACAATCGCTTTTTTCATTTCACACCTCATTGGTTTTTTATTTGAGTCACTGCATATCAGCGACTTTCGAGGTGGGTGTATTTCAACAGATGGGCCAGTGGGTTCATCCAATGGCAGTCGTCTTCAAGTGCCTGAATTCACAAGTAGAACCAGACGGCGGCAATTTTTTGAATGAGCGAATCATTTCGTCATCGCTACAAATTCTTGGAGGAGCGATAGAAATAATCTTAAGGTTTCGTGTAGTTAAATGCGCTACAGATTTTTGGAAGGCCTACGAAAATTCATTGGCCTTCATTTGCGTGGTGGAATAACTCCCGAGGGTGCATCGTTGCTCTCTTTTTTGGGTGAGAAGGGCGGCACGACTTTGTCTCTTTGAGAGTTTAGATTTTTATAGTCAACACCGGGGATAATCATGCCCCATTCCGGCCGCAGAGTTTTTGCGACGTCTCGTGCGCTTTTCCTTCAAGCTAATGGCATTTTAACTCGGATCGGCGATCAGAGGCTTTTCTTTTGCCGAAATCTTTAGAATCATTAAGCCTCCTCGCAGCACGACTATGGTAATAACTGATCCAGCAATCAAGTCGGGCCAGTTGCTTTTCGTCCACAGGACAAAGAGGCCAGCAATAATGACTCCAGCATTCGCTATCACGTCGTTTGTTGAAAAGATCCAACTCGCTCTCATGTGAACTTCGCCTTCACGATGACGAGAAAGCAGTAGTAGACAAACCACGTTAGCAACCAGTGCGAGGGCTGCGATCCCAACCATAAATAGGCCTTCCGGCTCGCTTCCGAAAACTAGACGCCGAATTACTTCACTTAATGCGCCCAGCGCCAGAAGTACTTGAAGAAAGCCACTTGTCCTAGCGGCTTTCCGTTTAAGCTCAATCGCTTTTCCTACGGCGAATAGACTCAAGCCGTAGACCGCTGCATCTGCAAACATATCCAAAGAATCTGCAATCAGGCCAGTCGACCCGGCGTAAATACCCCAAAAGAGTTCCAGAAAAAACATGAAGCCATTGATCGCAAGAAGCTGCTTCAGGACCGTTGCCTCAGATGCGCTTTGACTTAGATTCCCTTCGCTTGAATCAACAAAAACTTCCTCTGCCTCCGAGATCTCTCGGCTTTCAGCAATACGAGCGCCGAATTTAAGAGGCTCAAGAAGTTTCAGAATTTCGCCTGACTCTCCCTCGTGGACAACGGTCAGGCTGCGTTCACCTAGATTGAACGCAAGACTCTTGACCTTATTGCTCTTATCAAGAGCAATCCGAACGATTTTTTCTTCGGACGGACAGTCCATCTTAGGAATTTTGAATGTGGATACGACCAGAGACATTCTTAATGAGCTTTCTCTTTTGATTCCTTGGCTGCCTCGTATTTCTCATTTTCCTCCCAACATTTGCTCTTTCTAAATTCCTTGTTGAGCTTCCCGATCTTTTCGGCGCATTTATGAGCGTCTTCGTCGGTTTTTGCCTTAGAGCAGTCTTTTTTGCAGTGTTCAACAAGGTTCCATTGGCTCTTCGCTTCCTGCGCAAAGCTTGAGAAAGAAAGAACAGAGGTAACAAGGATTCCAAATGTGAACTTCATCATAATTCTCACTCCATTTTCATTAGGCTTACTGGACGCCATTTATTTTTGACATTTCTAACATACTTGCATGATAGTGCAAGTATGTATTCAATAAACGTTGATTCTATCGAGTTGCTTCAGGCGCTTTGCGACAAAACGCGATTGCGCATTCTTCGTCTTCTGGTTTCACATCCCCAGGAAGAGGTTTGCCTCTGCGAGTTCTCCGACAGCATTCAGGAACCGGAATATAATGTTTCGAGGCATCTTAAGATCCTCAGGCAAGCGGGTCTTGTTAGTGCAACTAAGGAAGGCCGCTGGGTCTATCACCGTTTGGTAAATGAACGCACGGTTGAACCTTTCTATGAACTCGTCTCGAAGCTCGGAGATCCAGAGAACGTTTTCAAGAATGATGTGAAACGCTTTCGCTCCGAAATTAAAAAACGAACGACCGTTCGGTGCGTGAGAGATGGAGCAAGTGCCTCCAAGGTTGAAGCTAAGAAGGGCGTCAAACAATGAAGGTAGCCATATATGCATGTCTCTTTTTGGGAGTAAGCAGTTTCGCTTTCGCTTGCGATGAAAAACCGACCACGGTTGACGCCGTTTACCAGTGCTTGCTCGAAAAACATCCCTCTCTTCAATCACTCAAATATAGAGGAGCTGAATCCGACGCGAGACTTAAAGCCGCAGGTCAGATTCCAAATCCTGAACTGGAGGCAAAGTCTCTCTTGTCAGGCGAAAAGGAAACAGAGATTGAACTCCTTCAACCAATTGAAATCGGTGGAAGACGTTCAGCACGAAAGGATCAAGCACAGGCCGAAATTAATTCTGCGTTGGTTCGGGATTCGATCAGAACTGGCGAGATTGCTCATCAGGCGGCCGAAGGTCTGACTAGACTGAGGCAGGTTGTCCAAGGGCTTACTCTGTTGAATGAAGCGCGGGCCTCTCTGACAAGTATTACCAAGCGGCTTCAGTTGAAGCGGGCCATGACTCCAGAAGACCGCATAGCACTTGGGCTGTTCCGTTTGTTCGAGTCTACGATTGTACAAAAAATTGGACTGAATGAGGCAGAACGGGATTCGTTGCTCTCGCTGATTGAATCTGCTTCTGGTCGTTCCCTATCTGCAATCAACTGGATGAACGAACAAAGAAGGTCGAAATGGCCTTCTCTTTCTGTTCCTTCAGAGAACGCCACAATGAGCGTGCGTGCTGCAGAAGCCGAGCTTTCGCTGGCCCATGCGGATATGGCTCAGGCTTCAGGTCAAGCCTGGCCTGATTTCCGCATTGGTCCGAGCTTTAAACAGTTAAATGAAACGCAGGAAAACAGTCTAGGTTTAAAGGTCAGCATGACCTTGCCACTGTGGAACCTAAATGGTGGTGGTCGCGCGTTTGCACAGTCAAAGGCTCAACAGGCGGAAGCCGATCTGAACGCCGCGAAACGCTTTGAAAGAAGCACGTTAGCCTCACTTAAGGTTACTTATGAAAAAGCCACCATAGCGCTTGAGAGTGCGCCGAAACCTGGGAGTCTCAATAAACTTGTGTCAGAAAGTGAGAAGCAGTTTGCACGTGGACTGATTCAACCAAATGCACTCGTCGAAATTTATCGCTCATCCCTCGAATCTCTCGAAACTACCAATGAAACTGAACTTCAGGCATTAAAAGCATATTATCAGCACGAATCTGCGCTGGGGCTCCTTCCAAAGGAAATTCTATGAAACGAAATCTATCCGTGCTCCTCTCGACCATCGTTCTAATCTCTTCTCCTGTTGTGGTTTGCGCCGAGGAAGGCGAAGCACCAAAAGGTCGAATCGGCCCGGGAAAGGCCGTCTTGGAAGCCATCGAGGCCAATGGAATCAGACTTTCTGAAAAAGCAATCCAGAATCTGAATTTGCGATTTGCTCCAGTTGCGGAAAATGGAGCTGTTAGAATTCAAGTAACAGCACTCGTAAAGTTCCAAGATTTCCTCGCTGTTTACCGCAAGCGCGACGGCTGGTTCAAAATGGTTGAAGTAGAGCCACGAATTCAGAACGGAATTGCTTTCGTTACCTCCAAAGATCTTAAGGCGGGTGATGAAATTGTGATTGAAAACTCTTCTCTTCTTCGAGTTGTTGATCTTGATGTGTGGGGCCCCGAGGCCGATGCCTGTGCGGATTAAATTATGATAAATCGAATTATTCACTTCTCCGTCTACAACCGTGGTGTAGTTCTCTTCCTCACAGCTTTACTGGCTGGCTTTGGATGGTGGAGCTTTACCCATCTCTCGATTGATGCCGTACCTGATATTACCAATGTTCAGGTGCAGGTTTTTTCTGAAGCTGGCGGACTCTCGGCTGAAGAAGTTGAACGCTCTGTTACTTTTCCCGTCGAGCGTTCAATGGGAGGCATTTCCGGCGTTACGCAGGTAAGATCACTCAGCCGCTTTGGCCTTTCCGTCGTAAACGTCGTTTTTGCCGATAACACAGATATCTACCGTGCAAGACAAATGGTCTCCGAGCGACTTCTTTCCATGCGCTCGGAACTTCCGCCGAAAGTTGAGCCAAAACTCGGTCCTATTTCTACTGGCTTAGGAGAGGTTTTCTTTTACGCCATTGAAGCAAAAAACGTGAAATCCGGTCGTGAGCGAATCGAACAGCTCATGGAACTTCGAGGTGTTCAAGAGTGGTATGTGAAGCCAAGACTCCTTGGGGTTCCGGGTGTGGCAGAAATCAATACGATTGGTGGATTCGAGAAGCAGTTTCACGTCCAACCTAAAATTGAAAAGCTTCGAGAATATGGCATTGGATTTCATGAAATTGTTGAGGCGCTTGAAAAAACCAACCAGAACGTTGGCGGTGGCTACGTTCAGCAATCCAGTGAGCAGTTTCTTGTCCAAGGAAGTGGCCTCCTTTCAGGCATTGAAGATATCGAGCTAACACCGCTTCGCGCCCTGAATACCCTTCGCGCAATCACGATTAAAGATGTGGCTGATGTTCGTCTCGCCTCAGAGCTTCGCACCGGAGCAGCAGTCGTAGGTACACAAGAAGCCGTTCTCGGTACAGTTTTAATGCTCATGGGGGAAAATAGCCGTGAGGTTTCGACTCGCGTTGCCGAACGCTTAAAGGAAATTGAAAAAGGTCTGCCAGAGGGCGTGATGCTTACTCCTCTGTACGACCGCTCAGAACTCGTCAATAAGACTCTCTCCACCATCGAACACAATTTGCTCATGGGTGCGAGTCTCGTCATCATCATCTTGCTATTACTTCTTGGCAACTTGAGAGCGGCACTGATTACGGCTGTTGTTATTCCGCTCTCGCTACTTCTGACCTTTATTTTCATGAAGGAATTCAAAATTTCGGGAAATCTTCTGAGCCTTGGGGCCCTTGACTTTGGAATCATTGTTGATGGAGCAGTCATTATCCTCGATCATTGTGTTCGTAAAATCCATGATGTCACAAAGTCGCTTTCCCGCAATTTGACCGCAGAAGAAGTTAAGAAAACCGTTTATGAGGCTGCGGTTGAAATCCGTACTGCGGCAGGGTTCGGCGAGCTGATTGTGGTTGTTGTTTTCCTCCCTGTTCTCGCTTTAACCGGAATCGAAGGAAAAATGTTTCAGCCGATGGCTGCGACATTTGCGATTGCCGTCTTTTGTGCGCTGATACTTTCATTTTCTACTGTCCCAGCCTTGGCGAGCTTGTTTTTACGAGGGAAAGTGCAAGAAAGTGATCCTTTCCTTATGCGGCAAGCGGAAAGGCTTTATCGACCTATCTTAGACTTTGCTATCAAGCGAAGGTCAGTAACGATCGGTTTTGGACTCGCTTCCGTTCTCGTGGGGGCCGTTCTTTTTGCAAGACTAGGTGGCGAATTCCTGCCCCAGATGGATGAAGCCTCAAGAACGATTCAATTTGTTAGACCCGTTAACATTTCCTTGGATCAGTCCCTCAGATTTCAAGAGAAATCGCAGAAAGTAATCTCAGAGTTTCCCCAGGTGAAAGCTGTTTTCAGCCGAATTGGGACGGCAGAAGTTGCTACCGATCCGATGGGAGTCAATCTTGCCGATACGTTCGTATTGTTTAAAGAGCGTTCTGAGTGGCCGAATCAGCAAGGCGAGCCCCGCACTTGGGCAGAAGTAACGAAAAAAATTGCAGATCAACTTGAAGAAGAAATTCCAGGACAACGCGTGCTTATCAGTCAGCCGATTCAAATGCGCTTTAACGAACTACTTGAAGGCACTCGCGCAGATGTATCCGTAAAAATCTTTGGCGAAGATTTTGAGACGCTTACTGAGTTGTCAGAACAGGTTGCTAAAGCTATCCGCTTGGTTCCCGGAGCGGGAGATGTCGAGGGTGAAGCTCAAGGCACATCACCAATGCTCAAAGTAATTCCAAATTATGAGTTCTTAAGACCGCTTGGAATACCAGCCAGAGAAGTTCTTGAAACCGTGGCGATAGCCGTTGGAGGAGAAGAGGCAGGCTATATTTTCGATGGCGTGAGACGCTTTCCAATCGTGGTGAGACTTAATGAAAGCCTTCGATCCAATCTTGATGTGTTACGGGCTCTGCCTGTTGAAACGGGAGAAAGAGCCTCGGTTCCACTAAGGGAAGCCGGAAAAATTCAGTTTGAAGAGACGCTCGGAACGATCAATCGTGAAGAGTCGAAACGCCGAGTGGCCGTCATGATCAATCCGCGCGGCGTGGATACCGAATCTTTCGTGCTGGCCGCTCAGAAAAAAGTGAATGCCGAAGTTAAACTTCCACCTGGCTATTACCTCGAATGGGGCGGAAATTTTAAAAATCTCAATGAAGCTAGATCTCGTCTTATGATTTTTGCGCCGCTGGCACTGCTTTTGGTACTCGCTATGGTGTTTTGGGCTTTCGGGAGTATTCCGCAAACTCTTCTTGTTTTTATCGGTGTTCCGCTCGCTTTGGTGGGTGGCGTCTTAGGACTTAAGCTGAATGGATTACCGTTTAGTATTTCCGCTGGGGTGGGATTTATCGCCTTAGCTGGGATATCGGTTCTTAACGGGGTAGTTCTCATTAACTGCTTCAATGATTTAAGAGAGAATGGCTTAAGAGGAATTGAGCTGGTCCGCCAAGGAACCGCTCAACGAATTCGACCTGTTCTGATGACGGCTTTGGTGGCGGTATTTGGTTTTGTACCAATGATGCTTTCAACAGGCGTGGGCGCCGAAGTGCAGAGACCACTTGCTTCTGTCGTCATCGGTGGCCTCATTTCTTCGACTCTGCTAACCCTTATCGTTCTTCCCTGCGTGTATCTTACTTTCGAGCGCTACATGGCACGACGGCCAGTGGCTGAACGTAGTTAGATGCTTGATTTGGAGCTAGCTTGGCTAGGACTTATCTCTTTTGCGTTTTTGACGAACGCGATAAAGAGAGCCACAAGATTTTGAGCACCACTTTACATTTGGTCGCCCGATGAAAAACTGTTGGCACTCTGGATTTCTGCATCTCTTGAGTCCCTCAAGCCATCCCAATGAAGTCATATTTGAAAACATATATGACGCGAAAACTGTGGGCGGAGGCTCGTGCGGAATATGAGCGACAAACATTGCCACCAGCTTCTTCCCCTTAGGGCATGATGTGGCATTGATGTCCAACAATGCTAATGTTCTATCATTAAGGGTGGTCCCGACATATACCCCGCCATTCCCCTGAAAACTCCGGCCAATCTTTGAGAAAAAGGATAGTTCAATCCCGCGCTAAGAGCCGTTTCCAGAATTGTTGTATTAGCCCAAGTTCGAGGTCCCGATGGACCGAGCGAACATGAACCTTAAATTTTCCCTTCATGACACCCCCCTTAAGCATTCTCTGGAAGAGGGCAAACCGCAGCCTGCTCTTCCACTGGTGCGACGAGGTTCACTCGACTTGACGGCTTCCAACGCTTCAAAAGAAGGGAATTGGAGACGACACTCACGCTACTGAATGCCATCGCAGCGCCAGCGATTACCGGATTTAAAAGACCCAAAGCTGCAAGTGGAATTCCAATCACGTTATAGATAAAGGCCCAGAAGAGATTCTGCTGAATTTTTCTATAAGTTTTTTTCGAGATCTCAATCGCATCAGAAATCAAAAGCGGGTTTCCGCGCATCAGGGTAATCCCTGCCGTGTGCATAGCCACATCAGTTCCAGTGGACATTGCAATTCCCACATGAGCCGCCGCTAAAGCCGGAGCATCGTTAATGCCATCTCCGACCATCGCCACGATTTCGCCTTTCGCCTTTAAATCCAAAATGATACTGGATTTATCTTGCGGAAGAACTTCTGCCCGGACTTCATCAATTCCAAGCTCGCGCGCGACTTTATTTGCAGCCCCTTGGTTATCACCTGTAATCATAACGGTTTTAATACCGAGGCGTTTTAATTCTCGAATGGTCTCTTTCGCCGTCGGTTTCACCTTATCGCTAAAGCTCAAGAGTCCAATCGCCTCAATTTCTCCATCTTCGGCTACAAACGAAACTGTATTGCCGTTCTCGGAAAGCTTTGAAGCTTCGTCTTCAAACTTTTGAATGCTGATGCCTCTTTCCTGCATTAAGAGTTTTGTGCCAATAAAAATAAGACGGCCACTCACTCTTGCTTCAAGTCCGCGTCCCGAAAGAGCTTTCATCTCGGAAGCTTCCTCGAAGTTCAGACCTCTCTTGCGAGCTTCCTCCATCACAGCTTTCGCCAACGGGTGTTCGCTGCCAGCCTGAACACTCGCTACAAGACGAATGACATCGTCAGAGCTTCGGTTGTTGCCAATCACTTTTGAGATCTGCGGACGACCTTCAGTTAGAGTTCCCGTTTTATCAAACGCAATAGTTGTCAATGAATGAGTCACTTCAAGTGCTTCGGCATCTTTGATAAGAATACCAGCTTTGGCTGCCTGACCAGTTCCTACCATGATAGAAGTCGGAGTCGCCAACCCAAGGGCGCAAGGGCAAGCGATGACAAGGACCGCAACCCCGTAAATTAGAGCTTTTTCCCAGTCACCCGAATAAAGACCCCAAGCCACAATCGTTGCCGCTGCAATCAGAAGGACCACAGGAACAAAGACGGCACTTACCTTATCGACAAGACGCTGAATCGGAGCTTTTCCAGCCTGTGCTGATTCAACAAGTCGAATGATTCGCGCAAGCGTCGTTTCACTTCCCAGGGCGGTGGTTTCTACTACCAAAAGCCCCTCTGCATTAACCGAACCTCCCGTAACTTTGTCGCCATTGGTTTTTGTTACTGGAAGACTTTCACCCGTAATAAGTGATTCATCAATTTGGCTAGAACCCTCACGAATAAGTCCATCAACCGGAACTTTTTCCCCAGGACGAACGATGACAAGATCCCCAAGGACAAGGTCTTCAATCGAAATTTCTACTTCTTTTCCATCGCGCTTTACTCGTGCACTCTCGGGACGTAAAGCCTGCAAAGCCTTAATTGCCGCCGAGGTCTGCTGCTTGGCTCTTGATTCCATATACTTGCCAAGAAGAATCAAAGTGATAATGACCGCGGCACTTTCAAAGTAAAGATGTCCTTGTCCGGTATGACCTGCGTGTTCATCGCTTGAGACCCAGAGTTGATACAGGCTCAGAATGAAAGCAGCACTTGTTCCAAGACTTACAAGCAGATCCATGTTGCCGGACTTAGCCTTTACAGCTTTCCAGGCGGCCTTATAAAAACGGGCTCCAAGCCAGAACTGAACCGGAGCGGCCAACAAAAGCTGAATCCAACCCGGAGGCATCCAGTGAATTCCAAATGGAAGAAGGAGCATTGGCAGAACCAACGGTGCAGTTAAGAGAGCCGCAATCAAAAGATGATTTCGTTCCCTCTTGAGTTGAGCTGCCTTTTCCTTATCAAGGCTTGCTCCCTGATTTTGTCCGACAGGTTTTGCTAGGTATCCCGCTTGCGACACGGCGGCAACGATGTCTTTCATTGTCAGCAACCCCGGTACGAACGAGACTTTTGCGCGTTCCGTCGCAAGATTCACGGACGCTTGTTTAATACCCGGCAATTTATTAAGTGATTTTTCAATTCGTCCCACGCAGGAGGCGCAAGTCATTCCCTCTATGGAAAGCTCTGCTTCTTCCATGGGGACCTCATAGCCTGCTTTTTCAATAGCATCTATTACAAAGGTAAGCCGTGAAGGGTTGGACATATGAACTCTTGCGGATTCAGTGGCAAGACTCACTGTGACCTCGTCAACACCTTCCACCTTGCGGAGAGCCTTTTCAATGCGTCCAACACAGGAGGCGCAGGTCATTCCACGAATGGGAATTTGAATTTCAAATTTAGAGTTCTTAGTCCCGTTCGTATTTACATCTATTAAATTTGGCATGGTGTATTTCCTCTGCTTTCTAGACCAGCTTAATGTTTCCAATAATTGGAAGGTCAATAGCTTGCTTTCACTTTTTCCCAATTTGGAACATTTGGGTCGAATAACAGACCCTTATGATTTTTTTAATCCAGAGGTCTTGACCCTCCAATAGCTGGAAGCTCCATCTTTAAATTAAGCAATAGAGCTTGGTCCAAAGGAGGACTCACATGTACGAATTTAAAGTATCTGGAATGACTTGTGGTAGCTGCGCGAACTCAATCACCCTGGCCCTGAAAACGATTGATCCGAAAGTAAAGGTTGTCGTCGATGTCAAATCACAAACGGTTCAAGTTGAGAGCGCAAAAAATGAAAATGATATAGCGGTTTTGATCGAGGAGACGGGGTATCCGGTTCTGGCATCCAAGAAGGTCAACTAATGATGGGAATGCTTGTGGGCTCACAGATAATGTCTCTGCTGGGCCTGGCTTATCGAGGGGCCTCTCTGACGTCCCGTTCTAAAATATTCTTTACCCTCTTGACCTTCCAAATATTGGAAGGTTTAGACTGCCGTATATGAATATTGGTGAAGCGGCGAAAGCCTCAGGTATAAATGCAAAGCTGATTCGTCACTACGAATCTATCGGAATCATTCCCAAAGCGAGTCGTTCTGACTCGGGCTATCGGAAATATTCCGAGATGGACGTCCATATTCTAACTTTCGTGAGACGTTCGCGAAGCATGGGATTTTCCATGAAGGAGATTAAAAAACTCGTGAACCTCTGGCGGAATCGCACGAGAGCTAGCTCAGAGGTAAAGAAAATGACTCTGACTCATCTAGATAACATTGAAAGGAAAATCAGTGACCTTCAGGCGATTCGTTCAACACTCTTGAATCTCGCAAATCACTGTCACGGAGATGATAGGCCAGCGTGTCCCATTTTAGAGGATCTCTCTCAATCGACAGAAGAAAAGGAACAGAAAAAACAATAGGCACTAACGAAATGAGGAACACATGAAGCACCACGACCATAGCTCGCACAATCATCAGCACTCCGGCCTGAATCCATACACAGGATTGGCTCTTATGACTTTCCTGCATTTTCTATTTATGTACGGAATGAACTTTTTGATGGTCGATGCCGCTAGTAGCATATTCATGAACATCAATGCGCTCTACATGACGCTTTGGATGGTTGCTCCCTCCGTCGTGATTATGATTATTCTTATGAAGGAGATGTATCCGAAAAAGAAGCTTAATGTGGCCCTCTCCTTGGCTTCTGTTTTAATTTTTGTGCTCTCTTTCGTCTTTATTCGTCAGCAAACACTCGTCGGCGACAAGCAGTTTATTCGCTCGATGATTCCGCACCATTCCGGCGCAATCTTGATGTGTCAGGAAGGCAAGATCGAGGATGCTGAACTAAAGGCTCTCTGCGCTGATATTATCAAGGCTCAACACAATGAAATTGAACAAATGAAAACCATCCTTGAAAGACTTTGATGGAAACAAGATCTCAAAAATCAGAATTTTTGAGATGGCTTGTCACAAATCGCCCCTGGCGGCCCTATAAAGGAATACTTATGAATAAACTTTGGATCCTCCCCGTAGTCGCAATTATGGCAATCTCAGCCGAAGGATTCGCCAAAACAGTTAAATATGAATTGGTAGTTAGAAACGAAACCATCAACATGAGCGGCAAAAAAACGGTTGATTTCGCTCTGACTGTAAACGGTGGGATTCCCGCACCAACACTTGAATTTACCGAAGGAGATGATGCGGAAATTCTCGTAAAAAATGAGATTCCGAATGAAGAAGTTTCCATTCACTGGCACGGCATTTTACTACCGCCGGAAGAAGACGGAGTTGCTTACGTCAATACTCCACCCATTCATCCAGGAACATCCAGACTATTTAAGTTTAAAATCCGTCAAAATGGAACCTACTGGTACCATTCCCATACAGCCGTCCAAGAGCAAAAAGGCGTTTACGGTGCTTTCATTATTCACCCAAAGAAGAAAGCGATAGCTTACGATAAAGATGCAGTTGTCGTAATTAGTGACTGGTCCGATGAAAATGCAGATAAGATTATTCGCAATCTAAGAAAAGACGGAGACTATTACCTCTATAAGAAAGACTCCATCCGTTCTTATTTTGGCGCGATTCAGTCGGGCGGCTTGAAAAACCATCTCTACAATGAATGGACCCGGATGGGAGGAATGGACCTTTCCGACGTGGGCTATGATGCTTTCCTTATAAACGGGAAAAGAGACTCTCAGCTCCTCACGGCTCATCCAGGGGAGAAAATCCGCATTCGCATTATCAATGCCGGAGCCTCAAGTTATTTCTATGTCTCTCTTTCAGGTCTGCCGATGACTGTCATAGCGGCGGATGGTGTTGATATCGAGCCCGTTCAAGCCAAAGAAATCTTGATGGGAATGGCGGAGACTTACGACGTTCTCTTCACAGTTCCAGAGCATAAAAACTACGAGCTCAGAACTACAGTTCAAGACGTAACCGGATATGCTTCCGCTTGGATTGGCATGGGTGACAAAGTTCCCGCTCCCGCGAAATCAATGCCAGATATGTATGCGACCATGGACCACGGTTCGCATGGCGGAAGTCACGAAAATCATGGTGCCGGAGACCATTCCGGGCACCAACCATCAGACGCTAAACAAGATCATAGCGGACATGGTGAAACCAATAAACACACCGGACATGACGTGGATCATTCCAAGCATGGCTTACCAAAAAAGGAAGTCCCTGAAGACCATTCCATGCACCAAGGTCATGACTCTCATGCGGGACACGGATCTATGCATGGTTCAGCGAAAAAAACTGAGAAAAACAAGTCCGCACATTCAGAACATCAACAGGCTCAGAAATATTTAACCGTGGACTGGTCAGATCAATCAGACGCGATGTTGAGACAAAATGCGGCCACCAGAAATGTGAATCCGACAGGGTCTGTGATTGATTCCCTTACGGTCGACAATCTCAAATCAATTGAGCCTACGACACTGCCGAAAGATGCCAAGGTTCATGATATGAAGCTTGTCCTCGGCGGAGATATGGAACGCTACATTTGGCATATCAACAACAAGGCAATTTACGAAGATCGGCTTCTCCTCATCAACAAAGGGGAAGTTGTTCGGTTTACTTTGGTGAACGACACGATGATGCACCACCCGATGCACCTGCACGGTCATTTCTTCCGAGTGGTCAATGAAAATGGAGAGCGTTCTCCCCTGAAGCACACCGTTGACGTCCCTCCTCACCAAACCAGAACAATCGAGTTCTACGCCAACGAACCCGGGCAATGGATGCTTCACTGTCATAACCTTTATCACATGAAGACTGGCATGGCCCGAGTGGTTCGTTATAACGATTTCAAGCTCACTCCGGAAATGGCGAAGAACGATCAGCTTGATCCACATTTGCATGATCACATCTACAACTACTCGATGCTGGAGGCCGCAAGCAATCACGCGCAGGCGAACTTTAAGCTCATGAGAACCTGGGATGAGCTGGATCTGCGTATCGAGACTGCCGAAATTAACGGTGATAATTTCAAGTTTGGTAAAAATTGGGAAACTGAAGGTGATCTTGTGTATCGCCGCTGGTTCTCAAGATTCCTGAACGTTTTCGGTGGAGGGACACTCTATCATGAAGAGGGTTTCGGGACTGTTGGGGTCGGCTACATTTTGCCGATGCTCATAGAGACAGCGGTTTCTGTGAACCACGATGGAAAATTCCGGTTCGATATCGAGAAGCGCTTTCAGTGGACTAAGCATGTATTTACAGATGCGGAGTTTAGCTTCCGACCTGATTGGGGCGGAGAACGAGATGATGAATTTGAGGTCAGCCTTATGTACTCTCCAACCTGGAACTGGGCTGCAGGTCTAATGTTAACCGAAAAAAGTCTTGGCGCAGGACTACAGGTACAGTTTTAAAAAGTAAGGAATTGGGAGTTAAGCTTGGGTTCTCTGGATCGACATCCGAAAGATAAGAAGAAGGTTTGGGCTATTTTAGCCCTGACTTTCTTTTCCGCCTATGCGGGTATTCTTCATGCGCACAAGGGAGAGGATCATATCGATAAGGAGATTGTTAGTAACACTCTCTCTACAAATGAAATCCCTGCGCTCAAAGCGATTAACAACGAGTACCTTCAAACGATCAAACCAATTTTTCAAAGAAGCTGCATGAATTGCCATGGATCGGATACGCAGTACCCTTGGTACTATTCCCTGCCTGGGGCTAAGAAACTTATCGATTACGACATAAAAGAATCTAAAAACCATCTTGATATGTCGAACAATTTTCCTTTTCGCGGGCACGGCACACCTGAACAGGATTTGATCGCAATTCGAGATTCTATCCAACAAGGTACAATGCCGCCTTTAAGATACCAACTTTTGCATTGGTCTTCGAGGATTAAGACTGAAGAGATACATGCAATTCAAAATTGGGTTAAGTCCAGTATAGAGAAAATCAACAATGTAAAAGAGGAGAAGTAAAAAGTATGAAAATGATAGCACTTCTATTTTCGGTCATGATCTCAGCAACTAGTTTTGCTCAATCCGCTCATGAGGGCCACGATATGAGTTGGAAGATTGTGCCCAATCAGACAGTTTGTATGGTCACCGAAGCGCATTTTGCCAGACCACAAATTCCCGTCAAAGTTGACGGAAAGACGTATTATGGCTGCTGTGACAACTGCAAGCAGACACTGACTGAGGATAAAAAAGCTCGCACAGCTACCGATCCTGTATCAAAAAAATCCGTGGATAAAGCGACTGCGGTCATCGCCGCAAACGCAGCTGGAAATGTTTTGTATTTTGAGAGCAAGAAAAATTTTGAGAAATACATGAAAGATTCGAGCCTACATAGCTCGCCGAAATCTCAAGATTCTCACGAAAATCATAGTGGTCATTAAACTCACGTTGGGGGGACAATCCATGAGAAAGTTGGTCTTAGCAATCACACTCAGTTTCTTGGGCCTTTCGGCCTCTGCCAATGAATTATCAAGCGCGCCTCCGGCAGGATACCCGGTAGTGAATGGAATCGTAAAAAGAATAGATGTAGCCAATAAACAGGTCACACTTAAACACGAAGCTATTCCTAACCTAGGTATGCCCGGCATGACGATGCCATTTCTTGTTGATGATGAACAGCTTTTGCAGGGCATTCAAATTGGAGATCAAGTGAAGTTCTCTGCTGATCAGAATGATGACGGTGATCTCGTGATTATTTGGCTCAGTAAAGTTCAACAAGTACCACCATCGTCCGCAAATACCGTTTTCTGTACTGGCGCTTACGGAAAAAGTCCGAAAATAAATATTGAGGTTGAAGTCAGGAAAAACAGGTACAGCACAATTCGCTACGAGTACGCGAACGGATCTTATAAAGGAACCGCATACGTCAACTCCATTGGAGACCTGGGTCTAAAACGAAATGGCAGATCGTTCTTTTACAGTTCGAGTGACAGTGAGCTGGCCACCAAGCTAATATTTGACACTAACGAACACCACCAAATTCAAAATGCCCGATTCTACAAATATCGCCCTGGAGCCGATTTCATCCCTGTCGAATGTCGTTTCGAGCGCTAGTACTTAAGTCTTCGAGAGTTTTCGCACTCTTCCTCCGTAGAACAGGAGTCAGGAAAGAAATTTTCCTAGAAAGACGGCACTCAATCCCAGGAGAAGACTCAAGAATACATAAGTGATTGCCGAAGTGAGCTGACGGTCTCGGATCATGGTGACCGTCTCAAGTCCAAAAGCTGAAAAGGTGGTGAAGCCGCCTAGCAATCCAGTAGAAAGAAAGAGCATCAGTGAAGAACGCGCAGGCAGACTCCTTTCCGCATAGGCAGCTAATAGTCCGATCAGAAAACAGCCCACGACGTTGACTGTCAACGTACCCACTGGAAATGTGGAATTTTGGGGCTTCATGAAAAGATAGATGAGATAGCGAGCCACGGACCCGATAAAACCGCCAGCGCCCACAAGAAGGATATTTAAAAGCACGAGGCCTCCCACTGAAAGGAATTCTGAAATTCAGTAGGAGTCATCAGCCACTCTGGCGGTTACAAGGCAGACTCCATTGCCTATGTTTAGAATAGTTTATGCTAGACATGACTGCCAAGTGTGCAATGACTCTAAACCTTTTAATGGTCGAGCAAATGCTCGCTATTTCTTGATTGGTAGGAGTAAGGGTTTGCCCCACTTAGACGCTTGCGAGTCCTTGAGAAGCTGATACTGCGCTACACGTACGGTCTGGATGAACTTCGGTAGCTGTCCGGTTGCGGCGGCAACAAGAGCTGCGGCGACTGCGGCTTGGATAAGTTTATTTGGAATCATAATGGTCCTCCTTAGATTGCTTTTTGATGTTACGTTTTATGATCGAGTTGACTGTTGAGTGATCCCAGCGCTTTGCGTTGCGAGGCTTCACTCGGTGCTTATTTAGATGTTCCGCAATGGCGGAAAGGGTCTTGTTTTCGGACCGGAGCTTGAGGACAAGCCGGATGACTTCTTGCTCTTTGGGAACCTCAACCAAGCTACCCCGGATGATGCAATACCCATACGGTGAGACACCGATATGAGGGCGCTTAATATTGGTAGGAAGAGAATTGCGGACTCGGTTGCTTGGTCGCAGGTCCATCCCGCCATCCAACAGGGTCTTGCGAAGTGTGGTCTGTGGGATTTGCAGCTCTCTTGCAAGCTCGCGCAAAGAGCTGCCGGATCTGTATAAAGGAGCCGCTTTTTCAAAAATTCCTTGTGGCCCGAGATGAAATAGTTTAATAATGTCTAGAGGTTGGGTTAACCTAGCAGTCGCCGGGGTTGGGCGACCAGTTTATTCTTCGAATAGTTAGCAGAATCGCAAAAGTTCCGAAGTTCTAAGTAGTTAAAATAACTCAGAGTCTATTTTCGACCGTTTGAGAATGTCACTCTACGTCCCCTAAGATCCCTGCCATTTCCCTGCCATTTCCCTGCCACGGAAGCTTCTCTCAAGCAACTTTGTCATTCGTTCGGAAATCCGTCAGTTCGCGCGGATTTTGTCGAGCGTTCGGATTTTCTTTTCTAACTCACGAACAAGAGAGGTTTTTATGGATCAACAGGGAGTCATTCTAAAAAAATTCCGTCAGATAAACCGTAGCACAGTGTAAGAGTCCTTTGACAAGATTGCATACGAGTGTCCAGATGCAATGATCTAAATTTGGAGTCCGAAATATGAACTGCCATTTTGTAATTCGATCATTGACTGAACCCTGGGAAATTAACGAACAACGGCGTTTAAAATATTTCGATTATTCTATCGGTAAAGTTTGCGAAGGTGACTCAAAAAAGCTATTCGCGGAAGAAGACATCAATACCGAAGAGGTTGAAGGGCTTCTCAATAAGCTAATTGACCAGCCGCTCGCGAAATTTAAGAAAGATCTCCTGAGCGGTCAGGATGCGCTAAAGATTGGGTATTGGAAGACCTTCAGGGCTTTGCATTTGTATTTTCTGCTCCAAGCTCCAAGATACGCAAAGCTCAATGATCCCAAGGATGCGACTTCTGCCCTAGATGAAGTTCTGAAAAAGGGTGAAGATTTTTTGGATCAAATTGTTAGAGTTCGAATGGAAACGCATGACCTTAGGCTCTTCAAAGTTCCGGACGGAAGAGTATTGTGTTTTCCCGCTACGGGATTTTTCTCGTTTCCTATTGAAGATGCTGGTTGTGAAACTGGGTTCACATTTAGCTATGGTGTGCCGATTTTCTCTAATATTGCGCTTGTTATTACGCCGAAGACTGCGACTGAAAATGGGTTGAAGCAGCTAAGAGAACTCCTGCACTCATTTTCGGTCGGCATCTCAGACTCGTGTGAAAAGGTAGTTCTTCCAAAAGAGATGGTAGAACAACTTGGAGAGACTGAAATCGAGGCAATGATGGCTGGGTTGCGCGAGGGTGCTAAAATGATTTCAGAGGGTATTCATGAACTGCGGCGGTTGGTCGTCAAGAGCTATGAGGCAATGGGCTTGAAGCTTGAGCCGATCCGCAGAGGTCCTTCGAAATAGACTCCCCTTACACCGCCAGTTTTGTTCGCTCGCGGTTCGTCAGCCAGAACGAATTGCAATCGACTCCGAAAATCTCAAATTTTAAATTGATGCTGGTTAAAAGAAATTCCCCGCCGCTCGCAGCCGTAAGGCTACGGTGAAAATTTCTGTCAGTGGTTGATTTTGAAGTGTTTGCTGACCGCCTTCAAGAGCAATTTCATATTTAACTATTCGATTTTATAGATGATTTGACGGATAAAAATCCTCACGACAGGGCGACTCTTCCTGAAAATTCGCTTCAATTCTTGAGCCTTGTGAAACGATGAAAATCATATGCATCTGAGCTCGTGATTCCTTTAATCAGACGAAGTGCGCTTCACAAGCGCAGATTTTAAAACAAATTTTCGGGTCAGAAGTTTAGCTCAATTTAATTTCGGCAATAAAATACCAGGGGCGTTGTCCCCGATGTCGAATTTCTTTTTCTCAAAACGGCAAGACCTCTTTACTGCGCCTTTGTGATCAGAGTAACTGGCGCGAGTGGACTGTGAAATAAAAGCATCGGATACTCGCCCGAAGGAGAGACGACACTCGCCGGGGCTCAGCGGTAAATTTTAAGGAGGAGACGGATATTCATCGAACGGCCACTCGAGAAACGAAGGCCAGAAGACTCGAGCGGAACGCCACGCCTGGAGGGTGAGAGCTCCAACCATAAACCTGCGCATAAGTGATAAGTCCCTATATGGGCAGAAGTAGCGCAGCGAAGCTCGAGACGGCAAAAAAAAGAAGCGCTTCAGAAATCAGTGGTGATCAAAACCACATATGAAAGCCGTTCTCCGATCTGAATCGGAAAAATGATTCAGATCGGATTTTCGGCGCTTTAAAATGAGAGCAACTCAGGTCAAACAAGTGTCATCTGACCAGAGAAGAACACTTTGCTTCAATCACTGGCTTTAGCCTCTCAATACAATTCTCGCTTGCAGAAATTTCTTTGTTTCCAGCAGTACGATTGAATCCATCGGTGATGACTGACTTAGATAGAATGAGTATCTTCGCAGGCCCGCTCTGGCTCAAATGATCCTCTAGCTCGACATCAAAAGAACAAACGTCTGACGAAACAGCCCAATATTTTAAACCGTTAGAAGTGCGTGCTTCGATTCGACCATTCTGTAGCTCGTCGTGAATTGCATCTTGAAGACATCCCTCAGAAAAGGAATTTGTAATTGGAAGTTCTTTTCGAACCCGCAAATGAGCATCGCAGCTCATGAGCAAAACTGTACAAATAATGAAGACTAAAAACTTCAAATTCATTTTCAACAGGTTTACTGCCTTGTGTTTTCAATGTCCAAAACCAAATGTCGTTAGCTCGCTGGGTATTTTCAGTGTGCCGGATTTTAGCTCGAATTGCCTGGAGGATCAGCCTCGCGCTCGTAGCGCCCCTCTTGCGCAACCCATTTTTCGGAACCCTGCCGTTCCCTTCCATAACCGGCTAAGCTCATGATTTTATTGAGCTGAAGTTGCCCCGACCAGTTTGGAATCAACTCAACAAACCACTCATTCCACCCTCGCCATCCGCGCCCTTCACAGCTTCACTCGCCTCAACCTCAGGGCGTTCCCGATCACCGAGACCGAGCTCAGGCTCATTGCCAGGCTGGCGAACATGGGATTCAGAAGAACGCCGAAGAAGGGATAGAGCACCCCGGCCGCGATCGGGACTCCGGCCATGTTGTAGATGAATGCGAAGAAGAGATTCTGCCGGATGTTCTTCATCGTCTCCTGGCTCAAGCGGTGGGCTTTGACGATGCCCATGAGGTCGCCCTGCACGAGGGTCACGCCCGCGCTCTCGATGGCGACGTCCGTTCCGGTGCCCATGGCCAGGCCGACGTTCGCTTGCGCCAGGGCCGGCGCGTCGTTGATGCCGTCACCGGCCATCGCGACCAGCTCGCCCTTCGCTTGCAGGTTCCGGATGACCTGGTTTTTTTGCTCCGGCAGCACCTCGGCCTCGAATTGATCGATGCCGGCTTCGCGGGCGACCGCCTGGGCCGTCAGCCGGTTGTCCCCCGTGAGCATGATGACCTTCACGCCCTTCGAGTGGAAATAATCGATCGCCGCCCTGGTCGTGTCCTTCATCGGATCCTTCACCGCCAGGATGCCGGCGGGCTTTCCATCGATGGCCGCCAGCATCGCTCCATGTCCCGTTTGTTGAAGCTCTTGAGCCATCATCGAAAGCTGGGACGGATCGATCCCCCGCTCCTCCAGAAGCCTCCTGTTGCCGATGAGGACTTCATGGCCCTGCACTTTTCCTTTGAGACCCCGCCCGGTCAGCGATTCGAATTCCTCCACTCCCGGGATCTGCAGGCTCCTCTCCCGGGCTCCGGCGACGATGGCTTCGGCCAGCGGATGCTCGCTGGATTTTTCCAGGGCGGCGGCGAAAGCCAGAAGCTGAGCCTCCGGGAATCCGCCGATCGCCTGGACCGACGTGAGCTTCGGCTTGCCGACCGTCAAGGTGCCGGTCTTGTCCACGACCAGCGTCGTGATCTTCTCCAGCGCATCCAGGGCCTCCGCGTTTTTGATCAGCACGCCGTGAGTGGCCCCCTTCCCCGTCCCCACCATGATCGACATGGGGGTCGCCAGCCCCAAAGCGCAGGGGCAGGCGATGATGAGAACCGCGACTGAATTGACCAGCGCGTACGTCAGCGCCGGCGGTGGCCCGAAGAACGCCCAGACGATGGCCGTCGCGATCGCGATCATCACCACGGCGGGAACAAAGTACGACGACACGAGATCCGCCAGCTTCTGGATCGGAGCGCGGCTTCTCTGGGCCTGGGAAACCATTTTCACGATCTGCGACAGCAGAGTGTCCTTGCCGACCCGCGTGGCCTCCATGATCAAACCGCCGGAGCCGTTCACCGTGGCGCCCGTCACCTTGCTCCCAATGCTCTTTTCGACCGCGATCGGTTCGCCGGAAATCATGCTCTCGTCCACGGAGCTCCGCCCCTCCACGACCTGCCCGTCGACGGGAATTTTCTCCCCCGGGCGCACGCGCAGACGATCGCCCACCCGCACGTGCTCGATCGGAATGTCCTCCTCATGACCGTCCGACGCGATCCTGCGGGCGGTCTTCGGCGCCAGTCCTAAAAGGGCGCGGATGGCGTTTCCCGTCTGACTGCGGGCGCGAAGCTCCAGCACCTGCCCCACCAGCACCAGGGTCGTGATGACCGCGGCCGCCTCGTAGTAAAGCGGCGCCATCCCCCCGTGAGCGCGCATGTCCTCCGGGAAAAAATGCGGGAAGAACGTCGTGAAAACGCTGTCGACATAGGCGATACCGGTCCCGATCGCGATCAAGGTGAACATATTCAGATGACGGGTCTTCAGCGAGGCCCAACCCCGCTCGAAAAACGGCAACCCCGCCCACAAGACCACCGGGGTCGCGAGCAAAAACTGAATCCCCGCGTACAACCACCACGGCATCGCGTGCTGCACCGGCTGCCCGGGAAT
This sequence comes from Pseudobdellovibrionaceae bacterium, assembly GCA_019637915.1. Taxonomy (GTDB): domain Bacteria; phylum Bdellovibrionota; class Bdellovibrionia; order Bdellovibrionales; family Bdellovibrionaceae; genus JAHBUV01. Next base: position 2,607,890 of record JAHBUV010000001.1, on the reverse strand, counting down.
CAGGTCGGACATGGCCAATATCAGAAGCGGGAGACTCAAAGCCACGCTGACCCGCAGACGTCTCGTCATGTCCGCGAGCTCGGGATTCTCCCCCTCCTCCGCCGACACCTCTTCCGGTTCTAGCGCCATGCCGCAAAGAGGGCAATGACCCGGGCCTTTTCGCCGGATCTCCGGGTGCATAGGGCAAGTGTAGACGCGCGCCTCGTCTGCCGCGGGCAACAACGGTGCTGAATCGTCCCGATGGAGGTAGGCGCGGGGATCGCTCTCAAACTTCGTTTTGCAACGGGGACTGCAGAAAGAATAGTCCCGGCCCTCGAAACGGCTCCGGCCGCCCTTGGCCGTCCGGGGGTCGATCCTCATCCCGCACACGGGATCGGTGACGAGTGAGGTGCTGGAATCGCCCTTTTCAGCGTGATGATGGCCATGACTCTGTCCGTGATCGTGTTTCATGGCCCCATCATCCACCTTCCAAGCACGGGAGAGTCAATAGGACTTTCCGCGGGAAAAAATGGAGACGAACGCCCATAAAAAAACCCGCTCCGGAGAGCGGGTTTTCCGAAATCAGCAAGGCTGTTTCAAGCGATCAGAATTCGTTCTTATAGCGCTCGACCAGCAGATCTTCCGCGGCGTCCAGCTGGGACAGCAGCATGGCTTTGTATTTCACCGGGTCGATTTCCAGTTGGTACTGCAGGTTGGCATTCGTGCTGACAGCCACTTCATGCGCTTGGGCGCCGTGCAGGGCCATGGTCAGACCTCGTTTGGCTTCACCGCGCTGGTTGGCGGCTTCGCGCGTGTCATCACCCTTCACGAGTTTTTTCACGAACGGCTCGTTGCTGACGGCCGTGCGGTCCAACGCCATCGTGCCCGTGTGCCACTTGGATTGATAACCGAAGCCCGAACCCGTGAGCACCTGAGCCTGGGGCGTGAACTTGATCGACCCCATGCCGTGGGCTTCCGTGATCGTGAGGGGCGTGTCCTCGCCATCGAAGTAACCGAAACCCAATCCGAAGTTCGGGAAGATCAGGGCGATTTCAGCGTCGCGGGACAGGGAGCTGGCCGCGTAAACCCACATGCCCGGCAGCAAACGAGCCTGACCGTTGGCCGTCAGGGACACCATGTTTTCGCCTTTTTCAACCGGCGTCATGGACAGACGCTCTTTATTGAAATCGGCCGCCTTCTCGTTGCTGCTCACCACGCTTGACCATTCAACCACTTCGGCGCCGGCTTTTTTGAATTTTTCCTTGAGACGGCCGTAAGAAATGGTCGCCACTTCCTGCAGCATGGCCTGATGCTGTTCCCAGGGGAAACTCACGTTCATGAAGAGGGCGCTTTTGGCGCCGTCGCCTTTGACGAGCAAAGCCGCCATTTTATTGTAGCCGCGACCTTGCATGTCCGTGCGCACCTCCAGGGTGTAGCTCGGGATCGTGACCTTTTTGAAAGAGTCGACGCCGCCACCCTTGTAGGACACCCAGGATTTCGAGTACTTCTTCGGGTCCTTTTCAAAGCTTTCCTTCGAAATGACTTCCGGGGACGAGAACATGGTCGAACCGCTCGTGGTGCCGCCGCCGGACCCGCCGGAAGCGCAACCGGCCAGAGCCATTGCCGAAACCATTAACGCTGTCTTCTTGATCATCTGTTTCCTCCTTGATGATGATGAAAGAGATCGATGCTGTTTGAATTGAAATCAGTCGGATTCGATCCAGGCGGGCATGGGCTCCGCGACGATTTTCTTCGCGTCGAAGCCGTCCTCACCCACGGGACCGCGGTGCATGTGAATCACGCCGTAAAATGACGGAACGGATTTCTGCCTCATCCCGACGTGGTCGTTCCTGGATTTGGTGTAGAAAGTGAACCAATCGTAGCCCTCGCGCAAAGTGAGTTCGGCGCAACGTCTCTCCAGCGCTTTTTCCACGGCCTCCGGCGACGTGTGTCCGTTGCCGGTGAATCTCACCGTGTAGACGCCGGCGGAATTTTTCGATTCCTGATAACCGTCCGAGTATTTCACCGGGGCCGCCGCGCAGGAGAGCAGTTGCAGGCACAGCACGGCCCCGAAAAAAGTCGTCACGTGAGGCATCATGCCGATCACCCGTCCTTGTCGTTCAACCTTAAGAATTTTCATTATTGGGAGAAGCGCCACCGCTGTCATCCCCTGTTCCAGGGTCTCGACCGAAGGCCAACCGGACCTTCATCCAGCGCTTCGCGCCTCTTCCCAGGCAACCGGCTCACGTCTTGGCGCGCCTGCCAAATTCGATCCCGGCGAAAAGGAGCAATCGCGTTATTCCGGAAAACTTCAAGCATGACCCTTCCCCCCGTTTGTCAGTTGAAGATCATTTCAAAGTTCCGTTCCACGTCTTGGGCTTTTCTGGAAATCCCCTTAATTTAGGCGCTGAAAAAGGAGTCACAATGAAAACCGAAACCAATCGCTCCGCGAAGAAAAACCAGAAGAACAGCGCCGTCCTGAACCAGGCTCAACCCTCTTCACCGAACAGCCGCAAGGCGCTGGCGGAGCCGGAAGTGAACCAGCGCTCGCCCGAAATCCAGAAGTTCGACGCTCGCATCCGCCTGCCTCTGGGCCTCAGCGACAAAGTCTGCAAACAAAGCATCGCCGCCCTGAACCAGGTCCTGGCGGACACCATCACCTTGCGCGACATGTACAAAAAGCATCACTGGCAAGTGTCGGGCGCGACGTTTTACCAGCTCCATCTGCTCTTCGATAAGCACTACGATGAACAATCCAAAATCGTCGATCTGCTGGCGGAACGCATCCAGCTCCTCGGCGGCGTGAGCATCGCGATGGCCCACGACGTGGCGGAGACCACCAAGGTGGAACGCGTGCCGAAAGGCCGCGAGGAAGTCCCGGTGCAGATCTCCCGCCTGCTGAGCGCGCACGAACTGATCCTGAAAGAGGCGCGGCAATACGCCCGGGCGGCCGATGAGGCCGGCGATGACGGCACCAATGATTTGATGGTGAGCGATGTGGTGCGCACCAACGAATTGCAGGTCTGGTTCCTGGCCGAGCATCTGGCCAAAGCGCCTTTGACCGAAACCACGGACAGCGCGGGCACCGGCGAAAAAAGCGCCCAAAGCGCTCACTAAAGTCCCTTTTTTTCAGCCGGTCCATTTTTCAACGGCTCAAAGCGGATTTCCCAATGGAAATCCGCTTTTTTCATCCCGTGTTGCGCATTCCCGCGGCGATGCCGCTGATGGTGAGGGCGAGGGTCTTCGACCATTCCGCCGCCGCCCGCGATGAACGCAATTTCCCCAAAGACTTCACCTGCAACCGGTTGAGGACGTCCACGTAGCGGGTTCTCACCTCGATGGAGCGGGCCAATTCCGGATGACGCGCCAACAAACGATTCGTCCCCATCACCCAAGTCAGCATGGCGGAGGTCTTTCGGTAAGAGCGGTGCACATGACGACCCCACTCGGCCAAGTCCGCATCCAGGAGTTCGCGTTCATAGAGGGCGAAGGTTTTCATGTCCGCTTTGGCCGTCACCATTTCGACCAGATGAATGAAGGCTTGGAAATAAGGCCAGTCACGGTACATGCGTTTGAGAAGAGGGCCCTGGCCGCGATCAAGGGCCGACTGCAGGGCCTCCCCCACGCCCAGCCACGAGGCCAAGAGAGCGCGATTCTGCGTCCAGGAAAAAATCCAGGGGATGGCGCGCAACGACTCGAGATCGTCCTTCTTCTTCCGGCGCGAAGGCCGGCTGCCGATTTTCAGGGCGCCCAGAAAGTCCACCGGCGTCACCTCGTGGAAAAACCGCAGGAAGTCCGCCTCTTCGCGCACGAATTGGCGGAAGGCCTGACGTGAATCTTCCGCCAGGCGGTCCATTGTTTTCAGCCACAGCGCCGGAGTTTCCCGGGAGCCTTTGAACTGGGCCTCCAATCCGCCCATGAGGTAGAGCTCCAACGTCCGGTGGGCCAAAGGGGACCAGCCGTATTTGGATTCGATGGACTCTCCTTGCTCCGTGATGCGGATCCGCCGGGATAAAGTACCTCGCGGCAACGCCTGCAAAGCGGTGCGGATCGGACCGCCGCCGCGTCCGATGCTGCCGCCACGCCCGTGGAAAAAATGAACCTCGTGCCCCTGACGGGAGGCGGCCCGCGCCAGGCGCTCCTGCACGCGGTGCAATTGCCAGGAAGAGGCCAGAAGCCCCTCTCGTTTCGTGGAATCCGAATAGCCCAGCATCACCTGCTGCGTTCGCCCGGGCACGTGGTGAAAGCGCCAAAAGCCAAGCAGGATCTCCTCAGCCTTCTCCAAGGCCTCGGGAGTTTCAAAGAGGGGAACAACCGGGAGAGGTTTTTCCAGCCCCGCGGCTTTTTGCAACCACGCCACCTCCAGAAGATCCGAAACGCTTTCCGTCATGGAGACGATGTAGCAGTTCAAGGAACCGTGGCGGTCCTCCCGGACCACCTCCATCAGGCGGAAAAACTCACGGGCCACGCCGCCAAGCTTCGCGCGTTTTCCCCGAGGACGGGGGTTTTTCCGCAGGAAACGGATTTTTTCCTCCTCGCTGAAGTCGCGGTAAGCGGGGTGAAGGGACTCCATGACTTTCTGGTGAATCTCGGAGCTGTCCCGGAGGTCCAAGCGCAGGAGCTGCAAGCCGAATGCTTTCAGCCGACGCCGCAGATCGCTCAGGGGACCCGTCGCCACGTGGGGCAGCCCGCAATCGCAAAGCTCCTCGTGCAGCGCCCGCAGTTCGAGAGCGAAAGTCTTCTCCGTCAGCTCATGGCGGCGCAATCCATCGATCCAGCGGTCAATCAATTCCTGAAAAGGGAACTCGCCATGCAGGCGGAAGCGGCGGCGGAAGCGCGCGCTCCCCCGGCGGAATTCCAGATCCCGCCGCAAGCCCTGCAGGTCTTTGCGGAAAAGCTCGCTGGCCAGCCTTCTTCCGGCATGGAGAACTTTCTTGGTCATGGCCGCGGTGACGAAAGGATTGCCGTCGCGATCGCCCCCCATCCAGGAGGAGAAGCGAAACGGCGTCCAGTCCGAGCCGAAATCATGCCGCATTTCCGCGGCCGCCAGGCGGGCCATCGAGGGCACCGCCTCCCAGAGGGAGTTCTCGACGATCGCGAAACCGCTGGCCGCCTCTTCCAGGGGTGTCGGGCGGCGCGATCGGATCGCGTCGGCGGCCCAAAGGGTTTCCAGCGCCCGATCGATGTCATGCTCGCGGCCCGACAAAAGAGCGTCCGCCAGCACCTGGCAGGCCCGCCGGGTGAGGGGAGGCATGGTCTCCGTGGGATGCGCGGTCAGGACGAGTTCGATCTCCAGACAGCGAAAAGCCTCCTGCACCCGTTTCCGTCCGTGACTTTGAATCATGTCACGGATCACGCCCGATAAACGATCGGACGAGGCGACATGACCGGCACGCAGCAGGCGCACGCGGTGCGCTTCCTCCGCGGTGTTGGACAAACGTAGGAACTCACAAAATGATTTGGCGGTCAGAGAGGGGGAGGACAGCCGCGAAACCGCGGCGCGCAGCTGGCGGTCCTGCCCGTGGCGGCGGTCGTTCTTCGCGGCGCGACGGACTCTTTCCACGTCACGAAAAACGGCGGTTCCCTCCGCGCGCGCGATCAGCAAACCCAATTTTTCACCAAGAGCGTGGATATCGCGGCGGAGATCGCCGTGGAGATCGGACTTCTTTTTCACTCGCACCCCCTTCTCACTTTAGAATCCGCTCGAAGGGGGAACAAGTCTTTAGATCTTCAATGATTTTTATTTCGCGGACAGGTCGAAGATGAGCATCTCCGCGTTTTCCTGAGCGGAGAGCGACAGCCTCTCCTCGCCCACCAGGGCCAGGGCATCCCCCGCGCGCAATTCCTGATCGGCCACTTTCACTTGGCCGCGCACGACTTGCACCCAGGCCGCCCGGCCGGGCCGCAGCGGAAAATCCTGGCGCTCACCGGCTTTCGGGCGGGACATCCACAGGTCCAGATCCTGATGGATCTTCAGCGAGCCGTCCCGTCCCTCGCGCGAGGCCGCCAGCACCAGCGAGGATTTTTCCAGGGCTTCGGCAAAAGATTTTTGCTCGTAACCCGGCTCCAGATCCTCCCGCTCGGGAAGAATCCAGATTTGCAGCAGATGGGCCGGCTGGGTTTTCGAGGCATTGAACTCCGAATGGCGGATGCCGGTCCCGGCGGTCATGCGTTGCAATTCACCGGGCCCGATCGCCTCCTCATTTCCCAGGGTATCCCGGTGGGCCAGGGAGCCTTCCACCATGTAGGTGACGATTTCCATGTCGCGGTGGGGATGCAGGGGAAAACCGGCCCCGCCCTCAATGCGGTCCTCGTTGATCACGCGCAGGGAGCCGAAGCCCATGCGTTGCGGGTCGAAATAATCAGCGAAGGAAAAGGTGTGATAAGAGTCCAGCCATCCATGGTTGGCGTGTCCTCGGTCTTGGGAGCGCAGAACTTTCATCATAAGAACCTCCTGCTCCAATATGGGGTTCTTTCAATTGTTTGAAAAGGTGGTACAACGGCAATTGATTGTTGCTGTAATTACAACAATCAAAAGCGCCAATAGGCTTCGATCAGAGCGACATAACCGGTTTTAGGATCCAACTTGAGCTCACGCACATCGACGGTGGAAAGTGAGCCGCTCAAATGGAAACGGTCCCATATGCGCATGTAAGCGATGTATCCGCCCAGCGTCTTGGTTTCGAAGTTGTAGCTGGGGCCGAACAGCACGCGGTCCCAATTGCTCATCAGAAGCTCGTAGCCCGTCTGCAAAGAGCTTGTCCCGGCGGTCTTGATCGCGACCGTGTCCTCCACGTTTTCCAGGGTGGCGACGGCGAAAGTCGCCAGGGTGTGGGAGACCATTTTATCCGAGGTGATCGAATCCCAGTAGACGGTCAAGTTGACGGCAGTGCTGGAAGAGTTGCGGATCTTGGTGAGGGAGGTACTGACCGAAACGGTGTCCGCGACGCCCTCGTAGACGCGCCATTTGATGTTGCCGTTGGGGGAGTCGAGCAGCAGACCCGGGACCAGAGACCCCACCGTCAGGCCATCTTGCAAACCGTAGCTGAGGTAGCCATAGATGCTGAGGAAAACCTCGTTCCTGCCCAGGGTCTGCGCGGTCTCGCCGATGGAGAAACCTTGGGTGAAAAGCGCGCGGTAACGGGTCGAGATGTTCTCCCAGCGGTCGCGCACGAGAAGCTCCGTGTGTCCGCTGTAAAGCGGCTGAGACGTGCGCAGATCCAGCTGCATGAGATGGTCGCGGGGACGGACAAGGTAATGGCGCGACAGGCGCAGAACGCGCACGGTGGCTTCCACCTTGCCGTCAGGGCGGATGCGCGAGGACTTCACCTCGACGAAACCGATGATCCCGGCGCGCTCGTCGCTCGAGCGGATGGCCAGCACTTGTCCCGGCGCCGGCGTGGCGTTGAAACCCGCGGCCCTCAAGGTTTCGGCGTCCAAGACCTCTTCAATGGGCATTTCCGCGCCGCCGAGCTGACGAAGTTCCTGCGGAAAGCCCTCATCGGCCTGCACGGGTAAAGACGTCCCCAGAATCAGGGACGCCAAAAGAACGGAGATGAAATGAAAAAATCCTCTTCCTGTCACAGGAAAGGATTTATCAGTTTCAGCGTTTCAACGCAATTCCGGAGCAAGCTCATCCCCGGAGTTTCAACAAGGGCGCCGGACTCCCCGCCCGCGAATCTTCCGAGCGCCAGAGCCGCACAGCCTCCGCGCGTGGCCATGTCGCTTCGGCGGCGGGGGACTCCGTCGTGACTCCCGGCCCCTAGGGCCCGTGAGCCTTCACGGACATATCCGAACCCGATGACTGAAAGATCAGGCGATTTTGCGGATTTGATCCAATTTTCCCCGGACCACGGACAATTCTTGCTTCAGGGAGTTGTTCTCGGAGACCAAGGTGTTCACTTTCTTCTTGAGGAATTCGACTTCCTCTTTGGAACCCGCCTTGACGTCGGTCTTGTCGGCCGCCGCGTGAGGCCCGTCAAAATTCAATTTCGGTTCATCCGGGTCGGCGCTGACGCTCGCCGTGAGATCACCCAAAGAGCGCGTCACGGACTGGTTGCTCAGTTGCTCCTCGATGTTTTCCGGGATCATCAGCTCGGGATCGACCTTGTCCATCTTGAGGATGCCGCCGCTGATGAAGCCGCGGGTCTCCGTGATGATTTTCATGATGCAGGTGTTGATCTCCGCCGGGGTCGGCTTCGACTCATCGATCACCTGCTGGATTTTGCGTTTGTCCGTCATCGACAGGCAGCCGAGGATGATGTCGACTTTGTCCTTGGGCATGCCGTTCAGGGCCGTCGCCAGCGTCAGGGGTTGCACGCGGCTCAAGACCTCGCTCAGGTAGGTCGAATTCCACGTCAGGATTTTTTCAAGCGTGAGGGTCTTCTTGCGGATGGTCTCTTCCCAAACCGGGTTTTCCTGGGCGATGAGGGACAGGAATTGATCCTGTTTCTGCTTCCCGGAAGTCTCGATAAGGGTGAGAAGTTGAACAAAGCCGCCTTTTTTCTTGTAACGATCAAGCATTCCCATGCCTGACCTTTCGGCTCTGAAAAGGACGGACTTGATTGAATTTTCATGTCGCAAAATGAGTCGCGACGATATCCGGAAAGGTCGGGCGACCGGCTTACGGCGGATGGTCCGCATGCATTCATCACGGCGGCGGGACTGGCTCATCACGGCCCGCGGCCGGGCCCTGGGATCCTCTCCGCTTACCAGATCGTCGTGCAGGAGTAAGTCACTCTTGCCGTGGTTCCCGAAGGAAGTTTTTTATTGAAGCGAACTTCCGCTCCGACCACGGTCCAGGTGATGGAGGGGTCGCTGTTGTTGGTCAGAGTCACCGTCAGATCCGCCGGAGCCGAGCAGGCCAGGAGCATTTTGTCGACAATGCGGCTTTTGACGTTGTCGAAGATCCGCGTCAACCACGGAGCATAATCCGGTTGGCAGATGCTGGCGCCCACGCCGCCCGTCGCCGCGCGCAGGGCTTCGTACTCGATGCCGTAGCTGCCATCGACCACGCCGAGGGTTTGAGCGTTCTGTTGCTGGATGCAATTCAAATCGCTGTAAACAACGAAAGTGTGCACGCCGAGCACCTTGCCCGGGTACTTGGCATTGACGGCGCTCACGAAGTTCTGGGCGCGATCGGCGTCGGCCAAGGCGTAAGCGCTTCTTTGGGGGGCGAATCTTTCCCCCGTCGAAGGAGTGCGATAAAGTCCGCCGCGCACGTCCTCATCACTCAGGATAATGACGGCCAAATCCGCCTCGGGACGCACGAAAGAGTCCGCATTTTGCTCCACCGCCAGGCGAGCGGCGTAAATTCCGCGTTCATCCCCGGAGGGGCAGGTCTGATTGTAACCGGAAATGTAACTGGAATCGCTCATGCAGCTGGCGTCTGAGCGGCCCTGGGAGCGGCAAGCATTGATTCGTGAGGTGATAAATTGCTCACAAGCCGCTGTTTCCGGACGCTGCACGGCCGCCTTAAAGGCCGCATCTTTTTGCAAGAGGTCCCCGCTGTGCTGCGTGATCACCGGAGCCACCAAACGACCCGCTTGGGAGTTGCTGATATCCGTGGTGATCACGCCGATTTTGTAATCCAGGCGCTGATCATCCATGCTCTTGATAAAACCGTTGAAGCGGTTCGCCAGGTTGGCTTGTTCGTAAGACATGGAGGCGGAGTTATCGCTGACCACGAGAACATCCACTTTTCCGCCTTCAATGGTTTCCGAGTAGTCGAAAAAGTCCCGACCATCTTCAGTGATGCAGTTCTTGCCCGAGTTTTGACAGGCATTGAAGCTGGAGTCTTTGGCGAACTGTTTCGGTGAACAGGCCACATACACAGCCATCAACATGAAGGCGCTCGCCCATTTCAACCACGGTTTCATCTTCCACCTCATACCCGTGGTGTTCCAAGGAGGGTGCCAAGACCCAATATGATGTTAAGTATTCGAAATAAAAGGCTATTTAAGGGTCTAGCAAAAGAATAAGCGGCAATGATCACCGTCAAACTTCTAGGCAAAACCCGTAGGCGGTCTTAAAAAATAAGTCTATTCAATAGATTACAAGAAAATGCGGCCACCTGGACCCCCGCAAAAAACGCTCCCCTGCCAAGGAGTCTGTCCCTAAGCTAAGCAAATGAATGAAAAACTCCTCGGACTTTTCCTTCTTGTCTGCGCCATTGGAATCAGTTGGTACTTGGGACAGGAAGGCTCGTCCCCCCACCCACAGCAAGAACCGCAGGGTCTGGCCGGGTTTATTTCGGAAGACCTTTCGCAAAATGACCAGCAGGGGCTTTTGCCAAAGGAATGGAGATCGATCCATTCCGTGAACTATTCTTTTGAAAATGAGCGGCAAAAGCAGCTCCTCAATATCAACAACATCCGAATCCCCAAAAATCCTCAAGGACAGTATCAGTTGGATGTTGATGTGATCGATGTGCCGGATGAAGAGAATCCGTCCATCATTCTGCAAATGAGTTTGTCCGACCTGAAAAGCAAAAACAAAATCTGGGAGCTTGGCCGCTTTTACTCTCTGGTTCCTTATCTCTCCGCAGAGAAGGCCCCAGAAAAAAACATCCCCACAAAAACAGAATCCGAAAAATAACTAAATTTTAGTTCTCATTCAGCCGAGAACGATGCTTCCAAAACGAAAAAACCCGACTTAGTTTCCTAAGTCGGGTCAAAAAAGTGCTGGCGTCGTGCTACTCTCCCACACAGTTGCCTGTGCAATACCATCGCCGCAAGCGGGCTTAACTTCTGAGTTCGGAATGGGATCAGGTGTAGCCCCGCTGCTGTAAACACCAGCGAAAACAATAAATTTTAGTTCTCATTCAATTGAATGATTGATTTAGAAGATTTTAGCGAAAGTTAATTCCATTAATTTCTATGTTTAAATTTAAAAAAGAAATTAAAAAAGCCTCACGGACTATTAGTACAGGTCAGCTGAATGCATTACTGCAATTACACCTCCTGCCTATCAACCTCGTCGTCTCCGAGGGTCCTTCAGGGGCCGAAGCCCAGAGAGATCTTATCTTGTAGTTGGCTTCCCGCTTAGATGCTTTCAGCGGTTATCCATTCCGAACATAGCTACCCTACGCTGCCGCTGGCGCGACAATAGGAACACCAGAGGTTCGTCCATCCCGGTCCTCTCGTACTAAGGACAGGTCTACTCAAATCTCTTACGCCCACAGAAGATAAGGACCAAACTGTCTCACGACGTTCTGAACCCAGCTCGCGTACCACTTTAATTGGCGAACAGCCAAACCCTTGGGACCTGCTCCAGCCCCAGGATGTGATGAGCCGACATCGAGGTGCCAAACTCCGCCGTCGATATGGACTCTTGGGCGGAATAAGCCTGTTATCCCCGGAGTACCTTTTATCCGTTGAGCGATGGCCCTTCCACGCGGGACCACCGGATCACTTTGGCCTGCTTTCGCACCTGCTCGACTTGTAGGTCTCGCAGTCAAGCACCCTTATGCCAATGCACTCGACGCCTGGTTTCCAATCAGGCTGAGGGTACCATCGCGCGCCTCCGTTACTTTTTGGGAGGCGACCGCCCCAGTCAAACTGCCCACCAGCCAGTGTCCCTCTCCTCGTTTCAAGGAGCAGGTTAGATTTCAAAGTTCCCAAGGGTGGTATTTCAAGGTTGGCTCCACCGGATCTAGCGACCCGGCTTCAAAGCCTCCCACCTATCCTACACATGAAAACTCTAAAATCACTGACAAGCTACAGTAAAGGTTCACGGGGTCTTTCCGTCTTTCTGCGGGTACTCGGCATTTTCACCGAGAATTCAATTTCGCGAGGCCTGTGGTTGAGACACCGGAGAAGTCGTTACGCCATTCGTGCAGGTCGGAACTTACCCGACAAGGAATTTCGCTACCTTAGGACCGTTATAGTTACGGCCGCCGTTTACTGGGGCTTCGGTTCTTCGCTTCGCTTGCGCTGACAAATCCCCTTAACCTTCCAGCACCGGGCAGGCGTCAGCATGTATACTTCGTCTTGTGACTTTGCACATGCCTGTGTTTTTGATAAACAGTCGCTACTCCCATTTCTCTGCGACCTGAAAAAGCTTGGGGAGCAAGTCCTTACACTTTCGCAGGCTCACCTTTTCCCGAAGTTACGGTGATAAGTTGCCGAGTTCCTTAACCACAATTCACCCCATCGCCTTAGGATATTCACCCCACTCACCTGAGTCGGTTTACGGTACGAGCAATTTCTTGAACTATCGAAGCTTTTCTTGAAAGCATGGCTTTTCTCGCTTCCGGGTCGTAAGACCCTCGCATTCACGCCTCAGTGTTATGTGTGACGGATTTGCCAATCACACCACCTACACGCTTACACCTGAATCCAATAACAGGCCGAGATAGCCTACTCTGTCACTCCTATAGCAATCCGAAATTGGTAACGGAATATTAACCGTTTTGCCATCGACTACGCCCTTAGGCCTCATCTTAGGACTCGACTAACCCTGGGAGGATTAACCTTGCCCAGGAACCCTTGAGTTTTCGGCGCCCGGGTTTTTCACCCGAGTTAAACGCTACTTATGTCAGCATGATCACTTCCGCTTCGTCCAGCTGTCCTTCCGGTCAACCTTCATCCTAGAGCGGAACGCTCCCCTACCATGAAATAATTCATCCAAAGCTTCGGTACTACGCTTAGCCCCGTTGTATCTTCCGCGCAAGGTCACTAGACTAGTGAGCTATTACGCTTTCTTTAAAGGATTGCTGCTTCTAAGCCAACCTCCTAGTTGTCAAAGTAACCTCACAACGTTCTCCACTGAGCGTAGATTTAGGGACCTTAGCTGTTGGTCTGGGCTCTTTCCCTCTCGTCACAGGACCTTATCACCCTGTGACTGTCTCCCGAGGTAACTATCAACGGCATTCGGAGTTTATTTGGGTTTGGTAATCCGGTAAAGACCCCTAGCCCATTCAGTGCTCTACCTCCGTGATAGAATTTACTCGAGGCTATACCTAAATATATTTCGGGGAGAACCAGCTATCACCCAGTTTGATTGGCCTTTCACCCCTAACCACAGCTCATCCAAAGAGTTTTCAACCTCAACTAGTTCGGCCCTCCACGAGGTGTTACCCTCGCTTCAGCCTGGCCATGGTTAGATCACCGGGTTTCGGGTCTATCCCTACGGACTAAATCGCCCTATTCAGACTCGCTTTCGCTACGCCTTCGCCTGCAACGGCTTAAGCTTGCCCGCAAAGATAACTCGCTGACTCATTATGCAAGAGGTACGCCGTCGACCATATAAAGGTCTTCGACTGCTTGTAGACTTACGGTTTCAGGTTCTATTTCACTCCCCTCTCGGGGTTCTTTTCACCTTTCCCTCACGGTACTTGTCCACTATCGGTCACGAAGTAGTATTTAGCCTTGGAGGGTGGTCCCCCCAGATTCCCAACGGATTTCACGTGTCCGATGGTACTCGGGATACTCCTAGGGTCTCTGACGTTTTCGAGTACAGGGCTATCACCTTTCTCGCCAGTCTTTCCAGACTGTTCCTCTAACGTCTCGGATCCCATATCGGAGTCCCACAACCCCTCCTACAATTGCTTATAGAAGGTTTGGGCTGTTTCGCGTTCGCTCGCCACTACTAGCAAAATCTCGTTTGATTTACTCTCCTGACGGTACTGAGATGTTTCACTTCCCGTCGTTCGCTTCTGCTACCTATGTATTCAGTAACAGATACCTATTAAAAGGTGGGTTTCCCCATTCGGAAATCTTCGGATCGAAATGTGTGTGCCACTCCCCGAAGCTTATCGCAGCTTACCACGTCCTTCATCGCCTCTTCGTGCCAAGGCATCCACCGTAAGCCCTTAGTAGCTTTAAAAAATGGAACTAACCTCGCTAAAATCATCTAAATCAATCTATTCAATTGTCAAAGAACGCAAAAACAAAAAAATCGAGTGGCAGCTCACTTGGTGGGCCTGGGATGACTTGAACATCCGACCCCACGCTTATCAAGCGTGTGCTCTAACCAACTGAGCTACAGGCCCGTGTGGCGCTTCACTCTTTCAAAACTAAATAGCTAGATGGTTTTTGGGCACACTTTCGGGCGAACCCGGAAGTGTCTGACCTTAGGATTCACTCGATGAATCAGCAAGCTGAGACAAAGAGTCAAAAAATCCTTAGAAAGGAGGTGATCCAGCCGCAGGTTCCCCTACGGCTACCTTGTTACGACTTCACCCCAATCATCGACCATACCTTGGGCGCCTGCCTCCTTGCGGTTAGCGCAGCGACTTCTGGTACAACCAACTTTCATGGTGTGACGGGCGGTGTGTACAAGGCCCGGGAACGTATTCACCGCGGCATGCTGATCCGCGATTACTAGCGATTCCACCTTCATGCAGTCGAGTTGCAGACTGCAATCTGAACTTAGAGAGCTTTTAAGGGATTAGCGCGATCTTGCGATTTGGCATCCCTCTGTGACTCCCATTGTAGTACGTGTGTAGCCCTGGACATAAGGGCCATGAGGACTTGACGTCATCCCCACCTTCCTCCTGCTTAACGCAGGCAGTCTCTCTAGAGTGCCCAACTAAATGCTGGCAACTAAAGACAAGGGTTGCGCTCGTTGCGGGACTTAACCCAACATCTCACGACACGAGCTGACGACAGCCATGCAGCACCTGTGAACCGACCCTTGCGGGCGACGGCGTTTCTGCCAATCTTCCGGTCCATGTCAAGCCCAGGTAAGGTTTTGCGCGTTGCATCGAATTAAACCACATACTCCACCGCTTGTGCGGGCCCCCGTCAATTTCTTTGAGTTTTAATCTTGCGACCGTACTCCCCAGGCGGGATACTTAACGCGTTAGCTTCGCCACTGAAGGGGTCAATACCTCCAACAGCAAGTATCCATCGTTTACGGCGTGGACTACCAGGGTATCTAATCCTGTTTGATCCCCACGCTTTCGGGCCTCAGTGTCAGTGTTTGGCCAGTCACCCGCCTTCGCCTCCGGTGTTCCACCTGATATCTACGTATTTCACCACTACACCAGGTATTCCGATGACCTCTCCAACACTCAAGCTCAGCAGTATCAAATGCACTTCCAGGGTTGAGCCCTGGGCTTTCACACCTGACTTACCAAGCCACCTACGCCCTCTTTACGCCCAATGATTCCGAACAACGCTAGGATCCCTCGTCTTACCGCGGCTGCTGGCACGAAGTTAGCCGATCCTTCCTCACAAGGTACATTCACTTTATTATTCCCTTGCAACAGAGCTTTACGACCCGAAGGCCTTCATCACTCACGCGGCGTCGCTGCGTCAGGGTTTCCCCCATTGCGCAATATTCCCTACTGCTGCCTCCCGTAGGAGTCTGGACCGTGTCTCAGTTCCAGTGTGGCTGATCATCCTCTCAGACCAGCTACGGATCACAGCCTTGGTGAGCCATTACCTCACCAACTAGCTAATCCGACGCAGGCTCATCCTCAAGCGAATTGCTCCTTTGACCTCTGGGACCGCAGTCCCCGTGGTCTTATGCGGTATTAGCTAATCTTTCGATTAGTTATTCCCCACTCGAGGGCAGATTACCTACGTGTTACTCACCCGTGCGCCTCTAGTACTAGGCCGAAGCCATTCCCCGATCGACTTGCATGTATTAGGCACGCCGCCAGCGTTTGTTCTGAGCCAGAATCAAACTCTCCAGTTTAAATTCTGTTGAACCAAACGTTAGCTTAAAAAGCTATTGTTCTCGTCTTCTAATTCTCAAAGAATTGGATCAATTTCTTGACCAATTCGGAAGCCCAAAAACCATTAATCTAGCTATTCAGTTTTCAAAGAGCGGTCTCGCTTTCGAGAGGCACAGTTCTATTCGAACCGTTTTTCCTCGTCAACAGCTTTTTTTGATTTTTTCGTCTTTTTTTTCAACGAAACTTTCCAAAAAAACCGTCGTCACTCACAATTTTGGATTTGAATCCGCAACTGGTGGAGGCAACAGGGATCGAACCTGCGACATCCAGCTTGCAAAGCTGGCGCTCTTCCAACTGAGCTATGCCCCCGTGAGTGAGACGTGTTTTCGTCGAAAATAGGCTCGCCGTCAACGAAGATTTCTAAAATCTTCGCCGACTTTTGGCGATTTTTTCAATGGATTTGCAAATATATGAAATGACTTATCTTTATGCGCTGGCGCGAATCTTTGACGCCATCAGGCGATTGGACCAGCGGCGCTCAAAGGTGAGCTCAAAGCCTACTTTTTCGGCCCCCAGGAGGATCGATTGATAAACTTTCTTTAAAATCTCCACTTCGTGCTCGGAAGTGTCGGAGCCGAGGGCCTCTTCGATGGCCTCGTAAACAGAAAGCAGATCGGGAGTCGTCACTACTTTCGGCAGGCGGTTCATGTCTAAACCAAATGTCTCAACGGGCTTGAATCCGACGAGGGCTTCCGTAAGGAGAACCTTCGTGCCGTTTTTGAAATTCAGCTGGAGAAAGGCTTTTCCGTCGGCGTCGGCGCGCTGGAGAACCTCACCGACTTCGTAGGCGTAGAAAGAGAATTCCTTGCGGTCGACGTCTTGGCGAATCTGCACTTTGCCCGTCTCCGTCACCCGGCCCTCGAGACCTTTCGAGGCGTCCACGTAGTTCAGGATGGAATCCAGCTCAGCATTGTTGTGTTTCGACTTGAAGTTGCTCAATATCCACCTTCCATACTCACTAAGCAGTTGATCGGCACCCCCGATCCAGACTTAACGGGACCTTCACACCGACACAATTTTCTCATCGCCGGGTGTTCAAAGATCCGACGCTTTCCCTGAAGTGGCGTCTCAAGAGGACACACCGGCCCTTCCCTGCGCTGTCCCTTGCGCGGGGGCGGTTCGTTTTGAGATAGTGAGCCCATGTTGATCACACGCTGGCAAGCCCCCCTGACACCGACGAAGTCGCAAATCCATATGATCCTCGAGGACGAGGGCCTTGAGCCCTTCGAGGAAGTGAGCGAACCGCAGAAAAGAGCCGGCGAACGCCGTCAGCCTTTCTGCGAAGTGCGGATCGTCACGGAAGGGGAGCTGCTCTTCAATATCTCCGGCACGCAATTCCTGCTGCGCCCGGGAGACCGCGTGGAAATTCCCGGCAACACGAAGTACTCCTACTGGGCCCAGGGCGAGCGTCCTTGCGTTTGCCTCTGTGCTCATCGCGCGATCTGACTTCCTGGTTCTGACTTCCTGGTTCTGACTTCCTGGTTCTGACTTCCTTGGCTCTGGCTTCCTGGTTCTGGCTTCCTGGTTCTGGCTTCCTGTGGTTCGATTCTTTAGGTTTTGATTCTTTTGATTCCGTTTTGAAATCCTGATTTGTGAAACGCTCTCCGGGCTGGAGGGCGGGCGGCGGAGATTCGCGCTGAGCGCCGGGGGCGAACTTGCGGGAGCCGGTGGGGCGTTCTCTTGAGAGGGGCCGGGGCCGGCTTTTGGGGCCACTCGGTTTTTTCGGCCGGGTCGAGGGGTTTGGATCAGCGCTCGGGGGGCGGGTTTTCGCCTTTGACCCAGGCGAGGTAGTCGCGAATGGTCTTTTCGAAACCGCGGCTGGCGGGATCGTACAGGGGGGCCTCCAGCTGGATCTCTTCGGGCAAATAGCGTTGCGGGGCCCAGGCGCGGGGCTGATTGTGGGGATACACGTAGCCGGCGCCGTAACCGAGGCTCTTCGAGAGGTCCGTTTTGCTGGAGCGCAAAGGAAGGGGCACGGGGACGCTGCCCGTGCGGCGGACGAGTTCCTGCGCCTCCCGCAAGGCCATGTAGGAGCGATTCGATTTCGGGGCGCTCGCGAGATAAGTGGTCACTTGGGCGAGACTGATGGCGGCTTCGGGCAGGCCGATGGCCTCCACCGCCTGCAGGCCGGCCACCGCCACGGACAAACCTCTGGGGTCCGCGTTGCCGATGTCCTCGGAAGCCAGAATGATCAAACGGCGCGCGATGAACACCGGGTCCTCGCCGCCTTCGAGCATGCGGGCCAGGTAGTAAACCGCGGCGTCCGCGTCGCTCCCCCGCACGCTCTTGATGAAGGCCGAAATGACGTCGTAGTGCATTTCGGAGCTCTTGTCGTAGGCGATGGGCGTGCCCTGCAGAAGATCGCGCAGCTCCTCCACCTCGAAGGGCGTGTCCCGGCCGTCCCGGGAGGCGAAGAGGACCTCCAGGGAATTGAGCAAACGCCGGCCATCGCCGTCGGCGGCCTCGATGAGCCAGTCCTTGGCGGCGGGCGTGACGAACTCCCCTTCGCCCACGCCCAGATGGGCCGTGGCGCGGGCGAAGAGACGCTCGAGATCGGCCGGACCGAGACGCTCGAAAACCACCACGCGGCAACGGCTCAACAGGGCGCGGTTCAATTCATAGCTGGGGTTTTCCGTGGTGGCCCCCACCAGGATGACGTCGCCCTTTTCAATGGCCGGCAAAAGCACGTCCTGCTGGGCGCGGTTGAAACGATGAATCTCGTCCACGAACAGGATGGTGCGCTGGCCGTGCAGCAGACGGCGCTCACGACCCGCCTCGGAAGCCTCGCGCAGGGCCTTGGCGCCGGAATCGACCGCGTTGAGATTGATGAATTGCGCCCCGGTCTGGGAGGCCAAAGCCAGGGCGAAGGTCGTTTTGCCCGTGCCCGGAGGGCCCCAAAGAATCAGGCTCGGAATATGACCCGCGCGGATCAGCTTGCCCAAACGCGAATTCGGACCCACGGTTTTTTCCTGGCCGACGATGTCATCGAGTTTTTTCGGGCGCAGGAGCTCGGAGAGAGGAGAGGAGCCCGGACGCTGGGAAGCCGCATGGGTGAAAAGATCCATGGGGTCTCATACCACCGCCCACCGGCGGCGCCATCAGAATTATTTGGTGTAAACGATCGTTTCCTGCTGAAAACGATCCAAACGCTCTCCCGTGTTAGGATCCGCGAAATAGCCGATCGCTTGCATTTTGGCACGGTAAGTATAATTCCGACTGCCGGCGGGAGGCTTTGTCAGGTTACCGATCACGGTCCGGAAAAAGCCCGAGGGGCAGTTGTTCACCCCGTTGTCGAGGTAAAGACGCATCGGACTTGCTTGATTCGGCGGGTATTGGCCCAAGTCATGGTACTTGCAAGTCAGGACCTCATCGTTCGGCAAAGAGACCGAAGTATCGAACTCCGAGGGACTCACCGACGCTTCATCGCTTTCCTGCTGGTCCGCCGCCCCACCTCTCTTCACCGTGATCAAAAGGTTGGTCACCACGAGAGTTTTGTCGCTCTTGTTCTGCACGTAAAAATCAAACTCAAACCAGGGACCTTCCACCGGCTCACCGTTCACGTAGATCTTATGATTATACACGACCGGTGATTCCGGTTTCACGGAAACGGAAACCTTTTCGGAAAGGGTCTCCTCCCCCGAGCAACTCATGAAACAGAAAGACGCGGCCAGCACGAAGGCGCCGAAGATTTTATTCATTCAAAACTCCCCTCTTGGCTTTCTGGAGGAGCGGAGAGCGTGTCCGGCTGCTTTCCGATGCTTTCGGCAGTGGCCAGAATCCGGGGAGTCAGGAAAACCAGCAGCTCGGCTTTTTCACGATTGACGGTGCGCGTGCGAAACAAGGCTCCCACGAACGGGATATCCTTGAACCACGGCACCCCGGTGTCACCTTCCGTCGCGTCACTCTGATAGATCCCGCCGATGACCGCGGTCTGACCGTTCTGCACCAGCACGCGGGTGTTGGCCTCGCGGGCGTTCACGGAGAAGGCCCCGTCCGGCGTGTCCGCGCCCTTGAATTCACGCTTCACCTTGACCTTCATGATCACGGAAGAGTCCGCGGCGATCTGGGGCACGACCTCCAGCCTCAAAGTCAAAGGTTTGAAAGTGTACGTGACCTGGGAAGTCCCTTGACCGAGCGGCGTCACCGTCCGGACCGGCACCTCGTTGGTCTGACTGATATCAGCCTGTTCGTTGGACAAGGTCACCACCCGCGGCGAGGACAAAACCTTCACCCGCTCGTTGCGCTCCTCCAGAGCCAAAGTGGCGTCGAGATTGCCGAGGCCGTCCAAAACGCCGAAGTTCAAACCAAAACGACCAGAGGCCGGTGAAGGCAAGGTGGGATTGATCGATAAAGAAGGGCGCAGATTCACCGGGCCGTATTTGCCAGCTCCCATTCTGATGTCCGTTCCATCCAACCCCCAGTTGATGCCGACGGCGCGCTGGAAGGATTCGGCGGCTTCGACGATTTTTCCCTCGATCAGGACCTGCGGGGGCTGGATGTCCAAACTCTGGATGAGCTTGGCGATGCGCTGGAGGTTGTCCTCGACGTCCGTCACCACGAGGGAGTTGGTGCGCTCGTCGCCCACCACCTTGCCGCGTTTTTCCGTCACGAAACCAGAGACCTTTTTTTCCAACTCAGCCACACGTGCATAGGATACAGGAAAGACGCGGACCTTTAAAGGCTCGATCTCTTTCTTGGACATGGCGATGCGCGTGGCATCGTCCTCTTCCTTGCGGAGGGCGTCGATCGGCGCGATCCGCAGCACGTTGCCCTGGCGGGTGTATCCGAGCTGCTTGGCGCGCATGATGACGACCAGGGCCTGGTCCCAGGGGACCTGGCGGAGCTTGACGCTGACGTTGCCTTTCACCTCTTCGGAGATGACCATGTTGACGCCGCTCTCCTCCATGATGAAGCGCAGGACCTCGCGGATGTCGGCGTTGTTCATCTCCACGGAGATCTTTTTGCCGTAGAACTTGGTGTTGCCCGACAGGTACTCCGCCAGCGACTGGCTGGACAGGATGTTCGAGTCGTTCAGGTCGACGTTGACCTGCGTCTCACCTTGAGACCCGGGGTCCGCTTCCGCCTCCGCCGCGCCCCCGGCGTCCGCCGTGGCGCCGCCGGCGGGCATGTTGGCCACGACGAGCAGGGTGTTGCCCTCCTGCTGGACGGCGGGTTCGTTGGCGCCGTCGCGCAGCTGCACGACGAAGCGGGCGACGCTGGAACCGCTGTTCTGATAAGGGTCGATGGCGCCGATGCTGCCCTGGATATCACGGGTGTTCAGCGGGCGCTGCAGGCGCTTCGGCAGGATGACTTCCGGCACTTCGATGATCATCTGGCGAAGCTCGGGATTGGTGCGCACCGTGTGCGTGATCGGGCCGTTGGCCTCGATGACGATGGTGCCGCCGTTGTCGTTGGCCTTGTACTTGATGCCCGTGATGGACGCGAGATGACCGGAAGACGCCGCGGGAGCCGCGGGCTCCGGCGACGCGGCCATTTCCGGCTCGGGAGCCGGCTCTTGCGCGATCGGAGCCGGTTCCGGCATGGCGGGCGCTTCGGGAGCGGCTTCCGGAGCGGGCTCCGGCATGGCCAACTGATTGTCGAGGGACTCCTCGGGAAGCTCGAGGGAGGGTTCTTCCTGCGGAGCTTCGGCGACCTGGTCCGCGGGAGCCTCGTCCAGACTGAGTTCGTCCTCCGCCCCCGCGGCGGGAGCCGCCTGCGCCTGGGCTTCCGCCGGCGCCTCGTCGTTGAGAGCCAGCTCCTCATCCAAAGACTCTTCCTGAGCCGCGGCCGGAGGGGCGGCCTGCGCCGTCTCCGTCGGTTCGCTGGCGGCCGGGGGTTCCTCGAATTCGGCGAATTCGTCCACGGGTCCCGAGGACTCCGCGGCCGTTTCAACGCCCGCATCCGTCGAGCCGCTGTCTTCAATGGCAAAATCGTCGTCGTCGGAACGGGTCGACATTCCGCCACAGGAAGCGAGCGAGAGGGCCAACCCCGCCAACATCGCCCAACGCATGAGTTCTTTCATGACTTCCCTCCGTGGTCTCACTTTTTAAACTCCATGATTTTCGTGCGCCGCAAAGGCTTGCCCTCGTCCTCGATGCTTTCGACGACGACGATCTCCCCTTCGCGGATGGCCGCGACATATCCGTTGTAACGGCCCAACTTGGTGCTTTTCACGATGGTGTGGAAATTGCCGTCGCTGTCGCGGATCAGGGCCCGCGGCTGCCGAACGTCCCACAGGATCCCGATCAGGGTGAGCTGATCCAGATCGTATTTCTGCAAAGGCTCGATCGCGACCTCGCCCGCCGCTTTTTTCTCGTCGGACGAACGCACCATCCGGTAAGGACGGAAAGGATCGCGACGGCCGGCCGGATCGTAAACGTACTGTTCCGCGCCGACGGCCGTGCCCGACGACGGGGCCACGGCGGTGCCGTTCGCGGGAGCCGCCGGAACGGGGGCCGGAGCCGCGACGGGCGGCGAAGCCGGGGCGGCCGGCGCGGCGGTCTCGCTCATGAACTCCGGGGGCAGGCTGCCGTCCGAGGGAGCCTGCTGGGAATGCGCCGGCGCCAGCAGACTCATGCTGATCAGATAGGCCATGCTCAAACCCAGGGCTGATGTCGCCACGTAGGCGGATACCCAATGCCATCTCCTCATTGGGTGCCTCCCGCCGGGGCGTTGGGATCGACCACGGCCGGTTTTTCCGGGGCCAGCTGGTAACCGATCACCGTGCCTTCCAGGCGCAGACGGGCTGATCTTTCGATGTTGTTGATCGTGAAAGACTGCATGGCGGTCACGCGCTCCGACAGCGCCACCTGATAGACGAATTCCGCCAGCTCGCCGTAATTGCCCTCGAGAGTGATCTTCACCGGCACCTCTTCGACGATTTCCATCGCGACGTTCGGCATGGGCTGGCGGGCCTTGATGCTGACGCCGGAATTGCGGGCGAAGCTGTCGATGTGGCGGTTCAACTCGATGGACGACAGCGAGTTCGGCAGGCGTCGCGAGATCTCCTGGTACTGCTGGCTCAGGCTGCCCACCGCGTCCTTGATGCGGGCTTCCTCCTGAAGGGTGGCGTCGGTCTCTTTTTTCTTCTCTTCCTCGCGGCTGATCTCGCCCTGCAGGTTGGCGATCTGCGCTTCCAAGGCACTGCCGTCGTTGTAAAGGAAGAAGTAGTACCCCAGACCCAGGATCAAACCGAAGGCGGCGACCTGGGCGACGGAGAAATTGACGAGTTTCTGGAAGACCTGATTCATGCGCCCGGCCTTTCCACCAAACAGATGACTTCGAAGGTCTTCACCCCGAGCCCCTCGACGATCACCTCCGCCGAGCTCACCAGCTTCACGTCGATGAAATGCACGCTTTTCGCCAGGGCCTCCATGAAGGCCGAGATGTCGAAATCGCTCATGGCCATGCCCGCGATCGACACTTTGCCCGCGCCGGAATCGAGCTTCGTCAGCCAGACTTTCTCGGGGATCACCTGCTGGATCAGGTCGAGGATCTTGATGTCACGCAAACGGTCCTTCGAGATCTTGTCGAGGTAGGCGATGCGGGTCTGGATCTTCTGCTCGTCCTCTTTGAATTTCCTGATCTCCTGGACGGATTTCTCCATCTGCACGTTGTAAGTCTGCAGCTCCTGGAGGTGGTTGTTCTGCTCGTTGCGACGGCTGGTGAGATCCGGGATGCGCGTCCCCTCGTACGCCCACAGCGCCAAAGGGGCCGCCAGCAGCAGAAGCAGGCGGATCATCCCCTGCTTCTGCAACTCCCCGGGAGTGAGGCCCGAATCCGTGTCGAAAGTGATCCCGGCCGCGGCGGCCGACGGGGCGGCCGTCGATTGAACGAGGTTGATGCGGATCATGCGTCACCCGCCTGGCGCAAACCGAGGCCGATGGCGATGGCCGAGAAGGGCATGATCTGATCGAGGTATTCCGGCGGGATTTTTTTGGCGTTCACCTTGACCTTCATCAAAGGATTGAGCGTCTCCAGGCGCAGCGAGGTCGTGCGCGAGATGGAATCCGCCAGGCCCGGCGTCGGCGAGGCCCCGCCCGTGATCAAACAACGGTGCAGGGTCATGCCGTTGGTGGTGGCGCCGAGGAAATCCAGGCTGTTGCGCACCTCTTCGGCCACGGTCTCGTTCGTCATGGTGATCAGGTTCGTCACGTCGTCAGGGACTTCCTGACCGGCCACGGCGCTGAGTTTCAGCATTTCGGCCTCCTGCAGGCTCACGCCCATGCCCTTGCTGATCTCGCTGGTGTGGTTGGCGCCGCCCACCGAAATGTCGCGCGAGAAAACCACGTCGCCGTTGCTGATGACGACGAAATTCGTGATCGAGGCCCCGAAGGACAGGAGGCCGATGTTCTGCCCCGGGAAGCGGCCGTAGTTCATCTCGAAGCAGTTCGCCAGGGCGAAACCGTTGACGTCGAGGACCTTGCAGGTCAAACCGGCCAGCTCCACCGTGCGCATGTACTGCGACACCAGCTCGTTCTGGGCGGCCACCAGCAAAACATCCTGCGTGTCCGGCGAGGCCGACGTGGTCAGGACGTGGTGCGCGAGGCTGACGTTGTTGATGTCGAAGGGGATGTACTGCTCCGCTTCGTAACGGATCTGCTCCGCCAGGAGCTTGGCGTCCATCTTCGGCATCGTGATCTTTTTCACGATGACCGCCATGCCCCACATCCCGGTGCTGATGTTCTTGCGTTTGCTGCCGAGCTCGTCGAAGAGGCCGCGGATGGTGGCGCCGAGAGCGACGGGATCGGTGAGTTCGCCGGAGGAGATGGCGTTCAATGGCGTGGGCGCGAGACGAAACGACTGCAGCGTCGCTCCGGATTTGGAGACATCCAGCTCCGCGAGCTTGATGCTGCTCGATCCGATGTCAAGTCCTATGACCTTCTTCGACTTGAAGAACATTGTGTCGCCTATCCTTGGCTGCAAAGTCCATCTTGAGGCCGCCTTCCGGGCGACCTGTCCAAATTTTCCCGGACTGGGCAAAGACCCAGCACTGAATTGATGATTTCATCGCCGCCGAGCCAAGTCAAATGAAGGGGCCCGCTCACGGGAGGAAAAAAGACCAGTACTCCCGGGCCAAAGTCTGGCCGCCGAACAGGTAGGAAACCGCCGCGAGGGCGAGGTAAGGCCCGTAAGGGATCACCGTCTTCAAACCTTGCTTCTGCTTCCACGCCAGAGCGAGGCCGATCACGCTCCCCAAAACCGCCGACACCACGATGACGTAAGGAACCGCCCGCATGCCGAGCACGGCGCCGATCCACGCGAGCAGCTTGATATCGCCGCCGCCCATGCCCTCCACGCCCGTGAGAGAGTAGTAAAGCCAGGCCATGAACCACAGGAAACCGCCGCCCAGGAGAACGCCGCCAAGCGCGTCCCAGAAAGAGCGCTCGGGGATCAGCAAGGCCCCGATCAAACCGATGATGATGCCCGACAAAGTGAATTCGTCGGGCAGGATCATGTGGTCCAGATCGATGAAGGAACACGCGACCAAAGCCCAGACGAAAACAAGGTGCTCGACCAAGATCCAGCTCCAGCCGTCCAGGGCGAAACAGGCCGCGAACAAAACGGCGGTCAGGAATTCCACCACCGGGTAACGGAAGGAAAAAGAGGCGCCGCAATGGCGGCAGCGGCCGCGCAGCAGGAACCACGAGGCGATGGGGATGTTGTCGTGCCAGGGAACCGTTTTGCCGCAGGAGCCGCAGTGGCTGCGCGGCTTCACCACGCTTTTTTCCAGGGGCATGCGGTGAATGACGACGTTGGCGAAGCTCCCCCACAGAGCGCCGAACACGAAGAAGAACGCCGTGAACAGAAGCTCCTGGGAATCGGCCATTTCAAACAAGGTCTTTTCTCCTGAAGACGGCCCCGGCCGCCGCGAGCCAGATCACGACCCACGCCGCGCCCTGCAGGCACATGCCGATGATATCCCGGGAGGACGGAGGGTTCACAAGGTGAAAATGATCCTTCCAATTGAAAAGATCGAAGTTGGGCACCAGCCAGCGGGCGGCGCGCATGATCTCCACCGCCGCCGGGTCCGCGGATTTTTCCGCGAAGTAGGTGAGATCGCCGAGCCAATGACCGAGCAGGTAAAGGCAGACCCCCGACAGCAGCGCGAGAGTGGGACGCACGAGGGTCGACGCGAACAAAGCCCACGAGAGAAGGATGAGGGATTTGCACAGGATCGACGCGGCGATGATCCACAAGGGCGCCGAGAAGCGGCCGAGGAGGGCCGCCATGGTGAGACTCATGACGAGGACGAGGCTCAGGAGCAGCAGGAAAGTGCCCGCCCATTTGCCGATGAGGAACTGCGTCCTCGACACGGGTTTCGAAAGAATCAACAGACAGGTCTGCCGGTCCAGTTCGCGCGCCAGCAGGAAAGAGCCGGAAAAAAGGGCCACCGCGACGGCGCCGAGTTCCGTCGCGGCCCAGCCGAGATCCGCGAGCAGGCGCTCGCTCTCGTCGAAAGTGAATTGGCCGAGGAGGAGGCTCAGGAAAACCAGGAACAGCGCCAGCGCGGCGATCACCAGCACGACGCGCTCGCGGATCATCTCGCGGTAGGACGTGAGGGCCAGGGTCACAATGGCTTTCACGGCAAACCCCCGCGGTGTTTCAGGCGCCAGGCCCGGAAAGCCTTTTCCAGATCCGGGTGCTCGTTGCGGAAAGACGCGACCGCGCCGTCGTGAAGGATCCTTCCCGCCTCGATGACGGTCAGGTGCGTGCACAGCTCGTCCATGTCCTGCAGCAGGTGGCTGCTGAAAAAGATCGTCGCGCCCCGGGCCTTCTCCTCGCGCAGGATCTCCTTCACCAGGAGGCGCCCGTCGGGGTCGAGGCCGGACATCGGCTCATCGAGAATCAGCAGGTCCGGCGAGTGAATGAGCGCCTGGGCCAGTCCGATGCGCTGGAGCATGCCCTTCGAATAGGAACGCAGCCGTTTGTCGACGGCGTGACTGAGATCGACCCGGCGGAGGATGGACTCGCAGGCCGCCGGGAAATCGCCCGAAGCGCCGACGAGGGACCAGTGCAGCCGGAGGAACTCGCGGCCCGTGAGGAATTCGTAGAGATAGGGGCGCTCGGGCATGTAGCCGATGCGTTTTTTTTCGCGCGGGCCGAGGGGCCGGCCGAAAAAACGGATCTCGCCGCGGTCCGGGCGGATGAAACCGAACAGGCATTTGATCGTCGTGGTCTTCCCCTGGCCGTTGCCGCCGACGAAGCCGCAGGTCTCCCCGGCCGGCAAAGCGAAACGGACGTCGAAAAGGACCTGGCGGCTTTTTTCGAACAAACCGCCCTTGAACGTCTTGTCGAGACCGCTCACCTCGACGAGGTTCACGGCGCCTCCATGGGCGGCAGCGGATTCACGGCGATGGAGCCGCGTCGGACGTTTTTCAGGGCCAGGATGAAGGCCTCGGCCGCGTCGGACTCGGTCACGCAAGGGATGCTGTAATCCGTGCAGGCGCGGCGGATGTTGAAACTCGCCTCGATCGAGCGGCGGCCCGTCGTCGTGTTGATCACGAAACTGACCTCGCCGGAGCGGATGCGGTCCACGCAATGCGGGCGGCCCTCATGCACCTTGCGCAAGGGAAGGCAGGCCAGGCCTTTTTTCTCGAGGAACCCCGCCGTTCCCGCCGTCGCCGAGAAGGAGTAACCCATGCCGGAAAGTTCTTTCAGGAGGGGCAGCAGAGGCTCCTTGTCCTTGTCCCGCAGCGAGAGGAAAATCTCGCCTTTTTGCGGCAGGGCCATGTGGCTCGACAGGAAGGCCTTCATCAGGGCGTCGGAGTAATCCGCGCCGCGGCCCATGCTCTCCCCCGTCGATTTCATCTCGGGGCCGAGGATGCTGTCCGCTTCGGGGAATTTCTTGAAAGGGAAGACCACGCCTTTGACGGACACGGTGTCACCGCGGCGCCAGTCGTAGCGTTCGGGCTTCACCTCGTCGCGGGAGCGGCCGAGCATGGCGGAGACGCCGAGGTCGACGAGGGGAATGCCGGCGGCCTTCACGATGAAGGGCACCGAGCGCGAGCTGCGCGGATTGGCCTCGAGGATGTAGATGATGTCGTCCTTCACCGCGAGCTGCAGGTTCAGGTGACCGATGATGCCCAGGCGCTCCGCGAGGCGGATCGACATGGCCTCCATGCGGCGGCAGGTTTCGTCCTTCAGGCGTTGCGGGGGGAGGACGCCCATGGAGTCGCCGGAGTGCACGCCGGCGGCCTCGATGTGCTCGACGATGCCGCCCACCACGCACCAGTCCGCGCCGCGCACGAGATCGACGTCGACTTCCAGGGCCCCCGCCAGGAATTGATCCATCAGGCAGGGGCGATCCATCGTGATGTAATCGCCGTGGCGCTGGAAGTAGGAGAGCAGCTCTTCATGGCTCTCGATGACCTCCATGCGGCGGCCGCCCAGCACGTAGCTGGGGCGGCAGATCATCGGGTAGCCGACGTTCTTTTCGCTCTCGAGGGCTTCCTCCAAAGACCCCGCCATGGCGGAGTTGGGGATGTGGAAATCCAATTCACGGCAGATCTTCGAGAACAGGCCGCGGTCCTCGGCGAGATCGATCGCCTCGAGGGAGGAGCCGAGCAGGCGGTGCCCCTGCTGCACGAGCTTGGGCGCGATGTTGATCGGCGTCTGGCCTCCCAGTTGCGCGACGAAACCTTCCGCCTGCGTGAAACGCAGGATCTCGTGAAGGCTTTCCGCCGTCAGGGGCTCGAAAAACAGGACGTCGGAGGTGTCGTAATCCGTCGACACCGTCTCCGGGTTCGAGTTCACCATGGCGACCTTTTTGCCGGCGCGGCGGAACGCCTTCACGCCGCGCACGCAGGAGTAATCGAACTCGATGCCCTGGCCGATGCGGTTGGGCCCGCTGCCGATCACCACGACGGGGTGGGAAAAATCCAGGGCGACGGAACGCTCGGGCCAGTAGGAAGAGTAGAAATACGGCGTGGCGGACTCGAATTCCCCGGCGCAGGTGTCGACCTGCTGATATTTCGGGAAGAGGCGGTACTTCTCGCGCAGATCGAGGATGTCGCGCTCATCCCCCCCCGTGA
The DNA here is from genome assembly GCA_019637915.1 of Pseudobdellovibrionaceae bacterium. Classification (GTDB taxonomy): domain Bacteria; phylum Bdellovibrionota; class Bdellovibrionia; order Bdellovibrionales; family Bdellovibrionaceae; genus JAHBUV01. Next base: position 2,579,192 of record JAHBUV010000001.1, on the reverse strand, counting down.
CGGCGGCGATGCGGGCGTCCGTGAAACCGCGGCGCTTGGCGTCCCTCAGGACGCGCTCGGGATGCCGCGGGAATTCATCGCGGAGGGTCCTTTCGAACTTCACGATGGCCTCGATCTGCTCGAGGAACCAGGGCGTGATCGAGGTCAGGGACTCCACTTCCGCGACGCTCTTGCCGTCGCGGAAGGCCTGGAAGAGGTGCAAAATGCGCTGGCTGTTCGGATAAGAGAGCTTGTCCGTGGCGAAGGCCACTTCCGGAATCCCCTGCGGGCTCTGCTCGAGCGAGGCCAAGGCCTTCATCAAGGATTCCTGCAGGGTCCTTCCGATGCCCATGACTTCGCCGACGGATTTCATCTGCGTGGTCAGCATGTCGCGGGCGCCGGCGAACTTCTCGAACGCGAAGCGCGGGATCTTCGTCACCACGTAATCCAGCGCCGGCTCGTAGCAGGACGGCGTCGTCTTGGTGATGTCGTTGCGGATCTCCTCCAGGCGGTAGCCGATGGCGAGCAAAGCCGCGATCTTGGCGATGGGAAATCCCGTGGCCTTCGAGGCGAGGGCGGAGCTGCGGCTCACGCGGGGGTTCATCTCGATGACGACGCGCTCGCCGGTGGCGGGATGAACCGCGAACTGCACGTTGGCGCCGCCGGTCTGGATGCCGACCTTCTCGATGATCTTGCAGGCCTCGTCGCGCATCGCCTGGTACTCGCGGTCGCTCAAGGTCTGCTGCGGGGCCACGGTGATCGAATCGCCGGTGTGCACGCCGCAAGGGTCGAGGTTCTCGATCGAGCAGACCACCACGAACGTGCCCGCCCCGTCGCGCATGACCTCGAGCTCGAATTCCTTCCAACCGAGGATGCTCGCCTCCACCAGCACCTCGGTGGTGGGGCTTTCGTGCAGGGCCTGCACCAGCATCTGCTGGTACCCCTCCGGCGAGAAAGCGATGCCGCCGCCGCCGCCGCCCAGCGTGTAGTTCGGGCGCAGGATCAGGGGGTAACCGAGCTCCTCGGCGACCTTCAGGCCCTGCTCATAAGTGCGCACCAGGTGGCTGGCCGGGTATTTCGCGCCGATCTCATCGAGAATGTCGCGGAAGAGCTCGCGGTCTTCCGCCGCCTTGATCACTTCCGGGGTGGCCCCCAGCAACCGGGTGCCGTGGCGCTGGAGAATGCCTTTCGAGTGCAGTTCCAGCGCGAGGTTGAGCGCCGTCTGGCCCCCCAAGGTCGGGATCACGGCGTCGGGTTTTTCTTTCTCGAGGATCTTCTCGAGGAATTCGACCCTCAAGGGTTCGACGTAAACGCGGGTGGCGATCTCGGGATCCGTCATGATCGTCGCGGGGTTCGAGTTCACCAGGATGACTTCCAGGCCCTCCGCCATCAGGGCTTTGCAGGCTTGCGTGCCGGAATAATCGAACTCGCAGGCCTGGCCGATGACGATGGGACCGCTGCCGATGATCAGAACTTTGCGCAGATCTTGACGACGGGGCACGGCTTCTCCTTCAGAGTTTGGAATCTTCCGAGTAAATCATCTCGGGACGGACGTGTTTGTACTGCTCGCACTTCGAACGCATCTTCACCAGGCGCAGCATCAGCTCGTCGGGATCGAGGTCGGGGTCCTTGCGGTGCTTCTTGATCTCGTCGAGGATGAATTTCTTGGCGCTTTCCGGGTGGAAACAAAAGCCGCGCGTGAAGAACCATCCGCCGTCGCCGGGAATGAGGCGGGCCTCGAAAATCTCATCGGTGTCGAAGCCGTAGATCCAGGAGGACTTGCGCACGACGATCTTCTCGTTGGCGATCAGGTCGTTGAGGTGCATGTCCTCGCCTTTGACCTTGCGGAACTCGAAGAGCGAGTGACGGTGTTTTTTCAGGTTTTCCAGCATCAGCTCCTCTTCCGGGGTGAAGCGCAGCTCGCGTTCGAACTGGCAGACCTCCAAAGGCGTGCGGCCGTAGCCGCTGAGCTCGCGCGTGAAGAAGTACCAGTCGAAGAATTGCGACATGCGCAGCTCGAACTGGGCGTTTTGCTCTTCCAACAGGTTCTGGCTGCCGAAAAATTCTTTCTTGGCCTTCTCGAGTTCGCTCTTGAAGGCCGGCCCGGCGAAGTGCTGCAGGATTTTATCGATCAACTGTTCGGCAGGATTCATGTCATCTTCTCCGTGAAAAAGCGGAACAGGTCGCGCGCGTCATGCGGGCCTGGACAGGACTCGGGGTGGTATTGAATGCCGAGGCAGCGACGCTTCTCGCTGTAGATCCCCGCCACTGTTTGATCGTTCAGATTGACGTGGGTGACCCGCACGTCCTCGGGCAAGGTCGCGCGGTCCACGGCGTAACCGTGATTCTGGCTGGTCATGTAGATGCGGCCGAGCAGATCGTCCTTGATGGGGTGATTGCTGCCGCGGTGACCGAACTTCATCTTGTAGGTCTTGCCGCCCAGGGCGAGACCGAGGATCTGGTGCCCCATGCAGATGCCGAAGATGGGTTTTTTGCCGATGAGTTCGCGCACCGTCTCGGTCGCCACCCGCACGTCGGCGGGGTCGCCGGGGCCGTTGGTCAGCATGATGCCGTCCGGCTGCGAAGCCAGGATGTCGCGGGCGCTGGCGCGGCTGGGATAAAGGCGCAGTTCGGAGGCGTGGTTCTCGAGCTCACGCAGGATGTTCTCCTTCGAGCCGAAATCGAGAACGGCCAGGCGCGGCCCGTCGGCGCGGCGGCCCGGCCGCACTTCCACCTCGCGGCGGGAAACGGCGGCCACCCAGTCCTTGTCGATGGTTTTCTTGGCGGCGATCAGAGGCGCGGCTTTTTCGCGGGCCTCGGCCTCCGTTTCCGCCTGCACCAGAGCGCCCCAGGGGGTGCCTCCGGAACGCAGGCGCAGCACGAGGCCGCGGGTGTCGAGGCAGCTCACCAGGGGGATGCCGTCCTCGTCGAGGCGCTTGATCCAGGAGCGGTCGCGGTCGGAGTCCTGCACCTGCAGGCAGATGAAGCCCTCGATCCACAGACGGCGCGATTCCCAGACGTTTTGGTCGACGCCGTAATTCCCCATCATCGGCGCCGTCAGGCAGACGATCTGGCCGAAGTAGGACGGATCCGTGGCGATCTCCTCGTAACCGGAATGGGAGGTGTTGAAAACCACCTCGCCGGCCCGGTCCTTGCCGGAGTGCCACAGGCCCGAATAAACTTCACCTGTTTCGAGGACCAGCCATGCGTTCATACTTTCCCCTCCAAAGCCCGGCGCACCAGCGCCTGGCGGATCCACACGCCGCCGCCCACCTGCTCGAGGATCACCGAGCGCGGGTCCCGCATCACGTCCGACGACATCTCGACGCCCCAGTTGACCGGTCCCGGATGCATGATCACGGCCTTCGGCGCGAGCGCCTTCAGCGAGTCGGCGTTCAGCCCCCAGCGGCCGTGATAGTCCTTCAGGTCCGTCGCCCCGGGATGCCGCTCGAGCTGCACGCGCAAAGCCATGGCCGCCGTCGCCCACCGCAAGCCATCGCGCAGGCTTTCGAACACCCGCGCCGTCGGCCGCTCCGGCAGGAAAGAGGCCGGGCCGCACAGCGCGACCTCGTAGCCGAGGACGCGGGCCAACTCGAAGTGGGAGGCGGCCACGCGGCTGTGGCGGACGTCGCCGATCAACAAAAGACGTTGAGAGGCGGGGTCAAGGCCTTTGCGGACCAGGGCGAAAAGGTCCAGCAAAGCCTGCGTCGGATGGCCACGACGGCCCCAACCGGCGTTCAGCCACGGCAACCCCGGCAGCGCGCGGCTCATGGCCTCCATGTCCAGGGCGTCGCCGGAACGCACCACCATGACGGACGGGTTCATGGCGGCGATGTTGAGCAAGGTGTCCTCGGCGCTTTCGCCTTTTTCCAGGCTGCTGCCCGCCGCGCCGTCGAGGATCACCGGCCGCAGGCCTTCGCGCAGGCAGGCGGTCTCGAAGCTCAAACGGGTGCGGGTGCTGGGCTCAAAAAAAACGAGGGCCGCTGAGAGCCCCCGCCGATTCGGGAAATGGTCGCGGTCCGCGGGTTTTTCCCCGGACAGGCGATCGGCGAGAGAAAAAATGCGCGCAATCGTTTCGGCTGAAAGACTTTTCAGGTCGAGGAGGGAGGCTGCGGACATCCCGAAAACAATAGGAGAGCAGCCGATCCCTTGTCAATGAACGGCGGAGAAAACCCGGCGCCAACGCACCCGCGGAAAACGGTTGTCCGCCCACTTGTTCTGCCAGTCCAACGACAGCCAGATGAGCACCGCTTTTCCCTGGATTTGACTCACCGGGACAGTGCCCCAATAACGGGAGTCGTCGCTGGTGTCGCGGTTATCGCCGAGCAGGAAAATCTCGCCACTGGGCACCACCAAGGGGCCGAAATCCCGGTCTTGCGCGCCTTTTTCGAGAATCACCCGCCAAGGCTTCCCGCCCGCGCCGGACTCCCGGAACATTTCGAAGAAGCCCGGATTGGGATTTTCCCCCGGCGCGCCCTCCAAAGGCTCGTAGCGCAGGGGCTCGCCGTTCAAAATCAGACGATTGTTCCGGATCTGCACCCGATCGCCCGGCAAAGCGATGACGCGCTTGATGTAGTTCACGTCGGGCTGATGGGGATAAGTGAAGACAACAAGGTCCCCGCGCTCGGGCTGAGACTCGAAAATCCGACGGGATCCGAAGGGCACCTTCAAACCGTAGGCCGTTCTCAGCGAAAAAATGAAGTCACCGGGCTTGAGGGCCGGCTGCATCGAACCCGTCGGCACTTTATAGGCCGTGAGAACAAAGTGTCGGACCAACAACGCCGCCAAAACGGCGACGCCCACGGTGAGGAGATACTGCCTCCACGCCATAGGAAGATCCTGTCCCCTGGTGGGGCGGTAAGGCAATCAAAATCAACGTTCGCCGGATTGGGGACAAATCACCGGGCGCAATCCCGAGCCGCCCTCCACAAGGGCCGCGGGCAGACTGCGCTCGCCGCCGACGCGGTAAAGATCGTCGAGAGGGAACTTTTCACTCAGTAAAACGCGCAGGACATAACTGTCGCCGGAGCGCTCCTGCACCCGGTACAAGACCTTCACCTCTTCATCGCGAAGGCAGGTGCCGACGCCGTAGCGGCCGTGGTCCTTCTCCTCCCTCTCCGCGAAATAACGGAGGGAAAGGGTCGCGACGATCACGAAACCCCCGAGCATCCAAAGCCACCAACGGGGAACCTTCAACATCAGTCGAGCCCTCCGGAGCGGAAAAATCTCGACCAGCGCATGGTCGACGGATTGCAGACGAAGCGGGCGCTCTCGAGCATTTCGTCGCAGGAAAGCCAGATCACCCAGGCTTTGCCGATGAGGTTCTTCTCGGGCACGTAGCCCCAGACCCGGCCGTCGCTCGATTGGTCGCGGTTGTCGCCGACGAAGAAATATTTGCCGGCCGGCACATCCCATTCCGCCACGCTGGACGGATCCGGTTTCTCATTCAGGAAACGCACGATGTATTCGCGCTCGCCGTTGTTCTCGAGGAAGTAATGGAAGTCCTCGTCCTGCCCCGCCGGCGCGGGGATCGGCGTCAGCGTCCAGGCCTTGCCGTTCACCTTGATGCGGCCGTCATTGATCTCGACGTGATCGCCCGGTTTGCCGACCAGGCGCTTGATGTAAAACACCGCCGGAGACGGCGGATACCTGAAGACCAGGACGTCGCCGGCCTGGGGCTGCGACCAGTTCCACAACCAACGGTCGGAAAAAGGCATGCGCAAACCGAAGGCGGATTTTTTCACGAAGAGATGATCATGAACCAGCAGGTTCGGGATCATGCTGCCGGAGGGGATCACGTAGGGTTCCAGCACCGCCCAACGCAAAACCAAAATGAACAGCACCGGCGAGAAGAATCCGATCAGGGCTTGAATCCAAGTTCCTTTCAGATTCCGGCGCGCCATCATTCAACGGGCTTGAAAAAGCGACCCCAGCGGATCGTCAGTGGGTTGCAGAGGAAGGGCAGGGCCGGGATGGTCTCCTCGCAGGACAGCCAAATGAACATGGCGCGGCCGAGGATGTTCTTCTTCGGCACGGGCCCCCAGACGCGGCTGTCGCTGGAGTTGTTGCGGTTGTCACCCATCACGAACAGATGGTCCTCGGGAACGATGTAGGGGCCGTAAGTCTCGTACACGTCGCCCTTGCGCAGAAGGATGCTGTGCCCTTTGTCGCCCAGGGCTTCCGTGAAATGGGTGTAGTTGTCCTTGCCGTCGTAGATGTTGTTGTCGCGCTGGAAGTCGGCGTCGCGCAGCCATTTGAAGTCGGCGTCGCTGACCGGGACTTTTTTCTCCTGGGGCTTGTCGTTGATGTAGAGCGTGCCGTTCTCGTAAAAGATCTTGTCGCCGGGCTCGCCGACGACGCGCTTGATGAAGAAGGTGCTCATGTCGCGGGGGTATTTGAAAACGATGACTTCGCCGCGCTTGGGCTCGCTGAATTTCGCCATCCAGTTTTCGCTGAAAGGCACGCGCAGGCCGTAAGTCAACTTGTTCACGAAGATGTGGTCATGGATCAGCAGGGAGGGAAGCATGGAGCCGGAAGGGATGACGTAGGCCTCGATAAAGGCCCATCGGATGAAGAGCGCGATCAGGACCGCCAGACCCAGCGAGCCCCATCCTTCGGTCCAAAAAACCTTGGTGCGCCAGTTCCATCCGCCTTTGTCTTTTTTCGCCTTCGCCATGGCCACTCCGAACTTAGTCTTCGACCTTGAGAATCGCCAGGAACGCCTCTTGAGGCACTTCGACGGAGCCGATCTGCTTCAGGCGCTTTTTCCCCTCTTTTTGTTTCTCAAGGAGTTTCCGTTTACGACTGATGTCACCACCATAACACTTCGCGGTCACGTCTTTTCTGAGGGCGCCCAAGGTCTCGCGGGCGATGATCTTGGCGCCGATCGCGGCCTGGATCGCCACTTGATATTGCTGGCGGGGGATCAGCTCTTTCATCTTCTCGCAGAGCACGCGGCCGCGGGTCACGGCCTTCGAACGGTGCACGACGAGGGACAAGGCATCGATCGGCTCGCCGTTGATCATGACGTCCATCTTCACCAGATCGGACTCCTCGAAATCCAGCAGCTCATACTCCATGGAGGCGTAGCCCTTGGAGATGGATTTCAGCCGGTCGTAAAAATCGAGGACGATCTCGTTGAGCGGCAGTTTGTACTCGATGATGACTTTCTTTTCGCTCACGTAGTCCATCTTGATCTGCGAGCCGCGCTTGTCCTCGCAGAGCTTGAGGATCTGGCCGATGAAATCCGTCGGCGTGTGCAAGGTCACCTTGACGAAGGGCTCCTCGAGTTTGGCGATCTTCACTTCCGGCGGCATCTGCGACGGGTTCTCGAAATCGGAGACCGTGCCGTCGGTCATGTGCACGCGGTAGACGACGGTGGGCGCCGTGGTGATCAGATTCAAACCGAATTCGCGCTCCAGGCGTTCCTGCACGATCTCCATGTGCAGGAGGCCGAGGAAGCCGCAGCGGTAACCGAAGCCCAGGGCCTCGGACTTTTCCTTGTCGAAACTCAAGCTCGAGTCGTTGAGCGCGAGCTTGTCCAGGGCGTCCTTCAGGTTCTCGAAATCCGTGGCGTCCACGGGGAAGATCCCGGCGAACACCATGGCCTTCATTTTCTGGAAACCCGGCAAAGCCACGGTGGCGGGATTGCGCGCCGTCGTCACCGTGTCGCCGACTTTGACGTCGCGGATGTCCTTGATGCCGCAGACGATGTAACCCACCTCGCCCGCCTCGAGGGTGTCCACCCACAACGGGAAAGGCGCGTATTTCCCCAGGCGCAGGACCTCGTAATCGCGGCCCGTGGCCATGAAGCGGATCTTCTCGCCCTTCCTCACGACGCCGTCCTTCAAACGCAGGAGCACGACGACGCCCTGGTAGGAGTCGAACCAGGAATCGAAAATCAAAGCCCGCAACGGCAGGGCGCGGTCGGCCACCGGCGGCGGCACCAGCTCGACGATGGCGTCGAGGATCTCCTTCACGCCCCGGCGCTCTTTGGCGCTGGCGTGGATGATGTTCGAGCAATCAAGCCCGATGGTGTCCTCGATCTGCTTGCGAACGCCCTCCGGGTCCGCGGACGGCAGGTCCACCTTGTTCAGCACCGGCACGATCTCGAGGTTGTTCTCGATGGCGAGGTACACGTTGGCGAGGGTCTGCGCCTCGACGCCCTGGGCGGCGTCCACCACCAGGAGGGCGCCCTCGCAGGCCGCGAGGCTGCGCGACACTTCATAGGAAAAATCGACGTGCCCGGGAGTGTCGATCAGGTTGATCTGGTACTCCTGGTTGTCCTTCACCCACTTCAGGCACACCGTCTGCGCTTTGATGGTGATGCCGCGCTCGCGCTCCAGATCCATGTTGTCCAGGAACTGCTCTTTTTGCTCACGCTGGGTGAGGGCGCCCGAGACGTCCAAAAGCGCGTCGGCCAGGGTTGATTTGCCGTGGTCGATGTGCGCGATGATCGAAAAGTTGCGGATGAACTTGGGATCCATTTCTTCCTTCGTCTCAGGCGATCGTTTTCACAAAGTCTTTGAGGGCGTCGACCTTGTCGAGCTTTTCCCAGGTGAAGCTTTCTTCGTTGCGGCCGAAGTGGCCGTAGGCCGAAGTGGGCGAATAGATCGGGCGCAGCAGGTTGAAGTCCTTCGTGATGCGCGAGGGGCGCAGGTCCCAGAGCTGGCGCACGGCCTTTTCAAGAGCCGCAGCGCCGACCTTGGAGGTGCCGTAGTCGTTGATGTTGATGCTGACCGGATCGGCCACGCCGATCGCGTAAGCCACCTGCACGAGACAGCGCGAAGCGAGCCCCGCGCCGACGATGTTTTTGGCGATGTGGCGGGCGGCGTAAGCCGCCGAACGGTCCACCTTCGAGGGGTCCTTGCCCGAGAACGCGCCGCCGCCGTGGGCGCCGTGGCCGCCGTAAGTGTCGACGATGATCTTGCGACCCGTGAGGCCGGCGTCGCCCATGGGACCGCCGGTCACGAAGCGGCCCGTGGGATTGACGTGGAATTTGGTGTGGCGGTCGATCCACTGCGCGGGGATGGACTTCTTGATCAGTTCCTCCGTGATGAATTCACGGATCATGTCCTGGCTCGCCTCTTCCGCGTGCTGGGTGGACAGAACGACGGTGTCGATGCGCTTCACCAAACCGTTCTCATACTCGGCGGTGACCTGGGACTTGGCGTCCGGGCGCAGCCAGTTCACCTTGCCGGCCTTGCGCAGGCCCGCCAGGTCTTTCACCAGCTTGTGGGACAGGGAAATGGTCAGGGGCATGAGCTCCGGGGTCTCATTGACGGCGTAACCGAACATCAAACCCTGGTCGCCGGCGCCCTGATTGTCGTCGCCGGTTTTTTTCACGCCCAGGGCGATGTCGGGGCTTTGCTGGCCGAGGGCCACCACGACGCCGCAGGTTTTGTAGTCAAAGCCCTTGTCGGTGTCGTCATAACCGATGCGTTTCACCGTCTCGCGGGCGATCTCGGCGACCTGGATCTTCGCGCCGGTCGTGACCTCGCCGGCCACCACGATCAGGCCCGTGGTCAACAAGGTCTCGCAAGCCACGCGTCCCGCCGAATCCTGGGCCAGGATGGCGTCCAAGACGGCGTCGGAGATTTGATCGGCCATTTTATCGGGATGGCCTTCAGACACGGACTCACTGGTGAAAAGATAGTTTTTCAAGGATTCCTCGTTCATGCAGCGATTGAAGGGTCTTTGGCAGTGAACCTACCCATAGAAGGCGCAGGGGGTCAAGAAGACCCCTCCTGGCCGCAGAGTGGCAGCCTGGGCGGGGTCCACGCCCCAAAAGAAAACCCCCGGGCTTCAGGGAAGCACCGGGGGTTCGTGGGCCGCGGCGGCACAATGGACTTACGCCGCTTTTTTCATTCTCAGGTTCACTTCGAACTGCCCGTTCATCTGATCGAGCTTGCCGGTGCGGGACAGCTCGGGATGTTTGTGGTTCTGCACCACCTTGCGGGTCTTCAAGAATTGCTTCTCGAGCTTCGACATGACCGCGTCCACCGCCTCGTAAGGGTCGCTGTTCAAGGCCACGGCGCGGAAATACTTCTCCCGCGTGTTCACCGACACCTCGACGCAGAACTCATGATTGGTTTTGCTGTAGTAAACGGATCCGTACCCGTCCTTCAGCAAAAATCGCCCGATGCCTTCGAGGCTTTCCTTGGTGTATTTCTCCAGGGCTTCGGAGCGGTCGAGGTGCTTGAACGCGAAATTCAGCTTCATGTTTCTCTCCTTCGGTCCACGAGGCCTCGAGCGGGCCGTGGATAATGTCAGATCGGCTGGACCTGGACCAAAGATGAGGTGCGGGAGGGGCGATTCTCGAAATGAGACGCGCGCCTTCCCGGGAATCGGCGCGATTTCGTCGAACTTCTGGGCGGTCGCTCCGGGGGAAAAACCTGACTAGTACCGGATCACCGAGGAAATGTCGCGGCCCTCGAATTTCATATCATTCAGGAACGTGAGATTGATCAGAACGACCGCGTCCTTCACCTCGTAGCCGGCCTCCTCGCAAAGCTCGATGGCGGCGCGCAGGGTCCCGCCCGTCGCCAGCACGTCATCGACCACGAGCACCCGGCCCGAACCCGGATTGAGCTCGAGAGCGGATTCGCCGTACTCCAGCGCGTAACTCCGCCCCACCGTCGGCGGCGGCAGCTTGCCGGCCTTGCGGATCGGCAGGAAGCCCTTGCCATGATGGGCGGCCAGCAGCATGCCGAGGATGAACCCCCGCGACTCGATGCCGGCGACGTGGTCGACCTGCCGCAGATCCACTCCCTCCACGAGCTTTTCCGCCACGTGACGGAGGGCCGCCGGGTCCTTCAGCAAAGGCGTGATGTCGCGGAAGAGGATGCCGGGTCGGGGGAAATCGGGGATGTCGCGGATCAGTTTTTTGAGGTCCATGGGAGGGGTTTAGCAAAGCCCCGCGTCCCACGCAACGGCCGTTCAGAAATACTTCTTGCGCTGGCTGCTCGGCAGGATCCGCAGCATCTCGCGGTACTTGGCGACGGTGCGGCGGGCGATCTGGATGCCCTCTTTGGCCAGCAGCTCGGCGAGCTTCTGGTCCGACAGCGGGTTCTTGGCGTCTTCCTTGCCGACCATGTCCTTGATGCGCAGCTTGACCGACTCGCTGGCCATGTCGCCGTCGCTCGAGTTGATGCCGGAGTTGAAGAAGTATTTGAGCTCGTAGATGCCCTGGGGCGTGTGCACGTACTTCGCCGTGGTGACGCGGCTGACGGTGGATTCGTGCATGCCGATGTCGTTGGCGATGTCGCGCAGGACCATCGGTTTCAGGTGCGCGCCGCCCTTCTCGAAGAACTCGCGCTGGTGCTTCACGATGGATTCGGTGACCTTGTAGATGGTGCGGTTGCGCTGGTGGATGGACTTGATCAGCCACACCGCGGACTTCACCTTCTCCTGGATGTACTCCTGCTCCTGCTTGGAGGCCCCCCCGCCCTTCAGCATGTTCTTGTAGAAGTTCGAGATCTTCAGGCGCGGCATGCCGTCCTCGTTCAGGGACACGACGTAGTCGTCGCCGACCTTGTAGACGTAGACGTCCGGGGTCACGTACTGGGTCTCGTTCGGGGCGTAAGCGCGGCCCGGTTTCGGGTCCATCTCGTAGATGATCTGGGCCATCTCGGCGATCTCGCGGATGTCCTTGTTCATCGCCTTGGCGATGGCGTCGAAGTTCTTCTTCTCGAGATCCTTGAGGTGGTTGTTGATCAGGTTGACGAGGTCGATGGTGTCTTCCTCGAGATGCTTCGCCTGAACCAGGAGGCATTCCTTGAGGTCGCGGGCGCCCACGCCGGGCGGGTCGAACTCGTGGATGAGGGTGATGAAATCCTCGAGCTCGTCGAGGGGGACTTTTTCCTCCTCGGCGATCTGGGAGAGCGGCGTTTTGATGTAGCCGTCGTCATCGACATAGCCGATCAGGACCTCGACGACGCGCTCCTCCTCCTCCGACAGGCCGTTCATTTTGGCCTGCCAGGCAAGGTGGTCATAGAGGGTCTGGGTCGTCGAGATGACGTTCTCGTAGTTCATGATCTCTTCGGAACCGCTGGAATTTTCACGGGGCGGTTTGCTGGCCGCCTCGAGGTAGCTTTCCCACTCGAACTCATCCTGCTTCTGGGGATCCTGCGCGGCCTCGGCTTCGCCGGGCGCGCCTTCCACTTCCTGCGCGGCCTCTTTGGTGCGCTGCAGATCCTCTTCCTTCAGGACCTCGGCCTCTTCCAGGATGGGGTTCTCCTCCAGCTCGGAACGAACGGCGCTCTCCATCTCCATGCGCGACATCTGCAGCAGTTTGATCGCCTGCTGCAATTGCGGCGTGATGACCAGGTTCTGGCTGAGGCTCATTGTCTGCCGGAGTGCCACGTTCTTCCCTCTATTCCCGCTTAAAGCCTGAAGTTCTCTCCCAAGTAGAACTTCCGCGCGATCTCGGAGTTGGCGATTTCATCGCTGGTTCCGCTCACCTGGATCTTGCCGTCTTTCAGGATGTAAGCGACATCGCAAATCCCCAATGTCTCCCGCACGTTGTGGTCGGTGATCAAAACACCGATCCCTCTCGCCTTCAATTCTCTCACGATGTTCTGGATATCGGCCACCGCAATGGGGTCAATCCCGGCGAAAGGCTCGTCCAGGAGAATGAATTTCGGTTCCCCAGCGAGGGCACGGGCGATCTCCACGCGGCGGCGCTCGCCCCCCGAGAGAGCGTAACCACGGCTGTCACGGATGTGCTGGATGCGGAAGTCACTGAGGAGGGACTCCAAACGCTCGGCGCGCTCCGGCCCCCCGTAGCCATGGGCCTCGAGAGCCACGACGATGTTTTCGGAAACGGTGAGGCGACGGAAAATGCTGGGTTCCTGAGCGAGGTAAGACAAGCCGATCCGGGCGCGGCGGTACATGGGCTGAGATGTGATGATCTCGCCGTCGAGCACGATCTGTCCGCGGTCCGGGTGCACCAAACCGACGACCATGTAGAAGGATGTGGTTTTACCGGCCCCGTTGGGACCGAGAAGGCCGACCACCTGACCGGACTCCACCTCGAAGGACACGCCGTCCACGACGTGGCGGTTCTTGTAGGTCTTGGCGATGTCTCGAACTTGCAGAACGCTCATTTTTCCGTTTTCTCCACGCGGGCCCTCACCCCTTCCACCTTAACTTTTTTCCCGCCGTCGAGAAAGATGATTTGCTCGCCGGACAGCTCGTCGTTGTTTTGGTACACTTTGGGCTTCCCCGTGAACACGAAACGATTCGCGAGAAGGTCCAGGTTGAGATTCTCGCTGGTGGCGAATTTATCGAGATCGCTGACTTTGATGCCGCCGCTGAACTGCACATTCGAGAGGAAATTGTCGGATCCCGCGGAGAGAAAGCTGGCCTCCGGCCCCTCCACCTTCATGCGGTCATACTCCATGACGACGTTGCCGGAAAAACGCGCCGTTTTGTTGCGGCCGCTGAATTCCACGGCTTGAGAGGCGAGTTTGACGAAACGCCCCCGGCTGATGGCTTTTTCCGCCGTGACGCTTTCAGGAATGGTCATGCGGCTGCTTTCAACATCGACGATCATGCGCCGACCGCGCACCTTCATGCCCTCGCCGTCCCGATCCTTGGGGCCAGTCATGAGAACCGCGGAAGGGCTGATGATTTTCCGGTTCTGGGAGCTGTACTCCACTTCCTGCGTGCGAAAAGTATAGCCGTTCGCCGAGGTCGTCACCACATCGCCGCGCACCCTCATGTCCTTCGTCTTCATGTCGATGCTGCCGTCCTGCCCGGTCACGGTGAATTCGACTTTGTCGCGGTTGTAAAACAGCACGCGCATGTTTTGCAGATTCCAGGTGCCCTTGCCCTGATTGCCCTCGGCGGCTTGCGCGAAAAGCTCCCAGTCACGGCTGCCTTTCTGGCTTTCGACGAGGTGCACGCCGCGCATCTTCTGTTCGGTGGCGCCGGGCGCGGTCATTTCCGCTTCATCCGAAGGCGTCGCCGGAGCGGAGGCGTCCTTCTGGCGCCCAACATGGGCCGGAAAAACGATGAGGACTTCCGCGAAGAGAAGTCCCAGGAGAGCGATAAAGATGATGTTCCGGAACTTCTGCACCCCTGCCCCGGTCAGTTGTTCTGTTTGGCCTGATCCTGTTCTTTCATCACCGCGAAATTGATTTCGCCGGCGCCGGCTTCCGTGACGGTGTACATCACTTTTTTCACCGTGAGGATATCGATATCCTTATCGGCCTGAATAGTCACCTTATTCCAGGAATTGGGGTCTTCTGCCTTGTCGCCGCGCGCGTTTTGGACGGCGTCGCGGATGCGGTTTTGAAGTTTCGTTTCAAATTCGATTTTGGCCTTGGCCAAGTTGTCGCGCATCTGCTGCTCGAGAGGTTGGATGGTCCAATCTTCCTGCGCCCTCACTTGCTCGGTGTCGCCGACCACCGTCTGATCGATCAGCAGTTCTTTTTTGCTGATGGTCACGACGAAAGCGGGCTTCAGCTCCTTGATGGACTTCGCCTTGGGCAACTGGATGTCCTTGTGAAGCTGCAGCATCTGGTCCTCGCCGGAGAAATTCTGCAGAAGGAAAATCACCAGCACGGTGAACATGTCCACCATGGCGGTCAGGGACAAGAGGGCGACGATGCCGCGCTTGCCTTTCCGTTTTTTCAGGATGTTGTGGTAGCGGTGTCTTTCACCCGGTCTTTGGATCGCCATCAGTTCGGTCCCCCGGTGGCCACGGAAATCGCCGGAAAACCGGCGGTGAGCAGATCATCCATGGCCTTGATCAGTTGATTGTAGGGAAGCACGTCCTCGATGGCGACGACGCCATCGACTTTTTCGGGATACAGTTGCTTGACCCGCTGGAGCTGCGCGATCAAACCGGCGTCGTCGTACTCGCCGCCCTGCAGGGGCAAGGAAATCATCTGCTTGCCCACCGTCAGCACGTAACCAGACGTTTTGACTTCGACCTTCAGGACGATCTCGGACATGGGCGGCGGCTCGGGATTCGGTTGCGTGTCCGACTTCTTCCCGTAAAGGGAACTGCCGATCTGGATCATCGACACCTGCGTCCACACCGCCGTGATGAGGAGGAACGTGATGAGAACGCTCATCAGGTCGATGAAAGGAACCAGATTCAGTTCCACGTTTCTTGATCTGCCGCGGCCTTTGCCGCCTTCCTGAATGTCAGCCATTTCAGTCCTTCATCTTGTCGCGATTCGCAACGACGAGATTCAACAAGGTCATGCTGGTTTCAACGACTTCGTTCTCCGTCTTCTGGATGCGGTGCTGGAACAGACCGTAGGCCACCATCGCCATGATAGCGACGATCAGACCGAAAGCGGTACAGTTCAGGGCGTGAGAAATCCCTTTCGAGAGCTCGACGGCCTTGGTGGCGGCGTCGGCTTCAGCCACGGCGCGGAAGGAGCCCACCATCCCGATGATGGTCCCGAGCAGTCCGGCGAGCACCGCGACGTTCCCGAACACGGCGAGGAAGGAGGTCCAACCTTCGACCTTCGGCATTTCGCGCATGACGGCGGCGTCCATGGCGACTTGCACTTCCTCGTCCGGGCGGCGGTTCATGGCCTGGATGAGACCGGCCTTCACCGTGTTGGTGAGGGGCGCGGGGCGGTTGTCGCAGAAGGACACGGCCTGGCGCAAGTCACCGGCGACCACCATGCGGAAGATCTGGTCGGTGAATTCTTTTTTGTCGACCGTCAGAGCGCGCAGTTTCAGGAAGCGCTCGACGATCACGAGCAGAGTCAGCACGAAGAAGATCGCGATGATGTACATCACGAATCCACCTTCGACGAAGGCTCTCTGGATGAAGTTCATATTGTCTACAGCGGTCGGATTCACGTGTTCCTCCTCGTTGGAATCTCAATCACTTAATTTTCAGGTCTCAAATAAAACGGGTACGACACTTCCGCCGTCATCCCGACGGGCGGCTCCGGGAAACTCCAGCTGGCCAGACGCTCGCGGATGCAATTCTCCACGGCGGCGTTCCCCAGCGTCGAGGACTTGATGCGCACGTTGCGCGCGGCCCCCTTGGCGATGATCTCCCAGCTGACCACCACTTTCCCTTCGAGGCGACGGCCCTTCTCCATGCGGTTCAACTCGCGGTTGTAGCAACCGCGGATCTCGTGCAGGTAGTGGCGGACGCGGCGACGGACGGCTTCCTTGTCGATGGTGCCGACGAAATCCTCCTCGGCCCCGCCCGCTTCGACGGCCACCGAGGTCTTCGAACCGAAACCATCCGCGGCGCCGTAAGCCGATTGGCCCGACCCACGGCCTTTGGTGCCGATGCCAGCGATGCCTTGGGTGGCCGTGCCTTTGCCGCCGGCCCCCGTGGCTTTGAACTTCGAACCCAGGTCGTCGCCGGCGCGGTCCTCGTTGAAACCCGAGGTCCCCGTGGCTCGATCGGCCTGACCGAGCACTTCGCCGGAGCCGGAGTAGGCTTGGTCCAGCTTCGAGCGCATGCCGCCGCCGCCGAAGGCCGAAAACAAACCGACCTTCGTGACGTCTTTCGATTGCGCGTTGGCACTGGCCGTTTCGCTCGTCTTCTGGGCCCCGCCTTGCTTCACTGCCGTGAATTTCTTCGGGCGGTTCTGAGAGTTCGGGATCGGCATCACTTCCGAAGCGCGACCGGCGGTCTGGGCTTTTTGCGCAGCCACATTGTTCGCCTGGCCTTTTTTCTGAGCCTCTTTCTGCTTGTCAGCCATCTCCACTTTTTTCGGAGGAGGAGGCGGTGGCGGGGGCTTTTGCGGCGGCGGCGGTGGAGGCTCCGGGGGCGGAGGAGGCGGCGGTTCCGGCTTCGGCGGCGGCTGATTGAAGATGATCTGCGCCGTGTGGGTCAGATCTTCCTGGGGCGTTTCGTACAGGTCCTTCGGCGTCGTGGCCGAGATGTAGAAAGCCAGGAGACCCGTCAGCATCATCGCCATGATCAAGCCGCTCATCTCGGCGCCGCTGAGGCCCATGGGGGGCAGCATCGGCACGACCGGGGCTTGCGGGGCGTAACGGATGAACAATTGGATTTCACCCAGGCCCAAGCAGATCATCTCGTTCTGGTCGAGGCGCACGACGGTGGCGCTGCCGGCCCGCTGGGCTTTGCCGCTGGCCAGGCACTCGTCCATTTTGCGGCGGCCTTGCGAGGCCGTGATCATTTCGAAATCCATGGAGTCAGCGACATGGACTTTCACGGCCGTGTCGATTTCCACCAAGGACCAGTTCTTCGGCACGCCCGCGTTGGCGAGGCGGATGGCATCGCGCGGATTGGGTCCGAGGCGATGCTGCCCGCGCGTGCGCAGATGGACCGTGTCGATGATGCGTTCGCGCCAAGCGACGACCACCTCAACGATGTTGCCCTTCGCCGGCTTGAGGTGCTGGCGCAGATCTTTCACTTCGCTCGGAGGAGCGAAGGTGGGGCCGGTTTTTTTGCGTTTCTTTTTGCCGCCTTGAACGCCGCGGATTTCCGGGCGGACCGGCGCGCTCGACGTTTTCGCCGAAGCTGAAGCCGCCGGCTTGCTGGCGGGCACGGCCACGGGAGCCGCTTTTTTCTCTTCGGTCGGACGGCTGGCGGGAATGGACGGAGTCGGCTCCGGGGACGCGGCCACGGGCGGCGCGACCGGGATCACAACGGCGGCTTTCTCTTCCTTCTTTTCAACCGGCTTTTCAACCGGTGCCGGAGGAGGAGGCGGAGGCGTCGCCGTCACCGGCGGAGCGACCTTGGGTTTGGGAACGCCGACATAGAAAACAACGCGGAAAGGACCAACTTGGATCTCGTCGCCGGAATTCAGCGACTCGTCCAAAACAGCCTGGCCGTTTTTGAAAGTGCCGCCGCTGGAGCCCAGGTCACAAACGTAGTAACCCTGATCGCGGAGTTCGATCATGCAATGGATCGGGGAAACGCCTTCGTCCTGGAGGTCCAATTGGACCTCGGCTTGACGGCCGACGACGATTTGATCGGCGTCGAATTGCTTCACCTCAACGAGCTGAGAGCCACGGAATACGCGCAGAATGACTGGTGATCTCAATTCCCCCCCCGAACCCGCTGGATATCCTCAGATGTTTTTCTCATTTCGGGCAAAAAATTCTGGCGGAGCTTGATCAACCGCTTGTAGTTGAAATTCTTCTTCTGGAAAAGATAGAAGAGTTCCGGCTTCTGCGTCGAACCTTCCACCAACTCATCTTCGAAATTCAAAGTGGCTTTGCGCCCGGGCTTCCCGGCGGCTTTGTCTTGCGCGTGGACCATCGCGGGCGCGACGACCAAAGCGGCCATGAAAATGGTGGTGAGAACGATGCGGCTCATTGCTTGATTCCCCTTACTTATTTAAACCAGCTTTCGCCTTATTCTCCAAGTGGGAGAGCTTATCCCTGGACTCCGACGGCGATCCCATGAACTTGACCCGATTGACCAGGTCCAGCCCGTCCTGCATGCGACCCATGTTCTCGATCAGCAGGATGGCCTTGTTGTAAAGCACGTCGCGGTTGCTCGAAGACTGGCGCAGGGCCTCGTCGTAGATCGACAGGGCCTTGTCGTGCTGACCGGTCGCCGCCAAGGCGATCCCGTAGTTATTGAGGTTCTTGGCGTCACGAACCCCCTGCCGGTAGGACATGGCGAGGACCGTGGCGGCCTTCGAGTAATCCTTCGCTTCGACGTACAAAGCGCCGAGATTGGCCGCGGCCAAGCCGTCTTCGGATCTCAACTCCAGCGCGCGACGGAAACTTTTGATCGCGGCGGTCTTCTCGCCGCGAGCCAGTTCGACTAGACCAAGGTTAGAGGCGATCTCGCCCTCGCTCGGTGCTTTCTGCTGGGCTTTCCCCAGAAAGTAGGCGGCGAGGTCCAGCTTGCCGCTGCGGTAAGCCGACATGCCCAAGGCATTCAAGGCCTTCGGATCGTCTTTCACTTGGCGGAGGATCTGATGGGCGACGGCACGGATCCTCTCTTCGCTCTGGGATTTGATGGCGGCGTTCAAGTCCGCGTAAGGATTCGAGCTGAGCGACGGAGCCGTCTCCACGCGGGACGAACCTGAAGTAGACTTCGAGCTCGAAGCGGGCGCTGACTCCCAGGCATCATGGCTGGCGTCCGCCATGGCGGCGCTTTCCTCGGACTCGTCTTTCGGAGCCGACGAACAGGCGGCCAAAAAACCCGTCAATGCGAAAATCAAAATGCTCTTTTTCATTGCGCCATCCAGTGAATGAAGCGGCTGCTGGAGCCCACTTCACCGTTGTCGTAATAGGTCTTGGGATCCACTTTGTTCATTTCCGCAAGCGCATGGCGGTAGTCAGAGGGGTAAGACTCAAGCTCCCAGGCGCGCGACACCGTCCGGCCGTAGAACTCGCGGGCCTTCACCACGTTCGGCTCCACGAAAGTCTTCTCCACCTGCTCGCGGTATTGCTTCAACTCCTCCGCGTTCAAACCTTGCGGGGCCGGAGCCGAGCGCAAAGCTTCCGCCAAGTGGTCGTAAGCGCGGCCGTTCAAAGCCAAAGCCGACACCAACTCGTCCGCCGAGTTGTACTTGATGACGTCGCCGGTTTGCTTCACGAGACGGTTCAGAACGTCGACTTTCCTCTCGAGGGTCGACTTGATGCGGTTCGGGTCATTGGGGAAGCGGATGGCTTTCAACTCGGCGAACGTCTTCTGACACTCAGCGAGCTTGGCTTTGGCGGGCCAGGCGTTGTTGAACTTCTTGCCGGCGTCCGTGAAACGGCGGGCGGCGCCGAGGATCTTGGTCCTCCAACTTTCCGCTTCCGTGGCGCGCCCCTTTTCAAGAGCGATTTCATACAGACGACCGTAAGCTTCCATCACGTGAGCGGCGTCGCCGCCCCCGCCCTCGACGTATTCCTTGTAGCGGCTCGCGGCCGCGGCCGATTGCCCGGCTTTGTCGTGGATCTTCGCCATGGAATACACGACTTCCAGGTTCTCGCTGTACTTTTTGTTCATTTTCATGAAGTCGGCGTAAGCGCTCAAAGCTTCCGTGTTGCGACCCTGGACCTCGTACAGCAAGGCGGCGTTGTACATCATGTTCGCGGCCAGCGGATCTTTCGGGTCGTCCGCCACGGCCTGTTTGTACAAACGGGCGGCTTCGTCGATCTGATAAGAATCCTGGGCCAGCTTCGCCAGCAAACGACGGACGCGCGGCTTGAATTTCTCCACGGACGGATCTTTGGAGATCAGGACTTTCTGATAAGCCGTCTGGGCCTTGGCGCTGTCCCCGGCCCGCTCGTAGTTCACGGCGGCGTTGAAGATGGCCGTGCCGGCGAGGGAAGACCCGGCGTTTTGCGTGGAGAACGCGTCGAACTGGGCCGCGCTCTCGGCGTATTTCTTCTCGCCTTCGAGGTCTTGGGCTTTTTTGAAGCTGGCTTTTTCCAGGACGCCGCGGATGTCCGCCCCGGCTTTCGACGAAGCGATCGCCGGCATGGCCAGGAGCTCCGTCCCGGCTTTTTCCAGACCCGCATAATCCTTGCGCAAGTTGTAGATGTCGAGGAGCAAGTTCGCCGAATACTCGGCATACTTGCTCTTCGGGTGTTTCTGCACGATCAGCTTGAACTCCGCCGCAGCGGGGTCGAACTGGTTGCTTTGATAGTACAAGCGGCCGATGCGGAAACGGATCTCGGGAACCTTGTCGGAGTTCGGGAAGCGCTCGATGTACCAACGGCCGGCCTTCACGAAACGCTCGGTGCGCGCATCCAAAGGCACGGGCTCGAGACTCTCGCCCACCCGCTGCGCCATCTCTTTCTCGTCGGGAATGCCTTTTTCAACCGCCAACAGCATGTTGGTGGCGGCCTTGTCGGCGAATTTGCTCTTCGGAGCGTGTTCGACGACCCATTGATACTGGGCCGATGCCTCTTCATGCTTGCCCATGTCGTAAAGCAGTTCGCCGTAGTAGAAATGCATGTCCGGCGCCGCTTCGGCCGCCGGGAATTCCTTCAAGTACAACTGGTAGCCTTCGTTCGCCAGGCCTTGGGAATACGGGGCTCGGGAGTTCTGAGCCGTCTGGTGCTGCTGCAGGGTCCAGTTGCGCAAGGTCTGCTCGCGCAGCTTGACCGAGTTGGCGAGCAGGTCCTTGTTGTTCCTGTTGGCCTGAGCCCATTCCGAATTCGGGCCGTACTCAGTGACCCAGCGATACAACTCCTCGCGGAACTTCGGCGAGTTCTTGGCGTAGAAATAGTTCTGCACGATCTGATACTGGAACTCGTACGCCTTCGGGTGGCGCGGGTTCTGCGTGATGAGCTGGCGGAAAACCTGCTCGGAGGCCTCGCGGTTGCCCTTGTCGGCGTAGTAGTAAGCGAGTTTTTCCAGATAAGGCGAGGAATCCCCGCTCACCATGCGCCTGAAATACGCGGCGGCTCCATCCGCCGTGTTGACCGCGGCGTAGAAAGGCACCAAGTCGCGCAGGGCCTCGGCCTCGAGGCGGGTGCGGTTGACCGTGCGGGTGCCCGCCAAGGCTTCGCCGGTTTCCTGGCGGCCCGTTTTGATGATGTATTCGAGGTAGCTCAAAGCCTCTTTGTTCTTCCCGATGCGATACAAGCACCAGGCGCTCTTGTAGAGGGCGAAGGTGTAAAGGCGGTGGCGCTTCTCTTTCAACAGGGGGGAATACTGCTTGTAAGCCTGGGTCCACTTCTCGTTCTCGAAGTAGTACTCCCCGAGGGCGAAGTAGGCTTCTTTCACGAAGGGGCTGCGCGGGAATTCCTTTGTCAGCTTCTCGTAGTACTCGACGCCTTTTTTGACGTCGCCGAGCTCGAAATGGTTGAATCCCAGGAAGAAGTAGGCCTGGCCGATTTTTTCGTCTTTCGGGAAGTCGCGCACGAACCACTCGTACAACTGCACGGCTTTTTTGTTGTATTCGCGGGCCTCGCGCAGATCGAGGCTGGGCTTGGTCTTGATCTTGCCCTCTTTGAGCTGCTTGAGGCGTTTGTCGTAGTCATCCTGAGCGATATTGTCGAGGATGGTGGCTTTTTCGGAGTACAGCTCAGCCAGGCGCAGCCACATCTCCCCGCGGGTCTTGCTGCCTTTGAATTTTTCGCTCAGCTTGTACAGTTCGCCGATCTGCTGGTCGAGGATGCGATTGTACTTCAAGCGATCCGCATCCACTTCCGTGCGCATCAACTCCGAGGAACGCGGCGGTTTCACGTCGCCCAGATCGCGCTTCGGTTGCTGGGCCGCGAAGCCCAACTGTGATTCCGGCAGAGCGACGCTGGCGCGCTGCAATTGCATTTTTTCTTTGCCGCCGCGGCTGGTGTCACGGGCTTGGGCCAAGAGCTCAGCCACGGTCTTTTTGCGATTGGCGGCCGCGTTTGACGGCGGCGGCGCTTTTTTCGCGCTGTTCTTTTTCTGACCCCAGGCCGGCTCGTTCGTGGCGAGGGCGAGGGTGATCGATAAAAGCAGGAGGCCGTGACGTTGTTTCATATGTTACTCGCAGCTCGATTTCCCGAGATAGTGAAAGTTCCCGATCTCATCCAACCAATATTCGCCCTGGAACGGATAGTACTGATAGCCGTTCTGCACGTAGAAGGAGCGCGCGATGTCCTCGTCCACCGCGTCCTCCTCGATGTCCTTGCCAGCGATCTTCTTTTTGATGACCTCTTTTTGGCCGTTGATCATCTCGTAGCGGATGAAGCCGGCCTGTTCATAAAGGTCACGCAGCTCGGTGCGGATGTTCGTCAGGTGCGCTTTCACCATGTCGCCGATGGCGAGCTGGGTGTTGCGCTTGCGGTTCGAAATGATCTTCATCGCGTATTGCCCCATGGGCGAGCTCTTGAAGGGATAGTTCGCCTCCACCCTGGCCTGCTCTTCATTCAGAACGCGCAGGTAGCTGAAGGCCCTCCGGACGTTGCCCTGGCCCAGGGCGGAGTTCATGACCAGCGTGGGCAAGCGCGCCTGCGCGTTGCTCTTGCCACGACGGGCTTGCAGCGCGCGTTCAGCCTCTTGGAAGTAAGGCATCGAATCCTTGTGCGTGTTCAAGAAGTCGCGAACCTGACCGGACACGGGCCCATAGGTTTTCTCGAACAGCTGCAACACCTTTTCCATCTCGTCGTATTTGCAGATGTAGAGGTAAACGATGGCGCGCAAGAGCAAAGCTTCGGGGACGTAGAAGTCCTCGTAGTAGGCGGAGTGCAGGGATTGGAAATTCGACATCGCTGAGCGGAAACGCGCCGAACGCAGCATCGCCCAGGATTGCTCGAAGATGGCGTCGTGCCAGAGCACATGGTCGCGAGGAATCGCGGCGTAGGCCTCGACAGCACCTTCCCAATCGCCTTTTTGGTAAAGGGCCCGGGCGAGGGCCAACTGGGCAGCCACTTTGTTGGTGTCGGTCACCTTGGCCTTGGAGCGGAGGGCGAGCAGGTTGCGGAACACGCCCATCGCCTCATCGACTTTGTTCATCTCCAGCAAGGCCAAACCGCGGTTGTAGGTGGCCTGGTTGAAATAAGAACTGCCCTGGCGGACTTTCGAGAAGGCGTCTTGGGCGCCGGCGTAATCCTTGTTCTTCAATTTCACTTCACCGACCCGGAACCACACCATGTCGCGGTTGGCGGCGGGCACTTCGGAGATGTTCAAACGGTTCAAGGCGTAGTTCAGCAAGGTGTCGTCGCCGAGGGTATCGGCGGCGATGGACAGTTTTTCCACCGCCAAACGGGTGTATTTCGGGTGATTCAAACGAATCACATCCACGAATTGGAAGGCCGCCGTCTGGTTGAGTTTCATCTCCATCAACATCAAACCCAGGATGTACTTGATCTGAGCGCGGTCCGCCTGCAGATCAGGACGCCGGCTGAGGGAGTACAAACTGGTCGCCGCCGCCTGGTACTGGCCGCCGCGAGCGAGCTCCAAAGCCCGCGCCAGCTGTTGGCGCGAATTGGCGTTGGTGATGGGCGCTGAGGAGCGGGCCGCCGGACGGGCCACTTTGCGCGTGGCCGCGGGCTTCGTGTTCTTTTTAGTCTGAGCCTCCGCCAAAGGCGTGAAGCCAAACAGCGCAACGAGGAGAAAACTGAGAGAGGTTTTCATCGGTATTTCGCCTCCGGGAAGAACCAACTCCACCCAAGGGTGAGGAAGAGGTTGTTGTAGGACGATGTTTTGCCATCAATTCCTTTGGCATCGAAAAAGTTCCAGCTGAAATCCCAGCGGAAAGCCGTCGATTTCGACATCGAGAAAATCTGTCCAGCGGCCAAGTGCAGAGTCCCCGCGCTGCCGTTCTGGGTCCCCGTCGCGCCATAGCCCAGGGAGAAATACAAATCGAAGGGAATGATCGTTTTGTCGAACCAGCTCATTTTCCCGTAAATGGGCGCGTAAACCACGTCCGCCGACCAGAAATTCTTCGTGATGATCAGGTTGTCCGTCTGAACACCCTGCATGCTTTTCAATTCCTGCGTGGCTTTAGCCTCACCGGTCGACAACGCGAAGTAATTCAGCTCCACGCCGAGGGTTTCCGTGAAGAAGTAGCCCGCCTTGCCCACGCCGCCGAAGACGTTGAAGAAAGGATCGTTGGTGATCATGGTCAAACCGCCGAACAGCTGGAAACGCCCCGTCTTCGGCATGAACCGGCGTTGGATCACCGACACTTCAGAGAAAGGCGCCAGATGACCCAGGTCCTTGAACTCCATGTCTTTGCGCGGCTCAGGAGCTTGCGTTTGCGTTTCCGCCGCCTCCTCGCTCAAGGAGCCCGCCGTCGTTTCGCCCGTGCCCGTGGCGGGGCTGTCCGCCGGCGCGGTGTTTTGAGAGCGCGTGGCGTCGTTTTCCAGCTCCACTTCGATGATCTTCAGTTCCTCGTTGTCCGAGGCGGCCCCGTCTTGCGCCCACGTCGCCGCCGGCGAGAGCAGGCCCAGGGTGAAACTCATGATCCAGATGTTGAGTCCGTTCTTCATCCTGGTGTCCCCTTCAGAAGAGATAAGTCAGACCGGCGTCGAGCACGGTGGTGTAGGTCAAGCGCTCTTTGAATTTATCGGGCGTAGGAACGGGGCGATCCCCGCGCACGCCGGAACCATCCGATGTCGTGCTCGAATCCAGGAACGGGATCGGCGCTTGATGCATGAACAAACGAAGATCGAAACGCAGGGCCAAATGATTGGTGATGAAGAACTTTTGCCCCAAACCGCCCGCCACCGCGGGATAGCTTTTGTGCGTGAACTTCACCAAACCGCCGACCAGGGTCGTGTAAATGCTGGTGTTGAAGACGGCCTGCTTGGTGATGCTCATCTTGCCGTAGAACATCTTCCAGTTCCAATCGAAGAGCAGCGATTGGTCCGGCGACGGGGCGCGGTTGAAATCGAGGTTGAACTTGGGTTCGGCCAACTGCTTGGCGTACATCGACAAACCGCTCGAACTCTTGGCGAAAATCAAACCGAAGGCGTTGTTTTCGCTGGTGTTGTAGTAGCCGCTGACACCGAAGCGGTTGACGTTGTAAATCGGTTCCGACAAAGCCAAGCCGTAAGAGAGGTTCAAATCGACCTTGCCCGCGGTCACGACGTTGCGGTTCTTCACCATCGTCGGGCGGTCGAAGATCGGCAGCACCGATTCCTTCGCCAATTCCTCTTGCGGGAGCTCCACGACTTGGGCTTGCGCCTGGATCGCCAGAACGAAGGCCAAAGCGAAAAGACACGTCAATTTCAACCAATTCATGCGAATGCTCCGTATTGATAAACGATGTCGCAAATTTCCCGCACGGCGCCGTTGCCGCCGGGACGCCGGGCGATGTACTGAACGCAATCCTTCACTTCATCGACGGCTTCCGGGACGGTGGCCGCGAAGCCCACGGCTTTCAGCAAGGGGATGTCGAAAATGTCATCACCCACGTAGGCCATCTGTTCCGGGCGCAAACCCGATTCCTTCTGCAAAGCTTCGAAGGAAGGTTCTTTGTCCAAGGCGCCTTCGTAGAAAAAATGAATGCCGAGGTTCTTAGCGCGCTGACGGATGTCGGCGGCCTGGCTGCCCGTGATGATGGCGATTTTATAGCCCTTTTCCATGAGGCGTTTGATGCCGACGCCGTCGCGCACGCTGAAGAAACGCCGCCATTCCCCATTGACGTCCATCCAGATGCGGGCGTCCGTCAGAACACCATCCACATCCAGCACGAGCATTTGCACAGCACGCAGCCGGTCGATTTCCAAACCCATATAAGCATTGTGAAAAACTTGTCGACATGGGGCAAGCGACGGCCCGACGGAAGACGAGCCTTCGGCGCACATGCTGGACATTGGTCATGAAAAAACCCCGCCGGAGCGGGGTCTTTGTCGAGCTCATTCAGCCCGGTTCAAAAAAATCCAAGGCAGCAACTCTGTTTAGATCAGCTCGCCCTGCAGCCATTGACTCTCATCCGTGACGAAAGTCTGGAACACTTCGGATGGGTCCCCATCCGATTCGAAGTTCGTTCCCAGATCCGTCATGGCTTGGAAACCCTTGATCAGGTCCACGGCGGGCGCCATGAATTGGCCCCAGCGGCGTTCGCGGGCGCCCATTTGCGCTTTCACGATGCTGACCGCCTTCAACGCATTGGCGTGACCGAAGCCGAACACCGGGTTCCAGCGCGGCTCGCCCTGCGGTTGCCCTTTTTCATCAACAGAATCCGTTGCACGCAACATGACCTCGCGGATCTTCGCGGGGGTCAGACTGGGATCGACTTGATAGAGGATCGCCGCCAAGCCGGCGATGTGGGGCGCGGCCATCGAGGTTCCCGACATGGCTTTGTAACCGCCACCGGGGACCGCGGAGATGATGTCCACGCCGGGGGCGCCGAGATCGGGCTTTTGCGTGTCTTGTCCATTGAAAACGCCCGGGCCCCGGGAAGAGAAGTCAGCGATGCGGCCGTTCGGACCCGTCGCCGCCACCGAGAAGGACAGCGGGTGTTCGTGGGGCTTGGTGATGGAACGCGGGCGAGGACCGGAATTGCCCGCGGAGAACACCGTCAGGATGCCGCCGGCCTCCCAGGCCGAAATGGCGCGGTAGAACAGCTCCACATCCGGTGCCCCTTGGCAGTTCCAGGAGTTCGTCACCAAACGCGGCTTCAAACTGGAGTCCACTTTGCCGTCCGGGTTCAGCATGAAGCTCATGGATTTCAACATGTCATCATAGCCCGTCAACGCGGCGGCCGAGATCAAACGCGCCCCCGGCGCCACGCCCATGGGAGCGCCACCCACCCCAGCGCCCGCCACCGTGCCCGCCGTGTGCGTGCCGTGAGTGTCCGCATCATAGGGATCCGATGTGCGGCTCTTGCCCGCATCGTAGAACAAGGAAATCTTGCCGGCCAAAGCGCCGTGACGGCCATCGACGCCCGTGTCGATGTGACCGACCAGAACGCCTGTGCCGATGAGCTCAGGGTTGGTCTTCCACAATTCATCCAACTTCATCGCCAAGAGGTCGTAAGGCATTTGGTTGCGAACGCCCGCCACCGAGCGCACGCGGACAGGTTGCGCCATGGTCACGGGCGCATCGGCATAAACCTTCGACACGCCCGGCGCCCGCGCCAAAGCGCGCAGCCCTTGCGGTGTCACATCGGCCGTGAAAGACAGGTTGATAGCGTAAAACTTCAGATTGCCGATCTCGCCCCGGCTCATCTCCGTGGCCAACGAGGGCTCAACGCGTTTCCAGGCGATCTGCATTTCGTCGTTCAAATAATGACGCAGGCTCTGGGTGCTGGCGCGCACGGGCAAAGGACGGCTGGTTCTCAAATCCATGAGAGCGAGAACCCGCACCTTCCCGGTCGGCGCGGCGGCGAAATTCTGCAAGCGCGGATCCACCAAAGCGGCCATCGCCCACACGGGAAAAAACACAGCGGCAAAAATCAGGGATTTCATCGGCAAGCTCCATCAAAAACAACGTTGTCGGACCGAAGGAGGACGTTACCGGCCACCTCACCATTCACCACGAGACGAATCACTCCTTCCGTGCGCAAACCGAAGGGAAGCTGCCATTGCAGGCGCGCTTCCCGTTCCGCCACGGCGTCCAAAGGACAAAATGTCACCGGCGACACGGAGAGCGACAAAACGCGCAGGCCTTCGATGTAATGGAGTTCGCGGACGACGAGATCACAAGCCGGGCCTTTCGTGCCCTTCTCGCGCACCGTCAGGCTCAGGAAAGAGCCTTCTTTTTTCGAGAGCACGGACCAATCATTTTCGCAGGTCTCGGCCAACGCCGTCGCGCCGATGGAGAAACAAGCCCCACTCAGCAAGACCTTCATGATGGAAATTTGAAATGAATTCACAAGTCCCCCTTCCGGGGGACAAGCCTAGCGAGCGCGCGGAACGCTTCGCAATCAAAAACGTGAAATCAGCAGCAATCTAGCGGCGCGACATGCCCGGCGTATTCACCGGTTGCATGGACTGGGACAAAACCTGCGAAGCCGCGACGAACTGGCTCAAACCACTCAACGAACCTTGGCGAAGAAAGAGATCCAGGGCCGCTAAGGCTCCCGCCGTCTGATCCTCCGCATGCACATTGCCGCGGGTGAGGACCACTTCCATGCGACTGGCCGTGCCCACTTGGCTCACTTCATTCAAAAAATGCTCCGTCGTGTCACAAGAGAGCAAAGCCAAGGCGCGCGCCTTGCGTTGCGATGAGCGCAAGGACTCCATCAGCAGTCGCGAACCCACGCGGGCCTTTTGATAGGACGAGTAATCCACCCGGCCGTTTTTCAAACGCGGCGGCGCGAAATCCGGTCCGCCGCCTTCGCGTGAGTGACCAACGTAAATGACCAGATCCGAATCGGCGAACGAAGCGTTGAATGAGCGCTCGGCCTTTTGCGCCCGGGCTCTTTGCTCGACAGCGCGCTCGCCGGTGTTCACCGTGTGACGGGGCGTGAGGGCCCCTGACAGCACGCGGATCTCCGGAAAGAGGCCGTTGCCCACGGTGCGCTGATAAAGCACCTCAACGTCATCAAAATGAACGGCGCGGAAACCGCAAATCTGCAAAAAAGAATTCGCGCAGGGGCGGGTCAACACTTGATGCACGAGAGAGCGCAAGAAAGGATCCACGGCCGCGTAACGACCGTAATTCTGCCCTTGGTAAATCATGGAACTGCCGTCTTTGGCGTCGTAGTTGAAATACCCGAGAGCCAAAGTCAAACGCACGCGGGAGGACATCATGCGCGGCGAAGGCTGCGAACGACCGAGACTCTGCAGAAGAGGTTCGACATTGTGAACCATCCAGGCCTGAGCCGGGGAATTCTGAAAGGCCGGGGGCGTCCACGGGGAAGCGCCATTGGCATTGGGAGCGGGAGACGGCCCGCGCGGTGGTAAATTCCCACCATTGGCGGCACCAGCAGCCGGCGGCGGCAAGTCCCCGCCGCCACCCAGGCCTCCTTGCGGAGCTTGAGGAGTTTGCGGACCTTGGACAGAAGAGCCCTGCGGCGCCATCGGCGGCAAATTCCCACCCGGCAGACCGCCGCCGGGCTGCGGCCCGCTCGAGGGACCATTCGGCACACCGCCACCGGCCGTCGGCGGCCAAGTGTTTTGGGGTCCGGATGGCTGTCCCGGACCGTTCTGTGGTCCCCACGGATCTTGTTGTTGCGGCGGAGCTCCCCAAGGCCCCATGTCCTGCGGCCCTTGCGGAGGAGGCGTTCCCCCACCCGGAGGAAACCCATCCGGCGGCGCCGGCCGCGAAGGCGGTGGCGGTGGCGTGGGACGCTCCCCGCCCAGAACCGTTTTCTTCCCGTCCCCGCAAGACGCAAGGACCATCATCAAAACTGGACTCAATAAAAGAACAGCGGATTTTTTCATGGAACGCGCATCATACGCCCGCAACGGGAATTCCACGAGCAAGACAAAGCCCCGAAGCTTTTTCTACAAGCCCGTCCAAAACATCGACACAAAAATTTTTCCAATTCAAAAAAAAGAAGTCAGCCAAGCGCTTGAAAACGGAAAAGCCTGCGTTGGGGGCGGAGGGGGGTTTTCCGCAAGTTCGGCTTTGGCGCGACTTTGCGAACGCAAAGGCGTGCCAAAACGCATGTTCGAAGCGGAAAAGCCCCCTCCGCCCCCAACGCAGGCGCCCGCTTCAAGCCCTACCGAACTTTACTCCGCAGCAAGTCTTGATAATTGAGCACCCCCACAGGCCGATGAGGCGTCGCGGAAGAGGGATCCAGCACGAACAGCAGCTGAATCTTGAACTGCTCCATCAAAAAGAAAGCCTTCTCCGCCAGCTCATTCTGATCAATGGTGCGGGGATTCGCATTCATGAGGTCTTTGGCCGTCCCTTGCAAAGGATCGCCGTTCTTCTCAAGACGACGACGAATGTCCCCATCAGTGATGACGCCGATGAGGTCACCCTTGGCGTCGACGACGCCTGCGACCCCGCGCACTTCCCGATGGGTCATCATCGAGAAGACCTGCTTCATGCCGGTCTCGGGCGTCACCAAAGGCATGGTTTCCCCGCTGTGCATGAGGTCCTTCACCCGGGTGAGGAGTTTCGAACCCAGGCTGCCGCCCGGATGGAATTCCGCGAATTGCTCCGTGGAAAAACCTTTGCGCTGCAAAACCGCCATGGCGAGAGCGTCCCCGATGGCCAAAGTGGCCGTGGTGCTGGCGGTGGGGGCGAGCCCCAGGGGA
This sequence comes from Pseudobdellovibrionaceae bacterium, assembly GCA_019637915.1. Lineage (GTDB taxonomy): Bacteria > Bdellovibrionota > Bdellovibrionia > Bdellovibrionales > Bdellovibrionaceae > JAHBUV01. The sequence continues at coordinate 2,548,712 of JAHBUV010000001.1, read as the reverse complement.
CAAGCCTCTTCCGGCACGTTCACGTCGATCACGAATTGCGCCGCGCGCCCCAAACTGGAATTTTTCTTCCCCGTCATGGCGATCAGGGCAATTCCCCGTCGCGTGACGAAGTTCAGGATCTGCGCGAGCTCCGCGGACTCACCGCCGTAGGACAGGGCGAGAACCACATCGCGGTTGTCGATCATGCCCAGGTCGCCGTGCGCGCTTTCCGCCGGGTGCAGGTACACCGACGGCGTTCCCGTGGAAGAAAAAGTGCTGGCGAGCTTGCGGGCGATCTGTCCGGATTTGCCGATGCCGGTGACGATGAGTTTGCCCTCGGCCGTGGCGATGCGCTCGACGGCGCCGAGGAAGCTCTCATCGATGCGGTCTTTCATGGCGAGGATGGAACGTGCCTCGATCTCCAGGACTTTCAGGGCGAGGCTCTGGATCTCACTCACGCGCGGGCTTCTTTCTTGGCGGATTCAGCAAGGACGCCGGAGCCTTTGGCGGTGCGTTTTTCCACGCCCGCCAAAACTTTCTGGCGCTGCAAGGAGGCCTTCACGAATTGCGTGAACAGCGGGTGCGGCGCCAGCGGCTTCGACTTGAATTCCGGGTGGAATTGCACGGCCACGAACCACGGGTGATCTGGCAGCTCGACGATCTCGACGAGGTCGCGCTCTTTGCAAACGCCGGTGGCCTGCATGCCTTTCTTCTCGAAGAGGGCTTTGTATTTGTTGTTGAACTCGTAACGGTGGCGGTGGCGCTCGCTGATGCGCGTGGCTTTGTAGACCTGCTCGACCTTGGAGCCTTTCTGGATGTCACAAGGATAAGCGCCCAGGCGCATGGTGCCGCCTTTGTTGGTGATGGTGCGTTGCTCTTCCATGAAATCGATGACGAGGTTGCCGCGACCGCCGTCGCCGACGAACTCGCGGCTGGTGGCGTCGCGGATGCCGCAGACGTTGCGGGCGAACTCGATAGCGGCGAGCTGCATGCCGAAACAGATGCCGAAATAAGGGACCTGCTTCTCGCGGGCGTATTTGATCGACGCGAGCTTGCCGTCGACGCCGCGGGTGCCAAAACCGCCGGGCACGAGGATGCCATGGGCGTCCGACAGAGCTTGCGCGGCGTTCTTCTCGGTCAGTTTTTCCGAATCGACGTAGGTGATCTCCAGCTTGGCGTGGTTCGCGACCCCGCCGTGCACGAGGGCTTCATGCAAAGACTTGTAGGACTCTTTCAAATCGACGTACTTGCCGACGACAGCGATGCGCACGGTGCGCTCGGGGTGATGGAGCACCTTCACCAGGTGCTGCCAGCCTTTGAGATCGGGCTTGTCCGTGTCGAGGCTCAGCCGTTTCACGACGCGGTCATCGAGGCCCTCGCGGTGCAGGGCCAGCGGCACTTCGTAAATGGTGCGGCTGTCCTGGGCGGCGATGACATGCTCCGGTTGCACCGAACAGAACAAAGCGATTTTTTTCTTCAAGGCCTCGTCGATGGGCTTTTCGGCGCGGCAAACCAGGAAGTCCGGCTGCAGGCCGATCATGCGCAGCTCTTTCACCGAGTGCTGGGTCGGCTTCGACTTCAGCTCGCCGGCGGCGGCGATGTAAGGGACGTAAGTGACGTGCACGAGGATGGAGTTTTCCATGCCCACTTCCGAGCGCAGCTGACGGATGGCCTCAAAGAAAGGCTGGGCTTCGATGTCGCCGACGGTGCCGCCGATTTCGACGATCACGACTTCGCTGCCTTGGGCCGCCTCGTAGGCGCGGGCTTTGATTTCGTCGGTGACGTGGGGGATGACCTGCACGGTGCCTCCCAGGTAATCACCGCGGCGTTCGCGCTGGATGACGGCGTCGTAGATCTGCCCGGTCGACACCGAGTTCGAGCGGGTCATGACGGCGGAGGTGAAACGTTCGTAGTGCCCGAGATCGAGATCGGTCTCAGCGCCGTCCTCCGTCACATAGACCTCGCCGTGCTGGAAAGGCGACATGGTGCCCGGATCGACGTTGATGTAGGGGTCCATCTTCATGATGGTGACCTTCACGCCGCGCGCTTCCAGCAAGGAACCGAGGCTCGCCGCCGTCAGGCCTTTGCCGATGGAGGAAACCACACCGCCCGTCACGAAGATGAACTTCTGCTTCATCGCTTTGGTGGTGGATTTGGTCGTCGAAACGGATTTGGCGCGACGGGATTTACGAACCATGGATCCTCCTTAAAATCGGTTCCAGAGCAGCGGCGTCTTCCGGCGTGTCCACGCCGCGCAGGCTGTGCTCCACTTTCACGACGTGGATGCGGGCGCCCAAATCGAGGGCGCGAAGTTGCTCGAGGCTCTCCGCTTTTTCTATCAAGGCCGGCGGAGCCTCACAAAACTTTTCGAGGAAATTTTTCGTGTACGCGTAGAGACCGATGTGTTTGAGGCAGCCGGCCAAGCTTCCCAGGCTTTCTGCATCATGTCGGGAGTAAGGGATCGGGAAACGCGAGAAGTACAGCGCCTCGCCTTGACGGTTGACAACCACCTTGACGGCATTGAACGAACCGAGCTCTTCCGTCGAAATGGCGTGGCCCAAGGTGGCCATCTCCACGGAATTCCAGGGGCGCAAAAACACGTCCGCCAAACGATCCACCACCTCGCCGGTGATCAGGGGCTCGTCGCCCTGCACGTTCACGACCACATCGACATCACGGCTTTTCACCGCGGCCCAGATGCGATCCGTGCCCGAAGGCAGGTCCGAATCCGTCATCACAGCCTCGACGCCGCAACGGCGGGCGAGGCCGGCGATGCGCGCATCGTCCGTCGCCACCAACACTTCCTGCAGACGACGGCTTTGGCGCGCGCCTTCGATCACCCATTGCAACAGCGGCTTGCCGGCGATCTCGAACAAAGGTTTTCCGGGGAAACGACTGGCGCCGAAACGGGCGGGAATGACGCCGACGATTTTCACGACTGTTTCCCCAGGAAGGGTTTGACCCAGGATTGATACAGCCACTCTTCGAACTCGATGTGACCCAGCCTCTTCAAAGCCGACACCGGGAAAATGGTCTCCAGCAAAGAGGTTTTTTTCAATTTCACTACAGCCTTTTGCAGTTCGTTTTTCGAAAGTTTGTCGATTTTGGTGTAGACGACGGCGAAAGGCAGGCCGCGATGGTCAGTGAAGTTCTTCAGCATCTGCTCGTCCTCGGTCCACTCGCGGCGGCTGTCCATCACCAGGATCAGGCCTTTGAGGGATTGCCGCGAGGTCAGATAGGCCTCGATCATCTTTTGCCAGTCTTCGACCTCCCCTTTGGAGCGGGTCGCGAAACCATAGCCCGGCATGTCCACGAGGGTGTACTTGCCGCCGGCCATTTCGAAAAAGTTCAGCAGGCGGGTTTTCCCGGGGGTCGACGACACCTTGGCGATGCGCGAGCCGGTCAGGAGATTGATCAAGGACGACTTGCCCGCGTTGGAGCGGCCGGCGATGGCGATTTCCACCCCTTTGTCCGGGGGGTACTCATGGGGGAAAACAGCGCTTTTGATGAATTTTGCGGAGGGCATCGGGCCGACCTTACCCCAAGGCCTTCCCCCTTGCCAAGTCCGCCGGCATCTCAAATCAAGGATTCCGTCCTCGATCCGGGACAGCGCCGGAGGCATCCGAAGACCGAGCGCTGTTTTAGGCCGTTTCCAGGGCTTTTCGCCTTCGGCACCGCTTTTGGATTCCGATCCGGCATTCCCAAGCCACAGGAGGTCTTGCATGAGTCAGTTCATTCTTCGTCACTCGAACGGTCGTGAGTTCGCCCTTTCCACCTGGTTCACCCTGGGGCGGGCGACGGAATGCGATCTGTGCCTGGCCGAGGACGCCGGCATCGATGATCGTCATGCCCGTCTTGAGCAACGGGGTGACTCCTGGGTTCTCAAAGACCTGCGCAGCAGCGGCGGCACTTGGCTCAACCGCCAGCGCGTCACGGAAAGCGAAGTGCGCGACGGCGACTGGATCCGCCTCGGTCAGACGGAGCTGCTCTTCTGCGCGACAGCCCAGGAAGAGCAATTCCCCCTGTCGAGCCGCTGTCCGGAATGGAACGAAACTTTGAAATCCCTGGGCAACGTTGCCCGCAGCGAATTCCCGGTTTTGCTCCTCGGCCCCTCGGGAACGGGCAAAGACGTGCTGGCCCAGGCCCTGCATCGCAGCTCTTTGCGCCGGAGCTTCCCCTTGATCAGCGTCAACTGCGGCGCCCTCACCGAAACCCTGGTGGAAAGCGAGCTCTTCGGCCACGTCAAGGGCAGCTTCACCGGCGCCCTCAATGACCGCAAAGGGGCCTTCGAAGCCGCCCGCGGCGGGACCTTGTTCCTGGATGAGATCGGCGATCTACCCATGAGCCTGCAATCAAAATTATTGAGAGCCCTCGAAAACGAGGAGATCCGCCCGGTGGGTGCGGACCGCGTCGTTCGCACCGATGTGCGAATCATCGCCGCCACCCATCAGGACCTGCTCGAAAAAATCCAACACGGCCTCTTCCGCGCCGACCTCTATTACCGGCTGAACGTCATCGCCGTCGAGCCGCCGCCGCTCGCGCACCGCATGGAAGATTTCGAGGATATCCTTTACAGCTTCTGCCGCAAAATGCGCGTGCGTTTTTCCGTGGCGGCCATCCGCCGCCTGCAGCGCCACTCCTGGCCGGGCAACATCCGCGAATTGCGCAACCTGGTGGCCCGCGCATCGGCGCTGTACCCGAAGACTTCCATCGAGGAGTCCCACATCGAAAAGCTGCTGGGTCCCACGGATCCCTCCCCGAACGCCATCCCTTTCGAGTCGCCGGCCCCCATGCCCGTCATTCAGGAAATCGAGCGCCAGATGATCTTGAAGCGCCTGCGCGCCAACAAAGGCAACCAACGGCGCACGGCCATCGACCTGGGCCTGCCGAAGAGCACTCTGCATGACCGCATCCGCTCTTACGGCATCGACCTGAAAAGCTTCAAAGCCACCGACGACAAGCCGTCGGCGTGATCGCAATGGGAAGCCTCAACTCAAGGCTTCAGAATGATGGTTTTAAAATAAAGTTTCCGCACCCGGCCCTTGGTGACCAGACGATTGGCTTCGCGGGCCAGACGCTCCAAAAGACGCTGCTTGCCCTCGGGGGAGGCCACTTCGTCGTAAGTGAACTCCTCGAGGGTGCGCATGAAACCGTCGCGGAATTCGACTTCACGGTCTTTGATCTCGACGATGACGTCCGGGGAATTGCCTTCGACGTAAAGTTCGGCGGCCAGCATGGGATTGGGACCTGACGAAGGGGAACTACGAATGTTCACCACCAGTTTCGGCGTCACCACGATGTTTTGCGCCGCCCGCACGGAGTCGTAGAGGTTCTCCTGCCTTTGGGGTTCGAATTCGCCCTTTTCCTCAGCCAGTTCCTCCAGACTTTGCACGAAGAGCTGGTCTTTCGGGGTGAGCAAGGCGGTTCTGGTGACCCACATCAACGTGGCCACGGAGGCGCCGCAGAGGATGGCGAAACCCAGCACTTTCAACTTGAAGGCCCGGGGCTTGAAACCGAACTGCCGCAGACCTTCTTGCAAAACACCCAGACCGGCTTTGACCGCCCCGAGAACTTTTTTGAGGAGCAAGGGCAGGACATTTTTGAGGAAGTGCAGAGAGGTCGTTCGCAAACCCGTGATGAAGTTGCGGAACTTGCGCATCAAGCGGCGCAGACGGGATTTGAGGGACTTCTCCTCTTGCTCTTTCAGGAGCTGATCGAGATCGAGAAGCTCGATCTGCGCTTCGCCGGAGGAGGCTTCGGTGGCCATTTGATCAAGGCCGCTCTTGAAATCGGGATCCTCGGCGGCGATGGCCTCATCCAAAGACTCCAGAGCCGCCGAATCAACGACGTCTTCCGCGTCCGGCGGCGCAGGGGCCGCGGCGGCACCTCCGGCTGCCGGGGCCGCTGTCTGGTCTTTGGTCTGGTCTTTTTCGCCGTCGTTCACCGCTTCTCCTCCGACCATTGTAAGAAGCGGGCCGAGTCCGCCGCAAGAAAAATTCCTCCGCGCGCATCTTGAGGCTAGAATGAAGAGCGGAGGAACTCGGATGAAAACAGTTTTTGCTGGGGCTTTGTTGCTGATGGGCGTTTTGTCGATGGGCTGTTCGTCTTTGACCCGATCCAGCAGCAGCGGTTATGCGGGCGACAACTCCGGCCGCTTCAGCGCGACCCCGCCCCTCAGCGACAAAGAGCGGGTCCGCGCCCTGGAAAACCGCCTGCAATCGACTCGGGAGAAAGAGCAGTACTCCAAGATCCTCCCCTGGCTGGAAAACGACGCGGAAAAGATCGCCTTTTTGTCCCTGCCCTCGATGACGGAGCGCCAGGATTGGATCAATCAGAACAATCTGTGGCGCCGCTCGCAAAGTTCTCAGGATCGCTTGCGCTCTGTGGTCGACAGCGGCGACATCAGCATCGGCATGCCCATGGACCTGGTGAAAAAATCCTGGGGCGATCCGCAGACCGTCGAAGCCTCCGGCAATCCGCTCTACAAAAACGAGCGTTGGAGATACATGCGCTACATCTCGAGCCCGGACGGCTATAAACAAGAGCGCCGCACCGTCTACTTCGAGGGCGGGCGCGTCGTCGGCTGGGAAACCGAATAGAAGGCGCGCCGCTCCGTCAGTGCGCTTCGTCCCAGTTGTCACCGATGGCGGCGTTGGCCCGCAACGGCACCGACAAGGTCGTCACGCCTTCCATGATCTCGAGGATTTTCGGCTGCCATTGACGAAGATCGGCCTCGGTGTCCTCGAAGATCAATTCATCGTGAACCTGCAAGAGCATCGGCACCGGCACGTTCTCGGCCAAGCGGATCATGGCGAGTTTCACCAGGTCGCTCGCCGTGCCCTGAATCGGGGCGTTGATGGCGGCGCGCTCCCCGAACTTGCGCAGGGCGGGGTTTTTTGAAGACAACTCCGTGATGTAGCGGCGGCGGCCGAACAGGGTTTCGACATAACCGCGCTCATGGGCCGTCTTGATGGTGGATTGGATGTACTCCTCGACGCCGCGGAATTTCTCGAAGTAACGCTTGATGATGCTTTGGGCGTCGCCGCGGGGAATGCCCAGCACTTCCGCCAAACCGAAAGCCCCTTGCCCGTAGGCGATGCCGAAGTTCACGGCCTTGGCGATGCGGCGCTGTTCGGCGGTGACGCCCTTCACGGGCACGGAGAAAACTTCCGCCGCGGTGGCGGCATGGATGTCCAGACCCTCGTGGAAAGCCCGGCGCAAGCCCGGATCTTCCGAGATGTGCGCGAGGATGCGCAGCTCGATCTGCGAATAGTCCACCGACAGGAGCTTCGTCCCCGGAGCGGCGATGAAGGCCTGGCGGACGCGCTGACCGCGCGGCGTGCGGATCGGGATGTTTTGCAGATTGGGCTCGGTGCTCGACAGGCGACCCGTCGAGGTCAGCGCCTGATTGAAAGTCGTGTGCACGCGATCACCGTCGCGGGCGAGTTTCGGCAAGGCGTCCACGTAAGTGGATTTCAGTTTCGAAAGCTCGCGCCACTGCAGGACTTTGGCGGCGATGGGATGGGTCATTTTCTCCAGCACCTCGGTGTCGGTGGAAAATCCCGTCTTGGTTTTTTTCGTCGCTTCCAGACCGAGCTTTTCAAATAAAATCTGCCCGAGCTGTTTGGGGCTGCCGATGTTGAAGGACTCGTCGGCCAAGGCGTGGACTTCTTTTTCCAGCACCTGGATTTCACCCGCTAGCTCCTCGCTTTGCGCGGCCAAGCGGGCGCGGTCGATGCGGATGCCTTTTTTCTCCATGCTGAAAAGCACGGCCGCCAAAGGCAGCTCAAATTCGCGGTAGATTTTTTCAACCTGGCGCTCCTGGAGTTTCTCCTCCAGCGTCTCGCGCAAAGCCCCCTGCGCCTCCAACCACTGCGAGGGCGAGGCGAATTCCGGCAAGCTGGCGTCGAGGTGTTCTTTCAGCACCTCGGCGAGGTCGCTGCAATCTTTGGCCTCCACGACGTAAGCGGCGAGCATGGCGTCCCAGACGCCCAGCGGTTTTTCGGCCTGGATGCGATGCCAGAATTTCTTGAGGTCGAAACCTTTCCACTGGATCGACAGACGATCGGTCACCGCCCCGAGGGCGCCGACGTCGCCGTCCACGGCGTACACGACTTCGCCGTTCGAGAGGAAGACCCCGCGGCTGTCATCAAAGCCCCAGAGCTCCGCCCCGGCCCGCAGGGTTTGGGCGAGTTCCTCCACGCGGCGGTTCTCCACGGGCAAAGTCGAATGCCCCGCCGAAGGATTCACAGCGGTCACCGTCGCCGTCACCGGCACTTCCGCGGTGGTGGGCGCGCCCGCTTCCCGGGGCGACGCCCCCTCGACGGAGGCGTCCGAGCCGAGCAGGCTCTTTTCCAGGGCGCGGAAATTCAGTTCGTGCAAAAGACCGCGCAGCTCTTCGCGCTGCAAGGGCTTCAGGCGGTAGTGGTCCATCTCTTGCGGAATGTCCATCTCGGTGACGATGGTGACGAGCTTTTTCGACAGGAAGGCGTTGTCCTTCGAGGCGATGAGCTTCTCGCGCACGCTTTTGCTCTCGACGCGGTCGATGTTTTCGTAGATCGCCTCCAAGGAGGGGAACTGCTCGAGCAATTTCACCGCGCCCTTCGGGCCGATGCCCGCCACGCCGGGGATGTTGTCGGAGCTGTCGCCCACGAGGGCCAGATAATCGATGACGTGCTCGGGGACGATGCCCCATTTCTCTTTGACGCCGGCGGCGTCGTACTTCACCTCTTTCATGGTGTCGTACAGCACCACGCCCGGCCCCACGAGCTGGCCGAAGTCCTTGTCGCCCGAGACGATGACCACGTTGAAACCCTTGTCGCGCCCCATGCGGGTCATGGCGCCGATGATGTCGTCCGCTTCGAAGCCCGGCACTTCCAGGGCGGGAATGCCCAGCAGATCGGCGAGTCTTTTGATGTAAGGGATTTGTTTCGCCAGGTCCTCGGGCATTTCCGTGCGGTTGGCTTTGTACTCGGTGTACATGTCCTTGCGGAAGGACGGCTCTTTGCGGTCGTAGGCGAACAGCACATACTCGGGTTTTTCGCTCTTCAGGAGCTTGCCGATCATCGACAGGAATCCGTAAACAGCGTTCACCGGCACCCCCGCCGGCGAAGTCAGCGGACGGATGGCGTAGAAGGCGCGGAAAAACATGGAGCTGACGTCAACAAGGTAGAGCGTTTTCATCCCGCTCTTGTACGACGTTCAATTGCCTTTGTCGATGAACCGCGTGACATCCACCTGATCGAGATCGCTTTCCTCGAGAAAGCTCTCGGCCATTGCATTGTTTTTCACTTCGTCGCAGCACATGTCGGCCTGACGAAACAGAAATTCGATGCGTGTGATGACGTCTTGGTTATCGGGGCGTTGGCCGTTTTCCCATTGCTCGATTTCACTCGAAGAAACGTTCAAACGACGGGCCAGATCGGAGGAAGTCCATCCCATCCGACGGCGGAGTGCGCGAAGATTGAAATCCCTATCCATGCGAGGTCCTTCGGTTTTTTGAACCCTTTTAGAGCCTTCATCCTAGTGGGCGGGGAAATCGGAATCAAGACGTGTTTTGGGCACAGTTTCCCATTTTGACGGGAACGGCCAAGTAGGCGGAAGGCTTGGCCTGTTCGCCCACACGCCGCGGCTGTGGACGCCAAACCACACTGGACTCACTCTTCCGGGAAGACGAAAACCAGGTCATTTTCGCCGGCCAGATCGAGGCGATCCCGGGCCTGGCGTTCGATGAAAGACGGATCCTTCGCCTGGCGCAACTGGCGATCGAGGCTCACCACTTCGGTGCGCAGATGGACCATGTCGTTCGTCATGCGCTCGCGGTCCTGGCGCAAGCCCCAGAGGCGCCACAAAATGCCATCGAAGCCGAGGCTCAAAGTCGCGAACACCACGCAGGCGATGAACACCTGGGAGGGATGATGAAGGAAACGACGGAGACGGTGACCCATTCGCACGATTGCCATACAGACAGTGTCGCTCATTCTGGCAAAAGCAGCTACTGGACTGAAGACGGGAGTCCGTTTTTGCAAGGTGCAAAAAAAGCCTTGCTTGCGTTCTGGCAAATAAAAAAAGCGCAGCGGTTTTCGCTGCGCTTGATGCGGTGGGATACCAGAAAGTAGGCGGTACCTACTGGAAGGCGGCTTTGTCCCAGTATTGGGCGAGATCGCCCAGCTCCTCTTCGATGCGGAGGAGTTGGTTGTACTTGGCCGTGCGGTCGGTGCGGCTGGCGCTGCCGGTTTTGATCTGCTGGCAGCCCATGGCGACGGCGAGGTCGGCGATGGTGGTGTCTTCGGTTTCGCCCGAGCGGTGGGACATGACGGTGCGGAAACCGTGGAGCTGGGCCAGGTTGACGGCGTCGTAGGTCTCGGACAGGGTGCCGATCTGGTTCACTTTCACCAGCAAGGCGTTGGCGGCCTTCTGCTCGATGCCCTGGCGCAAACGCTTCGGGTTCGTGACGAACAAGTCGTCACCGACCAACTGCAGGCGGTTCCCCATCTTGGCCGTGATCTCTTTCCATGAGGCCCAGTCGTCCTCGGCGAAACCGTCCTCGATGCTGATCAAGGGGTACTTCTCGGCCCAGGAGCCGTAAACGCCCATCAGCTCCTGCGGGGAAACCTTTTTGCCCTCCCACACGTACTGGCCGCCCTGGAACAATTCCGTCGAAGCGACGTCGAGGGCGAGGAAGATCTCCTGGCCCGGCTCGTAGCCGGCCTCCTGGATGGCTTGCATGAGCAAGTCCATGGCCTCTTGGTTGCTGCCGAGCTTCGGGGCGAAGCCGCCCTCGTCGCCAACGGCGGTGGACAGGCCCTTTTTGCCGAGGATTTTCTTGAGCGTGTGGAAAATCTCCGCGCCAGCGCGCAGGGATTCGCGGAAAGAGTTGTTCACCGTCGGCACGATCATGAATTCCTGCACATCGAGGCCGTTGTTGGCGTGAGCGCCGCCGTTCAGAACGTTCATCAAGGGCACCGGCAGACGGCAGGCTTGCGAGCCACCGACGTAACGGTAAAGCGGCAAAGCGCACTCCATGGCAGCGGCCTTGGCGCAAGCCAGGGACACACCCAGCAAGGCGTTGGCGCCCAAGTTGGATTTGTTTTCCGTGCCGTCGATTTCGCGGATGAAACGGTCGATGGCGACCTGGTCCTGCACGTTCACGCCCAGCAGTTCGGGACCGAGCTTTTCTTTGACGTTGAGGACGGCGGCCTGCACGCCCTTGCCGAGGTAGCGGTCCTTGTCGCCATCGCGCAGCTCGCAGGCTTCGTGAGCGCCCGTCGAAGCGCCGGACGGAACGGCGGCGCGGCCGACGGCGTTGTCCCGCGTGCGCACTTCCACTTCGATGGTGGGATTGCCGCGGCTGTCGAGGATTTCACGGGCGTGGACCTGAACGATTTCAGACATGGGGTTGTTCCTCCGGGGGAAGTCTCTTGAGGGGCGCGCGGTTCTGCAGGCGACGGAGGGATTCAACGCTCTCCGAGATGGCCCGCCAGTATTGCGATTTCACATGCTCCCAGTCCACACGACGGAGAGCCTCTTTGATGGCCGGTTCTTTTTCCTTGCGGGCCACGCCCGACAACAGCACCACGAGCTGCTGGGCGCGCACGAAGTAATCATGCAAACGCGCCAGGTTCTGGCTGATGGTGAAGGCCGGCGAATGGCTGTCGATGGCGAGGGAGCTCAAAACCTCTTCCGGATTGCGCAGCACGACCGCCGCCTGGGGCTGGGCCATGTCCTCGCGCAACTGGCGGAGCTCCTCGTTCTTGCGCTGCAGTTCGAGGTTTTTTTCCTCGAGCTCGCGCAGGAGGCGCTGGTGGTCGGCGATGACCGATTTCAACAGCTCCGGGCTCAACTGGTGACCGGGATCTTTTTCGAACAAGGTCTCCTGCACCGTCGGCCAGGTGATCTTGAGATGGATCTCGCTCCAGTCGCACACGGCCAGGCCCTGGCCGACGTACACCGGCAGGCTCTCGAACGCGGCTTTCAGGAAAGCCGTGACGTGGGGGTATTGCTCCGCCGGCAGGGGCAGATCGAAAGACACGCTGGCATCGCTTTGCCGCAAGTTCTCGATGGGCGGTTCCGGCGAGATGAAGTACGACAGGAAACGCTCGGGCTGATGGAAGATCTCGCGGGGCTTCGGCATCATGCGCAGCACGCTGTCGAGAACGCCCCAGGCGTGGTTACCCGGGCTGGCGTGACCGGCATCGCGCAGCAGGCTTCCGTCGCTGCGGCTCCACGACATGCGCACCAAAGTTTCCAGGAAAGATTCCATCTCGGGAGCGCTCATCCAGGTGGACGGATCGCGCAGCACTTCCATGGCGGGAAAACCCGGATCGTAAAAAGACGACAGGTCTTCTCCCCGATGCTCCAGGTAACTCAGAACCGCACTGGTGATTTTACAGCTGAAGTGCACATCCCGTGTCTAGCCCATCCCCGCCAGGGAATCGAGAGTTTTCCCCGTGGAAAACTCTTTCCCGGCGAATGTTCGCCGCGTTATGCCTGAAATTCAAGCAATCGCTGCCCAGAGTCACCAGGGCAGACGCTCACCCCTGTGGAAAAATCCACCCGTGGGGCCATCTTCCTCGAGCATGGCGAGTTGCACCGATGTTTTGCCGCCCTCCGCCAATTCCATGGGGGCGTCAGCACCGCCCATCTCGGTTTTCACCCAGCCCGGATGCGCCGAGTTCACTTTGATCTTGGTGTCCTTGAGCTCATGGGCCAAGTGCACAGTGAAGGCGTTCAAAGCGGTTTTCGAAGAGTCGTATGCGAAGACTTTGCTGTCGTAGATCGGTGACTTCGGATCGGTGTGCAAAGTCAGCGAGCCCAGGATGCTCGACAGATTCACGACGCGACCAGCGGCGGACTTTTTCAAGAGCGGAAGCATCGCCTGGGTCAACGCCACGGGCGCGAAGAAGTTCACATCGAAGGTTTGGCGCAACATCTGCGGCGTGATGGCGCTGGTGGCGCCTTTGTCGACCATGATGCCGGCGTTGTTCACCAGGATATCCAGGCGGCCGAATTTTTCCTGGAAGAAGGCCACCGCCTTCCCAATGTCGCCGGGCTGGGTGACGTCGAAAACCAAGAAGTCCGCCTCGAGTTGGCGATCGCGCAATTTTTGAACAGCGGCTTTGCCCTCCGCCTCCTTGCGGGCTCCCAAAACGACATGCACGCCTTTTTCCGCGAGCTCGCGGGCGGTTTCGAAACCGATGCCGCGGTTGGCGCCGGTGATGAAGGCGATTTTTCGGTTCGAGGTCATTGCGGCACCACATCTTTCAGAAAGGTTTCAAAAGCCTGCCACGAACGGCGATCGGCCTCGGCGTTGTACGCCGTCCCTTTGGAAATGTCACTGCCTGCTTTCGGGTTCGTGAAGGCGTGCACGGCCCCGCTGTAAGAGTTGAACTGGTAATCGACCTTGGCGTCGTTCATCTCCTTCCAGAAAGCCTCCACTTCCGCCTGCGGCACGAAAGGATCGATGGCTCCGTGCAAAACCAGCAGCTTGCCTTTGATGCTCTTCGCGTCTGACACCTTCGGCGTGACGAGCCCGCCATGGAAGCTCACCGCGCCGGCGATGGGCGCGCCGCTGCGAGCGAGTTCCAGGGCGACGGTGCCGCCGAAGCAATATCCGAAAACAACAATTTTGCTTTTATCAACGCCGGGCTCGCGCTGCAGCGCCTGCAAGGCGGCGTTGATGCGCTCGCGCATCAACTTCACGTCGTTCTTGTAGGTGGCCGCGGCGGCGCCCGCCTCTTTCGGGTTTTTCGGGCGGACGTTCTTTCCGTAGATGTCGACGGCCAGGGCGACAAAACCCATGCGCGCCATCTGATCGGCTTTGTTCCTGGTGAATTCCGAGGGGCCCATCCAGTCGTGCACGATGAGGACGGCGGGATTTTTCAGGCGCTTGATCTCGGGCGTGGCCAGATAGCCTTCCAGGACGACGTCGCCGCTTTTGTACTCAAGAGCTTCGCCGGCGGCGTGAATTTGCGGGGCCGCCAGCAGAAGGGAAACAACAAATCCGATGGTTTTCATCAAGAACCTCCCGGCGCTGATTTTCCTCCCGCCGCGGGCGGGAACCAAGGAACGCCGGGTCAGGCCCGAAGAAGGTCAGGGTTTCAGTTCGATCGTGAGGCTTTTTTTCCCGAGCTCCGCGCTTTTCTGCACGCTGTCCGTCAGCACCGTCACCTGCGTGTGCCGCAACTTGGGGAACTGCTTCGCCACATCCAGGGTCAGGCTGCGGCCCAACGGGGATTTTTCGCAGGCGACTTTGAACGCCGCGCGCACCTCGCTGTGGGAGCTCTTGTCGTTTTCGCGAACTATCTCGATGCCGTCCTTGGTGAAGGCGCATTTCAGCTCGGGATCGAAGGCGACCATCTCGCCGATCTTGCTTTCCAGCTTCGCGAAAGCGTCGTCGATCTGTTTTTTCTGTTTGTCCGTCTTGGCCGCGTGCTCGAAACCGTAAATGGATTCCGAGGGGGCTTTCAGCTCGACGCGACCGTTGTTGCCGTCGAAAGCGATGGCGAGGTCGCCATGGCCGTGCTCATGGGCACCGTGCTCGCGATGGGCCTGGGACAGAACCGGGACAAGAGCCAACAAAGACACGAGGACAAGACGCATGGGACCTCCTTCTTGCGAAGGATTTGCAAAAAGGCGGAGGCTGTCAAGCCGTCCGCCTCGCTCATGGCGTCATTGTTTCAACGACGCGAGATCGATCACGAAGCGGTACTTCACGTCGCTTCTCATCATGCGCTCGTAAGCCTCGTTGATCTTCTGGATCGGGATCATCTCGATGTCCGAGGTGATGCCGTGATCGGCGCAGTAATCCAACATTTCCTGTGTTTCCTTGATGCCGCCGATCAGCGAGCCCGCCAGGGACTTGCGCTGCATGACCAGACCAAAAGCCGGCAGCTCCGGCGGTTTGTCCGGCAAGCCCACGAGGGTCATGGTGCCGTCACGCTTCAAAAGATGGATGTAGGCGTTCAGGTCGTGGGGGCCCGACACGGTGTCGAGGATGAAATCGAAAGTCCCCGCGTGCTCATTCATCTGTTTCGGATCCTTCGAGATCACCACCTCGTGGGCGCCCAGGCGTTTGGCGTCCTCCACTTTGCCCGGAGAGGTCGTGAACAGCACCACGTGGGCGCCGAACGAGCGCGCGAACTTCACGCCCATGTGGCCGAGGCCGCCCAGGCCCACGACGCCGACTTTCTTGCCGGGCCCCGCCTTCCAATGGCGCAAGGGGGAATAGGTCGTGATGCCCGCGCACAGCAAGGGCGCCACCGCGGCCAATTCCAGCTTGGGCGAAATGCGCAGGGCGAAGCTCTCGCGCACGACGATGTTGTTCGAGTAACCGCCTTGCGTCGGCGTCTTGCCGTCTTTCTCGACGGAGTTGTAGGTGCCAACGAAGCCGTTCTCGCAGAATTGCTCGAGGCCGTCCTCGCAGCTGTGGCAATGGCGGCAGGAATCCACCATGCAGCCCACGCCGGCGAGGTCGCCGACCTTGAATTTCTTCACCTTGGGTCCGACCTTGGTGACCCGGCCGACGATCTCGTGCCCGGGGACCATGGGGAACCGCGAACCGCCCCACTCGTCGCGCACCTGATGGATGTCGGAGTGGCAAACCCCGCAGTACTGGATCTCGATGACGACATCGTCCTCGCGGGGATCACGACGTTCGAAAGAGTAAGGGCTCAGAGGGGAATGCGAATCACGAGCGGCATACGCCAAAGTGGGAATCATGGACAACTCCTGGGGAAAAATTCTTGCCAGAAGATTAAACCCAACTCCCCACGAAAGGAAGTGAAGGTACCGCCTACTTTCTGGTACCCCACTGCATCACGAATGAACCGCCCGCCCTCTTGCCCTGCATGAGCTGACAAAAAAAGGGCAGGCGCCCCCATTAACGCAAGATGATACCAGAAAGTAGGCGGTACCTTCAGGCCGCTTTCTGGAATTTGCTTTTTGGGAAGGGCAGGTTGTTGTCGATGATCTCCTGCATGAAGCTGGGGATCTCGCCGGTGGCTTCGATGTGGCCGCTGAATTTGCCGTCGGGGCCGCGACGCATGTTCTGGATTTCGAAGAGCGGCACCACGCGGTAGCTGCCGTCCTCGTTGAAACCGAGCACTTCCGAGATGTGGCTGACTTTGCGCGAACCGTCCGAGAACCGCGACACCTGGATGATCAGGTCGATGGCGCTCGACACCTGCTGGCGCAGGGCCTTTTCCGAGACGCGGGCGTCGCCGCTCTGGGCGAGCGCCTCCAAACGCACGATGGCGTCCTCGGGACTGTTGGCGTGCACCGTGCCCATGGAGCCCTTGTGGCCGGTGTTCATGGCGTTGATCAGCTCGATGGCTTCGCTGGAACGCACCTCGCCGACGATGATGCGGTCCGGACGCAGGCGCAGCGAGGACTTCAGCAGATCCTTGATCGTCACTTCACCCTTGCCCTGGGCATCGGCCTGCTTCGTCTCGAAGAAGACGACGTGCTCGTAATCGATCTGCAGCTCGGAGGCGTCCTCGATGACGATGACGCGGTAACCTTTGGGGATGCGCGCGCTCATCAGGCCGAGCAAGGTCGTTTTCCCCGAGCCCGTGCCGCCGCTGACGATGATGTTTTTGCCGAGGAACATGCAGACGTCGAGGAAGCGGGCCGCGTCCTCGGTGATGGCGCCGAGCTTGATGTAATCGCCGAAGGAGATCTTCGAGTTGGTGAATTTGCGGATCGACAGCGTCGAGCCCTTGCGCGAACAGGGCGGGATGACGGCGGCGAAGCGCGAACCGTCGGGCAGGCGCGCGTCCAGGCGCGGCTCGTCCTCGCTGATGCGGCGGCCGACGGACTGGGCGATGGAGTTGATGGCGGCGCGGAGCGTGTCCTCGTCGGCGAATCGCTCCGGCACGCGCTCGAGCTTCCCCTTGCGCTCGACGAAGATCTCATCGGCGGCGTTGATCAGGATCTCGGAGACGCTTTTGTCCTCGAGGTATTTCCACACGGGACCCAGGTTCTGCTTGATCGCATCCCGGAAAACGTTCACCCGTTCCGCATTGTCGGCCATGGGCTCAGCTCCTCAGTTCGACGCGGGTTTGCGGTCCGACGGCATGATCACCAGACGGCCTTGGGCGGCGGTCTCGGGACACTGGTACGTGAACACGCCGTCCTGCTTCGGCGTCACCGTGAAGGTCTTCGCCTGGCCGAACAAAGTGTTGTGGTGCTCGGAGAAAGCGTCCAGCACAAAGCTGACGTTCCGGTCCTTGCTGTTGACGTTGACGACGTGGATTTTGTAGCTGCCGCCTTTGCGCAGGTGCACGGCCTCGGGCACGAAGCCCTTGTCGGTGTTCATGATGACGATGTCCTGCGTGGGGCCGCTGCTTTCCAGGGCCTGATCGAGCAGGCCGACGGTTTCGGTCACTTGCGTGCTGGCCGGCAGGCGGCTCTGGTTGGTGACGCGGTCGAAATCCAGCTGACGGCGGGACAGATCGACTTCCCACGCCGAGGCGCTTTCACCCGGCACGAAAGCCAACACCATCGCGGCGGCGATGACGGACTTAATGCAACGACTTGCGATCCTGGAATTCACAGAATTCACGGGCGACCTCCAGAGCGATGAACTGAACGGCTTGCGGATCCATGGCATGCAGCTTGCGCACGAGCTCGTCGTGATCCCCCGAGCACTCGTTGATGAGGCGGCAGGCCTCATGCACGCGTTCCGGATGGTCCTCCATCACCTTGGTCACCGTCTCCCAATCCGCTTTGAGGACGGGATCGATGGCCCCGATGCTGTAGAGAGCGTCAAACACGACTTGTAAATTGCCTTGCAGAAACATGCTGCTGTCCTCCGAAAGTCCTTTTCAGATTCCTGTTCTGAAAGACTCTTCGGCGGACGGGCGTTCGAACTTGAGACGATTCGCTCGAGGGGAAGGGGCCCGGACCCGAGGTCCAGGGCGGGACCGGCATCACTCCGCGGTCTGGGCCTTGGACTTGGCTTTTTGGGCGCGGGCATCGACGGTCTGCAGGATCGCGGCGGCGGCGTCCGAGGGCGAGACCTGCGCGCGCATGGTGCGCAGGTTGCGTTCGGAGCGCGCGGCCGGGGTGATCTTGATGCGGGCGTCGCGGATGCGCTTCAGGTTGGCGTACTCGAAAGCCATGTCGGAGGCGCGCGGCTTCATCTGCGCCACGACGTTTTCAAGGAAAACAGCGTAGGTCACTTGCTCGACGGGCGTCAGGGACTCGGGTTGCTTCAGGGCCGTGAGGGCCTCGTTGGTGAGATCGGTCACCGTGCTCTCCCAGGCGTCGTTCTCCTCGAGCTCGCTGCGAAGCATGCCGATCACTTTGTCGACCATGCCGTCGTCATCGGGACGGGACAAGACGATGCGCAACGCCACCCGCAGCGGGGTGACTTTGTCGGACTCGGATTGCGAGCGCTGCACATGGGCTTTCACCAGGGCGTTCATCTGATCCAGATCCTTCAGCATCAGGCGGTTGTAGGTGTTCGAGCCGTGAACACCTCCGCGATCATGGGAGGCTTTCTCCGGCGTGGCGCAAGCGGCCAAACCCAAAACAACGAAAATCAGCGCGAGTGTTTTCATGTTTTCGATTTTAGAGGCGTCGCGTCCCGAGCGCCAGGTCTTTGCGAGAGTGGATCTTCGCCTCAAGACCTTGGTCTCAAGCTTCGACGCATCACCGCAAGGGGCTGAAAACCTTTTGATTGGTCTAGGCCTATGCCAGAATGTCCAGGTTTTGAAACGACAACCCGCTTTGGAGGACATCTTGAAAAAGTTTTTTGTCATGAGCCTGCCCGTGATGGCTTTCGCCCTCACCAACTGCACCCCGTCCGCGAAACAATTGAAAGAAGCCGTTGAAAAAGATCCGAGCATCGTTTTCGTCGCCATCGAAAAAGATCCGGAGAAGTTCATCGAAGTGGTGAACGGCGCCGCCCAGAACGCCCAGCGCAAAGCCCAGGAAAAAGCCATGGCCGAAGAAGGCCAGAAGCGCGACGACGAGTTCAAGAACCCCCTGAAAGCCGAAATCGACGAGACCCGCGTGATCTTCGGGAAAAAAGACGCCCCCGTCACCATCGTGGAATACTCCGATTTCGAATGCCCCTACTGCTCGCGCGGCTTCATGACCATCAAGCAAGTGGAAAAAGAATACGCCGACAAAGTCCGCATCGTCTTCAAGCACCTGCCGCTGGATTTCCACCCGAAAGCCCTGCCGGCCGCCAAGTACTTCGAAGCCCTGGCCCGCCAAGGCCACGACAAGGCCGAGAAGTTCCACGACGCCATGTTTGAAAACCAGAACCGCCTGAAGTCCGAAGGTGAAAAATACATGAACGAAGTCGCCAAGAAGCTCGGCGCCGACATGAAAAAACTCGAGAAAGACCTGAAGGACGAGTCGATCATGAAACGCATCGAGGCCGACATGGCCGAAGCCCAGAAGTTCAACATCTCCGGCACGCCCGGCTTCATCATCAACGGCGTGAGCCTGCGCGGCGCTTATCCCTTCCCCGAGTTCAAGACGATCATTGATCGTCACCTCGGCGGCGCCGCCCCGGCCGCGGACGCCGAGAAAAAGACGGAATAGGTTTTTGCCTTTTGCCGATGAAAAAGACCCGCCTCCCGGCGGGTCTTTTTTTTGGCGCGGGTGACCCCCGGCGGATCGTCGCCGGGAAACTCCCCTTCAGTAGCGCAGATCCCGGCTGGAGCAAACGCCCTTGAACTCGTCGGA
This sequence comes from Pseudobdellovibrionaceae bacterium, assembly GCA_019637915.1. Classification (GTDB taxonomy): domain Bacteria; phylum Bdellovibrionota; class Bdellovibrionia; order Bdellovibrionales; family Bdellovibrionaceae; genus JAHBUV01. The sequence goes on along the minus strand of JAHBUV010000001.1, from coordinate 2,529,032 downwards.
GTTCAGGAGCTCCATCTCCAGGTTGTCCAGGCTGACGGCGCCCTGGGACAGCAGCCCCGTCCAGTAATCGACCCCGGCCGCGTCCGCGGTCCTCCAGAAAACGATGGGATACAGCTGACGAACGTACGACCGGCGTCCCGTCGCGCCGCTGTTCAGGGCCTGCTGGCGGTAGGTGTTCTCGGAGCTCCTCAGGAAAGCCAGGGTGAGGCCGCGGCACGAGGTCTGGTTCCGCTCGTACTGCTCCGCCCAGGCGTTCAGTCCCGCTTTGTCGGCGGAGCGGCTGAAGGTCGTCTGGTACAGGTGCGTGAGAAAGTCCTTGAGGTTGGCGGCGATGACCGGCTCCGGGACGGGGTCCGTTTTTTTCAAGGCGTCGATCTCCTGGCGGACCTGCGCCCAAGAGTGGGTGGCCACCAATTTTTGTTGATAAGCCTTGATCTCCGCCGCGGTCGGGGCCCGCGACAAAACGGCGCGGAAGGCCGCGGTGATTTTATCCGCCGCCTCCGCGGAGAGCGCCAAGTCGCGGCGGTAGACGTCCAGATCCCCGCCCGCTTTCAGGAACTGCACGGCGTAAGACGCGCCCGCGGCGTCCGCGGCGCGATCGAGCACGGTCCGGTAAATCAGATCGATGACCGCCTTGCCTTCTTTGCTCGCGGCCAGGATTTCCCGGACTTCCGACAGGCCCTGGCCGGCCTTCATGTTCTTCAGGTGGAACTGCAGGCCGGCGTCGTCGACCTCGCGGCCCAGGATCTCCCGGTAAGCCCGCTTGATCTGCGCGGTGAAGGTGGCCGTGAAATCGGCCTCGATCGCGGAGAGATCGTAGGTCTTGTCGATCCGCGCCCGGGACACCGAGGGAATGCAGTAAGGATAATCCTTGTTGGTGATCAGTTCCGCATCCGGCAGGGCCTTCCCGTAAGCCGACATCCAGGTCCGGCTGGTGTCGGACAGCAGGCCCTTCGAATCATCCGTCAGGTTGATGGCGGAGAGGCGGATCGGCTGGCCGTCGCACTCGCCGGCCGTGCCGAGGGCGGCTTCGAGCACCTTGTTGTTCTCCAGGATCGTATGACCGGTGATGACGTCCACGTTGTAAGCGATCAAAGCGCGGGTCACGATGTTGCCGGTGACCACGGCGCCGAAAGCCGCCCCTTGCGCGCTGGGGTACCAGGAGTTCGCGCCCAGGGCGAGCCCCATCGAACAGCGGTACCGGCAATCGATGTGGTTGCCCGTGACGGTGGTGCCGGTGAAATCGCCCGACGTGCCGCCGGGCCAGTTCTGCAGGTGCAATTCGCCGAACGCCCCTTGCGCGAGGTCGCCGCCGTGGCGGAACGTGTTGCCGTCGATCGTGCAATGACGGCAGCCGCCCATGATCAGCTGCACGTCGGTGTTGTCCTCGAACAGATTGCCGACGACCTTCAGGTTCGCGCCTTCGCCCACCGTCAGCCCGTCCGACCAGGCGCCCTGGTCGTCATTGCGGCCGTTGAAGGCGAAGATGTTGGCCTCCAGGACCACCGCCTCGGTCCTGGGCGAATTCTGCAGGTTGAGGGCGCTGCCGCAGACGGCGTTGGCGAAGACCGAGCCGCGAATCGTCACGCGATCGGCCGCCACCGTCAGAAGATGCCCGGCGGCGTTGTTCGCCGCGCGACAGGATTGGAGAACCGGGGAGTCCAAACGGTTCTGGCGATCCCCGTCCATGATGAGGCTCTCCCAAAGGATGTCGTCGCCTTTCATGTGGAACAGCCCGGAGCGCTTGTCCTGGGGTTGGGAAAAATCCTGATCGTTGGCGGCGATGAAGCGCGCGCAGCGCGCGTCCTTCAATCCGCACTGCACGAAGGCGCCGCTCCCCAGGCCCGAGTTCTCGCTCGCGACGGCGATCGGCCCCTGCACCACCACCCGCTCCCGCAAACGGTAAACGCCCGCGGGGATCAGCAGCGTCCCGCCGACGGCGCGGTTCAGGCAGTCCTGCAGGACCGGCGAGGCGTTCTGGTCCTTTCCGTCCAGAGCTTTCAGCTCCGCGCAGGTGCGGGAGGCGCCGTTCAGCAGCGCTTGCAGCGAATCGTTCAGCACGGCCGAGGCTTGAGCCTGCACGATGCCGCCGCTTTCCAGGCGCGGGGCCGGCAGGCTGGCGGCCGTGAAGTCCCGCGACGCCTGGGAGTGCAGTCCGCCGGAACAGTTCTCGAAGGCCACCACGAGAACGACGACGGCCGCGGCGTAAGGAAGAAAAGCTTTGAAACGGAACTCTCGCATCTCACCACCCCAAGAGCCAATTTAACATGCAAAAAAAACACCGTCAGCTGGACCTCCATCTCGGACGAGGCCCGGTCCGGGCCCCGCCGGCTGACGAAGGCTTGGCGGGACGCCCATGAATTCAACAGGGTCAATTTGAGACGGGAAAAAAATGTTTCAGAAATAAACGCGGACGCCGGCGGCGAAATCGCTCTCCCAAGCCTTCCATGGCCCCGCCCCTCCCTTCGCTTCCGCGAAGAGACCGCTCCCCCGCCCCAGCCAGCGCGACCAGCGCAGCGAAATGTCCGCATGATCGCGATCGTGTTCCCGCGCGATTTCCGTCAACAAAGAGAAGGTGTTTTTGCCCTTTTCCCAGCGCGCCCCGCCCCACAGGGCCGGCGCGATCCAGGATTCCGCCCGACCGAGATTCAGGGCGACGCGCGCCGAAGGCAGCAAAAACAGCAGGAGCCCTTCCGACACCTCGGCGCTGAGACCGTAACCGCCCCCGCCGTCGACCCACCAGCGCCACTCGTCCCGCAAGCCCCGCTCAAAGCGCACCGAACCGTGCGCCCGCCAGGAGGCGGCCGGAAACTCCCGCGACCAATCGTTGAGGGCCGCCACGTCGCCGATCAAAAACCGCCCGGAGGAAAGGACGCCGCGACGGACGTCCTGGTGCAAGTCCACTCCCAGGTATTCGATGGCGGCGGAACCATCGTACCCACCGGTGGGCGAGCGCAGGTCATGGGCGCCAAGGCGGGAGGAAAAGGTCCGGATCACCCCTCCGGCCGACGCCTCCGCCCAGGACGTGGGATGGCCGCGGTCCGGGTCCGGCACGGGGCGTGGCGGATGGGATTCCGCCGTCACCACCCGCAAGGCGGCCCGCCGCTGGAACGTCAGATCGAACAGCCCGCGCTCCTCGGGACTCAATAAAGTCTGTTGTTCATAGTTGCGCGCCGTCCAGTGGTCGATCAGCGCGTCCAGCACCAGGGGCGAGGACAGGGAGCGCAGGGTTTCCCCGTCACGCCGCCCCTCGCGGAAGCCACGGCGCTCGTCGGGGGTCATGGCGGCGATCTTCAGATCCAGGCGGCGGCGCAAAGAGGGCTCGAAGCCGACCCCGGGCCGTTCGATCAAAGCCGCCTCGTCCATCAGGCGCAAAGTGTCCAGGGGCAGGACGAACACATCCGTGCGCGCCGCCAGATCGAGACCCGGGCGGACGGCGTCCAGGAAAGTCAGCAAACGGTAAGAGCAGTTCCAATCGGCGAAATAATAAACCATGCCGCCGCCGTGGGAGAGCTCCCACAGATAGAGCTTCGCCCACCGCACCTCGTCCGTCGTCAGGGACAGGGGGTACTCCCACAGGTCGCGGCTTTCGGAGTTGTTGTACAAGGCCGCCGTCATGTACTGGGGCTTGACGTTGAAAGAGCCGAGGTAGCCGCCGAAGAGGCCCTTGAAAATGGTGACGGGTTTGCTGTCGTCGGGATCCGTGGCGGCGAGGAAACCCGCGGAGTAGGTTCGCAGTTTGTCGCTGCGGTCCTCCCCGCCGCGCCCGAAGCGCAGCAGGGTGTGGCCGAACAGCGAGGCCGGGTTGTTGGCATAGGCCCCCGCGAAGATCACCGAGATCCGATCACCGCCCAGGGCCTGTCGCCAGCGCTCGATCGCGGGACAGGAGGCGGCCGGAAATTTTTCGCCGCTCAGGCGCTCCATCAATTCGGCGCGGGCCGGGAACCAGCAGCGCAGCGGCTGCTCCTCCCCCGCGAAGACGCGCCTTTCGCCGCGGCGGAAAGCCCGCAGGGACGCCCGCCACTCGGCGGCCGGGTCCACGGCCCCATCGGAGGACAGGAAAAATTCAGGCGTGCGGACGGAGCTGCGAGGGCCTGACATCCAGGTCGATTCGACCTGCAGGTAGCGGAGCCAGGCGGGATCGCGACCAAGATCGGCGCCGGCCGTCGCGGGGAGGGCCAGCGCCAGGAAGAGTGAAAACTTTATCCGAGAGAGCAAGCGCGAACGAGGGAAGAGTCTTGCAGGATCACCTTGTAAACGCTTTCGAGCATTTGCTCAGGACGGCGTTGCCCGTCCGAGAAAACCTGGCGGTACTGGCCCTGGATTTTGCGCCCGAACTCGGCGCGGGCGGCTTTCGGGCAGCCGATGGTGTCCGAGAAAGCCGACAGATAGACGCCTTCGCCGCGGGCCGCTTCGCCCATCAGCTCGTAATAGTTCATGGTGGCGAAGTGCAGGCTCTCTTTTTCGGTCATGACGATCTTGTGCTGGGTGCAGTTCGAGGTTCCCACGGTCATACCGACGGTCACGACGGGCATCAGGACGCCGTTGGTGGTCGCCCGCAGGGACGAGGACACCAGCGAGTTTTCTTTCAGCAGATACCAACCCGGTCCGCAGCCGGAGCTGCCGTCGGCGGCCATGGCCGTCCCAGTGGACAGAAACAAAACAGAGCTGATCATCCCGATCAGCAGGGCGATCGTTTTTTTCATGCGTGCCTCCTTGGCCATCCTAGGATATGACCTTTTTCCGTCCACCGCAAATGGAGGAGTGATGAATCCCGCTTCCCGTCTCGTTTCGAAATTCGGCGGAACGTCCATGGGCGACGCCGCCTGCATGCGCCGGAGCGCCCTCGTCGCCGCCCGCCGGGGCAGCCGCCTGGTCGTGGTCTCGGCCACCTCCGGGACCACCAACGACCTGATCACTTTGGGCCAAAAAGCCCAAAGCGGGCATTGGGAGGAGAGCGAGAACCTGCTGCGCCGGATCCGCGACCGCCACCTGGGCCTGGGCGATGATTTGGGCGTCCCGCCGGACGACCGCCGGCGGCTGGCGGAACTTCTCGACGAAATGGATTCCATCGCCCGCGGCGTTTACCTGTTGCGGGATTGCTCAACAAAAGCCCTTGATACGCTGATGAGCCTGGGCGAGCGCCTGTCGTCGGTCCTCTTCGTCACGGCCATGAACGAGGCCCTGGGGCCGGACCAAGGTCGGGCCTCCTGGCTCGACGCCCGGGAGGTCCTGCGCACGGACGATCAATTCGGCCGCGCCCGTCCCCTCACGGAGAGCATCCGCCGCCTATGCGCCGAGAAAATCCCCGCCGCTGACGCCGGGGTCTTCGTCACGCAAGGTTTCATCGGTTCCACCGAGGACGGCGCCACCACCACCCTCGGCCGCGGCGGGTCCGATTACTCCGCCGCCCTCCTCGCCGAAGCCATCGACGCCGACGTGCTGGAGATCTGGACCGACGTGCCCGGCATCGCCACCACCGATCCCCGGCTGTGCCCTGCCGCCCGCTCCATCGCCGAGATCTCCTTCAAGGAGGCTTCGGAGCTCGCCACCTTCGGCGCCAAGGTTCTGCATCCGGCCACCCTGCTGCCGGCCATCCGCCGCGACATCCCCGTTTTCGTCGGTTCGAGTTTCGACCCGCAGGAGCGCGGCACCTGGGTCCGCCGCGACGTCGTGGACGCGCCCCTGGTGCGCGCCCTGGCCCTGCGCAAAAAACAGGTGCTGGTCACGCTGACGACGCCGGAGATGCTGAACGCCCACGGTTTCCTCGCCAAGATCTTCAAAGTGTTCGATGACAACCAAGTGTCGGTTGACGCCATCACCACCTCGGAAATCAGCGTGTCGTTGACACTGGACGAGTCGGCGTTGCTGAATAGGAAACTGCTCCAGGAGCTGTCCCGCTTCGCTGACGTGCACGTGGAGGACAAGCTGACGCTGATCGCCCTGATCGGCAACTCCATCAATCACACGGCGGGACTGGCCAAAAGGGTTTTTGACGCGATCGAGGGCATTAACGTGCGCATGATCTGCCTGGGGGCGAGCAAACACAACTTCTGCTTCCTCGTGGACGAGGGCAAGGCGGAGGAAGCGGTCAAGCGCCTGCATCGGTCCTTCATCGAGGTGTGAGAATGAGATTCTGGTTTCCCATCGTCGTCCTGACCGCCATCACGGGAGTCGCCATGTCCAACAAAGCCGAAGAGAAAAAATCCTACGCCAAGCCTTCCGAGGAAGAGCTGAAGAAAAAACTGTCGCCCCTGCAGTACCAGGTCACTCAGCACGAGGGGACGGAAAAGCCTTTCGACAACGAGTACTGGGACAACAAACGCGCCGGCATCTACGTCGACGTGGTGACGGGGGAGCCGTTGTTCAGCTCCCTCGACAAATACGACTCCGGCACGGGCTGGCCGAGCTTCACCAAAACCATCGACGAGGACGCGGTGAAGACGCGCACGGATCTGAAGCTGTTCATGCCGCGCACCGAAGTGCTGTCGAAACACGGCGGTTCGCACCTCGGTCACGTTTTTGACGACGGGCCCGGCCCGTCGGGTCAACGGTTTTGCATGAACTCCGCGGCCCTCCGCTTTATCCCCCTCGAGGATCTGGAAAAAGAGGGCTACGGCCGCTATTTGAAGCTTTTCAAGCAACAGCCCGCGAAGTAACCTCGACCTCATCGGCGGCACGGAGGTTCCCGGTGAGGTTGTTCGTTTTCAGTTTACTTGTGACTTTGTCGGCGCCGTCCTGGGCGTACGAGAATTTCCGCCCCTTCACGCGCAACGAAAACCTCGCCGAGCAGGTGCAGGGGGACCCCGGACGCGTCCTGCCCTCTTCGGACCTTTACACCCTCGCCGCCGATTTCCGCGTCTGGAAATACTGGCCCACCCAAAGCGACTACTATCACGGTCCCGGCTACTGGGCCGATGTTTTCATCGAAGCGCGTCCGGAATCCAACCTGACGCTGAACGGGCAGCTGAGTTTTCTGAACGGCAGTTCGTCCGACGGTTACCTAAGCTCGCAGCGCATTCTCAATCTGCTGGGCGTGACCTGGTATCCGGATTTCTGGGGCGAGCAAAAAATCTGGCGCCTGCGCTTTTTCGATCTGGGCCGACAGACGCTGGGCGCGGGTCTGCTGGTGCAGGATCTCGAGATGTCGGGCCTGGAAATCAGTTTCGCGTGGGACGACAATTTCGTGCGCCTGATGTTCCCGGGCACCGCCGTCCTGCGCGTCGACGGCGACCTGATGGCCCTGGAGGCCGAGAAGCGCTGGGCGGATTCACGCCTGGGCTTGAGCCTTTTCTTCATCAACGATCTGAAGCGTGAAGAGAATTACGACCCCACCCTGGGCGCCTGGTCCTACAGCACGGCGCTCTGGGGTCCGCAAGGCAGCCTTTATTTCAGCCAGGATTACGGCCTCATCGACATGGATCTCGAGGCGGGCTGGCGCAACAACGGCGTCGCCGGCAAGTGGCGCCTGGCCGCGGAGTGGAAGGGCGAGACCTGGTTCCTCAAGCCGCAGCTGCAGGCGCGCGGCTACAGCGAGAAGTACCTGGAGAACCTGATGGGCGCGGCCCAGGCGGATTTCACCCCCGTCAATCTGGTGGATCGCCTTTACGACAATCCGCTGAACTTCCTGCGCTACCCGCTCGCCCGCGGGCCGGTCAGCGTCTACTCGGGGCAGCTCGCCGGCCGCACCTGGATGAACGATCGCCACAAACTTGAACTGCAGCTCGAGGGCGGCCAGTTCCAGTATCACGGACGCAACCCCGCCGAGAACTACACCTGGGCCAAAGCCTCCTGGGGTTTCTGCCCCGCCGCGCGCTCCCGGGAAAACTGCGTTTCCGCCTACGCCACCAACTTCGCCCTGCGCGCCCAGGGCCCCAATGAAACCACCCCCGCCACCACCCCCTTGCGCAAAAAGCACGAGAGCTTCGGCCTCGAAGCCCTCTTCTCCCTCTAACAGGTGCCAGGTCCTCTTGCGGGACGCCCTGCGTCCCGCAAGAGGACCTGGCACCTGTCGAAGGGGTGGACGGGGGGCCGGAAAAGGGCACCGGGAGGGATGGGGGCAAGCCTGGAAGGGGCCTGATTTGGAGGGCGTGAGGGCGATTCTTCGGCACCGAAACTGCATCATCCTGAGACATGATGGTTCGTCGGTTGCTCGTTCTCTCCATGATGGCCTTCGTTGCGGCCTGTTCCTCGCAGGATTCCTTTCAGGCGTCCCGCCGGGTTTCTCCGACCGATCCGACCGTCAATGAACGCAACCCCATGATCATCCGCCCGACCACCCAGGACAAAACCGAGATCAAGCCCGAAGGCGCCACGCCGATCCAGCTGGGTTATCTGTCGGCGGAAGATTCCCACGTCGAGAAAAACGGCGCGCAATTGAAGTTCTCCGCCCGGGTCGTCTTGAAAGACCGCGAAGGCCGCGTGCAGCACAGCCGCCAGGTCGAACTGGCCGGCGAGATCGGCGCCGACGGTCGCGGCGTCCTCTCCCCCACCGGCGAGGAACGCGACTCCGATCCCCCGGTCCGCGCCCGCGTCACGTACATCGCCCTCAGCACGCCCCTGGCGATCATCGATCTTTACATGAAAGATCGGGAGCGCATCCACGCCGTTCAGCTCGAGGCCGAGCTGGATCCCGTGAAAAAAGACGAGCCCAGGAAAAAGACCCCGAAAAAAGAACCCAAAAAGAAAAACCCCACCGTGAAACCCAGCACGCCGGCCGAAAAGCCGAGCGCCCCGTCCGCTTCGAAAAGCGAGGCATCGCCGAGCACGCCCTCTCCGGACAAGGACAAGAGCGCGCCCGCCCCGACGACGCCGCAAAAAAACCAGCCCGGCGTGAATCATCAGACGCCGGCGTCACCCGCTCCGGTGGAAACATCCCCGGAAGAAGAGCCGGACGAAGAGGCGCCCGCGGACGAGGGCGACGGCGTCAATGACGGCGCCGACGCGAACGAAGGCGTCGATCCCGATGACCGCCCGTCCTTCTACGTCGGAACCCTGTACGAAGGCGCCGACGTGCTTTTCAAAAAATCACCCGAAGCGCCGAAGAAGGAAGAGCCCGGGCAGGGAGGCGAGAACGCCCCCCTGCCGCCCCGTCGCCCCGTCCCGGAACCCGAACCGCGGCCGGCCCCGATGCCCGCGCCGCCGGCGAAAAAGAAGGTGCACGACCAGGCCATCGGCTCCGTCGGCAACGGCAAACTCGAGAACGCCACCAACCTGAAGGACCGCCAGGCCCAGAGCTCCGGTTCGAGCGCGACGAAATTGGTGGCGGAAAAACGCGCGCGTTTCTACGCGACCCACGAGCTGGTGGAAATCATCGATTACCTGGGCCGCTACGCCCGCAGCAGCCCGAGCATCGGCACTTTGCGCGTCGGCGACCTGTCCCAGGAAAACGGCGGCAGGATGAGAAACTCCGCCCACAAGAGCCACCAAAACGGTTTGGATGCGGACCTCGGTTATCCGTTGAAGGACGTCTCCGAGCGCATGGAACCCTTCCGCGCCCTGGTGTCGAACGGGCACATTGACCCCGACCTGGACATCAAAGCCACCTGGGCCCTGTTCAAGGCCGCCTGGGGCACCAAGGCCACGGACCGCATCTTCGTCGATCAGCGCATCAAAGAGGCCCTGTGCAAAGCGGCCCGCGACAGCGGCGACATCGACGCCAAGGGCGAAGGCTCCGCGAAGGAGCTCCTGCGCCGCATCCGCCCCTGGCCCGGCCACAACACGCACTTCCATCTGCGCATCCGCTGCTCCGTGGAACAACCGCGCTGCCGCATGATGGGCGACCCCCGCGAGCAGACCAGCGGCTGCTCTTAAATCTCCAGGGGAATCAAACGATCCGTGAGCCTCACTTCCGTGGGGCTCAATTCCACCAGCAGCGGCGTCACCCGCACGCCCGCCTCGATCGCGTGGCGCAACAAGGACCCGTACTCGGGATCGATGTCGTCCGCCGGGGAAAAAACATCGACGTCATCGCGCTGGATGGTGAAGACCAGCTCCGCGGTGTGGCCCTCTTCCACCAGGCGCATCAGCTCGCGCAGGTGCTTTTGCCCCCGCGTGGTGACGGCGTCCGGGAACATGGCGCGGCGGTCTTCGGCCAGGGTCACGTTTTTCACCTCGATGTAGTGCCTGGTCTTGCGGCCCGCGAACTGCACGGCGAAATCAAAACGCGTCTCGGCAGAGATCTTCGCCTCGGGCTTGATGCTTTCGATGCCGCGCCAATGCGGCAGCCGTCCCTCCTCCAAGGCCTCTTTGACGATCTTGTTGGGGATCGACGTGTTGACACCCACCCACGCGCCGCCCGGAACCTGGATCATCTCCAGGCTGTATTTCAGCTTTCTTTTCGGGTCGTCGCTGACGCTGAACAAACAGGGCCGTTGGGGGATATTGCACCCCTTCAAACTCCCGGTATTTGCCACATGGGCCTTGATGGTTTGGTCACGCCACTGGATGTCGGCGAAAAAGCGCAGGTAGCGCCTCAGGAAAGTCCCGTTTTCGAGTTGCGAAGCAAACTTCATTGGCTCCTCCGAGGATCTTTCGATATCAGTGGAATTTTTGTTCGTCACTCAGGACTTGAAGGGATCATCATTTGAGTTGGCGCGAGGCCCTTCTTTACTCTGGAGCAGATATCCCGCTCCATGAGCAGAGCAGTAGAGGAGGTGCCCATGCTGACACAAGATGTCCGAATCCATTACATCGGTTTCCACCCCGCGGAGAAAACCGAGCAACGCCTGCAGACCTGGGCCGATGAGCTTCACGAGGAAGCGCCCTCGGAATCCTGCATGAAGGTCGTTTACAGCAAACACGGCCGCGATTACCAGGGCGAGATCCGCATCACGTCCCGCGCCGGCGAGTTTTACGCCATCGCCAGCGGCATCAACCTGTACTCCGTGGCCCGCGATGTCACCAAACGCATGCGCCGGCAGCTGCAAAAATGGAAAACCGTGCGCTTTCACCGTCACGGCAACATCGGACAAGCGGAGGAGACCATCCCCCCGCGCTCTTCCCTGAACTGAATCAACACCACCGCCCCGCCCCTTTTTCCTCTCTTCGACGGCCCCTCTCCACCCCCAGGGGCCGTCGCCTTTTTCTCTCCTATATGCAACGCATTATCGAGTGACGACTCGAGCCCCTGCGAAGACAAAGAAGTCACTGAATTGAGTAGGGAAAAACCATGTCGAATGCGGTCAAAAAAAAACCAGCCACGCCCAAGCCCGCGTGGCTGAAGGTCCGGGCTCCGGCCGGCGACAATTACACTCGCATCAAAGACCTGCTCGCGGAACTCAAGCTCTCCACCGTCTGCCAGGAAGCGCGCTGCCCCAATATCGGTGAGTGCTGGAGCGGCGGCACGGCGACCTTCATGCTGATGGGCGACACCTGCACCCGCGGCTGCCGCTTCTGCAACATCAAGACCGGCAATCCCAAAGGCGTGATCGACGCCTTCGAACCCGAAAAGGTCGCTTACTCGATTTCCCAGATGAACCTCGAGTACGTGGTCATCACCAGCGTCGACCGCGATGATCTGCCCGATCAGGGGTCGACGCATTTCGCCCGCACGGTGGCCACCATCAAAAAACTGGCGCCGCAACTGATCGTGGAGATCCTCACGCCGGATTTCCGCGGCGATCGCGACTGCGTCAACACCGTCGTCGACTCGAAGCCCGACGTCTTCGCCCACAACATCGAGACCGTCGAGCGCCTGACGCCCGCGGTGCGCGACCCCCGGGCCACTTACCGGCAGACCCTGCGCGTGCTGGAGATGGTGAAGGAGCGCGATCCTTCGCGCTACACCAAATCCTCGATCATGCTGGGCCTGGGTGAAACCGATGACGAGATCCTGCAGACCCTGCACGACCTGCGCTCCGTCGGATGCGACGTCGTGACGTTCGGTCAGTACCTGCAACCCACCCCGCGCCACCTCAAGGTGGTGAGCTTCATCACCCCGGAGAAGTTCGCCGAATGGCAGAAGGTCGCCGAGGGCCTGGATTTTTTGTACGTCGCTTCCGGACCCCTGGTCCGCAGCTCTTACCGCGCCGGCGAGTTCTTCATGAAGGGACTCGTCGAACGCCGGCACAACGAAGAAAAACAAGATCATCAACAATCGAGCGAACAGGAGAAATGAAATGGCCACGGAAGTAAAACTCCCGGAACTGGGTGAAGGTGTCACGGAAGGCGAACTCGTCAAATGGCTGGTGAAACCGGGCGACGCCGTGAAAGCCGATCAGGCCGTGGCCGAGATCATGACCGACAAAGCGACCGTGGAAGTGCCGTCGCCCGTGGCCGGCACCGTTCGCGAACTGCGCGGCAAGCCGGGTGACGTGGTGAAAGTGGAAAGCGTGCTGCTGACGCTGGAGTCCGGCGCCGGCGCGACCGCCGCCCCGAAAGCCGCGGCCAGCGCCCCGGCGGCCGCCCCCGCGGCTCCGAAGGCCACCTCCGGCAATGGCGCCGCCGCCGCTCCGGCGGGCTCCGGCGGGGCCACGAAAGACGTGAAGCTCCCCGAACTCGGCGAAGGCGTCACCGAAGGCGAACTCGTGAAGTGGCTGGTGAAGCCCGGCGACTCCGTGAAGGCCGATCAGGCGATCGCGGAAATCATGACCGACAAAGCGACGGTGGAAGTGCCGTCGCCGTCGGCGGGCGTCGTGAAGGATTTGAAATTCAAAGCGGGCGACGTGGTGAAAGTCGAATCCGTGCTGCTGACGTTGACCGGCGCCACGGGCGCGGCGGCCCCCGTCGCGTCGGCTCCGGCCGCCGCCCCCGCGCCGAAAGCCAGCGTCGCCATGTCGGCCTCGCCCTCGGGCGCGGTGTCCGCGACCATTCATCCTCCGGTCGCGGATTCGCGCGTTTTGGCCACTCCGGCCACGCGCCGCCTCGCCCGTGAGATGGGCGTCGACATCAACCAGATCTCCGGCAGCGGCCTCGCCGGCCGCGTGACCCGCGAGGACGTGCAGTCCATGAAGGACGGCCTCGGCGCCACGTCCGCCGGTGTGGCGAGCTACAAAGCCCCGACCCCGGGCGGAGCCGGCGCTCCGTCGATCCCGAAAATGGCTTACCAGGGCCCGGCCGGCGCCCTGGAAGAGCGCGTGCCCCTGATCGGCATCCGCAAGAAGATCGCCGAGAACCTGCAGCGTTCGAAGCAGATCATCCCGCACTTCACGCTGATGGACGAGGCCGACGTCAGCGAGCTCGTGGCCTTGCGCGAATCCGTGAAGGAGTACGCCGAAAGCCAGGGCACGAAGATCACCTACCTGCCGATCGTCATGAAGGCGCTGATCGCCACGATCCGCGAGTTCCCGATGTTCATCGCCAGCATCGACGACGCCGCCGGCGAGATCGTCTACAAGAAATACTTCAACATCGGTTTCGCCGCCGACACGCCGAACGGACTGGTCGTGCCGGTCATCAAGAACGCCGACCAGAAGTCGATCATCGAGCTCTCGAAGGAGATCCTCGACCTGTCGAAACGCGCGCGCGACAACAAGCTCAAGCCCGACGAGATGAAGGGCGCCGGCATCACCATCACCAACATCGGTTCGGTGGGCGGCACCTACGCCACGCCGGTGATCAACCACCCGGAAGTGGCCATCCTCGGCATGTACAAGATTTCCGAGAAGCCCGTCATCCGCGACGGCCAGCTGGCCGCGATCAAGACGATGAACTACACGATCACCTGCGACCATCGTCTGATCGACGGCGCGGTGGCGGCGCGCTTCCTGAAGTCCTTCCTCGAGAAGATCGAAAAACCCGGCAAACTCATGATGGGGATGAACTGATATGCAAAACTTCGACGTTGTCGTCATCGGCTCCGGTCCCGGCGGTTACGTGGCCGCCATCCGCTCCGCCCAGTTGGGTTTCAAAACCGCCGTCGTCGAGCGCGAAGCCCTCGGCGGGGTCTGCCTGAACATCGGCTGCATCCCCTCGAAAGCGATGATCACGGCCACCCACCTGCTGCACAAAGCCCAGCATGATTTCCCCACCATGGGGCTGATGGTGAAGGGCTCCATCGACGTGGACATGAAAAAACTCCTGTCGTGGAAGGAAAGCGTCTGCAAAAAAATGTCCGGCGGCGTGAGCCAGTTGCTCAAGGGCAACGGCGTCACCGTCGTCCCGGGCAACGCGGTCTTCAAGAGCCCGAAAGAACTCACGGTCGGCAAAGAGACCCTGACGGCGAAGCACTTCATCATCGCCACGGGTTCGCGCCCGATCGAGATCCCCGGCTTCAAGTTCGACGAGAAGGACATCATGTCCTCGACGGGTGCCCTGGCCCTGGATCACATCCCGAAACGCGTCGTCACCATCGGCGGCGGCTACATCGGGCTTGAGATCTCGAGCTACCTGCGCAAGCTCGGCACGGAAGTGACCGTGGTGGAAGCCATGCCCTCGCTGCTGGCCGGGGTCGCCGATCCCGAGTGCGCGCAGCTGGTGGCCCGCAAGGCCGAGAAGTCCGGCATCCGCGTCCTCTACAACACCAAAGCCAAAGGCCAGGCCAAGACCAAAAACGGCTACGAAGTCACCGTGGAGAAAGACGGCAAAGAGGAGAAGATCGCCTGCGACAAGATCCTCGTCACCGTCGGCCGCCGCCCGAACGGCGATCAGATGAACCTGAAGGCCGCCGGCGTCGCCGTCGACGAGCGCGGCTTCGTCAAGGTCGATGCCCAGCGCCGCACCAACGTGCCGCACATCTTCGCCATCGGCGACATCGCCGGTCAGCCGATGCTGGCGCACAAAGCCTCGCACGAGGGCATCCTGGTGGCGGAAGTCATCAAGGGCCACAATCGCGTCTACGACGCCAAGACCGTGCCCGCCGTGGTCTTCACCGATCCCGAGATCGCCAGCGCCGGCCTCACCGAGGCCGAAGCCCGCGCCAAAGGGATGAACGATCTGAAGATCGCGAAATTCCCTTTCGCCGCCAACGGCCGCGCCGTCTCGATGAGCGAGACCGACGGCTTCGTGAAGATGATCGCCGACGCCAAGACCAACGTGGTCATCGGCGTCCACATCGTCGGCCCGGAGGCGTCGAACCTCATTTCGGAAGCGGCCCTCGCCATCGAGATGGGCGCGCGCCTGGAGGACATCGCCCTCACCATCCATCCCCACCCGACCCTGGGTGAAACGATGATGGAGGCGGCGGAAGCCACTCTCGGCCACGCCATCCACATCATCCAGAAGCCCCTCGCCCAGGCCGGGAAGTCGGCCCATCCCTGATGGACTCCTCCCTGGAGTTTCAGGACTGGGGCCTGATTCCTTACGATGAAGCCCTGACCCGCATGCTGACCCTCGTGGACGAGGTCGCCGCCGGCCGGTCGGGGCTTCTGATTTTTTGCAGCCACCCGCCCATCGTGACTCTCGGCCGCGCCACGCGGCCAGAGGACGTTTTCGGCTGGCGGGGTCCGAAGCTCGAGGTCTCGCGCGGCGGACGCGCCACCTATCACGGTCCGAGCCAGCTCGTGATCTATCCCGTCATCAACCTGAAAGAATCCCGCCGGGGACGCGTTCCCCAGGAGATCGCTGGATATCTGCGCGCCCTGGAGGACGGCCTGGTCGAAGCCCTCGCCGAACACGGCGTTCAGGCCACCGGCAAAAGCCGGCACAAAAGACGCCCCGACGAAGCCGCCGCCGACGAGACCGGCGTCTGGGTCGGCGAGCGCAAGATCGCCTCCCTCGGCATCGCCGTGAAGAAGTGGGTCACCTTCCACGGCGCCGCCATCAACCTCGATCAGGATCCGGAAGCCTTTCAGGGCATGAACCCCTGCGGTTTCCGCCGCGACGTCATGGTCAGCCTCGAGGAATTGCGGCGCGAGCCCGTGGACCGGACCGGTTTTCAGGGGACTCTGAAACGAATTTTATTGCGCCGTCTTTGATTTTTTCGCCGGCTTCTTCGCGGCCTTCTTCGTTTTGCCCTGATCGCTCGACGGGCCGCGGACGGCGTCCGGGTTGAGCGCGAGTTTGCCGATGAACTGGCGGATCTCCTCGCTGGGGTAATTCGAATGCACGCGGGGCAATCCCACCGCGAAGGCGTAGAAACGCCCGTTGAAAGGCTTCACGAAGATCCGCCGCGCCGGCTGGGGCGTCTGGGGATCGCCGTCATAGACCATGACCTCGCAGCCCTTGACCAGGTTGTGGCTGAAGTAATCCATGCCCTTCAGCCGCATGGGCTCCTCGAGGGAACCCAGGATCAAGCGCGCCGCCGCCTGGCAGACGTCGCTGTCCACGGACTTTTTGGCGACGGGGTCCAGGACGAACACGCCGACGTTGGTGAAACCGTTGATGCTGGCCTCGCGGCGCACGAAAGTGCCCAGGTAATTGTGGCTGCGGAACAGGCTCCCCAAAGGGGCGTCGCGGCCGATGAAACGCACGTCTTCATCCACCAGGAAAGGCGCCGGAGTCTCCGCCCAGGCGGGCAGGCTCAGAATCAGACCGAGAAAAAAGCAAAGACTCTTCATTTCGTCCCCGCGCTGGCGGCTTCTTCCGCCTGGTAATTGGCGCCCAGCATCTGTTTCATCACCTTATCATACTCGCTCTTGCCGCCCTTGAAATTCAGATCGATGAAGCTGTTGTAGGCCATCGTCATGCCGTCGGCGGTGACGTTGATGGTTTTGCTGTCCACCAGCGCGGAGCCTTCGGCGGAGATCGTCAGCTCCGAGGGATCGCGTTTGCTGGTGCAGATCTTGTTGATGACCACTTCCTGGGGGACCACGTCGCCGTCGGACTTCGTCACGGTCAGCTTCAATTTGTTCTTCACCATGGTCAGTTTCATCGTGGCCTTCGTGCCCATGTAGTTTTCCAGGGCGTAATAGATCGGCAGGCGCTGGGCGCTCTCCGGCAGGCGGGAGCGCATGGCTTCGAAGTCGTCGCCGTTGCGGATGCAGCCGTCCTTCGAGATCTCCGGCGGCTTTTCCTCTTTGCCGTTCGCGGAGGTGTTTTTCGACCCGCCCTGATCGGCGGAAGCGCCGCCTTGATCGGACGAGACGCCCG
The DNA here is from genome assembly GCA_019637915.1 of Pseudobdellovibrionaceae bacterium. Lineage (GTDB taxonomy): Bacteria > Bdellovibrionota > Bdellovibrionia > Bdellovibrionales > Bdellovibrionaceae > JAHBUV01. The sequence goes on along the minus strand of JAHBUV010000001.1, from coordinate 2,512,064 downwards.
AGGACGAACCGGAGCCGCCCCCGTCCTGGCCGCCGCCGGCTTTTTCCTGTTCGCGGTTGGCGGCTTTGATCTTCTCGTTCGCCTGGATTTTTTCCTGGGCGGCGTCCGCCTGCTGATAGGTCTTCTTCGCGCCGTCATAGTAGACGTTGGCGGTCTCGCAGGCTTCGCGGTTGTCCGCGATGCCGCTCCATTTTTTTTGATAATCCGCGAGGTCGGACGGATTGCGTTCGGCGGTTCTTTCGTAATCGCCGCGGAAGTGATTCAGGCAACGGTCGATTTTGCGGCCCAAGGCGTAGAGGGGGACGTTGCTGCTGGCGTTTTTCCCCTTCTGGCCGTAGTCCGCCGGGATCTCGGTGAAACTCTGAATCTGCGCGTTGGACCCGCAGGACGATCCGGCGGGGACGATCCATTGCTTGCCATAGGTGTCCGACATCCAGGCGTTGTAAGAGTGTTCAACGCAAAGGCGGCGACGTCGCCCGTCCAGATCCGGCGGCAGGTCGAACTGATAAACGACTTTCCCGCCACCGGGAAGTTTCGGCAGGGACGCGCGGTAAATGCCTTTGGAGGAATAGATGTAGAACGCCCCGGTCGTGTCACCGCCTTTGGCGTTCATCGTCAACAGATAGTCGGCCTCGGGATCAGGCTTCACCAACTCGCAGGAGGAAACACTTTGCCCTTTGTTCGCGCCCGAAACGCTGCGCGCGCAGGACAACATGTCCTGATAGTCGGCCTTTTGATCGGCGTGGGCCGGCAAAGCGAACGCGGCCGGCAACAGGGACAACAACCACCATTTCATCGCGAATCCTCTTCCCATTCAGAATGAGAGGGAAGAAGGGGGATTTCAAGACGGACCGGACCTTGGGCGCGGGACGGAAGGCGAAATGGAAAATCAGACGCTCTTGGCGGCCATGATCATGGCTTCGCCCTTCACGCAGACATCTCCGTTCGTTTTGACGACATTGGTTTCGACCACGCCGATGCCTTTGCCTTCGCGCAAAGTCCTCACTTCGATCTCCACGCGGACTTTTTCCCCGATGAAAATCGGGTTCATGAATTTCAGGCTTTGCGACATGTAGATGCCGCCCGGACCGAGACGCTGGGCGAGAACGCGGGAGATCAAGGCGGCGCTGAGCATGCCGTGGGCGATGCAGCGACCAAAACGCGTGGTCTTGGCGTACTCCTCGTCGAGGTGAATCGGATTGAAGTCGCCGGACACTTCGGCGAATTTACGGACCATCTCGCCCGTGACTTCCACTTCCAACTCAATGCGATCGCCGACCTTGAACATTCCTCATCCTCTCCGAAACAACGGCTTACAAAATATTGGCCGCAAGTTCGGCGAGCTCGGAACGTTCCCCCTTCGTCAAGGTGACGTGAGCCGCGATGGGATGACCCTTGAAACGCTCCACGGAGTAGGTCAAACCGCTGTTCGCCGAATCGACGTAGGGATTATCAATCTGATAAATGTCCCCGGTCAAAACGACTTTGGTGCCCCGACCCGCCCGCGTCACGATGGTTTTGATCTCGTGCGGCGTCAAGTTCTGGGCTTCGTCCACGATCAGGTACTGCTTCGGGATGCTGCGGCCGCGGATATAGGTCAGCGGCTCGATGTTCAGCATGCCCTGATTGATCAATTCTTGGGCACGACCGGCGGCTTTTTTGTCGGCGCCCATCAGGAATTCGACGTTGTCGAAGATCGGCTGCATCCAGGGATTCAGCTTCTGCTCGATGTCCCCGGGCAGGTAACCGATGTCGCGGCCCATGGGGAAGATCGGACGGGACACCAGCAAGCGCTGGAAGCGGCCCTCATCCAGGGTTTTGTGCAGGCCCGCGGCGATCGCCAGCAGGGTTTTCCCCGTCCCGGCTTTCCCGATCAGGGACACGAACAGGATCTCGTCGTTCAACAGGCAGTCCAAGGCGAAGGACTGCTCGACGTTGCGGGCGTGCACGCCCCAGATGCCGTCGGTCGGGACCAGCAGGGGCACGATGGCCTTTTCGGCTTCGGAGTAACGTCCCACCGCCGAGTGATTCGGATTGGAAACGTCTTTCATGATCAGGTACTGGTTCGCCTGCAGCTTGAACTCGCTCACCTCCAGGCGCTTGTCCTTGTAGAACTGATCGATCTTGTTCGGGGCGAGCTCGAGCTCCTGATAACCCTCGTACAACTCGTCGGGCGAAGCGGTGCTGGGTTCGTAGTCCTTGGCGGTGATGCCGTAGACGTCGGCCTTGATGCGCAGGTTGATGTCCTTCGAGATCAGCTCCACCTTGTGGCGGGGGTGCTGTTTCTGCAGCGCCAGGGCCGTCATCAGGATGCGGTTGTCGGCCTTCACCACGTCCAGCTCCGTGGGCATGCCGGCCATCACCAGATCGGTGCTGATGTAAACGTAGGTCTCGGGGTTGCTGTCGATGGGCACGCCCTGGGCCAGCGAGCCCTTGGCGCGCAGAACGTCGATGAAGCGGCTGAATTGACGGGCGTTGCGGCCGTTTTCACCTTGATCCCGCTTGAAGCGATCGATCTCCTCGATGACCGAGATCGGGATGTGAATGTCCCCCTCGCCCATCTTGATCATGGCCAGGGCGTCGAAGAGGATCACGTTGGTGTCGATGACGATTTTTTTGCGTTTGGTTTTGCCGGAGGTGTTTTGGCTCATGGGAAAATTGCACCTCAGGGCCGGACCAAAGTCCACGCAAAAACAACAAGGCGCCGGTTTCCGGCGCCTTGCTTTGGCAGTCGCGTTATCCCGGAAACCGGGGACTCAGGAGCCGTTGGAAATCTGCAGATCGCCGTCGTCGGCGCGCAGATTCACGCTCACCGCTTCGATGAATTTCACGAAGTGCTTGAGGGCGACGTCGTTCACCGTGTTCTTCACGAACATCGTTCCGTGACGGATGATGCCTTGCTGCTCCTGCAGCTCGCGCCACTTCACCTGCACGACGAATTCAAAGTAGGTTTTGTGATTGAGGTAGATGCGCATGGCGACGCGTTCGTGCTCCTGGTAGGAACCCTGTTCGAGGTCCATTTCAAAAGCCAGACCGTCATCGGAAATATCGTAGAGGCTCACGCGCAGGAGGCCGCGCTCGGGCACCACCACGAAGGCGCCGACGAACTCCGTGAGAATCGTCCGACGCAGTTCGCGACGCTCATCCTGCAAAATCGCCTGGCGGGGTTCGACCAGGTCGAAGACCTCGGCCTTCTTCTTCATGCCAGCGATTTTACTGTCTTTTTTATTATTTAAACGAGCCGTCAGATCGATGAGTTTCCCCACCAAGCCCCCCTTGTGTCATACCTCACCTATCGGCAGAATTTGTTTCAACTTGAGGCCGCAAGGCTGGCCGATCGTCCGGGAGTGTTCTAGTCTGAGACGGAGGGATCGTATCATCATGAAATTTCGGCACCTTTTCCTATTCGGTTTATTGGCGAGTCTGGGGCTGCATTCGCTGCTCCTGCTGGGCCTGCAATCCGTGCCGGATTCCTGGATGTGGTGGAACCAGCCCGACCCGCGCATCGCGGAGATCGTGATCATCGAAAAAAATCCCGCGACCGCCCCGCCGAAAGACCGCCAGGTCGTGCGCGACGTGACGCCCCCGGATCGCCAGAAGGACGACAAGGCCGACGATGAAGCCCGCTTCCTGTCGGCCCGCCAGCAGCGCGTCCTGCAGGAGACCAAGGCGCGCCAGACCGGCCTGACCCAGAACAACAGGTCCTTGCCGCAAAACAGCTGGCTGCGCCGCTGGAACGAGGAGCAGAACCGCCGGCTCGGCGAAAAAAACGCCGCCGCCGCGAAAGACGGCTACGAGCCCATCCCCCTGCCGAGGCCCGACGGCCGCGCCGTCGCCTTCGAGGACGCGCCGTCGACGGTGGGCGAAGTGCTCCCCGATGACGTGGCTCTCGGGGACTTCACCGCGCTCAACACCGATCGCTTCAAATTTTATTCCTTCTACTCCCGGGTCGAGGACCTGGTGCGTTTCCGCTGGGAGCAAGGCTTGAAACAAGCCGTCGACAGCTTCCCGCAGGAATACCTGCTGAACGTGGTGGGCAAGAAAAACTGGTTCACCCGCATCGAGTTCCTGCTGACCCCGGACGGGCGTTTTCATTCGGCGCGCATCCAGCAGGAATGTGGCATCAAGCGTTTTGATTTCGCCGCCGTCGGCGCCTTCCGCGACGCCGCGGTTTTCCCGAACCCGCCCGCCGAGATGGTCGGGCCGGACGGTTTCATCCACCTGCAGTACTCCTTCACCGTGCGCTGGTCGCCGGGCGCCCTCGTGCACCGCTGATCCGGGGCTTTTGTCCGGCATGATCCGGTCCTTTTCAGGACGTGCGCCCTCCCGCCCGCGCGGGTAGAATGGAAGGGATGAAACGGCTTCTCTCCACCTTTGTTTTCCTGTCGTTGTCCGCCGTCGCTTTTCAGGCCCGCGCCGTCTTCACCGAAGTGGGGGTGAGCTACGGGAAGAAAAAAAACTCCTTCGACGCCGACAATTACGTCACCAGCGAATCGCTGACGGCCTCGCTGTCGTTCTACTTCATGGAAACCCTCGCCCTCGAGCTGAGCTACACCTCGGCGGTCGGCGTGCAACAGGAAAAAATCAAATCCGGCGCCACCATCGTGTCCGAACGCACGGTCGTGCAAACGACGCAGATCCAGGGCGCGGACCTGATCTGGGTGCTGGCCGGGAAGCAGGCGTTTTTCCAACCCTACCTGAAGGGCGGGGCCGCGCAACTGCGCCGCACGCAGGAAGTGAAGCTCAACAACCTCGAAACCTACACCCTGGATCCCGAGGTCGCCCTCGTGCCGAGCTACGGCGTCGGCTTCAAGCTCGCCTTCACCAGCCAATTCGGCGTCAAGGTCAGCTACGACGCCTGGAAAACGCCGCTCGGCGAAGGGCTTTTCTCCAATGACGATGCCATCCGCGCCGGCGTCACATGGATGTTCTGAAAAGCCTTCCCCTGCTCCTCCTGTGGCCGCTGCTGACGGGGTGTCAGATCGGTTACCTGTACAAAAGCGCCCGCAGCCAGCTCTCCCTCCTTTCGAAGCGCGTGCCCATTGAGGAGGCTTTGCGGGATCCGGGACTCGATGAAACGCAAAAAGAGAAATTGCGCCGCGCCCAGGAAGCCCACGACCACGCCGTGAAGAAGATGTCCCTGAAAGAGGGCAAGAGCTACACGAGCTTCGTGCAGCTGGACCGCCCTTACGTTTCCTACGTGGTGAGCGCCGCCCCCCGCTGGAAACTGGAGCATCACGAATGGTCCTATCCGATCGTCGGCCGCATGCCTTACCGCGGTTTCGCCGACGAGAACGACGCGAAGGAGGAGCAGGGCGAGCTGGAGCGAGAGGGCCTCGACACTTTCCTGCGCGGGGTTTCCGCCTACAGCACCCTCGGCTGGTTCAACGACCCCGTGCTGTCCTCCATGCTGCGCGGAAGCGAGGCGGGCCTGGTCAACACCATCATCCACGAGACCGTGCACACCACCCTCTACATCCGCAACTCCGCCGACTTCAACGAGCGCCTGGCGGTGTTCGTCGGCAACCGCGGCACCGAGGAGTTTTATCTCGAACGCGAGGGCCCCGACTCGCCGACCGTGAAAAGGATCCGCGACGAAAATGCCGACGACGCCCTCTTTTCCGATTTCATCGGCCCGCAAATCAGGGAATTGAAAAACTGGTACGAGCGGCTGCCCGCGGACCAACGCCGCGAAGAGCTGCGCGAGGAACGCTTCCGGAAAATCCAGAGTGAATTCCGCCTCCGCGCGCTGCCGAAAATGAAAACCGCTTCCTACAAAAATTTTCCGGACATCGGCCTGAACAACGCCCGCCTGCTGTATTACCGGACCTACATGCAGGACCTCAGCGACTTCGAGAGCCTCTACGCCGGCGTGGGAAGCTCCTGGAAAAAATTCCTGGATTGCGCCCGCACCCTCGAGAAAGCCGCCAAGCCCGAAGAGGAACTGAAAACCCTGGTGTCGCGCCTGCGCACGGAAAAGCCCGAGACGCTTTGTCCCTGAAGGGCGCACCGCCGCGCGGGCACCTGAAAAATCTTCCTGTCCACCGAGGGAAAAATCGTTTTTTTCGCGATCTCCCCGCCAGAACGTGACCCCGCCCGGGGGCGGCGGTAAACGGTGTTTCGTCCCTGACACGGAGGAAACGATGATGAAAAACGCCTTGATCGCTTTGTTGATCGGCCTCCTGGCCGAGGCCGCCCTGGCCGCGACGACCGTGAATCTCGCGCCCCGCCCCTACGCGGAAGCCCCGGAAGGCCGCGCCACCAGCATCAATCTCACCACGGAGCTGCGCCGCCAGAAGATCGGCGGCGGCGCGGACACCGCGCGCCTCGTGCAGGTGGACCTGCGCGTGAAGACGCGCGCTCAAGGCGCCATGGTCGCACTCCTGCTCAACGGCAAGGCCATCGACTCCCGCAACATCCCCCCGAACAGCGAACAAAGCATCACCCTGAACGCCGCCACTCCCCCCACCGCCCAGCCCTGGGTGCTGGGGTACCGCGGTGGTTTGCAGATTCTCGATCTCAGCGTGACGGTTGATTCCGCCGAAGACCCGCGCGGCGCGTCCCCGGGCACGGCGCGTGAACCCGCCGCCGAGCAAATCCCCCCGGAAGAACCGGACACCGGTGCCATCGTTCCCGGCGCTCCGGCCGATCTGCCGCAATCTTCAGGCCCCGTGCCCTCGATCACCCCGCGGGAACCCGCTCCGGGCGGCAGTGGCGGAACGGGCGAACTCCCGCCCCCGTCCTCCCCCAACGGCGTCCCCGCCGACGAGCTTTTCAACGGTCAGAGGGTCATCGCCGTCAGCCGCAGCAGCGGACGGATCGACTACGTCACCGTGGTCCGCCGCGATCCCCGCGGCACGTACACGGTCTTTTTCGAAGGCCAGGAGTATCACGCTTTCGAACGCCATCAGCTCGCCGTCGCCGAGGGCTGCGCGCGCGAGATCTGCGCCGGCGCCCGCGTGCTCCGCCGCGATTCCGGTTCGCAGGAATTCAGGGTCCTCGGTCTTTTGCCCCAGCAAGCCGCGGTTCTCGAGGATCCGCGCGGCCAGCGTTTCGTTCTTCCCACCAGCGAATTGATCCCGATGGGCGCGCCGAACGGCCGCGCGCCGGGCTCGCAACGCCCGCCCCCTCAACAAGGCCGTGGCGGCGGTCGCCCGCAGCGACCCGCGCCGAACGACCCGTCCCCGGAGGGCGGCCGGCGCTGGCAGCAGGGTCAGGTCGCGCTGCTCGTGGACCCCAGCAACCGCGTCTTCCCCGTGCGCGTCCAAGGCGCCGATCAGCGCGGCGTCGCCGTCACCTCGATGGACGGGCGATGGCAGCAAATCATCCCCGATGATGGCCGCATCGGCGTGCTGGAAGGCTGCGCCGGCGGCTACTGCGTCGGCGAGGTGCTGACCGTGGTGGATTCGATGGGCCGCGTTTTCCAGGCCGAGATGATCGGCGTGCAGAACGAACGAATGGTCATCCTGCGCCTGCGCGAAATCGGCGTGGAGGTCGGCAACTGGCCGGTGGGCGCTTTGCGGCGCTGAGCGGCCCGCACGGGAAATAAAAAAGGGTGATCCGCCGGATCACCCTTTTTTTATGGAATGAATTCAATTTCTCACATCAAAGCCGGGGTGTCCTTTTGCTCCCGCGCCGGGAAGTCCCGCGACACGTCTTTCAGGACGGCCTCGAACTCCTTGACCAAAGTTTCACAGAGCTCGCGGTCTTCGCGATGCGCGGCCGCCTCCAGGTCTTTGGCGATGCGGCCCAGGATTTCAAAACCGAAGGGCTGGCAAACGCCTTTGATGCGGTGGCCGAGGCGGAACAGCTCGACGTAATTGCCTTTGTTGAGCGCCTCCTGAAGGGCGACGAGATCGTTTTCACGATTGCCGAGGAACTCGGGGATATACTCCAGCAGGTCTTCAGGCGGTGCGATTTCAAAAGTGCCGTAACGAGATGAAACGTGAGTCTGCTGCATATTCCCCCCTTTTCAAGATTCTCCCGGTCGACGTGGTTCGCCCCGGAGATTTATCAAAGCCGCCGGCGATGTCAATCACAAGCGAGTTCTTTTCAATGAGTTGCGACCGAACAAAGGCTCCCATGTCCCCCGATGAACGAGCCAGAGAAGAAAAATTCACACCTCTTCCTCGCCTCCGAAGTCCATGATGGGCGCCATCAACATCGAGTATTTAATCTCGGTGCCAAAGGAGTTGAAAATGAAGACACGTGAGTTGTTGAAAATCTCTGCGGGAGCGCTGCTCCTGTCCGCCCTGGTCGCCTGTTCGTCGAAGCCGAAAAATTACACGGCTCTGCCCGCCAACACCGATCCGAGCGCCGCCATCGAAGCCACGAAACTGGACCTTCAGCAAGCTCGCGCATCGCAAGTGGACGTGCTGTCACCCGAGAGTTACGACAACGCCAAAGAGGCCTACGACGACGCCCTGAAGGCGCGCGAGAAGAACCGCTCGAACGAGAAAATCCTCGAGCGGGTCGCCGTCGCCAACGCCTACCTGAGAACGGCCAATGAAAAGGCCCAGATCTCGCGCAACGCTTTCGACCCCCTGCTGGAAGCCCGCAAGGCCGCCGTCGAAGCCAAGGCCGACAGCCTGGCCCAGAAAACCTTCCGCAAAGCCGACCGCCAGATGGCGGACCTCACCTCGCGCGCCGAAGAGGGCGACCTGACCCGCGTGGAAAAAAGGCGCGGGGAGTTGCTCGGTCTTTATAAACAAGCCCGCATCGAAGCGCTCACGGAAGGCCTGACCGCCCCCGCCCGCCGCAACACCGAGAAGACCGTGAAAGAGGGCGCCAAGCGCTACGCCCCGCGCACCCTGGCCTCCGTCCAGGGAGCCATCGACGAGCTGATCGGCGAACTCCGGCACAATGGGGACATCACCGACGCCATGAGGGAGCAGGGCCTGCGGATTGAAAAAGCCTCGGATCGTTTGCTCGCCCTCACCCGCTCCAGCAAGCATCTGGCCGGCCAGGATTCGGAGAACGTCGCCGCCGAGCTCGAGAAACGCGACAACGCCGTGGAGGATCTGCGCATGCGCACCACGGCCCAGCAGCAGGTTCTGAACCGCGGCGCCGCCGCTTTGGAGCGCACCACGCGCGAACTCGCCGAGGCCGACAAAGCCGCCGAGCCGCAAAAAGCTTACGAGCAGATCCGCTCGCAATTCTCGCCCGGCGAAGCCGACGTGCTGATGGACGGCAACAAGATCGTCGTGCGCATGAAAGCCCTGAACTTCGCGTCCAGCAAGTCGGACATCGCCCCCGAACAGTTCGGTCTGCTGAAAAAACTCGGTGACGGCATCAAGAGCGTCGGCGCCTCCAAAGTCATCGTGGAAGGCCACACCGACGCGGTCGGCGCCGCCGCCCTGAACAAGGATCTGTCCGAGCGCCGGGCCCAGGCCGTCGAGAAATACCTGACCGCCAACTCGGAAATCCCCGGGAACCAGGTCGAGGCCGTGGGTTACGGTTATTCCAAGCCGATCAGCGACAACAAGAGCAAATCCGGTCGCGCGCAAAACCGCCGCATCGACGTGATCCTCGAACTCTGATCCCGCGATCGAAAGACAAAAAGAAAAGGGCTCCTGACGGAGCCCTTTTCTTTTTTGGAACGTTCATGTCCTTCGCGCTCAGAACACCAGGCTGTCCGCCATGCGGCGAAGATCCGCCGGGATCGACTTCAGCGTCGACGCGGCCGGGGCCGGCGCCGACACTTGATCCGCCACCAGGGCGCGGGACTCCGCGATGGCCTGGCTCAGGGCCTGCTGGCGGCTTTTTTCCGCGGCCACGTAAGCCCGCTGCGCGTTCACGATTCCCGCCGAGATGACCTTGTCCTGCAACCAGTCCTTGCGGTCCACGGTGCCCATCAAGACCTCCTTGATCTGCACGGGATTGAGGCCCGGGTTCAAGGACTTGATGCGGGCGGCGACGCCCGTCACATAAGGGGCGGCCATGGAGGTGCCGGACATCGGCAGCGTGCGGCCGGCGTCCAAACCAGGCACCGAGCTCACGATGGCCACGCCGGGAGCGGCGACATCCACCGAGAGTTTGCCGTAATTGGAAAACTTCGCGAGCTTGTCGAAATCCTGGGTGGCGGCGACGCTGACGGCGTTCTCCACGCGGATCGAGGCCGGGAACATCGGCAGGGCGTCGTTGTCGTTGCCGTCATTGCCGGCGGCGATCACGAACAGCGTGTGCGGGGCGCTCGTCATCCAGGCGCGGCCGCGGGGCTCGAACTGCCCGAAGACCAGCTTGGTTTCGGCGGAAAGTTCCGCCGCCGTCGGCTCCTTCACCCCGCGCAGCGCGAGAACCTGCTTGGCGATGCTGTGCAGGGGCACGCCCAGGCTGTAGTTCGCGACGTCGGCCTGGCGCTCGTGCAGGTAGCCCGCCACCAGATCGAAGGTTCCGTTGCTGGCCATGGCGAGGAGTTTGTAGAACATCTCGCTGAGGCTCCAGCCCTTGTTCTTGCCGTACTCGGCGGGCGGTTCGTCGGCGAACACCCGCGCCGCCATGATCTTGGCTTCGGGATCCTGGCTGGCGACGATGCCGGCCACGTGGGTCCCGTGGGCGTACTGACCGAAGAAATTCAGATGCGCGGTCAGGGCTTCCTTGCGCGGTTTCGGCAGGGAGAGCACATGCTCCTCCCAGAATTTTTTGTCCTCGTCCGTGGTCCGGCCCGCCTGCTGATGGGCGATGATCTCGAACAGGCGGTAGGTGATCGGGTTCACCAACTGCAGGTGCTCCGGGAAGAACACGCGGCCGTAGGAGTCCGCGAAATTCCAGCCGCTGACGTCGTCCACCTTGCCGTTGTTGTCGTCGTCGACGCGGTTGCCGGCGATTTCTTTTTCGTTCAGCCACGCGTGGTTTTTCAACCAGGCGTGCTGAAAATCCGTGCCGGAATCGACCACGGCGACGCGGGCGGCTTGCGCGCCCGAGGCCGTGAGAAGGGCCAGAGAGAGGGAAACAATTTGTTTTTTCATCTTCCGATCTTCCTTTCCTTACAATGCTTTCAAACCAAGAAGCCTGGCGTTCGCTTCGATGATTTTCTGTTCCGCGCCCGCCGTGTGAGGCAGGAAGGGGTTGATGTTCTGGATGTAGAGCCACTTCATCATGTTCTGGTCCTCGGGCGCCAGGGGCCGGGACGCCTGCTGAACGAGCAGGCTGCTCTTCAGGAAGGCCTCGTCCGTCATGCCCGACGTCGCGAAGGTCTTCAACTGCTTCGACAGCTCATTGGTCAGGAAAGCCGGCAGCGGCATCTCGAAGACGCGCACGGCGGCCGACAGCAGCCACGAGGTCGAACGCAGCAGGGTGGCCTCGGCGGGCAGTTCGTAGCGGTGGATCACCGGCGGTCCCCAGTTCCAGTAGAAACTGACGCGCGTGCTGATCAGCGAGCGCAGCGAATCCTTCACGCCCTTCTTCGTGCAGATGCCGAAGTAGCCGTGCACCAGCTCCATGCTGCAATGATCGCGCAGCACCAGCCGCGAGTTCATGTTGTTCATGCTGATGTCGCGGGCCTTCTCGGCGCGGTAGCGGGCGGTGCGGCCGATCTTGTCGATCTCCTCCCAGCTGAACTTTTTCCCCTGGGCCAGGGCCATGATGTATTCCACCAGCAGGTTCGAGCGCGAACCGAAGAGGATGTTCATCCCCTGCTGCACCTTCAGGAGGTCGGCGTCGATGCGGGCCTCCTGGTTCAGTCCGGCGCGCAGGACGCCTTCCAGCTGGTTCATCTGGTAGTTGTAGGTCATCTCGACGAACTGGAAACCGTCGTCCACGGCGATGGTCACGAGATTGCGCGCCACCGGGTGCGGGATGGCCTGGGCGAGGCTGCGCAACACGGAATTCACCACCGAGCGCAGCATGGCTTCCACGGCCGGCTTGTACTGGGCGTTGTAATCCACCAGCGCGACGGGGCCGTTGATCGGCAGGAACTGCGCCTCGAGGAAAATCTCGTAGACCTTTTCGGCGTCGTTCCAGTCGAAGCGGATCTTTTCCAGGAAAGACTTCGGACGCACGGAGAGTTCGTCCCACATGTTTTCCATGGCCGTCATTTGCGGGCTCAAACCGCCGTTCGCGGTTTTGGCCTCCGCGAACAGCTGCCGCACTTGCGCGCGGTCGCGATCGCTCAGGCGGAAGTCGCCGACTTGCAGGTCCGACGCGCGGAAAGTCAGCGGCAGCTGACCCGCGGAGCGCAGGGATTGCGCCTTCAGACCGGCGGGCGAGTCGCTGAACGGGATGCCCGCGATCCAGCTGGCGCGGACGGCGCGGGAAGGCTCGAAGTTCTTCTTCGCCTCCTCGAGCTTGTTGTAAACGCGATCGTATTTCCCTTCCGCCCAGTTCAGGTAATCGCGGGCGCTCAAACGCTCCACCGGCAGTTTCGAGACCGGCTTGCCGAACAGCGTGCGCAGCGTGGGGAAAGACAGGTCATAGATGCGGCAGAACTTGCGCGTGGCCGTTTCCGTATCGGCTTCCACGCTCAGGGCGTAACGGCCGCCGAAAGTCACCCAGGACGTTTCCGCGCAGGGTTTGGCCCGCGCCTCGGGATCCGCGGCGAGCCCGCGAAGGGCCAGCAGGGTTTTCGCCGCGCCGGGGACGACGCGCGCGCCTTGCTCCGACTGCTGACGGGATTGTTGCAAACGTGTTTCCAAAATCCGCTCGGGCGATTCCTCCGCCGCCGAAGCGTTCATTGAACCAGCGACCATCATCGTGACGGTCAGCATGATCTTCATCTGTCTCATCAATGATTCCCTCCATTTCGATCGACCCCTTCAATGCGATCAGTTTTGCGATTTTGCTGTCAACGGAAGAATCCCCGTTGCACGAGGGAAAAAGCGGTTGCGTCGAAAAAATCTTTTTTTTCTAGAAGATCAAAGCGAACAGGCGCATGCTTTTGGGGGAAGGGTTTCGCGAATGTTGTCTATTGTTTTGAGTTTGGCCATCTCTTCCGCGGCTCCGGTTGCGGCGACGAAATCATCCAAAGTGTCCCCGAAAGACGCGATGCCGGTCAAAGACCAGAGCGTGAACGCCTTCGTGTTCCCCGCCGGCTTCGTGTTCAACCCTTTGGACGGCGGCGGCGCCCAGCGCCGCTTGGGCGAGGGCTCGCGGGGTTGCCAGATTCTTCTCAATCCCGCCGACGGCAAGATCACGTTGAAAAAAGCCCTGACCTGGGATTTGCGTTCCTACAAAAAGCAGGAGGTCACGGACCGCCGCTGCCGCGACCAGGCCGCCGAGAGCCTGCGCCGCAGGACGCAGGACCGCCTCGACAAACTCGAGAGCGCGGGACGATCCAAAGAGAGCGAGAAGATCAGCAGCCTGGAGAGCAAGGAGCTGGAGAAGATCCGGCGTTCCCTCAACCCCTGCCGCGATTTCCTGAGCTCGCAGGAACGCGCGCGCATCGTCCCGCAACAGGTCCTCGTGCTCACCAGCCCGGAAGCCCCGGGCCAGCGCATGATCATCGAATGCCCGAAGGGGCCTTTCCCGCGCGTGACCTTTGAAAAAGCCGGCATCAAAATCCAAAGCGTGGCCAAAGCCCCGCCGGCGCCCCCGACGCACCCCCGGAAAAACCCTTCCGCTCCCGCGCGCGTGGGGCGGCAGTAACGACGGTTCTCTCTCTCAGGAAAAAATGGAGCAAGCGACGAGGGTCGAACTCGCGACATCCACCTTGGGAAGGTGGCACTCTACCAACTGAGTTACGCTTGCTTGAGGAATGGAATTGGAACTGTCATAACCCTGCCCGCCCGGGCTTGTCCAGAGATTGCCGGGCCGGCGGGTGATTCTTCAGGGAGGGGTGGATCAAGAGCGGGACGACGGGGCGGAGGACGGCGCGGGAACGAACCAGGAACGCCATGGTGCGCGGAGCAAACGGCCTGGGCGGGCGTACCATGGTTCCGGCTTCATCTCGGTCTTCGCGACGGCCGACATGATACGATCATGCAGGGCCTCGTAATAAGCCGGGTCCATCGGGATTTCGACATCGCCTTCGGACCGCAGCGTTTTATGCCATTGGATCAGGGGGGTTGTTTTTTTCATCCTTCTGCCTCCACGTATTGGTTCATTTCACTCCAGAATCCTCCGACGTCCGCCGTCCATGACTTGAGCTCCTGGCGCTTCTCGAAAGTCTCGCGAAGCTTCATGAGCGCATGGCGATAATTCGCCTTGGCCGTGTCGTAGGGGCACTCCATGATGTGTGCGATCTCGTTGAAACTGAGATCCTCGTACACCCGCAGCACCAACGCCGTCCGTTGCCGGAACGGGAGCTTCTCCACTTCCTTTTGGAGGAGGTCGGCGATCGAACCGTGCACCAAGGTCGTCTCGGCGACGGCGTCCACCGCCAGGTGAACTTTGTCGATGTCCGTGGTCTCCCGCCGGAACTCACGGATCTTGTTCCTCGCCGTGTTAACGGCGATCTGATAGAGCCAGCTTTTGAAAGCGCTGCGGCCTTCGAAGCCGGCGAGTTTCTCGTAAGCCTTGATGAAGCTCTCCTGAACCACATCCTCGGCCAGACTCAAATCCTTCATAAACCTCAAACTCAAGCGCAGCAGTCCTCGTTGATGCCGTTTCACCAGTTCGGAAAACGCGCGGCGATCCCCGCCTTGCACGATCCCGACGAGTTCAAGATCCGTCTTTGTTTCAAGACCTCGTCCCACCATCTGACTCCCCCCTGTCGAACTTCGGTTAATGACCTGAACTTTTTTCCGATCGAATGTCCGCACCCGATCGCCTCTTGTTTTGGAAAGCCTGTTTGCTTTCCATCACTTGACTGCCGGAAAGTTCATCCCCCGAAAACCGGCGTCGACCCTTGCCAAGGAAACGAGCAAAAACAAGGCCAGAGGAAAGTGGCCAAAATGACACTAAATATATGAAATTCTTAATGAATTAATAAATGTCTGATGGGCGCCATAAGGGATTTTTATGCCCTCCGGCGGCAAGCTCACTCGAATCGGTGAGCAACCAACACAAGAGGATCTGAAAGCAGACAGGCTTCCGACCAGAGACACATCAAGAATGATGATGCGCTGGGATACCAGAAAGTAGGCGGTACCTTTTAAACGACGGTGACTTTGTTGCGGCCGTTTTGTTTGGATTGATAGAGGGCTTTGTCGGCGCGGTCGAAGAGCACCGACCATTCCGTTTCCGTCGGCAGGCGCGTGGCCACACCCAAAGACACCGTGACCGGGATGCGCTTGCCCTCAAACACGAATTCCGTCGTCTGAATGGTCTGACGGATGCGTTCGGCGATTTCCGCGGCGGTTTTGCTGGGCGTCGCCGCCAGGATCAGCACGAACTCCTCGCCGCCGTAACGGGCGAAGAAATCGCTGCCGCGCACGAGATTGCTGCCGACGATGCGGCCGAGCTCGCGCAGGACGTGGTCGCCGCCCGGATGGCCGTAAACGTCATTCACTTTTTTGAAATGATCGATGTCGAAAACGATGACGCTCAAAGCCTCGTTGACGGTCTCCGAGCGCTTGATGGCCTCCGGAGCCCGCGCGATCAAAGCACCCTTCGAGTAAGCCCCCGTCAAAGCGTCGCGGTTGGCCTTTTCAAAAAGCTGCTGGTTCGTCACCGCCTCGATGCTGCCGCGCTCGAGGAACTTGAAAATGATGTTCCCGGCCTTGATCTGGTCGTTGTTTTTCAAATGACACGGGGCCATCGGCGCCAGCACCTGGCCGTTCACCACGGTCTTGTTCGTCGACCCCAGGTCCACCACCGTGACCTCGCTGCCCTTGATGTCGATGCGCGCGTGCGAACGCGACAGGCTGCGGTCGTCGATGTAGATCTCGGATTCATGGGCGCGGCCGATGACCGCGCCGCTTTGCAGGGCGAACTGCTGCCCCTGATAGGCCGTGGGACCCAACAAAACAACCACCACCGGCGGCGCGGAATCCGTGGCGGGCATGGACTTCTTCAGCGTGTCGCCGGAAGCGACGACGGTTTTGTCTCCGATATTGTTGGTGTCATCCTGGTTGTTGGACATAACAAAGATTATGATCGGGGCCCGGCGGTTTGGGAACAGTCAAAAAGCCCCCCCGACCAAGGATGGGTCCCGCGCGCCCCGGCTTCAGCTGACCGCGACGTCTTCCTCGATCCGATGGTACCCCTTCCATTCCTTCAAGCGCCCGCGCGGGCGCCCGCCGTCCTCGGGGTATTCGATGAGCACGTAGGTCAGTTTGGTGATCTTGCCCAGGGACACGATGTCCAGGGAGGTGATCTCAGTCCAGGTCCCGGTGTTGAAGTACTCTTTGTTCGAGGACCACTGCCGGTACTGGTAAACATGGGAGTGCCCGAAGATCACCGTGTGCACGCGCTCGTCCTGCAAAACCTTGCGGGCCGACTCGCTCAAGTCCGGGAAAATGGCGCTCTCCAGAACCACCTGCACGACGCGGCGGAAAGGCCAGGCGCGGCGCGGGTCCGCCACGAAGATCGAGCGCACGAAATACCACACCGTCATCCAGAAGGTGACCACCATGGCCCAGGTCTCGTTGATCATGGCCCAGCGGATCATCTTCGAGAAGGGGCGGATCTTGTCGATGTGCGGGTACTTCTCCTTGATGCGCAGGACGTGCTCGACGAAAAAATGCGAACCGAAAGGCAAGTTCAGGATCGGTTCCGGCAGGTCCTTCTTCAGGAAGAATTTCTTCGGGTCCATGCGGTTCGCGGCCTCGTGCATGTGGCCGTGCTCGATGTGCACGCCGTCGAAGAAGTAGACGATGTTCTTGTAGCGGATCTGCGCGCCGATCACCTGGTTCAGGTAATTGCGGCAGGCCGGCCACAGCATGGACTGATCGTGGTTGCCGACGATGTAGGTGATCGACTTGCCCGGGCGCGAGGCGAACTCCCCCATGGCCTTGAAGACCTTCTCGTGGCCGCGCACGATGCTCTGGATGACCTCGAGGGCGACCTGCTCGGTGATGACCGTCAGGAAGTGGCCGCGGTAATCGACCTGCAGGCAGTTCAGGAAATCGCCGTTGATGACGAGCTCCACCTCGTGGTCGCGGTAAATGCCCGTGGAATAGTAGTGGATGAATTCGACAAGCTTCTCGCCGTAGTAGAATTCCTCGAGGGAGTTGAGACCGCCGTTTTCCAAAATGCGGCCCTTGCCCAGATGCAAGTCGCTGATGACGACCTTGATTTTCTTGACGGGGGGACGGACTTCCCCGGTGTTCGATTCACCGTTGTCCTTCACCAGAGCCGCATCATCCATGAGGTCATTCCGCTTTCTTCAGTGCAACCAAGTTGTCGTCTTTGGCTTCAAGACCCGTCAGAGCCAGGCGCAAGGCGCGAACCGTGCGCCGGAATTGCTCCTGATGGACGGCGATGGTCTTGTTGAGCTCAAGACATTTCTCGCGGTAATTATCCGTCTCCGACTGGAGTTGATCAATCTTCCGTTTGAGTTCGAGGATATTTTCATCCTTGGCGCGCACCAGGGCGATCTTCTCGGCCCGGGCGAGCTCCAGACGATTCTCGAGCTCCCGCTCTTTGACGCGGATCTTTTTGAAATCGCTGCGCAAACGCGTGTCCAGTTCGTCGATCTTCAAACGGGCCTTGGCGACTTCCGAT
The DNA here is from genome assembly GCA_019637915.1 of Pseudobdellovibrionaceae bacterium. Taxonomy (GTDB): domain Bacteria; phylum Bdellovibrionota; class Bdellovibrionia; order Bdellovibrionales; family Bdellovibrionaceae; genus JAHBUV01. Next base: position 2,494,523 of record JAHBUV010000001.1, on the reverse strand, counting down.
TCCTTGAACTGCAGATTGCCTTTCAGGATCATCAGCTCGTTCTGCGCCGTTTCCTCGATGTCGCGCTTCTCGCGATCGAGCTGTGTGATCCGCGCCATCAATTCCTCGAGACGGTGACGGATGATGTCGGCGGCGGACGAGACCTCCTCGTTTTCCTGACGGAGGCGGTCGTTCTCTTTTTCGAGATCGAGGATTTTCTGCTGGGCGATTTTCAGGTTCTCGGCCTGGGCGAGGCTCGCATCCATGGCCGTGAACACATTGCCGCGATTGCCGCCGCGCAAAGAACCGATCACGACCTTTTCCTGGGGCTCGTTTTCCGGCGCGCGGCGTTTGGCGAAACCGTCGGCGGCGACCGTGGCCTCGTGGTCACTGACCGCTTGGGACACGCCCGTCGCGGCCGAACGATGATCCGTGACCGCGGACGTCGAGATGCTCAGGGATTTCCCCATGACCATGGGGCGGGTGGCTTCATGCTCATGGCCTTCCGCCGATTCGAACCGCTCAACGCCCGGCAGATCCAATTCGCCCAGACCCTGGAAAGCGCCCTCGCCGGCGCTCGGCCCGTCATAAACGCTCTCTTCCGCCGAAGGCAGATCCTCGATGGGACGGGAGTCCACATCCAAGCCCTGCTCCAGGCTGTCCCAGGGACTGCTTTCATTCTGACCCCGCGGAGGCGATGACGGTTGAGCGGGATCGAAAGCGGCGCGCGTCGGCTCGAGGGGGGCGTCGTCGTCCGTCTTCAACGGACCGATGGACTTCATGATGTCCGGCGTGGAGCCCGCCAAAGACGGGTCGCCCGCGATGCCATTGGCGTCGCTGAGCAACTGATCGATCAAATCGTCCTTGGGTTGAGACTTCTTTTTCTTCGCCATTCTTCAATGATTTATCGGCGAAAAAAGGTCCTCCCTTGAGACAAAGGAGGACCAAAGACAGGTGTGTCGTTTCGAGACGGCCTTCCCGGACTTAAGCCCGGCCGATGACCTTCAGGTACTCGCGCTCGCGCTCGCGGATGTCGTCCGAGGTCACTTTGGCCAGGGCCCGGACCGAGAAATCCTGGATCGTGAAGCTGGCGAGCAACGTCCCGCTGATGCAGGCCTCGCGCATGTCGGCGGCCGTCGGCACGCGGCCGAGTTTGGCCAAGTGGCCGAAGAAACCGCCGGCGAAGGTGTCGCCCGCGCCCGTCGGATCCACCACGCCCGGGATCGGCATGGCGGGAAGGATGCAGAAACCCTCGGTCTTCGAGTAGAACGCGAAACCGTACTCGCCGCGCTTGATGACCACGGCCTTCGGGCCCATGGCGGTGATTTTCGGGGCGGCGGAAATGGCGTTGGCCGCGCCGGTCAGCATCTCCGCCTCGGTCTCGTTGATCAAAACCACGTCGACGCGGGAGAGGATCTTCAGCAAGGCCTCTTTTTTCGAGCCGATCCAGAAATTCATGGTGTCCATGCCGACGAACTTCGGGGCGCGGACCTGATCCAGCACCTGCATCTGCAGCTCCGGGGCGATGTTCGCCAGGAAGACGAATTCGGAATCGCGGAATTTCTCCGGCAGGTTCGGGTTGAAGTGCTCGAACACGTTGAGCTCGGTCTTCAGCGTGATGGCCTCGTTGAGGTCGCCCTCGTACTTGCCTTCCCAGAAGAAGGTTTTGCCCTTCACGCGCTCCAGGCCGGAGAGGTCGACGCGGCGGGAGCGCAGCAGCTCCTCGTCCTCTTTGCCGTAGTCTTCGCCGACCACGCCGACGACGCGCACCGGAGCGAAGAGGCTCGCCGCCAGGGAGAAATAATTCGCCGAACCGCCCAAGGCGCGGTCCACCCGACCCGCCGGGGTCGAGATGCCATCATACGCGAGGCTGCCCACCACTAGAATTTCGGACACTTTTTCCCCCCAGATTGGAATTGGAGATATCCATTTTGTCGTCTTGCCGAAGCTTCGGATCCGTCAATTGCCCGCAAGCCGCGAAAATGTCACGACCCATCGTGCGACGAAGCAGGACATGGGACCCCAGATCCATCAACTCCTGATGGAACAGCATGACCTGATCGTCATCGGGGCGTTCGAACCCGGAACCCGGGTGCTCGTTGAAGGGGATGAGGTTGATCTTGCAGGGCACGCTGCGGGTGAGTTTGTGCAGCTCGCGGGCGTGCTCGATGCGGTCCGTGACGTTTTTCAGCATGACGTACTCGAAAGTCACCTTGTCCCCGGTCTCGCGGCAGTATTCGCGGCAGGCCTTGAAGAGCTCTTCGATGTTCCAGCGCTTGTTCACCGGCATGACGTGATCGCGGATCTCGTCGTTCGAGGCGTTCAAGGACACGGCCAAACGCACGCCGGCTTTCCAGATCCGGTGCATCTCGGGCACCACGCCGGAGGTCGACACCGTCACGCGCTTGCGCGACAGGTTCATGCCCCAATCGTTGGTCAACACCTCGATGGATTTGAACACCGCCTCGCAGTTGTCGAGGGGTTCGCCCATGCCCATGAAGACGATGTTGCTGATGCGCTGGCCCTCGTCCAGACGGTCGCTCACCTGCATGAACTGGCCGACGATCTCGGCGGCGGTCAGGCGGCGCTTGAGTTTCTGTTTGCCGGTGTAGCAGAACTTGCAGGCCATGTTGCAGCCCACTTCCGAGGAAATGCACAGGGTCAGGCGGTCGGCCGAGGGGATCAGCACGGCCTCGACGCTCATACCCTTGCCCACGTCGAAGAGGAATTTCTGGGTGCCGTCGACGGACTTCAAATGCTGGATGACCGGCGGCAGTTCGAAGCTCAGGAACTTCGGCAGCTCACTGCGGAAAGCCTTCGAGAGGTTGCTCATCTTCTCGACGTCGGTCACGCGCTGCTCGTAGACCCACTTGAAGACCTGCTGCGAACGGAAGGTCTCTTTGCCCAGGGATTTGAAGTAACTCTTCAAATCCTCCATCGACAGGGAATAGAAATTCACCGGCGGCACATCCGGAGCGGCCTGCGTGGTCGTCTGTCTGATCGTGGCGTTGATTTCGGGCCGCGCGACGGCGGTCGTGGTCTCGAGCATCGTTCCCCCAGTCCAAGTGGAAGGTGTTGGCGGCTTGTCACAGCCGACCCATACGGGTTGTTGGCAGAAGAAAGGGTGTAGCACAAGGCGCCCGCCCCGCCAAGGGGGAGGCGAATTCCCTGAAAAAAGGCACGGATTCCGGTGTTTAAAAGCCCCTCAGTGGGGTTCCTGGATGTATTGGACCAGTTCGCCGACTTCGCAGGGGACGCAACCGATCTTGCCGACCACGACGCCGGCGGCGAAGTTGGCCAGCATGCAGCTTTGCACCAGGTTCAAGCCCGAAGCGAGCCCCAAGGACAAAGCCGCGATGACCGTGTCCCCGGCCCCGGTCACGTCAAAGACCTTGCGGGCGTAGGTGGGCACCTCCGTCACGGCGTCGCCGGCGAAGATGGTCATGCCCTCTTTCCCCCGGGTCAGGACCACCTCGTGGGCGCCGGTTTTTTTCTGCAAGGCGCGGCCGACGTCGTAAACCTTGTCGGGATTGTCCTTGAGGTCGTCGAAGCGCAGGCCGCTCAAGGCCACGGATTCGTCGTAATTGGGCTTGATCAGGTCGACGCCGTGGTAGAACTCCGCTCCTTTCGAGCGGTGCGGATCCACCAGCAGGCGCTTGCCGGCGTCCCGGCAGATTTCCACCATCGCCTTGGTGAGGCTCTCCGACACCACGCCTTTGGCGTAATCCTGCAGGATCACGATGTCGGCCGAGGGCAAAAGCTCCTTGGTTTTCTGCAGAACGCGGGCTTCGGTTTCCGGCGACAGGTACTTGGTGAGCTCGTAATCAACCCGCACCAGGTGATGGTGCTGGGCCATGACCCGCGTCTTGCGGGTCGTCGGGCGCTGGCCGTCGACGATCATGCCGTCCCAGCTCACGCCCGTTTTGCGGCACAGGTCTTTCAGCAGATCGGCACCGGTGTCGACGCCCACCACGCCCACGGTCAGGGCCTGGCCCCCCAAGCTCACGATATTTTGCGAGATGTTGGCGGCAAGCCCCAGGCGCTTGTCCTCGGACTCCACTTCCAGCACCGGCACCGGCGCTTCCGGACTGATGCGGCGGACATGGCCGAGAACGTATTCGTCCAGACCGACGTCACCGACGATCAACACCTTTTTGCCCTTCAAACGGGGCAGGGAATCGATGAGTTGTTTCTTCTCCGCCGGACCGGCCTGGGCCTGGATGATCTGTTCTTTTTGCATGATTCCGCATCCTGCGTGATGCGCCCCTGACGGGTCAAGGGGCGATCTGCTATAACCGCCGCATGCGCCGCCCTTTCCGTGAACCCGGGGACAATCCGGGCCTGCATCTCCTGAAAAAATCCCTGTCGCCGGGCGAACGCCGGGACATCGTCGCCTGGCTGGAGACCCTGCACCCCATCTGGGAGATGCGCTACTCGAAAAACAACCCGCCGCCGTCCGGACAGAAACAGCGCCAGTTGCTGAGACCGGTGTATTGGCTCGGCAACTGGCAGTTCGCCTGCTTGAACTATTACCATCCCCCGAAAGGCATCGAGAACCGCTGCGTGCGCGCCGAGCCCTATCCGCCCGCCCTCCAAGGCGTCGTCCGCCACGCCGAGGAATTCGTGCGCTCCCATTTCCCCCGGGAGGACGTGCCGCCGGGCTGGCACCTCAACACCTGCCTGATCAATTTCTACGGCGACCGCATCGAAGGCGACCGCCGCATCGATTGCGCCCGCGTCGGCGAGCACAAGGATTTCGAGCTCGGCCCCGTCGTGTCCCTGTCCCTCGGTGAAAAAGCGCTGTTTCAATTCGTGAAAAGCGACGGCGCCAAGGAGGCGAGCCGGGTCATCGTCCAGCAATGGCTCGAGGACGGGGATCTGCAGATTTTCGGCGGCTACCGTTTCAAAAAGCAACTCTTCCACCGTGTGCAACGGGTGCAAAAGGGGTCCGCCGTCTTCCGCCTGCCGGTGGAGAACTTCGAAACCCGCCGAATCAATTTCACATTCCGCTACGTGCCCGACGAGCACATCCTGCCCTGGACGAAACTGCCCGCCGCCGCCCGAGAGGACACGCGGGCTTACGTGGACGAGCTGGCGCGGAACTCCGAATTCTTCCGCCGCGCCCTGATCCCGGGTTGAAACAGCGAAAAAATCGCCGCCCCCTCTCAGGTTCCCGGACTGGACTTCCGATCAGTCCAGCATGAAGAACAAACTCCTCGACCAATGGCTGAGTTTGCCGGAGAAAGAACTGCTCTGCGTTCTGAAGTGGACCCCGGAATCCCTGCTGTTGAGAATCCTCGAGGAAGACAGCGGCGGCCGCCTGAAGAACCGCCTGCGGGAAGTCCTGCCCCCCGGCCGATTCGAAGCCCTGACCAAACGGGCCTTCGCCGCCCGCCTGGCCCGTCACCGCAAAGCGGCCTGAGCCTGCGGCCAGCTCAGGCGCGCCATCACGCCCTGGCGCTGGGGACGCAATTCGACGCGCAGGTTTTTGTGCAGCCAGCGCTCGAGCATGAAGCGCTCGGCGTCCGTCATCATCGATCCGGGATTCAAAAAAACGAAATCGAATTCGTTGCGCGGCAGAGTCGTGCCGAAGTCCACGGTGCGACCGCCGGCGCTGGCGTGGATTTTCAATTCAACGGACTCCCCGCCCGCCGGCCATTTGATCTCGTAGGTCAGCGCCCGCAGGTCCTTGAGATCCTGGGCCGTCATCAGCTGGCCCAGATCCATGTCGAAGGTGACCCTCTTCGGCGGTCGCCCCGGCGCGCCGGCCAGCGTGCCGGCGTTGACCAGGGCTGAAATGACGTTCCAATCATAAGCGGCGGCGAGAGTGCAGTGAAAGCCCTCTCGCAACACCGCGAGGCCCAGATCGCCGGCGCGATCGCCCAAGGCCGCCGAAAGCCTGGCGGCGTTCAATTCCACGGGAACAATGTCATCCTCCCTGGTGGCCACCACCAGAAACGGCGCCTTGGATGGTTGCCACCAGGCCCAGGGTTCCGCGGCCTCCCACAGGGGGGCGTCCAAGGCGGGCGGCACTTGCAGGCCCTCGCGCAAACCGGGGGCGGTGGGATAGGCCGCTTCGGCGAAACGCAAAGCCTCGGGCCAGTAATAGGGCCGCAGTTTCCACCACGTGCCGACCGAGGTCGCGGCCAACGAGGAGACGCGATCGCGCACGCCCGCCAGGCGCCGCGAGATCCACACGTCCACGAGCGTTCCCTCGGCCCCCGAACGGATGGCGTGGTGGAGGGTGTCCCGCAAATGCACGACGGGACAGAAAGCGAAGTAGGAATCGATCCAGGCTTTGCCCTTCTGCAGGTTCTGCAGGGCCGCCGTGGAGAAAAGGCCGTTGCCGCCCAGGGAGGCGCCGACCAGGTGCAGGCTGCCCACCAGTTTCGACAGGGGCTCTTGCGGATCGCGGAGCAGCCGCGCCACCTGCAGGTTCTGCAAGGCCTCTTCCGGGCCGCCCAGGGTCAGACCGGCGTTGTTGGCGACGAAGTCCGCCCCCGAGGAATTCTCGAGGACCAGCACGTTGGCGGGGCCCTGCTCAAAAAGCTGCATCAACAAGAATCGTTCAGGCATGAAATCGCCGACGTTGGAGAAGATGCCCAGGCGCAGGATCACCAAAGGGCGTTTTTTGCCGTCGCCCTTCAAGGCGAGCAGGCCTTTCAACCGCACGCCACCGGGCAGGTTCAACATCACCGGCTGCAGGAAAGGATGCCTGTCCAGATCGAGCCGCGTGCGCAAAAGGCGGAAAATGTTGGCGGTCGGCCCCTTCGTGCCGGTTTCCCACTCGCTCCCGCATTTCTGAAAAAGCCCGTCCAGGCGCCGGGCCCTTTCGAGGGCCGAGGGCGCCGACTCCAAAGCCCCCTGCAGGTCATCGGGTTCGCAGCCGGGCGAGTGTTTTTTGGGCATGGAGTCAGGATTCTTCGCCAAGACCTTGGTCATCAAAGTCCGGTACCAACCGGGATAGGTGCCCCGTTGAGGGACCAGAAAAGGACTTCCCTCGGCCAGCATCTCCAATCGGGGGCTGGCGAAAGAGCGGGTGAAAGCTTGCTGCGGCGTCACCGGGGCCTCGGTCGCGTTCGCCGCATGACCCCAAGCGCTGCACAGGACGAAAATCAAGAGGGCTTTAACACACGTCATCGGGGCATTTTCGACGGAAAGGGTCACTGAGTCATGCGCTTTTCCGCGGGTGACATGGAGTTGGGGCTCCAGTAATCTTGGAGGCGGTCTCACAACCTCTTGAGGAGTCACACCACATCATGGATGCGAATCAATATTCGTTCCCGCCCGCCGAGGCCCATCACGACGGACCTCTTTTCAGAAACGCCCTGCAAAACCTCGAAGAAGCCGCGAAGGTCATCAATTGTGATCCGAACGTCCTCGAGCGTTTGAAAAAACCCCGTCGCACCATCGCGATCTCGATCCCGGTGCGCATGGACGATTACACCGTCAAGGTGTTCCAAGGTTTCCGCGTGCAATATTCGCCGACCCTGGGCCCCTACAAAGGGGGGATTCGTTACCACGAAAAAGTCGACCTGCCGGAAGTCGTCGGCCTCGCGGCCCTGATGACCTTCAAAAACTCCGTTCTCGGCCTGCCGTTGGGCGGCGCCAAGGGCGGCGTCGCCGTGGACCCGACCAAACTGTCGCGCACGGAAAAACAAAACCTCACCCGTCGCTTCGCCTCGGAGCTCGGCCCCTTCGTCGGCCCGGCGAAAGACATCCCGGCCCCCGACGTCGGCACCGATCCGCAAACCATGGCCTGGTTCATGGACACCTACTCCCAGGAGCAGGGCGGCTTCGCCCAGCCGGGCGTCGTCACCGGCAAGCCGATTGAAATCGGCGGCACCCTCGGCCGCAACCACGCCACCGGTCTCGGCGTCGTGTTCGTCGCCGAAAAAGCCTTCGAGAAAAAAGGCATCCGCTTCAGCGGCTCGAAAATCGTCGTGCAGGGCTTCGGCAACGTCGGCTCCTTCGCGGCGAAGTTCTCCCACGAGCGCGGCGCCCGCGTCATCGCGGTCAGCGACGTCAGCGGCGGCATCCACAACGGCGACGGCCTCGATATCCCGGCCCTGATGGAGTACGTGAAGACCAACAAGGTCGTGAAAGGCTTCCCGGGATCGCAACCGATCTCGAACTCCGACCTGCTCGAGCTCGAGTGCGACGGCCTCTTCCCCTGCGCCCTCGAGGGCCAGATCGACGTGCACAACGCCGAGAAAATCCGCGCCAAGGTCGTCGCCGAAGGCGCCAACGGCCCGACCAGCAACGCCGCCACGAAGATCCTGCACAAACGCGGCATCTTCATCGCCCCGGACATCATCGCCAACGGCGGCGGCGTCATCGTGTCGTACTTCGAGTGGGTGCAGGACATCATGTCCTTCTTCTGGGATGAAGAGGAAGTGAACCTGAAGCTCGCCACCATCATCACCAAAGCCTTCGATCTCGCTTACCGCCTGCACACGGAGAAAAACGTGGACATGCGCGCCGCCGCGATGGCCCTCGCCGTGCAACGCCTGGAAAAAGCCATGCTGCTCCGAGGTCTGTACCCGAGATGATCCGCAAACCCTGGCTCTGGCTCCCTCCGAAAGCGGCCCACGACGTGGGTCCGCTCGCTCTCAAGATCTACAGTCAGTTCACCGAAAAAACTCCGCCCGCCTGGCGGAGTTTTCTTTGGAGGAACCTGCTCTTCAAGAACCGCGTCGGCATCGCCGGCGGCGTCGATAAAAACGGCGCCAACCTGCGCGCCTGGTGGGCGCTGGGCTGCGGCTTCGTCGAGGTCGGCACGGTCACGCCGAAGCCCCAAACCGCCAATCCCGGGCGCATCATCGACCGCCACCTGCCGACGCACTCCCTGTGGAACCGCATGGGCTTTCCCAGCCACGGCGCCGACGAGGTGCTGGCGAACCTGAAGGCGGAAGAGCCTTTCCTGACCCCCGTGTTCGTCAATATCGGCAAAAACCGCGACACGGCCAATGAGGACGCCGTCGAGGACTACAAATTCCTCATCCAGCGTTTCGCCGGCGTCGCCGACGCTTTCGTCGTCAACATCTCGAGCCCCAACACCAAAGGGCTCCGCGACCTGCAACAACGCGAAAGCCTGCGCGCCCTGCTCGCGCCGCTCGTGGACCTGAGCGGAAAATCCGCGACGCCCGTGCTGGTGAAACTGTCACCGGACATGGAGGAGGGCGCTTTCCGCGATTCCCTCCTCACCACCCACGACGCCGGCATCGACGGGTTCGTGCTCACGAACACGACGCTTTCTCGAGTCAAGGACGCGCCTTATCCCCCGGAAGGCGGCATGTCCGGGTCCCCGCTCAAAGAATTGTCGTTGCAGGCGCTGAAGACGGCGCACAGCGCCCTCGGCTCGCGCCGTGAAGGAAAATTGTTGGTCAGTGTCGGGGGCGTCATGACAGGGGACGATGTTTTTGAGAGACTGTCCCTTGGAGCGGACCTCGTGCAGGCCTATTCGGCCCTGGTTCTGGAAGGACCCGGTTTTTTCCGGCGCGTCGCCCGTCATCCCCGAGCCCGAACGATGAAGGAGCTATGAGCAACGATTCGAACGCCTCCAAAACCCGGCGCACCCGTCGCGCCCACTGGATTCCGGTGGTGGCGGGGTTCCTGCGCAAGGATGGACGCATTCTGATCGGCCAACGCCCCGAGAACAACACCCTGGCCGGCCAATGGGAATTCCCGGGCGGCAAGATCGAACTCGGCGAGAGCCCGGAAGAGGCCCTCGCCCGCGAGCTGCGCGAAGAGCTCGGCATCGAGGCCGAAGTGGGCGAGCTCAAACTCGCCTGCACCCACACCTACGGCGATGTCGGCATCCTCATCCAGTTTTACGAGATCCGTTTTTGGAAAGGCGAACCGAAAGCCAAACACCACATGATGCTCGAGTGGATTTATCCGGAGGAGCTGCGCGACCGCGCCATCCCGGAAGCCAACCGCAAGATCCTCGACCGCATCGAAAACGCCCTGGGAGTGCAATGGCCAAAGTCCTCCTCGTCACGGAAAAGCTGACGCCCACCGCCCATCGCCTGGCGCTGTCCTTGCGCCAACAGCACCATCAGGTGACGCTGCTGACGTCGCGGGACGAGGACGCCGCCCTGCCGGACGGCATCGAGCTGCTGCGGCCTTTCCGACAGTGGTCTTTCTTCGAGGGCATGCGGGTGCTGCCGGTGATCTACGGCCTGCAACCGCAGATCGTGCACCTGGTCCTCGAGGAGGATCAGCTGAAACCCGCGCAGATCCTGATTTCCCTGACGGCGAAAACCCTGCCCCACTGCGTGCTGACGACGTCGCTGCTGCACATCCGCCGCGGCCTGCGGCGGCGCAATCCCGTCCGCTATCTCCTGCAAGAAAGCGACATCGTCACCTGTCCCACGGTGGAATCGCTGGGCGCCATGCGCGGCCTGGCGGTGAAATCCACCCGGCAGGGGCGCGGTCTCCTGCCGCCGGTGCTCGATATGCGCGACGATGAGGACAACGGTTCGCCCTTCACGCCGGGGGTCGAGCTGCAGAAAAACCTCGCGGACGAGCCCTATGTGGTCCTGCCGTTTTTCGAAAGCGCCTTCGATCCGCAGCAAGCCCCCTTCCGCCGCCTGGCCCTGCTCGCGCAGCACCGCCATGTGGTGATGCTCGGCAGTTGCGCCGATTGGTCCCTGCGCGAACGCAAACTCTTCCAGGCCTGGATGCAGGCGCAAGGGCTCGATCACCGCTGGACCCTGAGCGGGGATCTCTCCGCCGCGGATCAGCGCCGCCTGCTCAGCCACAGCGAGGCGTTTTGCCTGGCGGGCCTGAACCTGACGGCGCAGGAAAGCACCGAGTATTTCCTGCGGGCCATCCGCGCCGGCGCCACGCTGATCCTGGATGACAAACAGGCCGCCTTGCACGGCGATCTGTGGAAGAACGGCGACAACTGCTGGGTCGTGCCGAAAGAGCCGCTGATCCCCGCCCTGCAGCAGCTGCTGACGCGCGACGGATCCCTGCGCCGCCCGCAGAGCCTGCCCCAGGACCTGAACCTGCACCGCGACCTGATCGACGCGCCGATGAACGAACTCAATCGTTTGTACAACAAGGCTTTGGCGCACAAACATATTTCCTGACCGCCGGTTGCCGGGCTACAATCACCGCATGGCCAAAGCCCCGCTTCCCGATTCCCTGCACATTTGCCTGGTGGGACAGAGATTCCAGATCCTGTCGCGCGCCACGGACTCCGGTCTGCTCTGGCCGCTGGCGCGGGGCCTCGCCCGCCAGGGCCACAAGGTCAGCGTCATCTCCACGCGCAGCCCCCTCGGCCGCGCCGAGGTCGAGCGCGAGGGCGTGAAGGCTTACTATCTGCACGAGGGAAACTCCCCCTACACCGGCATGTCCTTCCAGGAGGCGGCCTACCAGAAGTTCCTCGAGCTGCACAAGGCCCAGCCCTTCCACATCATGCACAGCCTGGACGACTCCGGGCGCAAGATCGCCCGCCACCGCAAGGAATTGAGGATCGCCGCGGCCTTCGACGTCGAAGCGACGCAGATGTCGCAGCTGTTTTCCATCCTCGGCATGGGGCAGGACACGGCCGGCGGCCTGCTGACCACCTACATCGCCCTCGTTTACAAATTCCTGGCCACCTACCCGGGCCGCGACCGCAAGATCCTGCGCTCCGCCGACGGCATGTTCGTCACCAATCCTCAACAACGCCTGTTGTTGGAGCGCTATTACCTCTATCCCGACAGCCGCACCTACACCGTGCCCTACGGCGCCGAGTTCGGCGACTCTTCCGGCCGGGAAAACCCCCTGGAGCTGAAAAAACGCCTGGGCCTGCCCGAGCACGCGCAGGTGGCGGTGACCATGTCCGACATGGCGGAGGTGGGCGAACTCATCCCCCTGCTGCACGCCTTTGAAAAGGTCGCCGTGAAAAAGCCCAACGCCTACCTGATCCTGCTGGGCACCGGCCCGCATTTTAAACGCGTCGAGTACGAGGTTTTGAGCCTGGCCCTGGGCAGCCGCGTGCTCATGCCCGGCGCATTGAACAACCTCGAGGCCCTGGATTTCATCATGATGGGAGATGTGTTTATCAATTTGAGCTCCCGCTCCACGGGCTTTGAGCCCGGAACGCTGGAGGCCATGGCCCATCAAAAGGTTCTGATCGGGTCCGAGGTCAGTCCCCTCTCCAATTTAATTGAGGATGGGGTCGACGGCTTTTTGATTCGCCCCGCCGACGTCGACAGCCTCGCTAATTTGCTGCTGGAACTCTTCGCCGGCACCCTCCCGGCCCTCGATATCGGCCAAAAGGCGCGAAAAAAGGTCCTCGATTTCTTTGATCCGCAAAGAATGGTGCATTCGACGATTGACGCGTACCAGAAAATCCTCACGAACACGGGGCTTTTTCGGAGTTTCGCGCATTGAATCATGAGTGGAAAGTCCTTTCCCGCCCACCTTCCACCTGTATACTACAGTCATATCAAGAACTTATCTTGAGAATTCGGAGCGTTCCGAAAGAATCCCGAATCAGTCGACGAATGAAGAGGCACGTTTCATGACGAAAGCGGATCTGATCAATCTCATTGCGGAAAAAGCGGGTATCACCCGGGTCAAGTCGGAGACCGTGGTCAACACGATTTTCGATTCGATGGTGGAAGCGCTCATGCGTGACGATCGCATTGAAATTCGCGGCTTCGGTTCTTTCGTCAATCGCCAGTACGGCGCCTACAAGGGCCGCAACCCGCGCACCGGCGAAGTCATCAACGTCGATGAGAAGAAACTGCCCTTTTTCAAGGTCGGCAAAGAACTGAAAGAAGACATCAACAAAGGCTGAGGCCGACGGGACTTTTCCCGGCGTTCCGCGAGACAATAAAAAAAGCCAATCCCGCGGGATTGGCTTTTTTGTTTCCGGACCGGTGAATCGCCTCAAGGACGGCTGGTGGCCGGGCGGTACTGCACGCGGTCTTCGGGGCGCTTGTCGGCCTCTTTGTGCACTCTCGTGACGGCGACGAAACCGAACAGGCCGAGACCGAGAATGTAGTGGAGGTACTCCTGACCCGAGGTCAAGGACATGCGGTAGTTCATCGCCCACGGAGCGATGATCAGCAGCGCGCCCAGGCACAGATCCAGGATCATGTGGACGCCGATCGGGATCTTGCGCATCCAGGCGTACTGGTAGTTCGTGAACAGGCTGTAGGCGATCAGGGCGATCCCGGCGAAAAGGAAAACGTTCGTCGGCGTGCTCATGAAAGAGAAACCGAACAGCCAGGGGCAAATGATCAGGAACACACCGGCGACATAGTCCAAGATATTGTGGGTCTTCAGTGACAGCATCTTCATCCTCCTTATTGTTAAGCTCCGTGCGTTTACAAAAACACACCTTCGTCTGTGAACTTTTCCAAAAACGGCGGGGGGATCCAAGCGAATATTTCTTCCGCTCGGGAGTCGAAGAAATCGCGAATTCAAATGCCGCTTCAGCTGTAAGGAAAGGCCTTCAGACGGGAGATTTCGCCGACGTCGAAGAGGGCCATGAACAAACGTTCAAGACCGAGGGCGATGCCCGCCGAAGGCGGCAGGCCGGAGTCGAGGGCCCGCAGGAACTCCTCGTCCAGGGGCAGGACTTCCTTGCCCAGGGAGATCTTCTTGCGGCGATCCGCCTCGAAACGTTGGCGCTGCACGGAGGGGTCGTTGAGCTCATGAAAGGCGTTGGCCAGCTCGAAGCCTCGCCAGTAGACCTCGAAACGCTCGGCCCAACCGTGCCGTCCCAGGCGCGCCAGCGCCGCCTGAAAGGGCGGCCACAACCCCACGATCATCAGGACATCGGGGTCGAAGGCGCTTTCGATCCTCTCCGTGAACAGGAGGAAAAACAGATCGTCGATGCCGGCCTTCTCCGGAACGGCGATCCCCTGCTCCGCGCACAGGCGGCGGTAATCCTCGAAGCCCCAGTGGGGGGTGAGGCGCGCCCCGAAAGTCTCCTCGAAGAGCTGCGGCATGCCCGTGCGCCGCACCTCTTTGGGGGCGCGCACGTCGAACTCGTTCATTTTCTCGCAGACGTCCTGGATCAGGCGGACGACATCGTCCTCGATGGCTTGCGGGCCCGACCAGGCCCGGTACCATTCGAGCAGGGTGAACTCCGGCTGGTGCTGGCGGGTGATCTCGCCGTTGCGGTAGCAGGATTTGATCTCGAAAAGGCGGTCAAGGCCCCGGGCCAGGGCTTTTTTGAGATGCAGCTCCGGGCTGGTGGGCAGGTAGCGTTTTTCGCGGCGGGATCCGACAACCAATTCCGTTGAGAAGACATCGAGGCCGGGCTCCGTGCCGGGACAGACCACCAACCCCGGGGTCGGCACCTCCAGGAAGCCCTCGCGTTCGAAGAACAGACGCACCTGCAGCTGGAAGCGGCTCCACAGGCGCAGCTCGCTTTTCGGCAGGGGCTTGAACAGCCCCGTGACGTTCCAGGGCGCGAGCAGCGTCACCTCGCCCGCGGCGGTGACGGCCAGAAGATCCCCGGGAACCAGCACGTCCGCGAGCGGCGGCGGATTGTCCCCTTCGGCCCACTGCCGCAGCGTCGTTTCCAGCACCTGGTCGTCGCGCCACAAATGGGCCGCTCCGTCGCGTTCCAGGGACAGCAAACGGCCGTGCATGTAACTGTCGGAGGGCATGGGTGGATAAGCCTGCCACAGCGTGGACAGGAAATCTTCTCGGGTCATGGCTTTAATGAACACAAAACCGCCACTGACGCAACCACGCAGAGGGTGAATGGATTGAAGGGTCACCTCCCCCGTGATAAACGCTTTCAGATGAAAAACTCCTCTGAAATCGCCGAAAAATGGCTGCAGGGCGCGCGTCAGTCCGCCGACTGGGTGGGCGTGCGTTTCATCCGCGAAAAAACCTCCTCCCGCACGGTCCGCAACGACCTGCCGGAGCGCAACCAGAGTTTCATCGACGAGGGGGCCATGGTCGAAGTGATGGCGGACGGCCATCTCGGTTATGCCGCCACCGCCGACCTTTCCGCCGAAGGACTGCAACGGGCTTTCGAACGGGCCTTGCGGACGACCCGCGCGGCCGCCCGCCACAAAGCCTTCGCTTTTTCACCGGCCGTGCGGCCGAAGGCCGCGGGCCATTACCGCAGCCCGCGCCGCCTGCCCCTGGATCAGGCGAGCCTCGCGGAAATCACGGACGTGCTGACCGCCGCGACGGCGGCCATGAAGATTTCCGGGCGCATCGTCAACCGTTCCGCCAACGCCATGCTGGTCAGCACGGAAAGCCGCTTTCTTTCCAGCAACGGCTCCGACGTCCGCCAGGATTTCGACATGGTCCTGCTGAACATCATGGCGACCGCGGTGGACGGGCGCGAGACGCAGACCCGTTCGTCGGGCGGCCTCAACTCCCTGGGCAATCAGATCGGCGCCGAAATTTTCAACCGCGATGATTTCCGCCGCGACGGGGAGCGCCTGGGCCGCGAGGCCGAGGAGCTCCTGCGCGCCGACAACTGCCCCGAGGAACGCACGGACGTGATCATCATGCCCGACCAGATGATGCTGCAGATCCATGAATCCATCGGTCATCCCCTGGAGCTGGACCGCATCCTGGGCGACGAACGCAACTACGCCGGCTGGAGCTTCGTGAAGCCGGAGGACTTCGGGAATCTGCGCTACGGCTCGGCGCTGATGAACGTGACCTTCGATCCCGGCCGCCACGGTCAGCTCGCCAGTTACGCCTTCGATGACTCGGGCCACGCCGCCACCCGCGAGTTCCTGATCAAGGACGGCCTCCTGCTGCGGGGACTGGGTTCCCTGGAATCGCAGGAACGCGCCGGCCTTCCCGGGGTCGCGAACTTCCGCTCCTCCTCGTGGAACCGCGCGCCCATCGACCGCATGGCGAACATCAATCTCGAGCCCGGCGCGTTCACCCTCGAGGAAATGATCGCTTCCGTCGAGAAGGGCGTGCTGATGACCTCGAACCGCTCCTGGTCCATCGACGATGAACGCAACAAATTCCAATTCGGCTGCGAGCACGCCCGCCTGATCGAGGACGGCCGTCTGACGAAAACGCTCAAGAACCCCAACTACCGCGGCCTCACCGTGGACTTCTGGAACCGCCTGACCGCCGTCGGGAGCGCCGATCTGGTCGGCACCTACGGCACCGCTTACTGCGGCAAGGGCGAACCCAACCAGGCGATCCGCGTCGGCCACGCCTCCCCGCCCTGCCTCTTCCGCGGCGTTGAGATTTTCGGAGGTGCCTCGTGAACCGCGCCGGATTCATGACCTGGCTGAAAGACCACTTCCAGCGGCTCAGCGATGATTTGTTGTCGGGCCTGCCGGCCGGAGAGGACGTCGTGCTGAATCTCGAGGCGGAGGACAGCCTCTTTCTGCGCTTCAACGCCAACCGCGTCCGCCAGAACACCGAGGTCGAGCAGATCGTGCTCAGCCTGCGGCTGCAAAAAGACGGGCGTTCGACGCAGATCTCGCGCACGCTGTCCGGCCGTTTTGAACGGGACCGCGATTTGGGCCTGGCCCTGCTGCGGGAAGCGCGGGAGGAGATCCGCGCCCTGCCGGCGGATCCGCACCTGGTGCCTTTGAAAAATCACGGGACCAGCAACGCGGAATTCCCCGGACAGCTGCCCGAGGCCGCCGCCCTCGTGGAGAGCGTGGCCGCGACGGCCGCGGGTTCCGACCTGGCCGGCATCTTCGCCAGCGGCGCCGTCGTTTCGGCGAACCGCAACTCCCGGGGGCAGAACCACTGGTTCGCCAGCGAGAGCTTTTCCCTGGATTACTCGCTGTACGACGGCCGTAAGGCCGCCAAGGGATTGCACGCGGGCCCCCGCTGGTCGGAGGTGGAATGGAAAAGCAATCTCGACCGCACCCGTGAACAGCTGCTCGTCCTGCGCCGGCCGGTGGTCGCGGTGAAACCGGGGCGCTACCGTTCCTACCTGGCGCCGGCCGCCGTTTCGGAAATCCTGTTCACCTTGAGTTGGGGGGCGCTCAGCGCTTCGGCCTGGAAGCAGGGGCAAAGCCCGTTCCGCAAATTCGCCGACGGGGAAAAGACCTTCTCCCCGAAACTGCACCTGCGGGAAAACTTCGGTCTCGGCCTCGCGCCGGCCTTCAACGGCTTCGGCGAAGTGGCCCCGACCGTCGTGAACCTGATCGAGGGCGGCGAGCGCCGCGAGCTTCTCACCAGCTCGCGCTCCGCCAAGGAGTTCGGTCTGTCTTCGAACGCCGCCGGCGACGGCGAAGCGCCGCGCTCCCCGGAAATCCTGCCGGGCCGTCTCGAGGAAAAAAACGCCCTGAAAGAGCTGGGCACGGGTTTGTACCTGTCGAATCTGCATTACCTGAACTGGTCCGACCCGGCCAGCGCCCGCCTCACCGGCATGACCCGCTACGCCTGCTGCTGGGTGGAGAACGGCGAGATCGTCGGCCCCATCAAGGACCTGCGTTTCGACGAGAGCCTTTACGACGCTTTCGGACCGAAGCTCATCGACCTCACCACCCACGCCGAGATCGATCCCGACGTCATGACCTACGGCGCCCGCCAGCTCGGCGGCCGGCGCGTCCCGGGCATGCTCATCGACGATTGGACCTTCACCCTTTAAGGCGGAGCGCGCCGCTTTCGGGCGGCGGCGGGCCCTGTCCGGATCTCGCCGGAGTCAGGGATTTCTGGAGTCGCTGCTCGAGGGCGCGGCTCAACAAAAAGTTGTTTCAAGAAATCCCGACGGGGCGGAAAACCCCTGGGATTGAGGGGGGAGCTTTGGTATGACTGGGAAAGCCAAGGAGGAAACGATGGCCACGATCGGTCTGCAAAAATTCCTGAATCAATTGTCCAAGAACAAGAACGTGCAAAGCGTCGTCAGCGAATTCAATCGCCTGGGACATGAGCTGGCGCAAAAAGGTCACGAGCTGAACGAGCGCTGGACCGAGGGCAAAAACCAGACCCTGAAGCAAGCCCAGACCCAGTATCACAAAGCCGTTCAATCCGTGACCGCCACCCAGAAGCAACTGGACCGCGAAGTGGCCAGCGCCCTGCTGAAAATCCGCCGCTCCGCCAGCGACGTGGAAAAGGGCTTGGAAAGCTACCGCAAAAAGGCCGTCGCCCAGAAAGAGCGCATCGAGAAGCTGATCAAAGCCCAGGCGAAAGGCAAAAAAACCGCGGCCAGCTCGAAAAAACGCGCGCCCAAGGCGAAAAAAGCCGCCAAACGGGTCTCGAAAAAAACGGTCCGCGCCTAACCGCGACTATCGCGCCGCATAAGGCGGCGCGTTCTTTCTCCCCGCCTCGCCTTGTGCTAATTTGCCCCGGACTGAACACATTCGAAGTTCGTTCATCCTCTCAGCCGGCGAGGTCTTATGCTTTTCGATCATCTGCGCACATCCCACGAATTTGAAAACCGCCACATCGGCCCCCGCGACGAAGACATCCAGGCGATGTTGAAGGAGCTCGGTTTCAACGACCTCGAGGAAATGGCCGCGAAGGTCATTCCGAAAAACATCCGCACCAAAAAAGCCTACGACGTCGTCGGTCACGGCGTCTCGGAATTCGACCTGCTGAAGCGCCTGCGCGGCATGGTCGGGAAAAACCAGATGCGCCGCTCGATGATCGGGCTCGGTTTCCACGACACGATCACGCCCACGGTGATCCAGCGGAACATCCTCGAGAACCCGGTGTGGTACACGGCCTACACGCCCTACCAGCCGGAGATCTCGCAGGGCCGCCTGGAGGCGTTGCTGAATTTCCAGACCATGGTAAAGGACCTGACCGGGCTCGAGATCGCCAACGCCTCGCTGCTCGATGAAGGCACCGCCGCCGCCGAAGCCATGGCCATGGCCCACGCGCTTTGCAAAAAGAAAGACGTGCGCACCCTCGTGGTGTCGCCGAAGATGCACCCCCATGTGATCGAGGTGCTACAAACCCGCGCCGAGCCGCTCGGCTGGGAAATCCTGCTGCAGGACCCGCGCGGCTTCAACTTCAGCAAGGACGTCTTCGCCCTCTTCGTCCAGTACCCCGACACCGAAGGCGCCATCGAGGATTACCGCGAACTCGCCAAAAAAGCCCACGAGCACGGCGCGCTCGTCGTCGCCTCGACGGACCTGCTCGCCCTGACCCTGCTCACCTCGCCCGGCGAGTGGGGCGCCGACATCGCGGTCGGCAACTCGCAGCGCTTCGGCGTGCCGCTCGGTTTCGGCGGTCCCCACGCCGGCTTCATGGCCACCAAAGACGCTTACAAACGCCTGATGCCGGGACGGCTCGTCGGCCTGTCCGTGGACGCCCACGGCAAACCCGCCCTGCGCCTGGCCCTGCAAACCCGCGAGCAACACATCCGCCGCGAGAAAGCCACCTCGAACATCTGCACGGCGCAGGTGCTGCTCGCCAACATGGCCAGCATGTACGCCGTCTACCACGGACCGAAGGGGCTGAAGCGCATCGCCCAGCGCGTGCACCTGCTGACGATCATGGCCGCCGAGGGACTGCGCCAGCTCGGCTACGACGTGGCGGGCGCGCCCTTCTTCGACACCTTGAAAATCACCACGGACAAAGTGAAAACCATCGTCGCCGACGCCGGCAAGCTCGGGCTCAATTTCCGCGCGCTCGGCGGCAACGCCCTGACGCTGTCCTTCGATGAGACCTGCGGCCTCGAGACGGTGAGCGACGTGCTGGCGGCCTTCAACGGCGGGCAGGCGGTCGACCTCAAAGTCAGCGAAGAGCAATGCGCCATCAAAGCCGCCTGGCCCGAGAGCTTCGTGCGCCGTTCGGCTTACCTCACGCATCCGGTGTTCAACAGCCATCACAGCGAAACCGACCTGCTCCGCTACATCCACAAGCTGCAGAACAAGGACATCACGCTCACGCACTCGATGATCCCACTCGGCTCCTGCACGATGAAGCTGAACGCCACGACGGAACTCGTGCCGGTGAGCTGGCCCGAGATCAGCCGCCTGCACCCCTTCGCGCCCACCGAGCAGGCCGTCGGCCTGATCGAGATGATCCACGACCTCGAGAAAAAACTCGCGGACCTGACGGGCTTCCCGGGCGTCAGCCTGCAGCCGAACGCCGGTTCGCAGGGCGAGTACGCCGGCCTTCTCGTCATCCGCAAGTACCACCAGAGCCGCAACGAAGGCCACCGCAAGATCTGCCTGATCCCGAGTTCCGCCCACGGCACCAATCCCGCTTCGGCGGTGATGGCCGGCATGGACGTGGTCGTCGTCAACTGCGACGAGCAAGGCAACGTACAGGTCTCCGACCTCAAGGCCAAAGCCGAGCGGCACAAGAACGACCTCGCGGCCCTGATGATCACCTACCCGTCGACCCACGGCGTGTTCGAGGAGAGCATCGTCGAGATCTGCGACATCGTTCACCGCCACGGCGGACAGGTCTACATGGACGGCGCCAACATGAACGCCCTGGTCGGCCTGTGCCGTCCCGGCGAGTTCGGTCCCGACGTCATGCACATGAACCTGCACAAGACCTTCGCCATCCCTCACGGCGGCGGCGGGCCCGGCGTGGGCCCGATCGGCGTCGGCGCCCACCTCGCGCCCTTCCTGCCGAAGCACGGCCTGGTCGCGGAAGCCGGCCCCGGCACGGGCATCTCGAGCGTCACGAGCGCCCCGTGGGGTTCGGCCTCGATCCTGCCGATCAGCTGGGCCTACATCACCATGATGGGTTCGGAAGGCCTGAAGAAGGCCACCCTGGTCAGCATCCTGAACGCCAACTACATCGCCAAGAAACTGAATCCGCACTATCCGGTCGTCTACAAAGGCAAAGAAGGCCTGGTCGCCCACGAGTGCATCGTCGACATGCGCGGCATCAAGCGCGACACCGGCATCGACGTGAACGACGTCGCCAAGCGCCTGATGGACTTCGGCTTCCACGCCCCCACCATGAGCTTCCCCGTCGTCGGCACCTTGATGATCGAGCCCACCGAGTCCGAATCCAAGGCCGAGATCGACCGCTTCATCGAAGCGATGATCCGCATCCGCGGCGAGATCCAGGCCGTCGCCGACAAAAAAGTCGACGCCGAGAACAACGTCCTCCGCAACAGCCCGCACACGGCGGTGACCTTGCTGGCCGGCGAATGGAAGTACCCCTACACCCGCGAGCAGGCCGCCTATCCGGCCGCCTGGGTGATGGAAAATAAAATCTTCCCGGCCGTGGGTCGCGTCGACAACGCTTACGGCGACCGCAACCTGGTTTGCGCCTGCCCCGATATCGAGAGCTATCGGTCGTGAAAATCGGCCTGATCCGGTTGGATAAGATCGGCGACCTCGTCTGCACCCTGCCGGTGGACGAGGTGCCATGGCTGGAAGGTCACCGCATCCGCTGGGTGATCTCGCAGGGCATGGGCTTCATCGCCGCCAACAGCGTGCCGGGCCGCCGCTTCACCCAGCTCAACAAAGACACGCCCTGGGCGAGCTTCCGCGTCCTGCGCCAGTACCTGCGCGAGGAGAAATTCGATTTCATCGTGAGTTTCCAGGCGCCCTGGTGGGTGTCGCTCGCCGCCTGGCTGGAGAAAGTCCCGGTGCGGGCGGGGGTCTTGAGCCAGTGGCACAGCTTTTTGTTTTTGAACCGCGCTCTCCGCCAAAAACGCAGCCGCGCCGAAAAGCACGAGGCGGATTACAATCTCGATCTCCTGGCTTACGCCTTGAACAAAAACCCTCAGAGTTTGCCGGAGCGCCCTTCCGCGCGCGTGGTCGAGGGGGACAAAGCCAATGCCCTCTTCACCCGCGTCCCGCACATGCGCCTGCGCGCGCCCACCTTGCCCGATGTGCAGGAGCGCCTCACCCTCGCCCACCGCTCCTACGTGGTGGTTCATCCGGGCATGGCGGGGTCCGCGCTGAACTGGCCGCAGAAAAATTATGTTGCTCTGATCCGCGAGCTCTCGAACCACCACACGGTGACCATCACCGGCACGCCCGCGGACGAGCCCTGGTTGGGGGACATCCGCGCCGGCCTGCAGGGGGTCAACAACGTCCTCTGGCTCGTCGGGCAAGTGACGCCGGTGGAACTTCTCGGCGTGCTCGAGCAATCGCGCCTGGTGATCGCGCCCAGCACGGGCGTCGCGCATCTGGCCGCGGCCCTGGGCAAACCGGTGCTGTGCTTTTTCTCCCCGGTGCGCGTGCAAAGGGCGCAGCGCTGGGCCCCGCGCGGGGAAAAGATCGTCTGCCTGTCGCCGGAAGGTTTTTTCGAGAAAGCCGACGGCGCCCTGACCTCCATGGAAAAGATCACTCTCGATCAGGTCCTGGAGGAAGCGCGGAGACTCCTGCCTTGAAAAGAGTCTTCCCGCCTTCGCCCGAGGTTTTGCGCGTCAGCGAAGCCGTGCTCGCCCTGCAGGGTTCCAAAGAGCGGGATCCCCGCCGCCTGGCGGCCGCCGTGAAGCGCCTGTCGGACTTTTTCATCGCCGAGCCGGAGGGCGCCACGCCCTGGAAGGAAGCCTGGGCCGTCGAGGCTTATTTTTCGTACTACCTGGTGCTGAACGAGATCCGCAATCGCGCCGTCGTCCTGGAAGGCCGGAAGCTCGGTTTCTTCGACGGCCTCGACCGCGCCGTCGACTTCGGCGCCGGCCCGGGAACGGCGGATTTCGCCCTCGCCGCCCACGCCGGCATTCAATCATTTTCATTGATCGACCGCTCCGAGGTCCCCGGCCAGCGGCTGCGCGCCGCCGGCGCCGACCCGAACTGGCGCTACTTCAGCCGGCTCGAGGATTCCCTCTTCACGAGTCCGTCCTCGACGCTCTTCGTGGCGAGCTATTCCCTGACCGAGGCGAGGATCCCGCCCCAGGCCCTCCAGTGCGAGGCCCTGATGATCCTGGAGCCTTCGACCCAGCAGGACGGCCGCGAGCTGCTGAAATTGCGCGATCACTTGCGCCGGGAGGGCTACCATCTGTGGGCCCCGTGCACCCATCAGGGCGCCTGCCCCCTGCTCAAGAACTCCCCCCGCGATTGGTGCCATGACCGCGTCCACGTCGATCGCCCGGAGTGGCTGGTGCGGCTCGAAAATGAGCTGCCCTTCCGCAATCAAACGGTGACCTTCAGCTATCTTTTGGCGCGCCGGACCCCACCCCCGCCCCTGCCCGAAGGGGCCGCGCGGCTGATCGGCGATCGCCTCGGGGAAAAGGGCAAGGACCGGCAAATGGTCTGCCGGGGCGAGGAGCGCGAGTTCCTGGCCTGGATGCACCGCCAGGGTCCAGCCCCGGAATGGCCGCGCGGCGCCCTCGTCCAATTGCCCGAGGGCCTGAAAAAAACCTCGAATGAGATCCGGGTGGATCGACAACTGACGATTCTTTGATCACAATGAAGACATGAGAAGTCTCGTCGCCCTCGCCGCATGGATGTGGACCTTGAGCGCCCTGGCCGGACCGCAGATCGGTTTCTGGGAACAGGAAGGCGCCCGCGTCGTTTTCGAGAAAAACAAAAAAGGCTGGAGTTCGCGGCAGATCCGCGTCTTCACGCCCGCCAACCTCGCCACCCTGTCGTTGAAATTCGAGCGCCCCGACCAGTGGCACGCCTTCTTCGAAGGCCGGTCCTACGGGCCCGTGCAAACCGCCGTTTTCCCGCGCTACGAATTCTACGCCCAATCCGGCCTGCAAAAAATCACCCGCGCCCCGCCCGCCCCTTTCCGCACGGAGTCCGAGGAGTTCGCCACCGGCATCAAAACGAAAAACCTGCGCCCCGTCCTCCTGACCGACCAACCCGTCAAGGATCCGGAGGTCTGGTCGAAGAGCGCCGCCGCGCCGAAGGCCCTCAAGAAAGCCAAAGACAAATTCATCCTGCTCTTCGGCCGCGGCCTGGATTTCGCCAAGGATTCCGAATTTCAAAACAAAGATCCGAAGCGCCGGTTGCGCGCCGAGGACCTGCGTCTGCAGACCGTCTATCGCTCCCGCCGCGGCGACGAGCTCTTCAGCCTGGCCGCGCGTTTCCAGGACAGCTTCGTCCGCTGCTCGAGGACGGGCGTGGACTGCCCGATCGAGAGCAAACAGTGGTTCCTCGCCCGCCAGGGGCAGGTGACCTCCCTCGGCGACGCCGTCGCCCTCATCGCCGCCGCCGACGCGGACCGGGACGGGAAATCGGAGTTCTTTTTCTTTTTGAATCGCAACGACCAGATCGGCTACGCCCTGGTTCCCCCGAACGGCAAGCGCCTGGAATTCCTCTGGACGGATCACTGAAGGGGACCCCGCCTAGAAATCCCTCAGGCGTTCGAAGCAGTACTCCCTCTCGAACTCGCGGTCATCGCCGTGGACGCGGCCCCGGCCGTCGATGATGGCGGTCTTGCGCAGGCGCACGTCCTCTTTCCATTGCGGCAGCACGTGGCGCAGCCGCAGATTCAGGAGATAAATCAAACGATCGCGGGCGGGCGCCTGGGGATGGGCCTGCACGTACGAGGTGTAATCGCTGCGGTCGACGGCTTTGAGGCCGCCGTTCTGCACCATGATGTCGAACATCAGCAGATAGGTCCGCAACTGGGGCACGCCGACGAAACGATGCAGGCTCATGGCGCTGCGGTGAAGGGCCAGGGCGGCCTCCACTTGCAGCTGCACGTACTCCGGGGAACCGGCGAGGTTCATCAGTTCGGTTTTCCACAGCGGATCGAAAGCGCCGCCGCTGACGTAGAGATTGTCCACCGCCCACCGCACGCTCTCATCCTCGGCTTTGCCCAGGCTCACCAGATCCTCGTCAAAGGGGGAGATCCCCTGCCCGAGGGGAATCGCCGACAAACCCGCCGTTTGCCAGCGTTCCAGCATGCCCAGCAGGGACTGCAGGTGGGCGGCGCTGAAAATGCGGCGCAAGGCCTCCATGTTCTGGTCGCGCATCTTCAACAACAAAGGTTGCAGGCTGCCCATGCCCAGATTCTGCTGCAACAATCCGAGGCTCACGCCCATGTCGTCGAAATTGCCCGTGAGGTTGCGCCAGCCCGCGACGCCCTCGAAGCTGCCGCTGATGCTCAAGCCCAGCTTCATCGCCTGGCGTTCGTTCACGCTCATGGTGGCGGGCCACTGAATGGTGGAGAAATCCAAAGGGGAACAGAGGTCGGGCCAGGACCCGCCCGGGGTTTCCAGAAGGCCTTCGCTGGCCTCTTCCAGCGCGCGGAAACCGGAGCCCGGCCCGCAAGCGCTCACACACAGACATGCCATCAAAACGCCGAAGTGGCGACGGAGTCCTTGTCCCACATCACGCTTATCGGTGCGGGCCGTCCCTCGATGAGTCTAAAAAAACCCGACCTTCAGAGGGCTTCCGCCACCCAGACCGGGCGCACGCGCGGGCCTTCGTGAACGTGCCGCGGCGGCGACAGGCGCCACTGCGAAGCGAAATCGCACGCGAGGCTCTCCGCCAAAAATTCCTCGTCCTTGTGGGGACTTAAGACCAAACGCCGGGCTTGCAGGCGCCGACGCTCATGGAGCCGCCTCAGGATCTCCAGGATTTTTTCGCCGCCCACGCCGGCGATGATCACGGTTCCCGTCAGAACAGGCTCCAGGTCTCCCGCCGGCACGGCATGTAAAAAAGCCGGCGCGCCCGGCGCCTCCCGGGTCAAACGCTCGCGCAAACGCGCCATGATGTGGGGCACCTGATCGACAAAATGCACTTCGGGAAATCGCCCGCTCTGCAGCGCGCGCCGCCCCAGCAGGCCATGGTCGCAACAAAGGTCCCACAGGGCCTCGCCGGGCCAGGCTTGATCCAACAAAAACTGCAGTCGAGGAGAGAGCCGAATCACCGCGAAGCATCATGGCTGGCCAGTTCGGGAGGGTCAAGGGCACAAGAGAGCATGCTGAAAAAGACTCCTCTCGCCGCTGAACATGAAAAATTGGGTGCCCGCATGGTCGACTTCGCCGGTTGGTGGATGCCGGTTCAGTACAAAGGCCTGCGCGAAGAGCACGACAACGTCCGCCATCACGTCGGTCTGTTCGACGTCTCCCACATGGGTGAGGTCCGCGTGAAGGGACCGAAGGCGCTGGAGACCTTGCAGTGGCTGACCACCAACGACGTGGCCAAATTGCAGGACGGCGAAGCGCAGTACAGCCTCTTGCCCAATGAGCGCGGCGGCCTGGTCGACGACATCATCGTTTACTGCCTGAAACGCGACGCGGACTACCTGGTCTGCGTGAACGCCTCGAACAAGGACAAGGACTTCGCCTGGATGGTGAGGAACAACAAAGGCGCCGACATCAGCGACGAGTCCGATCAGTGGGGACAGATCGCCGTCCAGGGCCCGAAAGCCCTGGCGCTCTGCGACCGCGTTTTCGGTTTCAAGGTCAGCGAGATGAAACCCTTCCACATCCACAGCGGCGAATTCCAGGGCCACAAGATCATGGTGGCGACGACGGGTTACACCGGCGAAAAAGGCTGCGAGGTTTTCGTGCAGGCCGCGGGCACGGTCGCCCTGTGGACGGAATTGCTCCGGCAAGGCGCTGACCTCGGCGTCATGGCGATCGGTCTGGGCGCCCGCGACACTTTGCGCACCGAGATGAAGTACTCCCTGTACGGCCATGAAATCGACGACGGCACCAATCCCTACGAAGCGGGTTTGGGATGGGTCATCAAAGCGCAAGCCAAGGATTTCCTCGGCAAAGCGCCGATCCTTCAGGTGAAAGAGGCCGGACTGAAACGCAAACTCGTCGGTTTCAAGATGCTCGACAAAGGCATTCCCCGCCAGGGTTACTCCTTGTTTTCTTTTGACAATCAAGAAATCGGCAAGGTAACCAGTGGGACGCATTCCCCCAGCCTCGACGCGCCGATCGGCATCGCTTACGTGAACAGTGAGCTGGCCAAAGACGGCACCGAATTGCTGGTGGACATCCGCGGACGGAAGGTCAAAGCGCAGATTTGCCCGACGCCTTTCTGGAATCGTTCAGGATCATAACAGGAGACCTCATGCCCAACTATCACATCCCCGAAGATTACTACTACACGAAGGAACACGAGTGGGCCCAGGTCGACGAGAACATCGTCACCATCGGCATCACCGAGTACGCTCAGGATTCTTTGGGCGAAATCGTTTATGTTGAGCTGCCGGAAGAAGGCCAGAAGGTCACGCAAGGTCAAACCTTCGGCGTCATCGAGAGCGTGAAAGCCGTCAGCGATCTGTACGCCCCGGTGTCCGGCACGGTCATCGAGGTGAACAACGGCCTCACCGACAACCCCTCCGTCCTGAACGACGACCCGGTCAACGACGGTTGGCTGATCCGCATCGAAATGGACAGCGAAAAAGAGCTCGCCAACTTGATGCGCGCCCCGGATTATAAGAAGCTGATCCAAGGTTGATCATGAAAGGCGCCGGATCGACCGGCGCCCGTTTTCAACCGCGTGAGGAGGATCCCATGGGTTGGAAATCCGTTTTTCTGTTCACCGCTTTCTTCGTCTCGACCTCCCCGGTTTTGGCTCGCGACCTCTGCAACGAGGCCGACTGCACGCGGAACCAAAAAATCATCCAGGCGGAATTCGACTCCCATCCCGGTTTCTCCAAGGAGGCCGTCGGCGGGGTTTACAGCGGCTCCTGCTATCACAGCCTGCGCGGCTTCGATCCCGAGGTGGAGCACTTCACCCTCGTTTTGCTCGAGCCCAACGACACGACGGGCGCGAATTTCCGGGCGTTGCTGAATTTTTTCGCGCGCCCGAATCCTTTCCTCGGTCTGGATTATGAGGCGGCCCAGAAGGTCCTGGACCGCGGCGGGTCCGGTCATCATCCGATGGAGTTGCAGCCGGACCAGGCTTATGTGATGTTGCGCTCGCGTCCAGGCACCATCGAGTACTGGCTGCGCACGAACGGCGACACCCTGTATCTGCTGTCGGCCTGGAGACTGGACTCCGGCGCGATGACCAGCTGGTGCCGCCTGACCCGTCACTGAAAAGGCTCAGGTTCTTTTTGTCGCCCGGGTGGTGGAATGGTAGACACGTTGGTCTTAGAAGCCAATGTCGCAAGGCGTGCAGGTTCAAGTCCTGTCCCGGGTACCATCAAAAACGAAGAAATCCGCCGTTGTCATCGAGCATAAGTCCGCGCCGCTCTTCGTCTTTTGTCCCGAAATCTTCATTTTATTTGACCAAACCCTGACACAAAGAGTTGAATAAAAGCACAAATCTGCGAGGGGGATCTCCGTGAGAAAGCTTTTTATTCTCAGCCTAGGTCTGTTGGTGTCGTTCAACGTCTTTGGACAAGCGGAGACACCGTCGTCTTTACGATTGGAAATGGAAAAGCGGGCCGTCCGGTATTTCCTCGATGCCACTCATCCCATCACCGGACAGGTTCTGGACAAGGCCCCGAACTTCGTCGCCATCGGTGACAGTGATCGCGTCGCTTCCATCGCCTCCACCGGTTTCGGCATGGCCGTTCTGGCCAACGCCTCCCAACGTGGTCTGGTTCCCGCGGTCGTCGCCCAGGATAAAATCCTGCGCGGTTTGAAATTCGCCCGCGATCACGTGGGCCGCCGCAAAGGCTGGTTCCTGCATTTCTACGACTGGGAAACCGGCGAGCGCCGCTATCAAAGCGAGTACTCGACCATCGACACCGCCCTCTTCCTGGGTGGGGCGTTGTACGCCGCCGCCATCTTCCCGGGCACCGAGATCGAAGACGTCGCCTACGAACTCTATCGCGACGCCGACTTCTGGGATTCGATGACCGACGGCGG
This sequence comes from Pseudobdellovibrionaceae bacterium, assembly GCA_019637915.1. GTDB lineage: Bacteria > Bdellovibrionota > Bdellovibrionia > Bdellovibrionales > Bdellovibrionaceae > JAHBUV01. The sequence goes on along the minus strand of JAHBUV010000001.1, from coordinate 2,465,980 downwards.
GAGCAAGCCGTGGAAGCGTTCCCTGTCGATGGCCTACAACGAAGGCCGCGGTTACACGATCAGCCAGTGGGACATGTACGCCGAGCAGATGCTGCTCATCCTCCTCGGTCTGGGCCACCCGACCAATCCCCTGCCGAAGGAAGCCTGGCTCGCCTTCGAGCGCGACGTGATGTCCCTGCCCCACCGCTCCGAAAGCATGATGGGGCTCGAAGAGGCCCTGTTCGTTCACCAGTATTCCCAGGTCTTCGTGGACTTCCGCAATTTCCAGGACGGTTTCCGCAGCTACTACGACAACGGCATCATCGCCACCCGCCTGAACCGCGATGTGGCCCGCCGCGACCGCCGCTTCAAAACCCTGCGCGAGGGTTTCTGGGGCTTCAGCGCCGGCGAAGCCCCGAACGGTTACTCGGTCGCCACGCTCCTGCGCTACAACGGCACGGTGTGCATCGGCTGCGCCCTCGGCTCCGCCATGTACATGCCCAACGAGATCCTGTCCGATGCGCAACGCTGGCTGAACAGCTCCCATCGCTCCTCGCTGTGGGGCAAGTACGGCTTCATCGACAGCCTCAACCTCGATGAGAAGTGGTTCTCGCCTTACGTCCTCGGCATCACGGTGGGTCCGGCCTACATGGCCCTGGCCAATCTGCGCGAAGACACGTCGATCTGGAAAGGCTTCATGAAGCTGCCGGAAATCCAGAAGGCGATGAACGTCGCCCGCGAGAGCAGCACGGTCAACTCGACGCCGGTGGCCGCCTCGAAATCCCCGTTGCTGAAAGCCCTTCGTTAGAACCCCACGCCCACGTGGAAGCCCCAATCATCGCCGCGGCTCTGATCCCCGTGATCATATTCGAGAGTCGCGGTGGGTTTCAGCCGCACGCCGTGTGAATCCCAAGTCCCCTCGAAACCAAGACCCAGATTGAGATGATGGTCCGACAGCGCCCCCCAGGTGCCGCGCATCGGGGCGCTGATGGCCACCTCCCGCCAGTTTTCCCAACTCCGCGCGGAGAACAGCAGATACTTCGGCACCAGGGTGATCTGCTGCGAGTTCCTGAGTGAATCATCGGGCTGGCGCTGCAGCAGGATCTGATAGCCGGCGCTGGCGTCCATTTTCCCGCGCGCCAGTCCTTTCCAGTGCCCGGACACGTAGGGCTGCACCGTGATCGCCGAAGGCTGCGCGGGCGCCAGGTTCTCGACGCGGTGAACGCCCAGTTCGTAAATCCGCGCCACGGGATCCTCGTCCCGCGCCGTCATGTCCCACTGAAAACCCAGCGTCTGATGATTGCCCGTCGTCACGCCCGGCGAATCATCCAACCGCCTGGTCACGCCGAGATTGGGGAGGATGTGAAAAACCCCCCAGGTTTTTTTCCAGGTGAAATCGGGATTGAAGCTCCAGTCTTCGATCTTCTGATCGGCGCCGGGCTGGACTTCATCGGGATCAAAGAAGCGGTCGCGGCGAACGCCGCGCACGAGCTCCGTCCGCAAAGACATCTCCGGGGACAAGGCCACCTCGTTGCCGGCGGCGATCTCCTGGTTGGAGTAATCGCCGCGGAAGGAGGTCTCGTGGTCGAGGTTGGGATCCGTCAGGCGTTTACGGGCCTCGATGCGGATCGCGGTCACCCGCAGGAAGGGCCGGTTCGGCCACTCCGTCTGCAGAACGCTTTCCGCCCCCCACTCCAACTCCTGGATGCGGGGCGGGATCCGGCCGGCGAACGAAGGCTGGTCGAAATAGCGCTGCTTGCTGAGGTCGTTCTCCACCGCCGTGCGCACGGAAAAAGGGCTGGCGGCTTTTTGCCGGTAAGAAACCGACGGCGAAAGGGACAAGGAGAAATCCGCGCTCTGATGAAGCAGGAACGTGGGGTTTTCCAGGCCGTAGAGCTCATCCAAACGGTGCTGGATGTTGCGTGCCCTCATCTGCCAGGGCTGCAAACGGCGGTTGAGGGCGTTGGCGTCCTGTTGCAAACGGCTTTCCAGGCCGGGCACTTCCGCCCGGGCGGGAACGACGATCGACAGGCAGATCAGGAGGGGGAAAAACCGGCGCATGAAGGTCCTGTGTTAGCAGGACCGGCGGCGGCACGCAATCCCGGCGCCGTTCAACGGCGGGAGTTTTTGCGGGGGAGGTTCAGACGGCAATTCCACACCTGGCCCGAGGCATTGTACTGCCAGTTTTTTTCATCCATGGGCGTGAGGGCGCCGATGACCCGGGTGCCGCGGGTTTCAGACACGATCACGCGGCCGGCGGGATTGATCTTCGACTGCAGATCCTTGCGAACGTCCACGAAGCCTTTTTTCATGGGGCTGTAAATGCCGAAAGTCGTCGGCAGGGACTTGTCCTTCTTCAGGGGGGCGGGGAATTTCAGGTAGACCTCTTTGGTGTTGAATTCGCCGTAGCAGACCATCGCGCCGCCGGCAAAATCCCGCAGCTTCGCCCGGGAGGCTTCGGCCCAGGGCAGGAAGCCCAACAACACGCTGATCAGAATCGCCGGTTTTTTCATGCAGGGCCTCCGTGATGGCCAGGCATTACAAAAAGCGGACCACGGCCGAAAGGCGCTTTCCCTCGCTCCCGCGCGGGGATCGCGGGGCCCCAGGGCCCATTTTCGTCGCTGGATTTGAGTTTTTTCCAAAGGCCTCTTCAGGGGGCGGCGTGACCGTTTTCATTCGAGCCGATGAAGCTCCAGATGCTGTTTTTCAGGGCGTTGCGGTCGATGGGCTTGAAAAGATAGTCATCAAAGCCGCCGGCGATGCAACGCTCGCGGTCCCCTTTCATGGCATGGGCCGTGAGGGCGATGACGGGCTTGCGGTAATTCTTCGAACGCAGCAGGCTCACGGCCTCGAAGCCGTCCATCTCGGGCATCTGGATGTCCATCAGGATCACGTCGTAGGACTGGCTGAGCGCCTTTTCCACCCCTTGAGAGCCGTTCTCCGCGGTGTCGGGGATGAACCCCATGCGCTTGACGTAATGACTGATCAAGGCGCGGTTGTCGGGCGCATCGTCGACGATCAGCACGCGGTGGGGCCGATCGTCATGGGAAGGGGCCTGGGATTCGTTCGCTCGTTTTTGCACCACTTGATCCAGCCTCATCGACTCCTCCAGTCCGCTTTCAACCACGCCATCAACACGCAAATGAACGACAAAAGTGCTTCCCTCGCCGGGCTGGCTCTTTTCCAGGATCAGATCCCCGCCCAGCAGGCGCGCCAGGCGGCGCGACAGGAAAAGCCCCAGCCCCGTGCCGCCGAAACGCCGGGCCATGGACTCATCGGCCTGCATGAAGGGCTGAAACAAATGGCTGGCCTGCTCGGCGTTCATGCCGATGCCGGAATCCTTCACGCGGAATTCGAGCTTGCAGGAACGATCGCCTTTGACGGACGGCTGCACGCTCACGTCCACGCTCACCTGGCCCTGATCGGTGAATTTGATGGCGTTGCCGACCACATTCAGCAGGATCTGCCGCAGCCTCGTGGGATCGGAAACGATGCGCGCCGGAAGGTCCTGAGGGCGGCGCACGCGCAGGTGCAGGTTTTTCTCGCGGGCCTTCACGTCCAGCAGGGACATGACCTCGTCGATCAGCGCCGGCAGCGAGAACTCGATCCGCTCGATCAGGATGCGCTCGGATTCCACCTTCGAGAGATCAAGGATCTCATCCACGATGCGCAACAGCTGCCGGCCGTTGCGCACGATGGTCATGGAGTTCTCGCGCTGCTCCGCGCTGATGGACTCATTGTCCAACAACAATTCCGCGAAGCCGATCATGGCCCCCAACGGCGTGCGGATCTCGTGGCTCATGTTGGCCAGGAAGGCGCTCTTGGCGCGGCTGGCTTCCTGCGCGCGGCTGTACAGGCGGGCGTTCTCGATGGCGAAGGAGGCCCGTCGCGCCAGATCCTGGGCGACGGACAGATCCAGCTCGTCGAAGGCGCGCGGAGACTCGTTCATCACCAGGGTGATGGCGCCCAGGATCTTCCCGAAAGAGCGCACCGGCACGGACACCAGGGAATGCGTGCCGGCTTTCACGAAGGCCTGGATGTACTCTTCGCTCATGCCGCGCTCCCGCAGCGTCTCCGCGTCGATGTGTCCGCGCAATTCGGCCTGGCCGCTGCGGATCACCTGCGCGGGAAAAAGATTGGACTCGGGCTTCATGGGGAATTTCTTCGCCCACTCGTGGGCGCACCGCTGTTTCTCCGGATCGCGATGGGCGGCGGCGACGCGCTCGATGTCTTTGCCGTTCTCGCTGAGAAAATCGATGATGCACCAATCGGCCTGATGCTGGACGATGACCTTGGCGAAGGATTCCATCATGGTGTTGACGTCCAGGGTTTCGCTCAAAGCGGCGCTGGCCTCGGCCATGAAGGCGAAACGCCGCGCGGTCTTTTCCGCCTCGGCCCGGGCCGCCTGCTCCTGCAGAAGGTGCACGTACTGCGTCTCGGCGGCTTTCCTGTCGGTGATGTCCTCGGAAATGCCGAGCAGGTAGCGGGGCACCCCACCGGCGTCAAGAATGGGGATTTTTTTGGTGTGCAGGTAGCGGACGCCCTCTTTAGTCTGCACCGGCTCCTCCGGGATGTCGTCGATCCCCCGGGCCTGCAGAACCGCGCGGTCCTTGCCGGTGAAAAAGTCCGCCTGCTCGCGCGGGAAAAAATCGTAGTCGTTCTTGCCCATCAACTCGGCGCGCGTGTAACCCAGCAAGTCCTCGCCGGCGCGGTTGAAGCGCACGAAACGCAGGTTCTCCGCCTCTTTCACGAAGATCATGTTGGGGATGTTTTCGATCAGGGAGTCGAGGAAAACCTCGGATTGCTTGAGCTCCTGCGTGCGCCGCTCGATTCTTTCCTCGAGCTGGGCGTAACCCTCCGTCAGTTCTTTTTCGGCGCGCTGGCGTTTTTCACGGGTCCGCGCCAGGATGACGCCGAAAAGAATGATCAAGGAGCAATCGAGCAGGAACATCATCAGGGCCGGCACCGTCCCGCCGGTCAAAAAACCGCGGCTGCCGAGGAAGAAATAGTCCGAAATGAAAGCGGCGGCCAAAGTCGCCAGCACCCCGTAGGCGGGACCGGCGAAAAAAGTCGAAACGACGATGGCGGAGAAGTACAGGGCGAAAGGATTGGGGACGGGAAAATACTGCTGTATCCAGAGCTTGAACAGGCTGACCGCGAGAATGGAAACGGCGGTGAGGAGAAAACGGAGAACCATAGGCCACCTTATGGTTCATTTCCTATCGCAGCCCGGAGACTTACTCACTCTTCCGGGCCGCGCTTGAAGTTATCTAGATGAAATCAAAACGAATCTTCGCGATGATCAATGTTTCTCGAAGCGGCAAAAGCTCGTTTGCTGAGCGCCCTTCACTTCCCAGCGCGACAGCAGGAAAAGCTTGCTGCCGTCGTCGGTGCTGTGGAACCAGTAATCGATTTTCCCGTCGTCACCGTAGCTGATCACCACGTGGCCCTGGCCCGGCTCCAGCATCACGGGATAAGGCGTGCTGCCGTAGGAGGTCAGACGGGCGCGCGCCGCCGCCACGTCCATGCCGGCGTAGGGGTTCGAGGTCGCGAAGAAAGAAAACAGGCCCTGGTAATTGATGACGTTGTGATCGCCCGTCTCGAAGAGGGCGAGGCCGTGGTGCTCCTGCTTCGGGTCCACGCCATGGGCCAGGTGGTAGCAGGCGCCGCTGTAAAGACCGACATCGCCCTCGGCGATGGCGAAGTGTTTGTTTTCGTCGAAGTCCTTCTGGATGCCGAGCATCTGTTCCGTGCACTCGCGCTTTTCGCAAAGATTCACGTCGTTGGGCAGAATCGAAGCCCCGGAAAAAAGCGGCGCCAGAACCGTCACGGACAACACGGCCAAATGTTTCTTGATCATACCAACCTCCTGGCGGGATCTTAGGCCCATGCCCGCGCGCGGAAAAAGGATTTTTTCCCGAACATCGCGGCGAGTCTCCCTCAACAAAGCGTCTTTTGTCGTTCAGGTCGCTTCCAGGAACACTTCCTGATTGGATCTTCAGCGCTTTCTCCGTAAACTGGGCACCACACGCCGGAAGCCCGGCCGGGAGTTCTTATGTTGCGCTCGGACCCGCGCCGCCGAAAGGAGCAGAGGCCTTGAATTTCACGGCTTTGATCGATGGCCTGATCGGCGGGCTTTCCTCGGGACTGGCCACCTGTCTCGGCACCCTGCTTTTCCTGCTGCCCACGCGCGCCGGCCAGAAAGTCGAGCGCTTCATTTCCTTCGAATTCGCCCTCGGCATGATGCTCGCGGCCTCGATTTTCTCTTTGCTCCTGCCCGCCCTGCAAGAACCCCGCGTCGACCTGACCCTGCTCGCCGTGGTTTTCGGCGTGGTCTTCATCCTGGTCCTGGAGCGAATCCTGGTGCGCTCGCCGCACCTGTCGGCCAACGACTCGCGGGCGAGCCTGTTCATCGCCGCCATGATGCTGCACAACCTGCCCGAGGGCATCGCGCCCGGCGCCGCCCTGGCCGGCACGAGCCTGCACCAATCCTTGCCGATGATCGGCGCCATCGCTTTGCAGAACCTGCCGGAAGGTTACACGACGGCCCTCGCCTTTCACGCTCTCGGGGCGAGCCGGCGCAAAGCCGCCCTCGGCGGGTTCGCCTCCGGCCTGGTGGAGATCAGCGGCGGCGTCATCGGCGGTCTTCTGGTGGGCGTGGTCGACGGCATCCTGCCGCGCCTCCTGGGCTTCGCGGGCGGGGCCATGCTCATCGTCACCAGCCGCGAGCTCTGGCACCGTTTCCGCGAGGGCACGGACCACAGCGCCCTTTGGTGGCGCCTGGCTTGTGGGTTTTTCATCGTGCTGATTTTGACTCTCTGAAAAAGGCCGGGCCCTGTTAAAGTCGGCCCATGGGCTTTGTTTCAACCTTGCTGATCGCGTCCCTGGCCGCCGCCAACATTTTCGGTTCCAACGGGGCACGCCCGATCGCCGAGGCGCCGGCCCCCTGGCGCGACAAAGCCCGCGCCGTGGCCATCCTGGTGCCGAAAGCCTTCCTCACCGAACGCCCCGACGGCCGCCGCGATCTGATGACGGACACCATGGCCGACAACATCGGCCTGTGCGCGGACGAAACCTGGGCGCGGCAGCAATCCCTCTATGTCAGTTGCACGGGTTTCCTGATCGCGCCGGACTTGCTGGTCACCGCCGGCCATTGCATGCTGAATTCCGGGCGGGCCCGCCGGACGGTCACGCCGCAATGCTCGGATTTCACCTGGTTGTTTGATTTCACTCAAGAGGCCGCGGGTGATCAGCCCGCGACCAGCGGTCTTGAAGCCGAACGCTTTTATGATTGCGCCGAGGTCATCGAGGCCGCCCATGATTCCGTCACGGACGCCAAAACCGGCGCCATCGACTTCCGCGATGATTTCGCGTTGATCCGTTTGCAAAGGCCGGTTCGCGACCGCGCGCCTTTGACCTGGGCCTCGCGCCGCCCTCAGGTGGGTGACAAACTTTCAATGGTGGGCCACCCCTTCGGCGGTTCCCAGCGTTTCAGCACCGGCCGCGTCCTGAATCTCGAGAAAAATTATGACCGCGCGAACCTCGATGCCTTCCCCGGCAACTCCGGCTCGCCCGTGTTCAATGAAGCGGGCGAGGTCACGGGTCTGCTGGTGCGGGGCTATCCCGACAGCACCTGGACGCCGCCAGGGCAGCTCTGCCGCCGTCTCAACCGTTGTGACGAAAACGCCCGACATTGCGAGGCCCCGGCGGATGTTCCCACCGCCGCCGGCGAGCATGTCTTTCCGGCGTTTTTGCTTGGCGCCCTCCCCCCTTCGCGGTAGTGAAAGCGAGATGAACCTGGGTTTCGAGATCGCCCATCTCTCACTGGATGACGCGCTAAGTCGCATTGGTGTGCTGCAAGACGCCGCCATTCTGCCCGTGGATGAGGACGGCGTGGTCATCGAGGATGACTCCGGCGCCCAGGAGAGCGCCCGTGAGATCCGCCTGCTGCTGCAGCGGGTCCTCGATCTCGACACGCGGGCTTTCCTGGGAAAAATGCGCGAGCTGTTTTTCCATCTCTTTTCCGTCGACCACAGCCATTACCACGATCTGTTGCTGCAGGCCGCCCGCCGCGATCCCGTGGGGACCCGCGACTTTTGTCTGGAGTTCATCCTTTCGGAGGACGTGCTGTTCATCGACGATCAGGAAAACCTGCACGATTTGTACGACGTGCTGGAGTTCCTGGGCCTGGGCCAGTTGCCGCTCGAAGCCCGCCATGAACTCCGCTCGCTGATCAAGGAGCCCTTTTTCCGCCTGCCCTCCCTTCACGCCCGCAACCTGCAGCTGCTGGCGCCGCTCTGGAGCATGACGGATTTCGCCGATGTGAAGCGCCTCTTTGAAATGGACCTGGTGACCACGCCCGACCTCATCTGGGCCCGGGTCAGCCCGACCTTCAGCAGCGGCGGCACGGCCCAGCTCAGCCAACCCGCGCCCCGCCCGCAGCAGGATCTGCACCGCGTGCAGCCGGATGACTTCGAATGGATGCGCTGGGCGCTCGGCATCGAAGGCACGCCGTTGGGCCTGGCCCTGCGCCTGCTCGGTTGCCTGGTGGCGGAAGGCCCCGACGCTTTCGCCTTGTTTTTCAAAGTGTCCGAGGCCCAGCCCGAAACGGCCTTTGAGATGCGCAACTTCGAAACCTCCGGCCAGCGTTTGTTCTTCCTCAAGGCCTTGGACCTCCTGCGCGAGGACATCCTGCGCGACGTGCACCACAGCGCCCAGTGGTTCGCGGAGATCCCCGAGGACAGGCCCGCCCCGTGGCAGGTGCCGATCCCGCCCAGCGCCTGGCCGACGCCCTTGCGTCTGTTGCCCGCCCACTGGGGCGAGTTCGCCAATCCCACCGACGGCGTGGACCTCGGCGCCGCCGCCCGGGAGCAGATCCTCGCCATCGACCGGATCTGCGATGAGCTCAGTGAAACCGTCAGGAAGATGCCCTTTCCCTCGACGGAGCAATTGGACCGCGCCCATCAGGGCTTCCTCGAATTCCAGCAGCGCTGGAATCTGCTGCTGCAAAAAATCCGTCCGCGCCTGGCCGTTCTTCCCTGACCCGCGCCCCGAAAAAAAAAGCCCTCCGCCCGCAATCGGGGGAGGGCCAACCGAGTCGATCCCGGGACGGGACGGGATGGGACCCGGCTCTTTCATTGTACGATCGAAACCCCGGACGACAAAAAATTCCCCGGGAAAGACGCGCCAGCAGGGGAAAGCCGCGGGGAGTGTCGAACTTCTCGAGAGCTGACCTTTCGTCCGGAGAAGGGCGCGCTGACGGCGTCCCGGGATGAGACGGCGTTCCCGCCGCGCGATGATTATGGTCGGGTCCAGTCCCATTTCCAGACGGAATCTCCTAACATCAAGGCATAGGGGGAACTCATGCCTCGACGGTTTTCATTCGCTTTTTTCGGCGCCGCTTTGTCTTTGGTGGCGCTCAGCTCGTGCTCGCCGGTGCGGTTTTCGGCTCAGGAAAATTCCGACAAACCGGGTGGCGGCGTCACCCCGCAGGGCGGGACGATCAACTGCGATCCGAAGATGAACGGCAGCGCCACGTCGCTGACTTTGACGTCGACGTCGGCGAATCCGAATCTCGCCGCGAATTGCGATCCGTCGAACGTCACTTACAACTGGACGGTCACGCGGGACAACGCCCCCGTCACCATCAACGGCCTCGGCGGCGCCACCTCGACGCCGGACTTCCTGGGCGCGGGCGCGGGCACTTACTTCATCTCCCTCGACGCCACGTCCATCGGTTGGACCTCGTACCAACTGAACACGCCCCTGCAGGTGACCGTGCAAGGCGGCGGCGGCGGTTTGCCCAACATCGCCTGCAATCCGAAGATCAACGGCGACAAAACGACCGTCACGCTGGCGGGCGCGAATCCGACGATCGCCGGCAACTGCGTTCCCCCGGGCGTGTCCTACGTGTGGACGGTCCGCCGCGGCGGCGTCACGGTCTCCATCCCCGGCATGTCGGGCAGCTCCGCCACCCCGGATTTCCTGTCGGCCGGTCCCGGCACCTACGAAGTCTGGCTCACCGCCAACCAGAGCGGTTACAACGCCTACACGGCGACGAGCCCCCTCACCGTCATCGTGCCCAACGGCGGCGGCAACACGGGAACGCCGGTCAGCTCCACCCACAACATCACGGTCAGCAACAACAAGCTCGACATCCTGCTGGTGGTCGATGATTCGAAGTCGATGCTCGCCGACAACCGCCGCCTGGCCTCGCGCCTGGAAGGCTTCGTCAACGACCTGAGCGCGCAAGGCTTCGACTGGCAGATGTGCGCGACGCTCACCCGCGCCCAGCAGATCTCCGAGGGCTCGGCCTACTACTGGGGCGCCTCTTACAACTGGTCGAACAATCCGTTGAGTCCCCAGTACATCCTGAAGTCCGGCACGCCCGACATCTACGGCATCTTCACCCGCACCATCGAGAACATCGGCGCCGGCTGGGAAGGCACCGACGACGAGCGCGCCATCAAGGCCTCCTGGTGGCACCTGTGGAACGGCGAACCCGGCGTCGACGGCAGCTCCGGCTGTTACCGCAAAGAGGCCGGCCTCGCGGTCATCATCCTCTCCGACGAGGACGAGCGCAGCATCGGCGGCGACAACACGCAAGCCGCCTATGAAAGCGAGAAGAACAAGCCCCTGGAGAGCGACGATCTGCCGCAAACCTACGTGAACTACGTGCGCCAGATCTTCGGCGCGGAGAAACGCTTCAGCGTCAACAGCATCATCGTCCGCCCGGGCGATGCCCTGTGCAAACAGAAGCAGGACGCCGAGGGCACGGCCTCGCACTACGGCGTGAAGTACGCCGAGCTGTCGAACCTGACGAACGGTTACATCGGCAGCATCTGCGAGAGCGACTACTCCGCGAACCTGCGCTACTTCAAGGACGCCATCGTGCGCAGCCAGGCTTCGCTGCCCTTGCAGTGCCCGAACCCGGTCGGCGGCACCGTCAACGTGACGGTGAACCCGCCCTACGCCTACACCACCAGCATCGACAACGGCCGCCTCGTGTTCAACCCGCAGATCCCGGCCGGATCGACCGTGAAACTCGAGTACACCTGCCCGTAAAAGGAGAATGGCGATGAAAAAGATCTTTCCCACGCTTTTGAGTTTCACGGCCCTGGCGCTGTTCGGCGCGCTCCTGTACAAACGCCTGGACACGCCCTCTTCAACCCAGAGCCGGACGGACCTGCCCCCGGCCGCGGAGTCGGCGGGCCTGCCGCCGCCGGCGACGGACGCGAAGAACCAATATCCGATGGTGAATTCGCGCCGCCTGGTGAAACTCGCCGGCAAGCCGTACAACGGCTTGAGCTACAAGATCGAGAACGCCCAGTTCCAGCAAATGGTCGCCGAGCAGCGCCAACCCAGCCACCGCATGCCCGCCAACGAGGGCCTCGAGCAAAAAGCCCCCAAGAAGGGCAAATCCAAAGCCAAAAAAGCCAACTGAGGCTTGTCAAAACCGTTCCGACGCCTTAAAACCGGTCAGACCCCCGTCAAAAGGGGCTGACCTCACGCGCGCTCGTAGCTCAGTTGGATAGAGTGTTGCCCTCCGAAGGCAAAGGTCGCAGGTTCGACTCCTGCCGGGCGCACCAATTTGATCACCCGAATGACGGAAGCTTTCGAACTCTCGCCGCCGTCCCCGCCCGAAACTTCAAGCGACTTTCTGACGGGCCACCCAAAGATCATACTCCGCCTGGATCCGGACCCACATTTCAGCCGTTGTCCCAAGAACCCTCTCGAGGACCAACGCGAACTCGGGGGAAACCGCCCGCTTCCCGTTGACGATTTCGTTGATCTTGCGGTGCGAGCAACCGCATTTTTCCGCAAGCTGGGTCTGGTTGAGCCCCATTTCAGTCATATAAACTTCGCTGAGGACGACTCCAGGATGGAGGGGATTGGGATTTTTAATCATAAACACCTCAGTGATAATTCTCGATCTTCACGTCAGAAAAATCGCCGGATTTGAACTTGAAAGTCACGCACCAGGGGAGCCGGATCGTGACGCTCCACTCGTCCCCCCGACTTCCTTTCAGCTTGTGAAGCCGGATGTTCGGTGGCTGCCCTTTGATTTTCAAGTCCGTCAGATCCGTCGTTCCGTGCATGATCGTCAGCAGGGCCTTGGCTCGAACCCAAAGTTCCTTGGGAAGAGACTTTGAAGAGTTCGTTTCCCAAATATCCTGGGCGACCTTATTCCCGAAATTCCGGATCATGAAAGCCTCGAATTACACTATACCACTTAGTGGAATAAATGTCAATGATGATTGAAGAACATTTTCGGTTCCGTTGCTTGATCTGCATGATTCATTTGCGGTCCAGATCGAATTTAAGAGCATCTCCCCCTGAGGCAGGTTCGAGAATCGGGCCGAAAAGCTTGTGGGCGCCGTCAGAAAGCGGTAAGACTTTCCTCAGCGCCATTCCGGCGCGGAATTCCATCCGGACGAGACGCGCCGTACCCGGTTAAGACAAGACGACGCCTTTGATCAAAGGAGCTTTGTCATGTCATCCGCCTGGATTCTTCTCGTGATCGCCGGACTTCTGGAAATCTGCTGGGCCATCGGGCTGAAATACACCGAGGGCTTCACCCGCCTGCTTCCCAGCGCCTTCACCCTCACCACCCTCGCCGCAAGCATGTTCCTGCTGGCGAAAGCCGCGCAGACCCTGCCCATCGGCACCGCTTACGCCGTCTGGGTCGGTATCGGCGCCGCCGGCGCGGGAATCCTGGGCATCGTCCTGTTCAAGGAACCGCTCACGCTCCCGCGCCTCGCCTTCATGGTGATGCTGATCGTGTCCATCATCGGCCTGAAAGCCACCAGCGCCTAAGACACGCCGTCCCCCGAATGAGTGCCAGCTCCTCTTGAGGGGCGCAGCACGTTAACGACCGCCGGCTTTTTCGGAGTCGACAGCCTTTCGACGACAAAGATATAAATCACGGAGCGAGGTGATCGTGAACGACGACATTTATCTCAAGTACATCCGCGCTTTTCCTTCCTCCAACTTTTTCTTCAGCAGGAAAGGCGACATGCTTTTCTTCATCCGCGAGGTGGACGGCCAAAAGCTCCTGCATGCCTTGGACCTGAAAAAAAGTGTCTCACTCGATGACGGGATCTGCCTTCTCAAGGAAGACCTCAAACTCCGCAGCTTGAATGCCTTCGACTACGATGAAAAGACCCGCACCCTGTACATCATGGCGGACGAACGCCATCAGGAAAATTACAACCTTTACTCGCTCAACTTAGACGAACGGATATTGAAAACTCTCACCCAAGAGCCCCTGGTTTCTCATTTTCATCTTTCCCCGGACTTTCAGACCGTCTTTTACGGCGTGCGCACCCAGCGCGAGGACCGCAGCTTTCTGAGCAAGGTCTATCGATTGGATCTGAAAAGCGGGATGAAGGAATTCCTCTTTGATGACGACGGCTGGGAATACCGGATGTCTTGGCACGAAACCATTCCCTCGCAAGATGGCCGGAAACTTTATTTTGTCGTTGATCGCGGCAATCGCCGCGCGAACCTGAACATCGCCTGCTTCGATCTTGACACGAAGACTCACCATTTTCTCTTGAACAAAGAAGTTGAAAACTCCGCTTTGAACATCTGGAGTTTTGACATCGCGCCGGACCACCTGCACTTCACGAGCCAGCATGAGGGGCACCAGAACTTTTACCGTCTTCATTTCAAGGACGGGCACATCGAGAAAATCCATCATTTCGACGGCCGCCTGGCTTCCAGCGCGCGCATTGGCTCCCGGAACGCCGATCTCAAAGCTTTGATCGCGGAACCCCGGCCCGAACAAGGCCTGACCCTCGTCCATCTTCTGGACCTCAACTCCAAAGACATCAAAACGACTTCCTTCAAAGGCACGTTGAGGACTTTCGCGCACTCCTCCCGCCTGTGGGTCAATCAAACGGCGATGGATCAGGTCAGTTGCCTGCGGGAGTTGGACGCGGGCACCCTCCAGCCGCTTCGAGAGATCAACCTCCATCGCGGCAATGCGGCGGATTTGGTTCAATGCCGGGGCTATGAATTCCTAAAATATCCCTCTTTTGATGGTCTCGAAATCCCGGGCTATCTTGCCCTGCCGAAAGCCTCGAAACTGCGCGGCGCGGTCATCACCTCTTTTTACGGCGGCAACGACATTTATTGGCCGGAGGCCCACTTGTGGCTGGAACAAGGTTTTGCCTTTTTCAGTCCCGCCGTGCGCGGCAGCTGGGGCTACGGACAGGAATGGGAAAAAATGCTGCGAGGGGATCTGGGCGGCAATGAAATCCTGGATCTGGTCTGGGCGGCGCGTTTTCTTGAGAAAAAACTGGGCTTGGATCCATCCCGCATCGGCCTTGAAGGCGGCAGCCATGGCGGCTACGCCACGCTTCGCGCCTTGACGATGCCCTCCGGCTTCAAAGGCGTCGACTCGCAGTATCCTTGGGGATTCGGCGTCTGCTGGGCCGGTTTCGCCGATCTCGTGAAATTTCACGAGGACTCGTGGATCTCCGACTGGGTTGAAATGCTTCTTGGTCCCCTCAAAGACCATCGCGATCTTTACGTGGAGCGCTCGCCCCTCACCCACTTTGAACAGCTGAAAGCCCCGATCTACATCGCGCACGGCACGCACGACAAACGAGTTCCCGCGAGCACGATGACGGAGTTTCTGGAGAAACTGAAAAATTCGGACAAACCCCACCTGATCCATTTCATCCAGGATCAAGGCCACACGGCGGGCACGGAAAAAGACCGGCTGCTCGGCTACCGGACGCAGTATTCATTCCTGTCGAAGCACGTGCCGGAGTGATTCGACAGGACCATCCTTCCTTCAGGATTATCGGGTTGTTTATGTGATTGAAAAGAAAGTGATTCAAATCACGATCATCCGTATCGGCCACCGAAAAGATATTGACGATTAAATCATCCTCAAAAAAAACCTCGATCCCGTCCTTGGCTGTGCTAACCTTTCCCCAGACGAACCCACGGGAGGGGATTTCATGCTCAAAAGGATTTTGATCGCTTTGGTCTTGCTGGTGGTGATTGTCCTCGGTTACGCGGCGACGAAGCCGGACTCGTTCCATTTCGAGCGCACGGCGGTGATCGCGACGACGCCGGAGAAGCTTTACCCCTACCTGACGGACCTGAAGCTGGGCGGTCAGTGGAATCCCTACGAGCAAAAAGACCCGAGCATGAAAAAAACCTTCTCGGGCGCGGAGAGCGGCACCGGCGCCGTCATGGATTTCGAAGGCAACGGCGATGTCGGCGCGGGTCAGCTGGAGGTCGTGCAGGCGACGCCCTCCTCACAGGTCGATCTGAAGCTCCGGATGCGCAAGCCTTTCGAGGGCGAGCAGGACATCCATTACAAGATTTCCCCCGATGAGGGCGGCACGCGCTTCACCTGGGCGATGAGCGGTCGTCAGTCCTTCTTCATGAAACTGATCAGCGTCTTCATCGATTGCGAGAAAATGTTCACCAACGAGATGGACAAGGGCATCGCCAACCTGCAGGCGATCTTCCCGGGTGACAAGCGTTAAGCCGCCGAGGCGACGCCGGCGACGATCTGACGGACCAGTTGCCGGCAAAAACGGGGATCATACAGGGAAATGCCGTGAAAGCGCTCCAGGCTCCGGTCGTTCCTCATCAGCTGCCCCACGGGGGCGAAAATCTGCAGGGCGATGATCTTCACATTCCCCTCCTGGCGCATGAAGCCCGCCCTTTTCGCTTCGCTCAAAAAAGCCTCCAGGCGATCACCCAGGCGGCGGAAAGTGATCGCGTTGATTTTTTCCGCCTGGCTCTGGCCACGCTCGAGTTCTTCGAAAAACAAACGCACGAGCTCGCGATGGCCGCGGAAGAAATGAATCAGGTTGCGCAGGAGCAAGGTCAGCCGCACGCGGAACTCCCGGGCTGAATCCACCTTGACCAAAATGCGGTCGAAGTCGCGCAAGCGCGATTCGGCCAGGCTCTCCAACACGGCGTCCAACAGCCCTTCCTTGCCGCCGAAGTAATAGGAGATCAGGCTGACGTTGATGCGGGCGCGGTCGCTGATCTCTTTCACCGACACCGCGTCCGGCCCCCTCTCCGCGAAGAGCTTGAGGGCCGCGTGGATCAATCGTTCCCGGGCATTGCCTTGTGAAGTGGCCTTGCGCGAAGGCCGTGCCGAGATTCTCACAACGTCCTCCCTTCCGCCGAAGCCTCTTCCGCCGTCACGACCGCCGCTTCGGCCGCGTGCGCGCCGGAGGGCGCGCCTTCCGACGTGAAGCGGGAGCCCACGCGGTTCGCCCAGAGGCGGAAGCGGTCGATGTAGGTGAACAGCGCCGGCACCACCACCAGGGTCAGGATGGTCGAGATCACGACCCCGCCGATGATGACCACGCCCATGGAGGTGCGCGTGCGCGAAGCCGCGTTCAGGCCGATGGCGATCGGCACCGTGCCCGCGATCAGGGCGAAGGACGTCATCAGGATCGGGCGCAGGCGCGCCTTGCCCGCCTGGATAAGGGCCTCGCCGCGGTCCACGCCCTCACGGATCAGCTGCATGGCGAAGTCGACGAGCAGAATCCCGTTCTTGCCGGCCACCCCGATCAGGGTGAACAGGCCCAGGATCGCGAACATGTTCATGCTCTTGCCCGTCAGGTACAGGCCGAGGAAAGCCCCGCTCAGAGCGAGCGGCAGGGACACCATGATCGTGATCGGCGTGATGAAGGACTCATAGAGGCTCGACAGGATCAGGTAGATCACCAGCACGCCGAAGCCGAGGGCGATCAGCACGGAACCCATCATCTCCTTCATGTTCTCGGCGTCGCCGGCCAGGGAGATGCGCACGTCCGAGGGCAGCTTCATCTCGCCTTCGGCCATGGCGCGGTTGAGGTCGTTCATGACGTTGCTCAAGCCCACGCCCGGGGCGAGACCCGCCGTGACCTGGATGTAACGGCCGCGGTCCTGACGCTCCACCGAGGCCGGGCCGTCGACGATCTTGCCGTCGGCCACGTCGGACAGGCGCACGAGCTTGCGGTTGATGTTCGGGACGTAGACCTGCGAGTACATTTTCTTCAGGTCGCGCTGCTCTTCGTTCAGGCGCACGCGCACCTCGTACTCGCGGCCGTTCTCGCGGAACTTGGCGGGGGTGAAACCCTCCACCTGGGCGCGCAGCTCCTGGCCCATGGTTTTCGTGTTGATCCCGTACTCGCGGGCGGCGCCGTTTTTCAGGCGGACTTGCAGCTCGGGCTTGCCCGTGCGGTAGTTGCTGTCCACGTCTTTCAGGCGGGCGTCTTTTTTCATGTGCGCCATCAGCGTGGCGGCGTATTTTTCCAGGGATTCCGGGTTCGCCGAAATCAGGTTGATGGTCACCGGCTGCGCGGCCATGCCGCTGCCGGAGGCGTCGTACTTTTTCACAACCGGGTTGGCGCCAGCCGCCACCGTGGCCAGTTGCCCGCGCAGCTGATCGCGGAACTGCACCGTCGACACCGTCCGCTGGTCTTTCAGGCGCACGTAGAAGCTGGACTTGTTCGCCTCGCCGTACTGGTTGCCGACGAAGTACATGGTGAAATCCACCTCCGGGTTTTTCAGGATGGCCTCATCCACGACGGTGGCGATCTTGTTCATGCCGTCCAGGTTCGTGCCAGGGGCCGTCTCGAGGGTCACCGTGATCTGGCCGCTGTCGTCGTCGGGGATGAACTCGAAGGGAACGTGGGCCGCCGTGTACAGGCTCAGGCCGAAGACCACGAAGGTCGCCATCACCGTGAGGGCGGCGTGCTCCAGGGTCATGCGCAGCAGTTTTTCGTACATGTTCTCGAGCCAGGTCTGGAAGCGGTCGAAGCCCCTCAACAACCGGCCCAAGGTCTGATCGTAGAGGGAATTCGAGGTCGCCGTCCCGTGCGCGGCGTGACCCGAACCGCCGAAGTAGGCGGCCAGCATCGGGATGATGGTCAAAGCCACGAACAAGCTGATCGCCATGGAGAACGCCACGGTCAGGCCGAATTGCTTCAGGAACTGGCCGATCATGCCCGACGCCATGGCCACCGGCACGAAGACCGCCATGATCACGAGCGTGATGGCGAACACGGCCATCTGGATCTCGCCCGCCCCGCGATCGGACGCGGTCTTCGCTTCCTCACCGAGTTCCATGCGGCGGTAGATGTTCTCGATCACCACGATGGCGTCGTCGATCAGCAGGCCCACCGCCAGCGTCAGGGCCAGCAAGGTGACGATGTTGATCGAGAAGCCGGCGAGCTTCAACAGGGCGAAGGAGCCGATCAGGGACACCGGCAGGGACAGCGCCGTGATCAGGGTCGAGCGCGGGCTTCCCAGGAAGAAGAGCACCGTGATCACCGTCAGGATGATCCCGATGATGATGGTCTCGTAGACGTCGAAGACGTTGTTTTTGATCGTCGTGCTGGAGTCCGTGATCATCTGCAGGCTCGGTTCGCCTTTGATCTTGGCGAGTTCGGGCTCGATCACCTTCATCTGTTTCACGACGTCGTTCGCGACTGCCACCGTGTTGGAACCGGCCTGGCGGTAGACCTGCAGCAGGATGGCGCGCTCCCCGCGCACGAAGCCGCGGGATTTCTCGTCCTCGAGGGTGTCGCTCACCGTGCCCAGGTCCGCCACGCGGGTGGGCACTTCGTTGCCGTACAGGTTGACCAGGGTGTCGGAGATCTCGGGCACGGATTGGAATTCACCGAAGCCGCGGAAGATCAGCTCCTTGTCGCCCTGGTTCACTTTGCCGCTGGGCACGTTTTCGCCCGAGGCGCCGATCTGGTTCGCCACCTGGGTGACGGAGATCTCGCGGGCGCGCAATTTGGCGCGGTCCAGGGAGACGTGGATTTCGCGTTTGCGGCCGCCGATGATCTGGATGGCGCCGACGTTGTTGATCTGTTCCAGGCGCGGCTTCACGAACTGATCGGCCAGATCGTAAAGCTCGGCGTCGCCGATGTTCTTGGCCGACAGCGCGAGCACCAGGATCGGCGTATCCGCCGGGTCGAATTTTTTGATGACCGGGTCTTTGATCTCCTGGGGCAGCTTGGCCTTGGCGATGTTCACCTTGTCGCGGACCTGCTGTTCGGCGTAGGCCGCCGGCACGCTGCTCTGGAACTCGACGATCACCTGGCTCACGCCCTCGAGGCTTTTCGAGGTCAGGCGCTTGATGCCCGAGATCGTGCTGATCTCGTCCTCGACGGGGCGGCTGACCAGGGTTTCGATCTCGGCCGGTCCCGCGCCCGGATAGGTCGTCTGCACCGACACGATGGGGATGCTGACGTCGGGGTAGAGGTCGACGCTCATGGATTTGAACCCGACCAGGCCGGCCACCAGGATGCCGATGGTCACGCAAACCGTGAAAATGGGACGTTGGATGGAAAGACGCGCGAGACTCATTGCACACCCCCTTCGTCAGAGGCTTGGTAAAGTTTGATTTGAGACTGTAAAGAGAGGATCTGGGAGGCGGCGCGCACGCGCGACACCTGCGACTGGCTGTAGTCCTGCTCGAACATCAGCACCTGGTAAGTGGTGGTGCGGCCCTGCCGCAGGCGGCCGCGTTCGTTCTCGAGTTTCGCTTTCTGGGCGTTCTCGATGGCCGTGGCCAGGCGCAGGCTTTCTTTCGCGTCGGACAGTTTCTGCGTGAGATCGATCCACTCCTGCTCTTGCGAGTAGCGCTTGGCCTGGGCGTTCAATTCGGCGGCCTGGCGGTTTTGCGCGGCCCCTTTGCGGGCATCGGCCGTGGCCGACAGGTTCAAGGGCATGCGGAAACGCAGGCCCACGTAACCGGTGTCGCGCTCGCTGCCGTTGACGTTGTCCAGGGCGTCGCGGGCCTCCGCGGCCCGGCCGTTCAGGGCGTAATTCCCGAAGACCTCCAGCACGGGTTTCGAGCGTTCCGCGGCCTGCTCGCTGCTGGCGCGGGCCACGGCCAGTTGCGCCTCGGCGGCCTTCACGTCCCAACGATCGCCCGGGCGTTTCGCCGGCACGGCCACCTGCTGCAGGGATTGGTAGTTCAAGCCTTCCAGGGCGGGCACGGTTTCATCGGCCTCCTGATAGAGGTACTTGTTGAAACCGCGGCGCGAGGCGCGCTCTTCCGTCTGCGCCTGCTGCAATTGCAATTTGTAGGATTCCACCAGGGCGCGGGCCTGCAGGATGTCCGCTTCCTCGCCGAGGTTCTTGGCCATTTTGCGGCTGACGTAGTTCAGGATGTTTTCCGAGCCCTTCAGGGCCTGTTCCTGGATGCGCACGCTTTCCTGCGCCGAAGCCAGGCGCCAGTAAGCGGCCTCCGCCTCGACCATCAGGTTCTGCGCCTGCGCCAGGCTGTTGTAGCTGTTGCCCAAAGCCTGCTGGCGGGTCACTTCCTCATTCAGGCGCGCGCCGCGGCCGAAGGCGTTCTGCCACAGGGACATCGACAGCTCGAGTTTCGGGGCCGCATCCCAGTAGGAATTCAGGACGTTCGGGCCGAAGTTGGCGCCGTCGAAACTCGTGCGCGACACATCGTAGGAGATCTTGCTTTGCAGGCCGAAGCGGAACTGCTGGCTCACGCCCAGGGAGTAGGTCTGCGATTTGCGGTCGTCGTAGATCATGGCGGGCGGGCTCGACAGCTTGGCGTCGTGACCGATGTTGGCGTCAAAGGTCAGTTGCGGCGTGAAAATCAGATCCGCCTCGCGGGCGAGCAAGCCACTGCCCCCGGCCTGCTGCTCCTGCCCCTGGACGGAGAGGTTTTGCTTCTGCACTTGACCCAAGTACTCGCTGAGGGACAAGGCCGAGGCGGGGCTCGTCACCGCCAGCGTCCCCCAAAAGAGAAGGCTTGGAAGGATGGTTTTCATGGCTTTCATCGGCGCTCCTGTGTCTTGACAACATCATTAGTAATTAAGTGATTACTTATTAAATATCGGGCATTCGCTTTAAGTACTCAAGTGATTACTTGTTGAAAGACAGGGAATTTTGGTCTAGCCTGAGAAAGTGGTCTTTTTTCAAGATCTTGGAGATGAAAACATGACCTCTTCAGAGCGCCCCAAAACGAGACAAAGGGACCGAGTGGCCTCGGAAGAGCGCCTGTTGTCGGCCGCCAAGGAGATCTTTTCCAAGCTGGGCTTTCACGCCGCCACCACGCGCGCGATCGCGCAAAAAGCCAAGGTCAACGAGGCCCTGATCGCGCGGTATTTTGACGGCAAGTTCGGTCTGCTGCTCGCCCTCCTCCAGCAGGAGGCGAAGCAGGGACACCAGGAACCGCCGTCCTACCCGCCCCAGGATTCCGTGGAGAAAGAACTCACCGAGTACGCCTTTTTCCATTTCCACAAGATCGTCCGGGAGAGCGACCTCTTCAAAATCATCCTCTCGCAGTTCCTCACGGACCCCAAATTCCTGAAGCGCTTCCGCGAAAGCATCCCTCTCGTGACCCAAGATGTTTTCCTGAGGGATCGTCTGCGGTTTCTCCAGGAAAAGGGCAAGATCAACGCGAACGCGTCCCTGGAGGACATCATCGCGGACGTGAAAATCATCAACATCGGTCACTTGCTCTTCACCCACCTCATCAAGGGCGACAGCGAAGAGGAGACCCTCAAGCAGTTGCAGCGCCTGATCCGCGTCTACGCCGGCAATCTGGGGTAACAGTTCCCTTTTTGTCGCGCGGCGCGCGACAAAAAGGGAACTGTTACCGGTTGATGTTGGTCGCGAAGAACCGGGTCATCATGAAAAGGAAAAGCCGCGCCGGCAGCAGGCGGCGCAGCCAGTAGGTCGCCTGGCTGTCCTTGCCGAAGCGGGCCCGCAAGGGCAGGCGCGAACGGCGGGACAGTCTCACCACGCCCCGGGGCACGTCGGACACCTTGTTCAGGGTCGGTCCGTTCGACAGGACTTCGCGGAAGTCCTTGTAGTTCTTCGACTGGCGGAAGAACGCGGAGTTCTCGTCGGCGCTTTTTTCCGCCCACATGACGCTGCCGCCGAACCCCGTCTGGTAGCTGCCCGGCTCGATCAGGCAGACCTGCACGCCGTGGGAACGCAGTTCAAAGGACAAGGATTCGGTGAACCCCTCGATGGCATGCTTGCTCGCGCAGTAAAGCGCCGTCAGCGGGAAGCCCATGAACCCCAGCACCGAGGAAAAATTGAAGATCCTGCCCCGCGAACTCCGCAGCAAAGGCAGCAGATCCCGGGTCAAAAGCACGAGGCCGAAGTAATTGACCTCCATCTGCGCCCGCAATTGCATTTCACCCGTGTCCTCGAGGGCGCCGAAAAGGCCGTAACCGGCGTTGTTCACCAGCACGTCGACGCGGCCGAATTTTTCCTGGCAGGTTTGCACGAAGATCTCGCGCTCGAGGGACAGCGTCACGTCCAGGTCCATCTCGATCAGACGCTCGCCGAACCCGGCGCGCTCCTCCTGGAGGATCTCCGGACGGCGGGTGAGCTGCCGGCCGGTGGCGATGACGGTGTCGCCGTTGTCCAGGAATTCACGCACCAGCCCCCGGCCGAATCCCGAAGTGGCTCCCGTGATGACGACGATGCGGCCGGACGAGTTGCTGCTCATGACGTGAATCCTATTTCTTGGCGCAAGGGTCGGCGTAGAGCTGCTTCAGCTCTTTGGAACCGCATTCCACGCTGCCGTCAACGATGGTGGCTTCTTTGTAAGTCAGCACCAGTTTCTTCGCGGCTTTGTCCTCTTTCACGGACACGTCGTCGCACACCGCTTTGCCGGCCTCGATGACGACGGGCTTGCCGTCGCCTTTCGCGCAGACGGCCTGAAGCTTGACTTGCACGGGGGCGTTCACCGGCTCACCGGTGAATTCCGCCTCCCCGGTCACTTTCGCGCCCGAAGCGAGGGTCAGGTTGAATTTCGTGGTCTTGCCGGGGGACGCCGCTTGCGCGCGCAGGGAATTCATGAAAAACGCGAATTTCAGGAGGGAGTTCATGCGGTACTGGAAAGCCGCGATATTCAGATTCGCCCCGCCGCTGCACACCGGGTAGGACAGGTGCATGTGACTGCCCGAGTGATCCAGGCAGCCCACCAGGCCGCTGCTCGTGGCGTAACTGGCGCAGCTCGCGTCGGCCGCCACCACGGCCTGGCTCCAGCACTGGCGGAAGGCCGCGAAGAACTGCGCCTCGGTCCCGTTGGGGTTGAGGCTGGCGTTTTTGTAATCCAGCACGCGGCCGTTCACCTCGATGCTCGAGATGTCCACGGCGCGGCCCACATTGTGGAGGGAGCGTGTGCGTTGATGGCGGGCATCGCCGCCGAAGCCCACGTGAGTGACGCGTCCTTGGAAAGATCCCTGGTTCGAGGAAATCCCCGCGGCCCGCGCGCCGGTCGCGACGCATTTGTTGAAATTCTGATCGATCAGGCTCAGGAACTCCGTGTTCGCGCCCATTTCATAACAACGCCCGTCCGCGTAGTTCCACTGGAAGGCGGCGCTGCCGGGACACTGGGTTTTGGATTTGGTCAGGGAAACGCCGCCGCGGCTGTACATGCCGCCGGCTTCGACGTAACTGATGCCGCCGTACTTGCTGTAACTGCCGGACGTGGAAAACAGGGAAGGACCGGAGTATCCGCCTTTTTCCTGCAGCCAGAAATCAATGGCGCTGCCGCCCTGATCCCGTGAGGCGTGGGCCGCACCGCCCAAAAAAACGAAAAACATCACAAGGATGCCGACGGATCGCTTCATAAAACCCCCGTCTGATGATTGTCGCAAACCATCATGGAATTGAAACCCTGGACGGGGCCATCGTCCCGGCTTGAGACATCCATCCAGAAATCCCGACAATCGTCGAACCCGCAGGACAGGCCCTTCCGACTCCCCTAAGAACAGCTGTATGGAAAATGCACAGTTCCTTCCCTCCGCCCGGCTCTTCCGGCCGGAGCAAAAGATTCTGCGGCCCTCTCATCCCGAACCCGCCCCCGCCCTCGCGGACGCCGCCCGGCAGATGGAGCAGGAGATCGCCCGCCTGATCGGCCAGCACCATTACCCCTGCATCGCCGCCATCACCTCCTACCATCGCGACGACTACCGCCTGGGATTTTACGGTGAGCTCGGTCGGGGCCAGGCCTGGCGGGAGCTGCGCCAGGACCTTTTGTTTTTCCTGAACGAGCAAAAAACGACGTCCTCCCCCTACCTGACGTTCTGGGCGGTTTTCGACCCCGTCCCGCCCTTGAGCGAAGAGGAGTTCGAGCAACGATTGTGGCGGGAGCTTTCCTTCCTCACCTCCGAGGAACAAAAAGACCTCGACTGGCCGGCGGACGCGCCCAAGGATCCCGCCGACAAAAAATTCTGCTTTTCCCTGGGCGGAGAGGCCTTTTTCGTCGTGGGCCTGCACGAACGGAGCTCGCGGTTGTCCCGGCGTTTTCCACGCCCGGCGCTGGTCTTCAACGTCTTCCGGCAGTTTCAATCCCTGATGACGGAAGGTTTGTACGAGCCCATGGTGCAGAAGAACCGTCAGCGCGATGTCCGCTTTCAGGGCTCGGCCAATCCCATGGCCCTTTGGCATGGCGATGACTGGGAGAGCATTCAGTTCTCGGGCCGCGACAATCCCCCGGAGTGGAAATGCCCTTTTCATTTTCGGCGCGAGTCGGAAAAACCGTGAAAGCCCGGCTGGAACCCCGGACCGGCGTCGGTTTCCCCCTGGATGCCGGTCAATCTCTGAAAGTCAGCGATCCTTTCGGCGGTCAGGTCGCCGATCTTTTCTGTTTTGATCGCCTGGTGCCCCATGATGTTTTGTCGTCCGGGCGGTCGATCGACGAAAACGACACCCTGGCTTTAACCAAAGGCCATTTTCTGTACGGCCGTTCGGGCCGCATCATGCTGGAGATCCTCGAGGACAGCTGCGGGGTGCACGACTTTCTGATCACGCCCTGCAGCCTGGACATGTTTCAAAAACTGGGCAACCATCAAGAGCACCATCCCAGTTGCCAAGAAAATCTCGAAAACGCCGCCCTTCAGGGACGACACGATCCGCGCCTGATCGGCACCGCCTTCAATATTTTCATGAATGTGCCGGTGGCGGGGAACGGCCGCATTTCCATTCAACCACCACGCTCCAAAGCCGGGGATTTCATTCTCTTTTTGGCCCATCGCGACCTGTTCGTGGCTTTGACCGCCTGCTCCGACGAGGGCACCAACAACGGCGCCTGCAAACCCATCGATTACGAGGTTTTCCCGGTCTCCTGGGCGGGGCATACGCGTTGATTTCGCCGACTGTCGGGGGGATGATGGTTCACCCCGATGAAGACCATCCCTCTCTCCATTTCCGAATTCGCTCTCCCCGTACCGCGCTCCGGTCACATCGAGCTGCATTCGGGTTACGGTCCGTTGCCGGACGTGGGGCAGGAGATTCATCAGGCGATGCAGGCGAAAAAGGCCGCGCAATTCCCGGAGTTCGAGGCGGAGAAAACCATCAGCCGCGCGTTCGAGCGCAACGGCTACCGCTTCCTGGTGAGCGGCCGCATGGACGGATTTTACGACCGGCAACCGGCTTTGATCGAGGAAATCAAATCGACTTACCAGGGCGATGACCTGCGCGCCAAGCTTGAGGCCCGTGAAGATCATCCTTATCGCTTGCAGCTGCGCACCTACGGTTACTTCCATTGGCTGAACACGCAAACGGCGCCGCGCCTGAGCCTTCTCGTCGTCTCCAGCCGCACGCGACAGGTGGATGAGATCCCCGTGGACCTCGATCGCCCGCAGTACGAGGCGTGGCTCGATCAGCGTCTGAACGAACTGGTGGAGGAAGCCAAAGAGTTCGACAAGGTCGACAAACGCCGCAGGAAAACCGCCAAAAAATTCGTCTTTCCTTTCAATGAGCCCCGCGCCGGGCAACTGGATCTGGTGGAAA
Source organism: Pseudobdellovibrionaceae bacterium (assembly GCA_019637915.1). Taxonomy (GTDB): domain Bacteria; phylum Bdellovibrionota; class Bdellovibrionia; order Bdellovibrionales; family Bdellovibrionaceae; genus JAHBUV01. The sequence goes on along the minus strand of JAHBUV010000001.1, from coordinate 2,440,240 downwards.
CCGTTCGTTCGGGATTTGAGGAGAAAAAGCCCCTCCTGCTGCAGGCGCCGACGGGACTGGGAAAAACGGCGGGCGTGCTGTCGCCGGCCCTGACGGAATCTTTGTCCCGCGGCCAGAAGACCCTGTACGTCACGCCGAAAAACAGCCAGCACTCGGTCGCCGAACAGGCGGTGAGGCAGATCCAGGCCACCGGCGGCAAGGTCAAGTCCATGACCCTGACGGCGAAAGCGCGCCTGTGCCTGAAAGACGAAGTGGTCTGCAACCCGCAGGTCTGCGAGTACGCCCGCAACTACCACGACAAAGTTCACCGGGAAAATCTCACCGCGCAGCTGGCGAAGAAAAACCAGCTCGATGCCCGCGCCTTCCGTCGTATGGGCCGGGAGCACGAGGTTTGCCCCTTCGAACTGCAGATGGAGGTCGCGTCCCGCATGGACGTGGTGATTTGCGACTACAACTACATCTTTTCACCGCGCAACTCCGTCGCCCGTTTGAGCGCCAACGGCCCGGGCCGCAAGGGTTCGCCGAATCTGGTGATCGACGAGGCCCACAACCTCGCCGCCCGCGCCATGGAGTATTTTTCCCCGGCCTTGTCCTTGCGCGAGATCGACGAGTTGCGCCCCTTCCTGGGGCATGTGCCCGATCTTTTGCGCCGGGACCTCGAGGACACCATGGACCGCGCCGCGGACATCGTCCAGGCGGTGCGCCCCTGGAATTGCACCCAGCCCATGCAGGTGGAGTTCGACGCCAAGCCCTTCCTGGACTTCAACGATGAGCTGAGCCAGCTGCTGGGCCGCTACATGGAGTCCGGCGCGGAGCTGCAGCCGAAAGACGCCGTCCTGCGCTTTTGCAATCTGTGGGCGGATTTCTCGGGCGCCCTGGAAAATCGCGGCGAAGGGTTTTTCATCACCTACCGGCCCCACCCGCAAGGGGATTCGCTGAAGATCATCTGCTGTGACGCTTCCGAGTGGCTCGCCGGGTGTTACAAATCCTTCGCGAACGTCGTGGCCTTTTCGGCGACGCTGAAGCCCTTCGATTATTACTCGCGCCTGATGGGCTTCGATCCCGGGCAGCTGCGCACGGCGGAGTTCGCCTCGCCCTTTCCCCGGGATCGCCGCAAGCTCCTCGTCATTCCCCAGGTTTCGACGAAATGGAGCGATCGCGGTCGCGAGTCCGGGAAAATCAAGGACGCCATTGAGCGCATCGTCGCGCTGAAGCCCGGCAATTATTTCGTCTTCTTCCCGAGCTTCGATTTCATGCGCCAGGTGGCGGATCTCGTGCAAGCGCCGGGGTTCGACGTGATGATGCAGGAGCGCGAGATGAAATCCGATCGCATCGAGGTTTTCCTCGAGCGCCTGCGCGCCGCCGACCGGCCGACTTTGGTGTTCGCCGTGCAGGGCGGCGTTTTCGCCGAGGGCGTGGATTATCCCGGCGACATGCTGATCGGGGCGATCATCGTCGGACCCGCTTTGCCGTCCTTTGATTTCGAGCGCGAGCTGATGCGAGGGTATTTCGAGAAGAACCACGGCAGCGGTTTTGATTACGCCTACACTTACCCCGCCATGGCCAAGGTGGTGCAATCCGCCGGGCGGGTGATCCGCACGCCGCAAGACCGCGGCGTCATCATCCTGATGGACCGGCGTTTCACCCAAGACAGCTACGTGAAATCCATGCCGTCCGACTGGCTCGAGGACTCGGTCGACTCTTTGGTGTCGAACCGCGTTCTCGGCGACCTCGCCGAATTCTGGGGGAAGAACGATGAGCCTGCGTGAAAAACCGGTTCTCCTGCTCGACTGCCAGACGACGGGCATGCGTCCGCCGCGGGGATCCCTCCTGGAAATCGCCTGGACGGTGATGCGCGCCGACCAGGGGGATGAGCCGCAAATCACCTCCTACCTGGTGGCCTTGCCCGAGGGTGAAGAGCTGCCCTTGCGGATCAGCGAGATCACCGGCATCGAACCCCGCCACCTGGAAAAAGCCCTGCCGGCGGCGGAGATTTTCCAGAAGCTCGGCGCCGCCATCGAATCCCTGGGTCCGGATCCCCTGGTGGTGATCCACTACGCGCAATTCGAAAAGCCCTTCCTCGCGGCTCTTTTCCAGGCCCATGGCGTGGCGGAACTGCCTTTTCGGATCCTCTGCACCCACCAGCTGGCCCAGCGCCTTCTGCCCCAGCTGCCGAGCCAGAACATCCGCGGCGTCGCCGGGCATTTCGGCCACCGCACCGGGGAAATCAAACGCGCCTCGGCCCACGTGAAGGCCACGATCGAAATCTGGCGCGGGCTCGCGCGCGAGCTGGAGCAACGCGGTTTCCGGGAACTCACCGCCCTGCAAGCCTGGATGAGGGAGGAACCCAAGCCCAAGAAGGTGAAGTACGAATACAACATCGACCGGCTCAAGCGCCTGAACCTGCCCGAAAAGCCCGGCATTTACCGCATGCTCGCCAAAAACGGCGAGGTCCTTTACGTCGGCAAGGCCACGTCCTTGCGCGACCGCGTGAACAGCTACTTCCGCGGCCGGAAAAACCGCGACCGCCGCAAGCTCGAGATGCTCGCCCAGGTGTGGGACCTGCAGGTCACCGAGTGCGAGACCCCCCTCGAGGCCGCTCTGCTCGAGACCGATGAAATCAAGCGCTTGAATCCCCCTTACAACGTCAGCCTGAAAACCGGGCGGCGGCGTTTGATTTTTTACAGCCGTGATTTCGAAAGCCTGATGGACGCGCAGGACGAGGTCCATGAGCTGGGTCCTTTCCGGCCGATGAACTCCATCGAGCAGCTGCGTTCGCTGCGCGACTCCCTGGAGGCCGGCGAGTTCCAGCAGATCTTTTACCGCGAAGTCGAGGCCGGGATCCTCAAGGCCGGCTTCGAGATGTTCGCCGGCGCGCAGGAGCCGACGCCCGATTTCTCCGGCCTGCGCGGGCTTCTCGCCCTCGGCATGAGGCTCTTGCGCGAACGGACCAAGCCCGAAAACATCGACGAGCTCGCCGTCGAGGAGGACCTGCTCGAGGCGATGGAGGAGGACGAAGAGGCGGAGGACCTGCCGCCGACGCCGGAGGAAATCGCCGCCAAATTCGAGCGCCTGTTCCTGCGGGCCGCCGCCGAGCTCCGCCGCGCCCGCGCCCTCACCCGGTTGCTCAACTCCCGCGTGCGTTGGAAAACCGAACGCGGCATCCACACTTTGGATTTTCACGAAGGCCATTTCCGCCGGGCCGAAGACCCCCGTCCCGCCCACGTTCCCCGCCCCTGGCGGGGCCTCGGCATCGCCGAATACGACCGCATGTCGATCCTGCTCTCGGAGATCTCCCGCCGCGAGCATTGGATCGAAAAATAGCCTCTAATGCCGATATATTCGATTTGAGTGATGATTTACTAGATCGATCTAGTAAAAATACGAGCTCGATCTAGTATTTTTACTAGCTCTCCGATAAGATCGGGGCATGGCAAAAGTCATCCAACCGTCCTTCATTGAAGAGCTCCGCCGGAACCGGGAGCATTTTGACCGCTTCATCCAGGTCATCCTCGGTCCCCGCCAAGTCGGCAAGACCACGGGTCTCCTGCAATTTTTAGAGCAGCAAAAAGGCTCTTCTTTGTACTTCTCCGCGGATGACGAGCTCGCCACCCAAGCCAGCTGGCTCACGGAGAGGTGGCAGGAGGCCGTCTTGGAATCCTCTTCCTGCCTGCTCGTGATCGATGAAATCCAGAAGATACCGAACTGGTCTCAAACCATTAAAAATCTCTGGGACCGGCAGAAGCGCGAAAAAAAAACCCGCATCAAACTCATTCTTCTGGGTTCCAGCTCCCTGGAATTGCAAACCGGCTTGAGCGAAAGCCTGACGGGGCGCTTTCAGCTGATTCAAGCCACGCACTGGGGTTATGAAAAATCCAAAGAGCTGCACCGAATGGATGTCGACGAATTCATCCGGTTCGGCGGGTATCCCGGATCTTACGCCCTTCTGAAACAACCTCTTCAGTGGGAAAAGTACATCAAGGACTCCATCGTCGAAACCGTGATCGGCAAGGACATCCTGCAAACCGCCAATGTGCAGAAGCCCGCCCTGTTCCGCCAGGCTTTCGTCATCCTGATGTCTTATCCCGCCCAGGACATCAGCTACACGAAACTCTTGGGACAACTGCAGGACTCCGGCAACACGGACCTGATCAAGCGCTACATCGACCTCTATGAAGGGGCTTTCCTGCTGAAAGCCGTGCACAAGTACTCCAGGAAAGCCCATCTCTCCCGTGCGTCCTCGCCGAAACTGGTCCCCCTCTGTGGGGCGCTCATTGACCGCGACGCGTTCCGCAGCAAGGAAGGTCTGGGGCGCGCTTTCGAGGCCGCCGTCGGAGCGGCCCTGATCAACGCGGGCCTGGAAGTCGCCTACTGGAAAGAGAGCCAGGCGGAAATCGATTATGTGGTCGAGGCCCAAGGCCGGTTGTTCGCCATCGAAGTCAAATCAGGGCGCGTGCGGTCCAACAAGGGTATGGCCCGTTTCCTGGAACTTTACCCGAAAGCAGTGAGCATCTACGTCACCCCCGCCAACGTGGAAAAACTCCTGATCGACCCGAGGGGATTCTTGGAAAAATTAGCTCACTGAGCCAGCAGGTCCTCCACCGTCACCTGCGCCCGCGCGAGGTCCGACAGCGGCTTGCCGGGCCGCTGGTCGCCGATCTGGGCGAAGATCTCCGAGACCGGCACCGAACCCCGGCGGCCGCGCTGCTTGAAGCGGCCCTTGATGAAGCCCTCGGCGTAGACCTCGTTCCCCACCAGGAAGGTCTGGCGGATGTAGAAGTCCTTCCCCTCCCAGGAATCAATCACCGTGCGCAGCACGAAGCCCTGCCCCAGCCCCAGGGACTTCCTGAAGTGGATGCTCTCCGACATGACGACGGGATAATACTTTTTCGAGAAGAGCTTCAGGAAAATCCCCGCCTGGGCCATCAGATCGAAACGCCCGAGATCCATCAACGACAGGTAGCGCCCGTTGTTCATGTGGAAATTCAGATCCAGATCGAGGGGATTCACCCGGAAGCGCGTGTCGCAGGCCTCGAAAAGATCGAGCTTTTTCCGGCAGAACAAGCGCTTCAGCAACAACCACAGGCAACGTCCGAAAAGGTTCACGGGGCACTCTCCTACCCCCATGCTAAAGGCCACGCCGCCCGGGCGCTATCTTTTCCGGCGGGCGTCAGCTAGAGTCACCGGCGGAGGCGTCATGGCCACAGGCTCATTCCGGGAGCAATTGCTTTCACTCATGGAGCGGCAGTTCCCCGCCGAACTCGAGCGGGACTTCGCCCGCTGCGCCTGCGTCGCCGCCATCCTCAAAGGGCGCGGCCTTGAGGATCTCGAGATCGGTTACATCCACCGCGCGCAGATGCCCCTGAACAACTGGTCGGGCCAGATCGCCTTCCCGGGCGGCAAACGCGAAGAAAACGACGTGAGCGACCTCGCTACGGCCCTGCGGGAGACCCACGAGGAGATCGGCCTGCAGCTGCGTGAGACCGAGCTGATCGGCCGCCTGGACGACCTGCAGGCCCGCCGCCAGGGGCAGATGCTCGATTTCTTCATCCGTCCTTTTATCTTTTATGTAGAGAGGGATTTCGAAATCCGCCTGCAAACCGAGGAAGTCGCGGACTTTTTCTGGGTGCCCCTGCGTGAGCTCCTGGATCCCGCCCGACAGACGCATTTCGTCCTCGATCGCGACGGCGCCCGCCTCAAGCTTCCCGCCGTGCAGATCAAAGAAGGCCCGCCGCTGTGGGGCCTCACTTATATGATGACACAGAACCTGTTGACCCTGCTGAAGCCCTGACAAACTTCGATTCGAAAGCGCCCGAAAACGTCACCGCCCCCTTCATTTCCCGTGCCCAGCTCCAAACCAGGGCCCGGGGACGCTCCCCGACCTTTGGTCCCAGGCTTGCTAGAGCACCGCGTGGAGTTTCCGTCTTTTCAAGAACGTTAATGGAGGAATTATGGAGTTTTTTGCATCTCTCGGTCGTGGTTTCGTGTCCGCTGACGCCATCTGGATGTGGGCCATCCTGGCCGCCCAAATCGTTTCGATCGCCATCATCGTGGAGCGTTCGTTCGCTCTCTATATGAACCGCAAGCCGAACCAGAAGAATCTCGCCAAATTGCTGAACGAGGACATCCAGTCCGGCAATCTGGAGAAGGCCCTGAAACGCTCGCAGCAAATGGCCCTGACCCATCCGCTGGGCACGGTCGCCGCCGCCGGCATCCAGGCCGCCATCGACCTCGGTGGCAAGGAAGAGATCCAGATGAAGATGGACGAAGTCCTTCTCGAGGAGAACTCCCGCGTTGAAAAACGCATCGGTTTCCTGGCCATGTTCGCCAACGTCGCGACCCTGATGGGTCTGCTCGGCACGATCACGGGCCTGATCCACTCTTTCGCCGGGATCTCGAACGCCAACGCCGCCGAAAAAGCCACGATCCTGTCGCAAGGGATCTCGCTGGCCATGAACACGACCGCTTACGGTCTGCTCGTCGCCGTTCCGGCCCTCATCATGTACTCCGTGCTGCAAAGCCGCGCCACGAACCTGATGGAGGACCTGAACAAGGCCGCCCTGAACCTCTTCATCCAGCTGAGCTTCCACTACGAAGCCGTGCCGGTGAAGAAAAAGACGACGCGCCAGTAACTTCAGTCGCCCGGTTTTCGCTGAACGCTGAACACAGAGGAACGTCATGAGCCAGAAAAAAGAACTGAACTTCGAGATCAACATTCTGCCGATCCTGGACATCCTGTCCGTGCTCATCTGCTTCCTGCTGCTGACCGCGGTGTGGATGCAGCTGGGCACCATCGACACGAAGCAGGCGATCGGCGACAACAGCGTGAGCGGGGCCCAGAACCCGCCCTCCCTGTGGGCCATCGTGAAAGAGGACAACAGCGTCGAGCTGTCCCTCCGCGACGTCAAGGAGAAGATGCCCCTCGAGTATCGCGTCGCCTCGCGCGGCCGCGACATCGACTGGAACTCCCTGAGCCAGCGCCTGCAGAACCTGAAGTCGCAGCTGCCGGATCTCAAAACCGTCGTCATCCGCCCTGAAGCCCGCACGAATTACGGCAACGTCATTCGCATGATGGATCAGATGAAACAGAACCAGCTGACGGACATCGGTCTGTCGCCGCTGGGTTGAGGTGAGACCATGAAACGCTCGTCCATGAACCAAGCCGCCCGCTTTTCGCCCCTGGAACAAGCCCAGCTGTTGAAGAACGGCGGCGAGCCCATCGCCGGCAAGAAAGCGGAAGCGGCCCTCGCCCTTCCCCTGACCTCGCTCATCGACGCGTTCTCGATCATCGTCATCTACCTGCTGATCGGCACGCAAAGCGGCGGCATCGAGATCGACGTGCCGAAGCGCCTGAACCTGCCGGTCGCCGAATCCGGGATCGCGGTGGACAAACCGCAAGCCTCGATCGTGCGCATCGAAAAGGGCCAGTACTTCGTCAACAACGAGGCCGTCTCCGTGCAAGGCCTGGGCGCCAAGCTTTATCAGCTGAAGAAAAGCCTCGGCGAAAACGAAGCCGAGATCTTCATCCAGGCCGACCAGGAGATGAATTACGCCGATCTCGATCCCCTGCTGCGCGCCGGGTCCGAGGCCGGAATCCAAAAACTCAAATTCGCCGTGATGCCGAACAAATGAAAACGCTGAAGACGATCCCCTCATTCCTGCTGGCCTTCGCGATCTGGGCCTCCTCCGCCCAGGCCGCGAAGATGGACTCGGAGACACAGAACCAGGTCATCGACCGCCTCGAGCGCGTCCTCTCCCAGATGGAGAGGACCGAAAGCTCGTGGATGTCCACGAACCTGCGCCTGGCTGACCTGCTGGCCGAACGGGCCCGTCAGCGTTTCATGAACGAAATCGAGGAGAACTGCAAGGGCTGCAAAGGCTCCACTCAGGACCGCAAGCGCGCCATCAGCCTCTATGAAAACGTCCTGCCGAAGGCGAGCAAGGACGAACAGGGCGTGATCCTGTTCCAGCTCGGTCACCTTTATGAGACCGCCGGCCAGGACAAGAAGTCCATCGCGCTGTTCGAGAAAATCATCAAGAACGCCAAGACGAACCCGCCGTCCCTGGTGACCCGCGCCCGTCTGGGCCTGGGCGACATCCATTTCCAAAAGGGTGAATTCAAGAAAGCCCTCTTCCAATACAATATCGCCCTGACCGACAAGGACGCCCCCAGCCGCGGCCTCGTCACGTACCGCGCCGCCTGGTCCGAATTCAACCTCGGCCGCATCGACGCCGCCACGAAGAGCCTCGAGAAATTGCTGGGCTCCCCGGACCTGCTGACCAAGGACACCGAATCCGGCACCGTTTACGACGCCGCTTTCCACGGCGACGTGGCCCGCGACCTGGCGACCTTCTACGCCCGCCGCCCGATCACGCAAGCCCGCATCGATCGCTACAAAGAGCTCGCCCCGGCCGATCAGCAGAAAGAATTCCTGCTTTTCTTCGCCGACGAGGCCGACCGCCTCGGCCAGAAGCAGGCCGCTTACGACATTTACCAGTCTTACCTGGCCGAGCCGAAGCTCACCAAAGAGGAGCGTCTGAGCGCCTTCGTGCGCCTGGCCCAGATCAAGTACGACATGGGCCAATCGGCGAAATCCACCGAGGACTTCGCCCTGGCGGCCATGACCTTCAAGGAAACCAAGTGCAGCGACGCCGAGAAGTGCGCCGACCTGCAAAAGCGCATGAAACGTTACGTGACGGAGCTGCACCGCTCGAAAAAGGTGAAGCCCGATCTCGACGTCCTGAAGGCTTACTTCATTTACACGCAGACTTTCCCGGAAGACTCGCAGATGGCCGTACTGGGCGCCCAGCTCGCCATGGACCTGAAGCAATTCGGCATGGCCGCGTCCATGTACCGCCAGGCCAGCGAGACCGAGGACGCCAAGCTGCAGACCATCGCCCTCGACGGCGAGATGGACGCCGCCGAACGCACCGGCGACCTGAACGCCCGCGAAAGCGCCTACCGCCATTACCTCGCCAAGCGCCCGAACGGCCCGAAGAGCTTCCTGGTCCGCTATCAGCTGGCGCAGGTCGCTTACGAACGCAAACAGTGGTCGCAGGCCGCCAATGAGTTCAGCGCCCTCGCCCTCGACAAATCGGGTCCCGCCGATCTGCGGAAAAAATCCGCCGACCTGGCCCTGGACGCCCTGGCCATCGAGAAGCGCGACGCCGACATCGAGAAGAGCGCCGAGCAGTTCGCCGCCGCCATGCCCGCCCACGCCCAGGAATTCCGCCAGCTCGAGCGCAAAGCCCTGATCAACCAGGTGGCGAAGACCGCCAACGATCAGGACTCCTCGAAGTCCGAGCTGCGCTCGGCCCTGCGCAAGATGTCCGCGACGAACCTGAAGGGCGCGAGCGACGCGGAAAAAATCCTGCACTACCGCAACCAATCCGTGCTCGCCTCCAAAGCCGGCGAGGACGCTTTGTTCATCGCCGCCCTGAACGGCATGCTCGCGGTGAAATCGCTGTCGGCCCAGGACCGTGAAGCGGCCCTCGCCCAAAAAGTCGGTTACTACGAAAAAGTCCTGGATTTCAAATCGGCTTACAACGTCGCGGTCAAGATGCGTTTCCCGAGCCTCGGCACCGCCGAACGCGAACTGCGTTTGGGCACTTTGTCCGACCTCGCCGGCCGCAACCCGCGACGCCACTACGAGGCCGCCCTGCGGGCCGGTTTGCGCGGCCCGCGCGCCGTCGCCCTGCACGCCCGCCTGGTGAACCTGTCGGCCAACCCGAAACGCGAATTGAAAATGCGCGCTTCGGAACTGTCCCGCGATCCCGTCACTTTCAGCGACGTCATCCTGATGGTGTACGGCAAGACCCGCGACGCCAACGCCGTGGATCCTTACCTGCGCTCCAACGCCATGGCCCGCAGCGAAGCCGCGCGCTTCATCCGCAAGCAGTCCTTCTACCCGGCCTCGCAGCGCCTCGCCCAGCGTCTGGAGCGCCTGCGCCTGACGCCGCAGAGCGACCGCCTGCTGCAGAAGTCGATCCAGAGCCGCATGGCGGCCCTGGCGGAAGCCGACCGCTCCCTCGCCCAGGCCGTGCGCCTGAACGACTACACGGCGCAGGTCATCGCCCTGACCACGGTCAGCCGCGAGAACGAGCGTTTCGTGCGCGAGCTCCTCGGCCTGCCCCTGCCGCGCAAGCTGACGGCCGCCCAGCAAAAGCAGTACACGGATCTCCTGAAACAGCAGGCGAAGCCCTTCTACGCCAAAGCCAAAGTGGCTGCCCAAAAGTTGGACGAATTCTGGGGCAACGACCGGGCCTTCGACAACCTGATCAAGGACTACGAAAACAGCCGCCCGGGATTGCGAGGCATCCTCGCCCAGGAGCTGCGCCTGCTCTCGAAATACGCCTCCGGTTCGTCGAAATCGCGCCTGGAATCGGCCCTGCGCTCGGGCGCCCCGTCCAGCGCCGACCTGCTGGCCGCCCGCGAGGCCGTGCGCAGCAACCCGGACAACACCCGGGACCTTGAAAAGTTGAAAATCATGGAGACAAAAATCGGCCACCCGCTGATGTCTTCCTACCTCGAACAGCGCCTGGAACAAATCCAGAGGAAGGAGATCTGAGTGAAAACCGCGATTTTCATGGCCTCCCTTTTGCTGGCCTTCAGCGTGTCGGAGGCGAAAACGGCCCCGAAACGAAAAGGCAAGCCCCAGCCCAGGTACGTGGAGACGAAATTGGGCACTTCCTTCCGTTTCGACGCTTCGTCTCTCCACGGGAAATTCCAGAACTCGCCAAGCACGACGGCCACCGTGGAAAACGACAAGTACCTGGAAGATCTGCTCGGGGCCCGCAAGAACTTCAATGATCGCATCAGACGCGATGTGGAACGTAACTAAGGGAATGACGATATGAAGACCGCACGCCTGGTTCTGGAAAACAAGTTGGGTCAGCAAGTCCGCACTTTCGATGTGGGCACGGATGAATTCAACGTCATTTACCGTCTCGACAACCGCCGGATCGAGGGTCACGCCAATCTGGCCGCCCTCGACAAGGACGAGGTCGAGTACCAGGTGATCAAAAAGGTCTCGGTGGCCTCTTTGCAGAAAGGCCCGGCCACCCTCGTGGGCATCGGTCGTCTGAAGCTGGCGGAAAATTCCACCGCCCCGATGAGCCCCACCCATGAACTGCCCCCGGAAGAAGACAAGGAGCGGATGACGGTCCTCCTGAAAAAGACCGCCATCGGTCACGGCGTCGCCGTGGTGCTGCTGGTGGCCCTGTCCTTCGGGCTCAGCTTCTTCAACAAACCGGAAGAACCGCAGCTCGTCACCATCGTCGTCCCGCCGAAAGAAGAGACGAAGCCGGTCGTGGAAAAGCCGCAGCACGTGAAGGTCTCCGAGAAGAAGATCGTGCCGCGTAAAACCAACATCAAAAAAATCGCCAACAAAACGGTCATCAAGCCGCAGCGGGTGAAACCGGTGCAGGCCGTGGCCAAACGCGCGCCCACCCCGGTGGTCCGTAAGCAGCCCATCGTCGTGCGCAACGACCGTCCGCAGAACCTGCAGAACGTCGGCGCCCTCGCCGCTTTGGGCGGCGTCAAGAACGGCACGCGCGGTTATGAAGGCCTCGACGTGAACTCGGTGAAAAACATCCGCTCGGCCGGCGTCGGCTCGGGCGGCGGTGGCGTCGGCGGCAACGGCCGCGGCGGCATGAAGGGCGTCCTTCCGGGCAACGGCCTCATCGCCGGCAGCTCCGGTGAAGGCGGCCGCGCCCAGAGCGCCGGCGGCTACGGCACCCGCGGCCAGGGCGGCGGTCGCGCCGGTTACGGCAAGATCTCGCTGGTCGGCAGCACCGGCGGCATCAGTCTGCCCCTCGATGAAGAGGCTTCGATCGAAGGCGGTCTCGACCGCGATCAGATCGCCGCCGTCATCAACCGCAACAAAGGCCAGATCATTTATTGCTATGAACAAGGTCTGCAAGGCAAACCCGACCTGAGCGGTCGCGTCTCGGTGGATTTCGTGATCAACGGCCAAGGCCGCATCTCGAGAGCCCGCATCGCGCAATCCTCGCTGGGTTCGGCCGCCGTCGAAGGCTGCATGGTCGCCCGGATGAAAACCTGGCAGTTCCCGCGCCCCGTCGGCAACGTGAACGTCGATGTGCTTTATCCGTTTGAACTCCGTCGCGTGAGCAGTCGGTAACAAGGAGAGATGAAAATGAAAACGATCAAAACCCTCATCCCCTTGACCCTCGCCGCCGCCCTGACGGCCTGCGGGACCGGCAAAGACCCCTTGGACAAAGGCGATCTGACGCAGATCCGTGAGCACAGCCAGGCCCAGAACGGCCCGGTGGTCCCGCAGGTCCAGAGAGTGCCGGAAAAAATCTACATCCCGAAAGAGGTCCGCGTCGAGGTCCCGGTTGAAAAAATCGTGGTCGTCGAAAAGCCCATCGAGCAGAAAACCATCGATAAGAACTTCGTCGTCGTGACGCCGGAAGCGGACATGACCTTCATCGAAGGCCAGAAAGCCAGCTTCAAAATCCGCGTGCGCGCCCTTCTCCCGGGCGTCGAGGCCCGTTTGAGCCTCGTGTCCCGCCCGGACGAGGGCATCACCCTGCAAGACGTCTCCAGCGCCCAGGAAAAAGGCGTGTACGCCCTGACCTGGACGCCGGCTTATGGCACGATTTCCGCCAATTCCGCGCGCAAATCCCTGAAGGTGAAAGTCATCCCGCAAATCACCAAGGCCAACAACGAGGCCGAGCGCGCCCAGCTCTCCAGCGTGATGAAGGAAGAAGAGATCCGGATCGACGTCCTGCGCGACCAGACGCCGCCCTCCGAGCTGAAGTTCGAAGGCCTGCCGACGGAAATCGCCGAAGACGCCATCACGCCCTTCTCGATCACGGTGAAAGTGCCGGGCGTGGACCAGAACTCCCCGCAAAAACCGCGCTTGGTGCTCTCTTACGACGGCATCAGCACGACGGCCGGGAACAAATTCCTGGAGCTCGACGGCGCCCGCCACGTTCTGGTCGACACGACCAAAGGTGACGAGTACCTGGGCAACTTCACCTGGAAGTTCCACCGTCTCTTCGACACCAAGAACATCCCCGTGCAGCCGCAGCTGTCGCAAACCGGCGCTGTCATGAAAGACGCCGACGGCAGCCGCGTGCGCTTGAGCGCCAAGGTCTACAGCCCGACGGGCGCGTCCACCCCGGAAGTCCTCCGTCAGCTGAAAATCGGTTACTCGAAACCGGTGGGCTCCGCCCGCTTCAACTTCAGCGGCATCAAGGGCACGTCCCTGGCCCTGATCCCCGGCGGGACGATCCGCCTGGTGTTCACGGCCGAATCCGCCAACCCGAAGGCCGAAGTCAAAGTCGAGCTGCCGGAAATCCGCAACCTGATCGGTTCGCCGACGGCGAGCTGCCAGGTGTCCGCCAAGGGCGCCTTCCGCCAGGAATGCGAAATCACCTGGTCCGTGGCCTGCGACGCCGACAGCAAAGAGCTGCAGAACGAACTGCTTTTCAAAGCCACGGTCACCGTCGACGGCCAGTTGACCGATGAGGTCCAACAAACCCTGAAGACGTCGGCCGCGAAAAAGAGCGCCAAGTGCGCTCCGGCGGCGACGGCGAAGCCGCAAGGACAAGCGAAGCCGCAAGGACAAGCGAAGCCGCAAGGACAAGCGAAGCCGCAAGGACAAGCGAAGCCGCAAGGACAAGCGAAGCCGCAAGGACAAGCGAAGCCGCAAGGTCAGGTGAAGCCGCAAGGACAAGCGAAGCCCCAGGCCAAGCCGCCGACTGCCGCCAAGCCGCAAGCCGCCCAAAAGCCGGCCGCGACTCCGGCCAAACCGTCGACGGCGACGAAGCCGGCGGCGAAGCAACAACCGACGGTCAAGAAACAACAACCCGCGGGGGCGGCCACCAACAAAGGTCAGGAGAAGAAGAAATGAAACTCCACACCCTCACCCGCCTCGCCCTGACGGTCGCTCTGATCGCCGGCGTCCAAAGCGCCTTCGCCCAGAGCAAGAACAAAGCTCCGAAGCGCGTGAACGTCGAACAGGACGTTGACAGCCTCGGCGGCAACGAAGCCCTGATGCAAATGGCCCAGTCCCTGGATCCCCAGAACCGCGCCCGCATCGTGCAACGTCGCGCCGTCGAGCGCAACATGCGCTTCGAGTTCGGCGTCAGCTACGGCGGCATCATGGGCGGCGATCCTTACGTGCGCACCCAGAACCTGGGCGCCTCGGTGGATTTCCACCTCAATCCCCGCTGGTCCATCGGCGCGCGCTACTTCGATCACCGCAACGGCTTGACCCCCGAAGGCCAGCGCGTGTTCGACGAGGCCCGCGAAGCCCAGAGAATCAACGCTTACTCGAGCAACCCGGACATCGATTATCCCCTGTCCTCCGCCATGGCCGTGCTGAACTGGTATCCGGTCTACGGCAAAACGAGTTTCCTCGAGAACAGCGTCACCCAGTTCGACATGTACCTGCTGGCCGGCGGCGGCCAGATGCAGTTGTCCTCGGGTTCGAGCGCCCTGTACACGGCCGGCGTCGGCGTCGGCATCTGGGCGAGCCAGCACTTCACCATCCGCGGCGAAGTCCGCTACCAGAACTACAAAGACTACCTGCCGACCAACGGCGCCACCCGCAACATCCACGCCGGCGTCGCCAGCGTGGGGATGGGATTCCTGTTATGAAATCGCGGGGACTTTTGATCCACACGTTGTTGAGCGCGGGCCTTTTGGGTTTCGCTGCGCCGGCGTTGGCGCAAGAGACCCTGTCCGTCAAGGCGTGGGCGAAGGACGTGCAGTCGTCCGTGCAGGACAAGGCGCGCTTGTCGCGCCTTCTGGACCTGACCCGCGTCGAGAGCGAATCCATCGTCCGCCCCGTGGCCGACGAGAAGAGCGCCATGTTGAAGGCCCGCACCCTCTTCGAACAGAGGAAATACGACGCGGCCATCGCGCAGTACAACAGGATCCCCAAGTCCTCGGACTCCTGGCTGGAAGCCGTCGAGGAAAAAGGCTGGTCCTACCTGCGCAAGGATGACGTGCAGGGCGCCCTGGCCCAGACCAAGACTTTGCTGAGCCCGGCCTTCCGCGCCGTGGTCGGCTCCGAACCGTTTTTCCTGCAATCCCTGGCGCATTTGAAGATCTGCGACTACAAGGGCAGCCTCGAGACGCTGACGACGTTCAGCGAATCGCAGAAGGCCCGCATCGACGACATTCAAAAGCTCGCGGCCTCGGGCCACAACGAAGCCCTGCAGAACGTCATCGACAAAGCCGACGCGTTCCCCCTGTCCTTCCACGACGTGGGTGAAAACGCCAAAACCCTGCCGCGCTTGTTCTACCGCGACGTGAGCGTCCAGAAGTACATCCTGCGCATCAAGATGGCCGAAGCCGGCGTTCCGGTCATCCAGGAGGCTTTGGCCTCCTCCAAGGACCGCCTCCTGCAGACCATCCTGCTGCGCCTGGAAAAGAACGCCGCCAACGCCCGCGAGCTCCTGCGCGACCGCATGAAAAAGCTCGCGCAGAACGAGACCAACGAGAACTTCCGCATGGTGCAGAAATTGAACCTCATCAAAGTGGAAGTCACCCAGCGCGTCCACACCGACCAGGGCCTGGACAAGAACAGCTTCGCCCGCGGCCGGTTCAACGAAGCCGGCGAGGACGACCTGATCTTCGCCGATGACGGCCGCCCGTGGATCGACGAACTCGACAAGTACCAAGTGAAAGTGAATTCCTGCCCGCAGAACATCCGGAGGAAAATGTGAAAGCCTCGATGAAAATCACATCCCTGCTGCTGTCCGTTTCGGCCCTGACGGGCCTTTCGGCTTGCGCGCCGGAAGCCACGGACATGTATCATTCCCCCCGGATCACGGAGTACCAGGCGCCTCAACAGCCCGAGCTGCCGAAGGACACGATCCTGAACATCAAGCCCGAGAAGAAACCGACGTTTGAAAACCCGAAGCCGAAATGGATCACCATCGACGGCGGCGGCCGGCAGTTCGATTTCAACCCGAACATCGACATCCTGTTCGTCGTCGACGACTCGGACAGCATGAAGTCCGCCCAGGAAAACCTGAGCAACAACATCAACTCCTTCGTGGCGGGCCTGCAGAAGAACAGGATGATCAACTACAACATCGGCGTCATTTCCGTCTGGGACAGCACCGATCGTTACTACAAGGCCAACTCCGGCAAGAGCGATTCCTACCAGATCGGCGAATTGCGCCGGATCAAAGACGAAAAGAACCAGTACCTGAAGGCCCGTTTCGTCACGCGTTTCAAGAACAACGAGAAGATCCTCGCCTCCACCCTGAAAATCGGCGTGACCCCCTATGAGCAGGGCGGTCCCGAAACGGAAGAGGTCTTCTCGCCGCTGTCCGCCGCCCTGAAAAAAGGGGGGCGCGGCGCCGTCAATGAAGGCTTCTTCCGCGAAGACGCCGCCCTCGTGGTGGTCGTGGTGACGGACGCCGACGATGCCTCGGCCTCGATCTCCGCTGAACAGATGGCCCAGGAGCTTTTTGATTTCAAGGGCGGCAGGAAAGACCGCGTTTCCGTGTACGGCGTCCTGGTCTCGCAGGCCGACGCGGACGAAAAAAAGGACTGGGGCCTGCGCGTTCACCCGCGCTACCACCCCGAGTGCTTCGACACGGTCAAGGGTCAACCGAAGAACAACGGCAAGTGCCGCAACGGTTTCGGCCCGACCAATCTTGAAAACTTCATCGTGCTGGCCAACCCCTCTTCGGGATCGACCCAGGAAATCCGTCAGAAGCACATCAAGAGCCTGACGAAAAAAAGCTTCGGCAGCGATTTGTCCAAAATCGGTTCCGATATCACGATGAAAGCCCTTGAGAAGGAAATTTACCTTGATCAGCGGCCGCTTTTTAACGACAAAGGCGTCATGATCGAAGTCCGCTACGGGACGCCGGAAGCGCTGGCCCAGGGAAAAGGCCAGCTGATCCCCCAGAAGCGCGTCGGTGGCTGGCACTACGATCCTGAGAACAACTCCGTGCGCCTGGCCGGAAGCGTTGTTTATGAATATGTCGAGGGCGCCCGCTTCTCCTTGAGGATGGCGGTTCCCAGCGTGGTGCTCCCGAAATAGTGCGGATGCGGACATTCAAGTCCCCTCCGCGGAAGGGACTTGAATGGAAACGGAAGTTCTGCGCCCCCGCAAGCACGCCCTGGAATCCCACGCCCTGGACCAGCTTTTCCTGAAGGCGCGCACCTACTACGCCTGGCAGGACCGCAAGATCCCCCGCGAAACCCTTCATGAACTCTACGATCTTCTGAAAATGGGGCCGACCAGCGCCAATTGCTGCCCGGCCCGTTTCGTCTTCATCGAATCCGAAGAGGCCAAGGAAAAACTCATCCCCTGCCTCGATGACGGCAACGTCAAGAAAGTCCGCGCCGCGCCCGTCACCATCATCGTCGCCATGGACGATCAGTATTACGACAAAATGCCCGAGCTCGCCCCGCACAATCCGCGCGCGCGGGAGATGTTCTACGGCAAGGGACGGCTGACGTTCGAGACGGAATTCCGCAACGCCACCCTGCAGGGCGCCTACCTGCTCCTGGCGGCGCGTTCCCTGGGGCTCGATTGCGGGCCGATGTCGGGCTTCAGCAACACGCAGGTCGACGAGGTGTTTTTCGAGGGCAGCAGCTGGAAATCGAATTTCCTGTGCAACATCGGCTACGGCGACGAATCGCGGTTGTTCCCGCGGGCGCCGCGCCTGGATTTCGACGAGGCCTGCAAAATCCTTTAAGTGGTCGCGCCGGCCGGCAGTTCGTTCAGGCACTTTTCCATGCGGCGATGGAACTCGGCGCTCATCGTCTCCCAATCCTCATCGCCCTCGCCGGACAGGCCTTTGACTTCCATCTTTTTGCAGATCTCGGCGAGCTCGGTCAGCCCCAGCTGGGCGGCCGAGGATTTGATGGTGTGGGCGATCTTGCCGGCGGCCGTCCAATCCTGCTTGGCTTTGGCCTGCTCGAAATCGCGGATGCGGTCGGGGGTCACCCGCCGGAAGATGGCGATCAGTTGCAGGTAAAGATCCTCGTCCAGGTCGTAGGGAAGTGGTTTTTTCGTGTCTTTCATCGTTTGGCTTTCCATGCCATCCCCTTTCTTCCGGAGCATGCGGCGAATGTTCCGCTCCAGCAAATCAAGATCCACGGGTTTTGTCATGAAATCATTCATGCCGACCGCGAGGCATCTTTCCCGTTCCCCCGTGATCGCGCTCGCCGTCAGGGCGATGATCGGCACCACACGTCCCAAAGGGCCCGCCTCGCCGGCGCGGATCCGGCGCGTGGCCTCGAAGCCGTCCATTTCCGGCAGGTGGGCGTCCATCAGAATCAATTGGAAGGGGCGTTTTTTCAACCAATCCAAAGCCTCGATGCCGTTGAAAGCGGTCTCCAACTGATAGCCGCGACGGCGCAGGAAACTCGCCACCAGGTGCTGGTTCACCTCGTTGTCCTCGACCAAAAGCACGGGCCCCACCAAGGAAGAATCTTTCAACGCGGCGTTCGACAGAAGAGGCTGCGACAGGACTTCGTCCTCCAGGGGCGGCGTCGCCACGGACACATAGGGAACGCGGAACCAGAAAAGGCTGCCGAAACCGACTTTGCTGTCGACGCCGATCTCGCCCCCCATGGCTTCCACCAGATGCCGGCAGATCGCCAAGCCTAAGCCGCTGCCGCCGTAGTGGCGTGACGTCGAGGTGTCGGCCTGCTCGAAGGGGTGGAAAATGCGGTGCAAAGCTTCGGACGGGATGCCGATGCCGGTGTCGCGCACCTCGAAGCGCATGAACAGGCCCCGGGGCAGGTTCTCGATGCGCCAGCTCGTGCGCACCTCGCCGTTGCGGGTGAATTTCAGGGCGTTCGACACCAGGTTCTGCAGGACCTGGCGCACTTTCACGGTGTCGCCGCGCACGAACAGGGCCTGCGAGGGCCCTTGCACGACGAACTTGATCTGCTTGCGATCGGCGGTGGCGCGGAAGACCTTCTCGATGTCGGCCAGCACGGCGCTGAGGTTGTAATCGATCTCCTCCACCTCGATTTTGCCCGATTCGATCTTCGACAGGTCCAGGATGTCGTTCACGATCGACAACAGGGTGCGGCCGCTCGCCTCCAGCGATTCGATGATCTCCTGCTGTTCGCTGTCGAGTTTCGTCTCGCGCAACAGGCGCGTGAGCCCCAGCACGCCGTTCAGCGGGGTGCGGATCTCGTGGCTCATGTTGGCCAGGAAAGAGGATTTCAGGCGCGAGGCGCGCTCCGCCTCGTGGCGGGCGGCGACCAATTCGCGGTCGTAGTTGCCCTGGCGGATCATGTAGAGCCTCATCAGGACGAAGGCTGAAATGCAAAGGACCACGGCCATGATGATGCCGGCCACGTCGGTCTCCAGGATCTCTTCCTGCGAATCGAGCCGGGTCATCAGCTTTTGTTGCAAACGGTTGCGTTCATTCAGCTCGTATTTGAAGAGGGCCTCGCGCAGCTCCTTGCTCACCAGGTTGATGGCAGGGCCCTGCAGGATGGCCCGCGCCCGCGCGTCGCGGTTGCGCATCAGATGGGCGCGCGCCTCATGCAGCAGCGACAGATGACGGCGGGCGTGGATCTCCAAAGAGGGGATTCGGGACAATTCGGTACCGGCCTTCTTCAGCTCGGAGTCCAAATTCACCCCGCCGGACAAGAGGCGGTGTTCGACTTCAAAAAGGCGGTTGGCGTCTTCACGAAGCAGGAACAGCTGCTCTTCGGAGAGCATGTAGCTCTCCCACAGATCGATGAGTCTTTTATCCCCGCGATAGGAAAGCACCGTAATCACGGTGAAAAGGGTCAGGGCCCCAAAGGCGGCCACCGCCGCCATCCTGATTCCATGACGCAGCAAGAAGTGATCTTTCATGATCCTGTCCTTCTTTCTTAATGAAATTTAACACGTGCAGAGCATGAGCGTTATGAAGAATTCTTCGACTGTCCTTCATACGTCTCTCACCTTGATATTCGACACTTTTGCTCACGGATCGGAATCGCCCAACCAAAACGGACAAGGAGGTGCGCTATGACAGTGGTCGATATTCATCCCGAATTCCTTGATTACCAGGACTTTCATTTCCGCCAGAGATCTTTGGATCCCATCCCCGCGCCGCGCGTGCTGGTGGTGGAAGACGATGAAGTGGCCCTGGAGGCTCTCTCGAGGCAAATCCGACGTTATGACCCATCCCTGGAGGTGATCGCGGCGAAATCCATGAGCGAAGCATTGCAGATCATGCAGACCCATCCACCGGATCTGTTGATCACGGATTATTATTTGGACAGCGATAGCACCGCGGTGGACTTGCTGCGGATGGCGGAAAAAGCCAATAAACCCCTCGCGGATATTCTTGTCGTCTCGACTGGCGCACCGCTCCCTGCCCTTTTCGCCGCCGAACGGGAAGGACTCCGCATCAAGTTCGTGAAAAAACCCGTGGACCGCTTTCTTCTCTATCGTTTTTTACAATTCGATCTCGACCGAGGATATTACCTATGACATATTCCATGACCCAGGCCACACCGAGCCAAGTGGCCCCCCAAGATGCTGTTACTGGAGGTTTCATGACCGCGAGGATTCTCCTTGTCGACGACGCGCCCGAGATTCAGTTTCTCGTCCGCCGTACGCTCGACAACCGCTTTCTGGTTGAAAGCGCCGGAACCCTTGAGGAAGCGCGAAAGGCCCTGGCCAAGGGACTTTTCGACTTGGTCTTGCTGGATGTGGTCCTGCCGGATGGAAACGGTTTCGAATTTTTCGAGGAAATGCGTCCCTCCCTGGGGGAAACGCCCGTCTTGTTCCTGACCGGGGTCAACGACATGGACAACAAGGTGAACGCCTTCCGCCGTGGCGCCGACGACTACCTCGTCAAACCCGTGGATCCCCGCGAGTTGCAGGCCCGCGTGGAGGCCCGCCTCGCCAAGCGCGGCCGTTCCCCGGAGATCACTTTCGGCGAGTTGAAAGTGAACCTCGACCGTTACGAAGTCAGCCTCACCGGCAACGGCTCGGAAAGACCGGTCGACCTCACCCCTCACGAGCTGAAAATCCTGATCCGTCTGGTGCAAAACCGCGGGCGCGTGCTGTCCCGCAACCAGCTGATCGACGAAGCCTGGGGCGCCGGCGTGCACGTCGAAGAAAGAACCGTCGATAAACACGTTTCCTCCCTGCGCAAAAAGATCGGGGATGCCTCGAGCTACGTGAAAACGGTCCCGGGCTTCGGCTATATGTTCTCAACAGAAAGAGATGAAGAGGCGAACTGACGCGACCTCGGTCGTGTCCGTGTCTTCGCGAAAAGCGGCCCCGAAGGCCGCTTTTTTTATGCGCAGGGACGAAGCTTGCCGTGAAAGGGGCCCTTAAATCGCCCTGAATTGTTTTGAGCGGAAAAAATCCCACCGGCCATCACGTTGAATTTTCTTAGTTTACAAAGACCTCGCGCATCTGTTTAAAAAATATTAAGTGGTGTAAAAAACGGGGCTTTTTTGCGACTTAATTTGAGACGGAAAATAAGCTAAGTGTTGATAGGAACTAAATAAACCGACTATTAAAAATCTTCCTACCTTGGGACAACCGAAGGTCTCCTACTTTGGCTATAATGGAAAGATATGTATATCCTCCCTAAATGCCAAAACCCTGTTTGTTTGTATCACGAAAAACACGAACCTTCAATGCTTATCAAGAAGGGTAAAGATAGCCGTAAAAACGGTAAGTCCGTTCAACGATACCAATGTAAAGCCTGCGGTCAGCAATTCACTTCTGCCTCACTCACCGATAACCATTTCCATAAACCCGAATTACTCCAAGAGATTTTTCTCCGCTACACTTCTGGTTATTCTGTAAGCCGTTTAAGTCAAGAGCTTGGAATCTGTAAGAATACGGCTTTGAGTATGATTGAATATCTGGCGGACAAATGCCGAACTTATCACTTTGATTTATTGGATTCAGGTTTTTTAACCACCGATAAAATTCATTTTGATGAAATGGAAACTTTTGAACACTCTAAAGTCTATCCCGTGAGTGTGGGAATTGCCTACGATGCCCGCTATAAAAGAATCATTGATATAAGAGTGGCGGAAATAAAAATTAAAGGTGCCTTGAAGAAAAAAGTAATTGCCGACTGTAATGGTGTGTTGCCCGTGAAGATTGCGAGTCGTCCCAATAATTCCCCTACGATGTTGGTGGAACTAATGAAGTCTGTAAAGAAGAGTTTAATTCCATCAGGGCTTTTATTTAGTGATGATAAACCCGCCTACATTACAGTGGTTGCGACTTGTTTGCCTCCTACTGTGCGATTTGTTCAGGAATTATCTAAAATAAACTTGAAGGACTCCAAAGACCGTCAAGGCTTGGGGCGATTCCGCTCGGTGTGTGCTTACTTGCGAACTTATACTGGAACAATGGGGCGGCGAAAGCTCAACACTGCTAAAACTATGAAAAGTTTGAGTGAGCATTTTTACTTAATGATTGCCCGCTACAATAAATATGACCTCAACGAAGTTTTGAAACATGGGATTGTTCAAGGCGATTTTTATGAAGATGAATGGACTAAACGAAAACAACTTAAACAGTTAAAGCAACTTTTAGCGGTGATTACTTATCCGCAATTTTTAAAGAAGCAACAGAGAATCCAAAAATTGAAAGCGACTTGGCAAAAGAAGAAGGCTCTACTGGCGGTATCTAAGACTAAGAAGGTTGCTTAAACTAATTTAACACTATCTGGCGGTAAAAATTATTAAATAACTTTTTTAGGAAAAAAAACGGTATTTTATAGATGGGAGGCAATATGTTAAACCTTAAAGAGATGGGGCGAGAAATAGATGAAATACTTTCCAGTACTGATTTATCAGATGAACAAAAAATCAAAGTCTCCGTTATTTTATTGAACCAAGAGACTAAAAATCCCAAAGAGATGGTTCCAGAAGAACTTTTCCGCCGTGCCTACTATAAAACCAAAAATACAGACAGGAATCTTATTAAAATTAGGGGATATATTTCTCTAACTTATTCCTTGTTCTATAATGAGTTCTCTAAATTTAGTGCGATAAGAATCTTCCGCCATATCAGCCGATTTACTGATGAGAGTAATTTAAATACATTTTCTGTAGCCGAAAGAAAACAAATGAGAGAGTATATAAAACGAAAGTTTTTTATCAATTTTTAAAAAGAGTCTCTGTTGTTTCTGTGAATAATAGTGAATTGCTCTACATCAAACTTATAAGAACTCATCAACTGCTCATATTCTTTATCTAATGCTTGTAATGGAGTATCAACTGTAGATGAAAACAATTTTCCAAACGATAAATCAAAACTATCATCAACCCGCTCAAACCCTTCTTCAATATCATTTTCACTAAATCCACGGCTAATTAGTTCATTTTTTAAGTCCTGCCGTTCTTCTTCAAATAACTTCATTTTATTTTCAATTGCTTCACGAAGTTCCTCATCTTCATAACTTTTGAGTGATTTAAACATCACTGTAAGAAAATCATGTTCAATTCCAAAAGGAGGATCTGTCCATACAGTGGTCCTTTTGTTTTCCCAGATTGCTTGAATTTCAAGATAGGTTTTAAATCTAATTCCAGAAAGATTAGAAATTGCCACCTTAATATCATTGGACCTCATACGAAAAGAGGCTTGGCTTTGGTCAAAAATTGGATAGACCTCAACTAAGTGTCCTCTCAATAGACCTAAAAACTGTCTTTTTCTTTCATCTACATTTGATGTTCCCATAAGAATTAAATGGGAACGAGATTGTTTTTTACGAAAAAGCCCGCCAATGAGCGGGCTTAGTCAGTCATTCAATCTTTAAAAAAATTAAAGAGATTTTCTATTGGCGACAACAGATAAGGAAACTTCATCACCGTTCTTTTCACCGACTGTGATTTGTGCTGGCTCATTTTCTTTAGCCAATACTTGTGGCTTTGCCTTGATAGTCCGTTCTCCATTTTTACCAATTACACCGACAACAAAGTTCATCAAAATACCTTTGTGATTTTGAATAGAACCTTCAGTAGCAACTACTTCAATAAAACTTTCTTCTGTATCAGTTTTTTGAGTGATGGTAGCCGTCTCGCCAGCTTTAACAATTACTCTGGGTGATGAGATATGTTTTCCGTTCAAAGACAAATCCATTTTCAAGTCATAACCATTGGTGGAAGCAAAAGCCGAACTACCAATAAAAGCCAAAACGATGGCGACTAATTTCATAAAAACTCTCCGTGTGTTTTTGTTTATGAATAGGCTCAATGATTATTGGACTTTAGTCAATATGATGGTGAGTTAAGGGGCAATATATTGGTTTTTAAATCTATTCTATTAGTGATTATTAAACCCTTGAAATCTCTATAGAACTCAAGCCCCGTTTTTTACACCACTTAATAAAAAATAATATGGCGAAGTTTTTGTTTAACCTCCGGCCTTCCAGCGCGGAGACACTGGGGTTGATCTCGGAAAGTTATCCGGAGGTCGATCCCTTGAGCCTCTACACGCATGTGCAAATGCGCCATATCGCCTGCTCCATCGAAGACGCCATGGAAAAATTCCTCTCCGAGCACCGGATCTCGAGCGGGCGTTTTTTCGTGCTGATGGCGCTGGAACTCGAGGAAAAAGGCATCAAACCCTCGAAGTTGTCCTCCAACCTGGGCGTCACCCAGGCCACCATCACCGGCCTCATCGACGGGCTCTCGAACCACGGTCTCGTGCAGCGCCGGGAGCATGATCGCGACGGCCGCGCCTGCGTGGTGACCCTCACGACCAAAGGCCGGGAATTCATCCGCGAGCTGCGCCCGCAGTTCAACCGCTGGATCGGTTCTTACTACGGCGTGATCAACGCCGAAGAAAAAAACCAATTGATCCGGTTGCTTGAGAAATTCCACGCCTCCGTCAAGGCCCCCTCGCATCCTGCCGATGAGTAAGGCAAGACGACGAAGGGAGTCCCACAATGAGTCAGTACGATGTTCCTGGTCTTTACCAGTTTCTTTTGCACACCCCTGAGCAGGGTCTGCGCAAAATGCTCGTGGACAACAAACCGATGAGCGAAGCGCACTTCAACCTGCTCATGAAGGTCGTGAAGACCTGCGATGAAGCCGCGTTCTGCCAGCACTTTGAAAAAACCGACTTCCCCAAAGTCAAAATGGGTCCGGCCGAGACCAAGCTCAAAGAGAAATTCTGGGCCGATTGCGTGAACTGCTTCAACAGCCGCGGCCTGCTGGGTCCGGCGATCCAGAAGCCCGCCGCCTGATTCATTTCTCCCGCCCGCGACGGCGCGGGCGGGGAATAACCCCGTTCCATCATGAGCGTGCATTCTTCACCGGGGCTCACCCTGCTTTACGCGTTCGACGGTTTCGAGAAAGATCTCGAGGCCGAGCTGCGCCTGCAAAACGCCCGGATCGACGAGATCCGTGAGCGGCTGTTCATCGTCCATGACCTGCAGAAAAAACCCCTCTGGGCGCAAGCCTACGGCCCGGGCGCGCGGATCCTGCGGGCTGAATCCATCTCGACCGCCGCCCGCGCCTTGAAGGGCCTGGGCAAGCGCTGGGCCTGCGCCTCCACCACCCTGCATCGCCGCTCGGAGCTGATCCAAGCCCAGGTGCAAAGGCCCCGTCCGGCGAAGCCCCTGAGCTTCCTCGGGCCCTTGCCGAAGGAGCCCTGCGGGATCTGGGCCCTGATCGATGCCGACACTTTGATCGCCTCACCTCAGACGGATTCGCCCCTGCCCTTGGGGGAGGCGGTTTTCGCGGAGGACCCCCATCCCCCCTCGCGGGCGTACTTGAAGCTCTGGGAGCTCTTCACCGTTCAAGGCGTGCGGCCCGCGGCCGGCGAGCGGGTCATCGATCTGGGCAGTTCGCCCGGTGGTTGGACCTGGGTGCTGGCGCAAATGGGTTGCCGGGTGTTGTCCGTGGACAAGGCCCCCTTGGATCCCCGCGTGGCCCGTTTGCCCGGCGTGGAGGCGGTGAAGAAAGATGCCTTCAAACTGCAACCGGCGGAGGTCGGGGCGGTGGATTGGCTGTTCTCGGATCTGATCTGCTATCCCGACCGCCTGTTCGAACTGGTGCGGACCTGGCAGGACGCGGGAGTGAAGAACTTTGTCTGCACCATCAAGTTCCAGGGCCCGACGGATTTCGCCGCCATTGAAAAGTTCGCCCGCTTTCCCGGCTCTCAACTCGTGCATTTGAACGCCAACAAGCACGAAGTGACTTGGTTCTTACGACCTTCTTGAATGGGCGCCGCGTTATATCCTTGATTGTTCCCCTCAAAAATGACAAAAACAGGAACTTCCAACGCGCGGGTGGTGGAATTGGTAGACACGCTGGTCTCAGAAGCCAGTGAGTAACATCGTGGGGGTTCAAGTCCCCCCTCGCGCACCAACTCTGGATCTCATCAGTTCCTGATGGCACCTCTCCAATGATCTGTCTCGTCTCCAGGAGACTGTTTCGCTTCAAGAGAAAGAGCGTGACCGTGTGCAGTTCTCATTCCTTGTTGGATCAAAAATCTGCATAGAAAATCAATAATAACAATAACATACAAGTACATAAAAAATGTATTGATGGTACATTTTTTATGTATTAAATTTTCTCTAAGAGGAGGCTTTTATGGAAAATCCATTTATGTATGGAAAGCCCGTCGAAGGAGAGTTCTACTTCGATCTCCCTTACTTAAAAAGGGAAATGCAGGACTTCATCGATTCCAAAATTAACGTCTTGGTGATGGGCCCCCGACGTTCCGGCAAAACCTCCTTCTTGAAATCATTCTTAAAAGTCCAGAGGAGCCGGCAAAAAGTTGTCATCGATATCGACGCATTCAATGTCCTTTCTCACAAAGATTTTCTTAACCAACTTGTGAATGCCCTCAAACGCGAAAAAACCGGAACACAGAAATTTTTTGAATGGCTGCGAGGCGCGAAAGATCTTTCACCAGTGTTTAAATGGGAGTCCAATCCTCATTCTGGCGAAGTCGAATACTCGATCAACTTCAGCAAACTTGAGGAGTCGGATACCAAACAGGCCATCCTCAGCACTTTATCAGGGCTCAAAGCCTTGCAAAATCAGCATGGAGTCATCATCTCAATCGATGAATTCCAGCGGATTGGCGAACTCGAAGACGGTGGCTGGCTGGAAGCGACATTGAGATCGATCATGCAAGAATTGCCAGAGATTGCCTATGTTTTTACTGGCTCCAGACGAAGCATCCTCGAGGACATGTTCAACAATTCAAAGCGGCCCTTCTATAAATCCTGTAAGCAAATCAACTTCCCGGCCTTCGGACCAGAGTTTTCTGCTTGGCTCATCGAACGTTTTAAAAAAGCCAATGTCACCGCTAGCCCGGAGTCGATCCACTACTTGCGTGAGAAGGTTGCCGATACTCCGAACTACGTTCAAGAAGCCTGCTTCCATCTTGTTTCTCACGGAATTAAACATGTGACCGGGAAAGAAATCGACGAAATATTGGATATCATTTCATCTCAAGGATCGTATTCCTACGAGGCTCTCCTCAATACTTTAACCTCCGTGCAAATCAAGTTTCTCCGGCTTTTCATTGGAGAAGGGAAAGTCGATTATTCAAAAGAAGTCCTTAAAAGATACGAAATCAAAACGGGATCAAACTTGCAGGCCGCGGCAAAAGCCTTGGTCGACAAACAAATCATCATCAAGGAACCCGGGGGAAGCTTTACGTTCGACGATCCAATGTTCAAAATCTGGCTCAATAAAAAACTCATTCTTAAATGAGCATATGCTTCCTTCACAGATCCCGTAAGCGTTCTGTATCCTGTTCTTTTTAACCTCGCTCACCCACCAGGTTGCCCCAGCATCTGGATGGACATGCTGGGCCGGTCTTTCCACCAGAGCAGGAGTTTTTGAATCGCCTGTTTGAAAAAGCAGCCCTGCCGTTGAATCAGCAGAGCTGTCTTTGATCAATTAAATCTCGGTGCCGAGCAAAGCCTCCAGCTTGTCGAAGGAACCCGTCCAGCCTTGGGTCATGCTGCCCCTCATTTCCACGAAAGCCTTCAGCTCCGCCGCGCTCACCTTGCCTTGAGGTTCCCAAGTGAGGGTCACACGGGTCTGGTCATCGCCCTCCTTGGTCAGCAGCACCTTCGTCAGCATGTGGTCGGGCCAGGTCGGCACGCGCGGATGCTTCGACAGATTGCCTTTTTCGTCGCTGAAAGACTGCGAGTACTCGAGATAGTCCGGACGTTTGATCTTCAGGTAGTGGATCTTGCCGTGCATGACCAGGGTGTTGTCGTCGCTGGTCATTTTGAAAAACGACGTCTTTCCTTCGGCGATGTCCGCCTGGATGTACTCCATGCGGACGCCCTCCGGGGCCATCCACCGGGAGACGTGTCTCGGGTTCGACCACATCTCGAACATCGTGTCGATCGAAGCCTTGAAGCTGCGGTTGATGACGAAGATCTCACGCTCGTTTTTTTCCTTCGTCAGGTACTCCGCCAGACGGTCCCAGGTGGAATGGCCGCCGGCCGTTTTGATGAACTTCTTGGCCTGGATCGCCTCTTCCGGCGACGGGAAGGCCATGGTCATTTCCATGCGCGTTTGCTCGCCGATTTCCTCGAAGGTGACCGTCACGCGGAACATCGGCGGTCTGTCGTCGCTGCCACCATGGTCGTAAACCAGGCGCTTGTGCTTTTCGACCTCGTGGTAAATCGTCTTGTTCGGGTAATCGACGCCGTCCGGACCGTGCATCGTGTAGCGCCAGAAGCCGCCGGGTTTCAACTCTTTCCCGTGGGTCGTGATGGTGAAGCCGCGCGGGCCCCACCATTTGGCGGCCTGCTCGGGATCGGTCCAGGCGTCCCAGACCGCGGCGACGGGGGCGTCGTACACGCGGCTCAGCGTGAGCTCATTGGATTTATTTTTTGACGGCATGTTTTTTTCCTTTCGCTTTCTTTTTCGGAACGACGGTTTTCAAATAGGCGTCCAGACGATCGAAACTCTCTTCCCAGAAAATCCGGTACTGCTCCATCCAATCGGCCACGTCCTTGAAGGCCTCTTGATTGATCTTGCAGGGACGGTACTGGGCCTCCACGGACTTGGTGACCAGCCCGGCCTTTTCCAGAACCTTGATGTGTTTGGTGATCGCCGGAAGGCTCATGTCCTTCAGGAACGGCTCGGCCAATTGCGAGACGTTGGCTTCGCCCTTCGACAGCCGGGCCAGCATGGCCCGCCGGGTGGGATCCGCGAGGGCCGCGAAAGTGAGACTGAGGGAATCCTGCATAACTTAACCCCATCGTTAATTAACTATCTAGTTAATTATGAGAGGTTTCGGGAAACACGTCAAGAGCGACAAAAAAACCATGTCCCTGCGGGGACTTACTGGGTTTACAGTTCCCTTTTTGTCGCGCACCGCACGACAAAAAGGGAATGTGACCCCGGACGGTTATTTCAACGTGCAGCGGACCCTGTCGGTTCCGACATGGGCCGAAACAGCTCCATCTTCCGCCTGGATGCGCAAGGTGACCGAACCGATCGACAGGCCGGAGGGCAAGGTCAGGTAAGTGGTGTTGGTGACCTTGGAGACCTGGCGGGTGACGTAGCCGCTGTAGGACCATTTCGGATGGTCGACTTCCAGAAACTGAGTTTTGCGGTTGTAATCGACGTTCACGGCGTCCATCAACGCGCATTGCGAGGAATCGCAACGGCAGGACAGGCTCAGCACCTCCGGAGCGGTCGTGTTTTCAGCGTGGGTCACAGGGGCCAGGGCCAGCAAGCTCGCAAGCAAAAGACTTTTCATTTCTTCTCCTCTTGTTGTGGGGAAGTCCGGCGATGGATTCGCGCGAACATGAGGGGGCAGGGCTAACATGGGGAACCGGATGAAACAAATGCTGTTGATCGAAGAATTCTTCGCGACCCTTTCGGTCTCCGTGGAACAGGCGTCGCGTCACGCCGAAAGGCCGTCCGATCCGGGGACGCGCCTCCGGCGGAGAACTGGTCTGTCACCCCGCCCTGTTTTTTGCTAGATTCTCGGTATGAGCAAACCAGCGAACGATTTTTTCACCAAGGAACTCGCTCAGCGCTATGACGAGCGGAACAGCAAGCTTTCCCCCATCACGGACTGCCTGCACTTTTTGGCGAGCCTGGTTTTGAGGGATTTGCCGGCGCAGGCCCGAGTCCTGTGCGCGGGGGTCGGGACAGGGACGGAGATCCTCGCCCTGTCACGGAGTTTCCCCGGATGGACCTTCGTGGCCCTGGATCCTTCGTCGTCGATGCTGGAGACTTGCCGCGAGCGGCTTGAAAAAGCGGGCATCGCGGACCGTTGCGAGTTCGTGCAGGGCGAGGCCGGGGATTTGCCCCGGGAGCCGCGCTTTGACGCGGTTTTGAGTCTTTTGGTCGGGCACTTCATCCGTCGGGACGACAGACCGGGTTTCCTGCGAAGCATGACGGATCGCCTGCGAAACGGCGGCGTCCTCGTCAACGCGGAGATCAGCTTCGACCTGGAGTCGCCCGCCTTTCCCTCCATGCTGAGAAACTGGGAATCGATCCAATCCTTGATGGGCGCCACGCCAGAATCCCTCGCGACGCTTCCCGCTCAATTGCGGGAAGTGCTGACGGTGCTCCCACCGGAGGAGACGGAAAACCTGCTTCGCCAAAGCGGGATCCCCTTCCCGGTGCGCTTCTTCCAATCTTTCATGATCTGCGGCTGGCACGGGAAGAAGGGGTAACAGTTCCCTTTTTGTCGCGCATTGCGCGACAAAAAGGGAATTGTTATCCCTCAGAGGGGTCTGGATAAGCCCTCCAGAATAGGGCAATCGGGCCGGCCGTCGCCGTGGCAGGCGCGGGCCAGATGGCGCAAGGTCTTGGCCATGGCATCGAGTTCGGCGATTTTCTTTTCAAGCTCCTGAACATGCCGCAGGGCCAGCGCTTTCACGTCGGCGCTGGCGCGGGATTTATTGCGCCAAAGGCTGACGAGCTTTTTGATCTCTTTCATCGAAAAACCCAGGCCGCGCGCCCGCTTCACGAAAGCCAGCGTGTGGACGTCATTGTCCGTGTAGGTCCGGTAGCCACCGCCGGAGCGGGCCGCCTTCGGGATCACCCCGATCGATTCATAGTGCCGGATGAGCTTCGCGTTCACGCCGCTCCGGGCGGCGGCTTCCCCGATATTCATGGTGCCACCTTACACAGGCTTCCAAATATTTGGAAGCTTTGTCTTGACCTTCCAACGATGGGAAGCCCCAGACTGTCAAAAGCAGCCCGGAACAAGGAGGCCCCGCATGATTCCCCGCCATTCGTTTCTCCGCCTCATGAGCGCGGCATTGGTGTTCACTTCATTCCACATGGCCTGGGGCCATGGCGAAGACAAGCCGGGCCCTCATGGGGGATTCATCCGCATGCCCGGAGCTTTTCACACCGAGGTGGTGCCGCAGTCCGCGCGAAAGATCAAAATCCACCTGCTCGACATGAGTTGGAAAAACCCGACGGTGAAGGATTCCGAGGTGGTCGTCACTCACCAGGCGGCGAAGAAGGTCACGAAGGCCCTTTGCACGGCCCAAGCCGATCACTTCGTCTGCGAGTTCGCCCGCGGCGTGGATCTCCGGAAAAACGGAGAGCTCATCGTCACCGCCCGCCGCGAAGGCCAGCAAGGCAACGCGGCCTCTTACGCCCTGCCTTTGTCCTGGCCGGAATCCGCGAAGGGGCATGACAGGCATCATTGAGAGAGCCAGTCGTCCCAAAAACGAAACCCCGCTGCGCGCGGGGTTTCGTCGTTCCGGATTCGTTTTTTCTGAGTTCAGATCATTGCGCCGGGGTGGCCGGCACTTCGTCGTAGAGCATGTCTCCGAAGATTTGCTCGACGACGGCGGGATCGGTTTCCAGCTGTTCGCTGACCCGGTTCAGGATTTCATCGGAAGGCATTTGTCCTTCCGACAAGGCCTTGGCGGCGTCGGCGTCCATGTCGGTGGCGATTTTTTCGGCGGCCTCATAGGGCAGCTCGTAGCGCTCGGCGATCATGGCGGCGGGGACCGAGATCAGCGGCAGTTGCTCCGCGTCCTTCGCGTCCATTTTGACGTTGCTGCTCAGCGGGGCCAGTTGCTCCGACGAGACTTGCGCCTGTTGATCGGCGCCGTAAACGCCCCAGTATCCGCAAACGCGGGCGCAGCGGCGGTAAATGCGGCCGTGCGAACGCACGCGCGTGCAACGGGTCACATAGCCCGAGCAGTAGCCGTAGCCGCCGCCGACACCGATGTAGGGGCCGCCGAAGCCGAAGCCAATGCCCCAACCCGGGGTGGGATAGCTGCGGTAGTAACGTCCGTAGTAGCCACCGCGGTAACCGCGATAGCCCCAGGCTCCGGGGTAACCGCGCCAACCGCGATAACCCGCGCCCCAACCGGCGCGGTATCCACCGCCCCAGCCTCCACGGTATCCGCCCCAGCGGGCGCCACCCCAACGGGCACCGCCCCAACCGCCGCGATAACCTCCGCCCCATCCACCGCGGTATCCGCCATGGAAACCGCCGCCGCGATAGCCACCGCCCCAGCGCGTGTCCTGCACGGACTCATCTTGCGGGGGCGTGTTCGGCGTGGGTGACGTTTCTTGAGCTTGCAGCTGAGCGCCGAAAAAAGTCAGGCTCAGCGGGAACACGGAAAGTAACAAAAGCTTTTTCACAGTTTTCTCCTTCATTGATGGATCGTCATTTGTTGCGACCGGAACATCCTCCTCGGATGTGCCCACTCTGGCAGAAATTCGCGCGGAGGCAGCTGGCGTTTTCTTCACCCATAAAAAAACCCCGGCCGTCGCGCCGGGGTTTTGAGTTTCAACATAAGTTGAAAACTTAGCGGGCCGTGATCGAGAAGACCGTGCCGTACAGACGGGCGCCCAGGCCGATCACGTCGGCGCCTTGCAGACCGAGGTCGAAACCGAAGCCGCCGTCGGACACGCGCACGGCGGTGTCAAAGCCCACGCCCACGGCGATCAGGCTGACGCCCGCCGAGGCGCCCACGCCGAAGCTGCGCAGGAAAAAGCGCGGATCGCTGACGCCGATGCCGGCCGTGACGACATGCACGTTGCGGAAGGCCGTCAGGTCAAGGCCGATGCCGGCGCCCGCCAGGCGGAAGGTCACGGGAATTTGCAGCACGCCACGACGGCCGCTCTGCGAGCAGACGATGTAGCCCGGGCCGCTCAGGACCTGCCCGCCGATGATGATGGCGACGCTGCCGCCGCTGATGTAACCGTCCAGGCTGCAGGTGTACAAGGGACCGCGCACCCGGGCCGTGTCGTCCACGTTCATCGGGACGTCATTGGCCTGGGCGATGTTCAGACCGCAAACCGTCAGCACCGCGAAGAGGGCGTTTCTCAAGCTTTTCATTTTCATTTGGTTCTCCTTTTGTTGTTGTGATTCGTGATACGGCTTCAACCAATTCGATGTAAGACCCGCGCGCCGACCAAGGGCAGTGAATAAATCCCGACCTCCGCGGCCGCGGATCGACGCTTCCGGCATTTTTGCCGCGCATCAGTGGCGGGAAAGCGGAGCTTTCGCTCTTTTTTGCATGACAGGGAACGGCAACTATCGGAATGTGCGGCCTCTTTCAAAAAAATCCGCGTCCCTAACCGCCGAGGTAAGAATGTCGATTCATGAGCTGAGTGAAGAGCAGGTTCACTCCATGACCCTGCAACAAAAAGACGAGTGGTGGCTGAAGAACGTCTACAAAGGCAATATGCCCCAGCTCAATCTGCGCTCGGCGATGACCGGCATGATCCTGGGGGGCGTGCTGAGCCTCACCAACCTCTACATCGGCATCAAAACCGGTTGGACCCTGGGTGTGGGGATTTCTTCCGTGATCCTGTCCTTCGCGCTGTTCAAACTTTTGTCGAAACTCAAAATCGGCCGCGAGATGACCATCCTCGAGAACAACGCCATGCAGTCGATCGCCACCAGCGCGGGTTACATGACGGCGCCGCTGATGGCCTCGATGCCGGCGTACATGATGGTCACCGGCCAGGTCGTGCCGATGTGGCAGACCTTCTGGTGGATCATCGTTCTGTCCCTGCTCGGCGTGCTCTTCGCCTTCCCCTTGAAAAAGCGCTTTATCAACGACGAACAACTGCCCTTCCCCGAAGGCCGAGCCGCCGGCATCGTGCTGGACAACCTGCACAGCGAGGAGGGAAATCAGGGCATGTTCAAAGCGAAGCTCCTGATGTTCGGCGCGGGTCTGTCGGCCCTGATCGAAGTCATGCGCAGCGAGGTCGTCATGAAGGCGATCAAACTGCCCTTCCTGCAGCTGCCCGCTTACTGGGATGATTTCATCTACAAATTCTCGACGCCGAAAATCCTCGGCACGCCCCTGAAAGACCTCACCATCCAGGTCGACACGTCCATCGTCATGCTCGGCACCGGCGGCCTGATGAATCTGAAGACCGCCATGTCCCTCCTGCTCGGCGCGTTCCTGAATTACTTCGTGCTCGCGCCGATCATGATCCAGAACGGCGCCATCGAAGGGCCGGGTTTCAAGAACATCACCATGTGGTCCCTGTGGGCCGGCGCCTCGATGATGACGACCTCGTCGCTGTACTCGTTCTTCTCGAAACCCCAGGTTTTCGTCGAGGCTTTCCACAATCTCGTGGGCCGTAACCGCAAAACCAAGAAGAAGGATATCCTCGAGGAGATCGAACTGCCGATGTGGATCTTCGTCGTCGGGATCCCGATCATGGGCGCGATCACGGTTTACCTCGGCCACGTTTGGTTCGGCATCCACTACTGGCTGGGCCTGATCGCCATCCCGCTGGTTTTCGTTTTCACCCTGATCGCCGTGACCTCCACCGGCCTCACCGCCGTCACTCCGGGCGGGGCCCTCGGCAAACTCACGCAGATCACTTACTCGGTGCTCGCCCCGGGCAACATCCCCACCAACTTGATGACGGCCGGGATCACCTCCGAAGTGTCCTTGAACGCCAGCAACCTCCTGATGGACATCAAACCGGCCTACATGCTGGGCGGGAAGCCGCGCCACCAGGCCCTCGGCCACATCCTCGGCGTCTTCGCCGGCGCCCTGGTCGCGGTGCCGGTGTTCTACGCGATCTTCGACAACGACATCGCGCTCTTCACCACCGACAAGTTGCCGCTGCCGGGCGCCGCCATCTGGAAAGCCGTCGCCGAAGTCCTGACCAAGGGGCTGAGCACCCTGCACCCGACCGCCCAGATCGCCGTCCTGGTCGGCGCGGTGGTCGGCCTGGTTTGCGAGATCGCGGCGAAACGTACCCGCGGCCGCTTCCCGATTTCCGGGATCGGTCTCGGCCTCGCGTTCGTTCTGCGCTTCACGGATTCCTTCGCCATGGCGTTGGGCGCCCTGATCTTCTGGTTCGCCCGCCGTCAAAGCAAAGACCCGAAATCCCTCACGCACCGGGCCCTGGTGGACAACCAGGAAACCCTGTGCGCCGGGATCATCGCCGGCGGCTCCATCATCGGGATCATTCTGATCTTGCTTGAGAACGTCGTCCTGAAGGGTCACTGACGAATTCACGAAGGGAGTCCGGGATCGCGGCCACGGACTCCACGTTCTCATCGTCCTCGAGGATTTCCTCCGTCACTTCCGCGGCGCGGAATTCCTTCTTCCTCCACAGAAAATACAGAACACCCCACAAAAGACCCAGGGCGAACCCCGCCGCGTGGGTGCGGTAACTGATCTGCGGCTGAAAGGCCTCCGCCGGCATGAAGAGCACCAGCGCCACGCCCAGGCTGCGCAAAGCCCGCTGGAAAAGGCTCTTCTGACGGTTCAACAAAAAATAAAGCGTCAGCCACGCCCCGCCCAGCCAGTAAACGATGCCGGAAGCGCCGAGCAAGGTCACGTCGGGCGGATAAGTGCCCAGCACCGCCGCGTTGGTGAGTCCGCCGAAAACCAGCGCCGTGACCGGGAATACCCACCAGCCGAAATAACCGTTCAAAAAATATCCCAGCACGAAAAACAAAAAAGAATTGGACAGCAGATGTCCCATGTCCGAGTGGATCCAGCTGGTGGTCCACAGGCGCCAGAGCTCGCCGCGGCCGAAAACGGCCTCCTCCGTCGCCGGCATCCACTGATCGGCGTGAAGGATTCCCGACCAGTTCATGAAGCTCGCGACCACCAGCAGAAGGATCGCCGCCATGGCGGCGGGGAAGCTCGAGGACGAGGGCCGGCGAGTCAGCCATGTTTCACGCAAACGTGTTTCAAGCATGGAACCTCCGCTCCCCCGTCCCCTGAAGATGAAGCCTTGCCAAGGGATGTCAACGTGGTTAAATTTGAGCTGATGGATTTTCGCGAGGCTTTTTCCCTCGATTCGCAATGGGTGCAGCTGAACAACGCCGGCCACGGGCCTTTCACCAGGGCCGCCGAGCAGGCCGCCATCGATGTCAGCCGCCGCCTGGCCTCTTTGGGCGCCCAGGCCATTCCGGAGCTCTACGCCGAACTCACCGCAACTCGTTCTGTTTATGCTGATTTCCTGGGCACCCACGTTGATCGCATCGCCTACACGGCCAACCTGGCCTCGGCCGCGTCCCTGGTCGCCTGGGGATTGCCCTTTCGCGAGGGCGACGGGATTTTGACCATCGACCAGGAATATCCCTCGAACGCTTACATCTGGCACAGCGTCGCGCGCGCCCGGAACCTCAAACTCGAGGTGTTTCAATCGAACGCCGACACCAGCATCCACTGGGACGCTTTTTTGGCCAGGATCCGGCCCGGCGTCCGCGCCGTCGTCCTGTCATGGGTGCAGTACGGCTCGGGGGAAACGGCGCCCCTGCCGGCGATCGGAGAGGCCTGCCGTCGCGCCGGAGCGTGGTTCGTGCTCGATGGCGTGCAGGGACTCGGCGCCTTGAAGTTCGACTTCGCTTCCACCGGAGTCGACATTCTTTGCGGAGCCTCCCACAAATGGATGTGCGGTCCCGCCGGCCACGGCTTTCTCGCCTTCAAAGATGAACTCTATCTGCAGATGACCCCCGTTCTTCAGGGCGCCATGACCTTCGGCACCCCGGATGATGCGGTGGATCCGCAGCGATCGCCCGTGGCTACGGCGCGTCGCTTTGAGCCCGGGGCCCCGGCCTTTCTGATGGTCGCCGCGGCCGCCGCCTCCCTGCGCGAAATCCGCAAAGTCGGTGTGGAGGCGATCGAAAGGACCAATCGCCAGCTCAGCCAACAGCTCCGCCAGGGTTTGCAAGCCCGCGGCCTGACGATCATCGGCAGCCCGGATCACCCGGGCCGCAGCTCCATCGTCACCGTTCGCCCCCGCCAAGACCTTAAAATGACTTCGGAATTCCTGCTACAAAAGAAAATCTCCCACGCTGTTCGCGCCGGGGGCATCCGGCTCTCCCCCCACGCCTTCAACACAACAGAAGAAATTGAGCGTGTTTTCCAGGCTTTTGAATGACTTCACGAATCTTCATCGCAATTCAATTGCGATGAATACACAATCAATTCAATGGTTTAGATATATCCAAAAATCTTCACAGCCGTCTTTTAAGATTTGAAAAGTTCCGCGGCGGATGTTTGATGGACCCCTACGAAAGGTCCCTCCCATGTCTTTGTTCACCGAACTGCGAAAGCCGTCGCAATTAGGATATTTTTGGATCATCCCCCTTATTTTTGTCATCCTCTTCGATGGCTGGTTCCTGCACAAAAGTTATCAGGATGTCCGGCAGCAGGAAGCCTGGGTCACCCACTCCAACATCGTGATCGATGAACTGGACGCGCTGATGTCCTCCGCGAAGGACGCCGAGACCGGCATGCGCGGATTCATGCTCACCAACAACGAAGACTACCTGGAACCCTATCAGCGCGGGCGCAGCGAGATCTGGGTGCACTTCAACCGCGCCGTCGAATTGACCAGAGACAATCCCTACCAGAACTCGCTGATCAAATCCCTGGAAAGCATCGTCCGCCACCGCATCGATCTGCTGGAAAGAAACGTCGAGAACATCCGGAAGAACCGCGAACAGCTGCGCGCCCAGGGTTTCCTGTCGACCCGTGACGGTCGCATCGCCATGGAAACCCTTCGCGAAGCGGTCGACAACATCAAGAAAGAGGAACTCCGCATCCTCGGCGATCGCGCCGAGAAAACGCGCCAGTCGGAGGTTTATTTCCGCCTCACGGTCGTGCTGACCACTTTCATCAGCCTGGTCATCGTCATGTTCGCCTTCGCGCAAAGCCGCCGCTATCAGATGCGCATCGGCCGCGAGGCGGAGATCGAAACCCGGCGCGCCTGGAAACGCAGCCGGGTCGCCGACGTGGCGCAATTGCTGGCCTCGGATCTCAACCTCGTGAAAAGCGCCCGCGCCGTGATCGACTACTTCACCAACGTGTTCCACGTGCAGAGCGCCAACCTCTACATGGTGGAGCAGGGCGCTTTGCGCTTGAAAGCCGGCGTTTCGGCCGCGCCCGCCCAGATCGGCATGGAGGAGAACCTCGCCAGCGACGCTTTCCGCCGCGGCGGCGTCACCATCATCAGCGACGTGCCGCCGAACTACCTGCCGATCTCCTCGAGCGTCGGCGAAGCCCCGCCGCGCTACCTGATTTTCGTCCCGATCCGCTTCCAAAACAAAAACATCGGCCTCCTCGAGCTCGCCACCTTCCAGAAGCCGGAAGAAGACATCCATGAACTCCTGAGCGAGATCGGCGAAACCATCGGCGTGGGGCTGAACGCCTCGCAGTCAAAAGAGCATCTGCAGCTGCTGCTGGAAAAAACGCAGCAGCAGGCCGAAGAGCTGCAGGCCCAGCAGGAGGAGCTGCGCACCAACAACGAGGAACTCGAGGAGCAGACCCGCGTCCTCGAAAACCAACAGCACGTGCTGAACCTGCGCAACGAGGAGCTGAACAACGCCCGCATCGAGGTCGAGCAGAGGTCCACCGCCCTCGAACAGGCCGGCCGCTACAAGTCCGACTTCCTGGCGAAGATGTCCCACGAGCTGCGCACCCCCCTCAACAGCCTGCTGATCCTGGCGACGCTGCTCATGGAAAACCGCGAAGGCAACCTCACCGAAAAACAGCGCGACTTCGCCCGCTCCATCCACTCCGCCGGCAACGACCTGCTGGACCTGATCAACGACATCCTCGATCTCTCGAAGATCGAGGCGCAAAAGCTCGTGCTGCGCCCGGAGAACTTCACCCTGCAGTCCCTGACCGAGCAAAAACGCATCACCTTCCGCCACCTGGCGGCGGCCCGCCATCTGCAGTACGACGTCATTCTCAATCCCGCGCTCGCCGGCAAGACCCTGTACACCGACCGCCAGCGCCTCGAGCAGATCCTGCGCAACTTCCTGTCCAACGCCATCAAGTTCACCGAAAAAGGCTCGGTCACCCTGCGCGTCGACCCGGGCCCGCTCCCCGGGGAAATCAGCTTTTCCGTGGAGGACACCGGCATCGGCATCCCGAAAGCCAAGAAGGACCTGATCTTCGAAGCCTTCGTGCAGGCCGACGATTCCGTCAGCCGCCGCTTCGGCGGCACGGGCCTGGGTCTCACGATCTCGCGCGAACTGTCGGGGCTGCTCGGCGGCCGCATCCAGGTCACCAGCGAGGAAGGCAAAGGCAGCACCTTCACTTTGTTTCTGCCGGAGCGTCTGCCCGTGCAGGCGCCCGTCACGGAAAACTTCCCGGCCGCCCCGCCGCCCGCCGGTGCCCCGACGGTGGCGTTTCAGCCGCGCGGCATCCCGGAGCTGGCTGAAAAACCGGACGTAAAGCTCGACGAGGCGAAACAACGCGAACTGCAGAAACTCCTGGCCTCCCTGGATCCCAGCCGCAAAACCATCCTCATCGTCGAAGACGACGCCACCTTCCGCCATTCCGTGGCCGAGGCCGTGCGCACCTACGGCTTCGAAGCCATCGAGGCCGACGACGGCGAAGTGGCCCTGGCGATCCTGAACACGCACACGCCGAGCGCCATTCTGCTGGACATCAAACTCCCCGGAATCAGCGGCATGGGACTGCTGGAGATGATCAAGCAGATGCCCCACCTGCGCCACTTGCCCATCCACATGATCTCGGCCCTCGAGTACCAGCAAAACGCCCTACGCCTGGGCGCCATGGGTTATCTCGGCAAGCCCGTGACCATCGACAAGGTCCGCGCCGCGCTCGACCGCATCGAGGGCCTGCTCTCGAAGAAAGTGAAAAACCTCCTGGTCGTCGAGGACGATGAGCGCCAGCGCCAGGCCATCTCGCTCCTGGTGTCGGGCGACGACATCAACATCCGCGCCGCCGCCACCGGCAAAGAGACCCTGGATTTCATGCGCAACGACGCCTTCGATTGCATCATCCTCGACCTCAACCTGCCGGACATGAACGGTTTCGAGCTGCTGGAGCGCCTGAGCCAGATGAACATCTCGTTGCCGCCGATCGTGATTTACACCGGCAAGGACCTCTCCCGCGAGGAGGCGGATCACCTGCGCAAGTACTCCGAGAGCATCATCATCAAGGGCGCCAAATCGCCGGAGCGCCTGCTGGACGAGGTGAATCTCTTCCTCCACCGCGTCGAGGCCCTGCTGCCCGCCGACAAACAGCGCATGCTGCATCAGCTGCGCTCGCAGGAAAAAGTCTTCGAAGGCAAATCGGTCCTGCTGGTGGACGATGACCTGCGCAACGTCTTCGCCCTGACCAACGCGCTGGAAGAGCGCGGTTTGAAAGTGCGCGCCGCCCGCGACGGCATCGAGGCCCTGGAACGCCTGGAGGAAAACGGCGAACCCGACGTCATCCTGATGGACATCATGATGCCGCGGATGGACGGTTTCGAGACCATGCGCCAGATCCGCCAGATGGAGCGCTTCCGCCGGATCCCCATCATCGCCCTGACCGCCAAGGCGATGAAGGAGGATCACGAGAAGTGCATCGAGGCCGGCGCCAACGATTATCTGCCGAAGCCGATCAACCTCTTGAACCTGACCTCGGTGCTGAAGGTGTGGCTGACGCCGAAAGGCGGCTTCCCGCTATGAACTTCGATCCGGTCGAACGGCATTTGTTCCTGGAGGGGCTTCTCCTGCGCTACGGGTACGACTTCCGTCAGTACTCGGAGGCGTCCCTCAACCGTCGCCTGGAAAATGTCATGCGCAAAACCGACATGACGGATTTCTACGAGATCCTGAAACTCGCCCTGCGCGACAAGGAATTCTTCAACACCATCCTGCCGCTGATGACCGTGTCGACGACGGAGCCTTTCCGCGACCCGGGTTTTTTCCGCTCCCTGCGGCAGAACGTGGCCCCCGTGCTGCGCACCCACCCGACCATCAATGTCTGGATCGCGGGTTGCAGCACCGGCCAGGAGATCTACAGCCTCGCCATTCTCTTTCAGGAGGAAGGGCTGCTCAATCGCGCGACGATCTACGCCACCGACATCAATCCCATCGCCCTGCGCACCGCCCGCGACGGCATCTACGACCTGGAATCGATGCGCACCTTCACGCGCAACTACATCGAGGCCGGCGGCCAGCACAGCCCCTCGGATTACTACACCGCCGATTACGGTTCGGCGCGCTTCGACCCCATCCTGCGCAGGAACGTCGTCTTCTCCGAACACAACCTCGTCACGGACCACGTGTTCACCGAGGCGAACCTGATCCTGTGCCGCAATGTCTTGATCTACTTCAACCGCGAGCTCCAGGACCGGGCCCTGCGGCTTTTCAGCCACTCCCTCATTCACCGCGGCTTCCTGTGCCTGGGCAGCAAGGAGAGCATCCGCTTCTCCTCCATCGGTCCCGACTTCGACGCCCTGGACGGCGAAAACCGCATCTTCCAGAAAAAACTCATGGAGTCCGTCCTGCAGTCCCGTTTCGCGGATGATCGAGGTGAATTGTGATCCCCCGTTTGTGCGTGATCGGCACCTCGGCCGGCGGCGTGAAAGCGCTGCAAACCGTCCTGGCGGGATTGCCCGCCTCCTTCCCCGTTCCGATCGTCGTCGTTCATCATCTGCCGCCCACCGCGAAGATCGACGTGCAGGCCGTGTTCGGCCGCCTGTCCCTCTTGCCCGTGATCGAAGCCGAGGACAAAATGCCTCTGGAGGACGGTTGCGTGTACATCGCGCCGCCCGCTTACCACCTTCTGGTGGAGAGAACGGCGTCTCTCGCCCTCAGCATGGACGAACTCGTCAACTTTTCCCGTCCTTCGATCGATCTGTTGTTCGAATCCGCCGCCGATTCTTACCGGGACGGCGTGGTGGGCATCCTGATGACCGGAGCCAACCAGGACGGCGCCGCCGGGATGGAGTACATCCGCAAGGCCGGCGGGCATACGATCGTGCAGGATCCCGACACGGCGGAAGCGCGCCTGATGCCGGAATCGGCTCTTCGCCGGATGACCCCGAACGCCGTTTTGCCCCTTGAAAAAATACCGCTTCACCTGATTCAACTCGTCAAGGAGTCTGCTGATGGATAAAACCAACATCCTCATCGTCGATGACTTGCAGGAAAACATTGATGCCCTCGTGAACCTGCTGCAGTCCGATGGCCTGCGGATCTTCACCGCCCACAACGCCGAAGAGGCCCTGGACCTGCTGCTGGATCAGGAGTTCGCCCTCGCGCTGCTGGACGTGCACATGCCCCGCATCAGCGGTTTTGAACTGGCGCGCCTGATTCGCGGCGTGAAAAAGCACCGTCATCTGCCGATCATTTTCGTCACGGCCCACCAGCGGGATCAGGAAGTGATCTTCGAAGGTTACGACAGCGGCGCCGTCGACCTGCTGTTTAAACCCCTCGACCCCCACGCCGTGCGCAGCAAAGTGCGCGTCTTCATGCAGCTCGACCGCCAGAGCAAGCAATTGAAAAGCCAGATGGAGGAACTCGAGCGCCTGCGCCGCGACGCCGACGCCGCGAACCTCGCCAAGGGCCGCTTCCTCGCCAACATGTCCCACGAGATCCGCACCCCCCTGGCCGCCGTGCTGGGCTTCGCCGACGTGCTGGCGCAGGGGCAGCTTCCCGAGGAGGACCGCCAGGAGTGCGTCGCCTCCATCCATCGCAACGGCCAGCTGCTGTTGCGCCTGATCGACGACATCCTCGATTTCTCGAAGATCGAAGCCCAGGTCCTGGAGATGGACATGGTCGAATTCAGCTTCGAGGAACTGCTGCGCGACATCGAGTCCTCGCTGTCCCTGAAGGCCCGCGAAAAAGGCGTGGAACTGAAGATCACCGGGGCCGAGCATCTGTCGGGCCGTTACGTTTCGGACCCCTCGCGCATCAAGCAGATCCTGCTCAACATCATCGGCAACGCCATCAAGTTCACCTCGCGGGGCGGGGTCTACGTCTCGGTTTCCCGCGACAACGACGAGATCACCGCCCGCGTGCGCGACACCGGCGTCGGGCTCTCCCAGGATCAATCGCGCCGCCTGTTCCAACCCTTCTCCCAGGCCGACACGTCCACGCGCCGCCGTTTCGGCGGCAGCGGGCTCGGGCTGGTGATCTCGAGGCAGATCGCCAAAGCCCTGGGCGGCGACGTTCTGCTCGAGGACAGCTCGCCGGATCAGGGTTCGACGTTCTTGGTGAAGTTCCGCGCCGATCGCGTCTCTTCCTCCCCGATGCCCCAAACCATGATCGCGGAGAAACCGCCCGCGCCGGTCCGTCCCGTTTCAAACAGCCAGGATCTTTCCGCCCTGAAGGACCGCCACATCGTCGTGGTCGACGACGTCAGCGACAACCGCGTGCTCATCGAACGCTTCCTGAAACCGTCGGGGGCCCGCGTGCAGACCCTGGAGAGCGGCGAAGAGGCCGTGCGCCTGATCGATGAAAAAATCCCGGATCTGATCCTGATGGACATCCAGATGCCCGGCATGGACGGCTACGAGGCGACGGAAAAAATCCGCAGCCTGGGTTTCAAAAACCCCATCATCGCCCTCACCGCGCACGCCATGCGCGACGACATCCAAAAGTGCCTGGCTTCGGGATGCGATCGCGTGCTGACCAAGCCCATCAATCGTCATGATTTATTCCACACGCTCAAAGAGTTCCTGCCTCCGGTTCATGAAGAGTTCTCCACTTGATCCCGTCCGCCTCCTCCGGGAAACCTGGTGGGGGCAGGAGGGCTCATGGCGTCTCAGCAATCCCTGGAAACATCGTATTGGCAAAAATTGGACAAACCTTTTTTCGCCCCTTTGTCCTCCAACGTCGCCACCGACGTCTGCGTCGTCGGCGCGGGCATCTCGGGGCTGACCACGGCCTATCAGCTGCTCAAGGAAGGTCGGCGCGTGGTCGTCATCGACCGCGAGCGTTTGGGACAAAACGAAACCGGTCACACCTCCGCCCATCTTTCCTCGGCCCTCGATGAAGGTTTCGTCAAGCTCCGCCGCCTGCACGGCGACGGGAAAGCCCGCCTGGCGGCGGAAAGCCATCGTCGCGCCATCGACGAGATCGAAAACATCATCCGCGAGGAAAAAATCGATTGCGACTTCCAGCGCCTCGACGGTCACCTGGCTCTTTCCATCACCGACGAGCGCGAGGTGCTGGAGCAGGAGCTCGAAGCCGCCCGCGCCCTCGGGTTCGACGACGTCGAGCTCCTCGAGCGCTTCCGTTACGGCTCCATGGACCTTGGGCCGGTCCTGCGCTATCCGCGGCAAGCGCGCTTCCATCCCATCAAATACCTGCTGGGGCTCGCCAACGCCGTCGTCCGTCGGGGCGGGCGCATCTTCATGCACGCCGCCGCCATCGACGTCGAGGGCGGCCAACCCGCCGTGGTCACCACCTCGCAAGGTTTTCAGATCACCGCCGATCACGTCGTCGTCGCCACCAA
The DNA here is from genome assembly GCA_019637915.1 of Pseudobdellovibrionaceae bacterium. Classification (GTDB taxonomy): domain Bacteria; phylum Bdellovibrionota; class Bdellovibrionia; order Bdellovibrionales; family Bdellovibrionaceae; genus JAHBUV01. Next base: position 2,395,633 of record JAHBUV010000001.1, on the reverse strand, counting down.
CGTCCCGATCAACAACATCGTCACGTTGCACACCAAGGCCATCGCCCACCGCAGTTACCTCATCGGCCTGCGCGTGCCGCGCGGTTCGGTGCCCGACACCCTGGTGTGGGACACCGCCAACCCTTATCATTACGTGCGCCTGATTTCCGACCCCGAAACCGATCACGACCTGGTCTTGATCGGCGGCGAGGATCACCGCACCGGCCAGAACGCCCACGTCGAGGAACATTACGCGCACCTGGAGGAGTGGGCCCGCGGGCGCCTGGGCATCGACGCGCCCTCCGCCGTGCGCTGGTCGGGGCAGATCATCGAGCCCGTGGACGGCCTCGCCTTCATCGGCCGCAACCCCCGGGACAGCGACAACATCTACGTCATCACCGGCGATTCGGGGCACGGACTCACCCACGGCACCTTGGGCGGCATGTTGATCCGTGACCTGATCCTCGGTCGCGACAATCCCTGGGCGGCCCTTTACGATCCCAGCCGCACTCTCCACGGCGTCACCGCTTACCTGAAAGAGAACCTGCAGACGGCCCTGAACTACGCCGACTGGCTGTCCGCCGGGGACGTGGAATCCGTCGATGACATCAAGCCCGGCGAAGGCGCCATCATCCGCCAGGGCCTCAAGAAACTCGCGGTGTACAAAAGCCCCCTGGGCCGCGTGCACGTCCTGTCGGCGATGTGCCCCCATCTCGGGGGGATCGTGCACTGGAACGCGGCGGAGAAAACCTGGGACTGCCCCTGCCATGGTTCGCGCTTCGACGGCCAAGGCGACGTGTTGAACGGGCCGGCCATCGAAGGGCTGGCGCCCGCGGAAAGTCCGGACAACAGCGTCCGGGACCCCTTGCAGGCCGCGCCTTTGGTCTGACCCCGACCCGACGTGAGTCCCGCGCTTGACGAGTCAGGCTCGGGACATCATGAATTCATCGCCCTTCCGTAAAGTGCTCTTTTCACCACACCGATACCGGAAGCATGATCGCTCTTCGTCATGCTTCCCTCATCGTCGTGTTCGCCGCGGGTTTGAGTTCCTGCGCGCCTCCCATGAACGCCTTGACGGAACGTCTGGCCAGCGAAGCGCAGGGCGGGGCCGCGTGCGAGGACTTCCCCCAGAAGATCACCGCGAGTCTCGGCCAGGTTCTCCTCGATCAACAGGATCTCCCCGACGTCGAATCGTTCCGCACGCGTTTGCGGCAAAACCTTGCTGATCGTCCCGAAGGCGAGCGGCTCGCGGCGGAGCTCGGCGAGGTCTATGAAATCCTGGTCAACGAAGCCCGCCGGATCCCCGGCGTCACCGACCGCAACGAGTGGCTGGCGGAGGTCATGGCCCTGGGGCTCGGCGATCGCACCACGCCTGAAAAAGACCGGCTCCAGAACCGCCTGGATCAGCTCTACGCCCGCATCGCCAAAAACGCCGCCGCTTCCGGCATCGAGTGCGCGAGGTCCGAACCGAGCGACGACACGACCATGATCCTCGGCCCCGAACCGAGCCGTCATCACGCCGTCGTGAAAGGCGCCCTCAAAGTCATGGCCACCGCCTACCAAAGCTGCCAAAGCCTGCGCGTTCCCGCCATGAGCTTGTCCTCGGCCGCGATCGAGAAAGCCGCCATCCGCTACCTGTCCCCGGACCACCCGTCCGGCGGCAAACGCCGCGTGATCGCCGACCTCAAAGCCCTGCAACGCAGCCATTACTACATCCGCGAAGGGATCGAGCGCGACGCCTCTTGTTTCAATGTCCCGCAGAATCCCCTGATCTATGACTTCGGCGGCAAACCCTACGCCACCATGTCGGCGTCGTCCTCGCTGAATTTCTTCAAGGACTCGGGCTCCGGCACGTCCGTGCTGGGCGTCGACTGCTCTGGTTTTGTTTATGCCTCCCTGGTTTCCAACGGCCTGCGCATCAAGGCCGGCCGCGCCGTCATTCCCGGCGAAGTGGTGGGGGTCGGCGCCCGCGCCTTCATGGACCCGGCCCGCAACGGCCTGACCTGCCTGGCCCCGGTGGCCTCGCAAGCTTCGGGAACCATCCGCAACGGCGACATCCTGGCCAGCACCGGCCACGTGGTCATCATCGACGGGGTCGGCGCCGATCCTTTCGGCGTCAACCGCCTGGCGGCGATCAACGACTGCGTCGCCGCCAACGTGTCCCACCGGAATTTCGATTTCGACGTCCTGCAATCCTCCCCCTCGAAAAACGGCATCGGCATCAACCGCATGAAAGCCGCCGACTACCTGGAGAGGGAAAGCCCCAGCATGCGCACCGCCCTGGTGAAATACGCCGTCTCGGCCTGCAAGGCCCGCTTCGGTCGCGCGGAAACCATCGCCCCGGCCGAAGCCCGCCTGGTGCGCCACAAGATGACGGCGGAATGCCTGAATCCGCAGATCAAGCTGGAGCGCGAAAGCTGCGTCCGCGCCTGCGTCTCGGACCTTTGAAGCGCGCCTTTCCGCCCGTCGCCCCCCGTCCCGTCCCGCGACAAAACACGTCCCATTTTGAAGCGTTTCAAGTGACTGAAAATTGCTCAGTTCCGCCCGTGTTAAAATAAGGGCATGAGCGGCGAGAAGAAGAAACTGGACATTGGACTGGCCAGTGACCCGTCCCCCGCGGTGCGCGAGAAGGCCCTGAAAGCTTACCGGGCCCAGGCCGAGCTGCACAAAACCCGGGAGCCCGCGGAACCCCTGCCGCCCACCACCCGGGAAGAGGACGAGATCCTTCTCGAAGACCTGCTTGATTCCTCCCGCAAAGCCGCCTGAAGATAGGGCATGAGCGCCGATCAAACCGAGATCTTCAAAAAACTCTCCCCCTCCGAAAGGGATGATTTCTTTTCCGCGCTCACCAGGGAGAAACCGGAACTCATCGGCAAGCTCCCCGATCACGATCAGCTGTTCCGCCTGCGGCCCCTGCTTCTGGAGAAGGGGCATCTGCGCTGCTCGGCCCCCCCGGAAGCCGCGACGGCCCTGGCGCAGGGTCCGCAGAACGCCGTGATCTCCCTGCAGCTCGGGGCGGACCGCTACTTCCTGACTTCCCCGGCCCGCCCGCGCGACGACGGTTCCTGGGAATTACGGACCGAGGTGGACGTTTTCAAACTGCAACGACGGCAGAATTTCCGCCTGCAGATCCCCATGGGCTATCCCGCCCAGCTGGAGATCCGGCGGTGCAAAGGCCTGGACGCGCGGATCCAGGGTTCGCTCCTGGATTTCAGCACCGGGGGCTGCCGCATCGCGATCCCCAAGGATTCCGTGGCGCCGCAACTCGCCGATCTCGTCGAGGGGGTTTTACGCATCGATCACCGCCCGGACATCCCTTTCCGCGCCCATGTCCGGCACGTCAAGGAGGACCGCGACCGCAAGCTCGTGGGCCTGGAGTTCACCGACGTGAATCCCGGGATGGAAGCCCGCCTGTTCGGCACCGTCATGGAATTGCACCGCGCGCTTTACAAAAACCGCGACTGACTGATCACTGCCCCGCGCCCAGAGGCTCGGCCGGCACGGCGTTCATGCGCTGATCGTGGTCCTGGATTTCCTTTTTGCGGAGGATCTCGGCATCTTTCTTCGCCTGATCATAGCGCTGGCTGTAGACCCGGTGCTCCTGATTGAAGTCGGCGGTTTTTTCGCGGACGTAGTCCTCGAAATTCCGCCGGCGGTCGCGGATGTCGCCCTCGAACTCGTCCCGGCGCTCGCGCTGGCCCGCGTGGAAATCGCGGCGCTTCTGGTCGCTCTCATCGTAGAATTTTTTTCTTTCGTCCGCGCTCCGCTTCAGGCCGGAAAAAGCGCGGCGGGCGCTTTCCGATTCGCGGGTGAATTCCTCGCGGTCCTGGCGCTCTTTGCGCACGAACTCCTTGCGCCGCCGGTCCATGTCCTTGTTGAAAGCGTTGCGTTTTTTGGAGACCGCGGCGTTGAACCTGTTGCGGACTTCGGCGGGAGGCATCTTCGTTTCGCTCATCCACTGCAGCGTGAAGGCGATCTCGTCGTTTTCCTGGCGTTTTTCCGGCGGCACCTGCTCGCGCAGGCGGTCCAGGGCCTCGCGATCGGCGGAGAGCTGGTATTTGCCGTCAACCAAAGGCTCGTCCACGCGGCTTTCCCGCGGGGCCGACGAGCAGGCGATCAAGGCCCCGGAGCAAACGACACCCACCAACCAAAGTCCGTTTTTGATCATTCCCTGGACCCTTTCCGCCCTTCATGGCTCTTTTTGAGAATAATTGGACTCAGGGGCAAACGCAATCCGACCGATCCAAAGGCCATGATCCAAGGACGTCGGCGGCCCCCGCAAGGGCCCCCGCAGAAACAAAAACCCCCGGGCCCCTTGCGCGACCGCTGGTTCGCCGGAAGCCTTTTGTTCGGTTTGGGCGCGGGCCTCATCGCCTGCCTGCTGTTGTTTCTCGTGCCGGCCGTCTTTTTCATCGAACAGAACTACAACATCTTTTTGCAGCTCGCTTACGACGTGAAGCCGGGGCTCGTGCAGCACCTGGAACGCGAGATCCTCTGGATCCGCAGCTTTCTCGTGCTCGGCTCCATCGCCACCGCCGCCGTCGGCATGCTGTTCGCCCGGCGCCTCGTCCGCCACCTGTTCCGCCCCCTGCAAGCCATGGAAGACCATCTGCAGGCCCTCACCGAAGGCCAGTGGGACCAGGCACCGCCCGACATGATGGGCGAGGAAACCTATCGCAGCCTGTTCCTGAATTACGAGGAGTTCTACCGCGTGCAGCGGGCCAACCTGGAAGCGGAATTGAGATTGCTGGAAAGCCTGCCCATCGATCCGCAGCGCCGCGACGCCTTGCTCGCCTGGCAGCTGCTGTTGTCCGGCCACCGCGGGCGCCTGGGTCTCCCCGCTCTCGCGCCCGACGCCGTCAACGATGATGCCGCATCGTCCTCTGTAAGCGCGCTTTCTCGTCGCGCGTCTTGATACTCTCGCGCTTGTCGTGAAGTTTCTTGCCCTTCGCCAGGCCGATCTCCAGTTTGGCGCGGCCGTTCTTGAAGTAGATCTTCAGCGGCACGCAGGTCAGCCCCTCAATGCGGATGGCGTCGAAGATGCGGTTCAGCTCGCTGCGGTTCAACAGCAAACGCCGCAAACGCTCCGGCGCGTGATTGTTGTAGCTGCTGGCCTTGTACTCGGCGATGTGGGCGTTTTGCCAGAAGGCTTCCGAGCCGCGGAAGCTGATGTAGGAATCCTTGAATTGAATGGCCTTGTCGCGCAGCGATTTCACCTCGCTGCCCATCAACTCCAGACCGGCCTCGAAGGTGTCGACGATGCTGTAGTCGAAGCGGGCCTTTTTATTCTCTTGAATGATCAAAATGCTCATACAATTCCCGGAATCGCGCCGGCGTCAATTCCTCCGCGCGCACAGTCTCTTTGAGCCCGAAGGCATCGATCTTGGCAAGGAGTTTCTCAGGAGGGATCCGCCGCGAGGACAGCCAGACCGACAGATTCGATTTCAGGAGCTTGCGGCGCTGGGCAAAAGCCGCTTTGACGAAATTGAGAAAGCCCTGGCGGTTCAAACCCGCCACGTCCAGGGGCTCGAACCCCAGGACCCGGCTGGCCACTTTCGGGGGCGGCCAGAAGTCCTTGGGCCCCGCCTCGGACACCAGCCAGGTGCGCCAGAAGTTCTGCGCGATCACCGACAACAACCCGTAATGCTCGCTCGAGGCGGCGGCGCGGATGCGCTGGGCGACCTCTTTCTGGAACATCAGCACCATGCCCATCAACGGCTTTTCATCCAGGCTGCGGTCGATCACCAGGGAGGAGGAGATCTGGTAAGGCAGGTTACTCACCAGCAGGGTTTTTTCCCCGATCAGGGATTTCCAATCGATCCGCAGGGCGTCCTCTTCGATCACGTTCAGGCCCTGGGCGCGCCAGTAATCGGCCATGGTGCGATCCAGCTCGATGACGGTGTAAGGCAAGCCGCGCCGGCGCAAGTCCTGCGTCAGCGCCCCGGGACCGGGACCGATTTCCAGCAAATGACGGGCGTCGAACTTCGCGGCCTCCCCGAGGATTTTCGCGATGACGTTGTCGCTGACCAGGAAGTTCTGGCCGAGGGATTTTTTGGCGATCAGGCCGGTTTCCCGCAAGACCTCTTCCAGGCGCTGGCGGGCCGTCACGCGCGCCCCTCGCGGAAATCGCCGGCCGCGCTTTGCGGGGACGGCGACAGATCCAGGCCGTGGCGCTCGCCGCGATTCAAACGCAGGATGCCGGCGTAACCGATCATCGCGGCATTATCAGTGCAGTAGCGGATCGGCGGGATGACGAGCTGGATGTTCTCCCTGTCGGCCCAGGCCTGGGTTCTTTCGCGCAGACGCGAATTCGCGCTCACCCCGCCCGTCAGGATGGCCCGGCGCAAACCCGTGCGGCGCACGGCCTTGTCGAGTTTCGCGACCAGCACGTCCACGGCCGCCTCCTGAAAAGAGGCGCACAGATCAGCCTGGCGGCGCGCGGTTTCCTCCGGCCCCAATTGATCGACCAGACGCTGGGCCGAGGACTTCAGCCCCGAAAAACTCATGTCGAAAGTGTCCTCGTGGAGGAGGCTGCGGGGAAGGTTGAAGGCCTTGGGATCGCCGTTCCTCGCCAGGCGGTCGACCTTCACGCCGCCCGGGAAACCGAGGCCGATCATCTTGGCGAACTTGTCGAAGGCCTCTCCGGCGGCGTCGTCCTTGGTGGCGCCCAGGACCTCGTAGTCGCCCAGCCCGTTGATGCGGTACAGGCTGGTGTGCCCGCCGCTGATGGCGAGGCCCACGTAGGGCGCGGCGAAATCCGGCGGCGGCGCGAAGCCGTCATCGCGCAGGAAAGGGGCCAGCAGATGCCCTTCGAGGTGGTTGACCCCGATCAGGGGCAGATGCCGGGCCTGCGCGAGGCTTTTCGCCGTGATCACGCCGACGATCAAAGAGCCGATCAATCCCGGGCGGTTGGTGACGACCATGCCTCCCAGGTCCGTCCAGGCGACAGCGGCTTTTTTCAAAGCCTCTTCCACCAACGGGAGCAAAGCGATCGAATGATTGCGGCAGGCGATCTCGGGCACGATGCCGCCGAACGGCTCGTGGGCGAGGTCCTGGCTCGCGGAAACGAGGCTCAAAACAAAACCGTCGCGGCGAACGACCGCGACGGAGGTGTCGTCACAGCTTGTCTCGATGGCCAGGACTTGTTCGATCACTTCTTCGCGCTCTTCAGGCTCTTCAACCGCGTTTTGGCTTTTTTGGCTTCGTTGGAATTCCCGAATTTCGAGATGACCTCGTCGTAGAAGGTCTTGGCTTCGTCCTTCATGCCGAGCTCCTGGAAGGACACGCCCATCAGGTAGGTGGCTTCGGCGAGTTTTTTCCCTTTGGGGTTGGTGTCGCGGTATTTCTGGAAACCGAGGATGGCTTTTTTCCAGTCCTTCTCATCGAAGAAAACCATGGCGCTGTCGAAGCTGTCTTTTTTCGCCGACGTCGCCGAAGACACCGCGGCCTGCGCCGAGTGCGCCGCCGCCTCCGCCTTCAGCGCCGTCATCTCGGCGTTCAAGGCCTGCACCTGGGTCTCCAGGCGCAGCACGGTTTCCTGCATCAGGCCCAGTCGCCGGGCGGTTTCGTCATTCTGCTCTTTGCTCGCCTGGCGGATTTTTTCCGCGTCGGAATTTCCCGACGACTGACGGCTTTCCACCACCTCGATGCGGCCGCGCAGTTCGCGCATCTGTTCGTTCATTTCCGCGAAGCGGCCGCCGGCGTCCGCCGTGTCCCGCTGCAGACTCGTCACCTGCTGCTGCATCACCGTTCTTTGCTCGGTGTCCCTGACGTCGGAGCGGGTTTTCAAACAAGCCGTCATCGTCAGGGGCAGGGAGGCGGCCAACAGCGCGGCGAATCCAGGACGTCGGAATCTCGTCATAAAATATCTCCGGTTTTTTGACGGATCAGGCGGGCGGAGTTTTCGGCTTTTTCCGCGGCCTGACGGGCACGGATGAACTCCACGCGGGCATTCTCCCAATCGCGGTCATTGTAATACAAACGGGCTTTGCGGTAGGCCTCTTCGGCCTGGTGCCAGTAACCCGGCGAATGCCGGGCGGCTTGGACCGCCTTGCCCGCTTCGATGGCGGAACGGGCCAGGACGTATTCTTCCAGAGGGGCCGGGGTCGACTGACAACCGGCCAGGATCACGAACGCGGTCAAAACGGCGAGCCGGATCATCATGGACGACACTCTCACCGTTCACTCCATCTTACTGCAGGGGCACGAAATTCGCGCGGCGGTTTTTCGCGTAGGCGGATTCCGTGTCACCGTTGTCGAGGGGTTTTTCCTTGCCGTAGGAGATGACGCTCAAACGGTCGCCGGCGATGCCTTGGCTCACCATGTAGGCTTTCACGGCGTTGGCGCGACGCTCGCCCAGGGCGATGTTGTACTCGACGGAACCGCGGGCGTCGCAGTGACCTTCGATTTGCAGTTTGACGTTGCCGTTTTGTTTCATCCAGGCGGCGTTGCCACGCAGTTTTTCTTTCGCGGCGTTGCCGAGGGCGGATTTATCCAGATCGAAATTGACCGTGGACAAGCCGGCGATCTCACCGGAGTCCGAACCTTGCGGGTTGAAGCTCAGCGGAGCGGACTCCACCGTGTCACCGCCACCGGCCATGGGAACACTGTCATCCGTCTTGGTCTGTTTGCCTTTGCAACCGGCAACGAGGGCCAGAGCGGCCACGGCGAGTGTCACTTGTTTCATCCAGTTGTTTTGCGTGGGAGCGATGCTCATGAAATTTCCTCCTTTAATGAGTCAGTTCATAACTTTAGTGCACAGCGGCCGGTTGTCAAACCCGATTGATGTTGCATCGCTTTACCGGGATCATGTGGAGCATGAAACTTCACGCGCTCGCTCGATCAGCTTTGTTGGGTCTGCTTTTTTTCGCCCCGCCTTCGCTGGCCCAGGAATTCCCGAGCGATTGGCGATTCGTCACTTTGCGAACACCCCACTTCGAAGTCATCGTTAATGCCGAGCAGCAAGAGATGGGTCTCCTCTACGCCCGCAAACTCGAGAAAGCCTATCAAAGCGTCGCGCCCCTTTTCACCGACGTGCCCGAACGAACCATCGTCGTCCTGGCAGACAAAACCGATCTCACCAACGGCTACGCCACCCGTCTGCCCTACAATCATCTGTTCATCTATCCCGTGCTGCCGGGCCCGCAGGACAGCCTCGGCGAAGGCGGCGATTGGATTCTGGAGTTGGTCGCCCACGAATTCACCCATGTCCTGACCTTCGAGGCCGTGTCGGGAACGATGGAGCCTTTGCAGTCCGTCTTCGGCACCATCCTTTCCCCCAACCTGCTGCTGCCGCGCTGGTGGAAAGAGGGCGCCGCCGTGCAGGTGGAGAGCATGGTGTCCAAAGGCGGCCGCCTGCGTTCCGCTTACCAGGACGGCGCGATCAGGACCTTCGTCCAGAACCGGGAGCTGGGGCGTTTTGACCTGGCCCGCATCAACGAACCTCTGCCGCATTGGCCGGAAGGCATGAGCGCCTACCTGTTCGGCTCGATCTTTTGGAGCGAGGCCGTGGCGCAAAAAGGCAAAGCGGTTCTCGATCAACTTCACCAGCGCCACGGCGGCCGCGTTCCCTATTTCGTCGAAGCCCCGGCGCGGGACCTGCTCGGCGCCAATTACGAAAGCTTCTACGCGACGGCCATGGCGGAAGCCGAACGCCGCGCCCGGGCCCAGCTCGATCAGTTGCAACGCGTCCCTTTCGCCGAAGGCGAAAGCCTGCGCGGTCAGGCGCAGTACTCGCAAGGCCCGCAGGTCAGCCCCGACGGCGAGCGCCTGGCGTTCATCAGCGTCGATGAAACCGACCGCCGCTCCATCCGCATCTTCCGCCGCCGCACGCCCTCATCTTCTTTTGTTGACGGGATCGAGGAGGAGCGTTTCGTCAACCGCCGCGAGGACAGCGTGCAGCCCGCCACCAAGGACGCCCCGCCGAGCGGCTCCATCTCCCGCGTCAGCTGGTTCCCCGACGGGCGCAAGCTGGTCTTCGACAAAGTCGATCTCGTCAGCCGCTACGAATCCTACTCGGACCTCTGGCTCTTCGATCTCGACACGGAGAAATCGAGCCGCCTCACGCGCGGCCTCCGGGCCCGCGAGCCCTTCGTCAGCCGCGACGGCAAAAGCGTTCTTTTCGTCGGGCTCGAGGGCGCCCGCACCCACGTCTCGCGCTGGGACATCGCCGCCCAAAAAGCCACGACGGTCTGGCGGGGCGACTGGCAGGAGCGCGCCTCTTTCCCCGTGGAGCTCGCCGACGGCAGCGTGGTGTTCTCCGTGCGTTCGCCGGACGCCTGGGAGGGCCTGAGGCGCCTGCGCCCCGGCGAGACCCACGCCGAAGTCATTCTCGATGATTTCCCCAACGCGCGATTCGCCCTGCCCACCTCCCGCGGCCTCGTCTTCACGAGCTCGTTGAACGGCGTGCACAACCTGTATCTCGCCAGCGACGATTTCCTGACGGCGAAGCCCTTGAGCCACGTGGCGGGCTCGGCATTTTCGACGGGCTTCGACCCGCGCACGGGCGACCTCTACACGACCCTGCTCACCGCCCAGGGCCAGCGCGTGCACCGCTTGCCGGCGGGCGCGGCGGTCCTGCCCGAGAGTTTGCCGAAGGTGCAGCCGCTGTTCGCCGACCGCTACCCCGTGCCCCCGCAGGATCCGCCCGATCCCGACGTCGCCGTGGAGAAATCCGCCTACCGCCCGGCCTCGTACCTGATGCCGCGCTACTGGATCCCCTTCATCAGCCTGTCGGCGGTGAACAACTCCCTCGTCATCGACGCCTCCACCTCCGCTTTCGACCCGCTGAAAAAACACGTCTACTCCCTGGCGGGCTCCTGGGACTCGGGCCTGAAGGAGGCCTCCTACGCGGCCGCTTACCAAAACAACGTGTGGCCGGTGTCGGCGCAGGCGTCGGCGGCGCGCAACGCCACCTACCTGGTGTCGACGAACGATCCGGTCTTCAACGAGGTGCAGTCCCTGTCCTTCCAACCGGACCTGTTCAAGGTGAACCGCTATCTGTCCGCGAGCCTCGGATGGAACTGGCGCAAGACCTCTTACCATGACTCCGAGGCCCGGCGCAGCGGTCCCGCGCTCCTCGCCATGTACGCCGACTACGGCCGTTCGGGCCTGCAGATCTCCCCGGAAGAGGGCGGCTACCTCCTGGGCGGCGCCAATCATTATGTTCCGGCCCGGGACCACATCCATTACACACAATATTTGTTGAGCGGCGCCGGCTACTGGTCGAAGTGGCTCCCCAAACGCCACGCCCTGATGGCGCGGCTGAACTCGGTGTACACGCAGGAGCGCATCGGCGCCATTTACGGCGCCTCCACGACGAATTATTTTTTCCAGCCGGACCCGGCGGTCCCCCTTTACGTCATGCGCGGCTACCGCGTCGGACATTTCTTCGGCAAGACGGTGACCAACGCCAACTTCGAGTACCGTTTGCCTTTGCAGGAGATCCAAAGAGGCAGCGGCACGGATCCCTTTTACCTGACCCGGCTGACCGGGGCCTTGTTCGCCGACGTGGTGAGCCTCGATGGCTTCGCCTACCGCCCCCGCGAAGAGATCTTCGAAGCCGTGCGCAGCAACCGCTTTTTCGCCAGCACCGGCTTCGAAGCGCGGCTGGAAACGACCATCGGCTACTTCCTGCCGATGAATTTCATCCTGGGCGCCGCCCTGCCCTCCTCCGCCGCGCACTCGGACGGGGCCTCCTTGATCATGGCCTTGCAGATGGGCGCTTTGTTCTGAGCAGCCCTTTTTCTCGGCAAAAATGGCGGAGTTTGGACTTTCCCGGTTGATTTCGCCTCTTGCCGCACGGTCCCACTGTTGACAAGTTCACAGCGGGACCAAAAACTGAGGACAGCTATGGAAAAAATCACCTGGATCAAGGACCTCGTTAAGTCGGAACAACAAATGGAAGAGTCGGGCCTGATCGACATGTCGTACGGCTACGACGCCAACCGTGTGTTGGCGCAGGAGACTCTGCAGTTCTTGCTTCAGTTGAAAACGGAGTTCGTCGATTCGGCGAGCGCCTTCAACGAACTGAAGCCCTCGCCGCTGGGCCGCGTGAAAGTCTACGGCATCGCCAAGACCCACGCCGACTTCATGCTGTTCCGCAACGGCTTCAAAATGATCTTCACGCTGAAGGCCCCGGGCCAGATCGGCGTGCGCTTCAACTTCATCGGCACCAACTACATCCCCGCCCCGGGCAACGAAACCCAGGCCGGCAACCAGTTGATGGAAGAGCAATTGGTGGAAGCGAAGTGGGGACCTTTCGGCGAAGTGATCTGGACCTTCCAGGGCCAGCCGATCAAATTCGAGTACATGGTCCGCCACTACATGACGCTGTTCCTGCGCGAAAGCGCGAAATAATCAGCGGTTCGTTTCAATCCGCGGAAAATTCACCGGCCGCACCTCGACCGTCTTTCCCGACGTCGTCTGCGCCTTCATCGTCGGCGGGGTCGGAACCGCCGCACTGACGGGGCCTTGCCCGCTCAGATCGAACTCCACGAAGCTTTGTTGGGCGACGGGGGCCGCGGTCTCCACGACCGGGGCCGGGGCCGCCGGGGTCGGCTTCGAAGCCGGCGCCGGAGCGGCCGCCGTGTCCGCCGCCATGCCGCGGGAAAATTCCTCGCGCGGCAACGAGTAACGCACCTCCTGCGCGGCGCCGTTCGCCGGGACCGGGGACGTCGCCGTCTCCCGCCCTTCCTGCGCCCAGGCCGGCAGATCGGCTTCCGAGAACTGCAGCTGCTCGCGGTTCACCTTGGCGATGAATTCGATTTCGGCGCGGGACAGATCCACCTCGCGGGCGATGTCCTCCACCGAAGCCCCGCGATGGGCCATGCGGGCCGCCTTCACGTACTTGATGGTGTTCTGGCGCTCGAGGATTTCCGAATGGGGAATGCGGTCCTGGAAAATCTGCGCCACTTCGAGGCTCTTTTGCGCGCTCTGGTCGATCCTGGCGATCTGCTTGTCGGCGGCGACGATTTTTTCCTGCAGTTCGCGGCACTTGGTTTCCAGCAAGGCCGTCAGCTGCGACACCTGGATCTCCGTGCGGTCGGAGAGATCCTCCAGAACGGCGATCTTGCTCTGCAGGAGCTGCAGCCCCTTCGACAAACGCGGGTCATCTTTGGCGGGACGGCTCAGGCGGACCCACATCACTCCCGCCGCGGCGAACAAAATGAGATTCACCAGAACTTGGATCAACACCCAAAAACTCACGCCAGCCTCCCTGCCTTCAGAGCCCGGTGCTCTCCGGCACCCTCTTCAGTGTAATTTCAGAAGGAGGAAGCCCACAAGGGGCAGGCCTTCCGAACAGGGCGGCCCTGGACCAAGGTCGGCCACAGTTCCCTTTTTGTCGCGCATCGCGCGACAAAAAGGGAACTGTTACCTCAGCATTTCTTTCATGCGGTCGGCGGCGCGGGCGACGTCGGACTCGGAGCAGGCGAAGCTCAGGCGCATGTAGCCCGGGCTGCCGCACTCGGCCCCCGGCACCGTGGCGACGAAATACTCGTTGAGGAGGATGTCGCAAAAGACCGAGTCGTTCTCGATCACGCGGTCTTTGTGGCGGCGACCGAGGACTTGGCGCAGATTCACCCAGAAATAAAAAGCCCCGTCAGGGCGGGCCACTTCAAAGCCCGGCACGGAGCCGATGACCTTGAGTCCCGCCTCGCAGCGTTTTTTCAGCAGGCTCACGGCCTCGGCCACCTCTTTTTCGCTGTTTTTCACCGCCGCCAGGGCCGCCGCCTGCGCGATGGAGGACGGCGCCCCCGTGGCCTGGCTTTGGTAATCGCCCATGGCCTTGATCAGCCGGCCCGGGCCCGCCGCCCAGCCGATGCGCCAACCCGTCATCGAGAAAGCTTTCGACCCGCCGTTGATGGCGATCAAACGGTCTTTCAGATCAGGGGCGACATGCAGCAGGTGCGGGGCCACTTTCGCGCCCTCGAAAACCAGGCGGTTGTAAATGTCGTCGGACAAGATCGCCACCCGCGGATGGCGGCGGAACACTTCGGCCAGGGCCGCGAGCTCCTCGCGCGAGTACATGACGCCCGTGGGATTGCTCGGCGAACAGAACAAAAACGCCTTCGTGCGCGGCGTGATGGCCGCTTCCAGCGCCTCGGCGCCGATTTTGTAGTTCTCCTTCGCGCCGCACTCGACGATCTTCGGGACGCCACCGGCGAGTTCGATCATGGTGGGATAGCTCACCCAGTAAGGCGTGTGGAGAATGACCTCATCGCCCGGATCGCACAGCACCTGCAGGGCCGAGAAGATCACGAACTTGGCGCCGGGGCCGACCATGATCTCCGCGGGGGAATAGTCCTGACCGAGCTCGCTTTTGTATTTGGCGGCCAGGGCCTGACGCAATTCCACCGTGCCGGACGCCGCCGTGTACTTGGTGAAACCCTGGCGGATGGCTTCGATCCCCGCCTCCGCCGCCACCGGCAAGGTCGGCCAATCCGGCTCGCCCACCGTGAGGGAGATCACGTCATGCCCCTGGGCCTGCAGCTCCTTGGCTTTCGCCACCAAAGCCAGGGTCGGGGAAGCTTTCAGATTCGCGGCGCGTTTGGACAGCATCATTTGCGGGTCTTTTCCAAGAGAGGTTGCACGACGGTCGGGGGAACGAGTCCTTCCAAGGCGCCGCCGTTCATGGCGACTTCCTTCACGCCCCGGGAGCTGATGTAATAAAATTCCGGACGGGCGAACACCAGCATGGTCTCGATTTCCGGGGCCAGTTTCTGGTTGATGCTCGACATGGTCATCTCGTACTCGAAGTCGACGACGGCGCGCAGGCCGCGCACGATCACCTGCGCTTTTTTCTGGCGCACGTAATCCGTCGTCAGTCCCTCGAAGATATCGACCTTCATGTTGGGGATGTGCTTCAGCGTTTTTTCGATCAGGGCTTTGCGCTCTTCCGCCGTGAACAAAGCCTTCTTCTGGGAAGACTGCGACACCAGGACGATGACCTCGTCGAAGAGGCCCGCGATGCGCGTGATGATGTCGACGTGGCCCACGGTGATGGGATCGAAACTCCCGGGGTAAACAGCGATTCGGCTCATGACCCTTTATGGTCTTTTTTCCGGTAGAAAGAAAGGATTTTGTCCCCGAATTCCCGGGAGTCCACCCTGCGCAGGGTTTCATACTCGTCATCGATGCGTTCGCGCCGCGCCGACTCGATCATCATCAGAGTTTCTGCTCCAAAGGCGGCGCTGGCGGACGCGTGCTCCATGACTTCGTGGGCCATCGCTTCCGTGAAAGGCGGATCGGCGAAAATCAGATCGAAAGGCTCGCCCGTGTACGTTTTCAGGAAACGCAAAACGTCCTGGGACTGCAGCTCGTACTCGTCGCGACCGGCCTTGAGCTTTTGCAGGTTGTCGCGGGTGATCTGCAGTGACTTCGGATGTTTTTCCACGAACAGGACGTGGCCGGCGCCGCGGCTCAAAGCCTCGAGACCCAGATTTCCCGTGCCGCAGAAAAGATCCAGCACGCGGGCGTTTTCCAAATAAAATTGGATCATGTTGAACATGGTTTCCTTCACGCGGTCCGTGGTGGGACGGATGTGATCGGCCTGGAAAGAGACCAGGGGGTGGCCCTTCCAGCGGCCGGCGATGATTCTCATGACAACAACTCCTCCGCGCGTCGCACGATTTCAAAAACATCCTCGAAGGGTTTCGGCAAAAACATGTCGACGGCCAGCACGGATCCTTCGGAGATTTTTTCCTGCCCCAGGTACGCGGACATCAGAATGACCTTGGCGCGCCGGGATGGACCGATTTCCTCCAGAACCTGCGGTCCTGTCAACCCCGGCATCAGCACGTCCAGAAAGACCAGATCGGGATCGTGCTCGCGCCACTTGGAAAGCCCGTCCACCCCGTCGGCGGCCTCCCACACCTCGTGGCCCTGTTTTCTCACCACCCGCTCCAGCGAGCGGCGCACCAGCACCTCGTCGTCCACGATCAGAATTTTCACGGGCCCTCCCGGCGCGGGAATCTCAAAATGAACTCGGTGCCCTGGCCCAGCACGCTGTTGAACTCGATGCGCCCGCCGTATTTTTCCACGATGGCGCGCGACGTGCTCAGGCCCAGGCCCGTGCCGTCGCCTTCTTTTTTCGTCGTGAAAAAAGGCTCGAACAGACGGCCGCGGATTTCCTCCGGGATGCCGGGCCCCGTGTCGATGATGCGCAATTCGACTTCGTTGTCCGTCGTCACTTTGGAGGCGACGCCGATGCGACCGGTGTCCTTCATCGCCTGGCAGGCGTTGTTGATCAGGTTGAACACCGCCTGCTGCAGCAGGTGCGGCTCCGCCATGATCTTCGCGTTGCGGGCCGTGAGCAGCAGCTCCAGGCGGTGCGGCCGCAGGACGGTCTTCAGCAAAGGCAGGGTGCTCTCCACCACTTCATCCAGGCTCACCGGCACGATGGGTCCCTCGCCGCCGCGGGTGAAGTCGAGCAGGTGCCGGATGATCGTCTGACAGCGGCGAGCGGCGTTTTCGATCTGATGGAGGTCCTCCTTCAAGGTCCCCTCGTCCGTCGCCTCGGCCTCGAGCACCTGCGCGAGGGAGCGGATGCCGGTCAACGGATTGTTCAGCTCGTGGGCAATGTTGCCGGCCAGGGAGCCGATGGCGCTCATCTTCTCGCTCTGGAGCATGCGCAGGTACAGCTCGCGCGACTCGGTGATGTCGGTGTAATGGGTGACGCGGCCGCTGATGCGGACGGCGCGTGGCTCCTGCACGGGCCACGAACTCAGGCGGTAAACGCGGCGATCGATGCGCACCGTGCCCTGCAGGGTCTGCGCGGATTCGGGCTGGACGCTGACGGGACAGGCCTCGCAGGGCTTGTCGCTGCCGGCGAAAAGCTCGTGGCAGCTGCGGCGCCCGGGCCCCGCGCCGAAAGCGCGGTTGCCGCGCAGGACCTTCATCCGCGAATCGATGACCGCGATGGGATCGCGGAACCCGTCGAAGGTCCTCTCCCAGCGGCCGGCGAAACGGCGCAAGCGGTCCTCGAGGAAAAGCCGCTCCACCGCCATGCCCACCGGGCGCAGCCGTTCGTTCAGGAGATCCGTGATGAGGCCGATCTCCTCCTCCCCCATCAGGGAGTACTCCACCGCCAGCAGCCCCTCCCCGGCGGAGTGGAGATCCAACGGGAAAAACAAGGTGCGGTGGAAGGGACGGCCGAAATGGTTGGCGAACAGCTGCTGGCGCTCGCGGTCGTCGGCCTCCTTACCGGGCCATTTGTCGGAACCCTCGTGGCGCAAAATCTGATCGCCGCGGAAACTCATGAATTCGGTGCGTTGGTCGGTGTCCCGCAAAGCCACGACGAGGTTCTGGATCTTGTGGAAGCGGCGCAGTTCCCTTCGCACCACGCGCAAGATATCGCCCGTCGACCTTTGCAGCGAGATCTCGTTCAAAAAACGGATCAGCTGGCGCTCGCGGGCGAGTTTTTCCTTTTCCTCGCGGGTGGAGGCCTCGAGGTTGCTCGTGCGCTCGACGACGGTTTTCTCGAGGATCTCCGTCAGGCGCTCGAGCTCGCGGTTGCGGCGCCCGAAATTCTGCAGCGTGCGGTCGCGGGCCCCGCGCTGCCGGCGGCGCTCAGCCGCTTTTTCGGCGGCCGCGGGCAGCTCGCTCGCCAGCCGCGCGTCGGTCATGAAACCCAGCGACCAGAGTTGATTGATGCCGACGCGCAGGTCGTCGGCGGAAAATTGCGCGGCCGACAGGGCCAACGGGGCTTCCGGAAAATGCCGGCGCCACTCCTCCGCCCAGCGGCGCGACTCCGCCAGACCCCAGCGGATCACCGTGAGGTCGGCCTCCGGCCAGCGCGCCGGAGGGGGAACTCCGTTTTCAGGCAAAGAAAGGACCTGGAGATCCGGCGGGATCTCAGTGGGGGGAATTCCCCCGACCCACAGAATGCGTGTTTGAGGCGTTTCCGCCACCGCCGGCCCCCATCTCCCGGAACTGGAGCAGCACGCGCCGCCATTCCTCCAGGCAATGGTTGAGATCATACTCGAGGACTTCGGAGAGATGAAACAAATCCTGAGCCTCCAGACGCCGCACGGCCTCCTCCAGGCTTCGACGGGTCATGATCTCCAAACGATCGAATCCCTCCAGGGCCGCCACCGCCTTTTCGTCACCGATCAATTGGCGGACGGAAGCCAGGCTCGAAATCAGGAACTCGCAGTTTTCCGCGAGATCATAAACGGCTTTGATCAAGCCCTTGACCTGACCGCCCCTCAAACGCTCCGACAAGGTTTCGGCGCCCTTCATCAGTTCCGGCAAAGCCAGCAGCCAGCCGTTCACGACGTCGTTCAACAGGGTTTGCGACTTCTCCGCGACGTATTCGAGGCTCTCGATCTCGCTCAAAGGCAGGGACGCGAAACGCGCCTCCTCCTTTTCGGCCAAGGCCATGCCGTTGACGATGTATTGGCACACCACGAGCTCTTCGCGGCGCAACTCCTCCTCGATGTCGCTGAAAACGTCCTGCAGCAGGGCCCCGGGTTGGTAGTGCCCCCGCAGCTCCTCGCCGAGGACCTTAAACTTTTCCATGACCGGAGCCTTCTTCCGCCGTTTCCGTCAGCTCATAGAGATTCAGGACCTGACCGAAGCGCGCGTGAAGATCCGTCATCGCCTGGCGGACGGCTTCCGGCGAACCCGGAGGGATGCGCGTTTTTTCCGTCTGCACCCACCGCACCAGAACGCCGCTCTCGGGACAGAGGTCCGCGATCGCCGTCAGCACCTCGTCGGCGCGATCCAGCAAGGGGGCCAGCGCCGCGACTTTCACCTGCGGGTTGCGCAGCTGCTCGAGCACCACGGCGTTCATCTCCGTCAGTTTCTCCACGGCCTGGATGAAGATCATCTCTTCCGCCACCGGGAAATCGGCGCCCAGGTACAGGGCCTGGATCAAATTCCAGGCGAAATCATCGCGGTTTTTTTCCTCCGTCCGATAAGCGGGGACGCCGCCCAGATGCTGGATCCAACCGCTGACCCGGCCCCGCAGGACCAGTTCCGCCATGGCGCCGCCGACCTGCTCGGAGGAAAAATCCGCCGCCGTCTTGAAGCGACGGATCCAGGCCGCCGGGGCTTTCGGGCCCGTCTCCCAGAAATTCACGTCGCCGCAGCTGACGTTCAAGGTCGGGGTGCCCGTCAGGGCCGCCATGTGCATCGGGGCGCTGTCCGCGCCGATCAGGAACAGGGATTTGGCGATCACGCCGAAGAGATCCTCCACCGCCGTCTCGCCCGTCAGGTCGATCAAAGACACGGTGTTGACGTTGGCGCGGATTTCATTGGCCAGGGCCTTTTCCCCGGGGCCGCCGATCAGCACCACGGGACAATCCGGCACGTCCTCGTGGAAACGGCGCAAGGCGCGCGCCCACTGGAAAGGCGCGACCCTTTTGCCGCTCTCGCTGGCGCCGACGTGCAGGACCGCGTAACGATCCGGCAACCCGAAATCCTTCACCGGCAGATCCGGCGGACCCCAATCGTTTTCATTGAGGTCGACATTGATCATCGTGGCGAACAGGTCCGTCAGGTGCACGCGGTTCGGTCTGTTGACGCCGACCTGCGCGTAAAAGAAGGAACTCACGTGGTCGGCGATCTTCAGATACCCGTCCGTGTGCCGCGTGTACCCGCTCACCTCCGCCGTTTCGGCGGCGACGGATTTCACGATCCAGCTGGAGAGGGGCGAAAAGGACAGGTTGATGACGCGGTCGTAGTTCTCGCGACGCAAAGTCTCGAGGTAAAAAGACACCCGTCCCAGCGCTTCCGCGTCGCGGTCGGCGGCGCCGGAGAGGGGCTCCAGAAGTTCCGCCGTGGGCAGCTCGCGCACCTGATCGACGGCGTTCAAACCGCGGGTCGCGGCTTCGAAACGCGGGCGCACCAGCAGATGGATCTCCGCCCCGGGGTGGGTGCGGCGCAGGGCCCGCAACGCGGGCCAGGACATGTAGATGTCACCCAACCGGGCGAGCTGAAGAACGAGGATCTTCATTTTGCACCTGCTCCTGAATGAGTTCGGCCAGAACTTTCACGGCTTCGCCTTCGCGGCTGAGATCACCGCTCTTCAGAATCTCCCGATAGGCCGTCTCAAGGCGTTTCAAGGCCTCCGACAGGTGATTCTCGAGTTGCTTGTCCATGGGGTTTGCCTCCTTCCCGGAGTTGTTGGATCAATTGATTTTGAATTTCCAGGCGGCGGCGGACATCGTCGAGCTTGCGGCGGACCGCTCCGAAAAAGTGCAGGGGCGACGAGAAGGGCTGCGTTCCCGCCTCGACGATCTCTTGCCAGTGCCGTCGCACGCGTTTGTTCAGGGGGATCTGCGCGCCCAAGCTGCGGCGCTCGGCCTGCAGCAGCACGGGATCGAATCCGTCCGCGAAACACAGGCGCGACAAGGTGGTCAGGCGCTTTTCCGTTTGTTCGAACAGATTCAGCAATTCCCGGCGCTCTCCCAGCAGGTTTTCCAGAGCGGCTTCCATCACGGAGGGCTGCGCGTTCAAACTTTTCAACTCTTGCGCCGCGGATCCCACCGGGGGGCGCTCTTCGCCGTCCAGGAACATCTTCCAAAGGATCTGGTCGGCGGCGTCGCAGAGGAACTCTTTTTGGTCACCGCCCACGGGACGAAGCTTCCATCCAAGGAGGGGCGACCAGAGACTCTCAAACAAACGAAACGCCGGGCCCGAGCCGGCGGCGGCCGGTTTTTTCCCGCGCAGCAAATCGCGGGTCCAGGAGAGGACGTCGCGCACCGGCAGGGTCTCCCCGCAGAGATGCGACAGGCGCCGGCAGGGGCTTGACGGCGGGCAAGGCGCGCAATCGACCCGCGATTGCACGATCCAGGCGTTCTGCATGAAAGCGCCCGTTTTCACCGCATCGGAACTTCCCAGGGCGATTTCCAAAACCGGCACGCCGCTGAGCGCCGCCAAATGCTTGACCGAGGTGTCCCCGGAAATCATGAGCGCGCTTTGCCGCAACAGCATCTGCAATTGCGTCCAGTCGGCGATCTCCAGTTCCTCGCGATCGAAAAACTGGCCGAGCCGGTCCGCCTCGAAGGGCGCGCACAGAACGCGGAAATCCAGTTCGGGGAATTCCTGCCGGGCCTCGTCCAGCAGGCGGCGCCAGTTGGCCAGGCCCCATTCCTTTTTTAAGTCGCTGGTCAGAGGCTGCAAAAGCACGAGAGGGCCGCGCGCCCGCGGCACCTGCGGGCGGACCGCCGGCAGGTTGAAGGAACCCGCCAGCATGTCCACGTAATGAAAGGGGCTCGCCTCACGGGCGCCAAAGCGCTCGTTGAAATGGCGCAACCAATTGTTTTCGAAAGAACGAAACGCCAGGCCTTCCGCCAGCAGGCCCTTTTTGAGGGTGGCCGGGATGAGCGAGGCCAGATGGGCGCTCAGGCGGTTGTGGGTGAAATTCAGCAGCAGATCGTAGTGCTCGCCCGCCAGTTCCCCCAGCATGTCTTCCAGGTCGCGCACCGGACGCGTCAGCGGGATCGAGGCCGTGCCGACGGATTGCTGCAAATGATCGCGGTCGAACACGTGCCACAGGTCCACTTCCCAGAACAAAGGACGGATCGAGCCCACGGATTTGTTCGTGAGCAGGTGGATCTCCGCGGCGGGATGGGCGAGGCGCAGCGCCTGCAAAAGCGGCCGCTGCTGCACCAGATCGCCCACTCGCAAAAGGGAGAGCACCAGGATTTTCAAACCAGAAGCTCCCGCAGGACCCGCACGACGGCGGCGCGCGGATGACCGGCGTGCTGGGTGTCGATCACCAGTCCCAGGTCCTTGATGGTGAGCAAACGCCCGGCATCGCAGACCTCGATGGGTTGCCGGATTTCGAAGCCCAGATGGCGCAGGAAAAACTCCAGGCCCTCGCGGCTGCGGCCGGTTAGCAGCCTGAAATACTCGTCGAAGATCTCCCGGTGCGCGCCGACCGCGGGCTCAAACAGCAGAACCGACGGCAGGTCGCGGATCATTTTGTTCATGACGGCGTGCTCGCGCAGTTCGTCCAGGCAACCGATGGCGTGAATCTCCACCCGGTCCTGGATCTCGGGATAAGCCATCCGGAAAAAATCGTGCTGGTAGGACTTGGTGTCGATGACGACGACGCGGGCCTGCGGGTGCAGGTCCAACCAGGCCTTCACGTGATGACCGGCGCCCAGGCCCAGGATCACCACGTCGGGGGAAGAGACGTTCTGACGGCGCACCCAATCTCTTTCGAACTGCATCACTCCCCCATCAGGCCGTGCAGGCGGTCACGGAGTTTTTTGACGTCCTCGCGGCCGGGATTCCAGGACAGGACCCGTCCCGATTCGATCATGGCCAGATCCAGGTGGCCGGCCGAGCAAAAGAGGTTCACCAGAACGAGGGACATTTCCTCGTCGCTTTCGACGCTCGCCAGGTATTTTTCCATCCAGGGGATGGCGCGCTGGGGGCTCTGGTCCCGCGTGGCCCACAAGGCCGCCAAATGCACGGCGGTGCGGTTGCCGGGGTTCAGATCCAGGGCGCGCTCGAGATTGCCCCAGGCCAGGTCATGATCGCCGAACTCATTGTGGATCATCGCCAATCCCGTCCAGGCTTTTTCATTGAGGGGATTGATCTCGACGGCCTGGCGGAAACAGGACAGCGCGCGGCCCTTGTCGGCGCGTTGCACCTCCAGGGTCCCGAGGTTGACCATCAGGATGTCCGACGTGGCGTTCAGTCCGTAAGCGCGGTTGTAGGATTCCTCCGCGCCTTCGAAATCACCGCCGCGCACGAAGATGTTCCCCATGTTCTTGTGAATCTCGAACTGGCACGGATCGTCTTCGGTGAGCAGGGACAGGGCCTCGTAGTAAGAGTGCAGAGCCTCCTGATCGCGGTTCATGCGATACAGGGCCTGCGCCAATTGGAAAACGTTTTCGAAACCGTAACTCAGACGCGCCATCACCTGGCGGACCTTGAGGGCCTCCCCGTGGCGTCCGGCTTCCTCCAGCACTTCCGCCAGGGGCAGCAGCACGGCCGGATTTTTCGAATCGCGGTTGCTGGCTTCGCGCAAAAGGTTGAGGGCCAGGGACAATTCGCCGTGCTGGCGCAAAACGCGCGCGTTGGCGAGCAAAGTTCCCGTGACGATGTCGGTGTTCCGGGTGGACGGGGCCGACGGACGCGCGGGCGCCTGAGCGTCCACGCTGGACGTCCGTCGGAGTTCATTTTCTAGCATCATGCTGTGGACTCCCCGGCCTCGATCCATGAGGCCTGACAGGGGATAGAGCAACGGCGATGCCACCGCCGCCCGGACGCCGGCGGCCCCTCAATTTCAGCTGAAGGGTCCGGGTCGACGGCCGCTTGACGAAAGCGGCCTTTCTTGACGACGGTTTTTTGACTCCGACCGGATCAAGGTCAGAAAACGGGGATCACGGAAGCCGCGGTGCCCGTTTTGCGGACGGCGACGTAATAAACGCCGTCCTCCGGCAAGGGGCATTTGCCCGGGAACAGACGGCTGTGACCCGGCGGCAGGTAGACTTTGGCCCAGTCAAAGCCCCCGGCGCTCATCAGGGACGAGGGACGCGGGTCCACGAAGACCGGATCCTGCGCGAGCAGGCGCCCGCAGACCTCGCCGCCCTCATCGCCGGGACGCGCGCGCAGATTGCGCAGCGCCGAGATCACGGATTTCTTCTGCCGTTGGTCGAGGTCCGCGGGCAGACCACGGATCCAAGCCTGCACGACGCGAAGGATCTCATCCCCTTCCCGCGTCCGATGGAACTGTTTTTTGTCCCGCGGGGGCATGGGGGTATAGCCTTCCAGGCGCGCGATGGCGCCGTAGAACCGGCTGCGCTCCGGGACGCCCGCCTCCAGCCAATCGTTGTTCACCAGAAAATCCAGATTGCTGAAGCGATCGTCGGCGAGGCCGGCGTTTTTCAGGTCGCCGTGGCAGCCGGTGCAATAAGGCTGAATCAGTTTTTGCTGGATCTTCTGGTAAGCGTCCAGCGAGACCGGATCGGACTTCACGGCGTGGCGCCAGGCCAGCAGCTCCATGCCCGGATCGGGCGCTTCGCCCGCGCCGCTGGCGCAAGCTGAACCCTGATGGCCGTTGTCGCGGGCCAGACGCACGACCACGCGGTTTTCACGATCCTCCACGATCCACAGCGAACCGTCGCGGCCTTGCGTGAAGCCCACGGGGGCGCCCCGGGGACGCGCGCCTTTCAGCGCCCACCAGCCGGAGATCACCTCCGTGTAAGGCGCGTGGCGGATCATGCCGCTACGGGGCTGAAAACGCGTCGAAGCCGGGCAGGCGCCGCGGCGGTTGAAACGATACGCGGCGGTGTCCCGGGCTTTTTCCGTGAGCGGGCGTCCCCGTTCGTCCACCCGGTAAGCGACGAAGCGATGGCCGGAGGGCTGGTGCCCGTGCCACGACATCAGGAGCTGCCCGCCGAACAGATCCGCGAACATGGCGCCGTCATAATAATTCATGTGCAAGGGCGCGACATGAGGGGGCATCAAAGCGTGGGGCGCCATGTAGCCGCCGGCCTGATCGAAGCCCACCGGCTTCGCGCAGTCCATGGGCTTCGTGAAGTTCCGGCGCAGGGGGCTTTTGGCGTTCTCGGAGAACAGCCACTCCGGCGAGGTCGCGTGGAAGTTGTAGCAATAGGGCCAGCCGTAATGAAAACCGCGCCGGCTGAGGTCGACGACGTTGATCTCCTCGTAGGGTTCTTCCGCTTCGGGAAAGTCGCGGCTGTTTTCCCCTTGGACGAGCACACCCGACGGATGAATGACCATCGCCATGGAGTTGCGCAGGCCCGAGGCCGCCACCTCCCGGAAGCGCGCCCCGCCGGCCGGGGGGTTTTTGATGTGGGCCCAGGGCACGCGCAGGATACTGCCCATGCCCTGGGAAAATTCCTCCGGGCACACGGCGTAGTTGCCGGTCTCGCGCACGAAACAATGATCACTGGGCGCGCCGGAATTGATGTACAGATCGCCGTTGCGCGGATCGAACACGAACTGCGCCAGGGGGTGCATATGCCCCTCGAAGGCGGCCAGGTCCGTGATCACGGCCTGCTCTTTCAGCAGGCGGCCGTTGTGGAATTGAAAACGGACGATGCGCTGCTTTTCCCCGAGGTAAATCAAACCGTCGGGCCCGTAGGACAGGCCATGGGGGTTGTCCAGGGCGTCCTTGACGAGCTTCAAGTCGTAACCGCCGTTCGGCGCTCGGCGCATCCAGAAAAGACGGCCGTTCTTCGGCGCCCAACCGCCCATGTCGACGACCAGGAAATCGTCCGTGCCCTTCAAGGACAGGATGGTGCGGGGCTTGATGAAGCCCTTTTTGCTGGCGGGGTCCAGGGCGCGATCACGCGGCATCACCAGCCCCAGGCAGGTGCCGGGCATGGTGTCCACCATCAGGCGCGGAAATCCGTCGCAGGAGCGGTCGTTGGGATCATAGAGATAGCCGCTGGAATCGAGAACCTTGCCGGCCGGCAGGCGGTTCGCCTCTTCCGTTTTCTTCCAACCGGCGCAATGAACCAACAACAGCGTGCCGAGCAGCCACCACCAACGCATCGATGTCCCCCTGCTTCGATTGTAGTCAAGAGGGACTCGGGCTGAAAACCTTCTTCGCCGGAAAAGCAAAAACCCGGTCCTTTCGGAACCGGGTTTTCGTTGTTCGAACTTTTTCAAGCCCGGGTCTTACCAACCCGTGATGGCTTCGCCGTTGTACTTGTAGGTCACGCTCGGATTCGTGCAAGCGTAATCGATGGACAGAACGTTGCCTTGACCATCGGTGAACTTGTACGAGCCCGCGTTGTAATAACCCACGCAACCCGAAGTGCCGGTGTCTTCATACTTGATCCCGTCGGCTTCGATTTTGTAGGTCACGTCCACGGGGGGAAGCTGAACCAGATTGGTATCCGTTCCCACATCACCCTTCATCTGGTAAAAACCTTTGAAGGATTGCGTGCCCTTGTTGTAGGGGTGAGCCATGTCGGCCGGAGTGATTTCCCCACGCGATTGCGTGCGCCACGACCAGTCCAACTTGACCCCGTGTTCCTTCCCTTTCACCACATATTTGAAATCCGCCTCATCGACCAGGACTCCACCGAGATTGGCGCGGCGGATCGTCCCGATCCAGCTGGTGTCAAAGTAGTGGGTCGGAGGCGTTTCGCTGACTTCATTCAGGTTGAAGTTCATGACGTAGCCGCCGCCATCCACCGACTTCACCGTCGGGTCGGAGTCGATGACTTCGTAAGTGCCCTTCACCGCTTTGATACCGCCACCGCCATTGTCGAGGCCCGAGCAATCGTACTGCCATTTCATGTGGTCGTAGATGCTGTCGGAGTCCCCGTCCTGGCTTTGGTTGATCACGGCCGTTTTGCAGGCGGCGAAAGGATCCACCACCAGCGATCCGATTCCCGCCGGCACACCGACGGTCGGAGCGTCGCCGGTGTTTTTCACTTTGATGCGGCCTTCAAGTTCCTGAATGCGCTGCTTGAAAGTCGCCGACTGAACCTGGGTCAGATCGGCGGCACCGCTCGCGTTCAGGCTTCCTTCGCCGCCGCAGCCGCTCAGGGCTGCGACGGAGAGAGCACCGATCACGATCAGAAGATGTTTCATTGGAATCTCCTTGTTTCGGTGAGGAGCCGATTAGAACGAGTAGACGAGACCGGTTTTGGCGAGGATGGCGTTCCCGTTCATGTCACCCGTGGTGGCGGCGGACAGGACACCATCAACCGTCAGGGCGCCGTATTTGAAACCGAGACCGGCGGACACCGTCGTGTTGTTGGCGATCGAGTCGGCTTCATCCAAGGGAGCGGCCTTCGTCTCGTCCTTCACGGAACCGAGGAGGAAGTTCTGCTGCAAGGAAGCGCGGGCCGTGGCCCAGCTGTTCAGCGTTTGCTCGAAACCGATGGAGACGGGCAGCGACTGGGTCTTGAGGTGCTTGCCGCCGCTCTCGCGGTCCGTGTAAACCAGGGACACGCCGTAATAAAGATCGCGGTCGTCCGTTTTCAGGGTGCGGTCCACGACGCCGAGCTCGACGTTCATGTCTTTCACTTTCACTTCCGCGGCGCCAGCGGCACCCGGGGCGTGTTTCACGTCACCGTAGTTGATGCCACCATGATAGTAGACATCGCCGTGCGTGCGCATTTGAGCGGAGATCACGGGAGCGCCCGTGTATTTGTCCGTGTCCGTGCCGTTGAGTTTTTCAGCGCTGGCGATGACTTGGGCGTTCGCGCCCCAGGTCAGGCTGTCCAGGCTTTGACCGAAACCGGCGTACACCGTGGTTTCTTTGGCTTTGGTGGTCTTTTTGTCCGTGTTGGACAGACCGACCGTGGCGCCCCAGTTGCCTTTGCCGTAGAACAGCTGGATCGGGTTCGTTTGGTTCTGGTAGGTGTTCAGAGCGCGCAGACCCGTTTGGGTCGCGTCATGGTGACCGAGGTACAGACCCCAGGTCGCTTCGTCGGCCTTGCGGAACAAACCGCCTTCGGCTTTCGGCTCCGTCACGCCATCGGCGGTCGGACCGAACTCGATCGTCACGTACTGACCCAGAAGGTTCACTTCCGAGGGGTAGTGGAAGATCGACTGGCTGTCGACCACGTGCGCGGCGCCCAGCAAGCTGGCGCGGCGGGCTTTGGTGGCGTGAGCGTTGAAACTGAACACACTAGCGAGA
This sequence comes from Pseudobdellovibrionaceae bacterium, assembly GCA_019637915.1. Lineage (GTDB taxonomy): Bacteria > Bdellovibrionota > Bdellovibrionia > Bdellovibrionales > Bdellovibrionaceae > JAHBUV01. The sequence continues at coordinate 2,368,068 of JAHBUV010000001.1, read as the reverse complement.
ACGAACAAAAGTGCCATATTTTTCATGGATGATTTCCTCCTGGATGTTTCTTGTTCCGCGAAAAAAATTAAAACGAGATCCAGGACAAAGATCAATGAAGAAAGATGTTTGAGGCATTGCGCATCAAATATGGAAAGGCGGACGGATGGAAAAACAGGGGGGATGAAAAGCCGGGAGGGAGCCCGGCTCCGATCAACGGACTCAAGCCTCTTCGTCGAGGCGTTTCACGAAATTCGGGGCGCGGTACCCGGAGACGGCGCGCTTGCCCTTCTTCAGATCCTGCAGCTCGCGGATGATGCCGTTCTTGGCGGCCTCGATGCACGACAGGACCTGCAGATCCTGTTCGAAGATGCGGCCGACGTATTCATCCTTGATGGTCAGGGCCTCGCGGACGGCCCGGCGCAGATCCGCGCCGGCGCCCGACGCCCCGGCGGGGTCGCGGCGGTGGGTCTCATCGATCTGCGCGTCGATGTACTTGATCACCTCCAGGATGCGTTCGCGGGTCTCGTAAAAACCCTCGAGGTTGTCGAAATTCCCGGTCAGGAAATTCGGCAGCTCTTTCTCGTTCAAAGAGTAGAACTTCTCCAGGTAGTGGTTCTTTTCGTTCATCAGAGTGACCAGCCTTTTCATACGCTCCCCTTGTTGCCTTGCGAGTCTTGTTCTTTTTTGAGTTTTTCGATCGCGCCCAGCCACCCCTGATAGAGGTTCTCCATGATCTTCAGGGCGTTGTGGAGATGCTCGGGCTTGCCCGAGATGTTCGCCTTCGTGAACTCCTCCATGATGTACATGTAGAGCTGTTCGAGGTTCTTGGCGATGTCGCCGCCGACCTTATGGTCGAGGGTGTTGTTCAGCTCCATGATGATGTCGTAGGCGCGGCCGATGTTCTGACCCCGGTCGGCGATCTTCTTCTCCTCGCAGGCCTTGATGCCCAGCTTGGTGAACTTGATGGCGCCTTCGTAAAGCATCAGCAGGATCTTCTCCCGGCTGGCGCTCTGCACGGCGGTCTGTTTGTACTTCTGGTACGGATTCGTCATCGTCTACCCCATCCTGCTTGAGCGTTCATCTTCATCCTTGTTTCGCCTGGGCCGCCGCCAGCGACGACCCCTGCTGGTTGATCTTCGACATCTTGGTTTCCAGGTCGGCGAATTTCTTGCGCAGCTGATCCTCGCGCTTCTCCAGCTGCCGTTCCTTGTTGTCGATCTGCTTGTTCAGCGTCTCGACCTTGTCCTGCAGGCCTTTTTTCCGCTGGGCGATGGCGCCGAACTGACCGTTCATCATGAAGCCGATCTCCCGCTTCAAGGTGGGCACGAACCCGACGTTGAAACCGTCGCCGCGCAGGAAGGCCGCCACCCCTTTCGGGTTCGCGGTCAGGGCCTTGTTGAATTTTTCTTCGCTGAAGTTCAGCGTCCCGTTGCGGTTGAACTCGATCCCCAGCTCCATGATGCGCTGGATGGGGGATTCCGTGCCGTACTGCGGGGCCTGGATGATCCGGCGCAAACGGTTCTCGATGTTGCGCACCAGGGAGTCGCCGCCCAGGGGGCCCAGGCTCTCCTTGCCGCTGTTGCTCTTTTGCAGTTTGTGCTGGTTCTGGATGAAACCCAGGGCGGCGTTGTAGGCGTCGACGAAGGACTTCACTTTGCCGGAGATGACCTCGAGGTTCTCCTTGACGCTGACGCGGACTTCCCGGCCCGGCGCCGCCTGCTTGAGGTCCAGGGTCACGCCCGGGATCAGCGAATCGACGACGTTGTCGGGAACTTCCATTTCAAAACCGTCCAGCTTGATCTTGGCGTTCTGGGCGGCCTTGGACTGGTCGAAGTAAAAATCCTGGTCGCCGTCCAGCATGTACACGGTGGGGAATTCGACTTTCTCGTCGGTCCCCGTCGCCAGGCCCGTGATCAGGAGCTTGAAAGGGTTCTCCGAGTCCTTGCGATCGTTCACCACGGTGGCGCGCAGACCCAGGCCCGAATTGTTCACCTGCTTGGCGACGCCCTCGAGGGTGCTGTTCGATCCCTTGATGTAGACCTCTTTCGTGCCGTTCGGGGTGTTGAAGCGCAGGTAGCCGACGCCGAGCTGGCTTTGATCCTTGTCCGGGAAGCCGTTGCTCATGGCGCCGGGTTTTTGCGCGAGCTGCAGGACCTCGACGGAGTACTCGCCGGTGACGGCCTGGCTGGGGTCGACGCTGCCTTCGAGGATGTTGGGATCGCCGGAAACGAATTTGGCGTCGGAGAAACCGCGGGTGCCGACCAGCTCGCCGAGGTTCTTGGTGATGTCAGAGATTTTCGTCTCAAGGTCGCCGACGAGCTTGAGGGTATCCTCCTGCTTCACCTTCTTGACCTCGAGGTTTTTCACCGGAATTTTCTCGGCGTTCATGATCTGCTCGACGATGTCGGGCGGCAGACCTGAGGCCATTCCGGAAATCCTGATTCCCGCCACTTCCAGTCCTCCTGACAGAGCGATGGCTGTTGATGGAATCAGTTTCTCACGCGCTTCGGAAAAACCGTGAGTCAATCACTTGTCAGGGGCCAAGGACCAGAGAGGAGATGGGGCAAAAAATGCCGCGTCCGGGAGGGACGCCGGGGAACGGCCTCAGGCCGTCTTCTTGAGGAGGTGCCCTTTGCTCGTCGGCTCGTCCAAGGGCAGGGACCAGAGCTCGGCCTCGGGAATCTTCCGGATCAAGGTCCCGAGATTGTCCTTGATCAAAACGCATCTCTTGTCGTCTTCCGTCGCGAGCTGCACCGTCCATTTGTGCTCGCGCACCGCCGGCAGGTGCCGGAGATGTTCCAGGGCTTTCTGCAACTGCTCCTCCGACATCGGAGGTTTTTCCTTGCGGCCCTCGTCGTACAACTGCTGCCCGTTGGCGTCCCGATCATTGGAGCGATCGGAATGGATCGTGCGATCGACCTTTTCCGTTGGTCGCACCGCGGGCATGATCTGAGGTCCTAACAGTCCTTTGATGTTCATCCACCTTCTTTATCGGCGGATTCCCCTCTCAACTTGAGACCCCCCTCACCTCCCGGTTTTCCCGGAAAGTACCCCGGAGAGACAATCCCCCCGGGTAGGTTGGTACCGGGCGGGGCCGGAGACGCCTCGCCCATGAAAGCTTGGATAAAGAGTCAAGATCCCGTCGGTCGGCCTCAGCCGACCAGCTTGAGGGCCATTTGCGGGACTTGGTTCGCCTGGGCGAGGGTCGAGGTCGACGCTTGCAACAGGATGTTGTTGCGCATGAGCTCGGAGCTCGCCTGGGCGACGTCGGTGTCGCGGATGCGGGAATTCGCGGCCGACAGGTTTTCGTACATCGTGCCGCCGTTGCTGACCGTGCTCTCGAGACGGTTCTGCAAGGCGCCGAGATTGGCGCGGTAGCCGTTCACCTGCGTCTGGGCGGCGTCGATCATGCTCAAAGCGTCCTGAGCGCCCTCTTTCGTCGTGAAGTCGAAGCCCTCGATGTTCAGGTTCGAGGCCGAGGCGTTCACGTCGCTGGCTTTGTAGGAAATGCGGTCTTCATCGTCATTGTTATAGATGCCGACCTGGAAGTCGAAGGTCGCGCCGGTCCCGTCGATCAGCTTTTGCGAGCCGAACGTGGTGGTGGCGGCGATACGCTGCGATTCAGCCTTCAGCTGCTGCACCTCTTTGTCGAGCATCACGCGCTCTTTGTCGGAGATGGTGTCGGAGGCGGACTGGATGCCCAGCTCGCGCAGACGGGTGAGGATGTTGCTGATCTCGTTCAAACCGCCTTCGGCCGTTTGGATCATCGAGATCCCGTCGTTCGCGTTCCGCGTGGCTTGTCCCATGGAGCGGATTTGGGATTTGAGATTTTCGGAGATCGCCAGACCAGCGGCGTCGTCGGCCGACTTGGTGATGCGCGAGCCGCTCGACAATTGAGCCGTCGACTTCTGGATCTCTTTCGTGCTTCCGGCCAGCGAACGTTGCGCCTGGATGGCCGACATGTTGGTGGAAATTCTCATACCCATAAAACTCTCCCGTTCTTGCCCTCTCGGGCGGTTTGCCGACCGGTTCCGGAACCTACTCCGAAGACTCAGCCGAGTTGTTTTCGTTGCTCACAGCAAACCTTTCGGCGAGGTCGGGGAAGGCTTTAGTCGAGTCCAGCAGAACTGGACCTTCGTCCCATGAAATCAGGACCATGGTCCTGGAAATCGGACCTTTGGAGAGGGCTTTTCAAGACCATGGTCCAGCAAAAACCAAGACGCGACCGGAGTCGCGTCGGTCCAGCCCTGGACCAAAGGTACTCAAAGGTACCGCCTACTTTCTGGTACTACGCTGCATCAGCAGCGCCAGATAACGCCCAGTCAGACAAGACAGTCAGCCGTGCCTTTTTCCACTCAAGATGAGAGCGGACCTTAACGCAGAGGGATACCAGAAAGTAGGCGGTACCTTCGGTCTCAGTAGAGGTGGGGGCGGGAGGATTCGCGCCAGGCGGATTCATCGGGCTGGAGGATCTTTTCGAAGTCGGCGGCGGTGGAGGATCTGTCGTCCACCCACTCGCGCAGCTGCGGACCGCCGTTGATCAGATCGATGGCCAAACGCTCGGTTTCATACTCATAGGGAAAATCCCGCCAGATCGGGTAATCCGGCGACTCCAGACGCAGGGCCTTGAAGAACAAGGCGAACAAACGGTAGGGACGGAACTCCTCATGCCGGTAGGACGGATGATCCGTGTGGATCTGAAAGCCCTCGCAGAGCTGCTTTTGGTGCTTGTGAAAGGTCGGCTCGAAATAACAAGGACGGATCAAAGCGCCGCGCATCCACTCCGACGCGAGAGACTCCATGCGCTTCAGGATTTTCATGATGGAGATGTCCGACGCCCCCGCCATCTCGAGGGGCTTCGTCGTGCCGCGGGCCTCCGACAAATGCGTGCCCTCGAGCATGACCGTGCCGGGAAAACAGCGGGCCATGTTGACGCTCGCGGCGTTCGGACTCGGATTCACCCAGGACAACTCCGCGGGCCAGCCGTAACCGGGACCTTTTTCCGGCGCGTAACCCGTCATCTCGATCACCCGCAGATCCAGATTCAGTTTCAAATGATCGCGGAACCACAAGGCGCACTCCCCCAAAGTCAGGCCGTGGCGCATGGGAAAGGGTCCCGCGCCCACGAAGCTCTCCCAGCCGGGACGCAGGAGCGAGCCTTCGACGGGACGGCCGGCGGGATTCGGCCGGTCCAGGATCCACAGGGTTTTGCCGTGACGGGCGCAGGCTTCCATCATGTAGCGCAAAGTCGTGAGGAAAGTGTAAATGCGCGTGCCCACGTCCTGCAGATCGAAAAGGCAGACGTCGAAAGTCGCCATCGCCTCGTCCGTGGGCCGGCGGCTTTTGCCGTAAAGGCTGAACACGGGAATGCGGTACTGGGGATCGACGAAATCGTCGGTCTCGATCATGTTGTCCTGCTTTTCCCCGCGCAGCCCGTGCTGGGGGCCGAAGGCCGACACCAGATTGTAGCCGGCGGCGAACAAAGCATCGACCGAATGGCGCAGGTCCGACGTCACCGAAGCCGGATGGGCGACCAGGGACAGGCGCTTCCCTTCGAGTTCCTTTTTAAAAGAGTCTTCCGTGAGCAAACGATCGAGACCGAACTTCATGCGGGTCCTTTCGGCAGAAGCAGACGCACCAGATTGTCGGGATGATGGAAGTCCGGCTGCGGACGATGGTGTTCCAGGGCCCAATAGCTCTTGTCCCCGTCACCGTTTTCCAGGATCACCGCCGGGGCGTAAACGAGCGCGCGGTCCTTGAAATCAAACTGATCCGACAGGTCGACGGTGACGGAGAACTCCCAACCCTGTTGTTTTTTGAAAACGGTGAGCGGCGGGTTCTTCAGCGGCGGCGAGCTCTGGCCCTGGCGGTAGGAATCGAAACGGTAGAAGGCCCAATCCCCGGTCGGGGAAAAATTGAATTCCCAGTAGGCGCGCGAGCCTTCCGGGCGGACGAAGATCTCGAAGCAGGTGGTTTTCCACAGCTCATCCCGGCGAAGTCCCATGACGGAACTTTCGGCGACGCCGCGAAATCTCGCGACGGGGCCGTTCAAACGGTAGCGCAGGGACAAAACCCCGCCGCTCCAGTCGGCCTCGAAATGAATGGTCAGACCCTCCGGCACCGGGGTGCCGGGGAAAACCCGCAAATCCATACGGGAAATTGTAGAGGCATTTCCCGCCCACACCAACCCAAAATCTCCCGGGGAGGTCACCCTCCCCGGGCCGGGCTATGGATCGACCGATTTGCGTGTGTGGGCGGCAAACCGGTCGACGGAGAACTTGATGAATCTCTCGGAAGAGAGCTTGCGACGCGCCATTCAAGCGGTCATCCCAAGCGCTCTGCCCAGAGATCAGCGGAGTCGCGACCCTCCGGACGGTTGTCCCGCCCGGAGGGTCCTTGCTTTGCTCGATCAGATCAGTTTCAGGGCCACGCTCGGGAACTGGTTCGCTTGAGCGAGAACCGAGACGGCGGCTTGTTGCAGCACTTGCGCGCTGGCCATCTCCGAGGTCTCACGGGCGATGTCCGTGTCCGCGATCCGCGATTTGGCGGCCGACAGGTTCTCGATCTGGTTGTCCAGGTTCGAGGTCGTCGTTTCCAAGCGGTTCTGGATGGCGCCGAAGTTGGCGCGCATCGCGCCGACTTTGGCCATGGCCTTGTCGACCACTTCCAGCATGCTGCGGGCATCCGACTTCGTGGTGATTTCCAGTCCATCGATGCCGAGCTCGTCAGCGCGGGCGTCCGTGCTCAAATCATAAGTGATGGTGTTTTCCTCGCCGCCGAAGGCGCCGACGTGGAAGGTCTGAGCCCCGCCCGAGCCGTCGAGAAGCCGCTTGTCACCGAAGACCGTGGTCTTGGCGATCCGGTCGGACTCCTCGATGATGTTCTTCGCCTCGAGATTCAGGAACTCGCGCTCCCGGTCACCGATGTTGTCGCTGGCGGCCTGGATGCCCAGTTCGCGCAAGCGGATCAGGATATTGCTGATTTCATTCAAGCCGCCTTCCGAAACCTGCACGGCGCTGATGGCGTTGAAGGAGTTCATCCTGGCCATCTGCATCCCGCGGACCTGACCGCGGATGGATTCGGAGATCGCGAGACCGGCGGCGTCGTCACCGGCTTTGACGATGCGGGTTCCGCTCGCCAGAGCCTGCGCGGCGTGTTCCGCACGACCTTGCTGTTTGCTCAACACTTTTTGGGCGGAAATCGCCGCCATGTTCGTCTGGATCCGTAAGCCCATACTTCCCTCCTCAGGAACTCGCCAGCGCCCACGCCGGCTTTTTGTTTTTGTTGTGATGGGATCCCGGGAGGAGTCGTTCGTTTGGCTGCTGAACGAGGTCCTTCAAGGCTCTCATCGCTGACAAACAACTTCTCGGCTTTGGTCGAGGAAACTTAAGACTTTCGTCCAGTTAGACTTGTTGTGCAGCGCGTCTTGTACCCGAAAGGACTCAAAGAATGGAATAAAAATATTTTTGCGGAAGCCCGCCCAAGGTCCAGGTCAACCCCGACCTTGGGCGGGAAAAGAGGGGCCCGGTCAGGCGATGAGGCGAAGGGAATTTTCGATCTGATCGTTCGCCGCGCGCAGGGCGACGGCCTGGTACTGGGCCAGAATCTGGCCGCGGCGGACCTTCGACACCGCTTCCGGCACGTCGACGTCCGACATCTTCGAGTAAGCGCCGCTGATGTTTTCCACCTGCGTCTGCAAGTGGCTCACGGTCGTGTCCATGCGGCTTTGCACGGCCCCGAGCTTGGCGCGGGCGGCGTTCACCTGCTGCAGAGCCGAGTCGATGTCCTCCAGCGCGTCACGGGCATCACCCTTGTCGTCGACCGCCAGGCCCTTCAGATCCAGGTTGCGGGCCGTGGTGTCGGTGTCGTTGGTGTAGGTGATGACGTTCTCATCGCCCTTGTTCACGCCCACCTGGAATTCATACTCCCGGGTCGATCCGTCCAGGAGGGGCTGACTGCCGTAACGGGTGGAGTGGGCGATGCGGTCGAATTCCTCCACGAGCTGGGTGAACTCCACGTTGAGATAGCCGCGCTCGGTGTCCGACAGCGTGTCGCTCGCCGCCTGCACGGCCAGCTCCCGCAGGCGGATGATGATGTTGTTCTGCTCGGCCAGAGCGCCTTCGGCGATGGCGACGAAACTGGAGGCGTTTTCCGTGTTTTTCAAGGCGGCCTGATAGCCGCGAACCTGGGCATTCAGACCTTCCGAAATCGCCATGCCCGCCGGGTCCCCTCCCGGACTCGTGAAGCGCGTGCCGGTGGCGAGCTCACGCAGGGCCCGATCCGTTTGTCTTTCGGTTTGATGGAAGGCCCGTTGGGCCGCCAGTGATGCGACGTTGGTGGAGATTCTCAGCATGAGTCATCCTTCCGCCCACACACTTTGATTTCCTGAAACAGGAACCTTGCGGGTCCCCCCAAAGAAGATCTGCCCAGACCTTCGTTCAGCAGCCATCCAGCTATTCGGCGCATTGCGTCAATAACTGTAGTGCAATGCATTATCTATTGAGAATGACTCCTGATATATGAGCCCTTGTTTCATTTTGAAACAAGCGAAGTGGGCTCCACGCGGCCCTGCTGGACGCGGAAGAAATGATCCCCCAGGGTCTCCACGTCGCGACGGTCATGGGTCACCAACAGGGCGGGAAGGCCCTCTTCCAGGATCAGGCTTTTCAAAAGTTTCCGGCCCTCGTCCCGCAGCTCTTCATCCAAGGCGGAAAATGGCTCATCCAGCAGCAGCAACCGCGGCCGGCCGATCAAGGCCCTCACCAGGGCCGTGCGCTGCTTTTCCCCGCCCGACAAGAGCGCGGCGGAACGGTCAAGGAAGCCTTCCATGCGCAAGGCCTCCGCGAAGTGCCGCAAACGCTTTTGCGTGTCCGCGGCGTTCAAGCCGCGCGCCTGGGCGGCGAACAGGATGTTCTGCTTCGCCGTCATGTGCGGGAACAGGTCGAGGCTTTGAAACACAACCCCCAGCCGACGCTGCGGCACGGGCAAGCGGGCCAGGTCCACCTCGCCGAATCTCCAGGTGAAGGCCGTGGTTTTTTCAAGGCCGATCAGCAAACGGAAGATCGAGGTCTTTCCCGATCCCGACGGACCGCTCAGGGTGGTGATGCCGCGGTCGGGGATCTCCCAGCGGGGCACGTCGATTTTGAAATCGCCGTAATCATGAAAGAGGTTTTCGACCAAGGACATGACCCGCTCCTTTCATGATCAAAAAACAGATCAGGGCGCTCGCGAGAACGCCGCCGCTCACGACGGTGGCCAATCCCAACCGATAGCCGGAAGAGATCAAAGTCTCAGTCATCATCGCCAGGGTCAAATCCCGGTGCGCGAGGATCCGCGACATGGCGAAGTCCCCGCACGCCCACACCGCCGCCAGGCCCGCCAGGGTCCCGGCCAGGGGCGCGGTTTGCGGGACCAGCACCCGCCACCACAGCAAAAACTCCGACGCCCCCAGGGCTTTCGCGACCTCCCGTTGACGGGAGAGGGAATCCAGAGCCCCCTGCCAGCCCAGGCGCCACAAAACCGGCAGGGACACGAGGGAAACCGCCAGGGGGATTTTCACGAAAGGCCAAAAGCCGGTGTTCGGCGTCAGCAGCAGGAAAGCGAAGCTCGTCAGGGCGGAACTCGGCGCCATGTAACCGGAAAGAACTTTTTCAAACCAGGCCGACGGCAAGAGCGCCGAGGTCAGCAGCAGAAACCCGAAGCAGAAAAACCCGGTGAACAGCCCCATGCCCAGGGAACCCATGAACGCCCGGCGCAAGTCGCCGGTCATCTCGCGGAAAATCCCGGCCTGCTCCCAGCCCGCCGGAAAACCCTGCAGGTACCCCCACAGCAACAACGCGGAAAAAAGCAGGATCAACAGCACGCCGCTTTTCATCTCGAGCAAACGCATTTGCGCGCGCCGCGACCGCAAGGCCGGCCGGCCGCGGGCGACGATCCAGGACAGCGCGAACAGAAACAACGACTGCAAAGAGGCGATCAGAACCGCCTGCCCCCAATCGGTGGACAGCCGGATCTTTTCATAAATCAATACCTCCAGCGTGGTGCCGCGGCCGCCGCCGACCACCAGGGGGATGGCGAAACTTCCGAAACACACGGCGAAAACGAACAGCCACAAAAGCCCCAGGTCGCGGGCCAGCAGGGGCAAAAGGGCCTTGCGCCAGAAAAACCGGCGCGAGGCTCCCTCCACCAGAGCGAGCTCCGCCGTCGCCCCCGCCTTGTCTTCGATCAAGCCGGCCAGCACGACCGCCACCAGGCCCCAGTTCATCAGGGTGTGGATGAAGATCACGCCCGGCAGCCCCATGGGGAACGGATCCACCAGATTCAACGCCGCCAGCAGCACGAAAAGGGGGGGCAGGAAATTCGGGATCAACAAAATCACTTCCAAAGCCCTGCGCCAGGAACGGCGGGCCGGCGAGGAATAGCGGATCAGCCCGCAGGCCCCCCACAGGCCGAAGAGCAGGGACAGACTCGCCGAACCGAACGCCTGCCAGAAGCTGTTGCCGGCGGCCCACAGGAATTCGGCGCGGTCGAGGGCATGGACGACGGGGAAATTCCAGATCAGGAACAAAAAGGGGAACAGCAGGAAAACGATCAATCCGGCGCGCAGCCCCGAGCGGATCATGGCGCTTCGGCACCGCGACGGATCTCCGTCCACCGCTTCAGCAATCTCTCGACTTCCGCGTCGGAGGGGATCTCGAACTTCATCAGGCGCGTGAAACGGCCGGCCGCCGTGAAGGGCGTCCCCTCCTTCACGCCGCGCAGGACGGGGAACATATAGTTTTTCTCCATGATGATTTTCTGCCCCTCGGGGGACAGCATCAGGTTCACGAATTTTTCCGCCAGTTCGCAGTGCCGGCAGAATTCCGGGATCGCCAGGAACTCGATCTGGATCGGCAGGTTCTCGCGGAAATCGAAAACGGCGTGCTCGTCTTTTCTTTCCTCGATTTGATAATACAGCGGGGAGGTCACGTAACTGAAAACCAGATCGGCCTGGTTTTTATTGTACAGGCCCAGGGACAACGACCAGGAGGGGGAGAAGCTGTGGGCCTGCTTCATCATCTTCGCGAGATACTGAAAGCCCGCGTCCTCGCCCTTGCTCCGCACCACCCACCACAGGAACTGAAAGCCGGGCGAGCTCGTGCGCGGGTCCTGGAGCGCGATGCGGTGGGCGTACTTCGCGTCCAGCAGATCATCGAGGCCCCCCGGCTCCTCCACCTTGCCCTGACGGCCCATGAAAGCGAGAACGCCCCAGTCGTAAGGGACGAAGTAATCGTTCTTGATCAGGCCCTTGATCTCCGGCTCCAGGTCCAAGGTGGAGAAATTCAATCTCTGCCAGGACTGATCGGACAGGGCTTTCTGCAGGTCGAACTGGTCGAAGCCGATGACCAGATCCGCCCCCAGGCTCTCGCCTTCGATTTTCAGGCGCTGCAGGAGAACGCTGCTGTCGCTGCCCTCGATGAACTCGACCTGGCAATTGCAGTTCCGCTCGAAAATCTCCTTCAGCCGCGGGCCCGGGCCCCAGCGTCCCGTGAAAGAGGAGTAACCGAAAACGCGCACCACGGGTTTGGAATCGACGGCGCCGTTGTCATCGCGATTGAGCGCGAACAGGAAGAGCAGGACAAAAATCGTCGCCAGGAACAGCACGAAGTGCTTCATGCCCTACCACCAGATGCCGCGGCGGCGTTTGAAGTAGTAATAATCGATGCCCACGCAGCGACCGGCGCCGATCCAGGCGAGCGTCAGGTGGATGCCGACGAAGGTGATCTGCAGCTGATCCACGCCCGGCGAGGAAATGTAGTGCATCTGCAGGCACATCAGGGCCGCCAGCAAAGCCATGGGGCGGACCACGAATCCCAGCAGGTAGGAGATCGCGATGGCGAACTCCAGCCCCGTGATGATGAAAGCCAGGGTCTGCCAGTTGGGGATGAACCAGGTGGTGACGAAAAACTTGTACCAGTTCGGCGCCAGGCTGGCCGGCAGGAATTCGGAGATCTGCTCGGCGATGCGCGGGCGGGTCAGGAAATCGCCTTTGTATTTCGCCAGGGCCTGCAACAGGTAGTAATAGCCCAGGAAGACCCGCAGGAAAACGACCGGCAGAAGGTGACCCGTGTATTTGATGCTCTCAAGAAAGGCGACCAGCATGGCCCCTATTCAACCCGAGGGCGCCAACGCCGTCAAACCCGAAGGCGCCCCTCACGGCAAATGAGGTTGCACCAAGCGCCGGAACGAATAGGGCCCCTCGGAGGGCAGCAGGTCCCGCACCTGATCCAGCAGGGCGACGCGCCCGTCCGTCGGCAATTTTTCATCATTCAAAGCCTTGAGGAATTCCGGCAGATAGGCCTGGCGGATTTTCCAGTCGATCTCCTGGATCCGGCGCGAGACGAAATCCATCTTGAAGGTCTCGCGCACCTCCACGCCGCCGCCCGACGGCGCTTCGTCGGCCAGGAATTCCCGCGATCGCGAACGTTTCAGGATGAAGCGCATTTCATTGTCGTAGGCGCGCACCTCCCCCGGGAACTGGTTGATGGTGCGGCCGCTCGCCGAGGCCAGATGCCCGGCCTCGTGGAGGGCCCGGATGCGATCGAACAGCGGTTTCAATTTTTTCCCTTCGTTGTCCTCGGCGTGGGTGAGTTCATGAACCACGGTGGACAGCAGGGTCTTGGGCGTGATGATCAACAGGCTCTTGCGAACGAGGACGTCGCCGCCCCCCTGAAGCTTGAGCTGCCGCGTTTTCTCCGAATCCGAAGGCACGGCGGCGATGAAGCCCTTGCCGGCCTCGGCGATCAGCACCAGGCGCCCCTGGCGAACCTCGGCGTTCAGGCGTTTTTGCAGATCCACGTCATGGCAGAAAACCGCCGGGCAGGACTCCAGGGGGCGCAACGGCGCTTTCGCGTAAGGGGAGTAACGCAAGCCCGGCAGGAAGGAATCCGCCGGCAGCGTGCGCTGCTCGCCGACCGTGAGACCGAGCTTCTGGAGATCGGCGAAAAAGCCGGGCGATGAAAAACCAAAAGCCGCCAAAGCCAAGGCCGGAAGTCTTTTCATCGGATCCCCCTGTCTTTCCATGATGGGACCCGATCGGCCCCGACATCAAGGCCAGAGCGGCTTTGCGAGGGATGCTCGAAGCGCCCTCAGGAGGCGACGCCGATTTTCGGGCAGATGTCTTTCAAAAAACAAGAGGGGCAGTCCGGATTCCTGGCCTTGCAGATGCGGCGGCCCAGGAAGATCAGTTCGTGGGAAAACTGCACCCACCGCTCCTCGGGGATCAGTTTCTGCAATTCCTTTTCGATCTGCACGGCGTCCTCGGACCGGGTCCAACCGAAGCGCCGGCTCAAGCGCCCGATGTGGGTGTCGACGACGATCCCCGAAGCGATGCCGAAGGCGTTGCCCAGGACGACGTTGGCGGTCTTGCGCCCGACCCCGGCCAGCTCCACCAGGTCCGGCAGGTTCGACGGCACTTCACCGTGGTGCTTGTCCACCAGATCGCGGGCGAGGGAGCGGATGTTTTTGGCTTTGTTTTTGTAAAGACCGATGGAGCGGATCATGTTCTCGATCTTCTCCAGGGGCAGTTCCGCCAGCGCCTCGGGGGTCGGCGCGTACTTGAACAGGACCGGCGTCACGCGGTTGACCATGACGTCCGTGCACTGCGCGGACAGCACCGTCGCCACCAGCAGCTGAAAAGCGGACTGATGGTCCAATTCGCAATGGGCATCGGGGTACTCGCGGCGCAGGCGCCGGAGCACCTCCTCCACGGGGGCTTTTTTCAGTTTTTTCCGGGGATCAGGCTTTTTCACCGAAGTCGCCGATGGCCTCGACGGGGCATCCGTCCATGGCTTCTTTGCAGGCGGCTTCTTCCTCAGCGGACGCGGGCTGTTTTTTAACGAAGGCATGGCCGTCTTCCTCGTGCATGGCGAAATTGTTGGGAGCGGACAGAACGCAGGCGTCGCAAGCGATGCACGACTGATCGACAAACATTTTGCCGGGGGCGTTCTCTTTCCACTTTTGGTCAATTTCGGCCATGGTCACCTCGAAAGAAAGCCAGGCCAATCTCGGGGAAATCGGGTCTTAAGTCAACCCTCTGGACCCGACTTACGTCTCCATTTCACGGTTTTGTGGACCGGGTCCGATGGGCGGGAGGGCCCTTTCTCCTTAAAATGGGGAAGAAGACTCGAGGAGGCATCATGGAAGGTCCCCGTTCGCCGGCGGAATCCGAATTTCCGCAGGTTATCAATTTCCTCAATTCCAGCCTGCGGGAAGGCGCGGAGTGGTCGATTTCGAATGAATACCCGACCGCCCTGACATCCAACAACATCCACAACATCCGCATCATCACGGACGAGGAAAGAATCGTCTCCCACGCCGTGCTGAAGCCTTTGATCGTCAAAAGCCCCCACGTGATCTTCAAGGTGGGCGCCATCGGTTCCGTCGTCACCGACCCCAGCCACCGCAATCAGGGCTTATCGACCACCATCCTGAATTCCTGCCTGAAAGAGGCGGCCCAGCAGCAGTGCGACGTCGCCGTTCTGTGGACGAACCTCTATGACTTTTACCGCCGCCTCGGTTTCGAGCTGGCCGGCACCGAGATGAGCTTCACCTTCGAAGCCCCGCTCAACGTGCCCGCCGGGGACCTGCGTTTCTCGGACGAGAACCGCGTCTCCCCCGAAGCCATCCACCGCCTGTACTCGACCCACACCGTGGGCTCCGTGCGCGGCGCCGAGGACATCCGCAAGTTCATGGGCATCCCCAAGACCCTCGTTTACACCGCGTGGGAAAAAGACGGCAGCCTGGCCGCCTACGCCATCGAAGGCAAGGGCGCCGACCTCGGCGGCTACATCCACGAATGGGCCGGCGGCACCTCCAAGGTCCTGGCCCTGCTGTCATGGATCCAGTCGCGCCGCCAGGGCCCTTTGACCCTGATCTCGCCCCGCCACTGCCGCAACATGGTCACGCAACTGACGGGCAAGGGCGCCATGGTCAACGAGGGTTTCCTCGGCATGATCAAAATCCTGAACTTCGACCAGCTGACCGCCAAGCTCAAGCGCGCCTTCCGCGCCGAAGGCGTCGCCGACATCGTTTTCGAGCGCACCGCCGGCGGCGTCCTGTTCGGCGTCGGCTCCGAGCTGTTCACCTTGCAGGAAGAGGGCGACGTCTGCCGCCTGATCTTCGGCCCCCTCGACATTCAGGAGCTCGACATGTTCAGCGAAGCCGCCCGCGCCCGTCTGGCGAAGGTGCTGCCGCTGCCGCTGTGGCTCTGGGGCTGGGACTCGGTATGACGCGCGTTTTTCTCGTCGCGGCTCTTTTGGCCGTGACCACTTCATGCATGAAAAAGCCGGATCTCAGCCAGGACGACGGCGCCCCGGTCGCGATCGAGGACTTCGAGGAAACCGTCGTCGACACCTGGGGTTCCGCCAGCCCCATGAGCATCCAGCGCAACGAGTTCGCTTACACGGAAAAAACCCTGGAGATCTCGAGCCTGCCCCTGCGGGTCGCCATGCAGGACGGGAAAACCGTGCAGTCCGTGACCGACACGCCGGAAAAGCGCACCTACATCATCGCCCAGCAGGTCACCGAGATCGACAACAACAACGAGGGCAAACAATCCACCAGCGAGTACCCGCTCGAGATCGGCAAGAGCCTGGCGCTCTCGAACGACGGCCTGATCCACGCCGCCGAAGATCGCCCCGGCATCCCCATCGGTTATTTCACCATGGCGAGCCTGGTCGGCGCTTGCCGCTCCTCGGAGGACGGCAAGTGGAAATCCCAATGCTACGACCTGAAAACCTGGGTCGAGGACGAAGAGGCCCCGCCGCAAGTCGCCGCCCGCCCCGGCTGCGAGGGCCTGACCAACTGCCGCTGGAAAAAGCGCGCCTTCTCCTTCACGCGCGTCGTGGAATTCGTCGATCCCGACTCGCAGACCACCGTGCGCAGCAAAATCATTTACACCGCCAAGGTCAGTCCCGATGCCCCCTATCTGTCGCGTTTGACGGATTTCTGCATCCGGGGCCTGACCGCCGTCGGCAACCAAAAAATTCCCGTGACGATTTGCGAATCCATTCGTAATTTCCGTCGCGGAGGAAGTGAATGAAGAAAATCGCCGTCGTCTTGTCGGGAAGCGGATACCTGGACGGAACCGAAATCACCGAAGCCGTGAGTTTTCTGATCGCCCTCGGCCAGGCCGGGGCGCAAGTCCGCTGCTTCGCGCCGGACATGGATGCGCCGGCCGTGGACCACGTCGCCAAAAAACCGCTCGCGGGCGAAACCCGCAACGTCCTGCGCGAAGCCGCCCGCATCGCCCGCAGTGAAATCTCCGAATTGCGCGAACTGCGCGCCGCCGATTTCGACGCCGTGGTTTTCCCCGGCGGCTTCGGCGCCGCCAAAAACCTCTGCGATTGGGCGCAAAAAGGCGCGCAATCCTCCGTTCATCCTGAAATCGAACGCGTGATCCGGGAGTTTCACGGCGCCAGCAAACCGATCGGCGCCGCTTGCATCGCGCCCGTGCTGCTCGCCAAGGTGCTCGGCAAAAAACGCGTCGCTCTCACCATCGGCGACGATGCCGCCACCGCCGGTGAAATCAAAAAGACCGGCGCCCATCACGAAGATTGCCCGGTCGACGACTACGTCACCGACCGGGAAAACAAAGTGATCACGACGCCGGCCTACATGTACGAAGCGAAACCCCACGAAGTCTTCCAGGGGATCTCGGGCCTCGTCAAAGAGCTCGTCGAGATGGCTTAGGAGCCGCAGTCCTTTTGATCGCCCTTCCAAAAACAGATCGGCGCGCGCAGGCCGTCGGGGCCCAAGGGACCCTGCGGCCCCGGGGAGCCGGCGGGACCTTTTTGACCCTTCTGCACGCTCTGGCAGCCGGACACCTGCACGGTGTTGAAGGTGCGTCCTTTCACGGCGCCCTGCTCCCCTCCTTCTCCCCCCTCGCCGCCCGGACCGCCCGGGCCACCGCGGCCGCCCAATCCGGGTTCGCTCAAAGGTCTGAGAGTGAACTCGCTGTCGTCCTGGATTCTGACTTCCAGGCTCGCGGCATTCCCTCCCCGGAATCCCCGGAGACCGGAATGACCGTTTTTCCCGGGGGATCCGTCCGCCCCGCTGGTGGGCTGCGAGGAGCAGGCTCTTTTTTCTTCACAGTAATAAGATCCCCGGCAATCCTGCGAGACCAAAACCAGATTCCCGTCCCGGCCGTTCGCGCCGCGGGCGCCGTTGAGCGCCGGATCCGCGTGCGTGATGGGAAACCCCTCACCGCCGTTTTCCCCGCGCAATTCCACGCTCAGCGTCCCCCGGGCTTTGCCCGCCTCGAGAAGGAGACGGCCGCCGTGGCGCCCGTTCTCCCCCCTCCTGGCGGTGGCGTCCTTCGGAAAAGTGCGGATCACCGACTGATCGGCGATGATTTCATCCGCCCGCAGGATGAGATCCTTGCCGTCGGTTTGAAGGACGGCGTCGCGGTGAAAAAGCACGCGTCCGAATTTGTGCTTGGCGGCGGCCTCGCCCAGAAGAGTCCCGGCGGTTTCGCCGTCGGCTTTGTTGGCGCCGCGGATCTCCACGTCGATGGGGATGCTCAGGGTCTTTTCCCCTTCGATCTGAAAAGCCTGGTCCCGCCATTGCCCCCAGGAATAGACGTAGGTCGCGCCGGCCTCGACGTTGTCATCAATGGCTTGTTCCTCCCGCACCGGCAGATTCACCAGCACCATTTCCTGATTTTTCCGGTCCAAACGCTTTTTTTGAATCGCCAGGCCCGTGAAGCCGCCTTTGGCCGGGATGATCACCCGGTAGCGATGCAGCTCCGGCATCGCACGCACTATCGGTTCGCCGATGTCCTGTTCGGGGGTCGGCGACGACTCCCATCCCGGCTCCCGTTCCGCCGGGGCTTGTTGAACGGCCTCTTCCTCTTGTCGATTTTTGTCGACGGCCCGGATGTCCATGCAGGCTGGAAAAACAAAAGCCGCGCCGAGAACGGCAAACATGTGGATAAAACGGTGGATTTTCATGACTGTCTCCTTCGTAAAGACTGTCTCTTGGCAAAAAATGCTCCGTGGGCTTCCCCTCTGAAGGCGCAGGCGCGCGTCCGGGGGCCGAATGCCCCGGACCGGCCCTTCGCCTGTGAATGGATCTTGCTACGAATCAACTCGCCAAGGACGGCGGAGGGACCCCATGGAATCGGGAAAGATCAATTATTTCGAAAGAACTGACAGCGAGCACCACCGCGACTTCATCGAATTGCACAGCCACTGCGCCCTGTGCGGCACGGTGCTGGAGCTGCAACACGTGGTGGATCATCAGACCTGTGAGATCAAGGAAGAAGCGCGTTGCCCGGAGTGCGAAGTCCGCACCCGTGCCAAAATCCACACTTTGAACTGATCCCGTGTCAAAAGACGGAGGGGGAACGTCGGATCTCCGACGTTCTTCCCTTCAGGTCAAAGTTTTGACGTCCGAATAAAACGAACCCTGCCAGCGGGAATCCGGATTGCCGAAGAAGGATTTCTTCCAGCCCGCGAAGGCCTGATCCCCTTTCAACCAGCCGTTGATCCAGACCTGACCGACCTGAAGCTTCGCGCCCAGCCGGCGGGCTTTGTCCTCAGGACCCCAGATGGAGGCCGCGAAGCCGAAGTCGCCGGTGTTCGTCCACTTCGCCATCTCGTGGGTGTACTTGACGGTGTCGACGATCACCAGGGGCGAAGACGTCTCTTCCAGCTGCAGGGTCGAGCAATTGGTGAGGTCGCGCGCGAAGACCGGCGGCAGATGAAAAGAGCCCGGCTCTTTTTCCGCCATGATCAGTTTGCCGCGATCCGCGCCGACGGTGGCGCGGTCCTTCTCCCAGGCCTGCAGGCCGCGCGAGTCCGCGAACGGCGTCCAGGGCGAACGGCCCCCCGGCGAATGCAAGGGTTCGAGAGTGGCCAAATAAGTTTTCAAACGGCTGAAGAATTCCTCCGCCATGGTTTCGGTGACGAAGATCCGCGACAGAGAAAAGGCCGATCTCCCCAGACCGGTGAGAACGCCCTCCAGGATTTGCGGCAGGGAATCGAGGTCCGTTTCCGGCAGAATCAACAGCGAGTTTTTCACGCCGCCGCTGATCTGCGATTTTTTGTGCCCTTCGCCCGCGGCGCGCGCCAGGGCCGCGGCGGTGGCCGGCCGGCCGGCGAAAGACAGGGCCCGCACCGAAGGATGGCTCGCGAACAAGGGACCGATGTCGGCGCCGCGACCGACGAGCAGGCTCACCAGGCCCGCGGGAACGGAGGCCCCGCGCAGGACTTCTCCCCACAGATTCGCCGTGATCGGCGAATGCGAAGGCACTTTCACCAAAACGGCGTTGCCCGCCGCCAACGCCGGCGCCAGGCGCTCGCCGATCACGCGGAAAGCCATCGGCGCCGGGGCGATGATCGACAGCAAACCGCTGGCGTCACGGCCCTCTTCGTCCTCGGGCTTCAGCGCGAGCTCCTGCGCGAGGGCGCGGAACAAACGCTCCACCGGGCGGATGATTTTGTCCAAAGCGTAGGCTTGTGACCAGCCTTCAAAGAGGGCGCAGGCGAAAGCCAGGTCGGATTCCGCCTGGCGCACTTGATCGGCGACCCGCAAAAGCACCGGGGCGCGTTCCGCCGGCGGCAGTTTCGCGAAAGACTCCTGGGCTTTTTTCGCCAGCGGCAGGGCCTGCACGAAATCCAAGGGATTGGCTTCATGCACCACGCCGATCGACGAGCCGTCGAAGGGTGAAGGCACCTGGCGCGTTTGCGTGGAGGAGCGTTGTTCGGAACCAATCCAGGACGTGATTTCAGCCGGCTTCATGGCTGAGGCATCTCGCAATTTCAGGGATCAGACAAGGGGAATTCAAGGGACGGGTGGAATCAGGAAGGATAAAGGGGGCGGCACTTGAAGGTGGTGCCTCCACGGGCCGCCCAGTCACAAATTCTGAAGAGCGACTTATGAGGCCGCCACCTCCATTTTGCTTATGTGACTACTGGAACATGCCATAAGCACCACCTCCTTCCCAACCATCAGAATGGTTTGAACTCAGTTTATCGCCGCCGGCTTCGCGGGGAAAGGGGAAAATGGTCCAGCCGCTCAGAGGTGCTTCAAGATATTTTCTTGAATCTTCTTCATCTCCCCGTCGTTCAAACGACGGGCGCGTTTGAAATCCAGATCGGGGATGCTCCACGCCGGGATGAGATGCAAATGATAATGGGGCACTTCGAATCCCGCCACGATCTGTCCCACGCGGGGGCAACCCGTCGCCTTCATCAGGGCGCGGCCGATGCGCTGCGATTGCAGGTGGATTTTCGCGTAGAGGTCTTCGGGCACGTCCATCCAGCTGTTGTGCTCCTCCTTGGGGATCACCAGGGTGTGGCCCGGATTCACCTGATCCAGGGCCAAAAACGAAAAGGTCTCTTCATCCTCGTGGATTTTGTAGCAGGGCAGCTCCCCTTGAATGATGCGCGTGAACACGGATGCCATGACTTGGAACCTCCTGAATTTGATCATTTGACAAAGGAACCGGGGCGAAACTCAAATGAATTCTCGCTTATGCTGATCTATTCGCTGATCGTCTGCCTCAGTCTGTCCCTGGCGTGGTTCTACGTGTGGGAGCGCCTCATCGAGACCGCCACTCTCGCGGAACCGTTGCGTCAAGCGGTACTGGGATTTTTCGTCATCGCTTACGGCCTGCAGGCGGCGCGCTGGCTGCTCTTCCGCATCAAGGGCGATCTTTCGTGGCTGATCGGGCCGGCGTATTTTTCCTTCGGCCTTTTGAGCCATCTTTTCCTCGCCACCCTCTTCAAGGATTTTCTCTACCAGATCTGGTGGTGGTGGTTCCCGCAGAATTTCGAAGTGCATCAGGCCTGGGTGAATTCCTGGGTCAGCTACGGCGTCTTCTTCAGCTGCCTGGGCGCGAGCCTGTGGGGCGCGCAGAACGCCTATGAGGGACCGGAAGTCCGTCGCGTCGTTTTGGACGCGACCGAAGGGCGCGCGCCGACGCGGGTGCTGAAGCTCGTGCAGATCAGCGACCTGCACGTGGGACCCATCATCAAAAAAAGTTACGTCGAAAATATCGTGCGCCTGGTGAACGCCGAAAAGCCCGATGTCATCGCCGTGACGGGCGACATCGCCGACGGCAAGCCGGAGTTTCTCGAGGAGGACATGGATCCCCTCGAGCGCCTCGAGGCGCCGCTGGGGATCTACTACGTCACCGGCAATCATGAGTACTACTGGAACGTCGATCTGTGGCTGCACGCCGTGAAGTGCCTGGGGATGAAGGTGCTCTTCAACAGCGGCGAACTTCTGCCGGGGCCGGGGCGCCCGATCTGGATCGCGGGCGTTCCGGACATCAGCGCGCGCGCCATCCGGCCGGATCATCATCATGACCCCGTGCTTGCCCTGATGGGCGCGCCGGTGGGTTCGTTCAACATCCTGCTCGCCCATCAGCCGAAGTCCGTGCTCACCGCGGAACCGGCGGGCGCCCATCTGGTCCTGTCGGGCCACACCCACGGCGGCCAGTACTTCCCCTTCACCCTGGTGGTGGGATGGTTCAACGTGTACGTGAAGGGCCTCTACCGCCACGGCCGCGCCTGGATCTACGTGAACCTCGGCACCGGCTTCTGGGGCCCGCCCCTGCGCCTGGGTGCCACCAGCGAAATCACCAGCTTCGAAATCCGCCTCTGACAGGTGCCAGGTCCTGTTTGGTAACGCACCGCCTATCCGCTAGCACCAAAAGGTGCCAGGTCCTGTTTGGAGAAGCGGCGCTTCTCCAAACAGGACCTGGCACCTTTTCGGAACGGCGGACTAATCGCCGTTTTTTTCGTAGGACCAACGGAAAAGCTCGAAGCTCAGTCCGTAGACCTCTTCGGAAGGCGCCGTTTGCACCAGAGGCTCCACCGCTTTCAGAAATTTCAGGAATTCCTTTTGAATCTGATCCCGGGTTTCCGGATCGGCGCTGAAATTCACCTTGAAGGCGTACTTTTCCCCGTCCGGCAGGCTTTGGATCTGCTGCTGCATGAGCTGCCTCAATAAAGTTTGATGAGGCTCGCAAAGAGGCGAATCCGCCGGCACGTGGAATTGTTTTTTCTGCTTTTCGTAGCCCTTGGCGGTGGCCTTCAGGAAACCGGCGCGCACCAGATCCTTCAACCAGCTTTGCACCTGCGTGAAATCCACCGGCAGGCAGCGCGTGATCCGGCGCGGGTCCTGATTGAACCGCGGCACGCTCAACAGCGAGTACACGACGAAAGCGAAAGGGTTCAGGAACAAGCGCATGTTCTCCGGCGCCCCCTCCTCGACGAGCTCGGCTTTCAAGTGCGCCTTGGTCCTCATTTTCTCGCGACGGATGCGGTTCAGTTTTTCCAGAAGGTGCTTGCGTCGCTGCAGATTGCCGCTGCGTTCCTGCTCAAGCAGCATCTGGGCGTAATCCGTTTGCTCTTCGTCCCACTCGAAGATCTGGGCCAGGGCGTAGAGCTGGTCCGATTGCAAATGGGCGCGTTCTTTCAGCACGTTGGTGAGATAGGGGGCCTGCACCTCCGCCTTCTCAGCGATCCTTTGCAAAGTCCATCCGGGACGTTCTTTTTTGCGGCGAGCGGCCTCGTCGCGCAAGAGCTTGCGGTATTCCTGGTAATCATAAACGTTCAACATAGGAACCTTCCGTTTTTATGGAGTCTTTATAAGGCATTCCTGTGGGTTTCGCTGCTAGATAATTAATAATTTTGAAGAATTATATTATAAATATATTAATTTATTATGGAAAAAGAGCGTCAAAGGACTTAAAAATCACTCCAAGAAAGAAACCAACAATCTCCAAGGAGATGTGCATGAAAACGCTTTTGATGACCTCTATCGTGATGCTGATGCCCCAAGTCCACGCCTCTTCCATTCAGACTTATTGCAGCAATGCGGAAGGCACCGTGAGAAAAGCAAACAGCACCCTCGAGAATTTCATCGAGTTGACCCTGCGCCTGAAGCCCGATGAACTCGGCTCCCCCACTCAACAAATCCGCGATGAGGAAGGTGTTTTTGAGGCGGAAGTGAAAAGCTCCCACACCCTGTCCGAAACCAGTAACAGCAGCTGTCGCCAGAATATGGGCTCGATGATGAAAAAAACAGTGACCCTCGAGCAAGTCGTCATCACCAAAAAAGACGGCTCAGCTTTTGATTATCGCATCGCTGGCATCAGCCAGGATCGTAAAACGATCGAAACACTGATGCTTTGCGAGACCGTCATCAGCAGCCTCTGGACCTGCAGAAAAAAGTAAGTTCTCACGGCCAGCCCTCGTTGACCCTGTTGCAGGACCCGTGGCACAGTCCTGCTCTTTTCCCTGCTCGATCCCTCAGATTGATTGAAGGAGCTTCCATGAAATCGCCGCTGACCATTCCAGGCCTCCTGTCCATGTTATGGACAAACGTCGTGGTCCAATCCGCCAAAGCAGCCAGAAGACCCCTTGCCACCTTTTTTCTCCTGGCGGTGACCATGGCCGTCAACCCTGCCGAAGCCAAAATCCTGCGCGGCGATTGGCACAGTTCCGGCGGCGCGCCAGTCCCCCCCTATGATCCCACGACCCCCGTGGAGTATGAATGCCACGCGGAGGTAACGGATCATATGCTGCGCTCTTCGACCATGGGGTCCTACAAACTGTACGCCGTGGCGAAATTCAATCTGACCAATAGCAAAAGAATTGTCCGTGCGGAAAATCTGTCTTGGACCTGGCTGCGAAGATTGGAAGCGGAAGACTCGGATAACAATGAGCGCGTCCTGGCGCGGAAACCCCGCGAGGCTTTTTCCCTCGAAGGAAATTGGGTCAGCATTTATTTCCACCGCGGCGAAACCACCGAACAGGACCAAGTCACGCTCTCCGCTCACACCCGTTTGCCCCTGGACAACGGCTATGCTCTGGACAAGATCAAGTCGGACAGTCCCCTTCTGATCTCGGATACCTCTTCCATGTCGGTGCGTGCGACGGCTTTTGTGAGCAAACCCCAACCTCGCCAGGATTCGGATTTTCTGCAGAGAGACATCTTCGTGGAGTGCGAACGCCGGCGCTGATCATAAAGTCCGCAGCGGACAAGCACTGCGTCACCCGAAAAGGTGCCAGGTCCTGATTGTGGGAGCGCCGCTCCCACAATCAGGACCTGGCACCTTTTGGGAATGGCAGCCGGCTTGGGTGGTTTCGCTGACGTTTTTTCCGCTTTCCAAAAAACAAAAAGCCGCCCCGATGGAGGCGGCTTTTTGTTTTTTTCGCGGATCCTCGCGGATCTACTTCACGCCGAGGTTCTGGCGGATGAAGCTCTCATGCTCCTTCACCAGGACTTTGACGATTTCGTTCTTCGGAATGTTGTACACCCGCACCAGTTGGCGCATGAGGCGCCAGGGCGGAGAGCTCAGACCGCGCTCCCAGTTCGAGACGAACTGCGGACGCACTTTCAAGGAAGAAGCCACGTCCGTCTGGGTCATGCCTTTTTTCTCGCGCTTGTCGCGCAAGTAGGAACCCAAACTGCGGAACAGATCTTCTTTTGCGGTAGCGGTTGCCATTTGAACCTCCCTTTCTGCGGGTCAATGCCGTCCTTAACGTTTCTCCACAGGAACCCACTTCAAACCGTCCTTGCCGGTCCAGCGACCGCGGGGACGGTAGATGCGGTTGTTCGCGTATTGCTCCATCGCATGGGCGCACCAGCCGGTGATGCGGCTGACGGCGAAGATCGGCGTGAACAGATCCGTCGGGATGCGCATGCTGTAATAGACCGTCGCCGAGTAGAAATCCACGTTCGGCATCAGGCCCTTTTCCTTGTTCATGGTGTCGTCGATGAGGGTGGACATCTCGTACCACTGCGGCTCGCCGATTTTCTTGGTCAGCTTCTCGGAGATGCCGCGCAGGATGCGGGCGCGCGGATCGCCGTTTTTGTAAACACGGTGACCGATGCCCATGACTTTCTCTTTGGCCGCCAGGGCGTCCTTCACGAACTGCTGGGCCTTCTCGATGTTGCCGATGTTCTTGAGCATCAGGATCACCTGCTCGTTGGCGCCGCCGTGGAGCGGGCCTTTCAGGGCGCCGATGGCGGACACCACGGCCGAGTGCAGGTCCGACAAGGACGAGGCCGTCACGCGGGTCGCGAAGGCCGAGCAGTTGAGCTCGTGATCGGCGTGCAGGATCAAACAGGTGTCGAAGACCTTCACGAGATCGCTTTCCGGTTCTTTGCCGGTCAACATATGCATGAAGTTCCAGGCGACGCTCTTGTCGGCCTGCGGGGCGACAGGTTCGCGCTTGTTGCGGATCGCCTCATAGGCGCAAACGATCGTGCCCATTTTGGCCGTCAGGCGCAGGGCCTTGCGGCGGTTGGCCTCCGGGGAATTGTCGTTGGCGTCCGTGTCCCAATGCGAAAGCAGGGAAACGGCCGTGCGCAACCAGGCCATCGGATGAACGTTGGTCGGAAGGGTTTTCAGGACTTTCAGATAGTCGGCCGGGAGGCTCATCTCGCGGCTGAGCTCGGAACGGAAAGCCTGCAGTTCGTTTTTGTTCGGAAGGCGGTCGTTCCACAACAGGAAGGTCACTTCCTCGAAATTCGAATTTTCCGCGAGATCCTCGATCGTGTAACCACGGAAATTCAGGGTGTCACCGACGATCGACGACACGGCGGTCGTGCACGCGACGACGCCCTCGAGACCCTTATCAACCGCACCCTCATAAATTTGAACTTCGGCCATTTTCCATCCTTCCTACTCAAGAAATTTACTATCAGATCGACTTTGACGCCGCAATTATTTTAGTTTTTTGCCAATTTGATGACTTTGTCTTTAACTTCGAGGACCAGAACCGTTTGATCGCGGTCCGGCTCGTGTTTTCCGGAAAAATTCTCGTTCCGGTAGAGGATTTCATTGCGCAATTCGTGGACGCCCTGGCGCGGAGCCGAACGGATGGCGTCGCGCAGACCGCTTTCGCCCCAGGCTTTTCCCTCGATGTTTGCCGTTTTCGCGACACCGTCAGAACACAAAATCAGGCGGTCGCGGGGATTGAGCAGAACCTTCATCGTCCGGGCTTCAACGGAAGAAAGCTTATTGAGCGCGGGCGCCTGCGCTTCCAAACGCGTCAACGCGTCCTCGCCGTGCAACTGCAGATACGCCGAGGTGTCGCCCCACGAGCAGTAATTCATTTCGAAATTGCGGCGGTCGACGACGGCGTAAAACAGACTGGCGCGATCGTCGTTCTTCATCTCGGGGCCCATCTCGCGCTGGATGGTGGCGATCATCTCATGGGGCTCAAGGCCCCGACGCGCCTCCATCTTCGAGGAGATCTTCATCAGCACGGACAGGAAAAGAGCCGACATCGTGTAACCGGAGCTCGACGACAGGACGATGCCAAAACGCAAACGGTCCTCGTGCTCGAAGATGTCGAAGTAGTCGCCGCCCGATCTGGTGCCCGGCACGAACTTCGTGCTGAACTCGAAGCCGGCGATGTTCGGCATCTCCACCGGCGACAACAGGCGCTGCAGTTTCGAGGCGAGTTTGATCTCGTGACCGATGCGGTCGATGACGGATTCCAGGCGCACGTTGGTGGCGCTCAAACGCAGCCTCATCTGGGCGAGTTCGGCCTCTTTCGCGGCGAGTTCGCCCTCGAGCTCACGGATTTTCTCTTTCAGCTGATCTTGCTTGTCCGACATGCCTTCCTATTGTGACCCCGATCACCCGCGATGATCATCGAAAAAATCCGATCTCGACAAAAGGTGGGAATCCAGCGTTTGCAACAGGCTTTCAAGAGCCTCCGATTCCCGCGTCGAGGCGTTGCGGACCGCGGGCGGGACTTTTTGCCAATCCGTTTCGTTGAATTCCCCGCGGAAACGGCCGATGTCGGCGCGGCGGCGCACCAGGCCGTCGCGCATCCAGATCAGCATCGGGCGGCGCAGTCCGCCCGCGCGCCAGATTTTTTCACCGGCGTATTTGACCTCGAAAAGATCCTCCGGCGTGCGCGAGCCCTCCCGGTGCCCCCAGATCAGCAAGGACAGGGCCACCGGCGCCTCCATGACGGCCGACAACATCAGGAACAAGGAAAGGCGCTCGAGCACCCCTTCCGATCCAAGCGTTGAAACAGGACCCAGGACATCGCGCGCGTAACCCAGAAGCAGCAAGGCGATGAAAGACGCCGCCACGGTCACCGCCGTCGTCTTCCAGACCAACAGCCGGGTGCTCTTCGTCAGATGGCGGACGGAAAACGCCAGCGCCAGCATCAGACCGGCCCGCTCCCCCAGCCACAGGGCCACCGCGCCGTTGACGGAAAGGACTCCCGCCGAGAGTCCGACCAGGGCCGCGCTCAACATCAAAAATTCCAGGCGCAGCAAAGCGCCGCTCAGCAGACCGATCCCGAACAAACAGAGACTGCCGACGAAACGACCGTCCGCCAGCAGCATCGACCAGTCCGTCGTGGCGCCCGCCGCCCAGGTCGTGGTGAAACGCAGGCTGCTTTCCCCGGCCCACAGGAAAAGCCCGAGGAAGAAAAACCCTTGCGCCGCCGCCCGCGCCGAGGGCCACAGCACCGTTGAAAGAATCAGGATCACCCCGCCCACCGACAGCAGAAAGAGGCCGCTGATGTTCAAAAACAAATTGGCCGCCAGAAAGGCCGCCCACAGCCCCAAAAAAGACAGGCAGGCCAGCAGCAGGTTGGCGCGCCAGGAACGCAGGCGGAAGTTCTGCAGCATCGCCGCTTGGACGCGGTTCGCCCACATCGAGGGCTCCATCAAAGCCGCCGCCGCGTTCACCACCAGCAGGTTCGACGAGGTCGAAGCGGGCCGGCTCAACGAGGCCCGTCGCGCTTTTTGCAGCAACAACGCCAAAGCCCCGGTGAATCTTTGCAGGGACCACGTCATCAAAACGATCAAACCGAACACCAGAAATTCCGTCATCAGGACCTCACGTAAATGTCGTAACGAACCGTCGTGCCTTCAAAGGAATGCTTCACGCCCTCCAACAGGGGCGGCGCCTTCAGGGGGCGTTTCACCGCCAGGCGCGGCGGCCCCAGCCGCAAAGCCAGACGCACCACCTCGGCCGCGTCCGCGTCATCTCCCACGAGTTCGCGGAACAGCAACATCTCTTTGCGTGGCAGGGCGGATTTTTTCTTCAAGGGGTACATGGGATCGAAGTAGGCCGCGTCGAAATCCCGCGCGCAGTCCGGCTCCCGCAGGACGTCGCGGGCATCGCCTTCGCGGATCGTCAGGCGCTCGCGCAATTCGGGACGCCGCGTGCGCTGCAAGGCCGATGTCAGAAGGCCCGCGATCACGGGATGGCGCTCGACCGCCGTCACGGTGAATCCCATTTGACAGAGGAAAACCGCGTCCTGGGCGAGCCCCGCCGACAGATCGAGGATTTTCCGCGCCCCTTGCTGGGCACCCACGGCGCGGGCCAGGAGCTCGCGGCGGCCCTTCACGGCCTTGCGATGGTAATCGGGCCCCGGCCGGTCGAAATCGATCTCCAGATCCGGTTTCACAGAGGATGGCGCCACAGCTCTTCCAAGATCCACAGAAGCACCAGAGCGTAAGAGGAGAGCTCCCCCTGCCGGCGCAGATCCGCCACCGCCGAACCGGCCGGCGACCGCAGACGCCGCAGATCGCGCATGAAAAAACTCGATCCCAGCACCACCAGGAACAGCAGGATCCAGAACACCAAAGGCGCCCCGACCCGTTCCTGATAGAAGGCGAAGGCCGCGACGCCGCAAATCCACCACCAACCGATGAGCTTCACGCCGCGATCGAAGCCCAGACGCCCCACCAGGGAGCCCCGGCCCGATTGTCCTTCGGCGATCAGATGCTCGAGATCACGCAAATGCACGGGGAACAGCAGGAACCAGCCCCACAGAATCCCCATCAAAAGGTTCTCCAGGGTGACCGTTCCATGAACGGCGATGCCGTAACCCACCACCAGCAAGGGACCGCCGAGCAGGAACAGCAACCAGGAACCGCCGGGCAGGTCCTTGTAGCCCCGGCCGGAACGGAAAAAAGCCACGCCCCCGAGCAAAGCCGTCACCAGCAGAATCCCCAGAATCGCCGGGCGCGCCCACATGATGGGCAGGGCGCACAGCACGGAGAACACGAGCAACCAGAAAGAGACGCCCTTGAGATGGTCGGCGGTGAGCCAGCCTTTTTGAATGGCGCGGCTGCCGCGGTCCGAACGCAAACGATCAAGGCCGCTCACGTGGTCTTCGACGTCGTTGCGCAGAAGCACCGCCGCCTGCAGGAACAAAACGCCCAGGGTCGCGAGCCACGACAGATCGGGATCCAGGCTTCCCCGGGGACTTGCGAGCAGAATCAAAGCCATCGGCACGAGAACCTGCAGGAAGGAGCGCGGCCGCAACGCCTTCAGCCACACCACCGGCCAGGGCGGGCGCCCCACCGCCTTCACGGGAATGATCTCGAAGGTGACGGTTTCCGTCTCGGTGCGCGGGTTCAGGGACTTCAGCGGCAAAGCCCGGTGCTGGCGGGAAAACGTGCCCATCAGGTGTTTCATGAAATCCGGGTGCCGGCGGTCCAGGGTGCGCAGTTCTCTCACGAAGGTTTCCTGCGCCAATAGAGGATTTCAGTGAGCGGGTTCAGATCCTTCAACAAACCCCGTTGAGATTCGGGGAGCATCTGGCCGACGCGCTCCAGATGGTGCCGGTACAGCCGGATCAAACCCTCGTTGACGGCGTCGAAATCCTTCACCCGCTGATCGAAGACCGCGGCGCCGCCCAGGGCGTTCTTGAAATCGTTCAGGTCCTGGCTTTTCACCAGAAGATCGATCTCGGCCCGCGAACGGCCGCGGGCGACGAACGCCCCGAAGGAATTCAGGTAGCCGGATTTCAAATCGCCCAGCACCGCCTTGCCCTCGTCGTTGCGGACGTCGTAATCAAGCAAATCGTCGCCGCGCTGGAACAGCTGGCCGAGGATCGTTCCCATCTCCTCGAGGGAATCATGGAGCGGCTGATCCTGGCGCTCGAGGGCGATGAAGGGCGCGCGCAGGCACCACTTGAAAAGCGAGGCGGTTTTCAAGTTGTGGATGCGATCGAGCTGCTCGAGCGTCACGAAATAATCGCCGACGACGGAGTCCTGCAGCCATTCGCCCTCCAGGAGGTCCGAGATCACTTCCGCCGTGTATTGCACCAAGCGGATGTTGCCGTGGCCCGACAGATTCACCATCACGCGCGCCAGCAGGTAATCCCCCGCCAGCACGGCGTACTCCGGGGTGTATTTGTGCCACGCGGCCGGTTTGCCCCGGCGCAAATGCGAGCGATCGATGAGATCGTCGTGCAAAAGCGAGGCGTTGTGGATGAACTCGATGGTTTGCGACAGCAACTGCTCGGTTTTCGCCGGCAGCTGCAGGTGTTTGTTCACCATGCGGATGAGTTTGGCGCGGAAGCCTTTGCCGCCCGAGAAAAGATCATCATAGAGATGATTCAACTTCGGGAGGTAGGCCGGGAAATCCCGGGCATCGTAGATTTTGAGGTCGATCGAACGCTGCTGCAAAAGAGGCCCTTCCGAGAATTTCGCCCAATTTCCGCAGTTCTACGCTTGATGTCAAGGCGTGTCTCATCGTACAAAAGGGGGATGTCACGAGTCTTCGAAACCCAGATCACCATCAAGTTCCGCGACGCCGATCCGGCGCAGATCATGTACTTCGGGAATCTCTTCAGTTTCGCCCACGATTGCTTCGAAGAGTTCATCGTCGCGGCGGGTTACGCCTGGAAGGAATGGTTTCGCAAAGGCGATTACATGATCCCCATCCGCCATGCGGAATCGGATTTCCTCTCCCCCTTCCGACCCGGTGAAACCTACGACGTGTCGGTGACGGTGGCGCAGATCCGCGACACGTCCTTTCAGATGAAGTACGTGTTTTCGAAAGAAGGCCGCCGTCACGGCGTCGTCACCATGGTGCACGCCGTTCTGGATTCGGCGACGATGCAAAAAACCCCGGTGCCCCGGGAGCTGCGCGATCGCCTGACCCCCTATGTGGAGGCGTCGGCATGAGTGACGGGAACGTGAAGACCATCAAGCTGCGCTTGGACGACAAACAGTGGTGGAGCCAGGGCGTGCGCTTTCAGTGCCAGGGTTCGGGCAAATGCTGCACCTCCCATGGGGAATACGGCTTCGTCTACCTGACCCTGCATGACCGTCAGCAATTCGCGAAGCACCTGGGACTGACCACGCAAGCCTTCACGCGCCAATACTGCGAGCGCACCGACGGCGTCTGGCACCTCAAAGAGCGCAAGGAAAATCCCGATTGCCTTTTCCTCGACGGCAAACGCTGCAGCGTCTACGAAGTGCGCCCCATGCAGTGCCGCACCTGGCCCTTCTGGCCCGAAGTGATGAACCCCAAAAGCTGGGCGAAAGACGTCGTGAGCTTCTGCCCCGGCGTCGGCAAAGGCCGCACCTGGAGCCGCGAGGAAATCGAAACCGCCCTGCGCGCCCAAATCAAATGGGACCGCGAACTCGGCACCTGAAAAGGTGCCAGGCTCTGTTTCGGGCCGCTGCGCGGCCCGAAACAGAGCCTGGCACCTTTTTCGTCAGCGTTTTTTCAACCACTTGTAGATGTCTTCGGTTTCCTTGTCGGGATTGTAGACCATCATTTGCATCGGGCCGTTGGCCGGGCACCAGGCGACGACCTGTTGGTTCTTCGGGCACAGGCTCAGGCAGCTCGAGGTCATGACACGAATGCTTTTCCCGAAACCGTCGTCCTTCAGGCGGGATTTGAATTCTTTTTTGGTGTTCTCGGCGTAATCGTCGCTCCCGACGCGGCGACCGCATTTTTCGCAGATGAACAGGGCGCCTTTTTCCCAGGGGCTCTTTGACATCTCCATGCTCACTCCTTCGTCAGCCGCGTCGTCATCTTCTTCAATTCCTCTTCGCGGACTTTCCCCAGCTCCGTCCGTGGAATGGCTGTCACGGCGATCATCTCACGGATGCGCTCAAAAGGCAGCACGCGCCGATTGTAATCCTCCGCGAGGTCCGCGGCGGCGCTCCCTTCGGAAACCAAAATGATTTCATGCCCCAGGCGCGCCGAGGGGCGGGCCCATAAATGAAAGCCAATTGAAGGCAGTTGATGATTCCGTAGAACCTGCGAAAAAATCTCGCGCAGCCGGTTCACGTTCACCGACTCCCCGCCGATCTTGACGAAGTCGCGACCGCGGCCGGCGATCAAAAGACGCCCGTTTCTGAGCGAGGCCAGATCCTCCGTCCGGAACCAGGCCGTTTCATCCAACAGCGGGCGCCACCGCGCCTCCCCGCTTTCAGAGAGCGCCGCCAGGCCCGTCGCCAGCGAGCCTCCCCGCAAGCGCAGATGATTGTCCGCCGACACGTCCGCCTGCAGGTGCGGCAAGATCTCGAAACCCAAAGAGGCATCGGCCTCCTCGCGCACGGCGATCATCGCCGCGGTCTCGGTCATGCCGTACGTGACGACGAGGGGCCAACCTCGTTGCCGTGCCTCCCGCTCGAGCTCCGGCGCCAGAATCCCGCCACCGATGAACACGCGACGCAAAGATCCCGGAGGGCGGCGTTTTTCGGTCACGGCATCATGCAACTGCGTGGGCACCATGGAGAGCACCGTGACGCCGGGATCCTTCTCATCCGCCAGACGGCCGCCCGCGATGAACGCCCGGGCCGAAGTGCCCAGTCCCGAGACGTGGAAATCCGGCAGACTGCGCGCGAAAACATCCCGGGAGTTGAAGGCGAAGCGCTTCACCACGGATTCCGCCGCCGTCAGCACGGCCTTTTTGGAGAGAAAAATCAGCTTCACCGAGCGCCAGCTTTCAGCCGTCGTGCCCGAACTGCTCAGGACCAGGTGCCCGCGCAGGGATTGTTCGTCCAGAACATCCCGCGCGGCGGCCCGCAGGAGCTCGCGGTCCGACGAGGGCCAACGGGGGTTCAGCAGAATCTCGTTGTCCTCGGAAAACCAGTTCATGCCTTGTCCAAGGGCAGCCAGTTCTGACGCTCCAGAAGTTCATCGAAACCAATGCCCCGTCCGGCCGTGGGAAGAATGAAGGGGCCTTCCACGCGGACGGCCTTGGAAAAATCATTGGCGGGATCAAGGCGCAGGGTCAGACAGCCGGCGTCGCCGACGGGATTTCCCCCACGCTCGCGCAACTCCTGAGCGCAAGCGAAAGCGTGCAATCCGCCGACCGGATGGTCCATCATCGAGGTCACGGTGACTTTCAGGTTCCACTCCCGGGCGCGCTCTCCCAGGAGATCGACGTCCTGCCGGGCGGGCTTGATGATCAGCACATCGGCCTGGGGCTTTTCGGCCGATGCAGCCAGGGCGTCCATTTCCCGATCCAAAGCCAGGGGCCAGCGGCGGCGGAACTCGGCCCAGCTTTCGGGCGCGTAAGCGCAAGGATCCTCGACGTAGTCGATGGAGGCGTCGACCGCGGGGCTCACGGCCTTTTGAAAGGCGGCGAATTGCGCTGCCGTGAGCGAGGAATTGAAATCCAGGCGCAGGCGCAGACCCGACAGCACGCTGGCGTTCAACCATTCGATCTCGTGCGCGAGATCGCGGCCCATTTTCACTTTCGCGGTGTGAAAGCCCATCTCGCGGACGTTTTCCAGGTGCTGGGGTCCGAAGGACTTCGGATCCTCGATCAAAAAATTATTGCGCAAGGCCGGTTCACGGCGCACGAGGTTTCGTCCTTCCGCCCGGGCACGCGCGTCCCGGTCCGCCAGCCACAGCGATTGCCGTCCCAGCACTGAAGGACGGCCCTCTTTCAGCGCCTTCAGCTCCGGGCGCAGGTACGCGTCACCGAGCTCCGGAAAAGGGCACAGATCGGCGTAGCCCGTTCCCGACCCGCTTTCCACTTTGAGCAGGGCGCCCAAACGCATGGCATTTTCGCTCCGGGCGTTCGGGCTTTGCGCGAGTTTCAACTGATAGGGCGAAAAGAAGATTTTCATGACAGCCACAACCCCAGCGAAAGCAACAGCCCGAAGAGCAAATGCACGCCGGCCGCCATGCCGAGAAAGCGATTGTACACTTGTCCCGGGGCCTCGCGCAGAATGCCGCGCAGAAGCTTCAGGGCCAGCGGCAAAGCCAGCAGGGGCAGGAGCGCCGCCCATCGCCAACCCTGCTCCCACCAGAAAAGATTCATCACGAAAGGCGCGATCGTCAGGATGATGATTTCGGCTTTCGAGAACGACTCGCCGAAGCGCACGGCCATGGTTTTTTTGCCGACCTTGGCGTCGCCCGCGCGGTCCCGCAGATTGTTGATCGCGATCAGAACCGTGGCGTGGAAGCCGATCTGCAGCCCCAGCCACAGGGCGCGCTCATCCACCTGACCGGTGTGGATGAAATAAAGCCCGCCCACCGCCAGCAAACCGAAAAACAAAATGACGAACAGATCGCCCAGTCCCAGGTAGGCCAGCGGGAAGGGGCCCGCCGTGTAAGCATAGCCCATCAGCACCGAAACGAGGCCGATGGCGATGATCGGCCAACCGCCCTTCAACACCAGGGGGATCCCGAAAGCCACGGCGAGGACGAAGCAGAGCGTCCCCAGCGCCATCACCCGACGCGCGCTCAGCACGCCGGCGGCGGTGATGCGGCGGGGACCGATGCGCTCCGGGGTGTCCGCGCCCTTCTTGAAATCCACGGCGTCGTTGACGAGATTGGTGCCGATCTGAATGAGGAAGGCCGCCATCAGGGCGAAGACCAGGGCCTGACCATCGACGTTTTGTCCCGTCGCCCAGGCCAGCGCGGTGGCCGCCACACAGGGAACCAGGGCGGCGGTGAGGGTTTTCGGGCGGAAAGCGAGAAGAACTTCTTGAGTGAGAGCCATGAAGGCTTTTGTCTCACGAGGGAAGAAGCGTCCTCAAGAAAAGAATGACTTAAACGCCTTGGCCGGAGTCGGCCGCGCGCAAGGGCGTCGCCACGTCCATGCCGGCGCTCTGTCCTTTGATGGACACCGTCGGATTGGAAACGACCCGTTGTTGCAGCTTCGAGAAAATCGGCTCGCGGATCGCCAGGTTGTTGTCCTGAAGCACGCACTGACGGGCCGTTTTCTCTTTGACGTTGATGACGATGGGCGCTTTCAGATTGGCCGTCATCAGGGTCGGATCCTCGGGCACCGTGATGATCGAGAAAGCGCGGGCTTCTTTCATCGAAGCGAGGCGAAGTGCCTCAAGATCGCTCTTCGTGAGGTTCAATCGATAATTCTCGTTGAAAAGTTCCGGCTCCAGAACCGGGAAAGCGATGGCGGGCGATTCGCAGCTTTGCAGCCAGGCGAAAATCTCATCACTCGGATCATCCAGCAAAACGAAGCTGCGCAGGTCCGCAAAGCCCAACAAGCCTTCCGGAAAAGTCAGAAGATCTTCGGCATTCAAAGACACTCGCCCGAATCTCGAAGTTTCGATGATCACAAACCCTCCAAGAACCTTGTCTAAAATCAGGCCTCAATGACTTTCAGCCCTTATTTTAGACCCCCCAGGTCCACTCAAGGCTAAATCCTCCAACAAATCTAGACTTAAATCCAGGTCCTTCCTCGCCTCCTTTCGCACCGTGTCCCGAAACAGGAGCTGGCACCCATTGGAGATGCGCGGCGTCTCCAAATGGTGCCAGCTCCTGTTTCGGGGGGCGGGAAGGCGCGGCCTTTGCGCAAACACGAAAAGCCGGGGGATGACCGGCTTTGGGGATCAATCAATTTTGAGGTGAGGCGCTTATTCCGGCTTCAACAGTTTTGACACAGAGCGAGTCTTTTCAGAGCTCACACTCACCGACTGCTGGTTCTGGTCCTGAATGGCCATGTAAACCTCTTCGCGGTGGATCTTCGTGTCTTTCGGGGCTTCAATCCCGAGACGGACCTGTTTGCCTTTGATTTGAACGACCCGAATCTTGATATGGTCGTCGATGGCGATGCTTTCACCCAACTTCCTTGTCAGAACCAGCATGGACCGTACTCCTTCACTTCCAGCTTAAAAACGCTCGTTGCACATCCTATCGGAGCTTTTTAAGCGGAACTGTAGGTATTCGACCCCAGAAAGAAAGTCAAGGAATGCAGATTTACTTCAGGAAGTCCAGAAGAGTGGGCCCGATCAACTTTCCCGACGTCTCCAGCGTGGCCCGCAGGGTTGCATCGGTTTTGTTGATATCACTGACCACTTGGAACACGTCAGCATCCTCCAGCTGCGAAGCGGACGTCTTATTGTCCACAATCGCCTTCTGAAGCGTGTCCGTCGTGTTGTTCACGGCCATGATGCGGGAACCCACCTCGGCGCGCGCCAGAATCACCTGGTTCAAGGCCTGATCCAAGGTGTCCAGGCTGTCCTGGATCGCCGCCTTGTCGTTGGTCCGCATGGCGATCTCGACGCCCTTAAGAACTTTTAAGATATTGATGCCGCCATCCTGGTCGACGGGATCGCGATCCCCGATGCTCGCCGGACGCCCCAGGGCCGCCGGCCCGCGGGTGTGCAGGGAGTTGTAATCCTTCTCCTGCTGCTGCTCCTCCATCAACTGCTCTTGATCGCGCAGTTCATTCAGCTCGTCCACGTTCCGGGGGGCATCGATGGACGGACGGGTGATACCGTCCGCGCTGAGGCCGCGCCCCAGGAACACCTTCGAACCGGGGATGTTCATGGCGACGAAGGATTCCTTGTGCGTCTGGATCCTCATGTCGCCGTCGTCGCCGAAGTACTCGCCGTTTTGGCTGAAGGGCTGGGTCTGGGTCTTGTAACCGGAGAAAATGAAACGCTCGCCGAGCTTGCGGTTCCCGATCTGCACGGCCTGGTTGTAGATCTGCTCCACCTCGGAGGCCGTGATCAAACGGGTCTGCGCCGAAGCGCCGGCGTCCGAGGCCTGGCCCACGGCCAGCTCCTTGGCGCGCATGAAGATCTCGCCCAGCTCGCCCAGGGACTGGTCGGTGAACTCGAGGAAGCTTTTCAGCTGATTGATGTTCTTCACGAACTGGGCGTTGCCGCGCTCTTCCGTGCGGTTGCCCAGCACGCGGGCCGCCGCCAAAGGGTCGTCCGACGGCTTGGTGATGCGTTTCTGCGTCGCCGCCTGGTTCTGCAGATCCGACATCTCGCGGCGGTTCTTCTGGATGTTTCCCTGCACCTGGGTGAATTGCATCTTGTCAGCGATCCGCATGGTCTTTCACCTCACAGCCGCTTCAGGTTGATGACGGTTTCCAGCATCTCGTCCGCCGTGCGGATGAGACGCGCCGACGCCTCGTAGGCGCGCTGGAACTCAATCATTTTGGTTGTCTCTTCGTCGATCGACACGCCCGAGATGCTCTCGCGGATGTTGTTCAGCTGCGACATGATGTTCTTCTGCGCCTCGTGGGTCTTCACCGCCCGCTGCGCGATCGTGCCGATCTGTCCGACCTGGGTGTTGTAGAAATCATCGAAGCTGGCGGCGCCGTCGTCCATGACCTTGCGGTACTGCAGGGACGAGATCAGGTTGGCGACGATGTTGTCGCCGGGCGCGTCCGGACGCGAGGCCGCGGCGATGCGGCCGACGTCGTTGAAGATCGTCATGTTCAGCTTCAGCTCGTCGGAAGCGCCTTCGACGGCGGAGGGCATGTCGAAGAACAGGACGCCCGGCTTGCCGTAGCGGTCGTGGCCCTCGATGTGGGCGCGGTTGACCTCTTCGGCGATCTTGTAGGCCATCTTGTCCATGGAGGATTTCATCTCCTCGATGGTCTGGTCGCGCACCGTCAGCGCCCCGCCGATGCGGCCGCCGCTGATCTGCTCGGTGACGTTGTGGAGGGTGCCGTTCTCGTTGCCCTTGAAATACACCTCCACGCGGTCATGCGTGTCGCTCTCGGCGGCGCGCAGCTGGCTGTAGGTGTTGCCGGAAACCAGGATCGCCGTGCGGCCGGCGGTGACGGACACCATGCCGTCCGTGCCCTCGCCCCAGGTGATGTCGATGCGCTCGCCGAGCTGCTTCAGCAGCACGTCGCGGCGGTCGCGTTCGTCGTTGGCGTGGGCGCCCTGGTTCTCGACGAGCTGGATCTTCTCGTTCAGCGTCGAGATCTCTTTCGACATCTGGTTGATCTCCTCGACGTTGGTGCGCACCTGGTTGTCGAGGTCGTGCTGGATGTCGCGCAGCTGCTGGTTGACGCGCTTGAAGTCGTTGCCCAGGGCCACGGCCGCTTCCCGCACCATGGTGCGCGAGGCGAGGCTCTCCGGGTTGTTGGACAGCTCGCGGAAGGAATTGAAGAAATCCGTCAGGTACTGGTTCAAACCCTTGTTGATCTGCTCGTTGTAGA
This sequence comes from Pseudobdellovibrionaceae bacterium, assembly GCA_019637915.1. Taxonomy (GTDB): domain Bacteria; phylum Bdellovibrionota; class Bdellovibrionia; order Bdellovibrionales; family Bdellovibrionaceae; genus JAHBUV01. Next base: position 2,329,918 of record JAHBUV010000001.1, on the reverse strand, counting down.
CCTGCTCGACGCGCTGGAGGGCGTCCGAGCGCGACTCCATGTTCCCCATGTTGGTGGTCTCGCGCTGGATCTGCTTTTCCAGCCAGGGGTTGTTGGTGCGCGTGACCTGGCCGGTGCGCGCGCCCATGCCGATCTGGATGTTCCCCTCGGTGATCGGAACGGCGGATTGCAGCTCGACCCGTTGCCGGCTGAAACCTTCGGTCGATTTGTTCGCGATGTTGTGGCCCACCACTTGGAGTCCGGTGCCGCTGTTCGACAGCGACCGTTTCCCGATGTCCAGCATCGCCGAGATTTTCGACATCCTGTCCCTCTCGTTCCGACGTCCTGTCGGAAGCTGCTACGGCCCTTCAGGCCTCTTTGCGAACGAAGTTCCCCGTGGTCTCGGGCCCCAGCTTGTAGTGCCCTTTGCGTTCGTAAGTCTTCTTCCCCGACAAAGTCTCCTTGATGTCGTTCATGGCGCCGTTCAGGGTCCGCAGCGCCGTGCGGGCGTGTTCCTCGTTGCCTTTGTTCATCTCCGAAACGCGCGTCAGCAAGGTTTCGAGCGTCGCGTGCAGACCGCGCAGGCGGTTGCCCTCCGTTCCCAGGAGTTCGGCGATGGCGAGCAGACGCGGGTTCGCCGCGTCGGCGCCGACGTGCGCCGCCATCTCTTCGGCGGCCTTCAAACGGGCGGCGTCGGCCAGGCGGATCTTCAGGAGGAGCCCGTCTTTCGTTTCGTTGCTGAGGGCGAGCTCCTCGAGCCGGGCGCCCAGAAGAAGTTCCCGTTCCGCCGCCACCAGGTCGTGCAACTGCCGGTAGAGCTTCGTCAGCTCCTCCAGGCTCGTCACCAGTCTTTGCAGCGATCGTTCACGGGCGGCATCCATGCTCGTCCTCGTTCAAGTCAAAAAAGATTCAGTTCTTCGCTTCCATGCGGTTCTCGGAAATCGCCTCGTCCACCATGCGGTCGGCGACGGCGCGGGCGTCGACTTTGTATTGCCCGGATTCGATGAGATTGCGGAACTTCGCGACCTTCTCCATGTCCACGTCGGGGCGCGCGTTGGCGAGCTCCTTGATGCGCTTCGCTTCCTGGGCGCGGTCGGAGACGTCGACCGTGGCGGCGTCGGCGCGACCGTTCAGCGGGATGGCGTTCTGATCACTCAACTTGCCGAGTTTGGCGTCTTTCGCGGACTTCATGCCGTCGGCTTTGTCGGCGCGCGCGCCGTCAACCAGATTCAGGTTCTGTCCGACTTTGTTGTGCGTGATCTTCATTCCAGCCTCCATGGCTCGTCTTGAATCATTGTATCATGGCGGGACATTCCCACAAAATCATTCCGAGACGGTCTGGGGTTCGGCCCCCAGAGTCCAGAAGAACGACTTCGCCTCGGGGCTCAAGAGGCCAATCCTTTCGCCCTCTTGCACCGGCTGTCCCAAAACGAGACGATCCGCGGATCCGCGGAAAACCAGCTGCCCTTTCAGACCATTGTCGTGACGGAAATCAAGGACGTGGCTGCCGTCGGGCAGTTCCGTCTTCCCGGTGAGCAGCCCCGACCAGGGCGCGTGCACCGGCGCCAAAGGCCCGTCCGCCGCGGCTTTGCGGTCGAAGCGGTAAGTGATTTCGTTTTTCCCCTCGCGCGAAGGCACGCGGTTCAAACCGGTGAATTCGCTTTTCGCGTCCAGGGGCAAAGGACCCTTCGGTTTCGTCACGGCGTCCTTCAGGCCGAGCTGCACGCCGAACTTCTCCATGAGATTGTCGTAGATCAGATCGGCGAAGCCGACGCCGCCGCGGTCGCTCCACGAGTTGACGTACTCGCTGTCGAGTTCCTCGCGGAACATTTTCTCGGCGGCGTTGGTTTTGATGAAGCCGCTTTCCTGCACCGTCGAGCGCATGGACTTCATCATCTCGCGCATGAACAGCTTCTCGTACATCTTCGAAGCGTCGCGGAGTTTTTCCTCCACCGGTTTCATCACCGGGACGGGTCTTCCCGCGTTGGGTCTGATGGATGAGCCCCCGCCGTCAGACATGGGAACTCCGTTGAAAATAAAAAATGGGGAGATGAGTCAGAGATTCAGAGCGCGTCCTGCGCTGAATTTCGTTGAGCGTCGGCCGAAACGTTCCCGTCCTGGGTTTGCTTCGCTGACCAATGGCCTCTGTTTCCTGCGAGAAACTTTTGGCTGTTGACCGTCCATGGTTCCCGATCTCTTCCTCACCCTCCCCGAGCCACTCGTTCATCCATGAGCAAGTGACAAAAACTTCAAAGCACAAATTCATTTTAAACAAAGCCGCTTCGTTCCGAAACAGATTTGTCATAGGATCTCCAACTCCCCCTGCAAAGCGCCCGCGGCTTTGATGGTTTGCAGGATCGTGATCAAGTCCTTCGGCGAGACGCCGAGCTTATTGAGCGATTGAACGAGGTCTCCCACGCTGACGCCCGAGTCGAGCACGGCAACTTTTTCCTCTGGACCCGACTTTTTCCCGTCCCCGACTTTGACCGAGAGATTGCCGTGGGAGACGGCGACTTTGGAGATTTTCACGCGCTCGCCGATCACCACGGTGCCGGTTTTTTCGTTGACGATGACCACGGCGCGCGAGTCGGGATTGACGTTGATGTTCTCGATCGTCGCGAGCAGCTCCACGCCGCGGTTCTCATAGGAGAACGGCGTGACGATGTCGACGGTGCCGGCATCCTTGGCGGAGGCGTACTGCCCACCCAGCTCCTTGTTGATGGTGAGGACGGTGCGCGCCGCCGTGGTGAAATCCGGGTTGATCAGGTTCAGGCGGAACATCTTGCGCGAGGCGAAGTCGGCCTGCACGTCCTTCTCGATGAGGGCGCCGTTGGGGATCCGACCCGTCGTGGTGATGCGGTCCTTGTCGCCGCTGCCGAGGGAGATCGCGCCCTGCGCGACGGCGTAGACCTGCTCGTTGGCGGCGCGCAGAGGCGTCTGCAGCAAGGTCCCGCCCTCGAGGCTCTGTGAATCGCCGAGGGCGCTCACGGTGATGTCGATGGGGTTCCCCGCCTTGGCGAAGGCCGGCAGGTTCGCCGTCACGATGACGGCCGCGACGTTTTTGCTGGCGACGTCCTGGTTCTCGAGCTTCACGCCCAGTTTGTCGAGCATGCGGCCGACGCTCTTGCCGGTGAATTCGTTCTTGCCGTCGCCCGTGCCCTTGAGGCCCACGACGATACCATAACCGATGAGCTGGTTCTCGCGCACGCCGCGGATGCTGGCGATGTCCTTCAGGCGCGCCGCCTGCACGGGCTCCGCCGCGAGCCACGCCACCAGCACGGCCAGGGCCAGCAGGCCCGACAGCAGACTTTGACGGAATTCAGAGCACTTTGTTCGCTTCATTGTTCTGCTTCCTTCTGACGCTCACGACATCGTATTGCGGATCCAGGAGTTTGCCCGAGTTGATGCCTTCATCGTTGTAGTCCTCGGGGCGCACGAGCCCCGTCAGGATCACTTTGTACTCGCGCTTGCCGATCATGAACGGCTGCGAGCCCTTCACGCGGTAGTTGCCGTCGGGCAGCTTTTCCACGATGCGCGTGGTGATGGCCTGCAGATCGCCGAGATCCTCTTTTTCGTCAGCGGCTTTTTTGGCGTCGTTCGGGGCCGCCGCCGCCGGAGCGCGGTCCGCCCCGCCGCCGGCCAGGCGCTGGCCGTCCACGCCGGGCTGCTGCTGCTGTTCTTCGAGTTGTTTCAGCAATTTTTTGATCACGCCGACTTTGGTTTCCACCTGCTTCAAGCCGGCGCCCTCGAGTTTGACGTTGAGAATGTCGCCCTCGCGGCGGGTTTTGTTCTGCACGAACAAGTAAGACGTCTGACCTTCGGGAACCCACATCGAGCCGGCCTGGCTGCCCAGATCGGATTCCTCCTCCATGCGCGAGCGGGTCATGCGGCGATACTGGCGATCGGCGCCCGAAGCCAGCTGCGGAGTCTCCGAATAACGGGGCGTGCGCGGGCCGATCAGCGTCTCGCCCACCGCGCTGTCGCCCACGAAGTCCTGCATGCTGGCGCAGGCCGACAACAGGAAAGCCAGGGAAAGGGGGAAGAGAAGACGCTGGATCATTGCAACCTCACTTGTCCGACGCCGGTCACGAGACCCGAAAGGACTTTGCCGGATTCGGTGTTTTTCACTTTGACGAAATCCCCGGCGCGGCCGTTTTCCTCCGCGGTGGCGCTGACGCTGACTTCGAAGTCGTCCGTCCCCATCATCAACTTGACGATCTGGCCGCGCTTGACGGCCTCTTCCTTCCTCAGGTCAGAAGGGTACAGGGTTTGACCGGCGTTGAGGGTGCGGGCGACGGCCGCCTGGCTCAGATCCTCCAGGCGCACCGGGGTCTCGCGCGCGAAGGTGGCGTCGACGTCGCGGCTTTCCACGTCGTCGGCGCCGATCTTCTGGCCGATGAGGGCCGAGCGCTTCAACACCAGGCCCGGGCGCTGGATTTTCAATTGCACCGCGATCCAGGTGGTTTCCCGCGAAGCGGAACTCACCGGCACCAGCAGGCTGCCGGCCGCTTTCACGGCGCTCTCGTCCATGCTCCAATCCGAGGGCAGGCGCACGCGCGCGTCCTGCAGATGGCGGATCTCGAAACGGCATTCGCCGCAAATGACGGAAAGCTGATTGAGCAGTTTGCGGCGGAATTCGGCCGAGTTGTAACCGGAAACCCTTTTGACTTCCATTTTCGCCGGCAGCACGAATTTGACGTTCAGGCGCGAGTAGACGTCGCTCATCAGACGGCGCTCGCGGAGCACGGCGCGCGGGTCCGCCTCACGGGTCCAGGGGATCTGCGCCAGTTCGCGCAGCAATTCGTCGGTGCCGCTTTTCACCACGGCCAGATCCGCCCACGTCAGGACGGAGCGGTCCGACACCTCGGTCACGGGAGCGAAAGACACTTCCGTGCGCGCCCCGGCGACGCTGCCGATGAAAAGACTGAAAAAAAGAATCCGGCTCAAAAACATTCCCGTCCCGTTTATCTCAGGTTGTTGATCGACTGCAGCATCTGGTCCGAAGCCTGGATCACCTTGCTGTTGGTTTCGTAAGCGCGCTGGGCGGTGATCATGCTCACCATCTCGTCGACGATGTTGACGTTGCTGGTTTCAAGCTGGCCTTGCGACAGATAGCCCGTGCCGTTCAAGCCCGGACGCGTGACGATCGGCTGGCCGCTGGAGTTGCTCGGCGTGAAAACGTTTTTCCCCATGGCGCGCAGACCCGCGGGGTTCACGAAGGTGGCGAGGTCGATCTGACCGATGGTCGCCGCCGGTTCGCTCAGGCCCGTGATGACGCTCACCTGGCCGGCGGGGCTGATCTCGATGCCGGCCACGTTCGGCGGCACGGTGATCTCCGGCTGCAAAAGGTTGCCGTTCTTGTCCACGACGCGGCCCTGGGCGTCTTTCTTGAAAGCGCCGTCCCGCGTGTAGGCGATCTGGCCGTCCGGCGTGAGAACCTGGAAGAATCCCGAACCCTCGATCTGGATATCCAGGGGGTTTTTCGTGACCAAGGTGTTGCCGTTGACGAAGTCCCTTTGAACCGCGGCCGTTTTCACGCCCAGGCCCACCTGCACGCCGTTCGGCGAGTAAGACTCCATGCCCGTCGCGGAGCCGGGATCCTTGATGTTCTGGTAAACCAGGTCCTCGAATTCGGCGCGGGACTTCTTGAAACCCGCCGTGCTGACGTTCGCCAGGTTGTTGGCGATGACGTCCATGTTCGTCTGCTGGGCGGCCATGCCGGTCGCGGCGGTATTCAAACTCTTCAACATTCACGGCTCCTTAAGGCGACGTCTTTCCGACGATGTTCACCAGTTTGTCCGACATTTGATCGTAGGCGCTGATCGCCCGCTGGGTGCTTTCGAACACCCGTTGCGTGGTGATCATGTCCGTCATTTCCTTCACGATGTTCACGTTGCTGGTCTCGAGGAAACCCGACTTCAGGCTGGGGTTGGCGACGGCCGTGACCTCGGCGTTGATGTTGTCCTTGAACCCGTAAAGGGAGTTCCCGACTTTCTTCAATCCGTCGGGGTTCGTCGCCTGGACCACGGACAGCCGGCCGATGACCTCGCCGCCCTGGCTGATCTCGCCGTTGTCGCCGATGCCGATGTTGGAGGAATCATTGACGGTGATCGTGCGCGAAGACGGGTCGGCGCCGTCCGCGCCGGGTTGCAGGACCGGGAAACCGTCCTTGGTGACGACGCGGCCGTTGCCGTCGAGAGTGAAATTGCCGGCGCGGGTGAGGCGCACCCCGCCCGGGGTCATGACCTCGAAAAAGCCTTTGCCGTCGATGGCGACGTCGAAGTTGTTGCCCGTGTGGCGCAGGCTGCCTTGCGAGTAATCCGTGTAGGTGCCCTTGAGGTCGACGTAGCTTTTATCGCCGCCCTGCATGTCGTAGAAACTCTCGATGGAGGCCGGGATGCGCGGCACGTTCATCGCCATCTGCTCTTTTTGCTGGGCGGTCACGTACTCGTGGAAAGTGAGCTCGTCCCGCTTGAAGCCGGGCGTGTTCACGTTGGCGATGTTGTTGGCGATGGTGTCGAGTTTCGAGCTCTGCGCGATCGCCCCGCTGAGCGCGGTGTAAACGCCTTTCAATGCCATGAACCCCTCCCTTCACAGGGAAAGAGCAAGGCCGGTGCCAGGCGCGGCGGACCCGACGGAAGTCGGGCGCGGCCGATCGCCCGCGGCGCCAGAACGAAGTGACGGGGTTCCCGCGGGAGTTCCCGACGAAGGTCGGTTTCAAAGACTTGTCGTTTTCTTCGCGGCGCCGTCAAAATCCCGAGGTCCGGAAAACCGGCGGTCGCTCTCGACAGGCCCGCGACCAGACAGGATCATAAGGGATCATGCTGAACTCGCTGCTTTGCTTTTTACTCGCGACTCCGGCCCACGCGGCGACGCCGCCCGTGGCACCGCCCCCCGTGGTCAAAGCCAAGCCCGCGCCCAGCCTGCAGGAAAGATTGCAGGAACTGACGCGCAAGAATCCCCGGCAGAGCTCCGACTCCCTCGTGTTCGATCTGCCGGTGACCTACAATAAAAAAGTCAGCAAGTGGATCGGTTACTACCAGGTGCGCGGCCAGCGCTGGTTCCGCGAATGGCTCGAGCGCTCGACCCGCTTCATGCCCTTCATCCAGAAGGAATTGAAAGCCGCCGGCCTGCCCTCCGATCTCGCTTTCATGGTGATGATCGAGAGCGGTTTCTCGTTCCACGCCACCAGCGTCGCCGACGCCGTCGGCCCCTGGCAGTTCATCGAGCCGACGGGCGCCCGTTACGGCCTGTCGCGAAAATGGTGGCTGGACGAGCGCCGCGACCTGGTGAAGAGCACGCGCGCCGCCATCCGCTACCTGAAGGACCTGCACGCCGAGTTCGGTTCGTGGTACCTGGTCGCCGCCAGCTACAACATGGGCGAGAACGGCCTGCGCCGGCAGATCAACAAGCACAAGACCAAGGACTTCTGGGAACTCGTCAAACGCGGCGCCCTGCCGTTGGAGACCCAGGAGTACGTGCCGAAAATCCTCGCCGCCATGCTGATCACGAAGGCCCCGAACCTTTACGGTTTCCGCGATCTCGAGCGGCAAGAGCCTTTCGACTACGAAATCCTCAGCGTCCCGGGAGGCACCGACCTCAATCACCTGGCCGACCTGCTCGGTGTCACGCGCAAAGCCATCAAAGATTTGAACGCGGAGCTGATCCTGGGATACGTTCCCCGTGAGATCAACAAACACACGATCCGCCTGCCGCGCGGAGCGGGACGGATTGTCGCGGAATATGTCCAGAACCGAAAACTCAACTAACCCCATTTCGCAACCGCTGGTCGTGCAGAAGTACGGGGGCGCCACCCTCGCCGATCCGAATCTGGTCAAAGCGGCGGCGCGCCGGATCCTCGAGCAATCGCGGCGCTCCCCCCTGATCGTCGTGGTCAGCGCCATGGGCACGACGACCAATTCCCTGATCGATCTCGCCCGCCAGGTGAGCCTGCAGCCGGCGCGGCGCGAACTCGACATGCTGCTCTCGGTGGGCGAGCGCATCAGCATGTCCCTGGTGTCGATGGCCCTGCAGGATCTCGGCGGGCAAGCCATCAGCTTCACCGGCAGCCAGGCCGGCATCCTCACCGACGACGATCACTTCAACGCCAAGATCGTCGACGTGAAGGCCTTCCGCGTGGAAGAGGCCTTGAAGGCCGGCAAGATCGTGATCCTCGCGGGTTTCCAGGGCGTCTCCCCGCGGAGCAAGGAGATCACCACCCTCGGGCGCGGCGGCTCGGACGTCACGGCCGTCGCCATGGCGGCCGCCTTCAAGGCGGCGCGCTGCGAGATCCTGAAGGAAGTGCCGGCGGTTTTTTCCGCCGATCCGCGGGTCGTCGCGAAAGCCCGGCCCTTGAGCCGCTTGAATTACGATGAATTGCTGGAGATGACTTTCTGGGGCGCCAAGGTCCTGCACCACCGCTCCGTGGAACTCGCCCGCCGTCGCGAAGTGCCTTTGTACATCGGGCCCGCCGCGGACGATCTGGCGGCCGGCACCCAAGTGGGAAAAGGAATGAGCATGTTCGAAAGCCAACGACCCCTCTCCCTCAACAGCCATGAGCGCGTCCTGGAAATGGAGCTGGCGCCGGGCGATCCGCAAAAAGCCATGGCGGAATGGCAAAGCACCCTGGCCGCGAAGGAAATCCCATCGCCGCAGCTGCTCGCCTGGGTGGGCGGTCACGGGCTCAATCGCGTCCTGGTGACCGGAGCGAAAGAGATCCTCGACTCCCTGCAGGCGGCTTTTGGCAACGCCTCCGTCCCCCGTGTCCTTGAAACTTCACTCTGCTCCGTGACGCTGACCTGCGCGGGCGGCGTGAACCCCGACCTCGCCGGAAAGATGCTGGGCCTGCTGAAAACCAACGGCATTGACCCCCGCGAGCTGCGCGTCGGGCCCCTCAGCGTCACGGTGTTTCTCGCGGAAGAGCAGCGCCGCCGCGCCATGGAATGCCTTCATTCGTTGATTCCCGCCTGAAATCCCCTAAAATGAGCGGATGAAATTTCTCATCCTCTCTTTCCTTTTGTGCGGGAGTCTGGCGATGGCGAATCAGGATCTGTTCGGTTTCCAGGTGAAAAAATCCAACGGCGAGGAACAAAAGCTGTCCGATTACAAGGGCAAGGTCGTTCTCGTCGTCAACGTCGCCAGCCGCTGCGGCTTCACGCCCCAGTACGAGGGCCTTGAAGAGCTGTACAAAAAATATCAGGACAAGGGCCTGATGATCCTGGGATTCCCCAGCAATCAGTTCGGTTCGCAGGAGCCCGGCACGAACGAGGAGATCCAGAGTTTCTGCAAACTCAATTACGGCGTGACCTTCCCGGTCTTCGCGAAAGTGGACGTGAACGGCGACAAGGCCGATCCCCTGTACGCCTGGTTGAAGTCCAGCGCGCCCGGCGTGCTGGGAACGGAAGCCATCAAATGGAATTTCACGAAGTTCCTGATCGGGCGCGACGGCAAGGTCATCGACCGCTTCGCGCCGCAAACCAAGCCGAAAGATCTGGAAAAGGACATCGAAAAAGCCCTGGCCGCCGCGAAGTGAGCGGACGGCCCGGGATCGGGGCTCATTTCTTTTTGGGGGCTCTGGCGGGAACGGAGGCCGGGGCTTTCGAAGCCGCTTTGCGCGCGGGGACGCTGACTTCCACCTGCATTTCGTCATCGACGCCGACGCCTTTGTAGTTGATGCCTTCCACTTTGAAATCCGAAAGCTTCACCGGGAATTTCGCCACGACGCTGCTTCCTTTGACCTCGTAAGTGCCGGAGATCTCCTTCTCCACGCCGCGCCACCGGAAAAGACCGCTGCCTTGGCCGCCCTTGCCTTGGCCTTTGACCAGAACGATTTCAGGGTATTTGCCGACCTCCAGGTATTTGTCGCGGCCGTGACGATCGCGCAGCTCGATGCCGGTGCTGAGGTTTTTCAGGCCCACCACGATGTTTTGCGCCGTCACCATATCGCCGCTCACCACGGCCTCGCCCTTCACGTCGGTGGACTTCGCCTTGAAGCTCCCCATGGGGGTGAGAGTGACGTCCGCGACCATCGATTGGCCCCAGGCCACGCCCGCCGACAAAGCGAGCGAACAGAAAACTGATAAACTCAAACGCATTTTTCCCTCCTGCCCCTCCATGATGCGCCACTTTTTTGCGATGGCAATATCGACTTTGCTGATCTAGTCTACCTGCATGCCTTCCATGACCCCCATCACGATCGGTCTGGTCGTCCGCAATGAGGAATCGCGGCTTCTCCCCTGCCTGCGAAGCCTGGTGGAAAATCATCTGCGTCCTTTCCGCATCCGGATCGTGATGGTGGACAATCATTCCAGCGACGGCACCCTGGCCTTGGCGGAGGAATTCCTGGCGGGCGCCGACGTGCCCTTTCAAATCATCCGGCGCCAGAGCAACCATCTGGCGGCGGCCCGCAACGACGTGCTCCGCGCCGCCGCGGAGGGATTCGTCGCCTTCACCGATGCGGATTGCCGGGTGCCGGCGGATTGGGTGGCGCGTTTGGCCCAACGTCTTGCCTCCCATCCGGAGGCCGCCGCCGTGGGCGGAGGCAACCAACCGCCGACGGAGCATCCTTTTCGCGCCTCCTGGGAACTGCTGGCGGAGGATCGCTGGCTCCATCATGGATCCGTGCAGGCCCGTCATCAGCCTTTGCGCGCGAAAATCCGCGCCGTTCCGCATTTGAGCACCTGCAACGTCATGTACCGCCTGTCGGCCCTTCAGGAGGTCCGTGGATTCTCGGCGCGCCACGAGCGTTCCGGCGAGGATCTGGATCTCAGCTATCGCCTGCGCCGCCGCGGCTGGCGCTTGCTGGAAGAACCGCGGCTCTCCGTCGAACACCATATCCCGGACACCATGGGACTTTGGCTGAAACAGTGCTGGAAGTACGGGATGGATCAGGTGCCGGTGCTCGCCCGCCACGGTTTCATCGTGGACCCGCGGCGAAGTCTCTTCGTGTCTTTCGTGATGACTTACGCGGCGGCGGGCATGGTGAACCCCTGGTTGTGGAGTTCCGCCCTGATGCATCCGGCGTGGTTTTTCATCCGCGCCCGCCGGCAGGGACTAGCCCGTCGCTCCAGTTACCGGGCGGCTCTGTGGACCACCCTCACCCACGGCGCTTACGCTTTCGCCTGCCTGGGCGGCGTCGGGCGTTTGCTGCGCGAACCATTTCGCCGACAGCACGCCGAGCAAGAGTCCCGCCCCATGAACTAGGACCCAGAATTTCTCGAGACCGCGGGCCCTCCGCAAGGAACGGAATCCCGTCGGCTGACCCAACGGCAATCCCGAAAGAATGGCGGCGCGTCCCTGACGGAAAGCCCTGGCCGCATAGCCGCGCGGCGAGCGCTCGGACTCATGGGAAAAAGCGATCTCTTCCTCCAGGTGCACCGGCCAGCCCCGCGCCATCCAGCGGGAGGCGAAAATCTCCTCTTCGCCTCCGGGGCCCTCGATGTCGCGCCACAGTTCCGGATCCCGCGGGCATTTCCACAGCGCGAAAGCCCCTCCCAGGAAATGCGCCCGGGAGGGCGGCGACGAACGCGCCCACTCGTTGCAAAGGAGGTTGTAGGCGCGCCCTGAAACGCTCGCGCCGGCGGGGTTGGCGTACAAACAAGCCCAGAGAAGGGGCTTCTCGTGATTCAACAACACCCGCAAAGCGCGCGGGTCGAAGAGCACGTCTTCATCGTTGAAAAAAACCAGGTCCGCCCGGGAGGCGAAAAAGCCGGCGCGCCGTTTTCCCATCGGACCAGGTTCCGGGCAGTGAACCACTTCATACAGGCCGGGATCCGTCGAGGCGAAGGCGACTTCGCTGACCACCCAGATGCGGGAGAGGCCCTGCGCCTTCCAGGCGGCGAAATCGGAGCGGCGGTTTTCGATCCACGGGGACGGATCGCGGGTGATGAGGACCAGGTCGATCGCGCGGCTCATCGCGACCGCGGGGATTTTTTTTGTTGGATCAGGACGCGGAAAAAAACCAGGCCGTCTTTCAAGGCGTGAAGTTTGGAACGGCCGCGACGGCGCGAGTAGCTGATCGGCACCTGCACGATTTTCCAGCGGCGGTTCAGGGTCCACATGGTGAAGGAAAAACCGAAATCGAAATGCTTTTCCGGCAAAGCCAGCACTTCCGGCAGGCGCTCGCGGTGGAAGACCCGGAAACCCGTGGCGATGTCGCTGACGCCGCGGCCGAAGACCCAACGCACGATGGACGACAGGACGAAGTTCCCGAAACCGCGGATCAGGGGCATGCCCTGGGACCAGAAAAGCCGCGTGCCGTAAACAATGTCGGCTTTGTGCGAAGTCACCTCGCGGAAGCAGGCCTTGAGATCGCGGGGGTCGTAGGTGAAATCAAGGTCGAAAAAACCGATCCACTCGCCGCCGGCGGCGCGGAAACCCTGCTTCAGGGTCGCGCCGTAACCTTGCGGCACCCGGTGCTGAATGACGTGCAGCCAGGGATAGGTGAGGAGTTTGCGGACGCTGTCGTCTTGGGAGCCGTCATCGACCACGATGACTTCGAAGAAATCGACGATCTTGTCGCGCAGGAAGTTCTCCCTCACCTCCTGCAGGCGGGGCATCATCGCATCGATGGCCTCTTCTTCGTTGAGGCAGGGAATCACGATGGACAAAGAGGTCGAAGGGGACTTCGGCTCGGACATGGCTCTTGAATATCAAGGGCCTTTCTCGGCGATCAAGAGAAAACGGGAGAAAGACAGTTGAGGATAACGGAATTCCTTCACGCCCTCGAACCAGACGCGCCTCAGCGGAGAAAAAGCGCTCTTGAACTCCCCGAGATCGCGGAAAAGCCGCACATGCTCATGATGGGGCATGTCGGTCCCCTGCAGCACCACGAGGGCGCCGGGGGGGATCCGGTCCCACCATGCGGAACTTTCCAGATGCTCGCAAGAGGTGTTGAAGATGATGGTGCCCTGAGGGGGGGGCTGCGTTTGGTTGATGTCCTGAACGCGCGCGTGATAACGGCCCTGGATACGCCAATGATCATTGAGGCGCAGGGAGTTTTTGACCGACGCGGGGTCCAGGTCCAGCAGTTCGATGCGCTTCACGGGAATTCTCTCCCGGGAGAAAATGAGAAACGGCAACAAACCGGCCCAACCCGCGTAAACCGTCATGGAAAAAGGCGCCCGCTCCTTCCACTCCGCGGAATTCAAAATATTTTCCAGCTCTTGGCAGAGCCAAATTTTGGACGCGATCTGACCGTCGGAAAAAGCGTCGGCGGAAAGGGAGAGATGCCGGGAAGAAAAAAGTCGCCACATATCTTGAAAGTGTCACGATTCTTCCGGATAATAAATGGGTTTTCACCCGAAGGAATCGGGAGGGCCCAATGCCAAGGAATGCGATGAAAACCCGTGGATTCACGATGGTGGAGCTGATCATCTACGCGGGCCTTGTCATGATCAGCCTCGCCGCCGCCTACATGATTCTCGTGACCAACACGCAGAATCACTTCGGCACCATGGACCGCCTGGAGAACGAACAGGTCCTCACGCGCATTGAAGGGCTTTTGAAACGCACCATGGGGCAGGCCCTCAACGTGGGGACGAGCGCGAGCCTGGGCGGCTGGATTCAGATTTTCAATTCCACATCCACCAACGTGCTCACCACTTTCGGGGTTTTTGAGCGCGAGGCGAAGCTTTTGCGCTCCGGCACGACGGACTCCCTGATCCGCAACACCGGGATCTTCTTCATGCCTCCGACCGTGAACGGCGGCCGGGAATTCGAAGGGGTTCTTTTCGTCGATCTCGACCCGGACGGGGACGGTCGCGTGCAAGCCGGCTATGACGACCAGTTCGTCGGCGGATTGGTGAGCATGCAGACCGTGCGCCCTTATTTCAGCGCCAACAACCGCCTGATCAGCCTGGATGTCGAAGTGCGCGCCCGCTTTTTCCCCGTCAATCAATCCCGGGCTCTGCGCTGTTACCGTCCCACCGGGTGCCCCGCCGGCATGACGGGCGGGCGGGACGAGACGCGCGTCTTCACCATCCTTTTCCGCAACAACAATCTGGGGAACAGCCCGCTCGACGGGATGCCGGACCTCGCCCTGGGACGTGTCTATTTCTTCCAGGATTTCACGTCGCGAGGCGGGCTATGAGGAATCGACACGGCTTCGGCCTCCTGGGCATCCTGATGATCATGGCCATTGTCCTGCCGCTTCTCTACATGAGTTCGGCGGGAGTCATCAACCAGACGTCCAGCATACGCGCCCAGCAACGACAACGCCTGCAGATGCGCGACGCCTTCCAGAATCTGGCCGTCCTGTTGCGCCAGGCTTACGACAAAGCCAAAAGCAATCCGAGCTGTCCCAGCAAAACGCGCATCACCACCCCTAGCGGCAACGTCGATCTTTGCATCACGGCCAACACCTGCGTCAAAAACGAGGAACAGCCGTCCAACGCCTTCTGCCTGCAACCCGGCATCCCTTCCGGGCGCAACATCGAGGTCATGGCCGTTTTGGACATTCCGGATGAAGGAAAAAAATGGTGGGCTTCGCTGCCGGATCTCCTTGATGGCGTCGAGTTCGGTCCGACCAAGGCCCACGCGCAGACGAAACCAAGCCCCAGCCTGCCCACCCTCAGCGCCCCGCCGAGCTTCAACCGCCCGGGCGTGGCGGCTCCGGTCCGCCGCTGCAACGGCACGGATTTGGTTTGTCTGACCTTACGGCTTTGCGCTCGCGGCACGAGCTGCGCGAACAACGAGGCTTATTATCAGAGGATCGGTTTCACACCGCCTCACTGATCCGTCTCGGGAATGGAGAATCAGCGCGCGCGGCCGTCGCCGCTCCCCCAACCGCCGCCGCTGTCGTTCCCGTTCCCGGGATTGCTCGGCTGAGTCGGGTTCGTCGACTTGGGAAACACGGGCGAAGCGGGATCAAGGCTCTTCGTGTAGATCGCGCCACTGCGATTGGCCACCTGGCCCGTCCGGCAACCGACGCCCACGCAGCATGTCGCCGTCTGCCAATAGGTGTTTCCAGAGTAGCTGTCCGCGCACCAGTTGCCGCAAGTGGGCCGCGCCGTCGCGGTGTTGCCGCCGGGGGCTTCCGAGATCTGCACGGGGTAATAAGAGCCGGACACCACGCTGGCGTTCAAGTTGCCGGCGGCATCCATGATCGCCGCCTCAACCCGCACGATGCATTCAGAGCGGGCGCTCGCATAAGTGTTCCGGATGGTGATCGAACCGTTGCTGGAATAAGTGCCTGTTCCCGTCGGGCTGCTCCCGCAGGCCGTGACCCTCTCGCAAGGGACCCAGCCGTTGTTCGTGACGGCCCCCCAGCTGCCGCGACTCGCGCCAAGCTGGTTGGCCTCGATCTCCCCCGGGCTCGGCGGGGCGACGACGCGCACGGAAGGACGGGACGGGCCCGACGCCCACTGAGGACCCGGGCCGACGCCGACCCCTCCTCCATTCGAATAACACGCCCACGTGCCCGAAGGGATGCCGGTGGAACGATCGCGGCAGGCGAGAACGACTCCGGGCTCCATCCCCGCCTCGTAGCTGATGCTCAATTGAATTTGATTGCGATGCGCGGTGGCCCCGTCCGCCGGTCTCGGCATGCTGTCGATGCGGACGACGGGAGGGTTCGGCGGATCCGTGTCGCGAACATAGGAAAAACGCTGTCCGGTCTCGCAGGACTGCGGCGCGCCGGTCTCGTCCGTGTACTGGGTCCGCACTTCCACCAACAAACCGAAGTTGTTCCGGTAAGTGGTGTCGCGGCGGAAAACGTTCGCCGCCACCCCGTTGCGCGCGGGATCCGTGTCCGAGACGCCCGGCGGGCCGATCCACAGCGCGCGGGGACAAGTGGTCAACACCGCGCCCGTCGTCATGTCGTAGGGGCGGATCCGGATGGAGGTGCGCGGGTCGGCGCGCTGCTGGCTGCTCAGGGCCTCCGCCGTCTGAGAGGCCAGGGTGCTGATGGCCTGGGTCGTCTGGAAATCCCGGCAGAAATCCGGCGTGGTCGAATTGTACATGGAGTTCAGCATGCCCATGATTCCGCTGATCGTCGTCGTGTTGCTGGCGACAGGCTGGTTCTGGTCGCTCAGGTAAACAGGGACGCCGCTCGGAAGCGCGGTCCACAGCGGAGGGTAAGACGGAAGGACGAAAGTCGTCGGCATCCGGCTCGAGTTGAACGAATGGTAGTTGTTGATGGCCGTCGAGCCCGCGATCGCCCGGACTTTCGAGAGGAAAGACGTGACGTGCCCCGTGCAGTTGAAACGGTCGGCGTAAGTGGTGCGGGTGGCGCTGCTCACGGCGCGGGAATAGATGACCGTGGCGACCGCCAAGCCGGTGATGATCGCGGCGCCAAGCAGGATCTCAAGGATCCCGAATCCATGGTTCGAGCGCAGCCCGCTCGCCGGCTGCCCGGATCTTTTGTCCATTCTCCCCTTGCTTGTCATCTCGTTGTATTATCTCTCTTTTTAAGGTGAAATGAAAACTCATTCTTGGAGAGCTCCGGCATGTCCCGCTTTGAGATCAGACTGCGAAAAGAGCCCATCAGATGGGCGACGATCCTTTTCCTTTTCGGGGCTTTTATCTGGTGTCTCAAAGTCGGACATTGGTCCGATTCCGAAATCTGGGGAGTGCGGCAATCCGCGGCCTGCGCGCAGGATTGGAAAAGCTACGCGTGCTCCTGGAAACCTCTTTTCCATCTCGTGATCGGAAATTTGCCCGCGTCGGACCTTCACGCTTCGCTCGTCAAAACAATGACCGCGGCCAGGCTTTTCATGATTCCGGTCTGGGCGCTCATCCTCTTCGTTTACCTGAGCCGCCAAGGTCAACCGCTCCTCCTGATCTCGGCCCTGGGAAGCTCCATGTTCTTCGTCGACATGAGCGTCGTGCGTTCGGATCTCCTCGCCCTGCCTTTCCTGCTGATTTTTTGCGGCTGGCTCCTCCACCCTCCGAAGGGGCGCACACCTTCGTCGGCCCCGCTCATCCCCCTCGCCGCCGCCGTCGCCGCCATCCTGATCACCCCGAAATCCCTGGTGCCCGTCGTCTGTCTTTTCCCTTTGCTCCTCCACGTCCTGAGGAACGCCTCGGGGAGGGAGCGAAAAAAATTCGCCGTGTTTCTTGGCATCGGTTTTTCCATCCTGGTTTTCTGCCTGGACTGGCCGAGGATTTTCGGTTTCTTTCAAAACCTCTGGACCCTTGAAAATTACGGATTCCCCTATTGGAGCATCAAACGCTTTGATTTCCTCCTGAGAACTTTTCAGGAGAACCCTCAAATCCCCGTGCTGCTGGCGCTCGGGTTCGCACTGATGGCGGTCAAAAAAACGGCCCCGCCGGCGCGGTTCATCAGCTTCACCCTCCTTCTTTCGTCCCTTTTTCTTTTCCCGGACAAACTGCCTTTCTGGATCGGAACCTGCGTTTTTCTTTTGTTTTTCCTCATGTCAGACGTTTTCCCGACGAGCAAACCGGCTCGGGTCGTTTTGTCCTTTTGCGCGATTTTCTCCGTCCTGAACGGCGTGCACTGGATCGCCCAAAGAACGACGACGCTCACCAATTCCGATCAAGCTGAATTCATTGAGGCCTTCGAGAACATTCACCGGACCACGCCCTACATGAGAATCTATGACGGCATCGGCCTGTCGATCCCCGACAACCTGCCACCCCATTACATCGGCCCCGGGCAAACGCGTGAAAACCGCCTCATGTCGGTTTCGATCGCCCAGGCGGGCTATGAAATGCTTCTGATGAGCAACAAACTCGCGGTTTTCTACCCTTTCATGGCCAACGACCTGGCGAAGTCATATTCGGAAATTTCCCCTGGGATCTTCGTCAGGAGCCACAGGATGACGCTGCGGAATCCCGGCAAGCCAGGAAGCGAGATCCTCGCGGCCCTGCAAAGGCATTTCGCGCCCCATTTGACGGACCTCACGGAGGCCGCAGTCTTCATTCACGATCCGTCGTCCGATAACTGGTCGCTTTTCCAGAACAGGTCCTTCAGGCTGACGTCGATCCCAACCCTCCCCGCGCTTTGCCGCGACTGCGGCGACATCGAGGTCTCAGTCACGCCTTTCGGCCGGTACATGGGTTTGTCCGCGTTCGGTGAACCATCGAGAATCTTCCGTTTCGAATCGGAGAAACCGAGACGGTCTTTGCTCCCGGTTTTCTACTCCATCAATTGAAAATTTTTGGCTTCTTTGTACTCATCGATGCCGCCTTGAACCCAAAAAAGGTTCTTGAAACCCCGTCGCGAAAGCAGATTGAGCAGATGATAGGGCCGCCAATCCATGTTCGTATAACCGTAGACGATGGTCGGCATGCGGGGATCCGTCGGCAGGTCGTGGCCGTTGAACTCACCGGGTGATGAGCGGTCCTTAAGATAATCCGAATTGATCACGGAACCGGGCTGAAACGACTCCCTCCTGGTCCGAACGTGCAGCGAGCCGGGAATGGCGTTCTTGTCCGGGGCGGCCTCCGAAGAAACGAAGTAAAGCTTCGCCCCTTTCTGCAGAAGCTCCTTCACCTCGGTGACGGGGATCGCCACCACCCCTTCCGGAACGGGCGGGCGGAAAGGGACTCCGCGCGCGCCGGCGGAACCCTCGTAAAACCATGAAACGTTTCTGGCCCCCGCCTCCTTCAACCCCTTCATGATGTGGAGAATGTTGCGCCGGTACCAGAAAGGACCCGACGTCATCACGACGAAATCAATCCCTTGAATCGGTCCGATCTGGTTCCTGATGTTCATCAGCTGATCGTCGTAGTTGATGACGACGGAACGCGCCCCTTTCGGGGCCCATTGATCGATCTCATTTTTCGCCCTGAGATCAAGAAGAACACGCCCCGTCCCGGACACGTCATTCAATCCGTCAATGATCGAATCGCAATAGCCCCGGCAATCTCGGGCCAAGACCGTGTTCATGCCCAACCACCGTTCCGCCAGTTGCACCTGGATCTCTCTCGCGCCGCGCGTGATCGACGAAACGCTGCCCGATCCCCTGAGCTGCAGGAACTCAGGGGACTCCCTTCCGCGGAACAGCAGGCTGATCTCCTGTCCCGAGCGCAGGCAAACCCGTTCCTGGTCGATGGGAACAGTGATCTGGGCGCCCTTGCGGTACAGCTGGGGAATCTCGCTCGCGCTCAGAATGATGGAATCGCTTTTCTGCAGCGAGCGGCAAGCCGGGGTTTCCGCGAGGACTTCTCCCGCCGCCAAAGCCTTGCCCTGAGCCGTGGCCGGCGCGGAATCGTTCTCAATCAACTGGTGAGTCCGCCTCTCCGGCAGATCGACCTTCAAGCCCTCTTCAGTCTCGATCGCTTGAAGCTGAGCGCGCCGGACCTCACGGTTTTTCACCCAGAAAATCCCCAAGGCCAGGATGATGACGGCCACGGCTAACCATTGCTGATTGGACAATCGCATTGCGCCTCCTCCGGTATCCGTTTATATTTTCAAAATGTCGGGCTGGTGAACAGTGGAAAGAAGATCAAACGGCCTTTTTCTCTCATGGAACGCCCAAAGCCTGGCGCTCCTGGCTCGAGCCGCTTCAATCTGCGTCATTGCCGACCTGTTCGACCGCTGGTCTTTGATCCGAGACTTCCTGACTCAGTCCGGTGTTCTTCCGCTCGAGCTCATCTCCTCCGTCACCCCTTTGGGGAAATTCGCCTTCATCCTCCCTCATTTCTGGGCGGACGCGCCGGTCTTTCATCAATCCCTGATGGTTTTGCAAGGGGTTCTCGCGGTCCTGCTGTTCGTCCGCGCCCGCTCCGCTCTTTGCATCGGATTGCTTTTCTGGCTGCACATTTCGCAGATGAACCGCGAGCCTTTCCTGCTTTACGGCGGCGACAGCCTTCTTTCCCTCGTTCTCGGTTTCCTGCTGATTCAAAAATTTTCCAGCCGCGTGGCGAGCGCCGTTCTCTCCGGGTTTCTGATCACCCTTTATTTCCACGCCGGTTACGTCAAGTGGAGCGCGCCGTGGTTTTCCGGGGAGGCCCTGAGCCTGATCGGCTGGAGCGGGGTGGAAACGACCCCGTTGGCGGAATCCCTTTTAACCCGACCCTGGTTTTCAGGAATTTTCTCCCCCCTTGTCCCGATCGCCGAAATTTTCCTGCCCGCGCTCGCGCTTTGCTCGAAAAACCGCGTCCGCTCCGTCGCGGCCGCCGTTCTGCTGCTTTTCCATCTCAGCCACGCGTTCCTGTTCGAACTGGGCTTTTTCCCCTGGCTTGCCGCTTCCATCTGGGGGGCGAGCCTCCTGAGCCAAGCTCCCACGGAACCGCTTCCCCAAAGACTGAGAGCTCGCTCCAATCTTCTTCCTCTGCTGATCTTTCTTTTGATTTTCCTGAGCCAGAGCCGTTTTCTTTTCCCCTGGCGCATTCAGACCTACGGGCTCCACACCCCTTTTCAAGCTCTTGGATGGGACCGTCCCTGGGGGTTCTGGGCGAACATCCAAGGCTCCATGAAAACGGAGATCTGGATCCTGGGCGCGGATGACGGAAACCCCGGGATCCACGTCAATCTTCTGTCCCCAGAACACCAGGGCCGCCCCTGGCCGAGCCGACTTTACCCGTCCCACCGGTGGCATCATCAGCTGGAAAATCTTTTTTTGTTTCGCACCGCCCATCGCCCCCCGCGGATCGTGCAGGACGCTTTTTTCGAGCATTTTTGCCGGCGGGCCCTTTCGCTCAAGCTGTCGTCAGTCCGGGTTGAAAAGCACTGGTTTCCGGAAAAGGACGGCGCCCCCCGGATTTCAATCGAAGGCCAGCGGAATTGTCAGCCCGCCCCCAAAAGCAGCGCGGAATGAAGAACACTTTCCTGCTGGCCATCGACGTGCAAAAGCCTTCTTGAGCGTCCTTCGTCGATCGCGCCCTGGTGCCAAAGTCCCGCGCCCATGGCGTTCGCGGCGAGATCCATGTTCTGGCAAAGGCAACCGACCTCCAACATGCAGAACCGGAGGTACCGATGACCGTACTTGCGACGGTGGCGCTGAAAAACGCCCGTGATCATGATCAGACCGGACGCGGTTTTTTGCGCCTCCCGGGCGTTGGCGGACGAAAAAACGAGATCACGATCATCGTCTTGGATCTTCCATGGCAGCCGCTCCAAAACGCCTTCCTCGGGCTGGAAATGATAAAGGCCTTCCCGCAGCCCGTCGACGTTGAGGCAGAAAAAATAAACCTCCGCCCCATAAAGTCCTCCGGCGGAAGGCACCGTCCTCTGCCATTCCCGCGAGGGATCCGCGCCGGGCAAACTCCTCTGCAAACCCGAGGAAGCCATCAAAAAAGTCGAAAGCTCGGCGAAGTTCAGAGGCCGCAAGGCCTTTGAGGACGTCGTTTTCCTCGAGGCGAGGACTTGCCCCAAAGATTTGGATAAAAGATCCCAGGACGGCTTCAGGATGACTTTCTCCGCCAGGGAGTATTTTTTGGATCTCTCGAGCGCGCCGTCCGTCTGTTGCTTCCGGTAAAACGCCGCGACTTTCCGCTCTTCCTCGCTTTTTCGATGCTCCCAAGAGCGCTGGCTTTCCAGGTATTCCAAACCGGGATCCGGTTCGAAAGCGGGGAGAATCAATTTCGGGGGTGGTTTCAAAATCGGCATATGTTTTTAAGGATAAGGGTGTGGCATTGGATTGAGGTTTTTCATGTCAAATCGGCGCAATCCCAGGCATCCCCATGGGCGAGCCCGATGAGCGGCATTCAGAGGGACCGCCTCGGGAACAACGATGCGGGCCAATTTCAAACCCGCCAGATGCATGTCGATCGGGGTCAGATCAAAGGCGAGGATCCGCGCGCCTTTCCGGAGAACCCGGTCTTTCAAAAATGTCCAAGGCCCGACCTCGGATTTCGAGGGATACTCAGCGAAAACCTCGCGGAGGACTTTCCCCCCGGGACGGGGACCTTGCAAAAGAAACTCCGCGCAAGAACGGTTTTCCCTCGAAAAGTAGAGTCGCATACCGTCATCAAAATTCAGGACAGTCTCGTCATACGGAGGCAAAATCCTTCGCGACGTTTTTTGAGATCGATTCTTCATCTGTCCGATGAAAACGCGGGTTCCCTCTTCGATCGCTTTTTGCAACGCCCGCTTCGCGTCCGGGCCGCAGCCTCCGCTCAAAATCACCGGAGGTTCGTCCTCCCCGTCCCGCCCCCAAAAAACGCTGATGAATGCGGGGATGTTCCACCGCTCCGTGAAATCCAGAATCCACAACCGATCCCCCAACCATTCGACGGCGTCGGAGACGGGTCCCAAGTCCAGATCCCGAAGATCCTCGTACCCGTAAACCGGCGCCGGTCTCTTTAACCACCACGCGGTCAGGAAGGCGTCGCGTTCGATGACTTCAGCCAAGGCTTTTTCAAAGGCCCACTCCCAGTTCGGCCCCACCGCCAGTCCATTCGTGGTGGTGATGTCATAGGGATAGGCGACGGATTGGTTCAAAGAGACCCGCGGGAAGGGGTAGTAAACCTTCTCCTCGCCTTGAGCTTTCCACTGCGTTCCGCGGATCCATTCGATGCGGTCCGAAGACCCTATGTTCTTCAAATTGAAGGAAGGGTCCCGCGTCTGCTCCTCGGAGAAAAGTCTCATCCCGTCCAGAGGGAAGAGGTTGTGCTCCTCGCTCAATTCCGAGTGGCTTCCCCTCAGGAAGGCGGCGTTGGCGGGCCGGCACGTCGCTCCCAGCCGCTCCAACCCCTCGCCGATCGCGGCGAAAATCGCGCGTTCGATGTGAACCGACTGGCCCGCGGAAACGGGCGGCCAGATGACGCTTCCCCCGAGCGCCAAGGGATTCGCGACCGCGCACCCCACGACCCACAATGGTTCGAACCCGTGATCCGGCGCCTCGGCCCACAGGTTTTTCACGGGGGAAAGGCGGGGCCCCACGAACCGCAGCAGAGGATTGTCCAGCTCAAGGTGGAAAATCAAAAGATCCCCTCGTCTTGAAAAATAAATCCGGTGTTGCAAAAACAGCCCGGGACCGGAAACACATCCTCCTCGGAACTCCGATGGTTGATGAAATCGAAGATCAGCGCCTTGTGCTGGAGAACCGACGGGATGAAGCCGCTTTGGATTTTAAACATCTCCTCGAGTAAAACGGATTCCAGGCGGCGCCAGTAGGTCGGCAACCAGGCCTCGATCACTTCGTCCAATAAACGCGGGGGCACAAACGGCGCGTCCACGCCCCCGCGCCTCGCCCGCGACCGGCGCGACAGGCAGGACAAACAAGGCCGCCCGGGCTCCCCGCTGAGAGGCGCGAGCAGCGCCCCGAACGGGTCCAACAGCACGGGCAACACCCGCGCCCCGCTGTCGAACAAAGGCCGGCTGAGGCGCTCCATGGTTTCGTTGTCGGCCGCCGGAGCGAGGAAAACCGTCAAGCCATCAAAAGGCGTCGACGCGTCCGGATCATCGGGGTCGCACAGGCTGAGCGAAACGTCCCCGAAAAAACCTTCGGGCAAAGCCCAGCGGCTGATCAGACGAACACTCAATGAATTCCACGCCTCCAGCTGGCGCTCTTGAAACGGAATTTCGGGAAACGCCGTGAAGAGCCCGCGCCAAGGATGGTCCGCCGGGACGGGCTTCGTCCGTCCCTCCTCCGCGAAGATCAGCCCGCGATCGGACAAAAGCGATAAATAACGGAGAAGGGTCGCCTCGTCCCAACGACCGCTCAACGCCGTGAGGATCTCAGCCGCGGTTCTGGGCGAGCGCAATTGTTCGACCACCAGCGCGCAATCCTTTGGCGCCGAGCTCTTCAAGGAAATTCTTTGCCCCAAACACACAAAGATGATCTGATCGTCCGTGGTGGAGCCGATATGAACGAAGGGTTTCAAGCACCACCGCTTGTCTCTTCCGGCCGATGCTCCTGGCGTGCTCATGTCAATTCACCGCCCTTGCAAGTGAGGTTATGCTCTCAAATGTGGTCCGCAATCGCAATCATGATTTTCTCCCCCGCGGCGGCCGCTCAGATCCCCCCCTCGGCCTGCTCCGCCGCGACTCCCGCGAACTTCATTCTCAACTCCCCTGAAATCGACGCCGGAATGCGGGCGGGATCCGCCCCTTTCGAGGTCAAAACGCCGTCATCCCGCGCCTGCCTCAGCGGCCCTTCAGCCAACAGTTTCGTGCTCGAAATGAAAACCGTCGGCGGAAAATCTTATCCCTTCGTCCGCTATTGGTTGAAGTCTTTGCGTCAGATCCAACCGGGGATTCTGGAAGTGACTCCCGTGAACAAAGACCCGCTGCGCCTGCCGCAATCATCCATTCTGGCCCCTCTGTGCATGGATTTTTGCGACTCCATCGTCATCTATCAGCCGGGCAAGACCGCCTGGACTTTTGAAACCCCTTTGGTTTTCGATGTTTTCAGGAAGGGCTATCAAGAGGAGCTGAAGACCCTGCCGAGATACGATCGCCTGCTGAAAACCATCCATGCAAAAAGCGATTCTGACATCGAAAAAATGATCCGATCAAATCCCTCACGGGCGGTTTACGTGATCGGCGAAAGCCCGAAATCCATGGCCGCCGTTGATCTCATGCGGAAGATCCGAACCTCGACTCGGCGGCCGATTCACTGGATTCGCGGCGGCCCGAGCGTCAAACGCGACCTTTACCCCGGCAACCTCCCGCCCGGAACGCGAAGGATCGGCACGCAAGAACTGAGGGACTCGATGAAGCGCGGGGAAAAGGTCTATTACATCGGCCGCCCGTCCGATCTGACGGACTTCGAGCAATTTTTCTCGGGCAAACCCTGGATACAAACAGGATTGTTACAGTGGAATGACGGGGATCCTTTTTTCCCGGCGGGTTCCCCCGAGTCGTTTCCCCATATTTACTTTTCCGATGAGACCGTCCTGAAGCTTCGCCGCGCGTCCCGGATCGACGCGGATCTGCTGCCGAAGATCAAAAAACTCCCGGTCATTCTGATGGGCTACGCCGTCGAGGACTGGCGCCCGTTTGTCGCCGCCATCCACCTTCAGCGAATGGGCTTTCAAAACATTCTTCTCTATGAAGGCGGGCTGGAACAATGGAAAAGGGATTTCCCGGCCGAAGATTAATGCTTGTTGTGAACCAGGTAGCCGCTCGCGCGGTAAGTGTGATCACCGGTGAGCATGATATTGTAAACGATGGTCTCCCGCGGTGATGTCTTTTCGTGAATGGCCCTGATCTCCAGCCATTCACCATCGCGCATCACACGGTCCCCGACCCGCAACGGCCCCACGATCGAAACTTTGCTGGTTTCTTTCTTCGTTGCCTCCGGATCGATTGATTTCCAGCCCTCAGGGGTCCAAAAAGGATGTTCCGCCGTCACAAAAGGCTCTTCCTCGTTGAAACCAAAAAGCTGACGATCCCCCAACAAAGTCGGAATGATCTCAAGCAACATGTTGGCGGGACCTTCCATGGAGGCGATCCGGTCCCCGGCTTTCAACATCTCGATGGCGACACTCCTGCCGTCGGCCAGAAGAACCGGGACTCCGGCCGTGAAACAGCAGGAGGAGCCATCCCCGCCTTTTCCGCCGCCGCCGCCGCAGTTGCCTCCGTCGTTACCGCCGCTTCCGGAACCCGAATCGCCACCGCATCCCGAGTTACTGCTGCCGCCCGCGGAGTCGCCGGCCACCAACCAGCCATCCTCCAGCTTCAGGGTTTCCGTGCGGGTTGTCCCATCCAGGTTCTCAAATTCGAAAACGATTTCGGAGGGCGGGACCTTGGGAGAAGCTTTATTGGAGTTGGAATCCGAGCTCATGCGATGAGACCTTGAATTGAATGAGGGAATCTTTCATAAACATGATTGATTCTCCATGCCAACGGACTGCGCCGCATGAGTGATTGCCGGTATGTCATGGCGGGCTTTCGAAAGACTTCAATGATTTCATCGGGCATCACTTTCACGTTATAGGACGCCGAGATCATCCGCAAGCCTCTCTCTTCATGATCCAACCACTGCCGGCTGACGGCTTCAAGAGCATCGTTCCGAACACGCTCTATCCGTCCCCCCTCACGCCGAGCAAGCTCCGCCAGATGATCCGTCTTCCATAAAGCGAAAACCGTCGGGGCGGTCTTCACATGGGGAAAGATATAATATGAAAGGTCAGTCAGGTTTTTCGGCCCGAGAAAATTCGAAACCGACGGGCTCAGGATCTCGGACAAATCCAGTTGTCCGGATGACAGGGCGTCGGCCTGTTGCTTCGGCAGCAGGGCTTGGACGCGCATACCCTGACCGCGAAACCACTGGGACCTGGCATCGCGATTGGCGATAGAGGCGTTTTTCAGGCTTTCCGGTGTCAGGAGCTCGCGTCTTGAAAAGCAACCGACGACATCGGAACCGACACCCAGCACGTGAGGCGTCAGCCCCATGTGCCCGAAGAATTCCTCCTGCAGCCTCCGTCCCTCGTGGGATACCAACCATGCGGTCTTCGCCTCTCTTGACAGCCCGTAGGGAAGAGGTCCGAAGAAAACATGCTCGTTGTGAAGCCAAGAGTGAAAGCTCGCCGAAGTGACATACAGGTCGTAAGGACTCGCGGGAATATTCAGCAACATCTCATGATTTGGGACGCGAGAAACAATCAGCTCCACGCCCAGCGCCGTCGACAAAGGAGCCAGGTAGGAGTGCCTGATCCCATCCGCCAGGAAGGAGGGCAGCCAGTCGCTGATGGCTACGCGCAATTCCTTTTTCGCCCCCGCCCCACGGCCAAAGTCCAACAGACCACGCTGACCGCTGGCCGCAGCCGAGATCGTCCCAAGAAGAGCTGTTCTTAAAAAATCTCTTCGCCCGAGGAATCGATTGTTCATATGATATATCGTATGCCTACGTCTTATGCACCGTCAAGTATGGAGGGCGCCCGGACCGCTTTCCAGCGACGTGTTTCCTTGTTCCCGCCTTATTTTGAAACGCTTCAAATCCTCGGCGGTTTGTTTTTCCTGCTCATGGTCATCATCACCCAACTCACCGGTCCGACTTCTTCCCAAAAGTCCGATTTTTATGACCCGTTGAACGCTTTCATTCTGAACATCCTGCTGCTGAACCTCACTCACAACGCGTTCAGTTTCATGCTCCCGCTTCTCAGCCCCGAAGTCAGGGCCTGGTGGAAAGAGTCGCGCCACTTCGGTCTTTCAACAAACAAGATCGTTCTTTTCCTGTTCGTCTTTTTATGCGGCTTCGCCTTTTTCCTGGAGTCCATAAAGCACTGGACCCAATACAAACGCGAAGCTTACATCGCCCTCGCGATCACCTCCGTCGCCTGGAACCTGAAGCACATCCTCGGCCAAATTTACGGCTTGAGCCTGATCTACGATAAAAAAATGCGGGATCTGCATGGCCCTCCGGACACGAAAACGCTCGCGCTGCAAGCCGCTCAGAAAAAAGCGTTTCATCTCTTTTTCATCGTTCTCCTGACGAAATTCATGCTCTCCGTGGTGCTCCCTCCAGGCGCCGTTTTGAACCTCCTCATGGACGGCATCACCTTATGCGCGGTGGCGCTTTTCTGCCTTCATATGATCCTGGCGCTGGCGGAACCCCGCAGCTCGAACTCCAACAAGGCGCTTTTCCTTCTCCGCCTGGGGCCATTTTGTTTTTTCGGGTTCAACAATCCCTGGGTTCTTTACAGTAATTTCATCCTGCACAGTTTCGAACACGCGTTCCTCTGTTACTTCATGCTCAAACGCTCTTATCAGAACGAAAGGCTGAAGCCCGGCCCCGCCCGGACCAGACGCCACTGGGGACCCGCCCTTTTCATCCTGATGACCGTCATTCTTCTCGCCCAAACGCGGTTCTTTATTTTCGGCGACCAAATGATCAAAATGTTCCCCAATCAGATGGCCTGGATCGTCTTCTTCGGATGCGTCTCCCTCGCCTTTTCCCAAACCCATTTCTTCCTGGACGAAATCATGTTTAAGATGCGCCATGAGCCTGTCCGGCGCCATATTGAACCCCTGATTCTGCCCTCAGGACCCAAGCCATGAACTGGCCGTTCACCTGGAAAAACCATCTCTCCTATGGGCGCGCGAAGCGGCCCGGCTCCGAAGAGACCGCTTATGTCACGCGCATCGGCGCTTGCGACAGGTGGCCAGGATCCCCCATCGAGGAAGCCGTCAGGGCCGCCCGTTTCATCCGCGACGCCGCCGATGAAAAGGAAATCGTGCTTTGCATGAGCGGCGGCGTCGACAGCGAAGCCATGGCCATGGCTTTTCTCGAAGCCGGCATTCCCGTGCGCGCCGCCATAGGCATTTACGGTCCAAACGCGATGAACACGGAGGACGTCGCGGACGCCTTTCTCTTCTGCCGGCGCCACGATATCCCCGTCCAGGAAATCCCCGTCGACTTGACCGAATTTTTCGAATCAGACAGACACCTCGAGTATGGCCGGCGCTTTTCCTGCGCGTCACCGCAACTCGCCGTTCATCTTCATCTCCTCTCACGGATCAAAGGGGTGCCGGTTCTCGCGTGGAATCCGACCGAAATCGAGTGGAACGCCAGGGAGCGCAGAATCAAGTTCCTTCTGCCTTCAGAGCCTCACATGTCTTATCTTCGCTATTTCGCCCTGGAAAAACGCCCCGGAGTGCCTTTCTTTTTCGCCTACACTCCCGAGCTGATTTACTCTTTTTGGAATACCCCCCAATTCCGGGAAGATCTCCAAAGAGCGCATCGCGAATCGAGCGCCCCCGACACCCCCCCCGAAAGCAGATTTTCCTACTGGCTTAAAGTGAAAAAGTACCAACAGGGCGGCTTCCCGGTTATCGCCAGACACCGGAAGCGCACCGGTTTTGAAGAGGCAAAAATTTTTTTCAAAAATCGGTTCGCGGAGAAAAATCAATTCAGTGAAATGCCGCAAGTCGACGCTTTCGACTTCTTTTTCAGGAAGCCTCTCGAGAAAATTTCGCCCTACCCGAGCCGGACCATTCAGATCGTGCCATCGCGTTTTTTCCCCCATCCCGAGTTTTTCCCGATGTCGTTTC
Source organism: Pseudobdellovibrionaceae bacterium (assembly GCA_019637915.1). GTDB lineage: Bacteria > Bdellovibrionota > Bdellovibrionia > Bdellovibrionales > Bdellovibrionaceae > JAHBUV01. The sequence continues at coordinate 2,301,093 of JAHBUV010000001.1, read as the reverse complement.
CGGAAAAAGGCCGCGGCCCTGCTAATCAAAAATAAAACGGATACGCGACAATCCCCCTTTGCCGTCCATGCTCAGGTAGACGTCATCACCATGAATTTTCGGTTCGCCGGAAAATGTTTCCGGAAGACCTGTTTTCGCGATCACCCGCGCGTGATCGTCAAAAAGACAGAGCACCTTCAAATCGCATAAACCCAAAACGAGATCAGCATGCGGGGCCACCACCATGATCGGCGAGTACTGGATCAAACGGTTCCTCCCCCCTGGATAACGATACTGGCGCAGAATCCGTCCATCCCGCAGGTCAATCCAGGATAGGGCTTCGAATGAGGTGATCACCCCCCAATTGCCGTCGGAAGACACGGCAAGACCGCTGTTCAACTGACCGCCCAATGGAATCTGAAGCTTTCCCGCGCCGGAGCGCGCGTCAAAAGACCGCAATGTTCCGTCGAAGGATCCGGTCCAAACCGTATCCTGGTGAACGGTCATGGATAACTTCGTTTCCCCTCCGGCCTCCGCAGTCCAGACAGGGGTTCCGTCCCGCGAGTCAACGGCGAAAACCGACCGCGTATTCGAACCGGAAAAGACAAGCCCGGCGTTTTCCGAAAGAGCAGGCGACGCGTGGATATGCTCGCCCGCCCAAGGTGAACGCCATATCACCTGGCCATCCCGCGCATCGATTTTGGCCAGGAACCCATCAGGTCTCCACGTTTCAACGGCGACATAAAGGAATCCGTCATGCATGAATGAAGAGGCGCCGATCGCGTCTCCCAAACGGACATGCCAGGCCACCCGGCCATCTTTTTTATCAAGAGCGTAAAAAGTCCCGTTGTAGGAACCGACATAAACACGCTCCCGGTCCAATGTGGCCGTTGAATGGAACCCGAAAGAGGCGTGGGCGGAGAAGAATCTCCATATTTCACGACCGCTGAAGTCAAATTTTAAAAACCAACCGGTGTCGGAGCCAACGTAAATCCCCGTTTCATCCACAGCCGGAGAGCTCTTCACGGCCGAATGGATCCCGACGTTCAGCGGGGTGATCGTCCAAACCGCCTCCATCCTTTGGGGAATTCCACGAAGCCCCTGGCGACCCGATCGCCCCGGATCACCGCGGAACTCGGAGGAGGCTCCTCCAGGCGGGCCGTTTGATGCATCAGATGCCCTCCTCCATACGACGTTCTGGTACTGCAGAACGTCGCTGAGGGGGCGTCGATCACCCGGCCGGACCCTCAGCCCCGCAGGATTGGCGTGCCAAGCGGCCGCCCCCACCAGCAGAGCATAAATGATCAATATGATCCGAGGGACGTTTTCAGCTCGAACCATTGTAAGTTCCTTTTTTGGCAAGCGTCTTCGATCTTTAAAATCACGCGCGCCCTGATATCCGTTGTTCTTTTTGAAAGCAGAACAAAATGGTTTTTCTCCTCCCCGGTGGCGGAAAGACAATATTTCCGGAGACGTTCCAGGAAAACCAGCGGATCACAAAGCGTCCGGTCCGTCCGTCCCCAGGAGAGGATCCTCAAGTCCTCGGTACTTCCCGGCTTCTCACGGAACAAATGATAATGGCATTGCAGGGAAGGCCCCAGGACGTTGATCGCGAACAATTTCGGCAGCCCGGACAGGGCGGCGTCCTCCGAAATCCATCTCGGGAAAACCTGGGCCACCGCGAACAATACCAGGAACACAACGCGGGCTTTTGAACCGGTCAAACGGGAAAAATCGCATGATATCCCCCCGGGAACGCCGTCCCTCCAAACCGTCATGACGAGAAAAAGAGCGCAGGCAAGCGACAGAAAAAACGGGTAGAAGCCCGAAACGGGATAAGACAGGAAAGACAGGGCGATCAGATGAACAAGAACGGCTTTCCGGAACAGGGCGCCCGATGAAAAAACCCCCCAGATCAACAGGGCCTGAAAGAGGGCGATCTCATATAAAACAAACCGGAGGAGAGGCTGCGGAAAAGCAAACCGCGCGGGAAGAGCCGCGCCTGATAACCATTCCGTATTGAGCATGGACCAGCCGGCGAACACGTGGAAAAGCACGACGAGCCAGCGCCCGACGACGATCTTGCCCGGCAGAAAGAGGAAGGAGAATGAAAGCAGAAGATAAAGCAATTCCTCATTCCCGAAAAAAGCGTATCGACTCGCGACAAGGGCCGCCTTGACAAGGAAAAGAACGAGAAGAACCGCGTAAAAACGGGATGACTTTTTCATCCAAAAAAAAGCGAATCCCAAAAAAGTGATCAGGGCATAAACGCCGACAACGGCGAAAAACATCCATTTTTCGCCCGCCGCCAGGGAGTCGCACGCCGGAAAAAAAGGCCAGCAATCCGCCTCTTCCCAGAAAAATTTCGGCCGGATCCATAAAGACGCGACATCGTTTTGCAAGAGGTGGATTTGAGTCGAAATATGGGTCAGGAGAAGCACGAAGCCGTAGAGCCGGAGGGTCGAGGAGAATCCGATTTCGTCCGCCTGCCTTCGGAAAAAACTTTTCATCTCCCCTCGCCCGAATCCATGACAATCCCCTGACGGGACATCTCTTCCCCGCTCATCTCATGCAAGGTCGTGGCATCGAACAAGGCGCCCTTCAGGACGGCGCGGGCGAAAACGACTTTGCGAAGATCCGCGCCGCGAAAGTCCGCTTTTTCCAAGAGCGCATTGTCCAATTGAGCTCCCCACAAGAGGGCTTTTTGAAAATTCGCCGCCGTGAAGTCTCCACCGCTCATCTTCGCCCCGGACAGATCCGCCCCGGAAAAATTGGCCTTGCTCCAATCGGAATAAATGATCGAGACGCCCACCATCTTTTGACCGCGCACGTCCGCTCCGGCCCCGTTGCTTTTGATCAGGCTCGCCTGTTTGAAATTCGAATCAATGAACCGGCATCCCGGGCAGGACCAGGATGAAAAATCCTGGCGGACGAAGTTTTCCTTAAAAAAAGTCCCGCCGGGGGTCCCGCTGAAAACCCTGGGGGGTTGTCTTTGGGACGCACTCAAGACAGTCATGGAGAAAAGAAGAAAAAACGCCCCAAACGACATGAATTCATTCTCCCGATTTTCAGAAAAAAAACCAAGTCAGCGGACGATTCTTTTCCAAACGTAACAATTCGTCTCGCTTTCCGGGGAGATATCGGACTCCAGGAAGCCGAAATTCAAATATGAAAACAGGGCTGATCTCCTGGGGTAAGACCACATGAGGATGGCCCCCTCCGACGCTCCTTGGCGCGCGGCCGCATCCAGCAATTTTTGAGCGAGGCCTTGATTCCGGAATTCCGGATCCACATACAAACCGCGGCTCCGGTAATCAAATTTGGAGGTCAGATGCCCGCTGTTGACCGCGATTAATTTGCCTTGATGACGGATTCCAAAGAAAGAGGGCTTGTAAAGCCGCATGACACCGGCATCAATCCCGCTCGGGAAAGTCATGGCGCTCATGGATTCAATGGGATCCTGTCGTTCCGGCCAGAGATGGTTTCTCCAAACAGGAAAAATTTCTTCATAAGCAATCAGCTCGGGGGTCAAAAAATCTGTTTTCATGAGCTTTTCTTTTTAACATGTCCATGTGAAATGAGGATAGTCCTTGAGCCGGCGCGGCAGAAATCTCCCCATCAACGGAAGGCTGTCAGCTCACCCGATTCGGCCAGTTGAAAAAGATAGCCCTGGAACTCCACGGCGCGGACAATCCGAGAGTCCGGAGGCCTCATTCCGGGACGCCCGGTCTCAACCTCCATTTTGTTCAGCCGTCTGGACTCAAATTCACTTTTCGTGATTTCAATGGGATTTCCGCGGACGGGATCCAGCTGAAAGAACTTTTCAATTTGATATCTGTGGGAACTGGACGCGATCAGGATCTTTCCATCCCGGGAGCGGTCGACGATCTTGACCGGCCAACGCGCCGGAAAAACCCAACGCGTTTCGCCTGTCTTTTTATCCAAGGAGTAGAATCGGCCGCTGTAACTTCCGAAAAAAACACTGTCATCGGACGTGAAAATTTGAGCGGTCACCCCGACAGGATCAAAGAGGGACCGGAATATCCATCGTCTGTTCCCCTCCAAATCATAAGCTTGCAAATGTCCCGCTTCATTCCCGACGTACACCCCGTTTCCATCAGCCATCAAGGCTTGAAAAGGACGGTTGGGAGGGGAGTACAAAGCCGTGACACTCCACAATTTCTTTCTTTTGCCGACCGATGAGGAGACCGACGCCGCCCCCTGGATCCCGCCTTGCCCGCCACCGGGAAAAAGATTTTCATTTCGTATGAAGGGAAGGGGCCCGGGCTCCTTGCGGGACGGCAGGTAAAAAGCCGAATAAACAAGCGTCAATGCGATCATGAAGGCATAGCCGCGATAAAATTTCACCATCGTTCCACCCCCTCATGTCTTCCCCACAAATCAGCATCGAGCTTTCGGCGACAAGCATCATGAAGGGACAATAAAGGCCTGTATGTGGGGTCTGATGCTCTTTTCGCGATGACAAAAACATCCATTCCTAAAAAGTCGGGATTGTTCATTTCTGAGCGGCATAAATTACGGATTCTGGAGAATACCACCATGGGATCGCAGCGGATCCTGACCGCAAGGGATTGTCTTTCCCCGTTGGTCACATCCATCACCTCCCCATGAAAACGCATTTGCAAGAGCGACTGGCATTCATTTCTTGAATCAAACATGTTCAAGGAAAACAGACGCCCTTCACCCGTGAGCGACGACGTCCCCGCCATCATCCATGGGACCATCTGGGCCGCGAAAAAAGCCGCCAAAGCGGCGATATTCGCTTTTTTCATGCGCGCCAGGTCAGTCCAGACAAGTCCTTTTTCCGTTGAGATCGAGAGCCACGAGACGGGAAAAATGGACAAAAGCAGGATCATGGTGACCGGGTAAAACCAACCCACCCAAAGAGCCGAGACGGCATGGAACAAGATCAGCTGAATGAAAATGCTCCAGCGCACCCAGGCTTTCGGGTGGAGCAAAAGCAAAACCAGGACCGACTCCAGATAAACCACGTAAAAACAACCAACGCGAATCAAAGCATCCGGCAATTCAATCGATGCTTTCCAGAGCGCGGCTCCGGACAGCCATTCGTTGTTGAACTTCAACGCGCTGGCCGCCAGATAAAAAGCGATGAGGAACAAAGGATAAATCATCCTTTTTTGCGGCAGGAGCAGAAAAACATAGGTGGCGATCAAAGACATGTAGTGATAATTGCCCATGTTCTCGAAGCTCAGCAAAATCACCCCGTGACGGCATAAGGTCAGAAAAAAAAGGATCCACCAGGCGGCCTTCGTCGTGGAACGCCAGGAAAAGAGCAAGGCGCAGCACAAAGATAAAACCTGAAAGCCGATGATCAGAAAAGGGAGCGGCCAGCTCTCAGGTGCGCGATACAGGTGGCATTGAGGCCAGAAAAACCAGCATGTGGGATCTAAAAAATCAATCAACCGAGCCACGAACCCCGCGTGATTGACGTCAATCCCATGAGCCAAGGCCGCCAACGCGAGCAGAGCGCCGACGATTCTCAACGCCGGATCGTCCTGAATCTCAATGACCTGACGGCGAAAAAATGGATTCTTCATTGGGAAGTCGCCTCTTTCAATCCCAAAGCCCGCGCCCTCTCACGTGAGAAAGGCAAACGGGTGCTTGAATCAAAAAAACTTTCCTGAAAATCACAAGCCAAAAAAACCGTGTCACGCAGGTCAGCCCCTCGGAAATCCACTTCCTGAAACCGGCTTGAACGAAACACCATTCCCCGAAGATCGGCGTCGCGAAAAGAGAGTTTTTTGAAGTGGGATGAAATCACCGTGTTCCCCGCCCATCTGGCTCCTTGAAAGTCCGAATCCTCAAAACGACTCTGAAGGACCAGTGTTGAAAGAAGGCTTTGATGGCGGGAGTCGGAATGGCGCACGAACCACTGCCGTAAAACACGGTCCCGTCCTTGCACGACGCCTTCGTACCAAGGGGGGAAAAGGGCTGTGGAATGCAAAGCCCAGTGAATCAAAAAGGCCAGCAATAAGAAAAAAGGGATTTCTAGATTTTTCCGCCCGGTCATGACTCGAAGAGTATAGCCCGAATAAAACGCTTCGACTTGTCGACCCGGACCAAGGTCGGATCCCTGAAAAAGAAAAAGCCCTTGTTCCTTCGAACAAGGGCTTTCGTCGATCGAGGAAATCAGTCGTTTCCAACTGAGATGATCAATGTTTCGAAGCGGTCGAGCCCTTCTTGCCTTCCTTCGCGTCCTTCGCCTCTTTGGCGACGACGGCTTCCTTGGAGGCCTTGCCCGCCTTTGGGGCCGGAGTGGCTTCCATGGCGGGGCCGGCGTCTTCGGCCTCTTCCGTGCCGTCTTTCGACAGCAACAGATTGCCGATGCCCTTGGAGGACAGGATGTTGTTGCGCAACTCCGCCATGATGGCCGGGTTCGCCTTCAGGAACTCTTTCGCCTGGTCGCGGCCCTGACCCATGCGTTCACCCTTGTAGGAGAACCAGGCGCCGGACTTGTCGACCATGTTGGCGGTGACGGCCAGATCCAGAACATCGCCCGTTTCGGAAATGCCTTCGCCGTACATCAGGTCGAACTCCGTCTTCGTGAAGGGAGGGGCCATCTTGTTCTTCACGACTTTCACGGCCGTGCGGTTCCCGGTCACGTCCTCACCGTTTTTGATGGCGCCGATGCGACGGATGTCCAAACGGACCGAGGCGTAGAATTTCAAGGCGTTCCCGCCGCTGGTCGTTTCCGGATTGCCGAACATCACGCCGATCTTCATGCGGATCTGGTTGATGAAGATCACCAGGGTCTTCGAACGATTGATGGAACCCGTGAGTTTGCGCAGGGCCTGCGACATCAAACGGGCCTGCAGGCCGACGTGGCTGTCACCCATGTCGCCTTCGATTTCCGCGCGCGGCACGAGGGCGGCGACGGAGTCGACGACGATGACGTCGATGGCGCCCGAGCGCACCAGGGTCTCGGTGATTTCCAAAGCCTGCTCACCCGTGTCGGGTTGGGAGATCAGCAGATCTTCCGTGCGCACGCCGAGTTTGCGGGCATAGTTGATGTCCAGAGCGTGCTCCGCATCGACGAAAGCGACCACGCCGCCTTTTTTCTGGGCCTGAGCGATCGTCGACAGGGCGATCGTGGTTTTCCCGGAAGACTCGGGACCATAGATCTCAACGATCCGGCCGCGGGGCAAACCACCGATGCCGAGAGCGATGTCCAGGGACAAAGCGCCCGTCGGAATGGCTTCCACGTCTTTCACCAGGCTTTCGTTGGTGCCCAGACGCATGATGGAGCCTTTGCCGAATTGTTTCTCGATGTTCTGAACAGCCAGATCCAGCGCTTTGACTTTTTCGTTCTGAGCTTTGGAATCCGTGTTCGCGTTCACATTCGCCATTTCTTTTCCTCTTTCTCCCTTCCTCTCGAAGGGATCCCGTTTTGTTTACTTCTTTAAAAAAGACGACAGCCAGTCCATCGCCGCTCCGGCCGCCTGGTGCTGGATGGAGGTCCTCTCGCCGCTGAACACCCGCGTTTCCGAGTCTTCCACACCCTCCGGGCCTGTCACCGCGAAACACACGGTGCCCACCGGTTTTTTTTCACTGCCCCCGCCCGGCCCGGCGATCCCCGTGATCGCCACCGCCCAGTCGGTCTTCAGGCGCTGCCTCGCCCCGCGGGCCATCTCCCGGGCGGTCTCTTCGCTGACCGCGCCGAAGTTCGCCAGGGTGTCCGTTTTCACCCCGAGCAGGTCTTCTTTGACCTGGTTGGAGTAGCTCACCACGGCGCCGAGGAACACCTCGGAAACCCCCGGCTGCTCCGTGAACAGCGCGGACAGTTTGCCGCCCGTGCAGCTCTCTGCAAATCCCACTGTCTGTTTCCTCTCGCGCAGAAGATCAAGAAGAGAGTTCAGGGAATTCGGCATCCGGATCTCCATGTGCTCGAGTATATTTACATTATTTTTACAGAGTCCACAAAATTCGAAAAAACCAGACTGTCAGCGTTAAGAGCGCGAAAACTCAACCGCCACCGCGGCTTGAAATGACGAGGGACTGCACCCCCAACCAGGCGGTTTGGCTCAAGATCACCTGCATCACGAGATTGGCGATCAGACCGGCCGCCACGTCATCCACCATCACGCCAAAGCCGCCCTTGACGCGTTGATCTAAAACCGAGATCGGAAAAGGTTTGAGGATATCCAATGTGCGAAACAACACAAAACCGATCACCACCGCCTGCCAGGTGAGCGGCATCCACAGCATGGTGATCAAAAAACCCAGCACCTCATCAATGACGATTTCCTGGCAGTCGTGGCGCGTTTCAGAGCGGTCAAAAGCGTCCGCCGCCCAGATTCCCAGAGGCAAAAGCACCACGATCACGGCCATGTGCCAGAGCGGACCCAGCCACATCAGCAGCAAGGCCAGAGGGATGGTCGCCAGAGTCCCCCAGGTCCCCGGGGAACGGGGCAGGCGGCCGACGCCGAAAAAGGTCGCGATCAAGAGCAACAGCTTCCGCATGGGCGGGATTCTAGGGATCCCACCCGCCAGTGACAACGAAGACGACGCCTTTTGCGGCGCGTAGGCCCTCGGGCGGAGGTGCTTAAAAGGCCGCCTTGGTATAATTCATGACACGATGTCAGAAACACCCGAAGAGCCCCGCAAAAAACGACCGCCGCCCAGCGCCCGCCGCAAGGTGATGGACCTGCTGGCGCGCCGTGATCACTCCGAAAAGGAGTTGCTGGAAAAGCTCGCCGACCGCTTCCCCCGCGAGGAGATCCTCGAGGCCGTGCAATTCGCCCGCGACAACCGCTGGATGCCCGATGAAAAGGACCTTTCCCTGCGCGTGGCGGACAGCCTGCACCGGCGCTCGAAAGGCATTCGTTCCATCAATCAGAAGCTGAAGGAAAAGGGCCTGCCCACCGTGAGCGGCGATCCCGAGGTCGAACTTGAAAAGGCCCTGCGCCTCGCTCAGACTAAGTGGTCCGGGGAAGAACCGCCCGACCGCGCCACCCGCGAGCGCATCGGGCGGTTCTTGCTCTCCCGCGGTTTTGAATCCGGCATCGTCAGAAAGGTCATTTATGAAAAGCTTTGAGATCCGCAACGCCTTCGTCGACTACTTCCAGCGCCAAGGCCACCGCCACGTGCCGTCCTCGAGCTTGATCCCGGAAAACGACCCGACCCTGCTGTTCGCCAACGCCGGCATGAACCAGTTCAAGAACCTTTTCCTCGGCCTGGAGCAACGCGATTACAAACGCGCCGTCACCGTGCAGAAGTGCGTGCGCGCCGGCGGCAAGCACAACGACCTCGAGAACGTCGGCTTCACCGCCCGCCATCACACCTTTTTCGAGATGCTCGGCAATTTTTCCTTCGGCGATTACTTCAAGAAGGACGCCATCCATTTCGCCTGGGAACTCTTGACCAAAGACCTCGGCATCCCGAAGGACAAACTTTATGTCACGGTCTTCGAGACCGACGACGAGGCCGCCGACATCTGGCACAAGCAGGAAGGCGTGCCCCGCGACCGCATTTTCCGCCTGGGCGAGAAAGACAACTTCTGGCGCATGGGCGACGTCGGTCCCTGCGGCCCCTGCTCGGAGATTTTCTTCGACCACGGCCCCTTGGCGGGCCGCGAGTCGGATCCCTTCAAGGGCATCGTCGCCGGCGAAGACCGCTTCGTCGAGATCTGGAACCTCGTGTTCATGCAGTACGAGGAAACCGCGCCGGGAAAAATGTCGCCGCTGCCGAGACCCTCGGTGGACACGGGCTCGGGTCTCGAGCGCGTCGTGGCCGCCCTGCAGGGCCGCTTCAACAACTACAACACGGACCTCTTCACGGGAATCATCCAAACCGCCTGCGACAAATTGAACTGGAACATCGAGGAGATGATCCAGGGAGAACTGCAATTGCGCCAGGATCCGAAGCTCGCGAAAGTCGCCGGCCGCCCGGCCGGGCAGCTCCGCGAGGACCTGGCCGCTTTGCGCGTGCTCGCCGACCACACCCGTTCGACGAGCTTCCTGATCGCCGACGGCGCCCTGCCCTCGAACGAAGGCCGCGGCTACGTCCTCCGCCGCATCATGCGCCGGGCGATCCGCTACGGCCGCAAGCTCAGCGAAAAAGATTCCTTCCTGCCCGCCATGAGCGAGGCCCTCATCCAGCAGATGGGTTCGGTGTATCCTGAGCTCAAGACCCGCTCGCCGCAGATCCTCTCCACGATCCGCGACGAGGAATCGCGCTTCCTGCAGACCTTGGATCAAGGCACGGCCATCCTGAACGACGAGCTGAAAAAAGCCCGGGGCAAGGGCTTGAAGAACCTTTCCGGCGAAGTCGCTTTCCGCCTGTATGACACTTACGGCTTTCCTTTCGATCTCACGCGCCTGATGGCGAACGAGCAGGGCGTGGAGGTGGACGAGACCGGTTTCGAGGGCCAGATGGACCAGGCCCGCGCCAAATCCAAGGCCAGCTGGAAGGGCAAGAGCATGCAGTCGGATGAAAAACATCTGATCTCTTTCGCCCAAGGCAGCCGCGAGAAGAACGGCACGACCGTCTTCACCGGCTACGACAGCCTGAGCGGCGAGGGAAAAATCGTCGCCCTGTCGAACGGTTCTTCGGACGTCGCTTCGCTGAAGGCCGGTGAAAGCGGTTTGCTGATCCTGGACCGCACGCCCTTCTACGCGGAAGGCGGCGGGCAGGTCGGCGACAAAGGGCACCTGAGCGTCGGCGGCGCCAAGGCGCGCGTCCTCGACTGCACCAAGAACAACGACGTCCACCTGCACCACATCGAAGTCGAGAGCGGTGAAATCAAAGTCGGCGCGACCGCCACGGCCACCGTGGACCGCAGCGACCGCCGCGCCACCGTGGCCAATCATTCGGCCACGCACTTGATGCACGCGGCCCTCCGCCAGGTGCTGGGCACCCACGTCACCCAAGCGGGTTCCGTCGTCGATCCGCAGCGCCTGCGTTTCGACTTCACCCACAACAAACCCATGACCCCGGCGGAAACCCAACAGGTGGAAAACCTGGTGAACGAACAAATCGGCCACGCCGTCAACGTCGAGGCCAGGATCATGAAGCACCAGGACGCCATCCAGTCCGGCGCCATGGCCCTCTTCGGCGAGAAATACGGCGATGAGGTGCGCGTGCTGCGCATGGGGGATTTCTCCACGGAACTTTGCGGCGGCACCCATGTCGGCAACACCTCGCAGATCCGCGTTTTCAAGATCATGTCCGAGGGCGGCGTGTCCGCCGGCGTCCGCCGCATTGAGGCCATCACGGGCGACCTCGCCGTGCAGTACCTGATGAATCAGACGGCGGAATCCTTGAAAGCCCAGGCCGCCATCGGCGGCAAGGACATCAGCGCCTGGATCGAAGCGAAAAAAGATGAAGTGAAAGCCCTGGAAAAGGAAATCAAAAAACTCCGCGGCGGCACCGTCAACGTCGACGATCTCGCCGCCCAGGCGACGAGCTTCGTCACCAAGAGCGGCACCGCCGCCAAAATGGTGTTCGCCGATCTCGACCTCGACGACCGCGAGGTGCTGGCCCAGGTCACCGACCAGATCAAGAGCCGGATCCAGACCGGCGTGGTCATCACCATCGGCAAGGGCGACGGTAGCCATCCAATCCTGGTGAGCGTTTCAAAAGAGATTTCCGGCGACGTGAAAGCCGGCGACCTGCTGAAAGAGATCGCCGGCGCCATGGGCGGCAAAGGCGGCGGACGGCCCGACTTCGCGCAAGGTGCCGCCCCCCAGCGCGAGAAGATCAACGACGTCCGGGAGATGTTGAAACAACGCTTCTGATCCGGCTCGCGCCGCGGGCGGCGAGCCAGGGAATGAATCCGGCCGTCGTCCCGCTCAAACGGTGCGCCTCGCGCTGATAGCGCAGGAAATGCAGGGGCTTCATGGGGTACAGCCCAATCCACCGGCGCGCGCGGAAATAAACCAGGCCCGCCAGGGTCCGCGCCTTGCAGACCAGCACGAACCCGTAAGTGAACGCCAACAGCGGGATCATCCACAGCGAGTGCAGCACTCGGCGCCGGAACCAATACCACGAACGGATCGCCGCCACCCGGAACACCCAAGGCTGCCACAGTCTTTGAAAGAACACCCGCCACCTCCAGAACTCGAAAGGCCGGCGGAGGGAATGAAACCCGCGCACGAAGAAAACGCGGACCCTCCAGGGCTGCCATTGCCTCCGTATGAAACCGCCCGTTCGCTGCACGGCCACGGCGATCCTCCAGGGTTGCCAGTGCCGGCGCGCCCACACGCCGATCCTCCAAGGCTGCCAGTGCCTCCGCATGGAACCGCCCCATCGCCGCACGAAAACGGCGAGCTTCCAAGGCTGCCAATTCCGCTGCACGAAAACAGCGATTTTCCATGGCTGCCAAATCCTTCGCGCGCTTTCACGCAGGCGCCACGGTTGGAAAAGGCCCGTGATCAAGCGCACGAAGGGACGGACCTGGAAACGCAAAGGCAAAAGCAAAAAACCGCCGAACTCACGGAACAGGCTGGGGTGCAAATGCAGGAAAAAGAACGTCGTGCAGGTCTGGAACAGCACTTCCCCGCGCTCGGAATCGCGGAAGTGCAAGCTCCAATCGCGCTTCTTCGGAAACAGGTGGAACACCGGATCTTCCGTGAAACGGAACGACAGGCCTTTTTTGTGCAAACGATAACCCAGGTCGACGTCTTCAAAGCCGTAGATGTGGAAATTCGGATCGAAAGCCCCCACCCGCCAGAAATCATCCCGCCGCACAGCCAGCGCGTAAGTGCAGGTGTACTTCCAATAAGAGGGCAAGTCCGTCCAGCTCTGCGCGGATTTGAAGTTCTCCCAGTACAGCTCCTCGGCGTAACAATCCGCCTCCACCGAGACTTGCGTCAAATCCAAGGCACGGCGGCTGCTCTCCTCCCTCAGCATCAAACGCTTGGCCTGCAAGACCACGCCGTCCTGCAAAGCCGCTGAGGTTTGGCGGATGAAGTCCGGAGGGACCAGGATGTCCGAATCCAGGAAACAAAACTGCTCGCCCCGGGCGACGGCCGCACCGAGATTGCGGGCCATGCCGGCGCGGAAACGCGCATCGCGCTCTTTGTTCCCGCCCCGGTGCCGCTCCCATCTTTCCAGACGCAGGTCAAAGGGCGGAGGGTCCTGCCCGCACCATGCACGCAAAAGATGCTCCAGGGAATCCCGGCTGCCGTCGTCGACCAGGATCACTTCGAAAAATCCGGGCGCGACGTTCTGGCGGCGCAAGTGCTCCAAGACCCAAGGGATGTCATCCTGGGCCTCAAAACACGGGATGATGACGGACAACCGCGGGACCTGCGGGTTCAGCGCGTGCGCGAAATTTTTCTCCGGAAGAGCGTAAAAAATCTCGTGGTCGGTCAATCGCTCATCGTTCATGACGAAGCCGGGAGGGCCGTGCACCCGCAATTTTTTCCCGCTTCGCGCGCAGAGCTGAACCCAGCGCGACACCATGGAGTAAATTTCCGTGGCACTGGGGCTCAAGCGCCCTTCGCCATGATGACGTCGTTGAATGCAAAAGGACCAGCGTTCCAAAAACTCAGCGGGCAAGAGATCCAAGCGGGAGGACCAGCTCTTCACGTCGGCGATGAAATGCAGAAATTCGAGACGCGATCCTTTTTTCGCCAGCGCCGAAAAGTGCGCCCGCAACGAGGGCGTGACATGATCGACGAGGATCAGCATTTCCGGCGCGGCCAGGGCTGGCTCCGCGGGGGACCCTTCCCGGAAATCGCGCACCAGGACCATCCGCCGACCCGCCGCCGCGAGCTTCATCCCGTGCGATCTTTCCCATTTCCCCCAGACGGCCGCCGGAACAAAGATATTTCGGAAAGGATAATGCGACAGCACCTCCGCATCGTGATCATGCCTGCTTTCATCCATCGAGACAAAATAGCCATCCCGTCCCTCGAAAGACTCCAACGCCTCGCCGGGAAAAAACAAAGACAGCTTCAAAGAGCGCACGGATTCCGTGAGCAGCCCCCAGAACTCCAGGGGCAGCATCGAAGCCCAAGCAGCCCAGCGCTCCACGACGCCGGGCGGGCGGCGACGGCGCGGTTGCTTTTTTCCTTGGTTGAAAAAACGCCGGTGGATTTTTTCCGCCCAGCGCTCCGCCCATGGGATGTCCTCTTTGGCCGTGTCCACGCGGGTGATGGCGGGCCGAGGGGACGGGGTTTCGCCATCCCGACCGCTGAATTGTCCTTGGCGGAAAGCCTTTTTCGACAACTCGCTCCAGGAAATCTCGGGATGATGGAAAACGCCCAGGGATTCCTGGAACAGCAAGCGTCCCCCCGCCCGCAGCAGGCGCGTGTGGAACTCCGTCTCGGTGCCGCCGTAGTCCATGGACTCGTCGAACTCCGCGTTCAGGGAAACCAGGGCTTTCTTTTTGTAACTGACGTTGCCACCGAGGAGGTTGGCCGTCCCCTGATCAGGAAGATGGCTGCGGATGATCCATTCATTGGAAATGCGGTTGTAAACACGACCGCATGAGTTGTTGCCCACGGGGTCATGATACGGTCCGCCAACGGCCAGCGCCTCCGGATGACGGTCGTGAAGATCCAAAACATGGGCCAGATGGGGATCGCGCGGCAGCTCGCAGTCATCATCCAGGAAATAAACGACATCCGCGCGGGCCTCCCGCAGCCCGAGGTTGCGGGCCCGATTGGCGGAGCGCTTCCCGCAAACCAAAGTCCGCAAATGGGGAAAGCGTTCCCGCCACAACGCCTGGATCTTTTCACGCCCCGGATCATCGCCCACATTGAAAACAATCAGGATTTCCAGTGCGGAGAAATCAAAATCCTGCATTTGCACAGAGCTCAGCAGTCTGTTCAAACCGTCGAAGCGCTCGTGAGTGGGGATCACCAAACTGAGTTTCATGGCAGGGGACCGGCCCTCCAGAAAAGTGGCGTGCATGGAGCAAAAACTATTCAATCACCTGGGGCAAAACAAGCCCCTCCGTGTCGCGGGAAAGCCGGCAAAAGCCTTTGTTTCCGCGGCGATCCGGGTTAGGCTCCCGCCATGGAAATGGCTCAAGTCCTGTCCCGAGTTTCACCGACGTTCTGCCCCGTGAAATGGCGGCATGCTTCGGTGAACCTGGCGGCCGGCCTGATCAAAACCTGCTGCCACCACCCTTTCCGCCGCAAATCGCTGAACGACGGGCTCGCTTTCAACGACCATCCTGATGACCGGACGGTGCGCGCGGCCCTCGCCGCCGGGGATCGTCCCGCCGAATGCCAGGGCTGCTGGGAGGTCGAAGACCTCGGCCATCGCAGCGACCGGCTTTACTGGTCGGGGCACGTGTGGATGACCGAAGCCCTCGAGCAAACTCCGGGGCCCGTCCCCGCCGCCGCTCTGCCGCCCACCTGGCTGGAACTGAACTTCTCGCCGCTTTGCCAGCTGAAATGCTCCTACTGCAATCCGCTGGTCTCGAGCTCCTGGTATCAGGAGGTCCGCCAGCATGGCTCTTACCCCACGCGCCAGCCGCACAACGACTTCAGTTGGTTCAAAAACCAGGGACAGGATCCCTATCAAGAACAGGATCCGGAATTCCGCGCCGTCTTCGACGCCTGGTTCAAAGAAATCTACCCGGGAATCCGCCTCCTGACCCTGACGGGGGGCGAGCCCCTGCTCGCCAAAGAGTTCATGCCGATGCTGGAGTGGGTGCGCAACAACGCCAACCGCCACCTGGAAATTTCCATCAACTCCAACTGCTCATTGCCCGCCCCTTTGTGGGACCGCTTCGTTGACCTGGCGGAGGAAGTGACCCGGCCCGGCCGCCTGAAGAATCTTTTCCTGCATCCCAGCCTGGACACCTGGGGCCCCGGCGCCGAGTACATCCGTCACGGGCTGAATCTGAAATTGTTTGACCGCAACGTTCGCGCCTACCTGCGACGCACGAACGGACACCTGGTGGTGAACTGCACCCTGAACAACCTGAGCCTGCACGGCCTGCGCGACTACTGGTCGTGGATCCTGGATCTGAAGCGCGAATTCGGTTCCACCCGCATGCTGTCCTCGACCGCCGAGCTCTTGATGTCGCCGCGCTGGCAGCGCCTGGACCTGCTGCCGGAAAGCCATCAGATCCATCTGATCGAACTGCTGGAATTCATGGAGTCCCACTTCCGCGAGGACGGCACCGGCTTCACCGGCGCGGAAATCCAGAGCGTGCGCCGCGCCCTCGATTTCATGCGCGTCCCGCAGGACCCCGAGCGCCGGCGCGACGATCTCGCTGATTTCCACCGCTTTTTCCAGGAGCACGACCGCCGCCGCCGCACCGATTTGCGCGCCACTTTCCCGCAGATGCGGGACTTCTTCGATCTGGCGGAAAAAGCCTCGCGGCGGCCCGAGGCGGAGGCGCTGTGAGGACCGCGGACGGGATCAGCCCCACTTTTTGCGTCATGCCCTGGATCAACCTGGGGACGGAAACCAACGGCAAATGCAAAATCTGCTGCGTGGTCTCCAACAACTACATCAAAAAAGACGACGGCAGCGACTACCACATCCATCATGATCCCATCGAGGAGATTTTCAACTCCGGGCACGTGAGGAACGTGCGCCGCCAGATGCTCAAGGGCGAATGGCCCGAGGAGTGCGCGTACTGCCGCAAGCAGGACGAGACCGGCTCCCCGAGTCCGCGCCATTCCTACAACTCCCACGGCCTCAACGAAAAAATCCTCCGCGAGGTCGAGATCTCGCGACAGCACGACGGAGCATCCCCGTCCCTGCCCCTGTCGCTGGAACCCCGGCCCGGCACCCTCTGCAACTTGAAGTGCACGACCTGCTGGAGCCTCAGCAGTTCGAAAGTCTTTTCCGAGCGCCAATCCCTCCTGGAAGATCCTTCCGCGGAACTGCCGGCCTTTTTACGCGACACCTGGGACTACGAAGTGCGCGAAGCCAAGTCCTCGGATTTCCGCTGGGCTGAAAACGCCATCTATCTGGAAAACGTGCGCCGTTGCATGCCGACCCTCGAGCGCATCTATTTCACCGGCGGTGAGCCCACCCTGATCGCCTCCAACCGCCTTTTGCTGCGCGAGCTTCTGGCGCAGGGACGGAACGACGTCCTGATTTCCTTCACCACCAACCTCACCGTCATGGATGAGGAGCTCCTGCGGTTGGCGAAGCGGTTCAAACGCCTGGAAGTCACCGGCAGCATCGACGCTCACGGCGAGGCCAACGAGTACATCCGCTATCCCACCCGTTTCGCGGACGTCAGCCGCAACATCGACCGCTGGATGGCCGAAGGGGTGTCGCTGACGCTCATGTCCGTCGTGCAGATCGCCAATCTCGAGTCGTTCGTGCGGCTCTTGCAATGGCTGGCCATCGACCGGCCCTATGGGCATTTGAACGTCATGCCGACGCTCCTGCAAAACCCCGCCTGGCTGCGCCCGGAACTCCTGCCCCAGGATCTCAAAAGACGCGCCTTCGGCCTCGTCGATGAGGCCCTGAATGATCCACGCCTCAGCGAGCACAACCGCCATCGCCTGAAACATGTGCGTGAGCAGATCCTGCATGAACACCCTGAAGCGGAGCATTTGCGCGGGCAGTTCCGTTCCTACACGCGGATCCTGGACAAGGCTCGCGGCACATGCTTCGAAAAAACCTTCCCTCATCTGGCCTCGCTGATGCGGGAACCCGAACAGGTCATCACCGCATGAGCATCGATGAAGGCAACCTCCTCACTCCCTCCCTGCAGGCCGTGAAACAGCGGCTCGACGCCGTGTCGCCGTCTTTCTGCCTGGCGAAGTGGAAGCAGGTGACCTTGCACCTGCACAACGGCAACACGCAGAGCTGCCACCACGTGAAATCCCATCGCGTCGACCGCCACGAGATCCAACGCCAACCCTCCGCCCTGCACAACACGGCCTACAAGATGCAGATGCGCCGGCAGATGAGCGAGGGCCAGCGCCCCGCGGAGTGCGCCTACTGCTGGACCATGGAAGACCGCGGGCAGGTGAGCGACCGCCTGCTGAAGAGCGCCGACGACTGGGCGGAGCCTTTCCACGACGACTGCGTCAAGAGCGGCGGCACCAAGCCCATCAATCCCTCCTACGTGGAAATCTCCTTCGATTCGGTGTGCAACTTCCGCTGCATGTACTGCAGCCCGGCCTATTCCAGCTCGTGGATGAAGGAAATCAAGGACCACGGCCCGTACCCGACCAGCAAGCTCTACAACAACCTCACCCTGCTCAAGCACAACGGCGTCTATCCCCTCGATGAAGAGCAGCGGCGCGCCCACATCCGGTCTTTCTGGCAATGGTGGCCCGACCTGGCGCCGGACCTTCGTCACTTCCGCATCACCGGCGGGGAGCCCTTTCTGGCCAAGGAAACGGGGCAGGTCCTCGATTGGCTCGTCGAGCATCCGCAGCCGCAGCTGAATCTGGCCATCAACAGCAATTTCAGTTTCGCGCCGAGCAAGCGCGACGAGATCATCCGCAAGGCGAACGCGCTCAAGGGCAGGATCAAACGCCTGACTTTCTACACCAGCGTCGACACCGTCGGACCGCGGGCGGAGTACATCCGTTTCGGCCTGCGCTACGAACGTTTTCTGGACAACGTCCGCGAGGTTCTGACCCGGGTCGAAGTGCCCATCACTTTATCCTACATGGTGACGGTGAATTGCCTGAGCCTCTCGGGCCTCAAGGATCTGATGGGCGTCGTGCTCTCCCACCGACGCGAGTTCCCGCGCCACCACATCGGCCTGGACACGCCTTATCTGCTCAATCCCGAGCATCTGTCCGTGGCGATTTTGCCTTCGAACTTTCTCCCCTACCTGGACGACACGCTGGCTTTCATGGAGGCCCATCCTGACCGGGGCTCCGCCGGGGTCGGCTTCTATCCCCACGAATTGATCAAGATCAGCCGCATCCGCTCCTTGCTGGAGCAACGCCGCTACGGCCCTTTGCGCACCTGGATCCTGCGCCGGGATTTCTACAAGATGATCCAGGAATACGACCGGCGTAAAAAGACCTCGTTCCTGGAAACCTTCCCGGAGTACGAGGGCTTTTACCGGCTGTGCCGCCGAACGGCCTGGATCTAGGATTCGTTCTCCATCTCCTTGATGAATTTGTCCGCCGCATCGATGGACTTCTGCATC
This sequence comes from Pseudobdellovibrionaceae bacterium, assembly GCA_019637915.1. Lineage (GTDB taxonomy): Bacteria > Bdellovibrionota > Bdellovibrionia > Bdellovibrionales > Bdellovibrionaceae > JAHBUV01. The sequence goes on along the minus strand of JAHBUV010000001.1, from coordinate 2,282,033 downwards.
TGCGCGATCAGGCTGGAGATGTCGTTCTGGATCGTCGTGGCCTCGCCCTTGAGTGAAGCGATGGCTTTGGCGTTCAGGTTGTGCTTCAGGTACAGGACCTGGTCCTTCAATTTCGCCAGGATCGGATCCATGCGCGATTCCGCCGCCTTCAGGGTGCGATGCAGGTTCTCGTAACGGACCTTGGTGTCAGCCAGGGTTTTCTGGCTCTTGGCGCGCAAGGACGCGGTCTGGATGTCCTTGATCTCTTTTTCCCATTCCGCGAACAGATCGCCCGCCACGGTCTCCACGTTGTGCACGCTCAGGCGCACGTCGCGGCTTTTGCGCTCGGACTCCTCGTAGGCCGAATTCAGCGCGCGGTATTCCTTTTCCAGGCGGCCGCCGTCGAAGTTGTACATGCTCTTCATGCGGTCCAGGGCGCTTTGGTAACTTTCCGTGGCTTCTTTCTGCTCGTCGCGGGCGGTGTTCACGCGTCTTTTCAGGAGATCGCGCTTTTCAATGCCGACCAGCTCGTAGGCGGAGTAACCGGCGTTGCGGCCGGCCTTTTCGATGGTGTTCTGGCAACCGGCCGAGAAAAGAACCGCCACGACCAACATCCACGGCATTTGAATCGACTTCATGGGACCTCACCTTGTTTTGTTGAGACGTTTTCTTCTCTTCTTTAGCAAAAAACCGCCCCCCTTGCTTGTCCAAAAAGCTTCAACGGAAATGGTCTTGCAAAAGCCTTCCCGCTCCCGGAACGTTTTGAATTAAACGCACCAACCCTTCCAGGAGGAAGACCATGAGATCGTTTCTTTTCGCTTTCGTCGCCGTCGCCGCCCTGCTCGTCAACGCGCCCGCCGTCGCCAAAGCCGCCGACGTCAAAGAGGTCATGACCTGCACCGTGCCGAACGGGAACGCGGCTTCCCAAGTCTCCGCCAGCATCGTCCTGCAGGCCGAAGCCTCCGCCGACTACGTGATCGTCAACGTCAACGACAAAGGACAGAACTTCCGCCTGTTCACGCAAACGGACAAAGGCGACGTCGCGCAGAGCATTGAAAAAGGCAGCCTCGGGTTCCTGCTGCTGCAGGAGAACTTCACGCAGGACGCGGGCGTGATCCGCAACGCCGGTTTCCTGGTCATCTCGAAACGCGACACGGGCGCCTTCGAGGGCCTGATGGGCGCGAGAAGCAACATCTACCCGCTGACCTGCACCTTGAAATAACCGATTTCCAGAATCTGGAGCCGCAGCTCTTCGGACGGATGACAGCCCCGAAGACTCCAGGCCGGCCTTGCGAACGAAAGCCGCGGCTTCAAAAAACAAAAGGGACCTCGCGGTCCCTTTTGTTTTTTGATCTTGAGTGACAGGAAACGGATTAGCGTTTCGAGTACTGGTAACGACGACGGGCGCCGGCGAGACCGTACTTTTTCCGTTCCACCATCCGCGGATCGCGGGTGACGTAACCGGCTTTTTTCAGGGTGCCCTTCCACTCGGGGTTCATCGCGATCAAAGCGCGCGTGATACCGAGACGGATGGCGCCGGCCTGACCGGACTCACCACCACCTTGAACGGTGATGTCGACGTCGAACTTGTCGGTTTGGGCCAACAGCTCGATGGGTTGTTGGATCACCATGCGGCTTTGCATACGGTGAAGGTAATCATCGTATTTCTTGCCGTTGATGGTGAGCTTGCCTTTGCCGGGCTTCAGGAACACGCGGGCGGCGCTGGTTTTGCGGCGGCCGGTGGCGTAATAAATGGTTTCGTTCTTAGCCATGATTCAACCTCAGCTCAGTTTGTAGGCTTCAGGCTTTTGAGCGGCATGCGGATGGTCCGCGCCCGGGTAAGCCTTGAGTTTGAGAAGGATGTGACGGGACAGTTTATTCGTCGGCAACATACCGCGAACAGCTTCCGACAAAATGAAAGAGGAGTCTTCCGTTTTCATTTCAGCGGCCGTCTTTTCTTTCAGCGAACCGAAGAAGCGGGTGTGGGTGTAATACTTTTTGGTATCCCATTTCCCACCGGTCAGTTCGAGTTTGTCCGTGTTGATCACGACCACGAAATCACCCGTGTCCACGTGGGGGGTGAAAATCGCTTTGTGTTTCCCGCGCAAAAGAGTGGCGACATGCGTGGCGACACGACCGACACGTTGGCCGGCGGCATCCACGATGTACCATTTGCGTTGGACTTCGTCCGTTTTAGCGACGTAAGTCTTCATAAATACTCCGTTTTTCTGTGAGAACCGGGTTTACCGTCCCTGCCCTCGGACTCAAAAATTGATAAAGCTTTACAACGGGCTTCGTCTCTTTGAGTGAGAAAGGGTGTTTTAGAGGGGACGGCACCGCTTGTCAAGATCGCTGGGATAATAGACCCGCCAAAGAAAAAGTCCCTGGGGCGGGGCCGAGGGGCCGGCCTGGCGGCGATCACAAACCTGGATAATGCGGGTCATTTCGGAGGGATCGCGCCCGTCCTTTTCCAGCATCAACTGCGTGCCCACCAGGTTGCGCACCATTTGTTTCAGGAAACCCTGCCCGGTCACCGTGAATTGCAGGAGGTTCTTGGAACGGCGGTCCCAACGGGCTTCATAGATCTCACGGACCGTGTCGCGGACCGGGGTGCCGGCCGTCTGGAAACTCTTAAAGTCATGTTTTCCCAGGATAAATTGTGAACTTGCCCGCAGGTGCTCGAGATCCAAAGGGTGGCGCAACCAGTGCGAGGTGCGCCGCCAAAAGGGATTCGGGCGCGGACTGTTGTAGATGAAATAGCGGTAGGTTTTATGGGTCGCCGACAGGGTCGAATGAAAGTCTTTCGGCGCGAGCCAGGCTTTTTTCACCACGATCGAGGGGGGCAGCACCGCCCGCATGGCCCAACAGAAATCCCACTTCTCAAAACGGCTCTCCGGCAGATCGATGTCAAAATGACAGACCTGCGCCAGGGCGTGGACCCCGGAATCGGTGCGGCCGGAGGCGAAAAGCGTGATTTTCCGGGAAAACATCTTGGAAAGCGCGTCTTCGATGGTCTGCTGCAAGCTCGTCAGGTCATGGCCTTGGCGCTGCCAACCACAATAATCCGTGCCGTCGTAGGAAACCAAAAAACGAATGCGCAGCAAAAAGAACCTCGAAGATCCCTGGTTACTCGCTGGGATTTCCCGCGTCAATAGTCGACGGAAATTCCGACGGAGATCATGAGGCCGCTGAAATCGAGTTCCTCGCTGGCGGATTGGATCTGGCGGGCTTCCGCCGTCAACCACAAGGTGTGAATTCCGTACTCGGCATCGAGGATGTAGCGGGTTTCACGGTCCCACGTGGAGAGGTTGATCATCAGGCCGCCAGCGCCGTAAAAGGCCGGCGTGCCGACGAAATTGGTGCTCATGCCGTCGTCGCGGTCTTCGACGAGCGCGTAGTAGGTGGCGCCGCCCGACACGTAGGGGGCGATCCACTGATCGTCCATGTATTGGAAACGGTACACGGCGCCCAAGGACATCGGGATGGCGTAAAAGGTGTAGCGCTCGCGGGCGACGTTGCTGGTGAGGCCCCCGGGCGTCTGCACGAACCGCCCCTGCCCTTGCGCCGTGAAAAAGCCGACTCCCAGCTGCACGCCCAGAGCGCCGAAAGCCTTCAATGGTTTCCACTCATAATCGTACATGGCGGTCACGGGATCACCGTTGCCGTACATGCTGGTGTAACTTGTGGTGCCGTCCGCCGACAGGATCGACGGCGGTTTGATCATGCCGACGCGGATGTTGGACGTCTGATCCTTGCCGCTGATCCGCGCCGTTTCGTAATAATAAGCCCCGTCGCGATCAATCAGGCGCAGGCCTTTTTTCGCTCCCGGGTGGCGGATGAATTGGCTTTTGTTTCCGTGGGTGCTGTAGACGGCCGGGGCGCCGGCGGCGGATTCCGTCTGACCGAATTCGTCCGCCGGAGTCGTGTAGGGCGGCTCGTTCGGCGCGGACTCCTCGAGCTCCATGTCCTGGGCCCGGGCCACGGCGGCGGACAACAGCATCAACAGCGGGATGGTCCAACGGCTCATGCGCGCCCTCCGCGGTGACGGCGGACGAAAGCGGCGGCGCAGGCCAGGCTGAAGCTCAGCAGGACCAGCATCATCAGGGCCGCCACGAAACCTTGCGCCAGCGCGAGAGTGGCGAAAGCGACGACGGGCCAGAGGGCCCAGCGGACGCCGGCGCGCAGGCTCTCGTGCCCGGCGATGAATTTCGCGATCGGCGGGCTCCATTCGTAATACTTCTCGACGAAGCGGCGGCCGAGCTCATGGCTCTTCAGGTAACGATCGCGGAAAGATCGCAGCGTCGACACGTGGGGGTCCATCGGGCTGCCCCAGGCGGCCGTGGCGATGAAGCATTTTTTGTCGTCGAGGAGGCCGACCACCGGCGTGGGCGTGCCGCACAACACGGCGTTGGCGTCGGAAACATAGTCCGTGGCGACGTTCGTGAAGCGCGAGATATTCCCCGTCACATCCTGATTGGCCATGATGAAACAGTACTGGGTGCCGTTGTTCAGGCCCTGCACGCGGGCATCGACTTCGGGACTCGGCTTGGTGTTGTCGTAGTCGATCTCGTACCAGTCATTGCCGTTGGTGAGCGAGCCCGGGTTCGTCTCGCCGTGGAAGATCACGATTTTTTTCCACTTGATCGAGGAGGTGCTCCCCGCCGAAGGGAAACCGCTCGGCGAATGCAGGAGCTCTTTTTGATCGCGCCCGTCGATGTAGACCTTGCCGTCGCCAGGGAAGATCTGCATGAAGCAGAAGCCCTCGTTGCTCGCGTAGTTGGGGCTCGTTCCATCGCATCGGTTCTGGAACTGATCGCCGGCCGCCGTGCTCGCGTGGGAGACCACCACCCGGATCGAGACCGTTTCCCCGCTGAGCACCTGACCGCTTTTCGACAAACCGAAAGTGAGGTTGGCCTCGCCGTCCATTTCACAACTGCTCGTGCCGCCGGGCAGTTGAGTGCACACGTTCTGCCAGGTCGTTTCAAAACTGAAATTCCCCGAGCCATCCGGCCGCAGCGACGTGTCCGCCATGATGCTGCTGTTGTCGTTTTTCAAAACGACGTCGACGAGGTTGTTGTTGAAAAGGGTCGCGTCCGTCGTCTGGCCCGTGATCGTGAGTTTCAGACCGGGATAGATGCTCTTGCGGTTGCAGGGATCGAGGGTGCCGAGGCAGGTGTCGCAGGTCTCGAGGTTGTTCGCCGAGCAGGAGGACGTATCGCCCGCCATGCCGCCGTAGATATAATGGCCGTTCTCGATCGAGATCTGGGAATCCGAAGCGCCGGCGACTGAAACCAGCGTGGTCGCCGCCTGGACGCTTCCAGACAAAAGCAGGCCCAACATCCCTGTGAAATAGAAAACCGTCCGTGATTTCCCCACCCTTTCAGGAGATCACGGGCCCGTGCGGATGTCAAAAATTCGCTCGGCGATCTGCAGGCCGTTCAGGGCCGCGCCTTTGCGGATGTTGTCCGAGACCACCCACATCAGCCACAGGCGCGGGTTCTCGGGATCGCGGTGGACGCGACCGACGTGAACGGGATCCAGACCCGACACTTGTCGAGGCAGGGGATACACGGAACTCTTCGGGTCATCCTGCACCACCAGGCCGGCGCCTTCATGCAGGGCTTGCAAAACCTGTTCACGACCAACGTCCTGGCCCAAGGTCACCCACACCGCTTCGCTGTGGGAGTTGAGCGCCGGCACGCGCACCGTGAAGGCCGAGACTTTCAGCTCGGGCGCGCCCAGGATCTTGCGCGTCTCTTTCATGATCTTCACTTCTTCGCTGCAAAAACCGTCGTCGTTGAAAGAACCGATCTGCGGGATGACATTGAACAGGATCGGATGCGGGAAGACCTTCACGGAAGGCGACGGGTTTTCGTGGTCCTTCACCTGATCGATGAGCTCATCGTGGGCGGCCTGACCCCCGCCGCTCACCGCTTGGTAGGAGCTGACACGGACCTCTTCCAGACCGAAGCGCTCCAGGGGTTTCAACGCGACCACCAGCTGGATGGTCGAGCAGTTGGGATTGGCGATGATCGCCGGTTTCATGCCGGGCTTGAGCAGGTGGCCGTTCACTTCGGGCACGACGAGGGCGATCGATGCGTCCATGCGGAACGCCGCCGAGTTGTCCACCGCGAAAGCCCCGGCCTTCACGGCCCGCGGGGCCCACTCGGCGCTGATCTCATCACCCGAGGAGAAGAACACCAGATCCAGGCCGTCAAAACAGCCGGGCTTCAAGGTCTGCACGGCCCACTCGCGGCCGCGCAGGGGGATTTTTTTTCCCAAGGAGTTGTCCGAAGCGAAGGGGCGCAGTTCCGCCAGGGGAAAGGCGCGCTCCTCCAGGATGCTCATGAAAGCCTTGCCCACCATGCCGGTGGCGCCGACCACGCCGATTTTCAGGTCAGGGCGCGCTGCTGCCATCTTCTTCCTCGTCTTCCTCGATCAGATCGTGCTCGTGGGTCTGCGCCGGCATATAAACGCTCGGACGGATGCGGCGGGCATTCTTGCCCAGGCGGAAAATGCCGAACACCGCCCCCACGCAGGCGTAAGCCAGGAACAGGAAGAACAGCATGACTTCCGGGCGCAAGGCCACGACCACCAGCAACCCCACGCCGATCACCAGGTAGCGGAAGGGCAGGCGCTCCTTCAGATCGAGGTCTTTGAAACTGCGGTAACGGAACGTGCTCACCATCACGAAGGCGAGCAGAACGGTCATGAACAGCAGCCAGATGCTCCCGAGGGATTCGAGCCCCAGGTCATCGAAGGCCAGGACGGAGGACGCCACGATGCCCGCCGCCATGGGGATGGGCAGGCCCTGGAAATAGTTTTTCTCCACGACGTTGGCCTGCACGTTGAAGCGCGCCAGGCGCAAGGCCCCGCACGCCACGAACAGAAAGCAGGCCACCCAGCCGATGCGGCCGAAGGGATTCAGCGCCCACAGGTACAGCATCACCGCCGGCGCCATGCCGAAGCTCACCAGGTCGCAGAGCGAATCGTACTCGGCGCCGAATTTCGACGTCGAGCGCGTGAGACGCGCCAGACGGCCGTCCAGCTGGTCGAACACGGCGGCCACGACGATGGCGTAGGCGGAGTACATGAACTGCCCTTTGATCGCCATGATGACGGCGAAAAACCCGCAGAACAGATTGCCCGTGGTCATCAGGTTCGGCAGCACGTAAATGTACATGCCCATGCGACGACGGGTGACTTCGGGAGCTTGTTGGATCGGAGTCTTGTCATTTCCCATAGGGAGAGAATCTAGAAGACGTTGCTGAAAAAACCAAAGAAATAAAGCAGGCCGTAGAGGCCCATGGCGGAAAACACCGGCAGGCTGAAATTGTCGTCGACTTTGCCCAGGGGGATCAGTTCCGCCAAAGCGCCGACGGCGCCGGCCAACAGACTGAAAATCAGGCTGCGGGACACTTCAAAATTCATGGACAGCAAATAAGCGAAGCTCAAGCCGGCGCACACGCAGTAAGCGGCGATGAAACCCTGCAGGGATTTGTGCCCGAAAATCTTGTCGCGGCCGTAACGAATGCCCACGTAACTCGCCAGGGGGTCGGCGAAGGCCAGGAACAACAGCGTCAGCGACACCACGGGGCGCGGGAATAAAAAAGCCACCACCATCACGCCGGTGATCAGGTAAGTGGTGCCCGCCAGGCGGTCGACTTCCGTCTGACGCATGATCGGCTTGAACGCATGCACCAACCAATCGTTCAGGGCGGGCCAGGTTTGACGCAAGAAATCGAGGGGCACGAACAGGAACCACGCCACCGTCAAAATGATCAGCGAGGTCTTCTCGGGAGCGAACACCCAGCACAGGAACATCAGCGACACGGCCCCCATATGCCAGATTTTCCGCGCCAAATGCAGATCAGTCCGTCGCTTGAGAGTGGGAGTTTGCATCACGTTCTCTGCCATGATTCGCCCACAACCTACTCGCAGAGCGTCGAGAGGTGCAAGAAAAAGCATGGCGGGAGACGGGACCGCGTCAAATGGCCGAAACGGCGTTCACGGTCAGAATTTTTTCGACGGTTTTTCCAGAGGAATTCATGTATTGCAGGCGGATTTTATTCGCGCCCTCACGCAATTGGATGAGATCGGTTTCGTACTCGTGGCGGCCTTTGTCAAAAACCGAGGCCGTGAATCCGTTGGTTTCGTTGGTGATGCTCAAGCGCTCCGCCGAAAATCCTTCCGCGCAGGATTTGCCGTGCAGGCGCAGCTGACCGCCCTTGATCCGCACTTCCGTCGCCGGTGATTTCGGGCAGCTCCAATCCAGCTCGAGCAAGGCATCGCGGAACGACGCGCCCGAAGGACGCGGCATGAATTCGGGCAAGGAGGCCGGCGCGCGCTCCGATTCCGCCTGGCGGGCGGCGAGATCGAACGCGTTGTCCTCTTCCCCCACGGCGTCGCTCACGGTCTGCACGCCGAGGAGCAAAACCACGAAAGCCGTGAGCAGCAGGAATTTCCAGTCGGAAGAGGGAAGCTTCATACCCTCTTTCCATCGGAGCGCCCGACGATGAACTTGAACGTCTCAGAGCGGGACTTCCCGTTCTGAGACGGGATGTCGCCTGGATCGGAGGGGATGATTTTTCGGCGCGGTCACTTTTTCTCGATGGAGATCGCGAATTTCTTCACGCCGACGCCTTTAACGACATCCAGCAGCCCGACGACGCGGCCGTGGGGCACGTCTTTGTCGGCGGAAATGATCGCCTGCACATCCGGATTTTTCGCGACTTCCTCGACGGCCATGGTGCGGACCGCGTCCTCGTCCACGAATGCGCCGTTCAGATTGATACGGCCGTCCGCCGTGAGGGCGATGTTCAGCTTGCTGGGCGCGGTCTGATCGCCGCTCGCCGCCTTCGGCAGGTTCACGTTGATCGTCGGCTTGATGAACATCGGCGCCGTCACCATGAAGATGATCAGCACCACCAAGATAATGTCGACGAGGGGCACGACGTTGATGTCGGCGATCGCCTCATCGTTGTCCGTGAACTTCGAGGCCATAGATCACAGGCCTTTCTTTTTGGCGTACGCGAGGCAGAGCTCTTTCACGCTCTCCAGGCTCTGCATGACGCCTTTCACTTGCTTGCCGTAGTAGTTGTAGAAAATGACCGCGGGGATGGCGACGAAAAGGCCCATGGCCGTGGCGATCAGGGCGGCCGAGATGCCCGCCATCACCGTTTGCTGGCCCGCTTCGGGGGCCGTCGCCAGATCCTGGAAGGCCTTCATGATCCCGAGCACGGTCCCGAACAGACCGATGTAGGGGGCGTTGGAGCCGACGGTCGCCAGGAAATTCAGGAAACGATCCAGGTCCGGGCGCTCGGTCAAGGCGAAGGTGTTGAAAATCTCCTCGACGCCCTTGCTGCCGGACTCGCGCATGTGGCGGAGGGCGTAGGAGGCGGCGCGCCCCTCCATGGAGGACGGGTCGCGGGCGATGTCCTCGAAATCCTCGACGCTGTTGCTTTGCAGGGCCATGCGGATGCGGCCGCGCACGCGTTTCGATTCCGCCGCGACCTTGCGGAGGGCGAAAAACCTCTCGAAAATCATGCCGACGCTGAGAACGCTCATGATCAGCAGGATGACGAGAACGGCCTGGTCGGCCACGGCCGCGACGGCGAAGATTTTTTCCGCGAACATCGGAACTTGCCCCTTGTTTTGAGTTGGTGGAAGATTTGAATCATTATCCCCGCTGGAGGAAACGAAGGTCAACTCATGGGTCGCCGGCTCTGGATTCTTCTCTTCATCGCTGGACTTCTGCAAGTCGCCTGCGAAGCCAAAAGACCGCCTTCGGTCCTGATCGTCGCGGTCGACAGCCTGCCGTTCCACGCCTCCCTGTGCACGGGCGACGGCGAAGAGGAACATTCGGGTTTCCGCACGCTGTGCAACGAGTCCATCCGCTTCACGCACGCCATGACCACGTCCCCGTTGAGCGTGCCGGCGCTGACCTCCATCATGACGGGCCTCTACCCTTTCCAGCACGAGGTGCGCGCCAACGGCGGCCCCGGCTTGTCGCCCCACTTCAGGACTTTCGCCGAGTCCGCCCTGGGCCGCGGCTACCGCACGTCCTTTTTCTCGGGCGGCGCCCCGCTGTGGCGGCGCACGGGCCTGCACCAGGGTTTCGAGATCTTCGATGACAACCTCAACATCTCCGCGGGGCGTTTGTTCCGTCCTTTTTCGGAAAGCCGCCGCCTGTTCGAAAACTGGCTTTTCCAGGAAGTGGAGGACCGGGCCTTCGTCAGCGTCATCTACGTCCCGGATTTGAACTTCACCGACACCGTCACGGAAACCAACAACGGCGAGATCCGCAGTTTGTCCTATGACAGTCAGCTCGAGGAGCTGGATGAGACCCTGGGCGAGCTCTTCGGCGTCCTCAAGAAGTCCAACCGCTGGAACGACACCTTCATCTCCGTCGTCGGCCTGAACGGCCGCGAGATCTCGCCGCGCTCGGGGGAGATCGAACCGCTGCTCCTGAACAGCGAGAACACGCAGGTGTCCCTGTTCATGAAGGCCACCAACAAACCCCGCGACGAGGCCATGAAATGGACCATCGACCGCAACGTCACCCTGGCCGACCTGGGCCGCACGTTTTTTGAAATCACCGGCGGTTCCTTCCCCGCCACGACCCATGACAGTTTCCCGGTGCACTCCCTGAAGGCGGGGCTTTTGGGCAAGCGCCCGGACTGGCCGGTGAACCGGCCGCTGTTGATCGAAAGCGCCTGGTCGCAGTGGCAGGGGGTCGGCGGCGTGCGCGCCGCCGTCTTGCGGGATTACACGCTCCTGTTGAACGACCAGACGCCGCTCGCCTACAACACATTGACCGATCGCCTGGAGACCAGCCCGTCCCCGCCCTCGGCCGCCGATCAGGATCTGCTGGCGGCGATGAAAAGCGCCGGCTACCGTCCCTGGGAAAAACCCGATGCCTCGTTCCGCGCCATCTTCCAGATCCCGGCCCTGAACTGGCTGTCCCCGGCCCGCGCCCCGGCCTGGCACCGTCAATTGGTTTCATTGAGCGAGAAAAGCGACGCCGATCCCCGCGTCCTGCGCTGGGCCGCGCAGTCCTCGCTGGAACAAAAGGACTGGCAGAACCTCGCCCGCATCGGCAAACAGATGCGCTCGCCCCTGTGGACCGCGGTGGCGGAGCGCAACCTGGGCAAAAAAGCGGCGTTGAACGACTCGTGCCTGAATTTGATCGGCCGCAAGAGCCCGACCAACGAGCAGACCAAGGCCTGCAACGACGAGCTGTTCCTGAGCCTTTACGCCTGGGTGCGCGCCGACCAGGAAAACGACCCCGGCAAAGAGGCGGCCCGCCGGCGCTTCCTGAAATCCTGGGAGATTTCCCAGCAGGACCTGCGCATCCTGAAGGGCAACGCCGGGCTGGGCCTGATCTGGCTGCCCTCCGCGGCCGAATCGGTGCTGCCCAACCGAACGAGCCTGGCGCTGGCCTTGCCGGAGATGCGGAAATTCAGTCCTTAGACCGAGGCCGCCGTTTCCTCGAAGCGTTTCTCCATGCGGCGCCGGGAGCTGTGAAGCCTGACGCCGACGAGGTCGTCGAAGCCGTGTAGAAAGCGCATGATCTCGAGGTTCGACTGCGCGGGAAAGTGCGAACGGTCGAGGGAAGCGATGCGCGCGAAACCGATGGCCAGACGGCGGTCGTCGGGGTCGAGGCCTTTCTCCCGCATCCAGGCGCGGAAGCGCGGCATCCAGGAATCCACTTCGCGGCGGTCCGCGTCCCGAAAACTGATGTCGAATTCCGCCGTCAGGTAACGGAGCCCGTTCACGCTGCTCATGTCGATGATTTCATCCTGGCTGTGGAAAGCGTCCAAATGGGGTTTGCCGATCTGGGCGTAGTGCAGACACACGTCGCCGAAATCGATGTGGGGATCGAAGTGGGCGTAGTCTTCGAAACGCAGGTCCTGGCGTTCGGCCCCTTCGAAGGAAACGAACATATGAGACTGGCAAAAGCCCCGGGACATGCGCTCCTGGCAACACCGCAGGTTCTCGATCTCGTGGACGAGCCAATTCAGGTTTTCGATCGACCAGCGGATCTCGGACGGTGCTTTCGTGTAAAAGCGGGAAACATTCCAGCTGTGGCCGATCAGATTCTCAAAATGCCGGTGAATCTGATTCAGAAGATCCTGATCCATCGTCTCCAGGCTCACCCGCTGAGTGATCGCGTAGGGTTCTTCATGATGTTCAGCGAAAAATCCGTTGATCAGGGAGATATGCCGATCCAGCTCTTCACACAGAAACTTCAACGTGCGCCCTTCACTCAGCCATCCGTGAAAGAGATAGTTCTTATACACTTTCAACTGCTCGTTGCGCAGGGAGTTCCAGAGCATCCGCGCCCAACGCTGAGCCAAATCATGTTTTTCAATCTTGAAGAAGACGGCCGTCCGACGCCCGCTGCGGGAACTCGCCAGCTCGAGCTCCAAGAGCTGGTAAGATCGGCGGCCCAAACGGGAAAAAATGCCATGCATCGACACCTCACCCGTGCAGACTCCCATAAACAAGTTCGCGAAGTGAACCGTAGACGCCAGAGGCCATGAATCAGGACGGGAGGAAAGAGGTGAAAAGCCGGAGGCTCTTCGAGCTTCCGGCTCTTTCAATCACATCGACTTGCTCAGAGCCGCTTCGATGGCATTCAAACGGGCTTTCAGTTCCTGGTTCTCGCGCTCCAGGCTCTGAAGCTTTTCATTCATCTGCTTCATGCCTTGAATCATGGGGCCCATGAGATCCGTGGAGGACACCATCTTCGTGCCCTGCACATTGATCACGGCCTGGGGAAAGACCTTTTCCACGTCCTGGGCGATCAGGCCGATCTTTTCGCCCTCTTTCTGATCGCGCTTTTTGTCTTTCCAATGGTAGCTCACGCCGCGCAAGCTCAGCAGGCGCTCGAGGGCGTCCGGGATCACTTCGATTTGGGTTTTCAAACGCTCGTCGGACACGTTCGCCCACGCCGTCGTGCCGCCGGCCTGGCCATTGCTGTAGACGCCGTAGGTCGGAGTTCCGAGGGCGCCGTAGAATCCGGAATCTTCATTCTGCGCCGACAAGGCCGTGCCGGCCGCGTCCGCATTGCTAATGTAGGCAATGGTTCCGGCTTCCGTCCCAGCCACTTGGAGGAGCGAGGTGGGAGAAGTCGTGCCGATGCCGACAAATCCCGCCGAGGTCATCGTCAGGATCGGGCCATGAGCCACGTTGTTGAAAGCGAACTTTTCGCCGCCGATCCCGTAACCGCCCACGCCCAGGCTCCAAACAGCCGACAGCCCCAGGCTGGAGGTCGCCTCCGAGCCGAACCCCGTGACTCCGCTCAAGAAAACCATGCTCGCTTCCCCATGCGGGAAAGGATTGCCGATCTGCAGCTGACCGAAAGTTCCGTCGAGGGAATTGATCGCCATCTTGCCGACCTCACCACCGTCCCCCACTTGCATCAGGGTCTGCGGAGCCGTCGTGCCAATGCCCGCATTGCCGCCCATGACGGTCAGAGCGGGACCGGTCGTCGTGTTGATATTGACCGGAAAATCCAGGTCATAGCTCGAACAAACGGTCTTGCTGAGCAGGCAGTTGGCCGAAGCCATGACGGGAGCCGCCACCAAAGCCATCAACACGGCCGACTTCGCGCCCACGCTGCGCATGAAATGATTCCGAAAGAACGCACGTTTTCCCATAAACTTCCTCCGCCAATTCTAGTGATGAATGAAAACAAGGGGCACGAGGATCATTGGAAGTGAAAACTGATTCTATTGCAAAACATATTTTGATTTTATTAACCGTAATGACAATGGGATTTGGCGAAAAAACCAATAGCAATTCCCCCAACTATAAAACTCTCACCTGTCAGATCAGTCCTGATGACCGGATCTTGCACAATGTACCCACAGAGGGTCGCAGCCCCACCATCAAACAAGCGAATCCTTACTCACACACCGCTCCGTTTCAGGATCGCAATCGCGAACGACAAAAAAAGGTCCACAAAGAAGGAATGCAAAAATGAATTTTACTTGAGACCTTCTCGCGACCTATCTCTGATTCATACAAGAAAAGAGCTATTAAACTTCAAAAGCCGGATTTCGAAAACAGACAGCCTCATTCAACAAACCAACACTATAAATTCTGCTTTTTTCAACAAATGGTATAGAACTAAAAAGGCCCAGGACCTCCGCCTCTTTACGCTCTTTTTCCACGTTTAAAAAAATCAACTTGCCTGAACCTAAAATTCCCAAATGCTTTTTCCCGGCCACAGGAAAGAAGCCACTTGGGCGCTCTTTCATTCTTAATATTTGATGCGAATGCCCCTGAGAATGAGCAAATACAGAAAAATCTTCTCCTTCAGATGAGTTTGAAGAGATTCTTTTATCTATTATATAGATAGATCGTCCCAATACACAGATATCAATGATCTCGTTGAAGCCAATTTTCCCTATATCTCTTGTCTTAAGATCTATCAGGAAAATATTTTTTTCGCCTTGGATATAAATCTTGCCCCTCGATACGATAGGAGGCCGTATACTCCCTTCGTCGAGCGTCAGAACCCAAAGCAGCTTTCCTGTTTTTGCATCGACGCAGCTTAACTCACCACCAGTTGAAACGGCGTAGATCCTATTTGCCACAACCGTTACCGTGGCATTAATTCCATATTTTCCTGACGGACTAAGAAGAACTTTCCACTTTAATGATCCCGTTTTAGCCCTCAAAGCATGCAAATATCCATAACGATCAGCAATAAAGACACTATCGCCCGCACAGATAGCCTCTGAATAAAAAGATTCTTGTTCTTTGTCATATGGCTCATATGACCAGTTCTTTTTCCCCGAAGCCAGAGAGAGACAAAAAATCCCTCTCACTGTACCTGCCAAAATCATTTCGGAATTATGACTTAGCGAGTGGCCACCATAAGTGCCTAGCTCAAAACTCCAAACCACTTTACCGCTTTTCTTTTGGAGAGCAAAAACCGAACACGACTTGAAGCTACTGACAACAACCAAATTTCTAATGGCTAATGGATTGGGGCGTCTGGACAATGCCGGGAGCCCAGGAAAGGGGTCTGCTTTTTCAGGCCCCTTCCACTCAATTAGTTTTTCAAGATTATATTTCTTCATAATTACTTTCATCAATTTGCATTATATCTCTTCACACATTCTGCATATGCAATACCGGCTTCTTCAAGGCACTTCTCAGGTTTTCTCCCACTAGCAATGCAGCTATTGTATGTATTATTAAACGTTTGCTGACAGTTTTCCCTCGGTGGCTTAGGACTATCACCAGCTGTAGGACACATGAAGATTGATCCAATTATACCCCCAAGCGTTAGAGGTGGCCCAATGGTCATTGGACCGCCTACGCCACCACCACCAAATGGGTCCATAGAGCTACCTGGCCCAAAAGCTGACCTTGACCCTTTAAACCGGTCCACAACTTGATGTATTGTGGGCATGAAAGGAAAGGTTATGGCAAACAAGAAAAGAAGCCCTGAGCAGATCGTTCAGATTTTAAGAAACATGGAGATCGAAACAGGCCGAGGAATAAGCCAAGAAGAGGCTTGCAGGAAACACGGCATCACGCTGCAAACTTTCTACCGCTGGAGAAAAGAGTTCGGTGGTTTGCAAGTGGATCAAACCCGAAGGCTGAAAGAACTTGAGATTGAAAACCAGCGCCTCAAAAAAGTCGTCGCCGAACTCGCTCTAGATAACTCCGTTCTGAAAGAGATCAACAAGGGAAACTTCTAAGCCCGTCACGCAAAAGAGAGGCCGTTGAGCACGCGATCGAAGTGTTTGGCATCTCAGAAAGACGGGCCTGTAAAATCCTCGATCAGGGAAGATCCACTCAGCGCTACACCGTGACCTTTCGACCAGACGAAGACCGCCTTACTCGTGACATCATTGAACTTGCGCAAACCTACGGGCGATACGGATATCGCCGCATCACAGCCCTTCTGAAAGAAAAGGGCTGGAAGGTCAATGCCAAGCGGGTTGCGAGAATTTGGAAAGAGCAAGGGCTCAAAGTTCCCAAAAAACAAAAGAAACGAGCCCGGCTTTGGGATCGAGAAGGCTCTTGTATCAGGCTTAGGCCCGAAAGACCCAATCATGTCTGGTCTTATGATTTTGTATTCGATCAAACTCATGAGGGAAAGACGTTTAAGATGTTTAACGTGATCGATGAGTTCACGAGAGAGTGTTTGATGATCAAGGCGGCGCGAAGGCTCACTCATCAGGACGTGCTCGATTCCCTCTGTGAACTCTTTTTACAAAGAGGGGTTCCAACACACGTTAGATCCGACAACGGATCTGAGTTCATTGCGGCGAAGCTTCGAATTTGGTTTGAGGCCTTGGAACTTAAGCCCCTTTTTATCCAGCCCGGAAGCCCTTGGGAGAATGGCTATCTGGAATCGTTTAACGGCAAACTTCGCGATGAGCTTTTGAATCGGGAGATCTTTTATTCAATGAAGGAGGCGCAAGTGATGATTGAGAGATGGAGAAAGCACTACAACACCGTTAGGCCACACAGTTCTCTTGGTTATCGGCCGCCAGCGCCGGAAACTTTTACGCCATTTCAGGCAAGTGTTGAGATTCGACCAGTCGCAATGTAACTGGATCAAACATCGGGTTCAGGTCAAGCGAGCAAAAAAATAATTTTTATTTTCATCACGCCGGTTGATGATTCAAAAAGAAAAGAAGGAAGTCAATGGACTTAAATAAATTTATTTAATTAAAAACAAAATGCTCATGTGATTTTCCCTTAGGGGCCTGAGAATCACTCCTCAAAATCCACGAGCCCGAGCCAGAACGGCGACTCCGTGTCCGCCTGGATCATCTGTTTCGTGATGGTCGGCAGGTCGTAGGAATCGTTGGTGGTCCACAAAGCCGGCGGCAGATGCGACGAGGCGAGAAGCACCAGCAGGTCCCCCGAACCGATCTGCAGGTTTCCGCAGGCCACGTGGCACGAAGGCTCCACGCCCAGCAGTCTCGACGGCAAGGGCGCTTCGCGACGGCCCTGCAGGGCCAGCTCGAAGGAATGATCGAAGCTCGTCGCGAGCGGCGCCAGCGGCCGTCCCGGCCGGCGCAGAAGCAAATGCGGGGCGCCCACATGGGCCCAGGCGATTTCATTTTCCGTGCGGCTGACGGCCATCACTTCGACGCCCGAGACGTACTCGATGCGGTTTTCCCCGCGGTACAGGACATCGTTCGCGAGCAGCAGGCCGATACGCAAATGATTGGCTTCGTCGGAAATGCCCGTCAGGAATTCGAAAGGCGAAGTGACTTCGATGTCGCCCCGGGCGGCCGTGACGTAACGGGCGATCTCACCGGCGGCGGTCGCGGCGAATTCCGGCTCCCCCCAGGACGTGGTGATCAACAACAGGCTGCCGTCACCCTCGAGATGGATGTGCGGCTTGGGACGGAAGAGCGTCGAGCTGTAGGAGCGCTCCTGGAACTTCATCGCGGCGATCCGTATTTTTTGAGTTTGATCAGGGCCTTTTTATAATATTCCCCGTCCTCGACGTCGGTGTCCAAGATCTTTTTCCATTTTTGCTTGGCGCCCGGATGAGTGTCGTCGCCATCGACGTTTCCGAAGCTCTCGTCGAGGACGCCTTCCTGATAGATGCGCATCATATCCTCCTGCAAACGCAGGCGGAGCTGATCGATCTTGCCGTCCAGCGACTCGTTCTGCGGGTCCACCTGCTTGGCGCGGCGGAGGGAGTAGATCGCCTCCTTCAAACGGCCGTCGCGCGCCGATTGCTCCGCGGCTTTCTGCAGATCGGCCGTGCGGGAATTGATCATGTCCTTCAGGGCGTTGATGCGCTCGCGCGCGGCGCCTTTCAAACCGCCCGGATCCGGCAAAGCCGCGGCGAGGACCCGCTCGTAGGCGCGGATCGCGGTCAGGGGTTTTTTGCCCTCCTCCAGCTTTTTCGCCTGGCCGTAGAGGCCGCGCAAACGCTCGATCTCGGCGCGGTGGGCGGCGTCGGCGGCGAGTTTCGTGGCTTTTTCGGCCTGACGGCGCTCGATCTCGTTGAAGAGGTCGCGGAAAAGCGCGTGCTCCGGGTTGAAGGGCAGCACCTCGCTCAAGCAGGTCTCCATGGCGTCGCGGGTCGTGTCGTCGTTGAGGGTGCCGCGGCACTCGGCCGCCTTGCGCTGGATTTTCTCTTCCTGCTCGCGCTGGTTCTTCTCGAACTGCTCCTGCTTCTGCATCTGCAGCTGCACGTAAAGCGCCTCTTCGATCCGCTTCATCAGCTCCGGGCTGTCTTTGTATTCGGGCGTGAGCTCGGTCATCTTCAAGAGCTCCGACTTGGCGAACTCGTACTTGCCCTGCATGTAATAGCTGGATGAAAGCTGATAGGTGTCCTCGACGAGTTTTTTCTGCTCCGGGGTGAGTTTCGACAGCGGGTCCTGCGCGGACTGCTCCGCGGGAGGGCCTTCCAGGTCGGATTCGTCGTTGCCGTTGAAGGCGAACACCAGGGCGACGATGGCGATCGCGCCCAGGATCAGACGCGGACGGTGCTTCTGGTAATCGAATTTGCCCGAAGGCGCCGGCGCGGCCGGAGGCGGCATGACCGGCGGGGGCATCATGTTTGGATCATAAGGGACCGGCATGCCCTGGCCCCAGGGCGCGGGCTGGTAAGCCGGATAGGCGGACGGCGGCAGCGGATTTTCGCTCATCGGAACGAGGGGGTTGTCGACCACCTCGGCCGGCTGCAGGTTCACCAGATCCAGGCGGCTCTTGAAGTTGGGATCGTGCAACTCGAAGTAGAGGTAGTTCTCCAGCACCGTGATGGCGTCGCCGCTCTTCAGCGGCGTGGGATCGTTCGTCGAGATCGGCGTGCCGTTCAGCAAGGTGCCGTTGACGCTGCCCATGTCGATGATCGAGTAGCTGGACCCCTGCTTGCGGATTTCGAACTGACGACGGCTCACCCGTGAATCGCGGATGTGGATGTTGCAGGAGGAATCGCGCCCGGCGATCCAGGAGTCCCCGCCCTCCAGGCGGATCAACTCCCTGGCCTCGCCGTTGCCGTCCATGAATTTGATGTAAGGGACGCTCGGCGCGACGCCGACCACGGTTTTTTCGGAGGCGTCGGCGATGTCGCTGAAACCGCCTTCCGCGGCGAAATCCGAAGACGGGGCCGGCAATTCCGCCTCGGGACGGGCTTCGGGCATCGCCGAATCCGCCGTCGTCATCAGGAATTCGAATTCATAGGGGGGAACGTTGAACACCGTGCCGTGTTCCAACACGAGGTTCGAAACCTTCTCCCCGCCCACCGACACTTCGCCGAAACGGGAAAGGGCCTCCAAAGTCCAGGCGTCGCCGTTGGCCACCAGGCGGAAGTGCTCCCGGGAAATGCCCTTTTCACCCTGCAGGATGATGTCGCAATCGTCCTTGCGGCCCGCCAGGTACTGGCGCTCTTCGGAGAGCGGGATCTCCGAAACGGTCTTCCCCCTGAGTTTGACCTTCAGGCGCGCCATCAGTAACGGCCCTCCAGGGCGACGCTGCACTGCTTGTGCATCATCAACGCCTCTTTGTACTCCGGGCTGGAGGGATCATAGCCCAGCATGGTCATCACGGTCTGATAACGGGCCTTGCACATGCGGTAGTTCTGTTTCTCCAGGTAACGGCGGCCTTGCAGCATGTTGAATTTCACCAGCTCGTCGAAACGGATCTTCGAGAGGTTCATGTAGCGGCGGGCGAGCTCGTTCTCCGGATCGAGATTCAGCACCACCTGGAAGGACTCGCGCGCCCGCAGGTACTGGCCCTGGCGGTAATCGCGGTAGCCGCGCAGGAAATTCTCGTAGGCCTTCTGGTAGATCTGCTGATTCATGCGCTCTTTGCGCTCCTGGAAAGCCTTGATCTCGTTTTCCGCCTCCTGGCGGGCGACGCCGAGTTCCTCCTCGGTGCGGAACGGACGGTCCTCGACCTTCTTGGTTTTTTTGCCCGCGTTGGCGAGCACGAACAGGACGACCATCAGCGCGATCACCGCGTACATGACGAATTTCCTGTTGGCGAACAGACCGCCGCCGGAAGAAGGCCCGGACGGCGGACGGGGCATGGAGGACGCGTTGAAACCCGCCGGCATACCGGGCGAAACCGGAGGCGGCGGGAAGGCCGGCGCCTGCTGGGGCCGGGGACCCGGGGCCGCCGACGGGCGCGCGGCCGGCGCCTCCGCTTTCAGGGGCACCACCACGGCGGCGGGCGAAATCGGCTCCAGCAGGTTCGTCGAACCCTGCACGGTGAAACGGATCTCCGATTCGCCGATCTGCAAGACGGCCTTCGATTCCATTTTTTCCGTGGCGATGTTCTGACCGTTCAGCAGGACGAAGTTCTTCTGGCTCAGGTTCACCAGGTAGAACTGCCCGAGGCTCTGCTTGATCTCGGCGTGCTGACGGCTGACGCGGGGATCGTTCGCCAGGACGACGTCGTTCTCCACGCCGCGACCGATGCTGATCGTGCCCTTGTCGAACTCCAATTTCATGCCGGCGTGGGGACCCTTCAGGACCTCCAGCGTGAAACGCAGATTGTCGGCGATGGACGGGGCCGCGCTCATCAGCCTCCCCCTTCCGACGGGACGATCGAGATCAGGAAGTAATCAACGGTTTCCGAAGTGCTCACTGCCTGGCAGTTGATGGCGCACAAGTGGCCGCTGAAATCCAGTTGATCGCTGTGGATGGAACTCGGCACCTCGCGGGCCTTGCCCAGCAGATGCTCGATGTTCTGCCGCAAGGCCGCGTCCTTGATGGAATCCAGGGTCTGGTTCATCATCATCGCCGAGGTGTTGCGGGCGATCTGCTCGAAACCCTGGTTGCAGCCGATGACGCTGTGATCGGCGCGCACCGCCACGGCGGGGAACCCGATCAGGTGCAGCAGGTTTGCGGCCTCGGTGTCTTTGTTCGCGAACACCCCGCCACCGCCGCCGCCCTCGGCGTCGCCGTGGATATAACGGGTGAGCAGGCTGTTCAGGTTCCCGATCAGGGATTGCAGGGCCGGGAACATGAATTTGACTTCCAGGTTGTCGCGTTTTTCCCGCATGGCGATGTCGAGCTGTTCGTTCAGGCTCACCATCGGATATTCGATCAGTTTGTACATGAAATAGAAGAGCGCCAAGCCCAGCAGCGAAGCGATGACCAGGGTCTGGAAGAACAGGGACAACGCGCGGCCGTCGTCGAAGGCGAGGCTGCCGATGTCGTAAAGGATGATGGCATGGGCCTTCACGATGGGTTCCCCCGTGTTCGGGTCGTACATGCCGATGGGGAAACTCGCGCCGATGGTGGAGTCGTCGATCTGCTGGGCCTGGGCCTTGGTTTCCCGGCGGGCCGAAACCACGAAAGGCAGGTCCGGGCTGTTGCCGCTCTGGGAGGCCGGGGCCAGGATCACGCCGTCCGATTGCTGCACGATGAGGGCGCGTTTCACGCCGTCTTCGGTCTCCACGTCGTGGGTGCTGAGGGCGGAGTAGGAACCCTGCAACAAAGCCTGTTGATTGACCCGGGCCAGGGTGCGCGCCAGGGACGAAGCCCGGCGCATGCTCTCCTGGGTGATGCTGGCGCGGGTGATCTGCACCATGGGGATCATCGACAGCAGGGTCACCGCGAAGACGAAGACCACCAGGAACGTGGCCAGCACCATCTTGAATTCCAGCACCTCGGCCATTTTGTAGACGCCGGGCAGGGCCACGCGGTTCATGTAGTCTTCAAAGCTCGTCAGCAAGCCCTTGAGAGGACCTTGCGGGGCCTGCAGGACGGGCGCCGCGCGGACCTCGCCCTCCCCGCCGTGCATCGGCGGCGGATAAGGCATTTGCTGGTGGTTGTACAGGGGCGGCGGGGTCCCGTAACCCGGCGGGTAAGCCGGATTCATGTTCGCCGCCGTCACCGCGGGCGCGTTCGCCGCGGGAGCCGCCTTTTCAGCGGCCGGGATGATGTCGAGAATGACGTCATGGATGCTCATCTTGTCGCCCAGGCGGACCAGGCCGTTCTGCACTTTGATGCCGTTCAGGTAGGTGCCGTTGCTCGAGCGCAGGTCGACGACGAGGATCTTGTCCTTGTAAACATGGATCTCGGCGTGCTCCTTGGAGACGCCGGAGCTGTTGATCTTGATGTCACAGGTCGCGCCGCGGCCGATGAGGTTGCGGCCCAGCTTCAAGCCGTGCACGCTGCCCGCCTGAGGTCCGCTGAGCACCCTAAGCGACCACATGCAGATTCTCCCCGACCTGGATGCCCAGGCGTTTGACCGCCCCGGCCGTCATCTCGATCACCGAACTCGCCCCCCGGACCGGAAACACCACCCGCCAGGGTTTGACGTTCTCGAAAACGGCTTTGACCTTGAGGTCGCGATCGACAAAAACGCAATCGATCGGGAACATCATGAACCAGGTGTGGATGCTGGGACAGCGGTGGATCCACAGCCCTTCCCGCTCGCCCAAGGACGCGCGCCCGAGCAGGCCGATGCCGCGCTCCCAAAAGCGCGAGGCGACCTGCAGGTCGCTGAGGAGTTCCTGGTTGCGGGAGAGGCTCTTCAACTTCGCCATCATTGCCCGTTCCCGTACATGAAGCTGATGGCGACCGGGCCGAAGACCATGATGAACACGGCCGGCACGATGAAGATCATCAGCGGGATCATCATGGCCTGGGAGGCGCGCGCCCCGGCTTTCTCGGCGCGCACGAAACGCTCCAGGCGCATCTGCGTGGATTGGTCTTTCAGCACCTGCGCGATCGGCGCGCCGGTGTGCTCGGCGTCGATCAGCACGGCCACGAAGCTCGTGATCTCGGACATGTCCAGGCGCTCGGCGAGCTCCTTCAAAGCCTGGGCTTTCGACGCGCCGATCTTCACGTCCTTCAGCACCGTCGCGAACTCGTCCGCCAGGACCGACTCCGTGCCATCGGCCTTGTCGACGAGCTTCTGGATGGCGGAGAAGAAATCCAAACCCGCCTCCACGGACAAGGCGAGCAGGTCGACGAAGAAGGGCATGTCGCCGCGGACGGAAAGCTCGCGGCGTTTCTTGTTGGCGTTGGCGTGCATGATGGGCAGGTAGTAACCCACCGGGATCATGGCGAGGAGGAACAGGTTGTTGAAACCCATCTCGAGGGAGAAATTCATGACGATGACGAAAGCCGGGAACATCACCCCCCACAGGATCTGCAGGCCGATGAATTCGTCCTCGTTCAGCTCGCGGGAAAGACCCGAAGTCAGGATGACCTTGCGGATGCGCTTGCGGTAGCCCTCGGACTTGATGCGCAGGGCGTGCTGCAAAGTGAACTGGTGAACGAGCGGGCGCGAGAAGTTGATGATGCCGTTCCTGGATTTCGCCGGTTCGGTGTTGTTCGCCCAGGAGAGCTGCGCCTTGTCAGCGTTGCTCGCGAAGATCGCCGACAAAAAGAGAAACACCGCCAGCCCCGCCAGCAGCAATCCCCCGATCAGCATCAACTCCGCACTTCCCATTTCACCCTCTTCGTGATTCAACAATCACATGCGCCACCTGATCCTCGCTTCCGAATCGCCCCGCCGCAAAGAGCTCCTGCAAAACGCCGGTTTCCGGTTCCAGGTGGTCCCTGTTAAAGTATCGGAAATCCCTGATAAAAATTTGAATGTGAATGAGCAGATTTTGGAAATTGCCGGACGAAAAGCGAGGGCGGCTTTCGAAGATCTCCGCGGGCGTTTCAAGGAACCTTTCGTCGTGCTCGCGGCGGACACGGAAGTGATCCTGGACGATGGTCCCCTGGGAAAGCCCTCCTCGCCCGAAGACGCGGTGAGGACGCTGAAAAACCTTTCTGGACGTGTCCACGAAGTGATCACCGCCGTCTGGATGATCGACAGTTCGAGCGGAAAGGCCGTTTCTCATCTTGAGACGACCAAGGTCTTCTTCCGGATCCTCTCGGAAACCGAGATCCGCGACTATGTCGCCACCGGCGAACCCATGGACAAAGCCGGGTCCTACGGCATCCAAGGCCTGGGCGGCCGGCTGGTCGAGCGCATCGAGGGCGATTTTCAGAACGTCGTGGGCCTGCCGGTCGGAGCGGTGAAGAAAATGATTCAACAAAACGACTGGAGCTTCCGCGCGTGACCCCCTTGCGACAAGCCCGTCAGCTCATCGAGGAAGCCTGCCGCCGCGCCGGCCGCGAGGCGTCCTGCGTGCGCATCCTGGCCGTCTCCAAACGCCAGCCGGTGGAAAAGATCGTGGATTTGTCGGCGCAAGGCCAGGACGATTTCGGCGAAAACTACGTTCAGGAGCTGGCCGCCAAGATGACGGCCCTCGAGGGCCGCGGCCTGCGCTGGCACCTCATCGGCCATCTGCAAAAAAATAAAATCAAGCTCGTCAGCGGCCGCTGCGCCCTGATCCACTCCGTCGACTCCTTGGCCCTGGCGGAGGCCCTGAACCGCCGCGCGGGCGAGCGGGGCCTCACGGAAAAAATCCTGCTGCAGGTGAACGTCGGTGAAGAGATCACCAAAGAGGGCTTTTCGCCGGAGAAACTGCGCCAGGACGCCGCGCTGATTTTCGCTTTGCCGCATCTGGAAATCCAGGGCCTGATGACCATGCCGCCCCTGCAAAACGACGCCGAACAAAACCGCCCTTTCTTCCGCCGGCTTCGCGAACTGGCCGCCGAGCTGCGGGCCCGCCATTCCACCGCGCGGCATCCCCTGCGGGAACTGTCCATGGGCACAAGTCATGATTTTGTCGTGGCCGTGGAGGAAGGCGCCACCCTGGTGCGCCTGGGCACCGTTCTTTTCGGTGAACGCGCCGGTTGACCTTCCGTCGGGCATCCGTCAGCATCAAGGAATGAAGTGGTTTTTCCCGCTCCTCCTCTTCACCACCCTTCCCGTTTTCGCCGCCTCCGAGGACTGCCGACACGACCGAAAAACCTTCCGTTGCGTGAAGTACGTGCGCAACTACGACGCCGACACCATCACGTTCAACATCCCGGAAGTGCATCCCCTGCTCGGTGACCGCATCGCCGTGCGCGTCCGCCACATCGACACACCCGAGATCAAAGGCAAAGCCCCTTGTGAGAAAGAGGCCGCCCGCACCGCCAAGCGCCTGATCGAGAACATCCTCAAACGCGCCCAACGCATCGATCTCGAGGACGTCGGCAAGGATAAATACTTCCGCATCCTCGCCGACGTGCGGGTCGACGGGCGCCTGCTGTCGGACGTGCTCATGAAAAACAACCTCGCCCTCGCTTACGAGGGAAAAACCAAAACGAAGGCCAACTGGTGCCAGCGCTCGCCCGCGGCCCTGGAGTGAAGGATGAATCAGTACATCAAGTCCCGACGCATCGGTTTTCTGGGCGCCGGCAACATGGCGCAGACCATGATCCGCGGTCTCCTGGAAACGGACTTCGTCGTCCCGGAGAAAATCCTCGCCTCCAACCGCACTCCCGGGAAACTGCAGAAACTCAGCGAGCAGTACGGCATCCGCACGACACCCAACAACGAGGAACTCGTCGAGCAGTCCGACATCGTCGTCCTTTCGGTGAAACCACAGGATTTGTTGGCGGCCCTGGAGCCGATCGCGCGCTCCTTCAGCCAGGATCAGATCGTCATCAGCCTGGCCGCCGGCGTGCGCATGCCGGTCCTGGAAAAACTCCTGCCGGAATGCCGCCTCGTGAGACTGATGCCGAACACGCCCTCCCTCATCGGCCGCGGCGTCATCGGCTACCTCATGAACGACGACGAGGACTCGGCCCTTGAAAGCACCGTCGAGGATCTTTTTTCCTCCCTCGGCCAGGTTCTGCGCATGGCCGACGAGGATCAGCTGGAAGCCCTCATGGTCGCCTGCTCTTCGGGCACCGGTTTCGTGTTCGAGCTGATGATGTACTGGCAGGACTGGCTGATGGAGCACGACTTCGACCAGGAAACCGCCCGTCGCATGACGGTCGAGACTTTCGTCGGGGCCTCTTTGCTGGCGTCGCAAAGCGAGCAAATCCCCCTGGAAGAGCTGCAAAACCGCGTGGCCTCGCGAAAAGGCGTCACGACGGCTGGACTTCAGTCCATGCGGGAACTCGAGATCGAGCGCGCGCTGCGGATTTCCTTCGAGAAGGCGGCCCTGCGCAACTCCGAGATCGCCCGCGACCTGAAATAGTCTTGCGAAGGCGCTCGCCCCGATCTTATCCTGAAGACTCAAGTTCAGGGAGGAACGATGAGAGTCACGCCCATTGATATCGCGCACAAGTCTTTCGGCAAAAAAATGTTCGGTCTGGACCAGGAAGAGGTCATGGACTTCCTCCAACAGGTCGCCAGCCAGATGGAAACTTTGATCCATGAGCGCAATGCCTTGAAAGAGAGCATGCGTGAAAGGGACCTGGCTTTGGCCGAATACAAGGATCGCGACAAAGTCCTGAAGGACACCATCGCCACCGCCTCGCAGATGTCCGATCGCCTGCGCCAGGACGCCGATCGCGAAGCCCGCCTGATCATCGCCGACGCCCAGCAAAAGGCCGAGATCATCATGCGCGACTCCCGCGATTCCCTGAAAAAAATGTACCAGGAAATCACCGACCTCAAGCGCGCCCGCCTGCAGTTCGAGGCGAACCTGAAAGCCCTCGTGCAAGCGCACCTGTCGCTGATCGAGCAGGGCGAGAAGTACATGCCGCAGATGCAGTTACCCAACGTCGCGATGAACGAAAACGCCGCCCCCCGCAGCACGGGCGTGTCGCCGCTGACCGCGGGATGATCGAGGAAATCCCGGGAGGCCTGAGATTGCGCCTCCTGATCCAACCCAAAGCCTCGCGCAATGAAATCATCGGGCCCCACAACGGGGCCCTTAAAATTCGCATTCAAGCCCCGCCGATCGACGGTCGCGCCAACGAGGAATTGATCGAGTTCCTCGCGGACGTGCTCGGCCTCGCCAAACGGCAGCTGAGCCTCGTGCGCGGCGACGGCGCCCGCCAGAAAACCGTCGACATCTCCGGCCTCGGCCTCGACGAAGCCAAAAAACTCCTCGGCATCAAGGACTAAGGCGAGGGCGTCGGGGAGCTTTGCTCCGGCGGCAGGTACTCGAGGATTTTGGAAATCAGGAAACTCCGGGTCAGGGGCTTGGTCAGGTGGTCGTTGCAGCCGGCCGCGATGGACTGGCGTTTTTCCGTCTCCATGGCGTGGGCGCTCAAGGCCAGGATCGGTTTCGCGTAACCGCCTTCCCGCAGTTGCCGGGTGGCCCCGTAGCCGTCCAAACGCGGCATCTGCAGATCCATCAGGATCAGGTCGAAATTCCCCTGAAGGCCTTTTTCCACGCCCTCGATCCCGTCGTTGGCGATGACGACCTGGGCCCCCGCCATTTTCAGATAGCGGTTGATGAGGAACTGGTTGTCCGGGGCGTCCTCGACATACAGGATGCGTTTGCCCAACAGCTCATGGCCGCCGCCCGAAGGCGCGCTCTTCGGAGGCGGCATGGCTTTTTCCACGGGCTGGCCGACGACGGGTTGCATTTCCCGCATGGGACCCACCAGCACGCGGATTTCGAAGTCGCTGCCGCGGCCCACCTCGCTCGACAAGAGACGCAAATGACCGCCCATGGATTCCGCCAGGGTTTTTGAGAGGATCAAGCCCAGTCCCGTGCCGCCGAAACGGCGGGTCATCGAGCTGTCGGCCTGCACGAAGGGTTGGAAGATCTGCGTCTTCTGCTCCTCGTTCATGCCGATGCCGGTGTCGCGGATCAGGAACACCAGGGCGCCTTCGGTCTCCGAAGCCTCGGCGTGAATGACGACTTTCACCCCGCCCGATTGCGTGAATTTGATCGAATTGCCGATGACGTTCAGCAGGATCTGGCGCAAGCGCGTCGGGTCCGAAATGATCGTCGCCGGCATCGGCCCGCGAAACACGAAATGCAGGCCGATGTCCTTTTCCAGGGCGCGCAGCTTGAGGACCTCCTCGGTCTCGTGCAGGAACTCCATCAGGTTGATTGAGATCTTTTCGAGGTTCAGCCGTCCCGATTCCACTTTGGTGATGTCAAGAAGGTCGTCGATGAGTTTCACCAACTGCTCGGCATTGCGGCGGATGGTTTCGATGAAATCGACCTTGTCGGAGGACGTGGCGTCGGGCCCGCGCAAAAGGTCGACGAAGCCGATGATGGCGCTCAAAGGGGTGCGCAGCTCGTGGCTGACATTGGCGAGGAAATTCGTTTTCGCCTGGCTGGCGGCCTCGGCCTCCTCGCGGGCCCGCAACTGCTCGTTTTCAAGCTGCTTGCGCGCCGTCATGTCGCGCACGACTTTCACGAAACCGCGTTCCCGGCCGCTTTCGTCCCGCAGGCTCGTCAGCACCTCGCTGCCCCAGAAACGGGTCTGGTCCTGGCGCAGGAGCCAGCGTTCGCTGACGGAACGGCCGGTGGCCAGCGCGATGTTGAGTTCGCGCTCCGGGACCTCCGAATCGCGGTCCTCCCCGACGTAGAAAATCCGCAGGGAGCGTCCGAGAATCTCCTCCTCCTTGTAGCCGAAAATCCTTTCCGCGCCCGGGTTCCAGCTGATGATATGGCCTTCGTGATCGAGCATCATGATGGCGTAGTCCTTGACGCTCTCCACGAACAGGCGGAAGTTCTCCTCGACGCTCGCCAGGTTGCGCGAAACCTCCCGCCGGCCGCGGCGCTCGGCGACCTCGCGCAGTTCGCGCTCGATGGCGGGGATCAATCGCGCCAGGTTGGTTTTCATGATGTAGTCCTGGGCGCCCGATTTCATCGTTTCCACCGCCGTTTCCTCGCCGATCGTTCCCGACACCACCAAAAACGGCACGTCCAGACCGCTTTCGCGCAGAACCTTGAGGGCCCCGAAAGAACTGAAACCAGGCAGGTTGTGGTCGGAGATGATGAGATCCCAGGTCCTTTCCTGCAAGGCGGCGCTCATTTGCGGAGCGGTGAACACGCGCTGGAAGTTCACCTCGTAACCCGCGCGGCGCATGGCCCGCAGGATCAGATCCGCATCATCCGGCTGATCTTCGATCATGAGGAGATTGATCCGATGGCCCATGTCTTCATGTCTCCTTCGGTGTTTCGTTCAAGAGAAGCCAGTAACGCCCCAGACTCCGCGCCGCCTCGACGAACACGTTGAAATCCACCGGTTTGCGCACGTAACTGTTGGCGCCGAGATCGTAACCTTGCACGAGATCGCTTTCCTCTTTCGAGGAGGTCAGGATGACCACGGGCGTGCGGCGCGTGCGTTCATCCGCCCTCACCCGGCGCAGAACCTCCAAACCGCTCAAGCGCGGGATTTTCAGGTCCAACAGGACCACCCGCGGCGTCTGGCTCGGATCGCGCCCTTCATAAGCGCCTTCGCCGAACAGGTAATCCACCGCCTCCTGGCCGTCGCGGGCGATGACGACCTCGTCGTTGATGGCGTTCTTCTTGAAGGCCCGCAGGGTCAACTCGACGTCGTCCTGGTTGTCCTCGATCAGGAGAATCACTTTATTCCGCTGCGGCATCCAACTTCTCCTTGGGTTCCAGGGTCCAATAAAACGTCGCGCCTTGCTCCAAGGCCGCTTCGGCCCAGATTCGTCCGCCGTGACGGTGCACCACCCGGCGAACCGTCGCCAGGCCGATGCCGCTGCCCGAGAACTCCTCTTCCGTGTGCAGGCGCTGGAAGGCCCCGAACAGGCGGTTGGCGTACTCCATGGCGAAACCGGCCCCGTCATCGCGGACAAAATAAATTTTTTCGCCGTCTTGCTCGAAAAATCCGAATTCGATCCGCGCCTCGGCGTGCTTGGAGGTGTACTTCCAGGCGTTGTGCAGAAGGTTCTCGAGGATCACCAGACACAGGCCCGCGTCGGCGAAAGCCCGCACGTCCGGCTGGATGACGAAAGTGACGGCGCGCCCCGGCTGTTCGGCCCGCAGCTCCTCCGTCACCTCCTTCACCATGGCGGATAGATCCAGTTCCTGACGGGACATGGGCGTCCGCGAGATCCGCGACAATCCCAAAAGATCATCGATGAGGTTCGCCATTCTTTCCGTGCCCGAACGGATGCGCCGCAGGTAATGGAGGGCCTCCTGGTCCAGGACCTTGCCGTAATCCTCCTCCAAGGCTTGCGAAAAACCGGCGATGGCCCGCAAAGGCGTGCGCAGGTCGTGGGAGACCGAGTAACTGAACGACTCCAGCTCGTGATTGGCGGAGGTGAGGGCGATGGTGCGCTCCTGAACCAGGTGCTCGAGCTCATCATGCGTGCGGCGCAGGGTCTCCTGCGCCTCCTTCTGATCATGCAGATCCACGCAGGATCCCACATATCCGGAGAACTCGTCGTTCTCGTCGTAAAGCGGCGTCCCCCGGGCGAGAAGCCAGCGGTACTGGCCGTCATGGCGGCGCAGCCGGTACTCGAGGGTGAAATCACGGCGCTCTTCGAAGGCTTTGCCGTAGATCTCGAGGCATCTTTCAAGATCCTCGGGGTGCACGCCGTCCGCCCATCCGGTGCCTTTTTCCTGCTCCAGCGTGCGGCCGGTGAAATCGAGCCAGCATTGATTGCACCAAGTGCAGTGTTGATCGCGCCCCGTCACCCAGATCATCACCGGCGCCATGTCGGCCATGAGGCGGAACCGCCGCTCGCTCTCGCGGATCAGATTTTCTTTTTTGCGTCGGTTGGTGATGTCCCGGATAAAGGAGTAAAAGAGCCAGCCGTCCTCCGACGCCAGGGCCGAGATGGTGAGCTCGATGGGGAATTCCGAGCCGTTTTTCCGGAGCGCCGTCACCTCGATCCGGCGCCCGAGAATGGGACCCTGACCGGTTTTCAGAAAATGCGCCATGCCCTGCTGGTGCGCTTCCCGCAAAGGGCGCGGCACGATCAGGTTCGCCATGATCTGGCCCAGGGCCTCCGCCTTGGTGTAGCCGAAGATTTTCTCCGCCTGCTGGTTCCAAAAAACGACTTGCTGCTTTTCATTGATCGCGACGGAAGCGTCCAAGGCGTTTTCCAAAAAATCATGGCGGCCGCGCAGCTCGCTTTGCTTGAGCTGCCGGTCCTTGCGGTAAAGCTCCACCAGCAAGGCGACTTTGGACTGCAGCACGTAAGCGTCCAGAGGCTTGAAGATGAAATCGATGGCGCCCACTTCGTAAGCGCGATGCACGTAGTGCTGCTCGCGATCGATCGCGGTGATGAAAATGATGGGGATCTTGTGGTTTTTGATGTCGTTCCGGATGCGCCGCGCGGTCTCGAAGCCGTCCATCTTCGGCATCTGGGCGTCCATCAGGATGACGGCGAAGTCCCCGCCGCGGACTTTTTCCAGAGCCTCCGGACCGGACAATGCCTGCACCAATTCGTAATCGGTGCCGCTGAACACCGCTTCCATGACCAGGAAATTCTCCGGCCGGTCGTCAACGACCAGAATACGGATCGGAGAAATCGGCGCATCAACGGAGTTCATCCGCCGTGTTTCGAGCTCCATGAATCCCCCCGTTCACATCCTTCGCAAGCCCATATAAAATATGATGTGTTTTCAAAGGGGTGTAGTCCCGGACAGGGAGTTCGGGATTTCTTCCAAATGGGATCAATATTTCTTGCGGCGCTTGCTTTTTTTGTCGGCTTTCAGCTCGATCGTCATCTCCGCCTCGTTCATCTGCTGACGCAGGCGCTTGGTCTCCACCTCGGAGCGGCGGGGACGTTTTTTCGGCGGAGGATTTTTCGGCTCCGGTGGCAGGGGCGGCAAAAGATGCTTCGGCAAAGGTTTCGGGGTCGGCTGGAAGAGTTTCTGGTCGACGCCGTCGTTGGTGTCCTCAACGAACTGATCCACGTAGGGGTCCAGGGACAAGCGGTTTTCCTGGCGGGGGCGCAGGCTCTTCGGACGCGGTTTGAAGCGATAAATCAACGCCGCCTGCAAATGATAACCCGCGGCGGTGTCGGCCCCCTTCAGCGTCAGTCCCGCGCCCAAGGAAACGCCGAAAGCGCCTGAGAGGTTGAAATTGACGTACCCCTCGGTGGCGATCAAGGACGGGTTGATGCCGTAAAACTTCAGCGAACCGCCGTTCACGCGGGCACTGGTGGATTGACGCAGGTTTTCCGAGGTGACGTCCCCATGGTCGATGTCGTTCGAAATGGATTCATGGCCGAAAAGACGCGCGCCCAGGGAGGAGTTCGTCAAAGGGAACTCAAAACCGACGCCCCAGGGGGCCAGGTCGGAGCGTCCCTCGTCCCGCATCAGATAACCGAGCGATCCGTACAGCACGAAATTTTCAAAGGCCGCCTGCATGTTCATGTTGAACAGGGTTTCGCTGACCCCTTCGGAAATCATCGCCTTGTCCTGATTGAGATCGACTTTTTCCATCGGGAAATAATACGAGAATTCCGGAATGAGATCGAAGCTCTCAAAGCCCGTGGCGTATTCGATCCCCAGCCGCGCCCCGGTCAGGCCGGAATTGGAGCGGTTGATGTTGAGAGCTTTTGACTCAGCGTAGCCGAGCGCCAGATCCCCCGTCAGCGACCATGACGGCGACAGAACGTAGCGGGCGTTGGCCCCCGCTTCCATGAGGCTGTAGGAGGAATTGCTCGGCAGGGATTTTTCCTGTCCGGTCGGGTCGTAATTGCGATCCGTGATGAAATAACCGGCGCCAAAGCGGCTCTCCCATTCCCCGGGGTGAAAACGACGAAAACCCACATAGGCCTGCGCGGGCTCCAACAACAGCGAAAACGCCGCGAAAAGGGGAAGCAGAAGAGTTGCTCTTTTCATGACTCTCCCATAATAACAGCTCAACACGCGAGGTAAAGCTTGTCCGAGACTCAACGAAAGTCCCATCTGACCGTGATCTTCATGACGGTCTTCATCTACCTGTTGGGCTTCGGCATCGTCATCCCCATCATCCCCCTCCTCAGCCGCGATTTCGGGGCCAATGCCCTGGAGGCCGGCCTGCTTTTGTCCGCCTACTCCCTGATGCAGTTCCTGTTTTCGCCCTTTTGGGGCCGGTTGAGCGATCGTTACGGCCGCCGGCGCATTCTTTTGGGGTGTTTGCTCGGCGAAAGTCTCACCTATCTGCTCTTCGCCGTGGCCCGGGATCTGCCCATGCTGTTCGCGGCCCGACTCTTGGCCGGTTTTTTCGGCGCCAGCATTTCAACGGCTTCCGCCGCCATCACCGACCTGACGCCGCCCAAAGAACGGTCGAAAGGCCTGGCCCTGATCGGCGTCGCCTTCGGCCTCGGCTTCATGTTCGGGCCCGCCATCGGCGGGCTGCTCGCCATGTGGGGAAAGAGCCTGTCCTCGGCCCCGCATTTCCAAACGAGCTTCACCATGTCCTGGGTGTCGGTCCTGTGTTTCGTGACCTTCCTGTTCGGCTGCCGCTACCTGCCGGAAACGCGGAAATTCAGCGACGCGCCCACCGTCAAAGGCCATCGATTCGCCTCTTTGGGGAATTTCTTCTCCCGCCCGGTGGTGGGCACGCTGATGGCGGTCTTTTTCGTGTCGTCCTTCGCCATGGCGTCCATGGAGGCGAGCCTCGTGCTGTACATGGGGGACAAGTTCTCCTGGGGTCTGCGCGAAGTGAGTTTCGGTTTCGCCTACATCGGCGTGATGATCGTGGTGACCCAGGGTTTGATCGTGCGGCGTCTTTTGCCCAAATTCGGCGAGCGTTTCACGCTTCGCCTGGGCCTGGCTTCTTTCACTTTGGGCCTGGCCGGCATCGCTCTTGCGCCGAACATCGGCATGATGGCCGTGGCCATGACGCTTTTGTCCGTCGGCTCGGGCCTGAGCAACCCCTCTCTCCTGGGCAGCATCAGCCTGTTGTCGCCGACGGAGGAACAGGGCACGGCCATGGGGGCGACGCAGAGTCTCGCCTCCCTGGGGCGCATCCTCGGTCCGGCCTTCGGGGGATTTCTCTTTGATCACCTGCATCCCACGGCGCCTTTCGTCGGCGGCGCGACTTTCGCCTTACTCGCTTTGCTCACCGTGTTTTCATTGGGTCTGCGCGTGCCGGATACCGCCCGGCAGGAAGCTTGAACATGCCGTCGATCTTGCACGAAATCGGTTTTTTCCAATTCGAAAATCTGGTGCGCAACCGCGTGTCCTTCCTGCTGCTCAACCTGGGCGCCGACACGAAGGGCCTGTTTCAGGGCTTTTATCAGAACCATCTGGAGGCGCAGACTCTGGCTTCGACGCCCGCGACCGCCGTGCAGGACGTGCGCGCCCGCGGCGTTCCGGCCGATCAAGCCATTCTGATTTTGTGCGACAGCGGGCGGGAGTCAGGCGCCCTGGTGGACGCCCTCGAGAATGCCGGCTACACGAACGTTTACTACGTGAGCGGCGGGGTCAGCGCGCTCCGTGCCGAACTCGGTAAATAAGGGTCGCCAGTTCCGCGAACTGGGCGGCGCGGGGACCCTCGTATTTTTTCAGCGGGACCACTTTGATCTTCTTCAGGAAAATCCTCACTTTGGAATCGATGAGCGGGGCGGTTTGCGCGCGCTCCAGCAGCTGACGCGTTTCCAACGCCGTCTTCAGCGAGCGGATCATCTGCCGGGCTTTGGCGTCGTCATAGAGGGTCTCGCGGTTGAAATCGAAGGACCAGGCGAAGCCGGGATTCAGGAAGCTCGGCAGCTTGGCGTTCAAAGCGGCGTCGAATCTCTCGTTGCCGTTCGTTTGCGGGATCGCCAGGAGCAAAAACGACATGACGGCTTGATTGTGCCGGGCCTGCAGGACCTGCAGGGCGACATCCTTGTTGTTCAAAATCTCGCGATGGATGTCGTTCAAATGCCCGGCTTCGAGGGTCAAGGCCTCGCTGAGCGCGCGAAAGACGGGCTCTTCCATGGCGAGCGACAGCTTGTTGAACTGCTCCTGAAAATCACCGCGGGCCATGGCATCAAGACCCACGTGATGGCGAGCGATCAGATTGCGGGCCTGACGGAAAAACACGAAAACCCGGCGTTCCAAATCCGCCGCGGCCGGCGCGTCCTCCCCGCTTTCGTCCCGAGCGGCCGCGGTCTCTTCGGACTTGGCGCCGGCACCGACACCGGCGGAGGCCGGCGCGGAGTCGGCCGTCTTCGTTTCGCCCTTCGGGTCCGCGGCTTTTTTCAGTTCCTCCCGCAGAACCGGGGGCGGCAGGACATCGCCGACTTCGAACGTGGGTTCCGGCCTGGTTTCCGGAGCGGCTTTGGCGTCTTTGGTGGAAGGCTCTTTGCGGTTGACCTCATCCTGGGTGGGCGAGGCGTTCACGGCCGGCCGATCGGATTTTTTCTCCGCGCAGGCCACCACGCCGGTCATCACCAAGGACCACAGCAGGATTCGTCCCGTCAGGTTTTTCATCAACGCCTCCAGTGACGAACTTTTCGACAGCCGTCGTGAGTTCCGCCCCTTCCGGGGAAAGAACGGGCCTGGAGCGCGCCCGACGACGATCGATTCCGTCACGGAAGAGGACATTTCAAGACCCGGGCCAAAAACGGGGGTTTTTCCCCCTAACGGGCGAAAGCGGTGCCGATATCGCGGGGATCGGAAACGGCGCTCAGCAGACCGTTTTCCTGGGAAACCGCCATCACGTTGCAGGGAACGGGTTTGAGTTCCACCCGGTAACCCATGCGCCGCAATTCCTGAACGGTTTTCTCCCCCGGCCCCGGGGGATCCAGGCTCAGAACATCGGGCTTCCATTGATGATGCAGGCGCACGGCCGCGATGGACTCACGCAACGGCAAAGCGAATTCCAGGTGATTCAGGATCGTCTGCGCCACGCAGCTGATGATGCGCGTGCCTCCGGGAGCCCCGATCGCCAGACGGGGCTTGCCGTCTTTCAACAGCAAGGTCGGCGACATGCTGCTGAGCGGGGTTTTGCCGGGGGCGATCGAGTTGGCCTCGCCCCCCACCGCGCCGAACATGTTCTGGGCCCCGGTTTGGGCGGAAAAATCATCCATCTCGTTGTTCAAAACCACGCCGGTGCCGCCAACGACGAGGCCCGCCCCGAACCAGCCGTTGATGGTCTGGGTGGTGGCGACCATGCCGCCTTCGGAATCGATGATCGACAGATGCGTGGTCTCGGTGGATTCGCTCCGGACCGTCAATTCGCCGGCGCGCACCTCATCGGCGCGGCGGGCGCGGTCTTTCGGGACTTCGGCGCGGCGTTTTTGCAGGTAATCCGCGGACAGCAGTTCCCTCACCGGCACGTTCACGAAATCGGGATCGCCCAGGTAGGTGGCGCGATCCGCGAAGGCCGACTGCAGGGCGGAGGCCTCCAGGTGGATGCTTTCGGCGGAAAGAAAACCCTTGTCCGCCAACCGGTCGTTCGCGAGGAATTTCAAAAACTGCAGCACGTGCAGACCGCCTGAGCTCGGCGGCGGCATGGAGTAAACTTCGAAACCGCGGTATTGGTCCCGCAGGGGTTCGCGCCACAGCACGCGGTAGTTTTTCAAATCCGAAGCCCTGATGACGCCGCCGCTTTTTTTCGACAAAGAGTCCAGGGCGCGGGCGAAGGCGCCGTCATCAAAGGCTTTCCTTCCGCCGGCCGCGATGGCCCGCAGGGTCTTCCCCAGATCCGCCTGCACGAGGGTTTCCCCCTCTCCGAGAACCGGTCCTTTTTTGCTGAAAAAGATTTTTTTCGCCGCCGCATCGCGGGCCAGCAGGGGCCCTTGTTCCTTCAGGGCTTCCGCCAAAGCCGGATAAACCGGAAAGCCTTTTTCCGCGAGATCGATCGCCGGTCTCAGGATTTTTTGCCGCGGCAATGAACCGAATCGTTCGTGGATCTCGAGGAGCCCCGCCACCAGCCCCGGCACGGCCACCGCCAGGACGCCGTTTTCGGAAAGACCCTTCACCGGCCGGCCGTCACGCCCGAGAAACATGTTCTTCGCCGCCTTCGCCGGGGCCCGCTCGCGAAAGTCGACGGCGAAGACCCGCGCTGTTTTCCCGTCGCGGAAAACCATGAAGCCCCCGCCCCCGATTCCGGTGGAGTGAGGTCTTTCCACCGCGATCACGAACGAGGCGGCGACCGCGGCATCAATCAGATTGCCGCCGCTCTCGAACATCTCGCGCCCCGCCCGCGTCGCGAAATCCCCTTGCGTGGAAATCGCGTACCTCCGCCCCTCCGCGGGGAGCAGTTCCCTTTTTGTCGCGCCCTGCGCGACAAAAAGGGAACTGCTCCCCGGGGGTTTGCTCTGGCAGGCGGTGAGGAGGAAGAACAGGCAGATCGAATTTTTGAGAGCCTTTGACATGGATTGATTGAACCCAGGCTTCCGCCACGGAACAAGGCTTTTTCAATGAAGCTTCGCTCAAAGGCAAAGGGCCCCTTGAGGGGCCCTTTGCCTGGACAATTCCGCAAATTGAAGATCAGAAGCTGGTGCTGACCGAGGCCGACTGCATATCGCTGATCGACCAATCCGCCGTTCCACCGCGCAAAGGGTGGGCCGGCACGGCCGCCTGCAGGGAACTGCAGGAAGCGTCCGTCACGATCGTGATCGGGGAGAAACTCGTGTAGCAATGACGGACGGAGTCCGGGGTCAGGAAATCCCAGTTCGGCAGGTTCGCCACGAAGCTTTCGCTCGTAGCGGGGACCACCAGGGACTGGTTGTTCAAGGTCAATTGCGCGTCCAGCTTGCCCGTGCCCGCGAGATTCGCGCCACCCGAAACCGCGACGTTGATGGGCACTCCCGCATCCACGCCGATCCCCACCATGGTCAATTGAAACACGCTGGCGGAAGAGGATTTGAAATAGACCGTTCTTTTTTCAGAACCGACATCCGAGGCCCCGTAGATCGTTTTCGCGCTGCCCGTCTCTTCGGCGAAAAACTCATAGGCCGTGCCGGCCGCCGGCACCACGCGCACGTAGATGGCGCGATCCGAGCCCGAGCACTTCAACTGGATTTCCGCGAACTTCGTCGAATTCAAAGCGAGAGTGAACTTGCGATCAGCCTGCCCGTGCAAGCTCATTCCCGTGGGGAAGTTCCGGTCCCCGTTCGCCACATCGACCGTGTATCCGCCACCCAAGGGGTAGGAACTCACGGGAGGAATAACGACGGCCTGCGCGCAGGTCGTATAGCCCTCGTTTTTAAAGGCCTGCTCGATCTCGTACAGTTTGGCATTGATGTCGGGAATCGTCTGCGACTTGAAGACGTCATAGACCGTCGAGGCGAATTCCAACGCCGCCTCCTGAGACGACATGTTCATCGCCGCCAGATCGCTCATCGGGCTGAGGGAAGAAATGCAGACCCCGGTGCCGCAACTGGCGGCGGGAATGGAAAATGCCCCCGTGGCCACACCGCGCGCTGAAGAACCACCACCTCCGCCTCCGCCGCCCGAGCACGCCAGCAGCTGGAAGCCCGCCAAAACCAAAGTCGCCCAACGCAAAGAAATCATGCATCCTCCTTGAATCAATTTCGTTCATCGCAAGAACAAAATCCGATCATAAAAATGGATCCGCGCCCGGCCAACTGAAGACTCTGGCGGAACGACCTTCGTCCAGATCAATTCATTTTATTCACTGTGTTTTTCGTTTCGCTCTCCAGCAAACACCCCCCGTTCACGGGAGCCAAGGACGCCGAACGACTCTCGGCGGAAGTCATCCCGGGACATCTCCTCGCCTCCTCTCCCCAAGAAAGCGTCCCGCGTCATAAGGGAGCGACTTCGCCGCGCCCGCCGCCTTCCCGAAAAGGCGCCCTCTCCGAGCCACTTCTGGAAAGAAGCGGGGAAAATTCCGCGAATAACGCACCGAGCCTCAAAAAGAAGGCCCTGACCCTTTAGAGTGGCCCGCATGGCCGAAACACTCAGTGATCGTTACAATTCCGCCGATGTCGAGGGACGCATTTACCAGTGGTGGGAGTCGTCGGGTTTTTTCAAAGCCCACGACCGCAGCACCAAGCCGCCTTTCTGCATCATCCTCCCTCCCCCGAACGTGACGGGCTTCCTGCACATGGGTCATGCGCTGGACCACACCATCCAGGATCTGCTGATCCGCTGGAAACGCATGAACGGCTACAACGCCCTTTGGTTGCCGGGCACGGATCACGCCGGCATCGCCACGCAGACCGTCGTCGAAAAAGAGCTCAAAAAACAAGGCACCAACCGCCACCAGTTGGGCCGCGACGCCTTCATCGAGAAAGTCTGGGATTGGAAGCACCAGTACGGCGACCGCATCTACGCGCAGATGCGCCGCCTGGGCGACTCCTGCGACTGGGACCGCGCCGTCTTCACCCTCGATGAAAACGTTTCGAAGGCCGTGCGCAAAGTGTTCGTGAGCCTCCACAAAAAAGGTTGGATCTACAAGGGACTGCGCCTGGTGAACTGGTCGGCGCCCCTGGAATCCGCCATCTCGGACCTCGAGGTCGAGCACAAGCAGACCAAAGGCACCCTCTGGCACATCAACTATCCCCTGGAGGACGGCAGTGGCTTTCTGACCATCGCCACCACCCGTCCCGAAACCATGCTCGGCGACACCGCCGTCTGCGTGAATCCCGAGGATCCGCGCTACAAGCACCTGATCGGCATGGGCGTGACCGTGCCCCTGATCAACCGCAAGGTGACGATCATCGCCGACACCTACGTCGACAAGGAGTTCGGCTCCGGCGTCGTGAAGATCACGCCGGCCCACGACTTCAACGACTTCAGGATCGGCAAAACCCACGGCCTGGAGTTCATCAACATCCTGAACCGCAACGGCACCCTCAATGAAAACGCCGGCGCTTA
Organism: Pseudobdellovibrionaceae bacterium; assembly: GCA_019637915.1. Classification (GTDB taxonomy): domain Bacteria; phylum Bdellovibrionota; class Bdellovibrionia; order Bdellovibrionales; family Bdellovibrionaceae; genus JAHBUV01. Next base: position 2,242,546 of record JAHBUV010000001.1, on the reverse strand, counting down.
CCAGGGGATGAAAGTCGCCGACGCCCGCAAGAAAGTCGTCGAGGACCTGAAGAGCCTGAACCTGCTGGTGAAGGAAGAGCCGCACGCCCTGTCCGTGGGCCACTGCTCGCGCACCGACGCCGTCGTCGAGCCCTTCCTGTCCGAACAATGGTTCGTGAAAACCGAGCACCTGGCCGTGCCCGCCAAACGCGTGGTCGAAAGCGGCACCATCCGCTTCGAACCGGAATCCTGGACCAAAGTGTACCTGCACTGGATGAACAACATCGAGGACTGGTGCATCTCGCGCCAGCTGTGGTGGGGCCACCGCATCCCGGCCTGGACCTGCGGAAAATGCGAACACGTCACGGTGAGCGAGACCGATCCCGCGGCTTGTGAAAAGTGCGGCGACACGAATCTCAAGCAGGACGACGACGTCCTCGACACCTGGTTCTCCTCGGCCCTGTGGCCCTTTTCCACGATGGGCTGGCCGGAAGAGACCGAGACGCAGAAAACCTTCTACCCGACCAACTATCTGGTCACGGCCCCCGACATCATCTTTTTCTGGGTCGCCCGCATGATCATGATGGGACTCGAGTTCAAGCGCGACGTGCCCTTCCGCACGGTCTACCTGCACGGCATCGTGCGCGACTCGCAAGGCCGCAAGATGTCCAAGTCCCTGGGCAACTCCTTGGACCCCGTCGAGCTGATCGAGAAATACGGGGCGGACGCCCTGCGTTTCAGCCTGATCGCGCACCTCTACTCGGGCAAGGACATCAAGGTGTCCGAGCAACGCATCGAGGGCTACCGCAACTTCATGAACAAGATCTGGAACGCCACCCGTTTCGCGCTCCAGAACCTGTCCGATTTCACCGCGCCGTCGGAGGGCGTGAAAGCCCTGCCCGACAAAGCCAACATGAGCAGCTTCGACCGCTGGATCATCTTCAAGCTCGCGGAAGTGGAAAAAGCCGTGGAAGAGGCCCTGGAGTCGGACCGTTTCTCGGACGCCGCCCAGGCCTTGTACCACTTCGTGTGGGGGCAATTCTGCGACTGGTACATCGAATTCATGAAACCCATCATGAACGGCGACAACGCCGCCGAACGCCGCACGAGCCAGCTGGTGCTGGCGCAGGTCCTGAACCGCGTCGTGCGCCTGATGCACCCATTCTGCCCCTTCATCACGGAAGAGATCCACTCGAAGCTGCCGATCAAGGGCGAAGCCTGCATCGTCGATCAGTTCCCGAACACGCGCAACGACAAGGACTTCCTGGCTTTCGGCAACGAGCAATCCGCCTTCGAGGTGGATCTGGTGAAGGAAACCATCACCGCCATCCGCAACATCCGCGGTGAAAACCGCCTGAGCCCGGCCCTGAAAATCAGGATCCGCCTGGGCGTGACGGAGGACTCGGTCCAGAAGATCCTCGGCACGAACAAAAGCGCCCTGATGACCATGGGCCGCCTGGAGGACATCGAAATCGGCGTCGAAGGCGATCTGCGCAAGTGCGCCGTGGCCCTGGTGACGGTGAAAGAATCCACGGTGAAGGTGATCATCCCCCTCGAGGGCCTGGTCGACTTCGACGAGGAGATCAAGCGCATGCGCAAGACCATCGAGAAACTGGAAAAGGACATCGGCCTGCTCACGAACAAGCTGTCCAACGAGAAATTCGTGCAGAACGCCGACGAGGAGGTGGTCGCCGCCGATCGCCTGCTCCTCAGCCAATCCAAGGTTCAACTGACGTCGATGCGCGAAGCCCTCACCCGCTTCCAGTAGCGTCGCGAAAAAAAGGGCGGATTCATCATCCGCCCTTTTCATTTTTCAGGATTTTTTCAAACCGCCCCTCAGAGGCAGCGGCACGCGTCCGGACTGGGATCGTCCGGTTTGCAGCGGAAAGTCTTCCCGCCGCGGGTCATGTCCAGCTCGTAAACGCGCCCGTCGCGCTCCGTGACGACGATCTCCTCCCCGGACGGGAAATAAATCCGCTCGGAGCGCTCACGGCGCGTGATCTGACCGTCCGACTCGAGGGAGGCCAGAAAGGTCTCGGATGGATCCGCCGAGTTCTGGTCATCCAGAGGGATCGGTTCCAGGCTCTCGTCTTCCCCGACGCGGAAGTACTTCACGCGGCGGACGATGCGGTCTTCGCCCGAATAATCCATCTCGATGCGCAGCCGGCGCTTTTCACCGCCGGGCGTGGTGAGGTCGGCCGTGCTCCAGTCCTCGGTCTGCAGGACGACTTCGCCCAATTCGGGTTTCACGGAGCTGACCCAGTTCTCCAGGGTCGGCGCGACACGGTCACCCGGCGATGGCACGTTGAACCCCAGGCAGGTGCCCGCCGCCGTCAAAGCGCCGGCGAAGCGGGCCTGGATCAGATCCTCATCGACGATGGCGGAGGGTTCCGCCAGAGCGTCCGGGTTCGCGCCCGCCGCGGGGTCAGCCGTCACCGGCGCGGGTTGCGCCTCCCCCATCTCTTCCTGGGTCTCGGTCACCGTCTCTTGTTCTTCCGCCGCCGGCAAAGGCGAATCCGAATCCGTGTGGCAGCTTTTCCAGACGGCGAAAACAAAAAACCCGACGGCGAGGAAAAGAACGACGTGACGGTTCATGCCGGCTTGATCAAACCGATCTCAACCAGGCGTTGATAGAGGAACTCACCGGCGGTGATGTCCGCGTGCTTGGCGCCCTCGCCCCGGCAAGAGGGCAGGCACGACAGCATGGCGTCCGGACGCGGGTGCATGAAGAAGGGCATGCTGTAGCGGCTCTTCGAGACCGCCCCGGGCGAATTCACCACCTGGTGGGTGGTGGACGGGATCACGTCATTGGTCAGGCGCGCCAGCATGTCGCCGGCGTCGACGATCAAGGTGCCGTTTTCGGCGTTGACGTCCAGCCAGCGGCCGTCGCGGTCCTTCAACTGCAGGCCCGCCGACGTCGCGGCCGGCAGAATGGTGATGAAGTTGATGTCCTCGTGCGGGGCCGCGCGCAGGCAGCGCGGGTCCGTGCCTTCGGGAATCGGCGGGTAATGCAGCAAACGGAAGACCGAGCTGCCGTTGTGGATCATCTTCGCGAAGAAGTCTTTTTCCACCTTCAAGGGACCGGTCAAAGCTTCCAGCATCACGGCGCCGGCTTTTTCCAGCTGCTCGAAGAGCGACAGGAACAAGGGACGGAATTCCGGGGCCTCTTGCGGCCAGATGTTGTCGGGCTGATGGGCTTTGTCGGGATGGTCGGCCGGCAACTCGCGGCCGACGTGCCAAAACTCTTTCAGGTCCATGACGGGGCTGTCTTTGGCGTGCTCGCGGCCGAAGGGCGTGTAGCCGCGCTGGCCATCGCCCGAGGGGGGAACATATTTCAATTTGGCTTCCGTCGGCATGCGGAAAACCCGCTCGAGGATCTCGTAACCGCGGTCGAAAAGCGCGGTGTCGACGCCGTGATCTTTCAGGATCACGAAGCCGTACTCCTTGAATCCGCGCGCCAGGTTCTCGACGAAATGGGCGCGTTCTTCCGGGGAGCCTTGCGTGTAAGCCGCCAGACTCAGGGTCGGGACTTCACGTTTTTGGTCGTTTGTTTTGGCGTGGTTGGCGTTGGTCGCGGACGTTTCCATGAGTTCCATGATTTTTCCCCTCCCTTTCGGGCGTTTCGACAACTCCGCCAGACTTAATCGATGGGTCGAAATTCCGCAAGTTCGCGGGGGGAAATTCATCATGCAGAGGGCGAATTTCGAAAATTTCCGCCTGCCCCGCGCCGGTCATGACGAAATGCACGTCCCCGTCATACAAACGAAAGGCATGGTTGGGGCGGCGCTGATAGCCCCCGTCCCCCTCCCCGCCCCGGTAAAGCACCGGCCGGGGATCGAGGCGGATCGTGTCCGTGATGATTTCACGCAAGCGCGCGGCTTCCTCGCGAAAACCCCGGTGCCGCAGGCGCTCCCGCCATTCCTGGAAGGCCTCCTCCGCCGCGTCCGTCCAGGAGACCCGCAGCTCTTCCCCCGAGGCCTGCGGCATCCAGCCGGCGCGCGCCTCCGGCAGGGCCTCCACGCCGGGCAGGTAGGGTTTCAGATCCAGCACGGGCGTCCCGTCCATCACGTCAATGCCCGCCAGGAACAGGGTGTCCCCCTCGATGGCGATGATTTCAACCAGGGACAAACCGATCGGATTTGGACGGTGGGGGCTGCGCGTGGCGAAGACGCCGAGGCTCTCGCCGCCCAGGCGCGGCGGATGCACTTTGGCGTGGTAGCGGGCGGTGCGGTTCTCGTGGAAAACCCAGATCAACCAGACGTGGCTGAAACCATGTAAACCTTGCAAAGCCTGGTCCGGGTGAAGATCGGCGCGCAGCTTGAGCCTGGCGGTCGCCGCCTTCACCAGCCCTGATTGCCGGGGGACGCCGAATTTGTCTTTGTAGCAGGATTCCAGAACGCCGATGGGCTCGAACGTGAATGGGGAATGCGTTTTTTTCACTGCTCACCACCTTCGTCGTTCAACTCACGTGATGAAAGCTTAACAACTTGACTTCGACTTTTTTCTCGACAAGAAACGCCCTGCCTATAACAAGAAACTGATTCGAAAGCAAAAGTGATCAAAAATTGAGGAGGTCAAATATGCTGCGTTTTATGCTGTCTGCCGCTCTGGTGTTCGGAACGGCCGCCGCTGTCGCCGGCGAACTCGACAACGAGAGAGCCGTTACCAATAACCGTGGCCTGCAAGGCACGATCATCGTCCGCATCGACAAGCGGACCAACAAGGTCTCTTACCTGAAAACCGGTAAAATCAGCTCCAACAAGCAAGCTCAAGCCCTGGCGAAAAACGGAAAATTCCAACCCGTTCTGGCCAAAAACATGAAGAGCGAGCTCGATAGCTCCGCGGGCGCTTCCAGCTGGTACATCTACGGTGCCGGTTACGGTTATGGCGCTGGTTACGGTTACGGTGGTGGTTACGCTTATGGCGGCGGTTACGCCTACGGCGGTGGCTACGGCTACGGCTACGGCGGTGGCTACGCTTATGGCGGTGGTTACGCTTACGGTGGCGGCTACGGCTATGCCAACATGTACTACTACGGCAACAACTACTCGCCCTGCTATAATTACAATACCTACCCGTACAACTACTATTATTACTCGCCTAACCGCTGGTACTAAGATACACCATTTCTGACATAGTGAGTCAAAGGTCGGCTGCAAAGCCGGCCTTTCTTTCTGTCGGAGGTCGTGTGGTGATTCGGTTCATTTTCCTCTCCCTTCTGCTGGCCGCCAGCGGCGCAAACGCGGGTCCCTTCAAAAATCTCGAGGACATCCGCCAGAATCTCGGCCTCGCCAAACTTGAACTCGGTTCCTCCAATCGCAAAGTCAAAGTCGCCGTTCTCGACAAGGGTTTCTTCGGTTTCCAAAAAGAACTGGGCCGCAGCCTGCCGGCGTCCACGGTTTATTCGCCGGGCCCCTTGCCGTCCCCGGAAGACCTGAAAATCGATCACGGGCTGCGCATGGCGCAGATGCTGGCGGGTCTTTATTCCCGCGACCCGGGCCGCTCGGAAGGCCTGGAGCTGAGCCTCTACAACGTCTTCGGCTACAGCAACTTCAAAGCCGCCATCGACGACGTGGTCCGCAAGCGCTTCGATGTCGTGCTGTATTCCGAAGTGTGGGAATATGGCGGCAACGGCGACGGCGGCGGCTTCATCAACGCCCAGGTCAACCGCGCCATCCGCGCCGGCGTCCTGTGGGTCAACGCCGCCGGGAACTTCGGGCGCACCACGTACAACGGCTCCATCACCACGATCGGTGAAAACTGGGTTCGCCTGCCGGACCAGAACAACGGCCTGAAAATCACCTGCCGCGCCCCCGAAAAGCGCAAATGCCCGATCCGCGTCGTGCTGAGCTGGAACGATTTCAAAAACGACTCCGAGGCCGGCACCAACAAGGATCTCGATGTCGCCCTTCTCGACGACATGATGAACGTCGTGCAAACCAGCACCCTGAAACAATCCGCCGACCGCAAAGAGGAGCGCCCGGGTTATTCCAAATACCCGCGCGAGATCATCGAGGCGCAGATCGACGGCGGCACCTTCTTCATCAAGGTGAAGGACGCGAGCCGCAACTTCACCAGCCGCGACCGCCTGCGCATCAGCGTCGACGGCCAGGGCATCGAGATGGCCCGCGCCGATCTCGACGAGAACCTGCTCACCCCGGCGGACAACCGCGAGGCCATCGTCGTGGGCGCGATCGACAGCGAAAAATCCAGCCGCTCCCTGCGCCTCGGGAAACCCGATCTGCTGGCGCCCTCGTCGGTGATCCTGGATCAGGGCCAAGGCGCCGAATTCCGTGGCAGCTCCAACGCGGCGGCCTTCACGGCGGCGGCGGTGGCGCTGCTGAAGCGCCGCGATCCACGCCTGACCCGCGGCGGGTTCCTGTCGCAATTGCGCGGTTTTTCGTGGTCGGAAGGAAACATGTCTTTGCAGACGCTGCGTTTCGGGCCCCATCAAGGCGGCTGTTTCACCGAGGGCCAGTGGCAGGAGGCTCCGCCCTATATCCAGCAGATCCTGAACGCGGGCGGCAAGCTCGTGCAGACGACGGCCGGCTGGCGGATCATGCTGCCCTACGATCCCGTCCTGCTGGCGCCGGGCCGCCTGCAGCGTTCGCGCCCGGACGACATGATCGTCGCCACGGAAAGCGGGCTGCAGGTCTTTTCCCGCTACGGCATGATCCCGCAGGGCGCGGCGGAAGTTTTTCAACGCCCCCTCGAAATGGGTCTTTGCGGGCGCGTGGACGTCACCTCAGGCCTGATGCTGGGATTTTAAGACGCGCTCACCTGGAAGTTGCCGGATTTTTTCCGCAGTCCCTCGATATCCTTGATCACGATCTCTTTGCCGTTCACGTCGACCAAACCCTCGTTCTTGAACTCCGTCAGATGACGCGACAGGGATTCGTTGATCGTGCTGGCCAGTTGCGCGAATTCGTTGCGGGTCAGTTTCAGGTTCAGGAAAATCCCCTGCGGCGAAGGCACGCCGAATTTCTCAGCCAACAAAACCAATTGATAGGCGATGCGCTCCTGCACCGAGGCCAGGTAATGCAGCTGGCTGGTCTTTTCGTAGTTCTCGAGGTCCGAAACCGATTGCTCCAGCAGGTACTTGATCAGCGGGCTGGCGTTGCGGATGGCGATCTGCACGAGTTCGCGCGGGTACATCCACAAAGTGCTTTTTTTGACCGCCGTGGCGGCGCCACGGTGTTCCCCGCCGCGCACCAGGGCTTTGTAGCCAAAGTACTCGCCGGGTGAAAGCAGCTTCGTCACGTATTCCGGCGTGGTGGTCCGGCCGCGCGCCAGGCTTCGTTGCACCACCATTTTCAGGCAGCCGCTCTGCACGTAATACAAACCGCGGGGGACTTCACCTTGACGAAAAAGGACCTCGCCCTCGTTCAACTCAATTGTCTCGAAGGGCAACTCAACAGCCGGGGTCATCACGCTGTTTTGATTTCCGGCAAAAAGCACTCTCTCCATCTTTGCCTCCTTCTATGTTGAAGAACATCTTCTGATGCTCCGGGAATCTTAGTCCGAAAACCCGTGCCTCTTTCATTTTGTTTTTGACCACAACTGAAGCGGACTCTAGAGTGACGCCCAAATCCTCAGACTGACTTAGGAATTTGGAGAAAAACCATGCTGAGAAGTTCTCTTCCAATGTGTTGCTTGCTGTTATTTGGCAATGTGTTTTCACCGACGATCGCCCAGGCCTGGGGTGGCCGCGGCCACCATGTGATCTGCTCCTCCGCCGTCCACCTGGTGCAGAACGAAAATCTCCGCCGTTTTCTGCAAGGCCGGCCGCACACCATGGGACACCTCTGCAACATCCCGGATATTTACTGGAAGTCGCTGCCGCCCTCGGTGTCGCGCTCGGGCGATCCCGCGCACTTCCTCGATCCCGAAGTGCTGGGCCTGAAGGTGAAGAACATCCCCCTCGACTACGCCAAGATCGAAAAAGATTTCCTGGGCCGGGACAACCGCTTCAAACCGGCGGCGAAAATCTTTTCCGTGGCGGATGATTTCGGTTCCTTGTGGTGGCGCGCCGATCAGTTTTTCCGGCTGATCACCGGCCGCAAGGACGCTTTCGCGGCCGCCAAGACGCCGCAGAACCGCAAGGAAGAGCAGGACGACAAGCTCCCCTACAACCAGGAAGTCTACGCCATGATGGTCAATATGGGGCTGATGGGCCACTTTGTCGGCGACGCCGCCCAGCCCCTGCACAACACGGCGGACTACGACGGCTACGCCAGCGGGCACGGCGGTCTGCATTCTTATTTTGAAGAGGCCGTGGTTTCCGCGGCCCCCGCCAACCTGGAAAGCCGCGTTTATGAAGAAGCCCGCCGCATCCGCAAGGCCCCCTGGCTGAAACCCGGCCCGCCGCTGGAACGTCTCCGGGCCTTCAGCGCGGAGTCGGAGGCGGAGCTGCCGCAACTGCTGGGAAAAGATCCGATCAAAAGAAAATCGGAAGCGCGGGTGGAAAAGGGCATGGCCATCAAGACCCCGGCGGAACGCCACGATCCCTCCATCGGCTGGAAACGCTACGAAAGGATGATCACCGGGGACATGGCCCGGGCCTCCCGCTTCCTGGCGGCCCTCTGGGACGATGCCTACGCCGCCGCCGGCAAGCCGGATCTTTCCGGGTACCGCAGTTACCGCTACCCCTTCACCCCGGATTTCGTTCCTCTGGATTACCTGACTCCCGCTTCGGGCGAAACCTCCAAAGCCCAGTAGGGACAACGAAGGACCCCGGCAAAGCAAAGGGCTCCGCTGCAGGGAGCCCTTTAAAAAAACAAAACCCCGTGGAAGCCACGGGGTTTTTGTTTTTGTTCCGCCGTCTTGCGACTGGATTAGAACAAGTAGGTCAGCGAAGCATCGCCCAGGAAGTTCGCGCCATCGGAGCCGATCGTGCCCGTGGTGGCGGCTTTCAAGGTCGTGTCGACCGTGAACTTGCCGAACTTCATGCCGGCGCCAGCGGCCACCGTGGTGCTGCCGAGGGAGTCGGACTCACCGGCCGTGCCAGCCGTCGTGGTTTTGGTCGTGCCGAGCAGACCGAGGTTTTGCGTGAGCGAGCCACGCAGCACCAGCCAGGAGTTGGCTTCGGCTTCCACGCCGACGATGACGGGGAGCTTGGTGACTTCGGTTTTGTTGTCGCCGACGAGGCTGTTGCCTTTGACGTTCGTCATGACGTAGGACGCGCCGTAGAAGAACTCAACGCCGTCTTTTTTGCGGCTGTCGATGATGCCGACGGCGGCTTCGTTCAGATCCACTTTGCGGTCTTCAGCGCCCGTGACTTTCACTTTCGCGCCGGCCATCGAGTACTTACCGTAGAAGTACAGGGTGTCCATTTTGTAAGCGCCGCGCAGAACGAGGTTCATGTTGCTCTCGAGGGCGATCTCGGTGCCGAGGGCGGTGGACACTTCGAATTGGTCTTTGCCCATCAAACCGACGGTGGCGTCAGCTTCCCAGTTGGCAGCCGTCGCGCCGAAGGAAACGCCGGCCACGTTGGCCTTGCGGTTCGCCGCGCTGACTTCTTCACCCGGATCCGTCGTGTTACCGTTGTTGTTGAAGTCGCCGACCACGACGGTCGAAGTCGATTTTTTGTTGCTGGTCAGATAGAACAGGTTCGCGCCCCAGGTGATGTCACCGGCTTTGGAGGCGTAGAAGATGTTGAGGGGGGCTTCCAGAGAGGATCTCCAGACGGCGGCGCTTCCGGCGGCGCTGGCTTTGAGACCGGCGTTGCTCTGGTCGACCGTCAATTGCGAAGCGGTGATGACTTTGTTCAGCGCTTCCGGGTTGTGACCGAGGTAGAGACCGAGGTAGCTGCCTTCGCCCATTTGACGGACGAAACCGCCTTCCGCGTTCGGCGTGCCCGTCGGGGAACCGAATTCCACCGTGGCGTATTCGCCGTACATGGCGGCTTCATACGGACGGTCGAAGGTGCGTTGGATGTCCGAGATGTGCTCGGCGTTCTGCAAGGCGTTCAAGCGGGCTTTGGAAGCGAAGGCCGGAGCCGCCGCCATCGTCAGAGCCGCAATCAGCATGGTCTTTTTCATGTTGCGTCCTTTCGTTATCAGTTTCCGTTAAAGGTGAACTGTTGATCTCTTACTCAATTCAAAATGATCGTAATGAGCAACCCAGCCCAAGATCAAGATCAAAAAAAAACAGGGGGTTGAAGAAATGCGTTTGACCTGCTCTCCCCGCAAAGTCTGAATGTGGCGGGAAAGCCGCAGCTCCCATCGCCTCCCTCCTCCCGTCCGTCTTTCCTCGTGATTTTCAAGAGCGCGCGAACCCCCGCCGAAGCCTCTCGAAAATCAGTTGAGGCCAATCAGCGAAATCCGTGCTACACAAGGCTTTGAGGGATGAGTTCGAGCTTTCTTCACCAGTGTTTTCGCTCCATTGATTTCATTGTTGGGAAACCACGTGACGACTTCTTCAACACATTTCCTTGCAGTCATTTTTTTTCACGCATTCAGCGTGTCATTTACGCACTCGATCAAGGTCCAGTTTTTGCGACGCGCAACATCTCTGTGCCTTTTTCTTTTGTTCTCAACTCAAACAACAGGACCATAGTCCTGAGATCAAACGCATTGGAGTTTCATGAAAAAGCAGTTCGTTCCCGGCCTGATCAAACGGCATCCCGACGGTTTTGGTTTTTTGATTCCGGACGACAAAAACCAACCTGATGTTTACATTCCCCGCCATTCCATGGTCGGCGTGATGTCCGGTGACCGCGTGCTCGCGCACATCGAGCCCGAACGCGGCGGCGAGCGTTTCCGCGGGGAGATCATCCGCATCGTCGCCCGCGGCGTGAAAAAGGTCGTCGGGCATTTCTCCAAACTCAATGAGGCTTATGGAATCGTCCGCGATGAAGGACACGGCTGGGGCCAGGACCTGCGCATCAGCCTCGAGCACTCCAAAGGCGCGAGCAACGGCCAGATCGTCGCCGCCGAAATCACGCAGTACCCCGAAGAGGGCGGCAAGTTCGCCGGCCGCGTGATCGAGATCATCGGGGACATCGAGGACCCGATGAACGACATCCGCCGCGTGGTCCACGGCAACAACATCCCCGACGAATTCCCCAAAGAGGTCGACCACGAAGCCAAAGTCTTCGGTCCGGTGCCCACCGAGAAGGATTTCAAAGGCCGCGTCGACCTGCGCGGTAAAAAGCTCATCACCATCGACGGCGTCACCGCCAAGGATTTCGACGACGCGATCCTGGTGGAAATGGAGAACCGCGGATTCCGCCTGTACGTCGCCATCGCCGACGTCAGCCATTACGTGCAAGTCGGGTCCGCCATCGACCGCGAGGCCTACGTGCGCGGCACGAGCGTCTACTTCCCGAACTTCGTCATCCCCATGCTGCCCGAGGTGCTGAGCAACGGGCTGTGCTCCCTGAACCCCCACGTGCCCCGCCTCTGCCTGGTGGCGGAGATGCTCTTTGATTTCACCGGGACGATGACGGAATCGAAATTCTACGAGGCGGTCATGGAGAGCCAGGCGCGCGTCACTTACGGGCAAGCGCAGGAGGTCATCGACGGTTCGGGCGCGGAATCCCTGGAGCACGTGCACGAGGAAATCCTGCGCGCCAGCGATCTCGCCAAAATCCTCATGGCCAAACGCTTCCGCGAGGGTTCCGTGGACCTGGAGATCCCCGAAACGCAGTTGCAGATCGACGGCGCCGGCCGCCCCGTCGACGTCATCCGTTCCGAACGCCTGTTCGCCCACCGTTTGATCGAGGAAATGATGTTGGCCGCCAACGTCGCCGTCGCCAAGTTCCTGGGAAGCCGGGACGTGCCAGCGCTCTACCGCGTGCATGAACCGCCGAACGAGATGGCGATCCGCATGCTCGAGCGCTACCTCGAGGCTTTCGGAGGCCGCACCCGCCTGGGCGGCGGCAAACTGCAAAAACGCCTCACTTACGTGCTAGAGGAGTTCCAGGGCCGCCCCGAGGCCCAGGTTCTGCACATCCTGACTTTGCGCTCGATGAGTCAGGCGAAATACCAGAAAGACAACGTCGGCCATTTCGGCCTGGGTTTTGATTTCTACACGCACTTCACCTCGCCGATCCGTCGTTACCCGGATCTGATCGTGCACCGCCTGCTGAAGAACCAGATCCTGCCGCATTCCTCCTACCGCCTGATGAGCGAGGAGGAGCTCAACACCGCGGGCACGTGGCTGTCGGCTTGCGAACAACGTTCCGTGAAAGCCGAACGCCAGCTCATGGCCATCAAGAAAGCCCGTTTCATGCAGCAATTCGTCGGCAAGGAGTTCGAGGGCCTGGTGAGCTCCGTCGCCCGCTTCGGCGCTTTCGTGCTATTGCGCGAGTACGACATCGACGGCCTGATCCGCACGGAGGAGATCGGCGATGGCCGCTGGGAATACAATGAGGATCTGCTGAAACTCGTCGGCCGCGGCGGCGCCACCATCGGCATCGGCGACATGATGAAAGTGATCGTCGCCGCGGCGGATCCGGTGACGGGCCAGGTCACTTTCATGCCCGCGGAGAGAAACGTCCGCAAGGCCTCTTCCCCGGCGTCCGGCAAACAGGAACGCGGAGAGCGTTCCAAGAGCCGGGAAGAGCGACGCCCGGATCGACGCCCCGAAAAGCACTCGGAGCGCCGATCGGATCGGCGCGATGAACGGCGTTCGGAGCGCCGTTCGTCTTCCGGCGGCAAGAGCGCCGGGCCGCGCGCCGAAAGAGACATTGCCGGGCCGGTGAAAATCGGCTTCAATAGCAAACGGAAACAGGAGAAGAAATTTGCCCGTCCGTCTGCGTCTGAACCCCTTCGGAAAGACCCTGAAAAACGCGGCTCGTCTGAGGACGATCGTGGGGGTGTTCGCGAAGCACGGGTTCCACAAGGTGGCCGAAAAGGTCCGCCTGGGAAAATTTCTGGTCGAAAGGCTCAACGCCAGCGCCGACGTCGATAGGTACAGCGTTGCGGAACGGGTCCGGATGTCCTTCGAGGAACTCGGACCCACCTTCGTCAAACTCGGGCAGCTTCTGGCGACCCGCCCTGACCTCGTCCCCGAAGACTACATCGTCGAGTTCGAAAAGCTGCACGATCGCGTGCAGCCCCTGCCCTTCAGCCGCATTGAAGACATTCTGAACGAGGAGTTCGGCGAGGAACGCCACGCCATTTTCGCGTCGGTCGACCCGGAGCCTCTGGGCTCGGCCAGCATCGCGCAAGTTCACCGGGCGCGTCTGCGCGGCGGCCAGGACGTCGTCATCAAAGTGCAACGGCCCGGCATCCTCGAGACCATCAGCGACGACCTCAACGTCCTGTACATGCTGGCGGAGCTGCTGCAGCGTTATGTTCCGGAAACGCGGCCCTACGATCCCGTCGCTATCGTGAACGAATTCTTCAAGACTCTGGAGCTGGAAACGAACTTCATCGTCGAGGCGAACAACATCCGCCGCTTCGCCGAGAACTTCGCCCCCGAGGACAACCCGGCCAACGTCAAAGTGAAGATCCCGCACGTCCACATGGATCTCACCACCGAGCGCATCCTGGTCATGGAGGCGGTGCCCGGCATCCCCCTGAGCCATGACGAAGCCCTGCAGCAGCCGGGCGTCGATCCCCAGGAGATCGTGCGCATCGGCCTGCGGACGTATTTGAAAATGGTCTTCATCGACGGGCTTTTCCACGGTGATCTGCACGCCGGCAATTTTTTCGTCATGCCCGGCAACCGCATCGGGCTCATCGATTTCGGCGTCGTCGGCCGCCTGAACCCCAAAACGCAGAGTTCGATCATCAACATGCTGCTCGCCCTTTCCAAAGAGGACTACGAGCGACTGGCCCTGGAGTACGTCGATCTGGCCCCCTTCACGGACCGCGTGAACGTCGATCTGTTCGGCCGCGAACTGCGCGAGCTGATCGCGCCTTTTTTCGGACTGACCCTGAAGAACGTGAACCTCGGCAAGATCCTGATGGGCTCCTCCTCCATCGCCGCCCGCCACCATCTGGCGGTGCCGACGGAGTTGATGATGTTCTTCAAATCCATCGTCGCCATCGAAGGCCTGGGCCGCCGCATCGACAAAAATTTCGATTTCCTGAAGACCGCCCTGGAGTTCGCCGGCGAACTCGCCAAGCACCAGATGGAACCGCAGCGCCTGTTCAGCGATGTCACCCAGACCCTGCGCGAGTCGCGCAACCTGATCCAGGCCCTGCCGCGGCAACTGTCCTTTTTCATCCGCAAGATGAACGCGCCCGATTACGCCAACCGGATCGAGATCCGCGGCCTGGACGACGTCAAGCGCGCCATCGAGATCTCCTTCAACCTGCTTTTCCTCGGCGTGATCATCAGCGCCCTGATCGTCAGCGCCTCCCTGCTGTTCGCCTTTCCGGGGAACCTGCGCACCATCCTCGGCATGCCGATGCCGAGCTTCATCATGTACCTGTCGGCGGGACTCCTGGGAGTGCTCGGGTTCTTCAATTACATCCGCAAATCATAAGGGGGTTCCGGGATGCAGCCACTTTATCACGAACTCAGCGTTCTGAACAAAGCCGTGCATTTCAAGAACCTCTCGGCGGCGGCTTTGCACGTCGGCCTCAGCCAGCCGCAACTCTCGCGCATCATCGCCAAGATCGAGGATGAGCTGAAGGTCGTCCTCCTCGACCGCTCGGCGAAAAGAAAATCCGGCTGGACACCGGTGGCTTTTCAACTGGCGGAGATCTTCGAGAAATCCAACAAACGCCTCGAAGGGGAGATCCTGTCGGCCAGCAACCTGCAGATGGTGTCCGAGCTGCACGTGGGCACTCTGGAGGGACTGGCTTCCTCCGCCATGAAAACCGTGCACGGCTGTTTCGAGAGCATCGGCATCCAGCGCATCAGCCTCGACGTCCTCGACCTCAGCGAACTGGAGGCGAATTTCCTTTCCGGCGACCTGGATCTGATTTTCACCTCGAAAACCCCCGGAAGGCAGAAGTTCCGGCACATCGAGGAATTGGGCTACCAGGACATGACCGCGGTGAAATCGAACAGGAAATTCGGCCTTTTCTCCACCTTCGAATACAACCGCCTGGCGAAAAAAAACCACGAGCGCTTCCCCCACGTGCTCGTGTCGAATTCCCTGGCCGTCAAAAAAGACTGGTTCGAGGCCTTCGGCGGCACCGGCACGCTGCCGACCGAACCGCGCAAGGGGAAAACCAAGGACCACGAGCAGGTTCTCCTGATCGGCTCGGAACTGCTCAGCCCCGTCCTGTGGGAAAAAATCCGTTCCGTGGTGGACGTGTCATGAGCGAGACGAACAATCCCGCCGCCGCCAACCCCGCGCCCGTTTCCACCGTCATCCTCTGGGAGGAGGACGATCGTTTCGTCGAGCCCGTGCGGCAGGCCTTGGCCGGCATCGACCCGAAATACTCCCTCTTGCGGGCCAAGGACAAAGAGGAGTTCGAAAAAATCCTCAATGAAGGCACCCCGGAGTTCCCGCCGGGAGCGCGCGCCTGCCTGTTGATCCTGAAATCCGATCCGAACATCAGCGTCGCCGACCGCGGGCCGGTCATCGTCGTCGACTTCGAGCACTCCGAAGACCTGGTGAGGCAGTGGGCGGCGCGCGGGGTCTTCAACCTGCTTTTCAAGCCTTACGACCCCTTGCTGCTGAAACAGCATCTGCTCATGGCTTTGAGCGGCGATCATCCGCCCGGCGAGTTCACCGTGCACAACATGAAAACCACCGCCTTGATCGAAATGCTGAAAAGCATCCCGATGGAGGCCTTGTCGGAAGTGGGCTTCACCACCCGCAGCGACCGCGAAGTCCCCCACGGCCGGGTGACCAAATTCTACGGCAAGGTTTTCGAATGGGGCACTCAGCTCAGCGTCTTCGCCCGCTGCCACGATCAGCGCGCCCATCCCCTGGCGCCGAATGAAAAGACCATTTTCCTCACCTGGTTCGGGACGCCCCGCGAGCAGTTGCTGCAGATCCGTTCGCGGTTCACGAAAAAAGAGGAACTCCCCCTGGTCTGGAAAGAGAACAAGCCCACGGAGACGGTGAATTTCCTGATCCTGGGCGACCCCAGCCCCGCCGGCTCCGATCTGGCCGGGACCTTGTCGCGGACCTTCTCCTCCTCCGTAATCCAGTCCTACACCGATCTTCCCGGGCCCAAAGTCCCCCTGCCTTCGCCTCTGACGGCGGTGTTCGTGCACCGCGATCTCCTCGATCGCTGCATGACGGACCCGCGCTTCAAGGAGATCCCGCGCATCATCCTCGTCACCGCGACGCCGAAGGACGAGGAGTTCCGCGCTTTCGCCGACAAGTCCATCGACGTGGTGAAGCTGCCGACCGAGCGCATGGCTTTCGTGAAAACGATGTCGGTGCTGTTTCCGCAGATGAAAGCGGACGAGGAATTGTCCATCCACAGTTTCCCGTGGAAGGAAAACCTGGATGTCGGGCAAGCGATCGAGATCACGGAGATGAACGAGGCGGGATTGGTGATGAAGTACGAACGCGCCCTGCCCATCGGCACGGTCCGGCGTTTCGTCCTGTGGCTGCCCGTCGAGGCGGGAATGCCCTTCCTGACGGCGCGCTGTTACCTGGCGCGGCCGGGCCCGGGTCAAGCCGGCGGCTTCCTGAACCACTTCGTCTTTTTCGGCATGTCGGATCACGAGATCAAACACGTGCGCCTGTGGATGCGCGATAACTACATTCAACAGAAAAACAAAGGCTGAACCCCTTCCTGATCGGGAGGGACCGGGTTTTCACCCGGTCCTCCACCAGTGAAGAGCTTCGGAATGCAGGGGGTTGTCCCGACACCATTCACCGGTGTCTTTCCCCTTAGCCGAGCAATTTCAGCGCGAGTTGCGGGACCTGGTTCGCTTGCGCGAGGGTCGACACGCCCGCCTGGATGAGAATGTTGTTGCGGGTCATTTCCGAACTCTCCGCGGCGACATCCGTATCGCGGATGCGGGAGTTGGCGGCCGACATGTTCTCATCGTAAATCAGCAGGTTGTTCGAGGTCGACTGCAGACGGTTCTGCATGGCGCCGAAGTTGGCGCGGATGGCGTTCACCGACGTCATCGCGCTGTCGATGACGGCCAGGGACTGCTGCGCGCTTTCCTTCGTGTCGATCGCCTCGGCCACGAGGCCCAGAGACTCGAGCGTCGAGTTGGCGGCGCCGGCGTTGAAGGAGATGCGGTCCTTGAACGCGTCGTTCTGCACGCCGACCTGGATGTCGATGATCCCGCCCGTTCCGTTGAGCAGGTCAAAGCCGTTGTACTGGGTCGATTCCGTGACCCGCTGGATTTCGGATTTCAGCTGTTGGTATTCGACGTCCAGGAATTTGCGTTCGGTGTCACCGACGGTGTCCGAAGCCCCTTGAACCCCGAGTTCGCGCAAACGGATCAGCATGTTCGACACTTCGTTCAAGCTGCCCTCGGCGATTTGAACAAGCGAGATGCCGTCGTTGGCGTTGCGGTTGGCCTGTCTCAAACCGCGGATCTGCGCTTTGAGGTTCTCGCTGATCGCGAGGCCGGCGGCGTCATCGGCCGCTTGGTTGATCCGTTGACCCGAAGCCAGCCGCGCCATCGAGCGCTGCATGTTGATCTGGGTCATGTACAAGTTCTTCTGTGCGTTGATCGCACCCACGTTCGTGGAAATTCTGAGCCCCATGCTCTATCCTCCCTGCATAAAACTCATCCTCCGTGATGATCGCCTTCCATTTGGCTAGCCGGCACATCCATGCGCCGGGTTTTGTTGGAACCTGAATCCCGGATCGGAACGTCGTGTTCATTGATCGAGTCCAGATTTTAAAAAAGCGTCAAACTTAGCGACAATTTTTTGACGGGATCCTCGGACGAGGCTTGATGACGCGTTTCCGATCCCTTCATCCGTGACGGAAAACGCCGTGGATCCCCCATCCTGGAGGATCGATATGTCCGGTCGATGATTTTTACGAGCCTCGACGGCAGCTCAATGATCACGCGACGGTTTTCAGGCCTTCGCTTTTCCCCGACGGTCACCTCGCGGTGTCGGCGCCGGATCTTTTCGTCCCCCTAAAACGGGAGCCACTCGCGTGGCCCCGAGTCGCAGGAAACAGATTCATTTGGTCAGCTCCGCAAACAGCGGCCTTTGTGCTCGAGGGTGTGCATCAGATCTTCTCGGAAGAAAGATCGGAGAAACCCGGTCAACCAGCCTGGGTCCCGTGAGGGACCGCTTCACTCAATCCCCCTCGCGGGGGACCTCATGATCAGCTGAAGGACTTGTTCAAGAGTCCAAGTGCGGTGTTCGCTTGCTGATTCGCTTGGGCCAGGACCGAGGTACCGGCTTGCAGCAAGATGTTGTTCTTCATCATTTCAGATGTCTCTTCGGCAACGTCCACATCGCGGATGCGGGAGTTGGCGGCGGACATGTTCTCCAGGCTCACCTGCAGGTTGCTGACGGTGGACTGAAGGCGGTTCTGGATGGCGCCGAAGTCGGCGCGCATCGCGGAGACGCTGACGATGGCGTTGTCGATGGAGGCCAGCGCGTTCTGCGCGGAGGCTTTATCGGCGACGCTCGACAGGTTCACACCCAGAGCCGCGGAGTTCGCATCGGCCTTCGAAGCATCGAAGGAGATGCGGTCGATTTCAGGATTGTTGCGGGTTCCGACCTGGAAATCGAGGATCGATCCCACCCCGGCGAGGAGCTGAGTTCCGTTGAACTCGGTCCCTTCGGAGACGCGGTCGATTTCCGAGACGAGCTGGTCATATTCCACGTTCAGGAATTGACGCTCGACCGGCCCGATCGTGTCGGAAGCGGCTTGCACGGCGAGTTCGCGGAGACGAATCAAGATCGAGGAGATCTCGTTCATCGAACCTTCCGCCACTTGGACCAGCGAGATCCCGTCCTGGGCGTTCCGCGAGGCTTGTTTCAAGCCGCGGATCTGAGCGCGCAGGTTTTCGGAGATCGCGAGTCCGGCGGCATCGTCGCCAGCCCGGTTGATACGGTAACCCGAAGAGAGCTTTTCCATGCTCTTATCGAGGTTGATTTTCGTCCCCCACAGGACCCGCTGCGAATTCAGCGAGGCTGTGTTGGTATTGATACGCAGACCCATCTTTCCTCCTCCTTGAAGAATCGCGATCTCAATCCTTGAGACCGAGGGAGTCCACCTTGGACTCCATGGGTGATATTTCGCTTACCTCACTGATCGGCGGCGTCTCAAAATGCTTAAGTCAAAATGAGAAAATCTGGCCGAAGGTACCGCCTACTTTCTGGTATCCCTCTGCGTTAGTCGGGAAAACCAGGTCATTCGTCCAGCAATTTCGTTTTCTTCGTCCCGTCTTCCATTCAAAGCGGGCCCCTTTCAGTCCTTTCCGAATGCACTCTCTTTGATCCTCATGGAAGGAGAAGTTCAACCAATCGAGCGTTTCCTCCGGTCTTTCAACGAGTTCCAGAGGATCAACCACCCCCACAGGAAGACGACTGAAACCCAAAAGCCCTTGAAGGGTTGAATAGGGATAGAGTTCAACCTTTTTGCCCAAACCCGCATCGACAGGGTTGCGATAAATATATTTATAGACGGCATGGTGATATTTCCAATCGTCCACCAGGCTCGCAAAATACCGGGCCCCGAAAATATGATTGATCCGTCCCATCTCTCTGTTTATTGCCCGGCTCATTTCCCGTGAAAAATAGCACATGAATGCGGGCAGGTTCGCCTCGGAAGTCCGTAAAAGCAGATGATAATGGTTGCTCATCAAGACAAAGGCTTGAAGTTCCACACCGAAAGCCCTCGAGCTGAACCATAAGAGATCCGTGGAAAGCTCCCAGACTTGCGGAAGTGGCATCTCAAACCATTCCTTGTTGTTTGTCCGAGACCCGACATGGAAGACACCTGGTTGATGCACAAAATTTCTATTACGCGGCATGAAGAGACCTAGAGCGAAGACCGGACCATCGATGCATTGCGACAATGATCCTTCTCTTGATGCACTGATGGCTTTGGAAAAGGCCTTCAGATAGAACAAAACCAGAAGCCAAAAACCTCTCCAAACTTGACGCGGAGGGGTACCAGAAAGTAGGCGGTACCTATGGAAATTCGGGATCCGGTGCATGGGTCGCTTTATTATTCGGATCAGGAAGTGGCGGTGCTCGACACGCTGGAATTCCAGCGTCTGAGGAGCATCAAGCAACTCGGTTTCGCGGAGTTCAGTTTCCCCGGAGCCACCCACAACCGCTACCTGCACTCGGTGGGCGTGGGTCACCTGACCGGCCTGTGTTTCGATTCGATTTTCCGGGTTTATCCTTTTCAGAAAGCGTCCACCCGTCAGCGCCTGCGCCAGGCGACCCGCCTCGGCGCGCTCCTTCATGACGTGGGCCACGGGCCCCTGAGCCACACGACCGAAACCGTCATGCCGAAAGTCGCGGACCTGCGCGTGGGCGTTTACGCCGATCCGACCCAGGGCGGCCGGCGCGCCAACCACGAAGACTACACGATCAAGCTCGTCACCGATTCCGAGATCGCCCGCACCATCACGAGGGAATTCAGCGACATCACGCCGCTGCACGTGGCCTGCCTCATCGACAAAAGCCTGGCCGCCCCGGACGACTTTTTCATGGACGGCAACACGGACCTGCGCCCGGTTCTCTCGCAGATCGTGAGCTCGGAGCTCGACGCCGATCGCATCGATTACCTGGAACGCGACTCCTACTTCTGCGGAACCAGCTACGGCAAGATCGACCACGAGTGGCTGATCCAGAACATGACCTTCCACCGCCAGGACGAAAAACTGCACCTGGCCCTAAACCGCCGCGCCCTTTACTCCTTCGACGATTTCCTGATCTCGCGCCATCACATGCACTTGATGGTCTACTTCCACCACAAGTCGATCATCTACGAGGAGATGCTGAACCGGTACCTGTCCTCCCCGGACTGCACCTTCCACCTGCCGGCGGACATCCAGGAGTACGTGCGCTTCAACGACTACAAACTGCACGAGCACCTGGCGTCCTCGAACAACCCCTGGGCGCAGCGGATCGCCTTCCGCCGCCCCTACCGCATGCTGACCGAGCTGCACAACACCGGCGACAGCGACCGGCCCCTCCATATTAAGGAGACGATGGAGAACCTCGGCATCGACGTGATCTGGGCCTCGTCCAAAGCCCGGTTGTCGAAGTACCACTCCGGTTCGCCCGAAGACCACGCCATGGACATCTACGTGGTGGATCAATATGACCGTCGCGACCTTCCCTCGCCCATCAACCAGAGCACGGAAATTTTCAAACGCTACGAAGGGGCTCGCATCATCGATCGCCTCTACGTCGCTCCTGAGAACTACAAAGCCGCTAAAAAAATTCTGGACGAAAAAAGCCTTTAGGCTCCTCACGTTCCCGTCGATAGGATTCTCAGCCAAGCCATTGGAGGGGATCGATGATCTACGTCATTTTATCATGTCTGATAACGACCCTCCTCCTGAGTTTCTGCGCCTGGCGGGCCTTTCGTCTGAAGAGAAAAACCTCCGCTATGCTGGGCGATTCCCACCGCATCCAGGGCGATATCCGCAGCGTCGCCCGCGAATTGCAGCAGGTCAGCCAGGAAATCACGCAAACCTCCGAGCAGCAGATGGAGCGCGTGCAAAGCGCCGCCGCCGCCCAGCACGAGATCCAGGAGATGATGGCCAGCACCAACGACCTGTCCCAGGCGGTCGGCGACCAGGTCCAGTTCCTGGTCGAGCTGTCCTCCCAAGGCCAAAACAACGTCGCCTCCCTCGCCGATTCCAGCCAGGGGTTGCGCGAACAGGGCCAGCGCTTCCGCGATGACCTCAAGCACACCCTGGAAAACCTGTCGTCCTCCATGGCGATGATCAATCGCATCGCGGAAAAAACCCGGTTGATCGAAGAAATCGTTTTTCAAACGAAAATCCTGTCCTTCAACGCCTCCATCGAGGCCAACCGCGCCGGGGAGGCCGGGCGGGGTTTTTCCATCGTCGCCCAGGAGATCGCCTCCCTCGCGGTCATGACCGGCAAAGCCGCCGATGAAATCGCCGGCATCATGAAGGACAGCCAAACCCACATCCAGGGATCCTTGAGCGAGGCGAAAACCACGATCGATCGCCTGGCCGACGGCAATCACCAATCGCTGAACGAAGTGGCCGCGCGCATCGACGACTGCTCGAGCATTTTTTCGCAGATCACCGGCCGCATCGGCGAGGTCACTCCCTCCATCAAAAAGATCCTCGACTGCCTGCGCGAGCAGTCCCAGGGCGTGACCGTGCTGGGCACGAACCTGATCGACATCGACGAGGTCGCGAACAAAAACCGCCTGGTGGCCTCGCAGGCCATCGAGTACGGCAACCTGTTCGAACACCACATGAGCGACATGCGCCGGGCCCATGAGACGCTGGAATCCGAGTACCGCATCGACGCCGACTCCCGCGCGAACCTGACGACCTTCGACTGGACGCCGCGCCTGGAAACCCACATCGATCAGATCGACGACGAACACAGGATCCTGGTCGACAAGATCAACATCCTGATCCGGCACTTCGACCCCGAAACGCCGCTCGCGGATCTCAAACGGGCCTATGAGGACCTGGGCGCCTACGTGGGACAGCACTTCCGCAGTGAAGAGGGTTTTTTGCGCTCGATCAGCTATCCGGGCTTGAAGTCCCATGAGGCGATCCACCACAAGCTTGAAAAAACCTACGGCGGTTTCGCCGCGTCCATTCAATCCGGCCAGGTCGACTCCGCGGCCTTCACGGCCTTCCTGAAGAATTGGCTCTTCAGCCACATCATGGGCGTCGACATGCAGTACGCGCATTTCTATCATCAGGATTCCCCGCAGAAATCGGCCTGATCCCGCGGCACGCCTTTCGCTGAGGGAAGCGATGGAATTCCCGGCTCGCGGCAAATCGTCCCCCGCCGCCCCGACCCTGGAGGAATTTCCGCAGTGTCCAGAATTTCGACGGAGGCGTTTTCATGCGATGTTTGTTGATCCTGAGCGGACTCCTGGCCTCCGCGGCCTGGGCCGCGGCTCCGACCACCGAATTCGCGCCCTGCTCCTGCATCTGGGACAACTCCACGAAGAACTACCCGCCGAACTCCCGCACCAGCGGGCTGTTCAACACCACCGTTCGCTACGAATGCGGTTATATCTGCCTCGATGAAAGCGGCCGCCCTCACGCGGTGAACGGCGCCCATTCCGTGAGCTTCGCCGGCTCCGAAACCGGCGATGAAGTGGTGTGCGATGGCCTGCGCTACGAATCCCAGCCCAATCCCAGCGGCTCTTTCGGCCGCTGGAGCCTTTCCGTCTGGGACGGCGTCACCCGCCCCATCGACGCCCGCCAGTCCTCCAGCCCCGCCTTGCGCGACTGGGCGGCCGCGAGCTGCGGCCAGGCCCCGTCCCCGCGTCCCTCCGCGGAGGCCTTCGTGGATTCCCTGCGGATCAACGAGTGGCGCGTTCAAGTCGGCCTCAAGCCCGTGCGCTTGCACGGCACGGCTCCCGATCGCGCCATTCCGGCCGCGTTGGACGCGCGCTTCGCCGCCCTCTGCTCCCCCGATGACAGGCAAAGCGCCTTCTTGCGTGGAAATTCCCCTTCGGAGCTTTGCGAGCGGGAATCCGCCCGCCAGCTGGGCGAGCGATTTGAAAATCTTCGCGCCCGGGCCTTCCGCTTGAAAGACCCCGGGGAAATCGCCGAGGCCATGTCCCTGACGGAAGATCTGCTGCTGTGTCCGGCCTACGCCACCCCGCCGACGCCGGCCATTCAACGGATCCTGCTCGATCAATTCGTGAAATACGCCGCGCCGAACCCGTCGCTGCGCGAAGCCGCGCGCTCCCTGTCCTGCACCATGGCCTGGCGCGGGCTCACGTGGGCGATGCTCACGCCCGCGACGCAAAAAATGCTGTCAGTGAAAGCGCCGGCGCCAGATGAACAGTGATTGCGGGCGGCGCCAGACCACCTGATCGGGCGTCGACTCCAGGCCGGGGAGATCCTCCGCCGGCCGCATTTCCAAAGTCAGCTGCGACAGAACGAAACAACCGAAGTGGCGATGCAATTCATGCCATTCCTCTTCGTAAGCCGGGGCTTTTTCCGCGCCGCTCCCGTCCCCCGTGACGGAGACGAAAGAACAAGGCGCGATTTTTTCGGACTGAAAACCCTCCTCGCCCTTCCGCAAAAGAACGAAATGGTCGGGACCGAGCGGGCTCTTCAACACGAAGAGCAAAAGCCCGCCCACCGGCAGGCACTCGTAAAAGCTCCGGGGAAGATCCTCGGCCGCGGCCGTGAAAATCACGCGATCGAACTTCTTTCCGGCGACGGCGTTGAACGCGTCGCCGGCGAAAACCTCCACCTGGGGATATTTCAGGCGCTGCAAGCGCTCCCGGGCCTCGCGGGCCAATTCCGGGATGATCTCCGCCGTCAGGATATGTCCTTCGGGTCCGACCAGCTCCGCCATCAGGGCCGCATTCCAACCGCTCGCCGTGCCCAGCTCGAAAACCCGCATGCCCTTTTCCAGGCGCAACAAATCCAGCAGATGCAGCACCAGCGAGGGCTGCGAAATGGTCGAGACCGGCGCGTCCCCGTCGTGGAAATCAGCCTCGCTGCCCCACAGGATCAGCGGACGGTCCTGGTAGATGAACGACGAGACGCGCTTGAGGTTTTCGGCGTTCACGTCCACCCACCGGTCCGTCCCCGGAATCCGGTAACGGCTGACGAACAGATGCCGCGGCACCCGGTGGAACGCCTTGAGGATCGGATCGGCGGGCAGCCACTCATCGGAGTGACGGTGAATGATTTCTTGAGCCAGATGCTCCTGTTGCCTTTGTGTTTCCATCGAACACCAAAGTACATCGTAACCGGTCCGGAACCCAATCGGGGACTCCTGCCGTTTTCTTCAAGAGCGCCGTTTGCGTCTCACGGGTTTGGAATAGAAATCCTCGGTCAGGCAACGTTTG
This sequence comes from Pseudobdellovibrionaceae bacterium, assembly GCA_019637915.1. Lineage (GTDB taxonomy): Bacteria > Bdellovibrionota > Bdellovibrionia > Bdellovibrionales > Bdellovibrionaceae > JAHBUV01. The sequence goes on along the minus strand of JAHBUV010000001.1, from coordinate 2,217,713 downwards.
AGTTTCTGAAACTCGTGATCCAGCAGCAACTTGAACACCTGCTGATCCTTCAGACCGTAGAGCTTGATGAGCTGTTTCAAAGACTGGATCGGAACGCCAGACCCGTAGTTGCGCTCCCAATCAGAAATGCTTTGCGCGGACTGGAGTTTGAGATATCCCGCGACTTCACTTTGAGAAAGGCCTTTTTTCCGTCGTGCAGTCTGGAGAAAAGCGCCTAAATCTTTTTTACGCACACCTAAAATCTTAGGGTATTCCTGTTGGGAATGCGAAAGGTAACGCCAGGCAGTAAGCCGCTCTGGCCAAAGATAGGGAGGAAAAATGTCCCATGTTTAAGGGGGCCCCCTCCGGGCCCGCCGCTTTAACCCTTTTGGAACTGCTTCAAAAGCTTTTTCTCCAGCCGGATTTTCTCGTTTTCAAGATAAAGATCAAACGTTGGACCCGCCTCCAACTGATAAAGCTCAATCAAACGGCGCAGGGTCTTGATGGGGATGCGAATGTCCTCTCGACGCTCGATGTCAGATATGGATTGCCCACTTTTCAGCTGCAGACGGTCGGCGACCTGTTGCTGGGTTAAACCAGATCGCTTGCGGGCCTCGAAGAGTAGTTGACCGAGTCGAGAATATTGAGACATTCACCTCATGATGGTGAACGGAGGTGTGCGAAGTCAAAGATGAATTTCATTAAATCATTGTGATCAAGACTAAGTCAAAAAATACTTATTAATTTTTTGACTGAAGATATGAAGGAACCGAAGTTGATTTTCAGCAAACAGAAAAAGTTATTGATGAATTTTGAGATAAATTGTCTCAAAAAACTTTCAATTGATCGAAAGTTGATACCAAAAAAAGAAATTCAGTTGATAAGTTGAAAAATGGTGCTGGAAACAGGAATCGAACCTGCGACCCACGCATTACGAATGCGTTGCTCTACCAACTGAGCTATCCCAGCACGGGAAATCTCTGAAAAATGAAGGCCAAAATGACTCAGAACAGCGCCTGGGTCAAGGATGCCTTGTCGACGCACCGTGAAACCCCGTCACCCGCTCAAGACAACGAGAGCCGTTCGATCACGATGGCGATTCCCTGACCGCCGCCAATACAGGCGCTGCCCAGGGCGAACCGCCCCTGACGGCGCTGCAGCTCATAGACCAGGTGATTCATGATCCGCGTGCCCGAAGCGCCCAAGGGATGGCCGACGGCGATGGCGCCCCCGTTGACGTTCGTGCGCTTCGGATCCAGGCCCAGCTCTTTTTGCACCGATAAAAATTGCGCGGCGAAAGCCTCATTCACTTCCACCAGGTCCATCTGATCCAGCTTCATTCCAGCTTTCTGCAGGGCCAGGCGCGCCGCCGCCGCCGGGCCGATCCCCATGATCTTGGGATCGCAACCCACGGAAGCGTAGGACACGATGCGGGCCAAAGGCTTCAGCCCCAAGGCCTTGGCGCGGCTTTCCGAAGCGAGCAGGGTGCAAGCCGCCCCGTCAACGATGCCGGACGCCGTGGCCGCCGTCACCAGACCGTCTTTCTTGAACAAAGACTTCATGGCGCGGAGTTTTTCCAGCGTCACGTCCGGCTTGGGATGCCCGTCATTCTCGACGAGGACTTCGCCCTTTTTCGTGACGACTTTCACCGGGGTGATCTCGATGTTGAAATCGCCGCGGGCCAAAGCCTCTTTGTAACGGCTTTGCGACAAGAGGGAGAATTCATCGCACTGTTCGCGGCTGATGCCGTATTGCTCGCCGAGATTCTCCGCCGTCAGCGCCATCGGCAAGCCCACGTGGGAATCCGTGAGGGCCCCGGTCATGGCGTCTTCAAGCTCGAAATTCCCCATGCGCAGGCCATCGAAGCGCGCTTTGCGGGACACGTAAGGGATCTGGGACATCTGCTCGACCCCGCCGGCGAGCACCAGGGAAGCCTCGCCCTCGCGGATCATCTGCGCGGCGCTCACCCAGCTCTGGAAACCCGAACCGCAGAGGCGGTTCACCAGGAAGGCGCCGACGTTCACCGGCACGCCGCTTTTCAAGCCGATGTGGCGCGGGAGATAAGCCGCGTCGGCGCTGGATTGCACGACGTTGCCGATCACCACGTGATCGACTTTGTCCGCGGTGACTCCGGCCTGTTCCATGACCGCCTTGGCGCAAGCCACGGTCAGGTCCGTCGCGGAGACGTCTTTGAGAGATCCACCAAAGGCCCCGAAGGCCGTTCTTTTCCCGGAGAGAACAACAAGATTTTCCATTGGCAAAAACAGTAGGAGATGCCAGGATGCCTGCATACTCTCAACACCCGGAGTCACGATGAAAGTCCTGGTCATCGGACAAGGCGGTCGCGAACACGCCCTCGTCAAAGCCCTGTCCCGCTCCCCCTCCATCACCGAGATCCACGCCGCTCCGGGCAACGACGGCATGAGCCGCGAGGCGCTTTGCCACCCCCTCGACTGGAAAGACACCGAAAAGCTGATCGGCTTCTGCCTGCGCACCGAAATCGACTTCGTTTTCATCGGTCCGGAGGATCCTCTCGTCGACGGCCTGGCGGAACGGCTGCGCGATCGCGGCGTTCTCGTCGTCGGCCCGAACCGCGAAGGCGCCCGCCTGGAAGGCAGCAAAATCTTCGCGAAGACGTTCATGGAAGAGGCCGGGGTTCCCACCGCCGCCTTCGCCGTCGTCGACAGCGTCGGATCCGTGCGCGAGGCGATGATGAAGTTCACGCCCCCTTATGTTTTGAAAGCCGACGGCCTGGCCGCCGGCAAGGGCGTGTTCATCTGCAAAACCACGGACGAGCTCATCGCGCGCGCCACCGATCTCTTCGAAAAGAAAACCCTCGGCGCCGCGGGCGAGCGCGCCCTGCTCGAGCAATTCCAACCCGGTTGGGAAATGTCCTACCTGGTCCTGACCAACGGTCACGAATGGAAATCCCTGCCGATCGCGCAGGACCACAAACGCCTGCGGGACGATGACGAAGGCCCCAACACCGGCGGCATGGGCACGGTGGCCCCGCTCGAGATCGATCCCGCCCTGCGCGAGCGCATCGAAAAGGAAATCGTCGCCCCGAGCATCCGCCTGATCGAGCAGAAAGGCCTGGTTTTCCGCGGCGTTCTTTTCATCGGATTGATGATCACGGAAAACGGCCCGACGGTCCTCGAGTACAACACCCGCTTCGGCGACCCCGAAACGCAGGTGATCCTGCCCTTGCTCGACGGCGACCTGGGCCGCGTCTTTCACGAGCTCGCCCGCGGCCGCATGGTGCCCTTCGGTTTGCGCCGCATGCATTCCGTCTGCGTGGTGCTGGCGGCGGACGGTTACCCGGAAAGTCCCGTCAAGGGCACGCCCATCGAAGGCGACCTCGGCGCGGAATCCGCCACCGCCTACTTCATCCACGCCGGCACGAAAAAATCACCCGACGGCCGCTGGAGCGTCCAGGGCGGGCGCGTGCTGGGAGCGGTGGGTTTGGGATCCTCCCGGGAAGAGGCGCGGGAAAGCGCCTACGCGCAGGCGGCCAAAGCCCGCTGGCAAGGCCAGCGCCGGCGCGGCGACATCGGCGCGAAATAAGAATTTACCAGGACCAGGAAACGCCCAGGGAGCTGACGCCCTCGCGGCTGTTGGCGGTGTGGGAAAGAACGACGTTCTTATTGTCCATCATCTTCTCCGTGAGCTGCACGGAAGAGGCCTTGGCGCGGGCGTCGTAATTGGCTTCGGCGTTCACCCAGCCTTTGTACTGCAGCTTCGTGGTGGCCTGCAGGGCCTGGACCTGAAACGCGATCTTGTGCTCGGTCTTCTTGTCGTCGCCGCCCTGCAAACTCATCTCGGTCTTCATGGCGCCTTCCACGTGGGTGGCGGTGCGACCGAAGGAGCTGTTCTTCACGGCCGGCGATTCGAGCCAATTCTGCAGGGCCCGGTCGCCCACCCGCTGCGCCACCGCGCCCGCGTCGTTGGTGGCTTTCATGTCCATGGGAATAACTTTGCGGACGTCGTCCGAATTCACCGACAGCTTCACGTCGGTCTGCGGAAACACGACCGGCTTGGTTTGAGAGAGCTTCACCCGGGCCTGCACGGCCGAGAGGGGAAGAAGCAGCGCTGAGAAGAGAAAAAACACCTTCATCATGCCCTTTTTCCTTTCAAACTCCTTGCCAACCATGGGGACCATTCTAGGCCCTTTCCATCGAAATCATTGAGATTTTTCGGGCCTGGTCGAGTTCCTTTTCTACACAGAACAACGAAAGTTCGACGTTTCATCCTGAGACCGGGGTCACAATGCCCCTGGAGGTCCGGGAACAGTTTGGGAACACATAAGTCATTCTAATAGGTTACTAATTTTTATATGCACTGCAATTAGACAGAGAAAAGGCGTGCCCCGGTTCCAAAAAGGAACTAATTCACAGGGCCCAAGAAGACTTTTCCGTCCCCCGAAAAAAGAGGAGTGTTTGATGAAGAAGCCGGTCCGTTCCCACCGACGTTTTCTCACCCAAGGCGTTTTGCTCTTGGTCCTCTGTGGCGCGCATTCCGTCGCGTCAGCGCAAGTGGTGGGGGTGCCGCGACGCGATCCCATGCCGGCGCGAAACGCCGACCCCAGCTCTTATCTGTGCCTCCCGGGGGATTCCTTCTCCACGTACCGTCAGGTGCGCCTGCCGGGTCAACTCGCCGACATCGATGACAACGAAAGACCCGTGATGTACCCGGCGTGCAATCTGCCCGCCGAGTACGACTGCCCCCTTTTCGAGAACCGCCCTCACGAGGAACTCAATCAGGCCATCGACATCATGAGCCAGGCGGTGGCGACCACCCCGGAGTGCCAAAGCATGAGTTCCGCCCTCGGCGGGATCGGAAGGAACGCCGACGAGTTGCGCGCCACCGTGCAGACGCTGCAAACCCTCCTGCAAAGCAACAGCGTGGAACCGCTGCCGCCCGTGCAATTGGCCGATCTCGAAAGACAGATCACCTCCGCCATTTACGCCGCCAACAACCTCGGCCAGATCTTCAGCAGCAATTCGCTGCTGAACTCGCGCTGCGGCCGCGAGATGATGAGTTCCGGAAAAGTGCTGGTCGCCCTCACCGACATCATGAACAACCTGGCGCCCTACGCGCTGATGTTCGCCGCCGTGAATCCCAGCATCGGCTTACCGGCGAAGTTCGCCCTCACCGGCGGCGCCGCCGCCACCTCGGCCGTGTCCTCTTTCGTGCAAATGGTGGAAACCAACACCATCGACATGAACAATCCCGAGCACCGCAAAGCCGTCCTGAAAAACACCTGCCAGTTCAATAAAATCGCGCAGAAAATCCGCTTCATGCAATGGGCGCAGAGCGGCCGCATCCAGGACGTCACCAGCGAACTGGACCGGCAGAAAAACGCCTACCGCGCCCTGTACAGCGCGCCGGCCACCGAAGACATCAGTCAGTTGATCAGCCGCCGCGAGGCCCTGGAAGGCAAAACCATCAGCATCGAGCAGCAGATGCGCAAGGACAGCTTCAATCTGTCCTACCGTGAAAGCCAGCTGCGCGACGCAGGCAACGAAACCCTGCAGACCTGCCTGATCGGGGCCGAGCTGTACCGCCAGAGCATGCGGCCGGGGGCCGCTTACGGCGGCCTGGACTGGAACCGCATGGGCCAGCAAGGCATCGATGCCCTGACCGTGACCTTCCCCGCCACGATCCTGGCGAACATGATCCGCGCCGTGCAGATGAATCAGCCTTCTTCCGGCGGTTACAACAACGGCAGCTGGAGCACGCCGGCGCCCGATCCGAACGTCCCCGCGGACCCGAATCAGCCCGGCGCCGATCTCGATCCGCGCATCATCCCCCTGATCAATCTGCACGACGTGGCCCGCAAGCGCATCGGCGCCGTTTACAACGCCGCCGTCGAAGGCGACGCCAAAGCCGTGCAGCTTTGCGCGGAAACCACCACCACCTGGGTGCGCTCGCTCCGCCAGGCCCTGCGCCTGACCGCCGAGCTCGCCAACGAAGAACGCTTGAAGCTGGAAAACGAGCTGGGCCAAAACAGCTCCTACGCCCAGTGGCGCGATCAGCGCGACGCCGTCAAACGCGAAGAGGTCACCTTGAGCCGCGTGGAAAAAGTCATGCGCGAGCTCGCCAAAGAGAATTCCGTCTTCGACCGCTCGGAGCTCGATCAGCGCATGAGCCTTCTGAAAGGCTCCCTGTTCGGCCGCCGCGGCTCGTGGTCGGTGGGACGCTCGCCTCTTTCCGAGTGGTTCAACCACACGCTGCGCCTGCACGGCAGCCGCGTCAGCTCCTTCAACGACAACACCCAGCGCCTGCTCGCGGGATCGCAGCGCCTGACGCCCGGAAAAGCCGAGAGCGAACCCCTGGCCAACCTGAATCCCGGGATCATTCAAGCCGGCACCCGGGGTCACGAAATCACCTGCCAGTTGCTGGAAAGCGCCTGGCTGGATTGGTCGGCCGCCATCGATCACCTGGGCGCCAGCGAGTTCATGTGCGACATGATCGACCGCCACATCGACAACAAGGTGGAGCGTGAGCTCGTGTCGGTTTGCCGCGGCGACATCAACCTCGACGGCAGCCAGCGCGTGCCTTCCAAATTGCAGCAATCGAAAGCGCGCCTGAAAGGCGACCGCGTCACCACCAGCCTCAGCCCGAAAGAATGGGCCCTGCTCGTGGACAAGAAGCTGACGGAGCTGCGCTGCTCGAAACCGTCGCACAACGATCTGAACTGAAGGAGACGGAGATGATCAGGGTTTTCCTGCTGACGGTTTTCTTCAGCCTGACCGCGGCGGCCTTCGATAGTTGGGACTGCATCACCACCAACAAAAATTGCCCGGGAGACAACAGCGGATCGGGAAGCGGCAGCGACTATCCCGGTCAGCGGCGGCCCGGACCGATCAGCAGCGATCCCCTGCCGCGAACCTGCAACGAGACGTACACGAACGCCGCCTCGTCCCTGCGCATCGCCTGCGGCCTGGCGCCCGAGTACGACTGCCCGCTGTTCAACAACCGCCCCTACGACTCCCTGATCCAGGCCCTGGACATCATGTCGGCGACCATCGACACGACACCGGAATGCGCGCCGATGAAGGAAACGATGAGCGGGGTCCATGACAACACCCAGAGGATCCGCGAGGCCCTGGTCGTTCTCCAGCAGTACATGAGCCAGCCCGACAGCCTGAAGGACCCGGTCAGCGGGCAGCTCCCCGTGGGGCAGCTCGACGAGCACATCCGGATCGCCATCGAATCCGCGACGCGGCTGGGAACGGTTTTCAGCAGCAACCCCCTGCTGCGCTCCGAGTGCGGGCGCGAGCTCATGGGAACGGGCAAGGTCTTACTGGCCCTCAACGACATCGCCAACAATCTCGCCCCTTACGCCCTCATGGCTTTCGCGGTGAATCCCGCGGTCGGCATGACCGCGAAGTTCGCCCTCACCGGCGGCGCCGCCGCCACCAGCGCGCTTTCCACGTTCGTGAAAATGGTGGACCAGAACACCGTCGACATGAACGTGCCCGAACACCGCATGGCCATCCTGCAGAACACCTGCCAGTTCTGGAAGATCGACCGCAAAATCTCTTACATGCGCCTGGCGAGCACCCAGCAGATCGACGAGATCACGCGCGACCTGCAAAAAGAGGAATCCCTGTTCGAAGAACGCGTTGGCGAGCCCTCGCCCGCGCTGCAAGCCACCATTGCGTCCCGCCAGAAAATGGATATCGACACCCTGGAGATCGAACGACTGGTCTCGCGCCATCATCAGGGCCTGATGATCTACGAGGCGCAGCTGCGCGACTCCAGGAACAATCCCCTCCTCGCCTGCGTGACCGGCCACGAGCTGCTGGGTATCTTCCAGAGCGGCCTTTCCGGCTTCAATTCCACGCCGGCGTTTCCGGCCGCCATGCTGAACGTTCTCGATGCCGCCGCCCAGCTGCGGCCCGGCGTGGCGCCGGACACCCGCGTTTCCACCCTCGGCGCCTTTGAAGCCATCGCGCGGCGCAAACTGGCCGCGACCTTGCGGCGCGCGCTGGATGAATCCGTCCACGACGAGGAGGCCGTGAACCGTTGCGCCGACCAAAGCCGCGCCTGGGTGGGCTCCCTGCGCCAGACGCTGACGTTGAGCCTGACCCTGACCAATGAGGCGCGGGATTTTTTCGAGCAGCGGCACGCCGAAGACGCGGAGTACGTCTTCTGGCGGGACAACAATGAGAATTTGCGGCAAAGCCAGATCACCCACCAACGGATCGTGCGCGCGCTGCGCACCCTGGCCGCCGACGACTCCGTCATCCAACGCTCGGAGCTCGAGCAGCGCCATCATGTCTTGAAGTCCGCCCTGTTCGGGAAAAGAGGCTTCTCCCTGGGGCGCGCCCCGGTGCACGAATGGCTGGAGCACACGTTGAGGATCTTCGGGAACCGCCTGAGTTCCTTCCGCGGCAATCTGCGCACGCTGCAAGTCTCTTCCCGCGAGCTGGTTCCGGCCGCACCCGAGGCCTCCCCTCTGGCTCACATGACGCTGGAAAACCTGCCTCTCGAGAGCCGCGCCCACGTCACCGCCTGCCGCGTCCTGAAAAACGCCTGGTTCGACTGGTCAGCCGCCATCGATCATCTGGGCGCCGGCGAGTTCATGTGCGACATGATCGACGAACTGCTCAGCAACACGATCAGTCCCGAGATCGTGCGCATCTGCGTGGGCGATGAGTCCTTCGCCACCAAACCCACGTCCTCCGCGCGCCTGGCGGCTCTCAAGCGCAGCTTGCTCGACGCCCGTCTCTCCCCGCCGTTCAGCTCCAAGGACTGGGCGGTTCTGATCAGCCGGAAGATGCGCGAGCTGCAATGCCCGAAGGCGCCTTTTTCCATCATGAACGAAAGGTCTTCGCCTTGAAAACGATCGGCATCGTCCAGCACACCGTTTTTTCCGCCGCGGGCACGGCCGTTCCCTGGGTGAAAGCCCGCGGTTTCCGCAGCCTGCACCGCCGCATGTCCGAGCGCGAGCCCCTGCCCAAAGTGGACGAGGTCGACGCCCTGATCATCGCCGGGGGCGAGATGAACGTCGACCAGGAGCACCTGCATCCGTGGTTGCGCGAGGAAAAGCGTTTGATCGAAGCCGCCTTGAAACAAGGCAAACCCGTGGTGGGCCTTTGTTTGGGCGGGCAATTGCTGGCGGAAGTGCTCGGGGCGAAAGTCGGCCCCCGCGGCGATTGGGAGGCCGGCTGGCTCGACGTCGATCTGCAGGTCAAACCCGGCCTCGCGGGCTTTGAAGCCCCGGGACGACTCAAGGTTTTCCAGTGGCATGGATATGTGTTTGAAACTCCCGCCGGCGCCACCCGCCTGGCCGGCAACGCCTGGTGGCCCCATCAGGCGTTCGTGTGGGACAACCTCGCTCTCGGTTTTCAATTCCATCCGGAAACGACGCTGGCCTGGAGCGAGGAGTGCGCCAACGACGCCGAATTGCCGAAAACGGGCCACGTGCAAAGCCGCGAGGAGATCCTGCGCGACGGGCCGTTGCACCAGCCCCCGCTGCAGCGCTGGTTCGAAAGAACCCTCGAAGGCTTTCTGATCCGCTGATTATTCGTCGAGAATGAAATTGATCGGGTCGACGGGCGTGCCGTTGATGCGCACTTCATAATGCGAGTGCGGGCCCGTCGAGCGACCGGTGTTGCCGACCGCGGCGATGACGTCGTACTTCGAAACGCGCTGCCCGACGTGAACGTAGATCTGCGAGTTGTGACCGAAACGCGTCGTCACGCCGTAGCCGTGGTCGATGCTGACGAGCTTCCCGTAGCTTTCATCGTAGGAGGCGAAGGTGACCACGCCGTCCGCCGGCGCGTAGACGGGCGAGCCCGGAGCGGCGGCGATGTCGATCCCGGCGTGCAGGGCCAGACGGCCCGTCACCGGGTTCACCCGGCGGCCGAAGCGCGAGGTGATCCAGCCCTTGGCCGGTTTGATGTTCGGCGTGGCGTTCAGGATGCTCTGGCGGTCCGAGAGGCTTTCCCAGAGCTCGATGACGGATTGCTCTTTCAGGTGCGTCTCTTTGACGGCCTTGTCGATGCGCACGACCAAGCTCGCGTAATCGCGGCCGCTCGCCTCTTCCGCCACCTCGTTGCGCTGCTCGTTCAAAGGGCGCTCCGGCGCGAACACCTGATCCTGCTCCGTGAAGGCCTCCGGCGGCATGCGCTGATCCATGGGCTCGTACTCGTCCATCTGCTGGCCCGGCGCGGGTTTGGTGCCGACGGTGAGTTTCAGGATGCGGTCCTGGGCGTCGATGTTGGTGATCAGCTGCAGTTTCTGCGTGAAGGTTTTCACGCGCTCGAGGCTGTTTTCGAGGGCGCTCACCTTCGATTCCACGGCCTGGAACTGCTTCGTGAGCTGGGCGTTCTCGGCGCGCAGGCGTTTGTTCTCCATGGATTGCACGAGCAGCCCGAAGTAATCGACCATGCCGGCGGCGAAGGCCAGCAGCAAAACGCCCAGCACGAAACCGCCGAGCTTCACCCAGGCCGCGGGAATGACGATCTTGCGCGAGGAACCGGATTGATTGCCGACGACGAAGAGTGTGATCTGTTCCCGTTCCACGATTCCCCCGCGCCCTTCAGTTCGAATCCGCCAGCACGTGCAGGACGACGACGGTCACGTTGTCGTCCCCGCCGTGGGCCAGGGCTTGCTCGATGCACAGGCGGGCGATGCGCTCCGGAGGATGACCGTCCAGGATCTCGCCGATGCGCTCGTCGGGAACCATGCTGGTCAATCCATCCGAGCAGAGAATGTAGATCTCGCCCGGCTGCATGTGTCTTTCGATGATATCAGGATGCACTTCCCGTTCATACCCGACACTGCGGGTGATGACGTTTCTCCCGACCATCGCTCGGGCCTGATCCTCGGACAGCAGACCGGCGCGGATCTGCTCGTTCACGAGCGAGTGATCCTCGGTGATTTGCCAAAGGTAGGGCTTTTTGAACATGTAACAACGCGAATCGCCGACGTTGGCGACGTAAATCGACTGCCCGCGCACGTAGGCCAGGACCATGGTCGTGCCCATGCCGGCCAGGGCGGTGTTCTCGTAGGCGGCCTTGTCGTAAATGCGCTGGCTGGCGGTCTCGTAGGCCTTCAGGATCACTTCCCGGGGGGAGCGTTGGGCGGCCTCGGGATCCGACAGAACTTCATCAACGGTGCTGACGGCGATGGAGGAGGCGACCTCGCCCCCGGAATGGCCTCCCATGCCGTCCGCGACGGTGAAGAAGCCCTTCTCTGTGTTGACGAGACAGGAGTCCTGATTGGAGTCCCGGCGGAGCCCCTTGTCCGTCAAAAACCACGCCTCGATTTTCATCTTTCTCATTCTGACGCGCGCCCGGAAGGGAAGTCAAATTCTGTCGATTTCACTTCATTGACCTTTTTCGTCTTCCGATAGGTCCCACAGAGGGACCATGCGGAATTTCACCCTGCGGAACGCGCTCATTTTATCTTTCGCCCTGCACGTCATGGTGACGGCTTTTTTGGCGCTGTCCCAACTGCGTCCGACCCCTCCCGTCGTGGAAACCGTGACCGTGGACTTCATCGACGCGCGCGAGAAAAACGCCGCCGATCCGACCCCGAAAACCAAGCACATCGTCGACATGGCCGAAAAATCCGCGAACGATGAAAAGCCCGTCAAAGAGGCTTACCTGTCGGCCCACGACCAACGCGTGGAAAAAGAAACCGCGGCCCGCGAGCGCGGCGAATTCCGCAATCTCAAGAACGCCGCGCGCCGCACGAGCCGCCCCGCCGGCGAAACCGCGGAAAAACCCGTCGCCAAAAACCGCCCCACCCTGCGCGACCTCACCGGCAACAACCCGGTCAATCAGCTGCAGGAAAGAGAACAAAAACGCTTTGGGGAGAAAGGCGCCGGTCAGGCCGCCTCCGACTCGAGCCGCACCAACGATTACCTCAAAAACGTCGAATCCGGCGCCGAGACCATGCTCAACACGCGCGAGTTCAAGTACTTCACCTATTACTCCCGCATCCGCCGCCAGCTGTCGCAGTACTGGGAGCCCACGGTGAAGGTGAAGCTGAACAAGATGTTCAAGCAGGGTCGCCGCATCGCCTCGGATCAGGATCACATCACCAAACTGCTGATCGTCCTGAATGAAAAAGGCAATCTGGTGAGGGTGCAGGTCATGAACGAGTCCGGCGTCGCCGACCTCGATGACGCCGCCATGGAAGCCTTCCGTTCCGCCGCCCCTTTTCCGAATCCGCCGAAGGGCATCATCGAGGCCGATGGCACGGTCAAAATCCGTTGGGATTTCATTCTCGAGTCGTAACACTACGACGCATACTGTTATCCATGTCCCCTTCCCGGGTTCTCACGTAATCAACCTAACATGGACAAATCTCTGAAAAACATCAATCGTGACGTGCTCGAATCCATCGCCCGCCGGGCTCATTATCTGTCGACGCAGATGATCTACCAGGCCAACCACCGCGCCGAAAAAAGCAAAGGTGATCCGAAGATCGGCGGTCACCCGGCCGCCGCCGCGAGCGCCCTGCATATTTTGGGCGCCTTGCACCTGATCGTGAAGTCCGGCCACGACATGATCGCCAACAAACCCCACGCCTCCCCGGCCGATCACTCCTACAACTACCTGCTCGATCTCCTGCTGAAGCAGGACCTGTCGCGCCTGAGCCAGGAGGAGTGCGACACCGCCATGATGGGTCTGCGCAAATTCTCGCAGAACGGCGAACCGGTTTTCCAATCCTATCACTCCGCCCTGGATCCCGACGGCTACGGCTTTTTCCCCTCGGGCACCGTCGGCATCCCGCCGGTGAACGCCGGCTACATGGCGCTCGCCTACCGCTACGCCCGCGAGCACGGCTATGAGGTCCCGGACGCCCACTTCTGGGCGATCTCCGGCGACTCGGAGTTCCGCGAGGGCTCAATGTACGAGGCGATCCCGGATTTCGCCGAGCGCGAGATCGGCGGCGTCACCTGGATCGTCGACTACAACCGCCAGTCCCTGGACGGCCACCGCATCACCAACAAAGAGATCATGAACGGCACCGACGCCGACCGCGTCGAGCGCACCATGCGTGCCAACGGCTGGGACGTCATCCAGGTCCGCCACGGCCACAAGCGCCAGGCCCTGTTCAAGAAACCGGGCGGGGAGCTCTTCCAGAAATTCCTGGAGCAGGACCTGCAGGACTACGAGCTTCAGGCCATCCTGCTCGTGCAAGACATCAAGGCCCTGAAAAAAGGCATCGCCAAGGAACACCCGCACCTGAAGAAGTTCCTCGACAACGTCAGCGAGCAGGAGCTCTTCGACGCTTTCCGCGACTTCGGCGGCCACGACATGCTGTCCCTGGCCGAAGCCATGATCAAAGCCCGCGACTCGAAGCGCCGCCCGACGATGATCGTCGCCCACACCCTGAAGGGCTGGGGCCTGCGCATGGCCGCGCAACCGGGCAACCACTCCGCCCTCCCGAGCGAAGACGAAGTGGCCGAGCTCAAGAACAAACAAGGCCTCAAAGGCGACAAACTGTTCGAGCGTTTCAGCGCCGGCAGCGCGGAAGGCAAGTTCCTCAAAGAGCGAGGCGAGAAGCTTTACGCTGATTTGAGGAACCAGGCTGCCCTCAAAGAGCGCAACCAGAAACTCTTCCTCGATCAGATCGAGAAGAACGGCGGCATCCCGGACTCCCTGGACATCAATCTGAAGATGGCGAGCTACCCGCACACGCAATGGATGCTGGGGCAATTGACCGCCAAGCTCGTGCGCATCGCCAACACGCCTTGGGACGACAAGAAAGCCGCCCAGGGCCAGAAACCCCTGAACGACTTCGAGAAGTCATGGAAAACCGCCGGGGAGCTGTTCATCTCCATGGCCCCCGACGTCGGCACCTCGACGAACCTGAACCCCGCCATGGACGGGAAGATCTTCGGCGCCCCCGTGGTCACCGATCTCGAGGAGGAATACGGCGTCAAAGACGAGAAGACCCCGGACCTCGTGCCCGGCGAGGACGTCAGCGACCGTTTCCTGCGTTTCGAAATCGCCGAGTGCAACGTCATGAGCTGCGTCGGCTCCTTCGGCCGCCTGCGCGACACCGTCGGCGTGCCGATCATGCCCTTGATGACGGTCTACGACTTCTTCATCAAACGCGCTCTCGACCAGTACTTCTACAATCTTTATTGGAAATCGAGCTTCATCTGCGTCGGCACGCCCTCGGGCGTGACCCTGTCGCCGGAAGGCGCGCAGCACGGCTGGAAATCCGACATCCAGATCCCGAACCAGGTGACTTGGGAGCCTTTCTTCTGCCAGGAGCTCGACTGGATCCTGTCGGACGCCATGAAGCGCCACCTGCTCAACGACAACGCCGGCCGCAACGGCGTTCTCATCCGCGGCGTCACCCGCGGCGTGGAGCAAAAAGACATGATGACGAACCTGAAACGCCAGCGCCGCTTCAAGGCCGACGCCTCGCAAGCTCTCGCCCGCGCCGAATTCCCGATGGCGGGCGCCATCAGCGAAAGCGAAGTCGCCGCCATGGATGATGCCGACATCCTGCTGAAGATCCGTGAGGATGTCCTGCAAGGCGCTTACTACCTGGTTGATTACCGCGGCTACGCCGGTTACGAACCCGGGGACAACGTCGTCAACATCTTCTCCATGGGCTCTCCCTCCACGGAGGCGCTGAAAGCCTCGGAAGCCCTCTTGGAGCGCGGCATTTACGCCAACGTCGTCGTCGTGACCTCGCCGGATTTGCTGTGCGGGATCCTCGCCCATGAAAACGATTACCACTGGTTGCGCGAAGGCCTCGGCATCAACGCCGATCTGCACCTGCGCCGCACCGAAGACGTCGCCGCCGGGGAACTGATCACCGTCGCCGGCAAGCGTGTGCCGATCGTCAGCGTGCACGACGGGGAGGCCGGCTTGCTCGACAACCTGGGCTCCGTCGTCGGCGTCCGCCACGAGGCCTGCGCCGTGCGCAAGCACTCGAAGGTGGGGCGTCCGAGCGAGATTTTCGCCTATCACGGCATCGACGCCGAATCCATCGTCGAGGCCTGCGGCAAAGTCCTTTCGGAGACAGCCCTCGAGCAGACCATCGTCAGCGAACAGGCCCTGGGAGAGGCCCACCAGGCGGCCGGCGCTTCGCCGACCCACTGGACCGAACTCTGGCCGTCCCGCAATCCGGCGAACAAGCACTAGGAGTTTTCCATGACGGTCTCTTTTCCCTTTCACGGGGAACTCTTCCCGGCTCCGGCGAAGAAGTACGAAGAGACCGTTTTTTTCGTGCCCTTTTTCGAAGGGAAAAAAGCGCAGATCCATCGCCACATCGAATTCGTGAACGGGCTCGGCTTCGATGCCTTCGCCTTCGAGCTCGAAGAAGGTTTTTCACCGTGGCGTCCGCCCGTCTCCACGCGCGGGCGTTTCGGCTTCAAGCACGTTTACGCCGACCAGATCGAACAGCTGCTGAACATGATCGACGGCGACAAGATCGTTTTTTCCTTCTCCAATCCCACCGGCGGCGCCATCGAGGCTTTGGCGCGCCGGCGCTGCGCCGACATCAAAGCCCTGATCGCCGACAGCGGGCCTTCGGGGAAACTCGTGCGCTCGATCTACAACCTCTACGCGCGGGAAAAGAAGATCCCGACCCTGTTCGGCCGTCTGGCGGCGACGCCTTTTTTATCATTGCTCTGGAGCCCGCATCTGCACGGCGATCTCGGCGACGAGCTCAAAGAGTTCCCGAAACATTTTCCCATCCTCTCGATCCGCGGCTGGAAAGATCCTCTGATTTCCCCGGACCAGATCGACGCCGTCTTCGCCCCCCATGCGCAACTGGACTGGCGCAAGCTCGCCCTGCCCGGGGCGGAGCACCTGAACGGCTTGCGCGATTTCCCCGGGGATTATGAGCCACCAGTGACACGCTTTCTGAAGGAAGTGGCGATAAAACTTGATCCGCCTCCGCTCAAGGCCGAAAATGGGTCATGATTCGTTTGCTCTGCTTTGACCTCGACGGCACCCTGATCGATTCGGCCGGGGATATCTCCAGCGCCGTGAACAAAACCCTGCGCGAACACGGGAAACAGGAGCTCGCCCACGAGGTGATCGTCAGCCACATCGGCGAGGGCCTGAAGATGCTGATCACGGGCGTTTTCCCGGAAGTCACCGACCATGCCCGCCAGGAATTGCTGATCGAACGCTTCCTGGAAAACTATGAAAACGACATGACCCGCACGACGACGGTCTTTCCCGGCGTTTTTGATTTCATCGAAAAATGGTTGAGCGACGGGGGCCGGATCGGCCTGATCACCAATAAAAATGAAAAGCCCACGCGGGCCTTGATGCAGCACTACGGCCTTGAGCGCTTTCCCTGGCAGGGCATTTTCGGCGCCGACACCCTGGCCGAGCGCAAACCCAGCGCCCTGCCCCTCCAGACCATGATGGCCCGCGCCGGATTTCAATCCCATCAGACCCTGATGATCGGTGACGGCACCCCCGATATGGCCTCGGCTCAAGCCGCCGGAGTGGGCGCCGTGGCCATCGGATTCGGTTACACCCGCATTGAAATTTTGAATAAATATCAGCCCTTAGGCATTATCGGCCACTACCGTGAATTGCCTGCTTTGATTGCATCTCTTTGTTGAAGTCGCGGCCTCCGGCCTGTATAAAATGAAAACCTTTTGAGAGAGGTTCAGGCTGACGTGAGTGATCTTTTGCTGGATGTGAAAAACCTGAAAACGCGTTTTCGCACCGACGACGGGACTTTTTTCGCCGTCGACGATGTGAGCTTCCAGGTCCGTCGCGGCCGCACCCTCGGCATCGTCGGTGAGAGCGGTTGCGGCAAATCCGTGACGTCGCTCTCGGTCATGCGCCTGATCCAGAACCCCGGCGAAATCGCGCAAGGCCAGGTGAACTTCGAAGGACGCGACCTGCTGAAGCTCCCGGAACAGCAGATGCGCGCCATCCGCGGCAACGACATCGCCATGATCTTCCAGGAGCCGATGACCTCCCTGAACCCGGTTTTCACCATCGGCAACCAGATCGACGAAGCCATCAAAGAACACAATCCCAAGATGACCGCCGATCAGGTCCGCGAGCGCACCATCGGCATCCTGCGCAAAGTCGGCATTCCCGCCCCCGAACAACGCTACAAAGAGTACCCCCACCAACTGTCCGGGGGGATGCGCCAGCGCGTGATGATCGCCATGGCGATCTCCTGCGATCCGAAACTGCTGATCGCCGACGAACCCACCACCGCCCTGGATGTGACCATCCAGGCGCAGATCCTGGATCTGATGCGCAAACTGCAGCAGGACTTCCAGGCCGGCATGATCCTGATCACCCACGACCTCGGCGTCGTCGCGGAGATGTGCCAGGACGTCATCGTCATGTACGCCGGCAAGATCGTCGAGCAAGGCACGGTCGAGGACATCTTCTACCGTCCCCGCCATCCCTACACGAAGGGTCTGCTCGATTCGATTCCGCACTTTGAAACCGGTCACAAGCTGGACCGTCTGCAGACCATCCCGGGCCTGGTGCCGAGCCTGCTCGACATCCCGCCGGCCTGCCGCTTCCAGGACCGCTGCCCCTACGTGCAGGAGCGCTGCCGCGTCGAATACCCCGAGCTGCGCGCCCTCAACGACACGCAGGTCGTCTCCTGCCACTTTCCGCTGAACGGGGACAAAGCATGAGCGAAACCCTGCTGAAAGTCGATCAACTGGTGAAGAGCTTCCCCATCACCGGCGGCCTGTGGGGCCGCGAAGTGGCCAGCGTCAAGGCCGTGCAGAACGTGTCCTTTGAAGTGAAGCGCGGCGAGACCCTGGGGCTCGTCGGGGAATCCGGTTGCGGCAAATCCACCCTCGGCCGCTGCGTGATCCGCCTCATCGATCCGACCTCGGGCACGGTGACCTTCAAAGGCCAGGACATCACCCGCGTGCAAGGCGAGGGTTTGCGGGAGCTGCGCAAAAAAATGCAGATCATCTTCCAGGATCCTTACGCCAGCCTCAATCCGCGCATGACCATCGGCGCGGTTCTGGAAGAACCCCTGCTGATCCACGGTCTTTTCCCCAGCGCCAAGGACCGCAAGGACCGCGTGCGCGAATTGATCCGCCTGGTGGGTTTGCGCGACGAGCACCTGAGCCGCTACCCGCACGAATTCTCCGGCGGCCAGCGCCAGCGCGTCGGCATCGCGCGCGCCCTCGCCGTCGGGCCCGAACTCATCGTCTGCGACGAGCCGGTTTCCGCCCTCGACGTGTCCATCCAGGCCCAGGTCATCAACCTGCTCATGGACCTGCAACAGAAGCTGGGGCTGACTTATTTGTTCATCGCCCACGACCTGAAAGTCGTCGAGCACGTCTCGACCCGCGTCGCGGTCATGTACCTGGGCAAGATCGTCGAGATCGCCGAGTCCGAAGAGCTTTATAAAAACCCCCTGCACCCCTACACCAAAGCGCTGCTGTCGGCGATCCCGATCCCGGATCCCCGCCGCCGCGAAGAGCGCATCATCCTGCACGGGGACGTGCCGAGTCCGGTGAACCCCCCGCCGGGTTGCCATTTCAACCCGCGCTGCCCCCTGGCCAGCGAAGAGTGCCGCCAGACCGCGCCGGAACTGAAGTCCTACGGCCAGGATCATTGGGCCTCCTGCCTGAAGATCAAAGCCTCGACCTAGGTCCATATCCCCCCGCCTTTTTCCTCAAGCCCGTTCCCGCGCCCTCCGAAAAGTCCCGTGGAGGGACAGTGAAAGCGACGGGCAAAATTTGGATCATCTACGATGCCGTGACCCAGAAGCAGACCAAGCCCATGGCCACGTTGCAGGCCCAGATCACTTTGCTGAACCTGAAAGGCAAATCCCCGGAGCGTTACTTCCTGTGGACGCCCGGCTGGACGGAGTGGATTCCCCTCGTCAAATTCATGGAATCCCCGCAGCCGTTTTTCGTTTTCGCCCCGGCGCCCGCGCCCTCCGTGGAGGCGGCGAAGAAAATCGACGACGAAAAAACCATCAAAATCGAGAAGCAGATCGAGGACACCATCACGCACGTGATGAGCACCGAGTTCGATGAGGAGGACGGCGGCTCCCCCTACACGGAAATCCTGCCCGCCGAGCCGAAGCCCGCGAAAAAACGCGACGACTACGGCTACTACCACGAGGATTTCAGCGCCGAAAAAATCGATCCGGACGCCAAGCCCTCGGTGGCGATCAAGATGGCCGGCAAAAAAAACAAGCCCTCGGAGAAAGACCGCCGGATCGCCGAGCGCCACAGCTTCCGCATCGAAGTCATCCTGATCAGCAAGACCGGGCGCACCTTCCGCACGAACTCCAAGAACATCTCCACCGGCGGGACCCTTCTCGAGGACGACCTGCCCAAGGAATTCCTGAACATCCAGTTTGATCTGATCCTGGTGAACAAATTCGAAAAGGACTCCGCCAAGGGACGCCTGCACTTCCAGGGGCGCGTCGTCGGCGATTACAACAATCCCCGCCGACTGATGTTCCTGGACGGCGATGAGCACACCTTCAAACGCCTGGAGGCCCTGCTCGCCTCCTACGGCGATCACCGGCAAAAAGCCCGCAAAAAGGCCTCTTCCGGATCCTGAGGAACCGGCGTTCAGCGGTCGCTGACGTGGAGCTTCAGCAAGGTCGAGACGGTTTTGCGGAGCTTGTCGACATCGAAGGGCTTTTTCACGAAGTCATCGGCCCCCAGGGAAAAAGCCTGTTTCACGTCCTCTTCCGAAGCGCTTCCGGAAACGAAAACCAGCGGGATGCCCTTGAGGTCCTTGTGCTCTTTCAGCAGCTGCGCCAATTCAAAGCCGTTCACCCAGGGCAGGCCGATGTCGAGGAGGATCAGATCGATGGGCGTGTCGTCGAAAACCTTGGAAAGCTCCGTGGCGTCGGCGGCGATCTTCAGCTGATAGCCTTCCGGTTCGAAGATCCGCTGAAGGGCGGCGCGCATCGATTCATCGTCCTCGATGATCAGGAGCGTTTTCACCTCGAGCTTTTTCTTCGCCTCGCGGAATTGGCTGAGCGGCACCACCTCCTGGGAAGCGATGCGCGCCTTCGTCATTTTCTCGATTTTGCTCACCAGGTCCCTGGTGTTGATCCGTTTCGACATCCTGTCCCCTTTATGACGGTCAAACGCCTTGCGCTTCCAACCAGCGTTCGCTGTCGATGGCGGCCATGCAGCCCGTGCCCGCCGCCGTGATGGCCTGGCGGTACACGTGATCCTGCACGTCGCCCGCCGCGAAAACGCCCGGGATATTGGTGTAAGTCGTGCCGGGTTTGGTTTTCAGGTAACCGTTCTCATCCATGTCGAGCACGCCCTGGAACAAGGCGGTGTTCGGCTTGTGCCCGATGGCGATGAACAGGCCGTTGGCCTTCATCTCGCTCTTCTCGCCCGTCACGGTGTCGTTCAGACGCAGGCCGGTCACGACCTTGCCGTCGCCCAGGACCTCCGTGACTTCCTTGTTCCACAGGACGTTGATCTTCGGGTTCTTGATGGTGCGTTCCTGCATGATCTTCGAGGCGCGGAAGCTGTCGCGACGATGGATGACGTGCACTTTGCTGGCGAAACGCGTGAGGAAATTCGCCTCCTCCATGGCCGTGTCGCCGCCGCCGACGATGCCAACTTCGACGTTCTTGAAGAAAGCGCCGTCGCAGGTGGCGCAGGCCGAAACGCCGCGGTTCATGTACTGCTTTTCCGAAGCCAGTCCCAGCCAGCGGGCGCTCGCCCCCGTCGAGATGATGACGGAACGGGCCTGGTACATCGTCTGGCCGACCCAGATCTTGAAGGGGCGTTGCGAGAAATCCACCTTCGTGACGTTGCGGGTGATGAAGCGCGTGCCGAAACGCTCGGCCTGCTTGCGCATCACCGCGATCAGATCCGGGCCGGTGATGCCGTGGTCGAAACCGGGGTAATTTTCGACATCTGTCGTGATCATCAGCTGCCCGCCGGCTTCCTCCCCCTCGATCATCAGGGGCTTCAGGTTGGCGCGGGCGGAATAAACGGCGGAGGTCAGTCCGGCGGGGCCGGAGCCGATGATGATGACGTTTTCCACAATTTGATTCTGATTGTCGGCAGGATTCACGAGGCACCTCAGGATGGAATTCAGTTGCCAACAACCTAACAGATGATGCGGGGCTTAATCAAAGGAAGGGATCCCGAGTTAGAATTCCGTCATGCCGGTCATCCGTCGCGCCCGCCAAGGCGATTTAATCACAGTTGAAGTGGGAGCCGTTCTCATGAACGCCCTTCAGGACGCCGGCGTTCCCGTCGCCTCCAGCTGCGGGGGCGAGGCGGTCTGCGCGAAATGCGTGCTGAAAGTGCTGGCGGGCGGGGAAAACCTCTCGCCGCCGACGCCGGACGAGCTGTTCCTGCGGGAAAAGGACAATTTGCCCGCCGACACCCGCGTCAGTTGCCAGGCCCGGGTCCTGGGCGACGTCACCGTCGACGCGCGCTACTGGTGATCCGCTCAGCGGCGCAGCCGGATGTAATTGATCTCGATGCCGTCTTTCACGAACAGGCTTTCAAAGAAGGTCATGAAATTGCCGGCGGCCCATTCCGACCGGTGCAAATCCAGGGTCCGCGCCTCGACCTTGTAAGGACTGGCGGCGATCTCCTCCAGGCACCACAGGAAGGCCTCGCGGGAATCGGTCTTGAACTCGATCATCGAGCCCGGGCGCTGCATGCGGTGCAAAGTCGCCAGCATGGCGCGGTTGACGATGCGGTTCTTGGGCTTTTTCGGCGAGGTCCACGGGTCAGGGAAATGGATGTAGACGTCGTTCAACTCGCCGTCGGCGAACAGGTCGTCGATGTTGAAAGCGTGAAAGCGGCACATGGCCGCGTTCTTCGCCCCCGCCTTCAGGGGACGGCGGATGGCCTGGAACAGGGGCTTGTACTTGATCTCGATGCCGACAATGCAGCGGTTGGGGAACGTGATGGCGCGGTGACCGAAGTGAAAACCGTTGCCCGTGCCGATCTCCAGATCCATGGGACGGTCATCGCCGGTTTCGAACACCTTCGAACGCCATTGACCTTTGTTGTCCGGCGCGCGCTCCTCGCTGAAGGCGTAGCGCGAGAACTCCCCTTCCAGGGCCGTGGTGTAGCGGTTCGGATTCGGCAAGGTCCGGGTCAGGTTGATGCGGCGGCGGGGAAGTGAATCCATCATCTGGCACCTAAAAATTCGCCTCCCCGATCAAACGGGGGACGGTGAAGGGTTGCAAAAACTTGAAGGCGGCGAGGCGAATCGGGCAATCCGGCATGTCGCACACCTGGCAATAACGCTGACGGCAAGGGTCGGTGTGGAAAGCGAACTCGATGTCGTGGGGGTATTCCGCGGCCACGGCGCGCTCGAACCGCTCGGTGAGCTCGTGGGCCTGGGACACGTCCCAGTACTCCGGCACCACCATGTGGCCGTCGACGTGATGGAAGTTCCCGGAACGCAGGATGCGGAGCTGATGGATTTCGATCACGCCGGGACGGCGGTGCTTCCACATGGCCGCGGCCAGGGTCTCGAGCAGACCGAAGTCGCGCTCGTCCATCAGCCCGCCCACCGAACGGCGGACGATGCGGTAGCCCTCCCAGGCGAGGAACAGGGCGACGATCATGGCCGCCAGGGGATCCAGCCAGGTGTAACCCGTGATCTTCACCAGCAACAGCCCCAGCGCCACGCCCACGGTGGTTTTCACGTCCGACAGCACGTGGGCGCCGCTGGCGCTCAAAGCCTCGGAATTCTGCCGGCGGCCGGTGCGCTTCAGGTAAATCCCCAACAGCAGATTCAGCAGGGCCGCGATCAGCATGAGGAGGAAACCGTAATCCAGTTCGCGCAACGAAACGCCGTGGAAAAAAGCCCGCAGGCTCTCCAGGAAGATCACCATGGCGGCGAAAAAAATCAGGCCGCCCTCGAAGGAGGCCGAAAAGTACTCCGCCTTGCCGTGGCCGTAAGGGTGCTCGCGGTCGGCGGGTTGGGCGGCGAAACGGATCACGAACAGGGCCACGGCGGCGGTCAGGACGTTGACAATGCTCTCCAGGGCGTCCGACAGGACGGCGGAGGAACCGGTGACCTCGTAGCTGTAGGACTTCAGCGCGAGCAGCCCCAGGCTGGCGCCGAACGAGATCCAGGCCGCCGCGAGGCGGCTCCGGTCGGGAGATGGAACGGGCGTGTTTTCAGGGGAGGACATCGCCTTGTCGTATCTCAAAGGCGAGGGGGACCGTCAACCTCAGCCTCCCGAGGCTTTTTTCGGGCGGCGCAGGGAGGCCGGATCCGCGATTTTTTTCACGGGGAGCGCATGCACGTTGTTGTTCGGCACGAAGGTGCAAACCCGGTCGCGGCCGGTGCGTTTGGCCTCGTACAGGGCGTGGTCGGCGCGGCGGACGAGCTCCTTCGAGGACAGCACTTCGCCGGGTTGCACGAGGGCGAACCCCAGGGAGACCGTCAGATTGATCGAGTCCTCGCCGCTCACGAAGGTGTTTTTGGCGATGGCTTTGCGCAGGCGTTCGCAGAAAAGGCGCGCGCCCTCCTCGTTCACCTCGGTCAGCACCACCAGGAATTCATCCCCGCCGTAGCGGGCCGGGATGTCGATGTTGCGGGTGTTGGCCTTGATGATCTTGCCGATTTCCGAGAGGACGTAGCTGCCGAAAAGATGGTCATGCCCGTCGTTCACGGACTTGAAATTGTCCATGTCCATCATGACGACGCAGACGTCGCGGCCGAAACGGCGGCCGCGCTCGATCTCGAACTCCAGGCGCTGGTAGAGGGAGCGCATGTTGTAAAGGCCCGTCAGGTCGTCGATGTCGACGAGCTCCTTGAGCTTTTCATTGGCGATCACCAGCTGCTCATGCAGATCGCGGATGCGCAAATGGGTGCGGATGCGCGCCAGGAGCTCCAGGGGGACGAAGGGTTTGATGATGTAATCGTCGGCGCCCTGATCCAGGCCCGTGATGATGGCGTCCGTGCCGGAGTCGTCCGAGATGAAAAGCACCGAGGCGTGCGGCAGGCGGCCGCGGATGTTCGTCACCCAGGCGGCGCCCTGCGGATCGGGGTTGGCGTCCAACAGAACGATTTGCGGCCGCCAGGAGTCGAACAAGGCTTCGGCTTCCTCGCTGGAGGAAACGCCGCGCGCGTCCCACATTTCCCAACGCAGGGGCTCGAGCAGCGTTTCACGGCTGCCCGGGTCGGATCCGATCACGAGGATCCGGCAATTCTGGGGACTTCGGCTGTTGATCTCAGGGACCATATGTCAATTCTTCGGTCGTTTTCCCTCGAAAATTGACCCGACCGAAGGTCTTGACCCCGAGGGGATCGAAAGCCTAATTTCACTCATATGAAATCCGCCGACATTGAAAAAAAATGGCAGAAACGCTGGGCTGAAGGCCAGGCTTTCAAGGCCGAAGCCAAGTCCCAGAAGCCGAAGTACTACGCCCTCGACATGTTCCCCTATCCTTCGGGGTCCGGGCTGCACGTCGGCCACATGGCCTCCTACATGCCTTCCGACATCGTCTCGCGCTACAAGCGCGCCCGGGGTTTCAATGTCCTGCATCCCATGGGTTGGGACGCCTTCGGCCTGCCGGCCGAGCAGTACGCCATCCAGACCGGCATTCATCCGGCCGTGACCACCGACAAGGCCATCGGCAGCTTCCGCTCGACCCTGCAATCCTTCGGTTTCAGTTTCGACTGGAGCCGCGAGATCTCCACCTGCGACCCGAAGTACTACAAGTGGACGCAGTTCATCTTCACCAAGCTGTTCGAAAAAGGCCTCGCCTACCAGAAAGAAGTTCCGGTGAACTGGTGCCCGGCCTTGCGCACGGTGCTCGCCAACGAGGAAGTGGTCGACGGCAAATCCGAGCGCGGCGGTCATCCCGTCGTGCGCATGCCGATGAAACAATGGATGCTGAAGATCACCGACTACGCCGAGCGCCTCTTGGAAGGCCTCGACAAGATCGACTGGCCGGACCGGACCAAAGAGGGCCAGCGCAACTGGATCGGCAAATCCGTCGGGGCGCTGGTGCGTTTCAAGCTCGACGGTCACGGGGACGAACTCGAGATCTTCACCACCCGGCCCGACACCCTCTTCGGTGTGACCTTCATGGTGATGGCGCCCGAGCACCCCTTGGTGGCGAAGCTCACTTCGCCCGACCGGAAAAGCGCCGTCGAGGCCTATCAGAAAGCCACCGCCGGCAAACTGGAGGTCGACCGCAAGGCCGCCACGGACAAAACCGGCGTCGCCACCGGCGGCCACGCCGTACATCCTTTGACCGGCGAGAAAATCCCGGTGTGGATCGCCGACTACGTGATGATGGATTACGGCACGGGCGCCATCATGGCCGTCCCGGGCCATGACGAACGCGACTTCGAATTCGCCCGGAAATTCCACCTGCCGGTCAAGCGCGTGCTGATCGCCGAGGGCGAAAACGCCGGCACCCCCCTGGAATCCGCCATGACCGGCGAAGGCCGCCTGGTGAATTCGGAATTCCTGGATGGTCTGTCGAAAACCGAGGCCGTCGCCCGGATGAACCGGCATCTGGAAAAAGAAAAACTCGGCAGGCCCGAAGTGCAGTACAAACTGCGCGACTGGCTCTTCAGCCGCCAACGCTACTGGGGCGAGCCCTTTCCGGTCGTGCACTTCCCGAAAAAGGGCCTGCGCACGGTGCCGGTGGAGGAGTTGCCGGTGCTGCTGCCGGAGGTCGCCGAGTACGAACCTTCCGAAAAAGGCGAGGCACCCCTGGCGCGCAACGCCGATTGGGTGCGCTACGTGGACAAGGACGGCGAGGAAGGCCGCCGCGAGACCGACACCATGCCGGGATCGGCCGGTTCCTCCTGGTACTTCCTGCGCTACACGGATCCGCACAATGACCGCGAGCCTTTTTCCCAGGAGGCGCAGAAGTACTGGATGCCGGTGGATCTCTACGTCGGCGGGCCGGAGCACACGGTGGGTCATCTGCTGTACGCGCGCTTTTGGCACAAGGTTCTCTTCGATGTCGGCCTCACGTCCACCGACGAGCCGATCCAAAAGCTCGCCCACCAGGGGATGATCCTGGGCGCGGACGGCGAAAAAATGTCGAAATCCCGGGGCAACGTCGTGCCCGCCGACTCCATCCGCGACGAAGTCGGCGCCGATGCCGTGCGCACTTTCATTTGTTTCCTGGGTCCTTTGGACAAGGACAAACCCTGGTCGCCCACGGGCATCGAGGGCGTGCGCCGCTTTTTGGACCGCATCACCCGCCTCGTGGTGAACGACGAGGGCGTCCTCGCCGCCGACGACACAGCGGTCCCGGAGGACGTGAGACGTCTTCTTCACAAAACCATCAAAAAGGTCACCGACGACATCGAGAATATGAGTTTCAACACGGCGATCTCGGCCATGATGATCTACGTGAACGAACTCTACCGCACGGAAACCCGCTCGAAAGAGGCGCTGCGGCCCCTCGCGCAGCTGCTCATGCCCTTCGCGCCCCACCTGGCGGAGGAACTCTGGGAAAAAATGGGTGGACAGGGTTTCGTTTCGCTTGCACCCTGGCCTCAATATGATAATTCCCTGCTCGCTGACGAAAAGGTCACTCTCGGCGTGCAAGTGAACGGGAAGATGCGTGGAACCATCCAGATCGCCCCGGACGCTCCGGAAGAGACGGCCGTCGCCGCCGCCCAAGCGGAAACGGCGATCGCGCCCCATCTCGCCGGACTGAGCATCGCCAAGGTGATCTACAAGGCAGGCCGGATTTTGAACTTGATCGTGAAATAGGGGCCTCGCAAGCGGGCCCTTCACTGACGGAGGGATCGCACAAGAGATGTCCACGACGAATGGCAACGGAACGAACTGGAGTCCTGAAAAAAGCGCCGAGATGTACGGCATCAACAATTGGGGGAACGGTTATTTCCGCGTCAATCCCCAAGGCCGCGTGCAAATCACCCCGCAAGGGAGCAACGGCCCGTCGGTGGACCTCTACGAGCTGACCCAGGATCTGCTTGACCGCGGCATCCGCGTGCCGATCATGATCCGTTTCCAGGACATCATCAAATCCCGCGTCGAGCTGATGCATTCCTGCTTCCAGAAAGCCTTCGCCGACCACAACTACAAGGGCAACTACTGCGGCGTTTACCCGATCAAGGTGAACCAGCAGCGCCATCTCGTGCAGGAGATCGTGCGTTTCGGGAAGGACCTGCGCCTGGGCCTCGAGTGCGGCTCGAAGCCGGAACTGCTGGTGGTGCTGGCCATGGCCAACAACAGCGACGGGGTCATCATCTGCAACGGTTTCAAGGACCAGGAGTACATCGAGACCGCCATCCTGTCGCAGAAGCTCGGCCGCAACACGATCATCGTCGTCGACCGCAAGGAAGAGCTGGCCTTGATCATCAACGCCGCCAAGAAATTCAATGCCCGCCCGCGCATCGGTTTCCGCGCCAAGCTCTACACGCAGGGTGCCGGCAAGTGGGTGGACTCGAGCGGCGCGCGCTCGAAATTCGGCCTGACCGCGGTGGAAATCGTCGACGGCGTCGAAACCCTGCGCAAAGAGAACATGCTCGATTGCCTGGAGCTGCTGCATTACCACATCGGCTCCCAGGTCCCGAACATCTCGAGCATCAAGTCCTCCCTCAAAGAGGGCGCGCGTTTTTACTCCGAACTCATCAAGATGGGCGCCGGCCTCAAATACATCGACGTGGGCGGCGGCCTCGGCGTCGATTACGACGGCTCGGGCAAAACCGACAGCTCCATCAATTACTCCGAGCAGGAGTACGCGAACGACGTCGTCTCGACCCTGCAGGCGATGTGCGATGAAAAGGGCATCCCCCACCCGAACATCGTCACCGAGTGCGGCCGCGCGCTGGTGGCCCACCACTCCGTGCTGGTGTTCAACGTCATGGGGAAAAACGAGCTGCACCGGGAAACCCCGCCGCGTCCGGCGATCAAGGGCGACCCCAACATCATGCAGGACCTGCAGTACATCTACGAGAAGGTGAACAAGGACAACATCAACGAGTGCTTCAACGATCTGCTCGTGGCGAAGCAGGAGACCCTGCAGCTGTTCACCTACGGCGTCCTGTCCCTGGAACAGCGGGCCTGGTGCGAAAGCATGTACTTCACGATCGCCACGAAGATGTCGTTGATCGCGAAAAAGACCCCGGATTGCGAGGACATCGTCGCCAAGCTCGACGACGAACTCTGCGACACCTACTTCTGCAACTTCTCGGTGTTCCAGTCGGTGCCGGACTCCTGGGCCGTGGGGCAGCTCTTTCCCGTCATGCCGATCCATCAGCTGAATGAGGAGCCGAATCACTCGGCCACCCTGGCGGACCTGACCTGCGATTCCGACGGCAAGATCGAGAAATTCATCGACGTCGAGAACGGCAGTTACCGCAAGACCATCCAGGTGCACCACGTGGAAGAGGGCAAGCCCTACTACATGGGCATCTTCCTGACGGGCGCCTACCAGGAGATCCTGGGCGACCTGCACAATCTGTTCGGCGACACCGACGCGGTCCACGTGTCCCTGTCGGAGGCCGGTTACACCATCGATCACTACGTCCCCGGCGACACCGTGACCGAGGTGCTGACCTACGTGCAGTTCGACCGCGCCGGCATGGTGGACAGCGTCCGCCAGGCCATCGAGGAAGGCATCCAGCGCGGCACCATCGCCAAGCAGGAAGCCCGCCTGCTCATCAAACACTACGAAGAAGGCCTCTCCGGCTACACCTACCTCGAAGAAGCCGAATAGAAGGTACCGCCTACTTTCTGGTATCCCACCGTGTCAGAGACAAGGAATGGCCTTTTCTCTGGCATGGTGCCTCTCTTTTGAAGCGAAAAGATGACGGAGCGAGAACTCGTCCATGGGTCACATTTGGAGAACAGCGGAGCGCCGTTTAAGAATGCCGTTAACGCGGAGGGGTACCAGAAAGTAGGCGGTACCTTTTAGCCGACGGAGGAGCGGGGGTCGAAGGCGTCGCGCACGGCGAGGCCGATGTTGATCAGCAGGGTCAGCGTGATCACGAGGGCGCCGGCCGGGGCCCAGACCAGCCACTCAGCGATGGTGAAGTATCTCTGGGCTTGCGACAGGAGCTCCCCCCAACTCGGGGTCGGAGGCCGCAAACCCAGGCCCAGGTAATCCATGAAGGACAAAGTCGACACGTAGGCCGCGATGGTGAACGGCGCGAAAGTCACGATGGGCGTCAGCGCGTTCGGCAGGATGTGCTTGAACACGATCCGCGCGTTGTTGGCGCCGATGGCGCGCGCCGCCTCGATGTACTCGCGCTTGCGCAGCGACAGGAACTGCGCCCGCATGTACTGCGAGATGTTCGTCCAACCGAACAGCACCATGAAGCAGATCAAGAGCCCGATGTTGGGATTGAAGATCGAGATCATCGTGATGAGGATGAAGAACACCGGCATGCTTTCGATGATCTCCACGGCCCGCATGCCGAGCAGATCGGTCTTGCCGCCGAAATAACCCATGAAGGCGCCGATGGCGCAACCCACGCAATAGGTCAGGAACCAGCTGCCCATGGCGAAAATCAGGGTGTAACGAAGGCCGTACAGCAAGCGCGTGAACACGTCCCGGCCGCGGTCATCGGTGCCGAAGAAATTGTCCCGCGTCGGCGGCGACGGGTAGTTCTCCACCACGCTGTTGTTCTCGTAGGGATTCCACTGCACCAGCGGCCAGATCCACCAGTCGCCGTCTTTCATCTCGAGGCTGCGGTAATCCATCACGAAGATGTCATTCAGGCCGAACCGACTGGGGTGGTAATCGAAGAACAAAGGCGCGTAGTAATGCCCCTGGTACTTCATGAAGTGCGGTTTGCTGTTGGCCCAGAATTCCGCCGTGAAGCTGAAAAAGAAAAAGGCCACCATCACCCACAGGCAGAACATGGCGATCTTGTTGCGTTTGAAACGCCGCCAGCGTTTGAGCGTGAGTTCGTTGCGGATGAAAAATCTTTCCAGAGGATCCCAGCGTCGCAAGTTCATTTGAAATCGATCCTCGGGTCAATCAGCACGTAGACGACGTCGCTGAAAATGCGGCCGAACAGCAGAATCATCGACGAAATGAAGGTCAATCCCATGATGACGTTGTAATCACGGGACAAAATGGACTGATAGCTGAGCAGGCCGATGCCGTCCAGGTTGAAAATCTGCTCGATGATCAGGGAGCCCGCCAGGAAGAGGGCGAAAAACCCCGACAGGCCCGTGGCGATGGGGATGAGGGCGTTGCGCAAGGCGTGTTTGAAGATGACCTTGTTTTCCGAGAGCCCCTTGGCGCGGGCCGTGCGCACGTAGTCCGACTTGATGACGTCCAGCATGGAGTTCCGCATGAGCATGGTCAGCTCCGTGAAGCTGCCGATCACGTAACAGCACAAGGGCAGAACGAAGTGCCAGACGCGATCGCCGATCTTGCCCATCAAAGTGAAACTTTCATAGTCGTCCGACTGGAAACCGCCGATGGGGAACCAGTTCAGGTAACTCGATCCCGCCAGGAAAACGATCAGGAAAATCCCCAGGACCAGCGGCGGAATGGAGTAAGCGAAATAAAGGATCAGGCCCGAGACCTGGTCGAAGGCCCCCCCCGCCTGCCGGGCTTTCTTCACCCCGAGCGGGATGCAGACGATGTAGGTCAGGAACAAAGAGGCGATCCCGAACTGCAGCGACACCGGGAATTTGCTGGCGATGACGTCGATGACGGGTTCTTCGTAAGTGAAACTGTTGCCGAAATCCAGGTGGACGAGGTTCCTCAGCCAGATGAAGTAACGGACATGCACGGGTTTGTCGAAACCGTATTGTTTCTTCAGGGCTTCGACCACCTCTTCGGAAACCGCGGAATCGCGGCCGCCACCGCCGTCACCGCCGCCCATCGCCCCGGCGAAGCGCATCGCCTGCAGCTTCTGCTCGACCGGGCCGCCCGGGGCGAGGTTGATCAAAAGGAACGTGACGAGCGTGATCCCCAGGAACGTGGGGATCAACAGGATCATGCGGCGAACGAGATAAATGAACAAGGCAAAGTCCCCTTTGAACCGAAACTAAGGCTTCACCCACCAGTATTCATAACCCACGCGGTACTTGAAGGTCTCGCCCGGCTGCTGAACACGTGAGGACAAACCGTAGTAAGCGAACTTGGGGTTCGTCAGGAAAGCGTAGGGGGCGTCCGCGGCGATCAGCTCGTACACTTTGCGGAGGCTGTCGCGGCGCTTGTTGCGGTCCATGATCTGGCGCGACTCATCGATCAGCTTGTCCACTTCCGGATTTTTGTAAGCGATGAAGTTCGAACCGCCGGGGACGGCGCTCGAGCTGTGCCAGATCTGCTTCGGATCCCAGAAGAGATCCCCGCCACCCCAGGCGAGGGCCGCGGCGTCGAAGTTGCCCTCGTCGATCAGCTTCAGGAAGGAGTTCCATTCGAGGTAACGCAGATCCATCTCGATGCCGGCCTTCTTCAGGTCCTCGCGGTACAGCGTCCAGTACTTCTCGGTGTCTTTGTTCGGGTAGATCAAAGCGAAACGGAATTCGACGTTCTTGCCGTTGATGTTTTTCTCGAGGACGCCGTTCTTGTCGTCATCCTTCCAGCCGGCTTTCGCGAGCAGTTCGCGGGCGGCCTTGGGATCGAAGTTGAAGGCTTTCACTTTCGGCGAAGCGTATTCGGAGCGGTTGAAGACGGGCCCGCGGGCCGCTTCCGACAATCCGTAAGCGAACTTCTTGATGATCTCGTCCCGGTTCAACAGGTGAGCCAGGGCGATGCGGGTGTTGCGGTCCTGGAAAAGGTCGCGACGGAAATTCCAGCCCACGAAACCGTAGCTGACGGGACCGTCGTTCTCGACTTTTTTCTTCAGGACGCTCTTGCCCCAGGGCTCGCCAACGGCTTTTTTCACGTAGGCTTCCGCGCTCAGCTCGCCGTAATCGAGATCGCCTTTTTTCAGGCGTTCCAGCTCGACGTTCTCGTCCTTGTAGAAACGCATGATGACGCGGTCGAAGTTGTAAGCTCCCGGCCAGCTGGCGCCGACCGTCTCGGCCCAGGGCTCGAAGCGCTTGAGCACGATCATTTGGCCGCGATCGAATTTCTCGAGTTTGTAAGGCCCGACGCCCACGTACTCGCGGGTCATTTTTTTCGACTTCGCGATGTCCGAATAGATGTGCTTCGGGATGACTTCCAGTTCGGCCACCACATCGAAGTTTTTGAAGTAGGTGTCTTTGGCCGTGAAGCGGATGGTGTGGGGGTCGACCACTTCCGCCTTGGCGATGCCCTCATAATAAGGACGCATGTGGGCGGCTTCGTATTTCGGCTCGAAGATGGCGTCGAAGGAGAACTTCACGTCTTCCGCCGTCACGTCCTTGCCGTCGTGGAACTTCAACCCCTGACGGAGATGGAAGGTGAAGACCTTGTTGTCTTTGGAGATTTCCCACTTTTCCGCCAGGCGCGGCTTCCAATCGTAGGTGTTGGCGTCGCGGGCGGCCAGGGTGTCGCCCATCCACTCACGCACTTTGCGGGAGTACAGATCCGTGCTCATGATGGGGTGCACGGTCGGCGGTTCCCCGCCCAGATTGTAATTGAAAGTCCCCCCTTTAGGGGCCTTGGCGTTTGGTTCGACCGCTGTCGCGGGAAGGGCGAAAGCGGCGGTCAAAAGCAGGGTCAACAAAGCGTGCAGTTTCATCAAAACACCCCCATTGAGTAAAACGTCAAAGTGCGCTTAAAGTCTCGGAATCGACGCGAATAATCAAGGCGAGGGGGAATTTTATACCGCGCATTATCTGCCTCCGTGAAGCTTGGCCAGCCCCCTCACAACCTGTAAGGACTAAAGACTTTTTCGAGGAGTCTCAGCCATGGCGCAATTCGATCCCACCACCACCATTTCCGCGGATTTCGGTATTTTCGGCATCCCCTTGAGTGAGGACGAATCCCGGGTCGTTTTGCTGCCCGTGCCGTGGGAAGTGACGACCTCTTACGGCGCCGGCGCGAGCCTCGGCCCCTCCCTGGTGCGCAACGCCAGCGAACAGGTCGACCTCTTCGACATCGAAACCGGCAAAGCCTACGAGGCCGGCTACCACATGCTGCCCTTTCCGGAAGAGCTGAAAGCGAAGAATGATCGTTTCAAGGAAAAGGCCCAGCTGCTGATCGAGCTGCGCACCAACCTGAGCGAAGACCACGAGCGCATGGACAAGCTGGTTCAGGAAGTGAACCAGGCCTGCGAGGAAATGACCGCCTGGGTGAGCAAGGAAAGCCTGCGCGTCCTGAAGGCCGGAAAGCTGTTGGGCCTGGTCGGCGGCGATCACTCAACCCCCCTCGGCGCGATCCGCGCCGTCTCGAGCCAGCACCAAGGCGATTTCGGCGTCCTGCACATCGACGCCCACGCGGACCTGCGCCAGGCCTACCAGGGCTTCACGCAATCCCACGCCTCCATCATGTACAACGTCATGAGCGACCCGCTGAAGCCGAAGAAGCTCGTGCAGGTCGGCATCCGCGATTTCAGCGAGGAGGAATACGAACTCAGCGAATCGCGGCCCGACATCAAAACCTTTTTCGATCTGCAGTTGAAAAAGCGCCTGATGGAAGGGGAAAGCTGGGCCGCCGTCTGCCGGGACATCCTGAAGGAACTGCCGCAGAAGGTTTATGTTTCATTCGACATCGACGGCCTGGATCCGGCCTTCTGCCCCCACACCGGCACGCCGGTGCCGGGCGGTCTCAGCGTCGATCAGGTGTTTTACCTTTTCTCGCAGATCGCGGCGACGGGCCGCCGGATCGTCGGCTTCGACGTGAACGAAGTGTCCAGCGGCGGCGGTGACGAAGCCGACGCCGAATGGGACGGCAACGTCGGGGCGCGCGTGCTGTACAAGCTCTGCGGCTGGTCGGTCGTCACCAACGAAGGAAAATAAAAAAAACGGCCGCCAGGGGCCGGTTTCCCGGGTTTTCCACGGGGAATTCCACCATCACTTCGGTCGGTTCATGGCCTCGATGATGCGGCGGTCTTGCGTGTAGATGTCGTCCACGAATCCGATCATGCCGTCGCGGTAAAGGGTCATCGTCGAGCCGAAAATGTAAACCCGGACCTGCGATTCGCGCGGGATCTTCACCTCGCGGGCGATCACGCCGGGATCCTCGCTGAGCAGGCGGATCTCATCGCCGCTCGTCGCCTGGTCGCGCATCAGGTAATCCGCCAGTTCAAACGGATGCTCCAGGCGGATGCAACCCGAGGAAAAATAACGGATGGAGTACTGGAAGTACTCCTTGTGATTGGTGTCGTGCAGGTAAATGGCGCGGTTGTTGGTCAGGCTGAAACGCAGCAGGCCCAGCGAGTTTTCCTGTCCGGGCTCCTGACGGAATTCATAGGGCGGGGGATTGCTCTCGGAGTACCGGCCCCACGGCAGGTTTTCCGGGTTGGACACCTCGCCCTGGGCGCCGAAGACGCGGATGCGCGCCGAGCGCAGATAGCCGCGGTTGGCCTGCATGGCTTTGACGATGTCTTTGGCGACGATGCTCTTCGGGGCGTACCAGTACGGGCGCACGATCAGGCTGGTGATGCGGTCCACCAGGGTCGGCGTGCTGCGGGCGTCGCGGCCCACCACCACGCGCATGCGCATGCTCACCTTCATGTCGCGGCTCCCGGCGTTCCACTCGACCACATCCAGCTCCTGGCGGCCGAGATCGATGAAGATGTAACGGTCGTTCTGTCCGGCTTCGACTTTTTTGGGATCGACGAAAGAGCGCGGCATGTAGCGCCAGCGCTCGATGTTGGCGCGCGTCTGCTGGATGCGGTCGCGCAAGGGCACGTTCAGGATCTTGTAGGTCGCGGCCCCAATCACGCCGTCGGCTTTCTGGTAAGTCACCTGCTGCAGGCGCTGCACGGCGCGCACCAGGTTGCCATCGTAAACCTGACTCGTATTGTTTCTTTCGGACACCGGCAAAGCGCCGAAATCGATCAGGCGGCGGCGCACGCCCTGCACGTTGGCGTGCTCCATTCCCGGCTTCAGCACGGTCTGATCCCAGAACTCCGGCCAGCCGCCGAGTTCGGCGGAGGCGCGCAGGCGCTCGAGGGCCTTCAAGAGCGCCTGATATTCGCCGGTGCGGGGCTCGAGGCGACGCAACCCGCGAACCAGGGTCTCGTGATCCTGCGCGATGTGGTTCATATAGATGTAATCGCGGTAATCGCGCTTGATGTTCTTGTCGATGTCATCGAGGTTCTGGGAGCCGTCGCGCGGGTCGATGCGGCCGGTGGCGGTGTCCTTGGCGTATTGAACGTAGCCCAGGCTCGCCAGCAGCTCGAACTCGACGAGGGCGCTCACCTCGCGGCTGTCCATCAGGCTGTCCATCGGCGAAACCCAGTAATCGCGCGGGTTCAAACCGCGGTCCTCGGACTCATCGACGAGAATCATGCGCAAAGTGCCGGCCAGCTCCTTGGAGGCTTTGTCCGTGATCCAAATGGGTTCGAAATCGCGGGCCTTGTAAAGCTCCTTCAGGGTGGCGGTTTTGATCGCGTGGCCGGCGACGGAGATCACTTCACTCTGTTCCACGCGCTGTTTGATCAGGGCGGCCAGGCCCGTCACCGCGACCGTCGGGGCTTTGCCCGGAGCGGGGGCCGGCGCGGGTTGCGAATCCGGGGTCGCTCCCGGTCTCGGGACCGGCAGGGGGACGCCCTTCCCGGAGAGCGTCACGACGCTGTCTTCGACCTGCTCCCCGTCCGCCGCCGCAGGGGCGGAATCATTGAAATTGAAAGCCAGGGCCGGGCTCGATCCCAGCAGGAACGGCATCAACCACACGGCACGAAGGCTTTTCCAGGTCTTCTTCATAGCGACTCCTCGGACATGATCCCTGAAGGAAGCAAGATCAAAACCAAGCGGATCCCCCGGCCCGGGGTCTTTAAAGCCCTTCCACCGAAGGCAGGTGTCGAAGTTTTAGACGGTCGTTGGCGTCTTCGGGCCCTCGGGCCGGAGGCCCTAGAAAAGCCGGGTGGCTTTGCAAAGGCTCAGGGCCTCTTCGCGGCTGTAGCCGTTTTTCAAGGCCTGCACCGCGCACTGCGCGTGCTCGATGCGCCCATGGCGACGGCACAGAATGAGGATGTCCTCTTTCGCGAGCAGGCCGCGGTAGGCCACTTCCGCGCAGGCGGCGGGTCCGTCCGTCAGGGCCCGGCGGCAGAGATCGATCAATTCCTCTTTCGAGAACGGCACACGGTAAGCCCGGGCCGCGCACAGGGCCGGCGCTTCCGACCAGGCCGCCGCGCACAGGCGGATGGACTCGGGCCGCGTGAAACCCACCGACTGCACGGCCCGTTGGGCGCAAGCGATTCTTCCGGCGGGATCGCCCGGACTCGGGGGATCGCAAGGGCGACAGCACTCGTTCGCGTCCGCCCCCGCGGCGACGGCGATCAGGAACACCAGGATCCCCAGCACGGTCTTCATGACAGTCCTCCCGCCCCATCACAAAACAAGACGTCCGGCGCGGCAAGGAATGACTGCCGCCGCCGCGTGAAATTGTCTGGACCTTGGTCGATGTGAACTCCGGCCGGAATCAGCCGATGAGGAGGGGGATGAAACACCTGATGTTGTGCTTGAGTCTTTTCACCCTGGCCGCTTGCGCCTCCACGCCCGTTCCCCCCGTGGGAAAAAACGACTGGAAGTGCCAGGATCACAACGCGGAAACCGCTTTGCGCTGCGTTCCCACCGCCTCGGAGACGGTGAACACCCACAAGGGCCGCGAGCCCTCCGCCGCCGAGAAACTCAGCCGGCAGACCCCCGCCCGCAAAAAAATCGTGAAGTGAAAAGCAAAGAGGAACCCTGCGGCTCCTCTTTATTCCCCCCGGAACGGATTTTTTTTATCGAGCGTAGCGTTTGTTCATCGATTCGCGGATTTCCGCGCCTTCGATGGACAAGCGGGTCCACGGAATCGCCAAAAGGCGGTCGGCCTCGATGGGCTCTTCCGTTTCCTCGCACAAACCGAAACTGCCGCCCTCGATGCGGGACAGAGCGCTTTCGATTTCCATGAGTTGCGAACGCAGGCGATCCTGCATGTTCAGGAATTCGGCTTCCGCAAGAACCCGAACCGTCTGGTCCGCTTCGTCGCCGCCTTTGTCTTCATCCACCAGGTTGGCGCGAGCCTCTTTCACCCGGTTCAGCAATTCGCCCTTGGCCAAGACCAATTTGCGTTTGCACTCTTCGATCAATTTGGCAGAGATCCCCATTCTCTTCTCCCCCTCGTTGCACGGGTTCCAAATTGGAACTGACCCATTAAGAATGAACTCTGAATTTTTTGCAAGCGAAAATCTTAAACCACCTTAAACACTGACAACATACTGATAATCGATGGGATTTGGTAAAGAGAGGGTCCCTTTTTGAGACGTAATCAGGCATCCCTGTCACCATCTGTTTTCACTATTGTCCCAAGAAAGACCTTCAATCACGAGAACAAAACGCGTTGCGTCCCAATTTCACGTTCTAAGGCGAGTTCTCTTAATATTTTTATAGCTAACTAAGTTTTCTGACCCCAAAGCCCGATGAGAAGGTGTGGGACCAGCCAAGTTTTTGTTTTTCTGGGTCTTTTTCTTTTTCCAGATTCAGGCCTGGGCCATTGTCTCAAACTGCACAGCGACCCCGCCCCGCTGTGAGACCGGCCTGTCCACCGATCCCGCCGTCCGCGCCGCCCGGAACTCCTGTGAACTGCGCATGAAAGCCCTCGGTTGCGACCAGGCCGTGAAAGACGAATTCGCCTGCGAAAGGCGCGACTGCGCGACCGACAGTCAGGGGAAAAGCGGCCTGATGGGCTTTGTCGCCGGCTGCTGGGACAGCCTCGATGAAATCGGCCGCGAAGTGATGAAGGCCGCGATCCTCGACCCCTACGAGTTTCTCAAAAAGTCCCACGAGGCGACGACCAACTACCTGAAAACCTGCGCGAACTCCCTGCCCTGCAAGATGAAACTCTACGAGGAAGCCCACGGCGCCAAACCGGACGAAAGCAAAATCGCCGATCTGAAAGCCATGAACTCCGTCGCCAAACTCGATGTGCTGTGGAGAAACGCTCAGGCGCGCATGAACTCCACCGGCGAGCAGAACCGCCGGCAGATGCAGCGTCTGGCCAACGAAAAGGCCCTGCGCGCCTACCAAGACTCCAGCACGCCCCACCCGCCGCCTTTTTCCGAAGAGTCGGAGAACAGCTCCTTCTGGATCACCGTGAAATCCTTCATGAGCGAACAAATGACGGCCGCCGGTGAAACGGCGAAGGACGTCCGCGCCCTGGACCGACTGTATTGCCTGAACACCAGGTTCGCGAGCCAGCTGGCCTGCTACGCCTTTTTCGCCGAAGCGGCACCGGCCATCGCCGGCGGTATCGCCGCCAAATCCCCGGCCCTGATGCGTTTCGCGGCCAGCCAGATGCGCGCCAAAACCGGCGTGGGCCTGGGCGCGAAAGCCCTCCCCAGCCTTTCGCGCCAATCCTACATCGAAGCCAATCTCTCGAAAGTCGCCACCACGCCGGCGGAGAACCGCGCTTTCCTCGCCGCCAAAGAAGCGGCCGAGAAAACCGGCGACGGCAAAACGCTGTTCTATCAGGTCGAGAACTCCGCCATGAAACACCTGAACGACAGCACCGGCGACATGAACCTCGTCACCGCCCTCACCAACCGCCACAAAGAGATCCTCGGCGGCAAAATCAAGGAGCTCGAGAGGAACAACCCCGGCCTCGAGATCCTGGGCTACAGCGATCCCAAAACGAGTTCCTTCGCTTTCCGGGGGAAGGTGCCCGCGGACATCGAGAAGCAACTCGATGACATCCTGAAATCCACCAACAAAGAGTTCGCCGACGAACTGCGCGTGAACCAGGTCGTCCGCGCCACCGACAAGCCCGACACCTGGTTCCGCGGCGGTTTGGACACCGATGCCGACGGCGCCAACCTCTACACCCGGCAGGCGCGCGAACAAGGCGACGGCAACAGCCTCGTGACCTCCTCCAACGCTGCGGCCCGCGAGCGCGCCGCCGGCAACCTGAAAGAGGCCGAAAGCGCCCGCGTCCAGCTGGAAAGCAAGTTCGGCTCCTCCCGGCTGATGGAGGGCGAGGCGGGACGGAAAACGCTGAACCGCGAGGTTTTCGACCTGGCGAAAAAGAACTCCGACCCGGAGAAACTCGCGGCCGCCGTGCGCTCGCGCTACGGGATCGATCTCGGCCGGGACGACGCCGCCCAGCTGCTCGATTACAACCGCAAGGTCGACCGCTTCAACCCGAACATCTTCATCACCGAACGCAAGATCGTGAATCTGGACGAGGCGGCCCAGGGCGGCTTCAGCGTCGACTTCAAAGGCATGGGATCCGCCAACCAGCAGGCCACGGCCCGCGGGCTGGCCCGCGCCACCGACACCCGGAGCGCCATCACCGCGACGCGCGCCGGGGAACAGGCCGTCACCGGGGATTTCCAAAGCAAGATCGACAAACTCCAGAAAATCACCGGCAACGTCTCCGAGTGCACGGGTGACAACTGCGCCGGCGTCGTCAAGAAGGCGCTCAGCCGCTCGGACAAACAGAAGATGATGAACGACATCGCCGCCGATCCGCAGACCCGCGACGTGCGCCTGGCCTTCATCCGCGACGGCATCAAGGAGAAAGGCGACCGCACCCTGATCAGCACCCATGGCGAGCTGATCGAGAAGAACCTGCAGAAGGCGCTGGAAGGGAAAATCCCCGCCGGCAAACTCAAAGAGTTCACCTTCGGCGTCGACATGCAGGGACGGAAGGCCTACGACGGCGCCGTGGACCTGATCATCGGTTCTTCAGGGAAAACGAATTTCACCGCGAAAGAGATGGAGACCATTCAGGACGCTCTCCGCCAGGCGGTGCGGCAGCAGAACGACGAACTCAGGAAAACCGGCATCAACGCGAATTACCATCTGCCCGATTCCCTGGCGGGGGGCGCGGCCCGCGGGGCCGGCACCCACCTCCTGCTCAATCCTTCAAACAATCCTCAATCCGGGAAATGAGGTCGGCGGTGGCGGCGTCGAGACGCTCCGTCTGGCGTTGGGCGCTCCGGCCGCGTTTGCGGAAAGCCTGGGCCTTCCTGTTCATCGACAACAGCTCGGGACGGGAGGCCTTTTCGGAACTGAGCTTCAGCATCGAGGTCATGTCCTCGATGGCCGAGGCGAAGGTCTCGTGGTTGTCGGCGAGGCCCGTCAACAGGCTCTGCTGGGCCTTGCGCATGACCCGCAGTTCCTCCATGAGGTCCTGGCAGGCGCCATAGGCGGGAACATGGGCCAGGACGACCGGAAACACGAGCGAAAGAAACAGCTTATTCATGCGAACTCCCCACCGAATCTCCGGGGAAGAGAGCAAAGGCCCTGCCAGAAACGACGGGCCCTTTAACGCGACTTCAGAGGGAAATCAGATCGCCGAGGCGATAAATTTTTCCAGTTCGTCTCGGGTTTCGGCAGCGGCGAAAGGGAGCATGAGGCGGGCCACGTGGCGCTTTCCCCGCTCGACGGAGCGACGGCCGGGCTGCCTCTCCGAGCTTTCGAAGAACTGCAGGAAAGTCGTCGCCATGGCCAGGAGGGACTCCGAGATGTAGAGCATCTCGGCCTTGTCCTTGATCTCGACCATCTGGCCCTCGCGGACCCAGCGGCGGTAGAGGAGCTGCATGAGGGTCATCATCTTCTGGATGTGGGTCCGCCACATGCGCGCCAGCTGGGTGTCCTTGCGGCGAAGGGCGTACATCTCGCGGTGGAAAAAACGATACTTCCAATAAAGCTCGAAATTCTCATCGATGAACTTCAGGGAAGGGGTCTTGGAACGGCGGCGCGGGCGCCAGATTTCATAGGTCTCTTTGCACATGCGCTTGAAAACCTCGCGCAGGATCTCTTCCTTGTTGTCGTAGTGGAAATACAAATTCCCTGGACTGATCTCCATCGCCTTGGCGATGTGATTGGTTGTCATCGGACCGACACCGTGGCGGTTGAACAACTCGATGGAAGTCTGGAGAATTCTCTCTTTGGTTTTCATGGGGCCTCAGTAACAAGTTCTCCTGTCATTTGTCACGCCACGTGAATATTTCCTCAGCAGGCGAAGAACCCGGCCTTGTGGCCACACCCAGCCTGCGTTAGACTGGTTGTGATGATTCGTTCAAAACGCGCCAAACTATTGTCTTTCTTCACGTTTTCGTCGGCTTCTTTGCTGGGTTTGATGGTTTTTTTCAGCCAAAAACCCAACGTCGAGGAGCAAATCCAGCTGCGTCTCCAGCAAAATTTGGAGCGTCGCACTAGCATCTCCAAAGCCCTCGAGCAATCACTCAGCAAAATGGAATTTCCCGAGAGGCTTCCCGTCAAGCTCGCCGGCGTTTCACAAGAGCTGAAAGCGCAGTACACGATCGATCCTGTTTTGCAGAAAGAAGCGGAAGTTCTGCTGAAACGCTACAAACCGGATTACGGCGCCATCTTCATGATGGACGCGGAAACGGGACGGGTGCTGGCCTTCACGAGCTATCAGAAAGACGCGGACGAGCCGGTGAACCTCGTCACGCGCGCCACTTACCCGGCGGCTTCGGTTTTCAAAATCGTCACGGCCACGGCCGCCGTGGACTCCGCGGGCGTGGCGCCCTCGCACACCATCCGCTTCAACGGCGGGAACTACACCCTCTACCGCAAGAACGTCATGTCCGACCGGATCAACCGCTGGACCCGCACCATCACCCTGCGCGACGCTTTCGCGCGCTCCTACAACACCGCCTTCGGCCGCCTGAGCCTGGAAAAACTCACGCCGGAAGAGATCAACGAGTACGCCACCCGTTACATGTTCAACCAGACCATCCCGAGCGATTTCCCCGTGGAAGTGGGGACCTCCTTCGTGCCGACGGAAAAAGGTTTCGAGCTGACGGAAGTCGCCTCCGGTTTCACCAAATCGAACCGCATGAGCCCCGTGCAGGGCGCGATGATCGCGGCCTCCGTGATCAACGGCGGGCGCATGGTCATGCCCTACCTGGTCGACAACCTCTCGGACGGCGAAGGCCGCGTGATCTATCAGGCCGAGGCGATCGACAACGGCTCGATCATGAGCGCCGACTCCGCCGACAAGGTCCGCGAGCTGATGGAGGAAACCATCCTGAGCGGGACTTCGCGCAACTCCTTCCGTCCCCTCGTGCGCGACCGCAAATACCGCGATCTCGAGATGGGCGGGAAAACCGGCCACTTGACCGGCGACAACCCGCGCGGCCGCGTCGACTGGTTCGTCGGTTACGCCTCGGGCGACACGCGCAAGGTGGCCATCGCGGCCCTGACCGTGAGCAAAAAATACTGGACGGTGAAGTCGGCCTACCTGGGCAAGACCCTGTTCCGCAAGGCCTTCGAGCCGGTCATCAAAAACCGCGAGATCTCGGCCGCGCGCTGAGATCCCGGTCTTTCAGGAATCTTTTTTTTCCGTGTGTTCGATCTCAAGGGGCTGCACGTCGATGACGGTGGCGTCGCGCTCTTCGCGCGCCTCCCGCGGGTCGGCGCCGCCCGTGAAGGTGTAGGTGCGGAAACGGGTTCCCCCCATGCCGCCGCCTCCCATGGGACCGCCCCGAAACACGCGGAAAGTCCCTTGGGTGATTTTGCGCGCGATCCAGGCGTGAACGCTCAGAAGAAAAACGTGCCGCAAACCGGGCACCAGCAGGATCACGCCGAGGACCCGCGTCGTCAGCATCGGGATCACCAGGAAAACGCCCGCCAGGAACTTCGCCGCCGTGTTGAGCAGCTGAAAACCGGGATCGCGCCCTTCCGCCAAACGTTTCTGCAAGGTCAGCAGCGCCGCCCGCGATTGCAGGGACAGGAAAACGAATCCCAGGAACGAGGGCAGGATGTACCAGAGGAGGACTTTGAAGAACCCGAAGCTCGACGCCAGCCACACGAAGGCGATGAACTCGAACAGGAACACGGGAAACGGCGCCAGAAAA
This sequence comes from Pseudobdellovibrionaceae bacterium, assembly GCA_019637915.1. Lineage (GTDB taxonomy): Bacteria > Bdellovibrionota > Bdellovibrionia > Bdellovibrionales > Bdellovibrionaceae > JAHBUV01. The sequence continues at coordinate 2,174,955 of JAHBUV010000001.1, read as the reverse complement.
AACATCACGTCACCTCGAAATCGAATTCCGCCACGACCGGGCAGTGGTCGGAGCCCTGCACGCGGTCCAGGATGTCGGCGGATTTCAGGTATTTCTGCAGACCCCTGCTGATGCAGATGTAGTCGATCCTCCAGCCGCGGTTCGAGATGCGCGCCAGTTCACGGTAACTCCACCAGCTGTAGCGGTCGCGCTGGTCGCCGTGGAACAGGCGGAACGTGTCCAGGAAGCCGAGCTCGAGGAAGGAACCGAACCAGGCGCGCTCTTCCGGCAGGAAACCGCTTTCTTTCGACAGGCGGACCGGGTCGTGCACGTCGATCTCGCGGTGGGCGACGTTGTAGTCGCCGACCAGGATGACCTCGCGGCCTTTCTTCAAAACCCCCGCGACGTGCTGGTTCAGGTCCTTCAGGAATTTCTGCTTGAAGTTGTGACGGGGCTCGCCGGAACCGCCGTTGGGAAAATAAATATTGTAGAGGACGAAACACTCGTGATCCGTGATCATCAGGCGCCCTTCCGAATCGTACTCGTCCTGCCCCCAGCCCTTCAGCACGGAGCGCGGCTCCCGGTCCGTGAAGGTCGCGACGCCGCTGTAGCCTTTGCGGGTCGCCGACGACCAATAATCGTGTCGATAGCCGAGGGTCTGTGCGGCGGGTTCAACCTGCTCGCGGTGGGCTTTGGTCTCTTGCAGGCACAGGATGTCCGGCCGCTCGCTGCTGACGAAATCAGACAGGCCTTTTTTATAGCTCGCGCGGATGCCGTTCACGTTCCATGTCACGATTTTCATGGACTCCTTTTTGGCACAGGGAGCGGCGCGCGGTCAAACCACCCTTTGGGAAAGCCCGCGGGGTGCTATCCCTTCCACCCCGCCGGGGAATCTGCTACACCACGGGAGTGGATCTGAAGCGGGAATTTCTCTCTCATTTGAAGCGGCGTTACCCGGCCCTCGGCGAGGAGCTGGGGGACGACCTGGTTTCGGAGCAGCTGCTGTCGCCCTTCGTGTTGAAGCTCCCGCCGCGCCGGCGTGATGAAATCGTCGCGGTTGTCAAAGCCGTGCATCAACTGCGTGAAGTGCTGCGCTCCCGGCCGGATCAGTCCGCCGATCCCGGCTATCCCTCCACGATGATGAGCCTTGATTTCCACCTCGACGCCGCCGGCGCCCTGAAGCTCATCGAGATCAACACCAACGCCTCGTTCCTGATCCTGGGTTGGGAAATGTACCAGGCGCGGCGCCTGCCCTTCCCCGTCGCGGACTTCAGCCCCGGGCAATGGCGCGATGATCTGCGGCGGATCGCCGGGAACACGCTTTCCCCCTTCGTGGTCGTCGCCGATCAAAAGCCCCGGGAGCAGCGGCTGTACGCCGAATTCCTGGTGGCCCGCGAATGGCTGCGCTCTTTCGGTTGGAAGGCGGAGATCCGCGACATCGAGGACGCCCTGACGGAGCCTTTGCCGGATCTGATCTACAACCGCTCGACGGATTTCTATCTCGAGGACCCGGCCTTGCGTTCCCTGCGCGAAGGTTTCCTGAAGGGCCGTCCCAGGCTCTCGCCGAATCCTTTCGAGTACGGCCTGCTGGCCGACAAAGAGCGACTCATCGAGTGGAGCCGGCCGGGAGCGCTCGCGGCCCTGGGTCTCGACGCGGAATCCACCGCCATCCTGGAAAAAATCATCCCGGCCTGCGAGACCTTGCGACGCGAGAACGCCGATGACATCTGGTCCCGGCGGAAACATCTCTTCTTCAAACCCAAAAGGGAATTCGGCTCGAAGAAAGCCTTCCGCGGGGCTTCGGTCAGCCGCAAGGTTTTCGACGGGCTCCTGGACGGGGACATGCTGGCGCAGGAGTTCGTCCCCGCGCCGGAAGCGGGCTTCGAAACCCCGGAGGGACCCCAGACGTTCAAATACGATTTGCGCTGCCACTTCTTCGGTGACCGGCTCGAAGGGATCGTGGCCCGGCTTTACCAGGGACAGGTCACCAATCTGAAAACGAAATACGGCGGCTTCACGCCGGTGGTGTTCGAATGATCCGCACGGAAACGCAGCTGCAGGACCAGCGCTGGACCGACATCCTCGCCCCAAAAAAAGAGGACCTCACCGCCCTGTCCGCGGAGACCGGCATCCCCTTGCGCCCCCTGCTGAGCTGCCTGGACCCCGAGCACCTGCCGAAGTACGAGGTCCTGGACACCGAATCGATCATCTTCGTCATCCTGCGCGTGGTGGACACGGCCTACAAAAGCAACGCCGACAGCATCGAAAAACTCACGACGAAGATCGCCCTCTTCCTCACGCCCCGGGGACTTTTCACCATCCACCGCCTGGATCCCGATTTCCTGAAGGAACTTCGCGAGCGCGTGGTGGCGAGCCCCGGGAAGACCGACATCCGCGAGTTCATGCGCCAGCTGATCATGGGCTCCCTGATGAGCTACGACGCCCCCCTGACCCTGATCGAGAAGAAGATCGACACCTTCGAGGACAACCTCATCAAGGGTCACCGCACGGGACGCCTCCTGAAGGACGGCTTCCTCCTGAAGCGCCGCCTGTCGGCCTACCGCAAGATCCTGAAGTTCACGATCGACGTCTTCACCCGCGTCGCCGCCCATCCCGTCTTCGCCTGGAAGGACATGCAGGACTCGAAGGAACGGGCCGACCGCCTGCTCTTCTACGCCGACGACGACCTGGAGAACGTCACGACGCTTTTGAACCTGCACATCGCCCTCGCCAGCCAGAAGACCAATGAGGCGAGCTTCCGCACGAACGAGATCATGCGCGTGCTGACCGTCGTTTCCATTTTGTTCTTGCCCTTGAATTTCATCGCCGGGATCTACGGTATGAACTTCGAAACCATGCCGGAGCTTCATTGGGAACACGGCTACCAGATCACCATCGGCGTGATGGCCCTCGTCGCCCTTTCCATCTTCCTCTGGATGCGCCACCGCGGCTGGCTCAGCACCCCCGAGAAGGATTGAGCCTCAGCGGACCGTTTCGTAGCGCACGGAGAGGGTCTGCAGCATGCCGTCAGCTTCCTTCTGGACCAGGAGCTCGAACTCGTTGTCGCCGATGTGGTACAGGCGGTAAGCGAGCTTCATGTCCTTAAGGAAGAAGGCGTCCAAAGCTCCCGTCTTCGACATCACGGGGCTCTTTTTGTTCCAGGCGGAAAGGCCTTCGCGATCGGCGATCACCTGGAACTGCCACAGGGAGTGGCCGATTTTCTGTTTGGAATCGGCATCGATCAAGGTCGGCGCGATCAAAGAGAAGCGATCGGCGAATTTTTCCGGCACGTCTCCGCAGAGGATTTTGCTTTGGCGCGAACGCACGAAAGACTGGTAGGAATGCAGCCGCACCGGGCGATCGCCTTCGGTGTTTTCGACCCACATCTCGGCGTCGCGGGCGACCAGGACCTGGCCTTTCGGCAGGCCGGCGAAACCGCCGCTGATCTCGGTGCGCGTTTCTTTGAGGAAGTCCGGGCGGGCCGTGCAGCTCGGGGCGCCGCTCGCCTTCACGGGATTCAGCAAGCGTCCCTTGCCATTGTCCTTCGCGGCCGTCGCCGGCATCGCGGAGAGAGTCAACACGGTGAGAGCCATCCCAAGATGAGACAATGAATAAGACAGCATGGCCATTCCTCCTCGACCTTTATCCCGAAGCAAAGATGGTGCCGCCCGGACCCCGCGCCAGCTCCCTTCAATCGACTGAAGGCGCGTTGAACTTCCCGCAAAGTGTCGACCCCGATGAGGAGCGGCCGTTCCTCGACACTCTTCCTCAGAATGGGACGACGCATCAAGTCCTTGGTCGCGAATTCAGGCCTTCCATTTAAAGAGGCAAAACGTCTGCCGATAAGACAATCAGAGATGACGACGAAACAAAATCGCCTGCAAAAGTCTTTCGTCGCGGAGAACTTTTATACAGAGTTCGACCGCATCGACGGACAACATCCCTGGATGACCGCCGTGCCGGAAGGTTTCGTCGGCTATCGCGTGCGCGAACTGCGCCAAGGCAAGATCGCCTACTTCAATTTTTTCCTCGCCAAAGAAATGGGATTGATCAGCGCCGATCATCCGCACCAGATGAATTCGGACCTGGAACAGAAGCTCCTGTCCACGTTCAGCTTGCAGATCATCAACGAATACGACGAACTCAGCAAACGCCGCATCGATCCCGAGACCATCAAGCCGCACGCCTACATGGCCACCCGCTACCTGCAGCTGCAGCACGCCGACAAACAAGGCCGCACCTCCGGCGACGGGCGCGGCATCTGGAACGGCGTCGTCAGCCACCGGGGCACGACCTGGGACGTTTCGTCCCGGGGCACCGGGGTGACCTGCCTCGCGCCGGGAGCCGTGCAGGCCAACCGCCCCCTGAAAACCGGCGACACCGCTTATGGTTACGGTTGCGGGCAGGCGGAGATCGACGAGCTCCTGAGCGCCGCCATCCTCGCGGAAAGCATGCACCTGCAGGGCATCGCCACGGAACGCGTCCTGTGCATCATCGACCTCGGTCGCGGCGTCGGCATCGGCGTTCGCGCCGCCCCGAACCTCATCCGCCCAGCGCATCTGTTCCTGTATTTGAAGCAGGAGCGCCTGGATGAACTGCGCCGGGCGACGGATTATTTCATCGACCGCCAGGTGAAAAACCGCCGTTGGCAGATCAAGAGCAAGGACTCGCGCAAATACGACGAGATGTGCGCGGCGGTCTGCGAATCCTTCGCCGACTTCACGGCCAAGCTCGACATGGATTACATTTTCGCCTGGCTCGATTGGGACGGCGACAACGTCCTCGCCGACGCCGGCATCATCGACTACGGCAGCGTCCGCCAGTTCGGGATCCGCCACGACCGCTACCGCTATGACGACGTCGAGCGCTTCTCGACGAATTTGAACGAACAGCGCCTGAAAGCCCGCCTGATCGTGCAAGTCTTCGTGCAGATGGCGGACTACCTGAAAACCGGCAAGAAAAAGAACATCCGGTCTTTCGCCCAACATCCCGTCATGCAGAAGTTCGACAGGATTTTCGCCGAACAGCGCGCCGAACGCCTGCTTTACCGCGTCGGTTTCAGCACCGAGCAAAGGGCTTCGATCCTGAAGAACCACCGCGGTCTCTTCGACGAATTCGACCGCCTCTTCTCGGGCTTTGAACGCGCCAAAATCAGCGGCGCCCCGCAAAGAGTGGCGGACGGGATCAATCACCCGGCGCTGTACAACATGCGCAACATCCTGCGCGCCCTGCCCGCCTTCTACGCCGGCCTGGGCGCCCGTTTCAGTGAAATCAACATGGACGAGAACGAATTCCACTCGCTGATGCTGTCGGGGTTCGCCAAATCCCGCGACGCCCGCCTGGGCCGCAAGCACCGCGACCAGATCCGCCGCTTCCAGGACATTTACAAATCCCTGGTCAAAGCCGCCGGCGGGAAAAATCCCGAGGGCCTGCTCGGCGGTCTGTCGGAACGCGCCGCCAAGCTGAACAACGAAGGCCGCATCACCGGCAACGCCCTCATCGAGATCGTCGACGAGATGCTGCAACAACGCCGCCGCGGACTGTCCCTGGACCAGGTCCAGAAAATCATCGACCGCCTGGTGCAGGAACACGTCGGCTTCCCGGAAGTGAACCTGAGCCGTCCCTACCGCGAGACCCGCAAAGCCCCCGTGGTGCGCGTCGACCTCTACACGAAACTCCTCAGCATTGTGAAAGAAAACCGCGAGACGATCTGAGGAACGGCGCCTTGCCCGCGCGCTTTCCCGCGATCACGCGCCGAAGCCGCTCTTTTAAGAGCGGCAGCCTTTGAATTGTTTCAGGAGATTCTCGAACTTCTTGGCGCCGGCGATGTCGCCGCCGCGCTGCTTGTTGTGGTGATCGTTGCGCAAAGGCCCCCAATAGGTCCGGCGGCTGTCGCTGCCCTTCGAGGTCGGTGACATCAGATTGTCCCGGCGATCCAGTTCCACCCCCAGGGCCTTCACCGCGCAACGCACGTTGGTGTGCGGCTCATAGAGGTTGCCGTAAACGCCGACGCGGTCGCAGAGAGGTTTTTCCAGCTGGAAAAGACCTTTGGCCACTCCGTTCGGGGCGTTCTTATTGGCCGCGTTGGCTTTGCAGCTCGATTCCGGCGCGGCCAGCGAGAGGAACATCCACACCCAGAATTGTTCGCGCTTCTTCTCGTCGAATTTGCCGTAGTTCGGGCACATTCTCAAAACGTCCGGCGGGCTGTTCTTCACGTAAGACTGGGGACGGTCGCGGATCTCCTGAAGGGCCGTGCGGCCCCAGGGACCCAGTCGGCCTTCCTTGTTGATGAAGTTGTTCTCGCAGCCCGGGGCATGGGCCGTGATCTCGGCGCCCATCTGCTCCGCGAACTGGCGATCCAGGGAAGGCTCGTACTGATAACCGAAATAATCATTCAGCTTGTCCGCCTGCTCGCCCACCAGCTTCACCGTTTCCTGGTTGCCCGGCGTGGAGCCGAAGATTCCGCCCGCCCCCAGGGCCGCGATGCAAGCGCCGGCCAGGGCGGCCAGGCCGCCGCCTCCACCGCTGCCGCCGCTTTCCAGCGCGGCGGCGGGCAAGGTCAGGGCCTGGAGCGGAACGGCCGCCGCGGGATTCACGGCGGCGGGAGCGGTCACGGGTTGCGGCAGGAAACCCGCGGGGAGTTGCGTTTTTTCCCAATCCGGCGTGCCCACGGGCGCGACGGGGGTTTCGGCGCTCTCGACGGGAGCGGCGGAATGGACGGCATCCTCATTCGCTTGCGCGAAGGCGACGGAAGAAACCAGCAAAAGAGTGAACGCGCGCGACAGGCATTTCATCTCCTTTTGGATCGGCTCTTCAGAGGGGGAACTTGAGACTTCGCGGACTGGACCCGCGGATCTTTTCGAGCGGGCCGCTCAGGGCCGGAGGCGCTCTTTCAACCAGGCGCGGATGACGGGGTACTCTCTTTCCTCGAGGACGTGCTCTTTGTCGAGCTCGACCCATTTCACTTTCAGGCCGGCGTGCTTGAGCTTGCTGACCCCGAATTTGGTCTCGTCCAGTTTCAGCACGTCATCCTGGCGGCCGTGGGTGAACATCCAGGGCGTGCGGCGCGACTCCACGGTGAGGTGCTGGCGCCAGCGCGGGAAGAACTGGAAATAACCGCTGATGCCGACGATGCCGCCGAGTTTTTTCGGGTAATTCAAGCCGATGTCCGCCGAAACCAGGCAGCCCTGGGAAAAACCGAAGAAGAAGATGTTCTCGCTCTTCCAGCCCTGCGCCTGCAGGTCCGCCAGCAGTTCGAAGATCTTCTCGCGGATGCGCTTCACGCCGTCTTTCTGGTACGGCGGCTCCCCGTACCAGGACCAGCCGTCGAGGAAGCGGCGGGGGGCATTGAGCAGAAGGTAATTCATCTCGGGGATCGCCAACTCCTCGTCGAAAGCGCGGAAAGGGTGCATGGAATCCCCGCGCCCGTGCAAAACGATCATCAGTTTTTCCGAGCGGACCTTGGCCGGGATGAAGCGGTGGCGGAACAACTTCGTTTTGATCTTGCCCATTTCCTTATCGAGCATCGGCGTCTCCGGCGGCGGCCGCGGTGGGCGCGCAGAAAAGGGCCTGGCGGGCTTGATCAAGCTGCTGGTCGTCCATGCCGGCGCCTTCTTGCGGAACGCAGGTCGCGATGTCGATGGCCTTGGCGCGTTGGACCACCGTGGTCGGCGGGCGCAAGGGGTTCACGTACTGATCCTCCTCGCGCTGGCTCGGGGATTCGCGGAAGCGCACCGGAACGTCGGGCTCCAGCCCGTGCATTTGCGGTGAATAGCCCGAGGGCAGGTAATAAAAACCCTTCGTCTGGAAGAAAGCCACGCGGCGGTTGCGGTCCCAGATCTCGCCTTCCTGGAAAGAGCCTTTGCCGAAAGTGCGCTCGCCCACCAGCAAAGCTTTGCCGTGGTCGCGCAGGCTGCCGGCCAGGATTTCGGAGGCGCTCGCCGTGCCCGTGTTCATGATGACGGCGACTTTGCCCGTCCACAGGATTTCCTCCTGACCGTAATAGATCTCCGGCTCACGGGCGGGATCGAGGTAGCGAATGCGGAAGGCCGGGGCCTTCGGTCCCACGAAGAGGCTCACCATGCAGGCCGCTTCATCCATCTGCCCGCCCGAATTGTCGCGCAGATCGATCAGCAGACCGGCCAGGCCCTGGTCCTTGAAGGCGCTCAAGGCGCTTTTGAATTCCCGGCAACTGCCCTTGGCGAATTTGTGCAGAGTCAAAACGCCCACGGGCTTGTCGCCGCCGAAGGTCTTCATGCTCAGGGAGGGGAAAACGCTGGCGCTGCGGACGATGTCGACTTTCATCCTCTCCTGGCCGCGACGGGCCACGAGACTCGTGACTTCGCCGTTTTCGGCTTTCAGGATTTCGCTCAGGCGCTGCGGCGGCAGCGAGCCGAGCTCGTGGCCGTTCACCGACAGGATCCAATCGCCGCGCTTGAGGCCGGCCTTTTCCGCCGGCGACCCCTCCATGACTTTGCGCAGGTAATAGCCGCGCGACGTGCGCGACAAAACGATGCCCAAGGCCGACGACGGGGCCATGGTCGGCGCCACCACGTCCCGGTAGTAGTTGATGGGCAACACGTAGGTGTGCGGGTCGCGGAACACCGACAGGAAAGCGTTGAACGCCGTTCCCGTCAGGAAAGCTTTTTTGCTTTCCGGCATGGCCGGGCCCGAAAGACCGCGCCAGACCGAATGGAAGGAAAGGCCTTTCACGGCGGCGGCGTTGTTCGCGTAAAGTTCTTTCCAGGGCGCCAGCATCCGGCGCTCGTTGATTTCCGTCCGCGTCGCCGAAGCTTTCTCGATTTTGCCGTCCAAGGCGACCCGCAGGCCCAGGCGATCGGCCACCGTGGCCACGGCGTTGGCGCAGGCCAGGAAATAGCGCTGCGAGCTGCGGCAGGACTCGTCATCGACGAGGTCCTCCAACGCCTTGGGCTCCAGGCCCGTTTCGCTCCAGTACTGATCCGTCGATTTCACTTCGATGAGGGGCGGCTGGCCGGCGCGATAGAGCGTCAGACCGACCCCCGCCGCCAGCACGGAAAAGGATAAAACTGGAAGGTATTTCCACCAACGTCCCACGAAAATCACGTGACGGAATTGAGCAAGGCCCATGCCGGGTTTTCGGGCTCCAGGTCCTCTCTATTGCGCCGGGACGGGGTGTTTTTGCAGGCTTTACAAGCTTGTCTAAGGCGCTCACAGGGGCGTAATCTGCCGGCATGATCATCGTCACCGGAGCCAATGGTTTTATCGGAAGCGCCCTTGTCTGGGAACTCAACCAGAGGGGGATCGCCAACATCCTCGCCGTCGACCCCGTCGGTCGCGACGTCCACGATCTCCTGGGCCGCCGGACGATCGCGGATTTCATCCACCGGGACCGGCTCTGGGACTTCCTGCAAAGCCCCGCCGCCGATTCGGTGAGCTGGGTTTTCCACCTGGGCGCCTGCTCTTCGACGACGGAAACCGACTGGGATTTCCTGCGCCGGAACAACCTCGAGTACTCGCAAAAGCTGTTCACCTGGTGCGCGGAAAAAGGCAAAAACCTCGTCTACGCGAGCTCCGCCGCGACTTACGGCGCCGGGGAGCACGGCTTCAGCGACCGCACCGACGCGGAGATTCTGAAGCCCTTGAACCTCTACGGCGAATCGAAAGTCCAGATGGACCGCTGGGCGGCGAAGCAGAAGAAAACCCCGCCCCGTTGGTACGGCCTGAAGTTCTTCAACGTCTTCGGCCCCAATGAATACTTCAAAGGCCCGATGGCGAGCCTGGTTTTCAAGGCCTACCACCAGATCCGGAAAACCGGGGAGCTCGGCCTGTTCAAATCCTACAATCCGCGCTTCCGCGACGGCGAACAGGTCCGCGATTTCATTTACGTGAAAGACGTCACGCGCTGGATGGTGGAACTGATGGACCGCCAGCCGGCGAACGGCGTTTACAACATGGGCTTCGGCCAGGCGCGCTCCTGGCTGGACCTGGCTCAGGCGGTCTTCAAAGCCTCCGGGAAAACACCGAAAATCAAATGGCTCGAAATCCCCGACAACATCCGCAACCAGTACCAGTATTTCACCGAGGCGAGCATGGACAAGTGGCGGGGCCAGGGCATGAGCCCCCCGCAATGGCCCCTGGAAAAAGCCATCGAGGATGACGTGAAAAACCACCTGGCCGCGAAAGATGCGGTGCTGTGATGACGGAAGAGCTGCCGAAGCATCTGCGCAAATACGTCGTCAAGCAGGAGGAGCGCGCCTACACGCCGATCGACCATGCGGTCTGGCGCTTTTGTTTGCGGCAGCTGCGGGCCTATCTGGCCCACAACGCCCACGAGTCCTACCTCGACGGGCTCGAGAAAACCGGCATCGAGATCGAGCGCATCCCGCGCATCAGCGACATCAGCGAAAAGCTTTCGCGCTTCGGTTGGCGCGCCCTGCCCGTCAGCGGCTTCATCCCGCCGGCGGCCTTCATGGAGCTGCAATCCCTGAACGTGCTGCCCATCGCCTCCGACGTGCGCACCGCCGACCACCTGACCTACACCCCCGCCCCCGACATCGTCCACGAGGCGGCGGGGCACGCCCCCATGCTCGCCCACCCGGAGTTCGCCGCGTACTTGCGCAACTACGCGCAGGTGGCCAGCAAGGCCCTGATCAGCCGCGAGGACATCGAGGTCTACGAGGCGATCCGCGACCTTTCCGACCTCAAGGAAAACCCCGGTTCGACGACGGTGGACATCGCGCGGGCGGAAAAACGCCTGGAGGAAGTGACCGGCAAAACCTCGCACGTCTCCGAAGCCACCTGGCTGTCGCGCATGAACTGGTGGACGGCGGAGTACGGGCTGATCGGCTCGCTCGAGCACCCGAAGATCTTCGGCGCGGGCCTGCTGTCCTCGGTCGGCGAATCGAAATGGTGCTTGAGCAAAAAGGTGAAGAAAATCCCCTTGAGCGTCGACTGCATCAACTACACCTACGACATCACCGAACCGCAGCCGCATCTTTTCGTGACCCCGGATTTCCCGACGCTCAACAAAGTGTTGGAGGACCTGGCGGAAAAAATGGCCTTCCGCCGCGGCGGCCTGGAAAGCATCCACAAAGCCATCCTCGCCGACACCGTCAACACGGTGGAGCTCGATTCGGGTATCCAGATCGGCGGGCGCTGCGTGGAGGTGGTCACCGATGACGACGGCGAACTCGCTTTCCTGCGCTTCGACGGTCCCAGCCAGCTGGCCTTCGGGCACAAGGAACTTCCGGGCCACGACAAAAACCATCATGCCCACGGTTACAGCACGCCGCTGGGGGCTTTGCGGAAATTCCCCGGGAAAAACCCCGCCCTTCTCACCGACGAGGAATGGAAATCCCTGGGCGCCGTCGAAGGTGGCGCGATCACCCTCGAGTACGTCAGCGGCATCAAGGTGACCGGACGCTGCCAGCAACACCTGTGTCGGAACGGAAAAACCCTCGTGCTGTCCCTGGTGGACGCGAAAGCCCAGTGGAAAAACCGCGTGCTGTTCGAGCCCGAGTGGGGCGTCTACGACATCGTTTTCGGTCTGGCGACGCCCTCCGTTTACGGCGGACCGCCCGATCACGAGGCCTACGGCGAGCTCGACAGCTTCGTCGCCGCCCGCGTGCCGGCCCCCAAGTACAGCGAGCGGGAACTCCGGCAGCACCAGCACTACGCCGCCGTCCGCGCCTGGCGCGAGAACAAGACCTCCGGGAAAGCCATGGAGGAGGAGCTCACGGCGTTGTTCCATGCCCACCGGCGCGAGTTCCCGCAGGATTGGCTGCTCATCCTGGAAATGTACGAATTGTCCTTGAACCGCCTGCCGTACTCCCCGCTGACCACGGAGCTGCAGACCACGCTCAATGCCCTGGCGAAAAGTCAGAAAGCGGGCGCCGACGTCATTCAGGACGGCATCCATCTCGCCGGGACGATTTGATTCATTTCAGATCAGGCGGTGGTGAGCTGACCGCGCAGGCTGTCTTCCTGCTCGCGGGTCGTGCGCAGGATCTGGTCGAGTTTCGCCAGCTCCTGGCTGATCCTCTGACCCTGGTCGTTCAGCTCGTGGATCTTCTGAACCGTGTCGGTGTCCTCACCGCCCACCAGGCGCAGGCTTTCCAGCTTCGCCGAATTCCATTCGATCTCTTTGCCCAGGGATTCCAAACGCTGGTTGAGGCGCTTGCGGCCCTGGCTGAGCTCGAGCGTGAGATGTCTGATGTCCTCGAGGGAAAGGATTTTCAAGGGGCCTTGCTCGAAGACCTCGCGCGCGTTCGGGGTTTCATCCCCTTCGCCCGCGATGCTTTCCCAGAGAAGAGACCATTCGTTTTTGAGTGTTTGAACTAAAGAGCTACTATGACCGTCGTCGTTGTTCATAAAAATTTTTAAGGTCCTCCGTGGCCGTGACCACGAGACAAGAATACCATGCCCGGGGCCTGGCGCACGATGGGCGTTCTTTTGAAGATTGGCTGACACCGGACCCCAGGGCGAGGCCCTCGAAAGCCTTCAGGATTTCAGCCTGAAATTTTTACATGTCGCGAAAAGCTGCACCGTTCCAAGGGTTTCGCAGGAGCCCCGTCAGATAAGAATCCCGGCCGAAAGTCCGGCGCTGAACCTGCTGCAGCGACGGGCGCTGGGCCATGTCCCCCACCGCGAGGCCTTCGCTCCAGGACAGGCCGGTGGAACCCAAAAGCACCGGTGCCTGAAAAAGGTGCAGGCGATTCACCAGAGATTCCCGCAGGAAAGCGCCGCCCACGCGGCCGCCGCCTTCGATCAGCACGGAGCGCAGGCCCAGCGACCAGAGATGATCGAGGAGCTCCGGAAGCGGGAGCTTTTCATGAATCCAGACGACCTCCTCGGCGGCGCGGAGGCGGCCCAGCTGAAACTCCTCGTGGCGCGAAGCCAGGCGGCCCGACCCGTCGAGCACCACGACTTTGTTTTTTTTCCGGATCAGCGGATGCCGCACGTCCAAAGCGGGATCGTCCGCGATGACCGTTCCCGATCCCACCAGCACCGCATCGTGATCGGCGCGCAGCTCATGGACGCGCCGCCGCGACTCGGGGCCGGTGATCCATTTCGACCGCCCGTCCGCCAAAGCGATGCGCCCGTCCAGGCTGCTGGCGGTTTTTAAGGCGACGAAGATTTTTCCCTGCCGAAAATTCCAGAGGAAAATCTCGGCGACATCTTCCAGCTCGTTTCGCAGGTGATCGCCCTCGAGGGAGGAGTACAAATCGCAGGGAATGCCGGCCTCGCGCAGAATCCCGGCGCCCTGCCCGCTGACCAGGGGATTGGGATCCCGCAGGCCATAAACGACACGGGCGACGGGAAGCTTCGCCAGCATCCTGGCGCAAGAAGGGGTTTTGCCCTCGTGGGCGCAGGGCTCGAGCGTGACGAAAACCTGCGCGCCCCGCAGGGCCTCCATCGGGAGGCCGCGCACGGCGTTCACTTCGGCATGGGCGGTTCCGTGTTTTTCGTGATGGCCGGCGGCCAGGAAGCGTCCCCCGGCATCGAGAATCACGCAACCCACGGGAGGATTCGGGCTGACGTGGGCGGCGCCCCGGCGGGCCTCGGCGATCGCCAGGGACATCGCCCCGGCGTTCGTCAGGAAATCCCCGGGACTTACTTTTTCATCCATGATTTCCAGTACTCGGGCACTTCCACGCCGGCGGCGATGGGATCGACCTGGAAAGGTTTCCAGCTATCGACCATCACGGCGACTTCATCCAGGAAGGTTTTGGTTTTGATCGACTCATGGGCCTTCGGATGGGGACCATGGGGGAAACCCGCCGGGTGCAGCGTGATCATGCCGGAGTGCAGGCCCTCGCGGCTGAAGAAGTTGCCGTCGTGATAGAAGAGCACTTCGTCGTAATCGATGTTCTGGTGGTAGAAGGGCACTTTCAGCGCGTCGGGATCGCTTTCCACCGGGCGCGGCATGAAGGTGCAGACCACGAAACCGTTGGCGACGAAGGTCGTGTGGGTGGACGGCGGCAAGTGCACGCGGTGGCTCATCATCGGCATGAGGTCGTTGATGTGCAGGGTGAAGGGGAAGTAATCGCCCTTCCAGCCGACGGTGTCGTACACGTCGCCCTCGTAAGTGAAAGTGGTGACCGCGTCCAGGCGTTTGATGTCGATGGACAGGATCTTCACGCCTTTGTCTTTTTTGAACTGATGGAGGCGCTCGAGATCCGGCTTGCCGAACGAGGCCGGATCGTAGAAAGCGTTGCGCCCCACCATGCCCCGCTCCGGCTCCCGGTAGAACGAGTTCAGGGACTCGATCACCAGGAACTGGGTTTCTTCCTCGGGGAAAAAGGTGTGGTGCAGGGATTTCGGGATGCAGACGTAAGAGCCGCGCGAGTAACTCAGCAGGCCGTACTCCGTCAGCACCACGCCCTTGCCCTGGTGGACGAAATACAAAGTGTCACCGTCGGCGTTGCGGGTGGATCTGCGCGTCTCGGGCCCGTCGGGCTTCAGCCAGAAATTGTAAATCGCCACGTCCGAGTTGAACATCAGGCGCTGCCACTTCCCGTGGTTCTTCGCGACCTCGACGATGTCGTAGAGATGGGGCTTGAGGGGCCCCTCGATGTTCACCCAGCGCGAGCTGGGCTCGGGCTTGATCAGATGGGAAACGGGGCCGAAAAAGCCTTTGCGCCCCTGCTCCTCTTCGTAGTGTTTCTCCGGAATGCCTTTGTGGCCTTGCGAAGTGTGGATGCCTTGAGAGTACTGGTGCATGAGTCCTCCCCGTGGACTTTACAGGTAACCGCGCTCTTTCTGATCGCGCTCGATGGCGTCGAACAGAGCCTGGAAGTTGCCGTCGCCGAAACCGAAATGGTTGTTGCGCTGGATCAGCTCATAGAAGATCGGCCCGATCACGTTCTTGGTGAAGATCTGCAGCAGATAGCCTTCATCGTCGCCGTCCACCAGGATGGCGTTGCGCTCGAGGCGGTCCACCTCCTCGGTCACGTTCGGCACGCGATCGTTCAGCATCGCGTAGTAGGTGTGCGGCGGCGGCGTCAGGAACTCGATCTTGCTGGATTTCATCGTCTCCAGGGTGTCGATGATGTTTTCCGTCACCAGGGCGACGTGCTGGATGCCCGAGCCTTTGTACTCGTCCAGGTACTCCTGGATCTGCGATTTGCTCTCGGTCGGTTCGTTGATCGGCACCGAGAACTTGCCGCAGGGTGAGCGCATCACTTTCGACAGCAGGCCGGTTTTTTTGCCGCGGATGTCGAAGTAGCGCGTTTCACGGAAGCCGAAAACCTTGGTGTAGAAATCGCACCACTTGTCCATCTCGCCGCGCGGGACGTTGTTGGTGAAGTGATCGATGTACGTGAGACCCACGCCCTTCGGCGCTTTGTCCTCGGGCTTCACCTTGAAGATCTCGTTGTACAGGCGGTTGTGGTTTTTCTCGTCGATGAAATAAACCAGGGAATCGCCGATGCCGTAGATCGCCGGGAAGGGGGTCGCGCCTTTTTTGGCGTCGCTGCCTTCGTAAGGGCGGCCGCCGCGGGCCACGGCGGTTTGGAAGGCCTTTTCCGCGTCCGCCACGCGCACGCCGCAGGCGGCGGCGCAGGGACCGTGCAGTTTCGTGAAACCGTCGGCGAACGTGCCGGGTTCGGTGTTGAGGATGAAGTTGATGTCGCCCTGGCGGAACAGGCGCAGGTTCTTGCCCTCGATGTTCGCGACCTCCTTGAAGCCCATGCGGCGGAAAAGGATGTCCAGGGCTTCGCCGTCAGGACCCGAGTACTCCAGGAAGTCCACCCCGTTCAGACCCAGGGGATTCTGCTCGTTGATTTTTCCGGCGTGCATCCGGCTGTTCAAGGATGCGAGATCGACATGTTCCATAGTCCCTCCGAGTGTCAGACTTAAGAAAACAACCCTAGTCCCGTTTTCCTGGGGAGGCAAGATTCAGACGTTGACCGGGCGCAGACGGCGGTAAAAGTCCATCACCCGGGGGTCGGTGATGACGGAACGCGGGCTCCAGCGCAGCAAGTTGAGGCCCTCGGCGCTGCGCAGGCGGCTTAAAGCCACATAGGCTTGCCCCGGCTCCCAGAGGGCGCCCAGGTCGCACCACAGATCGTCCAAAGTCGCCCCCTGGCTTTTGTGGATGGTCGTGGCGTAAGCGAGCACCAAAGGGAATTGGATGACCGTGGCCAGGGGGTTGCCCTCGGCGTCCTGCAGGCCGAAAGAAACTTTCTCCACGCTGACTTCGCGGCCGCCCTGCTTTCTCACCACCACCCGGTCGGCGTGGATCTCCGTCACCTGGCCGCGCGTGCCGTTGACCCAGCGTTTTTGCGCGTCGTTTTGCACGAAGAGCACCTGGCAACCGGCTTTCAACTTCAACTGCGCCGGCACCGGCGCGTTTTTCATCAGGATCGCGACGTGTTTTTCGTGACCGAAATAAATCGAATCGATGATTTCCTCGTTCTCGGGGATCTCGGCCAGGCGGCGCGCGTTGTACTCCTCCGCCTGCTGACGGCGCGGGAAAAGCCGCGGCGCCGGGTGTTCCTCATCGTGGACGCGCGTGCGGTCCTCGAGGAACTCCCTCACCCGCGGGGTCACCAGGCCGTGGCGCACGTCCTGCAAGACATCGAGGAAGCGGTCGTCTTTCACGCGCTGGTTGTGGGAGAGGAGGCAATCCTGAAACCCGGTCCGCGACCAGACGGGGTTCATGAAGGACCAATCGCGGTCCTCGCGGTTTTTCGCCACGGGCGGCAGCTGGGCGAAATCGCCGACGGCGATCAGGCGCAGGCCGCCCCAGGGCAGTTTCGATTCGCGCGCTTTTTGCGCCAGGGCCTCGGCGATCATCAGCGCCGCCCCCGGGATCATGGAAATCTCGTCGATGATCACGCCCTCGACCTTGCGCAGGCGGGCCATGAGCTTCGCGTCTTTCGCGGCCCTTTCGTAAGTGGCGTCGGGACCGCCGTCCATGATGCCGAGGCCGAAAAAGCTGTGGAAGGTGCGCCCGCCCAGGAGGACCGCGGCGGCCCCGGTGGAGGCGAGGATGGGCAGGGCCCTGGTGTCGATCTCGCGCATGAAATGGCGGATGACGAAACTCTTGCCGCTGCCCGCGCCGCCCGTCAGGAAAACGTTCTCCCCCGACTGAAGCACGGCCAGCGCCACGCGCTGTTCCGCTGAAAGTTCATCCAAAGGGGACTGATTGCCTCGCGCCATCCTGATCCTGGTTACGTTTCGATAAATGATGCGTCAATGTTCGATCCCCTCCGTCGAATTGAAATTCAACGGACAAACTTCTCGCGTCCTGATTTCGTTCCCGTTATAATGAAAGATGCCGCGTTTTTTCGCGTCAAAATGCAACCTGGGAACCTGGAGGCGTCGTGCCCGGCCACGTGTTTGTGAACCGCACCCTGAATCTGAAAAAAATCCGCTATATCGGCTTGGACATGGACCATACCTTGGTCCGTTACAAATCCCTGAATTTCGAAAGACTGTCGCATGCGACGGTCATCGAGAAACTCCTCAAGCGCGGTTACCCCGAGACCATCAAAAAACTGCAGTTCGACGACAACTTCGCCATCCGCGGCCTGGTCATCGACCGCGCCAAGGGCAACCTGCTCAAGCTCAACCGCTATACGGCGATCCGCGCCAGCTTCCACGGCCTGAAGCCCCTCGATTTCAAAAACCACCAGAAGATCTACCGCTCCACCTACATCGATCTGTCGACGGGCGACTACATGGCGGTGGACACGTCGTTCTCCTACTCCCTCGCCGTGCTGTTCTCGCAGCTCGTCGACCTGAAGGACAGCGACACCTCGAACCAGTACCCCGAGTACGTGCAGATCGCTGACGACGTCCTGGACGCCGTCGACGAGGCCCACCGCGACGGCTCCCTCAAGGAGGAGGTGAAGCGCAACCTCGACCACTATATCATCAAGGACGAGGCCGTGGTGCGGGCCCTCGAGAAATACAAAAAGCACGGCAAGAAGATCTTCATCATCACCAACTCGGATTACCACTACACGAAGCTGCTGCTGGATTACGCCATCACGCCCTTCCTGAAAGAGAACAAATCCTGGCTGGATCTTTTCGAGTTCGTCATCACCTTCGCCTCGAAACCGCGCTTCTTCTACGAAAACGCCCGCTTCCTGCGCGTCAACCCGCATGACGGCACCATGACCAACATGAACGAGAAGCTCACGCCCGGCATGTACCAGGGCGGGAACGCCAAGCAGTTCACCACGGAACTCGGCCTCGACGGGGACGACATCCTCTACATCGGCGACCACATCTACGGCGACATCCTGCGACTCAAAAAAGACTGCAACTGGCGCACCGCCATGGTGCTGGAAGAGCTCGAGGGCGAACTCGCCAACAACAGCAAGGCCGAACCCATCAACAACGAGATCGACCTGCTGATGAAAAAGAAAGAGCCCCTCGAGGACGAACTCACCGACCTGATGACCCGCAAGGTGGACGAGGGCCGGCTCGACGAGAACCGCGTCGAGACCCTGCAGAAAAGCATCGCCGAGATCGACTCGCAGATCAGCGCCCTGATCAAGACCCAGCACACGCTGTACAACCCGAACTGGGGACAGCTGATGCGCGCCGGGAACGAGGAAAGCTACCTCGCCTATCAGATCGAGCGTTACGCCTGCGTCTACATGCCGAAGCTGTCGGACTTGCTGGAGCTCTCACCGCGGACTTACTTCCGCGCGCCCCGCCGTCCCCTCTCCCACGAGATCTAGTCGCCCTGCGGAGGGGCGACCAGGAGAAGGTAATCGCGTCCGCCGACCAGATCCAGGGAGGCGGAGTACTTCGAAAGATCTTTTTTACCGCGGTACATGGTGCGGGCCTTGAACAGGGCCGCGCACGCCAGGGGACCGATGCCGGTCTCATCCTTGATGTTGGTGTCGCAACGGACGCTGCGCTTTTTCTCGTCCTCCCGCCGGACCGGGAAGGGCATCAGGGTGATGCTGGTCGGATCCATCCCGAATTCCTTTTTCAGGCGGTTCGCCTGGCCGTCGGGGATCAGCTGGCTCGAGTAACTGCTGGGGACCAGGGCCACCAGGCGCTTTCCGGAGGCGAGGATCTGCTTCGCGCCTTCCGCGAAACGCGTGGTCTCATCGCGCAGGCTGACCCGCTCGTTCACCGCGAAACGCTCGACCAGGCCGAGCCCGGGCTCCGCGACGATGACCTCGTAGGCTAAACCGGGTTCGTTCAGCGCCTTGAGGAGGCCGTCCACGACGCGGACCTGCTCCTCCGTGTCGGGCCACACGCCCACGATCAGGAACGGCGCGCCTTGAATCTCCAGGCGCAGGCGCTGAGCCGTGGCGCGGCCGATGTCCTCGGCGGCGCTGAACTGGCTGAACTTGATTTTCGGCACGCTCCGCGGCTGGATGCCGTAGTAAATCACCACGACCAGGCCGCTCACGGCGATCAGAGACAACATCGCATAAAAGATCCAACGTCCCATGACCTTCGGCCTACCACTCTTGGCACATCATATCAAGAACCCTTGATTTACCTGACTCACGGTGAGAGATTGCGGCTGACAGCGTCGATCCTCAGGACGATGACTGCTCGAAAATTGATTTTCCGTTCCCGGGAGGCAGGACTTGATCCGAATTGGACAAGGACCTCATCAGAAGACTCTCCTTTTGGTTGGCGGCGGCCGACTCGCGCGCCATTGGCGCTTTTATTTCAAACAATTGGGATGGTCTTTCCTGACCTGGGAGCGCTCCGAGGGCGAGGCCCGCTGGCGCGAGCTCCTGCCCTCCTGCCACATCGTGGCCCTGGCGATCAGCGACGGCGCCATCGGCGCTTTCCGCGACGCTCATTTGCGGGATTTTCAGGGAAAGATCGTGCACTTCTCCGGCGCCTTGAATCTGCCGGGCACGATCGCCCTGCATCCTTTGATGAGTTTCGGACCGGATTTTTACCCCGCGGATTTTTATCCCCGCATCCATTTCAGCGTCACCGGCGCGGACAACCTGCGGGACATCCTGCCCCTGCCGAACCCTTTCACCGTGCTGCCGGCCGGGGACAAAGCCCTGTACCACGCGCTTTGCGTGCTGGGCGGGAATTTCCCCGTCCTCCTGTGGAACCAGATGGAAACGGAACTGCGCCGCCTCGGCCTGCCCGAAGACGGCATCCGCCTGTACATCGCCCGCGTGGCCGAAAATTACCTGGCGCGGGGTTCGGCCGCCCTCACCGGCCCGCTGGTGCGCAAAGATGAGGGCACCATCCGCAAAAATCTCGAAGCTTTGCAAAACGACCCGTGGCGGAACGTTTATCTCGCCATGAAGGAGGCGACCACATGAGCATCCTCGATTTCCAAAACAAAAAGAACCGCGGCGAAAAGCTGTCCATGCTGACCTGCTACGACTTCTCCTTCGCGCGCCTGATGAACGATTCTCCCGTCGACGCCATCCTGGTCGGCGATTCGGCCGCCATGGTCATGCACGGCCATCCGACGACCCTGAACGCCGATCTGCCGATGATGGTCCTGCAGACCGCCGCCGTCGCGCGCGGGGCGCCCGCGAAGCTGCTCATCGCCGATTTGCCTTTTCTGTCCTACCGCCAGGACCTGGCCAGCAACGTGCGCGCCGCCGGCGAGCTGATGAAGGCCGGCGCCCACGCCGTGAAACTCGAGGGCGCCGACGGCAACCTTGAGCTCGTCCGCCATCTCGTGCAGTCCGGGATCCCCGTCATGGGGCACCTGGGCCTGACGCCGCAATCGATCCACCAGCTGGGCGGCTTCCGGGTTCAGGGCCGCGAGGATCGCGCCGCCGCGCTGCTGAAAGAGCAATCCCGCCAGCTGCAGGAAGCCGGCTGCTTCTCCCTGGTCCTGGAGTGCGTGCCCGGCGCCGTCGCGGCCGAGATCTCGCGCTCCCTGTCGATTCCCGTCATCGGCATCGGCGCCGGACCCGACGTCGATGGCCAGGTCCTCGTGCTGCAGGACATGCTCGGCATGAATCCGGGTTTCAAACCGAAATTCCTGCGCACCTACTTCAACGGGGCGGAGGAGCTGATCCGCGCCTTCACGGAGTTCCACCAGGACGTCGTCGGGAAACGCTTTCCCTCCGAGAAAGAGAGCTACTCATGAAGGTGCTCCACACGGTCGCCGAAATGCGCGAATGGCGCCGTTCGCAACAAGGCCGCGTCGGCTTCGTGCCCACCATGGGGGCCTTGCACGAGGGCCACGCCTCTCTGCTCGCCCGGGCCCGCGCCGGGAATGATCTCGTCGTGCTGAGCGTTTTCGTGAACCCCACGCAATTCAACGATCCGAAGGATTTCGAAAAATACCCGGTCACCTGGGAGGCGGACCTGCGCCTCGCGGAACAAAGCGGCGTGGATGCGGTGTTCGCCCCCCGCAAAGAGGACCTCTATCCCGACGGATACCATTACCGCGTTCAGGAAAACGACTTCAGCCGCGAACTCTGCGGCGCCCACCGCCCCGGGCATTTCGACGGCGTTCTCACCGTCGTCCTGAAGCTCTTCCAGTTGGTGCGCCCGCAAAACGCCTACTTCGGCGAAAAGGACGGCCAGCAGCTGCAGTTGATCCGCGGCATGGTCGACGCCTTTTTCCTGGATCTGAACGTCGTTCCCGTGCCCACCGTGCGCGAGGCGGACGGCCTGGCGATGAGCTCGCGCAACGTGCGGCTGAGCCCCGCCGAACGCGGGAAGGCGCCGTTGATTTTCAAGGCCCTCACCCAATCGAAGTCGCCCCAGGAGGCGCGCGGCTGGCTGGAGGACAACGGATTCAAAGTGGATTACATCGAAGACCGCGGGGGGCGGCGCTACATCGCCGCTTTCCTCGGTGAAACGAGGTTGATCGACAATGTCCAAATTTGAAGCGAAAAAACGCGTGCTCTTCCTGATGACGGGTTCCATCGCCTGTTACAAGGCCTGCCAGGTGGTTTCGCGCCTCGTGCAGGCGGGCCATGACGTGCGGGTGGTGGCGAGTCCCGCCGCCCTGGAATTCGTCGGTGCCGCGACCCTCGAGGGACTCAGCGGGCGGCCCGTTCTGTCGGATCTTTGGGAGCGCGGCCGCGCCATGGACCACATTCACCTGATCCGCGACGCCGATCTCGTGCTCGCGGCGCCGGCGACGGCGAACTTCATCAATCGCATCGCTCAAGGCCTCGGAGACGACCTGCTGACGACCCTGTTCCTGGCCCATGATTTCAAAAAACCCTTCCTGATCGCCCCGGCCATGAACACGACGATGTATCTGCATCCGGCGACGCAAAGCTCCCTGCAAAAACTCAAAGGGATGGGCGTGCGCATCCTGGAAACGGCGTCCGGGGTTCTGGCCTGCGGCGAAACGGGTTTCGGCAAGCTGCTCGAGCCGGATTTGATCCTTCGCGAGGTCCTTGATGCTTTCGGCGGCGAAGCGGCCGGCGCCGGCGCCGCGCGCCCGTCCGCGGTTCCTCCCTTGAAAGTGCTGATCACCGCCGGGGGAACGCGCGAGCGCATCGACGACGTGCGCGTTCTCACCAACACCAGCACGGGACGTTCCGGCGCCCGTCTGGCCGACTTGCTCTCGGGCCTGGGCATGGAGGTCACCTTGTTGCGCGCCGAAAGCGCCGTTCCCGCCACGGCCGCCGAGGTGCGCGAGAAAACCTTCGTGGGATTCGACGATCTGGCGGAGACCCTGCGCCGTTCGCTGCAAGAGGAGCGCTTCACCCACGTCGTGCAGATGGCGGCCGTCAGCGATTACCGACTGGAACGCGTGCTGCTGAACGGCCGCGAAATGAAGTCCGCCAAAACCCCCTCGGGGGGAGAACTCACCCTGGAGTTCAAACCCGCGCCGAAACTCCTCCCCGAGCTGCGCTCCTGGTCCGCCAACAAGGACATCCGCGTGGTGGGATTCAAGCTCACCAGCCGGGCCGACAAGGCCGGGGAAAAATCCGCCGTCGAGCGCGTTCTCGCCGCGAGCGACGTGGTCGTGCACAATGATCAGGCCCGCATCGACGACGCCCGCGGCGTGCACCCCTACACGATTCACACGAAAGACCGCGAAGTCCCCCTGGCCGGCTTCAACGAGATGTCGGGCTGGCTCGCTTCGTGGATGATGGAAAAGGAGAATTCATGATCCTCGCTCTGGATGTCGGCAACAGCCAGATCTACGGCGGCGTCTTCGAGGGCGACCGCATGCGGCTGAGTTTCCGCCGCAACTCCAAACAAGGCCCCTCGTCGGACGAGGTGGGCCTGTTCCTGCGCATGGTGCTGCGGGAAAACGGCATCGACCCCCTGTCGATCAAGGAAATCGCCCTGTGCTCCGTGGTCCCCGACGTGGTGTACTCGCTGCGCGGCGCTTGCCGGAAGTACTTCAATCTCGAGCCCTTCATCCTGCAAGCGGGGGTGAAGACCGGACTCAAGATCAAGTACCGCAACCCCCTGGAGGTGGGCGCCGACCGCATCGCCAACGCCATCGCGGGAACCCATCTCTACCCGAACCAGAACCTGATCATCGTCGATCTCGGGACGGCCACCACCTTCGACGTGGTCTCCGTGGAGCGCGAGTACCTGGGCGGCTCGATCCTGGCGGGATTGCGCCTGTGCATGGAATCCCTGGAAAGCAAAACCGCGAAGCTCCCGTCCGTGGAGATCATCCCCGCCGCCGACGCTCTGGGGCGCTCCACCGTCGAAAGCATCCAGTCGGGCCTTTATTACGGCCACGTCGGGCAGATCCGCGAACTCACGGATCGCCTGACGAAAGAGTGCTTCGGCAAACAGCGCCCCGTCGTCATCGGCACGGGCGGTTTCGCCTCTTTGTTCGAAAAAGAAAAGGTCTTCGACGTGATCCTGCCCGATCTCGTCCTGAAAGGCCTGCTCATCGCTTTGCAAATGAACCCCGAAGTGTCCGGGAGGACCTTATGAACCTCAGTCTGTTGAAATGCAAAATTCACCGCGCCACCGTCACGCAAGCCGACCTGAATTACGAAGGCTCGGTGTCGGTTTGCCCTGATCTGATCGCGGCCGCGGGCCTGCTGCTGAACGAACGCGTGGACATTTACAACTGCAACAACGGCGCGCGCTTTTCCACCTACGTGATCCAGGGCCGCAAGGGGGAGATCTGCCTCAACGGCGCGGCCGCCCGTCACGTCCTGCCCGGCGATCTGGTGATCATCTGCGCTTACTGCGGCCTGACGGCGGAGGAGGCCCGCCGGCACGAACCCACCGTGGTCTTCGTCGACGGGAAAAATCGCATCAAGGAAAAACGCGCCGAGAGCCACGAGAACAACATCAAGTGCGTCTGACGCCTTAGTTCACGCGGAACCATTCGATGGCGTCGACGAAAGCGCGCGGATGCCACGCATCCGATTCCTCCGATCGGCGCAGGTCCTGCCAGCCCAGAGTCCGCAAGACCGGGTCATTGACGTCATGGCGCTCGATGACCGGCAAAACCGCGCTGCGCCCTTTGAGCTCTTTCCCGCGCAAAGCCAACGACGGCAAATGGAACTGGATGAAATGGACGCCCTTGTTGGCGGCGGCGAAGGCCTCCGCGCCGTTCTTCACCCAGGGGTTCAGATCCGGCGGGTTCCCGCTTCCGCAGGCATCGACCACGAACAGGCGTTGCGCCAAACCTTCGAAAGACAAAACCCAGTCGAAATCGAAATCCAAGTTCCCGCAGCGGAGAACGGCGATGCGTTCCGCCTTCAACCCTTCGAGTTCCCGCCACGGCAGGCGTCTTTGGTTCGGCAGGACCCACAGGTTTTCCGGATCCTTGACGGCGATGCGGAGGTTTTTCTCGCCGCCGGCGAGGAGGCTCAGGTTTTTCACCAGGCTGCGGGGGTTTTTGATCCCGTCCTCGCTCACCACGAGAACATCCAGGTTCAGCTCCGGCTGCTCCTCCCGGAAACCGGCGTCGCGCAAATGCCCGGAAAAAGACCCGGCGAAAGAGACCGTGCGCTCCCCGCCCACCAGGAGCGAACGGCGCGACACGAGACGGATCACGTCGCGCACGGCCCGCGAGGACGCGGAGGGACCCACGGTCCCTTCGGAGCGGGAGATCTCGGCGCCACTCACGGAACCCAGCCACTGCGGCAGGGCCGAGAGCATCCGCAAACGATCCGCGAGGCTTTGCTCTTTCCAGGCGCTGATCAGCGCCGCGGAAACCAGGGGGCGCAGACTCAAACGCCAGGCGAGATCGCCGAGAGCGGCGGGGTTTTTCTCGCAAGGCTCGTAGTGCTCCGAGGCTTTCCAGGGGGAGGCGCAATAAGCCTCGGCGTCTTTCATCACCTGCGGCCAACGCGCCTTGAAGCGCATGCGCAGGCCCCGGCCGCCGTCCTCCAGGGCCAGAGAGTTCGAAACGATTTTTTGCAGCAGATCGGCTTGCGACTCCTCGATGAGGTCCGGCGCCGGCAGGTCCTTGTCGTTTTCACGCAGCCAGGCCTTCACGAACGCCCGCTCCAGGTGGCCGCGGGACGCGAGCATCCTCTCGCCGATGAACAGCAGGCCTTCGCTCAAGTGGTAAGCCCAGGGACGCTCGCTCAGGATCACGATGCGCAGGGGCTTTTGAAAACCCCGCAGGCGTCCCAGGTTCTCTTCCACCTCCTTGATCCGCGGTTCCCACAGGGTGAGGTGACGGGACAGGAAAGGCGAAAAGCCCGTGTCCCGGTTCAGGCTGCAGCGCCAGGCGGACTCCACGCCCTGGGGCGAGACGCGGTCGATGCGCTCCACCACCCTGGAATCAATACAGAGGGGTTTGCGCCCTAAATACAAAACGACCAGGCTGGAAAGGCCCAAGGTGCAAACCATGAAGAGATGAAGCCGACGCCATGTCATTCGCGGAACACCCAGCAAATCCCGGGCCTTTCAAGGGGGATTCCTAGACGACGGGGCCCAGGGGTTTCAAGCGGCCGGCACGGCCCACCTTCGAGGGCAGAGGATGCTGGATTTTTTCCGCCATCCAGGGATTGATGGCGAGCAAAGCATCCAGATCCAGGCCTGTTTTCACGCCCATGCCCTCGAACATGTAAACCACGTCCTCCGTGGCCACATTGCCGGTGGCGCCGGGAGCGTAAGGGCATCCGCCCAGACCGCCCAGGCTCGTGTCGAACACCCGCACGCCGAGCTTCCAGGCGGCGAAGATGTTCACCAGGGCCTGGCCGCGGGTATCATGGAAATGCCCGGCGAGTTTTTTGACCGGGACGACGCGCTTCAGTTTCCTGAACAGGCTCTCGATCTGGCCGGGATCGGCGACGCCGATGGTGTCACCGATCGAGATTTCATACACCCCGAGCTCCGCCATACGCCGGGCGAGTTTCACAACCCGCGCTTCCGGCACTTCCCCCTCGAAGGGACAGCCGAAGCAGGTGCTCAGGTAACCGCGCACTTTGATCCTGTTCCGGCGGGCCGTTTTCACGACGGGAATGAATCTTTCGAAACTCTCGTCGATGCTGCAATTGATGTTTTTCCGGGAAAAGGACTCGCTGCTGGCGGCGAAAATGGCGATTTCCTTCACGCCCGCGTCCAGGGCCATTTCCATGCCCTTCTCGTTGGGCACCAGGGCGGAGACCGCGGTTTTCGGGTGGATCTTTTTCGCTTTTTGCAGGGACAAAACGCGACCGATCACCTCGGCGGAGCCCGCCATTTGCGGCACCCAGGCCGGATGCACGAAGGCCCCCGCTTCCAGGCGGCGCACCCCGGCCTCGCTCAAACGCCGGGCGAACTCGACGCGCGTGTCGTTGTCGAGAACGATCTTCTCGTTCTGCAAGCCGTCGCGCAGGCCCATCTCCACCAAGCTCACGGACTTCCCGCTCATGCTCCCTCCGCCACGCGGAAGCGAACCAGGGTTTGCCCCAAGCCCACCTGATCGCCCACGGCGCAGGGGATTTCCTCGATCACCCCGTCCGTTTCCGATTTCAGGGTGTATTCCATCTTCATCGCTTCCATGACCACGACCGCGTCGCCCTTTTTCACGGCGTCACCGGTTTTTTTAAGGATCTTCGTCACCTTCCCGGGCATGGGGGACTCGATGTCGCCTCCCGCGCCCTCCCCGTGACGGCCGCGTTTTTTGCGGCCGCCCTGATTTTCCACGGCGAAAGTGCGTCCATCGTGATGAACCCACAAAACGCCGTTCACGGTTTCGGCGCGGGCTTTGAGTTCTTTTCCTTCGAAGCGCAGGCGCAGATCCATCAGATCCCCCTCCAGAATCCCGTCCAGGGCGTGGCGGCCGGGGCGGAAACGCCGCCGGCGGCCGCGCCGGGGCGGTGCTTGCGGGCGAAAGCCACCAGGGCTTCCTCCGCCGGGCTCAGCTCGGGCTCGGCCAGGGGGCCCGGGAAATTATTTTCAATGAATCTTGTTGTCATGACGCCGTTCACGAATTCCGGATGGCTCAGGATCTCGATCAGGTAAGGGATGTTCGTGCGCACGCCGAAGATCACGCTGTCGCGCAAAGTGCGGATCATCTTGCGGATGGCGCGCGGCCGCGTTTCGTCCCACACGATGACTTTCGCGATCATGGGGTCGTAAAAGGACGTGATCTCGTCGCCTTTCTCAAAGCCGTATTCAAAACGGCGGCCCGGGCCCTCGGGCCACTCCACGGTTCCCAACACGCCCGTGCTGGGAATGCCGCCGAGGTAGGGGTTCTCCGCGTACAGGCGGCATTCGATGGCATGACCGCGGGGCACGCGCATCTGGCGATCGTCAAAAACGTATTCGCCCATGGCGGTGAGAATCTGGGCTTTCACCAGATCCATGCCGAGCACCATCTCGGTCACCGGGTGTTCGACCTGCAGGCGCGTGTTCACCTCGAGCAGGTAAAACTCCCCGTCCTGCAGCAGGAACTCCACCGTTCCCGCCCCGCGGTAGCGGCCGAGTGCGCCGATGGCGGCGGCGGCCTCGCCCATGCGGCGGCGCAATTCCTCCGTCAAAGACGGCGACAGGGCCTCTTCGATGATTTTCTGGTGGCGGCGTTGCACCGAGCATTCGCGATCGAACAAGTGCACGACGCGGCCGGAGGCGTCCCCGAAAATCTGGAATTCGATGTGCTTCGCCCGGTCGAGGTACTTTTCCAGGAAAACCTTCGACGAACCGAAGGCCGATCGGGCTTCGCGCTGCGCGGACTCGATCAAGTCGCGGGCTTCCTCCCGCGAGTGCAGCAGTTTCATGCCGCGCCCGCCGCCGCCGGCGGCCGCCTTGACGATCACCGGGAAGCCGATTTTTTCCGCCTCGTTCACCAGACGGTCCACTCCCTGGTCGTCGCCCTGATAACCGGGCACCAGGGGCAGACCGGCGGATTTCGCCAGGGATTTGCAATGGACCTTGTCGCCCAATTGGCGGATGGATTCCGGCGCGGGGCCGATGAAAACGAGTCCCGCTTTTTCACAAGCCTCGGCGAAATCGGCGTTCTCGGACAGGAAACCGAAGCCCGGGTGCACGGCCTGCGCCTCGCCGGCGATGGCACCCCGGATGTTGGCCTCGATGCTCAAGTAGCTTTCCGCCGTCGGCGCGGGGCCGATGCAGATGGTTTTCGTGGCCATGCGGTAAGCGCGGGAATTGATGTCGGCTTCCGAGTGCAGGAGCAGGGTTTCCAGGCCCAGCTCTTCGCAGGCCTTGATGATGCGCACGGCGACCTCGCCGCGGTTGGCGATGGCGACGCGCTGGAAATTTCTCTTCACAGGTCCCTCCAGGAGGGATTGCGTTTTTCGAGGAAGCTCTTCAGTCCCTCCTGCCCTTCCGTGCTCACGCGGCGCTCGGCGATCAGGCGCGCCGTGCGCTCGCGCTGCTGGTCCCAATCGAGATTCGGGTTGTCGTTCAGGAGCCTTTTGGTCTCGCGGACCGCTTCCGGCCCGGCTTCGCACCACTGCAGGGCGAGTTTTTCGATTTCATTCAGGCCGCCGCCGGCCTCGACGATGTGGTGGACCAATCCCGTGCGGCGCGCCTCTTCGGCGTCGAACACGCGGCCCGAGAGCATCAATGGACGCACGAGGCCCGCGCTGGTCTTGCGCAAAACGAAACTCGAGATGACGGCGGGCGCGATCCCCAGTTTCACTTCCGAGAAACAAAACGAAGTGCCCTTTTCCACGATGACTTCGTCGCAGCAGGCGAGCAGCCCCAAAGCCCCGCCGTAGGCGGCGCCGTGAGCGAGCCCCAGCACCGGCAGCGGGCACAAGGCCATCGCCTCGAACATGCTGAAGAGCTTCATCGAGTCCTCGCGGTTCTGCTCGAGGGAGTAATTCACCATGGCCTTCATCCACGACAGGTCGGCCCCGGCGCAGAAGATCTTCCCCTCGCCGGAAAAAATCACGGCGCGCAGGTCTTTGCGTTTTTCGAAGCCGCGGAAAATGCGCGTCAGTTCCTCGATCATCTCGGGATTGAAGGCATTGCGGACGTCCGGGCGGTTCATGCGCACCGAGACGATGTGTTTTCTTTCCATCACGCTGACAAGCGACATGATCACATCCTGAAAACGCCCTGGCGCGGCTCGTCCCATTCGCGGTTCAGCGAGGCGGCGATGCCCAGGGCAAGGACCCGGCGCGTGTCGGCGGGATCGATGATCCCGTCGTCCCACAAACGGGCCGTTGAATAATAAGCGGAGCTTTCCTGATCGTATTTTTCCAGCGTCGGGCGTTTGAAATCGGCCTGCTCGTCCGCCGACATCGATTGGCCCTTGGCGGCCAGCTGATCCAGCTTCACCGTCAACAGCACGTTCGCCGCCTGCTCCCCGCCCATGACGGAGATGCGGGCGTTCGGCCACATCCACAACTGCCGCGGCTGGTAGGCGCGGCCGCACATGCCGTAGTTGCCGGCGCCGTAGGAGCCGCCGATCACGACGGTGAATTTCGGCACGCGGGCGTTGCTGACGGCCATGACCATCTTGGCGCCGTGCTTGGCGATGCCTTCGTTCTCGTACTTCTTGCCGACCATGAAACCGGTGATGTTCTGCAAAAAGATCAACGGCACCTCGCGCTGTTCGCACAGCTCGATGAAGTGCGCGGCCTTCAGGGCGCTCTCGCTGAAGAGCACGCCGTTGTTGGCGAGGATCCCCACCGGCATGCCGTGGATGTGGGCGAAACCGGTGACCAGGGTTTTGCCGTACAGGGGCTTGAACTCATGGAAGCGGCTGCCGTCCACCAGGCGCGCGATGACCTCGCGCACGTCGAAGGGGACTTTCGAGTCCTTCGGGATCACGCCGTACAATTCCCGCGACGGGTACAGGGGCTCTTCCACCGGCAGGACCCTCATGTTCACGCGACGCTGCCGGTTCAGGTTGAAAACGATGGAGCGCGTGATCTCGAGGGCGTGTTCGTCATTGTCGGCGAGATGATCGGTGACGCCGCTGATCTCGGAGTGCGTGCGGCCGCCGCCGAGCTCTTCCGCCGTCACCACCTCCCCGGTGGCGGCGCGCACGAGGGGCGGCCCGCCCAGGAAGATCGTGCCGTTGCCCTTGACGATGACGTTCTCGTCGCTCATGGCGGGGACGTAGGCGCCGCCCGCCGTGCAGGAGCCCATGACGACGGCGATCTGCGGGATGCCCAGGGCCGACATGCGGGCCTGGTTGTAGAAAATCCGCCCGAAGTGATCGCGGTCCGGGAAAACCTCCGCCTGCAGAGGCAGGAAAGCGCCGCCGGAATCCACCAGGTAAATGCAGGGCAGGCCGTTTTCCAGGGCGATCTCCTGGGCCCGCAGATGCTTTTTCACCGTCATCGGGAAATAGGTGCCTCCCTTGACGGTGGCATCGTTCGCCACGATCAGGCACTCGGTGCCTTCGATCATGCCGATGCCGGTGACGACGCCCGCGCCGGGCGCCTGCTGGTCGTACATGTCCCAGGCCGCCAGGGTCGAAAACTCGAGGAAGGCCGTGTCGGGATCGATCAGGTTCTCGATGCGCTCGCGAGCCGTGAGCTTGCCGCGCTCCTTGTGACGGCGGGTGGCCTCGTCGCCGCCGCCTTTTTTCACCAGCTCCAGGCGCGAGCGCCAGTCACCGATCAAAACGTTCATGGCCTCGGCATTGGCGCGGAAATCCGCGGATTGCGGACTCAAGGATGACTCAAGAATTTCCATCAGCCCTCCGGGGCTTCGAGGGAGGGGGTGTACCGCAAAAGCAACGTCAGACGCAGGTCCCCGATGCTTTGTTCGCTTTCATCGACGAAACGCAGGGCCGTCTCCGACGTGACCTCACGATTTTTGCGCAGCTGCGACAGCAGGATCTCCCGCGCCGTTTCCACGAGTTCCAGACGAACCCGCGCATCCACCCGGGTGGGGCGGTGGCTTTCAAACGCCGCCGACGTCACCTGGATTTTGAATTCCCCGAGAGGAGCGTGACGGGTCCACAGCAATTTCGCGGCCTCGATGCCGGCGGTGACCAAAGCCCCCTCGTGCAGGTGACCCTCTTCATTGCAGTTGCGGCTGCGGGCCGGCACGATCATCTCGATCTGGGTGTCGGACAATCGCGACACGCGAAAACCCAGACCCGCCGAGAAAGGCCGCAGGTAGTCCAGCGCCGAACTCAGTGCGGCGCGTGAGGCGGCGGGAGCCATCTCCTCCAGCAGAGCCGCCAGGTCCGCCGGGGACAAACGCAGGCCCCGGGATTCAAGTTCCTTTTTGAGCTGCGATTGCGCCTGGCCGATGTTCTTGCGCAGGCTCTGTTCGAGCTCGATGCCTTTTGATAAGAGAGTTGTCATCCATTGAGAATTCATGAGATATCTTGGTCTAGCAAAAGAGGGATTGCCATGCAAAAAATTTTGAGTCTTGTGGCCTTCACGATCGCCTTGATCTGGACGTGGAATCTCGTTCACAGCTCCCCGGCCATCGGTTTCGAGACGCACTCCGGCATTCAAGAGCGCTTGATCACCATGATCACGGAAACGGTGCGCGCGAAAAAGCCCCACGCTCAAGATCTGCAGGTCACCCGCCTGTGGACGGAAACCCTGGATGACAACAAAGTCCGCGCCGTCTTCTCCTACCGCCTGGTCGAGACCGCCGAAGGCAACAATGAAACCACCGAGCAGGTGGTCGAAGGCGAAGCCCTCTTGCACCGCGAGCCCAGCGACGACGCCACCGTCGACAAATGGGTGATCCAGGAAGTGCGCACCACCGGCGATTCCATCAACTTCACCGAGGGCATCATCGTGACGCCCACGGCGGACGCGGATGAAGCCGAAACCGCCGCCCCGGCCGCGCCGGCGGCCCCCGCCGCGCCCAAAACGACGCCTGAAAAAGCTCCGGAGAAATGAGTCTCCCCTCCCGTTTCATCGCCATCGATGAAGAGGGCTACGCCCTGAGCGGCGAAACCCGCTGGACGGACCCCGCCGTCGGCCGCGAGTTGCTGGAAAACCTGCGTTTCGCCGAAAACGGCGCCCTGCTCTCGGAGAGCGGCGGCAACGAGGTCATCGTCGAGGCCTTCGACGAACCCCTGGTGGCCGTGCGCATCGAGAAAAACGATTCTCAATGGTCTTTGTTGTTTCCCTACGAGCATGAAGAGGATTTCGACCCCCACACCCTCCGCCTGGACGAGTGGGACCGTTTTCACGGCAAAACCAAGCGCGGAATTCCCTTCGTGCTGTCGCGCCCCGTGCAGGCGGATTTTTTCGACCTGCTCGACGGTTTCGATGATGAGTCCGTCACCATCGACGGCGAACGCATCGAACTTCCCGGTCTTTTCGACCGCGACGGGAAAATCCGCGGCTCCGGCGACTGGAATCAGATTTATCACGATGAACAGCGTCCCGGCTGGGACCTGGGCGAACCCGCCCCCGCGCTGAAGGACATGTACCCGCGCCTGCGCCTGCCGAAATGCCGCATCCTCGTCCCCGGCTGCGGCGAAGGCCACGACGCCGCCTACCTCGCGCACGAAGGGCACTTCGTCACGGGCGTGGATTTCTCCCCGGAGGCGATCGAACGCGCCCGCGGCCGCTACGGCCATCTTCCCAATTTGAAATTCATCGTGGCCGATTTGTTCCAGCTCGGTCCCGAGCATGACGCCGCTTACGACGTGATTTTCGAACAGACCTGCTACTGCGCCATCGATCCCGGGCGCCGCCCGGAACTGGTGAAAAGATGGCAGCGCTGGCTGGCCCCGAACGGCCATCTCATGGGCGTTTTCTTCGCCATGCACAAACCCTCCGGCCCCCCTTACGGCGGCAGCGAATGGGAGTTGCGCGAACGCCTGCGCAAGGGCTTCCGTTTTTTGTTCTGGGGCCGCTGGCAAAAATCAGTTCCCTCCCGCCAAGGCAAAGAGCTTTTCGTTTACGCCTCCAAGCTGTAGGATTTCCCCTGAATGGGAGGTCCGATGAAAACATCTTTTGCGGCGGTCCTGACCGCCTTGAGCCTGCTGTCGGCCGCGAGCGTGGCCACGGCCGCGAAAAACGAGGAACCGCCGCGCATTCCGGTGCGGGACTTCTTCAAGAACCCTGAAATCACCAGCTTCGTCATTTCCAACGACGGACATTGGCTCGCCTACCTGAAGCCCTGGGAAAAGCGCATGAACATCTTCGTCCGTCCCGTGGGCGGCGGCGAAGAAAAGCGCCTGACCTCCATGAAGGACCGCGACGTCGCGGG
Organism: Pseudobdellovibrionaceae bacterium; assembly: GCA_019637915.1. GTDB lineage: Bacteria > Bdellovibrionota > Bdellovibrionia > Bdellovibrionales > Bdellovibrionaceae > JAHBUV01. Next base: position 2,141,532 of record JAHBUV010000001.1, on the reverse strand, counting down.
TTTTTTCTGGAAAGGCGAGAGCGTCCTGTATGTCCGCGATTTCGGCGGCGACGAGAATTTCCACGTCTTTTCGGTGAACGTGAAGACGGGGGCGGAGAAAGAACTCACCCCTTACGCCGGCGTCCGCGCCGAGATGGTGGATGACCTGCGCGACGTGAGCGACAGCGAGGTCCTGCTCAGCCACAACCGCCGCAACCCCGAAGTTTTCGACGTCTACCGGGTGAACGTGAAATCCGGCGTGGAAAAAATGGTGGCCCAGAACCCGGGCAAGGTGGCCGGCTGGATGACCGATCACCAGGGCAAGGTGCGCGTCGCGGTCGAGAGCGACGGCGTGAACACCCGCGTTCTTTATCGCGACAACGAGAAGCAGAAATTCCGCCCCATCAAGACCTTGAGCTTCAAGGACAGCTTCGAGCCTTTGCTGTTCACCTTCGACAACAAACGCCTGTACGTCTCCTCGAACCTCGGCCGGGACAAAAAATCCATCGTCGAATACGACCCGCGGACCGACAAGGAAATCCGCGTCGTCTACCAGCACCCCGACAACGACGTGTCCCAGCCGCTGGTCTCGCAAAAGCGCAAGCTGTTGACGGGCGCCATGGTGGTCACCTGGAAACCGAACTACGTTTTTTTCGACCCCCAGCGGGAAGCCCTGCACCGCCGCATCGAAAGTAAGCTGCCCGACGAGGAAATCCGTTACGTCTCCAACAACAAGGATGAGGATCTGTTCGTGGTGCGCACCGCCGCGGACGATTCCATGGGCGCTTACTACCTTTACGACGCGAAAAAGGACTCCCTCAAGGAGCTCGCGAAACTCGGCACCCATCTGCCGGCGGGGCAGCTGGCGACGATGCGGCCGATCCAGTACCTGAGCCGGGACGGCCTGGTCATCAACGGTTATCTCACCCTGCCGAAAGGCATTCCCGCCAAGAACCTGCCCGTCGTCGTCAATCCCCACGGCGGCCCCTGGCACCGCGACGTCTGGCGCTACAATCCGGAGGCGCAGCTCCTCGCCAACCGCGGCTACGCCGTTCTGCAGATGAACTTCCGCGGTTCGACGGGTTACGGCCGCAAATTCTGGGAGGCTTCGTTCAAGGAATGGGGCCGCAAAATGCAGGACGACGTCTCGGACGGCGTCGGCTGGCTGATCGAGCAGGGCATCGCCAATCCGAAGAAGATCTGCATCTACGGCGGCAGTTACGGCGGCTACGCCACCCTCGCGGGTCTCGCCTTCACCCCGAACCTCTACGCCTGCGGCGTCGATTACGTCGGCGTGTCCAACCTCTTCACCTTCATGAAGACGATCCCGCCTTACTGGAAGCCTTTCCTCGACCAGATGTACCAGATGGTCGGCGACCCGGTGAAGGACAAGGACATGATGCAGGCGGCGAGCCCGGTTTTCCACGTCGATAAAATCCGCGCGCCGCTGCTGATCGCCCAAGGGGCGAAAGATCCCCGCGTCAACAAGGACGAATCCGATCAGATGGTGGCCGCTTTGCGCAAGCGCGGGATCGACGTCCCCTACATCGTCAAAGAGGACGAAGGCCACGGTTTCCGCAACGAGGAAAACCGCTTCGAGTTCTACGAGGCGATGGAGAAGTTCCTCGAGAAACACCTGGGTCGCCGCTGAGGCGATCCCAGGAGGAAGTCCTCAGCGCCGGCTGAGGGCTTCCATCCCGAAAGGCCCGCTGGCGTAATGCGGGCGGTTGTCGATCCCCCAGCGAACCAGGGCTTTCAGCACCGCATCCAGGCTTTGCCCCCTCGACGTCATGGAGTAATTGACCTCGCCGCGGGCGGCCCCGGTCTCTTCCCTTTCCACCAGGCCCAGACCCTGCAGGTGCTTCAGCGCCAGGCTCAGGTTCGTGGCCGAGATCCCCGGCGTCAGGCGGCGCAGCTCATTGAAGTTGCGGGTTTTTTTCCGCAGGTTCCACAGGACGATGATGCGCCACTTCGAACCGATCAGGCCCACCGTCAGTTCGGCGGGGCAGAGATATCTCTTTTTCATCACACCACTCCCATGAATGTCACCAGTCACGTTTCCGGGACGAATTGCGCCGGCGCCGCGATCGGATATAACCGATCCCATGAACGAATCAATCATCATCCGTGAGTACAAAAAAGATTTCGCGCCGGACTTCGAACGCCTGAACCGCGACTGGATCGAGACTTATTTCGCCATCGAGAAAAAAGACCTCGAGCAGATGCGAAACCCCCAGGCGCTGATCGACGGCGGCGGTCAGATCTTTTTCGCCCTCGACGGCGACCGGGTGGTCGGCACCGCCGCCGCGGTGAGGATCGAGGACGGCGTGTACGAGATCGCCAAGATGGCGGTGGACCGCGAGCGCCGCTCGCAAGGCATCGGCCGGCGCCTGATGGACGCGGCCGAGCGCTGGATCATCGCCCAAGGCGCCCGCAAGATCCTGATCCTCACCAACAGCATTCTGCAACCCGCCGTGCGTTTGTATGAAAGCTCCGGGTACACCGAGGTTCACCGCGGCCCCCACCCCTCCTATCAACGCGCCGATTTGATCTTTGCCAAGCAGGTTTTTTAAAGACATCCTTGTCGGATGTCTTCTGACGCCATCGAAACGCGGGGGCTTTCCCGCGTCTACAAATCCTATCGCAAGCCCGAAGGGGTGTGGAATTCGCTGAAAGGCCTGTGGGACCGCCAGACGGTGGAGAAAACCGCCCTGCAGCCCACCACCCTGCGGATCGCCCCGGGGCAGATCGTGGGCCTGGTCGGCGCCAACGGCGCGGGCAAGACCACTTTGCTGAAGCTGCTCTCCGGACTGATCACGCCGAGCCACGGCGACGCCCTGGTGCTGGGCCATCATCCCTGGAAAAGGGAGTCGGCTTTTCTGAAGCGCGTGAGCATCCTGCTCGGCCAGAAAAACCAGCTGTGGTGGGACCTCGCCCCCTTGGACAGCTTCGCCCTGCTCGCCCGCATCTACGACCTGGATCTCGCGGCCACCCGCCGGCGCGTGCAAGAGCTCACCAAACGCCTGCAGTGCGACCACGTGGTGGAGACGCAGCTGCGCCGCCTGTCGCTCGGCGAACGCATGAAGATGGAGATCATCGGCGCCCTTCTGCACTCGCCGGACGTGCTGTTCCTGGACGAGCCCACGATCGGTCTTGATATCGTCGCCCAGGAAAGCATCCGCGACTTCCTGGCCGGTTACGTGCGCTCGCGCGGGCCCACCGTCATCCTCACGAGCCACTACATGGACGACATCGCCCAATTGGCCCACAGCCTGTTGCTGATTTCCAAGGGCGCCATCGTTTACGAGGGCACCGTGCAGGACTTCACGCGCAAAACGGAAAGCGTGCAGACCCTGTCGGTGCGTTTCGCCGAGGACCTGGCGGCGGACGTGCGTTTGGACGGCGATCTGCACCTCGCCAAAGGCGGCAAGGAATTCCATTTGAAAATCCCCGCGGATCGTTTGGGTCCGGTGATCGCCGAACTCTCCAGGCACGGCAGCATTCAAGATCTCAAAACCGAGGAAACGGACTTCGAAGATGTCATCAAGAGCTTTCTGGCGACGGAATCTCGGCTTCTTTAACATGGCCATCTCGGCCAATGTGGAATACCGGCTGAACTACGTCATCGACGCCGTCGTTCAGCCATCCATGACGGCCGTGATCGAATTGCTGCTGTGGCTGGCGCTCTTTCAAGGCGCCGCCGGCGGCACCATCGGCGGCTTCACCCTGCCGTACTACCTGTCCTACGCCCTGTGGGGCGCTTTCTTCGCGCGCATCGCCTCGAGCTGGATGTACGAATTCCGCATGATCGAGGAGATCGAGTCCGGCAGCGTGAACGGGCTCCTGGTGCGGCCTTTCAGCTTCTACGAGTATTACTTCAGCCAGCTGATGGGCTACAAGTTCATCACCACCTTCGTGTCCTTCCTGATCCCCCTGGGCGCGACCTTGCTGCTGGACTGGCCGGCGCAAATGGACCGCCTCCCCTTGGCGACGCTGCTGGTGTTCTATTACCTGATCCTCGTGCATTCGATCAGTTTCCTCGTGAGCTGCTGCGCCTTTTTCTGGAACCGCATCCATTCCTTCACCGTGGCGAAGAACCTGGCTTTCTGGATCCTCACCGGCGAGCTCGTGCCCCTGGACCTGATGCCGGAGCCCTACCGCGGCTGGGTCATCAACCTGCCCTTCGCGAGCGGCGTCTACGTGCCGGTCGCTTACCTCACCGGCCGCGCGGAGGTTTCCATGGTGTGGAACGGCTTTCTGTCGGTCACGGTCGGTTTGATCGCGGTGAACGCGGCCGGCGCGCTGCTGTGGAAAAAAGGCCTGCGCTCTTACGTCGGGACGGGCGCATGATCCGCAAGTACCTGGGCCTTTACGCCGCTTTTTTCCGCGCCAGCCTGATCGCCGACCTGGAGTACCGGGTGAATTTCATCACCCGCATCGTCACGGACATCTTCTGGTACGTCGCCCAGATCGTCACGTTTGAAGTGCTCTACCGGCACACCGACGTGATCGGCCACTGGACCCTGCCGCAGACGCGGGTTTTCCTGGGCATCCTTTTCGTGATCGACGCGATCTACATGGTGCTCTTCCATGACAATCTCGAGCGCTTCTCCGATCGCGTGCGCAAGGGCGAGCTGGATCTGCTCCTCGCCAAGCCCGTCAATTCGCAATTCATGGTGAGCCTGCAAAGGGCCTCCACCGCCATCCTCGGCAACTTCGCCCTGGGCCTGGGCTGGCTGATCTTCAGCCTGTCGCGGCTGCCGGATTTCTCCTGGGAGCGTTTGCTGTGGCTCCTCATCCTGATCCCCTGCGGGGTGACGATCCTGTACTGCTGCCGCTTTTTCTTCACCTCGGTCGCGGTGATCTTCACCCGCGCCGAGAACCTGCAGTTCCTGTGGTACCAGCTTTACAAATTCGGCATGCGGCCGGATTCGATCTACGCCCCGTGGCTGAAATTCTTTTTGTTGACCATGCTGCCCGTGGCGATGATCGCGAGCGTCCCGGCGCGGGCGCTCCTGGATCCGCCGGAGCCCTGGCTCTTCCTGTGGGCGGCGGTGCTGGCGGTTTTCCTGTTGTGGGTCAGCCACCGCTTCTGGAACTGGTGCTTGAAGCAATATTCATCGGCGAGCAGTTGAAAGCCGTTGACCCCGACCGGGCCCTGCCCTAATCGGACATCATGAAGAAAAACGGATTGATCCTCTTTGTCGTTCTCGCCGTCATCATCGGCCTCGGCCTTTTCCTGTACCCCAAATTCCTGGGGAATTCGGACAACGACGGCCCGTCCGAGGAGGCGGTGGCCCAGGCGAAGGAATTCTTCACGCGCCTGCAGGACCGCGAGAACAAACTCCTGTCCGACACCAGCGCTCCCGCGGTCACGCGCAACGGCCGCGCCCTGCAGGTGAAAACGTCCACCGGCACGCTGCTGGAATTCAAGGACTGCCTGGATTGCGGGCCCGAGAAGGATGTGGAGCATTACTTCGTCGAAAGATTCGCCGATCCGCCGTCGGTCCTGATCTACCGGCAGTATTACGAGGCCGACGACAACGTGCTCGTCACCGACGACGGACAGATGCACGAACTGCCATCCTTCCCGATTTTCTCCCCCGACCGGAAAAATTTCGTCGTCGTGTCGGCGGCGGCCGCTTTCAACTGGAACGGCATTGAAATGTGGGGGCGCGAAGGCCGGCACTACGTGCGGCAAATGCGTTTTGAACCGGAAGAGGCCGAGCTTTACCGTTTCCTCGGCTGGGACGGCAATGAGCGCGTGAAACTCGAGTTCTCCCATCCGCCCATGGACGGAGGCGCCAAAGTGGTCTGCCAGCGCGCCGAGATCGTCCGTGACGGGCGCGGTTGGGCCGTGAGGCCGACCCGGCCCGAAGAGACCAAAGAGGGCGCTTGTCCCCACACCGATGACTGGATTCCGGTCGAACTCCGCCGCGACGGCGGTTCCCTTTGAAAAAAGATGGGGGTCCCTTGTGGGGACCCCCGTAAGTGGGATCATGGTTTCGCTGTAAGCCGGATTCTGTTCGGGTTTCCAGGTCCCAAAAAATGCCCGAAAACCTTTGACGATCATTTGTCTGGGAGCGGAGTTACCCCCGCCCTCAAGCGATGCTACCCGAAAGCTTCGCCCGGACCGGGCTCGAACGCTTTCCTATTTGATCTTGCTCCGCGCAGAGTTTAGCTGTTTTCACTCCAGCGGCTCCTTCACGACCTCCCGTTCCCGGTCGTGAGCTCAAGGCCCTGGACATTCTCTCTGTTCCACTGTTCCTCGGTTTACACCGGAAGGACGTTATCCTTTGCGCTGTCCTGTGGAGTCCGGACTTTCCTCCCCTCGGCCGAGATCGAAATCTGACCTTGGAGCGATCATCCACGAAACCAAGGGCGTTGTAACACCCCTTGGCATAAAACTCAAGCGGGGGGCAAAAAAGCTTTTACGGACTGGGAGTCTTCCTTTAATTTCAAGGACTTCAAACACCTGCTCAACCCGGAGGTCGCTCCATGAAAATGCTCACCACCCTGATCTGCTTGTCCTTGCTAACGATGACCGCCCAAGCCGCGAACGATCACCATGATGAACACGGTGGCGGCCAGGCTCATCGCGACAACACCGCTTTGTTCCCGCAGCCGAAACCGGACATCACGCGCGCCACTCCGCCGGCCGCGCCGAAACTGGAAAGTCCGGCCTTTGAAGCCGTCATCAACGGCGACGCCGCCACGCTGAAATGGCAGGCCTCCAATGGCGCCACCGATTATCACGTGCAAGTCGCCACCGATCCGAACTTCAAATGGCTCAAGGCCGAAAATCATTGGGTCAAAAGCACGAGCTTCGACGTGAGCGGCCTCGAGAAAGGCAAGCTCTACTACTGGCGCGTGGCCGCCTGGAAAGGCGACAACAACGCCGCCACCAACAAAAGCCCCTTTGCCGCCTCGAGCTTCGAGACCAAATGATCCTGATCATTTCGGGCACGGACCGCGATAAATCCAACACGCGCAAAGTCGCGGGTTACGTGCACAGCCTCTTTGAAAAACACGGCGAGGAAGCGGAAATCCTCGACCTCGCCGAGCTGAAGCCGACTTCCCACGGCGGACCCCACTATGGCGTGGCGGCGCCCGACGCTCTGGCCGCGGCCCTGGAAAAAGTGAACAAGGCCGATGGGCTTTACATGTGCATCCCCGAGTACAACGGCTCTATGCCGGGGGCCCTCAAGTACTTCGTCGATCACTGGAAATACCCGGAGTCCTTCGAGTTCCGCCCGGTCGCTTTCTGCGGTCTGGGCGGCATGTGGGGGGGTCTTCGCCCCGTCGAGCACATGCAGGGCGTGATGGGCTACCGCAACTCCTTCATGTATCCCGAGCGCATTTTCGTGCGCGAGGTGTTCAAGCATTTCAAAGACAGCGATGTTCCCAACGACTCGATCCTCGTGGACCTGTTCGAGAAACAGGTCACCGGCTTCATCGCCTTCATCAAGGGCCTGAAGGCCGTCAAGATCGACGCCAATTCCCGGCGCCGCTGAGGCCCGGGCATGAGCGCCATCCTCAACCGCCTTGAAAAGAACCACAAAAAGCTCGCCCCCTGGGCCAAGCGCGTTCCCGTCGAGGCCTGGCGCCTTTATGACCGCGACATCCCGGAGTACCCTTTCATCGTCGACGTTTACGGGGACTTCCTTCTCGTGCACGACAAGTCCGACGCCCGCATCGACGCCGAAAAGAACCACCTGCCCGAAGTGCTGGAAGCGCTGAGGAAGATCTTCCAGGCGGGCGATGAGCGCATCGTCCTCAAGCAGCGCGCCCGGCAGGAGGGCCTGAACCAGTATGAAAAGCTCGGGGAGAAAGGCGAATTCCTCACCGTGCGCGAAGGCACGATGAAATTCCGCGTGAACCTGCGCGACTACCTCGACACCGGTCTTTTTCTCGACCACCGCCCCATGCGCCACCGCATCCAGAAATCCGCCAAAGGCCGCGAGGTCCTCAATCTTTTTTGTTACACGGGTTCCGTCTCCGTGGCCGCGGCGACCGGCGGGGGGCACGTCACCAGCGTGGATATGTCGGCGACTTACCTGGATTGGGCGGAGGAAAACTTCCGTCTGAACGGGCTGAGTCCGGAGGAGCATGTCTTCATCCAAGCCGATGTCCTGCAATGGCTCGAACGTCCGGTGGACAACGTCTACGACCTGATCTTCCTGGATCCGCCGACCTTCTCGAACTCCAAGCGCATGGAGGAAAGTTTCGAGGTCGAACGCGACCAGGATTTCCTGGTCGACGCCTGCATGGCGCGCCTGAAGCCCGGCGGCGTGCTGTATTTCTCGAACAACAAACGCAGCTTCCGCCTGTCCGAAAAAATCAAAGCGCGTTTCACCGTGGAGGACATCTCCAGCGAAACCATCCCGCAGGATTTCCACGACCGGAAGATCCACCGCTGTTTCCGGATCCGGGCGCGATAAGCCTCTCGCCTTGTGCGGGAATCTCATAGAGGGTTTGAATACAAAAAAACCGCCTGGCGGCGGTTGAATTTGGTGGACCGGATGGGGATCGAACCCACGACCTTCGCATTGCGAACGCGACACTCTCCCAACTGAGCTACCGGCCCCCACGAACGGAAGATCATTAAGTAATACAGACGGCCGTTCAAATCAAACGGCCGTCCGAAGTGCTTAACGCTTCGCGTTCGCGGGTGGGATCTTTGCGGTCAGCCCTTCAAAGGGCGGCCGGGGCGCTCGTCGCGGTGGTCGGCGGCGGGCGGACCTCGGTGTTGTCGTCTTCGTCCAGCATCCAGCGCAGGGTTTCGACGGTTTCGGTGAGGGAATAGGGTTTCTGCAAAAAGGGAGGAGCGATGGAATGATCACCGAAATAGCGACGGAATTTTTCCGGATGGATGCCCGAAGTGAGGACCATCCGGTTGCGCAGGTCTTCGCCCGCCACTTCCCACAGGTCGATGCCCGTGCGCGGGCCCGCCAGGAAAAGATCCGTGATGATGAGATCGTAGGGTTGGTGCCGTTTGACACTGCTCTTGATTTCACGCTCGGCGTCCCGTTCCGAGCACACCCAGGTGATTTCAGCTTTCGGATCAGCCTTGTGAACGGCGGAAATCCAAAAAGGTTCCAACGTAATGTCATCCTCGACGATAAGAATTCGTTTCTTCATCGCGCACCTCCAGTCATGTGAAGAGAGTGTCGCATGCGGCCGAAGAAGGCCACATGAAGGACGCTTGAAGAAAAAAGTATATTAAATCAGCTGAAATTCCTTCATCAGCGCGGCGGACACGGGGTTCTCGATGCGTCGTGAGGCTGAGATCAAATAGATTTCTTCCGAGATGCCCTCCAGGCGTCCGACCTCCACCAAAGACTTGTCATTCAACTGGGCCTGCACGGCGGCAAGGGGCACCACCAAAAGACCCAGACCTTCGTGCCCTAAGAGCTTTTGCACCGCCGTGTCCTGCGTTTCCGCGATGACATTGGGGTTGAGCGACTGCTGACGGAACCAGCGGTCGATTTCGCCGCGCAGTTTTTCCGGCGAGCTCGGCAGGATGAAAGCGCTTTTTTCCAGGGAGCGTGGAAAACCGCGGCGGAGACCCTTGAACGCCGGGGCCCCGCAGACGACCACCGGCATCCGCGCGATGACCCGGGAGTAAAACCGCCCGCCCTCCTGGCGCGGGTGGGCGCTGCTGACCATGAGGTCGATGCGGTGACGACGCAGATCCTTCAATAATTCTTCTTCACTGCCCTCGCGGATACTGAGGGTGCAATCAAAGGAACGGCGCGCCTCCTTGGCGATCTCCAGCAGCACGTGCTTGGGGACGCTGTCGAGGGCGCCGATCTGCACCGGGATGCGGGCGGGGTTCTTCACGTCCTGCAGGACCTCCAGCATTTCCTGGCCGAGGCGGAAGATCTCGTTGGCGTAATTGAGGGCGACCCGCCCCGGTTCGGTGAGGTGCAGGCGCTTGTTGCGGCGCTCGAAGAGTTCGACGCCCAATTGGCTCTCAAACGTCTTCAACTGGGCGCTCAGGGTGGATTGCCCCAGGCGCAAACGGCTGGAGGCCGCGGAAACACCGCCGGCCAGGGCGATTTCGCGGAAATACTTGAGGTGGTGGTAGTTGATCCAATGTTCCATTTTTTCGATGTTTTTATTCCAATTTATCGATTTGAACGAAGTTTGAAAGGGACCTATCCTGCTTTGAGCATTTTGACAACCCCTTGAGGACCCCCATGGATTCCACCTTGCTCTTTCCGTTCTTCGACAACCTGCCCATTTACATCGGCTTCGTTTTTTTCGTGATCCTCGTGCTGATCCTCGATCTGGGGGTTTTCCACAAAAATCCCCACGAAGTGCGCTTCAAGGAGGCCGCCTGGTGGAGCTTGTTCTGGGTGAGCCTGTCCCTGGTCTTCAACGTCTTTCTTTACTGGTACGCCAGCTACATCCACGACTCCGTGGTCGCCAAGCAGGTGGCGCTGGAGTTCCTCACCGGCTTCGTCGTCGAAAAGTCCCTGGCCGTGGACAACCTCTTCGTCTTCATCACGGTCTTCAGCTTCTTCGGCATCCCCGCCAAGTACCAGCACCGCGTGCTGTTCTTCGGCATCCTGGGCGCGCTGATTTTCCGCGCCATCTTCATCGCCATGGGCTCTTACCTGATGGCCTTCAAGGAAGTCGTCATTTTCTTCGGCATCCTTTTGATCTTCACCGGCGTGAAGCTCGTCTTCACCCCCGAGGGGCCGAAGGACCTCTCGCAGAATTTCGTCATCCGCTGGATGCAGAAAATCCTTCCCATCCACCACCGCATCGAGGGCAGCCACTTCTTCCACAACGTGGACGGCCGTTGGATGGTGACGCCCTTGTTCCTGGCTTTGATCGTGCTGGAGTTCACCGACATCATCTTCGCGGTGGACTCGGTGCCGGCCATCTTCGCCCTGACGAAAGAACCCTTGATCGTCTTCACGTCGAACATCTGCGCCATCCTGGGCTTGCGATCGATGTACTTCATGCTGGCCGGCGTGGCCGATCGCTTCCACTATCTGAAGTTCGGCCTGGCCGCCGTGCTGATCTTCGTCGGCTTGAAGATGGCTTGGCTCAACGAGGTCTTCGACGGCCACTTCCCCATCGGCTGGTCGCTGGCCTTGATCGCCTTCTTCATCGGCTCTTCGATGATCGTCTCCTGGCTGCGGCCCGTGCCTCCTGAACTTCCTCCACCTCCTTCGGAGCCGCGGAGCTGAGGACTTCGCACCCGGTGTCGGTGACCAGGATGTCATCTTCGATGCGCACGCCGAGGCCCTCGAAATAAAGGCCCGGCTCGATGGTGAACACCATGCCGGGCTCGAGCCGCAGGGGTTCCCCCGCGGCGTTGGTTTGAGCGCAGGGATCGTGAACAAGACGTCCCAGCCAGTGACTGGTCTTGTGAGGGTAGAACTCGCGCAGGCGATCTTCCTCCCCGCGCTTGAGCCAGTTCTGCCGTCGCAGCCCTTCGAGCAGATCCCGCTTCACGCCCTCATGCAAATCCAGCAAAGTGACTCCCGGTCGCACGGCGCGGATGGCGCTCTTCTGGGCCCGCAGGACGACCTCATACAAAATTCTTTGTTTGTCGCTGAAACGATCCCCAGCGGGCCACGTGCGGGTGATGTCGGCGCAGTATCCGCCCGCTTTTCCACCGGCATCCACCAGGACCAGCTCTCCGTCCACCGCCCGGCGCTCCGTGGGCTCCGCGTGCAAGATCAAAGCGCGCTCGCCCGCGCCAACGATCGTGGGGTAAGCGGTGTCCGACGAACCACGCTGCCGCAAAAACCCTTCCAGTTGAGCCGCGATCCCTTTCTCCGTCGCCCCTTGAGGCGCTTGCCACATCAGCTCGCGATGAGCCTCTGCGCTCCACCGGGCGGCCTCGCGCAGCAGGGCGATTTCCTGGGCGTTTTTGACAGGGGAAATAAGACCATGGTCCATGAACACCTCCGCACTTAGAATCCAATCAAGGAACTTTTTCTTCCATCTATATCCAAAAAGTCCCTTAATATGGTACTTTTGAAGTCACGAGGTGCCGATGTCCGCTGCTCTTTTGACGGCCTTGAAAAGGGCCCTGAAATCCAAAGGCGTCACTTACAAGGAATTGGCCGAAGAGCTGGGACTCTCCGAATCCGGCGTGAAGAAGATGCTGACCGCCAAGGATCTTTCCCTGAGCCGCCTGATGGAAATCTGCGATTGGCTGGGGGTCCCGGCTTCCGATCTCGTGCGCCTCGCTGAAAAAGAGGACATCCGCGAGGTGGAGCTCTCGGATGAGCAATCCCGCGCTCTGGCCGCCGATCCTTTGTTGTTTCGCCTGTTCTGGCGGCTGCTGGAGCAAGAAGGCCTGCTCGCCGTGGCGCGCGCAGAGGGCTTGACGGCCGCGCAGATGAAAAAGCATCTGCTAAAACTGGAAAGCCTGGAGCTCCTGCGGGTCAATGCCGACGGTCGCGTCCGTTTGCGCCACCGCGGCCTCTACCGCTGGAAACCCGGCAACCCCTTGGTCGACCGTTTGAACCGCGAGTGGTCGCGGCTCACCTTGGATCGCGTCTTGAAAGCTCCCCCCACCGCGCTGTCCGTGCATCGATTGAGCGCTCTCAAACTCACCGAAGGATCGATTCGTGAACTGATCCAGGGGATGAATGAGCTGGCCGATGAATTCGCGCGACGCGCGCGCCGGGAGGAATTGATATGGCCGGCGGCCCGCCTGAAGTTCTTCGGCCTTCTGCTCGCGGGCATCGACAAACGCTTCATCGACTCAGATCTATGAAACTCCTGCTCAAGGACAACTTATTCGCTTGAGCGACGCGTTGGGAGCGTGCGCGTTCAGCGGAGCCTGTCTGAAAAGCTTCATGGACGACATTCCGGTTTGTTCTTTCCAGGCAAGCCGGTTATGTTTTTAGGCATGAAACTCGCACCCACGCAGTGGAAGGGTTCTGCCCGGAAACTCATTGATGACATTTTGCGCCCCCACTTCATCCCCGCCGCCAACATCGAGGCCTGGCAATCCTTTTTGGTGCGCCGCCTGTCAGAGGCGGATCCCGCTTACGTCGTGGGCAGCCCGACGCCGGACCTGCGCTCACGCTGGGGCCATGAAAAAATCCAACTGACCCGCGGCGAGGACGCCAAGGTGGTCTTCGGCGATCGCGCCGACGCCACCGCCGTGACGACCTATCTCCTCGAAAAGACCTCGGTGTCGGCTGAAAACGCTTCGGCCTTGTTGTTGCACTTGCCTCATCATGTTTTTGATTTGGACAAGTTCACACGCTGGGCGGCCCTCACCAACAACGTCGCTTCGGCGGGCTGGCTGACAGCCCACATTTTCACGCCCGTCCTTGCCGGGACCGATTGGGAATCCCTGAGCCGTGACCAGCTGAGGAAAATGACCATTCGCAACCTGCATCCGCTGAACCTGTTCCTGTTCCCGAACCTGAACAAATCCGGCGCTGTCTTCGCGGACGACCCTCGTTTCCACGCTTTGATGGCGGACACCTACAGCCGCCATTACGCCTCCTTGTGGGGCGGCTATCTGGAGCTCACCGGTGACTCCCCGTCTTCTCTGCCGGCGCCGGATGATTTCGAAATCGATTTCACCGCTTCGGCCAAGGTGCCTGAGAACGTGAAGATCGAATCGCGCGATCTCGTTTCCAAGATCGAGGCCAAAGAAGCCTTTGACCTGAAACTCGTCACCGTCAACGAATCGCAGGGGTATCATTCCCGTTTGCTGGACCCGGCCCACGTGACCCGCGGCTACTTCGACATCAAGCTGGAGTTCAAAGAAAAATCCGGGGATGTGCGAACGGTGGGTTACTACCGCCTGAACCTCAAGGACCTGTACGACAAAAAGTTCCTCGGGCGGGACGCCAAGGGCTTGAGGCTCCTGATCCACCGGACCGACGGCGATCAATTCGCCATCGGTCCGAAAAAGAACGGTCCCCTGACACCGATTCCTTGAAATCAAAAAAGAAAAAGCCCCTGTTCAGGGGCTTTTTCTTTTTCTGAAACAGACTCCGAACGGATCAAATCACTTCTTCGCGACGGCTTTCTGCGCCGCTTGGATTTTCAAGCTCAGCGTCACTTCATCGCCCACCGTCGGGCCGGCCTCGACCATTTTGTTCCAAGTCAGGCCGAAATCCTTGCGGTTGATTTTGGTTTTGGCATCAAAAGCGACTTTTTGCTGGCCGAACCCGTCCTGCACGGAGCCCAGGTATTTGCCGTCAAAGACGACTTTCTTGGTCACGCCGCGGATGGTGAGGTCGCCGGTCATTTTGAAATTGTCCGGGGTGCCGGTGATGCCGGTGCTCTTGAAGGTGATTTTCGGGAACTTCTTGGTGTCGAAGAAATCGGCGCTGCGCAGGTGCTCGTCGCGCTTGCCCACCGACGTGTCGATGGATTCCACTTCCACGGTGGCGTCGACTTTCGAAGCATCGAACTTCTCTTTCAGGTCGATGCTGCCGGCGTACTTCGTGAAACGGCCCTCCACCGTCGAGATCACCAGGTGGGGGATCTCAAAACCCACTTTCGAGTGAGCGGCATCGATCTCATAAACGCCGGGTTGGATTTTTTGTTGAGCCAAGGCGGGCAAAGCCATCATCAAGCTGGCGGCCACGATCACAAATTGCTTCATGGTTGAATCTCCTTTGTTGTTGTTTCGAACTTCCCAAGCATCGTCGATTTTTCTTTGTTGTGTGAGGGGACGAAAGTGCATATGTTTGTTGCAATAAACGCAACAATCGAGGATTCTCGCCCCATGGCTCCGATGGATCTCAATCACCTTTCCGTCTTCGTCAAAATCGCGGAAACCGGCAGCCTCACCAAAGCCGCCCAGGCTTTGGGCCAGCCGAAATCCCGCGTCAGCCGCATCCTCTCCTCCCTGGAGCGGGATCTCAAAGTGCAACTCATCCACCGCACGACCCGCCATTTGCAGCTGACCGACATCGGAAAACGTTTTTACGAGCATTGCAAAGGGCCTTTGGCCGGGCTGGAGGAAGCGGCCCGCGATCTTTCGGACTGCACGCAGGAAGTGCAGGGTCGCATCCGCCTGACCGCCGCCCATGATGTCGGGGCCATGCTGCTTCCGCCCATCATCGACGACTTCAGCCGCCTCTACCCCCGCGTCGAATTCGAGATCATCCTGGCGCAAGAATCCCTGAACCTGGTGCGGGACTCGATCGATATCGCCATCCGCATCGGTCAACTCAAAGACAGCTCGCTGAAAAGTCACCGCGTGGCGGACCTGATGCTGATCCTGGTGGCGAGCCCCGGTTTCCTGGAAAGCCACCCCGTGCCGAATCAACTGTCGGACCTGGGTGTTCTACCCTGCCTGGGCTTTGAAGCCGTGCGCGGCAAAGGCTGGACTTTCACCAACGGCCGCGAGAAACGCACCTTGAGAGTCGATCACGCCATTGTCGCCAACAATCCGGAATTCATCCTGAAGGTCGCCCTGCGCGGGCGCGGGGTGGCGCTGCTGCCGGACATCCTGTGCCGCGACCACTTGCAAAACGGCAAGCTCGTGCATCTCTTCCGCTCATGGCACGGGGAGCCCGTGCCGATCAATCTGATCTTTCCCTACCAGAAGCAGATGCCCCACCACGTGAGGCGCTTCATGGATTTCCTGCTGAATCGTTTGCGCGCGAGCCTCGGCCACCGCGAAATCTGACTCACTCCGCCCCGACTTCTTGCGTGGCCTCTTGGGTTTTCTGCTGGCTCGTCACGGCGGTCCCTTGGGGATCCGCCGTCGGGCTGTCCCCGCCCATCGCGGCGTAAATCTCGCTCATGCGGTCGCGGATTTTCGCGGCCTCCGCCTCCGCTTTCTTCTGCGCCTCCTCCCCTTCGAAAGGAAGCTTGCGGAACTGCAGGTGCCCCGTCCACACCTCGCAGTGCATTTGGAAAGACGGGATTTTGCCGGACGGCCAGGGCAGGTTCAAACGGCCGCCCAGGGCGATTTTCTGGATCAAAGCGCTCGGGGTCATCATCAGCGGCGTGCGCAGGAAGGACGGCAGCTCCGCCGGCAGGGCCCAATTCTCCGAACCGCGGTGCACCGCGAGCAGGATGGGATAGCCCATGCGCGTGGCGAACTCCACGAAGCGTGACGAACGGAAATCGTGGATTGAGTCGAGCTCTCCGGTAAAGACGTTCGAACCTTCCGGAAAAACCAACAGATCCGTCGCCGTGCCGTCCTGGAACGTCTCGACGAGATCTTCAAAACGCAGGCTGTGGCTGGATTGCGTGATGAAACGCTCGAGCGGGCGCATCAAGGGCAGCTTGTAAAAAAACCGGTCCATGATGACGGTGGGAATGCGCTCCCCGCCCCCCGCGGCCGCCACCTCTTTGGCGAGCATGCTCACGGCGGGCAACCAGCCGAGGGGTGTGGCCTGGTTGAAAGCCACGACCGTTTGTGGATAGTCATGAAGGATCTCCGCCAGATTCGGCGAGGCCTCAAACTTCGCCTCGGAGGTCACGCTGGACAAAACGGCGCTCAAAAACGGTTCGTAATCTTTCACGGCTCTCATTGGCTTCCCCTCCGGAACGCGATTCAGGAACAATGTCCCATCAAATGATTATTTTCTGTCACCCACGCAGTCAAATCATGTCGGGCTTTCGTCACATGGTTGTTTTTCAAGAATTCCCGACATAAGGGCTTTGCGGTGGCCAGTCCAGGCCCGCTTTGAAAAAATTGAAGCGGTTCGGCAAAGGAGGTCGCATGAGCCAAGAAGGCATTCAGAAACTGGGCGAATTGATCGATGGGATCAAAATCGTCATGTTGACCACTCAAGATCCCGATGGGGCTTTGCGCAGCCGCCCGATGGTGATGCAGGAACGGGATTTTGACGGGGATCTCTGGTTTTTCACCGGAAAATCCACGGGCAAAGTGAGCTCGATCCGCCATGACGACCATGTCAATCTGGCCTTCGCCTCGCCGGAGGACTCGCGTTTCGTCTCCGTCACCGGCCGCGCCACCATCGTGGACGACCCCGCCAAAGCCAAAGAGTTGTGGAAACCACTTTATAAAGCCTGGTTCCCCGAAGGACTTCAGGATCCCGAACTGATGCTGCTCAAAATCAGCGTGGAAAGCGCGGAGTACTGGGATTCACACAAAGCCAGAATGGTCGGCCTCGTGGATTTCGCGAAAGCCCTGGTGACCGGTGAACAGTACCAAGCCACGGAAGAGGAAAACGGCCGGATTGATCTCCGGCACTGATCAGCCGAATTCGATCAGACGGAAAGACTGGGCGGCCTCTTCGTACTCGAACATCTCGCCCATTTCGAGATCGAAGTAGGCGCCGACGATGTTCATGCCGCGCTCTTGAAGGGCTTCTTGCACGAAGGGGAAGGTCTTCAGGTTTTCAATGGAGGTGACGATGGACTCCATTTCGCAATGGCGGCACAGGGTCTCCTCGTCCGCCCCGGGGTAGCGGCTGAAAACGCGCTCCCGGGCGGCTTGGGCGATCTGCATCCACTGTCCGACGAAGCTGGCGCGTTTTTGCTGTCCCTGGACCAGGGCGCGGATGCCGCCGCACTGACGATGCCCCAGAATGACGACGTTTTCCACGCGCAGGTTGACGATGGCGAACTCGATCGCCGAACTCACCCCGTGCAGGCCGCCCGCCGACTCGTAGGGCGGGACCAGGTTGGCGACGTTGCGGATGACGAAAAGCTCCCCGGGCGAGGCCGAGGTGATCAGGGCGGGGTCGACGCGCGAATCGCTGCAACCGATGACCAGGGTTTTCGGTGTTTGGCCGCTGGAGGAAAGGCGCTGGTAGAGGCTGTTTTCTTGCTGGAAATACCGGTCGCGGAAACGCCGGAAGCCCACCATCAAACGAAGGATTTCTTTGCTCGCCATGACTTCATTCGGTAGCGTGGCCCCCCTGGCCAGTCAAGAGGAACAAGAGACCATGAGATTTCTGCGCGCCGGGGGCGTCGGCCCCGCGAAGGAATCAAACTCCGGGTGTTCTTCGTCGGGGGACAATAAAACATTCAGCCACCGCCGGAGTTGACGGTCGTCGTCCTTTTCAACGGCCTCAATGACGTCCTGGGCGATGTGGTTGCGCAGGACGTACTTCGGATTGACCTTGCGCTGCCGCTTCCGGCGCTCCCCGGGGTCCATCCCATCCCGGATCAAACGCTCATCGTAACGGCGCAACCAAGGATCGAAGGCTTCGTCCTTCGGCTGCCGTCGCCAAAAAGCCTCGAGGCTCTCCGGCTTCCCGGTCTCGTAAGAGCACAGAGAACGGAAGAAGAAGGTGAAGTCCCACTCATTTTCATGCATCAGACCGATCAGGTCGGTGATCAGGTCCGCGTCCTTTTCGCCTTGATGGGAAAGACCGAGCTTGTCGCTCATGCGCCGCAACCAGCTGTCCGTGAAGCGCGGGGCGAATTGCCCGAGAAGGCCCAGCAAACGGTCCCGGTCCACGAAGGGCGTGAAACAGACCAGCAGGCGCTCCAGGTTCCAGAGGGCGATGTTCGGCTGCTTCCCGAAAGAGTAGCGACCGCGGTGATCCGAGTGATTGCAGATGTGATCAAGGCGCGTGTTCTCGAGGAACCCGAAAGGCCCGTAGTCGATGGTCAGCCCCAGGATCGACATGTTGTCGGTGTTCATCACGCCGTGGGCGAAGCCCACCGACTGCCAGGCGGCGATGAGGTCCGCCGTGCGCCGGACGATCTCCTCGAGCATCTCTTCCGTCGTCGCGGCTTCGGGGAAAAAGAGGGTCCGCGTGTAGGCCTCGAGTTCTTTCAGTTCCGCCGGGTGATCGAAATGAAAACAGTATTCGAAATGCCCGAAGCGCAGGTTGCTGGGGAAAACGCGCGCCACCAGCGCGGACCTTTCGACGCTCTCACGCTCCACCTCATCCTCGCCGTTGATCAGCGCCAGGGCCCGCGTCGTGGGGATTCCCAGGGCCGCCATCGCCTCCGAGCACAGGAACTCGCGCACGGACGAACGGATCACCGCCTTGCCGTCCCCCATGCGGGAAAAAGGCGTGAGCCCCGAACCCTTCGTCTGGATCTCGAACCTCCGTCCTTGATGGAGGAACTCGCCGAGGGAGATGGCGCGCCCGTCGCCCAACTGTCCCGCCCACACGCCGAACTGATGACCGGCGTAGCGCGTGGAGATGCGCTGCTCGCCGGGCCAATGGCGCGTGCCGTTCAACCACTCAACAAGTTCATTTGCGTCGATCCCGTCCTCGCTCCACCCCATGTCCCGCAAGCAGGCGGGCGAGAGGGCCATCAACTTCGGGTTTTTCAGGGGCGTCGGTTCCACTCTCTCGAAGAGCAGCGGCGGCAGACGTTGAAAGGAGTTGTCGAAGGAAATTCCCACGGCGGGATTTTAGAATGACCTTGCCCCCACCCGCAAGGCCCATTAGCCTCGGAGTGAGGCGAATATGAACGGCAAAATTTTTCTCTATCGGGTTTTTGACATCGGTCCTGACGTGAATCCGGAAAAGGTGCAGAACCGTTTTATGTCGGACGTCAGCGCGCAACGCTTCAAACTGGCGAAATCCTCGCGCGCCATGATCATCAACAACGCCCCTTTGGCCCTGACCCTCGAAGGGGGAAAATTCGAATCCCTGGGGCTGAAGCTGGACTACGAAGTGTCCGCCAAGATCTGGCACTTCGGCGCCCTGTCGATCAATATCCAGATGAACATCCCCAGCGACCTGTCCTGGCAGAAGCTGATCGAGCTGGGCAGCTTCCTTGAAAACGACAAGGGAATGCACGACATCGCCGTGCAAAAAACCAAGCAGATCCTGGCCTCCATGGATCCCGTCAGGTCCCGGGTCATCGACTGGGAAACCTACGAGGATTACATCCTGTATTTCTTCAAGAGCCTGCCGGGAACGGAAGTCAACGCCTGGGCCGTCTTCCAGAACTACGACGTTTACCGCCTGATCCTGTCCGAACAGACCGAAGTGCTTTCCGAGCAGGTGAAGAAGACCATCGCCGACGGGGCGTTGCAGTACGGGCAGAACGATCTCGCCGTGATCAACTGGAACAGCGCTTTGATCATCGAGCCTTCCGGATTGCCGGACATCCCCGACGTCATCGAATTCTCCCTGTGCCAGCTGCTCGAGATGCGCTACTACGACGATCTGTTGGACACGAAGCTCGCGGATCTCTACAACGAGCTCGGGACGAAAAAGCGCGGCGTGTGGGAAACCTACGCCGAGCGCCTGTCCCGCGAAGCCGCGCAAAGATACCTTGAGATCAGCGAGACCGTGGAGAGCGTCGAGAACTCCCTCAAAGTCGTGGGGGACTTCTACCTGGCGCAGATCTTCCGCACGGCGTCCTCGCGCTTCCGTTTCAACGACTGGCGCGACAGCGTCGACCAGAAGCTGAACAACCTCGCGCAGATCTCGAAGATCCTCACCAGCGAGGTCAACGAGCGCCGCAACCACATTCTCGAGATCATCATCATCATCCTGATCGCGATCGAAGTGGTTCCCTACCTCGGGAAACTGCTTTTCTAGGGACCGAGCTGGGCCAGCAGGTCCCAGCCGAATTTCTCCAGCTTGGACTCCCCGATGCCGTGGATGGAGCGAAGCTCGTCGATACTGCGGGGGTTTTTCAAAGCCAATTGCCGCAAGGTCTGGTCGTTGAAAACCACGAAAGCCGGGATGTCGAGCTCCTGGGCCTTCTCCTTGCGCCACCGTCGGAGATTCTGAAAGCGCGCTTCCTGATCGGCGTCGAGCACGGCGGCCGCGGCGACGGCCGGGCTCCTGCCGTCGCGGCGTTTTTTCGCCGAGGCGCCGGACGGAGTCGCCACCGCCGGCTTTTGGATCCGGCGCGGGGAAACCGGATCGCAGGTGTCGCAATGACCGCACCGATCGATGCGTTGCGAGTCGCGGTAGTAGGTCAGGATCTCGGCGTGACGGCACTCGCTGCCCTCCGCGTAGCTGACCAAAGCGTCGAGGTTGCGCCAGCGGGCGCTTTTGATCTCCGCCGGGGCCTCGGAATTCTGGATGAAATAAGATTGCAGCCCCTTGTCCTTGCGGGAATAGAGCATCAGACAGGTCGACGGCGCGCCGTCGCGTCCCGCCCGCCCCATCTCTTGATAGAGGGCATCGATGTTGGCGGGCATTTGAAAGTGCACGACCAAACGCACATCGGGTTGATCGATGCCCATCCCGAACGCGTTGGTGGCGACCAGAATGCGCAAATCCCCGCGCGTGTACTCCTCCTGGGTGCGCGTGCGCTCCTCCGGCGAAAGACCGGCATGGTAGAAACCGACCTTCTCCACGTACTTCTGCAGGAAACCCGCCACCTCTTCCGTCGAGCGGCGGGTGCCGCAATAGATGATCACGCGCCCTTCGGGGGTCTGGCTCAAAGCCTGCATCAAAAACAGGACCTTCTGATCGTCGTCGGCGCAGGCTTCGACCTGGTAATACAAATTCGAACGGTAAAAACCGTGCACCATGCGCTCCGGCTGGCGCAACGACAGGTTCTTTGAAATGTCCCGCAACACCGTGGGCGTCGCCGACGCGGTCAACGCCAGCATGGGGACATCGGGTCGGATTTCCTTCAGGATTTTCAGCTGTCCGTACTCTTCGCGGAAATCATGCCCCCATTGTGACACGCAGTGGGCCTCGTCCACCGCGAACAGCGCGATCTGACGGTGACGGATCCATTGGCGGAACCCCTCTTTTTGCACGCGCTCCGGGGAGAGATACAGGAGGAACGGCCCGCCCTTTTCCATGTCCGCGAAGATGCGGCGTTTGTCGTCCAGGCTTTGGCCGGAGTGCAGGCACCCCGCGCGCAAGCCCTGACGCTGCAAGGAGGCCACCTGGTCTTTCATCAAAGCGATCAGGGGAGAAATGACGACGACCAGCTGATTCGAGAACAAGGCCGGGAATTGATAGCACAGGGATTTGCCGCCACCGGTGGGCAGAACGGCCAGGACGTCTTTTTTCCCGAGAATGGCGTCGATGATCTCGCGCTGGCCGCGTCGGAAAGAGGCCAGGCCGAAACCGGTGTGCAGCAGCTTTTCAAAATGATTGTCCGGGGAATGCATGGATCTCACTTTCCTTGATCCCGAGCGAGCCGAGCAAGGGGAACTCCGCCATGGCCCACCGCTCATCGATGAATAAAAAGCTTGGCGGGGATGGATCCCGGATCACGTCCGGATCGACCCGTCCCTCAGAACTGCCGCGTGCGCAACATCACGAGCGTGCAGCCTTCCACCACGGGGATGCCGGCCTTTTCCAGGGCGGCGATCAATTCCGGGTTCTCGCTGCCCGGGTTGAAAATCACCCGCCCCGGCTTCAAGGCCAGGACTTCGTCGAGGAGCTTGCTGGAAATCGCCGGGCCGACGTACATGGTGAGAGTGTCGATCGGCGTCTTCAGGTCGGACAGCCGCGCCACGGCTGGCACGCCCTCCAGCTGATCGAATTTCGGCGTCACGGGCAGGGGCTCATGGCCGTACTCGCGAAGCATTTGAAAAGCCTTGTAAGCGTAGCGCGAGGGATCCTTGGAGGCTCCGAGAATCGCCACTTTTTCTTTTTTCATGCTCACCTCATTTCCATCGGGAGTTCGGGCTTCGGGAATTGCTCCAAAATCGTGCGCACCAGTTGTTCGCGGTCCACGGGCTTCGTCAGATAAGCGTTGCAACCGACGCTCAGGCATTTTTTCTCGACATCCGCCATGGCATGGGCCGTGAGGGCGATGATCGGCACCTTGTAACCGCGGTGCCGCAGCTTCGCCGTCGCCGAATAGCCGTCCATCACCGGCATCTGCAGATCCATCAGGACGGCGTCGTACTCCTCCATCAGCGCCTGGTGCACGCCATCCGCACCGTTGACGGCGACATCAAGGGCGGCTCCCTCCTGGGTCAGGAATTTTCCGATCATCCGCTGATTATCGGGCAGATCCTCCACCAGCAGGATGCGGCGGCCGATCAGGCGATCGCCACGGGGAACCGACGTGGCGCCCGCGCCGCCGGCGGGGGGTTTCGCGACGTTCAAACTTTGGGTCGCGTCCCGGATGCTGGCGCGGAAGGTGCTGCCTTGTCCCGGCAATGACGTCAAAAGCTCCACTGTCCCGCCGAGGATCTCCGCGAGTTTGCGGGACAGAACCAAACCCAGGCCCGTGCCCCCGAATCGACGGGTCATGGAACCGTCCGCCTGGGAAAAAGACTGAAAGAGCTTTTCTTGCTGGGCGGCGTTGATACCGATGCCCGTGTCCGCGATGTCGAAGATCACCTGGTTTTTCCACGAGAAGGAAACCGCCACCGAGACCTCCCCTTTCGAGGTGAACTTGACCGCGTTGCCGATCAGGTTCGTCAGGATCTGCTTCAAACGGATGGGGTCCGAGACAATGTGTTCCGGAAGGCCGGTCGCGTAGCTGACTTTGATGGGCAGGGATTTTTCCTGGGCCCGCACACTCAACAAAGCCACCACTTCATCAACGACGTCCCGCAGGGAGAAACGCACGCGCTCCACGTCCAGGCGGCCCGATTCCACCTTCGAAAGATCGAGGATGTCGTTGATCAGATGGGACAGGGTTTCGCCGTTGCGCCGGATGATGCCGAGGTAATTTTCCTTTTCCTCGGTGGTCGACTCGGGCTCGGCCAAAAGATCGGCGAAGCCGAGGATCGCGCCCAAAGGCGTGCGGATCTCGTGGGACATGTTCGCCAGGAAGGCGCTCTTCAGGCGACTGGCGCTCTCCGCGGCTTCCAAAGCCTCCTCGATGGTCTCCTGATAGAGTTTTTCATTCGTCATGTCGATGACGGTGCCGCTCAAGGCGAGGGGATTGCCGCGCTCGTCGAACTTGGCGCGGCCCACGCTGCGCAGCCAATGGATCGTGCCGTCCGGCCAGATGCAACGGTAGGTGGAATCCAGTTCCTTGCGCGTCCGCATGGCGTCGACGCACTCGCGGTCGACGCGCTCGCGGTCCTCCGGATGCAGGCGCTCCGTGAAGGCCTCGTAACTCCCGGGAAAGCTCCCCACCGGAAGGCCGAACAGGCGCTCGGTGATCGGCGACCAACGGGTGGCCTTCGTCACCCAGTCCGTTTCCCAGGTTCCCATGCGGGAGGCCTCGAGGGCGAATTCCAGGCGTTCTTTGGTTTCCTTGAGGCTTTCCTCGCTCTCGCGCAGGGCCGCCTTGGAGCGCGCCTGCTGCAAGGCCATCTGCTGCGTCTCCAGCCTTTGCACGGCGTTGGCGATGTAAATCCCGATCGCCGTGAGCGTGAGGATGGTCAGAAGCACGAACAGGGCGCTGGAAAAAGCGGAAGGATAAAGACCCTGCTCCTCGCCGAAACTGATCAGGAAGGTGGTGACGGTCGGAGCCATGAAACTGAAAACCAGAAAACGCCGCAGGAAAAACGGCGCCGCCCCCGAGCCGCGCAAGCGCCGGTAAATGCCGCTGTCCGGGCGCAAGGACAGGATCCCCGCGGACAGGAAGGACACCGACAAGGCCGTCGGGAAGGACAAGCCCACGAAGCGCGAAGAGCCGTAGAATTCGGTGATGTCGTGGATGTATCCGATGTAGGCGATGAAGCTCAGGGTCATCGCCAGCAACGGCAGCAGTTGCACGAAAAAATCCACATGGCGATTGCGTGGGAACTGCAGAAGCGTCATGCCGATCGTCAGCAGGATCATCGAACTCGCGCTTTGCATCGACATATTGCCTTGATAGAGGATGCCTCTCTCCAGAACGACCTGATGCCAGAAGAGCCAGCGGCTGACGAAAAACGGCATGTCAAACACATGGCTCGCGATGGCCCAGAGACCGACGATCAGCACCACCGTCGCCAATCCCAACGACAGCCAGCGCGACTTGCCCGTGCCGCTCGCGCCCCGGCGCGCCTGGGCCGACGAGGTGATCAACAGATTGGCCGCCAGGCAGATCAGCATCAGGGCCGTCAGCGGCACCATCGGCGGCAGGTTCGGGAGCAAAGAGCGGAACAAGGGCAGATCGAAGATCCACCCGAACAAATTCATCGCCGGCAGGAACAAAGCGATCACGGCCGCCCAAACGGCAAATCTGTTTCGCTCCAATGAATTCGTCGCTTCACTTTGAAAAGGCATTTCTTCCGATTCTCCCCGACTCCCGCTGTTTCGAGAGCCTTCGACAGCGAGATTGGTGATTTCTAGATGTCGCCGCGGAATATCTCCCATATTTCATGCGGATGTCTCGCATAATGATGAGGACTTTGCTCCCGCATTTTGGGAATGTCGATCAGGGAATCCCACAAAGCCGCCACAGCAGCGCTTCCCGCGGCTTTCGCCGCCTGGATATCCACGACGGAATCCCCCACGTACATCAGGGAAGCGGGACTTAATTTCATTCTTTCGGCCGCCAAAAGAATGCCTTCCGGCGATGGTTTCGAATTGGCGAGGTGATTATCGCAAACGATCGTCACAAAACGGGAGGCGATGCCATGGCGCTCGATCACGATGTCCAGGTCCTCGGAATGACGTCCTGTGACGATCGCGATGGGGATCCGATGCTCCGCCACGGTCTCCAACAACTCGGGAACTCCGCCGTGAAGCGGCATGGAGAGGGCTTTTGTTTTCTGAATTTCTTTATAAACCTCAAAGGCGCGACGAGCCCGCTCCGCGTCCTGTAAAACAGCCTGCAGGATGCGGTCCGCCCCGGTTCCGAAGTATTTTTTGATTTGTTCCAGAGTGCGGGGAGTTTCCCCCAGCCGCTCCAAAGCTTCGTTGAACACCTCAGCGGCCCCGCCCAGCGAATCAATCAACGTGCCGTCGAAATCGAAAACGATGCCCTGGAATTTCATGCCCGTATCTTATCCGATCTTTCCTGAACGCGCGTCTTTTTGTTCGCGATTTCCTCAATCTTTTGCCACGCGCTTCCTGGTATTTTCATAACAACAACGAGGAGGGCGCATGGCCACCAGATTCAACGCCGGAAAAAACGATCAAATTTCCCCTTCCAGTGACACCTCACAGAGTTCCCGCGACCTGCAGGAGATCCTGTCGGACATGGACCAAACCTCGATGCGCTCCTCCCCGGAGGACGATCTGCGGGGCGGCGGCCCCGTGAGCCTGGATCTCGAGGACGAGCCCGCGGAATTCGTGCGCGGTGAAATCGATGTCAAAACCCAGATGGACCGCACCACGCGCATCGCGAAAGCCGACGCCCTCGGACACCACGATCTCGATGACTCGCCGGACATGACCCCGGGCGGCCTGGATGAAGTGGCCGCGAAAACGGATGAGGATCTCGCGCGCAAAGGCCGCGGCCGGCCGGAGCGTCCCGCCGTTCCGGAAAATGATCCCGGTGAAACCCGGCGCAGCAGCGCCCGTCTCGATATCGACGAAATCGAGGAGGAATTGGATCTGGCCAGCGACGGCTTGAGCGCCGGAACGATGAACGAAGAGGACGCCCGCGAGTCCGGTTACATCAACGATCAGGCCCGGCCGCGCATCCCGTCCCGCGCCCCTCAACAAGGACATCCCACGGGAGCCTACACCGATATCGGAGCGGGACGTTCGTCCGTCGTGCATGGCCGCGACGATTCGAAAGAACGCCGACCGCACTGAGGGCCCCCGACTTTCAAAGGGATTTTCCCGCTCTTCTGGCGCCCCCGTCCCCTCATCTGCTGAGATGAGGGGACGGGGGTTTTCTTCATGAAGAGATTCGGTTTCTGTCTGACGATTTTGCTGGCGCTCTCTTTTTTCGCGGTGTCCCCGGCGGAAGCGAAAAAAACCAAGGCCAAAGGCCAGAAAATCTCGCAGACCAAGACGCCCCGGAAAAAGAAGCGGACTTACGTCCCGCTGCCGGCCAAGGAGAACTCCTCCCGGGAACCGGCCGCGCTCGTGGATCAGACCCAGCACCGCCACGGCACCGTGCAGGCCGTGGAAATCCCGAGCAAATAATTTTCAGTTTTCATCGAGGCGGTATTGCCGCCAGGCCCGCGGCGAAAGCCGCTCGCGACCCTTGGCGGCGATGATGCGCAGCTGTCTTTCCACCATGAGATCGAACATCTCGATCAAGTGGTCGTGACGGCGGCTGGAAAGATCGAACCCGGCCACATCGCCCAAAAGCTCGATGCTGTGATGAATCGCCTCGATGGTGGAAAAGCACTCCGACGCCGGCTGCTTGCGCACGCGGAAATTCGAAGCCCGCGGCGGCGTGAAGGAAATCCGCGGCAGGCGGCGCAGGTTGTCGCTCTGCCGGGAGGTCTGCCGGGCCGTCGCCCAGGTGCCGTCGATGACGAAGACCAGAAGTTTCCTGTCGCCCGGGAAACGGCGGCGTTTTTCCTCCGCGCCGCAAAGGCTCAGGTTGAAGGAGGACGGGCCGGGATACAGGATCACCGGGTGAAAACGCGGATCCTCGATCAAGGCGTTGACCTTGGGATCCGCGGAGTAATCGTGACCGACGATCAGCTCGGAATCCTCGAGGCACAGGTGCGACATGCGGCCCGTGGCGATCCGGCGGCGCATTTCAATCGGGTGATTCAGGATGACGAACTTGATGCCGGGATCGAATTTCCTGATTTCACCGCAATAGCAGCTGAAGTCCGGCTGCAGGCACACCGTGCACAGGCGGCGGTAGCGTGGTTCGCTCTCCTGAAGCCGCCGGCGCCGCTCCCGGTAGGCCGCGACGTTCACGTCGCGATCCTCATCACGGCTTTCTTTTTCCGCGGCGGCGTGGGGCGGGAGGGGTTTTCCTCGTCCCCGCGACTCCAGGCCTCGCGACGGCCGTGGTAATAATCCAGGAAGGTGCCGGCGATGATGTGGGAGCGGATTTCGCGCATCAGGCGGTGGTAAAAGTGCAGGTTGTGCTTGCCGATGAGTTTCCATCCCAGCAGCTCATCCGACTTGCTCAGGTGATGCAGGTAAGCCCGGGAGTACCGGGCGCAGGTGCCGCAAGCGCAGTCGGGATCGATCGCGTCCTCGGAGAATTTGTAGACGCCCCGGCGCAGCTGGAATTTCCCGCGCGACGTGAACGCCGTCCCGCGCTGCGAAAGCGCCGTCGGCAGAATGCAATCGAACATGTCGACGCCGCGGTGAACCGCCTCGAGGATGTCCAGGGGCGTGCCCACGCCCATCAGGTAGCGCGGCAGGTCCGGCGGCAGAAGCGAAGCCGTGAGCTCCGCGAAGTCGTCGCGCTGGTTTTTGCTCTCGCCCACGGCGAGACCGCCGATGGCGAAGCCGTCAAAGGGCATGGAGGTCAGGGTGTCCGCGCTGATCTTCCGCAGGTCCTCGTAGCAAGCGCCCTGCACGATGGCGAACATCGACTGCGGCGAATCGCCGCGGGCCTTGTAACTGCGCGCGGCCCAGCGATGGGTCAGCTCCATGGCGGCTTTGGCTTCGGCGTGGCTCGCCGTCGCGGGGATGCATTGATCGAGCACCATCATGACGTCGCTGCCGATGGCCTTTTGCACGCGGATGCTTTCTTCCGGCGACAGCAGGTGCAGGCGGCCGTCGACGTAGCTTTTGAACGAAGCGCCCTGTTCGTCGATTTTGCGGGAATGCGGCAGCGAGAAAATTTGAAAACCGCCCGAATCGGTCAGCACCGGCCCGTCCCAGTTCATGAAACGGTGGATGCCGCCGAATTTTTCGAAAACCTCAACCCCGGGGCGGAGCATGAGGTGATAGGTGTTCGCCAAGAGCATGCGCGAACCGGAATTTTTCAGGCTTTCGACGGTGAGGCCTTTCACCGTCGCCTGCGTGCCGACGGGCATGAAGATCGGCGTCTGGATCTCCCCGTGCAGGGTGGTGAAACGCGCGGCGCGGGCCCGCGTTCCCGGAGCTTGCGCTTCGATTTGAAAATTTAACCGGCTCATGCGCCCCTTCTAGCACGAAAGGTCGACATCTTGGCCATTTTTTGATGAATTGCGGGCCGAGGCCCCCATGAGCGAATTCCATTCCCTGAAAATCTCCCCCGATCTTCTCGCCGTCGTCCAGGAACTGGGCTTCGAGCGCATGACCGAGGTGCAGGCCGCCGCGATCCCGCCGCTTCTGGAGGGGAAAGACCTGGTGGGGCAATCCAAAACCGGCAGCGGCAAAACCCTCGCCTTCGCCCTGCCCATCCTGGAAAAAATCGATCCCTCCCGGCGCGCCACGCAGGCCCTGGTCCTGTGCCCGACCCGCGAGCTCTGCACGCAGGTGGCCCGCGAGATCCGCCGCCTCGGCCGGCGGATCAACACCCTGCAGGTTCTGATCGTCTCGGGCGGCCAACCCCTGGGACCGCAGATCAGCGCCCTGCAAAAAGGCGCTCACATCGTGGTCGGCACGCCGGGGCGCCTGGTGGATCTGATCCGCAAAGGCCGCTTTGACGCCGGCGACATCAACACCCTGGTGCTCGACGAGGCGGACCGCATGCTCGACATGGGCTTCGAGGACGACATGCGGGTGATCCTGTCCGAGATCCCGGGAACGCGGCAGACGGTTTTTTTCTCCGCCACCTATCCCCCGTCGATCCAGTCCCTGAGCGGCAAGTACCAGAACAAGCCCGCGCGCATCACCATCGAGGAGCCCGAGGACGGAAAAACCAGTATCCAGCACGTTTATTTCCCCGCCGAGCAGGATGAAAAGCCCAAGATCCTCAGCATCCTTCTGCGCAAACGCGACCCGGAGGCGGCGCTGATTTTCTGCAACCTCAAGGCCTCGATCGCCGACATCACCCAAAAACTCCGGCATGAAGGCTTCAGCGCCGACCTGATCAGCGGCGACCTCGAGCAGCGCGAGCGCGACGAGGTCCTGGCGAAATTCCGCAACGGCAGCGTGCGTTTCCTGGTCGCCACCGACGTGGCGGCGCGCGGACTCGACATCGCCGCCCTTCCCCTGGTCGTGAATTACGACATGCCCGTCGACACCGAAACCTACGTGCACCGGAGCGGCCGCACCGGGCGCGCCGGCCAGAGCGGCGTGGCGATTTCGCTGATGGCGGCCCATGAAAAATCCAAAATGATGGACATCCAGCTGGAAACGCCCATCCGCTTCGAACCGGGCCAATTGGGCCCGCGCGGGCAAGGGCCCCTGGAGCCGCGGCCCGCCGACATGCGCACCATCTACATCGCCGGCGGCCGCAAGGACAAAGTCCGTCCCGGTGATCTGCTGGGCGCCTTGACCGGCGAAGCCGGGGGCCTGGATGCCTCCGACGTGGGGAAAATCGAAATCCACGACCGCTTTTCCTATGTGGCCGTCGCCCGCGAAGTGGCGGAAAGCGTGATCAAGAAACTCGCCCATGGCCGCATCAAAGGCCAGCGCTTCATGATCAAGCTGCTCGATTGAACTCAATTCAATCCATTGTCCTCCGCTCCGGTTCTTTTGACGGAATCGTCGCATCCAACCGCCTCGCTTGACCCTTTTTTCACCTGAACGCACAGTGAAGGCGATGACCGAGAACACCATCCCCAGCCTGCACCTGATCGCCAACACCCGCTCCGGGCGGGGCAACGGCCCCGTCGTGGTGGAAACCGCGCGACGCCTCTGTCAAGAGGCCGGCATCCGCTTCGTCCATCATGACACCTCGGAAAAGGGAAGTTTCGACCGGCGGATCGAGGCCGCCGTGAGCGCCGCCCTGGAAGATCAGGGCGTGGTCGCCGCCGCCGGGGGTGACGGCACCATCCGCGCCGTCGCCCAGAAAGCCCACGGGAAAAACGTCAAGTTCGCCGTCATCCCCTGCGGCACTTTCAATTTTTTCGCCCGCAATCACCGCATCCCGGAGGACATCGAGGCGGCCTTGCGCCTGGCCCTGACCGGTCAAACCCGCGCCGTGCGGCTGGGCTCCGTGAACGGCGAGGTCTTTCTCATCAACGCCAGCCTGGGGCTTTACGCCAAGGCCATCCGCGAGCGCGAGGACCGCACCAGCCGGTGGGGACGCCGGCGCCTGATCGTCATCCTTTCGACCCTGATGAGCCTGCTCGAAGGGCACCGTCTCCTGCGCGTCGACCTGGAAACCAACAAGGTGACGCGCCAGGTGCGCACGCCGATGCTTTTCATCGGCAACAATGCCCTGCAACTGCGCAATCTCTCTTTGAACGTCGCCCACTGCATGAAGCAGGACCTGCTGGCCGTGGTGACCATGAAGCCCGGCGGGATCTGGGACACGATCCGCCTGATCTTCCACGGTCTGATCCGCCGGCTGGAAAACGCCGACAACCTGGAGAGTTTCTGCGTCGATTCCCTGACGATCCACACCCGCCGGCCCGTGCAAAGCGTCGCCCTCGACGGGGAGATGTTCCATATGACCTCCCCCCTGAACGTGATCTCGCTACCGCGGGTCCTGAACATGGTGCTGCCGCCGCTCGAGGGAAATTGACCATGCCGGTGAGGATCGCCCACATTTCCGATCCCCATTTCGGCACGGCGACGGTCGATGTCGTCGCGGCCTTGCGCCGGACTTTGCTGGACCTTTCCCCGGACCTGGTGCTGATCACGGGCGACATCACCCAGCGGGCGCGCTTCCGGCAATTCCGCGACGCCAGGAGGTTCGTGAAGAGCCTCGCCCCGCTCGAGGTGGTGGCGGTTCCCGGCAACCACGACATTCCGCTCTTCAACGTCATCGCGCGGCTTTTTTATCCCTACTGGGGATACCTGAAAATTTTCAAAGGCACCTTGAACCGGGAGGTCGCGCGCGAGGACGTGCACGTGCTGGCCCTGAATTCAACCCGCTGGTTCCGGCACATTCAAGGGCAGATCCATCCCCGCACCCTGCGCTCCCGGCTGAAGAAAATTCCCGACCGCGCCCGCGTGCGCATCGTCGCCTACCATCACCCGATGGATTGCCCCAAGCACGCCGACGAGAAGAACCTGCTCAAAAACCGCGACGAGATCATGGCCATCCTCGCCGAATCCGGCGTGGACGCCGTCCTGGGCGGGCACATCCACGACCCCTTCATCGCCCTGTCCTCCGAGCGTTATCCCACCCTGCGCCCCCTGGTGATCTCCCTCGCGGGAACCTGCCTTTCCTGGAGGATCCGCGCCAACGCCCCCAATTCCTTCAATCTGATCGAGGTGGTGACTCAAGATTCCCCCCGCCTCCGGATCTCCCGCTACGACGTCGATCGGAACATGATCTTTCAACCGATTCAGAGCGAGCAGTTCATCCGTCGCGGGGACGCCGGCTGGGCGTGAAAAGAAGTGCATCCCTCCCCTTTTGGGGATTTTTGGGATATACCGGTTTTCCCTATGATCAGCACATCCAATGTCAGCCTGCGTTTCGGCGGAAAAAAACTCTTTGAGGACGTGAACGTCAAATTCACGCCCGGCAACTGTTACGGCCTGATCGGCGCGAACGGCGCCGGCAAGTCGACTTTCCTGAAGATCCTCGCCAAAGAGATCGAACCCAACACCGGCGAGGTCCTGATCCCGGCGGATCTGCGCCTCTCCGTCCTGAAGCAGGATCACTACGCGTTCGACGAGCACACGGTCCTGAAAACGGTGCTGATGGGGAACTCCCGCCTCTTCCAGGTCATGGAGGAGAAAGACAGCCTCTACGCCAAGCCGGATTTCTCCGAGGAAGACGGCCTGCGCGCGTCGGAGCTGGAAGGCCTCTTCGCGGAGCTCAACGGCTGGGAGGCCGAGTCCGAAGCCGCCACCATGCTGGCCGGACTGGGCATCGAGGAATCCCTCCACCAGAAAACCATGAAGGAGCTCGTGGGCGGCGACAAGGTGAAGGTCCTGCTCGCCCAAGCCCTCTTCGGTCAGCCCGACATCCTGCTGCTGGACGAACCGACGAACCATCTGGACATCTACGCGATCCAGTGGCTGGAGGAATTCCTGCTGAATTTCCAGAACACGGTCATCGTGATCTCCCACGACCGCCATTTCCTGAACAAAGTCTGCACGCACATGGCGGACATCGATTTCTGCAAGATCACCAACTACTCGGGCAATTACGACTTTTGGTGCCAGGCCCGCGAATTGAATCAGCGCCTGCTGTCCGACCAGAACAAGAAAAGCGCCGCCAAAGCCGAGGAGCTGAAAGCCTTCATCCAGCGCTTCAGCGCCAACGCCTCCAAGTCCCGCCAGGCCTCGTCGCGCTTCAAACAGCTGGAAAAGCTCGAGTTCAACGACATGCCCGTGTCCTCGCGCAAGCAGCCCTTCATCGGCTTCGAGATGAAGCGCGAGCTGGGCAACGACGTCCTCCTCGTCGAAGGGTTGAGCAAAAGCGTCGACGGACGGCCGTTGCTCCGGGACATCCACTTCCGCGTGAACCGCGGCGACAAGATCGTCCTGCTCGGGCGCGACGATCTGGCGAAAACCGTTTTGCTGGACATCCTGGCCGGCGAGAAAGAGGCCGACGGCGGCAAATGCGCCTGGGGCATCACGACGCTGCGGAGTTACTTCCCCACCGACAACTCCGCCTACTTCGACGGCAACACCGAGTCCCTGGTCGATTGGCTGCGCCAGTACTCGACGGAGAAGGACGAGTCCTTCATCCGCGGCTTCCTGGGGAAAATGCTCTTCAGCGGCTCCGACGCCCTGAAACAGGCGAACGTCCTGTCCGGGGGCGAGAAAGTGCGCTGCCTGTTCTCGAAGATGATGCTCTCCGGGGCGAACGTGCTGCTGCTCGACGGGCCGACCAGCCATCTGGATCTGGAAAGCATCACCGCCGTCAATGAAGGCTTGAGCCGTTTCAAGGGCAGCGTGATCTTCACCTCCCACGATCACGAGCTCGTGCAGACGGTCGCGAACCGCGTGATCGAGATCGAGGACGGCCGGATCGTCTACGACAACCACATCACCTACGACGAATACCTGGAATTGAAAAAGCCGCGCGCGAAGTGACCCTCACCGCGCTTTGGTTTGATTCCCGCGAAGCGCGTTTTCCGCGACGCTCAGGTTGTGACGGGCGGCCGCGGATCCGGGATGGTGCCGCACCGCCTGGCGCAGGAAAGCCACCGCCGCGCGGGCATCATCGCGGGCGTAAGCCACGTTCCCGCGACCGATCAAGGCCAGAAGGCTTTCCGGCGAGCGCTTGAGGAGACTCTGATAAACCAGATCTGCTTCCTCCAGGCGACCGGCCTGCTCGAGCCCCGCCGCGGCCGTGACGTGGGCCAATTCGTCGCCGCTCGCGGCCATTTTTCCGGGCGGCAGAACCACCAGGCCCCAATAATCACCGAGCATCCAGGAGCGTTCGAATTTTTCCATGTCCCAGCGCTGAAAGGCGTTGGGTCCCGAATGCAGGAGGATCTCCCGTCGGGGAAGGTCATAACCGAGCACCACCGCGTAATGCCATTGCGGCAGCCAGCTCACCGCCAGATTCTCGAAAACGATCACGGGATGGCCCGCCGCCACCTCACGCAAAAGATCCCTCATCCCCGACAGCGGGATCGCCACCAGGCCATGCCGACGGCTGGCGCTGATCAAATCCATCTGCAAACTGCCCTGCCGTGATGGGTTGTAAACCTGCGGGGCAATCTCGTCGGCGGTGATCCCGCGCCCCGCCCAGTTCATCACCATGGCGAGCGTGGCGGGACCGCAATGGTTGGCGGCTTGCTCGATGAAGGGGACGTTTTCCACTCGCGCGGCCGACGGGATCTCACGCGGCGGATCTCGCCGCAGATCCTCCGTCTGCTTGGCGCGGCTGGCGCAAGCGCTCAGGAAAAGCGCCGGCAACAAAAGTGCGAGTCGCAAGCGCCAACCCACCCTAGATCCGTTTCACGAGGAAAATGATCAGGACCACGAGCAGGACCGTGACCAGGATGTCGCCGCCGTAGCGGGCCTCTTCCATCTGCCCGGCCAGCTGGCGCATTTCCGCTTCCGAAAGGCTCGCCAGGCGCGAGGACACCTCATCGGGGGAAAGGCCCTGCTCGATCAGGGCTTCGCGCAGATCGGGGCGGTCCAAATAGGATTGCACGCGGCGCTGGGCTTCGGCGCGGTTCAATTCCTCCGCCACGGCGGCGGTTGAAATCATGCCGGTGGAAGCGAAGGCCACGCCCGGCAGATTGGACATCAACAAAGACAAGGCGAAGCAGCAGAACAGGCGGAAGGGTTTGGGAATTCTCATGACTCTCATCCTTTCGTGCGGGAATTTTTGCCCCGTTTCCGGCGGAAACAGTTTGCCGTCTTTTTGAAAAGCAAAACTGATGCCCGCCCTGAGACGTCACACATCGGCAGTCAGGCGGATTTTGGCCACGGGACGGGGTATCAAGCCACGAAGGTTCAAAAGTTCAGGCCGACGGTGAAATTGATGCCGGATTGGCCCTTGAACCCGCGGGCTCGCGCGAAATCCACATAAGGGGTCACGGCGTAATCGAGGATCTTCTGGTACAGCAAGTGATCCCAGGAGACGGAAAAACGATAAGAAGACAGGTTGTAGTTGGGACGGTTGTTCGAACTGAAAATCAAACTGTAACTGAGGGACTTTTTCCTCTCCTCCACGACCTGCCCCAAAGCCACCCCGTTGTTCACGGAAAGGCGGTGAACGCGGTCCTCGTAGTCACCGTCATTCACGAAAGTCAGGGAGTGGATTCTGCTCAGCTGGAAATTGATGTTCAGCGCCTGGTAAACACCCGTGCCTTTGTCGGAGGTGGCGTAAAGCTCGATCTTGGGGTTCACCTTGTAGGTCACCAGGTCCGCGACGCTTTCGAAACTCAAAGAGTGGGAAACGCTCAGCGGGTCCTGCAAACCGATGCGCGGCTCGAACGCGACCCGCACGTTGCCGAGCTTCTGGAACAGGCCCACCGTAGCCCCGTAATTTTTGGGTCTCGGGGATTGCCGGAGATAGGTTTCGCGAACGCCCTTTTGCCGGTTCTCATCGTAGTCGCTGAACTTCAGCATCCAGTACTGCTCCAGATTCGGAAGCCGCAGATTGGCGCTGAGGCTCGTGGAGTTGCTGGGACCCTCGCCCTCGATGTAATAAGACGTATTTTCGATTTTAATGCTGGTTTCGTTGCGCTTCTTGGTGATGCGCTGTCCGACCAGGAAGAGGTCCAGGCCGTCGGCGACGCCGTCGAACCATTGGGAAATCAGGATGTTGCTTTCAATGAGTTCGCGCTCGAGGCTTTTCCTCTCTTCCTCGTGATTCTCCTGCGCCCCGGCCGGCGGGACTCCCAGGCCGGAGATAAGAAGGATCGTGAAGAGCGTTTTTCTGAAAAGGGTCAAAGCGTCCCCACAAATTTTGATTGAACTTTGTCCATTAAAACTTAATCTGCCCCGGATGAAAGCCTTCGCCTTCTTTTTTCCGATTTTTTTCATCTTCCTCCCGCGCACCTTCGCCTATACGCCCAAGGAAGGCAATATCTCCGGCACTTTCGGCCCTTTTTGGAGCCGCACCAATTTCCAGGGATCCATGCCGCCCGGCCTGAAGCGCACCGACCTCGGCGGTTTCGCCGTCGTCGCCGTCGGCGACGTCAATGATCGCGGCAGTCTCGAGATCGCCATGATCTACATGCAAAAGGCTTACATCCGCGAGTCCGCGAATCTTTTTCTTTCCGAACAAACCCAGCTCATGCACATCACCATGGGTTACCGCCGCTGGTTCACCTCGTACATCTCCGCCTCCCTCGCCTTCGCTTCCGCCTACCCGATGGATACGCCTTGGGTGGTCCACACGGATTTCCCCCCGGGAAGCGAGGTCGACACCTCCGCCCGCGATCTCGTCGAGTACGGATTCGACATGGCCCTCCAGTACGAGCTGTGGAGCCACGAAAAAGACGCCGTCGTGATCGACACGCGCTACTTCCGATCCGTCACCCCCAAGCAAGGCGAAAGAGCCGACCATTTCGGCGTCATGCTGGGTTTCCGCCACCTCTTCCAGGAAAAAGAAGACCGCAAAAAATGAAATCGGATTGAGAAGGAATTCACATGACGCCCGCGACCACGGTCGTTAGCATGGAGCCATGGTTTATTACCTGTGCCCGGTTTGCAGCCATTCGGTCAAAGTCCCCGAGAACCGCCGGGGCGCGGTCGGCTGCGAACGCTGTGGCAACAGCGAGAAGCGCCTCAAGCCCAAATCGGCCCGCCTGACTTTGGCGTTTTCCCTGACCGCCCTGGTTTTCTACCTTCCGGCGAATCTTTTCCCCTTCATGACCATCGAGCTCTACGGCAACCGCAACAGCTCCACCATCTGGGGCGGGGTCGTCACCCTCACGGAATCCGGCTCCTGGGCGATCGCCATGATCGTCTTTCTGGCCAGCATGGTGATCCCCCTGGTGAAACTCGCCGCGCTGTTTTACCTCTCCTTCACGGCGCGCGACAAAAAACACGCGAAGTTCAAGACCCGCCTCTACCACGTCGTCGAGGCCATCGGCCGCTGGTCGATGCTGGACATTTTCCTGCTCGCGGTCCTGGTCGCCATCATGAAACTGGGGCCGTGGACCCAGGTCGTCCCCGAGATCGGTTCCTTGATGTTCGCGCTGGTGGTGGTGTTCACCATGCTGGCTTCCGCTTATTTCGATCCAAAACTTTTATGGGAAGATGAAAATGAACGGCAATCTGGATAAAAAAATCGAGCGCCTCAAGGCCGGCTGGGCCATCTGGTTGTTCCCGGCTTTCGCGATCCTCATCACCGCCTGGCTCTTCTGGGACTACTACAACCAGCGCGGTCCCGAGATTAAGATCTTTTTCGATGACGCCTCCGCCATCCAGCCCGAGAAAACCCGCCTGCGTTTTCGCGGCGTGACCATCGGCGTGGTGAAAAACACCACGATCTCGCCGGACGGGAAACACGTCATCGCCCACGCGCTCCTGCAGCGCGATGCCCGTCACTTCGCCGTCGAGGGCTCGAAATTCTGGCTGGTCATGCCCAAAGTGAACTTCCAGGGCGTGAGCGGTCTTGAAACGCTGTTTGAAGGCACCTATATCGCGGTTCAACCCGGACCGGCGGGCGGCCCGCACCGCAATTTGTTCCAGGGGCTGACCGGGGGCGATTCCAGCGAAGCCCTGGATGACGCGATCCCATTCTATCTGGAAACGCCCAACGTCGGCTCCGTCAGTCCCGGCGACCGCATCACTTTCCGCGGCATGGTGGTGGGATCGGTCACGAAGTTGAATTTGTCCAAGACCTCGCAGACCATCATCGTGCAGATCAACATCCAGAAGAAATTCCTGAAGCTGATCCGCACCAATTCCGTGTTCTGGCGCAAGGTCGCCGTGCAGGCGAAGTTCGGCCTTTTCAATTCGGAACTGAAAATCGGCTCCCTCGATTCCATTTTGCACGGCGGGATCGATCTTTTCACCCCCGACAATCCCGGCGAAATCGCCAAAGGCCACAGCGTTTTCACCCTGCACGACGCTCCCCCCAAGGGCTCGGAAAAGTGGAATCCGAAACTCGAGTACTCCGCCTCGCCATGAAAAAAGCCGCGTCCCTCCTGAGGGTGCTCCTGCCTTCGTGGCGATTTTTCGAACGGGCGGGCCAGGTGCCGCAACTGGCCTACCGGCTTCTTCCCTCCGACCCCGCTCCCGGGGCGTGGATCCCCTGCCCCGCGCCGGTGTCCAGATCCTGGCGTCATCTGGTTCTGAATCCCCGGGGCAACCGCAACCTGGCTTTCCACGGCCTGGTGGAGCGCCTGATGATGGATCTGAACGAATGGGAGGACGACCGCCTGAATGAATTTTCCTCCTCCGTGTCGTATGCCCTGGTGACGGAAATGGTGAAGTTCCACCTGCGCCGGGATTCGGGGCTGAAAGAAGGGCGCTTCCAGTTCAAAATCTTCGTCGCGGACGAGGATGTCCTCCTGTCCGAGGAGCATGCCCTCCCATGACGGCGAGTTTCACCCTGTTGTGGATCTGTAAATGGGTTTCCCTCGCCGCTCTCCTGCAGACGTTGGAGTTCTTTTTCATGCGTCCCGCTTTTCAGGAAAGCGGCGTGTGGAGATGGAGCCTCATCCGGCGCGATTTCATCTCCTGGCCGCGCTGGATCCGCTCTCCCCTCGACCTCCTCCTGGGCGATCGCGGCTTTGACGCCGTCCTGGGCGCGCGCTTCCTGGCCGCCGCGGGACTGCTCTTTCTCCCCCGCCTTTCGCCCCTCCTGCTTTTGATCCTGCTGTTTTCCACCTTGTTGATCTGCGTGCGCTGGCGCGGCCCCTTCAACGGCGGCAGTGACTCCATGACGGTGCTGCTCCTGCTCGTGCTGGGCGTGGTTTCCTGGAATCCCGGCGATCCCGTCTGGGCGCGGGCCGCCCTCTGGTACATCGCTTTGCAGACCTGTTTTTCTTTTTTGATCGCGGGTCTCGTGAAGATCCGCCACGCCTCCTGGAGAAACGGCGAAGCCCTGCAGGGGATTTTGCGCTTACCGACCTATGAGATCCCGCCGGCCGCCCGGCGATTGGCGGATTTCCCCCGTTTTTGCCGGGCGTCCTCCTGGGCTCTTTTGCTGTTCGAGTGCAGCTTTCCCCTGGCTTTGCTGCACCCCTTGAGCGCGGTCTTCTATCTATGCGCCGCGGTGGCCTTTCAATTGGCCAATTTTTATGTTTTCGGGCTCAACAGATTTGTTTGGGCCTGGCTCGCCGCTTATCCGGCCGTGCTCTGGTGCAGCGGCGGTATTTAATCTTCCCGCTTCGTGGTATTCCTGCCGGAAAGAGGTTTTTATGCCGACACTGTTTGATCCCGTCCGTCTGGGCGACCTGCAACTTCCCAACCGCATCGTCATGGCCCCCTTGACCCGCAGTCGCGCCGGTCAAGAGAGGATTCCCAACGACCTGATGGCGCAATACTACAAGCAAAGAGCGACCGCGGGCCTGATCATCTCGGAAGCGACCTCCGTCGAACCCATGGGGGTCGGTTACGAAGGCACGCCCGGCATCTGGTCCCGGGAACAGGTCGAAGGCTGGAAAAAAGTCACCCGCGCCGTTCACGAGGCGGACGGGCGCATTTTCCTGCAGCTCTGGCACGTGGGCCGCATCTCGGACCCCAGTTTGCTGAACGGTGAACTGCCCGTCGCCCCGAGCGCGATCGCGGCGAAAGGCCACGTCAGCCTCTTACGCCCTTTGCGTCCTTACGTCACGCCCCGGGCCCTGGAGCGCGCGGAGATCCCCGGCCTCATCGAGGCCTACCGCCAAGGCGCCCTCCATGCCAAGCAAGCCGGCTTTGACGGCGTGGAGATCCACGGGGCCAACGGCTATCTGCCCGACCAGTTCCTGCAAAGCGGGACCAACCACCGCGACGACGATTACGGCGGATCCGTGGAAAATCGCGCGCGCTTTTTGCTGGAGACCGTGGATGCGGCGATTTCCGTGTGGGGCGCTTCGCGCGTCGGCGTCCACCTGGCCCCCCGCTCGGATTCCCACGACATGAGCGACGCCAATCCCCGCGAGACCTTCGGTCACGTGGCCGAGCAATTGGGGAAAAGAAAAATCGCCTTCATCTGCGCCCGCGAGAAACAAGGTCCCGGTTACCTGACGCCGACGCTGAAGCGGCTTTTCGGCGGTCATTTCATCGCCAACGAAGGGCTCTCCGCCGAGGCGGCGCGATCCCTCGTCCAGGAGGACGTGGCGGACTCCGTGGCTTTCGGCAAGCTCTTCATCGCCAATCCGGATCTGGTGAAGCGTTTGCGCGAAGGAAAAGCCCTGGCCGCACCGGATCCGACGACGTTTTATTCAAGCGGGCCCGCCGGTTACATCGATTACCCCGAAATTTGAGACTGTGATCCGACAAAGGACCCCGGTCCGTTGATGATTTTCCGAATTGACCCCTCCTTCCGGGAACCGGGCCTTGCGATATGGCAGACTGGTTCCAAGAAGGAGGATTTCGATATGCGGAAAATTTTCGAACAGGCCGGTGCTGCTTACATCGCCCCTCGTCTTCTCAGAGGATTTCGCTGGCAATGGGTGCTCTACGGGGCCGCCGCTTATTACGGTTTGAAGCTCCTGAACAAGCGCGGCGTTTTCCCCGACCAGACCGGCGCCGCCCTGAATCTGATCGACCAAGGCGTCGACATGGTCAAAGAAAAGATGGGCATGAAAACGCCGAATCCCGGGCCGTCGGGCGATGCGCGCGCGAATTCCGCGCCCATGGTGCATTGAGGGAAACCCCCCTCAATGCAGGTTCATGTTGAAAGCGGCGTCCTCTTTGGGATCTTCATTGTAACGCGAGCCGGAGCGGTCCATTTCCTTGGTGAAAGGGCCGCTCCAAAACCGCTGGTCCAGCCAGCGCCGGCTGAGCGCGCCGGTTTTCCTCTTCGTCGAAGTCTCCCGGGGCATGGTGCGGTTCACCCAGGACATCAACACCTGGAAAAGTTCGGGAAAGCGGGCGTGGGCGAAAACGCCGAGCTTCGCCGCCGGGGACAGCACCACTTCGCTGCGCCCTTCGCGGGTGGCGCATAAAATCTGCCGGGCCGCCGAGCGCGCCGTGATGGACAATCCCGGCATGTTCGCGCCCATGGCGAACCAGGCGAATTCCTTCTCGTGGTTCCCCTTGAACACCGCTTGGATCGCCGAGCCCGTCCGCATGAGTCCGGGGTACACCGTCGTCATCGTGATGCCCTGCTGGAGCAACTCGGGCCCCACGCTCTGGGCGAAACCCGACAGAGCGAATTTGCTGGCGCAGTAAGGCGCCATGTGGGGCACGCCGAATTTCCCGCCGAGGGAGCAAATGTTGACGATCCGGCCGCCCTGGCCCTGGCGGCTGAAGATCGGCAGGATCGCGCGCAGGGAATGCACGGCCGCGCCCAAATGGATCTTCACCTGCGCTTCGAAGTCCTCTTCCTCCATGGAGGTGAAAGGGCCGGCGGTGATGGAGCCCGCGTTGTTCACGAGCACGTCGATGCCTCCCCTTTGGCGGCAGATCTTTTCCAGGGTGTCCCGCACTTGCTTGCCGTCGGTCACATCGCAAATCCAGGCGGAAACCGGCCGCCCTCCGAACACCGCGAGCTGGTTCTTCGCGCGGCGCAATTCATCTTCGTCGCGGGCGAGGATGCTCACCCAGGCGCCTTCTTTGACGAACTCCTCGGCCAGCGCCAGGCCCAAGCCGCGCGATCCCCCGGTGATGACGACGGAACGACCCGAAAAAGAGTCCATCTTCAAAGGCCAGGCGCGTCCAACCAGCGCGGCGGCGCCCATACCCAGGGCGGCCCGGCGATATCCCAGGAACCAAAGCCCCAAGGACATCCATGCGGCGAGTTTCGTGAGTTCGTTGCGGAGAGCGGGCGTCATCAAAACCTCCTCGGTGATCATGGAAACTTCAGCGCGAAAAAACGCAAAAATCCCGTCACGAAAGCCCGACATGGCCGGAAACGGGTGTGTCACGGGAAAAAACCGGAAGGGACCTCTGCTTTTTTTCCTGAAAAACTCCGCTTCATCTTCGTCAATGCTTCAACCGCTTCCCCTAGATTTTTGCGTGGAGGCCGCATCCCGCGACCTTCGCAGCAACAAAGGAGTTCTCATGGCGAACAGGCAAAGCACCTCCAACCAACCGGAAAACAGGACGCAAAGCCAAAGGAACATGGCCGGAGCGAATCCCCAACAACAAGATCGCGAAGACCGCGATTCTTCCCGCCAGTCAGGCCGTCGCCCGGACGACATGACGACAGGCGACCGGAGCACGCGGGCGAATGATGATCGCCAAGATCGCGATCGCGCTTCATTCAGCGATCAAGACCGGGAACAAAACATCGACAGCGACGTCAGGGAAAACCAGGACACGGCCTCAAGAAGCGCCGGACGCCAGCAAGCTGAACAGCAAAGAGATAAAACCACCGAAAGACATTGATTGCTGATTCAGGGATTTCATCAGGGAGGGCCGGGTGCTCTCCCTGTTGATTTGGGGGATCCGATGCCCCCCTCTCCGCCAAACCAGCTTTGATGATTCATGTCCCTCCCCCTTGTTTCTTATCTGGCATCCACTTTTCCGGGACGGGAAGGTGGTGTCTTGACTTCTTCCACCGTCCGCTTCCAAATAGAATAGGGTCGCGAAGACCGCTCAACAAAACAAGGAGAGTCCATGAAGATCAAACGCTGTTTGCAGGTCGTTCCTCATCCCGCTTTCGCCTCGGCGGCTTTGCTGCTGCTCCGCCTGCACATGGGTGCCGCCCTGATCCTGCACGGCTGGGGCAAAATCCAGAGCCC
Organism: Pseudobdellovibrionaceae bacterium; assembly: GCA_019637915.1. Taxonomy (GTDB): domain Bacteria; phylum Bdellovibrionota; class Bdellovibrionia; order Bdellovibrionales; family Bdellovibrionaceae; genus JAHBUV01. Next base: position 2,098,658 of record JAHBUV010000001.1, on the reverse strand, counting down.
CTTCGGATGGATGGGACCCGACTCCCCCATTCCCGGTTTTCTGCAGGCTTTGGCCGCTTTGTCGGAAGTGGGTGGCGGTTTGGCGCTGATCCTCGGCCTGCTGACGCCGATCGCGGCCCTGGGCGTGGCGGTCACCATGGCGGTGGCGGCGTCCTTCCATATTTTCGTGATGAAAGACCCCTACGTGAGCACCGGTGGCGGTTCTTACGAACTGGCTTTGGGCTATCTGATCCTGTCGATCCTCGTGATCGCCATGGGGCCGGGACGTTTCTCCGTGGACGCCAAAATCTTCGGCAACCGCTCCCACTAAGGCAATTCAACGACGAAGGCGCTGCCCCGGCGCCCGTCGGACTCGACCCGGATCGTCCCGCCCAATGATTTCACCGTCTGGCGCGCCAGCGCCAGGCCCAGGCCGATGCCGGGAATGGTTTTTCTCTCGAGAGGCTCGATGCGCTCAAAGGGATCGAAGATCCTTTTTTGATCCGCCGGATGGATGCCGGGGCCGGTGTCGCGCACGATCAGCACGTGACGGCCGGAATCGCAGCGCACTTCCAACTCCACGGACCCCTGATCCGTGAATTTCAGGGCGTTCATCAAAAGGTTGTTCAGAATGACCCTGATTTTCCTGGGGTTGGAAGGGGAAGGTTTCCAGGTCTTGACCGCGAAAAACGGTCAAGAGGCGCTGGATATTCTGCACGCGGGTGTGATCCCCAACGTGATTTTCCTGGATTTGATGATGCCGGTGATGAACGGCTGGGAGTTTTTGCAGCATCATTCCGCCCATCCACACTTCTCACGGATCCCGGTCGTCGTCTGCTCCGCCCTGCACGATCAAGACCTCCCCGAACGCGCTTTCCTCCGAAAGCCCGTCGATCTCGATGACCTCGTTCAGACCGCTCAAAAGTATTCGCGGAACGATCCGGGCTCCGACGATTGAACCCGCGCCACGTCCCCATGGCCCCACCAAGGTGGGGCCATGAAGATCTTCGTTTCCCCGTCAGTGCACTTTTTTCGAGTGCGAGCGTTTCGAGGACGCTTTTTTCTTCCCGCCGCCGGTCTCTTTGTTGACCGTGGCCCAACCGATCTGGGCCGCGCGCTTGGCGGAGTGGCCGCGTTTCTTCTCGCTCTCCTCGATGTGATGCGCCTGACGTTTTTGTTTGCTCGTGTAGCTTTCTTTGGAACCGCGGGGCATGGGAACCTCCTTCGTGACTTCGAACCTAAGTCACGAAAGAGACCCCTTGAAGTGAAGAGATAAGGACAAACTACTCGCCCTGGCCGGGGAAAGCGAGGCGCAGGTGGCTCCACAACTGGTTGGAGTTGGACTTCGCATCTCCGGCGAAGGGCACCGCCTCGTAACGGCCGTCGCGGTAGAAAATGGAGAACACCTCGGTCCCGCCCATGGCGGCTTTCGAAGCGATCGCTTTTTCCACGAGACGCGAGGACTGTCGCAAATCCGCCTTCAGCGAGGAGGAGAGGTCGTCGCGAAGAAGCTGACGGCTGATCCCGTAAACGATCAGATCCTCTTGCATCGTCCAGCTGACGCGCCCGTGGTATTTGGTTTCATCGAATTTGCCCTTCAGCTCCCGGGAGGCGAAGACCGGGTTGGCCACCAGCACGCCCACCGGCGTGGACAAACCGTAAGGGAACTGCAGCTGATAGCGCTGGGAAACCGTCCGCAGGTAAGCCGGCGAGGGATAACCGAACGTCATCATCAAACTGTCGTCCGAATGGATGACCGGAATCGGCTCCCCTTTGGCATCGAGAGCGATGGCGGGGAACACGAGATCCTCGCGGGGGGACGCGCCCAGCTCGCGGGCGGGGATGCCCAGCTCGCGCAGATAATCCTCGCCGGCCTTTTTGGCCTGCGCCGCGCTGACGCGGACTTCAAACAGCGGGGCGGCCCGCGTGTTCCAGACTTCGAAGGCGCGATGGAAGGACTCCGCCGCGCCCGCGTCCTGAAAACCCGCCGTCGGATGCCGGGCGATTTCGGACAAGGCCTTCAAGGCCGCCGGCACCAGGGCGGCGTTCACGTCGAACGGATAGCGTCCGCCGGCCAGGCCGTTTTCGCTGTCGCGCCACTCACCGGTTTTTTCGTGGCCCTTCAAGGAGATCAGATGGCGGTAGGTGGGATTCCTCGCGAAATCCGCCGTGGATTTTTCCACGTAGCGGAACAGGCGCGCGGCGAGGTCGCGCTGGCTCAAGCCGCGTTGCTCGGTGCGGTCGAAGAAGCCCTTGGCCCGCTCCGGATAGCGTTTCATGTACTCGCCGAGCACGATGACGAAAGCGAAATCGTCATCGATCATTTTATAGTCTTCCATGGGCGCGTCGACGCCTTTGTATTTCTCGTGGCGCTTCAGGCGCACGTAGGACACGAAATCACCCTCATGCTGCTCATGGGAAACCAGTCCCCATTTCGGGTGCATGCCGCTCATGGTGGCGGTGAGCAGGCTTTCGATGGCTTCGGGCTTCATCACGTCCATCAGGACGCGCAAAGTGTAGATGGAATCGCGGCCGAACTTCGACAGATAGCGCGGCGAACCGGCCATCAGCTTTTCTTTGTACAGGAGGAAAGAGAAGGCCTCGAGTTTCTTGCGGTCCATGCGACTCAGGGCTTTTTCCTGGAAAACGTCCTGGATCGACAAGGGGGTCAGGGCCTTTTCGCTGCTGTAGCCGCGGGCCTTGAACGTGACCTCGCGGTTCGAGACCAGCTCGAAGGAGGAACCGTTCCGCACGAGGCGCGTGTCCCCCGTCGCTTCCACTTCCAGAACATAGCGGGCCAGGCCGTTCAGGCTTTCACGCTCGAAGATCAGGCGGCCGTTTTCCTCGCGGACGTTCTTCGTTGCGACCTCGGCGGGGATTTGCACGTTCAGCTCGCGGTCGCGGATGAAGCGCATGCTGCCCAGAACGCTGTCCCCCAGGCTCAGGCGCGAAGCGCCGGCGCGGGCCTGGATTTCAACGCCGTTCAAACCGCCCTCGCGACTCACCACGCGGGGGGAGGAAACCGCCTCGAGATGGGCGGGGGTGCCCCCGGATGACTTCATCCACAGGGCCACGCCGGAGTTCCCGGCCGGAAAGGCGAAAAAGAGATAGGGATCAATCGTGGAGTCCATGTAGACGTGAGCGGCGGTTTGGCCCTCGCGGACGGAGTGCTCTTCCACCCGCCCGATCTTTTCCCGGAAAGCCAGGTCCGTCAGGCGCTTTCCTTTCGAGCTGGCGAAAACCGTCTGACAGCTGTCAACGGCGTGGACAGTTTGGGGCATGGCAAACAAAAGACCGGCGAGGAGGGATAAAAACGGTGTTTTCATACCCCTGAAACGGGGCAAAACCCGGGCCATCTTTTTCCGTTCAGAAAATCCTGAGATCGATCAATCCCACTAAACCAAACGGCGACGGATGGCTTCCCTGACCGCGGCGGCGCGGTTGGAGACATGGAGCTTTTGGTAGACGATCTTCACGTAACCGGCGACGGTCTGCGGGCTCAGGCCCATTTGATGGGCCGATTCACCCACGGTGAGGCCTCGAGCCAGCAAGGTCAGGGTCTCACGCTCCCGGGGAGTGAGTCCGCTTTCCACGGGCGCTGAATTCTGCGCGCGGAAATGCTCCAGAAGGCGGTGGGCGATGACCGGCGACAGGGGCGGTTCGTTTTTTTCCACGCGCTTCAAAACGTCGATCAATGAGTTCGGGTCTTCCTCTTTCAAAAGGTATCCGGAAGCTCCCGCGGCCAAGGCATCGAACAAGAAAGCGTCGCCGTCATAAATGGTCACGACAACGGCATGGGTGTCCGGCTCTTTGGCGGCCAGTTCACGGATGATTTCAAGCCCCGACCCGTCGGGAAGCCCTAAATCCACCAGAGCGAGCCCGAGGGGCGGTTTTTCATCCTGGCGTTGACGCTCTTCGAGCCAGCCTTGCGCCTCACGCAAGTTGCGAACCATCACGAGCTCCATGCCGGGAAAAGCCGTGGTCACCACCTGATGCAAAAAATCACAGGTTTGAGGTTGGTCTTCCACCAAGAGGCAAAGCTTGCTGCTGAATGATTTTTTCTGTGAAGGATTCATTCAGCACGCAGCTTATTCTGAATCACTGAACAATGTCTAACAGTGAACACAACAAAATTATTTGCGCTGTCTTCTCATCCCCTATTTAGGGGGTCCGTCGGGACCTCGAAAGGCACGCTCAAGATCACGCGCGAACCGGGAGACAGAGTCTTCAACTCAAGCTTCCCGCCGATCGTGAACAAGCGCCGCTCCAACCCTTTCAGGCCGAAGCCGGGGGCCTCTCCGTTCAAGGCCGAGGCGGGAAGCCCCGAACCGTTGTCGCTGAATGAAAGACAGATGATTTCAGGATCTAATTTGATTTCAACTTGCAGGCGCTTCGCTCCCGCGTGCCGGATCACATTGCTCACGATCTCGCGCACCCCGGAGGAGATGGCTTTGTGCTGCCGATAGTCCAGAAGCCTCGAGAGTTCGGGCCCCTCCGACAGGGGCCACTGCAACTCGATTTTCGCCGTCTCCAGGCGGCGGTGGGTTTCATGGCGGAGTTCCGCCAGCAGGCGCTCCAAGGGGACTTTTTCGCCGGAGATGCCGCTGACGATCGAACGGATGTCCGCGATGGCCGCCTGGATGGTCGTGCGCAGATTTTCATCCGCGAGGTAAAGGCCCGTCAGCAAACGGGCGCCCACGTCATCATGGAGGTCTTGAGCCACGCGGCGGCGCTCTTCCGTGACGCCGCGGTCGTAAGCGTCGCGGTTCGATTCCGCCTGCTCGATCAGGGACACGATCTGCGCCGCCAGTTCCTTGGAGGAACTGCTGAAAAGGCCGCGCCCGCCCCAAGGGTAAGCGAGCTTCATGGAGGAGGCGCTCGCCACCGGCGGAACCGCCAGGGTCAAACCGTCCTCGAGGATTTCGATTTTCTCCACCCGGCCCGGCGCGGGCCCCATCTCCAGGGGATCAAAGAGTTTGCGCAGGAGGTTTTCCCAGCGCTGCGCCCGCTGCGAGGTCGACGGGGCGAACGCCACGTGCAGGGACTCGGCCAGGAGCTCGTGCGTTTCCAGGCGCCCTTTGCGGGAAAAGAACCCCCAGAGCAGATCGCGCAGGGGCAGGTACAAAAATCCGACCGCCAGCAAAGCCAGCCCCAGGGCGGGCAGTCTGTCCATCCCGAGCATGAAAATCAAAACGGCGTCCAGGACGACAAGCATGACGGCGCCCGCGATGTAGAACAAAAACCGAAAAGCCCACTGCCCCACTTCAAAAAGACGGTAACGCGTGAGGCCCGCGGCCAATCCCAGGTAGATGATCAGGAAAAAGAGGAACGCATAGCCCTGCTGCATGGGATCCATGCCGAAAAGCAAAGGCAGCGTGTTGAAGACGACAAAGGCCCCCGCCCCCAGCAGGACGGATAAACCCAGCCACACCAAAGAGGCCCGCGCCGTGGGATTGGCGCGGGTCGCGAAAAACTGCGCGCCGATCGCCGCGCACAAGGCCAGCATCAGCGCGGCGATCAGCGCGCTGACGTTCATCGGGTCCGGCGTCCACTGCATCGAGTAGGCCGCGATCCATATTCCGAAAAAGACGGTCTCCGCGAGGGCGATCGCCTTCCAATGCCTCATTCGCACCGGATAAATCAGGAACAGCGCCAGCATGGTGATGCCGAACCAGGCGGCCCCCCAGGCGTTCAGCGTTTCCAGGACGCGGAAAAGCGCCGAGGGCAAGGCGACATCCCGGGTGGTGTAAATGGCCGAAGGCACCGCCGAGACGAAAACGCTGAGACCGCTCAGGGCGAACAAGGCAATGGAAAGATCCCGCGCCCGCAAAGCCCAAATCCATCCCGTGATCGCGAGGGAGCCCAGTCCCACCAGCAAAGGAATCCAAAACAAAGCCGGGAGATCCGCCAACCGCCTCGGTCGCGGCAGGAACGGAAACGACGGATCGGAAATGACGCGCAGGATTTCATCCTGGCGTTCATAGAAACGGTTGAGCACCTGGTGGCTTTCGATCTCCCCGGGCTCGGCCAGAAGATCCTCGTCCTCCAAGGTGATTTGGCCTTGGGAGGATTCCAGAACCTGTCCGGGCTCGAACACATGATCCCATTCCGGCTGATCGAGGGCCACCTTGACGGCCCAGGCGGAAAGCAAAAAACCCATCAACAAAACGCCAGCGAATCGGATTCCGGGTGTGTTCCACATCATGATCTTCATTAGACACGAATCCGCGCTCCCTTGGCCAGTGCCAAGCGAGTCAGGACTGGCCAAAGCCCCGGGAAAGGACTAGTTTGACCCCATGATCGATCAATCAAAATGCCCGCAATGCTCTTCTGAAAACATCTACGCCGACGGCAACCTGTGGATCTGCCCCGAGTGCTCCCATGAATGGAGCGTTTTCGCCGACGAATCCCATGAGACGACTCAAGAACAGGACCATGCGATCCGTGATGCCAACGGCAATCCGCTGGCGGACGGCGATTCGGTCACGGTGATCAAGGAGCTTCGGATCAAAGGCTCCTCCGCGGTGGTGAAAGTCGGGACCAAGGTGAAAAACATCCGTCTCGTCGATGGGGGCGACGGCCATGACATCGCCTGCAAAATCGACGGATTGGGCGCCATCAATCTGAAGTCGGAATACGTGCGCAAAGCCTGATGTCCCGTGCGCGGAGCGCGACCGCGGGCCTCACGGCACGCGGGTCAGCTTCGCCAGTTGCGCTTTCTGATAGGACGCGAAAGAACCGCTGAACAGGCAGCGGATCAAAGGATCCTCGAGAAGATCCGAGTTCCGAAGCTCTCGCTCCGTCTCCGGGCTGAAAACCCCGCCGTTGATTCTCACGTACATCGATGTGAGGGACTCCCCATCCTCAAGCGCCGCGTGCAATTTGACCAGGGGCACTTCCGTGGTCCAGTCCGGGGGCGTTTCAGGCGCGGCCACGCTCCTCATGATATTCCCCTCAATGCCGTACCAGTGATGCTGGACATCGCCCGTGTGGTCAAAAAGGGAAAGACGCCAGAAGCGCGGCTTTTGAAAGTAAGACTCTTCTGACAACTCCAGGGAGAGGTGCTTTTCGATGATCTCCGTCCGGCAATAATCCTGAACCCTTCGCGCTTGCCGCGCGCCGGAAGCGGGCAGGAACCGGGCGATTTCCGCGGTCGAAAGGGGCTTCGCCCCGGGATCATAGTCATAATCGACATCTTGCTCACCGACCGGCTCCATCCACGCAAGGGGCGCCGCCGGGCTCCGGCCTTTTCCGCTGAAAATCCAGGAGGTGGAGGGATTCATCCGCAGGACTTCCGTCTTCGGGAGAATCGCGCTGGTTTCATCCTGAAAACGCCGGTAGGAGATCGGGAAAAAGGCTTTGTTGTACCAGGACCAGTCCTCCATGCGGAACTGGCACGAGCTCGGCACCAGAAAGCGGGGCTGAAGGACTCTCAGCTGCTCGATCCACTCCGGGGGCATCCCCCGAGGGGCGGCTTCGAAGCGCGAGGGGGAGAGAACCTCGATCTCGCGCATGGTTTGAAAAGGCCAAAGGACGAGATCCCAGGGGCCTTCGCGCACGAGCAGCCCCATCGTGTCGTCATCGATCCAAGAATCCACCACGTTCAGGATATTGAGGCCGGCCGCCTTGATCTGGAAAATCGAATCGACATCCTCATCGAGGGCGCGGCGCGGAGTGATTTCGAAGGGGCCGATGCGGATTTTTTGATTGAGCTCCAAAGAATGAACCTGATGGAAACCAAGGGCGCGAAGCAGGTCGAACATCTCTTCGCGAGGGCAGAACATATGGATCGGCGTCGCGCGGTCCAGCAGGTTCAGGCTTTCGAAAGAACAATGATCGTCATGGAAGTGGGAGATGAAAACCGCGTCCCACTTCAGTTCCCGGATCCGCGCGTGGTCGAAGCGCACGTCCGGGAAGGCGTGGCAATTCCGGCTGAAGGGGTTCTCAAAAATGGGATCGAACGCGATGCGGGTGCCCGCGCAGTCGAAAACATAGCCCGCATGCAGAATCCGGGAAATCAACACAGGAAGAGAATGGGAAAAAACCCGCCGCGAAGCAAGCGGATTGATCCCGGACCGTCCCCACCCGTCAAGGCGGCGCCCCGTTTCCATTCAAACCGGCCGCATTGATTTTTTCGCGTTTGCTGCGCACTCTCTGAAACGGCGTCCCGCCCCACGCTTTGCGGGATGCCTTGAAAGGGGTTCTCTTTGCAAAAACGAGATTGGGTCAGTTGTGATTTCGGCATCATGCTTTTTCAGGGCGGCTTCAAAAAAATCGAGGGTCTTTCCTTTGAAAAGTATCAAAGTTATGAGCGGGCGGTCGAGTATCTGGAGGACTTTTGCGAAAAAGAGCAGATCCTTTTCGCCACCGTGAAGGGGAATTACGAGGCCTTGCAAAAGGCCGTCAACGACCATGTGCGCGCCGCTCCCGCCGCGTTCCTCCAGGAGATGCGCAATCCCCGGCGAAGCCACCTGTTCGTCCCTGAAAATTTGCGGCAGCGATGGGAGCAGGCCCTCGAAAAAAAGCTCAAGCGCCCCCCGGCCTCAAAAAACCGGTCCTTGCGCGCCCTGCGCAAAAAAGGGCGCCTGGAGTTCAACCGTTGCCTGGTGAATTTCCTGAACTCTTTCCGCATTTACCTGAAACAGTCCGAGATGGGTTTCAAAAAGGAGTTCGGGAAAGGATCTACTCCTGGAGCCCCTCGGACGCGGAGAAATTGCGGCAGCTCCCTGAATCCTTCGATCTCCGCCCTTACCTGGATGAGGCCATGAGGTGCCTCGCGGTCATCCACTCCTTGCGCCCCTGGTACAAACTGCGACGCCTGATGAAGGCCCTGAACGAAGTGGATTCTTACCTTGAGATCCCGGGCCCTCTTCTGGAGCAGGGCTTGCCGTTTTTCATCGTCCAGCGCCGCAAAGGCTTTTCAGCGGACCCCTTGCGGCACGATCTGCACCGGCAGGTCAAAAAAGTCGCGAAGGATTCGGCGCGGGAACTCAACCGCTACGAACCCCGCAAAGACGACCAGGGTCGGAAAAAACCCTACCATGTTCTGCGCCGGGGACGTCGGCACAAGCTTTACCAGTGGGTCAAAATCCTGCCGCCGCCCCTGCCCTCAGCTCCATCGGAAGTAGGCCAAGCTGACGGAGGCCACAAGCACCCATAGGATAAGCCCCTGCAGGAAAGTCTTCAGACCGACCTCTTTGAGGGTTTTCAACGTCAGTCCGCAGCCGATCAGGTAAAGCGTCGCGACCAAAAAGCGTTTCGCGAGGCTTTCGACTTGATGCCCATAGGCCTGCAGATCCGCGAAGGCCGTGACGAGGGCGGACATCAACACGAAGCCCGCGATGAACCATGGGAAGTTCCGCAGGCTCGAGGCTTTGGGTTGCCCGGGAGCGGTCTCCTCTTCCGGCGCGTAGAACTTCGCGAAGAGCAAAGCCACCGGAATGATCCACAGCGCCCGCACCAATTTCACCGTCGTGCCGATGGCGAGCGAGTGCTGACCGTATTGCATGGTCGCGCCCACCACGGAGCTGGTGTCGTGAATGGCCAGGGCCGACCACAGGCCGAACTGCTCTTCACTCAGGCCGAAGAGATGACCCAGCACCGGGAAAACAAAAAGGGCCACGGCGTTCAGGATGAACACCACCCCCAGGGAAACGGAGATCGACTCATCCTTGGCGCGGATCACCGAGGATACGGCCGCGATGGCGCTGCCCCCGCAAATGGCCGTTCCCACCGTGATCAGGGTTGAAATCTCTTTCGAGTTTCTGAGCCAGCGGCCGATGAAAACCCCGATCAGCACCGTGAGCCCCAAAGAAACGGCCGTCAGGAAAATGCCGTCGATGCCGGCCGCCACGACGGTCATGAGGTTCACGCCCGCCCCCAGGCCCACGATGGACCAGGCGAGCATGGGTTTGGTGAGCTTGCGGGTTTTCGCCAGATAGGGGTTCCCGGAAATCAACGCCAGGGCGATTCCTAAAAAAAGAGCGGCCCCGGAGCTCACGAAGGGGAAAAGGGAAACCGCGAATCCCGCCGGAATCAACAGGCGTCCCCAGTTTTCTCGGGATTTCAGATCCATGGTCACAAACGCCCTAATTTCAGATTGGCCGGAACGGCGAGATCGATTTTTTTCGGCCGCGGCAGGTTCAGGTTTTTCATGATTTCAACGAAGTCCTCAAGGCTGCGCCGCTCGTTCAGGCGGGCGTTGAATTTCTTCTCCATCCCGATCGATGAGGACGTGAAGCCTTTGTAATCATGAGCCGGGTACACCAGGGTGTCGTCCGGCAAGGTGAAGAGCTGCCGGTGCACGCTTTCATAGAGTTTTTGCGCCGATCCTTCCTGAAAATCCGTGCGTCCGTTGGCGCGGATCAGCAGCGTGTCCCCGGTGAACACGCGGTCCGGCAGCAGAAAACACATGCAACTGTTGGTGTGTCCCGGCGTCGCCAGGGCTTTCAGGCGGAACTCCCCGAACTCAATCACATCCCCGTCGCGAAGGGCCCGATGCGGCTCCTCGATCGGCGCTTCGGCGCTCAGCGCGATCCGCGCGCCCGTGGCGTCGGCGATCTGGCGCGCCGACGTGATGTGGTCGGCATGAACGTGGGTCTCGAGGACAAAAAGCAGTTTCAGATCAAGCTCGCCGATCAGTTTCAAATCCCGGCTCACGGTTTCCAGAACCGGATCGATGATCACGGCTTCTCGGGTGGTCGCGTCCGCCAGCAGGTAGGTGAAGGTGGAGCTTTCGCTTTCAAAAAGCTGTTGGAACAAGAGATTCTTCATCGGGCCATTATCGGAATTCCCGGACGGTTTTCAAATCAAATCTCAAGTCCCCCGCGCGGTGCCGCGTCCGATGACAGGAAAGTCGGCCCCTTCAAAGCCCGGTCCAGGGCGAACGCGCAATTGATCAAACCGACATGACTATAGGTCTGCGGGAAGTTCCCCCATTGGCTGAAGGTCCCGGCATCCACATCTTCGCTCATCAGACCAAGATCATTCTTGGATTTCAAGACCCCGGACAGGAGCTCCGCGGCTTCTTCGGAAAAACCCAGCGTCGCCAGGGCTTCGATGTACCAGAAGCTGCAGACCAGAAAGGCCGATTTTTGTTCGCCGAAATCGTCGGAGTGGCGATAACGCAGCAGAAATCCCGGAGCGATCTCCAGCTCCTTTTGAATCGCGCGCAGATGGCCCACCGCCTTCTCGCGCTCATCCTCGCGGAAGAACCCCAACGTGATCATTTGCAGAAGGCTGGCGTCAAGATCATCGGAACCGAGCGACTGGGCGTAAGCGCCCATTTTCCTGCTGTAGCAGCCCTCCAGCAGTTCACGAGCGCGCCTCATACAGAAGTCCGCTTCGTCCTCGAGTTTCTGGTCCCCGATCTGCCGGGCCACTTTCCGACAGGCCGCCGCCCCGGCCCAGTGAAACAGCAACGTGTAAGCATGCACGGCCGCCCGGCCGCGGAACTCCCACACGCCGTTATCGGGGATCTCCATATTGGCTTTGATCGCCATCAAAAGCGCGGTCAGGGAGCGTTCCGACAAGCGCCCCCGGTCGACCAGCCGTGGATCCGTGTGCAGGCTGAAAAGCGCCAGCAGGATCTGTCCGTAGGCATCATGCTGAATCTGCGAAGCGGCCTCGTTCCCCGCGCGCACGGGCCTGTTGCCGAGGTATCCCTCCAGAGGAAGCTCCCGCTCGGGCATCCGCGGCGAGCCGTCGATGCAATAGACGGGCTGGAGACGCGAAAAGTTCCCCATGTTCAGGTTTTCGATGAAATGCGCGTACCTCTCCATTTCCTCGAAGTGCCCCAGGGAGTTCAAGGCGTGCAAGGTGTAGTAAGTGTCGCGCAGCCAGCAGAAGCGGTAATCCCAATTGCGCTGCTCTCCGGGGATTTCAGGCAGGCTGGTCGAGCAGGCGGCGATGATCCCGCCCGTGTCCTCGAACTGGTGAAGCTTGAGCGCCAGCGCCGAGCGGATCACCTCGTGCTGGAAAACACGCGGCAGGTTGCAGCGCTCGACCCACGTCTGCCAGTACTTCGTCGTGCGCGACAAAAAATCCTCGAACGTGGTCGCCAAGGGCGCCTCGAAGGCGATTCCCCAGGACAGGACGAAGTAAAGATCCTCCCCCAAAGCGAAATCCCGCTGCTGGTGAACCAGGTTCAGGGACGCGTTGGTCGTCAGCCGCACCGGGGCTTCGAGCCCCTCGAAACGCAGGTGGTGGCTTCCCATCTGCACGTTCGGAACGCGTCCGCCGTATTCACCGACGGGCTCACAGACGACGCGGATCCGCGGCGATCCCGAGATCCGCCTCACTTTCCGGAAAAGCATCAAAGGCTTGTGGAATCTTTCATTCATCAGAAACCGGGGAGCGAAATCAATGACCTCGAAAACGCCGTCCTCACAATCGAAGCGGGTCACCAGGATGTTCGTGTTCGTCAGGTACTTTTGATGGCTGGAAAAATTTTGCGTCGCCGGCGAGATGGAAAACCTTCCCCCTTTTTTTTCATCCAGCAATGAACCGAAGACAAAACTCGAATCAAATCGTGGCCAACAAAGCCATTTGATGTTAGCGTTGTCATCGATGAGAGCTGAGAAGTTGCAATTGCCGATAATTCCCAGCCGATATTGATGTCGATTTTTTTTCGCCGAACTTTCATTTGATTTTTTGATCATCGGGAAGTTTTTTTATTCCGAGGCCTCGTCCTCTTTCATTTCAATGGAGCAGACCGGTTTTGAACACGCCAAAACGCATTTTCGTTTCGAATCGTCTTCCTTATAGCATGAGCGCGAAGAGCGGAGAATTAAAACGTGGCAGCGGCGGCCTGGTCTCCGCCCTGTTGGGAGTGCAACTCGACCAGCCATTTTTCTGGTTTGGTTTTGAGACTGATGAAAATATCGCGAAAAGCCTGCTTCAGAAAAGCGCGGACGTCGAAAAAAACCTCGAGATCCGCCCGGTGGTTCTCGAGAAATCCCTCTATGAAAGTTATTACGACCGCTTCAGCAACGACGTCCTCTGGCCGCTTTTTCATTATGAAGGGAATCATGTTTTCTTCCGGCGGCAGGACTGGGAGTCCTACACGGAAGCCAACCGCCGGATGGCGGAAGAGATCCTGAAAATCGCGGAAGCGAACGACACGGTCTGGATCCACGATTTTCACTTCCTGCTTCTCGGTCAAATGCTGAAGGAAGCGAATCCCGACTTGAAAATCGGATTTTTTCTTCATACGCCTTTCCCGAGCTCCGAGATTTTCCGCCAGCTTCCGGTGCGCGAAGAAGTTCTCCGCGCCATGCTCCGCTTCGACCTGATCGGATTCCACGAACACTCCTACCTCAGGCATTTCACCGTCTGCCTGAAAACCCAGCTGGGGATCGAATCGACGTTCTTCAAGGCGGAAACCGGGGATCACGTCGTGCATCTCGGCGTTTATCCGATCAGCATCGACATCCAGGGGTTCAAAAAGAAATCCTCCGCGCCCAAAATCGCCCAGTTGTCCGAAAAATTCCGTCAAACCATCCGTTCCCCTTTCCTCGTCCTGGGGATCGATCGCCTGGATTACAGCAAAGGCCTGGAGCTGAAGCTGAGGGGCTTCCGGCGCCTTTTGCAGAAATTCCCGGATCTTCGCGGCCAGGTGAATCTTTTGCAGGTGGCCGTTCCCACGCGGGTCAAAGTCCCTTCTTACATCCGCCTGAAAAAAGATATCGATCGCCTGGTCGGCACGATCAACGGCGAATTCGGGAAACCAGGCTACACGCCCGTCCAGTACATTTTCAATTCCGTTTCGGAGGCTGAGCTTTTGGCGCTGTACAAGCGCTCCGATTGCGCGCTCATCACCAGCAAGCGCGACGGCATGAATCTGGTCGCGATGGAGTACACGGTCGCCCAGGATCCGGACAACCCGGGAGTGATCGTCCTCAGCGAATTCGCGGGAGCGGCCTCCCTGCTCGGGCAGGCCATTTTCATCAACCCTTGGGATGAGGACTCGATCGCCGATGCGCTTTATCAGGCTTACACGATGCCGTCGGATGAAAAGCGCGAAAGGCTCGAGGGCCTCCAGGACATGCTGTCCAAATATTCGGCGACGGAATGGGCGAAATCCTTTCTCCGGGACCTCGATTCCTCCCGCATCCGCCCGCCCAAACGCCCTTTGGCGCGCCTGTGCGCCGCGACGAAGGACACTTACGGCCGGATTTTCGAGAAGGTCCGGCAGGCGGAAAAATGCCATTTGATCCTCGATTACGATGGGACGCTCTGCCCGCTGCAAAAACGCCCGGAGCTGGCCGTCCTGTCTGAGACCCAGAAGGCCCGTCTTCAAAAGCTCGGCGACAGTTTTTCGATCCACATTGTCAGCGGCCGCAGCCGGGAATTCCTCGATGCGCAATTTCCCGAAAGCCCTTTTCACTTGGTCGCGGAACATGGCGCTTTCCGCCGCCTCCCGGGCTCGGAATGGAAAAGCCGTATTTCCTCGGACATCCAATCCTGGTTCAACGAGATCGAAAAAATCATGCAGGATTATTCGGAACGCGTTCCCCTTTCATTCGTGGAGAAAAAATCGGCCTCGCTGGTCTGGCACTTCCGGCAGTCCCCGCCGGATTTCGCCGCTTTCCAGGCCCGGAAGCTTGATGACGAATTGCAAATCGGCTTTTCGAACCTTCCCGTCAGCGTCACGATCGGCTCGAAGATCGTCGAAGCCCGCGCGATTGAATGCAACAAGGGAAGCTTTCTGAGGTGGCTCCTGGAAAGCGAACCGGCGGAAAGTTCTTTCGTTTGCCTTGGCGACGACCACACCGACGAAGACATGTTCCGGGCGTTGGATACGAGGGGTATTTCCATCAAAGTCGGTCATGGAGAGACCGCCGCCCACTGCCGGATCCCCACGCAAGAAGAAGTCCTGCCCTTCCTGGAGGAACTCGTCGCCCTCCGCGGGAAGGGTTTTGAACCGGTCGCTTTGCCGACATCAAAGGCTCCCGCGGAAAGACCATGAATTTTTGAGGTCTCCCGCAATGAAGTTTTCGGTTTTTCCCGGGATCTCAGCGGTTTTCGCTATCCGTAATCCCGTTTCCACTGTTTCTTCAGTTTCGCGTATGTTGGATCGGCTTCAACCCGCCGCCAATGATCGTAAAAAATGGCGGCGGACCGGGCTTTGACCTCATCCACCTCACGGGCCAGGATTTTCCCATCCCGGTCGTATTTCCGTCCCGACCGATGATTGGCATAACGGCGCGCCCGGGTGTAGCCCATCTGCAGGAACTTCCTCGACATGTCCATGCCGACGAAGTCTTTTTCCTTTTTGTACCCCCTGAAGAGCCTCATGATGGCAAGCGCCGATTTTTTCGCCTCACCGGGTGTCTTGAATTTCCAGTGCGGCAGGATTTCAGACTTGTAGGGCTCAACCAGCAGAACACCCTGTTCGCCTTTGCCAACCCGGTAAATTTCGGGTGATTCCCTCAAGTCGATTTTTTTGTAGTCGAGGGAATAATCAAAATCGCGGGGGGATCTCGCCACCGGTTTGGGTCTGCGCTTTTGCTCTGTCGCGGCATGCACCATCCATTCCGTCTTAATGGAAGGTCCCGGGCGGCGCCAACGATTCTTTCTTCCAGAAAGGGTGTCGCCCCATCCGCTGATGCGCGTGTCAAAAGTACTCAGAACCGGCAAAAGAAGGTAGGATCATCCCCGATGTACAAGCTCCGCGAATACCAGAAGCAGGCGGTGGACAACACCATCCGGTTTTTTCAGAAAAGCCGGGCCCCGGCGGTGATCGTGCTCCCCACCGGGGCCGGGAAAAGCCTGGTGATCGCCGAGCTCGCGCGCATCGCCCGGGGGCGCGTGCTGGTGCTCGCCCACGTCAAAGAGCTGGTCGAGCAGAACCATCAAAAGTACACGAGCTACGGTTTGCCGGCGGGGATCTACTCCGCGGGCCTGGGCCAGAAAGACTGGGACCAGAAGGCCATCTTCGGGAGCGTGCAATCGGTGGCCCGCGCCCCTGATGATTTTTTCGAGAACTTCTCGCTCGTGGTGATCGACGAGTGTCATCGTGTCGCCGAGGAAGGGTCCACGCAGTACCAGGACGTCATCGCCAAATTGCGCGGGAAGAATCCCGAGATCTGCGTTCTGGGCCTGACGGCGACCCCTTACCGCCTGGGTTTGGGTTGGATCTACGAATGCTCCGCCTCCGGCGAGATCAAGTCCGAACAAAAGAGGTTCTTCAAGAAATGCGTTTTCGAGCTGCCGCTTTCTTACATGATCAAGCACCACTTCCTCACGATCCCGGTGAAGATCGACATTCCCGTCACCTGTTACGACTTCTCCGAATTGATGGACAAGGGCCGCACCTTCACGACCGCCGAGGTGGAGGAAATCCTGAAGGCGCAAAAGCGCCTGACCCCGCTGATCATCAAGAACATCATCGACATCACGGAGACCTACGACCGAAAGGGCGTCATGATCTTCAGCGCCAGCGTGAAGCACGCCGAGGAGATCATGTCCTACCTGCCGGAGAACGACGCCCGCCTGGTGGTGGGTGACACGGATCTGTCGGACCGGGACCGGATCATCGAGGATTTCAAAAAGAGGAAATTCAAATACCTCGTCAACGTTTCGGTGCTGACGACGGGTTTCGACGCCCCTCACGTGGATGTCATCGCGATCCTGCGCCCGACGGAATCGAACAGCCTTTACCAACAAATCATCGGCCGGGGATTGCGCCTGTGCGAGGGCAAAAAGGATTGTTACGTCCTGGACTACACCGGCATGGGCCACGACATCTACGCCCCGGAGATCAGCGAAAAGCGCCCGGCCAAGAACACGGTGCCGGTTCTGGTGCCTTGTCCGGTCTGCGATTTCGAGAACAACTTCTGGGGCTACGCCATCGACGGCGAGGTGATCGAGCATTTCGGCCGCAAGTGCCGGGGCATGGCCCAGGATCCGAAAACCTTCGAATGGAAGCCCTGCGGGTACCGTTTCCGTTCGAAGATCTGCCATTCCTGCGGGGCCGAGAACGACATCACGGCCCGGGCCTGCGAG
Organism: Pseudobdellovibrionaceae bacterium; assembly: GCA_019637915.1. Taxonomy (GTDB): domain Bacteria; phylum Bdellovibrionota; class Bdellovibrionia; order Bdellovibrionales; family Bdellovibrionaceae; genus JAHBUV01. The sequence continues at coordinate 2,081,672 of JAHBUV010000001.1, read as the reverse complement.
CGCTGCAAGACCGTGCTGATCGACGCCGACGCGAAGTTGAAGCAGGCCAAGCTCTCCAAGCACGCGCACGTGATGACACCGGAACGGATCACCTTTGAGGAGCGCCGGGATCGGAATTCGAATCCTTATCTGGAGATCCGCTACTACGATCATGACGCCAAATATCTGAGCGAGGTCCATTTCTTCAACAACCCGACCGCGATCAAGAAGTTCAACATCAATTTTTTGCGTTCGCACCTGCGACGCCCGGAGCTCGCGGTGGAATTCACCACGCCGGCGGAAGCGATCAAGTATCAGGTCCTGTTCCGCCTCCCCGCCTTCGTGATCGCCCGCAAGCAGGACAAATTCTGGAAGATCACGGAGAAGGTGTTCGCGGAGGAGCTTTAGGAGGCTGTCATCCAAAGATGAGGTACCTAAAGCAGATGGCTTCAAATATAGCTTACTTCTTTAGGGATTTTTTTATCTTTTTAGGTTCGTTGATAAGGTCTTCAATACGGCAATTAAATGCCATTGCCAGCCTGAAAACCGTATGTAGAGAAAATTGGTGTTTACCATACTCTAGCTTTTGATAATTTTTAATATCGAAGCCAAAATCCGCCATTTGGGCTTGAGTAAACCCATTTTTCTTTCTCTGACCCCTTATATTGTCAGCTATGTGCTTTATGAGGATAGCATATTCTTCTTCATTTGACACACCTTAGATTAACTTTGGGGTAATTTTTAACGGACCGTATAGTTTTACGGTATTCATCCGATAAGCAGAAGACAAGATATCTGGATCATCGCTGATAAGGAACGCGAAGAATTCCTGGATGTTTATAAAAAACGAGGTAAATGACATGAGAATAAAATCCGTAATGTCTTTGGTCGTGACAGTTTGCTTAACGGCATGCGGTGGCGGAGGATTCGGCGGCGGTAGCGGCGGATCTAGTGAAACCGCCATTGAAGGGTTAGATCTCTCGGGCACATGGAGATTTGCCGGAGTGGAGTGTTATGACTCCTCCCTCCAAAATCCAACAGCTGGTGGCATCCCCTCAACAAGTTCTCCTGTAGGGACTAGTGTCATTAAAGGCAATCAGCTGATAAGTGAAGACCTGAGCCTTGGGACCTGCAAAATATCAATGAATAGAAGGATTGTCGCCAAGCTTCAAGCTGGAAACGCCAGCGGAGGATATGGACTTGGAAAGTTCGGTGCTACGACAGCCTCAGTTACCCCGGGTTCCTCATGCTCCGTTTCAACGTCTTTCGATATGATAACTGGGAACATCACACCAACAACACTCAGTTCAACATACACACAAGGTCAACTTGTCCCAGAACAAGACTTTGAATTCCTTCTTAATCCACCATACTTGGCGTTCACTTCTCTTATTCAAGTCGTTGGTCGGCCTACAGATATCTGCTTCTTGATAATGCGGAGACTTTGAACGTTTTGAACAAGAAATTCCCTACTCGATTTCAACAGCCAGGTCCTGCAGGTATCTTTTCATGACTTCCACGCGTCGCAAGCCTTCCGCACGGCCGGCGTCGGTTTTCATGCTGGCGGCTGTTTTGAAGAGCTTGGCGAAAAAGTGATCGATGGTGAATTGCCGGTCATCGATTTCCCGGTTCACGCAGAAAGGGTCTTCTTCCGAATAGAAGGGTCTTTTCAGCAAGCCGGAGGTCGCGAAGCAACGGGCGATGCCGATCGCACCCAGTCCGTCCAGGCGGTCGGCGTCCTGGACGATCTTGGCTTCGATCGTCTTGGCTTCGATGTTCGCGCTGAAGCTATGGGCCTCAATGGCGTGGGCGATCTCCTGGAAATGTTTTTGCGGGTACTGAAGTCCGTCGAGAAAAAGAATGGCCGCTTCGGCGGAGATCTGGGAGGCCTGCGATCGACGCGGATCGTTTTTGGGAATGATCACGAAATCGTGGAGCCAGGCCGCGGGAATCACCACTTCGGCCTTCGCCCCTTCTTTCTCGCAAAGGGATTTCGAGGCTTTCACGACTCTTTTGAAATGCAAGAGATCATGCGCGGGATCTTCCGCGGAGGCGATGGAGGAAATCTTTTTCTCGAAGGCTTTCTCAAATTCCATCAAATGCATCGACTCTCCCTATCTCTTTTGTCCATGATGGCAGTCCGTGACGATAAAGTAATCCCCCAAACGCCATGCGCCGGGGACCGTGATGTCATCCGCCTTCCGGGAGCTTGCCAAGAGGGCTTTTCGGATCCATGTTATCGCATGGTCCCTTTATCGATCCTCGAACTCGTTCGAGTCACGCAAACATCCACGCCGAAGCAAGCCCTGGACCGGGCCCGCGACCTGACGATCCATGCGGAGGCTTTGGGGTATCACAGGGTTTGGATCGCGGAGCACCATAACTTCCCGGGAATCGCGAGCGCGGCCACGTCCCTCGTCATCGCCTATTTGGCGCAAGCGACCAAAACGATCCGGGTCGGCGCCGGCGGCATCATGTTGCCCAATCACGCGCCTTATGTGATCGCCGAGCAATTCGGAACCCTGGCCCATCTTTTCCCCGGCCGCATCGATCTCGGCTTGGGGCGCGCGCCGGGAACGGACCAGAACACACTGAGGGCTTTGCGCCGCACGCCGGCCGCCGCGGACAATTTCCCGCAGGATGTGTTGGAATTGCAGCACTACCTTTCGGACGAGGCCCGCGGGCAAGCGATCGAGGCCGTGCCGGCGGCGGGAACGAAAGTGCCGCTCTGGATTCTGGGCTCCAGTCATTTCGGCGCGCAATTGGCGGCGCAGCTGGGATTGCCCTACGCCTTCGCCTCGCACTTCGCGCCCCGGGAGCTTCTGACGGCGCTGGAGGATTATCGGCGTTATTTTCAGGCTTCGGCGCAGCTGTCGAAACCCCATGCCATGGTGGGGGTCAACGTCATCGCGGCCGCCACCGACGAAGAGGCCCGTCGCCTGGCGACCACGCAGCAGATGTCCTTCGTGGACATGGCCCGCGGTCAACGCGGCCTGAGCAAGCCGCCGATCGATGACATTGAAACTTACTGGTCCCCGGCGGAAAAGCGCTTCGCCCAGGGCATGCTCGCGCGCTCGATCATCGGGTCCAAGGACACGGTCCGACGGGGTTTGAAGGCGCTGGTGGATGAAACCCATGCCGACGAGCTGATCGTTGTCTCGGACGTGTATGATTTTCCGGCGCGCTTGAGGTCGTTTGAGTTGATCATGGAAGCCTTGAATTCAGCGGATTGATCGACTTTTTCTCCCGCAGGAGTTTCAAGCGCCATGCTCCACCGGCCAAACACCACCTCCGATGACATGGGCTTTTTCGCACGGATTTAAATCCGGCAATCGGCAATCGGCAATCGGCAATCAAAGACGGATCTCCCCCACCAAATATCAAAAAACTCAACCACCTACGGTTCGAAAACTGCAGCGCGACCTCGCGTCGATTTGACGTCACAATGCGTTTCACAAAATCTTAAGTACGGGGATACACCCGCGTATTCCCGAAAAAGTCTTTGAGAAAACTCCGCTGTGTTCTTCAAAACGCGAAAATAATCAGATCTTTACATTTACTTCAAATTGAAGTATGATTGGAGCTCGAATGAATGTTCTCACCAAGGTTTCAAGGAGTAGAAACTTTGAGAAACAGCTGAAGAAGGTTCCCGAATTCATCAGGAAAAAAGTCATTTTCTGGATTTTCTTGGTGGAATCGAAAGGCTCAGCGGAAGTCATGAAATCACCGGGCTTTCACGATGAGCCGTTGAAGGGTCTGCGACACGGGCAAAGATCGGCGCGCATGAACAAAGCTTACCGGCTTATTTATCGCGTGATTGAAGATCGTGTTCACATTGAAATTTTGGAGATCAATAAGCATGAGTACTAAATCTTACTTTGAAAAACTCGAGAGGCAGTACGGGTCTTTGACGTTCGGCGGCCTCCTGAAGGCGTGGCGCGAAGGGGAGGAGATGAGTCAAACCGCCTTCGCCAAGAGAATCGGTCTTTCCGTTCAAAATTTGAATGATCTCGAAAAAGGGCGCCGCATTCCATCACCGACCCGCGCCGCCCGCATTGCGAAGAAGCTTGGTCTCCCGGAAGCGGGAATGATCGAATTGGCGCTTCGCGATTCTCTGAATAAAGAAGGTTTTCATTATGACGTCAAGCTGGAGTCGGCTTAACGTCCCGCCAGCGCTTTCCCCTGCGAGACCGCCTTTAAGGGGCGAAGCTTGTCGGGGTTTCCGAACACCCAAATGATGTCGCCCGCGTCCAGGACCGTGTGACTGTCGGGATTGAGGGTGCGCGCCCCCCGGTGCTCAACACCCACGATCAGTCCGCCGAACTGCTCTTTGAGGTTCAGCTCCTGGATGGATTTGCCGCTGAGGACCGAATTTCCGTCGATGACCATGGACTCCAGATGGTATGAGCCATTGTGCGTGCTCCGCAGATCGGAGACCTGAGGCGCGAGCAGGTCCTGCGCCGCTTCGATCTGCTCATCCGTCCCGATCAAAAAAACCTCGTCGTTCGGCAATAGCTTTTCATCTTTGACCGGCGAGAAAATCCGTCTTTTGCCGCGATCGATCATCACGATCGTCGCGCCCGTGATCGTCTTGAGCTGGCTTTCCTCCAGGGTGGATCCCGCGATCTGGGAGTCCGAGGAAATCACCGTCCGCGAGACCGTCGCCTCCCACGGCACGATTTGCGGCGTGCTGGCCAGCAACTCCACTTCCGCGCGCTCCTTGGCGTTGAGGTTCTTCAAAAACCGGCTCTCGACCTCCGAATACAGACGGCCGATGCGTTTTCTGAAAAAAAAGATCAGCATCGGCGCCAGCAGGAAGGTCACCAGGGGCAAGCGGTGCGCCAGGAACTGATTGATCAGGAATTCCACGAGCACCAATCCGATCAGGAAGCGCAACAACATGATCCCGATCTGCAAGCGGCTCAGGCGCAGGATCGCGGCCGTCTCCACGACGGAGAGTTTTTTCGGCTGGGCCATGATCAGCCCGATCAGGAACGGCGAACAGATCGCGAGGGTCACGGCGCAGGTCAGGAGACGGACGGCCAGACTGTCCCCCAGGGCGTTGAGAAGGAAGGGGAAAGCGAAATGCGACACCGCCAGGCAGATCCCCAGGACGACCACGGAGTTCAATAAAATGCGGATCCCGTAGCTCCGCCAGAGCAGGCCGAGAGCCCCTTCTTTGCCGTCGGCGGACATGGCGCGCTCGTACTGGGCGAGCAGGTTCAGTAAATTTTTCGGCAAGCGGGCCTCGATCCAGGAGTAGATCGGGCCCGAGTAGCGGATCATGTACGGCGTGGTGAAGGTCGTGACGACGGACACGGCGATGACGATGGGGTACAAAAAGTCGCTCACGACCTTCAGGCTGACACCCAGGGTGGCGATGATGAAAGAAAACTCCCCGATCTGGGCCAGGCTCATCCCCGCCTGGGTGGAATGCTGCAGGCTGCGTCCGGACAGGACGGCCCCGAATCCCGAGCCGAGGAGCTTGCCGATCACCGTGATGACGGTGATCAAAATCACGGTGAGCGCGTGCTCCCGCAGGATGGAGGGATCGATCATCATTCCCACCGACACGAAGAAAATCGCGGCGAAAAGATCTTTCACCGAGGTCAGCAGACGCTCGATCCTTTCCCCTTCTTCCGTCTCGGCGAGGATGGAGCCCATGATGAAGGCCCCCAGGGCCGCGGAAAAATCCGCTTTGGTGGCGAGCACCACCATGGACAGGCACATCCCGATGGAGACGATCAGCATGATTTCATTGCTCAGGAATTTCCGCACCTTGCGCAGGAGCGACGGGACGACGTAGATGCCCACCAGGAACCAGGCGATGAGGAAAAAGCAAAGCCGGATGGAAAGATAGGTTAAATTCGACCCGGAAAAAGAGCCGGGAACGCTGATGGAGGACAAAATGACCATCAGGAGGATGGCCATCAGATCCTCGACGATCAGGATGCCGAAGACCAGACTCGCGAAAACCTTCCGTTTCAGGCCGGCCTCGTCAAAGGCGCGGATGATGATCGTGGTCGAAGACATCGAGAGGATGGCCCCCAGGTAAATGCTGTCCATGACGGGCCAGCCGAGGGCTTGACCGAACAGATAGCCCACCGAGCTCATGGTGATGATTTCAAAGAGGGCGGCGATGAGGGCGCTTTTCCCGACCTTCGCCAGTTTCTTGAAGCTGAACTCCAGTCCCAGGCCGAACAACAAGAAGATCACGCCGATCTCCGCCCAGAGCTTCACCCCTTCCCCGTCGACGACGGTCGGCCAGAGGGTGAAATGCGGGCCCACGATGAAACCCGCGATGAGGTAGCCCAGCACCACCGGCTGCCGGAGCGCGCTGAAAATGAGGGTGCTGACGGCGGCCGCCGCGAGAATCAGGGCGAGGTCCGTGATCATCTGGGGCAAGTGGGTCATCGGGATTCTCCGTTGTTCTTTGAAAATTCATCCGCCCTCAGGACAAAAACCGGCCGGCGGCTCACGCGCAGCAGACCCCGGACCGTGTGCCCGCGCCGGGGCGCGCCCGTCGCGATCAGCGTGGCGCCGTGGGTGGAGGCGTATTTTTCAAGCTCCCGCGCGACGTTGGCGGTTTCATCAATCATCTCCACGCTGACCTTCACTCCCGACTCCACCAACCGGTCCTTGATCCTTGAAATGCCCGATCCGTCGCCCGCCCGCGGGATCGGTTTCGAGAACAGACCCGCGCGAGGACGCACGGAGACGATTTTAATCTCCGCGCTTAAAAATTTCGCCATTTTTAAGACATGATCAAAAGCATCATTCGCGGGCGGATGCAGGGGATCCACCGCCAGCAGGATGCTGGGCTTCTCGCCCCGGACCTCGAGGTCATGATCCGGCTTCAGGATCAGGACGGGGACGCGGGAACGCATCACGGCCTTTTCGGAGACGTTGCCGAACAGGCAGTTGAATAAAAGGTTCCGTCTGGTGTGCGACACGATCAGCACATCCGAGCCGTGCTGCTCCGCTTGTCCGGAAAACATCTCAATCAAGTCATCCGGGCCGCGCTGGGGCAGCGAGAACACGTGCAAACGGCTCATGCCGAGCTCCCGGTTCAGGATGGCGCCCAGGATCGCCTTGGTCCGCCGGTAGAGATCACGCTTCATGCTCCGATACCAGCTCGAGGGATAGAGATACAGATCGGGATGGATGACGGAAATGGCCTCGATGGACCGGAAAATCCCGGATCCCTGCAGCTTCCGGATCTGCCCGCAAAGCTGAATGACCCGGCTCGGCGTTTCCAGCAAAGTCGGCTTGAGCGCCCAAAGAGCCGAAAATTTATTGTGATTCTCATGTGGAAAAACCTGTTGATGAGTCCCAATGCGCAAGATCATTTCTTCTCTCCCCGTTCATGAACCAATGCCAGGTCACAAAAGCGTCTTGTGATGAAGATGCGGAGGATGGAGCAAACCCGGGACCGAGTTTGCTCGTCAGAAAAGAAAGATCAAAGTGCAGGATCCAGCCGGATTACGGTTGAAAGAACTCAGCGGAAAAAGGTTTCTCGAAAAAGGCCCCGGCATGGGGGAATCATCTCATAGGGAGCGGGTGAACTCAATGGGGTGCTGGCAGGGCCGGCGGGCGAAAAACGGAGACTCTTCCATACCGCGTATGGCTCATTGCGCGAATACCAGACGATTTTTAAATTGATGGGATTGAAAGACCGGCAGCTGCTTGAGAAAGCCGATGCCCTTAGCGCGCTTCTTTCCAGATTGGCGCACCCAAACATCAAGGATTCGCCCAGCTGGAGGAAGTCCCAATCAGATATTTGAGACCGATTTATAAACTATTCCCATGTAGTCCATCCCAAAATAAATGGCCGTTGCGGAAAAAGGCACCTCAAATCCAAATGGGAGATTCGAGTCACTTCCCGTAGACAAAACCTGAATCCGCTTGCCATACAAGGCTTCACCCAGTTCTTTTTGGTCGCCCGAAAGAAGGTCGGAAAATCTGTCGATAAAGTCTTTCATGGGGCCGGACATCGCGTACCAATAGACAGGTGTGGCTAAAACCAGAAGATCAGCATCTAAGGATTTCTGAATTAGAGTCACAAATTTATCCTGGGGCGTATCCAGGTATGAATATGGCTTAAGGTCGGAATCTTTAATTTCGATAATTTCAATTTCCGACTTTTGATAATTCTCCCGAAGAAATTCCATGGTGTTTTTGTGCCCATCGGCGGCGGCCAAGATGGCTAAAATTTTTTGAGGTCGTTCAGAGCCAGCGGCATTTTCCTGAATCTAGAAGACGCAAAGAGGAAGATTGAAAAGTGGCGTCGGGACTACAACGGCAACCGACCCCACACGGCTTTGAATTTTAAGACGCCGGAGCAGTTTGAAGAAGAGTTCGATTAACCCGCGTTGACGCCCTTGGACTCAAGTCCGAAGTGGACCAAAAAAGCTGCTAAGCTCACTATCAATTGGATTTGGTTCGCTTTAAAGAAGCCGTCCCAATCCGCCGTGGCATCACCATCTTGTTTTAAAGGAAATCCTTCGCGCTTAAGGGAATATTCAAAGCGAGAAAAATAGAACATGAATTCGAATACAAGATTTTTGTCGATTCCAAGTTGATCAATTATGTATTGCCATGTCGCTCCAAGTTAATTTCCTCGTGAATCACGGGTACCGAAGTGTCCTACACAGCCGGAGGACAGCCTTGACCTCCTACAGAATGAGAGGCGGGCCTTTCATCTGATCCGCGCCCAAGCTCGTTTGTACAATAGAGTGAAAAAGAGTGGAAACCTCATCGCCTGAAAGCTCGTCTCTTCGATTCAACTCTTCCGCGATTGATTTAATTGCCGGCTTCAAAGGGATCATTTTTGCAAAGCATGAGTCTAGGATGTAGTTGATGTACACCCTGATCGTGGGATCTTTAATCATAGTAAGCGTGCGAGGATATTCGTCACAACGCTGCTTCGTGTTGTTTGGGGAATCATCGGATCTCGCTATGCCCGTTTTTCATCGTTCCCACTGAACCCCTTGCGGCTGATCGAGTACTTCCGCGAAATATTAAGCACGAAAGGGCGAACGTACTTCGCACACAACCCAGCCTCAGCCTGGGCGGCGGTCGTAATGATTGGTCTCGCGCTCGGGCTTGGCGCCACCGGCTACCTCATGGCGTCCGGCCAAAAAGAGGTTTTTGAAGACATCCATGAGCTGATGGCAAACGCCTTCGCTTTTGTCGCGGTTGCGCACATTGCAGGCGTCGTTCTTCACAGCCTTCGTCACCGAGATGGAATCGCCCTCAGTATGATTCACGGAATGAAAGAAAACAAAGAGGGGGCGTCACCGATCGCGAGGTCTCACAGATTGGTTGCTTTGGGAATGGCGGGAATCATTGGCCTATTTGCCTTTCACATCTATAAGAACTACGATGCCGCTCAGGCAACGACCAGTGTCTTTGGTGTGAAACTCCAACTTGGAGAGAATGAGTCCGCGGAAAAACACGGAAACGCAAAGGAAGGCGCCGAGCACGAAGACGATGACGACTAGAAAGGCGCCCGAATGAACAACCGAGAACGCTGGGTCATAATAGCGATCCTCCTGGGAACCGCCATCTTTGTCGGAACAGACCTATTCGCCGACTCCAGTGAAGGCGTCCATTGGTGGCATTTGGCTGCGGAAGGATTTGTTGCCCTAGCGGCGCTCGCGGGCGTCGCTTTTCTACTTCGAGGCTCATTCGCACTGAAGCGATCCTTGGCTGCGGAAGTTCTCAAGTCGAGCGGCCTCCAAGCAGAGGCCGAACAGTGGCGAAAACAAGCCCGAGTCCACATTGAAGGCCTCTCCCAAGAAATCGAAAGGCAACTGACGTCTTGGAAACTGACGATCTCCGAGAAAGAAGTCGCCTTTCTTCTCTTGAAAGGATTGAGCCTCAAAGAGATCGCGGAGATCCGAAAGACATCAGAAAAGACCGCGCGCGCAGTCTACAGCCATCTACGAGAAGTCGGGCCTATCTGGCCGCTCGGAACTCGCGGCATTTTTCCTGGAAGATCTTTTGGGGCCTAGCGAGGCCAGAATGGAACTTGAAAAAGAGAATCTCTAAGCGATCTCACCGCCGAGAAAACAAATACCGATTGTTTAAATCAATTTAATGCTCCTTTGGATTCTATTTTCCGCACTCGCGAGGACCAAAATGCGATTCCCACCCAGATCAAGGTCCGAAGCGGCATCGCAATCAAAGTTCGAATCTCATGCCGTCCACCGAAAGCCACAAAAACCAAAAAGGTCGCCAAAACCAGAAAAGAAAGCGCCGCCACCACAGCAGAAACGCGGAACGACCACTTCGCATTCCTGAATAATGCCACTCCTACCGTCACCAACGCAAAGCCCGTCAGAAAATTGAACCATAGAACAAATGGCACAAAGGCTCCGGCTTCTTGCCTGGCAATCCCGTCAAAAAACAAAACGGAACCGCCCTCTCTAAGAGTCATAAAGCCAAATAAAACGATGAAACCCGGAATCAGATATTTAATCATTGCGAATTTTTTCCGTTTAATCCGGGGGCCGTCGGCATATCCCAGCGATGAAACGCAAATTGTGCAGTAAGCCCGTCGAACTTCGGAGTGATAGAACCAAGCCGGTTTGTCTCATGGCAAGCGATACATCTGTTTGTGATCTGATGCATTTTTACCAGAACCTGAGGCACAGTCGAGCCCTTTTTGATTTCGGAGGAAAGGTCATCAAATGCCTTTTGAGTGCCCATTCCCAGTTCTTTAAAATCCAATGGCAACTTCGCCATCAATATCGGACTGGCGTCTACGGCCATCGCCATTCCTGCCGAAGTAGCGGCCTCAGCGGCCTTGCTCATATCACCATCGCTCAAAGCCCCTAGCATGCCGTTAATTGCTTTAAGCATTGTGCGCATTTCACCTAGAACAAGATCTTTCTCGACCGGAGACAAATTCACGGATCTTCTTTGATCAGTACTTACTGAAGTCGTTCAACTTCGTGCATTTCCTTTGGTGGGATCGCGAAGTAATCACCCGCGCGCAGCGATTCCATTTTTCCTCCCATTGAAAAGACAACGGCTCCGCTCTGAACATAAAGAAAAGCTGAGGTCGGTGTCGTATGCTTCTCTAGCTTTTGACCTTTCATCAGGCCAATTCCCACAACTTTGAATGAGCCACTAAAAAGAGAAGCCACCGACTTGTCTTCTTTTTTCAACTGAACCGAATCCGAAATCGAACCCTTCATCTTGTTCCCCATCTCTCCAAACGCAGGCCCGCTTAAGAAACCAATCGCGAGTGGTATTAAATATTTTACTGTTTTCATTTTGACTCCATTGCTTTGCGTCTATTATTATACAATCGTATAGTTTAAAATCAATCGAAATTATACGATCGTATAGTTATCAAAAAATGGTGATAAATGGCTAGAAAATCCAATAACTTAGATAAGAAAATGATCGAAGCCGGTATCAGCCTCCTGAAGAAGCACGGCGCATCAAATCTTTCGGTGAGAGATGTAGCTAACGAAGCGGGCGCTAACCTGGGGATGTTTGCCTATCATTTTGGGACGAAGGAAAAATTCATCCTTCGGGCGCTAAACGAGATCTATCTTGGATTTCTTGCCGATCTCGGAAAGGCTCATGACGAAACTGGTGATCTCAACGATGTCCTTTTTCAAATCGCCACTTTTTCGCGCGACCATCGCGAGATTTTGACAGCGATTCTATCGGACGTTCTATCGAATGATCGCGTGGTGACATCTTTCCTTCGCAAAAATTTTTCGAAACACTTTGTCCTTTTGAGAAGCACTCTAGATGCTCACCTACGGAAGCGAAGCCTCTCGCTCTCGAATCCTCACCACGCAGTTCGATTTCTGCTCGGAGCTGTTGGAATTCCTAATATCTTGCTTGAAGTACACAACCGTGGCGCCCGGAAGAAAGAACCCGCAGATACAGATGCTGAACTTAGAATGAGGATCAAAGCCGCGATCCTGGGGCTCGAGGCGACGTTCTGTACGGAAACGCCATAGCTGCCATTCCATTTAGGTTCGACTCCCTCCGTCTCGTTAACGGAGCAACAACAGACGCACAAGCAGAAACCGCCGCCAGCTCCTTCTAATTTGGAGCTGACGGACAAACTGCGGACGTAAATGCGTCTGATAAAATGGTGGCGTCGGCGCGAGGACAGACGCACAAGCGCAGGTCACCCCCGTACCCCACGATATTATTCGATTTTCTCCGAAATCTAAAGAGCATATTTTCGAGGCTTGCGAGCCGCTTTACCGCGCTGGATGCTCGTTACGCGAGATAGAAGCAAAAACGGGTTTCGCCAAAACCTCCATCCGCGAGGCGCTCACGTCCCGTGGCTACACACTTAGGCGGGCGGTCAAATGTCCGAAGAAGAAAGCATCGCGGTCTAAGCAAATGCGGCCTCCGGTCCTCCCCTACGGCTACGACTGGCTTGATGGCAAACTCGTTGTGGACCCGAAAGAGTACCGCGTAGTCCAAAAAATCCTGCGGCTTTGGCAGAACGGGAAAAGCGCCAGACTCATAGCCGACCTCTTGAATCAACAGAACATCCCTACTCGAATGGGTAAGCAATGGTTTCACAGCTCCGTCAACGCCGTTATCAAACGTCATCAACAAACAACAGCCAAAACCTGAGGAGGTTCAAATGGTATTCCGCAAACTAGTTGAAGCAGCTCTAATCGTCGTACTAATAGTCGCAGCGGTGGGCCAGCTTCCGCGCCTTAATCACATGCTTCGAGCGGCACAAATTCAGCTGATCAAAGACTCGCAATCGTCCAAGTGGGGCCGCGCTATGCAGCTACCCCTGACGGACTAAATGGTCTTGGCTCACCACTGAGGCCCTCGGCGCAATATAGGCATTGACCATAACGTTATCATATTATAATATCATAATATGAAAACGAGCTACTCACACGCTAATCCCATGCTTGAGCAATGTGACGAGGTCGCGCATCTGCTTAAATTGCTTGCTCACCCACAAAGACTTCAGGTGCTCTGCCATCTCTCGATGGGAGAGAAGACGGTGAGCGATCTTGAGGAGCTTTGCGGCGCCTCGCAATCCCAGCTTTCGCAGTTTCTTCAGCGCATGAAGGCGGAGGGACTCGTGTCCTCCTGCCGTGACGGCAAGTTCGTCCGCTATGCGATTCAAGACCCGAGGGTGCTGAAACTGATGCGGTCGTTGCACAACGTTTTCTGCACCAAAGTTAGCGCCTCAGTTTCAAAAAGGAGCAAGCCTTTATGAATCCAGTAAATCCGGTTATCATTGACGTAAGAGAGAAAGACGAATTCGAGGCCGAGCACATCGAAAGCTCGATCCATATCCCGCTTTCCGCCTTTGGCAAGCAAGCTCCAGCGATCTTAAAAACTCTTCGCGGTCAGCCGGTCGTCCTCATGTGCCGGAGCGGCAAGCGCGCGGGTCTAGCCGCTCAGCAGGCCGAGGCTTTCTGTGAGGGAGTTCGGATCGAAGTCTTCAAGGGTGGGATTCTGGAATGGAAAAGTCAGGGCAACCCTACGGTCGCAACCCAGAAAGTCCATCTTCCCATTCTGCGGCAAGTTCAGCTCATCGCAGGCGGTATCGTTTTGCTGGGAGCGTTACTCGGTTATTTTGTAAGCCTGAATTTCATTCTGCTTTCGGCGTTCGTGGGAGGCGGGCTCGTCGTCGCGGGCGCTACCGGCTTCTGCGGAATGGCGGAGCTCCTCGCCCGCATGCCTTGGAATAAGGCTCAGCCGGCACTCTCCAAAGAAATGTGTGTAGTCAGCCCGGCCTCTGGCCGTTGCGATAACCAATAGGAGAATCCCATGCCTTTTCCTTTTCCACACGAGTACAAAGTCGAGCTTGATCAGGCCGAAGGGTCGCTGGCCACCCTGAAAGGCGAAAGCGAGCCCTCACTTCGCGGAGGGCCTCCGCCGCACTTCGACGGACCGGGCGGCGTCTGGAGCCCCGAAACTCTCCTCTTGGGCGCGGTTGAGCTTTGTTATTTCACAACCCTTCGATCTCTTACGCGCCGGCAGGGCGTCGAGTTCACGAGCTACCGCTCTACGATTCGTGGTTACCTGGATAAGAGCACTGCGGGAATTGTCTTCACAGGGATTGAGCTGGATGTTTCGCTTAATACTTCTACAGCTGACATGGAGAAGCTTCGTACGCTCCTCCAGTCAGCCAAAAAATATTGCATCATTTCGAATGCGTTGAAAACCGAAGTGCAGCTCAAAATTGATCTCTCCGCGAATGATTGAAAAACATTGAGGTATCTTATGAAAAAATCTTTGTTCGCTTTGGTATTTATGGTGACGACTTCGTTCCCGCTGCTTGCTGAGGAAAAACACGGTCACAACGCCCACGGCGGCGTTGCGCTACAACTGGATTCCGGAAAAAAATGGGAGACGGATGCGCCCTTGAGGAAGGGCATGGCCGGAATCAGAGATGACATGGCGTCAAAGCTCGGCGAAATTCATGCCGGCAAGCTGAAGAAGCCTCGATACGCCGAGCTCTCTGAGAAGATCTCCACCCATACGAATTCCATTTTCAAAAACTGCAAGCTCAGCCCGAAAGCCGATGCGCAGCTTCACTTGGTTCTGTCGCAGATTCTAGGTGGGAATCAGCAGATGAAAAGCGCCAAATCGATTCAAGACCGCCGGGCAGGAGCAATTAAAATTATCGATGCTCTTCAGCTCTACCCGAAATATTTTGACCATCCTGGTTGGCAGCCGCTTGCCCATTGATCTTATCGCTCCCTCAAGAGAATGGCGGGGGGGGGTATGCCCCCCGCATTCGATTTCACTTTTTCGTCACGATGCTCCCGTCCACGGGATTGAAATAGATCTCGACATCATTTCCGTCTTTGTCCTCCCAAAAGCAGATCCGTTGATAGTCCGGCGCGGCAATTTTAGCAAGCCGCGCCACAAAATAGCCAATATTCCAAGCTGTTTACGACTTTGACCTCGGAGCGCCAGCACGCAAGAGCAACTTTCGCAACTCGATCTAGGAAATCGGAATCAGAGAGGACGGGCATCAAATTCGAGGCACTCTTGCTTAGCCGCGAGCGGAGCGACAACTTCAGCTCTTGTGCTATGGTAAAAACTTAGTTTTCAGCCAAGGAGCGACATGAAAATTCAGTTTCTCGGGGCTTCGGGCACTGTCACCGGCTCCCGCTATCTTCTCTCGCACGGTGAGACAAAGATTTTACTCGACTGCGGGCTGTTCCAGGGATTCAAGAATCTTCGTTTGAAGAACCGGGACCCATTCCCTGTCGACCTTGAAAAACTCGATGCTGTCATCCTGACCCATGCCCATATCGACCACAGCGGCTACGTTCCGCTCCTGGTGAAGAACGGATATCGAGGACCGATCTATACCACGCCGCCTACGGTGGATCTTTGCGAAATCATGCTTCCGGATTCTGGCTTCCTTCAGGAGGAGGAGGCGAGGTTCGCCAATCTTCGAGGCTTTTCCAAGCATCATCCCGCTCTTCCGCTCTATACGATGAGCGATGCAAAGGAGTCGCTGAAGTATTTTAAGGCCGTTCCTTGGGGGGCGGTCACTCAAGTCTCAAAAGGTGGTCTCGGCACTTTCGAGTTTCAGTTCTTTCCTGCCGGGCATTTGTTGGGGGCGGCGAGCGTTCGCGTAAAGACAGAAGGGGGCTCAATCATCTTCTCGGGCGACCTGGGTCGCAGTAATGATCCGATGGTTCGCGATCCCGAAATTCCGAACGCCGCCGACGAACTCGTTGTCGAATCCACTTATGGAAATAGAAAACATCCCGATCGCGATCCGCAAGAAGAGCTGAGGGAGATCATCACTCGCACGATTCAACGGAAAGGAATCGTCTTGATCCCATCGTTTGCCGTCGGCCGCGCGCAACTCATTCTCTACTACGTCCATCGCCTGAAAGAAGCGGGACAGATCCCGCGCGACTTGCCGGTTTATCTCAATAGCCCCATGGCCGCAGAGGCAAACAAAGCCTTCGCGGCACATATGGATGAGCTGAAAATCAGCGAGGCGGAGCTGAACTCCCTCTGGAAATCCGTTCGAGTCGTGGGCACTCCAGAGGAATCCAAAGCGCTAAACGCCAGAACCGAGCCTGCGGTTATTATCGCGGCGAGCGGTATGGCCACGGGCGGAAGAGTTCTCCATCACTTGAAATCGATTGCGCCGGACCCGAAAAACACGATCCTGTTCGTGGGATTTCAGGCGGGGGGAACTCGCGGAGACCTCATGGTGCGCGGAGCGGAACAGGTTAAGATCCACGGCCAGTATTGGCCGATAAGGGCGGAGCTCGTAAATCTCGAGACGTTTTCGGCCCACGCGGATGCGGACGGGATTCTTAAATGGATTTCGGCCTTGAAGCGCAAGCCGAAGAGAGTTATCGTAACCCATGGCGAGCCGGAAGCGGCCGATGCCCTTCGCCATCGCATCGAAGAGGAGCTGGGTCTGCGAGCCTTAGTCCCTGAACATGGGCAGGAATTTCATCTGCACTAAACTGCTTTAATATTGGTATGCTCCGCGCTCGCGGCAAAGAGAGGATCTTAGCTCATGACAGTTTCAAAATTCAGTTTCAAGAAATACCAACCCCTCTGTCTTCGGCTCTGGCACTGGTCAAATTTTGTAGTGATCTTGGCACTCCTGGCAACCGTACTCATTAGAAAGACATTCCTGAGTTGGCGCATAAATTCCGTTTTGATTGAAGAAAAATTAGGGGCGGCTGGAATCCAGATTACTCCCGGATTGGCGAAGGAAATCGCTGTTGCCATCCGTAACCCTTTATGGGAATGGCATATTTACTTGGGATACATTCTAAGCGCTCTATTGCTAGCAAGAGTGCTGATCGCACTATTTATTGAAAGACAGTTCCCAAGCGTTTCCGCCATAAAGAGCGCCCTGGGCATCAAACGCATTCCGATTCAGGAACGAGGTGAGGCACTCCATTTCGCTTTTGTTAAGATCGGATACGCAGTTTTCTATATCGTGACGATGCTAATGGTTGTTACGGGCATTCTGATGACTTTCAAAACAGAAATCGGGTTATCAAGTGACTTTGGCGGTACAATTAAGAGTATTCATGAATTCATGATGTGGTTCTTTGTCGTCTTTATTGCTGGTCATATCATCGGAATCGTAATTGCGGAAAATTGCAAGGATCAGGGGATCATTTCAGATATGATCCACGGCGGAAAATCTGAAGATTAAGCGGCGCCTTGCCTGATGCCTTACGCCCCTTTCAAGATCTCCTTCCAAAGATCTCTGAAGACCTGCTTAACAGAGGGGTTCACTTGAACACGAGGCGCTTCGCCCCCTCTCTTGCGTTTCCAACCCCCTTCAAGAGAAACCTGAATCGCGGTCAGAAAAGCTACCCAGATTCCAAACACACCCAAAAAAATTGCTATCAGCATACTGCTCGCTCCTCAGGAGATGGGCGGCGGGGGGCCACGGCCCCCCGCATTCGATTTCACTTTTTCGTCACGATGCTCCCGTCCACGGGATTGAAATAGATCTCGACATCGTTTCCGTCTTTGTCAGTTCCGTAGATTTCGTAGCACGAGCCAGGTTGTTTGAACTTTCTGATCTTATAACCCTCGTCCGTGACCTTCTTCTTGAAGGCCTCCTCAGTCATCCACTTGGATTTGGGCTCATCCGTGCAGGACTTTTTGGCGAATGCCGGAGCACTCAGCAAAAGCGGCAGGGCGGTCAGTATTGTTGCGATTCTCATAGAACACTCCTTGGTTGATTGGGGCACCGTTGCCCTTTCACCAAAGATGCTTCCGAAGGCTCGATTTGGCCATTGGGCATAAGCCTTAAGCCATTGTTTTTACTGATCATTGGGCATTTGCCCCATAGCCAAAACCATGGGTCAGACCCATTATTAAGACATCTAAAGGGAGGCCCCATGGACAAAGCAAAAGTTTACGATCTACCTACAAGACTCTTTCACTGGCTGTTTGCTGGACTTTTCATCGCTGCCTTTGCGATCGCAAAGCTGATCGATGACGAATCATCCTGGTTTTCTCAGCACATGCTGCTCGGACTAATTCTGTTCGTCGCAACAACACTTCGCATAATCTGGGGAATAATTGGATCTCGTTACGCCCGCTTTTCATCGTTCCCACTGAACCCCTTGCGGCTAATCGAGTACTTTCGCGAGATCTTAAGCACGAAAGGGCGAATGTACTTCGCGCATAATCCAGCATCAGCCTGGGCGGCGGTCACGATGCTTGGTCTCGCGCTTGGGCTAGGTATAACTGGCTACTTAATGGCGGCTGGTCAAAAAGAGGCTTTTGAAGACATGCATGAGCTGATGGCAAACGCCTTCGCTTTTGTCGCGGTTGGGCACGTTGCGGGCGTCGTTCTGCATGGCCTTCGTCACCGAGATGGAATCGCTCTCAGCATGATCAATGGAAAGAAAGACAACGAAGAGGGCGCGTCACCGATAGCGAGCTCCCACCGATGGGTTGCTATGGGAATGATGGGAATCATTGGCCTATTTGCGTTTCACATCTATAAGAACTACGATGCCACCCAGGCAACGACCAGTGTCTTTGGTATAGAGCTCCAGCTCGGAGAGAGCGAGTCCGCGGACCATCAGGGAACCACAAAGGCAGGTGCCGAGCACGAGGATAACGACGATTAGAAAGGTGGCTGCATGAAAAACCGAGAACGCTGGGTTATAATAGCCATCCTCACGGGAACCGCCATCTTTGTCGGAACGGACTTGATCACTGACTCCAGTGAGGGCGCTCCTTGGTGGCATCTGGCTTCGGAAGGGTTCGTTGCGCTGGCCGCGCTCGCGGGCGTCGTTTTCCTGCTGCGAGGCTCGTTCGCACTGAAGCGATCCTTGGCTGCGGAAGTCCTCAAGTCGAGCGGCCTCCAAGCAGAGGCCGAACAGTGGCGACAACAAGCCAGAGTCTACATTGAAGGCCTCTCCCAAGAAATCGAAAGGCAGCTGGTCTCGTGGAAGCTCACATCGTCTGAGAAAGAAGTCGCATTTCTTCTCTTGAAAGGATTGAGCCTTAAAGAGATCGCGGAGATCCGAAAGACATCAGAAAAGACCTCGCGGGCGCAGTCCACGGCCATCTACGAGAAGTCGAACTTATCCGGCCGGTCGGAACTCGCGGCATTTTTCCTGGAAGATCTATTGGGTCCTAGCGAAGAGAGAGAGTCGTGAAAAAGAAAATCTCCCTTGAAACTCTAAGCGGGCTAAATGGCAGAGCCACCGGCCTGAGCGCTGCTGAGGTTACCTCTCAGCGTTCACGCTTCGGAGCGAACGCGATCATTGAACGCACCGGCAACCCATGGCTTGAGCTTTTCGTGGATACTATCAAGGACCCGATGATCTGGTTCCTGATTGGTATCGGCACGGCGTTCTTTCTTGTAGGTGATCGCCAAGAGGCGATCATTCTTTTCTTGGCGACCATTCCATTGCTTTTCATGGATGCATTTCTCCACTGGAGAACGCAGGCATCGACCGCTTCACTCAAGGGACAATTAGCTGCGGATGCTTTGGTCATCCGCGACGGAGAACGCCTGCGCATTGATTCGCACGATATCGTTCCGGGAGACTTGGTTGTTCTGAATTCAGAGGAGCATTTTCTACCTGCGGATGGATTCTGGGAAAGCGTAGATTCGCTCCAGGTGGACGAGTCGGTGCTGACGGGAGAAGCGTTTCCGATCACCAAAAGAACAATTCCTTTCGATGCTTTTCGATCCGCACAAGAGGTACTCGTCGATTCCCAGTCGCTGGGCTTTGCCGGAACGCGGATCCTTACTGGAAGCGGACTCCTCCGCATTTTGTTCACGGGAAAAAATACCTCCTATGGCGAAATCGTGCAGTCGGTCTCCACGATCGCTCACGAACGGACTGCCCTTCAGCACTCAATCGCGAAGTTAACCAAAAGGCTCATCTACGCCGCGGCCGCATTCTGCCTGATTCTCGCCTTAATCAGAGTTTATCAGGGGCACGGTTGGCTGGATGCGCTTCTAAGTGCCGCGACTCTCGCAGTGGCCGCAATGCCGGAGGAGTTTCCTGTCGTCTTTTCGTTCTTCCTCGGTGTCGGCGTTTACCGGCTGGCGAAACGAGGAGCATTAGTTCGGCGCGCGGTTTCCGTCGAGAATATCGGGCGAATCACTCGAATCTGTACCGATAAAACTGGCACGATTACGGCTGGCCAGCTCAAACTAACCCATGTCGATGCGGCTAGCCCATTCTCGGAATCAGAAGTCCTTTCCCACGCTGGCGCGGCATCGAACCATGAAGGCACTGATCCAGTTGACCAGGCGATTTTTGCCTTATCAGGGGAAAGAGACCTAAAAATTCCGCTGCGGACGAGCGTGATTCCGTTCACTGAAGACCGTAAGAGGGAAACAGCCTTCTACGAAAATCAAGGCAGCGCATTTTGCGCAATGAAAGGCTCGCCGGAAACGATCTTGTCGAAATCGGCACTTTCGAGCGAGGAGAAAAATAAGTGGCTAGACCGAACTTCGAATTGGGCGCGGGAGGGGCATAAGCTTTTAGCCGTCGGAAATCGCGAAGTGTCGGCAGCTGAGCTGCGAGACGGAAAAGAGCCGGACTCCGGGTTTCAGTTCGCGGGTCTTCTAGCTTTCGAAGACCCGGCGCGCCCCGAGGTTCGCCCTGCGATCGAGTATTGCGGGAAAAATGGAATCAAAGTTTTGATGATTACCGGCGATCACCCTCAAACGGCAGCTGCAATCGCAAAAGATGTCGGGCTGGGAAGTGGGCAGCCCATCGTGATCTCAGCGGAAGCTGATCCTGAAAAGTTTGAGGCGGATTGGCTCAAGGCAAACCCCGAATTCCTCCGGGGTGCGGATGTTATTGCGCGCTGCAATCCCATTCAAAAACTTCGGGTCGTCGAAGCTCTAAAGTCATCCGGCGAGATCGTCGCCGTTACGGGAGACGGCGTGAACGATGTTCCGGCTCTCAAGGCTGCGGACATTGGGATCGCGATGGGGGTCAGAGGGACGAGGAGTGCAAAAGAAGTTTCTTCCATAATCTTGAGCGACGACAATTTCAGCACGATCGTGAACGCGATTCGAGAGGGCCGTCAGCTTTTCTCGAATCTCCGTTTGAGCTTCGAGTATCTTTTGCTGTTTCATATTCCATTCGTGCTGTCGGCGGCTCTTGTTCCTCTATTGGGCTACCCGCTCCTATATCTTCCGGCGCACGTTGTTTGGTTAGAGTTAATCATTCATCCGACGGCGCTGTTCGCATTCCAGCAGGCAGCCACTTCCGAGAACGACGGTGCGCCCGAGCGGCGAGTTTCTTTTTTCGATAAGAGGGATGCTCTACTTGTTTTACTGGTCGGATTGGCCGTAACGACCGCGCTCATCACCTCTTTCGTGACGGGTCTTTCGGAAAACTCTGACGCCAATCATGGGCGAGCGAAGATAATGGCCCTTCTGGCTCTTTGGAGCGCGGGTCTTGCCGTTTTTTTAACCAAGGGAAAGTCTCGACCGGCGAATATCATCGCGGCCGCATCGCTCCTCTGCTCCGTATTGCTCATCCAAGTTAAGTGGCTGGCAGGTCCACTTCATTTAACGCCCCTGCACGGCCTGGATTGGTTAAAAGTATTCGGCACGGTGGCGGCCGCGATCGCGATACTCTTCATTTTACGAAAGAGATTCTCTTCTAGGTAGGCCTAGAAGTCTGACTCTGTTCGACTCCCGCCGACTCAACAGGCGGAGCAACATCAGACGCACAAGCAGATTTTGCCACCAGCCCGTTTTTTATTTGAGCTGGTGGACGAACTGCGGACGAAATTTCGTCCAGAAAATTGGTGGAGGCGCCGGGAATCGAACCCGGGTCCGCAAGTGATCCACAGAAGGGCGCTACAGACTTAGTCCGTGTTTAAGCTTCGGAACCGCCACTTCCACGAACAAACGAGGCGGAACCTGTCCCCCAGAAACGTTTAAGCGATGTCGCTGGAGAAAACCAACATCGCCGAGGTGACTCATCGTCGCCTCTCCAGAACCGCCACCACTCCCTGGAGAGACGTGCGCCTTTAATTAGGCAGCAAGAGCGTAGTTGTCGTTGGCAACTAACTTGTGCACGTTTTTAACGAGGTCCTCGTGCGCCCCGGTCTGCTCCCTTTGCTTCAGCACCCACGTCGAAGCCAGATCGCCCCCACATAGGATCCGAAAAAACTACCCAAGATCGATCTTGAACCCGGGGTCTGTCAATTCAAGTGTCCGCCGGATTTTTCTGTATTTTAACACCTACTGATTACTTACCCAGTGGACAAAACAGCTCTGGTCTTAACAAGTTCTTAACACAGGCAATGTGAAGGATTCTTCGAAAGGTCCTGGTATCCACAGTTTAGACCCCTATTCCACAGAGTTATCCACATAAAAATGGAATTTGCCAGGGCCAAAAAGACCCTGTTTGACAGAAGCCCCCATTCTACGACTTTTCTTTTGACGCGTCGACAAATGATTCTGCGGCGAGTCGAGCATCCTTCAACAAGCTGTCCACCGAGGCCGAAGAGCCCGCCGAAGAGGCCGATTTGAACAAATCACGCAGGTCCACGCGCGCCGCGGGAACAGCTTTTTCCTCCACGCCGGCAGCCCGGTTCGACACCGGGAACAGCTGGATGTTCAGCTGATACACGCGCTCCCCTTTGCCCTGACCGCGCGCGATGGCGTTGTCCTTGTGCACGGATTTGCGCAGCTGACGCAGCTTGAACTTCACCTCTTCGAACTCCGCCTTCGTCATCGCCAGGGTCAGCGTGCCGAACTCGCGATCCGTGGGAGCGTCCTGATACAGGCTCTCCAAACCCAAGAGCATCAACTGCGCCTGCAGCTTGCGCACAAGGGCGACCGGCACGTCCTCCGGCGATTCGATCAGATGGCGCGACTTCACCAGCACGCCCTCGTCATTGCGGCTGAGCTCCCCGCTCGCCAGCAGGCCCTTGAGGGACTCGTCGATCTCGTGCTCCGTCGCTTTGCCGCGCAACAGACGCTTCAAGGTCGGCAGATCAAAGCTCACGCCCTCCTGATCGACCATGGCGTAAACCACCCACGCAACCCAATTCGGGATCTTCTCCCAGGTTTTGCGGTCGATCTCGCCCGAACGGAGTTTGCGCTCCACGCGCAGCTCGGAGAGTTTTTTCAAATAGACGTTGCGATCCACCGGATCCGTCGCCTGACTCGAGTGCACGAGGTAACGGAACTCTTCCGTCTGCTCCTTGTTGAGCCCCAGCGCCTTGCCGAACTTGCCGATCATGTCGTCAGACAGATTGCGGCGTCCCTCGATGATCATCTTCAGGTAATTGGGCGACTTGATGTTCGCGGCGGCCGAGAACATCTGATAACCGTAGGGGCGGATCTCCCCCTGACTGAGCTTGCGGCGATGGGCATACCAGTCAGCCAGGTAAACGCGGTAATCCATATAATCGGAGACCGAGGGAACCTGAACGGAAGTGGCGGGATTTTCAGAGACTTTGTGAAACTCGTGCTGCGGATTCTGCATCCAAACCCTCCTCGGCAAAATCCTCGCCTCGCCGAACGGAGTTGCCAAGCTCAAAAGATGGAAGCGCCGCCTTATTCCCGTTCGTGCAATCGCAGCTGAAAACCGCAGGCGGGACAGAGCAATTTCACCGGCCACTTCTCCGGCACGTCATCGAAAGCCATCGCCGTGGCGCACTTGGGGCAAAGACTCTGCCCGCGGCGAAGCACGCTTTCCCCCGTCCAGTAGGACCAGGCCTGAACCGTGCCCAGAATCACGAACAGGGGCACCAGAATGAAATGCAAAAGCGGAATCGGCAGGCAACCGACCGCGGCGATCCAATACAGGGCGCCCGAACGGAAACCTTTTTTGACTCGCAAACTCAAGGGCAGCGCCTCGCGCTCGGCGAAACCCGCGTCCTCATTGTTTTGATTTTTCAACAGGATCTTCATTCCGGGAATGGGAACATGAAAAAAGCCGCCCCGAAAGGCGGCTTGCATCGAAACGGAGCGTCAAAGAGGACAACTCAGTACGCGCTCAAACGCAAGGTGACCGACTGGATCGTCACATCACCGCTCACGAAGAACACCACGTTCGTGATTCCCACCCCGATCCGGGCATTGTTCGGATAAACCACGTGATAAGGACGATAGGCATCCACCATGATGGAACCCGCCGGCTGGCTGTTCACCATCACATTGATCCCCGCCTGACCGAAATTCGGCTGAGCCTGGATCTCCACCGCGGCGATGCGATAGTTATAGTAACCCGACAGATTGAAGTAGCGACCAACGTCGAACATCACGCCCTGACCCACCACGCGCTGGAAAACGCTGGCCGGGATGACGACCTCAGGCCCCGGATTCGGGTACCGCGGCGGGATCGGCATCGGAGCCGGACGAGGAGGCACCGGCCGCGGCGGAATCGGGCGGGGCGGTTGCGCGCGCGGCGGCTGAGGACGCGGGTTGTATCCGCCGCCGTGATGACCGCCGCCACGACCCGGTCCTCCCGGACCACCCGGTCGGCCCCCAGGACGGGCGTCGGCGATGTTCGCCGCCAAGAAAAGAGTCGAAACGAAAAGCATGGCCTTGTTTTTCAGTGTCATTCAGTCCCCCAAAAGGTTTTTTCAACAGTCACGAGCCCTCCTCAGCAAGACCAATGCCGTCCTTCGCTGGTTGCAAGGTGACACCGCCTTCGGGCTCTGGCACTCTTCTTCAAGATGTTGAAAGGTTTGATTTTTTCTTTCGGACTGCTGGCGACCGGCCTGAGCCTCGTGTTCGTTGATCAGGATTTGGCGCTGTGGTTCAACGAGGTCCACCGCGAAAGCATCCGTCTGGCGGCGCGCTCGATCACCAACATCGCCCTCGGTGAGTATTGGTTCGGGCTCGCGATCCTCATTTATGTCTGGAGCCGCTGGGTCCGCAAAAACGACAATCTGCGATCCTGGGCCGTTCACCTCTTCGCCGGCCTCCTCGGTTCCGGAATCATCCTGCAGATTCTGAAATGGAGCTTCGGCCGCCAACGTCCCCACGTCGGCGAAGCCGGCGACCACCTGGTGTTCCACCCCTTTCAGTATCACTGGCATTACCTGTCGATGCCCTCGGGCCACACGCAGGTGCTGTTTTCGGTCGCGACCGCGCTCGTGCTCTTGTGGCCGGGTGGACGCTGGATCTTTTTCGGCCTCGCCGCCGCGCTCTCCTTCACGCGGGTCATGATCCTGCAGCATTATCTGTCGGACGTGATCGCCGGCGCCATGGTCGGCTTCTTCGGCACCCTGTGGGTCTACGCCTGGCTCGAGAAAAAAGTGCCGAAGCCCCGGCCCCTTATCGGCGGTTCTCCAAAAAATCGCTGAGGCGGTGCTGATCGCGGATCTCGCGGCCCAGGGCCCGCCCCTCGGGCAGGATCGATTCCACCAGCTCCCAGAAATGCCGGGAGTGGTTCATGTGACGCAAATGCGCGAGCTCGTGCACGACCACGTAATCGATTACTTCCGGACGATACACCGCCAAACGCCAGTTCAATGAGATCGAACCGCGCGGATGGCAGCTCCCCCAACGGGCCCGCGCTTCGCGCACGGTGACGCCGGTGGGCCGCAAGCCCGTCTGGCTCGCCCAACGCTCCACGCGCGCGATCAGATCGCGGCCGGCTTCGCGGCGGTAAAAATCGCGCAGCTTTTCGTGGGCGAAAGACAGATCCTCTCCCAAAGCCCGCCACCGCGTGACCGGCACGTGCAGCAACAACTCCGTGTCCGTCGCCGAAAAGAAGATCTTTTCCAGAGGCGTCAGCACGGGCTTCAACTCGAGCTCACGGCCGAAAAACGGGTAACGCCCCCCGGCCGTCAACGAGGCTGACGGCAAAAGCTTCGCCTGCTCGTCAAAACGCCCCAAATGCTTGCGGATCCACTCTTCGCGGCTGTCGATGAACTCGCAAATGGTGCGGAACGACGTGAGCAAAGACGTTTTGATCATCAAGGGACGCCCCGGCTTCAGCGTGATGGACAAGCTCCGGCGAAAGGCTTTCCTTTGCACCTCGATGGTCCATCCTCTATATTCGATGCGCTCGGCGGAGGTCATGGTGGCCCCAGAATGCCGAAATGGTGGACATGAGTCAAAAGCACCTTGAAACGACCTTTTATCAGTTGGACCCGCAGGCCGTCATGATGGCCGCGGAGAACGCCGGTTTTGAGCCGACGGGGGAATTTCTGCAACTGAATTCCTACGAGAACCGCGTCTTTGACCTGAGTCTCGAGGATCGCTCCCATCTCATCGCCAAATTCTACCGCCCGGGGCGCTGGTCACGGGACACCATTCTGGAAGAACACGAGTTTCTGCTCGACCTGCAGGCCGAGGACATCACGGCGGTGGCGCCCGTCCGCCAAAAAGACGGCTCCACCGTTTCTTTGCAGGAAGGCCTGTGGACCGCCTTCTTCCCGAAAGTGCGCGGCCGTTTGCCCGACGAATTGCTCGACGCCGATCTGGTGAAGGTCGGCCGCCTGCTCGCCCGCGTGCACATGGTGGGGGCGCGCAAACCCGCGCCGCACCGGCCGACTTTGGACACCGCCTATCACGGCGGCTGGCCCGCCCTCACGCGGCTCGAGGACTGGATCGCGCCGGAGGTGCGCACCCGCTACATCGACGCAGCGGAAAGAATCCTCGAAGCCATCGAGGACACCTTCGATCCCGCGCAGTTCCAGCGCATTCACGGCGATCTCCATCGCGGCAACCTGCTCAATGACGGACAGAAATTCTTCCTCGTCGACTTCGATGATTTCGTGAACGGCCCCGTCGTGCAGGATTTCTGGATGCTGCTCTCCGGCGACGAAGATCGCCTCGAGGATGAACAGAACCTTTTGCTCGAGGGCTACGAGGAGCTTCTCGATTTCCCCCACGAGCAGTGGGAGTGGATCCCCCTGCTGCGGGGTTTGCGCATCCTCATGTACTCGGGCTGGATCGCGC
The DNA here is from genome assembly GCA_019637915.1 of Pseudobdellovibrionaceae bacterium. GTDB lineage: Bacteria > Bdellovibrionota > Bdellovibrionia > Bdellovibrionales > Bdellovibrionaceae > JAHBUV01. Next base: position 2,054,800 of record JAHBUV010000001.1, on the reverse strand, counting down.
ACCGCTGGCAGGATCCTTCCTTCCCGCGGCTCTTTCCGGATTTCGGCAGCTACGCGTATTGGGCCAAAGAGGTGGAGGCCCTCGAAAAAATCTCCTGGGACCTTTAGGCCCCGACGGGTTCCAGGCCGCGGCGGGCGCGATTCAACCACACGGCGCCGTTGCACAGCACCGCCACCCAGAAAACATTCCCGAGAACGAGATGCAGGGTCTGCAGCAGCGGGTGATTGAAGGGCAAATCCGTGCCGTAAGTGGTCGCGCCGGTCACCAGGAATTCCCGCGCCACCGCGGCCACGATCATGAAACCCACGATCACCTGCAAGGCGCCCATGATTCCGTAAAAGGATCTCTTCAAGCGGTGAATTGGCTGCATCCTTGCCCCCTTCTTTCACTGTAAAAGCTGCGGCGCGAGGACTCAAGTCCACCCCCGGACGAAAGAAGAGTTCGAAATCATCGACCAAGGTCGGGCTGATAACTATCGACAAACGCCCGCGGGCTCAATATATTGGCGCCGTTCATCGACAACACGAGAAAGAGGACTCCCTATGAAAAAGATCAAAGTCGCCAATCCCGTCGTCGAGCTCGACGGCGATGAAATGACCCGCATCATCTGGGCCTTCATCAAAAGCAAACTGATCCTCCCCTACATGGATCTGGATATTAAGTATTACGACCTCGGCATGGAAAACCGCGACAAAACCGAGGACCGCGTCACGGTGGAATCCGCCGAAGCCATCAAGAAATACAACGTCGGCATCAAGTGCGCGACCATCACGCCGGACGAAGCCCGCGTGAAGGAGTTCAACCTCAAGTCGATGTGGAAATCGCCGAACGGCACGATCCGCAACATCCTGGACGGCACCGTCTTCCGCGAGCCGATCATCATCAAGAACATCCCGCGCCTGGTCGGTCACTGGGACAAACCGATCTGCATCGGCCGCCACGCCTTCGGTGACCAGTACCGCGCCACGGACTTCGTCACCAAGGGCAAAGGCAAACTCACCATCACCTTCGAACCCGAAGGCGGCGAGAAGCAAACCCACGAAGTGTACAACTTCAAGGGCGACGGCGTGGCCATGGCCATGTACAACACCGACGAATCCATCCGCGGTTTCGCCCATTCCTGCTTCAACATGGCTTTGGAAAAGAAATGGCCCCTGTACTTCTCGACCAAGAACACCATCCTCAAAAAATACGACGGCCGCTTCAAGGACATCTTCGAGGAGATCTACAACAAGGAATTCAAAACCAAGTTCGAAGCCGCCGGCATCACCTATGAACACCGCCTGATCGACGACATGGTGGCCGCCGCCCTCAAGTGGAACGGCGGGTTCGTGTGGGCTTGCAAAAACTACGACGGCGACGTGCAGTCCGACATCGTGGCGCAGGGCTTCGGCTCGCTCGGCCTCATGACCTCCGTGCTGGTCACGCCGGACGGCAAAACGATGGAAGCCGAAGCCGCCCACGGCACGGTGACCCGCCACTACCGCCAGCACCAGCAGGGCAAGCCGACCTCGACGAACCCCATCGCCTCGATCTTCGCGTGGACCCGCGGCCTCGAGCACCGCGGGAAACTCGACGGCAACCAGGATCTCGTGAAATTCTGCCACACCCTCGAGCGCGTCTGCATCGAGACGGTGGAGTCCGGCAAGATGACGAAGGATCTGGCCTCCATCATCCACGGCGACAAGGTGTCCGCGGACAAGTACCTGAACACCGAGCCCTTCCTCGAGGCCATCAACCAGGGCCTGCAGAAGGCTTCCCTGTAGGATCCGCTCCGGCGGGATCCGAAAAAAACAAAAAACCCCGGGGAGGAGATCCCGGGGTTTTTTGTTTTTGGAATCAATGGATTCTTAGAAACGGTATTGGAGACTGGCATCCACACCGGAGAACTCGTAACTGCCTTGGATGCGGCGACCGTAGTTGCCAATCATGTAGCCGTTGTTGAGTTCCAGCTTCTCGTCGAAGCTCAGGCGCGACCAGGAGTACTGGATTTGGGCCTGGATGTTCTTCGTGAAGATCAAACCGCCACCGGCCTGCCAGCCGACATCCGGCTTCAGCTTCACCGTTTTATCCTTGAACATGCCGTCCGCGTAACCCGGAGCCTCGTTGTAAGCCGTGTAGTTGGCGCCGGCGAAGGCGAAGAGGCGGTCCGTGGCGCCGAAGGCCAGGTTCACCGCCGGGCGGATGAAGGTGTAGGTGTCGGGCGAGATGATCTGATCCACTTGCGAGATGCTCAGATCCGCCGTGAAACCGAAACCGCCGCGCGGGATCCAGGAGTAGTTCAGGTTGACGTTCCCTTTGGTGCTGGAACCGCTGTCCTTCATTTCGGACTGGATTCCGACCGGGAAATTGTAACCACCGCTGATGGTGTAATCCTGGCTCTTCCAAGAACCCTTTTTCGAGATGTTCGAAACACCCGCGCCCACCGAGAAGCCCTTCACCAGGTGGGAGGAGGGCAGCATGGAGTTCGGATTGATCATCGTGCGCATTTGCGACGAGGCCGCGTTGTCCGAAGCGTACACGTTTTCATATTCGGTCTGCAGACCCGGAACCAGGCTGACGGAAGCGCCCAGGCGCAAGTGCCGGCGTTCGCGACAGGTGCTGGTGTCGGCGGCCACTTTGCCGTTGGCGACCGTGGTCACGCGCAGTTCGCAGAGATTGCTCAGGATCAGGCGATCGCCGATGCGGGCCCCCTGCAACTCGGGACCGGAAACGATGACCCGCGTGCGGGTGTTGTTCATTTTAGTCAGCACGGCGGCCGACGCGTTCGAAACAAAACCCAGGCTCGCGGCCAGGATCATGATGGTGGATTGACGGGACAACATAAAAAGCCTCCTCAAAAAAACTTCTTCTCAATGACCTTCCTCAAAGCAAGCCCGAGGCCGCCTCAGATCCAATAGGATGGGGGCGTGCCAGGTGTTCCCCGTCTCAAAGTGAGACAAAGACAGAATTGCGTTCGTCAGGCGACCAATTCTTTGACAGGCCGCAGAAAGTGCCGCAGCAGTTCGTGAAATCCACTCTGCGATCGGATACATGAAGCGAGGCCGGGTCCCTCCGAGGATATTCGCGGCGAATCCCGCCAGGTCCGGAAGGAAGCAACGGTAACCGACGGATCCTGCGAGAGGGGTTGCCCGGCCACTTTCATTTTCGAGGGGACATTGTCGTATCAGGTGATCGCCCGCAAATGGCGGCCTCAGACTTTCGCGGACGTGGTGGGACAGGTTCACATCACGCAGACTTTGGGGAACGCCCTCAAGTCCGGTCGCGTGCACCACGCCCTGCTCTTCACCGGTCCCCGCGGCACGGGAAAAACCTCGTCCGCCCGCATTCTCGCCAAAGCCCTGCGCTGCCCGAACGCCGTGGACTTCGTGCCTTGCGGCACCTGCTCCTCCTGCCAGGAAATCTCCACCTCGCGCAGCCTCGACGTGCAGGAGCTCGACGCCGCCTCGAACAACAGCGTCGATGACATCCGCAAGCTCCTCGACGGCGTGATGAGCGCCCCCGCTTCGGGCCGCTGGAAGATCTACATCATCGACGAAGTGCACATGCTGTCGGCGAGCGCCTTCAACGCGCTTTTGAAGACCCTCGAAGAGCCGCCCGCCCACGTGCTGTTCATCCTCGCCACCACGGAAGTGCACAAGATCCCGGAAACGATCCTGTCGCGCTGCCTGCGTTTTGATTTCCGCCGCATTTCCACCCGCCAGATCGCCGATCACCTGAAACACATCTGCGAGCAAGAGGGCGTCAAGGCCGACGAGGACGCCCTGTGGCTGATCGCCCGCCAAGGCGACGGCTCCATGCGCGACAGCCTGAGCCTGCTCGATCAGGTCATCACCTTCGCCAGCGGCGTCCTGCACAAAGACAGCGTCACGCGCATCCTGGGCCTCACGGACCGCAGTCTGCTCTTCGAGGTGCTGAACAACCTGCTCGCCCGCGACACCCACGGCATGCTGAAGGTGATCGAGAAATTCGCCTCGACCGGCAGCGAGCCGCGCCTGTTCGCCAACGAGCTGCTGGAGACCGTCCGCAATCTCCTGGTGATCAAGATCTCGGGCGCCGAAATGACCTCGATCCTCGATCTGCCGGATTCCGAGATGAAGTTTTTCGCCGAGATCGGCGCGCAAATGAGCGAAGAGGAGATGCATCTGCTCTTCGATATGGCCCTCAAAGGGGCCGGCGACATCCCGCGCGCCCAGGATCCCCGCCTGGTGCTGGAAGTCCTGCTCCTGCGCATGGCCGCGGCCCCGCGGCTCACGGACCTGCAAAGCCTGATCGGACAGAACCCCTCACCCCGGAGGGGACTTCGACAAATCGAGCATCGAGAAACCGAAAATCGACGGGAAGTAGCCGCGCCGGCCGTGCCGAAAGTGGCGGCTCCGGTGGCGCCGAAACCTCGACGCGCTGAGGGAAAATCCCCGGAAGAGAAATGGCTGCACTTTGTCGAGCTGGTGCGGGCCCAGGATCGGATTTTCGCCGCGAAAATCGAGAGTCTGTTGTTTTCTGGCGAGATGGGTCAAATCCTGAAGCTCGCCATTCCGCCCAAAATGGTCTTCCTGAAGGATCAGCTGAACGATCCCGAAACGCGGAAAAAACTCAAAGCCTTCATTGATTCACTGTGGGGCGACAGCTACTCTGTGGAAATCGTTGCCGGACGCGAGACTCCGGGTGGAACCAGCGCCCAGGCCCTGGCGGCGCAACGACAGAAAGAGGCCGACGAGGAGATCAAAAACCGCATCGCCGAACATCCTTTGGTGAAAGCGGCCAAGACGGTCTTCCAAGGCGAAATCAAATCCATCACCTCGGTGAAAGAGGGAGCGAGAAAATGAAGGGTTTCGGCGGTGGCATGGCCCAGCTGATGAAGCAAGCCAACCAGATGCAGATGAAAATGAAGAAGGTCCAGGAAGAGCTCGCGAAAGCCGAGTACGACGGCAGCGCCGGCGGCGGGGCCGTGACCGTGAAAGTGAACGGCGATCACAAGATCACCGCTCTGGCGATCAAAGAGGACGTTTTCAAATCCGGTGACGCCGAAATGTTGCAAGACATGATCATGCTCGCCGTGAACGACGCCATGAAAATCGCCAAGGAAACCAGCGCCAAAGAGATGGAAAAGATCACTGGCGGAATGGGTGTTCCGGGTTTATTCTAGGACTTATGCTCAACATCCCGGCTTTGGAAAAACTCGTGCACGAATTGAGTCGCCTTCCCGGTGTCGGGCCGAAAACCGCCCAGCGCCTGGCGTACCACATTCTGCAATCCCGGGATGAATACACCGATCGTTTGAGCGACGCCCTTCACCGCGTCCGCGCCGAAGTGCACACCTGCCCGCGCTGTTTCAACTACACCGATCACGATCTTTGCCGTTATTGCGAGGACACCAACCGCTCCGACGAGCTTCTGTGCGTGGTGGAGGAACCCTCCGACATCATGCGCATCGAATCCTCCGGCGTGTTCCGCGGCCGCTACCATGTCCTGCACGGCGCGATCTCGCCCCTGGAAGGCGTCGGCCCGGATGACCTGCGCATCAGCGAGTTGATCGAGCGCGTGGAAAAAGGCCGGCACGGCGAAGGCCCGGCGGTGAAGGAGATCATCCTGGCTTTGGACGCGGATCTGGAAGGCGATACGACGATTTTGTATCTGACCAAACAATTGGCCGGCAAAGGCGTCAAAATCTGCCGCATTGCCCACGGGGTTCCCATCGGCAGCGACATCGACTTCATCGACGACCGCACCATGGGGCGCGCCCTGGAAAACCGGGTGGAGCTGTAATGTCCTTTATCAATCACAACGCCAAAGAAATTCACTGCAAGATCGTTTATTACGGTCCCTCCCTCGGGGGAAAAACCACGAACCTGCAGTGGGTCTACCAGAAAACCGCCGAGGATCAGCGCTCGAAACTCGTGGCGCTGAACACGGAAGTGGAGCGCACCTTGTTCTTCGACTTCCTGCCGCTCAATCTCGGCGACATCCGTGGCTACAAGACCCGCTTCCACCTGTACACCGTCCCGGGCCAGGTGGTTTACGATGCCTCCCGCCGCCTGATTTTGAAGGGCCTGGACGGCGTCATCTTCGTCGCCGATTCGCAGATCGAGCGCATGGAGGAGAACAGCGAGGCCCTGCGCAACCTCGAGAAGAACCTCGAGATGCAAGGCTACAGCATCAAGGAAATCCCCTTGATCATGCAGTACAATAAACGCGATTTACCGAACGCGGCCTCGCTCGCCGAGCTGCGCAGCTCCCTGAACTTCTTCAACGCCCCCGAATTCGAGGCCTGCGCCTCCGAAGGCCGCGGCGTCATGGAGAGCCTGAAAACCGTCTCGAAATCCATCGTGAACGTCCTCAAAGGCGGCGCCACCCTCTGAAGGTACCGCCTACTTTCTGGTATCGCGATGCGATACCAGAAAGTAGGCGGTACCTTCAGTTCGAGCCGTCTTGTCCGATACGTTTTTTGTGACGAAATCCGTGCTTTTTCTTTCTTTGCTGCTGATCGCACCGACTTTGGTCCGGGCGCAGATGGGCCTCACCTGGCGCCAGGAGAACTCCCTGGATCTTCGTCTGGCCGACGATTGCCCGCCGGTGAACAGCGTCCGCGAAAGCCCGGCGCCCCTGCCGATCGCGCAGGTCCGCGAGATCGCGCATCTCAGCGAAGCGGCCCAGGGCAAGGCCCTGTCCGAGGCGATGGACAACCTCAATCACTGCTTCAAAAGCGACGGCCAGGATCAACTGGCCGAGCGGGTGATCATTCCCGGCACCCGCGCGCGCCTGAAAGCCGATCCCCCCGCGCCGGTGAAAAAAGACGACGGCACCATGGCCACCGCGGACGATTGGATCCGCATCGATCTGCTGGCCCGGGTTCTGGTCGGCGAAATCGCCTCCTCCCCCCGCTGCGGCGACGCCCACGTCAAGGCCGTGGCGCGCGTGATTTTGAACCGCATGGACTACGTGAAAAAAGACCCGACGAACTCCTGGAAGCAATTCGCCGACAGGAAAGACGGCGACGCCTTGATCAACGCCATCACCAAAAAGAGCATGTTTTCCGCCCTGGACGGCAAAGACCCCGCCAACAAATGGTTCGCCTGCCCGTCGACGAACATCGTGCAGAAATACAAGGTCGCCAACGCCGTCTTCGCCACCGGGCAGAACGAGTACCTGAACTGGTTCCGCGCCATGGAGGTCGCCACCGAGATGGTGCTGCACGAAAAAACCTTCCGCAAGGAAACCAATTCGGTGAAAAGCCTCTTCTACTCGAAAGGACAGGCCGTTCACGACATGCGGGTGCGCCAGGGGTTCACCCACGTGACCAACGCCCGGATCGACGGTTCCTCCATCAATCAGCGCAACTGCATCGAGCTCTGGGACGATCCGAAGCTGAAAAAACACCATATTTCCGGCCCCTAGACACCCCCCGGGGGTGGTGCTAGAAGGGGGGCCATGAGCTATGACGTCGTCGCCGACATTCAACGCCTGAAACGGGAAAAGAACGCCGTCATCCTGGCTCACTACTATGAGGACGGCGCCATCCAGGACATCGCCGACCACGTGGGCGACAGCTTCCAGCTGGCGAAATTCGGGCAAACCACCCGGGCCGACGTGATCCTGCTCGCCGGCGTCGTCTTCATGGCCGAGTCGGTGAAGATCCTGAACCCCACCAAAAAAGTCATCGTGCCCGACCTCGATGCGGGCTGCTCTTTGGTCAAAGGCTCGCCCTACGACAAATACCTCGCCTGGCGCCGCGAATACCCCGACGGCATCGCCGTCACCTACATCAATTCCAGCGCCGAAGTGAAGGCGATCTCCGACGTGATCCTCACCTCTTCGAACGCGCAGAAGATCGTCGAATCGATCCCCAGGGAGCGGCCGATCCTCTTCGGTCCGGACCAGCACCTGGGCCGCTGGCTATCGAAAAAGATCGGCCGTGAGTTCCACCTGTGGAACGGCGCCTGCGAAGTGCACGTGCTCTTCAACGCGCGCCGCTTGCATGAGCTGACCCTGCAACACCCCGACGCCGTGGTGATCGCGCACCCCGAATGCGACGAGAGCATCCTCGCCTACGCCCACGTGGTGGGTTCGACCTCGCGCCTCCTGGAGGAGGTCGCGAACAATCCGGCGAAAAAATTCATCGTCGCCACCGAGACCGGCATCTTCCACCAGATGAAAAAATCCCGCCCGGACGTGGAGCTGATCCAGGCGCCCGTGCTGGACGCCGGCTGCAGCTGCAACGATTGCCCCTACATGAAACTGAACACGCTCGAGAAAATCCGCCACGCCCTGGAAACCGGCGAACCGGAAGTGACCCTCGACGAGGCCCTGCGCGAGCGCGCCCGCGTGTCCCTGGACCGCATGATGGACATCGCCGCCGGCCGTCCCGTGCGGTGGCCCGAGGCGTTCACCCAGTGATCGAATCCCGGCTGCGGCATCTGCTGAAGGAAAACGACCTGCATGCGGAACTCTCCGCCGATTTCGGCGCGCAAAATCCCGCGGGACGAGGGCATTTGCGCGAGGCCATCGCCCGCCACCTGCGCACCCTTCTCGGCCCTCTCACCACGGAAGAAGAGGCTCAGATCCGCGATCTGTCCCGCCCGCTCACCCGCGTGCGTGGGCGGGGGATTTCCATCTCCCACACCCGTGGTTTAGGGGGGTTTTTGAGCGCCCCCCGCGCCTGCGGTTTTGACGTGGAAATGGTCTCACGGGTGAACGAAAAAGCCGTGGCCCGCGTCTCAAAACCCGCTGAGTTGCGGAGCGCGCCCTCGCCGGCCCATTTGTGGACGGCCAAAGAGGCCGCCTACAAAGCTTTTGGCTCCTTTGACGACGTTTCGCTCCTGTCCCGGATCGAGACGGTGAACTGGTCGCCTCTTGACAAGGATTCCCGGAGTGGGATTTTCCAGGCGAAAAATCTGTCTGACTCTTCGTCACCCTCGGGCCTCGGCTGCGTTATTGAATCTGAGATTTATTTGATCGCCGCTTTTTTATTCCTTCCTTAACTTTGGTCCAGTTCTTCCGATGAGAATCTTAAGACCGCACGTCATCATCACAAGAGGAAGGTGCGAAATGGCTTCACCGAAGAGAAAAACCAGGATCTCGCCCCGCAAGCAAACGACGCCCATCCGCGTGGCGTCGCTGACGTCACTCGATGACTTCGCCAAGATCGCCCGCGCCTGTGACATCGTTGAAGCCTCGGCGTCCGGACTGCTGCTGCTGGTGAAACGCGACTCCCTGATCCCGCCCGTCCTGCGCCGGAACCTGAATCTCGATTCCCTGATCGGTGACCGCGTTTTCATGCGCCTGCAGGACATGGACCTGGAAATCTCCGGCATCGTCGCCCGCACGCAACTCCTGGGCAAAGCCGGTTTCCTGATCGCCGTCGACTACAGCGAGGAAGCGCCCGAGTACTGGCGCGAATGCCTGGCGGAACTCCTGCCCCAGCCCGGCGAAATCGATTAGAAGAGAGGGGCTTTTTTCAAAGGCCCTAGAGATTCACGAAGGGCGGCAGGCCCTTTTCACTCACCAGTATCAACGAGTAATGCGTGGGCAGGAACCAGGCGATGGCCTGGCTGATGCCCTCGAATTCCTTTTCCGGCGGATTTCCCAGGGACTCGAGGGAAAACGCCAAGTCGTAGTGCTTGCGATCCTGGCTCATGACCAGGATCTTCACCGCCAACAGATTCTGATCGCGGAAAAACTCGCGCAAAATCGTGCGCACGTAATCCGGCAGGTACTCCTTCGTGGGAGCGCCGGCGTGCAGCCCCGTGGCCGGAGCGATGTCCACCGCGCCGGCGGGCACCTCGTCCTGGGGGCGCACGAACAGGTTCGTTTCCTTGAAGTGCCAGACCATGCCGTAATTGAAAACGTAATCGGGATAGGATTTCTTGCCGGGGTTGACGACCAGGCCGATGCCGCGGGTGGCGAGCCAGTTCAGGATTTTCGGCGCGGGTTCAGTCGCCTCCAAAGAGGTCTCCGTCATCAGGTAGGGCCAGCCATCCGGGCCTTGCTGCGGATCCGCGGACAGCACTTTCAGCTTCGAGGAGATCACCGCATCGAAAAAACGCCGCTCCCACAGGACATCCCGCTGGGTGTCGGGGACATTCAGCAATTCCGTGAGTGACATCGGCAACCTCCCGTCGTTCAAGACGATGGGAGTATCAAGGATTCAAGGCCTCGGTCAACCGCAGGAAAGCCTTGCGGGTGATGGGCGGGATGTCCGGCACCACCGGGTAGGAATAGATCGAATCGAATTGCAGGCTGTCAAAGCCCCCTCCGGCCGGGACGTTCCAATCGGTCTTGCGCAGAGGGTAGGACGTTTCGTTGAAATCCCAGCCGCGCACCTGGGCCGCGTGCCTCACTTTGCGCGCGGCGGGGTCGTAAAAGAAACTCCGCAGGCGCACTTCGCTCTCGGAGCGGGCGACCACATGGTCTTTTTTCTCGTTGCTGTCGCGTTTTTGCTCGTAATCTTCCGAGGCGAAAATCAGCCACAGGAAATTCGCGGCCGGCGCTTCCTTCCGCAGGACCTGCCAGTCGGCGGCGGTGGGATCCTGGTTCAGGGACACGCGATCGATCAGCCGCAAGAGATCGTTTTCCCGGAGCACCTGCAGGGGCGGGTTCGCCTCCACTTCAGGGCAGTCGTCGCAATTGACGACCAAAGCCTCATTGAACCAGTTGATGCGCTCGTTCTGCAGATCCAGCACTTCACGGATGGCGAAGTCCGGGGGATTGATTTTGGCCTTGGCGCGGATCAGGTAACCGTCGGGCAAATTGAAGATCACGAAGGCCGTGACCTTTTTTCCTTTGAGGGATTTCAAGCCACCGGCGAGGTCGTTCTTCGACACGGTGATTTCCGTTTGCGGCGGATCCCGCGGCGGTCCGTCCGCCGAGCCCGTCTTCAACGAGGCTTTCTGAGAGCAGGAGAGAAGGGACGCCGAGAGCAAGCAAAGGCTGAAAGCTTTTTTCATGTCCCTCAAGTGAAGCATGGAGAAGACGCCCGGTCATTCCTGCCGGGCGTCGAGAATTTCACTGGTACTTCACGGCGCAGCCGTAGGGCTTCGAGGTCGCGGTTTGGACGGGTTTGGCCGGGGTCGACATGCCGGCGTCCAGAGCCATGGCCACGTAGTTTTTCGACTTGGCGATCACCGACGGGTCGGAGGAGTCGTTGTCATCGATGGCGCCGGCGTAAACCACGACGCCTTTGGGGTCGATCACGTACATATGGGGGGTGGTTTTGGCCCCGTAGGCTTTGCCCATGGCGCCGTTTTCATCCAACAGGAAGGCCGTGGCGTTGGATTTCACCTCTTTGGTCTGTTTCAGGGCCGAGGCCGGATCCAGGTAACCCTGCTTGCCTTTGGCGGAAGACAAGACCGTCAGCCAGGCAACGCCTTTGCCGCGGTAGGTTTCCTGCAGCTTTTGCATGTTGCCGCTGTTGTAGTGCTTTTTCACGTAAGGGCAATCTTTGTTGGTCCACTCCAGCACCACCCACTTGCCGGCGAAATCGGCCAGTTTGACGTTTTTGCCATTGGCGTCTTTCACGTCAAAGGCCGGCGCCGGCGAACCGGGAACCGCTTCCGCGCGCGCCGCCAAGGGCAGCGCCAAAGCCATCATCGCGACCATCGCGAATTTCATCGTCTTCATCATTGTTGACCTCCTGTGGTCGGTTGAAACAACTCCTCAATCATGGACATCGTCAGCATTTGCGGCAACAGGCGGGGCTCCCCGCCGCCGGCCGGATAATAAACATACAACGGCACCGAGGCCCGCCCGAAGGCCGCCAGGGCCTTCGTGATCTTTTCATCATAACGGGTCCAATCCCCCTGCATGAGCAGCACGTTGTTGCGCCGGAACAGCTCTTCGGCCGCCGCCGTTTGCAGAACGGCTTTTTTGTTCCACTGGCAGGTGATGCACCAGGCGGCGGTGAAATCGATGAACACGGCGCGGTTTTCCGCCCGGGCCGCGGCCAAAGCGCTTTTATCGTAATCCACCCAGGTTTTTGGCGCGGCGGGAGCGCCTGATTCCGCCGGCGCCGACGGCCTCAACATCATCGCCGGCCCCAGCACGGCGATGAGAATCAACAGCACGCGCGCCCCTTTGCGCCAGCCCTGGCCGCGGATCCACAAGGCCCAGGCCAGCAAAAGCAAACCGCCGCCCGCGCTGATCACGGCCGCGGCGCCGACTTGCTGGACCAGCACCCACCACAACCACAGCACCGTCGCGAACAAGGGGAAAGCGAAAAACTCCTTCAGGGTTTCCATCCACGCGCCGGGCTTCGGCAGCATCTTCAAACCGCCCGGCAAAAGGCACAACGCCAGGACCGGCGCCGCCAGCCCCAGGGCGAGCGCGAGGAACAGACTCATCGCGGGAACCGCCGGCAAAGTCGCCGCCGCCCCGAGCGCGGCGCCCATGAAAGGCCCCGTGCAAGGGGCCGCCACGAACACCGACAGCACCCCGGTGCCGAAGGCGCTGGCCCCTTTGCTGGTGGTCGAGCGCATGCCGGCCCAGTTCATCAGGGCCGTGCCCCACTCGAACACGCCCAGGAAATTCAAGGCCAGGGCGAAGAACAAGAGCATCAGGAAAAAAACCACCACGGGCGATTGCAGTTGAAAACCCCAGCCGATGGCTTCCCCGCCCTCGCGCAACAGCAAAAAGACCGCGCCCAGAACCAGGAAGGTCACCAGCACGCCCGACGTGTAAAGAATCCCTTCGCGCGCCAGGGCCGCGCGGCCGCCGCCGCTTTCCTTCATCAAGGAAAAAACCTTGATCGACAACACCGGGAAAACGCACGGCATGAGGTTCAGGATCATGCCGCCGAGAAACGCGAAAAACAGCAACAGGGCGAGAGGGCTTTCATCGGCCGCGGTCAGCGTCACCTCGTGCGCCGCCTGCTCGTTGGCGAGCAAAAAATAAGGGGTCTTGTCCGGGGCGGCGGCGACCGCGCGGAAGGTCCAGGTGATGCGGGGGCCCTGGATCTTTTTTTCCGGCTCCCGCGGGTTGAACTTTTCCCCGTCCACCGGAAAAACAAGCCACGATGACGGGTCCATGGCGCCGGCGGGCTCGAATGTCAGCTCGTAAGAGGTCGGCGAAAGGAATCGACCGCTCAAACGCCCCGGGGACATCGACGAGGGCACCCGTCGCAAAGTGGCGGCGAAGGCGTTTTCCAAAAGAGGATCGGAGATTTTTTGGTCTTTGATTTCGCGCTCCAGGTCCAGGGTCGCGAAACCCGGCACACACTCCTCGTGGCACACGAGCCACTCGAGTTTCGCCCGCACCTTCACGCGGTCCCGCGCCCCCGCCATCACCTCGAAAGGATAAATGACTTCGCCTTCGTAGCCGAAATTGACCATTTCACCCAAAGGCAAGCGCTGGGGAACGGGCCATTGCGGCTCGCCGGCCGTCCCGCCATCGACGTTCAGGGTGAATTTGGGGGCGGCGCCCGAGTCGCCGGGATTTTTCCAGTAGATGTGCCAGTGGGGGTCGAGCTTGAAGGCGACCCCCCACCACGACTTTTCCCCGCGGGCCATCACGCGATCGGCCGACAGCAAAGAGACTTCGACGTGGGGGGCCTTCACCTGCGGGGCCGCCCCCGCTCCTGGAGGGTTCAACAAGGCGACAAAACCAAGGACCAGAAGAGGGAAAGTCCGCATCGATCGATTTCAACGCCCCCTTGGTCGCCTGGCAAGAAACCGCGCGACATGCTAGGATGGATCCCGATGAAGCTCGGCCCTGAATTCATTGATGTGTCCACTCTGCCGCAGGCGCGGATCGATTTGCGTTACGCGAGCGAAAATAATTTTATGAAACGCAACGTCTACGGGTCTTTCGTCACGGCCTACCTGCATCGCATCGCTTTTGAAAAACTGCGCCATGCGGGCCAGGCCCTCGAAGGGCACCGGCCCGGTTGGAAGCTTCTGGTTTTCGATGCCCTCCGCCCGCGGTCCGCGCAAAAAATCCTTTTCGCTTTCGTGGAAGGCACGGATCAGGAACCCTACATCGCGCCCCCCGTCCCCGGCTCGATTCACAACTTCGGCATGGCCGTGGATCTGTCTTTGCTGGATGAGCGCGGTGAAGAAGTCGATATGGGAACGCCTTTTGATGATTTTCGCGAGCTCGCCCAGCCCCGCCATGAAGAGCGCTTCCTGGCCTCGGGGCATTTGACCCCTCAACACGTCGAAAACCGCCGTTTTTTGCGGAGCCTGATGCTGGAGGCGGGGTTTCTGGGAATTCCCCACGAATGGTGGCATTTCGAAGCCTTGCCGCGGGATCAGGTCCGCGATCATTTTATCATTGTTGAATAAACCTGATTGTCCGCCCCGGCCCCTCCTGATAGAGATGGGGCCCGAGGGAGGGACGCATGTCCGAGCAAAAACTGAACATTCCCGAGCTGGAAGAAAGCTTCGATGAGGTCGCCGAAGAGGTCCGCGCGTTCGTCCGCGAAAAGCCCCTGATGGCGGTGCTGGGCGCTCTCCTGATCGGTTTCGTGCTGGCTTGGATTTTCACCCCGAAAGGACGTCAGTGATGTTGCGCTGGATTTTCACCCTGGTGATGTTTTTCCTGAGCCGCCGCGCCCCCGCCGAAGTCCCTTCCCTCGCCCAGATCACGCAGAACGTGACGGAAAAAATCCAAACGGCTTTGGTCGCCGCCCTGGCCGCCTTTTTCCTGCTGTTGCTGTCCATGATGGGTTTCGTGATGACCCTCTTCGTGCTCGCCCAGCAGTACGACCGCGATGGCGTCGTGTCGTGGTCGGCGACTCTGTCGGTGGGTTTGGGTCTGCTGATCCTGCCCCTCCTCATCCTGGGCATGAGCGGCCTGCGCGCCCGCCAGGGGCTGCGTCCCGCCCCGCAACCGGCCCCCGCCGCTTCGGGCCTGCCGCAGGCTTTGGAAGAACTCGCCGTGCAGTGGATGAAGGATCAAACCGAAGAACGCCGTTTCCGCCGCCAGCAACAAGCTCACCGAGGATCCCATGATCATTCAAACGCCCACACCTCCGACCCCTCCGAAGAACCGTCCTGAGGCGCGGGTCTCCTCGCTCTTCATGGCCGGCGGACTCTTCGGCCTGTTCATGTGGGTGATGTCGCCTTTCCTTCTGGCCATCATGATGGCGGCTTTTGTCGCCGCCACGGTGGAGCCCTATTTCAAGCGCGTTTATGAACGCCAGAAAACCCTGCGCGGCGCCTGGGCCACGGGGATCATTTTCGCGATCTACGTTCTTTTCACCCTGCCCTTCATCATCGGCGTCACCAAGCTCGTGGCGCGCCTGAACGAGGCCTTGCGCCCTCAAGGGGGCCAAAGCGGTTCGCAGACCATCCAGAATTTGATGAGCCTGAAAGGCACGATCGACGAGAAGATCAATTCCCTGGCTTCGTCCGTCGGTCTCCAGCTGTCCGGGGATTTCCAGAACCTCACTCAGCAGGCGATCGAAAAATCCATGACCACCATCGTGAACCTGACCTCGCAGTTCCTGCTGCAGGTGCCGGATTTGCTCCTGTCGCTGTTCGTTTTCACGGTGGCCCTGTTCTTCCTGCTGACGGAAGGGCCGCGCATGCGCCAGGTCGTCGATGACTTGAACATCGTCGATTCCGACGATCTCGACTTTCTGATCGACGTCACCAAGCGCTCCTGCCGCTCGATCCTGCTGTCAACCCTCGTGATCGGCGGCATCCAGGCGCTGGTCGTGTCGGTGTCCTCCTTGATCCTGGGCCCGGGCGAGTTTTTCATCGTCTTCGTTTTGACCTTCGTTTTTTCGTTGATCCCCATCATCGGCGCCGCCCCCGTCGCCATCGCCCTGTCCTTGACGAAATTCACATCGGGGCACGTGGGTCTCGGCGTCGCCTGGCTGGTGATCGCCACCATTGCCGGCACCATCGACAACGTGCTGAAGCCCTTCGTGATCCGTACGGAGGAGGAGCTGCACCCCTTGATCACCTTCCTCGCCGTCCTGGGCGGGATTTACCTCTGGGGCTTCGTGGGTCTTTTCGTGGGGCCCCTGCTCGCGACCCTGGCTTTCGCCGCCATCCCGCGTTTTTTGGCCAAAGCCCACGGTCAGCCGACCCTGGTACTTCACGAAAACGAAATCCCGAAAACCACCCAGAACGAAGAGTAATTCTTGACTGGAAAACAGGTTCGGTTGAGAAGCTCTTTCTAACTGAAAGGAGCTTCCCATGTTTCATTCCTCGTTGAAAATCGAAGACTCGCGCCTGTCGGGCGGTTGGTTCGTCGCCCTGGGCCTGGTCAGCATCATTCTCGGCATCCTGGGTTTCGGTTCGGCCACGATGCTCAGCCAGTTCTCGACCCTGGTGTTCGGGATCCTGCTGCTCATCGCCGGCGGTTTCCAGGTGGTTTCCTCGTTCCGTTTCAAGGAGTGGACCGGGGTCGCCCTGAACCTGCTCATGGCCATTTTGCAGATCGTGACCGGCGGCCTCATCCTGTCGAACCCGCTGGAAGCGACCCTGATGCTGACCTTGGTGATCGCCATGTACCTCATCGTCAGCGGCGTCTTCCGCGTGGTGTGGGGCTTTTCCCCGGTCGCCCGCGGCAACGGCCTGGTCATCGTCAGCGGCATGGTGTCCACCTTCCTCGGCATGATGGTTTGGGCCCAATGGCCGGTGTCGGGCCTGTGGTTCATCGGCGTCGCCATCGCGGCGGACCTGATGGTGGACGGCATCCAGTGGCTGGCCTTCGGTTTCGCCTTGAGCAAACGCCAGCGCCAACAGGTCAAACCGGCCTGAGCGGAATGTCTTTTCTGGCGAGGGGCCCCTGGTTTCGATCTGAGGCCCCCGCATTCCACAATGTTTCCAAAGTCCTTCCATAAAATAAGGACGATGAAGAGCCCTCAAGCGTCTTTCATTCTGGCTTTTTCGCTGTCACTGTCGCCCCTCCTGTCACGGGCCGAGACGGCGAAATCCTGCGAGAGCCCTTCAGGCTCCCTGCCTGAAGCCGTTCAATCCGAAAAAAAGCGCGCGCTTCGCAACAAAGACACCGGCGCCGAGGTCGAAACCCAAAGCGTTTCGGCGAAAATCAACGGCCAGGAAATCCCGGTCAAATACCAGAAGTACCCGGCGCCCGTGCGTCCCGCCAAAGGCACCATCCTCTTCCTGTGCGGCGGGCCCGGTTTTCCCTGCACCGAGGGCGGGCGTCCCGGCCATCTGCCGCCGGAGTACGATGTCGTCACGCTGGACTATCTCGGCATCGGCCAGAACCGCGCGCACAATGAGCCCGGGCAGATGTCCATCGACGCGCAAGCGCAGGCGGTGGAAGCCATCGCGCGCCAGATCAAGGCCCCCCATCTGGTGATCTACGGCCACTCTTTCGGCACGACCGTCGCCACGGCGGCGGCCTCGAAGCTCACGAATCCCGCCGCCACGCCCAAAGTCGCTTTGAAGAGCGTGGTGCTGGAGGGGGTCGTCGGTCACGGCGGCCAGGAGCCTTACGGCCGCGGCCATCTGCAAGTCGCGGAAGAGGCCTGGAAGATGCTCACCCCCAAAGAACAAAAAGACTTCACCGCCGCTTACAAGAAGTACACCGCGAAAATGACGGCGTCGCAAAAACTCGATGTCGATTATTACCTGACGGAATCACTCCTGGGCGGCCCCCTCGAGGCCATCGACGCCCTGCTCAGCTTCGCCACGTACCCGGAAGACGTTCCCGAAAAAGTCCAGCGCACGAAAGACTTCCTCGAGAAAGCGAAGACGTCCGAGGGACTTCGCCTGTACCGCGCGGCGGGTTGCCAGATCCTGGGCCAGGCCGGGGCCGTTCCCGCCACGAAAATCATGGGCGGGCAGGTCACGCTCGCGGTGGGGCAGATGCCCGGGGAGCCCGGCTACTGCGATTGTCCCTTGCTGTCGAAACTCTGGGACCCCTCCGAGTATCAGATTCAGGGAGTGCCCGTGCTCTACATCAACGGCCACCAGGATGCCGCGACCCCCTACGCCTGGGCTGAAACCCATCTGCGGAGTCAGACCAAAGCCAGTCAAAAAGTCATGCTCGCCCCCGAGCTCGGCGGGCATTCCGAGACCATGACCGGCGGCATGGCCTATTGCACGGATGAGATTTTCGATCGCGTTTTCAGCGGCCAGCTCGCCCTCCTGAAAACGCGCGAGAAAACCCTCTCCCGGGGACGCTGCTCCGGCCGCTCTCAACCCGCGTCGGGCCAGCAGTGATTTCCCCCTGAAAAGGGCGACAAACCGGCGCGGCCGTCGTAAGTTGATCCCATGAAAATCGCGCAATTCCTGATGAAGACTCCCGTGGGAACCCTGTCCCTGATCGCCACGGACCGGGGTTTGCGGGCTCTGACCGGCGCCGCTGACCCCGATGTGCCGATGGTGGACTCTTTGCAAAGCCCGCAGCCGGCGGCAAGGATCCTCGCCCACGCCGCGCGCGAGCTGGAAGAGTACTTCCGTGGCGAGCGCACGGAATTCAGCGTGCCTTTGGACATCGAGGGCACGGACTTTCAAAAGAAAGTCTGGTCGGAGCTGCGGCAAATCCCCTATGGCGCGACCTGGTCCTACAAGCAGCTGGCCTTGCGCGTGAAGGACGAAAAAGCCTGCCGCGCCGTCGGCGCCGCCAACGGCAAAAACCGTCTTTACATCGTCATCCCCTGCCACCGGGTCATCGCCGGCAACGGCGCCCTCACCGGCTATGCCGGAGGCCTGGAGATGAAAGCCCGCCTCCTCGCCCTCGAACAGCGGCCGCGGCCGTCGTTCCCCTTTTGATACGGATCGCGTCTCAAAAAGAGAACCATGAACCGGATCCCCGGAAACTGTGACCCGCGTGACCAGCCGTCAAGAGCTTGGGCAAATGGGCCGATTCAGAGAGAGGAAAAGGCACTTTCCCAGGTCCGAACTTTGCAAATTCATTCAGAGACACGGGGGCTGATGATGAAGCGTTGGATGTTTCAAATTGCGGCGGTGATCGGTCTCGTTCTCGGTTTTCAGAACTGCTCGCAGATGACGGCGCTCGTGGGGGCGGACAATGCGCTCACGTCTCCGGAGGGGATGATGGGTTCTTCGAACTCCCTCGCCTCCGTCAACATCAATCCCAACGACGTCTACGACATCATCGTCATCGCCGGCCAGTCGAACGCCGCGGGCTCGGGCCTGGGGTCCATCAACGACGACCGCTCCCGCGATTCCCAGATCTTCCAGATCGGGCGTTTCGAGGACGACAACCTGAAGGTCGTGCCCGCGACGGACGCCCTGCAGAACTGGCACTTCGCGCCGAACTGGCCCTGGCAGGGATTCACGACGTCCTTCGCGCGCGAGTACGTGAAAAAGAACCCGGGCCGCAAAGTCCTGATCGTGCCCACGGCCAAAGGGGCGACCTCGATTCTGCAATGGGAGAATTCCGGGGAGCTTTACTCCGACATGAAAATGCGCGTCCTGCACGCGCTTTCGCTCAATCCCGAAAACCGCGTCGTGGCCTTCCTCTGGCATCAGGGTGAAACCGACATCGCCCTGATCGAGAGCAAGCACGATGTCATGTCGAAGGCCGCCGTCTACGGCGACCGCCTGCAGAAGCTCTTCACCTCGGTGCGCGCCGATTTCGGGGAGCGGGGCGCGTTCCCCATCCTCGCCGGCGCTTTCGTGCCTTCCTGGTACGCCGATCATCAGGCGAAATTCGACGTCAAGGACGCCACGGTCGCCGTTCTGAAAAAGAACTCCCCCGCTTACTACGTCTCCTCCTTCGGCCTGTTGTCGAACTATGAAGACGGCACGGATTCCGATCCCGTCCAGGGCATCCACTTTTCCGCGCCAGCCAACATCGAGTTCGGCAAGCGCTACTTCAGCGTTTTCTCGCAGAAGAAAAACGGTCCCGCGGGACTTCTGGACGAGGATCTGGAGGAGCAGATCAAAAAACTCTACCGTGACATCCTCGGCCGCGAGTTCGACAAGGCGGGCTTGCGCGCCAACCTCGTCGCGCTTCACCAGCATCTGCCCTTGGCGACCTTGCGCGATCAGTTCGCCCGCAGCGCGGAAGCCCGGGAACACATCAACGATCTGTACGTGGAACTGCTGAAACGCCAGGTTGGCGCCGCCGAACTCAAGGCCCACCAGGATGCCTTAAGCCGCGGCGGCACCCTGGATGACATCAGGAACGCCCTCCTCAATTCGCAGGAGTACAAAGATCTGCGCAATCCCGGCTCGCCCCCGCCGCCCGCCGCGGAAACCAAGATCAAAACCTTCCTGCTGCATTTGTACGCCCAAACGGCGGAACGGGATCCGGATGAAAGCGGCCTCGATTATTGGACCCGGCAATACGACGCCAAAGCGGTCAATTGCCGCGGCCTGGTTCAGACCTTCCTGACCAGCGCCGAAAACACCGTCCGCTCCAAGGCCGCGAAAGGCACGTCCCAGGACAAGACCGCTTATCTCACGCAGTTGTACGAAGTCGCCTACTGGCGCAAGCCCGATGCGGCCGGATTTCAGTTCTGGAACACGGACCTGAGCGCCGGGCGCGTGAGCCTGAACCAGCTGGATCAAGCTTTCCTGGACTCGGCCGAGTTCTCGAGCGTCTGCGCGGCCAAGGGCATTCGGAATTGATTGTTCGGGGAAAAAATTGGTGGGCTCGAGGTGGATCGAACACCTGACTCCTTCCGTGTGAAGGAAGTACTCTACCGCTGAGTTACGAGCCCACGATCTGGAAATTGCTTGCGGTTCTATCATAGCCCGAGGCGATTTCACAAGCCCCGAAAAGCCCTTAAAGGGCCTTTTTCAGCAGACCGAAGAAGTGGCGCATCCCCTTGTAATCAGCCGTTTCTTCGGGCAACCCCAGAAGGCTTTCCTTGAGCAAACGTCGGCGTTCCGGGTCTTTCAAGACCTCTTTCAGGGGATGGACGTGGTTGCGGATCGAAAAGACCACGGCCTGGGTTCCGGGCAGGCGCCTCAGGGTTTGGCGTTCCATCCTCAGGAAAGTGTGCTCCAGGACATTGGACTCCGTGAGATCGGTCCGCCCCGGATGGGGGCCCGGGCAAAAAAGCTCATCGGAGTCATGAATGGTCCAATTGAGCCGCCACATGGGTTTGTCCACGCTCATGCGCTCCAGAAAACCCGCCGTGGGCCGCCCGATGCTTTCCTTGAATTTCGGCACCGGCCCGTGGATGGCGTCGGAGTCCCGGCCGATCTTGTCCTTCAGGGACCAGCGCGAGGGGAAACAAACGGCCCCCGCGATCAGCCTCACCGGAGGGCGCGGTGACAGCACGCACCAGTCCTCCTGAGTCCACTGCGCGATCTGCTCCAGGGCTTCCGGCGCCGAGTCCGGCTCGGGAAAAACCCGGCCCGTGTCCTTCACCAAAAAGCCGGCGTCGCTTTCCGAGTAATGATCCGGATGAACCGCCAGCAAATGACCGCGCAGGATTCGCCGCAGCTCCAGCACGGCCTCGTGGGACTCGGGCAGGATCCGCAAAACCGTATCGCGTTCTTTTTGCAGCAATTCCCGTTTGCGCTCCAGGCGTGAGGCCTGATGCTCGTCCACCTCGATCCAATCGTTCAGATCGAGGGGGAAAAGACCCATTTGCGGTTTGTAGGGCTCGCCGGTGAAAGGGAAATGCATCGCCGGCGAGAATACGGAATTCCGCGGGAAATGCAACGCCCGCGGGGAAAAGGGGGGCCTCGCCCCCTTTAAATGCAGCTGCGCGCCGGCATGTACTCGTTTTCCTCCGAACACAGGCCTTTCGCGAAGAGCTCCTTCACGTGATGGATGAAATAAACCTGGTGGAGGGGGATTTCACCGCGGCCGACGCGGGCGAGATCGGCCAGCATCTCGGCCTGCTTGTAGGGAGTGAATTTTTCGATGAACTTGCGGTCGATCTCCATCAGGTTGAGCGTCACGCCGGTGAGGGGGATCTGGATTTGTTTGTACTCGATGTCGTAATCGCCGTCGAAGTCCTTGATCGGCTGGTCCAGCTCGCGCTTGTTCAGGCGGGTCTTCGCCGTGAGGAAATTCGTGAGCACGAGTTTGCGGCGCAACACCCGTCCGTAGAGCTTCACCTGGCCCGGCAGCACGTCATGCAGTCCGCGCAAAGCGCCCTGCTCGGTGTTGTTCGGGAAATCGCGCAGGGCCTGCGCCGGCAGCGGCTCGGCGAGCAGACGCTCGTAGCACTCTTTCAGCATGTCGTGAAACAGGAGGACCGTGCTGCGGCGGGCTTCCTTCGGATCATCGCCGCGGAACAATCGCCCGCGATAGTGATCCACCAAGGTCATGGTGATGGAATAAACGGGCGCGTTTTCGGCGTTCTTGGGATTGCCGCCCTGGCTCCAGCGGCTGCCGCCGTCGTAATCGAAAATCGTGCTGAGGTCCAGGCGCCCGTTCTCGGTGTTCACTTCGCGCTTGTGGTCCCAAGCGAAAACATCGTGGGACATGAGGCCGATCAGCCCCACATCGCGCAGAAGGAATTTCGCGTGGGCCGACAGCGGGGAAAACAGCAAACAAACCAGAAGAAGCGGGAGAGAGCGTCGCATGAGAACCTCCAGGTTGAGAATGAACAGGAAATCATCTTTGCAGCAGGCCTTCGGGGATGTCACATCGTTTGCCTCCCTCTTCTCATTGAGTTTTCAGGAAGGTGCGGCTTGATTTGGGCAAGGGGTGCTCTTAGCATCCCCGCCATGTACGGCGATACGTCAAATCTGGACGAGGTCCGGCAAAGACTCAACTCCGTTTCGCCCTGCTTCTGCCTGGCGAAGTGGAAGCACGTGACCATCCATCTTTTGAACGGCACCAACCATTCCTGTTACCTGCCGCCGCCCCACAAGATCCCTTTGGAGGAAATCGCCCGCAATCCGTCGGCTTTGCACAACTCGTCCCACAAAAAACAAGTGCGCAAAGACATGCTGGAGGGACGCCGCACCAAGGAGTGCGGCATGTGCTGGACGATCGAGGACTTGCCGGGCAACCAATTGAGCGACCGCATCGTGCGCGGCACGGAGACCTGGACCAAGCCCTATTTCGACGAAGTCCGCCGGATGCCCTGGGACGCCGACGTCTTCCCGGCCTACATGGAAGTGAGCTTCTCGAGCATCTGCAATTTCAAATGCAGCTACTGCGCGCCCCACGTCAGCACCAAGTGGCACGAAGAGATCAAGCAGCACGGCCCTTACGAGCTTTCCGCCCGCCACAACGACATGCAGTGGGTGGTGGACCAGGGGCTCATGCCCATCGAGGACGAGGACAACAACCCCTACATCGAGGCTTTCTGGAAATGGTGGCCCGATGTTTATCCCCACTTGAAAGTCTTCCGCGTCACGGGTGGCGAACCTCTCCTCTCGAAACACA
The DNA here is from genome assembly GCA_019637915.1 of Pseudobdellovibrionaceae bacterium. Lineage (GTDB taxonomy): Bacteria > Bdellovibrionota > Bdellovibrionia > Bdellovibrionales > Bdellovibrionaceae > JAHBUV01. Next base: position 2,031,559 of record JAHBUV010000001.1, on the reverse strand, counting down.
CTTTCCGCGTTCTGGATTGGATCGACGAGCATCCCCACACCGGGCTCGAGCTCGACATCAATTCCAACCTCGGCGTTCCGACCCCGGTCTTCGAACGTTTTCTGGCGCGGGTCGAAAAACTCACGCGTGAAAAAAAGATCCGTCATTTCAAGATCCACACGAGCCTCGACAACTTCGGCGCCAAAGCCGAGTACATCCGTCACGGTTTGGATTTCGAGCGCTTCCAGAAACACGTGCACGACTACCTGACCCGGCTTCCCCAGGGCGACATCTCCTTCATGAGCACCTTCAACATCCTGAGCGTGGATGGCTACGAGCGTTTCCTCGACTGGATGATCGAGCTGCGCGAGCAGCACCAGAAAAACGGCCGTTGGGTCAATTTCGACATCCCCCACCTGACCGGCCCGATGCATCTGTCAGCCCGCATCCTCACGCCGGATTACCAGGACAAGGTCGCGGGCCTTGCCCGTTACATCCAAGCCCGCGTCGACGAGGACCGCAAAAAACCCCGCCTGCGCGCCATTGAATTCGAGAAAATGAGACGCATCCACGAATGGATGCGTCAGCCCCTGCCCGAAGACCAGCTGCGGACTTTACGCCATGATTTCTATCTTTACTTCCGCGAGCACGACCGCCGCCGCGGCACGGATTTCCTGGCGACCTTCCCGGAGATGAAGGGTTTCTGGGAGTTCTGCCGGGACCTAGGTAAACCAAAAGAGCCGACCCTGTCCCTGTGAGCGCACGACCGGATTTAAGTTCCTTTTTCTCTTCGATTTTCGGATCTCGATGCATCGATTTTCGAATTTTGTGCCGGGGTGACCGGCTCGCGCTGTCGCGGCTCGCCTGGAAAATGGAGAATCGAAAATCGAGGAATTTTGCTGGCGCAAAATTTGGTAGGGGCTGCCGGGATCGAACCGACGACATCCACCTTGTAAGGGTGGCGCTCTACCAACTGAGCTAAGCCCCTGTCATGCGCCGGAAGTTCCCCTCCGGCCTCTCTTTATCTTTCAATGATGTGACACTTGAAATTCAACTGCGGCGTGATCTGCTGCATGGGCATGTTCAATGTCTTGTAATCGGACGAATTGCTCAGCGACATCACCACGTACTGATCGTAGATCGGCTTCTGGCGCAGGGGCACCGAAACGGCGTTCTTGTGGAACGACCGCAGCTGCATGCGCAGGATATGGCCGCCCGGCACGGTGATCTGCGCCCAAACCACGTTGCCGTACTCGATGCCCACGCCCTCCGCGATCTGCTCGCAGGTCACGGGATCGATCTGCTGCACGCTCAGGGTGCGCATGCCGTCGTCGTTCTTCAAGACGCGGAAACGGAAGTAGGAACGGAATTCGCCGTGCTCCGCCAGCCACACTCCTTGCACGAAGGACCAGGGGAAGGGCATCTCGCTGCCGAACGGCCACGGCACGAAATCATCGCCCCCCAGCGGACGGGCGTCCGTCAGGGAAGGCGTTCCGCCGAAGGCATGGACGTTTTCCGGCGGGAGATTCGCCGCCGCCAACGTGCAACTCAAGAGAAGGCTCAACGTCGCGAAAAGCTTCATTCCTCATTCCCCCTCAAGGACTCTGTTCCAGATGCACCCGGGCGGCCTTGTTCATGTAGTAGCCGTTTTTCGCCCGGAAAATGTACTTCGGCTTCTCATAGTCGGGCTCGATGAGCTTCCGCAGACGTTTGATCGTCACGTAAATCTTGTTGTCGTGGATCGCCGGATCGTACGGCTGCTTCCACACATGCTCAACGAGGTACTCCTTCGAGTAGACCGAGCCTTGATTCTGAACAAAGAGTTTCAGCAGATCAAGCAGGATGAACTGATTTTTGAATTCGATGCGGCCGAGCTTGCGCTCGATGACGGTGTGGTTTTCCTCGTCGAAGATCAGGTCGAAACTCTGTTCCCCCACGCCGCCAAGCTTGTCGAAGTAATGGTTGATCATGCGCGAGAGGCGCACGTAGTTCTTCGGATCGCAGGACTTGCGCGCCAGGCTCATGTACATGCGGGCCATATCCTTGTCGCCCATGTCGAAGTAAATGGTGCCGAGCATGCCCAGCAGGTAGACGCTGTAAACGATGTTCTTGGTTTCTTTGACGTGATCGTAGGCCTTCCAGCACAGATCGATGGCTTCGTCGTATTTTTTCAGCTCCTGCAGGATGCGCGCGTTCAGCATCTGCGTGGACAGGCGCAGTTCCGGGATGTTGATGACCTGGAAAAAGACCTCGAGATTGTAGATCTCCTTCAAGGCTTCCTGCAGGCGCGGCGGGTTCATGCGGCTGTAGACCGAGGCCAGGCCGAAAATGGCGTAACAGATGTCCTCTTTGTTGTCGGCGGCCAAAGCGATGGCCAGGGCCTTTTGCAGGTAATCGAGGGCCGTCTCCTGCTGCTCCTTGTTCGAGGCGCACAAGGCCAGCGTGTAATAGGTCTTCGAATTGAGCTCGAAACCCTCTTTCAGAACGAGATCCTGCAGGCGCTCTTTCGTGGCGTGGATTTCCTCCTGCTGCTCACGCTCCGCGTAGATCTTCAAAAGGATGTTCTGACATTTCAGGTAGTCGGAAAACTGGCGGCCTGCGAAGAACAGGGACGCGGCTTCTTTCAAATTGTCGACCGCCTGCTCGAAATCACCCCGGTCGAAGTACAACTTCCCGAGTTCGAATGTGCGGTCCAATTCGGCGCTCATTGATAGGCTCCAAAAACAATGTTCAAGACTTTGTGAGCATCATGATTTGACAGAATCTGTCTTAAGGGTCAAGGCACGGAAAGGCCTTTTGCTGATATTTTGCGCAGCTTCCGTGAAAAAGGGGGGTCAAAAAACCCCCCTTTCTGCTTAATTATTGTGCAAATGACTTTTCGCCTGTTTCGCGATCAGTGCGGGTGCAGGGACTGACCCGTGTACTGGGCTTTGACCCCGAAATCGCCCGATTTGGCGTTCTTGAAGAGCTCCTTCGGGTTGCGGATGTCGAGGGCGTTGATCAGCACCTGGTCGACGTGGTCGACGAGGATGACTTTCAACTCCTTCAGCACTTCCTTCGGGATGTCCTTCAGGTCCTTCTCGTTCTCTTTCGGGCAGATGATGATCTTGATGCCGCCGCGGTGGGCGGCCAGGATCTTCTCTTTCAGCCCGCCGATGGCCATCACGCGACCGCGCAGCGAGATCTCGCCGGTCATGGCGACCGTGCGTTTCACCGGGATCTTCGTGATCGCCGACACGATCGAGGTCGTCAGCGCGATCCCCGCCGAGGGACCGTCTTTCGGGACGGCGCCTTCGGGCAAGTGGATGTGCACGTCGATCTCGGCGAAGAACTCCTTGCCGAAACCGAAGAGCGGCCCGCGGCTGCGCACGTAGCTCATGGCGGCCGAGCAGGACTCCTTCATGACGTCGCCCAACTGACCGGTGACGGTGAACTTGCCTTTGCCGGGCACCACCGAGACTTCGACGGCCAGCAGATCGCCGCCCACTTCCGTCCAGGCCATGCCGTTGGTGAGGCCGATCTCGTTCTCGTCCTCGATCTTGCCGAAACGGTATTTGTGCGGGCCGAGAAGCTCGGTGAGCTTCTTCGGCGTGACCACGTAACCCTTCGAGGATTTCGTCGTCTTGGTCGCCGCGGCTTTCTTGCCTTTTTTCGCCGTGCCGGTGGACGCGACCTCGTTCATGACGATGTCTTTGGCGACCTTGCGGCAGACGTTGGCGATCTGGCGCTCGAGGTTCCGCACGCCCGCCTCTTTCGTGTAGTAGCGGATGATGGCGTGAACGGAGGCGTCCTCGATCGTCACCTTCTGGTCTTTCAGGCCGTGGGCCTCGATCTGCTTCGGCACCAGGTAATTGCGGGCGATGTGGAACTTCTCCTGCTCGATGTAACCTTCCAGCGAGATGATCTCCATCCGATCCAGCAAGGGGCGCGGCACCGTGTGCAGGGAGTTCGCCGTGGCGACGAACATCACCTTCGACAGGTCGTACTCCACTTCCAGGTAGTGATCCTGGAAGGTGGCGTTCTGCTCGGGATCGAGGACTTCCAGCATGGCCGAGGCGGGGTCGCCGCGGAAATCGGAGGCCATCTTATCGATCTCGTCCAGCAGCAGGACGGCGTTGCCCTTGTCGACCTTGCGCAGGGCCTGCAGGATCTTGCCCGGCATGGCGCCGACGTAGGTTTTGCGGTGACCGCGGATCTCGGCCTCGTCGCGCACGCCGCCCAGGGAGATCCGGGCGAAGGGGCGATTCAGCGAGGTCGCGATCGAGCGGGCGAGCGAGGTCTTACCGACGCCCGGAGGGCCGGCGAGGCACAGGATCGGGCCCTTCAGGTCTTTCGAAAGGCTCAGGACCGCGAGATATTCAAGGATGCGGTCTTTGACTTTCTCCAGGCCCCAGTGGTCCTCGTCGAGGATGCGCTGGGCGTTTTTCACGTCGTGGTTCTCGACGGTGTAGTCGTACCAGGGCAGGGCCAGAACCCAATCGATGTAGTTGCGCACGACCGTCGCTTCCGCCGACATCGGCGACATCATCTTGAGCTTTTTGATCTCTTTCATGACCTTGTCGCGGGCTTCCTGCGACATTTTCTTCTCTTTGGTCTTGGCCTCGAGATCGGCGAGCTCCTGCTGGTAGTCGTCCTTCTCGCCGAGTTCCTTCTGGATCGCCTGCATCTGCTCGTTGAGGTAGTACTCCTTCTGCGAGCGTTCCATCTGCTTCTTCACGCGCGTGCGGATCTTCTTCTCGACCTCGAGGATCTCGATCTCGCCCGTCATGAGGTTCAGGAGGTGCTCCAGGCGCTTCGTTGGGTCCATGATCTCGAGGACTTTCTGCTTGTCCTCGAGCTTCAGGTTCAGTTGCGCGACGATGATGTCGGCGAGCTCGCCGGGATGCTCGATCGTCGAGACGCGCATCAGGATCTCGGGCGGGATGCGTTTGTTCAGTTTGACGTAGGTTTCAAAGGTGGTTTTCACCGAGCGCACCAGGGCGGCGGCCTCCACCGGGTTTTCCACTTCCTCGGAAAGGTCGTCGCACTGGACCACGAAGAAGTTCTCGTTGTTCACGAAATTCTTAATGCGGACGCGGCGTTTGCCCTCCACCAGCACTTTGACGGTTCCGTCCGGCAGGCGCAGGAGCTGGATGATCGTGCCCACCGTCCCGATGGAGTAGATGTCCTTCGGTTCGGGGTTGTTGGTTTTGGCGTCCTTCTGAGCGGCCAGAACGATGTCCGTCTGTTTGCCCATGGCTTCTTCGAGGGCATTGATGCTTTTTTCACGGCCCACGAAGAGCGGCATCATCATATGCGGGAAAATGATGAGATCCCTCAAAGGTAACAGTGGGAGTTGTTGGTTCTTGCTTTCGCTCATCGGCCCCTCCTTAAGCTGCTGCAACGACTCGGTCGACGAAACCCCGCGTTGAGAACAAGACACGGATCGCGAGGCCAACGGGCAAAATCATTTTTCCCGTCTTGTAACTTAACTCCATTATAAAGCGACGCACAGAGGCAGTGGAAGACATTTTTCACGCCCGGACCCGCCATGACACCCCGGGCGCTGCCCGAAGTCCTGCTCGGACCAATACCCATTGTTGAAAACCAAAAATCGGTGAGAAAATCACCCCATGGTCCTGGAAATCTTTCTCTCTTTTTTAACCGCCCCGGCCTTCGCGAAAACAGAAGATGCGAAATTCTTCGATTGCCTGACGGCGCTTGAGCACATCGAACGCCGCGCCGGACTGCGCGCCGAGGCCCTGCCCCCCTATGCCGTGCTCGACCGGAAGACCGAGGACATCGCCGCCGTGGTCTTTCCCCTGGACGATTTCCGCGCGGTGGTCTCGGGGCCGGACGGTCTGCGGGTGGCCTCCCTGCAGGTCGACCAAATTGAAAATGAAACGATTTCCGTGGAAAAACCGGCGGGTCAGCGGGAACAAGAACGCCTCGTCCCCCAGCGACGGCGCCTCGTCCTGCCCAACGGCGATGAAGTTTTCCTGGATATGCCTTATGACAAAACGACGGCCCGCCTCCTGGGCTCCCGGATGACCGTGAAGAGCGCCCTTCTTGAAAAACCCCAGGAACTGCAGGGCGAGATCGACCGCCTGAAAAAGAAATTGGATCTCCACAAGGAAATCCTGCGCCAGCACCGCGAGGCCCACGAGGCGAAATGCGCCGAAGGCCCCTCCTTCACCTCCGTCCTCGGCGGATTGCTCGGCGCCATGATGCCGAAGCCCATGAACACCCGCACCGCCACCAGGGAAAGGGAAGAGGACGCCGTGCCCATCGAGATCCGCATGGACTACGAAAGCATCCGCAACGTCACGGCCGAGATCGAGGCCCTGGAAAAAGCCCGCAGGGAAGAGCCCCTGATCCGCGCCCGCATCGCCGGCCGCGTGCCCGTCCTGAAGCCGGAAGCGGCCTCCGAAGAGCAGCGGCGGCTCGTGTCGCAATTCATCTTGAAGAAGATCCAGAACTTAAGCGAACTCTCTTCGCGAATCGCCCCACCGGGCCGCGACCTGTGGTTCGGTTACGCGAAAAAATCCTGCGGGGAGCTGAAATGGCAAGAGCTTGACCGAGCGAAGCTCAATCAAGCCCTTGAGAAAAAATCTTCGATCTGATTCGCTCTAAGCGCTGTCGCCCGAAGCTTTTTTGGCTTCAGCCGGAGCCGCGGCGGCCGCGGCGGCGGCTCTCACGGCGGCCATCTCGGCCTCATTGCGCAGGACCAGCTTCGGCTGAGCGCCCTCGAGGATGACCTTGTCGTCCACGATGCACTCTTTGACGTTTTCCTGGCCGGGGATCTCGAACATCACGTCGAGCATCGCCACTTCGATCACGGAACGCAGGCCGCGAGCGCCGGTTTTGCGCTTCAAAGCCGTCTGGGCGATGGCTTTCAAGGCCTTGTCCGTGAACTTCAACTCCACGTTCTCCATGGCGAAGAGTTTTTGGTACTGCTTCGTCACGGCGTTCTTCGGGCGAACGAGGATGTCGATGAGGGCGGCTTCGTCCAGGGGATCCAGCACCGCCATCACCGGCAGACGGCCGATGAACTCCGGGATCAGACCGAAGCGGACCAGATCGTCCGGCTCGACCTTGTGGAGGATGTTGTCCGCCTCGCTGGCTTTTTCAGCCGCCGTGCGGATGTCGGCGCCCAGGCCCATCGAACGGTTGGTGGTGCGGTTTTCGATGGCTTTGTCCAGGCCCACGAAAGCGCCGCCGACGATGAACAGGATATTCGACGTGTCGACCTGGATGAATTCCTGCTGCGGGTGCTTGCGGCCGCCCTTCGGGGGCAGGTTCGCCACGGTCCCTTCGAGGATTTTCAACAAAGCCTGTTGCACGCCCTCGCCGCTCACGTCGCGGGTGATGGACGGGTTCTCCGACTTGCGCGAGATCTTGTCGATCTCGTCGATGTAGATCACGCCTTTCTGGGCCTTCTCGATGTCCCAGTCGGCGGCCTGCAGGAGGTTCAGCACGACGTTCTCGACGTCCTCGCCGACGTAACCGGCTTCGGTCAGCGTCGTGGCGTCCGCCATGGCGAAAGGCACGTTGAGGATCTTGGCGATGGTCTGGGCGAGCAGGGTTTTCCCCGAGCCCGTCGGACCGATCAGCAGGATGTTGGATTTCTGCAGCTCGACCTCGCCGGATTTTTTCGCGATGGGGTTGTTGATGCGCTTGTAGTGATTGTGCACGGCCACGGCCAAGGCCTTCTTGGCGCGCAGCTGGCCGATCACGTAGTCGTCGAGGTGGGCCTTGATGTCCAGGGGGCGGGGCACCTTGAAGGTCCCCTTCACCTGGGTCTCGCGGTCCTTTTCCTCGTCGATGATGTCATTGCAGAGATCAATGCACTCGTCGCAGATGTAAACGCCCGGGCCGGCAATGAGTTTTTTGACCTCTTTTTGGCCCTTGCCGCAGAAACTGCAACGAAGTGTTCCGCTGTTTGTCGTCGTCATCTTCCAGTTCCTTTCCGAACTCAGGCTTTCAGCGAGGCTTTGCGGGACACGAGGACATGGTCGATCAGCCCGAACTGTTTCGCCTCCTCCGGGCTGAAGAAGCGGTCGCGCTCCATCAACGTGTGCAGGCTATCATAGGACTGCGACGTGTGCTGTTCGTAAATCTGCGTGAGCTTTTGCTTGGTGCGCACCAGCTCTTGCGCGTGGATCTCGATGTCCGTCACCTGGCCTCCGATCCCGCCCCCGCCCAAATGCGGCTGGTGGATCATGATGCGCGTGTTGGGCAGGCTGTAGCGCTTGCCCTTGGTCCCCGCCGTCAACAGCAGGGAGCCCATGCTGGCGGCCATCCCCATGCAGTAAGTCACGACGTCGCATTTCACGAACTGCATGATGTCATAAATCGCCAGCCCCGCCGAGACGCTGCCACCCGGGGAGTTGATATACAAGTTGATGTCTTTTTCCGGGTTGTCAGCCTCGAGGAAAAGAAATTGCGCGATCAGGGTGTTGGCCACCTCGTCCGTGACCTGCGTGCCGAGGATGATGATGCGGTCCTTCAGCAATCGCGAGTAGATGTCATAGGAGCGTTCGCCCTTGGAGGTTTGTTCGATCACGTACGGAATGAGTGGCACGATGTCTCCTTCAACAAATAGCAGGTGATAGTTCTACTGATTCCACTATCGGATTTCACCAGGCCGGACTTCAATGAAAAACACTTGATCGAATTGAGACCTGTGATAGAGACGGTTCACTCGCTATTTTCGCATCTTAACGCGCAATGTTACAACGGAGTGCCCATGCTTCTCAATCTCATGAAAAAAGATCTCGAATCCCTCACCTGCCAGGCTTTGGTCGTGTTCTCCAGAATCGTCGGCAAGGATCAATCCGTGAAAATCTCCCTTCCGGGAGTGGCCAAGGATCTTTCTCAAGCTGTGGCTGAAAAAGCCGTCACTGGCAAGCATCTTGAATCCGTCTTGTTCCGCGACAAAAACCACCTGGGCTTCCGTCACATTCTGGTCGTGGGCCTGGGCAAAGACAGCGAGCTCGACCACGAGCACGTCCGTCAAGCCGCCGCCCAGGTCTTCGAAGCCCTGAAAAGCGCCGGCATCAAGGAAGCCGCCGTGCACTTCGACGGCCTGGCCGCGAACAAGCGCCATGCCCCGGCCTTCGCGAAGGCTTTCGCCGAAGGGGCGACTCTCGCCTCTTACGTGTTCGACGAGTTGAAATCGCGCAAGAAAGACCAGAAAGACGACAAAACCGAACTGACCATCCACGTGGTCAGCACGGCCGCCGCCGAAGCCAGCGTGAAAAAAGCTTTCAACGAAGGCCTGATGCTCGCCGGCTGCGTGAACTTCTCGCGCTACCTCGGCGACATGCCCGGCAACCTGATGACCCCGACGATCCTGGCGCAGAAAGCCCAGGAAGCCGCCAAGGGCACGGGCCTCAAGGTCACCGTGTGGGACAAAGCCCGCATCAAGAAAGAGAAAATGGGCGGGCTTTTGGGCGTCTCCCTCGGTTCCGACCAGGAGCCGCGCTTCATCATCATGGAATACAAAGGCGCTCCGGCTTCGAAAGCCCCGGTGGTTTTCGTCGGCAAAGGGCTCACCTTCGATTCCGGCGGGATCAGCATCAAGCCCTCCGCCGGCATGGAAGAGATGAAGTACGACATGTGCGGCGGCGCCAACGTCATCGGCGCCATGCTCGCCATCGCGCGATTGAAGCTGAAAGTGAACGCCGTGGGCCTGGTGCCCTCGACGGAAAACATGCCGGGTCCCTCGGCCAACAAACCGGGTGACATCATGGCCGCCCGCAACGGCAAAACCTTCGAAGTGAACAACACCGACGCCGAAGGCCGCCTGATCCTGTCGGACGCTTTGTCCTACGCGAGCGAGCTGAAGCCGCAGGCCATCTTCGACGCCGCCACCCTCACCGGCGCCATGGTCGTCGCCCTCGGCAACACCCACACCGGCTTCTTCACCCGCAACGACGCCCTGAGCAAACGCATCAACGGCGCCGCCGACGAGTCCGGCGAATGGGTGTGGCGCATGCCGCTCACCGATTTCCACACGAAAGACGTCCGCGGCACCTTCGCCGACCTGTCGAACATCTCGTCCAGCAAAGGCGCCGGTTCCGCCACGGCCGCGGCCTTCCTCGAGCAGTTCGTGGGCGAAGGCATCCCCTGGGCCCACTTCGACATCGCCGGCACCGGTTGGGGCGTCGGCAACCGCCTGAACTACTGCCCGAAAAAAGGCGCCAGCGGCGCCATCCTGCGCACCTTCGTGGAGCTGGCGAAGTCCTTCGCGTAAGGGAAAACGGGATTTTCTTTCTTGAGAGCCCGCGTGCGGACCACGCGGGTTTTTTTATTCGAGATTCACCAGGAAGGGATGCCCGAGGACTTTGTTCAGGTCGTTGCGGTCGATGTTGAAATGGGCGCGGGAACCCATCATGCGCACGCTGACCAGCACCCATTTGCGCGGCCACTCGTCGGACAGATTCGCGAAGCGCACGGTGATTTCCTTGCCGTCGCGGAACTGGAACTCGCCGTCCGCCGGCTTCTCGCCGAGGATGCGCGCCACCGGGATGTACAAGGGGCTGACGCGGGCCAGGTCGTCGGAGAATTCACACGCGCCTTCCACTTCCATGGCGGGGCGTTCGCCGTTCACCACCATGCCTTCGGCCTCGAAGCGCATCGCGACTTTGCCGAACTCGCGGCAACCCAGGGTTTTTTCGCCGGAAGCGTTCACGAAAGCGAAGTGACCCATGCCCAGGCCGACGCGGTCGGTTTGACGGTCCACTTCGATCCCGGCGATCAGGCGCTCTTTCATCGCCACGTCGAGGGCGGAACCGCGGAGATGGGAGAAATCATAAACCTGGCGGATGGCCGCCGGATCCCGGGCGATCTGGAAACGATCCGTGCTGAAGAAAACCAGGGAAAAACCGCCGATGGCGAAAAAGCACAGGACAAAAAGTCGCAGAAATGTCGTCTTCAACACGCCCTCCTTGGCGAACATAGGTTCAGTCTAAACGATCCAAACCCGGAAATCACCCGGCCCCGACTTTTGACCCGCAACCTTCCTCGAGCTGTTTGTAGTCCTTGAAAACCACTCCCATTTCGTGGGCTTCGCGGCCGATGGCCAAAAGGCCCAGCTTCGCCGACCAACCGTAAACGTTTTCCTTCGGGCAGCCTTGAGGATCCACCAGCAGATCGGACACGCAAAGGCGTCGGTAAACCGCGCCCGGCGAGTTCAGGCTCTCGGTGTCGTCCTTTTCGGCGTGGGTGCGCAAAAAACCGCCCGCCAATTCGCAGCCGATCATGTAGATCACGGGCTCGGCGGAGGCGTTGTCGGACTTCACCACGGACGGGATGCCCTCCTGGATGATGACTTCCTCGACGTCCCGCCCGCCTTTCGCGGCCTTCATCTTTTTGCGGGATTTGTAGTTCCACTCGAGGACGTCGCGGCCCGAACTCACGCGCACGACGGCGAGCCCGTAGGTGCCGGCGTTGTTTTTCACGAAAACGAAGGGCTCCTGCGTCAGGCCGCGTTTCCGGTAACCGTCGCGCAGGGCCTCCAGGAACGTGTCCACCCGCGCGGCCAGGGCGCGGCGGCTCTCCTCGCTCTCGATCTCGAATCCCTGGAACTCCTCGGTCTCCACCCGCAACAGGAAAGGATCGAGCTCCGCGACCTTGGAGAACTCGTTCACCAGGTCGTTGTAGTGGCGGAAGTAACGGCTTTTCTTGCGCTGGTACCAGCCAAGTTCCCGCGGCGGGTTCACCGGCACCGGCAGCGAACGCCCCCACTCCTCATGGGAATTCGAGAAGTCGTTGTTCGAGATCACCAGGTCCGGGCGGAAATCGCGGAACATCGCCGACTCCGGCATGGCGGATTCCACCTGGAAGCCGCGACCGGTGGCGCTCGTCAGGGACATCGGCTCGGGCAACAGGCGCGGGAAACCGATTTTCAGCTCGTAGCCCGCGCCCTCGATCAGGTCCTTGATGGCGCCGACGTTTTCCCAGTAGAAGGGGTTTTGCGTGTGCTCTTCCGTCACCAGGAGAATGCGCTTCACCCCGGCTCCGTAATGGCCCTTGATGTATTTTCCCATCAGACCGACGGAGGTCTCGCGATCGGCGGGGCAAATGTTGTTGAAACCCGCCGGATAGATGTTGGCGTCGACGTTGGCGATCTTGTAACCGGCGTCGCGGATGTCGTAACTCGAGTACACCGGCACCGCCACTTCGGCGGAAACCTTTTTGTACCACGCGCAAACCGCGTCCATGTTTTTCAGAATTCCCTGGTGAACCTGCTTCTGGGCCATATGTCCTCTTTAAAGATTCGGATCCGATGTGGTCGGCGCTTTGGGCGCGGCGGGCGTCGGCGGGGCGGGTTTGATTTGTCCCGCGCGGCGCACGCCGTTCAGACGGCGCGATTCCTCCGTGAGCACGGTGCTCTCGGAGTCCGCGTAAAGAATGCCGCGGCTTTTTTCCTGGAGATCCGCCGCCAAGGCCGCGAACTCATTCTGCCAGCGGTTGTTTTTTTCCGGGTTGACGGGCGCCAAGGCCGCGCCCTCTTCGACGACTTTCAGAAATTCCGCCAGCAAGGGGATCTGCAGCTCGCGTTTCTGGCGGTCGGCCGCCATGGGGTCGATTCCCGGCGGCGGCGGCACTTGCTGGATCAGGTTCCAGAAGGCCGCGTAGCTGCCCTGCAGGTTCCCGAACGCCTTCGCCGACCATTGCGGGTCGGAATAGGAGATCGATCTCAACAAATAACGTTGTGAAAGGGACAGGGCCCGCAGATCCGGGATGAAATTCCCCTCGTTCGCCGGGGTCGACAGCGACTGACCCATCTCGAAATAGAGTTTGGCGAGCCAGGCCGTGCCCGGCGCGGGACGCGGCCCCGACATCAAAACCTGCAATCCCTGCTCGGCCTTCAACACCTCGGCGCGCGCCTCGTCCGAGCGGCCCAAACGGTGCAGGAAAAGGGCTTTTCGCGCCGGCAGCTCCACGCGCACGATTTGCTCGGTCAGCAGGGAGGACTTCCGTTCCGCCCCCAGCAGGTGCGCCATGGCTTTGGTGTCGTCGCCTTGCGCTTCCGCGACGAAGGACAGACGCCATTCCGAAAGGGCCGCCAGCTCCGGTTCGCGCTCGAGAGTGACGTCGCGAATCGAGCGGTACTCGCTCTCGGCCTCCCCCCAGCGGGCCTTGTCCTCCAGCTCGCGGGCTTTGCCGAAACGGTCCTCCTGGGCGGTGGGGGAGACTTTTTTCGGGGCCGCGGGTTTCGTCGCCAATTGGGCGCAGGACGCGAACAGAAGGCCGGCCATCAAACCGACGATCGCACGACAGACCATCACCACCCTCCCCGAGACAAAGCTTCCGCGACTTTTGCCAATCCTTGCAGATCATAAACCCGTTCCGACAATTCGGGGAGTCTTAAGACTTTCTGCTCCCCGCGCCAATCGGCGGTGAAACGATCCAGGGCTTCGGCCCGTTTGCGGTCGTACTCGACGAAGCGCTGGTGCAAGGGCTCCAGTTCGGGGTCCAGCGGCGCCTCGGTCTTTTCCGCCAGCCATTGCGGCCAGGCGCGGTTCACGATGACCCGTCCCAGGTGGTAGCCCGCCTGGCGGATGTCCCGGGCGAAGCTTTCGGCCTCGAGCCATTTGGCCCGGTCGAAGCCCGTGACCAGATAAAATCTCGTTTCATCGGACACGAGCAAACGATGCACGGCGGTGGTGCGTTCCTGCAACCGCCCCTGCCAGCCCTCGATGGTGCGGAAAAAATCCCCGAGCTCGCGGATGAAGTCCGAACCCGTCAGCGTCTCCAGCACCTTCAGAACCTGGCGCGTGCCGGTGCTGACGATCTTTTGCAGGAAACCCGCGCCGCCGCTCTGCGGGTCACGGAACCAGCGCGCGATGCCCTCCTGGAAAAGCGCGGCGATCTTGGCCGGCGCCTCCAGGAACTCGCGCGCGTGCTGGGCCGGGGGCGTGTCCAGGATCAGCACGTCGTAACCGCCGTCCTTGTAGCAGGAGTAGAGTTTTTCCAGCGCGCTGAAATCCTGCGAACCCGCCAGCGTCGTCGTGAGCTGGCGGTAAAGACCGTTCTTCAGGATCTTCTCCGCGCCGGGCGCGTGCTTGGCGGCTTTCATCACGAACTCATCGAAGGTGCGTCGATGATCGACGATCGAGGCCCACAACTCCCCGGGCCCTTCGAAGCCCGGAACCTTCGTCGCTTCCGTCGAGCCTTCGATGCCCAGGGTGCTCGCCAGCCGCCGCGAAGGATCGATGGTCAGCACGAGGACTTTTTTCCCGGCCCGGGCCGCGAGCAATCCGGCCGCCGCCGCGAGGGTGGTTTTCCCCACGCCGCCCGAACCGACGAACACCATCACTTGAGTCGTCGTCGTCGCCGTCACAAGACCTCCGCGATCTTGCCGGTCAGCGCCCACGGGTCATCGCTCAAAATCAAGGGCGCTTCCCGCAAAGGGCAACCGGTTTTCAGCAGGCGATCGCGCATCTCGTTCTGCCGGTCTTTGACGTCCTTCATGTGGACGGCGAAAGGATGGGGCGTATTCAGGGCGCGGTCGGAAACGCCGGCCAGGTCGATGGTTTTGTTCAGGATGATGTCGGGACGCAAACCGAAACGCGTGGTCAGCGCTTCCGTCAGCTCCTCGCTCTCTTTGACCGGCATTTCTTCTGGCAGGCTCACCACGTGCACGCGGGTCACTTTCGGGTCGGTCAGCACGGCTTCGATGGCGCGGCTCTGTTCGCCCATCGGGCCGAAACGCACGGCCTCGGCCATGCCGCGGGGGGCTTGCAACAACGCCAGGAAATGCCCGGTGGCGAAGGCGTCGATGATCAAGACCTGATGGGGCGCGGGCGGTCCGTGACGGCGCGGTCCGCTCGTGGCCTTGCCCAGGATCGCCAGCTCCGGCAGGGCCGGCGCGATGTCGATCAGGCTGCGGCTCACGGAATTTTCGAACAGCAGCTTCACCAGGGCCTCCACCTTCAAAAGGTGATGGGCGTACTCGCGCAGGCTGTCCCGGCCGCTCCACAGCGCCAGATCGAGATTTTCGGCGATTTGAACGGGCGCATAACCGACCTCGCGGCCGAGCGAGAAGAAATCCTTGTAAAAACTTCTCTCCCCGAGCTCCACGAGCAGGGTTTTGCGTCCCCGACGGGCCTCTTTCAGGGCCAGGGAGGCGGCCACCACGGACTTGCCGACACCGCCTTTTCCCGTCACGAAGTGAATCTCTTCCGTCATGAGTCGCAGTCTCTCGCGCTTGTGTGACCGGCGCATTGCGCTTTGCGCTAAAAATGTTGCCTTTCAGAGGGGCATCCCCTAGGATCGGCCGACCTTTTTCCCGTGGAGAATTCAATGAAATCGAGTGTTGATAAAGTCTCTTCTTTGCAGAGAAAACTGAATGTCGAGATCCCGGCCGAAGCCGTGGCCTCCGCCTACAAACGCGTGTTTGAGGGCATCCAACGGGAAGTGACCATCAAAGGTTTCCGCAAAGGCAAAGCCCCCCTGGCCACCGTCAAGAGCCTGTACGGCGACCGCGTCACCCAGGACGTGGCCCAGGAACTGATCCAATCGAACTACGGCAAAGCCTTGTCGGAGCACAAACTGGATCCCATCTCCTCCCCCGAATTCGAATTTGAAGACCCTTCCGAAACCAAAAACTTTTCATTCACGGCGGTGTTTGACGTGCGTCCTGAAATCAATCTGAAAAAATATGAAGGCCTCGAGGTCGAAAAAGAAAAACTGGAAATCGACGAGAAAAAAGTCGACCAGGTCCTCGAGAACATCCGCGCCTCGCGCGCCTCCCTCGTCGACGTGCTGGATGACCGTCCGGCCCAGAAAGGCGACGTCGCCGTCATCGACTTCGAAGGCTTCGTCGACGGCCAGGCCCTCGAAGGCGGCGCCGGCCAGAACCACGAGCTCGAGCTCGGCACCAACTCCTTCATCGAGGGTTTCGAAGAGGGCGTCACCGGCATGAAGGTCGGCGGTTCCACCACCCTGAACCTGAAATTCCCGACCCCCTACCACTCCGCCGAACTCGCCGGCAAACCGGTCGAATTCAAAGTGAAGCTGCAGGCCCTGAAAAAGAAAGACCTGCCCGAGCTGAATGACGAATTCATCGCCACCCTGGGCGGCCCGAAAAATCTCGATGACCTGAAAAACTCGATCCGCGACGACCTCAAAAACAACGAGCAACGCCGCATTGACGAAGGTTTCAAAAACCGCCTGTTGAAGCAACTGGTGAAAGAAAACCCCCTCGACGTTCCGCCGAGCCTGCTGAAAGACCAGAAGGCCGCCCTCATCGAGGACTTCCACAAGCGCATGCACGAGCAAGGCCTGTCGCACGCCGAATTCGAAAGCTACGTCCAGAAGTGGGACAAGGACTTCGAAAAGACCGCCGCTGAAATGATCCAGTCGAGCTTCCTGATCGACGCCATCGCCCGCAAGCACGACCTCGTCTGCAAACCGGAAGACGTCGACAACAAGTTCAAAGAGTACGCCCAGCAAACCGGCATCGAGGAATCCCGCATCCGCGAATTCTACGCCAAACCGGAACAGATGAGCCGTCTCACCTACATGATCACCGAAGAAAAGGTCATCGATCTGCTCAACAAATCCGCCAAAGTGAAAGAGGTCCCGGCCTCCGCTTTGAAAGAAGAGCAGATCTAGTTTTCAAACGACGCCCGGCCGGAGAGCTGGGCTGGGGGCGGGGGCTGCCTTTTGGGGGACACGGCCTCCATGCCTCTTCCGCTTCGACCGCTTCGCGGTCGAGGGTCTTCCAGACCCCGCGGAGGTCCCCCAAAAGGCAGCCCCCGCCCCCAGCCCAGCTCTCCGACCTCATCATTATAAAAACCAGCGCACCTATTCCCAAAAATGCAAAAAAGACGCTCGAGTGACTCGGCGTCTTTTTTCGTTTTTGGGATTCGTTTCTGTCTCTGGATGAAGGCGTTCTTTGTTTTCGAATGGGCGGCGAAAACGCATGTCTGAGCGTTTTTGACGCCCATTCGAAAACAAAGAACCCCCGTACCAAGCACCAACCGACTCCGGAAGAGAGAAAAAAGACCGGCGGGGAATGAGTCCGCCGGTCACGGAGTCGGCAGTCCTTAGCCGATTAATTTCAAAGCAAGGTTCGAGGTCTGATTCGCTTGGGCGAGGGTCGAAGCGCTCGCTTGCAGCAGAATCTGGTTACGCATCATTTCGGAAGAGGCCTGGGCCACGTCGGTGTCGCGGATGCGCGAGTTGGCGGCCGACAGGTTTTCTTCCTGGATGGCGAGGTTGTCCGACGTCGAGACAAGGCGGTTTTGGAAAGCGCCGAGCATCGAGCGGTTGGAGTTCACGGTACTTTGCGAGGCATCCAGCAGGGCGAGTGCCTCTTGGGCGCCCTCTTTCGTGCTGAAGTCGACCCCGTCCAGACCCAAGGTGCCGATGGACACGTCGATGTCGGAGGCCGAGAAGGAGATGCGGTTGTCATCGGCGCCGCCGTACAAGCCGACCTGGAATTCGAACTTCGGGCCTTGGCCGTTCAAGAGGTTCGTGGTTCCCCAGCTGGTGACGTTGGCGATCCGGTTCATTTCTTCTTTCAATTGCACGACTTCTTTGTTCAGGAACCCGCGCTCGGTGTCGCCGACGGTGTCGGACGCGGCTTGGATGCCCAATTCGCGCAAACGGACGATGATGTTGCTGATTTCATTCACGCCGCCCTCAGCCGTCTGAATCATCGAGATGGCGTCGTTGGCGTTGCGGCGGGCTTGCACCGCGGAGCGCACTTGCGATTTCAGGCTTTCAGAGATCGCCAGACCGGCGGCGTCGTCGGCCGACTTGTTGATGCGGCTGCCGCTCGACATCTGGGCCATGGACTTGGAGATCTCGCGCTGCGAACCGATCAGGTTGCGTTGCGCATTCAAGGCACTCACGTTCGTCGTAATTCTCATTCCCATAACTTCCTCCTGGATTGACTCCGTTTAGTTCATCACCTGCTCCTTGGTCCGTTTCTCGACCGACTTCTTGCCGGTCACAACAAACATTTCGGGCGAAAAGGGCGGAATTAAACGGGACCAGAGTCCGGATTTCAGGCCTTTCGCCTTCGGACTCGACTCGACTTTGTTCCGAGTGACGGAAGGTCCGTACGGACTTTTTACCCGTCTCGTCGAGTGACCCAAAGTCTTAAGACGAAAGGGGAAAACCACGACTTTTGAGAGGGGAAAAAAATAAAAAAACCCGGCACGAAGGCCGGGTTCTGGACTCGACTGACAGCGAGTCTAGATTTTCATTTCAACATCAACGCACGAGGTTTTTCAGCGTCTTCCAGGCTTTCAGGTAGCTGTAGGCCTGGTAGGCCTGGTAGTCCGCACGGAAAAGTTTTTCCTTCGGGCTGAGGTTGTCATCCTTCTTCGAAGCGACGTCCTTCCACCACGCGGTCAATCCTTCCTCGTCCGTGCCGCGCGATTTTTTCGCGGGGGCCGTCTTCTCCCGGTCGCCGCGCAAGTGGCCCGCGATGTCCTGTTCGCGCGTGCCCTTGCTCTTCACCACCGCTTTGGCGAAGGCGTCGGCGTCCACGTCGTCGATGGTGATGTCAGGCGTGATGCCCTCGGCCTGGATGGAAATGCCGCTCGGCGTGTAGTAGCGGGCCACGGTCAATTTCAGGCCGCTGCCGTCCGCCAGGCGCACGACGGATTGCACGGAGCCTTTCCCGAAGGTCCTTTCACCGACGATGAGGGCGCGTTTGTTGTCCTGCAAAGCGCCCGAGACGATTTCGCTGGCGCTCGCCGAGTACTCGTCCACCAGCACGATGACCGGGAACTCGGTGAAGCGGCCGCGCTTCGTGGCGCTGGTCACTTCCTTGTTGTTCTTGTCGCGGCCGATGGTGCTGACGATGGTGCCCTCTTTCAGGAACAGATCGCTGACCTTGATGGCCTGATCGAGGAGACCGCCCGGGTTGCGGCGCAGGTCGATGAGGATGCCTTCGACTTTTTTATGCTTCGACACGTGGGCGTCGATGGCTTTTTCGAGGTCCTTCGCCGTGTTCTCGATGAAGCTCGTGATGCGCACGTAACCGTAGCCGTCGTCGAGGTCGGTGTACTTCACCGACCTGATCTTCACGCTGCCCCGGATGATGGCGATGTCGCGGGGCTGGTCCTCTTTTTCACGGACGATGCGCAACACCACCTTGGCGCCGCGCTTGCCGCGCATCAGTTGCGAGGCTTCGACCAGGCTCAGACCCTTCGTGGACGTGCCGTCGATGGCGATGACCTTGTCACCGGGCTTGATGCCGGCTTTCCAGGCGGGCGTGTCCTCGATCGGGGAGATGATGGTGAGCACGCCGTTTTGCAATGAAATCTCGATCCCGAGACCGCCGAACTCGCCGCTGGTTTCGGTTTCGAAATCCTTGAACATCTCGGGCGGCATGAAGTTCGTGTGCGGGTCGAGCTCCCGCAGCATGCCCTTGATGGCGCCATAGACGAGTTTTTTCGTGTCGACCTCTTCCACGTAATACTGCTGGATGAGGTTCAGCACCTTGCTGAAATTCTGCAGATCGGCGTACCGCTCTTGCGCGTAAGCCTCGATCTGACTGCCTGATTGCACCAGCAGCGCCACCAGGGCGGCCAGGAATGTTCCGGCGAAGAGCGTTTTCATAGGGCGGTTCCTTTCATCCAGGTTTTCGGATCTTCAGGTTCTGAAAAATGGCGGATTTCAAAATGCAGACCGGCGCCCTGGCCGCCGCGGGCCGCGCCGACGCTCGCGATCACCTGCTCGCGACGGACCTCATCGCCCGGGCGCACGCGCACGTTCTGGGTTTCCCCGTAGACGGAATAATAATGGTCACCGTGATCGAGGATCACCGCCTGGCCCAGGCCGGGAACCTGTCCCACCCAGGCCACGCTGCCGCTGAAAACGGCGCGCACGGGCTGACCGGCGGGGACCGCCCAGCGCACGCCCTTGTGGGCGATCATCCAAGATTGCTCATGGGATTTTTCCATGCCGAAGTCGCGCTTGAGCACGCCGCTCACGGGGCTGTTCAGACGGCCCTTTTCCTCGGCGAAAGAGGGGCGCAAGAGCAGGTCCAGCACGGCGTCGTCGGCCACCGCGTACTCTTTGGTTTGATCCTTCAGCTCCTGGATGTTGCGGAGGGCGAAGATTTTCTTGCGCCGGATGCCGTCCAGGAGACGGCTTTTCAGGTTCTGCTCGGAGGCCAGGCGGGTCTCGCGGCTCTTGAGGCCGCGTTCGATGTTCTGCAGACGCGATTTGCGCTGGGCCAGACGCTCGCGCTTTTGCCCGACTTCCCGGCGCACGGCCTGGTACTCGCGGATCAAATCCCGGTCACGCGTGGCGATCAGGCCCATGATTTTCAGGTCGCGGTCCAGCTGGGAGGAGCTCGAAGCCGACAGCAGCATTCGCGCCGTCGACGGGCCGCCCAGGCGGTGGATGGTGCGCAGGCGCTCGGCCAACCGGGTCTGCAGTTTTTTCGACGTCTCATCGAGCTCGTTCACGCGCTCGCTCAGGCGACCGATGTTGTCCTCGAGGGAGTTGCGTTCAGCGCGCATCTTTGATTTTTCGGACACCGTCTGGCGCATTTTCTTATTGATCTCGTACAAAGCCGACAGCACCTGGCGACGCTTCAATTCCTCTTTTTCGATCTTCTGACGGGATTTTTCGATGTTTTCGGCGATCTTTTCCAGGACGGGAACGGCCGGGCGCGACGTCGGCGCAATGGCCCACGCCATCGGCGCCGACAACAGAATTATCCAGCCCGCGAAATTCACCGCCGTCCCCCGGCCGCCGCCCAGCCGTCGTTCAAACGGCGGATGCACAGATAAGACGCCATCGCGCCCAGGACCGTGCCGCCCACCACGGCGAAAGCCACTCCCCACAGGGGGAAATAGCGCACGTGCTGGGCCAGGTTCAGAAAATTCAATTCATCGCGGATCACGCCCTGCACGGCCAGAAATCCGCCGAAGGTCAGGATCACCGCCGACAAGGACGAAAGAAATCCCAGGGTCGCGCCTTCCATCAAAAAGGGCTTGCGGATCATCCATGAGGTGGCGCCGATCATTTCCAGCACTTCGACTTCGTTGCGCCGGGCCTCCACTGAGGCGCGCACGGCATTGCCGATCACCAGAAGACCCGCCACCAACAGGACGCCGCCGATCAGTCCCACGGATCCCTTCAAGGCCGACAGCACGGCCGAGTATTTCTTCAGCCACTCCTGCCCGTAGCGCACTTCCTCGACGCCGGCGACGTTCTTCAGGTCATGGGCCAGGTCTTCGAGGCGATCAGCCGGCGCCGATCCGGCGAGGCTGATCTGAAAACTCGAGGGGATCAGGCTCAGGAGATCGTCATCCGCCGCCAGATCCGGCGCGTAGGACGCCATCTGGGCGCGGAAATCCGTCAGGGCTTTTTCGCGGCTGGTGTATTCGAAACGACC
The DNA here is from genome assembly GCA_019637915.1 of Pseudobdellovibrionaceae bacterium. Classification (GTDB taxonomy): domain Bacteria; phylum Bdellovibrionota; class Bdellovibrionia; order Bdellovibrionales; family Bdellovibrionaceae; genus JAHBUV01. Next base: position 2,010,219 of record JAHBUV010000001.1, on the reverse strand, counting down.
GATGCGGGCATCGCGCTTCAGGATCCCCTCGATCTCCCGCAAACGATCGGGACCCGCATCCTGGTTCAGATAGGCCGTCACTTGGATGTCGTCCCCCCACAGGGTCATGACCATGGACAGGTTCAGCGCCAGCAGCAAAGCCGACGACAGCACGGCGAAGCAGGCCGTCAGGGTGAGCCAGGTCGTCAGGCGCAGGAACAAACGGTGGCGCAGTTCCCTCATCGGCAGTCCCCTTCGAGGATGCCGGCGCGGATGCGCACGGCGCGCTTGTTCCGGCGTTTCACCATCTCATGATCGTGGGTCGCGACGAACACCGTCGTCCCCTGGGCGCAGACGCGCTCGAGCAGGTCCATGATCTCCTCGCTCAACTCCGGATCCAGGTTCCCGGTCGGTTCATCCGCGATCAGCACGCCCGGCTGATGGATCAGCGCCCGCGCGATGGCCGTGCGCTGCTGCTCCCCGCCGGACAGGATTTCGGGAAACTGATCCTGCTTGTGGGGCAGTCCCACCTGCTCCAGCATCTCCGCCACGCGACGGCGGATCTGCGACTCCGTGTCCCCGCGCACGCGCAACGGCAGCGCGACGTTTTCGGCCACCGTGAGGTTTTTCAGCAAACGGAAATCCTGGAAGACCACGCCGATGCGGCGCCGGAAGTAGGGAATTTCCGAAGCCGACATGCGGGTGAGGTCGTAGCCCGACACCAGCAAATGCCCCGAAGTCACGAGGTCGAAGGCGGAGATCATGCGGAACAACGTGCTCTTGCCCGCGCCGCTCGGTCCCGTGAGGAAGACGAACTCCCCCTTGCCGATGCTGAGATCGACGTTTTTCAAAGCATGCACGGGCCCCGGATAAGTTTTGTAGACATGGGAAAATTCGATCATTCCCCATTGTAGAACGCGGGCTTCGCCGCACCAATCCCGCCGTGCTGACGTCAGGACCTCGGACGGGTGGGGATTTCAAAGCCCGATGACACGGCGCTTGTCCGCGGCGGACTGAGGGGTGGCGGGGCAAGACCCTCGTCCGGTTTCTTGAAGTGATTTTTCCTTAGGCCAGCTTCCCTTCGATCAGGGCATCCATCACATCGCTGTGCTGCTTCTGCAGGGCCATCTTGATCGCCTCCGCCGTGCGGATCGAGGCCGCCTTCAGCGCATCCTCGTAGGGAACCTTCAAGGTCTTCACGACGGCGCCGTTGCAAAACACCCGGCTGACCAGAAAAGGATTCTGCATCCCCCAGTCTTCCGTCTGGATATGATAGCGCTTGCCGCGAACCGTGATGTCGGAGTTGTGACCTCGAAGCATGATTTCCAATATTTAACACCGGCCCGACCTTGGGGCAAGAAGCCCGAAGAGTCTCAACATGAGACGTGCAACTTGGCGTCGGAGTTGCGATAATTGGAACTGGATTTGCATTTTTATTCCCCACGGAGCGGAGGAGCGAATGAACGGACTCTGGCTGAAGGCTTTCTTTTCAGGTGTCAAAGGGGTGGTGGTCGGCGCACTGTCTCTTTCCCTTTGCTGCCTGGCTATTCATCAAGCTCAAGCTCAAACTCAAAGCAACCCGCTGATCAACCCAAATGGCAATCCCTGCAGCAGTCGTCAGGATCCCGTCTACGATGAAAATGGGAAATTTAAAGGTTGTAAGACGGCAATTGAAAATGATGACGGCTGCAAAGACCGCTGGCGCAGGCTCGTCGAGGCGGAAAAAGAAAAAAACAAAGCTTGCTCGGAAGCGAGCATGGGATCTGAGTGTGTCAACAGGGTCCAAGAATGCATTGAGCCCGAGGTCGCGAAGGGAACTGACTGGAGCAGCCTCACGTCGATGCTTGGTTCCGCGGGAAGCGCCTTCGGAATGAATCTTGGCAGTCTCGCATCTTCCATCACGCCTTCGGAAAAAAAATGCCCCAATATGTCATCCCGTGATTACGCCGACGAAAAGTCCCGGATCGACAGGGAAATCAAAGAGGCGCAAAGCGATCATGCCGATCTTGAAAAAGAGATCGCCGAAGAGAAAAAAGACCTCCAGGAGAAATTCACTGAGGCTCAAAAGGCCATTGATGAGGCCAACAAGGAAATCGAAAGCACGAAGATCGACGTCTCCGAGCAAAAACGCGAACAAACGGCCCAGTTCACGAAAATGCAATCGGAAACGGCCTCCCAAATCCGCGATGCGAACACCAAATTGCTTGAAAAACGCAACGCCATCAATGCCTATGAGCGCAATCACACCCGCAGCCTCAACGCCCTGAATGAAGAGCTGGGGAAAAAGAAGTGTCTGACCAACGTCATGAAGTATCGCGCCGAGCTTGAAAAAGACGGCGTTTTTGGATCCGGCAGCGGCGGCTTGAACTCCTTGGCCAGCGCGGAAGAGAAACGCAAGGCCTTGCAAGTGCAATATGATGTCTGCGTCGCCGACATTCGGCAGCAGCGTCTGCAGTTGGTCGAACAGCGCTCGAACTATTTGTCCGGCGCGATGCATGACATTTCAAATATTGAACAAAGCATCGCTGACGCGAACCAACAGTTGTCGACCATGAACCAAAATCTCCAAGAGTCTTTGGCAAGCCAGGACACGCGCATCACCAATGCTCAAAAAGCCCTCAATGACATGATGACGCGATCCCAAAATGAATTGAATAGCTTGGCTACCATCAGTCAACAGAAGCAACTCGCCCTGCAACAAAAGCAAACCACCCTAATGACCCGGATCGCCACGTTGCAAGCGGATCTCGCGAAATTGGGCCCCGCTCCCAAGAGCGGGTCGCGCACTGGCTGGAGCGACGCCCAACGGGCCGTCATTGACTACATGTCCGCCGGAAAAACTTTCGCCAACTGGACGGAGGAGGACGAAACGACAGGTTCGGTTCGTTGCTGCGCTAAAAAGCCCTACTCAGAATCCTCTTTCTGTCAGAAAGAGGCCAAAAATATCGAAAAGAACTTTAACGCTGTCACCACCGGAAAAAAGAAAAGCGGCACCAAATAGCCCCCGACTTCCGTCGAGGCCGGGGCGCGTGACAGCCATAGACCCGGCCCCCCGCGCTTGCTAAGATGAAGGACCCCCTGCGGAGGTCCTTTTTTTATGCTTGGACGCAAGTTCTGGATTCGCTTTGCCCTCTTCATTTCGGCCTCTTTCATCATCCTGATCGTCGGCTCCGTGCTGGTGTACCAGTCGGTGAAGGCGAGCCTGCCGCAACTGATCACCATCCAGGATTACAAGCCCCTGCTGGTGTCGCCGGTTTACGACCGCAACAACAAGAAGATCGGCGAGTTCGCGCGTGAGCGCCGCACGCTGGTGCCTTACGATCGAATCCCCAAGGACCTGGTGAATGCCTTCCTCGCGGCGGAAGACGACACCTTCTTCCAGCACGGCGGCATCAACTACATCGCCATCCTGCGGGCGGCGGTCGCGAACCTGCGGGCCGGGCACACGGTGCAGGGGGCGTCGACGATCACCCAGCAGGTGGCGAAAACCCTGTTCCTGTCCTCGGAAAGAACCCTGCTGCGCAAACTGCGCGAGGCCATGCTGTCGCAGCAGATGGAAAACAACCTCAGCAAAGAAGAGATCCTGTACCTGTACCTGAACCAGATCTACTTCGGCCAGGGCGCCTACGGCATCGAAAACGCCGCGCAGACCTATTTCCGCAAGCCCGTGCAGAAGCTGGAACTCAGCGAAATGGCGATGCTCGCCGGCCTGCCGAAGGCGCCGAGCGCTTATTCGCCGGTGTCAAACCCGTCCCGCGCGAAAGAACGTCAAGCCTACGTCCTGCACCGGATGGCGGAGGTCGGCTTCATCGCGAAAGACGTCGCGAGCGCCGAGACGCAAAAGCCGATCAAGGTTTACGTGCGCGAGACCTACGAGGACTTCGCGCCCTTTTTCCTCGAGACCGTGCGCCAGATGCTGGTGCAGCAACTGGGCGAGGAAGTCGTTCTCGACCACGGCATCCGCATCCAGACGAGCCTGGACATCGAGAAACAAAAGGCCGCCAACGAATCCGTGATCGCGGGGCTCAAGGAACTCGACAAGCGCCAGGGTTTCCGCGGGGCGCTCCGCAAGCTCGATGAGGAAACCCAGATCGAGGAATTCCTGAAACAGCAGCGCAAGAAGCTGCTGGCGGATTCGACCCCGGAACGCACCATCATGCCCGACGGCAAGTTCGCCGAGATCGCGCCGATGCCGGAAAAAGCCAGCCTGCTGCCGCCCTTCCTGAAAATCGGCCAGAGCGTCGAAGGCGTCGTGCGCGAGGTGAACGACGCCCTCGGTTACGTGCGCGTCGACATCGCCGACGCCAAAGGCCTGATCGATTTCGAAACGATGAAGTGGGCCCGCCGGCCCAACACGGAAAAACGCTACGACCTGGATCAGATCAAAAAACCCTCGGACGCGCTGAAAGCCGGCGACGTGATCCTGGTGAAGATCGTCGCGGAAAAAGCCCTGCTGACGGTGAAGAGCCCGCCGAAAAACAAAAAAGCCAATGTCCCGGAAACGCCTCAAGGCCCCGACCTGACCCAGCTGATCGCTTTGGATCTGGATCAGGAGCCGGTGGCGGAAGGGGCCCTGATCTCTTTCGATCAGCAGAACCAGGACGTCCTCGCCCTGGTCGGCGGTTACAACTTCCAGCGCAACGAATACAACCGCGCCCTGCAGGCCGCCCGCCAGACGGGCTCCTCTTTCAAGGCCATCGTTTACGCCTCGGCCCTGGACAAGGGCTACAACCCCTCGACGATCCTGATGGACGTGCCCGTGGTCTACGAGGAAACCAAGGACGATGCCGAAGGCCAGGAGGAAACCAGCGTCTGGAAGCCCAGCAACCACGGGAAAACCTTCGGCGGCGAGCTCACCTTCCGCAACGCCCTGGTGCGTTCGCTGAACATCCCGACCGTGAAGATCATGGAAGATGTGGGCGTGCCCTGGGCCACCGACTACGCCAAACGTTTGGGGATCTTCAGCCCGTTGAATCCGGACTTCACCCTGGCTCTGGGCTCGAGCAGCGTCACCTTGTACGAGATGACCAAGGTCTTCGCCGAGTTCGGCCGTCTGGGCAAACGCCTGCGTCCTGTGTTAATCCGCAAAGTCGAGGACCGCACCGGCAAGACCCTCCTGCAGAACGTGTCCCTGGATCTGCGCTTTGAAAAAGAGCTCAAGCCTTTGGACGACGAGTTCGAGAACCGGAGAAAAGCTTACCTTGAGGCCAAGGCCGCTTCGCCGAACCCGGACCAGCCGACGGACCCGAAAAAAGCCCGCCCCGACAGGCATTTCTTCAGCGATGAGCCGGATCAGTTGATCAGCCCGCAAACCGCGTACGTCATGACTTCCCTGTTGAAAGGGGTCGTGGAAGACCGCATGGGAACGGGCGGCCGGGCGCGCGCCATCGGCCGGGAAGTGGCGGGAAAAACCGGCACCACCAACGGCTACTTTGACGCGTGGTTTATCGGTTATACCGCGCAGATCTCCACCGGCGTGTGGGTGGGGTTCGACAAAGAACGCAGCCTCGGTCGCGGAGAAGTGGGCGGTCGTTCCGCCTTGCCGATCTGGGTCGAATACATGAAATCTGCACATGAAGGCCTTCCCCAGATGACATTGCCGGTGCCCGACGGTATCGTGTTTGCCAATGTGGACAGCGACACGGGGAAACTCGCGTCGGCGAGCACGAAAACGATCCTGCGCCAGGCCTTCGTGGAAGGAACCGAACCCACCGAATCCGCGAGTCAGGTTGAAGAAGAAAAAGACTTCTACAAGCAGGATCTCACCGAATAGGAAAGATCATGCGCGATATTCACCTCTGGGGGGTGAAACAGAACAACCTGAAGAACGTCGAGGTCCGCGTGCCCGTCGGTCAGATGACGGTGGTGTGCGGTCCCTCGGGTTCCGGGAAAAGTTCCCTGGCTTTCGAAACCCTGTTCGCGGAAGGTCAACGCCGTTTCATCGAAAGCATGTCGAACTACGCGCGCCAGTTCCTGAACAAGGCGCCGAAGCCCGACATCGAAGGCATCACCAACATCCCGCCGGCGATCTCCATCGAGCAGAAAAACACGGTGAAAAGCAGCCGCTCCACGGTCGGCACGACGACCGAGATCATCGATTACCTGCGCCTGCTTTACGAAAAAATCGGCCTGGCCCATTGCCCCACCCACCACGTGCCGGTGCAAAAAGAGAGCGTCACCGAAGCCGTGATCAAAACCCTCGACTTGTTCAACGGCAAGCGCGGTTACATCCTGACCGAGATCTCGGAGGACAACCGGGTCGCCCAGGGCAAGAAGCTGCACTCTTTGCTTTTGCAGGACGGCTACCTGCGCATTTACCTGCCGAAAGAGTCCGCCGCTCCGGCCCCCGCCGCCAAGGCCAAAGCCAAAACGAAGGGCAAAGGCAAGACGACCAAAAAAACCGCGGCGCTCGCGGAAGCCCCCCCCGAGGTCGCCAACCCGTCGGGCGTGACGGCGGAAGAGCTCGGCACGATCATCGAGATCAGCGAACCCGCCGCCGTCAAAAAGGGCCTGCCGGCTTCGCGCTTTTACCTGGTCATCGACCGCATCGCCTTTTCCGAAGGCGAGCGCGGCCGCCTGGCCGACTCGATCAACCAGGCCTATGAAGCCAGCGTGAAATACAACATGGGCACGGTCGCCCGCAGCGCCGTGATCCTGACCAGCGAAGGCGCCCGCCTGCGGGTCAGCGAGGACGCCTCCTGCCCGATCTGCGGCTACACGCCGCCGCCGATCAGCTCGAAGCTGTTCAGCTTCAACAGTCCCATCGGGGCCTGCGCCACCTGCAAGGGCTTCGGCAACATCCTCGATCTCGACGAGAACAAAGTCGTCCCGAACCCGACCCTGTCCCTGGCCGGCGGGGCCTTGCATCCCTTCACCATGCCGAGCGCCGCTTACGAGCGCAAAAAACTGCTCGAGTTCTGCAAGAAGCGCAAAATCGACACCAAGACGCCCTGGCAGGATCTGCCGAAGTCCACGCGGGACATGATCTGGAACGGCACCGAGGGTTTCTTCGGCGTGAAAGGGCTTTTCGAGTACCTGGATCAGATCAAATACAAAATGCACGTGCGGGTTTTCATCTCGCGCTACCGCAGCCCCTTCCTGTGCCCGGACTGCAAAGGCTCGCGCCTGCGCAAGGAAGTGAATTCCATCACCATCGACGGCCGCTCCATCAGCGACCTGTCCTCGATCACCGTCGAAGCGCTCTGCGATTTTTTCAAGAATTTGCAACTGCCCGAACATCAGCTGGAAGTCGCCGGCGAGGTGCTGAAGCAAGTCCGTTCGCGCCTGGAATTCCTGATGCGCGTGGGCGTGCACTACCTGAGCATGGCGCGGGAGACCCGCACCCTCTCCGGCGGCGAGTATCAGCGCCTGATTCTGGCCAACCAGCTGGGCATGGGTTTGTCGCAGACCCTTTACGTCCTCGATGAACCGACGGTGGGCCTGCATCCCCGCGACAACGACCGCCTGATCTCGATCCTGAAAGACCTGCGCGATCTCGGCAACACCCTGGTCGTCGTCGAGCACGATCACGACGTCATCAACAGCTCCGAAAACATCATCGAGATGGGTCCCGGCTCCGGATCCCTCGGCGGCGAGGTGGTTTACTCGGGACCGACGAAGGATTTCTACGATTTCCCGGAATCGAACACGGCCGAGTACCTGAAGCCGAAGAAAAACTCCCGCGCCGCGCGCGACGTGCGCCCGGTGGATCTCGACAACTACCGTTTCAAGATCACCCTCGAGGGCGCTTCCGGCCACAACCTGAAAAACCTGAACGTGGTGTTCCCCCTGCACCGCCTGGTCGCCGTCACCGGCGTCAGCGGTTCGGGGAAATCGACCTTGATCACGAAGACCCTTTATCCCGCCCTGGCGCGGGCGCTCGATATCGAATTCCTGCAAGCCCAGCCGTTCAAAGGCATCGAGGGCGTGGACAACATCAAGAACGTGGTCCTGATCGATCAATCCCCCATCGGCAAATCGGCGCGCAGCTCGCCCATCACTTATCTGAAGGCGTTCGACGCCATCCGCGCCCTGATGGCCGCGACCATTGAAGGCAAAGCCCGCGGCTACACGCCGGGGACTTTCAGCCTGAACGTCGACGGCGGTCGCTGCCCCGCCTGCAAAGGCACGGGGTTCGAAGAGATCGACATGATGTTCATGGACAACGTCGTCATCCCTTGCGACGTCTGCGACGGCAAGAAGTACCGCGACGAGATCCTCGAGATCGAATACAAGGGCAAGAACATCGCGCAGATCCTCGCCATGACCGTGGCGGACGCCATGAATTTCTTCGTCGCCCATCCCCACATCCGCAAGCCTCTGGCCGTTTTGAAGGAAGTGGGCCTCGAGTACCTGACCCTGGGACAGCCGGCGAGCTCGCTCTCCGGCGGGGAGTCGCAGCGCCTGAAGATCGCCAAAGAGCTTTCGCAAGTGCAGCAGAAATCGACCCTGTACATCCTGGACGAGCCCACGACGGGCCTGCATTTCCGCGAAATCGACCTGTTGATGAGCGTCCTTCACCGCCTGATCGAGGCCGGGGGCAGCGTCATCGTCGTCGAGCACAACCAGGACGTCATCCGCGGGGCCGACTACATCATCGATCTGGGGCCCGAGGCGGGCGAAAAAGGCGGCCAGATCGTCGCCCAGGGCACTCCGTCGGAGATCATGAAGAGCAAAAAAAGCCTGACCGGCCAGTATTTGAAGCGCTATATTGAGTCCGCATGAACGATGTCATCCGGCGGCTCCTCCAGGAGCTTCGCCCGTACAAGAGCCAAGTGATCCTGGTGGCCGTCACCGGGGTTTTTTATTCCGCGGCGTATTCGCGCATCGCTCTTTTCATCGGGCAGATCCAGAACAGCTTCCAGGCCAATGAGCAGCATCATCTCACCCGGACCGCGCTGATGATCCTGGGCCTCGCGCTCGTCGTCGGCGTTTCGCGCTACTTCCACATCTACACGATGAACATGATCGCCGAGCGCATCGTGAACAACCTGCGGCTGCGGCTGCAGAGGAAGTTCATGAACCTCTCTTTGGGATTTCACGCCAATTACGCCACGGGCTCCGGCGGCCTGATGAGCCGGATCTTGAATGACATCAAAGTCATCCAGGACGGCTTGCGCATGGTGGCCGACTTTTTCCGCGAGCCTTTGCTCGCCGTGCTCCTGGTCGGAAACCTGTTCTACCTCAACTGGCGCCTGACCTTCGCCATCCTCATCGTCGTGCCGCCCATCCTGTGGTTTTTGCGCCGGATCTCGCGCAGCCTGCGCAAGTACGTGCTGTGGGGACAGGAAAACCAGGAGCAAATCACCTCGACGATCAAGGAAAGCCTGGACGGCGTCCGCACCATCCAATCCTTCAACCTCGAAAACGTCATGAGCGAGAAACTCACCGGCCAGACGGATGAATACCTGAAAATCCGCTCACGGGTGCATTCGCGCATCGAGGTCATGGGCCCGGTCACCGAGTTCGTCGCCACCTGCCTGATCCTGGGCATTTTCTTTTATTTCAGCGTCGAGATCGCCAAGGGCAACCAGACGCCCGGCGACGTCCTCGCCTACATCGCCTCCATGCTGATGATCAACGCCCCGATCAAGAAGCTGCAGGAGAGTTACGTGCGCATCCAGGAGACCGTGGTGGCCGCCCGGCGCGTTTACGATCTGTTGGACGAGGCTTCCGAGGTTCCCGTCGGCGGCAAGAACCTGCCTTTCCCGAAAAACTGGTCCAGGATCGTCTACCGCAATGTCAGCTTCGCCTACGGCGACACCCTGACCCTGAAAAACATCGATCTCGAGATCCGCCGCGGCGAGCAGATCGCCCTCGTCGGCGAGAGCGGCAGCGGCAAGTCCACTTTAGTCAACCTGCTCGGCCGCTTTCATGACCCCACGGAAGGGCAGATCCTGATCGACGACACCTCGCTGTTCGATTTCGACCTGAAAGACCTGCGCCAGCACATCGCCCTGGTCAGCCAGGACGTCTTCCTGTTCTCGGACACCATTCAGCGCAACATCCACGCCGGCGACTTCCAGCGCGAAGGCCGCGGCGTCAGCGCCGCCGCCAGGAGCGCCAACGCCCACGATTTCATCTCCCGCATCCCGAACGCCTACGAAAACCGCGTCGGCGACCGCGGCAGCCTCCTGTCCGGCGGCGAAAAACAGCGCATCAGCATCGCCCGCGCCATTTTCAAGGACGCTCCGATCCTGATCCTGGACGAGGCGACCAGCGCCCTCGACAGCTCCAGTGAAAAAGAGGTGCAAAAAGGCCTGGACCAGCTGATGAAAGGCCGCACGTCCTTGGTCGTGGCCCACCGCCTGTCGACGGTCCAGAACGCCGACCGCATCATCGTGATGCGTGACGGACGCATCGTGGAGGAAGGCCGGCACGCCGATCTGGTGGATCGGGACGGTCACTACTCGCGCTTCTGGCGCCTGCAGGCCAAATCCTGACGCCAGGACCTCCGTCCAGTTGTCGAAAATCCAGACGCTCCCGCCTCAAGTCTGCCCAAAATTTTGACGATGAATCCTTTGACAGAAAGTTTCGATTTCAAAGGAGACAGCGATGTCCATGATCAATTGGGATGAGTTTGAACATATTCACGTCATTAAAAAGCTGAAGCACATCCTGGGTGCCTGGTGGAACATCGACGTGGTGTTCACGGACGAACGCGGTCTGCTGAAAGGATTTGATAACGAAAAAACCCCTTTCAACAACCCGGCGATCGCCCATCTCATGAGCAAAGAAGTCGGACAGCAATCCATCGCCGACCTGGTCACCAAATCCATCGATGACCTGCGCACCTCCAGCAACCGCTACGTCCTGAAGAAATGGGACATGGCCGGTTTCGACGTCGGCGTCTTCCCGATTCTCATCGACAACGATTTCGTCGGCACCGTCGTCGCCATGGGCTTCTTCCGCGACAACGATCAGACCTCGCGCATGCAGGAGATCCGCGACCGTTTGGCCGCTCTCGCCTGCACCAGCGAAGTCATCGAGAAGTGCATGTCGAAGCTGAAATTCCTCGACGACGCCGACCGCACGCACTTCTGCGAGCTCTGCGAACTCGTCGCCCAGGAAATCGTCACCCTGCACCTGGAAATCAGCTCCCGCGAAAACCGCATCAAGGAACTGAACAAGGAGCTCGGCAACCGTTTCCGCTACGACAACATGATCGGGAAATCGAAGCCGATGCAGTCCCTCTACGCCTTGCTCGACAAGATCAAGAACGCCGAAACGACGGTCCTCGTCCAAGGCGAGAACGGAACCGGTAAAGAATTGATCGCCCGTTCGATCCACTACAATTCCGGCCGCAAGGACAAGCCCTTCGTCATCCAGAACTGTTCGGCCTTCAACGACAACCTCCTCGAATCCGAGCTCTTCGGTCACATCAAGGGCTCCTTCACGGGCGCCGTGAAGGACAAGAAGGGTCTGTTCGAGATGGCCGACAAAGGCACTTTCTTCCTCGACGAGATCGGCGACACCTCGCCCACCATGCAGGTGAAACTCCTGCGCGTCCTGCAGGAAGGCACCTTCATGCCCGTCGGCTCCACGGAGATGAGAAAAGTCGACGTGCGCATCATCGCGGCCACCAACCGCAATCTCAAGGAGATGGTGGAACAAGGCACTTTCCGCGAGGATTTGTACTACCGCCTGAACGTCATCAACATCCGCGTGCCCCCGCTGCGCGAGCGCAAAGAGGACATGCCGTATCTGACGGACTACTTCCTGCAACGCGTGCACGAGCAAAATCCCGGCGCGGCGAAAAAGGTCCTCACCAAGCGCGCCCTGGAAAAACTCTATGACTACGCCTGGCCGGGCAACGTTCGCGAACTGCAGAACGAGATCGAACGCCTTTGCGTCCTGTCCGGCGACGAGAGCAAACTCATGGCCGAGCATCTGTCCCCGAAAATCCTCGAGGCCGGCGAGAAGAACAAAGTCCAAGGCTCCCGCCTGCAAGGCAAGCTGAAGGACGCCCTGGAAGAGCTCGAACGCGAGATGATCCGCGAAGGCCTGCGCCGCACGGGTTGGAACAAATCGAAGCTCGCCAAGGAGCTCGGCATCAGCCGCGCCGGTCTGATCATGAAGGTCGAGAAATACGGCCTCGATAAGCGCAAAATCGCCCGGTAAGATTTTCGTGAACGCTTAGAAGTTGATGGTCCTGAAAGCCCCGGAAACCGGGGCTTTTCTTTTTTCAAAACCCTGGAATCACTCTTGATTCCAGGAATGACATTTCTCGGCACAGCTTTTGGAAGAGGGCTCTTTCAGGGGTAACACTGAATGCTGAGAAACGCCGATTCCGTCCATTCCGTCGAGAAGCTGCGCCAGATCCTGGCCAGCCGTTTTCAAAAGAGCTTCGAGCTTCGTCAGCTCATCGGCTTGAACGCCACCATTCCGGGGGAACGGGGTTTCAGCCTGAAGGGCTCGGACCTTTACATTCCTTTGAACGTGAAGGACGCGTTCCTGGGAACCGCCGTGATTTCCGGCGGGGCTTCCCTGGATGGCGAGCAGCATTTGCAGATCGCGCAGATCGTGCGCATGGTTCTGGAGCCCACGCTGTACCGCGAGTACCTCGAGCGCCGCGAGGGCAACCTGCGCATCCTGGCTGAATCGCCCGAGCTGACGACGGACAATCTGTCGGTTTTTAACGAACCCGCCCTGCCGGGGCTGGACGAAGCCGGGGGCGAGCTCAAAAAACCGAAATTGATCTCCAATCTTTTGCACCTTCAGGCCCATGATCCTCAACGCCTGAAAAAAGCCGCTCTTTTGCTCCATGAAATGACCGGTCGTTGGGCGTTCGTCCCTTACGCCGACCTGAACCATGGTTTGCATTCGCTGGAAGACATCCTGCGTTTGGGCGCTCTGACCATCCACATCGACGGCATCGAGAACCTGCCGGTTTACATGCAGGAAGTGATTTTGGAGTACGTCTCGAGCCCCCGTTCCCAGGAAGACCCGCTGTTCGTGACGTCCTCGCCGCGGACTTTGGATGATCTGGCGGAGGCCCCGGAACTTCTCCCCGCCTTCCGCGACGAGATCACCACCAACGCTTTGGAGCTTGATTGCTCCCCTCTCACCGAGCACGGCTTGCGGGAAGTGCTGGCCCTCATGTTCTTCGAGGCTCAAGGCCGGGCCTGAGCGCCCGCCAACTTGCTTTTGCCTCCCCCCTCGGGCAGCATGAAGCATATGTTGCCTCTCGAAACACCCGTCCAGGAATTCCTGAACCGGACGTTGGGCGAGGATGGACTCAAAGTCTTCCCCCTGGCCGGTGACGCCTCCAACCGCCGTTACTACCGCGTCGTGCGCGAGCACAACTCCTGGGTGCTGATGCGCTGGGACCCTTTCGAGCCGGACAACTACCCCTTTCTCAGCGTTCTCCGGCATTTCAAAAACGCCGGCGCGCGCGTGCCCGAAGTCATCGGCATGGATCCCGGGGTCGGGGTCGTCCTTCTGGAGGACCTGGGCGATCTGACGCTGGAACGGCGTTTCTGGGAAAGCCGCTCGCAGGACGACTCTTTGGTCTTTTACCGCATGGCCATCGATCAGATGATCCGCATCCATCATCATGCCACCGCCCTGAAGGGCCCCTGCACCGCTTTCCAGATCAAATTCGACACGGAAAAACTCCTGTGGGAGATGAACTACGGCAAGGACAACCTGATCAACGGCGTGCTGAAGCATCAGCCGCCGGCCTCCAGGGCCGCCGAATTGCAGAAGGCCTTCACGGACATCTGCCTGCGCCTCGACCAGGAGCCGAAAAAAATCGCCCACCGCGATTACCACTCCCGCAACCTGATGATCAAACTCGACGAGATGATCGTCATCGACTTCCAGGACGCGCGCTTGGGCCCGGTGCAATACGACCTGGTGAGCTTGCTGCGCGATTCCTACACGAATCTCGATGAGCGCATGTGCGGGATCCTGATCGACGACTACCTGGGGAAATCCAAAGAGTTCCTGCCGAAGGATTTCTCCAAAGAGCACTTCCTGCGCATTTACGAGCTGCAGAGCGTGCAACGTTGCTTCAAGGCCTGCGGCAGCTTCGCGAGCTTCTACCACCAGCGCCAGGACCGGCGTTATTTGAAGTACCTGATGCCGACCTTGAAACGCGTCTTCAAGGCCCTGAATTCGTTCCCGGAATACAAGATCATGGCCGACGTGCTGATCGACTCGGGCGCCCTGGAAAAGAATTACGACAGCTTATGAACTTGATGCTTCTTTGCGCCGGGGAAGGCACTCGGCTGCGTCCCCACACGCTGATCAAACCGAAACCCGCCATTCCTTTTCTCGGCGTCCCGCTGGCCGCCTACGCCCTGGAGTGGGCGCGGGAAATCGGCGTCAAGAAACTCGTCGTGAACACCCATCACCTGGCGGATCAGATTCATTCCCTTTTCCACGGCTTCGATCACGGCGCGCGGGAAGTTCTTTTCTCCGACGAGCAGCCCCTGCTGCTGGGCACGGGCGGAGGCGTTCAAAAAGCCGCCGCCATCCTGGGCGAAGAAGAGTCCTTTCTGCTGATGAACGGTGATGAGGTCTTCTTGCCAAGCCACACGGGATTTCTCACGGAGGCTTTGCGCGTGCACCGTCATGAACACCGCGCCGCCACCTTGTTCGTGATGAATCATCCCGGCGTCGGCCATCAATTCGGCGGCATCTGGACGGATTCCTCGGGAAAAATCCTCGGCGTCGGCAAAAACGCCCTGTCCGGATCCCATCATGGTTGGCATTACATCGGCGCCGCCATTCTTTCCAAACGCATCCTGCAGGCCTTACCCGAGGGACCGGGCAACATCCTTCACGACGGCGTCATGAAGGCGCTGGCGGAGGGCGCGCGCGTCGCCGTCCACCCGGTGGAGGGCTGGTGGCATGAGACCGGCAATGAAAGCGATTTGCTCGAAGCCACGCGCTCCGGCCTCGAGGTCCTGCGCCAGGGGCCGGCCGCCCAGAAAAGTTTCCTTTCGACCCTGCTGGACCGGCAGGCGCCAGGTTGGTCATGGAGGGCGGGGCAGGTCCCCTGCCTCGTGCTGCCCGGGGCCTCGGTGGATTCCTCCGTGGAAATCGCCGACTTCGCCGTCATCGGACGCCGCACGCGCGTTGAGGCCGGCGCGCGCCTGCACCAGGCGGTCGTCGGTGAAAATCTGATTTTGCGCGCGCGGGGACAACCCACGCACGGTTTGATTTTGTCTTAATTCGGCGTCGAATCCGGCGGCAGGAAGACCGCTTCTTTTTTCTTGATCTCGTAGCGGCGGGCCATCATCGCGAAAATGCTGTCGCCGGCGACGCCGATGTTTTCGCCGTTGTAATTGCGGGTCATGCCGGCCACCGTGGGTTTCGGATCCGCGGCGGACAGGCCCGAGCCGCCACCACCAGAGGTGTCCGTGCTCGCCACCGAACGGCCCGAACCGCCGCCGCCCTCGGAAAAGCCGGAGCTCGCCGTGTGAGAGCCGACCTTTTCCACTTCCGCGGCGGCTTTTTTCTCGAGTTCCGCGGCGAGGTTCATGGCTTTGTTGATATCGGACGGGCTGATGCCCGCCGCCGCCATGGACTCGCGATTGCCCATATCGCTCACGTTGATGGACTTTCCATCGGGAAGGGTGATTTTTTTGCCGTCGAATTTCACACCGTCTTTTGCCAGGATATTGCTGAGGTTTTTCACCGCGTCCGAGGACGGTTTAAAAGGCTCGATGTTGTCGAGACTGCCGGAGGTGTCGTAGTTGCCGCCGTAAGGATCGTAACCGGCCGCGCTGATGCCGGCGACGTAGCCGTTTTGCCCGCCCGCCCCTTTGTTGGCTCCGGATTGCGCCAGTCCCATCAAGCCCATGCCGATCAAAGCGGCCGCCGCCGGACAACAACTGCACTGCGAGGCCGCGCAGGACGACATCATGGACGTGCCCGCGCTGAGCAGGCCTTGACCCACCTGCTGCGCGATCTGACTGGAGGAATTGTTCTGTCCCTGGCTGCCTTGCGAAGCCTGGTTTTGCGAAGGCGTGGAGACATTCGGTTGCGCGGCGGGACCCGGCGCGGTCGCGGGGGCGGTCGCCGGCGCCGGCGACGGGGTCGGACTCGCGGCCGGCGCGGGTTGCACTCCCGGAGGCGCGCTGATGTCCTGCCAGGAGGAGGCCCCAGCGGTGCTTTGCAGGGCGAACATCACAGCCATCGTCTGTCGCAGGATTTTTCTCATCACGGACCTCTATTTACCCTTTGTGAGCACGCCGGTGGACGGGGCGCTCGCCGCGTTCAGCTCGAAAGTCGGTTGATTTTCGACATAGCGGGTTTTCACTTTGAGGAAATTGTCGCGCCCCCCAGGGCCCGTCACCTGATTGCTGAATTGACCACCGGCCGCATTGGGCGCGAGACCGCCCGACACGGTCCGTTTGCCGTTTTCGGCGCCCGCTCCGGCGGAGTTGAAACTCCAGCCCCCGCCACCGCCGCCACCGCCGGATTCCTCACCGCTCAGGACATTGGCGCTGAGGCCTTTTTTCTCTTTGCCTTTTTCCGCGTTGGAAGACGTTCCGCCGGCCGCGCCGGAGTTTCCGCCCACGTAACCACCGCCGACACCGGCGCCGCCCGCGCCATCGGCGGCGCTCGTCGGGAAAATATTCTCGGCGTTGTTCTGATTGCTCACGCTGTCCGTCGCGGACTTGAGCGCCGTTTCCGAGGGATCGGAACCGAAGCTTGATTTGTCGGCGCTCTGGAAATCCTCGGCGTTCTCGCAGCCGCTGCGGCGGGGATCCCATTGGCAGATGCAGGTTTTGTTCGAGCTGCGGTTGGGTTCGACGCTGCAATCCAGGGTCGCGTCGGCCGTGGCCGCGTCATCGGAGGAGGAATCGCTGTCCTCATCGCATTTTTTCGCGCCCGCCAGCATTTTTCCGAGTTCCCCCAAAAGCTGGGCGGCGTTGTTCATCATGCTGGAGAATTCTTTTTCACACTGCTGTTTTTTCCCGGCGATGTAAGCGCTGTCGGTTTTGTCGTCCATCTTCAGGGCGTTTTGCAGGGCCGTCACTTGAGCCGCGCAGGAAGAGGCGTTTTTTGCGGAGGCGCAGGCCGTTTTCAATTTGGCTTCGATGGCTTTCTTCGTCTCTTCGACTTCCTTGCCGCAGGATTCGTTGCAAGCGCTCTGCGCGGTTTTGCAGGCGGCCGTGTAGTTCTGATAGCCGTTTTGCAAAGTCTGGGCGGCGTCGCCCTGCTGGTTGCAAGTCTGATTCGTGAGCCCGGTGAGGATGTTGATCATGCTGCCGATCGCGCCGGCGCCCGACTGGGCCCCTTGGGCGTGTTTCGAACAGGCCTCGTAACACTGCTGTTGGGCGGTGTAGTTGCGGTCTTTGCAGGTTTCGCGTTTGTTTTTCCAGGCGGAGATTTCGGACGTGAGGCTCGCGCCGCCGGCGCTTGAAATCGCCTGGGCGGCGCTTTCCGCCGCGACCACGGGTCCCGAATCCAGGTTGCTGTTGGCGAGGCAGCTTTGATTGAGTGTGTTCGAGGTCGTGCCGGTCTGCGCGCCCGCGGGCGTCGCGAACATCGCGAGCCCCGTCAACACGACGAGGTGGACAGCCTTTGACAGGATCCCCCGGGATGCGGACATGAAATTCCCCCTGTCTTCATTTTCGGACAAAAGCCCAGGGAAGTTGAGAGAGTTCGTGCGTCCGTCTCAACTTGAGACGCCCCCTTGACGACAAGTTCGTCACCTAGAAACCCCGAAAGCTCCGGGAGTTGCCGCGATTCATGGCGTCCGCCGCCTGAATCAGATCCTCCGGATCATAGGCCTGCATC
Source organism: Pseudobdellovibrionaceae bacterium (assembly GCA_019637915.1). Taxonomy (GTDB): domain Bacteria; phylum Bdellovibrionota; class Bdellovibrionia; order Bdellovibrionales; family Bdellovibrionaceae; genus JAHBUV01. The sequence continues at coordinate 1,992,483 of JAHBUV010000001.1, read as the reverse complement.
TTCCGGGAGGACTGGCTCGGAAGGTACACGTAACGATTGGTCAACTCCACCCTGCCGAAACTCGTTTTCGGGTGGCTTTTCAGCATCCGCTCCCACTCCGCTTGGGGAACGGGAGCGTCAAAGACCGCCGGATCGAAAATATAAGGGACGATCTGATCACCCCGGCGCACCATCACCATGGGGGCCACGTGGTATTTCCAGCGCAATCCGCCGTTTTCGTTGCCCTTGATGTCGGGAACCAGGGACCCCAGGCCGGCATGGACGAAAACTTTCCCCGATTGGATGCCGTACCGGTCCAGCAAAAAACCGATCCGGTGCGCGCGCTGGGCGCAAACTTCCCAGTTTTTCAGGGCTAATTTTTCGCGGCGGATGTCCTTGAAAATCTCCCAAGCCTCCGCCTCCGTGAGGACGCTCAGCTCCAAGCGGTCCCCGTTGCGGTCCACGGCGGTGGTGGTGGTCTTGGCGGGAGCGGTTTTGACGGCGGCGGGTTCGCAAACGGGTTTCGCGCCCACGGTGCCGTCGAATCTGTTCAATTCATCGATGGATCCCATCAGGGCGTCCATGGACTCGAACTTCGTGTTTTCCTGGGACCAGGACGCGACGGGCGCGAAAAAAAGGCTGAAAGCGACAAAGGGGAAAAACCGCGTCACTTCAGGAAATCCTCGTTGGGCGGATTCAGGATGCGCGCCGATGAGGAGCCTTCGCCGCCGAGTTTGTGATTGCCCGCCAGATAATCCGACGACACCAATTTCACGGAATACCCGGTGCGGCCGCCGTGCTCGCAGCCGCCCGGCACCGGCGCGTCCTTGCCGGCCGCCCGAGCGCAGCGGCCGAAGCGCTCGGTATCCAAGTCGTAAGTGGTCAGGTCTTTTTTGGAGATCCACCCGGTCAGAACCTGCTCGAAGTTCCGCGAACCGACGACGGCGTACATCAACTTCGAACTCCAATCGATGTCATAACCGTTGTTCGAAGATCCTTGCAGGCTTTGCGCGACATCCATCTGATCCTTGATGTTGAAGGACCGCGACGGGCGTCCCCCGGACAGCGAATCCCCGGATTGACGGCTGCCGATGTCCAAGCGGGGAATGTAGCCGCCCTCCGCCGAGATCGGGTGTTTCTTCAGGTAGTTTTCCAGGCGTCCAACGAAGTAGTTGTTATAAAAATCCGGATCGATGGAATAGTACGAAAGATCGAAAATGTCCGGCACCACGGACGCGATCTCCAGGCGCCGCATCTTTTTATCCGCCTCATCCCCCCAGGACAGAAGGTCCCACTCGCCGCCGCGGGCGGCGGGACCGTACTCGATCCCCTCCCAGGCTTCGAGGCTCGGATTGCCCAGATCATAGATGGCTTTGGCGTATTGGCCGTGGATCGCCCGGGACATGAGGCCCACCGGGTCGCCGGGGAATCGGCTGTAGTTCAAAGTCGTGACCGCGTCCTGGCCCTGAACCGTGCAGTTGCTGATGTTCCCGAAAGCGCAGCGGGTGGGCGTGCGCGGATCGCTTCGCTCCTCCTCGCCGCTGCCGCTGGATTCCATGATGCCCGGCTGCCACTTCTTGCCGTACCAGGGACCGATGCGGCCGCCGAAAGGTTTGGCGAAAGCCACGGCCTTCAGACGGATCTTGCCCAGGGAAAAGGGGATGCTGGGTTCGGTTTCAGCGCGAACGCCGACGTAGGACATGCACCAAGGGTTCTTCTCGACCCCCAGGGACGGCCGGAACACGCTGCCCGGCGTGGCCAGGGCGATGTACTGCTCGAGGTAATCGATCTGCGGTTTGAGCTTCTTCTCGTTGTTCACGTTCGGATTGCCGCTGCCGTCGTCCTTGCTCGGGCGGTAATCGATGTTTTTGGGATGCAAATTGGAATCCCCGCCGACGCCCGCGCACATTTTGTAGGTGGCGCGCGGGAAGATCGAAACCTCCGCCAGCCACCCCGGGGGAGCCGAGCCGTTGCCGCCGCTGTTGCCGCAGCGACCGGAAGCCAGAGAGTTGAAAATTTTGAACTCCTTCAAGGACTCCTTGTTGGCCGACGTGAAGTTGCCATCCAGGGTTTTGCGGATGCCCTCGGAAGCGCGTTCGCCCTCGATGTCGATGAAGTCCTCCGTCGACTGGCTCATGTTGTTGGCCAGTTTGTAGATCAGCATCTTGCGATCGCCCTGGTCGATGTTGAACCCCACGATGAAGCGGCCCAAAGCCACGTAGTTGAAAGGACCCGCGTCCTCGCAGCGCATGTCCTTCGACGTGTTCGCGAGTTCCGTCACGCGCTTGGCCACGTGCGCGGCCCCCAGGTATCCGGCGATGATGGGCGCGCTCCTCAGGGCGTCGATTTTCTGCCCCTTGGGGGCCCGGCAGGAGCTCTCGCCCGGCGGGACTTCCTTGAAGGGTTTGAAGCCCAGGCAAAAAGCCGGGCGTTCGTAGAAATCCTTGAGCTTGTCGTTCTCCCGCGGCCAGCCGTCCTCGTCGCTGTAACGGATGACGGCGCCGTTCCGGCCGCTGTTCACCGCCTCGCTGCTGTTTTTGTGCGTCGGGTGACCGCCCGGGGGGTCCACTTGCGTCGGGAAAACCCCGGCCGTCCCCAGAACCCGATAACGCCACGTCATCAGTTTGTAGCTCTGGCGGATCTGATAATTCGTGTGCGCGATCGCGTTCATCACCTCGGATTGTTTCATCGCGCCGTAGTAGGCCGCGAGATCCACCGAGTTCTGCAGGTTGATTTTGTGGTGGACGAGCAGGCCGACGTTCACGACCATGGCGAAAAACAAGAACAACAGTTGAAAGATCAACGCGATGAAAATCGCCACTTGCCCGCGACGATCCGAGAGGGAACGGTTGTTGAGGAGGGACAGAATTTTCCGCATGACAGTTCAAACAGTCTACTCGACTTTGATTTTTTTGACTTCTGTTTCCCTCGAGGACAGACTTTGGGAAGATTCTTTTCCACGGGGAGACTCGACCATGGTCCGTGCATCGTCTCAAATCGCGACAGTTGTTTTCCTGTTGGCCGCTCTCGGCGCGCCCAAAGCCCGGGCCGACGTCCTCTTCGAGGGCTATTCGAAAATCCTCTCGGGCGGCGTGCACGTCGGCTACGTGGTTTCCCGTTACGAATACGACCCGCGGAAAAAACAATTCCGCGGCGCCTACTTCCTGAAAACCGGCGCCCTGGGTTCCGACGTCACCGAGAGCCTGAAGGCCGTCGCCGACGTCGATCTCAAGCCGGTCTCCTACGAGTACACTTCGATGGTCGGCAAAAAAACCAAAACCATCGACGCCAAATTCAGCAAGGACAAGATGACCGCCGTGCTGACGGAAGAGGGAAAATCCAAAACCATCCGCAATGATCTCCCCAAAGGGACCTTCCTCAGCAATTTCCTGGTCTACCTGATGCTGAAGAGCAAAAACGGCCTGCAGGCCGGCACGCGCTACGAGTACACGGCCATCGCCGAGGAAGACGCCAGCATCGTCAAGGGCGACGCCCTGGTGGAAAAGGAGGAGAAGTACAAAGGCTTCGCGGCCTACAAAATCCTCAACCGCTTCAAGGACTCCAAATTCACCAGCTACGTCGCCGAAAAGGGCGGCGTCCTGGGCACCGTCACCCCGGCCAACAGCATCAACGTCGAACTGGTGGCGAAACCCAACGAGGCCGTCGGCGGCTTCGGCATGAACGCGGCGATCATGAAAAGCGTTTTCGGCGACGTGCCGGTGGGCACGACCAATCCCCTGTCCCAGGCCGCGAAGGAAGAGGCCCTCCCCGCGACGCCGGCCCCGGCTCCGGGCAAAAGCGGAGGCGCTTCGAAATGAATCCCCTCATCGGACAGCTGATGTTCATGGGCATCTCGGGTCATGCCCTCACCGCGGACGAAAAGAAATTCATCGTTGAAAACAACATCGGCGGCGTCGTTCTGTTCGGCCGCAACGTCGCCGAACCCAAGCAGGTCCGCGATCTTTGCGCCGAGATCCAATCCCTGCGTCATCAGCAGGCGGACCGCGCCCCGCTTTTCATCGGCATCGACATGGAGGGCGGGCGAGTCCACCGTCTGAAACCGCCCTTCACCGTCTGGCCCGCCGTCGCCAAGCTCGGGCAAATCGACAATCCCACGGTGACCTTTCACTTCGCGCAAAAGATGGGGCAGGAACTCCTCGCCGCCGGCATCAATCTCGATTTCGCCCCGTCAGTGGACATTCTCACCAACCCGCAGAACAAAGTGATCGGCGACCGTTCCATCGGGTCCGACCTCGAGCTCGTGGAAAAACACGCCTCGGCGCTGGTCCGCGGTTACGTGAAATCCGGCATCATCAGCTGCGCCAAGCACTTCCCCGGGCACGGCAACACCTTCCTCGACAGCCACGAGGACCTGCCGATCGAGGACCTGGATCTGCGGCGCCTCAACGAGATCGAGATTCCGCCCTTCAAAAAAGCGTTCCGCGCGCGCGTCGACATGGTTCTGACCGCGCACATCCGTTTCCCGAAAATCGATCCCGTGTGGCCCGCCACTTTGTCGGAAATTTTCCTGAAGGACATCCTCCGCAAGGAATTGCGCTACCGCGGCCTCATCATCACCGATGACCTCGGCATGAAAGCCCTGACCAAGCACTACAGCGTGGAAGAGGTCGCCGTGCGCGCCATCGAAGCGGGCGCCGACCTGCTTTTGTACTGCAACGAACCCGATGCCCCGCCGCGCGCCCTCGATGCCGTCACCGAGGCCGTGGCCCAGGGACGCTTGAAAAAAGCCGAGATCGAATCGATCCGCGACCGCGTCTTCGAGCTCAAAAAAGAAAAACTGCGGCAGCCGGATCCGCCGCCCCTCGATCTGGCGATGAAAATCATCGGTCATCCCGATCATTTGCGCCTGGCCGCCGCCATCGCCAAAGGCGAATCGCCCGCCGGCCTGCAGCCCGAGTGACAATTTTTTGAACACTCTTTGAATTTTTCCCCGGCGGCGCGAGCGCTCTTTCCATTTCCAAAAAAATTTCGTAGAACCCCCAAGTTCTTTTCAAACAACGGGGGTTGTTTTCATGTCGAAATTTTTCATCGGGGCCGGAATCATTCTCTTTTCCCTGCAATCCGCCGCCGGCGCCTCGAACACGACGCTGAAATGCTCGTCCGCCGACAAAAAAATCCGCGTCGACGGCCAGGTTCCCGGCGATCTCGCCGAATTCGACCTCAAGGTCTTCAACGGCGGGCGCGAATCGCGCTTTTTTTCGTTCGTGAACCAGACCACCCTGCAGACCGAGGAAAACGCCTCCGTGAAAATCGTCGAGGATCTCGACGTCGGCGTTTACACCCTGGCCGCGAACACCAGAAACTCCCCGCTGAGCCTCAGCCTTGAGCTCTACGCCATCCCGTCGACCTTGAAAAAAACCAAGATCCCCAACGGCGCGCGTTCCAGCTTTGAAGCCAAAATGGTTTTCTTCTCGAACGAGTTCGCCGCCGGTCCCCTCAAAAAACGCCTGAACTGCACCACTTTCCGCCAGTTCTGATCGACGAAATCCGCGACGTCCCTGTTGTTTTTACCCTTCCGCGCTCTTTAAACGCCAATCACGGGCCCCTCGCCTGGCCCGGGATTTGGAAAGGCTTTCCCTGTTGCAGGAGGAGCTCATGGCCCATGAGGACCTGAAAAAGACCACGCCCGAGGAGAAATCGTTCCGCAATCCCCACCGTCACAAGTGGGCGTCGGCCTATCCGCCGATCGTCGCCAACCGCTCCCCGCGCTTCGTGGCTTTTTCCATCGCCCTGCACACCGCCCTGGCCGCCGGCGTGATCTATCTGTCCGCCCGCGCCTTGAGCGAACCGAAAATGGAAACCGTGACCATCGAACTCACCGACTCCGTGGGCCCCGTGGCCATCGCCGATGGACAGGCCGGTCCCGACACGGAAGGCGCCGCCGGCGCTCCCACAGGCTCCGTGACCACGCCCGTGCCGACGCCCACAACCACTCCTCCGGAACCCGCGAAACCCGTCGTGGCTGAAAAAGAAAGCGCGGACAAAGAGGACATCGTCGCGCCCCAAGCGGCTCCGGCGCCCGAGCCGGTGAAAACCACGAAATTGCCTCCTCCCCCGCCGCCGACCAAACCGGCCGTGAAAGAGGTGAAACCCCAGCCCGTCGCCAAACCCTCTCCGTTCGTGAAGGCGCCGGTCGCGGCGTCGCCCGCGAAGCCCATGCCCCCGGCCACTTTGGATGATCTGGACGCCCCCGAATTGGACGAGCCCCAGCCGCCCATCGCCACGGTCACGAAGGACATGGATGATTCCGACTTGAGCGACGGTTTTTCCAAAGTCGACGAGCAGCACGCTCAAAAAACGACGGCGCTCCAACAGGAAATGGATCAGGACAAGCAGGCCATGGATGACGACGAGGCCGTGGCCGCGGCCGAACTCGCCGCGGAAAACGACCGCCAACAGGCGGCGCTGGCCGCCGCGGCGGCGGCTCGCAAGGCGCACTCCGAAAAAATCGCGAAAGAGGCCGCTGAAGCGCAAGCGAAGGCCGCCGCGGCCAAGGCCGAAAAAGAGAAAGCCGCCGCCCTGGCGGCGGCAACGGCCCAGGCGGGAAAAACGACCCAACAGGGCGAAGGGTCCGGCACCGGCGCCGAGGGCGCTGGATCCGGTTCGAGCGGTGAAAAAATCGCCGGTCCCGCGGCGGGTGTCGCCGGCGGCGTGCGCACCATCGATCAACTGCGCCAAATGCCGGGCAATCCCCGTCCGTCCTACACGGAAGAGGAAAGGGCCGCGCAACAACAAGGTGACGTGGTCTTCATGGCCTACGTGGGCCGGGATGGCCTGCCGTCGCAGTTCAAACAGACCCGTTCCACGGGTTACGCGAACCTGGACAGCAAAACCCTGGATGCCCTCAAACGTTGGAAATTTTATCCGGGACAGGAAGGATGGGTCGAAATCCCCATCCGTTGGGACTTGAGAGGCGGCCCGCAAGAGTCGTCTGCCTTGGGCCGCCGGAAACTTTCGCAGAAACCTGCGGAAACGTCGTCGTTCTAAGCCTTATTTATCGCCGAAGAGAACTTTGGGCGATTTGCTCGTGCCTTTATTGCGGCGAGCGGCTTTATGCTTGGCGCCAGCGCGGGCTTTTTTGTGCTTGCGGATCAGTTCGGTGCGTTTGGTTTTCGACGCCATGGGATAACCTCCAAAGTCAGATGAAGCGGAATATCAAAAGGGAATGCCCAAGTCAATGGCATGCCAGTTCTCAAGTTCCCCTTTTAGGGCCGTTTGATAGGCATAATTCAGCCGAAACCGGGGTAAATCGAGCCCGAAACCAATGGTTCCGATCTGACGGTCGTTAGCCCGCTCATCCCCCCAGCCCAGGCGGGCCAAAAAATACTTGTTCATATAGGTCTCAAAACCCAAAAGCAGGCTTCGGCGGCCGAAATGATTGCCCCCATCGGACACGATATCGGCCCGCGCCCGCATGAAGTTCCGGTACACGTAATTCATCCCCAAGCCGGTCCGCGGCCGCAACCGCACCTCGTCCGGCAACTCGCGGTCGCTGTCCAAAAAATCATACGCGACGGCGGCGAGTCCGAGTTCGGGAGTCACCGTCCAGGTGGCGCCGAAATCGGCGTTCAACTGGCGCCACACCTTCTCGCGGGATTTCACTTCGAACTGGTGGGCGCTCAAACCCACGGACAATTGCGGGACCACGAGACCCGCGAGGGCCAGGCGGAGGTCCTCCTCGAACATCTCGTTGCCCTGAGACGTCGTTTTGCCTTTGGCAAAAGACAAGGCCGCCGGCACCAGGACATCAGGGGAGTTGTCGGTGACGCCGACGACCCAGCCATCCCGGGTGGTCGCGGTGTGCAGGTCCCTGTGACGGAGATGCACGAGGTTCGCCGGATTCAGTCCGTGCACGTCCATCGCCTCGACCGAAGCCCTGCCCGAACCCGCCGTTGCCGCGCTGGAAGCGGAAATCGTGGATGAAGTTGTTTGGGCGAAGGCCCAAAGCGGGTTAAGCTGAATCATCAGGATGATCAAAATCAGCGTTCGCAACCAAGGATGGGACATTGAAACACCTCGTCTTCGCTCTGGCTTTCTCTCTGACCATCGGATCCTACCAAACGGCTTTCGGCAGCGACAACGCCTTTTCCGCCCGCAGCATCCGCCTCGGTGACAATGTCGTCACTTTGCTGCGTCGCCATGGTTTCAGCACCGCGGAGCGCGCCCGGATCCTGCAACTGGCGCCGGGGCTGGATTCGCTGATGATCACGCCGAAGATGAAATATTTCGTGAGCGGCGGTTCCAACGCCGCCTCGTTGAAGATTTTCGACAGCCAGAGCGACGTCGCCTACGTCCTGTGGAAAAAACAGGGGAAAAGCGGGGCGGACCTGGTGAAACCGGATTTCCGCGTCGTGCAGGAATCCATCCGCGGTGAAATCCGCGGTTCCCTCATGGGCAGCCTCATGGCCCGCGTGCCCTCCAACTGGATCGCTTCGCGTTTCATGGACGCTTATCTTCTCGAGCATGATCTGGAGCGCGTTCACCCGGGCGATCGCTTCGAGCTCACTCTGGAAAAAAAATACGAGGGGCCCCACCTCATCCGCTACGGCGAAGTGCTGAAGGTCGGTCTTGAGATCGACGGCCAGATGGTCCGCAAGGAGTTCATGCGTTTCGGCAACGGCGGGGTTTTCATCAGCGCCCAGGATCTTTTGTCGGACCGTCCCTTTTACGCGCCGGTGAATTACCTGCGCATCGCGAGCCTCTTCCAACCCGACCGCCGCCATCCCATCACCCGGCGCGTGCAGCCCCATCTCGGCATCGATTTCGAGCTTCCGCAGGGCGAGGCCATCTACGCCCCCCGCAAAGGCACCGTGGTGCGCATGGGCCGCAATCACGCCGCCGGCAACTACGTGGTGCTGTTGCACGCCAACGGCATCGAGACCTCTTACAACCACCTGCGCCGTTTGCCGTCGAACCTGCGCGAAGGTCAGCTCGTGCAACTGGGACAGAAAATCGCCGAAGTCGGCTGCACCGGCTACTGCACGAAACCGCACCTGCACTTCACCGTGAAAGTGCGCGGCCGCATGGTGAATCCGGTGAAATACCTGAAGATGTTCCCGGCGCATTACGAAGAATCTTTGCAGGAAAGAGTGGCGCGCCGCTGATCAGTCGCGCGTGCAGACGCTCACGTACTGGGCGCAGCGCTTGATCGGCAGATTCGCGCCGCCGCCCACGCCCGGATAGCACGGCTGGCCGGGATCGTATTCGATTTGCGGCTCCGTGGTATCCGGCTCGAGAGGATAGCAAGAGCCGCCTTTGAGGGGGATGGCGCAACGGTTGGCCACGCTGACCCACCAGTCCTCCGCCTTCAGATGCTGGCGCACGATCTTCATCTCCCGCGCGTAATTCGGATCGCTCATGTAGCCGAAAGGGTCCGCCGGGCAAAGTCTCTGGCGTTCGGCCGCTTGCGCCTCAACGCTCAGATTGGGCGGAACGTGCATCACCACGTAGCGCCTGTTGTCCGCGCAATTCCACGTTTTGAGAACGGCCGACGGTTGGCGCAGGTCAAATTCCTCGATCCTCGACAGGAGATTGGAATGGGGGTTCTGCCCGGGGCGGGCGAATGAAAGCGCATAGGAGCGTCCGTAAGCGACGCTTCGGGACGCGGCGTCCGGCGCGCGCGCCGCGTACTGGTCCCCCAAATCAGATCGCTCCCGGAAGGTCAGCATGAGGGCATTGTCGGCGAAAAGACCGCGGAATTCCTCGGCTTGGGTTTCGGACTGGTTGAAGGTGAATTTCCCCTCGAGGGACCTCCGCATCGAAGGCGCCAAATCAAAATGAAGGGTCGGCTCTTTGAAGCGCACCAGGGGATCCATCCAACGGTCATCCGTCAAATCGGAGAGCAGGAGGGACTGAACGGGACTGCCGGAGGCGGGAACGATTTTTTGGACATCCGCGATCGCGCGAAGAGCCATCTGCGGCTGGGCCTCCACGTTCCTGCCCGAGACGGCCAGGAAGTTTTTGATTTGCTCCGCGCTCGGCTCTTGCCCCGGCGCGTGCAAAGGGAGGTCCTTGCCGCTTTTCAGGTAATCCCGGAATTGCGCCGTGATGGAAACGCCCCCCGAACCATGGGCGCCCGCCTTCAGAGTGAAAAAATCAGTCATTCCGCCCGCGCGGACCGCGGAGCAGGAGTTGTAGGTGATTTGGTCGAAGGCCGCATCGAAAGCGAAGGGCGTGTCGCCGGACTCGTCCAAACTCGTGAGCGTGAGAGGGAGGGGGTCGGCGTCGAAGCCCGCCTTCCCGCAGTTCTGGAAAATGACCGCGGCGGACCCCGCCGCCGCCAGAAGCGACACCCGTTGGAGAATCCGCCGAATGGACTGTCGCGCTTGTCCGTTCATGGGGCCCTCAATTGCGGTTGCAGAAGCTCACGTACTGGGCGCAGCGTTTCGTCGGGATGGGGTTGCCGTACGAAACATCGCTGACGGACTGGTAACAGGGTTGGGTTTGATCGTATTCGATCATGGGGGCCGCGCCGCTCGGCTCGCGCGTCACGTAGCAACTGCCCTCGATCGGGACCACGCAGCGGTACTGGATGCTGATTCTCCAGTTCTCGCTTTTCAAGTGGCGGCGCACGATTTCGTATTCCAGGCGGTAGGCCGGGTCATTCATGTACACGAAGGGATCCTGCGGGCAGTACTGGTCCGCGTCCCCCGGTTGCACGACGACGTAGCGGCGAGATTCCGGGCAGGCCCAGGTGGCCGTAGTGCCGGCGGAGGGCGTGCGCAAATTGACTTCGCGGATTTCCGTCAGGAGATTATCGGGATTCAAGGTGTGGGGCACGGGGACCGAGCCCGGGTCGACGGTGGCGCGGATCGCGCGCGTGTACTGGGACAGGCCGCGATCGAAGGTCAGGTAATAACCGCGGCCGAAACCGACCGTGCTGTCGCCGGTGGGGCCGACGGTGCCGTCGGGCTTGGTCACGTAAGGCACGCGCACGCGCGTCGCATCGCCCATGTCGGCGCGATCACGGAAAGTCAGCGCCAGAACCGATGACGAGGACAGGTCCATGCGCAGGCCCTTCGCCAATCCTTCGTCCTTGTTGTAGGTCAGGCGCGCCTCCAGACGGCGGGCGTTGTTGGGCGCGAGGTTGAAGAACAACGCCGAGCCCGGATCGTTGACCAGCGGATGCATCCAGCGGTCGTCGGTGAGATCGCCGAGCATCGAGATGTAATCAAGCCCTTCGGTGGCGCCGCTGGAATTGGGCGTGCGCACCTGCTGGATGTTGGTGCGCAGGCGCAGGGCCATTTGCGGGATGGCTTCGACGTTTTCGGGGGTCGACGCCAGGTGCTGTTTGATCTGATCCACCGTCAGCGTGGTCGCCGGGTAGATCGGCTTGACCGGGGCGGAAGCGCCGCTCATGTAATTTTTGAATTCCGGCGTGGTCCAGACGCCGCCGCTTTGGTAGGCGCCGGCCATCAGGGTGTAAAATCCCGAGTAACCGGCCAGATTGCTCGCGGCGCAGGAGTTGTAGGAAATCTGATCGAAGGTGGCGTCAAAAGCGAAGGGGGTTCCGGTGAGATCGCTGCTGGAGAGGTCGAGGCTCAAGGGATCTTGTCCGTCAAAACCGGCTTTGCCGCAGTTCTGGAAAGAAACGGAAAGCAGCAGCGCCGCGACGATCACGGATGCGAAACGGAATGGCTTCTGACGCATGGATGTTCCCCCGAAATTCAGGTTAGCATGGGGCCCCGCACCCGTGATAAAAAACTTTGTCACGGTCTCGTTTTGAGACCTTTGGAAGGGGGCATTCCGCATGGGCAAAATCCGCAAGGCGATCATTCCGGCCGCCGGTTTGGGAACGCGCTTCCTGCCCGCCACCAAAACAGTCCCGAAAGAGATGCTCACCATCGTCGATGCGCCGATTATTTTTTACGTCGTCGAGGAAGCCATCAAGGCCGGCATCGAGGACATCATCCTGATCGCCGGACGGGGCAAACACGCCATCGAGGATTTTTTCGACACCTCCTACGAACTCGAAGACCGCCTGGCCAAAGACGGAAAGCTTCACCTGCTGGAAAAACTGAGCCGGATCCGCAACATGGCGAACATCATCAGCATCCGCCAGAAGCAGGCCCTTGGTTTGGGTCACGCCATCCTGACGGGATTGCCCATCGTCGGCGACGATCCCTTCGCCGTTCTTTTGGGCGACGAGATCACCACCGAAACGCCGACCTCCGGCAACGTCACGAACCTGCTGTGCCGCTCTTTCGAGGACACCAACGTGTCCTCGATCTCGATCATGAAAGTCGACGACAAGGACGTTTCGAAATACGGGATCGCCGAGACCACCGAGATCCGCCCCGGTTTTTTCAAGGTCACGGACCTCACTGAAAAACCCAAACCCACGGAGACCAAAAGCCGTTGGGCGCTGCCGGGCCGCTACGTCTTCGACAATCACATTATGGAAATCCTGAAAAGCGCCAAGCCCTCCCTCAACGGCGAGATCCAACTCACCGACAGCATGCGCGTGCTCTGCCGCGACAAGGGTTTGAACGCCATGACCTTTGAATCGCGCCGTTTCGACGCCGGCGACAAGCTCGGCTACCTGCAGGCCAATATCGAACTCGCCCTCGACAATCCGGAGTTGGGCGACGAACTGAAGTCTTACATCCTGGGCCTCTCGGCCCGGCTGCAAGGAGGAAAACGATGAATCTCCTCGTTCTGCTTTTCCCGCTCCTGGCTTCCGCCTACATCCTCCCCGCCCGCACGATCATCGAGCGCACGGCGGAAAATTCCGGCACGGGATCCTACACCATCGAGCAGGACGTGCAGTTCCCGAACGGTCCGGAGCTGCTCACGCTGAAAGAAACCTGGATCGTCGACAACGCGGGCAATTTGAAACTCACCGTGACGGGTCCGCGCGAAACGAACCTGAAGCTGCAGGTCCTCTACGCCGGCGGCCAGAAATGGGTGCTGCGCGAAAACGGGCGCCGGGAATCCACCCCGGTGCAGGCGGAATTCGTGGAGCGCCTTTTTCACTGGCGGCAACTCGAGACGGCCCTTCAGCAGATCGTCGCCTTGAAAATCGCGCCGGCCTCCGTCTTCCAGCGCAAAGCCCTGCCCCGCCGCGCCGAAGACATCAAACACGATCCGGATCCGCTTCTGCGCCTGGGCCGCACCGCCGGCGTCATCACCTGGGATTTCGGGGCGCCCGCCGCGCCCGGCTCCGTCGAACGGCCGCCGGGCCTGTGGATCGAACAGGATCAATTCCTGATCCGCAAAGCGCGTTTCCCCTCGCAAACCGAAATCCTGGCCGACAATTACTCCGCTTACAGCCGCGGGCTGCAGTTCCCGAAAAACCGCTCCATTCAGTGGGGCCCCCATTCCGTCAGTCTGCGGGTGACCAATGTCTCCGCCAAAGGCGTTTCGTCCCTGTCGACGAACGCCCTCGACAGCGTTTGGAGAATGCAGGGTCTGGAGAACCAGCCCGCCCGTCCCGTCATCGAGGAGTTCTACAAGAGGTTTCGATGAGCCAATTGTGGCGGGTGGCGGTGGACGCCCCCATGCCCGAGGCTCTCACCTACGAGGCCCCGCCCGGACTCGGCATCCACCGCGGTCAGCTCGTCAACGTGCCTTTGGGCCGCGGCAAGCGCCTGACCCAGGGGCTGGTGCTGGGGCCGGCCGCGGAAGCCCCCGGGGGTTTCACGATCAAATCCATTGAGAGCATCGACGATGAGCACGCCACCCTGCCCGAACCTTTCGTGCAGTGGCTGGAATGGCTGTCGAAGTACTACATCCATCCCCCGGGGATGACCTCTTTGCTCGCCTATCCCCCTCTGAAAAAGCAGGGCCGCGAGCAGAAATCCCGCAAGGCCCCGGTCATTCCGCAGGTGGCCTCGCAAGAGCCGCCGGTTCTCACGCCCGAGCAGGCCGCGTGCATCGGCGCCATCGAGGGTCATGAGGGTTTTTCCACGCACCTCGTGTTCGGGGTGACGGGCTCCGGGAAAACGGAAATCTACCTCCGCTTGCTGGAAAAAACCCTGGAGAAGGGTCAGGCGGGCCTCGTGCTGGTGCCGGAAATCTCCCTGACACCGCAGCTGATCCATCGTTTCGCCTCGCGCTTCGGTGATTCCATCGCGGCCCTGCACTCGCAATTGACCCCGCGCGAACGCACCAACCAGTGGTGGGACATGATCGAGGGAAGGAAAAAAATCCTCATCGGCGCCCGCTCCGCGCTCTTCTGCCCCCTGCCGAACCTGGGGCTCATCGTCGTCGACGAAGAGCACGAACCCAGTTTCAAGCAGGAGGAAAAACTGAAATACCATGGCCGCGACGCCGCCGTGATGCTGGGGTGTTTCCACAAATGCCCGGTCGTGCTGGGATCCGCGACGCCCAGTCTTGAGAGTTGGAACAACGCCAAAGAGGGAAAATACCACCTGCATCGGCTGCGGAACCGCGTCGCCAACCGCAGCCTCCCCGACATGCACATCGTGGACCTGAGAAAGCCCGAGCCCCCCGAGCGCGAAGTCCCCCGGGACCTGCCTTTCTGGATGAGCCCGCGCCTGTATCTCGACATGATCGACACCCTGGCCCGGCAGGAGCAGGCGGCCTTGTTCCTGAACCGCCGGGGGCTCGCCCACATGGTGGTGTGCCCCTCCTGCGGGCACACGCGCGAATGCCCGAACTGCGACATCAACCTCACCTTGCACGCCGGCACCCATCTCGTTTGCCACTATTGCGATTACCACGAGAATTTCCGCCGCAAATGCCAGGACTGCAGCGAGGGCGAGATGGAAGCCATCGGTCTCGGCACCGAGCTGCTGGAAAAGGACCTGCACCGGCTTTTCCCCGGCGCCCGCATCGCCCGCGCCGATCGCGACGAAATCCAGAACCGCGCGGATCTCGAGGACCTGATTTCAAAGATGGAAACCGGCGACATCGACATCCTCGTGGGCACGCAGATGATCGCCAAAGGCCTTGATTTCCCGAAACTCAAACTGGTCGGGCTCGTGCTGGCCGACATCGGCTTCAACCTTCCCGATTTCCGCGCCACCGAGCGCAGTTTCCAGCTGATCACGCAGATGGCCGGCCGCAGCGGCCGTCATATCCGCGAGGGGGAAAAGCCCGGCACCGTCGTGGTCCAGACTTACAACACCGAGCACGACAGCCTGAGATTCGCCCTGCACCACGATTTCGAGGGCTTCGCCGAAAGCGAGATCCAATTCCGCGGGCAATTGAACTACCCGCCGTCTGGCCGCCTGCTCGCTTTCCGCATCCAGGCGAACGGCCTTGAAAAAGCGCAGGTCACCGCCCAGAGGCTCGCGGACCGCGCCCGCACGCTTCAAGGCACCCGGGAGCCCTACAAAGGTCTCGAAGTCCTCGGCCCGGCGGAAGCGCCCCTTTCCCGCATCAAGAACCAATTTCGTTTTCAGCTGCTCATCAAAGGTTCGCGGGCCGACCGCCTGAACGCCTTCGCCCGACAGATCCTCGGTGACGAGGAGTGGATCCCGAACGGGGCCCGCGTTCTCGTCGACGTTGACCCCTTGAGCCTGCTTTGAGACCATTAATCCATGGTGAAATGTCCGCGTTGCGGGATTGAAGTGACCGAGCTTCATGCCGTGGATTCCGATCTCGTGTCCAAATTGCAGTCGATGGGCGAGTCCTCGCTGCCCGCGCAGATTTGCGCGGGCTGCCTGTCGGACCTGCGCAAGACCGCGGGCCGCGCGACGGGCGGCGCCCTGCTCGCCCAGGAGCGCGCCAAAGAGCAGCACCGTTTGCAGCTCTGGAAGAACCGCGTTCAGCTGATCAAGCGCGCCCGCACCATGATGTCGGAAAAAAATTATTCCGAGGCCGCGGTCTCCTACGAAAAATACCTGAAGATCCTCGAAATCGTTTTCGGTTGCAAAAAAGGCCAGTTCCTGACCCCGGAGATGTTCAAGGACAACGCGCGCACGAGCGAACTCACCGTGGTCGCGTCCGTGTACTGGGATCTGCTGCGCATTTACGACACCAGCGACAAATACGCCGAGCGCCAGCAGATCGCCGCCAGACAGCTCGCGCAGTTCGTGCGCTTCACGCCGATCTTCCCGGACATCATCAAAAAGGCGGAAGCCTTCGTGCGCCAGTCGCGCAACCCCGCCATCATCAAATCCTTTTTGAAAGGGGCCGCGGAACAACGCCCGCGTTGTTTCATCGCCACCAGCGCTTTCGAATCGCCCTGGGCGCTCGAGGTGCAACTGCTCCGGCACTTCCGCGATTCCTCCCTGAAACCCCATGCGGCGGGGCGTCTCTTCATCCGTTGTTATGAAAAGACCTCGCCCGCCATTGCCCGGTTTTTGGACAGGAACGACGCTTTGAAGCCCTTGATCCGAGCGGTTTTGCGGTTCGCGGTGAAACGCATTTCTTGACAGAGCCGCGAGCGGGCGACGAAGCTCTTCCCCATGAGTCAGCACATCTTTGATTATGCCATCGTTGGAAGCGGATTGAGCGGCCTGGCCTGCGCCGTGCGTTTGTCGCAAGAGACCAAAAACGTCGTTCTGCTGGACGGCCTCGATCAGGCCGGCGGCGTCAACCGTCCCATTTCCTTTCCCACGGGCACCATCAACAACGGTCTGCGCTTCGTTCCCGACACCGAATTGAACCGCCAGGCCCTGCTGTTCCTCGAGGATCTGCTCGGACTCAAAGTCGTCGCCGGCGCGGAACACCGCCCCCCGGTGAGCTTTGAGGAAGGGCGCCTGAAAGAGTTCGTCGGCTTCGGCGAAAACCCGCCGGAATTCTACGATCAGATGAAACCCTTCATGAATCCGGATCACCTGAAACTGAATCTCGAACCGGCGCTGTGGACCTCCCTCCTGCTGGAAAAGTTCCAGGGCCAATTCATGCCGCGCTCCTACGTGACGCGCTTTCAGGTCGAAAACAACGAGGTCCAGCACCTGACGATCAACGGGGCGAAAACCATCCGCGCCGCCAACGTCATCTACGCGGGCCCGGTGAAATCCCTGAGCGTCCTGATGTCGCAGGATTCGCTGTCGGCGCGCGCCCGTCAGAAGCTCGCGAAAAACGTCTACTGGACGGCGCTGTGCCTGGATCTTTGCCACGACAAAACCGTCACCGACTCCGAGGCGGTTCACATCCTGAACGGCACCACGCAGGACGAGATCGGCCCTTGCGCCGGCCGCTTCATGCCGCCCACCGAGACCGAACAGGGCCCGCGCCAGACCTCGCAGTGGGTGACGTTCCTCGATGAGGAGGTCACCGAGGACAGCGAGCTCGTCGGCGCCGCCCTGAAAAAAATCAAGCGACAGATCAAACGCGCTTATCCGGAGGCCCTGGAAGGCCTGGTCCGCGAGCGCATCATGGTCTCCCCCATGGTGGGCGGCGACGGAGAGCTCAAACTCAAAGGCAACCAAACCATGCCGGAAGCCCACAACCTGTGGATCGCCTCCAGCGCCCTCGCCCCTGAGCGCGGGGTCACGGGGGCTTTGCTGCAGGCTCATTTGGTTCTGGCCGCGCTGGGTTTCAGCACCCGACAGCACCACCCCTCGGAAGTTCTGGAAGCTTCTTTCTAAACAAGGCCGTCATTTCCGCCCCCATGTCTAGATTCGGCGACATCCGGATTTTCAGGTTTCGCGGACCCTCCGACGGGGTTAAGTTGACCTCATGATTTGGGCATTATTTATCGGATTGATTGTAGGCGCAGTGGCAAAACTCGTTATGCCGGGAAAAGATCCCGGTGGCATTTTCATCACGATGCTCTTGGGCGTCGCCGGTGCATTTGTCGCGAACTGGATCGGCTCCAGCATGGGATATTACCTGCCGGATGAAGCCCCGGGATTCTTCGCTTCCGTTTTGGGAGCGGTCATCCTGCTGGCTCTCTACCGCATGTTGATCTCCCGCCGCACGACGACTTCATCCTAAAAAACTAAAAACGAAACCGGATGTAATCATCCACGATCGAGCGGGCCGCTTCGGCCCGCTCTTTGTCTTTTTTCTCCACGCTTTCCAGGTTTTCCAGCGGCCCTTTGATGAAGCTCACTTCGGAGCCGAGCCTGCTTTCTTTCTGAACCCAACGCCGGTACCGCCGGACCTCGCGCGGCTCGAGGCTCGGCAGCAGGGACCTCCATCCGCGACGGCCGAAACTCGTCATCACGGCCGCGAGCAGAACCAGGAACAGGGCCGCTAGGGCGCCGGGCCCGGCTTCCCGCAAGGCGTTCCACAGCAGCACTTGCCGGCTCAAATCAAAGGACATGAAAAACACCGCGACTTCATAGTTGAGGCTTTCCAATCCCCAGTGCAGCCGATCGAACCACCCCGCCTCCTCCCAGGAGGTGGGCCGCGCCGGGGGACGATCGCGAAGCGCGTCCTCCACCGCCAATCCGGCCGTGGCGTCGGAGGCGCGCCAGGCGTTGTCGTCATCCAGATATTCCACCCAGGCGTGGGCCTGGGATTTCGTGACGAGGATGAACTCCCCGACGGGGTTGTAGGATCCCCCCATGTACCCCACCACCACCCGGGTGGGCACGCCGGCCGCGCGACCCAGCAAAGCCAGCGCGGAAGCGTAATGTTCGCAGTAGCCTTTTTTCGCTTTCAGAAAAGCGTCCAGATCCTGCAGCTTGCCGGGCTTGCGCGAGTACAAAAAGCCCTGATCGAAAAACACGCGGCGAAGACGGCGCATTTTCTCCAGGCGGGATTTCGTTCCGGTCAGCGCGCTCTGCAGCCACTGGCGGGTTTCTTCCGATAAGGGCGGCATCTCCTGCAGATCGGGGCGCGCGTCCACGCTGACGGGCGGCGCTTCCGAAACCGCCGCCACCAGATGCGTGCGGGCGCGGGAACGCGCCGCCAGTTTCCACAGGCCCGTTTCCGGGTCCCCCTCCAGGGCGCGATTGAACTCTTTCTCGTTCACGTCCAGGGAGCCGACCGGAGCGAACGTCCACCGCCCCGTGTCCGGCTCGAGAATCCATTCGACGCGACTGAGGTTGGAGCGCGGGAATCTCAGGGGCTTCAGATCAAGGGCGCGCTGACGCGCCAACGGACGCACGAACCAGGAAAAACCCTGCGGCTCCTCCAGCACCGAGCCCCTCCAGTAAAGCGGCTTTTCCGGATAACCGTAGGACCACAAAGCGCGCAGCACCGGAGTTTCATCCGGCTGGATGGATTCCACGGCGGAAGGGATCAGCTCTTCGCTGAATCCCGTGGGACCCGCCGAGGCCGCCCCCCACAGCCCCTCGTGCTGCAACCGCGGCACCAGAAGGAAGAGCAGCATCGCCACGGGCAAGGCCCGCAGGGACAAGCGTCCCAGCACGGACATCGCCCGCCGCCGCGACAATCCGACCGGCGCCCACCGCAAAAGCAGCCACAGGTACCCGGCCGTCGCCAGGACCGAGACCAGGGTGGTCCACAAATTCGCTTGAAACAAGTCGACCACGGCGAGGAGGAAGAGGCCGATCAAAGCCAGGACGCGCTCGTCCTGGGGACCGCGAGCTTCCAGGGCCTTGAGGGAAGCCAGCACCGCCAGCAAGGCCGCGCTCGGTTCGCGGCCGATCATCGTGTCGGACGTGGCGTAGATCACGACCCCGGCGAGCACCGCCGCGCCGGAGGTCAGAAAACGCGGCAGAGGACGCACCCATCCGTCCGCGATCAGGACCGAAACAATGAGTCCCAGCATGGCGAGGCCGACAAAGATCCACGGAATCTCCCCCAACAACAGGGCCACGAGGAACAACGATAAGATCCTCAGCAGTCTTTTCTCGGCCCGCACGGAAGGCGTCATGAGGGATCCCTCCACGCCGCCAGGGCCGTGAGGGCCTCGTTCAAAGACGTCGTTTGGCGGCCATCGGGAAGTTCCACGGACAGATTCAGTTTTTTCTCCTGGGCCGCCAGGATCCACGCGGACATCTGCTGCAACCGTTTTTCCGTGTCCTGCAGGCTTTCCGTTTCCTCCCAGGACACCCGCCGCTCGCGCTGACCGGGGGCGAGGAAGATTTTTTTCTGCCAACCCCGGCCGCGCGCCATCGAGCGCCAATCAATGGAGGACGGAGGATCCTCCGGGCGGCCCGCCGCCAGCTCGCCGATTTCACGGGGCTCGGCGGAGGCTCGCGGTTTTTCTTCGCCCCCCGAACCGCCGCCCGCCGAGCGCAAAGCATGATCGATCGGGGCCGCCGCCACCACCAGACGCGCGTTCACCGGCACTCTTTTCCAGGCCTGGAAAAGACCCAAGGGATAGAGGCTGCGCACTTCCACGCGGGACAGGGCAAAGATCCCGCGCTCATCCGCGCGCCAGCCTTTTTCCCCGGCGCGCAGGTTCGTCGGTTTGACGGGCCTGAAAATCACGGCCTCGGGCGCGCCGTCGAGCTCGCCCCCCTCCTCCACGATCAAGGGCGGCGGGAAAACCCGCCCGGCGTAAACGGGAGCGATGAATTTCTCGCGCACCTTCAAATGGGAAACCACGCGGTGAGTGACGAGCATGACGACCAGGCCGAAGCTCATCAGAAAAAAAGTCAGCGCGTAGGCGAGGTTGCTTTGATAGGTGTAAGCCAAAAGCAACATCAGAAAAAGGCTCGCGCCGTACACCAGGCCGAATCCCGTCGGCAGGATGTAGACCTTTTTTTTCAGAGGGGAATCGGCGTTCTCTGCAGCCATTCGGCGACCTTCTCGGCGCCCTGTCGGGCGCCCAATCCCGTGCGATGACCCCAGACGGCCGGGGCGGCGCGCTTCACGTCTTCCGGCAAAACCCGGTCACGCTCCGCCATCCAGGCGAAGGCGCGGGCGACGCGAGCCAAGTGCTGTCCGGCCCGCGGCGACAGCAAAAAGCCGTCGCGTCGCGCCCCTTCCAGGAGTTCGCGCACATAATGAGCCAGATGCGGTGACAAAGACACTTTCGCCACCTCTTCCTGCGCCTGCCGCAAGGATTGCGCGTTCGCCAGGGGCGCCAGGGCCGTGATTTTTTCCCGGGGGTCCTCCTCCTGCAGGAGCCGCATCTCCGCGTCCCGCGAAGGAAAACCCAGTTGCAAGGACATCATGAAGCGATCGAGCTGCCCTTCCGGCAAAGCGCTCGTGCCGACCTGGTCCTCCGGATTTTGCGTCGCCAGGACGAAAAACACCGCCGGCAAAGAGCGGGTGACGCCATCCACGCTCACCGCCCGCTCCTCCATGGCCTCCAAAAAGGCGCTTTGGGTGCGGGGGGAGGCGCGGTTCAACTCGTCGACCAGCAGAACTTCCGTGAAAACGGGCCCGGGGCGGAACTCAAAGACCCCCTGCGGCGAGGAAAAAACCATGGATCCCAGCACATCCGCCGGGAGCAGGTCATTGGTCATTTGCAGGCGGCGGAAGTGCAGCCCCAAAAGTTTGGCCAACACCAGGGCGAAACTCGTCTTGCCCACCCCCGGCAGATCCTCGATCAGGAGATGACCGCGGGCTAAAAGGCCCGCCAGGGCGGTTTCAAGGGATTTTTCCCGGTCAAAAAGCACGGGGCGGGCCTGAGTCAGCACGTCGGTGGTGGAAAAAGCACGCATTCCCCGAGTCTGAAGAAGCCCCCGCCCCCAGGCAAGACCGGTTCTCCAGGTTCTTTTTATTTGCCCCTCTCTGCGCCCTGTGTTAACCCCGTTCATCAATACACACCTCCAGGCACGCACCTGGTCCCCCGGTTGTCGGGGGTGCTCCTGATCGTTGACCTTCATCGATCGGGCTCTGCCGGAGGGAGGAACGGGTCGCTCGTCCAGTGAGAGGCTCAACCAGACAAAAAGGAGAAGCTCATGGCACAAGTGACCATGAAAGAGATGCTCGACGCCGGCGTCCATTTCGGACACCAAACCCAGCGTTGGAACCCCAAGATGAAGTCGTACGTGTACACCGCCCGCGGCGGCATCCACATCATCGACCTGCAAAAGACCGTCGTGCGCGCCAACAAGGCCGCTGACTTCGTGAAGGAAGTCGCCGCCAACGGTGGCCGCATCATCTTCGTCGGCACCAAGAAACAAGCCATCGAGCCCGTGACGGAAGCCGCCCAACGCTGCGGTCAGTACTACGTCACCAAACGCTGGTTGGGCGGCATGCTCACCAACTTCGAAACCATCAAGACCTCGATCGACCGCCTCCGTCGCATCGATCAAATGCGCGAAAAAGGCGAGATGAACTATCTCACCAAAAAAGAGCGCGCCCGCCTGGAGAAGGAATCCCTGAAACTCTCCGAGTTCCTGAACGGGATCCGCGACATGAAAGACATGCCCTCCGCCATGTTCGTGGTCGATATGCCGAAAGAGCACATCGCCATCGCCGAAGCCAAACGCCTGGGCATCCCGGTCGTGGCCATCGCCGACACGAACTCGGATCCGGAGTCCATCGAGTACCCGATCCCGGGCAACGACGACGCCATCCGCTCGATCAAACTCTTCGCCAACCTGGTGGCCGAGTCCTACATCGAAGGCGCGCGCGAGTTCGAACAGAAACTCCGCACCATGACCGATAAAAAATCGGACCTGGACAAAGAGGAAAAGGCCGCCCCGGCCCGCGAGGAAGCCCCGAAACGCCGTGGCGCCGGCCCTCGTGGCGGTGCCGCCGCTGCCGCCAAGCCCGAAGCCAAAAAAGCCGAAGGCCCGACGGTCGTCAAAGCCAACAAAGCCCGTAAACTCGTCGCCGCCGGCACCGCCGAAGACGTCGAGATCCAGGCCGAACTCGAGACCAAGCCCGAAGAGACCAGCGACGAATCCGCTGAGTAAAGTTCGCGTGTTCCGGGCGTCCGTTCGCGGGCGCCCCGTTCCTTCCCCGCATCGTCCCTCCCTTTTTTTTAGGAGTTTTGAATGTCGATCGCTGCCAATGTCGTGAAAGAGCTCAGAGAAAAAACCAACGCCGGTATGATGGATTGCAAAAAAGCCCTCGAGGAAACCAAAGGGGACTTTGAAGCCGCCGTCGAATGGCTGCGCAAAAAAGGCCTGGCCTCCGCCGCCAAGAAATCCGGCCGCGTCGCCGCCGAAGGCGCCGTCCACGCCCAGTCCAACGGCAAAACCGGCGTGCTCGTCGAGATCAACTCCGAAACCGACTTCGTCGCCCGCAACGACGGTTTCCGCACCTTCGTGCAGGACATCTCGCAACACGCCCTCACCAACCCGCAAGGCGACATCCTCACCCAGAACTTCGCCAAGACCGGCAAGACGGTGGAAGAGTCCCTGAAGGAAGTCATCGCCACCATCGGCGAGAACATCGTCGTCCGCCGCACCCTGCGCTATGACCTGCAAGGCGAAGGCCTGATCCACACCTACATCCACGGCGAAGGCAAAATCGGCGTGATGGTGGAAGTGGGCGGTCCGTCCTCCTCCGCGGACGTGAAAACCTTCGCCCAGGACGTCTGCCTGCACATCGCCGCCATGAACCCGATGGCCCTGTCGGCCGATCAGATGCCGGCCGATGTCGTCGCCAAAGAGCGCGAGATCCTGAAAGCCAAAAACCTCGAGCAAGGCAAAAAAGCCGACATGGTCGACAAGATCGTGGACGGTCAGATCCGCAAGTTCCTGGCCGAATCCTGCCTCTTGGACCAGGCTTTCGTGAAGAACCCCGACCAGAAGGTCTCGGACTACATGAAAGAGACCGGCAAAAAAGCCGGTGGTGACGTCTCGATCCGCCGTTTCGCCCGCTTCGAGCTCGGCGAAGGCATCGAGAAAAAATCCACCGATTTCGCCGCCGAAGTCGCCGCCCAGATGAAAGGGCACTGATCGTGTCGAACAGGCCGGTTTATCAGCGCATTCTGCTCAAGCTCAGCGGCGAGGCCCTGGCGGGGAAGCAAGGCACCGGGATCAACACCTCGGTCATCCAGCAAATCGCCCAGGACGTCGCCGAAGTGCATCGCACGGGTGTGCAAATCGGTCTGGTGATCGGCGGGGGGAACATCTTCCGCGGGATCGCCGCGTCCGCCGAAGGCATGGACCGCGCCAGCTCCGACTACATGGGGATGCTGGCGACGGTGATCAATTCGCTCGCGCTGCAGGACGCCTTGGAAAAACAGGGCGTTCCGACGCGCGTGCAGTCCGCCATCGCCATGGCCGAGATCGCCGAACCCTACATCCGCCGCCGCGCCATCCGCCACCTGGAAAAGGGGCGCATCGTGATTTTCGGCGCCGGCACCGGCAATCCGTACTTCACCACCGACACGGCCGCTTCACTGCGCGCCATGGAGATCAACGCGCAGGTGCTGATGAAAGCCACGAAAGTGGACGGCATCTACGACAAGGATCCGGTGAAGCACGCCGACGCGAAAAAATACGACAAGATCAGCTACATCGAAGTTCTGAACCAGGGACTGCAGGTGATGGACTCCACCGCCATCAGTCTTTGCATGGACAACAAGCTGCCGATTTTGACCTTTGACTTGGCCAAGCCGGGAAATATCCTGAAGGCCGTCCAGGGACAGAACACCGGCACCTTGGTTTACTGACATCACTCGCGCAATCCGAGACGGGAGGCCACATGTCGATCGCTGACGCCAAAAAGAAAGCCCAGGAAAAAATGGACAACGCCGTGAAGGCGCTGGCCGAAGAGCTGAAAAAAGTCCGCACCGGACGCGCTCAAGTTTCCATGCTCGACAACATCCGCGTGAATTACTACGGGTCCCTGTCGCCCCTTTCCCAGGTGGCGGCGATCTCCACGCCGGACGCGAAATCCTTCCTGATCGCGCCGTGGGAGGTCTCGATCCTGAAAGAGATCGAGCAATCCATCGTGAAATCCGATCTCGGCATGGCGCCGATGAACGACGGCAAGGTCATCCGCCTGAAAGTCCCGGATCTCACCGAGGAACGCCGCAAGGACCTCGCCAAGCAGGTGAAGAAGATCGCCGAGGATTCCCGCGTGTCCATCCGCATGGCCCGCCGGGACGCCAACGAGGAGATCAAAAAAGCCGGCAAGGACAAGGTCGCTTCGGAGGATGAAGTGAAACGCGCCGAAACCGAAGTCCAGAAGCTGACGGACGACTACATCAAAAAAGTCGATCAGATCGCCGACGAAAAAGAAAAAAGCATCCTGACGGTGTAAGAACACGACACCCAGATGAGTTTACCGAAGCACCTCGCGATCATTATGGACGGGAACGGCCGGTGGGCGAAAGTCCGCGGCAAGCCCCGTACCTATGGTCACGTGAAGGGGACGAGGGTCGCGAAGCAGATCATCACCGAGTGCTCGCGCCTGGGCATCCAGTGGCTGACCCTGTACGCCTTCAGCACGGAAAACTGGTACCGCCCGCAGGGCGAAGTCTCCCTGCTCATGCGCATCCTGAAGCGTTACCTGCGCAAAGAAACCGAGAATCTCCTGAAAGAAAACATCCGCGTCACCGTGGTGGGCGAAACCTCGCGCCTGCCGAAAGACGTGCGCGAGGCCCTGGAGAAAACCATTCAAGCGACCTCGCGCTGCACGGGCCTGAACCTGGTGTTCGCGCTCAGTTACGGCTCGCGCCAGGAGATCGCCTCCGCCGTGCGCGCTCTTGCCGCGGAAGTCGCCGCCGGGAACCTGCCGGCCGAAAAGATCGACGAAGCCCTGTTGTCGGAAAAGCTCTGGACGCACCCGGCGCCCGACCCGGATCTGATCATCCGCACCAGCGGCGAAAGCCGCCTTTCGAACTTCCTCCTGTGGCAGGCCGCTTATTCCGAGTTCTGGTTCACGGATGTCCTGTGGCCCGACTTCAACCAAAAGAACCTGCATGATGCCCTGGGATCCTACCAACAGCGCCAGCGCCGCTTCGGCCGCGTCGAGACATCGAATGAAAAGCTTCCTGACCAGACTCATTAGCGCCGTCTTCGGCGTGATCTTCGTGCTGGCTTTCTGGCACTTCGGGCAGATCCGCGGCCTGAAAATCCTGGCGTTGTTGGGGGTGATGGTCGGCGGCTACGAGCTGGTGCGCATTCTTTTCCACGGCGTCGACAGCCTGTGGAACCGCGGCGTCTTCTATTTCTTCCTGCTTTGCATTTTCACCCTGTCCTGCCTGCACCCCGATCACGCCGCGCTGGTGTTCGCGTTTTTCTCCATCTGCTTCTGCCTGATGAGCCTGCTCACCCAGAAAAAATTCGCGAACCTCGAGGCCCTCACCTCTTTCCAGGCGAAAAGCATTCTGGGGTTTTTCTACGTCGGCCTGCTGCCTTCGTTCGCGGTGCGCATCCTCGATCTTCCCCAGGGCGTCCTGTGGTTTTCGACTTTGCTCGCCGTCGTGTTCGGCGGCGACATCGGCGCCTACATCGCCGGCGTGCTGTTCGGCCGCCGTAAACTGATGCCGATGATCTCCCCGAAAAAAACCGTCGAGGGCGCCATCGGCGGCCTGCTTTGCTCCATGCTGGTCGGTTTTTTCTTTTCCCGGCTTTTGGCCCAGCCCATCCTGCCGCTTTTGATTTTGTCCGCCGCCACCGCCGTCGTCGCTCAATTCGGAGATCTTTTCGAATCTCAGTTGAAGCGCGTCGCGGACGTCAAAGACTCCGGACGCATCATGCCAGGGCATGGGGGCGTTTTGGACCGTATTGACGGGGTGCTCTTCGCCAGTCCCATCCTGCTCTTCGGCGCGATTCTCCTTGAGAACCGCCTGGTGTGATGCGTCTCGCTCTGGTCCAGCCGCATTGAGTTTTAGTAGTCCTGTCGTCGCCCGCGCCCTAGAATAAGAAGAGCTATGCAAACGATTTTTTCCTACCTCCAAGACATGTCGATTTATGTGGTTGCTTGCGTGATCCTCCTCGGGATCCTCATCTTCGTCCACGAGCTGGGTCACTTCCTCGTGGCGCGCTGGTGCGGGGTTCGGGTCGAGGTCTTCAGCCTCGGTTTCGGGCGCAAGATCTGGAAAAAAACCGTCGGCGACACCACGTACTGCGTGTCGATGATCCCGCTGGGCGGCTACGTGAAGATGTTCGGCGAACAGCCCGGCGCGGAAATCCCCGCGGCCGAGCGCGCCCACTCGTTCACGCACAAAACCGTCTGGCAAAGGATCGCCATCGTGCTGGCGGGCCCGCTGATGAACCTCTTTTTCGCCGCGGTCATTTTCGCGGTGGTCGCGATGGTCGGACAAGAGCGCCGCAGTCCCGTGCTCGGCGACGTCGACGCCGCCTCGATCGCGGGTCAGGCCGGTTTCCGCTCCGGCGATCGCGTCCTCGCCGTCGACGGCCAAGAAACCACGACCTTCGATGACGTCTCCGACATCATGGACGAGCGCATCGGCCGGACCTTGAGTTTCAAGGTCGCTCACGCCGACGGGCGGGAGTCCGAAATCAACGCCGCCGTCGCGTCCGAGCACAATCCGAACCCCTTGAGCCTGCGCTCCACGGTGGGCCACATCGAAGGATTTTCCACGGCTTCCCGCGCCTCCATCGTGGGCGTCCCGCGAAATTCCCCCCTGTGGGCGCTGGGCCTGCGCACCGGCGACCGCATCATGCAGGTCGGCGCGCGAAGCGTTTCGCGCTACCGCGAATTGCCGGCCGCCTTTCAAAACGACGGCGCGGCCCCCGTGGAAATCAAAGTCGAGCGTTACGAGGAAGGCCGAAAGCCCGAGCAGCTGAGCTTCACCTTGCCCGCGGAAATCGCCAAAGGCGGCTTTCAGGCTCTGCGCCTGGAATCGCCGGAACTGTACCTGGCCCGCGTCGTCGCTCAATCACCGGCGCAGGAGGCGGGTTTGAAGCCGGGCGACCGCTTGACCTCCGTGGACGGCAAACCGGTGTCGCAATGGTCGGATGTCCTGAAAAACGTCGGCGCCTTCTCGCCAGAAAAAAATGAAACGATGACCGTGGAGTTCGTCCGCGACGGCGAAGCCCGGTCCGTGCAGCTCAAACCGCAGATGACTTCGCAAGTGAACGCCTACGGCGGCGAGGACCGCCGCTTCACCATCGGCATCATGACCTGGATGGTGGGCGCTCCCCCGGACGTCATCACGGTCCGCACCCTGAACCCCGTCAAGGCCCTGGTGGCCGGCGCCCAGCAGTCCTGGGAATTTTCCGTGATCACGGTGCTCAGTTTCGTGCGTCTGTTCAACGGCGACATCTCCCACAAAACCGTGGGAGGATTGCTGTCCATCGGTCAGGCCGCCGGCGAGACGATGAAGCTCGGGATCGGGAAATTCCTGACCATGATGGCGATCATCTCGGTGAACCTGTTCGTGTTGAATCTCCTGCCGGTCCCCGTGCTCGATGGCGGGCACCTGGTTTTTTACACGATCGAAGTCATCAAAGGATCGCCGCTCAGCCTGAAGAAAATCGAGATCGCGCAGCAGGTGGGCCTGCTCCTGCTGATGGGGCTCATGGTGTTCGCGCTCTTCAACGACGTCACGCGGATCTTCTTTCAACGGCTCTGAACGATGAAGATCCTCGCGCTCGAGACCAGCACTCAGCGCGGCGGGGCGGCCCTCGTCATCGACGGCCGCGTCGTCGCCGAAGAAACCACCGACCGCCAGCGCAGCCACAGCGAGCTCCTCCACCCCTTCATTGAAAAATGCCTTTCCCGCGCTTCACTCCGCCTGGAGGACGTCGATCTCTTCGCCGTCGGGCAAGGGCCCGGCAGCTTCACCGGCATCCGGGTCGCGGCGAACGCCGGCAAAAGCTTCAGCTTCATTTACGACAAGCCTTTGGTCACGGTCGACAGCCTCACGCAGATCGCGGCGCAGGTCCGGGACCGATCACGCCCGGTTCTGGCGATGCTGAACGCTTTCAAGAACATGGTCTACTACGGGCTGTTCGACGTGTCCGGCGACGAGCCCCGGCCTTTGTCGGGTCCGGGCGTTTGCCCCGTGCGCGAGCTCGACCCCCTGATCCAGACCAAGGTCACGGTCGCGGGGGACGGCTACGGCGTTTACCTCGCCGACTTTTCCGACCACCTCAAAGGCCTTCTGCACCGTGAGGACCCGCCCGCGGATTTCCCCACTCCGGGCACTCTGGGCCGCCTCGCCGCCGAGAGGGCCCGACAAGGTCGAGTTTTGCGGTGGAATGACTTCGTCCCCCTTTACCTTCGGGCTTCCGAAGCCGAGGAGAACAAGCGTGGAGCTCTGTTCAATTCGACTGACATGAAGGACCCGGTTCATGGAAAAACTCGTTCATAGCGCGAAGAAGCACAACAAAGGCGGCGGACCGAGCCTGTGGGTCACGGCCTCGGGCAAAGGCGGCGCCGGCAAAACCTTCGTGACTTCGAGTTTGGCGATCACCCTCACGAAACTCGGTTACTCCGTCATCATCGTCGACCTCGACGCCGCGGGAGCCAACGTGCACACGGCTCTCGGCCAGAATCCCGCCCCGGTGAGCCTGCGGAACTGGCTTGAAGGACAAAAAGACCTCGCCGGCATCGTCACGCCCACCAATCTCCCCCGTTTGTCCTTCGTCCAAGGTTTGTGGGACAGCTGGTGCCCCATCGAGCTGAGCGTTGAAAACATGCGCAAGCTCGCCGCCGAGTTGCGCACCCTGCGTTGCGATTTCGTTCTGGTCGACCTCGGCCCCGGCGCGACGGAAGCTCACCTGGAGCTTTTCCGCGGCGCTGACGAAAAAATCCTCGTGTCGACGCCGGAACCCACCAGCATCGAAAAAACTTACCGCTTTCTCGAGGCCTACATCTGCTCCACGCTGCGCGACTCCGCCCGTCCGGAGGCCTTCGAGGACCTGCTGAAAACCCTGCGCGAACACCGCCATCGCCGTCACAAAAAACCTTTTTCATTCCGCGGCCATCTGCGCGAGCACGAAGGTTTCCAGATCGATCACTTCGAAGCCTTGAGCCGCAGCCCCGTGCGCCTGGTGATCAACGCCTGCCGCAGCCAGGTGAACGCGGAACTCGGCTACTCAATGAAAAGCGTGTGCTCGAAGTACTATGACCTTGGTCTAGATTTCCTCGGCGCTCTCGATTTCGACAATGCCGTCTGGCAATCCGTGAAAAACAAAGAACAGGTCCTGATCGCTCAGCCTTTCACGCCGCTCGCCGGTCAGTTCCTGGCGGTCTGCAAACATCTTATTGCTCCGGAGGAATTGAGAGCAGTAGGATAGAGTCAGGATGCTGGAACAAGGACGTTACAACTACTACGAAATTCTGGAACTGCCGACCACGGCCCCTCAGCATGAGGTGACGACGGCGTACGAACGGGCGAAAGCCACCTACTCCGGGGAAAATCCCGCGATCTACACGATTTTCTCGGATCACGAGGCGCGCGAGCTCCTGACTTTGATCGAGGAAGCCTACGCGATCCTGGGCAACAAGACCCTGCGCGGGATCTACGATCAACGCCTCCTCGGCGGACAGGCGCAGCCCAAGGAACTCAGCTATCAATCCATCCTCACCGCCAGTCGCGCCCTTTTCCCGGAGAACAAACCCGAGGAAAAGAAAAACGAATACAAAATCGATGAGATCTTCGAAAAGAAAATCTCCGACTGCAAAGAGTGGGACGGGGAATTCCTGAAAAAAGTGCGCGAGTACAAGTGCATCGGCCTCGACCGCATGAGCGAGAAAACCAAGATCAACTCCTACTACCTGAACGCCCTGGAAGGCATGGATCCGAGCGGCTTGCCCGCCCCGGTCTTCGTGCGCGGCTACGTCATTCAGGTGGCGAAGTTCCTTGGTCTGAACGACAAGACCGTGGCCGATTCCTACATGAAGATCTTCCGCGCGCGGACCGAACCGCAACATGCCCGGAGCAAATGAAAAAATCTCCCGGACCGTCGCCGCTGACGGCGACGGCCTCCGTCTGGACAAGTGGCTCTCAACCTGGCCCGAAATCTCCAGCCGCTCCCGCGCCTCGCAACTGATCGATGAAACCCGCGTCGCCGTGAACGGGCGCCCGGCGAAATCATCCTCTCCGGTGAAAGAGGGCGACTGCGTCGTCGTGGATTTCCCGGAGGAAAAACCGGTCGGTCTCCTGCCCCACGATCTCGACCTCGAGATCCTTTTCGAGGACGACGACGTTCTGGTCGTCAACAAACCCTCCGGCCTGGTCGTTCACCCGGCGGCGGGCCACGAGGCCGACACGCTGGTGAACGTCCTCGTCGGAAAAATCAAAAACTTCTCCATGGGCTTCGGCGAAGAGCGGCCGGGCATCGTTCACCGTCTCGACAAGGAGACGAGCGGCCTCCTGGTGGTCGCGAAAAACGACTTCGCGCAGGAAAAACTCGTCGCCCAATTCAAAGAGCGCCGCATTCACCGCCTCTACCAGGCCGTCTGCTTCGGCGAGCTCCGGAAAGAATCCGGGAAAATCCAAAGCTGGCTCGCCCGTCATCCGGTGGACCGGAAACGTTTCGCCTCGGTGCCCGGCAAAGACCGCAAAATCCTGCGCCATCAGGAGGATCCGCCGTCCGCCGGCAAGTGGGCGGTCACTCATTACCGCCGGCTGAGCCGTCATCACGGCCTGAGCTTCGTCGAACTGAAGCTGGAAACCGGGCGCACTCATCAGATCCGCGTGCACCTTTCGGAGGAGGGCCACCCTTTGGTGGGTGATGCCCTTTACGGGGCTGACCGCCGGCTGAAGGGCCTTTCGTCCGTGAAACTCCGCGAGCGGATCCGCGCCCTGCCGCGCTTCTTGCTGCACGCCCGAACCCTGGGGTTCGCTCACCCCCGCAGCGGTGAATGGAAGCAGTTCGAAGTCGAATGGCCCGCGGCCGATTTGCTTTTGCTCCAGGAATGGGGTTTTCTTCCTTGAGTATGCGCGAAACCGCTTTGGGCTTTGAAATCCAGCTTCCGGACGCCTTGGTTTTTTTCGGCAAAAGGGACGCCAGCGTCCTTCACCTGCAACAGCGGTATTCCTCGCTGCGCTGGGCCCGCGTCCGCCAGACCCACTCCGACATCGTCGTGCCGAGTTCCTCCCCCAGCGCCGAACCCCTCACGGAGGCCGACGCGCATTTTTCCGGCACACCGGAACTCGCCCTGTTGATTTCCACGGCGGATTGCGTGCCCATCATGCTTCATGATCCCCGGCGCAAGATCGTCGCCGGCATCCACGCCGGATGGCGCGGGGTCGCCTCGCGCCTTCTCCCCAGGACCATCGAGCGCCTGGTCCGTGAAGGGTCGGAACCCGCCGATCTGCGGGCCTTCATCGGTCCGCACATTCAATTCCCGTCTTTCGAGGTCGCCGACGAGGTGGCGGGGCAACTCATCCGGAGTTGCCGTGATTTTCCCGAAAGCGCCCGCCGGAGCCTGCGGGCCGGGCAGCAGCTGATCGATTTGAACGCGATCGTGCGGCGGCAACTCGCAGAATGCGCGGTGAATCCCGCCACGACCGTGGACCTGGGCTTTGACACCAGGACGGATGAACGCTTTCACTCCCACCGGCGCGACCGCGAGCAATCCGGTCGCCAGATGAGCTTCATCGCGCTCGCGAAGACGGACTGAAATTCCGTTCCCACACGCTTTGCAAGGTTTCGCTTTTAAAACCGCGCGCCTCGAGTAGCTCGCGCACTTCGGACATGTCCTTGGCGTGATGGCCGGTGAGCGCCTCCCAAACCGCCTGAAAAGGCGCGTCCGACGTCTCCCCGTCATTGTTGAAATCGATCAGATCCCAGAAAAAGCCGGTCACCCGCCATTCATTGGTCGGCCCCAGGCACACGTCCCCGGGGATATTCTCGAACCGGATCGGCGAACGGCGTGGAACCATAAATTCGAACTTCGCGTCCGGATCGCGTCGATCCACCGAGACCCAGGCGCTGAAATAAGACGCCCATCCTTCCGACAGGGCCAGGGCCGCGGAATAACACTCGTCGATTTTGTGCTGACCCCCGCCCCAGGCGCCGATGTCGCCCATGTCGTAAATGGCATGGCCCATCTCGTGCCCCACCACGTCCCAGTGATCGCCGCGCGTGATGTTCACCTGCCCGAAACTGTAATAGTCGCCGTCCGAAGGCCAGGTGAAAGGCAGGGTGCGGGTCCAGAAACCCAATCCCACCTCCGCCTCCAGCATTTTTTCCGCGCGATACGTCACCTGCCAGATCCCGACGGCCTGACCCGCCGGCGAGTCCGGCTGAAAAAGCAGTTTCACATGACCCTGGCAGGGCACCCGCGCCTTGATCTGGTAGGTCACTCCCCAGCGGTTTTGAACTTTCACGTGGCGATCCTGAAGCGCGGCTTTCACTTCCGCCAAGCCCTGATCCGCGCAGACCGGCGCTGAAAACACCAGACCCGGCACCGCCTGCAACCGGCCCTGCTTTTCCCGCCACACGGACAACGACCAGCCCCGCGGGTCTTCACTCACCTCCACGCGATCCGGCGCGAGGGTGGTGGAAACACTCTGCGCGAAACCGGGTCCGCGCGGACCGCTGAGATCCTCATCGGATCCCAAGGCCACGAAAGGAAGGGTCAACAAACCAACGATGAAAGCGAACTTCAGGGGGTTTTTCATGACTTTCACGATAGAAGGGGAAAAACCGGCAATCAAGGGAAGAGAAAGATGGTGGCTTGAGACGGAATTGAACCGCCGACACAAGGATTTTCAGTCCTCTGCTCTACCAACTGAGCTACCAAGCCATTCAGACGGGAACCAAAAACGAGGCTCTTACTTATCGTCTGCGCCCGTCCGAGTCAACAGTCGGAACGGGCGACGGGGGAATTTCCTCACGCCTTCTGAAAGGCGTGATCAAGGTCCTTCAGAAGGTCATTCAGGTCCTCGATCCCCACGGAAATCCGGATCAAAGAATCATCGATCCCCAGAGCCTTGCGGGTTTCCGCGGGAACGGAGGCGTGCGTCATAATGGCCGGATGTTCAATCAGGGACTCCACGCCGCCCAGGGATTCTGCCAAGGCAAAGACCCGCACGTTTTCCAGGAACCGGCGGGCCGACTCCATGCCGCCTTCAATATAAAAGGTGATCATGCCGCCAAAACCGCTCATTTGCTCCCGCGCCAGGGCATGCTGGGGATGGGAGGCCAGGCCCGGGTAGAGCACCTTGGTCACTTTCGGGTGCTTTTCCAGATACTGCGCGATCGCCATGGCGTTTTCCGCATGGGCCCTCATGCGCAGGGGCAGGGTTTTGAGGCTCCGCAAACACATGAAGGAATCAAAGGGCGAAGCCACCGCCCCCATGGAGTTGCTCAAGAAGGCGAGCTTTTCCGCCAGGTCCTCCCGGTCCGTCGCCACCACGCCGCCGACCACGTCGGAGTGACCGCCGATGTATTTCGTCGCCGAGTGCACGACCAGGTCCGCGCCCAGTTCCAGGGGACGCTGGAAGTAAGGGCTCATGAACGTGTTGTCGACGGCCGTGAGGACGCCGCGGCCCTTGGCGGCTTCAGCGATGCGACGGATATCGACCAATTTCATGGTCGGATTGGTCGGCGTCTCCAGCCACACCAGTTTGGTGTTCGGCTTCACGGCCTTCGCGAAGTTGTCCGCGTTGGTGAGATCCACGTAGGAAAACTCCAGACCGTGGTGCCTCAAGACCTTGTCGAACAAACGAAAGGTCCCGCCGTACATGTCATCGCCCGCGATGACATGATCACCGGCCTTCAGCAGGTGCAGCACGGTGGTGGTGGTGGCGCAGCCCGAGGCGAAGGCGAAACCGAAACGGCCCCCTTCGAGGTTCGCAAGGCAGTTTTCATAAGCCTTGCGGGTCGGGTTGTGCGTGCGGCTGTACTCCCAGCCCTTGTGAACGCCCGGGGATTCCTGCACGTAGGTCGAAGTCAGATACACCGGCGTCATGATCGCGCCCGTGGAGGGGTCCGGCTCCTGGCCGGCGTGAATGGCGCGCGTGGAGAACCCGTGTTTGGCGGAATCGTTTTTCATCAGAAGCTCCATCCCATTTCCGCATACAGGTCGTCCGCCGACATGATGCGGTTGAAGGCCGTTTTCAAATCTTTCCCTTTGAGGAAGCCGTTGTCCGTCATCCACTGGTCGTTGAAGGCCTTGCTCAGATAAGAGCGGCCGCTATCGGGGAAAATCACCAGGATCTTGGAGGGCTTTTTCAATTTTTGCGAGAACTTGATCGCCCCCACCAGGGCCATGGCGCTGGACGGGCCGACGCAAAGGGCTTCTTCGGCGATCAAACGGCGGGTCATGGCGAAGCTCTCTTCATCGCTGACGCGCTCGAAATCGGTCATGACTTCCAGCTGCACGTTGTCCGGCAGCATGTCCTCGCCGACACCCTCGACTTTGTAGGACTTGGGCGGATCGACGATTTTTTTGTGATAGAAAAGGTCATACAGGATACTGCCCACGGGATCGGCGCAAACAATGCGGATATCGGGCTTTTTCTCGCGCAAATAACGGCCGCAGCCTGAAATCGTGCCTCCCGTCCCGGCGCCCGCCACGAAAACGTCGATTTGCCCTTTCATCTGCTCCCAGATCTCGGGCCCGGTCTTGCGGTAGTGCAGGTTCATGTTGTCCGGATTGTGGTATTGATTGGTGTGAAAGCAGTTCGGCGTTTCCGCCACGAGTTTTTTGGCCACGGACAGATAGCTGCGCGGGTCCTCGGGCTCCACCGCCGTCGGGGTGATCACGACGCGGGCGCCATAGGCGCGCAAAATGGCGCGTTTTTCATCGCTGATCTTATCGGGCATCACGAAAATGCATTTGTAGCCCTTCACCGCCGCCACCAGAGCGAGCCCGAGCCCCGTGTTCCCGGAGGTCGCCTCGATGATGGTCCCGCCGGGCTTCAACTCGCCGCGCTTTTCGGCGCCTTCGATCAGCGCCATGGCGATGCGATCCTTCACGGATCCGCCCGGATTGAAATACTCCACTTTGGCGTAAAATTCGTGGGGTGAATCATCGATCACCCGCTGCAGGCGCACGACCGGCGTGTGTCCGATGACGTCCAGGATGTTTTGATAAATGCCGCTCATGCTTCCATCTCCCATTTTTTCGTCATCGATTTCGATGCGGTTTGCTTCTCCGACAGGCGCAGGACCTCCGCCATCAGAGCCACGAGATCCCCCCGAAAAGACAGGCCCAGGCGGCGCGCCAAGGGGCGCACTTTCGTCAACTCCGGCTGGTCTTTCACCAGCTCGTTCATGAGCTGCTCGACTTCGCTCGCTTTTTTCATTGGGGGTTCCTCCGGGCACCCACTCTACCCAGCACGGCCGTTTTCAATCAACCCCAACGTCATCACGGCGCGAAGCCCGTCGACAAAATGTCCAAAAAGGGCGCCAGAATCAGCAGGAGCACGGCGGGAAACAGGAAAAGCAGCAGGGGAATCATCATCCGGAAGGGCAAAAGGGCCAGGTGGCGGTCCATTTCCAGCCGGCAGGCCTCCAACACCTCTTTCTCCGCATCGCAAAGCGCTTCGTGGATCGGTTCTCCGCGCAAACCCCGCTCAAAAACGATGAAAAGCGTTCTGCGGTGCATGGAAGGCAATTCCCGCAACAACGCCATGTGATCCGCGCCCCGATCCCGACGCTCCAGCCAGCGGCGGCAAAAAACCGCCAATTCGCCTTTTTCGCGGGCGAAAGCCTGCAACCCCGCGCGCGTGCTTTCGCCGCCCTCCAGGGATCTTCGCACCGTCAAAGCCAAGTTCAGGGCGGGATTCAGACCTTCCACTTGAAACTCCTCGCGGTGAGATGAATGCAGAGCTGCGCGCCGAAAAACAACGCCACCGAAACCAGTGTCCGCGCCGCCAACAGGTGCCCGGAGCGGATCTGAATCCCGAGCAGCGGCAGGTACAGCAACAGCGCCAAAATCGCCTGCGCCCGCGTCTGCAGAGTCAATTGACCGGACTTATGTCGAAAATCGGCGCGCAGGCGCAAATCCCGGCGGAAAGACTCCATGGACTCGAGCATGCGACCGCCCCGCAGCTCCGCGCGGCGCAATTCCCGCGCTATTTCCGCGGCGAGACCGCTGCTTTTCCCGCTCGCGGCGCCGTGTTCGAGTCGATCAATGATGTTGTGAAGAAGCCGCGACAAGAAAGGCGGCGACTCCCGCGCCGCCTCACGCAGCGAGATCCGCAGCGAACGGCCCGATTTCATCGACAGAATCGCGCGATCAAGCACTCTCAACGCCTCTTCCAGAGTCAAATCCGCTCTCGAAGCGCCGAAAAAAGCGCCATGCCCCCTCAAGATCAGGCACAGGGCGCCGATGAATGACCAGAGAACGGCGGGTGAAAGTCCGAAAATCACGCCGAGAAACGGCAGTGATGACAAAATGAAACACGTTCGACGCCTGTTTTTCATCGAAAGGCGTTGATTGAACGAAGTTCGTTGCGCGGACACGACGATCAGAGCGGTTCCGAAAATCGGAATCAGCATGTTGATGATCACGGAATCACCTCCCGACTCGCGGATCGGGGCAAGAAGAGTGCAAGTGAAATTTTTTGTTGACGGCCTCGGTCGTTCCGTGAAGACTTAAAGGCAAGAGGAAAACAGTTTTCGAAGATTGTTCTGTTGAGAAGGGCAATTGGAGAAACAAAACAACGACAACAGGAGGAGCTACCATGGCCAAAAAAGCCAAGAAAAAAGCCACCAAGAAGGCTGCTAAAAAAACCACGAAGAAAAAGACCACCAAGAAGAAGTAGTTCTTCTTAGGTTCTTTGGAATCTAGGACCCCTGGGGACTTCCTCAGGGGTTTTTTATTGGGAAAAACGCCGCGCGCCCGTGAAATCGACGCGCGGAAAGGCGGGATCCCGCCCTCAGAAGAAGTAAGTCACGCCCACCGAAGCCGAAGGCATGACCTGACCGCGGAAAGGCGCCAGGAAAAGATCGGCTTGAGCGAAGAAGCTCGCGCCCGCCAGTTCGCCGTCCAACTGATTGTACTGAGCCCCCAAAGAACCGACGAGGAAGTCGACGCCGAAGCGGCCGCTGCTTTTTTCCTCGGCCGTCAGGAGCGAGTCCAACAAATAGGACCGCGCCGGGGATGTTCCCGCCGAGTTGTACCATCTGGACACGCCCATGGTCGTGTACGGGGTGAAGAACTCGCCCTCAAAGTTGTGTTTCCACGCCAAAGAGAAGGTCGAAAAGCCCTCGCCGAGGCCGAAACCCGCCAACACGCCGTCTTGATCCTCGATGTTCAACTCGACATGCAGGCCCATCATTCCCGCCGAGCCGCCGACCTGGGTGCCGACGCCGACACGGCGGTCTTCGCGCATTTTCAGGTTGTTCGAATAAGTCGATTCCTGGGCCTGCGCCGTCCAAACCAGGCCCCATGCCAGAAGAAAACCAACGATGCGATTCATACATCCTCCTTAAAAAACCCGGGCGCGCACGCCCTCTTCCTGCAGAAACTTGCGGATGGCCGGACCATCCAACGGTTCCAGGCGGAAAAGCAGCTTGTGCATCAGATGATACGACTCTTCCGCTTTTTTCGACCGCAGGGAACCGGTCAGGTAAGCCATGTCATCGCTGATCTTGATCGCGTTGTCGAGCAAACGCGCCATTTCTTTATTTTTTGACGTTTTATCCAAGAGCGAGAGGGTCTTGTTGAAGTTCGTCGTCAAGCGGTCCACCTGCTGGATGACGTTGCTCACCGAGCCTTCGTTTTTCTCCAGGAGGTTGATCAGTTTTCCGGCCAGACCGTAGCTTTGCGAGATCAGCTGGTCGACGCGCGGGGGATCTTCGCCCCGCACCACCGCGCCGTCCGCGAATTCAGGCTGGTCCAGGGAGCCCGGCGAGATTTCCAGGAACTTCTCCCCGATCACGCCGGCCATATTGATGTAGAAACGGCTGTCCGTGCGGATGCTCGACCAGGCTTTTTGGTCCACGCTGATCGTCAGGCGCAATTTGACCTCTTCCCCGTCGGGCATTTTGAAGCCCGGCTCGAAACGGATCGCGCGCACCTTGCCGACGTTGATCCCCATCACCCGCACCGGGGATCCTTCGTCGATGCCGCCGGCGTAATTGTAGACCACGTCCAAAGAACGCCCCCGGGAAAATGGCGACAGGGACCCCATCATGGACGCGAAAACCAGGACGAGAATCAGAGCGGCCAGGGCCAACAAACCGACCTTCGTTTCCGTTTTCATTCGAGCCTTCCCTCCATGGGGCTAAAGATACGAAAAAGTATAGGACAAAACAAAATCCAGAACAATGATGAGGATCGAGGCGACCACGACGCTTTGAGTGGTGGCGCTCCCCACTCCCTCCGCGCCGGGCCGGCAGCGGAAACCGAAGTGGCAGGCGACCAGAGGGATGACGGCGCCGAAAAAAGCCCCCTTCACGGCCGCGAGAAGCAGGTCCTGGAACTTCACGAAAATCCGCATGGAAGAAAGAAACATCGCCGGGCTGTAACCCAGCATCAGATCGCTGACCAGCATGGCGCAGATCAGGCAGACCATGTTGGCGATCAACGTCAGCAAAACGGCGCCGATCACGCATGCCACGAGCCGGGGCAGAACCAGATAACGCACGGGCTCGATCCCCAGCATGCGAAGGGCGTCGATCTGCTCCGTGACCTTCATCAGCCCCACTTCGGCGGCGATGCCCGCCCCCACGCGCGAGGTCAAAAGCAGGGCCGTCACCACGGCTCCCAGTTCCTTCAAGATCAAAAGAGCCGCGAAACCCGGCACCATCGAATCGTTCTGGATCACCATCTTCATATGGAAAGAGGCCTCGAGAATGGTCACCATGGCGGCGAAACACACGCAAAAGACCACAATGAACCCGCTGCCGTTGGCGACGAAAAAAAGCTGTTGCAGGGTTTCCTTCCAGCGCAGGGACTTCAATCACGGCCCCCGCGCCAGGGTCATGACGGCTTCAGCGAGATAGCTCGTCACCCAATCCATCACCACCAGGCACATCATGGTCGACACCGCCGTCGTCACGACCGCGCGGCCGACGCCTTTCGCGCCGCCCGTGGCGGAGTAACCGCGGTAAGTGCAGATCGTCGCCAGGACCACGGCGAAAACCGCGCACTTCGCGAAGCCGATCAGGATGGAAGGCCAGGTCAGGATCGTGGGGATGTGGCGCACGTATTCTTCCGGGGACACATGGGCGAACAGATGCCCGAGCGTCATGCCCCCCAGAACCGACATCAGAAGCCCCGCGCCGAGCAGCAAAGACGAAGAGATCACGATGCCCAAAAAGCGCGGCACGATCAGCTCCTGGAGGGGATCCGCGCCCAGACAGCGGACGGCATCGATCTGCTCCGTCACGCGCATGGTTCCCAGCTCCGCCGAGGTGTAGGCCCCGACCTTGCCGCTCAACATGAAGGCGATCAACAGAGGCCCCACCTCCCGCAGCGTGCCGCTGGTGGCAAGGCCCCCCAGGTACCCCAGAGCCCCGAAGTCGCGCATCTGCATGGTGAATTGCACCGCCATGATGGCGCCGACGAAAAAACCGGCCATGGCCGTCGTCGGCAGGCTCTGCAGGGTGACGTTCCAGGTCTGATCGACGACATCGCCGAAGCGGCTCGGGCGCCGGAACATCGTCTTCAGCAACGCCGCGAAAAACATCGTGGTCCGGCCGATCTCGTCGATGGCGTGCGCGAGGTGGTTCACGCCGGCACCTCGGCCAGGAAATCCTGAACCAGGGGCACCTCGCTGCCGCGGATTTCCCGGGGCGTGCCTTGCGCGACGATGTTCCCCTGGTCCAGAACCACGATGCGGTCGGCGATGCCCAGGGCGCAGATCATATCGTGACTGACGACGATGGAGGTCGTGCGCAGGCGGCGTGAGAGCTCTTGAATCAGGTTGTTCACCGCCGTGGTGGTGATGGGATCAAGGGCGGTGGTCGGCTCGTCGAACAGCAGGATTTTCGGCTCCAGAGCCAGCGTGCGGGCCAGGCTCACGCGCTTTTGCATGCCGTAAGACAGCTGCGCCGGCCGCCGTTCCTCCACCCCCGGCAGATGGACCAGCGCCAGGGCCTCGGCGACTTTTTGACGGATCAACTCCTCGGGCAGCCGGTCGTGGCGGCGCAAACCGAAAGCCACGTTCTCGTACACGCTCAGGGAATCGAACAGAGCGGGGTGCTGAAAAACCATGCCGCAGATGCGGCGGACCCCGAGGTACTCTTCCTCGGACAGGCGCGAGACCTCGCGGCCATCGATCCAGATTTCACCCTCATCGGGCCGCAGAAGCCCCACGGTGTTCTTCAGAAGCACCGACTTCCCCGTGCCGGAGGTTCCCAGCACGAAGACGATTTCCCCTTCGCTGATCCGCAGATTCAAGCCCTTCAGGACCGTGCGATCACCGAAACGTTTCACCAGGCCGCGATATTCGATCACACCTGGATCTGATCACGATGTTCAGCGCCCCTGCAACAGGGTTTTCGCGAGGCCCAAAGTCATCGCCGCGCCCGTGCAGAACTCGCCGATGTTCGTGGGCCCCCCCGAGATGGGTTGGTGGTGCGGGGGCCCCAGCTCGAGACCGATGCGGATATCGTCATCCATCGCTTCCCACGCGTAGAAATAACAGTGGCCCATTTGCGGTCCCGCCAAGCGCAGGAAACCGGTTTTGTAGCCCGCCCACGTGAGGCGTCTTTTCACGTAGCTCAGCTGGTACTCCCCGCGCGACACCATGTTGCGGTGATCGGAGTACTTGTCTTCGCCGGGATGGCGGCCCATATCGTGCCACTGCCCCCAACCCTTCAGGAGCCCTAAACCCATGGCGATGGAAATTTCCGTCCCGTAGGATTTCGCGCCGTTGAGTTCGGCGAAGGCGCGCATGGGTTGGAGCACGAAGTAGTAGCGCCGCTCGTTGGTGCGGGTCTCATCGGGCCCGGTGTCCGGCAGGTAACCGCCGCCGCCGCGGAAGCGCCACAAAACCGCGCCGAACAGCGCGGAAAAGTATTCGCGGTCCCGGTCCGACAGCATCGGATAGGGCATGGCCTCGCGCCCCCGACCGGCGCGATGAACCGCTTCCGCGTCGGCTTGTGCCTGGCGCTTGGAGAGAAATTGAAAATGCTCCCACTGGTTCGCCAGAGCGCGCAGATCCCGCTGCGCCGCCGACACTCTGCCCGCCCAGGCCTGATCTTCGCAAACGCTCACCGCGCTTTGGAGGCGCGCCAGGACCTGGGAGCGGGCCAGGAGCGACTGGTTCAGATCATGATGCCTGATTTTCAGGATCAGATTCCGGAGCCGCTGCTCCCAGACCCTTTTCTGAAGGGCGTCGGGCCAGCTGACTTTCGTGGCCAGCACCAAAACCGTTTCCAGAATCCCCTCCACCTTCGCCAAAGCTTCGGCGGACGGTTCCCCGGCCGGCAGACGGGTGTAAATCCGCAGGGGATCCTCCATGTCCCGGCAGGATTCAGCGGTCGCGCGCAATTCCTCGATGTTTTTCGCGAGAGCGGGACAAGCGCGCGCCAGGTCCTCGTTCAAGCGCAGGTCCCGCGCGCACAGGGAGGTCGTTTTTTCCGCGGGTTCCCGCGGATCTTTGCGGGACAAAGCCTGCAGGACTTCCGCGATTTCAGAGAAAAAATGCAGGTCCACCCCGGAAACGCGTTCCGTGACGATCCCCCCGGACGGCGGGGGCGTCAAAGCCTCGATGGCTTTTTCCATCGGAGTGGCGGCGAAACCCGCCGTTGAGAAAAAAACGGTCAAAATGACACCGAAAAAAGCCATCATACCCCCCCCTTGGCGAGCCACACCACACGGAATGCAACTCTCAGGCCGCGAGCAAAGACCGGATTTTCGCCCGGCTCTCCTCGATCTTTTCGGCCGCCTTGTACGTCTTGGGCGACATCAAACGCAGCAAATGCGCCCCGATGGGATTGACCACGTAATCCAGGACGCCGAGGCTTTCGGCCTCGCTCTCGACGCAACTGTTTTCCGCCACGCATTTCACGGTCAGCCCGATGGTGTCGTTCCAGCGGTCATAAAGGCCGTTCAGAGTGCGGTTGGGCTGGTACAAGGGCGCCGTGACGCGCCCGAAAAGATCCTCCAGCGCGGTGACCTGATCGGAATGGAGGTTGGTGATCAAAAACCAGCGCGGGTTCGGCAATTGCGACAACCAGTGGCGGCTCAAACGCATTTCGTTGTCCCGAACGGACCTGAGGAAATCGCCAAGGTCCCTGTTCACGAACGCCGTGACTTCGGCCGTCGGCAGAGCGCCCGACAGGCGCGGGGTCCTTTTCGCCCAGGCCTGCGCTTTTTCCACCGCCGGCACCAGCTGTCCCACGGCCATGCTCCGGGCCAGCAAGGTTTGCCCTTCGTCCGCGGTTTTCAGAAGGAAATGAATGTAGCGTTTCAGGCGCCCGACCGCGAGGGCGGGATTCTTGCGCGACAGGTTTTCGACTCCGGAAAGAAAATCCACGCCGTTTTCCGTGCGGATCAAACGGGTCAGGCAGCGCGTGAAGAGCATGCCTTCCTTTTCCGCGTGCAACGATTCATACAAAGCGGCGCCGTCCAGCCGCTCCAGCAAGACCGCCATTTGCGCATCGCTGAGTTCTTCCTCTTCGCACAAGGGCGTTTTTTGGATCTCCGCCAAAGCCGCCGACTGGGCGCCCGTCAGCGGTTTTTCCTCGTCGAGGATTCTCCGCACTTCCGGTTTCAGCCGTTGATCGAAGCCGTTCACGATCCGCAGCATGGCGAAAAGAACGACGGGCAGCACCACCACCGCGCCGAGAACGATCATCAACGTGCGAAGACTCTTTGCGCTCATCAGCCGCCTCCTGAAACCGGACTTAAAGGCCCTTCAACGGATCCATGGATGAATTGTCGCACGCGCGGGTCCGGATGTCGTTTTGTTTCCTCGACGGAGCCCGTGACCAGCACCCCGCCGTCCGCCACCAGCGCCAGGCGATCGGCCATTTGATAAGCCCGGTTCATGTCGTTTGTCACCGCGATCACGGTGCTGTTTTGTTCATGTCGCAGGCGCTGGATCAGCTCAACAATTTTGCGCGACGTGATCGGATCCAGTCCCGCCGTCGGATCGTCGTAAAAAATGATTTCCGGGCTGAGCGCCAGGGCCCGGGCGATGCCCAGGCGCTTTTGCATGCCGCCGCTGATCTCATCCGGGTACAAATCCCGGGCTTGGGACAGTCCGACGGCCTCGAGGAATTGCTCCACTTTGTCCCCGATCCACGCCTCGTCCCCGTCGGTGGTTTCACGCAAAGGGAAAGCCACGTTCTCCGCGCAAGTCATCGAGTCAAACAGGGCATTGCGCTGAAAAAGCATCCCCATGCGCTTCAAAAGATTGAGACGCTCAGTGGCATCCATTTTCAAAAAATTCTGATTTCGAACAGTGATTTCACCGTCTTGGGGAGCAATCAATCCTGCCATTGTTTTCAGCAAAGTGGTCTTGCCTTGACCGCTGGGTCCGATCAGAACCAAACACTCCCCTTCGCCGACATCCAGGGTGACGTCGCGCAAGACGCTCCGCCCGTCAAACGCGACTCCCACCCGACGCAACTCGAAGGCCTTTGGTTTCATAAATCTCCAGTCATTTCAAATGACTCGCCTGATCCGGACTTGTCTCCCCCTCTGATTTAAGATTGAATGGCGCGGTTCAATCAACATCAAAGTTTCTGCAAGGGAGATATCCATGGTTCACAAACGCAAAAAAGTCGCCGTGATCGGCGCCGGCTTCGTCGGCTCCACCGCCGCCCACTGGGCCGCGCAAAAAGAACTCGGTGACGTCGTCCTTCTCGACATCAACGAAGGCGCCGCCAAAGGCAAAGCGCTCGACCTGTTCGAGGCGTCCCCGGTCGAGCAGTTCGACTCGAAGGTCACCGGCACCGCCGACTACAAGGACATCGCCGATTCCGACGTCGTCATCCTCACCGCCGGCATGCCCCGCAAGCCCGGCATGAGCCGCGACGACCTCCTGCAGACCAACGCCAAGATCGTCAAAGCCTGCTGCGAAGGCATCAAGAAGTACGCCCCGAACTCCGTCGTCATCGTCGTGTCGAATCCCCTGGACGCCATGTGCACGGTCGCCAAACAAGTCCTGGGTTTCCCGCGCGAGCGCGTGATCGGCATGGCCGGCGTCCTCGACTCCGCCCGTTTCCGCTCCTTCGTCGCCGAAGCCCTCGACGTGTCCGTGAAGGACGTGCAGGGCTTCACCCTGGGCGGTCACGGCGACACCATGGTGCCGATGCCGCGCTACTGCTTCGTCGGCGGCGTGCCGCTCGCCGAACTGCTGCCGCAGGACAAAATCGACGCCATCGTCAACCGCGCCGTGAACGGCGGCGCCGAGATCGTCAAGCTCCTGCAGACCGGTTCGGCTTACTACGCGCCCTCCGCATCCGCCGTGCAGATGGCCGAAGCCATCCTGAAGGACCAGGGTCGCATCCTCCCCTGCGCCGTC
The DNA here is from genome assembly GCA_019637915.1 of Pseudobdellovibrionaceae bacterium. Classification (GTDB taxonomy): domain Bacteria; phylum Bdellovibrionota; class Bdellovibrionia; order Bdellovibrionales; family Bdellovibrionaceae; genus JAHBUV01. Next base: position 1,947,488 of record JAHBUV010000001.1, on the reverse strand, counting down.
GAGCTCGACGGCGAGTACGGCTTCAAGGGCCTCTTCATGGGCGTCCTGGTCCGTCTCGACGGCAAGGGTTTCAAAAAAGTCATCGAACTCAAGCTCAACGATCAGGAGCGCGCCATGCTGGAGAAATCCGGCGCCGCCGTCCGTGAACTCGTCGAAGCCTTGGCCAAACTGCAATACTAAGGGGTCACATGAATATTCACGAGTATCAGGGCAAAGAGATTCTGCGCAAGTTCGGGGTCGCGACTTTGAAAGGCAAAGTCGCCTTCTCCCCGGATGAAGCCATGACCGTCGCCAAGGAAATCGGCGGGAACGTCTGGGTGGTGAAAGCCCAGATCCACGCCGGCGGCCGCGGCAAAGGCGGCGGCGTGAAGGTCGCCAAGAGCCTGGATGAAGTCCACCAGCTCGCCTCGAAAATCATCAACATGACCCTGGTCACCCATCAAACGGGTCCCGAGGGCAAGAAGGTGAACAAGGTCCTCATCGAGCAGGGCTGCAACATCGCCAAGGAATACTACGTGGCCTGCCTCGTGGACCGCGGCACCGGTCGCGTCGCGATGATGGCCTCTTCCGAGGGCGGCGTCGACATCGAAGAGGTCGCCGAAAAGCACCCCGAGCGGATTTTCAAGGTCGACATCGATCCCGTGGTCGGTCTCGCCGCGTTCCAGGCCCGTGAGCTGGCCTTCCGCCTGCAAATGGCCCCGGACGTCGCCGGCAAAGCCGTGAAGTTCTTCATGGGCCTCTACAACGCCTTCATCGCGTCCGACTGCTCGATCGCCGAGATCAATCCTTTGGTCGTCACCAAAGAGGGCGACGTCCTCGCCCTCGACGCCAAGATGAACTTCGACTCCAACGCCCTCTATCGCCACCCGGAAATCATGGAGATGCGCGACCTGACGGAAGAGGAGCCGACCGAAATCGAAGCCTCCAAGTACGACCTCGCCTTCATCAAGCTCGATGGCAACATCGGCTGCCTCGTGAACGGCGCCGGCCTCGCCATGGCGACCCTCGACATCATCAAGCTTCACGGCGGCACGCCGGCGAACTTCCTCGATGTCGGCGGTGGCGCCAACAAAGAGAAGGTCACCGCGGCCTTCAAGATCATCCTGCAGGACAAGAACGTGCGCGCCATCATGGTGAACATTTTCGGCGGCATCATGAAGTGCGACGTCATCGCGGAGGGCGTGATCGCCGCCTCGAAAGAAGTCGGGCTGAAAGTGCCCCTGATCGTGCGCCTTGAAGGCACCAACGTTGAACTCGGGAAGAAGTTGCTCAAAGAAAGCGGCCTGAACATCACCCCGGCCGATGATCTCACCGACGCGGCCAAAAAAGCGGTCGCCGCGGCGAAAGGTTGAACCATGTCCATTCTGATCAATAAAGACACACGAGTTATCTGCCAGGGCATCACCGGATCCCAGGGCAGTTTCCATGCCGAACAGTGTTTGGCCTACGGCACGAAAATGGTCGGCGGCGTGACGCCCGGAAAAGGCGGTACCAAGCACATCGGCCTGCCGGTTTTCAACACCGTCCACGAGGCCAAAGAGGCCACCGGCTGCAACGTCAGCATGATCTTCGTGCCGCCGCCCTTCGCCGCCGATTCCATCATGGAAGCCGTCGACGCCGACCTCGATCTGGTGGTCTGCATCACCGAGGGCATCCCGGTCCTCGACATGGTGAAGGTGAAACGCTTCATGGAAGGCAAACGCACCCGCCTGATCGGCCCCAACTGCCCCGGCGTCATCACGCCCGGCGAGTGCAAGATCGGCATCATGCCCGGTCACATCCACAAGCCCGGCCGCATCGGCGTCGTTTCCCGCTCCGGCACCCTGACTTACGAAGCCGTGTTCCAGCTCACGCAACTGGGCCTGGGGCAATCGAGCTGCGTCGGCATCGGCGGTGACCCGGTCAACGGCACGAATTTCATCGATGTGCTGAAGCTCTTCAACGCCGACCCGGACACCGACGCCGTCATCATGATCGGTGAAATCGGCGGTTCGGCCGAGGAAGAGGCCGCCGCCTACATCAAAAAAGAGTTCAAAAAGCCCGTCGCGGCCTTCATCGCCGGCGCTTCGGCCCCCCCGGGCAAGCGCATGGGCCATGCCGGGGCCATCATCAGTGGCGGAAAAGGCACGGCCGAGGCGAAATTTGCCGCCCTCGAAGCCGCTGGTTGCAAAATCGCCCGGAGTCCGGCAGATCTTGGGACCACGCTGAAATCGTTGCTGAAATAACGCTAAGGAGACAGAAATGGGTATCGAAAAAACCTTCTCGATCATCAAGCCGAACGCCGTCAAAAAGGGCGTCATCGGCGACATCATCAAGCAATTCGAGGAAAACGGCCTGCGCATCGCCGCCGCCAAGCTCACCGTCCTGTCGAAAGACAAGTGCGAGCTGTTCTACGCCGAGCACAAAGAGCGTCCCTTTTTCGGTGAGCTCGTGAGCTTCATGACCTCGGGTCCCGTGATGCTCATGTGCCTGGCCGGTGAGAACGCCGTCGCGAAGAACCGCGAAATCATGGGCGCCACCGATCCGAAGAAAGCCGCCCCCGGCACCATCCGCGCCAAGCACGGCGACAGCGTCGGCGAGAACGCCGCCCACGGTTCGGACAGCCCGGCTTCCGCCCAGCGTGAGCTGGCGATCTTCTTCGACAAACACGAATTCGCCAATCTCTGATCGATGTCTTTTGCCAAACACCCGGCGGGCCACCGGCCCGCCGCCGGTGATCGCCTCGAAGTTGAAATCGACAAACTCGCCGTCGGAGGACAGGGCATCGCCCGTCACGACGGCTTTGTTTTTTTCGTGCCCGACGCCGCGCCCGGCGATCGTCTGCGCGTGGAAGTGCGGGTCCTGCACAAAAACCACGCCGAGGCTGAAATCCTGGAGGTTCTCCGCCCCGGCGAAGGCCGCCGGGAACCGCCCTGCCATTACGCCCCCGAATGCGGTGGTTGCAATTGGCAGCATCTGGAAGAGTCCGTGCAGCATGAGCAAAAACAACGTCTGGTTCTCGAGACGCTGAAAAAGTTCCTGCCCGGCCAGGAAATCCCGCTTCTGCCCTTCGTTCCCAGCCCGCGTTCCCTCCATTACCGCAATCGCGTTCAGCCGCGCTGGAGCGACGGCCGCCTGGGTTATTTCAAAAGGCGCAGCCACGATTTCCTGCCGGTCGATCAATGCCTGATCGTCGAAGAACCCCTGAACGCTTTTTTCCGCCGACCACCGCCCCTGCCGACGGGCGACACCGCCCGCATCGAGCTGCGCCTGACCGCCGAAGGCAAAGCCGAGGCTTCCCTCCAAACCAGCACCGAAGGGGCCTTCGGCTTTTCCCAGGTGAATCGCTTTCAGAACGAGGATCTGATCCGCACCGTGCTGGATTGGACGCAAGGTCTTTCGCCCGCCACAGTTTGGGATCTGTACGCCGGTTCCGGCAATTTCACTTTCCCCTTGATCGAGCGTTTCCCGCACAGCGAGGTCGTCGCCGTCGAACTCAGCAAGACCTTGGTCCGACTGGCTCGCGAAAAAAACAAATCCAAGCAGGCCAAATTCCACCTGTCCGACGTGCAGGCATGGACCCGCCGCCGCTTTCCTCCCCCGGGTTCCCTGGTCGTGCTGGACCCGCCGCGGGCCGGAGCCGGGCCCGAAGTCCTGCGCTCGCTCGCCGCCTCCGACGCGGACGAGATGATCTACATCGCCTGTCACCCCGTGAGCCTCGCCCGGGATCTCGCGGCGGTTCTTCGCCCCGATTCGCGCTGGACGCTCACCCGCGTTCAGGCCTTTGAGATGTTTCCGCAGACCGACCACGTGGAGACCATCGCCCAGCTCTCGCGGCGGCGGGGTTGACTCTCGACGCGACGATATTAAACTTTCGAAATGATGAGGTTTTTCGCGGTCTTTTCGCTTTTGGCCCTGAGCTCTTGCGCCAGCTTTTTCCAAGGCTCGCAGGAAAAGGCCGAGCTGCACATGCGGATCGGGAACTCCTATTTCGCCCAGGGAAACTACCCTCTTGCGCTGAAAGAGCTTCTCGAGGCGGAAAAGCTCGACCCCAAGAACGCTTTGGTTCAGAACAACCTGGGCCTCGTGTACTTCACCCGTGAACGCCTTGACCTGGCCGAGAAACACCTGAGGCAGGCGACTCGCCTGCAGGAAAACTACTCCGAAGCGCGCGTGAATCTTTCGCGCGTTTTGATTGAGGCGAAAAAGTACAAAGAGGCCGAGGACGAGCTGAACAAGGCTTTGTCGGATTTGACTTACGCCGGCTTTGATCGCGCCTGGTTCAACATGGGCCTTTTGCGTTTCCACCAGAAAAACTGGGCCGCGGCGAAAAGCGCCTTTGAGAAATCCCTGCAAGGCAACCGCGACAACTGCCTGACCAACTCCTACTACGGGCGCTCCCTGTTCGAACTCGGTGATTATCGCCGGGCCGCTGAAAACCTCGACAAGGCCGTCGGCTTTTGCCAAAAACAGATGTTCGACGAACCTCACTACTACAGCGCGGTCGCCTGGTACCGTCTCGACGAAAAAGACAAGTCCGTGGCCCGCTTCCAGGAGATCGTCAAAAATTACCCCGAGGGCAAATACCGCGAAAAAGCCCGGGCCATGCTGGATCTGATCAGAAAGGGTGTTCAATGAAACGCACCGGAGAAATACTGCGCAAGGCCCGTGAAGAACGCGAGCTTTCCCTGAACGAAATCGCCCTCTCCTTGAAGATCAACAGCAAAGTCCTTTCCGCCCTCGAAAACGGCGATCTGTCGAAACTGCCCGCCAAAACCTTCCTGCGCGGTTTCGTGCAAAGTTATTCCAATTACCTGAAACTCAACACGGACGAGGTCCTGGCCCTCTTCAACGAGGAGATGGGCTTGTCCCGGGCGCCGGCCCCCGAGGGCGCCGCGGTCGCCAATGAAACCTCTTCCGAGGAACAACCCGGCGCCACCGCCCCGAACGTCGTCGTGCCGGCCCCGCGCGCTGACGGCGCTCCGGCGTCGGACAATAAATCCAGCGCCCTGGAAAGCGGTTTGTCCTCCATGGAGGACGGGAGCCGCACCAAAGTTCTGATTCTTTCCGTTTTTTGCGTCGCCCTGGTTCTTCTGATTTTCGGGACGAAAAAGATCATCGATCGTTATCAGCGCGAATCCGTTCCTCCGGAGCAGGTCTCGGTCACGGCCCCTCTGCCGGCGGAGCCGGCCAAACCCGAGCCGCCTTTGCTGACGGAGACGAAAACCAGCGCGCCGGTGATGACCCCTGGAACCGCCCCCGCCACCGCGGCGGCGCCCTCCACACCGACGCCCGTCCCGGTGCCTCAAACCGCCGCGCAAGCCCCGACTCCGGTTGCCGCCCCGGTCCCGGTGGTCGCGCCCGCCGTGAAGCCGCCCGTCCCGACGCCTGTCGCCCCCGCCGCCCCGGTCGCAGCGACTCCCGTGCTTGTCCCCGCCCCCGTGCCCGTCAAACCGTCGCCCCCGGCGCCGACCGTTCCGGCCGCCGCGGTCGCCAAGCCTGCTGAGTCACCGAAACCGCCGGCGGAACAAAAACCGGCCACCCCTGAAACCGCGAAACCGGCCGAGAAAAAACCCGTCGCCCGCAACCTGGAATTGATCATCGAAGCCCTGGATCAAGTCGATATCGAATACGCCGGCGCCACGGGCGCTTCCCAGAAAATGCGTCTGAACGCCGACCAGGTGCACACGATCCGCAGCCAAAACGGCCTGCGCATCACCGTCAGCAACGGGGGCGCCGTGAACGTCATCCTCAACGGCAAAGACCTGGGAGTCCCCGGTGAACTCGGGAAACCCACCACGCTCCGCTACTGATCAAGGGCTGTTCGCCGCCCTCTGGGCGGTGGCTCTTTTGATCAAACTCGCGATCGCGGCGATCCTGCCTTTGTCCGCCGACGAGGCTTATTATTGGGTCTGGTCCCACAAGCTCGACATCGGCTATTACGATCATCCTCCGTTCATCGCCTGGCTTTTCGCCCTCGGTCATCCTTTGGAGTTTTTCGGCCATGCCGTGCGCTGGCCGGCCGTGCTGCTGGCCCATCTCGTGCCGTGGATCTGGTGGCCCGTCCTGGAGAAATACCTGCCTCCGGGAAAGCGGCTGCTCTGGGCTTTTCTTTTCTTCCTCTGCCCCCTGACGGGATTGGGCGGAATCGTTCTGACCCCGGATCTCCCCTTGCTGGTTTTCTGGTCCCTGGCCCTGCGCTCGCTCTTTCATTACCTTGAAGAGCCCCGCCCCCGCACCGCCGCGTTTTTCGGATGGTGGTTGGGCCTCGGGTTCTGCTCGAAGTACCACATCGTTCTTCTGCCGCTTTCCCTCGCCCCTCTCCTGCTGAAAAAAGACTGGCGCGATCGCCTGGGGCCGCGGTTTTTCATTCCGGCTTTCGCCATGGGCCTGCTCGGCTGTCTGCCCGTTCTCCTGTGGAACCTGCAGCGCGATTTCCTCTCTTTCCGGTTCCAGCTGGGGCATGGCCTCTCAGGGCACGAGTTCCGCTGGCAATGGCCGGCGGAATATCTGCTGGGACAACTCGTTTTATTGACCCCGGCCGTGCTCTGGGCCGCCTGGCGCGCGCCCAGAAACCGCACGGGCACGGTTTTGCTTTTCACCGCCTTCGGGCCGTTGCTTTTTTTCGCGCTCACGAGCCTGCGCGCCTCCACGGAAATCAATTGGCCGGCCATGGCTTACCCGGGCGTTTTCGCACTGGCGGCCTTCGCCCTCGGGACCTGGGGACGCCGCCTGTCCCTGGCTTTCTGGGTTGTTCTGCAGCTGGCCATTTTCGCCGCCCTGGGATTTCCCGAAAAATTCCACCTGCACGAAAAGATCCTGGAGCCTTACCGTTTCCTGTCTTTGCGCGAGCTGCCAAAGCAGGAGCCGCCGCTTTTCGCCTCCAGCTATCAAATGGCCTCCAGCCTTTGGTATCTCTCGAAAGTTCCGGTTTACAAACTCGCCGGCATGAACCGTTTCGACATGTACGATCTTTGGGGCGAATCAACGCCGTCGGGTCAAAGCTTCCGTCTGCTCACCGAAGAGGGTAAAACACTTCCTGAGATCTATTCCGGACAGGGCTGGCGCGTGATCCGAACGACATCGCCCGCCCCGGGACTTGAACTTTGGGAAGTGAGGCGCGAATGAAACTTTGGATTTTCCTCTCGAGCGCTTTGATTCTGTATTTCACCTATGGTTTTTACATCTCCCAGGACGATCCCAACGTCGTCCCGGGCCGCCTGAAAAGGGAAACGCCTCACGGACTTTACGACTACAAGGGCGTGATCAACGTTCACACGGATCTCAGCATCGGATCGAGCTCGCCGCAGCAGGTGATCGAAGCCGCCAAGGCCGCGGGGCTCGATTTCATCATGCTGACCGACCTGAACCTTTTCCGCAGTCTGGGAAATCTCGAAAATTACCATGGCAACACCCTCGTGATGGTGGGGTCGAAATACAGTTACTTGGATTCGCGGTTGATCCACTATTCGCCCAAAAGAAACGTCATCGGGGAAAACCTGGGGGAAGTGCAGGTGAGGCTCGCCGATCTGCTGAGCCAGCCCGTCGAAGCCAACGCCGACGATCTGCTGATCCTGGCCCACCCTTACAAGGCCGGGTTTTCCTGGTCCGGCGAGTTCCCGAGCGGACTCGACGGCTTCGAGTTGCTCAACGCCAAAAGCCTTTCGATCCGCTCCTGGGAAACCTCGAAGCCTTCGACCATCTGGAGCCTGCTGACCTATCCTTTCAATCCCCCCCTGGCGTTTCTGCGCCTGTTTTCGGAGCCCAGCGAGGAGATCGAGCTGTTCGACCGCCTGGGCCGGGAACGCCCGGTCGTGGCCTTCGCCGGGGCCGAGGCTTCCGCGCGCGCCATCGCCATCACGGACTACCTGATCAAGTTTCCGAGTTACCAGCGCTCTTTCGATTTCCTCACCAATCACGTTCTGCTCAGCTCCGAACTCACCGGCAACCCCAACACCGACAAACTCAAGATTTTCAGCGCTTTGAAAAAGGGACAGTTCTACCTTTGCGTTGAGCTGCTCGGCGACCCGAAGGGTTTTTTCGCCGCCATCGAAGAGCACGGCCGTTTTCACCTTCCCGGTTCGAAGATCAAACTGACGCGCGACATGGCTTTGAAAATCCAGCTCCCCGTGCGACCGACCAGTTTCTTTGAGGTCGTTGTTTACAAGGACGGCGCGCGCTACAAAACCTTCAACGACGACAACGTCGAACTGCGCCTGACGGAAGCCGGCACTTACCGCGTGCAGGTTCGCGTCAGTCCTTACCTGCCCCTGCCCGACGCGAAACGATGGATGACCTGGATTTACACGAACAATTTCAGGGTTTCGCCTTGAAGCGCGGGCTTTTCAAAGAAAGCCCCGCCGCGACCCGCGTTTGACAGGCCAAACGCTCTTCCGGCAAAAAATCGCGATCATGGGCCATTTCCGCCTCAACGGAATTCCGGGTATCCAAATGGGTCAAACCGCTCTCGACCCAGACGCGGCAGGTGCCGCAACTCCCGGAAGCGCCGCAGCTGTGATCCAGCTTCACGCCCGCCCGCAAACAAGCCTCTAAAATACTGTCGTTTTGACTCGCCTGGACAAGCAGTCCGTCGATTTCAAAAGAGAACGGTTTCATTTGAAAGGCCTCCGCGCCTTAGGTATCTATGGTCTCATGAAATTCATCGCTTTTGACCTTGAAACCACTGGAACTGTCCCTGGCGTTGATCAAATTGTTGAAATCGGCGCCGTTCGTTTTATCGATGGCCAACCTGAAAGCCTTTTCGTGACTTTGGTCGATCCCCGTCGCCCGATTCCTCCGGGCGCGTCCGCCGTCAACGGCATCACCGACTCCATGGTTCAAGGCCAACCTTTGATTGAAAACCTCCTCGATTCTTTCGCTGAATTCTGCGGCGACGATCCGCTGATCGCGCACAACGCCTCTTTCGACGCCCAATTTCTGACCGCGGACATCAAGAAGCACGAATCGAGCGCCCCGCGCGGCACCATCCTCGACACGCTGTCGATTTCGCGCAAGGTTCTGCCCGGTCTCCCGAACTACAAACTCTCGACCCTGGTCCAGCACCTGAAAATCCAAGCCAGCGAATACCACCGCGCCCAGGCCGATGCCATTTCCGCCGGACATTTATTCCACGAGATGCTGCGCCGGATTTCCGTGGCGGGACGCGCTCCGAATCTGGAGCAGCTGGTGGGTCTCACCGGACGGCCGGAATTGAAATTCCCGCAGATTGTCCGTCAACCGAAACAAATGGATCTCTTCGGCGGCCTGTAAACCGCCGGCTATTCTTTCGCCCGATGGGCGACGGGGTAGCGGCGACCGCGGCCGAACGAATGGGCCGAAGCCTTCAGGATCGGCGCCGCCTGCCATCTTTTGAACTCCGTTTTGAAAAGCTGGGCCACCAGCCATTTTTCCACGGGCTTTTTCGCTTTTCCGCATTTTTCCACGAGTTCTTCCACCGCCGCGTCCAGCTCCGCATAAGGCGGCAGAGAGTCCTGGTCCTTCTGGTCGGGCCGCAGCTCCGCGGTGGGCGGACGCGTGATGATCTTTTCCGGGATGACTTCGCGCTCGAGATTGTAGTGACGGGCCAGCGCGTACACTTGCTCTTTGGTGAGGTCGCCGATGGGCGCGAGCCCGCCGCACATGTCGCCGTAAAGGGTCGCGTAGCCGGTGGCGTACTCGCTCTTGTTCCCCGTCGTGAGCAAAAGACTGTTTTCCTTATTGGCGTAAGCCATCATGAACAGCCCGCGCAAACGCGATTGCAGGTTTTCATGAACCACGCTCAAGGGACCGAGATTCCAGGCCTTGTCCAGGTCGCGTTGAATCGTATCAAAGGCGTTTTGAATGCTCAGGGTTTGAATCGCGACGCCGAGATTTTTCGCCAGGTCCCGCGCCAGGCTGAGGCTTTCCGGCGAGCTGAAAGGGCCCGGCAACCCAAAGCCCTTCACCGCCCCCGCGCCCAAAGCCTCCACCGCCAGGCACGCCACCACGGCGGAGTCGATGCCGCCGCTCAAACCCAGGTGGGCCTTGCGGATCCCGGTTTTCACGCTGAAGTCGCGCATCCCCAGCACCAGGGCTTGGCGCAGTTCCTCGGTCTCATCAAGCGACGAACGGGGCGTCCAGCTTTCCATCGTGTCCAGGTCGAACACGTTCAGGTGCTCTTCGAAGGCCAGGCATTCGACTTGTTTTTTCCCCTTCGGGCCCATCACGAAACTGCGGCCGTCGAAAATGATCTCGTCTTGCGCGCCCACCATGTTCACGTACAGCAAAGGCGCCTTCAGCAGGGCCGCCGTTTTGGCCGTCACGACGTCGCGTTTTTGCAGCTTGCCGACGTGCCAAGGCGACGCGCTGAGGTTGATGAGCAGATCAAAGCCGGATTTCGGAACCGACTTCAGGGGATTGCGGCGGTACAACGAACGGCCCTTCGAATCGGGCCAGGCCCAAATGTCCTCGCAGATGCTGAGAAAGAATTTTTTCCCTTTCCAGGTGAAGACGTTCTTCGTCATGTCGCCGCTCTCGATGAAGCGGGCCTCGTCGAAAACATCCCCGGTGGGCAACAAGGTCTTGTGGAAGATCCTGGGTTTTTTGCCCTTCACCAGAAGGGCGGCGGAGTTGAAATAAGGTTTGCCCAGTTTCGACGGGTTTTTCGTGATCAGTCCCACGATCACGGCGAGGTCCGCGGGGATTTCCTTTTGCAGCTCCGCGAAGGCCTTGAGCTGCGCCTCCACCACCCCTTCCCTCTCCAGCAGATCGAACGGATGGTAGCCGAAAAGGGCGCACTCCGGGAAAACCACCAGGGAGCACTTTTTCGATCGCGCTTCCCGGACATGGGTCAGGATTTTTTCTTTGTTGTTTTCAAAATCCCCGAGGACGGGGTTGATCTGGGCGATGCCGATTCTCATAGTTGCTTCCCGTGCGTGTTCTCAACGAGTCTACGCCCGGAAAAGCCGTCTTGGTAGCCATGACTGTATTCAATGCGAACTTCGGGGAATTTCCAGCACCAGTACCCCTGGCCGTTGTCAAAATCCACAAGCCACATGCCCTTGGGGGATCCGCCCAGGCGCTCGATCTTCTTCTGCCAGCGATCGATCAGCCCGTCCGCGCGCCCCTCGAGTTCAGCGGCCCGCGACGATTGCTTGTCCGGCAGCGTCTCCAGGCATTGCAGGATTTTACGGACTTCGCGGCTGGTTTCTTCCGTCAGGCGATAGACGACGGGCAGCAGATTCTGCGCCTCAACCAAGCTGAAAATGCGATGTCTGTTGATCTGAACGATCACGGCCGAAAACCCCTCCGCCTTTTTTTTGCGAGAGCCTCTTGTCCTTGAAAGACGACCTTGTCTCAAGAGAAAAACACCGTGAAAGAAAACTTAAGAATCCCCTGAGAAGAAATTTTAATCGCGAGGCGTTAGCAACAAAGGCCCTTTTCCCCTCGGACAACGCGAAATTCCAGACGGAATCACTCGCCCTTTTCCCAGCTTTTCGAGAGCTGCAGGGCCTGGCCGCCGATCAGCACCAGAAGAATGATGATAATGCCGGCGATGAGGATGTATTTGATGATTTCCGAGATGTCCAAACCGCCCATTTCCTTGTCTTCGGCCGGCTTGCGCTCGGGTTGTTTCACTTCGATCTTCTTGTTGGCGCCTCGGGCGTCGCCCTCCACGCGCTGGGAGCTGACCTTGGAGCTCTCGCGCTCCTGTCTTTTTTTCACTTCCTCGGCCAATCCGCCGGTCACCGCCAGATAACGGCTGTTCCTTTGATAGATGCTTCCACCGCCGCCGCCACCGCTGCCGAAAAAAGCTCCTCCCCCGCCGCCATCCAGGGAAATTTCGACGCGCCGGCCGGGAACGGCGCCGTCAACGCCCGCGCTCGCGCCTTGTCCGCGAATGATCGTCCGAGAGCCCGCTCCGGCGTTGTTGCTGGCACTGGGGTTGTCGTTGGTTGAACGCGGATCTTTCACCTTGTCCGAGGAATCGGGGTCCTCGCCGGTGTTTTTGGAGGAGTCGCTCTTCGGCTGGCTTTGCGAGCCGTCGGCGACGTCGGGCCCGGGCTCCCCACCCATCAAAGGGGGCCTGCATTCGCTGTTGCCATCGGGACTCCCCAGCGCCGGCAGCTCCCCCGTTTCCAAAAGGCAGGCCACGTACGTGCCCATGAGCCCTTCGACGAAGTCGCCCAACGGCTTATACATCCTCTGGGCCATGGCGGTGACGATGATCACCGTCACGGTCACCACGAGGATGTACTCGATCATGCCCTGCCCGGATCGGCATCTCAGACTGGACTGTCGTGATGATTTCCCTGGAAAAATTCCCCTCGGCATCTCATAAATAAAGGTAGCACATGGCAAGATTCCTTGGCTCGCAAAGAGACTCCTTCCGCTCTGGAATACGCCTTCCGGCCGGGGGTTGGATCGTTCTCGTCTCATTCCTGGTCATTGGTCCGGCCTGGGCGGCCCCCGCCGCGCCGGCGTCCCCGAAAGAAATTTACCACGAGGCCCAAGGCCTCTTCAAAAAGAACGACTACGCGAAAACCACGGCCCTGCTGTGGAAGAACGTCGAGCGTTTGGACCGAGCCGGGATCATTTTGCTGATCAAAGCCCATGAGGCGAAAAAAGAGTGGAACGACGTCATCCGCGCCGCCAACCTCTGGCTCGGTAAAAACAACAACGACGAAGAGGTCCTGACCTTCCTCGGCCGCGCCCAATTCATGCGTCAACGCAAGCCCGACGAGGCCAAAGAGACCCTGAAAAAAGCCATCGAAGTGAATCCCAAGTACCAGCCGGCCTACGAGGTTCTCGCCGAAATCTACGAAAAAAACCCCTACGAACGGCGCTTGCTTTACCAGGACATGATCGAGGCCTTCGGGCCGCGCGCCGACTTCCTCACGAAACTTTGCGAACTCAACGCCAACGACGGCGAAAACGAACAGGGCGAGGCCGTGTGCAAACAGGCCATCGGCGTGAATCCCAAAATCGCCGACAACCACGTCTATCTCGGGATCATCGCCAAGCAAAAGGGCGAGGAGGACAAAGCCGGCCGCCTGTTGAAGGCCGCCGCCGACAAATTCCCCTCCTCCGAGCTCGCGCAATACGAAATCGCCGCTTACTACGAAAGCCAGAAGAACTGGGTCGATTCGGCCAAATACTACGAGGCCTGCCTGCTCGCGGACAAGAACTCGGAACGCTGTCTGGTGGGCGTCGGCAACTCCGGAATCCAGCTCAAAAAATTCGAGCGCGCCCACGACGCCTTTCAGGCCGCCTGCCGTCGCAACGGCCGCAAGCACACCCCGATCGTGCGCCGGGCCGCGAGTTCGTTAAGACAGATGAAGGCCCTGGAATGGGCGGAAAAGCTCGAGACCGTCGCCGAACGCTGCGCTTTTCAGTGAGGTTTCAGGGAAAAATAATCCCGCAGGGAGGCGCTCGGTGACGGAATGTGCGTCAGGCGCACCAACCATGGAAATCCCGCCAGACTCTCCGTCCCGCCCCGGCCCGTGGCCAGCACATAGGCTTTCCAGGGACCGCCGCGCAGGATGCGCAGGTCAAAAGGCGCGAAACCCTTTTGAGCCAGGGTGTCGGCGACCTCGAAAACCTCGCCGAGGTCGGGGCTTTCAAAGCAGAAAAAATTCCCGTCCAAAGGGGGGTTCTCAAGGCCCAGGTAGGCCTGCACGACGGCTTCCGACAGGCTGGGGACCAGACGCTGGCGCGTGATCCCGGCATGGCCCTGCAGACCTTTCAGGGCCGTCTCGTTCCCGGCAATCATCACCACGGCGCCCGTGGCGCCCGGGATCATCTCCACGGCTTCAACGGCGTTCGCAAGGCCTTGGATGACTTCATAAGCCTTCCCCAGGCTTTCCATCTCGAGAACCAGCAGGGCGTCGCCGGGCTTCATTCTCAGGCCTCCGCGACGATCTCGCCGATGAGATCGTATTCCATGCTTTCAGTGATCAGGACTTTCACGATTTCGCCGGAACGGGCTTGCCCGTCGTTGATCAAGACGACGCCGTCGATCTCGGGGGCCTGGCCCCAGAAGCGGCCCTGCAACAGCAGATCCGTTTCCTCGCTCAAGCCCTCGACCAGAACGTCCAGCGTTTGGCCGACCATCTGGCGGTGCTTATCCAGGCTGATGCGCTGGGCGACGCTCATCACCGCGTCCCAGCGGCGTTCTTTGGTTTCGTCATCGATCTGATCCGCCATCTTCCCGCCCGGAGTGCTTTCCTCCGGCGAGTACTTGAAGCAGCCGACGCGGTCGAATTCGTGCCGGGTCATGAAGTCGAGGATTTCCTCGAACTGCTCTTCCGTCTCGCCCGGGAAACCGACGATGAACTGCGTGCGGATGATGGCGTTGGGGATTTTCTCGCGGATGTTCTGCAGGACCGTTTCGATTTCCCCACGGGTCATTTTGCGGTTCATGCGCTTCAGGACGTCGTCATTGACGTGCTGCAAGGGCATGTCGAAGTATTTCACCAGCTTCGGCTCGGTGGCGAAGAGTTCCACCATCTCCGGCGTGATGCCGTCCGGGTAGAGGTACAACAAGCGGATCCACTCGATGCCTTCGACGCGGCAAAGGGCGCGCAACAGCTCCACGGGGGCTTCCGTCGCCTGCGGGTTCTTGCGACGCAGGTCCCAGCCGTAATCGGTGAAATCGTGGCTGATGATGATCAGTTCCTTCACGCCGCCGGCGGCGAGCAGCTTCGCCTCGTTGACGACGCTGTCGATGGTGCGCGACTGCAGGTTGCCCCGGATGACGGGGATCGCGCAGAAAGCGCAGCGCTTCATGCACCCCTCGGAAATCTTCAGGTAGGCGCGATGACCCGGCTGCGAATTCACGCGCGGGGTTTCCTGCTGCTGAAGGTAGGTGGGCAGGTTGAAGAATTTCTTGGTGGGGTCGCCGGCATCCGATTTTTTCAGGATGCTCGCGATGTTCTGGAACTCCCCGGAGCCGACGAAAAGATCGGCTTCCGGCAGGCCTTCCACGAGGTCGTCTTTGTAGCGTTGCGTGAGGCAGCCCGCCACGACGAGTTTTTTCAGGCGGCCGTTTTTCTTCAGCTCGGCCATGTCGAGAACGCGTTGAATGGATTCGCGCTTCGAGTCCTCGATGAAGCCGCAGGTGTTGACGATGACGGTTTCCGCCTCGCTCTCGTCACCGACGACTTCATAACCCTCTTTCATCAGGGTGCCGGCCATGATCTCGCTGTCGACGAGGTTTTTCGGGCAACCGAGGCTGATGAAATGCACTTTGCGGTTCTGGGCGTGTTCCTGGTTTTTCATAGATCGGTCACCTCGGCATCCTTCGGCAATTTCACTTCGAAGAGTTTCGCAGCGGGATTTTTCACGGCTTCGTGTTTGATGATGCGGATGGCGGTCTTGTTGTTCACTTCATCCACGTAGGAGATTTCCTTGAGCTTGGCGGGATCTTCGATCGCGATCGAGAAGCGGCGCACGGAAGGGTCGGCCTTGAGCGGCTCCAGCTCGTAGGTTTTGAGCTTTCCGTCCTTCTTCGTCGAATTGATTTTGAAACGGCCGGAAAATTTCTCGCGGCCGGCGAGAAGGCCCAGCAACACCTGGTCTTTCGCTTTGCCGTTCAGGCGGGAGCGCGTCACCTGCACGGGACCGCCCAGTTCCGCCGGCGGATACTGCAGCGTCAGCAGGGTTTTCCCGTCGAAAACGATCAGGGATTTTTCCGGCTCGCTGGTTTCCCAACGAAATTTATTGTTGGACAGCGTGATGACGCCTTTGAAGGTCTGTGTCTTGTCGAGCAGGTCGTAAACCACCGTTTTTTCCACGATGATTTTCCGGCCGTTCGAGCCGCGCAGAAAAGCCGTGGCTTGATCGATCTTTTTGAGGTCCGCATTTCCACCGGCCGCCAGGGCGAGGGAAAAAAGCGTCGTCATCCACATGGTCATATTTGAAATCCCTTGAGTTCTCCGAGTCTTAACATAGAGCCAGACGCGGCGCAAGAAATGTGGGTCCGCCGTGCCAGGCACCATATTTCAAAATGCTTCGGTCGTTGCAGGGCGCGATATACCGCTTGCGCCGTCGCGCCGGTGGTCAAAATGTCATCGGCCATGATCCAAGCCCGGTGCCGGTTCACCGGGGACTCTGTCAATTTTACAAGGCCGTGCTCCTTCATCCGCCGGTCACGGTTAAGGAAACGGTGACTCCCCCCGGGCCGCCCGAAGAGCTTTCCCTCGAAGCGCAGTCCATGCAGATCGGCGAGGCCTTCCCCCCAGGAGTCGGCATGATCGCGACCTTTCGTCTTTTTCGACGACGGCGCGCTCAGCACCTGCCAGGCTCCGCTCGGCAAATGCCCTTCATGATGGCGGGCAAACTGCAAGGCCCAGTGGCGCCAGGCCCGGGCGCGGTGCGGCCCTTTCAAAGCCAGGATCAGATGGGAGAGGATGTCGCTTTCCCCGGGTTCCCACTGGAACAGCGAACGCACCGTGAGACCCTCCACCTTTTCCACGTGAGCGGCCATCTTGACCGACAAAATCGCCTCGCAGGTGGCGCAAAGAAGCCCCTCTTGCCGCCAATAACTTCCGCAGCCCGGACAGGCGCTCAAACCGAAAAGAAGGAATTTTGACCAGGACGTTTCCATGGCCCGGAAAGCAGCAAGCGACGGGCCGGAGTTTCAGTCGTTGTGGTACGGGATATTGCGCAGGATCGTGAAGGCTCGGTAGATCTGCTCGAGAGCCACGGTTTTCGCCAGCAAATGATTCATCACCAAGGGCGAAAGGCTGACCACCCGATCGGCGCGACGACGGACGTTTTCGTCAACGCCGTAGGCGCCGCCGATCAGAAACACCAGGCGCTTTTTGGAGCTTCCCAGGGCCGTTTCCAGTTTTTTGGCGAAGCCGCGGGAGTCGAGTTTTTCCCCGCGCTCATCGAAGAGGATCAGGTAGTCGTCTTTTTTCAGGAACTCGAGGATCTGCTCCGACTCGCGGGTTTTTTTCGCGGCGGCGTCCTCGCGGGAGGCTTTGCGCGGCTTCATCGCCTCATCCGCGGCGGGCATGAAGGCGGAGATCTTTTTGAGGTACAGATCGGACGCCCGATCCGCCCATTCCTCATGGGCGGTGCTGACGTGCAGGAAAACGATTTTCACGCCGGATGGGGATCCTTGAGGCCCAGGTCCTTGCCGTCCTTCCAGAGATTCTCCAGGGCGTACTCGTGGCGGACGAAATCGTAAAACAAGTGGACGATCAACGAGCCGTAGTCGATGACGACCCAGCGGCCTTCATCCATCCCCTCCACGCCTTGCGGGTGCACGTTGTATTCCTCTTTCACGCGGGCGATGACGTTTTCAGCCAGAGCGGAGGCGTGGCGGGTGCTCGTGCCGGAAGCGACGAGGGCGAACTCCGTCGGCGAGGTCGTCGGACGCAGGTCGAAACCGCGGACATTGATGCCTTTTCTCTCGAAAAGGACGTTGGCGCAGAAATCCACGAACTTGCGGTAGTCGCCGATGCGGTCCCCGAGGGGACGGTACAGGCCTTGTTCCTTGATGTAGGACTCCACCGACAGGGGCAGTTCTTTTTGCACCGGGCGGCCGCTGCGCAGTTTTTTGCGGATGTCGCTGGAGGAAACCTCCACGTCGGACAAGGTCAGGAACTGCACGCTGCGGCCGGTTTTGAGTTCGATGAAGTTGAAATCCGCTTCCTCCACCAGGTCGCGAAGGAATTCGGGCATCTCCTCCACCGAGGTGGGGATTTCAAAGCCCGGGCGCGTGGTGACGATGAGGTTCGCCTCCGTCAGGATTTTCTTGTAGTCCTTCCACTCGTGGAAAGACTCGAGGTTGTCCGCGCCGATGATGAGGAACAGGTTCTCGGCGGCGTGGTCCTTACGGAACTCCTTCAACGTGTCGATCGTGTAGCTGACGCCGCCGCGGCGGATCTCGCGATCATCGATGAAGAAGGCGTCGCCATACGACGACATCGCCAAACGGATCATCTCCTCGCGCTGCTGCGGTGTCGGTCCCTCGACCTGCACTTTCAGCGGATTTTGATTGCTCGGGACAACGTGGATGCGGTCCAGGCCCATTTTCTTGAGCACGGTCTGCAGGCTGTTGACGTGGCCCATGTGGGGAGGATTGAAGCTGCCGCCGAAAATGCCGATTCTCTTCATGGCCTAGTCCTTTCGATCCTCGAACACGCGGTGCGCGACTTCCTGGATGAGCTCTTTCACACCCCGGCCGGTCACCGCCGAAATCGCCACGGGCGTCGCTTGCGTGCGCTTTTTGAATTCCGCGATCAAGCGGTTCAGCGCGTCGGCGGACAGCGTGTCGATCTTGTTGAACACGACGAATTGCGGACGCGTGGACAGCGGGAAAAACCCGTCTTTGCCCGCGTTCGCCTCATCGTACATTTTGATTTCAAAGTTGATGTCTTCGTAATCCTGCACGGGATCGCGGCCCGACATCCCCGAAGCGTCGATCAGATGGATGAACAAACGCGTGCGCTCGATGTGACGCAGGAACTGGATGCCGAGGCCGACGCCCTGATGCGCGCCCTTCACCAACCCCGGAATGTCGGCCACGACGAAAGAACGGTACTCCGCCGCCCGCACGACACCGAGGTTGGGTGCGAGCGTGGTGAAGGGATAGTCCGCGATCTTCGGTTTGGCCGCGGAAACGCGCGAGATCAGCGTCGACTTGCCGGCGTTGGGGAATCCGATGATCCCGACATCGGCGATCAGCTTCAGCTCCAAACGGATCGACAGGCTTTCGCCGTCCTCGCCGGGCTGGGCGTATTCAGGGGCTTGATTGACGCTGGTTTTGAAAAAGGCGTTTCCTTTGCCGCCACGACCGCCCTTCAAAAGCACGTGCTCCGAGATCTCGGTCATGTCGATCAGGATTTCGCCGGTTTCGTCGTCCCGGATCAGGGTTCCTTCCGGAACCAAGAGCACCATGTCCGCTCCGGCGGCGCCGGAGCAGTTGGCGGCCGCGCCCGGCTCGCCCTCTTTGGCGGCATAGCGCTTGTTGGCCTTGTAATCCACGAGGGAGTTGAGGTGCTTGGAGGTCCTCAGGATGACATCGCCGCCCTTCCCGCCATCGCCGCCATCCGGGCCGCCGCGCGGAGCGAAAGCCTCGCGACGGAAACTGACTCCGCCGGGTCCGCCGTGGGCGGAAGCAACTGTGATACGGACCTCATCGATGAACTTCATGGTTCCCTCAAAAAAAGAAAAGGGAGCTCGCGGCTCCCTCTCCTTTGGAAATTCGCTCTTGCAGCGCAAAGACCTTCGTCGGACGAAGGAAACTTCGGTTACCCGGCTTTCGGGTAAACGCTGACTTTGAAACGCTCTTTGTTTTCGCGTTCGAACTTCACCACGCCTTCGATCACGGAATAGATCGTGTGGTCACGGCCCATTTTCACGTTCGTGCCCAAGTGGTACTTGGTGCCGCGTTGGCGGATGATGATCGTTCCCGGGAGGACGGCTTCGCCGCCGAAGCGTTTCACGCCCAGGCGTTTACTCTGTGAATCCCGTCCGTTCTTTGTACTGCCACCGGCCTTCTTACTTGCCATGATGTCACCTCAGTCGATTAAGCTTTTTTGCTGGTTTTTTTGGCGGTTTTTTTCGCGCCGGTTTTTTTCTTGGCCACGGTTTTCTTGCCGGCTTTTTTCGGAGCGGCTTTTTTCGCGGTCTTCTTCTTGGCCACGGACTTTTTGGCTTCGGCCTTCAGGGTCTCGGCGACTTCGCCACGAGCTTCGGCGCGGGCGCGGGAATCAGCTTGTTTTTGCTGAATGCGCTCCACGCGTTGAGCGGCGACGTCGGAGACTTTCGGCTCGGTTTCGGCTTTCGCCGTTTTGCCGCCGAAAGAGATGCCCTTCACGAAAAGCTCCGTGAAGTCCTGACGGTGCGTGTTCCATTTGCGGTAAGAGTGACGACGCTTCTTTTTGAAAACGTCCAACTTGCGCGTTTTGGCTTGTTTGGTCACGACCACGGTGACGGTCGCGTCTTTGACGAGCGGGGCGCCGATTTGCGTGTTGTCGCCGCCGATCAGCAGCACTTCGCTGATGGAGAATTCGGATCCGAGATCCTGCTCCAGCTTGCCGACCTGAACGACGTCACCGGGTTTAACGGTATATTGTTTTCCACCGGTGCGGATGATTGCGTACATGTAAAAACCCCCAAAATTCTTGGATAAGCCAAAGGTAAATGCCACTTCATGCCGGGAGTTGTCAACCGATCTGGCTGAAAAAAGAGGCATTGGTGCGATTCTCACATTCCCCGGGTCGTCCGGGAAACCGACCATCAGATCCTAACTATCTGAAATCGCGTCATTATACGTAAAAAATTTCGTACTGTTCAACGTGATATTGCGGTTCGATTTTGAAAGCGATGGAACGCTCCAACTTTTGCTCGATGTGCTCCAGGGTGTCGCCTTCCGTCTCGTAGATCCAATCGGCCACTTCGCCATGGCAATGGATGACGATATTGGTTTTTTTACCCAGCAGATTGCCGATCTCCCGTTCCAACTCGCGGAAGATTTCGTTCGCCACCGTGGATTTGCGCTTCACGTAGCCTTTGCCCTCGCAGTAGGCGCAGGGTTCGCACAGGGTTTTGATCAGGCTCGGGCGGATGCGCTTGCGGGTCATCTCCACGAGCCCCAGGGACGACATCGACATGACGTTGGTGCGGGCGCGGTCCTTCACGACCTCCTCTTTGAGGGCGTCGAGGACTTTCTCTCGGTGGGATTCCTTCTCCATGTCGATGAAGTCGATGATGATGATGCCGCCGCAGTTGCGGATGCGCAGCTGGTGGGCGATCTCGCGCACGGCCTCGAGGTTCGTTTTCAGGATGGTGTCCTCGAGATCTTTTTTGCCGACGAAACGGCCCGTGTTCACGTCGATGACGACCAGGGCTTCCGCCTCGTCGATGACGATGTAGCCGCCGGATTTCAGCCAGATCTTGCGGTCCATGGAGCGCGAGATCTCCATGTCGACGTCGTACAGGTCGAAGAGGGGCTTTTTCTCCTCATACAGAACGATGTTCTGCTTGTACTTCGGCATCAGCTGGTTCACGAACTTGACGACTTTTTTGTGAACCTCGACATCGTCCACCCACACGGTGGAGACGTCTTCGTTCATCAGGTCGCGCAGGGCGCGCAACTCGACGTCGAGCTCCTGGTGGATCATGCCCGGCGCTTTTTTCTTTTCGTAGTTTTTGAAGATCTCCTTCGACAGGCGGTCGAGGTACTCGATGTCGCTCTTCAGCTGCTCGTCCGTGGCGCCCTCGCCGGCGGTCCGCACGATCACGCCGCCGGGGGGATTCATCTTCTGCACCGATTTGCGCAGGCGCTCGCGTTCGTTTTCACCCTCGATGCGACGTGAAATGCCCAGGTGGCGGACGGTCGGCAGGTACACGACGAAACGACCCGGCAGGGAGATGTGCGTGGTCAGCCGGGCGCCTTTCGTGCCCAGGGGATCTTTCGCCACCTGCACGAGGATCGCCTGCCCCTCTTTAAGCAGATCCTGGATCGGGGTTTTGTGCCCCGAGTGGGAGGTGGGAAGTTTGTCATCGTCCGCGTCGTCGGTGGTGAGCGGTTCGTCCCGGTCCATGTCCGAATAGGGATAAGAGTCCGAATCCAGGTCTTCGCGGATATCGCCGACGTAAAGAAAGGCCGCTTTGTCCAGGCCGATGTCAACGAAGGCCGCCTGCATGCCGGGGAGGACGCGGATCACGGTGCCGCGGTGGATGGAGCCCACCAAAGTCGGGGAGGTCTTGCGCTCGATCTTGAGATCCGTGAGGACACCGGCCTCGACGTAGGCCACTCGTGTTTCCTGGGGACGGACGTTGATGAGAATCTCAGCCGACATGCATGCTCCTCCTCAGGTCATTAGTCCAGAACCTCCCACTTGGGCAATAAGATTTAAGTTTTGAAAGCTTCTTCGCCGATAAAGACGACATGGCAACGATCGATGAGCTTTTCAAATTGATGGTCGAACAAGGGGCCTCCGATCTCCACATCACCAGTGGCGCCCCCCCTTTTCTTCGCATTCACGGCAACATGGTTCCCCTGAACTACCGCGAGCTCAGCAGCCAGGACGTGCAGGGTTTGATTTTCGAGATCCTCTCCGAGAAGCAAAAGCGCGTCTTCGTCGAGAAGTGGGAGCTCGATTGCGCCTACACTCTGCAAGGTGTCGGCCGCTTCCGCTGCAACGTCTTCATGCAACGCAAGGGCCTGGGCGGGGTGTTCCGGATCATCCCGGAAAAAATCCTCACCGCCCAGGAACTCGGCCTGTCCCCGGCCATCATGGACATGATCGATTGCGACAAGGGTTTGATCCTGGTGACCGGTCCCACCGGCTCCGGGAAGTCGACGACGCTCGCGGCGCTCATGCATCACATCAACATGACCCGCGAGTGCCACGTCATCACCGTCGAGGACCCGATCGAATTCGTGCATCCGAACATCAAGTGCCTGATCAACCAGCGGGAAGTTGGCAGCCACACGAAGTCTTTCGCCAACGCCCTGAAAGCCGCCTTGCGCGAAGACCCGGACATCCTGCTGGTGGGTGAATTGCGGGATTTGGAAACGATCTCCCTCGCCCTGACCGCGGCCGAAACCGGCCACGTCGTCTTCGGCACCTTGCACACCAATTCCGCCGCCAAAACCATCGACCGGATCATCGACGTTTTCCCCGCCGGTCAGCAAGCCCAGATCCGCACCATGCTGGCCGAGTCCCTGCGTGGCGTGATCGCGCAGACCCTGTTCGCCCGGGCCGACGGCCAGGGTCGCATCGCCGCCTATGAAATCATGCGCAACACCAAAGCCGTCTCCAACCTGATTCGCGAGGGCAAGATCCACCAGATCCCCTCCGCCATCCAGACCGCGGGACAAAATTCCGGCATGGTTCTGTTCGAGAAATACATCGATGATCTGGTCCGCAAGGGCAAAATCTCGATCCACGACGCCCGCTCTTTCCTCGGGAAAGAGACGGAAACCATCGCCGCGAAAACCTCCGTGGGAAGCGTCGGCGGCGGCGGCAACGGCTCGAAGACCGGCTAGAAGCTCAAATGGTAGGCCAGCGCCGGATCGCCTTCCCGCGTGACGGCGAGGCTCCAGGTCGAAGGCGCCGGCGCGCGGTTCGATTCCCAAAAAACGTAACCGAGACCGCCGAGGACGCCCAGCAGCGCCCCCGTCGTGATGTTCGACGTGTGCTCTTGGGGCTGGCCGTGAAAGCTCAGCGTGCTGAGGCCCAGGATGCCGCCGCCCACGCCGGCGAACAGCACGATCGCCGTCCCCCGTTTCCAGGAGCGCAGGGTTTCATTGGAGGTCGCCGACGTTTGCGCGTGCACCGTCGAAACCGCCAGCATCGCGCAAAGGGAAAAAACAATGAGCTTCATGGTGCGACCTCCCGCTTTTGACATTGGCGGCGCCGGGGGATAACTTCAAGTGTTTTCCTCGGAGGCCCCATGACGCCGCAAGAAATCGCGCGACGGATCGACCACACCCTTCTCAAACCGGACGCCACGGAAAAGGACATCCTCAAGCTGTGCCAGGAGGCGCGGGACCACGGTTTTTACGCCGTCTGCGTGAATTCACGCTTCGTCTCGCTGTGCGCGCGCGAGCTCAAGGACTCCCAGGTCAAGATCGCCGCCGTGGTGGGATTCCCCTTGGGGGCCATGGATCCGGTGTCCAAGGCCTTCGAGGCCCGGCGCGCGGTCGAGCTGGGCGCCAAGGAAATCGACATGGTCCTGCCGATCGGCGCGCTGAAGGACCGCAAGCTGAAAGAGGTCTCCCTCGATATCGCTTCCGTCGTTCAGGCGGCGGCCGGCGCCCCCGTCAAAGTCATCCTGGAAACCGCCCTGCTGACGGAGGAGGAGAAAGTGATCGCCTGCGAGCTCAGCCGCGACGCGGGGGCCGCTTTCGTCAAGACCTGCACGGGATTCGGCGGCGGCGGCGCCACCGTCGAGGACGTCCGTTTGATGAAAAACGCCGTGGGCGACGACTGCGAAGTCAAAGCGAGCGGCGGCGTGCGCGATCTGGCCGCCGCCCAAGCCCTGCTGGAGGCCGGCGCCACGCGCCTGGGCACGAGCTCCGGCGTCGCCATCGTTCAAGGCCTGCAAAGCGGCGGGGGCTACTGATGTCGTTTCTTCCCGTGGAAGTGATCAAGAAAAAGCGCGGCGGCGCCGAGCTGACGGACGCGGAGATCGAGCGTTTCATCGACGGTTACACGCGAGGTTCCATCCCCGATTACCAGATGTCGGCGCTGCTCATGGCGATTTTCTTCCAGGGCATGAGCCATGCCGAGACCCTCACCCTCACCCGCGCGATGCTGCATTCGGGAAAAGTGGTCGATCTGTCCTCCGTCCCCGGCTTCAAGGTGGACAAGCACAGCACCGGCGGCGTGGGCGATAAAACCAGTCTGATTTTAGGCCCGATCGTCGCCGCCTGCGGCGTCGCCGTCCCGATGATTTCCGGGCGCGGCCTCGGCCACACGGGCGGGACCCTGGACAAACTGGAGAGCATTCCCGGCTTCAATATCCATTTCTCGCTCGAACAGTTCGTCCGGGCGGTTCGCGAGCACGACATCTGCTTCATCGGGCAAACCCCGGAAATTTGCCCCGCCGACCGGAAAATCTACGCCCTGCGCGATGTTACGGCCACCGTGGAGAGCCTGCCCCTCATCTGCGCGAGCATCCTCTCGAAGAAACTGGCGGAGGGCATCGACGGCCTCGTCCTCGACGTGAAATTCGGCAGCGGCGCCTTCATGAAAAGCGCCGAAAAAGCGGAAGAACTCGCGCTGCTGCTGATGGACGTGGCCAGGCTTTACGGCAAAAAAGTCTCCGCCTTGCTGACGGACATGAACCAGCCCCTGGGACGCTACGCCGGAAACGCGCTGGAGATCCAGGAGTGCGTGGAGATCATGAAAAACCAACGCCACCCCCTTACCGAGGACACGCGCGAGCTGAGCCTGCGCCTCTCCGCGGACATGCTGCTGCTCGCGGGCCAGGGGGGCACGCGGGAAGGGGCTTACCGGATCGCCGAGGAGACCCTGGTTTCCGGGCGCGCCCTCGCGAAATTCGAGGAGCTTTGCCGCTTGCACGGCGGGCGCCTGGCGGAACTGCCGCGGGCGAAAAAGTCACATCCCGTCCCCGCCACGCAGGATGGTTTCATCGCCGCCTTCGACACCGAGGCCGTCGGTTACACCGGGGTTTTGTTGCGCGCCGGGCGCGCCCGCGCCGAAGACCCCGTCGATCCCGTGGCCGGAATCGAGTTCCATCGCCGGATCGGCGAAAGCGTCAAAAAAGGCGAAACGCTTTTCACCGTCCACGGGGATGACGAAACGCCCTTTCCCGAGGCAACCAAACGCTTACAAAAAGCCGTGACTTATTCCTTGCAAAAGATTTCCTCGCCGGTTCTGATATTGAAAACTTTGTCTTGAGGGCACGGGAATGGTTTTCAACAAACTTCAAGAAACGGTCAGCTTCATCCGGAGCCGCACCTCGATCAAACCGAAAATCGGGATCGTCCTCGGTTCCGGTCTCGGCGCGTTCGTCAAGGAAGTGAAAGTTGAAACGACCATCCCTTTCCGCGACATCCCGAACTTCCTCGCCCCCACCGTCGAAGGCCACTCCGGCAACCTGATCTTCGGGCATGTCGGCGACCACCCGGTGGCGATCCTCCAGGGGCGGAACCATTTCTATGAGGGCCACAGCATGGAGACCGTCGTTTTCCCGACGCGGACCATGGCCCTGCTCGGCGCCGAAATCATGGTGCTCACCAATTCGGCGGGCGGTTTCGGCGACACCATGCAGGCGGGCGATTTCATGATCATCGAGGATCACATCAACCTCATGGGCACGAACCCCCTCATGGGTCCGAACATCAAAGAACTCGGACCGCGCTTCCCGGACATGACGGAGGCCTACGACCGCTCCCTGATCGAAAAGATGGAGGTCGTTTTCAACAGGCACGGCACCCGTTTCCACAAGGGCGTTTATTGCGCGGTCAGCGGTCCGACCTACGAAACGCCGGCGGAAGTGCGCTATCTGAAAATGATCGGCGGCAAGGCCGTCGGCATGAGCACCGTCCCGGAGTCCATCGCCGCCAACCACCTCGGCATGCGGGTCGCCGCCCTGAGCTGCATCACCAATCTCGCCGCCGGCATTTCGCGCCGCAAACTGTCCCACGAGGAAGTCACGGAAACCGCCCGGGAAGTGGAACAGAAATTCACCCTCTTCCTGAAAGACTTCATCGAATCCATCTGAAGTTTTCATCAAGCTCCCCCGACATTTCGGGGACGGCGTTAAGCTACGATCACCACCAAAAAGGAGGTCGTATGTCTGACACTCAACTCACCGGCCGCAAGGTCGCGATCCTGGCCGCCGACGGCTATGAACAATCCGAATTGGACAAACCGAAAACCGCCCTGGAGGAGGCCGGCGCCGAAGTGCACGTCGTCTCCTTGAAGAACGGCAGCATCAAAGGCTGGAGCAAGGGGAATTGGTCCGGCTCCGTGCACGTGGACGTCACGGTCGAGGCCGCCAACGCGGACGACTACGACGCCCTCATGCTGCCGGGGGGAGTGATCAACCCCGACAAATTGCGCGTCAGCGAAGAGGCCGTGGATTTCGTGAAATCCTTCGTGCGCTCGGGAAAGCCCATCGCCGCCATCTGCCACGGGCCGCAGACCCTGATCGAAGCGGGCGGCCTCCAAGGGCGGACCATGACCTCTTTTCCCGGCATCAAAACCGACCTGATCAACGCCGGCGCCCACTGGGTGGACCGCGAGGTCGTCACCGACCAAGGCCTCGTGACCAGCCGCACGCCCGAGGATCTGGATGCCTTCAATGAAAAAATGATCGAGGAGTTCGCGGAAGGACGACACGCGCCGCGGAACCTGCGTCCCTCGGAAAAAATGCCGGCCCGCCCGGAAACCCGACCTCTGACCTGATCTCACGGGCCTCGAGGTTCCTCTTGAGGCCTTTTTTCGTCCCGGACTTGGACAAAATACAAATTGAGCCGAAGAGCTAACCGACGGAGTTCTCTGTTTCGGTCCCATTGACGGAACCGATCTTTCAGAACCTCCGAAGGGGAAAACATGGACGTTTTCAAGCGACTCTTCGGTCTCGCGCTTTTTTCCATGCTCGCCGCCTGCGGCGGCTCCAAAAGCCCGGACACCGTTCTCAGCAAATCCTCGAGCACCGTCTGCGCGAGCAGCCGCATTGAAAGCCGCTTCATCGTCGAATGGGAAGACGGCCGCGTCAGCGTGGAGGAGGCCCCCGACGCCGACGCCTTCAAACGCGACTTCCTCGCCGCACACCTGCAGGACATCCGTCGCGCGGAATACGACCATGTCATCACCCTTCAGCAGCCCGTCGCCATCACCCCGCAGGTCACGCCCTCCGAAGACTGGGGCCAAAGCATCGTCGAGGCGCAAAGCCTTTGGGACGAAGGGATCCAGGGGCAAGGCGTTCTCGTCGGTGTCGTCGACTCGCGCGTCGACGTCACTCACCCGCAGTTGATCAACAACGCCCTCCCCGGGCAGAGCTTCATTTCCTACGACGACAGCAATCAAAAGATGAGTTCCCACGGCACGCATGTCTCGGGCATCATCGCCGCGGACCCCGCCCGTGGTCCCGTGAAGGGGCTGGCGCCCCGGGCGAAAATCCTGCCCGCGCCCTTCATCGCCAACAACGGCAGCGGCTCCATGGGAGACGCCATCAAGGCGCTGCAATACGCGGCTTCGCAAGGCGTGAAAATCATCAATGCCAGCTGGGGCGGCATCCTTTCCTGCAACGAAACCCTGGGGCAGGTCTTCGCCCAGCTGAGCCAGCAGGGAATCCTGCTGATGGTCGCCGCGGGCAACGACGGACAGGACATCGATCGATCGCCCATTTACCCGGCCGCTTACCGCATCCCCAATCAGCTCACCATCGCCGCCTCCACGCCTTTGGATTTTTTGGCGAGCTGGTCCAACAGCGGTTTCAACAATGTGCACCTGGCCGCGCCCGGCGCCGGCATTTTCAGCACCATTCCCGGAGGCACGGGCCTGATGGACGGCACCAGCATGGCGACACCCTTCGTCTCGGGGGCCGCGGCCCTTTTATGGAGTGCCAAGCCGCAAGCGACCGCCGGGCAGATCCGCCAGGCGCTCTGGAGCTCCGTCACGGTGACGCCCAATCACGAGTACCGCGTCGCCACCCAAGGCCGCTTGAACGTGCGCCGCGCCTGGCAGACCCTGCAAAGCCTGGTTCCCTAAACCCATTCTGCGCCGCATCGCTCGCTTCACGCGTGATTCCCGCCTCCGGCATGGTATGTATGGGGGCTCTTTACAGGGAGTCAGTGATAGATGCGGACGTATGTCTCCGATCTCAAAGATCATGTCGGCCAAAAAGTGGAGCTCAAGGGCTGGGCTTACAACACCCGCTCCTCGGGCAAAGTGAAATTCCTCGAACTCCGCGACGGCACGGGCATCGTGCCCTGCATCCTCTTCCGCGGCGAGTGCGAGGACGCGGCCCTGGAGACCTTCGAAAAGGTCAGCCAGGAAGCCACCGTCAAAGTGACGGGTGTCGTGCGCAAACACCCGAAGCACGACAACGTGTTCGAAGTGGGCGCCGAGAAACTCGAGATCCTCGCCCCCGCCGAAAATTACCCGATCTCGCCGAAAGAGCACGGCACGGATTTCCTGATGGAGAACCGTCACCTGTGGCTGCGCTCCAAGCGCCAGCACGCCATCCTGCGCGTGCGCCATGAGATCATCGCCGCCATCCGCGACTTTTTCGACGGCCGCGGTTTCACGCTGACCGACGCCCCGATTTTCACGCCCAGTGCCTGCGAAGGGACTTCGAACCTTTTCGAAACGAAGTTCTTCGACGAGAAGATGTACCTCTCGCAGTCCGGACAGCTCTACATGGAGGCCACCGCGGCCGCTCTCGGCAAGGTGTACTGCTTCGGACCCACCTTCCGCGCCGAAAAATCGAAAACCCGCCGCCACCTGATCGAGTTCTGGATGGTGGAGCCGGAAGTCGCTTTCAACGACATGTACGACAACATGGAACTGGCCGAGCAGTTCGTCGAGTACATCGTCCAGCGCACGCTGAAAAACCGTCCCGATGAATTGAAGGTTCTGGAGCGCGACACCTCGAAGCTCGAGGTGATCAAGGGCTCTTTCCCGCGCCTGCACTACACCGAGGCCGCGGCCCTGGTGAAGAAGGAAAACCCCGACTTCGTCATCGGCGACGACTTCGGCGCGCCGGATGAAACGGTGATCTCCTCGAAATTCGACAAGCCCGTTTTCGTCCACCACTACCCGGCCGCGGTGAAGGCCTTCTACATGAAGGAAGACCCGAACGAGCCCGGCTACGCCATGGGTTGCGACCTTTTGGCGACGGAAGGCTACGGCGAGATCATCGGCGGCGGCCAGCGCGAGGAGAGCATCGAAAAGCTCCTCACCAAGATCAAAGAGCACGATTTGAGCGAAAAAGATTTCCAATGGTATTTGGACCTGCGCCGGTTCGGATCCTTCCCGCACAGCGGGTTCGGTCTGGGCGTCGAACGGGCCGTCGCCTGGATCTGCGGTCTGCCGCACATCCGCGAGACCATCCCCTTCCCGCGCCTCTACGGCCGCAGCTACCCCTAACGGAGACACACGACGATGGAAATGGAAACCCTCATTCAGAAGCGCTTGCGCGAACTCGAGACCCGCAATGAAAAAGCCATGCAGGGCGGGGGCGCGAACCGCCTGGCGAAACACAAACAAGGCGGCCGCCTGACGGCGCGCGAGCGCCTGGACATCCTCCTCGACCCGGGCAGCTTCGTCGAGATGGACCGCTTCGTCGTCCACCGCTGCAACAATTTCGGCATGGCCGATCAGCGCGCCCCCGGCGACGGCGTCGTCACGGGTTACGGACGCGTCAACGGCAAGCTCATCTACGTCTCGAGCCAGGACTTCACGGTGATCGGCGGCTCCATGTCGCGCACCCAGGCCAACAAGATCTGCAAAGTCATGGACCTCGCCCTGAAAAACGGCGCCCCTTTCATCAGCTTGAACGATTCCGGCGGGGCGCGCATTCAAGAGGGCATCGAATCGCTGGGCGGCTACGCGGACATCTTCACCCGCAACGTCACCTCTTCCGGCGTGATCCCGCAGATCACCGCCATCCTCGGCCCTTGCGCCGGCGGCGCGGTTTATTCGCCGAGCATCACGGACTTCGTCTTCATGGTGAAGAACACGAGTTACATGTTCGTGACCGGGCCGGACGTGATCAAGACCGTCACCCACGAGGACGTCACCAAGGAGGATCTCGGCGGCGCCATCACCCACTCGCAGCGCTCCGGCGTCGCGCATTTCGCGACCGAAGACGACAAGCACTGCCTCCTGATGATCCGCGAGCTCCTGGGCTTCCTGCCGGCGAACAACCTGGATGACGCCCCGGTGCTGCCCACCACGGACACCCCGGACCGCATCGTCGAGGGCCTGAACAACCTCATCCCCGACAACCCGAAGAAACCCTACGACATGCTGAGCGTGATCACCGAGTGCGTGGACGAAGGCTACTTCCTGGAGGTTCACAAGCACTACGCGCAGAACCTGATCGTCGGTTTCGCGCGCTTCAACGGCCGCCCCGTCGGCATCGTCGGCAATCAGCCGAACGTCCTGGCCGGCTGCCTGAACATCGAAGCCTCCCGCAAAGGGGCGCGTTTCATCCGTTTCTGCGACGCCTTCAACATCCCCGTCGTGTCTTTCGTGGACGTGCCCGGCTTCCTGCCCGGCAAGGACCAGGAATGGAACGGCATCATCACCCACGGCGCGAAATTGCTCTACGCTTACGCGGAAGCGACCGTGCCGAAAATCACCGTCATCACCCGCAAGGCTTACGGCGGCGCTTACATCGTGATGGGCTCGAAGCTCTTGCGCTCCGACGTCAACCTCGCCTACCCCACGGCCGAAATCGCCGTGATGGGGGCCGAAGGGGCCGTCAACATCATTTTCCGTGAACAGATCGCCAAAGCCGCCGACCCGGCCGCCGAAAGGGCGCGTCTGATCGCTGAATACGAGAACAAGTTCAGCAATCCTTACGTCTCCGCCGAGCTCGGCTACACGGACGAAGTCATCGAGCCCGCCATGACCCGCAAGCGGATCATCGACGCCCTGGAGATGCTGAAAAACAAACGCGAGACGAATCCGCCGAAAAAACACGGCAACATTCCGCTGTGAGGAAGGTCGTCCATGAAAACTTTTAAAAAAATCCTGATCGCCAACCGCGGGGAAATCGCCATCCGCATCACCCGCGCTTGCCGCGAGCTCGGCATCAAATCGGTCGCCGTTTTCAGCGAAGCCGACCGCGATTCCCTGCATGTTTTCCTCGCCGACGAGGCCTACGGCATCGGTCCCGCCCCGTCGAAAGAAAGCTACCTCAATTACAAGAAAATCCTGGACGTCGCCCTCCAGTCCGGAGCGGACGCCGTTCACCCGGGTTACGGCTTCCTTTCGGAAAACACGATTTTCGCCAAGGCCTGCAAAGACGCCGGCATCACCTTCATCGGCCCCACGGTGGAAAACATCGAGGCCATGGGGGACAAGCTCTCGGCCAAGGCCTTGATGAAAAAAGCCAAGGTCCCGACCGTCCCCGGCAGCGACGGCGGCGTCGAAACCGTCGAAGAGGCCCAGCGCATCGCCGAATCCATCGGCTTTCCGATCATCATCAAGGCCACGGCCGGCGGCGGCGGCAAAGGCATGCGCGTCGTGCGCAAACCGGATGAGCTGGAAAGCGCTTACCGCGCCTGCCGATCGGAAGGTCAGAACTACTTCGCGAACCCCACGGTCTACATCGAAAAGTTCATCAACGACCCGAAACACATCGAGATCCAGGTGTTCGGCGACACCCACGGCAACGTCGTTCACCTGTTCGAGCGCGAGTGCTCCGTGCAGCGCCGCCATCAAAAGATCATCGAAGAGGCGCCCAGCCCGTCCGTCCCGCCGGAAGTGCGCGCCCGCATGGGCGAGGCCGCCGTGCGCGCCGCCAAGCAGATCGATTACATCGGCGCCGGCACCATCGAGTTCATCTTCGACAACCAGACGAAGGACTTCTACTTCATGGAGATGAACACCCGCCTGCAGGTGGAACACCCCATCACCGAGCTCACCACCAACGTCGATCTCGTCAAAGAACAAATCAACGTGGCCCTCGGCAATCCGCTGACTTTCCAGCAGGGCGAACTGCAGCAGAACGGCCACGCCATCGAGTGCCGCATTTGCGCCGAGGACCCGGTGACCTACAAGCCGAATCCCGGCGTCATCCGCGCCTGCCGGCACCCGCAGGGACCCTTCCTGCGCGTCGATTCCTACGCTTATCCGGGTTACGAAGTGCCGATCTACTATGACCCGATGATCGCCAAGGTCATCACGTGGGGCGAGACCCGCGAAGAGGCCATCGAACGCATGCAGCGCGCGCTGACCGAATTCGTGCTCACCGGCATCAAGACCAACATCGTCCTGCACAAGACGATCCTGGATCATCCGAAATTCCGCGATGGTTCGTACACCACCCAGTTCATCGAGAAGAACTTCGAGGTCATCGAGCCTCAACTGTTCGCCTCCGTGGAGGACCCGGTGTTCCTGATCGCCGGCGCGATCACCGCATACAACGACCGGAAGTCGAAAGACGTCCGACAACTCAATATCGTGTCCAATTGGAAACGCACGGGGCGCAAACTCGCCCTGCGGACCTAGTCGGGAGGCCTTGTGTATTTTGAAGCGGAGATGAAAGGCCAGAAGTACAAAGTGGACGTGACGGAACAACGTCACCTCTGGAAAGTGTCCATCCAGGCCGAGGGCAAGGAATGGAAACACTATGATATTTCCAAAAAAGACTACAAGCAGGCGGAGGAGTACATCAGTTTCCTCTTCAGCGGGCAGTCTTACCTGATCGACGTCATCGGTCAGGACACGGAGTACACCGTGTTCACGCGGAACTCCTTCCGAGCCATCAAGATCTTCAACGACGAGATGCTTTTGCACGAATCCCTGAAAAAAGGCGGCGGTTTCGGCGGCGACGCCGAACTCAAATCCGGCATGCCGGGCAAGGTGATCGAGATCTTCGTCAAGCCCGGCGACGTGGTCGCGGCGAACAAACCCTTGCTCATCATGGAAGCCATGAAAATGGAAAACGAGATGCGCTCGACCCGCGACGTGAAGATCAAAGACGTCTGCGTGAAGCAAGGCGACAGCGTCGAGTCCGGCGCGGTGCTGATCAAGTTCGAAGAACCTTGAGAAAAGGCGGCCTTCCGGCCGCCTTTTTTATTCCCGCTGCGATTGTGTTGCGGCGACTTTTTTGCGTTCGACGATGGCTACCAGAATCAGGCCGAACTCGAAAAGCAGCCACATCGGACCCAGCATCATCACCATGGACAGAAGATCCGGCGGCGTCACGATGGCGGAAACGACCGCCATGATCATCACGGCGTAGCGGCGGTTCTTCGCCAGGAACGACCGGCTCACCAGGTCCATCATCGCCAGGATCACGAGGATCAGAGGCAACTCGAAAGAAAGCCCGAACATCAGGGTGATTTGAGTCACGAAGGACAGGTAGCTATCGATGGCGATCATGGGCTTGTCCGTCTCGCCGCCAAAGGTCATCAAGAAGTGGAAGGCCATGGGCAAAACCACTTTGTAAGCGAAAAAAACGCCGAGCAGGAAGAGGCCCGATCCCGAAAAGATAAAACCGACGGCGTATTTCTTCTCGCGCTTGTAAAGGCCCGGCGCCACGAACTGCCACACCTGCCACAACCAAAGCGGGCAGGAAAGGATCACCCCCGCCACGACGGCGATCTTCACGTAGGCCATGAATTTATCGATGGGACCGGTGTAAATCAGCCCCCCCTGGGGCAGGTAGGGGGCGATGGGCTCGCGCAGGATATTGAAGATCCATTCGGCGTAATGAAAGCACACGAACGTCGCGATCAGGATGATGCCGAGGCTGCGCACCAGACGCACGCGCAATTCCGTCAGATGATCGATCAGGGAAAGATTCTGGTCAGACAGATCGTAATCACCGCTCACGTGGGCTTCCCGGAATCAGAATCGTCTTTTTTCTCCGGGTTCGCCGTTGCTTCCGCGGCCGGAGAGGCCGGTGGCTGCGGAGGCAGGGCCGGCGGTGGATTGCGGTTGTGGAGATCAAAATCGATGCGCGTCGATTGCCGGAAGTCTTGAGTGAGCCCGTCCGTCGCGCGCTTGAGTTCGTTCAGAAAACGACCGATCGTGCGGGCCACTTCCGGCAACTGCTTCGGGCCGATCACGATCAGCCCCAGCGCTCCCAAAAAAATGATCTCCCCGATACTCAAACCGAACATGAGGTCAAAATAGCCAAGCCCCCAGGGCAAGTCACTTCAAAACTGCCTGGCTTTCTTCGCCTGGTTGAGAGGCAAGGTCAAAACCCCGACCTCGGTGAGCTTTTCCCGGGCCATTTCCGACCCGGTTTTCAGATAGCGGTCATAGAGCCGCAAAATGCTTTCATTGGTTTGCACGAGGGACTTCTGGCTGATGTAGGTCAGGACGTCCACGTAGTCGATGAAACGCCGTGAAAACACCCGGTACACCTGGGCCAGGGTTTCGTCCCCGGTCACCGAAGCCAGGTCACGGTACGCGGCACCGCCCATGTCGGCGTAATAATCCACGTCGACGATTTTGCGCGCCAACGAGTCCCCGAAAAACCCGCTGATGTAAAGGGTGCGGTCTCCGAGTTTTTTCAACAGCTCGGCTCTCGCGAAGGCTTCCAGCTGACCCGCCGTCAGGTACATTTCCGCCAGGGTCTGAGGCCGGCGCTGGCCGTTTTCATCGTGTTCGGGCTCGTACAGGTTTTCCGCGTCCAGGTAGAATTGCAGAAGATCGACCAGATACGATTCCACGCGCGGAAACGTCTCGATTTTTCTCTGGTTGAGCCCTTCTTTGACGAGCTCGCTGAAATAATCTTTCGGCGAAACGAGCAGATTCATCTTCCGGCTCCCGTCTCACATTGAGACAGCGGCTTGGTCTTCCTCTTCCGATTCTACCAGACCTTTCGGACGATTCCGGGACGAACCTGAAATTTCTGGACATGGGTCCCAACTTGAATCTGAAACCCCGTCGTCTATAAATCTCGTTCATTTCTCCCATGAAGAAAACTTATCCGGCGGCCCCCTCATGGGGACCAACGACGCTCACCACGGACGGTTGCGAGAAGAGGAAGCCGGCGAGCTCGCGGATGTCGGCCGCGCTGACGGCGCGGTAACGCGCCTCGGGACGCAGGCCCTCTTCCGAATCAAGGCCGTAGATCTCATCGAAGAGGAGACTGTTGCAAACCGCCGACTTTCTCTGGAGATCGATGGCGGTGCGCCCGACGAGGTAATTCCGCGCCCGCTCCAGTTCCTCTTCCGGAATGGGCGTCTCCACGAGCTTCTGGAATTCCTCGTTGATCATCCTTTCCGCCTTGCGGGTCTTGTCCGGCGAGCAGGCGATATAGGCGCCGAAATACCCGGTTCCCACGCCCTCCATGCGCAAGGGACTCACCGAATAGGCGAGCGAATTCTTGTCCCTGAGTTCCAGGAACAGGCGGCCGCCCTGGCCCGCCAGCACGGCTTGCATCAATTGCAGGGCCCAGCGGCGCGGGTCCGAAAGGCTCAAGCCCCTGTAGCCCACGACCAAATGCGTTTGCTCTTTTTTCAGCTCGTGGAAGAGCCTTTCGTTTTTCTTCGGCCCTTCGTGGGAGAATTCGCGGATCAGGGATGTGCCCGCCGGAATGGATTCGACGAACTTTTCCATGCGTTGACGCCATTTCAAGGCGGAGAAATCACCTGTGAGGCAGATCGCGAGATTGCCTTTCGTGAAAACGTTTTCCCGGTAGGCCCGCAGATCCTCCACGGAAATCCGTGGCAGGGTTTCCTCCGTCCCTTGCAGCTCCCGGGAATAGGGGTGGCCGCGGAAAAGCGTGTCCATGAAGGCGCGGATGCAAACCTGCGACGGATTGTCGCGGCGGAGCTTGATCTGGCGCGAAAGGATTTCCTTTTCCCTCTGCAGGACTTCCGCCGGCAAGGTCGGGCGGCAGAGCACGTCCTCCATGATGTCCCAGATGGGTTGGTCGAAATCCGAAATGAAATCGGCGCTGAGGCCCGAGGTGTTGCGGCCGCCAAAAGCGCCGAAACCCGCCGCCATCGAATCGATGGCGCTGTTGATCGCCAGCTCGTCGTATTTCTCGCCGCCCGACCCCCACACCCGCGCGAAGAGCTCGGTGAGCCCGTCTTTGCCGGAGGGTTCGCTGAGAGCGCCGCCGCCGAAAGCCAGGCGCATCGACACCGTGGGCGTCTCGCGCTCGTCGCGCAGGAGCAGCAGCCCGCCGCCCGGCAGGCGCAAACGCTCCGTCACGGGACGGCCGGAAAGACCGAGGCCGCGGGCCCGCAGGCGCCGCGCTTTTCGCGTGGACTTGGTCGCTTTGACGATCTTTTTCTTTTTGTTCTTCTTCTGCGAGCTCAGGAACCGGTTCAGCGATTTTTTGAGCTTGTCCGTCGCCTCTTCGCTCAAGCCCGTCGCGCACAGGGTCTGCGGGATCAGGTACTTTTGCGCGACCCGCGAGATGTCCGCCGGCTTCAGGGCGTAAATCCTCTTCAGGTAAGCCGCGAACGCGTTCGGGTTTTTCAGGTAGAATTCCTGGCTCCCGAGGGAGCGCGCGATGCCGTCCACCGTCTCCAGAGAGTAGATCTGATCGCTCGCCAGGCAAATCACGGCCTTCGACAGTTCTTCCGCCGTCGGGGCTTCGCTCTGGATGCGGGCGATTTCCTCGTTCACGACCTGAAGCGCGCGCTCCAGGTTCTCCCGGTCGAGGTTGAGGGACACGGCGAACAAACCATGATCCATCGGCGTGAAGGCCGAGGCGCCCGCGGAATTCACCAGGGGCTCTTCGATGCGCAAACGGGTCATCAGGCGGGAACTGTCCCCCTGCCCCAGGATCAACGCCAGGGCGTCGAGGGCCGCGACGTCCCGGTGGACGACGGGCGGGATTTTCCAGGTCAGGCTCGTCATGGTCTCCTTGAAGGGGGCTTTTTCGATTTTCACCCGCGCGCTTTTCTGCGCGGGTTCCTTCACCCGCTTCACGCGACGGACGGGATAGTCCGCGAAGGATCCGAAAAATTCCTGCACCTGTTTTTTCATCGCCGCTTTTTCGAAGTCCCCGGAGATCAGCAGGAACATGTTTCGCGGGCAATAGCGGTCCTGGTAGTATTTTTTCAAAACACCCACCGAGACCTTGCGGATGATGCGCTCGTAACCGATGACCGGGCGGCCGTAGGGGTGCTTGCGGTAAGCGGTTGAAAACATCAGCTGCGAACTGCGGCGGCCCGGGCTGTCCTGGCCCCGCTTGATTTCCTCGATGACCACTTCCCTCTCGCGATCGATCTCTTCCGGATCAAAGCGCGGAAAGCCCATCATTTCCGAGATGGCGTCCATGGCGACGTTCGCTTTGGAGCTCGCGATGGTGACGTGAAAAACCGTTTGGTCGAACGAGGTGTAGGCGTTGAGTTCGCCCCCCGCCCCTTCGACCATGGCGGCGACCTCGCCGACGCCGTACTTGCGCGTGCCCTTGAAGACCAGGTGTTCGATGAAATGGCTGATGCCCGCCTGGGGCGGGCTTTCGTCGGCGCTGCCCGTTCTCACCCACATCTGCACGGAAACCACCGGGGATTTGCGGCTTTCCGCGAGGATCACCGTCAGGCCATTTTTCAGTTGATATTTCACAGGCTTCATATACCACTCCGTCATGGATTCCCGCCCGGCCTTCGGGGTTTACATTCACATCCCCTACTGCCTGCAGCGTTGCACGTATTGCGACTTCGCGACCTATGAACAAAGCAAGATCTTCGGTTCGTCCATTTACGTCGACCTCGTTCTGGAAGAGCTCTCCCAGCGCGCGGATTTTTACGGCCCCCGCTTCCTCGACACCATCTACTTCGGCGGCGGCACTCCCAGCCTCCTGCCGGCTGAAGAGATTGTATCCCTGCTCAAGGGTCTTGAAAAGCACGGCTATCGTCGTTCCGATAAAACCGAAGTCACGATCGAGATCAACCCCGCCACCGTCAGCCAGGACAAGCTCAGCGCTTACCTCGACGCCGGCATCAACCGCTTCAGCGTCGGCGCCCAGACCTTTGATGACGGCCTCCTGAAAATGGTCCACCGGGAGCACAACTCCCGACAAACTCTCGAGACCCTGGACCTGCTGCAAAAGCGCGACTTGAACTTCAGCTTTGATTTGCTCTTTGCCCTGCCGACTCAAACTCTTGACGGGGTACGTCGTGATCTCGAAATCGCCATCGACCGCGGCTCCAAGCACATCAGTCCCTATTGTCTGACGGTCCCCTCCGGCCATCCTTTGTCAAAAGGGCGCGCTCCGGACGAAGAGCAGGCGGAGATGTTCGAGCTGATCCGCGACGCCCTCGTGAGCCGCGGCTTTTCGCCCTATGAGATTTCGAATTTCTCGCTGCCCGGCCATGAGTCCCGACATAATTTGTTGTACTGGACCGATGAGGAGTATTGGGGCGTCGGATTGAGCGCTCATTCCTATTCCAAGCGGGAGGTCTGGGGCACCCGTTTTTGGAATCCCAGCTCCATCGGCGATTACCGCAAGCTGATCGAGGCTCATCGCGGGCGGCGTTTTCAATCGCCTCGCCAGGCCCTGTCCGCGGATCTCTCCGAGCAGCTTGAGATGCATCAATCCCTCACCGACTTTTGTCACACCTCCCTGCGCCTGATGAGGGGGCTGAAAGAGGCCGAGTTGCTCGCGAAATTTCCTTCGCGGCTGACTTCGCCGGTGAAAACGCGCCTGGATCGCCTCGTCAAAAGGGGTCTTTTGCAGGTCATCCCCGATGGTTGGTCTCTGACACGAGAGGGCGTTGTCCTCAGCAACCTGGTCTTCTCCGAAATGACCTTTCTGAAGGACGAGTTGACGGCCTCCCCACGTTG
This sequence comes from Pseudobdellovibrionaceae bacterium, assembly GCA_019637915.1. Classification (GTDB taxonomy): domain Bacteria; phylum Bdellovibrionota; class Bdellovibrionia; order Bdellovibrionales; family Bdellovibrionaceae; genus JAHBUV01. The sequence goes on along the minus strand of JAHBUV010000001.1, from coordinate 1,908,594 downwards.
ACTTTCCCTATTCAATCCACAATCTTAAGCAATGAATTCGATCTCTGAAGGAGGCACCATGTCGGACACGAAGAACCAGGGCCAGGATAACAGCAATGGGGCCGAAACCGCGGCTGAAAACGGGGCCTCGACCGACTTGAACACCCAGCTGCAGACCCTGCAGGAGCAGGCCGAAAAAGCCAAGAACGACTATTTGTATTTGCGCGCCGAAATGGAAAACTACAAGCGGCACGCCATCAAGGAGCGTTCGGAAATCTTGAAGTACGGCTGTGAGCGCCTGGTGCGCGACCTTCTGGGGGTGATTGACAATTTCGAACGCGCCTTGGCCATCAACGTGACCGCGGAAAACTTCCCCTCTTTCAAACAGGGTGTCGACCTCACCGCCGCGGAATTGAAGGCGGTTTTGCAGCGTCACGGCGTGACGGAAGTTCCCGCCGACGGCGTCGCTTTCGATCCCGCCGTGCACGAAGCCCTGTCCAGCGAGGCCACGGAGCAGGTTCCCGCGGGCCACGTCAGCCGGGTTTTCCAAAAAGCCTATCGCCTCCATGACAAACTCGTCCGGCCCGCCCAAGTCGTGGTCGCGAAAAAACCTGAGTGAGGTCCTGATTGGCCAAAAGGGATTATTACAACATTCTCAACGTTTCCCGGTCCGCGTCGGCCGACGAAATCAAAAAAGCTTATCGCAAACTCGCCATGCAGTATCACCCGGACAAAAACCCCGGCGATAAAAAGGCCGAGGAGAAGTTCAAAGAGCTCAGCGAGGCTTATGATGTGCTGAGCGACCCGAAAAAACGCGAAACGTACGATCAGTTCGGCTTCGCGGGCCCGCAGGGAGCCGGCGGCTTCGGTGGTGAAAATCCCTTCGGGGCGGGGGGACCCTTCGGCAGCGCCCGGGGCGGACCCGGCGGCGATCCCTTTCAGGATATTTTCGGCGATCTTTTCGGCGATGTTTTCCAAGGGCGCGGCCCGGGCGGGGCGACCGCCGGCGGTCCGCGCCGCCGCAGCGTGCGCGGCGCCGATCTGCGCTACACGCTGACCCTGACCCTGGAGGAAGCCGCCGTCGGCTGCGAAAAAGTCATTCACTTCATGCGCCAGAACAGCGGCAAGGAAGAGAACCGCAAATTGAACGTCACCGTTCCCGCCGGCGTGAAGGACGCGCAGCGCCTGAAACTGTCCGGTGAGGGCGATGTCACCCCGGGCGGCGCGGGCGACCTTTACGTGATCGTGAACTTCCACGAGCATCCGCTCTTCAAACGCCAGGATGCCGACGTGCTGCTGGACCTGCCCGTCTCTTTCGTCGATGCCATGCTCGGGACCTCCGTGGAAATTCCGACCCTGACCGGCAAAGCGGAAATCAAGATCCCGGCCGGCACCCACACGGGACAGACCCTGCGCCTGAAAGGCAAAGGCTTCCCGAAAATCGGCGGCTTCGGCAACGGCGACATGTTGATCCGCGTTCTGGTCGACACGCCGGAATCTTTGAGCAGCCGTCAGAAAGAATACCTCGAAAAATTCGCCGAGACGAATTTCGAAACCCCTTTGGTCAAAACCTTCCGCGACAAAGCGGCGCAGCTGATGAGGACGAGAAAATGAAGCGATTCCTGATTTGGACTTTGCCTCTGTCTTTGGCGGCCTGCTCCGTCACCACCGTGCGCCGCGACTCCCCGGCGCGCCCCACGTCCAGGCCCGCCAATCCCTTGAGCGCCACTCGCCCCGCACCGCCCCCTCCGGCACCGGCGCCCGCGGCTCCCGGGAAAGTCACCTCCACGCCCGTGGCCCCGCTCGCCCCGGTCGTTTCCGAAACACAAAAGGCCCTGGATCTCGAGCGTCAAGGCCACTTCGTCGACGCCATGAAAGAGTACTTGAATGTCTCCGTTTCAAGTCCCACCCCCTCCCAACAGGAATCGGCCCGGCTGAAGGCCGTGGACCTGCTGGAGACCCGCCTGAATGAGGAAGATCTTCGTCAGGTCGCCGACAGTTCGGATTTCGGTTTTCTGCGCGGCCATGCCCTTTTTCAGCTGGGCGAGATCGCCATGGATCGCCGGGACACGGATTCAGCGCGACGCTATTTTTCCAGCGTGATGAGTTTTCTCCCGGGCTCCGACCTGGCCTTCCGCTCCCAGGAAATCCTCTCGCAGCTTGAAAGCATCAAATACGTGGAACCGAAAACCATCGGCGTGATCCTGCCCCTGAGCGGACGCAACGCCTCCATCGGGCAAAAAGCCCTGCGCGGCGTGGAGATGGGCCTCGGACTGCACGAAGCCAACACCTCCTTCAAACTCGCGGTGATGGACAGCGAGGGCAATCCCGACGCCGCCCGCCGCGGTGTCGAAAGGTTGGTGAAAGAGGACAACGTCATCGCCATCATCGGCAGCCTGTTGAGCCGCACGGCCCCCGCGGTCGCCACCAAGGCCGACGAGCTGGGCGTCCCCACCTTGGCCCTGTCGCAAAAAGCGGGCATCACGGAAATCGGGCCCACCGTTTTCCGCAACGCCCTGACCAGCGAAATGCAGGTGCGCGAGCTCGTGCGCACGGCCATGAACGATTTCAACATGCGGCGTTTCGCCATCCTCTACCCGAACGATGCTTACGGCGTCGAATTCGCCAACATCTTCTGGGACGAGGTCCTGGCCCGCGGAGGCAGCATCACCGCCGCCCAGACCTACAATCCGAAAGGCACCGATTTTCGCGCCGAAGCCCAACGCCTGGTCGGCACCTGGTACATCGAAGCCCGCGAGCCGGAATTCAAAATGCTGGCCCGCGAGCGCAGCAAGGATCCGAAGAAAAAATCCGTCCGTCAGGAAAAAACCGCGGAGGACATCCTGTCGCCGGTCGTCGACTTCGATGCGGTTTTCATTCCGGACAGCTCCAAGAAAATGTCCCAACTTGCCGCGTTTCTTTCCTATGCCGGCGTTCGCAACGTGAAGCTCCTGGGCACGAATCTTTGGAACACCCCGGATCTTGCCAAGCGCGCGGGGCTTTTTGCCAATCAGCTCCTGTTTGTCGACAGCGCCCCCACGGATTCCCCCTCCGCCGACGGACGTTCCGTGCGTTTCATGAAGGACTACAAACAGATGTTCGGCGAAAACCCGTCCCTGGTGGAACTTCAGGCGTATGACTCCGCTCTTTTGCTGCGCCAGCTGATTTCCCAGGGGGCAAGCTCACGGGAATCCTTGACCCGGCGTCTGACGGATTTGAAGCGTTTTCCCGGCGTGTTGGGCTTGTTGGACATGACCCCTCAGCGTGAGGTCGGACGGCCCGTGGTGACCTACTCCACCCTCTCCTCCCCCACGCCCACCCCCCTCCGCAAGGCGAATTAATCCCGCTGAGGGATCCCATAAGAAAATTTCATCGATTTTCCTTAACCCCTTTCCTGGTGGCCCGAGTCGAACGGGCCATAAGGCGCCGAATCACGGTGTCCAGGAAAGGAGGCCCCATGAAGTCGCGTGAATTGACCCATGAAACCCTGAAGGAGTGCCGTCAGAAACTGCTCATCATGAAGCAGGATATTTTGAATCGTGTTCGGGCCTCCGCGCAAAATTTTTCCCAGTCGAGATCGATCGCCTCCACCAGCGGTGATGAAGCGGATCAAACGGTCGCGCAGCTGGAAGAGCACGAATTCCTGATTTCTCAAGAGCGCATGCGCCACCACCTGCGGGAAATCGAACTCGCCTTGGCCCGCCTTCAGGACGGCACGTTCGGCATCTGCGAAGAGACGGAAGAGCAAATCGAAGCGGAGCGCTTGCTGGCGGTGCCGTGGACCCGTCTGAGCATCGAGGGCGCTGAGATTCGCGAAGCTCTCTCTCGGAAATTCGCGCGTTAAAATTCTTTTTTGAATATTCGCCGCAGCGGACAAGGCGTGACGCGCACGCGCGCATTGTCTGCTGAGAACGCGAGCAATCTGCTTTTTTTTGGTGACACCATTCGTTTCCCTCTTATGATGCACGCGTATTTCGACTTGAGCATCATCACCAGTGACACTGGGGGAGGGGCGATGAATCCAGGCGAAATTCAAGCGATGATTCAAACTCTTCACGAGTCGTTGCTTGAACAAAAAAGTCTGATCCTCAATAAATCCTACGAATTTCGTCAGGAGCAATGCAATCGCGCGCCCGTTTCGGACGAGTCCGAGGCGGCCAGTGGCAACCTGGAGGACAGCATCTCCATCCACCTGCACGAGCGCGATCGCCGCACGCTTTATCAGATCGAGCGCGCCCTTGGCAAAATCGCCGATGGGACCTACGGCCAGTGCGAAGCTTGCGCCTATCCGATCGGACCGCGCCGTCTTCAGGTGCATCCCTTTTCCACCCTGTGCGTTTCCTGCATGGAAGAACAGGAATCCCATCCCCGTCAATAAGCTTTGGACTCATGGAGTGAGGCTTGCTGACACGGACGTCAGCCCTGTTCGCGCGTCCATTTCAGGCTCTTGGCAGGGCCCAGAGCCGATTTATCGCGTTTTCGCCCAACAAAATCCGGACGAAAGAAAGCCGTTTTTCTTTAAAGGCTCCACTGTCTCCATCCGAGAAGAAATGTACACAAACACACGCCCGCGTGTCGCGGAGGAGCGTTATGAGCTTTGACGATAAAGTGCTGGAAATCCCCCAAACACTTCCCATGTTGCCAGTGCGAGACATCGTGGTCTTCCCGTATATGATCATTCCGCTCTTCGTGGGCAGAGAAGCCTCCATCCGCTCGGTGGAAGAGGCGCTCGCGAAGAACCGCCTGATCTTCCTGGCTTCGCAAAAAGACATCACCGAAGAAAATCCCACGCCCGAATCCATCTATGAAGTCGGCACGATCGCCATGATCATGCGCATGCGCAAGCTGTCCGACGGCCGCGTGAAGATCCTCATCCAAGGCGTCGCCAAGGGCCGCGTGAAGTCCTTCGCGAAAACCACGCCCAGCTTCGAAGTCGGCGTCGAGAAAATCGAGGAGATCCCGCCGACCGCCTCCCCCCTGGAGATCGAGGCCCAGATCCGCACCGCCAAAGAACAGATCGAACGCATCATCGCTCTCGGTCGCCCGCTCTCCCCGGACATCCTCCTGGTTCTGGACGACGTCACCGACCCGGGGCGCATCGCCGATCTGATCGCCAGCAATCTCGGCATCAAGACCCAGGATGCCCAGACGGTGCTGGAAACCCAGGACCCGAAAGAGCGCCTGAAGCTCGTGAACGACATCCTGAAGGCCGAGCTGGACGTCATGTCCATGCAACAGAAAATCCGTTCGCACTCGAAGGACGACATGTCCAAATCGCAGCGCGAATACTTCCTGCGCGAGCAGATGAAAGCCATCAAAAACGAGCTCGGCGAAGGCGATTCCAAGTCGGAAGAGATGGAAGAGCTGCGCGATAAAATCATCAACTCCGGCATGCCCCAGCCCGTCGAGAGCGAAGCCCTGAAGCAAATGGGCCGCCTTGAGCGCATGCATCCGGACGCTTCGGAAGCCACCATGGTCCGCACCTACCTCGACTGGTTGGTGGACCTGCCGTGGAACAAGCGGTCCGAGGACGCCATCGATCTGAACCACTCGAAAGAGATCCTCGATGACGACCACTACGAATTGACCAAAGCCAAAGACCGCATCCTCGAGTTCCTGGCCGTGCGTAAACTCAAGGCCAACAACATGAAGGGTCCGATCCTCTGCTTCGCCGGCCCCCCGGGCGTCGGCAAGACCTCCCTCGGTAAATCCATCGCGAAAGCCATGGGTCGCGAGTACCATCGCATCGCCCTGGGCGGCGTGAAGGACGAGGCCGAAATCCGCGGTCACCGCCGCACCTACGTCGGCGCCATGCCCGGCAAAGTCGTGCAGGCCCTTCGTCAGGCGAAGACCAACAACCCGGTCATCGTTCTCGACGAGATCGACAAGCTCGGTTCCGATTTCCGCGGCGACCCCTCGGCCGCCATGCTCGAGGTCCTGGACCCGGAACAGAACCACGCTTTCCGCGACAATTATCTGAACGTGGATTTCGACCTGTCGAACGTGCTCTTCATCGCCACGGCCAACGTCGTGGAGAACATCCCGGCCGCCTTGCGCGATCGGATGGAGATCATCCACATCCCGGGCTACACGGAAAACGACAAGCTCTTCATCACGAAGAAGCACCTGATCCGTCGCCAGATGGAAAACAACGGCATCACGTCCCAGAACATCTCGTTCACCGACGATGGCATCAAGTACGTGATCGCCGGTTACACCCGCGAAGCCGGCGTGCGGAATCTCGAGCGCGAAATCGGCTCGGTCTGCCGCAAAGTCGCCAAACAAACGGTGATGGACGGCGTGAAGTTCGTCGAAGTGAACGCGACGACGGTCCCCGAGCTCCTCGGCCCGCCCCGCTTCCTGCGCGACGACAAACTCGCCGACTCCCAGATCGGTGTGGTCCAGGGCCTCGCCTGGACCCAGGCCGGCGGCGAAGTCCTGATGGTCGAAGCGCTGAAGATGAAGGGCAAAGGCGGCCTCGTGCTGACCGGCCAGCTCGGCGACGTCATGAAAGAGTCCGCCCATGCCGCCATGTCTTACGCCAAGGCGCACATGGATGAACTCGGCATCCCCGCCGACTTCTTCGAGAAGTACGACATCCACGTGCACCTGCCCGCGGGCGCCATCCCGAAAGACGGACCTTCGGCCGGGATCACGCTGACGACGGCGCTGGTGTCCTTGATGACCGACACCCCCATCCGTCACGACATCGCGATGACGGGCGAAGTGACCCTGCAAGGTCGGGTGCTGCCGGTGGGCGGTATCCGGGAAAAATGCCTGGCCGCTTTGAACCAGGGCATCACCAACGTGATCATCCCGATCGCGAACCAGAAGGACATTTCGGACATTCCGAAGATCTTCAAAGACCGCATGAATTTCGTCCTGGCCGAAAATCTCGACGAAGTCTTCGCGGTGGTTTTCGACAAGTCCGAAAAAGTCGCCAAAAAGACCGGTGGGAAGAAGGACGGCAAAAAGTCCAAACCCACCGCCGCGGCGGCCTGAGTGCTCGCATTCTGAAAAATCTCAAACGAGAAAAAACAAAAGGGGCTCCATAGAGCCCCTTTTGTTTTCGGATGTCCGGTCGTTTCCGAATCGATCAATAAACCTGCTTCAAACGGCCGTTTTCACTTTCCAAGACCCGGACGAGGGTTTTCAGGTCGGCCACCTCTTCCTTCAGTTGGAGGATCTGCTCCTCCTTTTCCTGAAGGATCTGTGAGTAGGCCCGCTTCAATTCGTTGAGAAGTTTATTGGCCGCTAACAAAACCGGCTCGTCAGTGAGCTCCGCTTTGGATAGTCGGGCCTGAATCCCCGATCGGTCCGTCTCACCAGGGGTCCGCTGTGCTTCGTCACGTGTCAGGGAGGGGCGATGCACTCGCTGCGGTTGGTGGTGCGGCGAACCGGTCGGAGCCTCATCAAAAATGAGGTACTTCCCATCTTCAAAACGAAATTTGATGTCCTCGGCTTTGATTCGCCTTCTCAGCGTGGAAACACTCACCTTGTACTTCATTGAGTAGTCAGTGAGTGGCAACCAACTGGCGGTCATCAAATCTCCTTCTTGGTCCTGGTCACCACTGTATCAAAGGTGGGGGGCCTGTCAAATCCGTATGGTTAATCAGGACCTTCGTCCTTTGCAAGCGCTCAAATCACCTGGATAATCTCCTTTTCAAGCCCTCCAAGGAATGGAAAACTGGACGAAGGCATGAATATTCAGGAAAAAAAGAAGCTTGGACTGGTCTTAAGTGGAGGGGGCATCAAGGCGGCCGCCTTTCACATCGGCGTCTGCCTCGCCCTGAAAGAAAAGGGCTTCCGCTTCGCGGGCGGCACCAAAGAGACCGTGCGTCAAAAGTTCTCCGCGGAGCTTCCCCTCACATTCCGTGTCTACGTCGGATCCAGCGCCGGTGCTTTCATCAGCGCGATCCTGGCCGGCGGCTACGAGCCCGAATCTTTGGTGAATGCTTTCCGGCTCGGCTCCGGGGAAAATCCTTCCTTCGAGGAAGGCGACCTGCACTTTTTGACGCCGCTTCTTTACAAGCACATTTTCAACGTCAACAGCTCCCGGATTTTCCGCATTTTACCGGATGCCTTGCTCCGCCGGTCTTTGGTCCGGGGAGGGATCGAAGCCTTCCTGAAAAACGGCTTCAAGCTCAACGGCCTCTTCACCACCCGTGGCATCGAGAAATACCTGCGGCAAGAGGCCCTGATCGACAATGATTTCTCCCGCCTGGGCGTGGAGCTCTATGTGATCGCCACACAATTGAACCACACGCGCAAGGCGATCTTCGGGAATTTTCAGGAGAATTACAAAACACCGACCACGAAATACGTCAACAACGCCAGCATCAGCGAGGCCGTGGCGGCCTCCACGGCCCTCCCGCCGGTTTTCGCCCCTTATGGCATCAAAGAGAACGAGCACAAAGAGCTCTTTTACTACGACGGGGAAATCCGCGAGACCCTGTCCGCCCATGTCGCCGCCGATCATGGCTGCGACCTGGTTATTTCCTCGTACAGCGTCCAGCCTTACCATTACACGGAAGAGATGGGCAGCCTGCACACCTATGGGATTCCGGTCATCATCAACCAGGCTTTGTACCAGGTGATCGAACAGAAGATCTCCCGCAACATCGAATGGCAAACGAACCTGCGCCAGATCTACAAGGAAATCGACCGCTACTTCAAAGACAAAAGCCTGCCCGAGGAGCACCGCGAACGGGTGCTGGAAATCATCCGGCAAAAGGTCAATTACCGGCCCGACGTGGATTACGTCTACATCCATCCCCGTCCCCAGGACTACGAGATGTTTTTCGTCGATCACTTCAGCTTGAATCCCTACATTCTGGAGCGCATCGTCCGCATCGGTTTCAAGTCCGCCCTGAACGTCCTTCGCCGTTACAGACTGGACTAAGGGACGGCCACCCGCCCCGACACGAAAAGACCCCCGGGCAGATGCAGCAGCTGTTGCAACCGCTCCGGCGGGAGTTCCATTTCATAACCCGCGGGAATCTGCATGATCCGATGGATCGGCAAAAATCCGGTGATGGAAACCGCGGTCTGGCCATTGGTCATGCGATAGGGATGGTGGACCAACGTCGCGTCTTTTCGAACCGTGATCACGGTCCCCACCGGCAAGGTGGCCGCGGCCTCCAAAACATCCTGATGCAAAGTGCGGATGAAAAAAGTCTCGAGCAAAACGACCTGCTTCTCTTCAACGGGGGCCGGAGGAAGGGGCGTGGGATCCGGATCGGCCGGCGGCGGGGGTTGGGACTGTCCCGCCTCCTGGTTTTTGTTTTCAGCTTCCTCTTTCTTCGGCGCGCAGCCCAGCGCCAAAGACAGCACGAGAACGGACGGAATTTTCCAGCGCAACATGGTTTCCCCCAGAGTTTTCAGAATCACCCCATGCGGTGGAAGTTGCACCTGGATCCGGACTGAAAAAGAAAAACCCCGACGGCTGTCGGGGTTTCATCGTCTCCAAGGGGTCTTGGTCACTGTTCTAGAACAGACTTTTCTCGACGGCCTCGAACAGCGGACCGGACACCATGCCCAAGGACATGATCAGGATCGCCGAGATCACGGCCGTCACCATGGTGGCGTTCAGGGAGTGCTGGGCGATGTCCGCCTCCCCTTCTTTCATGTACATGACCACGATGGGTCGCAGGTAGTAGTAAACGCTGATGACCGAGTTCACGACGCCCCAGAGGGCGAGCCACAAAAGACCTTCCCCGATGGCGGCGCTGAAAAGATAGAACTTCCCGAAAAAGCCCAGGGTCGGCGGGATCCCCGCCAGGGACAGCAGGAAGATCGTCAGGCACAAAGCCATGATGGGACGCTTTTTCGCGAAGCCCGCCAAATCATCGATGTTGACGATGTGCGAATCCGAACGCTCCATCAAATTGGCGATGGCGAAAGCGCCCAGGGTCATCATGGCGTAGCTCAGCAGATAGAAGATCACGCTGCCCGCGCCGAAAGCGCCGTTTTCACTCACGCCCGTCGTGATCAAACCGATCATGATGTAGCCGGAATGGGAGATGCTCGAGTAGGCGATCATGCGCTTCAGGTTGTTCTGCACGATGGCCGCGACGTTGCCGACGATCATGGTGATCACCGCCAGCCACTGCAGGATGTCCAGCAGGTTCGGCGAGGCGATCAGGGACTTCGTCGCCATCAGGCGCAGGAAGGCCGCGAAAGACACCGTCTTCACCGCCGTGGCCATGAAGGAGGTGTGCGGCGTCGGGGCGCCCTGGTAGACGTCCGGCGTCCAGGCGTGGAACGGAACGATGGAAACCTTGAAACAGAAGCCGGCGATGACCAGGCAGGTTCCGAAGAGGAACAGGCGGTTGTCAACGATCAGGCGCTGGGCGTTTTCCATGAAGCCCAGCAGATTCGTGCTGCCGGTCGCGCCGAAAATGAAGGACGTGCCGTACAAAAAGATCGCCGAGGCCACGGAGCCGAGAACGAAATATTTGAAGGCCGCTTCCTTTGAAAGCTTTTCTTCATGGCTCATGGCGATCATGAGGTACAACGACAGGGACATCATTTCGAGGCCGATGAAAACCATCAGCAGGTCCACGGCGGAAACGAGCACCAACATCCCGACGGCGGAGTTCATCGCCAGGAACATCAGCTCCGAAAACTGACGTCCCTTGGTGGCCGGGTTTTCATACATCAAAACCATGGATCCGGCCGCCGCCGCCATGGCGATGATGCCCATCCATTGCGTCACCCCGTCGAAGATCAATGAGTTGTTGAAAGCCGTCTGCCCGGGACCGCCGAAAACCATCAGCAAGGCGATGGCGGCGACCAGGCCGATCAGAGCCTGGGAAAGAGTCGCCAATGCCGGTTGCTCCTGGTTGCCGCGCAAGACCTTGATGGTGATGGGCACCAGGCTCGCCAGGAACAGCGCGATCATCGGGGAAACGAGCAGCAGATCGGGAAGGCCGATGTTCATGTTCATTGGGCCGCCTCCTCAGGGAGGGCCTGGGGATCGTGGGACCCCGAAGCCTTGATGGTGAGATTGTACGAGCTGCGGTTTTTCACCAGGTGATCCACCGAGGCTTTCGACCAATCGAGAAACTGGTTCGGGAAGATCCCCATCCAGAAGATCATCACCACGAGCGGGATCATGACGCCGATCTCCCGGGCGTTCAGATCATGCAGGGGGTGGTGCTCATCCGAAACGAGTTCGCCCTTGGGACCGAAGAAAACCCGCATGAACATCCACAGCATGTAGGCGGCGCCGAGGATCACGCCGGTCACGGCCACGGCGGCGAACCAGGGGTTTTTCTCGAACACGCCCATCAGGATCAGGAACTCCCCGATGAAGCCGTTGGTCAGCGGCACCGCGATCGACGACATCGTCACGATGAAGAAGAAGATCGTGAAAATCGGCAGCACCGAGGCCAGGCCGCCGTAACGCGCGATCTCGCGCGAGTGCGTGCGCTCGTAGATCATGCCGATCAGGATGAACAGCGCGCCGGTCGAGATCCCGTGGTTCAGCATCTGGTACAAACCGCCCGTGATGCCGTAGCTGTTGAAGACGAAGAGACCGATGATGATGTAACCCATGTGGGAAACCGAGCTGTAAGCCACGAGCTTTTTGACGTCCGGCTGAACCATGGCGACGAGGGCCCCGTAAACGATCCCGATGACGCCCAGGAGGAGGAACAACCAGGCCCAGTACTCCGCCGCCTCCGGGAAGAGCGGGATGATCCAGCGGAGGAAGCAGTAAGTCCCCATCTTCAGCATCACGCCGGCCAGGATGACCGAGCCCGGCGTCGGCGCCTCCACGTGCGCGTCCGGCAACCACGTGTGCAGCGGGAAGATCGGCACTTTGATCGCGAAGGCCAGGGCGAAGGCGAAGAACAAAAGGCTCTGAAGGCTCAGCAGGGTCCCGCCCACGAAGGGAATCTTCAGGCGGTAGAAATCGAGCAGCGAGGCGCTCATCGTTCCCAGGGCCTCCTGGGTCAGGTACATCATGTAGATCATGGCGATCAGCATGAGGACCGAACCCACCATCGTGAAGATGAAGAATTTCACCGTCGCGTAAATCCGGCGCGTCCCCCCCCAGATACCGACCATGAAGTACATGGGGATCAGCGACAGTTCCCAGAAAACGTAGAAGAAGATCGCGTCGAAAGCGAGGAAGGTTCCCAGCATCGCCGTCTGCAGCAGGAACAGCGCCGCGTGAAAGCCTTTGACCCTCTTGTCGATCGAATTCCAGCTCGCCAGGATGATGATCGGCGTGAGGAAGGTCGTCAGGATCACCAGCCAGAGGCTGATGCCGTCGATGCCGAAAAAGTACTGGATCCCGAAGCGTTCGATCCACATGTGTTTTTCCACCAACTGCAGGGAGGAGGAAGACGGATCAAACTGCTGGAAGATCTTCAGGCTCAGGATGAACTCGATCAGCGAAAAACCCAGCGCCAGGTGGCGCAAGGAATTTTCACGCGGCCAGAGCGCGATCACCAGGGCGAAAACAACCGGCAGAAAAACGATCGTTGAGAGCAACATCCACTACCTCATCAAAACGAAGGAAAGAATCGCGACCAAGCCGAGACCGACATACATGGCGTAAAGCTGCATATTGCCCGTTTGCAGGGTGCGCACGAGCGAACCCCCGCCCCTCACGAGATCGCCCAAAACATAGGTGATCTTGTCGATGAAATTCACGTCGACGTGGTGCCAGAGGTTCTTCGACAGACGGATCAACGGGTTGATGACGGCGCCGAAGTAGAGCTCGTCGATCAGGTATTTTTTCGAAACGAGCTGATAGACGGGACCCAGGGCCTTGGCGATCTTGTCCGGCGTTTCCGGGGAACGCACGTAGAACTGGTAGGCCACGGCGGCTGAAATCGCGGCCAGCACCACCGAGATGCCCATCAAAGTCCATTCCGTCGCCGCATCCAGGTGGTGATGGGCGTCGCTCAGCGGGACTTTCAGCATCGGTGCGAGCCAGTCGCCGAGGATGTTCGCCGGATGGCCCGGCAAAATCGCGCTGATGACGTGGGGAATGCCGATCCAGCCACCGACCACCGACAGGAAACCCAGCACGATCAGGGGGATCGTCATCAACCAAGGGGATTCGTGGGGATGCACTTCCTTCGGAACGCGGCTTTTCCCCCAAAAGGTCAAAGCCATCAAACGCGTCATGTAGAAAGCCGTCATCACGGCGCCGAGAACGCCCGCCGCCCACAGCAACGGATGACCGAGGGGCGACGCGAAGGCTTTTTCGAGGATCAGATCTTTCGAGAAAAAACCCGCGAAGGGCGGCATCCCGATGATGGCCAGCCAGCCCAGGAAGAAAGTGAAATGCGTGATCGGCATGTATTTCTTCAGGGCGCCCATCTTGCGGATGTCCTGCTCTTCGTGCATGGCGTGGATCACCGAACCGGAGCCCAGGAACATCAGCGCTTTGAAAAAGGCGTGGGTCATCAAGTGGAACATGGCCGCGCCGAAAGCGCCCACGCCCGCCGCCAGAAACATGTACCCGAGCTGCGAAACCGTGGAGTAAGCCAGGACTTTTTTGATATCCCATTGAGTCATGCCGATGGTCGCCGCGAAAACCGCGGTGGCGGCACCGATGACCGCGATCACCATCATCGTGTTCGGGGCGGCGATGAACATGGCGTTCAAACGCACGATCATGTAGACGCCCGCGGTCACCATGGTCGCCGCGTGAATCAGCGCGGACACGGGCGTCGGGCCCGCCATGGCGTCCGGCAACCAGACGTACAAAGGAATCTGCGCGGATTTGCCCGTCGCGCCGATGAAGAGCAGCAAAGTTCCCAACGTCGCCGCCCCCAACCAGGATCCTTCGGCCACCGTGGGCGCGAGCTCATTCAGCTCATGCAGGTTCAGCGTCCCGAAGGTCATGAACAGCACGAACATCCCCAGCAGGAACGCCGCGTCCCCGATGCGGTTCGTGATGAAAGCCTTCATCCCGGCCGCGGCTTTTTCGCGGTCCGTGAACCAGAAGCCGATCAGCAAATAAGAGCACAGGCCCACGCCTTCCCAGCCGACGAACATGGTGACCAGGCTGTCGCCCAGCACGAGGATCAGCATGTTGAAAACGAAGAGGTTCAGGTAAGCGAAGTATTTCGCGACGCCCTTGTCGTGGTGCATGTAGCTCACCGAGAACAAGTGAATCAGGGTCCCCACGCCGGTGATCACCAGGATCATGATGGCGCTGATCGGATCCACGACGAATCCGGCGCCGATCTTCAGGCGGTCAACCGCGATCCATTCGAAAAAAGTCACGGCGATCCGGCGCGCCTCCTGCGGCATGGACACCAGATCGACGAACAGCAAAACCGAGCAGATGAAGGAAATGAAGATCGCCACGGTGGCGATCCCGCCGGCCAGGTTGGGGCCGTTTTTCCGCCAGCGAAGTCCATTGATCAAAAAGCCCACGAAAGGGCTCAGCAAAAGGATCGCCATCAACAAGGAGTGATTCATCGGATTATCCCTTCAGATGCTCGAAAAAGCGGATGTTCACTTCGCGGAAACGTTTGAAGATGCAAACGATCAGGGCCAGGCCCACGGCCGCTTCCGCGGCGGCGATGGTCAGCACGAAAAAGACCATGATCTGCCCGTCGATGCGACCCGAGAACTTGCTGAAGGCGATGAAGCTCAGGTTCACCGCGTTCAGCATCAGCTCGATGCACATCATGATCACGATGACGTTCCGGCGCAACAAAACCCCGGTGAGACCGATCATGAACAAGGCCGCCGACAGCACCAGATAGTGTTGCAGCGTGATGGTGGTGAAGACGTCAGTGCTTGGCATGAGTTCCCCCTTTGGCGCGGGCCAGGGCCACCGTGCCGATGGCGATCACCAACAGGAGAACGCCCAAGGCCTCGAATCCGAAAATGTGCCGCGTGAAAAGAACGATGCCCAGCGCCTTCGAGGCGTCAGGCGGCAGCTTCGCCGCTTCGGCCATGCTCGGCTCCGCCACGTTGCCGGCGCTCAGCAGGAGAGCCCCGCCGATCAAACCGGCCAAAGCCCCCACGGTCGCGAGCTTCAAGGCCCCGCTGATCTGCCCGCGGCTGAAGGCCTGCAACTCGGCGCGCAGATCGAAGAGCATCAGGACCATTACGAACAAAACCATCACCGCGCCCGCGTAGACGATCAACTGAACACCCGCGATGAAGTAGGCGCCCAGGGTCACGAACAAAGCGGAGATCCCCACCATGGTCATCACCAGCGACAGGGCCGAATAAACCGGGTTCGCCAGGAGCATCACCGAAAGGGCGCTGCCCAGGGTGATCAGCGACAAGAACCAGAAAATGAATGCGTCTGCCGTCACGATCCTTCTCCTTATTTGATGGTGTGAGCGAAATACACGACGAGGGCCGTGAGAATGGTGTTGGCCAGCGCCCAGGGCAACATGGTCTTCCAGCCGAGGTCCATGAGTTGGTCGTAGCGGAAGCGCGGCAACGTCCAGCGCACCCAGATGAAGAACCACATGAAGAAGGCGAATTTGACGAAATAGCTCAGCAGGTGGATCACCGACGTCCAGGCGCTCACCGCGTTCGGCGAAGAGGCCCAGGTGGCGACCCAGCTCTGCACTTGTTCCGGCGTCATGTAGGGAACCAGGTACCCGCCGAAGAAGAAGGTCACGACCAGGCCGCAAGCGATCATCATGTGCGCGTATTCACCGATGAAGAACATCAGCATCTTGAAGCCGCCGTACTCCGTGTGGAACCCGGCGACGAGTTCCGCCTCCCCTTCCGCCAAATCGAAGGGCAGGCGGTTCGCCTCCGCGAAGGTGGCGGCGAAAAACAAAATGAAGCCGAGCGGCTGATAGAACAGCCCCCAGTTCGGCAGCGCCGGAATGGCCAGCTGATGGCCGAAGGCGGAGTAGGTCAGCGCCCCCTGCTGGGCGTTGATCATTTCCGTCAGGTTGAAGGTTCCGTACAGCATGATGATGCCGACGATGGAAAGACCCAGGGCCAGCTCATAGGAGATCATCTGCGCGCTGGCACGCAACGCCCCCATCAGGGAGAATTTATTCCCGGAACCCCAGCCCGCCATGAGGATCGTGTAGGCCGCCAGGGACGACACGCCCAGAACGAAAACGATGCCGACGCCGATGTCGAAACCCTGCATGGGGAACACATAAGGACCCCAGCTGCGACCGAACATTTCAAAAGCTTCGATGGAGATCGGCGTTCCCAGGGGAATCGCGCAGTAGGCGATCACGCCGGGGATCAGCGCCGTCACCGGGGCCGCGTAGAACAGAAAACGCACGGCCTGGTTCGGCAACATGTCTTCCTTCGTCAGGAACTTCACGGCGTCCGCGAGCAACTGCAACAGACCGAGGGGCCCGACGCGGTTCGGACCGAGGCGGTTTTGGATGAAGGCGGATCCGCGGCGTTCGACCCACACCAGGATCGGAACGGCTTGCACCATGAGAAGGAAGATGACGATGAGCTTTAAACCGTTGACGACGATTTCAAAAATATCCTGACCCATGAATCAGTCCCACTCCAGCGCTTTGGATTTGATCTCCCAAAAGAGACCGAAAATGAAAATCAAAAGAAAAACGAGCATGGCGATGCCGACGACGAGCCCCTGTCCGCTGAAAATGAAATCACGGAAGGTGATCGCCCACGGGTACATAAAAATAATTTCGATGTCGAAGAGGATGAAGAGGATCGCCGTGAGATAAAACTTCACGGAAATTTTCGTGTCGCGTTTTTCCTGTCCGGGAATGCCGCATTCGTAAGGATCGAATTTGACGCCCGTCCCCGTTTTCAAGCCACCACCCGCCGCGCGCGCGAGCACGATCAACAAGGCGCCGAAAAGCGCAATGAAAACAGCCAAAAAGATGACCCCACCTAATGGCATAACCCCTCCTGAGGTGAATTGAACAGCAACGGACTGACCTGCTTTGTTATAGACTGGGCGATTTCGAATTCCAAGCAAATAGGCATTGGAGGAAATGGCTAACTCGTGGCAACCTCAGACAAAAATGAAAACCGACAACACATCCACAAGATTGGAAAGCATCCTTGCCCGAGAGTTCGAGATCGGGCATCGGCGCATTTTGTTGAGTGGAACCTCGTCACCGCTGACTCTTTCGTATTTTTTGTCCCAATCTCACTCAAAAGAAATCAATGACTTGCCACATCTTGTCGTCGTGCCAAGTTTGTCCGAAGCCAATCGTTTGCAGCAGCAACTTGAGGCTTTTGACCCAACACGGCAAAGCTTCATTCTGCCCGACAATGACGTCTCTCCTTATGTGGGTCTTTATCCCAGTCCCCAGGGGATCAGCGAGCGGTTGGCCTTTTTGTCCCGCGCCCGTCAGGCCAAACCGGGGGAGATCTTCATCGCCACTTCCGCGGCTCTCTCACAGCGGACCTTGCCCCGCGATGTTTTTGATTTAAATAGTCTTTTGCTGAAAGTCGGCGATGAGTTGCCCAATGATTGGGCAACCTGGCTGAACGACATCGGTTACGAATCCGTGCCCGTGGTGGAGGACCGCGGACAATTCGCCCTGCGCGGCGGGATTATCGACATTTGGTCGCCCGCCGAAAAAGCTCCGGTGCGGCTGGAGCTCTTCGGCGACGAGATCGAAAGCTTCCGTTTCTTCAACCCCGGCGATCAGCGCAGCACGGACGACACCAAAAGCCTGCAGCTGGTTCCGGCCCGCGAGGCGTTTTTTCAGGATGACACCTATGAGGACACTGTGCGGCGCGTGCGCGCCGATTGGGCCCAGCGCCAGGTGCCCTCCTCAACGACGGAAGAGATCCTTCGTTCGATCTTGCAGCGTCAGCACTTTCCGGAACTGGCTTTTTTGCTGCCGTTCCTGCATGAGCGGCTCGACAGCCCCCTGCACTACTTCTCCCGCCCGCTCTCCCTCTGGTTCCTGGATCCCGAAAGCCTCGCCCGGGAATCCGATGAACGCATCAATGAATGGCGCTCGGATGAACGCGCCTCCCCCCACGCGCCGATCCATCCGCCGCTTGAAGAAATCTGGGACCCCTTCGATCGCCTGGCTTTCCCCGGTGATTCCCGCGAGGTCACCCTGTCCTTGCTCGAAACCGTGGAGAGCGAGAACCGCGGTCTGGAAATCATCAACTACCGGACGTTTCCCACCCAGGATTTCGCTCAACTGAGCCTGTCCTCGCCGTTCGGCAGCGACTCCTGGTTCACTTCCGTGGGCACGAAGCTGCGCCGCTGGCGGGATGACGGCTATCGCGTTTTCGTGGGCATCCGTCCCGGTCCCTCGTTTGAGCGCCTGGCTTACGCCCTGGAAAGGATGGATCTTCTTCCGTTCAAAGTGACGGCGGAGGACCGCCTGTGGGACAGCTGGTTGAACGAGGAGGACCGGAACCCCCGCGCCGTCCACCTCATCCCGAAAAGTTTTTCCGAAAGCCTGCGGCTGGAGGAAGAGCGGCTGATTTTCCTCAAAGAAGATGACTTCTTCGGCCGCAAGGACCGCCGGCGCGCGCCCTCCGCGGTGGATGATTTCCAATCCCAGGCGAAGCGTTTGGCCTTCGGCGACCTGAAGCCCGGGGATCTCGTCGTCCACGTCAAGCACGGCATCGGCCAGTACGAGGGCCTGAAGATCATGAGCATCGGCGGCGTGGAGAGCGAGTACATCCAGGTCGCCTACAAAGACAAGGACAAGCTTTACCTCCCCGTTTATCGCGTCGGGCAGCTGCAAAAGTACTCCGGCGCCACCAACACGTCGATCCTCGACAAACTCGGCGGCACCGGTTGGGAAAAAACCAAAACCAAGGTGCGCGCCCATTTGCGCGATGTCGCTTCCGATCTGCTCGCGCTGTACGCCAAGCGCGCCGAGGCCCACCGCCCGGCTTTCGTCTTCAACGACGGCGACATCCTGCAGTTCGAAAAGGGCTTCCCTTTCGAGGAGACCGACGATCAGCTGCGCGCCATCGCCGACATCCGGAAGGACCTGGGCTCAACGCGCCCCATGGACCGCTTGGTCTGCGGCGACGTCGGCTTCGGGAAAACCGAGGTCGCCATGCGCGCGGCGTTTTTCGCCGTGCAAGCCGGCCAACAGGTGGCCGTTCTCGCGCCGACGACGGTTTTGACTTTTCAGCACTTCGAAACCTTCAAAAAACGCTTCGAGGGCTGGCCTGTCGAAATCCGCGTCCTGAACCGCTTCGTCCCGCCCGCGGAGGCGAAAAAAACCGTCGCCGCGGTCAAAGAGGGCAAAGTCGACATCATCGTCGGCACCCACAAGCTGCTGGCGAAAGACGTCGCGTTTCAAAACCTCGGGCTCCTGGTGATCGACGAGGAACAGAAATTCGGCGTGGTTCACAAAGAAAAAGTCCGCCGCTTCAAAGTCAGCGTGGACACGCTCACCCTGTCCGCCACCCCCATCCCGCGGACTTTGAACATGAGTTTCGTGGGCGTGAGGGATTTGAGCCTGATCAACACGGCCCCCGTCGATCGCCTGCCGACCCGCACGTTCATGTGCAAATGGGAGCCGGAAACGATCCGCAAAGCCATCATGTCCGAAATCGGCCGCGGCGGTCAGGTGTATTTCATCCACAACCGCGTGCAGTCCATCTATGGCGTCGTGGATGAAATCCGCCAGATCGTGCCGGAAGCGCGCATTCGCGTCGCCCACGGGCAAATGGAGGAGCACGAGCTGGAGCAGGCCATGCTCGCCTTCTTCCATCACGAGATCGACGTCCTGGTGTGCACGGCCATCGTGGAATCCGGGATGGACGTGCCCCGCGCCAACACGATGTTCATCGATCGCGCCGACATGTTCGGTTTGTCGCAGCTCTACCAGCTGCGCGGTCGGGTCGGCCGCTCCAAGCTCCGCGCTTACTGCTACTTGATTCTTCCCAAGGACAAAAAGCTCGATAAAGACGCGCAGGAGAGATTGCGCGTCATCCAGGAAAACACCGCACTGGGCAGCGGCATCCGTATCGCCCAATACGATCTGGAATTGCGCGGCGCCGGAACCATCATCGGTGAAGAGCAGTCCGGACACATGGATTCCGTCGGTTACGAACTCTACATGGACCTGCTCCACGAGGCCCTTTCGGAAGCCAAAGGGGAATCCGTGGACGACGCGGAACTCGATCCCGAAATCAATCTGCGCGTGCCGGCCTTGATCCCGGACAACTACATCAAGGACGTGCGCATCCGCCTGAGTTATTACAAGGCCCTCGCCGACATCCGTTCCGAGGACGACCTTTCCCGTATCGGCGACGAGCTGCGCGATCAGTTCGGCGAAATCCCCGAGCCCGTCCTGAACCTCATGGGTCTGATGCTGATCCGCCGCCAATGCAAGGATCTGGGCGTCCGCGACATCAGCGCCGGGGTCAAAAACATTTCGCTGATCTTCACGGAAAGAACCCCCCTCAAGACGGAGACCGTGGTGAAGCTCGCCATGCGGGAAAACAAAAAATACGCCATCACGCCGGACAACCGCCTGAACATCAGGCTCAACAACATCACCTGGACGGGCGTTTACGAAGAGCTGAACCTGCTTCTGAAGCTCGTCTAGAATTCCAGGCGCAATCCCGCGCCCACGTTGAACCCGGACTGGGTGTTGGGATCCTCATCCGACGTCGTCGCGTTCAGCTGGGTGACGAACAGGTCAAGGTACATGTTCTCAAGGCCGGCGCCGATGTAGGCCTCCCTCGAAGTGTCCGGCTCGATCCAGTTGAGCTGCAAGAGCAGACCCGCCGTCATCAGGGTTCCGATTTTCGTTTGCCCCGAGAAACTCGCGTCGAGCGTGGGGATCTTCTCCTCGATCCCCAGGTCGTAGATCCCGAAAGAGAAATACGGGGCCGCATAGGGTTCCGCGAGAAAATTGTCCATGATGTACATCAGGCGCCCCGTCGTCCGGTGGAACTCGAGAACCCGTTCTTCGCCGGATCCCGCGAACGACACGCGCCCGTAGCCGTAACCGACCAGGGCCGACAGGGAACCCAGGACGAAATTGAATTTATAGCCGATTTCCCCGGAATAAACGGGCATGGTGCTGTCGCCGAACATGGTTTCAAAATTTTCCGCATCGATCCTCGAGACGTAGTCCTTCGGCAAGTAGTCCTCGCCCGAGATCGACAACAAAAAACCATGAGTTCCGCGGCGTTCTTTGTAGCTCTTGAAAACATTGTCCATGGTGCGCACTTCGACCAGCGGCTCCTCGGCTTTCGTCGTGAACGGCGACAGGGAAAAAATGAGCGCCGTCATCAAGGCGATCGACCGTGTCGGACGTAGGTGCAATTTTTGAAGCCAAGAGCGCGGCCGTGCTTCGTGTCTCATGGGACAATGCTATCCTGAAAACAGTGAAGACTCCAAGCATGCTCCTTCTTCTCACCGGGCTTCTCGCCCTCGGGCCGGTTTTTTCCGAGGCGCAAACCGCGCCCGTGAACGATTCCGTCGCGTCCATGAGCCTCGAGAAAAAAGTGGGCCAGCTCTTCTTGATCGGGTTTCAGCAACGCGGCCTGGACGCGCGCCTCAAAAAATTCATCCGCCAGTACCGTCCCGGCGGGTTCATTCTCTTCAGGCGCAATCTCACCTCCACGGATCAGATCCGGTCTTTCACCAAAGATCTGCGCGCCTACACCCTGGCTGAAACGGGCTTCGATCCCTTTCTGGCCGTCGATCAGGAGGGAGGTCCCGTGACGCGCGTGCCTTTTTTCCCCTCCCTGCCCTCCGCGCAGGCGATCGGCCTCGGCGGGAACGAGGCCCTGGCCCGGGATTTCGGGGAGGAAAGCGGTCGTTTGCTGCATTGGGCGGGATTCAACATGAACCTCGCGCCCGTGCTGGATCTCTCCAACCCCTTGAAAACGAGCTTTCTCGGACCGCGTTCCTTCGGCGATGACCCGGAACTCACCTCCCGCTTGGGGGTGGCCTACGCCGAGGGTTTGAAAAAGGCCGGTGTCTTGCCCACGGGAAAACACTTTCCCGGTCTCGGCGGTCTGATGGCGGATCTGCACAAAACCACGGTGAGCCGCATGTTGAGCATCGATGTCTTCCGGCGGAACGACCTGAAGCCTTTTTATGATTTTTCCCGCATGGGGGCCGTTTCCGCCCTGATGATCTCGCAGATGAGTTATCCCTTCCTGGATCCAAGCGGCCGCTCCGCTTCCTTCTCCCCGAAAATCCTGAAGGACCTGCTGCGCGGAGAGATCGGGTTTCAAGGCTTGATCATCACCGATGATTTGCAGATGAAAGGAAGCTCTCTGATCTACTCCGCCGAGGAGGCGGCTTTCCAATCCCTCAAGGCCGGCGCCGATCTCATCATGATCAGCTGGTCCGCCCAGCAGCAACAGCGCGCCTTTGACCGCGTCCTGCGCGCCTTGCGCACGGGAGAGTGGTCGATCGATGAGCTCAATGACCGCGTCCACCGCATTCTCGCGGTCAAAGCGGGCCTTCGCGCCGTCAGCAACCCCTTGCCCACGCGCATCGGCCAGGGCCCCGACGGCACCCCGGGAACCCGGCGCCTGGAGCAGCTGGATCTGCGCTTGCTCGACAACAAAATCCGGCGTTTCGGGCAGAGAGCGCGGCGACCGGCGACCCTGGCAAACGGGGTTTCCTGCGTCGTCTCCTCCGATCAAAGATTCCTCGCCTCGTTCCAGCAGGGAAAACCCCAGGGAAACCGCCTTTTCACTTTGCGGAAAAGCACCACAAGCCAAGAGCTTGAAAACCATTTGGGACAGGATTGCGGCCTGATTGTTTTCGCCGTTTCAGGAACGAAAACCGGTCGCGTGCTCGCCGGCCTTTCAAAAAAGTTGCGGGATAAAACTTATGCCGTGAATCTCGCCATGCCCACGGCCCTGCCGGCGACGCTCTCCCTGGCGGGACGACTGGAGATCGGACATCCCCATCTTCACGCCGGCTACCGCGTCGCCCAGCTCTTGCAGGAAAAATAAAAAAGCCGCGTCCAACGCGGCTTTTTTATTCGTTTCTTTCGGTCCGTCGTTCTAAACGCGCTTGTGTTTGGCGATGTCCAAATCGGCGCGGCGGCGGGCGACTTCACGTTGAACTTGTTTCCAGTTTTCCTCGTCCAAGGACTCGTTCAAGAGGCGTTTCTCAGCCAGGTTCAAAGCCTGCTGGCTTTCCTGGACATCGACCTCTTCCGGCAAGTCGGCCATATCGGCCAGAATTTCCACGCCGTCCGGGTGGACCTCGCAGTATCCCCAGCTGAGCACGGCGACTTGCTCTTGCGCCTGACCCTTGATCTTCCAGCGCATGATGCCCGTCTCGAGAGTGGTGATCAACGGGGCATGCCCCGGGAGGATGTTCAATTCCCCCCGGAAACCCGGAACCGTCACTTCATCAATCTCTTGATTCAGGACGAGGCGCCTTTCAGGCGTGACAACGGTCAATTTAAACATCGCGCACCTTCAATCAGGCCATGAGTTTTTTGGCTTTTTCGACCGCTTCCTCGATAGTGCCGACCATGTAGAAGGCCTGCTCCGGAAGATGGTCGTATTTACCGTCCAGGATCTCGCGGAAACCTTTCACGGTGTCCTTGATATCCACGTACTTGCCTTTCAGGCCCGTGAACTGCTCGGCCACGAAGAAGGGCTGCGACAAGAAGCGCTGCACTTTACGGGCGCGGTTCACGACCATTTTGTCTTCTTCAGACAGTTCGTCCATCCCGAGGATGGCGATGATGTCCTGAAGTTCGCGGTTGCGCTGCAGAAGGGCCTGCACGTCGCGGGCGGTTTTGTAGTGCTCTTCACCGACGATCTGCGGATCGAGGATCCGAGACGTCGAGGTCAGCGGGTGCACGGCCGGGAAGATGGCCATGGCGGCGATGTCGCGATCCAGGTTGGTCGTGGCATCCAAGTGCGTGAAGGTCGTGGCCGGCGCGGGATCGGTGTAGTCATCCGCGGGAACGTACACGGCTTGCACGGAGGTGATGGAACCTTTTTTCGTCGAGGTGATGCGTTCCTGCAGGGTGCCCATCTCCGTCGCCAGGTTGGGTTGGTAACCCACGGCGGACGGGATACGGCCCAAGAGGGCGGACACTTCAGCGCCGGCTTGGGTGAAGCGGAAGATGTTGTCGACGAAGAAGAGAACGTCCTGGTTTTCGACGTCACGGAAGTATTCGGCGACCGTCAGGCCGGTCAGAGCGACGCGGGCGCGGGCGCCCGGCGGTTCGTTCATCTGACCGAACACCAGCGCGGTCTTCTCGATCACGCCCGATTCTTTCATCTCCACCCACAGATCGTTTCCTTCGCGGGTGCGCTCGCCGACGCCGGCGAACACCGAGAAACCACCGTGCTCGGTGGCGATGTTGCGGATGAGTTCTTGGATCAAAACGGTTTTGCCCACGCCGGCGCCGCCGAACAGACCGATCTTACCGCCCTTGGCGTAAGGCGCGAGCAGATCGACGACTTTGATCCCGGTCATCAGCATTTGCGTGCTGGTGGCTTGGTCTTCGAATTTCGGGGCGGCACGGTGGATCGGCCAGCGCTCTTTCACTTTCACTTCGCCGGCTTCGTCAACGGGCTCGCCGATGACGTTGATGATGCGGCCGAGGACCTCGCGGCCCACCGGAGCGGTGATCATGTTGCCCGTGTTGCGGACTTTCTCGCCGCGGATCAGGCCTTCCGAAGAGTCCATGGAGATCGTGCGGACCACGTTGTCACCCAAGTGCTGGGCCACTTCGAGGGTCAGGTTGTATTCTTTGTCGGAGATGAATTTGTTCGTCACCAGCAGGGCGCTGTTGATCGCGGGAAGATCCCCGCCTTCGAACTCAACGTCCACAACGGGACCCATGACTTGTTTTACTTTGCCGTTCGCCATTTTTCGCTCCTATTAGGCCAGTGCCTCGGCACCGCTAACGATTTCAATCAGTTCTTTCGTAATTTTTTCTTGTCTCAGCTTGTTGTAGGTCAGGGTCAGTCCCTCGATCATGGCTTTCGCGTTGTTGGTCGCGTTTTCCATGGAGGACATGCGCGCGCCGTGTTCGGAAGCCACGCTTTCGGACATGCTGCGATAGACCTGCAAATCAAAGTTCTTCACCAGCAACTGCTCAACGATCTGCTCCGGGGAGGGCTCGAAAATCATGTCCACGGAAAAGCCGGCTTTCCCCTCTTCTTTGCCGAAGGACGTGTTCGAGATGTCCAGCGGCAGCAGGGTTTCGCAAACGACCGTCTGGCTGATCGCCGATTTGAACTCGTTGTAGATGAGGCGGATCTCGTCGTACTCACCCGACAGATACGTCTTCAACAGACGGTCGGCCACGCGAGCGGCCAGATCGTAGGAGATGTCTTTATCCAGCTTGGTGATGTATTCGACGGGCTTGACGCCGCGTTTGGCGAAGTAGTCATGGCCGCGGCGACCGATAAAGAAGAAATCGATTTTCTCGACTTTGCTTTTGTTCGCGCGCCAGTACTGCTCGGTGAATTTATTGATGTTCGTGTTGAAGGCGCCGCAAAGACCGCGGTCCGACGTCAAGACGACCAGCAGGATCTTTTTGATCTCGGTTTTCGGCTCCATCAGCGGGTGGGACACCTTTTGCGTCAAAGCGATGTCCGCGATCACCCGCTTCAGCCCCAGGGCGTACGGGCGCATGTTCACGATATTGTGCTGCGCCCGGCGGAGCTTCGCCGCCGACACGAGCTTCATGGCCCTCGTGATCTGCTGCGTGTTTTTGGTTGAATCGATCCGTGCCCGGATCTCCTTCAGACTCGCCATGAAAACCCCTTATTTCTGGCCGGTCGAGGGTTGGAACACGGCTTTGAATTCGTCCAAGGCCGAAACGACGTTCTTTTTGATGTCGTCGGAGATGGCTTTTTTCTCGGCGATGTTCTTGAGGATGTGGGAGTGCTTTTGCTTCAGGAACTCCACCAGCTCGCGCTCGAAACGACGCACATCCGCTTCCGGGTAGCTGTCCAGGTAGCCGTTCGTGGCGGCGAAGATCACGAGGATCTGCTCTTCCACTTTCATCGGCACGTACTGACCTTGTTTCAGCAGTTCCACGAGGCGGCGGCCGCGGGAGAGCTGCTGTTGCGACGCCTTGTCCAGATCCGACGCGAAGGCCGCGAAGGCCTCGAGGGCGCGGTACTGGGCGAGTTCGAGTTTGATGGAGCCGGCGACCTGTTTCATCGCCTTCACTTGGGCCGCGCCACCCACCCGTGAAACGGATTTACCGACGGAAATGGCCGGGCGCACGCCTTTGTAGAACAAATCGGACTCGAGGAAGATCTGACCGTCGGTGATGGAGATCACGTTGGTCGGAATGTAGGCCGAGATATCACCGGCCTGGGTTTCGATGATCGGCAGGGCCGTCAGCGAACCGCCGCCCTTGTCGTCCGAGAGCTTCGCCGCGCGCTCGAGCAGGCGGGAGTGGACGTAGAACACGTCGCCCGGATAAGCCTCACGGCCCGGAGGACGACGGAGCAGCAGCGACAGTTGACGATAGGCTTGAGCCTGTTTGGTCAAATCGTCGTAAATGATCAGGGCGTGACGGCCGGTATCGCGGAAGTATTCCGCCATGGCCGTGCCGGAGTAGGCGGCCAGGTATTGCAACGGGGCCGGGTCCGAGGCGTTGGCGGCGATCACCGTGGTGTATTCCAGGGCGCCGGCGGCGCGCAGTTTTTCCACCACGACCGCGACGGTCGATTGCTTCTGACCGATGGCCACGTAGAAGCACTGAACGCCTTGGCCTTTTTGGTTGATGATGGTGTCGATGGCGATGGCGGTTTTGCCCGTCTGACGGTCACCGATGATCAATTCGCGCTGGCCGCGACCGATCGGAATGAGGGCGTCGATCGCCTTGATCCCGGTTTGCAGCGGCTCGGAAACGGATTTCCGGTAGACGATGCCGGGGGCCTTCAGGTCGACGATGCGGGTGTGCTGGGTGTTGATCGGGCCCCGGCCGTCCACCGGATTGCCGAGGGCGTCGACGACGCGGCCGAGGAGGGCTTCGCCCACCGGAACCTGCACGATGCGTTTCGTGCGTTTCACCGTGTCGCCTTCTTTGATGGCGCGGTCTTCACCGAAGATCACGATCCCGACGTGGCTGTCCTCCAGGTTCAGCACCATGCCCGTGACGCCGTTCGGGAACTCGACGAGTTCGCCGGCCATGGCGTTTTCAAGGCCGTAAACGCGGGCGACGCCGTCACCGATGGACAGCACGCTGCCGGTTTCGCTGATGTCGATTTTTTTGCTGTACTGATTGATTTGCTCTTTCAGGACGCGGCTGATTTCATCGGCGCGGATGTGGGAAGTTTCCATGATTAGTTGGCACTCCTGTTCAATTCTTCGTTCATTTTTTTCAAGTGAGTTTCAAGACTGTCATCAAAAGTCCAGCCGCCGACTTGCGCGACCACGCCGCCCAGGATCGTCGGATCCTCTTTGAAGGTCAGGACGATTTTCTTTTTCAAAGTCGCCGAGATTTTTTCCTCGAGGGATTTTTGCCCCTCGGGCGACAGGGGCTTGGCCGCGCGAACCACTCCGCGAGTCAGGCCTTCCTCCTCGTCGATGGCCTCCTGGTAGGCGTCAACGACGTTCATGAACTGCCCGATGCGGTGTTTTTCCGCGAGCAGGATCAGCAGGTTGAGAACCTCTTCCGAAAGGCCGCGGCCCGCGAAAGCCGTTTTCACGACTTGCAGTTTCTGGTCGGGGCTGATCAGGGGATTCTGGAAGTATTCATTGATGGCGCCGTCTTTTTCCAGCACGCCGCGGACGACGCGAAGTTCGTCCAGGGTTTTGATGTGCACGCCTTTTTGCTTCGTCAAAGACAGAAGGGCCTTGGCGTAACGGCGCGAAACTTCGGAGACGCTCATTGGTTCACCGCCTCGATGTTCTTAACAAAATCAGTTTGCAGCTTGCTGTGGTCCTGGGAGCCGATGTCTTTCGCCAGAACCTGACGGGCGGCCGCGATGGAGTCGTCGATGAAGCTCTCGCGCAGATCCTGGCGGGCGCGCTGCACTTCGATCTGGGCGGTCACCTGGGCTTCGTGACGGATGCGGGAAGCCATCTCGTCGGCTTCTTTCAGCATGTGTCGGCGAAGATCGGCGGCTTCGGCTTCGGCGCGGGCCAGGGTCTCGGCGCGGGTCGATTCCAGGCGCTCGATCTTGTGCTTCAGTTCCAAATATTGTTTTTCCGCTTCCTGGCGGGCGGCCTGCGATTTTTGAGAGGCCTCGACAAAGCCCGCCTGACGCTGACGGAAGAAGTCCTTCACCGGCTGGCGCAGGAAATAGATCAGGGCGCCGAAAAGAATCGTGAGATTGAAAACCTGCCAGAAAATCAGGTCGGTCGGAATATGGTGTGGATCATGGGCATGCCCACCGCTGGCGGCCATGGCCGCGGAACCGGCGACAGTCATCACAAGGGCGATCATCGTTTTCATTCGCATTCCTTATTTGCCGAGCAGCTTGTTCGTGATCGCCAACGCCACCGCCGTCGTCTGCCCGCGCAGATCGTTCTGGGCTGCGCCCACGGCCTGGGAAATTTGCGCGCGATTTTTCTCGATCATTTGAGAAGCCTCTTCGCGAGCCGCGCCGACCACGCGGTCATAGGCCGCATTGGCTTCGTTGCGGTTGCGCTGAAAGATCTCCTGGATCTGCGTGTTGATGGCACGGGCCTGGTTTTGATATTCCGTGCTGAGCTCGATGGTTTTTTGCTGATACTCTTCCGCGAGAGCCTCACCACCCACCGTGCGTTTCTCCCGCTCCATCAACGCTTTGAAATAAGGAGTGAAAACCCCGTACGTCAAAAACGTAAAAATAAAGACGAAGATCAGGAATTGAATGATCGCGAGCTGACTAATACCGAGCGCGTGAAGCAGATGCATGGAATTTTCCCTCAGGCAAATCGAGCCTGGGGAGTAACACCCTCAAGAACATGATGGCAAGAGATTACTAGGGTTTGGGCATATAAGAGGCACCCTCGAACACCACGCCCTCATCGATCTTCAGGCTGGGTGAAGTGACTGTGCCACGGAAAACAGCGGGGGGATTCATTATGACGCGACGTCTCGCGAAGAGGTTTCCCTCCACGCGACCCGAAATGATGATGGTTTCGGCTTCGATCTGAGCCTGCACTTGCGCGCTTTCGCTCACCACCAGGGTGTCTTTGGTGAAGATCTCCCCTTTGAAGTGCCCGCCGATCTGAACCGTCCCCTCGAAAGTGAGCTTCCCCTCAAAACTGGCGCCACGGTCCAAAATGGCCGTGACCTGACCGTGACTGGGGGCTGTTTCAAGGGGGGTTTCTTCCATCATGCCTGGCATCCGCGTTTCAGTTTGTCGACGATCTGGTTCAGTTCTTCATTCGAGTAGAACGCAATATTGATCTTACCGCGTCCGTTCTCGTAATCAATCTGCACCTTCGTCCCGAACATCTTCTGCAGCTCGTCCCCGAGAGCGGAAATCAGCTGATTCATCGTGTTCGTTTTGCTTCCCAGGGCGTCGTCTTCATCCTCGGGACCCGTCAGCGCGGCGGACACCAGTTTTTCCAGTTTCCGCACGGCCAGCTTTTCACTGATGACTTTTTTGGCGAGCTCGCTTTGCCGTTTCGGATCGGGCAACGAGAGCAGGACCTTGGCATGGCCCACGGACAACTGCCCCGTGGCCACGAGCTCTTTCACTTCTTTGGGCAGGGCCAGCAGGCGGATGGCGTTGGAAACCGTGGCGCGGTCTTTTCCCACCCGTTCCGAGATCTGCTGCTGAGACAAATGAAAGTCAGTCGACAATCTGGAGTAGGCTTCCGCCTCCTCGATGGGATTCAGATCTTCGCGCTGAACGTTTTCGATGATGGCGAGCTCAAGGGCCTCTTTGTCTCCATAACTCCGAATTAAAACAGGGACTTCATGCAGTCCAGCAAGCTGCGCAGCTCTCCAACGGCGCTCTCCCGCGACGATTTCGAAATGCCCCGCGGAGGTTTTCCGCACGATCACCGGCTGCAGAATGCCGTTTTCTTTGATCGATTGAGCCAACTCCTGCAGCGATTCTTTTTCAAAGGTTTTTCGCGGCTGGAATTGACCGGACTTCAGCTTGGAAATCCCCACTTGCCAGACTTTTCCTTCAACGGGGACGCTGGCCGACGCGGGGGTGCTCGTCGCTCCCGCCGCCGGAGTCGACGAAGGTCCCGCTGCATTCGCCGCGGCCACGACTTTGGTTGCGACCTCCGTCGTGGTCGTCACGGGACGAGCCGCCACGGGGGGGGGCACGGGTGTTTTTGGCGTCGCGGCCGGGGCCGGACTCGAGGAAGGACCTGCGGTGATATCCGCGCCCTGTCCCCCTCCGAGCAAAGAGGCCATGCCGCGACCCAGACCACGTTTCTGTTTCGTGTTTTCATTGGAAAGTTCAGACATTGGCTTCTCCCATCATCGTCGGCTGTTGAACGGGGAAGGCTCGCAAGTCCACTTCTCGCGCCAATTCAAGGTACTTCAAAGCTCCAATGGAGCGATTGTCATATTCAAAGATGGATTGGCCGTGGCTCGGTGCTTCGCTCAGGCGAACGTTACGGGGAATGATGGCGCTGAACACCTTCTCACCGAAATGATTACGAATTTCCGAAACAACTTGATGGGACAGGTTGTTCCGCGTGTCGAACATCGTTAAAGCGATGCCTTCGATGTGCAATTGCGGATTCAAATTCTTTTTGATCAAGCCGGCCGTGTTCAGAAGCTGACTGAGCCCCTCCAAAGCATAGTACTCACACTGCAGAGGAACCAAAAAACTGTCCGCCGCCGTCAGGGCATTCAGAGTCAGCAGGCCCAAAGACGGGGGGCAGTCGATGATCACGTAGTCATAGTCTTGAGCAATCTGGCTAATCGCATTTTTCAGCCGATACTCTCGCTGCGGCATGTCAACAAGCTCAATCTCTGCTCCAACAAGATCTGGGTTGGCCGTGGCCACCCCGAGGTTGTCATGCTTGGTCTTTTGAATAACCTCCGGCAATGACTTTTCGCCGATCAGGACATGGTAGATATTCGATTCTTGGGACTCATATCTTTTAATCCCCAGTCCACTCGAGGCATTCCCCTGAGGATCCATATCAATCAAAAGAACTCGACGTCCCAGAGAAGAGAGCGCCGATGAAAGGTTCACCGATGTGGTGGTTTTTCCGACACCACCCTTTTGATTCGCGATACAAATGGTCTTTGCCACGAGATTCCTCCTTGATGGGAATGAGGATGCGAAATTTTTCCATGGTGTTCAAGAAAAAACCATCTTCAGCCGATGTTCCACGTGGAACATGTCAAAATTCATCTTCCTTTTCTTTTTTCTGCTGGTTGCCTGCAATAAGCCGGATCCAAAACCCGAGCTCAAGGACCAGATTTATCAGGACATGACGGTTGAGTTGGGAATTGCCGAAAAAAACATCGCTGAGGCCCAAAAACAGGTCGCTGAACACAAAAAAAACCTGGAGAAGGTCCAACCGCAAACGGGTCAGATCAAATTCGCTCAAAAACGCGTTTGGGACGCGGAAAAGGCCGTTGATCTTCTCGAGCAACAGAAAAAGTACTGGATTATCCGGCTCGAGCACCGCCGGGACTATGTTCGCAGAAAATCCCTCGAAGCTTTCAATAAAAAAGAGGTTTGGAGTGATGAAAGCGAGTTTGCGGAATATCAGGCCGAAAAGCGACTGCGTTTAGCCAAACTCAAGTGGGATGCCAAGCAACGCCGCGATGATTTCCTGAAAGCGGAGGGCTTAAGTCCGGATGGAAATAAAAAAGGCGGCTCTGGTGGAGAGGCGCCTTCTTCAGGAGGTCACTGATGTTCCACGTGGAACATCAGGCGATTTTATCTGTTTTCACGACAGCAAAGCGAACAGGTCCGATGGGGAGCTTGTAATCAATGACAAGGGCCGGGGCCCAGACGGAACACAGCTGCGTGGGAATCTCTCCCACCTCTGCCGACCAGCTTTCGCCCTTGAGATGATAAAACACTCCTCCCACGGGAACCGTCTTGCGAGTCATCAAGATGCTCTTTGAGATCGAACCCAGACCTCGGGCCATGCAATACTTCACACTGCCCGGCTCTAAGCCCTCAATGGTCGTGTTCATAATTTGAACGTTGGTCATTTCCAGCGCATCTACGCAGTGCTTCATAAATTCGCACTTCTTCTGATCCCCGTCGACAAGCACCACCTGGACCTTGGGATAAAGAAGAGCAAAAACGATCCCAGGAAAACCATTGCCGCTTCCTAAGTCAAAAATGCGATCAATTTTCGTATTATCCTCATGGATCGCTTTGCAGGCGATGATGGAGTCCGCAAAATGGATCACATCCGCGAAGGCCAGTGTTTTCACCGAGACCAGATTGAGGGTGCGGTTGAACTTCTGAAGCTCCTCATTATAAAGACGCAATTTTTCCTGAGCCGGGAGCTCCAGCTCGGGAAACCATTCTTTGATCCGCCACTGATTGCCTGGAGGATTGGGGCTACTGGGAATCTCGGACAAGCTGGTGCTCCTTCAAACGACGATGACCCTTCAGATAGATCATCATAGCTTGAATTGCCGACGGATTCACACCACTGATTCGTTGCGCTTGGCCTAAAGTCCTCGGTCGAACCTGCTTGAGTTTTTGAACTTCCTCGTTGGAAAGACCGCGTATCTCACTGAAATCCAAGGCGGATGGCAAAACAAGATCTTCCATTCGCTGGGACTGCTCGATGAGGTCCATTTGACGACGGATGTAGCCCTCGTACTTCACTTCGATTTCCAAAGGCTCTCGAATCACCGCGGAGGAATCCAGGGAAAAACCCAGCCGATCGAGGGATTCGAAGCTGATCTCCGGGCGGCGCAGGAACTCCTCCAAAGTGAGGGGCTTCGTCAGCTCTTTGCTTCCCAAAACACGCAGCTTTTCCTGAGTTTCAGGATTCGGGAACAGACGTTCGCTTTGAATCAGCCGGCGCAAACTCGCGCGGCGCTCCTGCCACTGCTGCAGAAGATCCAAACGTTCCGCCGGGATCAGTCCCAGGCGTGAGGCGACCGGAGTCAGTCGATCGACGGTGTTGTCTTCACGCAAAACCAAACGGTGTTCGGCGCGCGAGGTGAACATCCGGTACGGTTCGCGCGTCCCTTTGGTCACCAGATCGTCGATCAAAACACCCATGTAGGCCTCATCGCGGGACAGGATCAACTCCTCACGCCCCAGAATCAGATGGGCGGCGTTGACGCCGGCGATGAAACCCTGGGCCGCGGCCTCCTCGTATCCGGAAGTTCCATTGATCTGACCCGCCAGGAACAAGCGTTGGATCGGGCGCGTTTCCAGACGATGCCAGATTTGCGTCGGCTCGATGAAGTCGTATTCGACCGCATAACCATAACGCGCGACCTCGACTTTTTCGAGGCCCGGAATGGTGCGCAGGAAGCGATCCTGAACCTCGCGCGGGAGGCTCGTCGAAATCCCCTGCAAATAAATCAGATCTGTTGATAGTCCTTCGGGCTCCAAAAAAGTCTGATGGGAGGCGCGGTCGGCGAAACGCGTGACCTTGTCTTCGATGCTGGGGCAATAGCGCGGGCCCGTTCCCTCGATCAATCCGCAGTACATCGGCGATTTGTCGAGATTGGCGCGGATGATCTCATGGGTCTCTTCCGTCGTTCGCGACAGGTAGCAGGCGATCTGCGGCAGTTTGAGCGGCCCCGTGGTGCGTGTTGAAAACGGAAAAACCTTTTCGTCGCCGTACTGCGGGATCGTTTTGTCCCAGTCGATGCTGTCGCGGCGAAGCCGCGCCGGCGTCCCCGTCTTCAGTCGTTTCACCTGGAAACCGAAATCAGCCAGCTGATCCGACAACCCGACTGACGCCTGATCACCGACGCGGCCGCCGGGGGTTTGCTCAAGCCCCATGTGCATCACGCCGTTCATGAAGGTGCCCGTTGTGATGATCGTGGCTTCGGCGCGGATTTCGGATCCGTCCGAGAGAAAAACCCCGAGGCACCGGGCGTTTTCCAGGATGAGGCGCTTGACCTCGCCCTGAAGGATTTCAAGGTTCGGTTGCGCGCGCAGGATGCCGGTCATGCGGCGCGAATAAAGGTCCTTGTCGTTCTGCACGCGCGTGCCGCGCACGGCGGGACCCTTCGAGGAGTTCAGCCGTTTGTACTGAATGCAGGTTTCATCCGCGACGAAACCCATCTCGCCGCCCAGCACGTCGATCTCACGGACCATGTGGCCCTTGGCGAGGCCGCCGACGGAAGGATTGCAGCTCATGTACGCGATGCGATCGGTGTTCGTGGTCACCACCAAAGTGCGAAGCCCCAGGCGGGCGCTGGCCAGACAGGCCTCAACGCCGGCGTGCCCGGCCCCGACGACGATCACGTCATAGTGGTTTGTTTTCATGCGACCCACATCCAGCTTCGTTATTTTCCGATGCAGAATTCCTGGAACACGCGGTCCATGATCTGATCATCGAAGCGTTTTCCCAGGGTTTCCTGCACGGCCAGCAAGGACTCTTTCAGATCGACGGCGATGAATTCGGAACCGAGACCGGCCTTCACCTGTTCCCGCGAAAGCCGCACGTTGCCGAGGGCTTTCAACAGGCGCTCGTAATGACGGGCGCTGGAAAGGGTGGCCGAGGTCTCCGCTTGTTCCGCCTGGAAACGCCCGGCGAGGTCATGCAGCACCTGGTACCGGGTTGTTTTATCAAGAGCGCTCACAAAGAACACCTTTTCGATGGCTTTCCCGGGGATGGACGTGAAAAAAACACTCGATGCCAGTCGTTCTTCCAGACGGCGCTTCGTCTCGGCCGACAGAAGATCGGATTTATTGGCGAGAAGGACCGTGCGCTTGGGATCCAGCTCCGAAGCCAACGCCTCATCGGCGGCCTGCCACCCTTCCGTGGCGTCAAACACGAAAAAGACCAGGTCGGCTTCCGCCTGCGCCTTGCGGCTCTTTTCGATGCCCAGGCGCTCAACGCGATCATCGGCGTCCCTGAGACCGGCGGTATCCAGGAACACCAGGCGGATCCCGTCGATCTCGGTCTCCCCTTCCACCACATCACGGGTGGTGCCGGCGATTTCGGTCACGATGGCGCGGTCTTCTTCGAGAAAATTGTTGAGAAGGCTCGATTTGCCCACGTTCGGCCGACCGGACAAGGCGATTCTCAGGCCGTCTTTCATCACCCGGCCGCGTTGAAAGGAGGCCACCAGGGACTGCAAACTCGTTTCGACCTTCTCCAGGCGCGCATCCAAAACCTGGGTCTCAACGACCTCCAGGCCCTCGGTGGAAAAATCGATGCTGGCTTCGATATGGGCCAGGGCCCAGGTGATGTCGCTTTCAATCTCCGAAAGCCGGCGGGACAATTCCCCCTGCAACTGACGAAGGGCCAAACGCGAGGCCGCGGAGCTGCGGCTCTCGATCAAGGCAAGCACGCTCTCGGCTTGAACCAGGTCGATGCGCTGATTCATGAAAGCACGGTAAGTGAACTCACCCCGATCCGCCGGACGAGCACCCAGCTCAACCAGTGTTTCAAGAATATCCCGGCAAATCAAAGGATTGCCGTGGCAGGAAATTTCCGCCGTCTCTTCACCGGTGAAAGACCGCCCCCGCTCGAACCAGGTGACGAGGACCTCATCAATGCTTTTTTGAGTGCGGGGCTGTTGAAAAATCCCGTAGTAAACGCGGTGGGATTCCAAATGCGAGGGTAAGAAAGGGGCCGCCTGGCGGATGAGGCTCAAGGCCTTCGGGCCACTCAGGCGGATGACCGAAATCCCCCCCACGCCAGGGGGGGTGGAGACCGCGCAAATCGTGTCCCGGTCACGATCTCCGATCATGGAATTCAGTCGATCACGGCATCGCCCGCTTGCGCGGTGCTTTTCGCCGGGTAGATTTTGATTTTTTTGTACAAGCCATCACCCAAAGAGCGGCTTTTCACGCGGGGGTCTTTGGCGAGGTATTGGTGCACCACTTTGCGGTCTTTCGGGGCGAGAGCCCGGTAATAAACCGATTTCCCCTGTTCGATGGCGATTTGCTTCAGGCTTTCCGCGCGTTCGATGAGGGCTTGTTCGCTCTCTTCGCGGTAACCGCCGCAGTCCACGGTGATCGTGGTTTTGTCTTCGGGGAAATTGTGCTGAACGACGCGCTTCAAATAAAGCTGAATGGCGTCCAAAACCTGGCCTTTTTTGTCTTTGATCAGCTCTTCATCGTTCCCAGAGAGCTCGACCGTGACGATCGCGTCGCCGCCGTCGTCTTTGTCGGAACGGACGGAGTAACTCAGGTCGAAGCCGGATTTTTCCAGCAGATTCGCCAGATTCTCTTCAACCAGGCTCTCGACGCCATCGCCTTTGGATTTGCCACCGCCGAAAAGTTTTTTAAAGAAATTCATTGTCCCTCTCCTCTACTTCGTTTTCGCAGGCACAAGAGCCTTCGAGTCTTTAAGAATGAAATACTGCTGAATGATCCCGAAAACGGAGCTGACCACCATGTAAAGGGTCAAGCCGCTCGGAAGTTGTAACATGAAGACGGTGAAGACCAGCGGCAGGAACTGCATGATCTTGGCTTGCGCCGGATCCATCGTGGTCGGAGTCAGTTTCTGCTGCAGGTACATCGTCACGCCCATCAGAACGGGCAGGACGTAAAAAGGGTCGTGCAGGCTCAGATCGTGGATCCAAAACGCGAAGGGCGACTGATACAGTTCGACGCTGGAGCCGATCACGCGGAAGAGCGCGAAGAAAATCGGGATCTGGATCAGCATCGGCAGGCAACCGCCCAAGGGATTCGCCTTGTGCTCCTTCATCAGGGCCATCATCTCCCGGTTCAAGGTCATCGGGTCTTCCTTGTGGCGCTCGCGCAGCTGGTTGATGTGCGGCTGGATCTTCTGCATGGCCTTCATCGAGCGCATCGACATCAGGTTGAAGGGCAGCACCGCGAAGCGCACGAGAAGCGTCAGCAGGATGATCGCCACGCCCCAGTTGGGGATCATGCTGTGGAACCACTTCATCACGTACAAAAGCGGCTTGGCGATCACCGCGAGGTAACCGAAATCGATGACGTTTTCCATCGCCGGGTTGATCTTTTTCAGCACGTCGATGGACTTGGGGCCGGCGTAAAAAACCTGATGGAAAGCCAGCTCGCCCGCGGTTTTGAGGGGTTTGTAGATCAATTCGGCCAACGCCGTCTTTTGATTCAGATCAGCCGTCAAAACCACGTCCGGCGCGATCTCGGATTGGTCCAAAACCACGGAAGTGAAGTACTGATTGCCCACCGACACCAGGGAGGCGGCGGTGAAATCACGGCGGATGTTTTCTTTGGCGTGATTGAAGTTCACGGACTCCGTTTTCCCGCCATGGGAAACGAAAAAATCCTGGTGATCGTAGGAGGGGAAAAAGATCGAGGAGTTCTGGGCCACGTGAATGGTGTCCGGAACCATCACACCCAATCCGCGGCTGATTTCCGCGTTGACGCCGTCCACTTTCAAGGCGCTCTGGAAAGACCGGTTGCCGGCATCGTAAAAGAGTTCGCGACGGAAAACCATGCCGCTTTCCCGCGCCACCCCTTCAAAACGACCTTCCGCCGTCTGGCGAACCTCGAACACCAGGGGGCGCGAGCTGTCAACCCAGCGCACTTCGAAAAGACTCGCCAGGGGGGAAAAGCCAAGACGGATCGGCTCCCCATCGGTCTGTTTGTAGTCTTTCACGATGTACTCTTTCAAACCCATGCCGTGGCTGGACAGCGTGAAGCGGATGCGGTCGTCTTCGTAGGTCAGCAGCTCTTCGGGCTTCATCACGGCCGTGTTTTTCACATCGGCTTCGGCGCGGGGAACGGCATTCAGGTTCGGCTCCGCGGGATTCGAAACCGCGCGCGGGTCCTGCGCCGGGGCGGCAATCGGTGTTTGCGTGTGAGCCGCCGGGGGATATTTGGTGGTCATGTAATGCTGCCAAGCGACCATGAAGACGATCACCACGGCGATCGCGATGAGAGTCTTACGGTCCGTCAGCGGATTCTGGTCAGGCGTTCGCATGGTGATGTTCTCCACAGCAGGCATTGGGGGGAACCGGATCGAACCCGAAAGGTCCGCCGGGGCGGCAACGAAGCAGTCGACGAAGAATGAGTGAAAGGGCGCGATGGGGCGCGTGAGTATTCAAAGCCTCAACCGCATACTCAGAGCAAGAGGGCTGGAAACGGCATTGCCCACCCAAGTGGTTGGTGCCGATCGTTCTATAAGCGGCCATCAACGCGAGAGCGCTGAACTTGACCGCTTTTTCGAAGAGTTTCGAGGCCTTGCTCCAAAACACGGATGAACTCTCCGTGGGGCAAACCCTTGTAGAAACCCTGATCGATTGGTTTGAAAATGACATTGATCTCGGCCCCGAAGCCTCGCTCAGTCCTGTTGAGTTCACGGAAGTATTCCCGACACCATCTTTTCAGGCGGTTCCGCACAACGGCGGAACCCACCTTCCGGGACGCGGTGACGCCAAAGCGCAAGCTCCCTGTCGTCTCCAAGCGGTAATTCAGAAGCATCCAATTGGAGGGCCAATAACGTCGGCCATTCTTTTTGAGGGCGAGAAACTCCGAGTTCTTTTTCAGGACAGAGAGAGAGTTACTTTCCACCGGCTTTGACGACAAGGCGTTTGCGGCCTTTTGCACGACGAGCGGAGAGAACTTTTTGTCCACCTTTGGTGGCCATGCGGGAACGGAAACCGTGGGTGGTCTTACGACGGCGATTGGACGGTTGATAAGTGCGCTTCATAGAATCTCCAAACTTTACGACGCAATATGACGTCAGAGTGACTATATATACGTGGGCTTTTTGTTCCACACCACGAGATACGTGGGGGTGGAATAAATCACAACGCGGCACATGGGTCAACCCTTGAAAACTCTGCAAGCGGTTGTTAGACCCCTCCTTCAGCTTGCACACTCACCGATCTGAGCGTGAACGCGAAGAGGGGGTCTTCTCGTGGAAATCACATCAATGTTCTGGGACGGCATCAAATCACGAATGAAAAGCCGGAACGAGAACAACAAGCTTCTGGCCACCTGGTTAGACCCGATTGAATACCTCAATTCGGCCGATAACAACGGCCGTTTGCGCTTCACTTTGGGCGTTCCCAATGCGCTTCACCAATACTGGGTGATTCAGAACCTCCAGGATAAAATTTATTCAGAGATTTCAGAGGCTTGCCAACGCCCGTTTGAGG
Source organism: Pseudobdellovibrionaceae bacterium (assembly GCA_019637915.1). Classification (GTDB taxonomy): domain Bacteria; phylum Bdellovibrionota; class Bdellovibrionia; order Bdellovibrionales; family Bdellovibrionaceae; genus JAHBUV01. The sequence continues at coordinate 1,869,577 of JAHBUV010000001.1, read as the reverse complement.
TCGAGTTTGTGGTGACGGGCCACAAAACGCCCGTCTCGCCGGAAAACCCCCACGCCCTTCACGAGGCCATGAGCTACCATGAAGCGCCTGGAAAGCCTGCGGCGGCGACTACTCAAAAAGACCATCGTGGCTATCCAGAGCCCTTGAAGTCGGAATGGACTTTTCACACCTTCGTGGTCGGGAAAAATTCCGAATTCGCCCATGCGGCTTGCTACAACGTGGCCCGCAATCCCGGCGCGGACGATTACAATCCCCTGCTGATTTACGGACCGGTGGGGATGGGAAAAAGCCACCTTTTGCACGCGGCCGGCAACTACATCCGTGAGCAGGCTCCGCACTTGCGGATTCTTTATATCTCCGCGGAAAGATTCATGAATGAGTGTATTGCATCGATCCGACATCACAAGATGGATCAATTTCAGCAAAAGTACCGCGAAAGCTACGATGTGCTGCTGGTGGACGATATTCAGCTGTTGGGAAAAGGGGAATCAACTCGGGAAGAGTTTTTCCACACCCTGAACACCTTCATCGACCGCAAAAAGCAGATCATCCTGGCGAGCGATCGAATGCCGAAAGATATCATGAACTTGGAAGATCGCAATCGCACCCGCCTTGAGCGTGGCCTGATCGCCGATATCACCATGCCGGATCTGGAAACCCGGATCGCGATTCTTCGCTACAAAGCGGAGCAATTCCAGATTCGCCTGCCGGAAGACGCGGTTCACTACATCGCGCGCATCTCCAAACGCTCCATCCGCGAGCTTGAGGGCAACCTGAAGAAGGTGAAAATCTTCTCTGAACTTCAAGGTTTGCAGATTGATCACGACCTGGTGAAGAAGCTTTTGGCTAATCACGAAACTCATTCCGCCATTTCGGTGGAGGACGTGCAAAAGCTCGTGGCCGATCATTTCAACGTGAAGATCTCTGATCTGAAATCCAGCACCCGGGCCAAGCCCATCGTGGTTCCCCGGCAGATCTGCATGTTCCTGATCAAGAAGTTCCTCGATAAGTCCTACACCGACATCGGGAAGGCCTTTGGCGGCAAAGACCACACCACCGTCATGAATGCCATTGATCGGGTCAAACATCTACAGGCCACGGATCAGGATATCTTCAAGCATGTCGAAGGTTTGGAAACTCACATCCACAATATCACCGGGCTGTGAATGGGGGATGTGGATGCGTGCGTGGAAAAGCAGGGGGATTGGATTGTGCACGAAAATTGTCCCCAAAAAACGAGACGCTGCGAGTCCGACATGAAAGGCTTTATCCACGGTTCTTTTTGAGTGTTTACAGCGGGTTATAGAATTTGATAGGTTTTCCCCGCTCCTACGACTACTACGACTTTAATAATACTAGATATAGGGATAAAAAGAGGGCCCATGAAAGTCGAAATTGAAAAGAAAGATCTTTTGAACCTGGTTGGCCCCACACAGAACATCGTGGAGAAAAGAAACACGATGCCCGTTCTGGTGAACATCCTTCTCGAAGCGGAGAAGGATTCCCTCAAAGTCTTCGCCACGGATTTGGAGGTCAGCCTGACCGATCAGGTCCCCGCCAAAATCGTGCAAGCCGGTAAAGTCGCGGTGAGCGCGAAAAAACTTTTTGAGATCGTCAAAGAGTTGTCGGAAGGCCCGATCCGTTTGGTGAAAAAAGAAAACAACTGGCTGCAGATCGAACAAGGGAAGTACCGTTCGCAATTGGTCGGTGTCAGCGCGGAAGAGTATCCGATTTTCCCCACCTACTCTTCCCAGGCTTTCCTGAAAACGGATGCTCCCGTTTTGAAAGAGATGATCGATAAAACGATCTACAGCGTTTCCAGCGACGAAACCCGTTACCACCTGAACGGCGTTTTTTTCGAGATCCAACCCGGCAACGGTTTCAAGATGGTGGCGACCGACGGTCACCGTTTGAGCCTCGTTTCCAAAAACATCGAAGGCTTGAAATCCACTGTCCCGCAAGGCGTGATCATCCCGCGCAAAGGCCTTCACGAGATCAAAAAGATCCTCGAGGGTGTGGAAGGACCCGTGGAAATCGCCATTGAAGGTTCGCAATTCATCCTGCGTTCCGATTCCACCACGCTGATGATCCGTCTGATCGAAGGGAAATACCCCAACTATCAGCAATTCATTCCTGCGAAACTTCCTCAGAAGGTCCGCATCCGTCGGGACGCTTTCCTTTCCTCGTTGAAAAAAGTCTCGATGATGGCCAATGAAAAATCCAAAGCCGTGCTGCTCAATCTCAGCAACGGCCGCATGGAGATCTCTTCGAACAATCCCGAGCTCGGGGACGCGAAGGACGAGATCGAGGTTCAATACGCCGGCCACGACATCAAAGTGGGTTTCAACGCCCGTTACATCCAGGACATCCTGGGCGCGATTCAGCAGGATGAAATCGATTTCGAACTGAACGACCAGCTGTCGCCCGGTTTGATGCGTCCCCATGCCGACGCGACTTACACCTGTGTCATCATGCCGATGAGAATCTGATGCGTTTCGTTTCCCTGCGGCTCAAGGACTATCGGAATTTTTCCGATCTGCGAGTCGCCTTCTCCCCCCGGTTGAATATTTTCCTGGGGGATAACGGCCAGGGAAAAACCAACCTGCTCGAGGCCCTCCACCTGCTGACCCAAGGGGACAGCTTCCGTTTCAGCGACAATTCGACCTTGATCCGCCACGGCGCCGGGGAGTCCCTCGTTGAAGGGGTGATCGAGCGTCGCGATTTGGAATACAAAGTGCGGACAACTTTGTTGAAATCCCGCAAAAGTTTCCAGTTGAACGAAAAAAAAGCCACGTCCCCCGATATCCGCAAACTTTTCCCCAGCGTCGCTTTCAGTCCGGAGTCCTTGTCAGCGATCAAAGAGGGGGCGGACCAGCGCCGTGAACTCATCGACGACTTCCTCGTCACCCACCTGCCCGCCAACGCGGATCTGATCGCCGAATACCGCCGGGCTTTGAGGGCGCGCAATCGCCTGCTCAAGGAGTGGCCCGATTTGGTCGATGCTGGCGCTAAAACGCGGCTTTTGGCGGTTTTGGAGAGTCTCAACCCGGGGTTCCTTCGCCTCGCCGCAGAGCTCACCCACGCGCGTTTGCAGGGCCTTCGGGAGATCGCCGAACCTTTCCGCGAGTCATTCCGTGGCATCATGATGAATTCCACCGTGGATATCTCGGTGGACTATGTGGTTTCCGGGCAATCGGCGCGGAATTTTACTCGGGAAATGGTTGATGATGCTCTTCGTCAACGTGCCCTGGAGTTGCATGATGCGGAGCTCGGAAGCGGCACAAGTTTGGTGGGACCTCACAAGCACGACATCACCTTCCTATATAATCAAAAAGATTCGAGATTTTTCTGTTCGCAGGGGCAGCAAAGAGCCATCATATTGGCTTTCAAAATGGCCCAGATTGTGTATCATGGGAGGGTTCACGGACTTTATCCCGTGTTGATGTTGGATGACGTGCTTTCCGAACTCGATTCGTCCCGCCGGTCGGCTTTGATTTCTTTTCTTCATGAAATCAAAACGCAGGTTTTTTTGACGACGACGGACCTCACGTTGCCCGAATGCTTCGCGCAGGATCATCCGTCCGTGATCCGAATAGCCGATGGGCAGGTGCTCACCGGCGCAGAGTGAGGGATCAGTGTCAGAACAAGTTCAGTCGCCCGAACAGAAAAACTACTCCGCCGATTCGATTCAAGTTCTGGAGGGGCTGGAGGCCGTTCGCAAACGCCCCGGCATGTACATTGGCGACACCGGTTTCCGCGGTTACCACCATTTGGTTTACGAGATCGTTGATAACTCGGTGGACGAAGCCCTGGCGGGATTCTGCAAACACATCAAAATCACCATCAACACCGACGAATCGATCACCGTGGAAGACGACGGCCGCGGCGTTCCCGTCGGCCAGCACAAGACCGGGAAGAACTCCCTCGAGGTCGTGTACACCGTCCTTCACGCCGGCGGCAAATTCGACGGCAGCACCTACAAGGTGTCCGGCGGCCTGCACGGGGTCGGCGCTTCCGTCGTGAACGCGCTGTCCAGCCGCTGTCAGGTGACGGTTCATCGCAACGGCGATATCTGGCAGCAAAAATTCGAAAAAGGCATCCCCCAGGGCCCGGTCGAGAAGATCGGCGCGACGAACCGGACCGGCACCATCGTCACCTTCAAACCCGACCGCGAGATCTTCAAGGATGAAAGCATCAGCTTCGATTTCACCTATCTCGCGAACCGATTCCGCGAGCTGGCCTTCCTGAACGCCGGTCTGCACTTCACGATGACCGACGAGCGCACGCAGAAAAAACAGGATTTCCAGTTCTCCCGCGGAGTCGCCGAGTTCGTGGATTTCATGAACCAATCGAAAAAATCGCTGCACAACGAAGTGATTTATTTCAAAGCGGAAAAAGACAGCGTCGAGGCGGAGATCGCCATGCAGTGGAACGACTCCTATTCGGAGTCGATCTTCACTTACTGCAATAACATCAACACCCACGAGGGCGGCACCCACTTGATGGGTTTCCGCGCGGCCCTCACGCGCACGACGAACCAGTACGCCACGGAAAAAAACCTGCTGAAAGACCTGAAAGAGAACCTCGAGGGCGAGGACATCCGCGAGGGATTGGCCGCCGTGGTGTCGGTGAAAGTCCGCGAACCGCAGTTCGAGGGACAGACCAAAACCAAACTCGGCAACACGGAAGTCAAGGGCATCGTCGAATCCCTGGTGAACGAAAAGCTCTCCGACTTTTTCGACCGCAATCCGGGCGTGGCGAAATCCGTGATCATGAAATGCGTGGACGCGGCCCGCGCCCGCGAAGCCGCCCGCAAGGCGCGCGAACTCACGCGCCGGAAAACGGCTTTGGACGGCGGCTCGCTCCCCGGCAAGATGGCTGATTGCCAGGAACGCGACCCCGCCAAGTGCGAACTTTACCTGGTTGAGGGTGATTCCGCCGGCGGTTCGGCGAAACAAGCGCGCGACCGCCGCACGCAGGCCGTCTTGCCCCTGAAAGGGAAGATCCTGAACGTCGAAAAGGCCCGGTTCGACAAGATGCTCTCGAACGACGAGATCAAGATGATGATCTCGGCCCTGGGAACCGGCATCGGCAAAGACAACATCAACGTCGATAAAATCCGTTACCACAAGATCGTCATCATGACCGATGCCGATGTGGACGGATCGCACATCCGCACGCTGTTGCTGACGTTCTTCTACCGGCAGATGCCGGAAGTGATCGAACGCGGTTACATCTACATCGCGCAGCCGCCCCTCTATCGCGCCAAAAAAGGCCAGAACGAGACTTACCTCAAGGACGAAGCGGCGCTCACCGAGTACCTGCTGAGTTCCGGGCTGTCGCAGTTCAAGATCGCGGGCAAGGGCGCCACGGAAGCCGATGTCCGCAAAATGATCCTGAGCATTCAAAAATTCAACAACCTGCTGCGCGTGTCTTCGGCGAAATACGATCCGGACGTTTTGTCCTTCTTCCTGGGCAAGATCGAGGATCTGGAAAAAACCCTGGCCGATGAAGGACGCCTGAAGAGCGCTTTGACGGATCTTCACGCCTGGATCAACGGCAATCCCGCTCTCGGGATCACGGAGTTCGAGAGCGAGATCAAGAAAAACGAGGCGGGCCAGTCTTTCGCGGAGATCTCAACCGTCCGTTACGCGGAAAAGAGAATCACCAAGATCGGCACGGAAATCCTGGGAGCGTCCGAAATCATCGAGCTGCGGAACCTGTGGAAAAACATCCGCGATGTCTCGAAGCTCCCGGTGAGGATCGTCGTCGATGCCGATGAGACCTCTTTCGAAACGGACACGGAATTCTACAATCACGTCATGGAGCGGACGAAAAAAGGCATCTACATCCAACGTTACAAAGGTTTGGGCGAGATGAACCCGGAGCAGTTGTGGGAAACCACGCTGAATCCCGACAACCGCCGTTTGTTGCAGGTCACGGTGGACGACGCCGTGTCGGCGGACGAAACCTTCTCAGTGCTGATGGGCGAGCAAGTCGAGCCTCGTCGTCGGTTCATTCACGATAACGCGCTCCTGGCCCGGGGCTTGGACGTCTAAGACCGGCCGGAACGCGGAGGAATCACATGGAAACGAACGAAAAAGGAATCTCAACCGTCGACATCAACAAAGAGATGCGGGACGCTTACCTGCAATACTCCATGTCGGTGATCGTCGGCCGCGCCCTGCCTGACGTGCGCGATGGTCTGAAGCCGGTTCACCGACGCGTGCTGTTCGCTCAGAACCAGATGAACAACGTCCACAACCGCCCTTACCTGAAATCAGCCCGGGTGGTCGGCGACGTCATCGGTAAATATCACCCTCACGGCGACAGCGCCGTTTACGACACCATGGTCCGCATGGCCCAGGAATTCTCCCTGCGCTACCCGTTGGAGGACGGTCAGGGGAACTTCGGTTCCATCGACGGCGACTCCCCCGCGGCCATGCGTTACACCGAAGTGCGCATGACGTCCCTGGCGGAGGAGCTGCTCGCGGATATCGAGAAGGAAACCGTTCCGTTCGGACCGAACTACGACGACTCCCTCGAGATCCCGCAGGTCCTCCCGGCGAAATTCCCGAACCTCCTGGTCAACGGCAGCGCCGGGATCGCGGTGGGCATGGCGACGAACATCCCGCCCCACAATCTGGGCGAAGTGATCGACGGTTGCGTCCATCTGATTCAGAACCCGGACTGCACGGTCGAAGACCTGATGCAGAAAATCCCCGGGCCGGATTTCCCGACCGCGGGCGTGATCGCGGGCAAAGAAGGGATCCTGCAGGCCTACAAAAAGGGCCGCGGCATCATCAGCCTCAAAGCCGTCGCCGAGATCGTCCAGAACAAGGACCACGAAGAAATCATTGTCACCGAGATCCCCTACCAGGTGAACAAAGCGAAGTTGATCGAGAGCATCGCCGACATGGTCCGCGAAAAGCAGCTGGAAGGCATCTCCGACATTCGCGACGAGTCTTCCCGCGAAGGCATGCGCATCGTGATCGTCCTGAAGCGCGGCGAGAACGCCAGCGTGATTTTGAACCGCCTTTACAAATTTTCGCAAATGCAAGTGAGCGTGGGCGTGATCATGCTGGCGCTCGACGCGAAAAACCAGCCGGTCACGTTCGACCTGCGCCAGATGCTGCAGGCCTTTGTCGAACACCGCCGCGACGTCGTCACCAAACGCTGCATCTTTGATCTGAAAAAAGCCCAGGAGCGCGCCCATATTTTGGAAGGTCTGAAGAAGGCCCTGGATCACATCGATGAGGTGATCGCCACGATCAAAGCCTCGAAAGAGGCGGAGACGGCCCGCTTGGCGCTCATGGACCGCTTCTCTTTTTCCGAACGCCAGGCGCAGGCCATCCTGGAAATGCGTTTGCAGCGCTTGACCGGTTTGGAGCGCGAAAAGATCGAAAACGAGCTGACGGAACTGCGCAAGCAGATCGACTGGCTGAAATTCGTCCTGTCGGATGTCCGCGAAGTTTACAAGATCATCGTCGGCGAACTCGAGGAGATCAGGGAGCGTTACGCCGATGCACGGCGCACGCAAATCACCGGCGACCTCAACGACATCGAAGACGAGGATCTGATCGCGGACGAAAAGATGGTGGTCACGGTCACCAACACCGGGCTGATCAAACGCATCCCGGTGGACGAATACCGCGTGCAGCGCCGGGGCGGCAAAGGCCTCAAAGGCATGGAGACCCGCGAAGAGGACTTCGTCACCGATATTTTCACGGCCAGCACGAAGACCATGCTCCTCGTCTTCACGGACAAGGGGAAGGTCTATTGGTGCAAGGTGCATCGCCTGCCCTTGGGCACGCGCACGTCGAAGGGGAAATCCCTGGCGAACGTGGTGCAGCTGTCGTCGGGTGAAAAAGTCCGCGCCATCCTGCCGGTGGAGGAATTCTCCGAGAACCGCTTCGTGGTGATGCTGACGGAAAAGGGCATCATCAAGAAAACCCCGCTGGACGCTTTCAGCAATCCCCGCACCGCCGGGATCATCGCTTTGACGACGGATCTGGACGACGCGGTGATCGACGCGCAGTTGTCCGACGGGCAAAGCGACGTCTTCATCGCGACGAAGGAAGGCATGTCCATCCGTTTCAACGAGGGGGATGTCCGACCCATGGGCCGTTCCGCCCGCGGCGTGAAAGGCATGACGCTCGCCAAAGAGGACATCGTGGTCGGCATGGAGATTCTCGAGAAGAACTCGAGCGCCACGATCCTCATGGTCACGTCGAAGGGCTACGGCAAGCGGTCGGAAATCTCCGAGTACCGCATCCAGGGCCGCGGCGGAGCCGGCATCATCACCCAAAAAACGACCGACAAGGTCGGTTTCGTGGTCACCACGAAGAAAGTTTCGGCCTCGCAAGAGATGATTCTTTCGACGGACAATGGCCAGGTGATCCGCATGCGCATCGCCGACATTTCCGTTCTCGGTCGCAACACGCAAGGCGTGCGTTTGATCAACCTGGACGACAAGAACGAAGTCGTCACGGGCGTCGCCGCTATCGACGATGAGGAACGCACGGGTGAAGAGACCCATTAGATTCCTTTTGTTGCTGGGGGCCTGGACGGGGCTTGTGGCCTGCTCCTCGCCCCTGGAGCGGGACCTGAAAGACGGTTTTTCCCAGGTCGAGCAAGAGCATTACCGCATCGCCTTGAGCACGTTCGAGAGGGTTTTGAAGCGCGCCCCGGAGAGCGATGAGGCGATCGCGGCCTCGAAGGAAGCCGCGCGCGTGTCCGTTTTTGAACTCAAGGACTTCAAGAAAGCCGCTTTTTTCAACCGCCACCTGGTTTTGCACGCCAAGGACCCGAAGATCCGCGAAAACGCCCAGAAGCAACTGGCGGCCATCTATTTCGACAACCTCAACGATTACGAAAAGGCCGTGCAGGAGTACAGCAAGCTGCTGGCGATGCCCCTGCCGACGGCGGAGTGGGCGAAATTCAAGATCGCCCTGGCCCGTTCGTACTTCTACATGGGGCAGTTCAAACAGGCCGAGAGCGAAGTCGACGATCTGCTGAAGGAAAAGATCGAAGCGGTGACGAAGTTCAGCGCCTTGAACCTCAAGGGCAACATCCTCGTCGCGCAAAAGCAATTCTCCACCGCCGCCGAAATTTACAAGCAGCTCATGCGGGATTTCCCGGAACGCTCCCGACAGGAAAACGTCGCTTTGCAGCTGGCCGTTTGCTACGAGGAAAACCAGGATTTTCGTTCCGCCATCCAGGTGCTTCATGATTTGAAACCAGGCGGTTCGATGTCGGCGGACTACCTGGAACTCCGGATCAAGCGGCTTCAAGAGCGCATGCGCAACCAACCAGGGGCGAAAGGGTTCGGACGAAAGTAATGCAAAGGTTCCTCGTTTTCGCCGGGATGGGCGTTGAAATTGGAGTGATGGTTTACGGCGCTTTTCTCATCGGCCGCGAGCTCGATAAGACCTATCAAACAAAAGGTTTGATTTTCGCGGCCCTGGCCCTCATTTTCCTCGCTGCTTGGCTGATTCAAATCATTTGGCTGGTCCGCCTCTTTCAGAAACAGGAGGAGAAGGAAAACCCCCCTTCCCCCTCCGACCCCTCTTTGTAATTCACCTTTTGGTGATGGCGGCAGGGAGTGGAGGCCTTTGGCTTTTTAGCTCTCCGCATCAGACACTGTCGTACCTGCTTGGATCCAGCCTGGCTTTGCTCAATTTCGGCCTGTTGGCGCTGGGATGGAGCCTGATTTTTCGTAAAAAACTGATTGCCCTCGCACTCCCCATCATTGTATTCAAGTACGCGATTTTAGGGGTCATTATTTATCAATCGTTACGGTGGCCTTGGGTGCAGGCTTTGTGGCTCACCCTGGGGTTATCGAGCTTCATAGTGACGTCCCTGATTTACGCTCAGAGGAAAAATGGCTTTTAATTGGACTCAACTCGCGTTGACGGAAATGGTTCCCCACTTTGATGCTCACTCCAAGCAAGGTGAGGCCATGATTGCGGTCGCCACTTTGGGAATCGCCGGCCTGGCGGCCGTGAGCTTGGGTGCTTTGGCTCGCGCCCGTCTCGGCAACGGCGAGCAAGCCGTTGTCCCGGCGGGGCGCTTTTCGATTCGCGGTTTTTTCGAAATGATCACGGAACTTGTTTCGGGTTTGGCGAACACCGTGATCGGTGAGCATGGGCGCGCGTACGTGCCGATGTTCGCGGCGGTTTTTTTCTTCGTTCTTCTGAACAACCTGATCGGCGTGATCCCGGGCATGACGCCGGCGACTGAAAACCTGAACACCACCCTCGCCTTCGGTTTGTTCATGTTCCTGGCTTACAACTTCCTCGGCATCAAAGAGAACGGCTTCGTGAATTACATGAAGCACTTCCTGGGACCGGTTCTCTGGCTCGCGCCCTTCATGTTCGTCATCGAAATCATCTCCCACCTGGTTCGCCCCGTCTCGTTGGGTCTGCGCTTGGCCAACGTTCTGATGGGTGACCACAAGGTGCTGGGGATGTTCCTGGACATGGTGCCGGCGATCGTTCCGATCCCCTTCTACGTCATGGGACTTTTCGTTTGCGTCTTGCAAGCTTTTGTTTTCACGCTGTTGTCGATGGTGTATGTTGCCCTCGCGACGGCTCATGATCATTGATTCAAGAAGTACAAACTCATTTTAGTTGGTTTCGAACAAGGAGAACACCACAGATGAAAAATCTCGTTAAAAACGCCGCCCTTTTCATGGCTGCCACGATCGCTGCCGCCCCGGCCCTCGCTCAAGAGGCGACGACCGCCGTTGCCGCCGCCCCGGCTAACCTCGGTTTGAAGCCGATCGCCGCCGCGATCGCCATCTCCGTCGCCGCTCTCGGTGGCGCTTTGGCCCAAGGCCGCACGGCCGCGACGGCCCTCGATGGCATCGCCCGCAACCCGGCCGCTTCCGGCAAGATCTTCACCCCGATGATCATCGGTCTCGCCCTGATCGAGTCCCTGGTGATCTACGCTTTGATCATCGCTTTCCAATTGGTCTAATTGGTCGGTTCGAATCGAGCGAAAAAAAACCCACGCTTTGAACGGCGTGGGTTTTTTATTTTTGGCCGGTCTTTTTCTCAGAGATACTTGTTCACGACCTCTTCCACGCGTTGACGGATGCGGTCCATGCCCTTTTGCGTGGTCGATTCGTAACGAAGAACCAGCACGGGCTGGGTGTTCGAGCTGCGGCAGAGGGCCCATCCGTCTTCGAAACTGAGTCGGATCCCGTCCGTCAGATCGATGCGATAATCGGCGCCCGGCCCGCCCGGGAAAGCCTCTTTCATTTTTTCGACGATGAGAACCTTTTTTTCTTCCGTGGTGTCGACGCGGATCTCGGGCGTGTTGAAGGCCGGGGGAAGGCCCTGCAAAAGCTCCGGGATGGTCTTGCCGGTTTTGGACAGGATCTCGACCAAACGAAGAGCCGCGTACGGGGCGTCGTCGTAACCGTGGTTGCGGTCGGCGAAGAAGATGTGACCGCTCATTTCGCCGCCGAACGGGGCTTTCTCCACTTTGATTTTTTCTTTCACCAGGCTGTGACCGGTTTTCCACATGATGGGAACGCCCCCGTGCTGGCGGATATCGTCGTACATGCGGTCCGAGCACTTCACGTCACCGATGATCTTCGCGCCCTTCTGACGGGACAAGATGTCGCGGGCGATGATCACCATCAGTTCGTCACCGTAAATCATGCGGCCCGTGTGATCGACGACGCCGATGCGATCGGCGTCCCCGTCAAAACCGATTCCGCACACGGCCCCTTCCTTCAGAACCTGCGCCTGCAAATCCTTGAGATTTTTTTCGACGGTGGGGTCCGGATGATGATTGGGGAAAAGACCGTCGGGTTTTTCAAAAAGAATGGTGGGCTGAAGGCCGACCGTTTCGAACAAGGCGCGCACGATGGAGCCGCCGGCGCCGTTGCCGCAATCAAGCACGAATTTGATGGGTTTGAGCTTCCCGAACTCTTCGCGCGCCCGCGCCAGGTACTGCGGGAAAATATCATAAGTCTTTTCGGTGCCGGACCCTTCAAGACGGCGGCCGGAGGCCACGATGCGTCCCAATTCCTGGATGTCGTCACCGAAGATGGTTCCTTGGCCGACGGAGATTTTGAAGCCGTTGTATTCCGGAGGATTGTGGCTTCCGGTGACCTGGATCGCACCGTCGACGCCGGGAACTTCGAAAGTCGCGAAGTAACAAACCGGGGTCGTGACCAGGCCCAAGTGCAGGACGTTGGCGCCAGAACCGGTCAGACCGCGCGCCAAAGCTTTGATGATGGCGGGACTTGAAAGGCGGGCGTCGTGACCGAGGGCCACGGTGGGATGGCGCAGGTTTTTTCTTTCGAAAAGATAAACGGCGTAAGCGCGACCCAGGGCCTCCGCGAACTGCTCATCGAATTGTTCGTTGTAGACGCCTCGGATGTCGTATTCGCGAAAAATCACTGGTTGGTACATTCACTGTCCTCGTTTCGTTAATTTCAGGCACCACTGGATGGCATCCACCATGGAGCCCGGGTCCGCGATCCCGCGGCCGGCGATTTCTTTCGCGGTTCCATGGTCCACGCTGGTGCGGACAAAAGGCAACCCCAATGAAACTTGGGCTCCTGATGAGCGCCCGTGAACCATCTTGAAAGGAATCAAGCCCTGGTCATGATAACAAACCACGTAAACCGAGTAACGACGCCAATCATCAGGGTTGAAGGCGGCATCCGGAACCAGGGGCCCCAGGACGCTGTGGCGGAGCGGGTTTGGCAATCGGGCGAGGATTTGCCGAAAGGAAAGTTCCTCGCGGCCCAGAAGACCCCCCTCCCCGGCATGGGGGTTCAGACCAACGAAAGCCAGGGGACGACGGCGTTTCTGGGGGGATAAAACCTCGCGCAAATGAAAAGCCTGGCGCAAAGCCCCCTCGATCCGGGACTTCGTGAGATGGGCGGGCACGTCCTTCAAGGGAAGATGCGCGGTCGTCAGGACGACGCAGAACTTCGCGCCGAGATAACCCTGATAGATCGTTCCCACGCCGGAAACCCGCTGCAAAATTTCAGTGTGCCCGAGGTCGCTGGGAAAAACGGATTGAATCAGCGTTTTGGACAGAGGCCCCGTCACGAGACCCGAGACATCGCCACGAAGGCAGGAGGTCGCGGCGTCGGAAACCCACCGCGGGGCGGGGGCCTCGTTCACGATTTCAATCAGCCGGCCGGCGCGCGCCGGGAGCTCAAGGGCTTCCGGCAAGGAAGAACAAACCACCCGCTGAAAGGAACGGCGAAGCTTTTGGAAAAGGGCGGAGGAGCTCGAGTCGCGAAAAACAAGGAAAGAAAAACCGTCCTGGGGACCAAGACGGCGGAGGGCTTTCGCCGTGACTTCGGGGCCGATGCCGTCGGGATCCCCCGTCGTCAGCGCGATTTTTCTCATGGCTCGTTGATGCGGATGTAGGAATCGTCCTTTTTGGTTTGCAGCCAGAGGCGGAACTGGCGTTGGACGATGTTTTCAAGCAAACGGGATTTGATCCGCTCTTTTTCTTTTTCAAAGCGCGGGTCCTGGGCCATTTTCTTTCCGTTGAGCTTCACGATGTGAAAACCCAGGCGGGATTTCACGACGGGCGTCGTCTGGCCCGGCGATAAAGAGGCGATGGAGTCCTCGATTTCTTTCAGGAACTCGCCGGTCTTGAAAGTGCCGAGGGAGCCGCCCGCGGAAAAATTCGGGTCCTCGCTGAACTGCTGGGCGAGATTTTCGAAAGACTGTTTGCCGCCGATTTTTTTCGCCACGTCCTGGGCGCGGTCGTAGGCGGCCTCGGCGCCGCCTTTTTTGGGATCGAAGAAAATGTGGGAAACGGTGAATTCATTGATGGAGACTCGCGCCTCGGGGTGCTGGCGCATGTACTCGGCCAGGGCGTCGTCATCCGTGACGCGGATTTTGGAAACGACCTCCTGTTCGAGCAGGGTTTGGCGCTCCATGTTCGACTTCATCATGTCCTGGTACTGGGCCTTGGAAAGACCTTCGCGGCGGATCTGCTGGTAGAGATCGTCCACGCTCATCTGGTTTCTCTTCGCGATGGAGCGGATCTCCTGTTCCACTTTTTCCGCGGGGACTTCCATGTTCAGGCGCTTGACCTCGGACGACAGAAGGCGCTCGCCGATGAGGTAGTTCATCAGGGCTTTGCGATCGCCCTTGGCCATCACGGAAGCGTCCGTGGTCATCAGAAAAGGATAAAGCAGGTCGGGGTGGCGGGCGCGTTCCTGAAGCTCGCGGAGGTCGAACTCCAGAATGGGTTCGTTGTTCACGACGGCGATGACGCGTTCAACGACATCCGCCCGGGTCGGCAAAGCGAAAAGCACGGAAAAGAGGCTCAGAAAAACCCGTGATTTAATCATTTGAACTCCTTGTTTCCACCTGGATTGATTGCAGGAGTTGGTAGTCCTTCAGAACACGACTACTGCGGATTTGCCCATCCAGCCAAGAGACAAAAGCGCCTTGCTCGCGCTGAGCCATAAGGTGACGGACGATTTCGGGCCGCGCCTCATCGAGACTGCCCGCGGAAGCCGGCAGCTTCTTTTCCACCTTGACGATGTGAAAGCCAAAGGGGCTTTTGATGATCTGGCTGAGGGCTCCGACCGGCTGGGAGAACACCGGGTCGAAAAAGTCCACGTTGCCCTTTTCCACCCACCCCACGGCGCCGCCGCTCTTTCTTTCCGGCGCGATGGAGTATTTTTGCGCGAGATTGGCGAAATCCTTGTTTTTGGCCTCCGTGCGCAGGAGCTCCGCCTTGGACTCCTCATCACTGACGATCTGACGGATGAAGACGCGTTCGCGCTTGCGGAACTGCGAGCGGTTTTCCTCGAAATACTTTTTGATCTCGGCTTCCGTGGGCGTCGGCAGCTTCGCACGCAACTGCTCGAAGAAGGCCCTTTGAATCAATGTGTAGCGCAAGGATTCGCGCCACTCCGAAAAAGACATGTTCTCATCGGCGAGCGAGCGCCGGAAGGCGAGGTCGTCCGGATACCCGGCGCGGATCTTTTCCACCTCTTTGTCCACGTCACTGTCGGAGACCTTGATGTCATGGGAGCGGGCCCAGTCGATGATCAGGCTCTGAATGATGAAGTCTTTCAGGATCTCGTCTTTGGCGTTTTGGATGATGAGGGGGTTTTTGGCGGAAAAAGCGTCGAGATTTTTCAGACGGCGGGCCAGGCGCAGGGCGAGCTCGCGCGTGCTCAAGCGGTGATCATTCACCTGGGCCACCGGGGCCGTGGATAACTTCGTGGAACTCGAGGGACAACCGCTCAAGAAAGCCACACTGAAAAGAAAAAGCCCCGTGAGTACGGGGCTCTTCGCGCGCAATTTCATCGTTGCAGCCGATCCTTTTACTGAAGAGCCGAAGAGTTGATTTTAATGTTGTACTGCTTCTTCAGCCGGTCAAAGTATTCGTTGAAGGCCTGCTTTCTTTTTTCGTCGTAAATCGCCAGGCGGATCTGGCGTTTGTTCGCGTCATCGAAACTGCGGCGTCCCGTCAGCTTGATGATGTGGAAACCGAAAGGCGTTTCCACCAAGCCATGGATATCCCCCACCTTCAGGCCCGTGGTGGCGTTGTAATAGGTGGGATAAAGGCCGATGCGCGACTGCCAGCCGACATCCCCGCCCGCCTGTTTCGAAAGCGGGTCATCGGAGTACAGTTTCACGAGCTCCTCGAAGGGGCGCTTCGACTTGCGAACTTCGTCGTAAATCTCGGTGGCGCGCTTTTTCGCTTCGGCCACCTGCTGCGGCGTCGCGCCCGGCTTGAACTCGATCAGGATGTGGCTGGTGCGGATTTCGGGGTTCTGTTTGTACCAGGCCGCCATTTCAGCGTCCGACACCTGGATTTTCTGAACCTTCTGGCCCAGATCCTTTTCCAGCAGGGCTTTGTACATCTCCTGCTTCACGCGGTCCTGCACGATGGGATCTTTTTCCAGATTGCGCTTTTCAGCCTCCTGGACGCCGACCTCGTAGCGAACCATATCCTCCAAGAACTGCTGCTTGGTGGGCGGGTTCAGGGTTTGAGATTTGATCTCGTCGAATTTTTTCGTGAAATCATCCAGCGTGATTTTCTTCGAACCGACCTGCGCCAGAACGGTGTTCCCACGATTTTGAGCGTGAGCACAGATTGAGAAAACCATGGCAACGGCGATGGCAATGAGTCCCTTCATAAGTCCAAGCCTCCTCAAAAAAAGCTAGCACCCGGTTTAGGCTTCCGCAATGGCGGCCAGGGCTTGCTGTTTCGCGGCATGAAGGTCCTGTTCTAAGGTCTGGGCAAGCTCCGGAGCCTTTGGATCGGTCTCGGAGGTCAGTGTCCGGAAGGGTCCGTGCCACTCAATTCGCAGGCGCGCGAAGGGCTTGGGGAGGTAGGTTTTGTTCCAGGATTTCGGAAAATGAAAAGCGCGATCGCAAGCGACGCCGGACCAATAAATGGGCAAACCCGAAAGCTTCGCGACTTCGAAAACACCCGGCTTCACTTTGTAGATCGGTCCTTTCGGACCATCCACCGCGAAAGAACAGCTGTTTCCTTCGCGGACCATGCGCAAGAGCCCTTTGAGGGCTCCGATGCCGCCTCGAGTGGAGGATCCACGCGTGGTGCGCGCGCCAAGCAGTCGCAAGACGGTGTTCATCAGCTGCCCGTCTTTGCTCTGGGACACGATGGTGCCGATGCGGTATCGCGACGCGAGCTGGATGAGGGCCAGCTCATCCCCGTGCCAGTGCGCCAGGATGAAGGGCTTTTTTTCCTTCAAGCGGGCCTTCAGGCTCTCGGGCTCGATCAAAGTGATGCGCCAAGTGAAACGAAATGATTGATAAAGCAGGTAGATCAGGAAGCCGGCGAAGTGGGCCTTCATGGACCCTCTTCAGGAACCACACCCTCATTGGCGAGCAGGACCTCGATCTTCTGAGGTGGCGTCAGGTGATGACGGCGGAACACCTCGACGATGAACTCGCGGACCTTGTCCTTGCAGGCTTCGAGGCGTTGCAGGCGCTTCGAATTTTCCTCCTGGCGGGCCAGGGGCAGGATCTTGTCCTCGAGGATTTCCTCCGCCAGTTGATGATCCTCTTTGGAGAGGGGCGGCGTCGCCTCGATCTTCAGGGACGCGGGGGAAAACTGAAAACCCTTGAACTCGGGCATGGGCATCTTCACGACCAAGGCGTTCGAATCCTCGGGAGGAACGCCGATGTCCCAGTCGCCACCCGCCCCGTCCAGGCTATAAAGAGCCTTGTAATTCAGCTGCACGGCGCGCACGCGCCGGGGATCCGGGAAGTCCTCAAGCCACTGTGACAGACCGGCGCCGGCCGGAAAATCGCGGGTCTCCTCGAATTCGAACTGGAAGTGACCGGCGGGGGCTTTTTGCAGGGCCTCATCCAAAATGCGATTCGCATCCTGGAAGGGAACCGGATTGAAATAACGGAACACCGAGGCCCCCATCACGATCAGAGTGAGGAGGAGGGCGAAAAGAACGGCGATGCGCTTTGTCTTCCTCGACAAAGCCCTCGCTTCTTCCTGCTTGTTTTCCTGGGAATGGTTGTTGGCCATCAGTGATGGAGAACCTTTCGGAACTCTTCCGTCAGTTTCGGGACCACATCGAAGAGATCCCCGACGATGCCGTAAGTCGCTTTCTGGAAAATCGGCGCGTTGGCGTCGTTGTTGATCGCCACGATCACTTTCGAACCGCTCATGCCGGCCAGATGCTGAATGGCGCCGGAAACGCCCACGGCGATGTACAACGTGGGAGCGACGGTTTTACCCGTTTGCCCGACCTGCATGCTATGGGACACCCAACCCGCATCCACCACGGCGCGGGAAGCGCCGACCGTGGCGCCAAGGGCATCGGCCAGATCCTGGAGAAGCTTGAAATTGCCGGCTTCCTTCAAACCGCGACCACCGGCGACGATGATGTTGGCCTCCGTGAGATCGAGCTTTTCAGAGGTCCCCTTCACCACCTCTTTGATGAGGGTTTTCAGATCCGGCTTGGTGAGGGCGTGTTCGGTGACGGTGCCTGTTTTCGACGGGTCCGCCGCCTTCACGGGCAGCTGGTTGGCCCGCATCAAGACGATTTTCACGGGGCTGTTTTCAAATTCGGCGCTGGCGAAGCACTTTCCGGAATACATCGGGCGACGGGCCGAAACTTGACCGCCTTGCAAGCTTAGCTCGGTGCAGTCGCTGGCCAAGCCCGTTTTCAGGCGGGCGGCGATGCGGGGGAAAAGATCGCGCCCCAGGGAAGAGGCCGAAGCCAGGAGCGTGTGGGGCCCGACCTTTTCGATCACCGGGGTGAGGGCCGCCGCGAACAACTCGGGGTTGTAGGAGTCCAGGGAGGCGTCTTTGATGAGGTGGATTTCCTGACCGCCGTTGGCGCCGATCTCTTTCACGAGAGCATCCGCGGCGGAGCCGACCGCCAGGGCCGCGACGGTTTCACCCGACTGGGCGGCCGCCTGCAGGAGTTCGATGGAGGAGCGCTTCAGGGCGCCTTTGGAGGATTCGACAAAAACGAGAATTTGACCCATGGATTTCAACCTTCCTAGAGAACTTTGGCTTCATCGCGCAGGAGTTTGACGAGTTCCGCCGCCTGTTGGGAAGAGTCTCCGGAGAGCATCTTGACCGGGGGCTTGTCGGCCGGCAGGGCGAAGTTGGTGTGTTTTACCTTCACGTCGCTCGCCGGGATGTTCAAAGAGGCGAATTCGACCTCTTTCAAGACCTTCTTTTTCGCCTTCATGATCCCGGGCAGGCTCGCGTAACGGGGCATATTCAAACCCTTGTTCGCCGCGACGAGGGCGGGGAGCTGCAACTGCGAGATTTCTTTGGAGCCGCCTTCGACATCGCGCTCAACGGTGATGCTTTCAGGGGTGTAGGTGAGCTTCGAGACGACCGTGGCGTGGGGGGTCCCCAGGAATTCGGCCACCATTTGGCTCACCGACGAAGCATTGTCATCGATCGCCAGTTTGCCGGTCAGCACCAATTGGGCGCCGCCTTCGGCCCGAATGGTTTCGGCCAGGGCGCGGGCCGTGGCGTAAGCATCGAGATTTTCAGGAGAGTTGATCAAAATGCCTTCATCCGCACCCATGGCGAGGGCGGTGCGCAGCACATCGGCGGCCCGGGTCTTCGGACCCGCCGTGATCACGTGGACTTGCGCGCCGGCATTGGCTTCTTTGAGCTTCACGGCCTCTTCCACGGCATATTCATCGTAGGGGTTCATCACCCACTTCACGCCGGCGGTGTCGATGCCTGATTTGTCAGCAGCGATTTTGATTTTGGTCTCGGTGTCGGGGACCTGCTTGATACACACAAAAATTTTCATCGATGAGCTCCGTCAAAACAGGTTTTTGTTCTCACACAGAAAGAGCACGGGCAATAATGAAAATCGATACTTGACATAGAGCAACAGCCGTCCGCTCGTGGACAATCGAAAGCCAATTGAGATATGAAAGACCGTGTAAACCAAGGAGTCGATCAGTGTTGAACTTCCTCACTTCCACCGTGGGAAAGAAGTACTTGATGGGGGCCTCAGCCCTCGTTTGGGTGGGCTTCGTTTTCGCCCACATGGCGGGCAATCTTCTGATGTTCGTGAGCCCCGATGCCTACAATGCCTATGGCCATGCCCTCACCAGCGGGATGATCATCTACGTCGCGGAGACGGGTTTGATCCTGGCCCTGCTGACGCACGTGTTTTTGGGCATTCAGCTGACGTTGCAGAACCGCGCCGCCAGGCCGCAGCGGTACGCGGCGGCCGGCAGCCGCTCGAAGGGCGCGGTGTTCGCCTCGAGGACCATGGCGATTCACGGCACGATCATCCTGATCTTCCTGGTGAGCCACCTGATCACTTTCAAATTCGGCACCTACTATGAGACCACGGTGAACGGCGTGGTGATGCGCGATCTTTACCGCCTGCTGGTCGAGATTTTCGCGCAGCCCGTCTATGTGATCTGGTACGTGATTTCCCTGGTGCTTCTCGGCTTCCACCTGAGCCACGGCGTGGGCTCGATGTTCCAATCGTTCGGCCTTTTGCATCCGACGTATCAACCCGTGATTCGAAAACTCAGTTGGACCTACGCGATCGTGGTGGTGGCGGGTTTCCTGGCCCAACCGATCGTCGTCTTCTTCATTGCCAACGAGGGAAGGTAATATGGCCAGCAATTTCGACAGCCGCATTCCTGGCGGTCCGCTCGACAGCAAGTGGACGCAGCACAAATTCAACATGAAACTCGTCAACCCCGCCAACAAACGCAAACACAGCGTCATCGTGGTGGGCACGGGCCTCGCCGGCGCCTCGGCCGCGGCCTCCATGGGTGAGCTCGGTTACCAGGTGAAGGCGTTTTGCGTGCACGAATCCCCGCGCCGCGCCCACTCCGTGGCCGCCCAGGGCGGGATCAACGCCGCGAAGAACTACCAGAACGACGGCGACTCCATTTTCCGTCTTTTCTACGACACCGTGAAAGGCGGCGACTTCCGCGCCCGCGAAGCCAACGTTTACCGCCTGGCGCAGCTGTCCGTGGACATCATCGACCAGGCCGTGGCCCAGGGGGTTCCCCTGGCGCGCGAATACGGCGGACTGCTGGCGAACCGCTCGTTCGGCGGCGCCCAGGTTTCGCGGACTTTTTACGCCCGCGGCCAAACGGGACAACAGCTTTTATTGGGCGCTTACTCCGGCATGATGCGGCAGGTGGACGGCGGCAACGTCCAGCTCTATTCCCGCCGCGAGATGCTCGACCTCGTGATGATCGACGGCAAAGCCCGCGGCATCATCGTCCGCAACCTGCTCACCGGGGAGATCGAATCCCACGAGGCGGATTGCGTGGTCATGTGCACGGGCGGTTATTCCAACGTGTTCTTCCTGTCGACGAACGCCATGGCTTGCGCGGTGACGGCGGCCTGGCGCGCCCACAAACGCGGCGCCTACTTCGCCAACCCCTGCTTCACGCAGATTCACCCGACCTGCATCCCGGTGCACGGCGATCTGCAATCGAAACTGACGTTGATGTCGGAGTCCCTGCGCAACGACGGCCGCGTGTGGGTCCCGAAAAACAAAGGCGATAAACGGGCCGCGAAAGACATCCCCGAGGCCGAACGCGACTATTATCTCGAACGCATCTATCCGAGTTTCGGGAACCTCGCCCCGCGCGACATCGCCTCCCGCCAGGCGAAATTCCGCTGTGATGAGGGCCGCGGCGTGGGTGAAACCGGTCAGGCCGTGTACCTGGACTTCAGCGATGCGATCAAACGCCTGGGAAGGGACAAAATCGCCGAGCGCTACGGCAACCTGTTTCAGATGTACGAGAAAATCACCGGCGAAAACCCCTACGAAACGCCGATGAAGATCTATCCCGCCCCGCACTACACCATGGGTGGGCTGTGGGTTGATTACAATCTGATGAGCACCATCCCGGGCCTTTTCGTGGCCGGCGAGGCGAACTTCTCGGACCACGGCGCGAACCGGCTGGGCGCTTCGGCGCTGATGCAGGGCCTGGCGGACGGGTACTTCGTCGTCCCCTACACCGTCAGCGACTACATCGCGAACAACAAGGTGGAAAAGGTTTCGACCTCGCACGAGGCGTTCAAAGCCGCCGCCGAGGGCGTGCGCGCCGAGATCAGCAAGCTCATGTCCGTCAAAGGCACGCGCACGGTGGACTCTTTCCACAAGGAACTGGGCCGTCTGATGTGGGAACATTGCGGGATGTCCCGCAATGAAAAGGGTTTGAAAGAGGCTCTCGTGCAGATCCCGAAATTGCGCGAGGCCTTCTGGAGCGACGTGCGCATCCCGGGTGATGCCAATGAAATCAACACCGAGCTGGAGAAGGCCTGTCGAGTCGCCGACTTCATCGAGTTGGGCGAGTTGATGTGCCGGGACGCTTTGGAGCGCAAAGAATCCTGCGGCGGTCACTTCCGCGACGAATACCAGACGCCGGACAACGAAGCCTTGCGTGACGACCAGAACTTCTGCCACGTGGCTGCCTGGGAATGGAAAGGCGCCTCGCAACCGCCCGTCCGCCACCAGGAAGAGCTGAAATTCGAAAACATCAAACTCAGCGCTCGCAGCTACAAGTGATTGAGGTGATCCATGGCTGACAAAAAAATCAATCTGACCTTGAAAGTCTGGCGCCAACGCGGACCCAAGGAAAAGGGCGAGTTCAAAACCTACGAGGCGAAGAACGTTTCGACGGACGAATCCTTCCTGGAGATGCTTGATCAGGTGAATGAAAACCTCGTCAAAAAAGGCGAGGATCCGATCGTCTTCGACCACGACTGCCGCGAGGGGATTTGCGGATCCTGCGGTTTCATGATCAACGGCGACGCCCACGGCCCGCAAAAATCGACGACCGTCTGCCAACTGCACATGCGCGCCTTCAAAGACGGCGAAGTGCTGACCCTGGAGCCCTGGCGGGCCACGGCCTTCCCGATCCAAAAAGATCTGATGGTGGATCGCAGTGCCCTCGACCGCATCGTCCAGTCGGGCGGCTTCATCACGGCCAACACCGGCAGCGCCCAGGACGCGAATTCCATTCTGATCCCGAAAACCAAGGCGGATGAGGCTTTTGAATCCGCCACCTGCATCGGTTGCGGGGCTTGCGTGGCTTCATGCAAAAACGCCGCGGCTCACCTCTTCACGTCGGCGAAAATTTCTCACTTGGCCCTTCTCCCTCAAGGGGAAGTCGAGGCGGAGCGCCGGGCTTTGCGCATGGTGGCTCAGATGGATGCCGAGGGCTTCGGCGCCTGCACCAGCACCGGTGCCTGCTCGGCGTCGTGCCCGAAGGACATTTCGCTCACCAACATCGCCCGGATGAACCGCGAGTATCTGAAGGCCTCGATCAACCGCAAGGAAGAATCCGGCGGCGGCGGTGACGGCTAGACGTCGAAAGCTTCGACGATTTCACGGGTTTTCAAGACGCCTCACCGCTCTCCGATAGGGAGGGGTGAAGAAAAACGCCCTTCTCATGCAGCAAATCGGTTTCAATCAGGACGCCTCCGAGGGGGCGAAAGAAGCCTTGCTGAAACATTCGGAGCGCGAGGCGAACCCGACCAAGACCCCGTCCCCCCCTTCCCGAAAACGCGTGCGCCGAAAGGCCGCTTCCTCGCGTCCCGTGCAGCTCTCCTTTGATTTCAACAAGTCAGGTTCCGGCAAGTCCTGAGCACATCTCGCGAACTGGACGATAGTCCGATTTTTAGTTTCTGCTCTAAATCAGATTGCTCGAAATTTCAGCGCAGGTACCATTTTGGAACTGACACGTTTGAAGATTTCTACATTTCTCTAAGGAGGGAAAATGCGGCTTAAGGAACGAGCCACTCATTGGATGATGGCCATCTTGGCTTCGGCTGGCGTGACGGCGCATGCCGCTGCTCCGGAAGCGGTGCCCGGCGAGTACATTGTGAAAATGAAGACTCACGTGGGCGCTGAGAAATCCGCCATCAATGTGTTGTCGCAACAACTCGGCGCTTTCGTGAAGAGCACGATCCCGAACCAAAACATCGTCGTGATCAAACGCCCCGTTTTCGAAACGGAAAGCTCCGTCGCGAAGAGCGTCGCCCAAAACGACGATGTCGCCTACATTGAGCCGAACTACATCTACCGCATCAACCGCACGCCGAACGACCCGATGCTGGGCGATCTGTGGGGCATGAACAACGCCACCCTGTCCGGCATGGACATCGGCGCCTTGCGCGCCTGGGACATCGAAACCGGCAACAAGGACCTCGTGGTCGCCGTGATCGACACCGGGATCAACACCAACCACCAGGATTTGAAAGAGAATCTGTGGGTGAACGAAGCCGAATTGAACGGTCAACCCGGCGTCGACGATGACGGCAACGGCGTGATCGACGACGTTTACGGCTACAACGCCATCAACGACAGCGGCAACCCCCTCGACGACCACGGTCACGGCTCGCACTGCGCGGGCACCATCGGCGCCAAAGGTGACGACGGCAAAGGCATCGTCGGCGTCGCCTGGAACGTGAAGCTGATGGGCGTGAAATTCCTTTCGGCCAACGGTTCCGGCAGTCTCGACGGCGCCATCCGCGCGATCGATTACGCCACCCGCATGGGCGCGAAAATCATGTCGAACTCCTGGGGCGGCGGCGGCTTCTCGCAAGCCTTGCGCGACGCCATCCAGCGCTCCCATGAAGCCAACGCCCTGTTCGTGGCCGCGGCCGGCAACGAGTCGAACAACAACGACGCGAGCCCGTCCTACCCCGCCAGCTATGACGTCCCGAACGTCCTTTCCGTCGCCGCCGTGGACAACCAAGGCCGCATGGCTTCGTTCTCCAACTACGGTCGCTCGAAAGTGCACGTGGGCGCCCCCGGCGTGAACGTCAAGTCCTCGACCGCCGATGGCGGTTACGACACCTGGTCCGGCACCTCGATGGCCACCCCCCACGTTTCCGGGATCGCCGCCCTGGTGAGTTCGCACGAGCCGAACCTGACCAACGTCGAAATGAAGGAACGCATCACGCAAACGGCCGTTCGCATCGCGGGTCTTCGCGGCAAAGTGCGCAGTGGCGGTATGGCGAACGCTTACATGGCCCTGACGAACACGATGCCCGAGCCGGATCTGAACGATCCCGCCAACTGGCAGAGCGTTCCCGTCTCCGTGGCGAGCCCCCATCCCTACGCCGAAAACTTCAGCGAGACGTATCACGTGAACGTGCCCGGCGCGAAAGAGATCGCCCTGTACTTCAGCATGTTCGACACCGAACGCACTTACGACGTGGTGACGATCAAGGATAAAGACGGCCGCATCATCGACGAACTGAGCGGCGCTCTGGGTGGTGACACCTACTCCAGCATCATCCCGGGCGACGCCGCGACGATCGAATTCAAAACGGACAGCTCCGTGAACCGTCAAGGCTTCGAAATCACGAAAGCCGCCTGGCGCTGAGCCGAGCGACGAATCGATTTTCCTGAAAGCCGGGTGAAAACCCGGCTTTTTTTATTTGGCGGGAAATTTAAACGCGCTCCCAGAATTCGGCGAGCTTCAGATTCACGTAATCCGGGAAGTCGAGCTGCGTGCAGTGCGATCCGTAGGGAACCTGCATGTATTCGGCGTGGGGGATCATGCTGATGAAATCCTCCTGGAAATGCTTCGGCGTCACGCGGTCGTTTTCACCGGCGATCACCAGCGTGGGGTGTTTGATCGTCGGCAGGATGTCGTCGCCGTTGAAACGCATCATTTCCTCGAACAGGGCCATGAAAATCGACAGTTCCATGTGGGCGACGCCGCGGCTATAGACCTCGACGTCCTTGAAGTGCGTGAGGCGCAGATTGAAGCCCCCCGCCAGGGCCGCCAGCCGCATCGACACCGGGTTTTCGATGGCCATGCGCCAGATCGTTCCCCACATTTCGGGGCTTTGCTGGTAGGCGGAGCGGATGAAATAGAAAAAAGGCTCGATCACATCGAGGCCGAACATGCCTTTGATGGGGTTTTTCGCGAAGCCGTTGATGAAGCAAAGCGACCGGAAGACGTCGGGATTCTGCCGGTAAGCCTCAAGGATCACCGGCGCGCCGAAGCTGTGTCCCACCACATGGGCGTTTTTCAGGCCGAGGCCCTCGATGAGTCCCACGAGATCACGCCCCATCGCCTCCATGGTGAGCTGCTGGGGGTCCATGACGGGCTGCGAGCGATGATGCCCGCGCAGATCGAAGACGACGGTTTTTTTCGATTCGGAAAAATGCCGCACCTGATGGTGCCAGTGATTGATCAGGCAGGCGATGCCGTAGATGAAGATGACCGGATCTCCCGACCCGCGGACTTCGTAGTAAATAGGCGTTCCATCATGGCTTTTATAAAACCCGGTGTTTTTTTCGAAGGTGTTCATCGCTCCTCATAAGTAGCGCACGCGAATGACGGTGGCACCCAAAGAAATCTGATCCCCCTCTTGCAGGGACTGTCCGTCTTGAGGCTCTTGCTTGTTAATTTTCAATTTTCCCTGGGATTTGTCGCGGAAAAAAGCGGTACCGGGGCCGGGATGAATCTCAAATGCGATTTCGCCCGCCTCCATCTCTTTCAAATCGAGATCCAAATGGCCGAAACCCGCGACGCGGGGGCCGTAAGTGAGGGTGTAGACCGTGTCCGTCTGAAAACCGCGGATGAATTCCAGCTGCAGCACCGGCGTGAAGGTTTGCGCGGCCCCGGCAATGGGGCGATCCAGTCCCGGGTCGCGCTCCAGCAGTTCGCGCAAAGGCTCGCGCCAGGTTTTGGTTTCAAACAGCGAACTCACCTCTTCGGGGGTCAGCTCCACCACGCGAAAGGCCGTCTCACCAATGCGGAAATTGACTCCAGGCATCATGGCGACCTTGCGGACCCGCCGGCCGTTCAAAACAAAGCCGTTGGCGGAACCCTGGTCGACCAAAACCAGCTGGGACTTGTTATCGATCTCGATTTTGGCATGGAGCCCCGACACTTTCGAGTCGTCCTCCAACAAAACGTCGCCGTTTCGCCGCCCCACCGTCAGTCCCAGGCGGGCCTTGTATTTTTTACCGGAAAGGGGTCCAGAGAGGACTTCGAGAAAGAGGTTCATTCCATCCCATTTTAAAGGCAAGATCCGCCCTCAACAAGAGAGTCGTCTTGAAGTTGGTCCTTAGCCATGCTAATTCCCTAGTCCCTAGAAAAAGTCATCCTTGCTCCTTCCATTGTGGGAGGGGCTTTGAACCGAAAGGATTGAAATGGAACTGACGAAAGAGCGTCTGAAAAGACCCTACGAAGCGGTTATCCTCGTTCATCCCGATGCCACGCTGGAAGAGCAAAAAGAGCTGTTCCGCAAAAACAAAGCCACGATCGAACAATTCAAAGGTTCGATCGTGTCCTTGGAGACGTGGGGCAAGCGCACGCTCGCCAACCCGATCGGGAAGCTCAAGAAAGCCGTGTACTTCCACGCCCTGTTCGAGTCCGACACGCAAGCTGTCGCCGAGCTCGAGCGGACGATGCGGATCAACGACCGCGTCCTGCGTTTCATGCACACCCGCCTCGATGAGCGCGTTCCGCTCACGAAGTACATGGAGTCCTTCAAAAAAGGCCTTCAGGACAGCATGAACCGTGAAAAAGAGCGTGAAGCGAAAATCGCCGCCCGCAAGGCCGCGTTTGCCGCCGCTCGCGCTGCTGACAAGGGCGAATAACCTCGCCCTCTTTCCCTGACGAGAGCCGAACATGAAAAAGAAGGCGACCTTTCCGCAGCTGCTGATCCACACGGCGTTCGCCGTGCTGCTCACCATGCTCACCGGATTTCTGGGGGCGCCTTTCTTGCGTGTGATCCGGCAATCTCAGGGTGCCTGGCGCTACTGGCTCACGGGCCTGGTGGTCGTCACGGCGTTCTGGGTGCTTGGCACCCCGGCCCTCTCCGTTTTGTTGCTCTCCCTGTGGATGACTTTGGGAGTTTATTCGGAGCTGGAGGGACATGGTTGGGGATGGCGGACATCCGGATTCGTTTCCTTGTTCGCCGGCACGATGGCGGGGGCCGCGGGTTTCACCGCCGTTCTGGTCCGTGCTGGAGTGACGAACTGGGACGGTTTTGTGGGACTCGTGAGCGAACTGACGGCCACCGTGCAGAAGTTCAATCCCGAGGTGAAGCCGGATCCCACGATGCTGGCGCAGCAAGCGCCCTCGGTCCTGGTGATCATGCTGATTC
This sequence comes from Pseudobdellovibrionaceae bacterium, assembly GCA_019637915.1. Lineage (GTDB taxonomy): Bacteria > Bdellovibrionota > Bdellovibrionia > Bdellovibrionales > Bdellovibrionaceae > JAHBUV01. The sequence goes on along the minus strand of JAHBUV010000001.1, from coordinate 1,841,986 downwards.
TGGCTCTCGGGATCGGTTTGATCTTTGAGAGGAAACTTTTCGTGTGGTCGGGGCTGCCGCGCGAACGAGTCGCCTCCCACCTGAAGCTCTTGGAGTTTCGCCTGCCGGATTTTTATGTCTGGATCGCTTTGGCGGGATTCTTTCTGACGGTGGTGAACTTCGGTTCGAATGCCCTGGCGGCTCTTGGTTTGAACATCGTGAACGTTTCGATCGTTCTCTATTTCTTCCAAGGCTTAGCTGTCCTCGAAGTGTTGTTGAATTCGCTCAAAGCCGGAATTTTTGTGCGGATTCTCACGTATGTTTTTTTGGTCGGCCAGCTTTTCTTCGTGATCAGCGCGGCCGGCTTTATTGATTATTGGGCTGATTTCCGTCGCCGCCTCTCGAATTCCGGGATGGCCGCGGAAAAAAGCTAGAATGGGGTCAACATGAAAGTGATTCTGGCCAAAGACGTGAAGGATGTCGGCAAGACCGGCGAACTCGTCAATGTGTCCGAAGGTTTCGCCCGCAACTTCCTCTTCCCGAGAAAGCTTGCCGCGGAAGCCACCGAAAAGCGCGTGAAAGAGTGGGAACACCTGAAGCGCGTTGCCGAAGCCAGCAAGAAAAAAGCTGCTGCTGAACGCCAAGAGATCCTGAAGAAGATCACGGGTTCGACCGTGACCTTCAAGGTGCAAGCCGGTGAAAACGATAAGCTGTTCGGGACGGTGACGACCGCCGACATCTCGAAAGAGCTGGAGAAACTCGGTTTCTCCATCGATCGCCGCGATATTCACCTGGATGAGCAAATCAAGGTGTTGGGCAGCCACAAAGCTTCCGTTCGCTACAGCGAAGGCGTGGAAGCGACGATCCAGATCAACGTGGAACGCGCTTAATCCGCGCGCGAATCGTTCAAGATTCATCACGTCGGCCGCGACTTCCTCCGGGAGTCGCGGCTTTTTATTTCAAGCGGTCAAGAATGGCGGTTGCGCGGGTCGGTGAAGATGTCCTGCAGGTAATCCGCCAGAACATCGCGAAGCGCATCGAGGGTGAGAGTTTCTTCGCTGAGGCCGTGACGCTTGAGGAGACTTTCAAACTCGTTGCGGATCAGGTTTTCAGGCAATCCGGTGTTTTGGAGAACTTGCTCCGAGATCTCTTTTCCCATGCGGCCTCCATGCCTTGTCTGTCGTCTCATTCCTTGAGACAGACCTATTCCACCAAGCGGTTAGCCATAAAGTAAAGGGCCCTTTCGGGCCCGGTTTGAAATCGGACGGAGGTCGAGGTGCGGGTTTTAAGAGCCCGCGTTGGGCGCGAAATTGCGCGGTTTTCCGGGGAAGGACGGCGGCGCCTGCGGGGGCGGCATGTGTTGCACGGGTTCGGGATCGGCATCGCGGAAACGGTTGGTTTTGGCGTCAAAGCGCAAGCGCACGGTGCCCGTGGGACCGTTCCGCTGTTTGCCGATGATCACTTCGGCCTGACCGGCTTTTTCCGGATCGTCCTTGTCGTAGTAATCGTCGCGATAAAGCATCATGATGACGTCGGCATCCTGCTCAATGGAGCCGGATTCCCGCAAGTCGGAGATCATCGGGCGGCGGTCGCTGCGGGAGTCGACGGCGCGGTTGAGCTGAGCCAGGGCGACAACGGGCACCTGCAGCTCTTTGGCGATGGCTTTCAGGGTCTTTGAGATTTCAGCGACTTCGCGTTCGCGGCTCTCGATCCGTTGTTTCATGCTCATCATCTGCAGGTAGTCGATCATGATGAGGTCAAGCCCGTGCTGGGCCTTCAGACGCCGGGCCCGGGCGCGGATTTCAAAAGGCGAGATTCCGGGCGTGTCGTCGATGAAGAGCGGGGCTTCGGACAAGGTGCCCGCCGCGGCGATCAGGCGCGGCCAGGAGTCGTCACGGATGCGGCCGCTGCGCAATTCCCCCATTCCCACCTTGGCCTCGCCGGCGAGCATCCTGGTCATGACGGAGTCCTTGCCCATCTCCAAAGAGAAGTAGGCGACGGTCTTTTTCAGGCGCAGGGTCGCATGGGACGCGATGTTCAGGGAGAACGCCGTTTTCCCCATGGAGGGGCGAGCGGCGATGATGGTGAGTTCGCCGGGGTGCATGCCGGCGGTCTGGCTGTCGAGGGCGTTGAAGCCCGAAGCGAGACCCGTGATGTCCTCTTTGCGCTTGTAGAGCTCCTCGATGCGTTTGATCGAGGATTCCACGATGGACCAGGCGCCGATCAGACCTTGCGTCGTTTTATTTTCAGCGATCTTGAAAATGTCCGCTTCCGCCTGATCGACGAAAGTCTCGATGTCGGGATATTCCGCGGTGAAGGCCTTGTCGATGATCCCGGTGCTGGTTTCGATCAGACGGCGCAGAATGGACTTTTCGCGCACGATCTTCGCGTAAGACTGGATGTTGGCCGCGGTGAGGGTTTTTTCCAGCAGGGTGGCGAGGTAAGCGGGTCCGCCGACGGACTCAAGCTCCTGGCGGGACTCGAGGAAGTTCGAGACCGTCAGCAGATCGGCTTTTTCGTTTTTATGATGGAGCTCGCGGATCGTGGTGAAAATCCGTTGGTGGGCGGGTTTGTAGAAGTCATTGGCCTCAATGATGTCTTCAACGGAATCCAGGGCCGCTGAATCCAGCATCAGCCCGCCGAGAATAGACTGTTCAGCCTCGAGGTTCTGAGGAGGAATACGTGCCGCCATGTCATCCCCTTAAAAAAAATTGGCGGGCCTTGAACAAGGTTGTCGTGACGGAAGATGTCCCGCTGATGGTGATTCGCTCAATTCAATTTTTTGACGCGGATCTTGTAGTTGTCAATTTTCTTCTTCAGCGTGTTGCGGTTGATTCCCAGCATCTGAGCGGTTTTCACTTGATTGCCGTTATAGGCGCGCAGGGCGAGTTCAAGCAAAGGACGTTCGACTTGTTCGATGACGACAGTGTAGAGACCCGTCAAATCAACCTGAGCTTCTTTTTGCTGTTGGAAGATCACTTCCAACTTGCTTTTGACGAGCTTTTCCAAACTCACGGCTTGGAGATTGGCAACAAACAGATTGTCGGAACTGTTCAGATTCGGCGTCATGGATCTTCGAATCTCCCCTTCAGATACCGGCGTCAAACACCACGTTGAGTGGGTGACCAAATATACTTATGAAGCTGCAATTGCAACCTTGCGGACGACTTTTTTGCCAAAATTTTTTCCGCCAACCACAGTTCACTCACTTGAGAAAATGACGGGCTGTACAAAACCATCGCTTTTTTAAAAAGACCCCATTGACTACAGAAATTTTCTGCCCATTCGAAATCCTGTTCGGAACAAATCACGAACTTCACTTCCGTGCGTTGGTTCAGATGCTCGAGGTTCTCCATCAGGAAACTGTCGGCGGCGCCGCTGTCGGGTGTTTTCACGTCCAGGATGACGCGGACGCGGGAGTCCACGTCGCGCGTGCTTTTGGAGCCGGAGGTTTCCAGGGAGACGTCGTAGCCCTCGTCGCACAAAAGACGCATGAGCTCGAGACTTTGTTTTTGCAACAAGGGCTCCCCGCCCGTCAGGCACACGTAACGCGCGCCAAAAGAGCGCACGGTCTCGAGGATTTCTTCCAAAGATTTGTGCTGACCCTCGTAATACGAATAGGTCGTGTCGCAGTAGGTGCAGCGCAGGTTGCAGGCCGTCGTGCGGATGAAGACGGTCGGGTATCCGACGGAGTTGGATTCCCCTTGAATGCTATAGAAGATCTCATTGATTTTCAGCATGGGCCAGACCCAGGTCTTGCCCCCGGGTCCACCCAAAGTCAAGGTGGCCAGAAGGGTTCTTTCCTTCCGGCCCGAGATTACGTAAATTTGTGAAATGAGCGCCATTTTCAAAAAATTCCGGCAAGACATCACGGCGATTGTTTTCCTCTCCGGCGGGCTGTTCGTGGCCCTTTCCCTCGTGAGTTACAATCCGCAAGACCCCTCCCTCAATTCCCTGGGCTCCGGCCTGAAATCCCTGAACTACTGCGGCCTGGCCGGATCGTTTTTGGCGGATCTGCTGTATCAGGTTTTCGGGGTGGCCGCGTGGGTGTTCGTCGTGGGCGCCGCCCGCCAGGCGTGGCTCAGTTTTCAAGGTGAAACCTTCCGCCTGCGCGACATTCGCGTCATCTGGGGTTTCCTGCTCGTGCTCTCGCTCTCGACGCTGCTGGGCCTGTATTTCGATAAAACGCGTCTGTTCCACGAGCAGATCTATCCGGGCGGGCTCCTGGGGCTGAGCCTGAGCCAGGCCCTGGTCCGCGTGTTCAATCCGATCGGCGTGCAGGTGGTGCTGTGGTCGGCGCTCACTTTGCTCGCGGTTTTTTACTCCGAAAAAACCCTGCAGGAAATGGCCGAGGTCCCGACCGGCGTCATGAGAAAACTGAAGGGCGTTTCCTGGTTCGTGAGCCTCAAGGAAAAAACCAAGGAAGTCGTTCAGAAGAAAAAAGCCGGGGTGAAAAAATCGGCTTTCGATCCCAAGGCCGGGGCGCCGAAGCCGCTCTTCGCGATGAAGGAAGCCCCTTCCCTGATCGAGGAAAAGGGAGAGGCGGCGCCCGCGTTCTTCGCCCCGGAATCCCCGACGGAATCCCTGGAAGAGGCGGAGCAGCTGGAGCTTCCGGGCGCCCGCCGCCGCGTCGTGCTCAAGGCGAAACCCCCGAAACGCATCGAGAACTGGAAGATGCCGAACATCGGCATGCTCGAGGACCCGCCGGCCTCGCGCCTGAAGATCGACCGCGATGAGTTGCGCCGCAAGGCCGACCTGCTCACGGAAAAGCTTTTGAAATTCAAAATCGAAGGCCAGATCGTCGACGCGAAACCGGGGCCCCTCGTGACGATGTACGAGTTCCGCCCGAGCCCGGACGTGAAGATCAGCGAGATCTCGAACCTCGAGGATGATTTGTCGCTGGCGCTTTCCAGCGAATCCGTGCGCGTGATGGGACAGATCCCGGGAACGGACGTGGTCGGCATCGAGACCGCGAATTCGAAACGTGAAACGGTTTTCTACAAAGACCTTCTGGCGGAAGAGGGCTTCTGGAAAGACGACAACGCCCTGCCGATCGCCCTGGGGAAACAAGCCAACGGCGAGCCGAAGATCGTGAACCTGCGCCCCATGCCGCATCTGTTGATCGCGGGCACCACGGGCTCCGGGAAGTCCGTGTTCGTGCGCTCCATCATCACGGGCCTTTTGTTCCGGCACTCGCCGAAAACCCTGCGCCTGATCCTGATCGATCCGAAGATGGTCGACCTGGCGGATTTCAAGGACGTTCCCCATTTGATCCTCCCCCACATCATCGAGCCGAAAAAGGCCGTGACCGCCCTTCGCTGGGCGGTCCACGAGATGGACAAACGCTACCGTTCCCTGTCGAAATTCGGCGCCGTGAAGATCGAGGGGTTCAACGAAAAGGCGGCCGGCCTCACCAAGGAAGAAACCGCCGAGCACGAAAAATTCAATCAGGATCTGGAAGGCCAGCCCGGCGCCAACCGCGATCAGTACTATTACCAGCCGCTGCCCTACATCGTGATCGTCTGCGACGAGCTTGCCGACCTGATGGTTTCGGAAAAACAAAATCTCGAGCCCCTGATTCAAAAACTCGTGCAGAAGGCCCGCGCCTGCGGCATCCACCTGATTTTCGCGACACAGTCGCCGCGCAAAGAGGTGGTCACGGGCCTGATCAAAACCAACATTCCGGCTCGCATCGCGCTGAAGGTGGCAAGCCCCCTCGACTCCCGCATCATTCTCGAGGAAACGGGCGCGGAGCGGCTTTTGCCGAACGGGGACATGCTCTTCCTCGCCCCGGGCGTGAACAAACCCGCCCGCCATCACGGGCCTTATCTGAGCGACGGCGAAGTGAAAGACGTCGTGCAGTTCTGGTCGAACCAGTCCAAGCCCGAGTTCGACGCCAACGGCGTGAAAATGCTGGAGGGTCCGACCGGCGCCCTGGACGGCGACGGCGGCGGCTTGGGAGGCACGTTCTCCGAAGACGACGCGGGGGAGGAGTACGACCACATCGTTCGTTGGACGACCGAGCAAAAGACCGTTTCCGCCTCGATGCTGCAGCGGCGCTTTCAAATCGGCTATCCGAAGGCCGCCCGCTTCATCGAGTTGATGGAGCAAAAGGGCATCGTCAGTCCCGCGAACGGCAGCAAGCCGCGCATGGTTTTGGCGGGCTCGTTGCGATGACGGGCTGGTTGTTGACGCTGTTTTTGAGCGGATCCCTGGTCGCCGCCCCGCGAACGGCGGAGGGGCCCGCGGACCTGATCGAGAAAGCCCACAATCTGAGCCTGCAAAAGGACCGCGTGCAGGCGGTGAATATCCTGGTCGCCGCGATCAAGCGCGAACCGCCGAACTCCAGCGGCGCCAAAGAGCTGAAAAACGCCCTGCAGGAAATCTCCTCGGCGTTTTTGAGCGACAAAGCGCAGCAGCTGTACGAACTGGCGGTGTCTTTCAGGAAGACGGACCTGAACCAGATGCAAAGCCGCCTGAGCGAAGCCCTGCGTCTGGAACCGGACAATCTTTTGCTTTTGAATGAGCAGGCGCGTCTGCAGATCGCCAAAAACGAATGTGGCGCCGCCAGCGAGGTCATGGCCAAACACCGCAAATGGAATCCTTACGACGAACAGACCCTGCTCACCTCGGCCCAGGCGGAGGTGTGTCTGTCGGATTGGCCGGCTTACACCACTCTGCGCAGTCAGGCGGAAGGCCGGAAAGGCCCCCACGCGCAGTTCTGGTTGGCGCTCGAGGTCGAACGCGGCCTGAAAGAAAAGGCCGAAACCAGGGCCCGGGAATCCTTGGAGCTTTTGCGCAAGGAGTCCCCGCAGTATCCTGAAATCCCCTTTTGGTCCTTGAAACTCTCGAAAGACGCCCACACCAAGGCCTCCCTGGCTCAGAAGTACGTGATGGACTGCAAAAACATTTCTGCAGCCCAACTTCGACGGTATATGATGGAGCCGCTTTTGTGCCGACGGATGGCCGAAGCGGAATCCTTCATCAAAGGGCCGTGAGAAATGCTGACCTGGAAATTCTTGGTTCTGAGTCTGGCCGCGACGGCGGTCCTCGCCGGTTGCGGCGTGAAGGGACGGCCGCTCCCGCCCGTCACGCCGGTTCCTCTGGGTGATGGCCGGCTCAAGGGCCAAAAACCCCCGCAGGACAAACCCGCGACGACCGTGCCCTCCACGCGCAGGAACTCACGGTGAAATCCAAAGGGACGTTCGTCACCATGAGCGGCGCCGGGAACACCTTCGCCGTTTTCCAGGCCGTGGGCCACGAGGGTGACCTGCCTGCGCCGGAGTCGAGACGCGCTTTCGTGGCGCCGCTGTGCCGGAACCTGGCCGTCGACGGGGTCCTTTTCATCGAAGCCGGCCGGGATCAGGCCGACTACACGTGGGACTTTTACAATGCGGACGGCTCTTCCGCCGAAATGTGCGGCAATGCCGCCCGGTGCGCCGGACTTTTTTGCCGCGAAGTGATTCGCGACCCGCGCCCCTCTTACCGTTTCCTCACGGGCGCGGGCCCGGTGACGGTGGAGGGTTTGGCGGATGGGCGCTGGCGCGTCGAGATGACGGAAATCAAAAACCCCCCGGCGCAAAAAACGTTGCGGCTTCTGGACAAAGACCACCAGGGTTTCGCCGTGAACACCGGCGTCCCCCATTTCGTGATTCCCGTGGAAAACTTGGGGGATTTGCCGGCGAGCGTTTGCCGCGCCTTGCGCCAGCACCCGGAATGGGGCCCGGCCGGGAGCAACATCACGTTGTTGCAAAAAGAAAGCGCGACCCGCGCCCGGGCGAAAACTTATGAAAGGGGCGTTGAGGATTTCACCGCCGCCTGCGGGACGGGGGCCGTGGCCGCGGCTCTGGTTCTGCAAAACGAACATGGCCGTCAAGGTCCGGTTCTCATCCGCATGCCCGGCGGCGATCTCGAAGTCGACACCGCCTCTCCGGCGCCCCGGCTCACCGGACCCGCGCGGATCACCAAGGAACACCCCCTGACCGAGGAGACCTTTCAATGAACAACCTGAAAGCCACGATCACCGCCTTGATCACCCCCTTTCACGAGGGGAAAATCGATTACGATTCGTTGGAGCGCCTGCTCGATCACCAGCTGAAAAACGGCATCGAGGGATTCGTCATCAATGGCACGACGGCCGAGAGCCCCACCCTGGAAAAATCCGAGCGGGAAGAGATCTTCCGCTTCGCCCGCCAGTTCACGCAAGGCCGCGTGCCGCTCATCATGGGCACGGGAAGCAACAGCACGGAAAAAACCGTGCAGGCCACCCGCGAGGCGGAAAAGCTCGGGGCTGACGCGGTTCTCGTGGTGGTGCCCTATTACAACAAGCCCCCTCAGCGCGGCCTCTTCGCCCACTTCAAAAAAACGGCGGAATCGACGTCCCTGCCCGTGCTTCTCTACAACGTCCCGGGCCGCACGATCACCTCCCTCGCGGTGGAAACGGTGCAAGAGCTTTCCAGGATCAAAAACATCGTGGGCATCAAGGAAGCCAGCGGCAAAATCGATCTGGCCCGTGATATTCAAAACGCCTGCGGGCGCGAGTTCATCCTGCTTTCGGGCGACGACGGCACTTACGCGGAGTTTCTGGCGGCCGGGGGCCACGGCGTGATTTCGGTCGCGAGCCACATCCTGCCGGCGGCGTTTTCATCCTGGCGGCGCTCGGCTCTCGAGGGAAAATTCGAAGAGGCGCGCGAGGGCATCCGCCGGTACGGTCGCCTGATCGATCTTTTGTTCTGCGAAGCCAACCCGATCCCCGTGAAAAAAGCCCTGCAACTCATGGGTCTCGTGCGGTCGGCGGAATTGCGCCTGCCTTTGACGGAAATGGAAAGCGCCCTGACGGCGGAATTAAAAAAGGAAATGACGGCATGCGGGCTTCTCAAATGAAAAAACTGAAAGTGGGTCTTTGGGGGGCGAGCGGTCGCATGGGCCAGGAGGTGAGCCGCCTGCTCGCGGATGCCCGGGACCTGTCCCTCGCGGAAAAGTCCGTCGACATCTGGATCGACTTTTCCTCGCCGGAAGGTTTCGACGAAATTCTGAAAAAAGCCGTCAAAGCCGGGACGCCTTTGGTGAGCGGCACCACGGGCTTGAGCGCGAAACAAAAAGACGCCTTGAAGAAAGCCGGCCGGAAGATCCCCGTCCTTTGGGCGAGCAACATGAGTTTGGGGGTGGCCGTCCTGAACGAGGCGATCCGGCTCTTTTCGCGTTTGGAGGGCTTTGATTTCCAAATCGAGGAGATCCATCACAACCGCAAAAAGGACCGCCCCAGCGGCACCGCCCTCACTTTGCAGGAAACCCTGCGCGAAGCGGTGGGGGGGAAGATCCCCGACGTCCTGTCGATGCGCGGAGGCGGGGTGTTCGGCGTTCACAAGGTTTGGGCTTTTTCGGAGGAAGAGGTTTTGATGTTCGAGCACCAGGCGTTGAACCGCGCCGTGTTCGCGCGCGGCGCCTTGGCGGCGGCCCGCTGGCTCGCGGGACGTCCCGCCGGCCTGTACCATATTCGCGATGTTGCTTTTTCCGGACTCGAATCGTAAACAAAGGGCTGTCCAAACACAGGAGGAATCGTGAAGTTTTTCATCGACACCGCGGACCTTGAGGAAATCCGTCAGGCGAATTTGCGCGGCTGGGTCGATGGGGTGACCACGAACCCCTCCCTGATCGCCAAAAGCGGCCGCGTTTTTCAGGACGTCATCAAAGAGATCTGCAAAGAGGTGAAAGGCCCCGTCTCGGCGGAGGTGATCAGCCTGCAGGCGGACGAGATGGTGCGTGAAGGCCTGGAGCTCGCCAAGATCGCGAGCAACGTGGTGGTGAAGGTGCCGATGACGGACGACGGCATGATCGCGGTCCGTCGCTTCACCTCGGAAGGCATCAAGACCAACGTCACCCTGGTGTTCAATCCCCTGCAAGCCTTGTTGGCGGCCAAAGCCGGCGCGACCATGGTCTCGCCTTTCGTGGGTCGTCTGGACGACATTGGTCAGGATGGCATGGCCATGGTTAGTCAGATTATCCAAATTTACCAAAACTACGACTTCTCCACGGAAGTTCTGGTGGCGAGCATCCGCCACACGGGCCACATCATGGAGGCCGCCACACAAGGCGCGGACATCATCACGGCCCCCTTCAAAGTGTTGCAGCAATTGGCTCAGCACCCGCTCACCGACAAGGGCATTCAACTGTTTCTGAATGACTGGAACAAGGCCAAGAAGTGAGGGTTTTGTTTTTTCTTTCCCTTCTGATTCCGGCACTTTGGTTGGCCTCTTGCCAACACCGGGGTGCGATGATCACCGAGACTCCGATGGGGCTCACGGAGATCCGTCGCGTCGTGGTGACCGTGATCGGCGACCCCCGCGTGATGAGCAAAAACGGCTACGAGCTGGAATCGGCTTATTACGACCGGAAAGAAAAAACCCTCGAGCGTCCCAATGACGTTCGGGAGAGATTCTACACGAAAGTCACGATCTTGGGCGATCGCCGCCCTTATGACATTCAAGTCCAGGTGCCGGTCGAGGTGCGCTCGGACCGTGGCTACGAGACGGTGGGAGAGGACGATCGTCTGGCCCAGTCCTGGGCGGAACGGATCAAAAAGGCTCTCCACGAAAGTCGCGATAAGCGCAACGTCATTGACGATTTCAAAGCGTTCTGAATAATCAAAAGAGAGACTCTGAACACTCATCTTCAAGGGAGAAGACGGGTTGATAGCCACGAGGGCCGGCCTCATTCTTTTGGGAGCGACGCTGCTGTTTCCGTTGTCCACGGAACGGCTTCGCTTCATTCAATTGACCACCCCTCTTTCCGTTTCAGCTGAAAAATCCCATCCTCCGTACATCGCTTTTGCGGAGGCGGAACGCCGGGCGGACCTCGATGAGTGGGATCTGATGGATCGCCACCAATCGAAAAAACTCGGCACCGACATGGCGGAAGTGACCCCGGACAGCGCGATGACCCTGGCCGGTGATCAGGTGCTGCGTTTGGAAACCGTGAAAATCACCAAAGCGGAAGTGGCGGCGGCCGAAGCCCTCGCACCTTCCGATCCGGAACCCAGGGCGGAGCAAGGCCCCGCTGTCGCCCAGCTGCCCCCCCATCAAGAGGAGTGGCCGCAACAGGCGTCGACCTGGTCCGAGCAAGCTCGGCAGCTCTTGAGCGAAAACGCCACCAAGATCGCGCTTCAAGCGGCGGCGAATGACCGGGCGGAAGCCGCCTCGCGAATTCTGCTGGGATCCGGCACGGATGAAAACGGCAACATCATTCACAAAGGCCTGGATCAGGCGCGCGTGGAAATTCACGATCGCGCCAATCATGATCTCGAGATCAGTGGCGATTTCCGCCTGAGTGGAATCGGCTATGCCGGTGAGACGGCCAATGGCCACCGCTTTGAAGTGGTGCGCCGTCAGGAAGGCATTTCACAGGAGCGCGGCGAGGTGGATGTCCGTAACAACTCCTACCGCATCCGCGTGCAAGGTCGCGGCGGCGACGTGGTCGTTCTTTTGAAGGACGCGCAAAACCACCTGATCGGCGAGGCTTCTTTCCGTCTTTCGAATTTCGCCATGAACCAAGGGCAGGTTCGCGGGCCCGAGCTGGTCCTCATCGATCGCGAGGATGTGGCCGGCAGCGCGGTCCCGGCCTACGCGGGTCTGGCGCAGAACAAATCCATCGCGGGATTGTCGGGCACGGCTTTTTCCGGCGCGACGGGCGTTCAGACCTCGCGGAACGGCGACTTCGAGCTGGGCAACGTCCATCGCGGTTCTTTCACCTTGCTCGCGATGACCGCCAAGGATCATGAAAAAACCCTGACGCTCGTACCGGCGGGATTCCGCGCGAAAGTCCCGTTGTTCCCTAAAAGCATGATCACCTCTTTGAAGCAGATCGTTTCCGAGCAGAGAAACATGAACCTGAACGATCCCGCCGCCCCGGTGATCTGGGGTCGTGCCGAGTTGAACGGCAAACCCCTGGCCGGCGTCCGCGTGGAAGCTGAATCCGCCGGGGGATTGAACGCCGTGTATTTCAACCAGTTCATGATCCCGGACGCGTCATTGAGCGCGACCTCTGAAAACGGCCTCTATTCTTTCGTGGGCCTCGCGCCGGGATTCCACGCCTTGCTGGCGCGCCGGGGCGAGGGCTACTTCGCCCACCAAAACGTCGTGACGGAACGAGGTTCCGTGTCCGTGGCGGACCTTTCTTCGAAATTGAAAACCGATCAGGTGATTTTCCGCGTGTACGACGCTTTCACGGCGGAGCCGCGCCCCGCCCGCCTCGCCCATCAGGGCGTGGAAGAAGAGCTTGAGATCCCCGCGACGGGCGTGACCCGGGTTTTGTTGCCGGAAGAACACCGGCTGAGCCTGGTGAACGTCGCTCCGGACGCGCCTTACATGCCGGCGACCTACACCACGGACGACAGCGCCAGTTACGCGCACTTTCCCCTGATCCGCGGCGACTGGTTGAACGCCATCCGGGCTCACATGCGCCTGGACGACGACCCGATGGCTTCCACCGTCATCGGTTTCGTCCCCGATCAGGGTTTTACCGCGGAAGCCGTGAACCCCGGGGATCGCGCCCGCGTTTTGTATTTCGACTCCCAGGGAAGACCTAGCGCCAAGGGCGAGGCCGGCGGCGGCTTCGTCATCTTCGGGATGGCCCCGGGAGCGCGTGAAATCACGGTTTTCGGCGAGTCAACGGGGCGCGTTTTCACGCGCGTGATCGCGGCCGACTCGCAGGCCCTCAACGTCCTGCTGTTCAAAGCGGATTGAGACCGGCCTCTTTTTCCAGGTATTCCTGAAACACCCGGCCCCGCTCCTCGAAGTTCCGGAACTCATCCAAGCTGGTTCCGCCGGGACTGAGCAGAACCACGTCGCCCTCGCGGGCGTTTTTCAAAACGGCGCGGACCGCCTCCAGCAGATGGGCGTGCACGGAGCCGTCGAGTCCCGACCGGGATTGCGCGAGCTCCCCGCAGTGACCGAAAAAAACGGGAACAAGGCGGGGGTGATCTTTCAAGACGGAGAGCTGCTCCCAGGGCAGGTTTTTATCTTTCCCGCCGAGCAAAAGAAACAGATGCGAGGAGCCGGAACAAAGCTCCGTCGCCGCCGCGGCGGCGGTGAGGACGCTGTCCATGGCCGTGGCTTTGCTGTCGTTGATGAAACGAATGCCGCGGGCCGTTCCGAGGTTTTCCAGGCGATGGGGAAGACCCGTGAAGGACTTCATGCGCTCAACGAAGGAGGTGGGCCAACCGGCGGCCAACCCCACGGAGACGGCCAGGGCCAAATTGTCCTGGTTGTGCCGGCCGATCAGCCTGGCGCTCGCGAGTTGAAATCTCGTGAGCTCCGGATTTTCCGACCCGACGAGGACCCAGCGGCCGGGGTGTTGCAGGGCCCAGGTTTTCAGGTCTCCGCCCCGGGAGTTCAGGAAACAGGGGCCGCGCGTGCGGTCCAAAAGGGACCATTTGATTTCGTAGTACTCGCGCAGATTGGCGTAACGTTCCAGGTGATTGGGCGAAAAAGACGTGATGGCCGAAAAATCCAGGGACAGAGGTTCGCAGTTTTCCAGTTGAAAGCTGGACAGCTCCAGAACCACCCATTTGGCTCGGGGTCGAATCCCGCTCAGCACCTCGACGGCGTATTCGCAAAAGGGCACGCCGAAATTCCCGCCCACGAAAGCCTGCGGGTCGGCATGACGGGCGCCTTCGCCCAACAGGGCGACGGTCGTGCTTTTGCCGACGGAGCCCGTGACGCCGATCAGTTTTTCACCGGCCAGGACGTCGCACGCCAAACCGATCTCGCTGGTGATTCGCACTCCTTGGGCGCGCGCCTCGACGATCCAGGAATTGGCCAGCGGAACGCCCGGGGAAACGACCAGAACATCGGGCTTGCGGGCCAGCAGGGCGGCCGGGTCGTGCTCGTCGGCTAGACCTGGTTTTTGGTCGAATGTGATGATGTCTTCGGAAAGGGTTCCCTGGCGGAGCAGGAGTTTTTTCGCCGCCTCCCCGCTTCGGCCCATTCCAACGATGGCGAAAGTCATGATTCGCACGATCCGATGATTCCTCCCCCTTGGCAAAGGAAAACTTCCAGCTGACAATGAGATATGGATTTTTCGCGCGCGACCCACACGGCGATTTTGAGCGATTTGCATTTGTGCGAGGCGGAGCCGGTCAATCCGAAGTATCCGCTGTGGAAGAAGTTCAAGACGCGGATGTTTTTCTTCGACGGCGTGTTCGCCGATTTCCTCTCCCACCTCGAGGACAAAGCGGGCGGCGCGCCCATCGAGTTGATCCTGAACGGCGATATTTTCGACTTTGACAGCGTCATGGCGCTGCCGGAAGAACCCGTTTTCCGGTTGAGTTGGCTCGAGAAAAAACGCGGTCTTTTCCCGCGCTCCGAAAGATCGAGCTTCAAGATCAAGGTCATCCTCAAGGACCATCCGCTGTTCGTCGAAGCCCTGAGGAATTTCATCGCGCGCGGCCACCGCGTGGTTTTCGTGATCGGCAATCACGATCTTGAGCTGCATTTTCCGGCCGTTCAGCAGGAGATCCTGCGCCATCTGTCGCTGACGCCCGAGGCGCAGGACCGGGTGCGCTTCATCGATTGGTTTTACATCAGCAACCAGGACACTTTGATCGAACACGGCAACCAATACGACCCTTACTGCGTGTGCGAGGACCCGTTGAACCCCTTCACGAAGGGCTACAACCACGTTTCCCTGAAGCTGCCCTTCGGGAATCTCGCCTGCCGCTACATCATGAACGGCATGGGATTCTTCAATCCCCATGTCGATTCCAACTACATCATGGGTTTGCGCGAGTACGTGACGATCTTTTTGCGTTACATGGCGCGCGCCCAGCCGCTGCTGATCTTCAGCTGGTTCGGCGGCTCGGTCGCGACCCTGGGACACTCTTTCAAGGATCGCCTGGTGGCGCCGATCCGCAATCCCCTGAAAATCGAGGACCGTGTCGAGGACATCGCCCGAAGGGCCAACGCGGAACCCCGCATGGTCCGTGAGTTGCGCGAGCTTTTCGCGGCACCGGCCTCCAGCAATCCCTGGCTGCTGATGCGCGAGCTGTGGCTTGACCGCGCGCTTTTGATCTTCGCCGCCTTCGTGGTGATCTTTCAGCTTTTCAGCTCGATTCGCGCCGTCTACAGCATTTCTTTTTTCTGGATGTTCATCCCGCTCTTTTTGTTCCTGCCGTTTTTCCTGTTTTATTCACGTTCCGTGACGTCCCTTGTGTCGGGATACAAAGAGCCTGATGAGAAGATTCTGGCCATGGCGAGCGCCATCACGCGGGTGAGCCGCATTGTCTTTGGCCACACCCACCATGCGCGTCACGAGATGATCGGCGCGGTGGAGCACCTCAATTCGGGTTGTTGGTCGCCCGCCTTTTTGGACATTGAGTGCACGAAGCCCATCGACCAGAAAACCTATGTCTGGATCTCCCCCGCCGAGGGCGGACCAAGACAAGCGGAATTGTTGCAATTCTCCGAAGGCACGTCGCGGGCCTTGAATGTCACGGAGCGGGAAGGTCGCCGCGCCGCCTTATCAAAGTCCTGACAAATTTGTATTTGTCATTGCCCAGGCGCTATGACAGGCTCAACGGGTGTAAAAACGATTTTAATGGAGGAACAGTCCATGTCGGAAGTTCTTGTCGTCACGAGCAAAGTCAAAAAGATCATCAAAGAAAAAGGCGGGATGAACACGTCTTCGGCCACGGTTGAAGTGCTCAGCAAAGCCATTGAAAAGCTTTGTTTGAAAGGCATCGAAAGCGCGAAAGCCGACGGCCGCAAAACCGTCATGGACCGCGACATCATCATCGATCACATCTAAGCCCAGCGTTTTTCTGAATCGATTCAGAAAAAGAAGCCGGTTTTGTTTTTTCCTGAAGGAATAAACAGCCGGCTTTTTCGCTTTTCAGCATCAGGGCCTCAAACCATTTTTTGCAGATCATCCCAGGAAATGACGGCCACTCCCAGGCTTTCCGCCTTGTCCAGCTTCGAGCCGGGATCATCGCCGGCGACCAGGTAATTCAATTTCGAGGAAACGCCGGACAGGATCTTGCCCCCGTGCTTTTCGATGAAATCCCGGGCTTCGTCCCGCTTCACGGGAAGGGTGCCGGTGATCACGAAACTCTTCCCGGACAAGGCGCCGTCGGTGGAACGTTTGGGCGCCGCGATCTCCACGCCCAGTTCAATCATTTCGTCGATCTCGCGGCGGAGCACCGGATTGTCAAACCATTCGCGGATGGCTTTGGCGACCTTGGGACCGATTTCCGGTACCTCGAGAAGCTCTTCTTCGCTGGCCTCCCGCAGCCGATCGATGGTGAGGAAATGATCGGCCAGATGCTTGGCCGTGGTTTCCCCGACGAAACGGATGCCGAGGGCGAAAACGAAGCGCCCGAGAGTCGTCTTTTTGCTGCTTTCGGCGCTCTTGAGAATGTTGTCGACGGACTTTTCCCCCTGGCGATCCAGGCTCAGAAGGTCTTCGCGGCGAAGACGGTAGAAGTCGGAATAACGGGTGAGCTGTTTTTCGTCCACCAGGGTTTCGATCAGGCGATCGCCGATTTTTTCAAGATTCATGGCGCGCCGGCCGGCGAAATGCTTGAGCGATTCCTTCAGGACGGCGATGCACAAAGGATTCACGCAGCGGGTGACGACTTCGCCTTCGAGCAAACGCACGGGACTGCCGCAAGCCGGGCAGTGGGCCGGCATCTCGAACGGCTTGGAGTCTTCCGGTCGTTTTCCAGCGATCACGGAAACGATCTCCGGGATCACGTCCCCGGCGCGCTGGATGACGACGGTGTCGCCGACGCGGACGTCTTTGCGCTGGATCTCCTCCTGGTTGTGAAGGGTGGCGTGAGTCACGGTGACTCCGCCCACGCGAACCGGCGTCATGATCGCGACCGGCGTGAGGGCGCCGGTGCGGCCCACCTGCACCTGGATTTGCTCGACGACGGTTTGCGCCTGCTCGGGCTTGAACTTCGCGGCCGTCGCCCAGCGCGGGGAACGCGCCACGAGCCCCAGGTCCTCTTGCAGGGAAAGGCTGTTCACTTTGACGACGATGCCGTCGATGTCGAAAGGCAGCTGATGGCGTTCCTGGTCGATGCGGTGGTAAAAATCGACGACCTCCTCGGGTGAGCGCGCCAGCAGACTGTGCCCGCTCGCCACGGGGAAGCCGTACTCCTGAAACCGCCGGCCGATTTCCTCCTGGGTTTGAAAGCTCGCTCCTTCCGCGGCGCCCAGGGCGTATGCGAAAAAGCGCAGGGGCCGGCCGGCGGCGATGCGCGAGTCGAGCTGGCGGATCGTTCCGGCGGCGGCGTTGCGGGGATTGGCGAAGGTCGCCTGGCCGTTTTCCTGCTGCTGTTCGTTGAGTTCGGCGAAATCTTTTTTGAACATCAGCACCTCGCCGCGCACTTCCAGCAGGGCCGGAGGCTTCTTGGCGTGCAGGCGTAAGGGGATGCTGCGGATCGTGCGGATATTGGAGGTGACGTCCTCCCCCACGATCCCGTCACCGCGCGTGAGCGCGCGGACGAAAATTCCGCGCTCATAAACAAGTTCAATGGCAAGGCCATCGAACTTCGGCTCGCAAAAATACTCCACGTTGTCTTCGCGGCGCAGGAACTTCTTCACGCGGGCGTCGAACTCCAGCAGATCCTCGGGGGAATAACTGTTCTGCAGCGACAGCATGGGCAGGCGGTGCTGGACCTTGACGAAGGCGTCGAGGGGCTTGCTCCCCACGCGCTGGGTGGGGGAGTCCGAGGTGTCCAGTTCGGGTTGGTCTTTTTCCAGCTGGATGAGCTCGGCATAAAGCTGGTCGTAATCGTAGTCGCTGATCTCGGGCGCATCGAGGACATGATAGGCGTGGTCGTGTCGCCGGATGAGCTGCTTGAGTTCTTCGTGACGTCGTTTGGACATGGCGCTTCGATCAGGTCTCAGGTCGGGCGTGAAGTCAACATATTTGCAAATGAATTCAGTAAGTTATAAATTTACGGCATGCGCGCACTAACGCTTTTCATGATTTTCCTCGTGAGCTGCTCGGCCCAAGCCCGTGAGGGGGCCGTCGTCACGGCGGGTTTGAGTTTGGCGCAGTTCGATTATGTCGAGGAAATCAGCAACGGCGGCGCCAGCGAGGAGAAAGGCCTGATGCCTTTTCTGGAGCTCGGATACCGCGCTCCGTTGGGGGAAAGTTGGGAGCTTGATCTGCGTTTTCTGGGCGCTCTCCAAGCGAAAACGGATTATTCGGGCACGGAACTGAACTCGGGTCAGAAAATCACCGCCCAAAATGAGCATGGCATCATGGATTTCGAGATGTTGCTGTCGGTGTTTGCCGCCGAGCGCGTGCGGATTTTCGGTGGAGGCAGCGTGCGCCGCTGGGACCGCAAACTCACCTATGGCACGGGTTACCGCGAGATTTATCTTTGGTGGACCGCCACCTTGGGTGGCGCGTTATGGGTGGGCCAGGGTGATTTGTGGGATTTTTGGGTGGAGGCCGCCGTTCGCCCCATGATTTCGGGTAGCGTGAATGCGATTTTAAGCGAGACCGTCGTGAACGGCGAGGACAGCACCCTGAATCTGGGAACGCGCGTGGGCTACCGCCTGCGCCTGCCTTGGGCGATGGAGATTCAGCCGGCGACGTTGCTGGTGGTGGCCCCTTTCTATGAAATCAACGGTTTCGGCGAGAGCGCCCCCGTTTACAACGCGACGCCCGGAATCCAGCGGGAGATCAAAGAGCCCTCCAGCCACACGACGCAAACGGGGCTGTCTCTATCCCTTCGATTTTTCCTCTGAAGTTGAAAACAAACCCCCTCCGGGTTAAGGTCGGTCCGTCTCATTTTCGAGATGAAGGAGTCGGCCCGTGATTGATCCCAAAACAATCGCCCATATCGCCAAGCTCGCGCGCTTGGAGGTCTCGGCGGAGGAAGCCAGCCGCTACAGCGGCGACTTGTCCAAAGCCCTTGGTTATTTCGAACAGATCTCCAAAGTCGACACCCAAGGGGTGGAACCCCTGGTGACGCCTTCGGAGATGCAGCCGTTCTGGCGCGAAGATGAAGCCAAGCGGGAATTCACCGCCGAAGAGATGACCGCCAACGCGCCGGAAAAAATGGGGAACCTGTTCAAGGTTCCGCCCGTGGTTTAAGGAAGGAATGCCGATGGACCTCACACATGCTTCCATGGTGGAGATCGCCCAGGCCGTGCGCTCGAAAAAAGTCAGCGCGAAGGAAGTGGCGAATCACTACAAGCACCGCATTGAAAAACTCGACAAGCAGCTGAACTCGTTCATCACGGTGAACGATCAGGCCGAAACCGAAGCCGCGAAGATCGATGAAAAGATCGCCCGCGGGGAGGACCCGGGCCCGCTCGCGGGCGTGCCCTTCGGCGTGAAGGACATGTTCTGCACGCGGGGTTTGAAGACCACGGCCGCCTCCAGAATTCTGGGCGGCTTCGTCCCCCCTTATGATGCCACGGTCGTGGCGCGCCTGAAGCAGGCCGGCATCGTTGTCATGGGAAAATTGAATCTCGATGAATTCGCCATGGGCTCCTCGAATGAAACTTCGGCTTTCGGCGCCGTGAAGAACCCCTGGAACCTGGATTGCGTGCCGGGCGGTTCGAGCGGCGGTTCGGCCGCGGCGCAAGCCGCCCGTCTCGTGGCGGGAACCGTGGGCACGGACACGGGCGGATCCATCCGTCAGCCGGCGAGCTTTTGCGGCATCGTCGGCGTGAAGCCGACTTACGGCCGCGTCAGCCGTTACGGCATCGTGGCCTACGCCTCGAGCTTGGATCAAGCGGGACCGATGGTGTCGACCGTGCAGGACGCCGCTTTGACTTTGGAGCTGATCTCGGGGCGCGATGAGCGCGATTCGACGACGGCCGAGAAGAAAGTGCCGGCCTTTTCCAAGGATCTTTCGACGAACGTCAAAGGGATGAAAATCGGCGTGCTGAAAGAGTACATGGCCGGTGGACTGCATCCGGATGTGGAAAAAACGGTGCAAAAAGCCATGGAGAACCTCAAATCCATGGGCGCGGAGCTGGTTGAAGTGTCCGCCCCCCTCACCGAGCACGCCGTGCCGATTTATTACCTGATCGCCACCAGCGAAGCCTCTTCGAACCTCGCCCGTTACGATGGCGTGCGCTTCGGTCACCGCGCGGATTTCGGCAACCTGTCCGCCGTGGAACTGGATCAGTTCTATTCGCGCAGCCGGGGTGAAGGCTTCGGGGACGAGGTCAAACGCCGGATCATGCTGGGCACCTACTGCCTTTCGAGCGGTTATTACGACGCGTACTACAGCAAGGCCTGCCAGGTGCGCCGCCTGATCCGCGACCAGTTCGACGATGTTTTCAAAAAGTGCGACGTGGTGCTGAGCCCCGTTTCGACGCATCCGGCGTTCAAAACCGGCGAGCGCATCTCGGATCCCCTGGCGATGTACCTGAACGACATCTACACGGTATCGACGAACCTCGCCGGACTGCCGGGCATGAGCGTGCCTTTCGGTTTGTCGAAGGAGCGCCTGCCCATCGGCGTGCAGCTCACCGCCGGTCATTACGAAGAGCAAAAAATGCTGAACGTCGCGGCCGCGCTGGAAGCGGTCTCTCCGGTGAAAGGAGAAAAACCCCATGTCATTTAGAGGTTATGAAGCCGTCATCGGCATCGAGGTCCACGTTCAACTGAAAACCGCGAGCAAGATGTTCTGTGCGGACGCCACGGAGTTCGAAGCGGGAGACAATGAAAACACCTCGCCCGTGTCCGTCGGCATGCCGGGCACGCTGCCCGTCGTGAACAAAAAGGCCATCGAATTCTCCATCAAAACGGGACTGGCGCTGGGTTGTGAGATCCGCAAAAAATCGGTTTTCGCGCGCAAAAACTATTTCTATCCCGATCTGCCCAAGGGCTATCAGATCTCGCAATTCGATCTGCCCCTGTGCGAGAACGGCAAGATCTCCTTCAAGGTCGACGGGGTTGAAAAAACCATTTCCATCACCCGCGCCCACATGGAAGAGGACGCCGGCAAATCCAACCACTCCGGCGAATACACCCTCATCAACCTGAACCGCGCCGGCATGCCCCTGCTCGAAATCGTTTCGGGCCCGGACATGCGCACGCCGGCCGAAGCCGCTGAATACGGCCGCACCATCCGCCAGATCGTGCGTTACCTCGACGTCTGCGACGGCAACCTGGAAGAGGGTTCCATGCGCTGCGACTGCAACGTCAGCGTCATGAAAGAGGGCTCGACGAAATTCGGGACCAAAGTTGAGATCAAAAACATCAACTCGTTCCGTTTCGTGGAAAAAGCCGTGGAGTTCGAGATCGACCGCCAGATCGACCTCGTCGAACGCGGCGAGAAGATCCTCCAGGAGACCCGCCTTTGGGATCCGGACAAAAACAAAACCTTCTCGATGCGCACGAAAGAGGACGCCCAGGATTACCGTTACTTCCCGGACCCGGATCTGCTGCCGGTGACGGTGACGGACGCGATGATCGCGAAATTCCGTTCGGAACTGCCGGAGCTGCCGCTGGCCCGGGCCAAACGCTTCGTTTCGGCGCACGGCCTGCCGGAATACGACGCCTTGGTGCTGACGTCGGAAAAAGAGCTGGCGGATTTTTATGAGGCGACGACCAAGGTTTGCAACAACCACAAAGCCTCTTCGAACTGGATCATGACGGAGCTCCTGCGCGAATTGAACCAGGCGAACAAGGAGATCAGCCAGTCCCCGATCACGCCCGAGATGCTCGGACGGTTGATCGGTTTCATCGACGAGGGGAAAATCTCCGGCAAAATCGCCAAGGCGGTTTTCGCCGAGATGTGGGTGAGCGGCAAGGATCCCGACACCGTGATCAAAGAGAAAAACCTCGTGCAGATTTCCGATGCGGGCGCCGTCGAAAAAATCATCGACGAGGTGCTGGCGGCGAACGCCCAGCAGGTCGCCGACTACCGCGGCGGCCGCACGAAGCTTTTTGGTTTCTTCGTGGGCGCCGTGATGAAGGCCTCCAAGGGCCAGGCCAATCCGGACGTCGTCAACAAAGTCCTTCTGGAAAAATTGAAAGGCTGAAGCGTGAAGGTCGCCGCTCTGGATCTGGGTACGAACACGTTTCTTTGCCTGATCGCGGAGGGGGATCGCGACGGTCTCCGTCGCGTCATCCGTGACGAAGTGGAAGTGGTTCGCCTGGGCCAGGGCGTGGATCAGAACGGCGCTTTTCACCCGGACGCGCTGGCGCGGGCCGGGGCCTGCCTCGCGCGTTACCGTCAGATGATCAATGAGGAAAAAGTCGATCACGTCCTGGGTGTTGCGACCTCCGCCGCCAGGGACGTTTCGAACGGCAACGCCCTGTTCGCCCTCGCCCAGGAGCTCGACCTGCCGATCCAGGTGATCGCCGGGGCGGAAGAAGCGCGCCTGAGTTACCTGGGCGCTTGCGCGGAATTCAATGATGACCAACACCGCCTGGTCGTGGACATCGGCGGCGGGTCAACGGAATTGATTGTCGGACGCGGCCGTGAACTTCTTTTTTCCCAAAGTCTCGACATGGGTGCGGTCCGCCTGACGGAGCGTTTTGTGACCCGACAACCGATCCCCGTTTCGGAGCGCGGCCGTCTGGAAAACTTCATCATGGAGCAGCTGCAGGGGGTTTCGAATGAAATCCTGAAAAACCCGCTGGATCAGGTCCTGGCCGTGGCCGGAACCCCGACGTCGCTCGCCGCCATCGAGCTCGGCGGTTTCGATGCGAAGCGCGTCGACGGGTACAGGATCAGCCTCGCGCGGCTGAAAGAGTGGGGCGAGGTCTTCGCCTCGACTTCGGTCGAAGAGAAAAAACAGAAGTACAATTTGGGCGGTCGAGCGGACATCATCTATGCGGGAGTCTCGATTTTGAGGTGTTTGCTGGAGGCCCTCCGGCAGGCGGAAGTGACCGTGTCGGTGAAAGGACTTCGTTATGGCGTGGCTCTGGAGCTTTGTTCTCGCGCTTGAAATCCTCCTCGCGCTCCCGAGCACGACTTTCGCCCGGGAAGTGCAATTTGAAAAACAAACCCTCCGCATCGGATCGCGCGCCATCACGGTCGAAATCGCGCGCACCGAGGCCCAGCACCAGCGCGGCCTGATGTTTCGCCGGTCCCTGAAGGACGACGAGGGCATGCTGTTCGTTTTCAATCGGGAGGAGACCCGCTCTTTCTGGATGAAGAACACCTTCATCGATCTCGCCATCGGTTATTTCGACCGCGACAAGACTTTGATCGATATCCAGGAAATGAAAAGCGTCGACAGCGTCATGGCGACGCAGCCCCCCAGCTACCAGTCGAAAGCGCCGGCGCAGTACGCGCTCGAGGTGCCGAAGGGCTGGTTCGAGCGCCATAAAATCCGCAAGGGCGCGCGCTTCACTCTCGACTGAGGTCCCAAGGACCGTGGGCGGGGTCTTGGAAAAAATTTGCAAGCCTACAAAACTATGATTTAATTTTGACAAGGACGAATGAACAGAATGTTCACGTCAACCGCATCAAGGATGAGTGCCAATGAGCAAACATTTGAGCCGCAAAGTTTTTATGTCGCTTGCCGCAGTGGGGTTTGCCCTCCAATTGACGGCCTGTACTTCCAGTGACGAAAAAAGCGATGGCGAGGACGTTCAGCAGGAATCGATCGAGAGCCTCGACGGCGACACGGCCGCGGCTCCCGCCGCCGGCGGCGATGAGGCCATGCTGAGCGACTCCCTCCCCGAGGACGCTTTGGGCGCCGAAAGCACGACGGCTGAGGCCCCGGCTCAAGAACCGGCCGACGCCATGGCTTCGGAATTGGACGCCGCGGACTCCATGGGGGCGAGCGCCTCCGCCGACGAGCCCCCGCCGCTCGTGACCGATCCGGGTGATGACGCGATGGCGATGCAACCGCCGCCCTCGGAACCGGCCCCCGAGATGCCGACGCCGGAACCGGCCGCTCCGGAAAGCTCCTCTTCGATGGCCAGCAACAACATGGATTCCATGTCGGCTCCGATGGAAGAGGCGCCGAAAAAGCCCAGCCTGCCCCTGCAAAAAGCCGCCTCGAAACCCTGGAAGGTCGGCAACGATTGGTTCAACGGCGTTTATTACGCCCGCCCCGGCGACACGCTGAAGAGCATCAGCCGTTCGATTTACGGGAAGAACCGCGCGGCCCTGCTGAAAAAAGGCAATCCCACTTACGCCCACCGCGAACCGCGTCCCGGCGACAAGGTTTACTACAGCTCGCCGAAACGCCCGGATGACGGCGAACAGATGCTGTCGTGGTTCGAAGACAACGGCATGCAGCCGCAGATCTACGTGGCGAAAGCCGGGGACAACATCCGCACCGTTTCGAAAACCCTTCTTGGTTACGATGGCGCCTGGAAAGAAACCTGGTCCTCGAACCCGATGGTCGATTCCAAAGGCGAATTGAACGAAGGAACTGAAATCCGTTACTGGGCCTCTTTGCCGGCCCCGGCGATGAGCGCTGAAACGCAAGTCGCGGCCAACGATCAAGGCGCCGCGGCCCCGCCGCCCGCGGAAATGCCGCCGCCTCCGCCGATGGATCAGGCGAACAACGCCCTCCCTCCGCCGAGCGACATGCCGCCGCCGCCGGACATGGCGATGAACAACATGCCCGAGCCCCCTCCGGCCGGCGGCATGAACGATCTGCCCCCGCCGCCCCCGCTGCCGGATATGCCGCCGCCGCCGCAAGCGATGAACGACATTCCGCCGCCCCCGCCGCCGCTTGATCACGCCGCTGCGGGCAGTGTGAAAGCCGGTGATGAAGAGGCCGCCGCCGCCGATCAGGACACGATGATGGCTTTGGGTGCCGTGGCGATCGCCGCCGCCGGCATCGCCGCCCTGCTGGTCGTGCGCCGTCGTCGTCGCCAAAAAGATCTGGAAATGCACATTGATTCGACCCAGGTCGGATAGACCTTCACGGGTCGTTGGCTCGGGTGGGCGGTCGCCCACCTCGAGAAAAGAAATCTCAACCGACTTTTTTGAAGATATTGTCGAGCACGTCGCGACGGCCGTCGCGATTGGCCTCAACGAAATAAATCAGATCATCGACGATCTGCACGTCACGCTGGCTGGTCGGGTGGAACTTCACCCCGCAACCGGCGGAATTCGCCCAAACCACGGTGGCGGCGATGCGACGTTCGCGTCCCGCGACCACGAAGGTCAGCTGGATTTTTTCATTGGCGCGGAAGTTTTCGTTCCGGCAATCCAGGAAGGCGCCCGTGAGGCTGATGTTCTTGAGCACGCCGTGGGAAAGCTGGCGGGCGTAGTTTTTTTTGAACGAGACATCCAAATGAAGGGATGTTCGCGGCGCGGGGGCATTTGAAGTTTCCAAGGTCCTCCTCCTGTCAGAAAACTTGAGGTGGTATCCCCCTACTCTTCGGAAAACCTCAGAGAAACCTTATGCTTGACTCGCCCAAACCTTGACGAATGACTGGAAATGGAGGGATTTTCGTGATTTGAACGCCTCAGTTTGAGATGGATTTTCGCTTGACAAGAATCTGGCCTGTCTAGAAATTGAGGGTCAACCATCAAAAGCCAAGAAGATCGCTCCCCCTCGAAGGCGGACAACGATCTCAGTCGGAATCGAACCGACCATCTTTTCTCTCAACGTCAAAGAAAAATTCCAAGGAGTTCTGTTTGTCAGACGAAAAAGAACAGCCGAATGCGGAAGGTGTGAAAAAACGCGGTTCTCGCAAAGCTTCTCCGGCCCCCGAGGCAGCTCCTGCGGAAGCGGCCCCGAGCACCCCCCCTCCGGCCCCCGCGGAAAGTTCCGCCCCCCGGGAAAGCGCCCCGGCTCCTGAAGCCGCCGCCGCTCCGCCCCCCCAGCCGTCGGACCGCCCGCAACAAGACCGCCCCCAACAGCAGCATCAAGGTGGCGGACAGCGCAATGATCGTCGTGATTTCCGTCGCTTCGACAACAACGGCAAAAAGGGTCATTTCAACAAAGGCAACAATCAGAACTACAAACGCGATTTCCGGGACCGGGATCGCGATCGTGGACAACCGCGCTTTCATGACGACGTCCAGCCCGGCATGGACGGGGCCGCTCAAGAGCAGCTTCCGGAACCGGATCTCGCCGACATTCAGCTCACCGACGAGGAAAAGAGCTGGCTGAGCTCGAAAGACCTGAAGATCAAGAGCATCACGCAGCTCACGGATCTCGCGCAGAAATTGAAAATCGAAAACGCCGCGGGCATGCGCCGTCAGGACATGATCTTCGAGATCCTGAAGCGCGCCGCCCGTCTGGGCGTCGATATCTACGGTTCGGGCGTTCTGGAGATCCTGCCGGATGGTTATGGTTTCCTGCGCTCCCCGGATTACAACTATCTGCCGGGACCGGATGATATTTACGTCAGCCCCTCGCAGATCCGCCGTTTCGGCCTGCGCACCGGTGACACCATCACCGGCACCGTGCGTCCGCCGAAAGAGGGCGAGCGTTACTTCGCCCTGTTGAAGGTCGACACCCTGAACTTCGAGGCCACCGAGGAAGGCAAAGGCAAGATCCTCTTTGAAAACCTGACGCCTTTGTACCCGAACGAACGCCTGAAGCTCGAGCACAATCCCGGCGAGTACACCACGCGCGTGGTGGACCTCATGGTCCCGCTCGGCAAAGGTCAGCGCGCCCTGATCGTCGCCCCTCCGCGCACCGGTAAAACGGTGCTCATGCAAAACATCGCCAACGCCATCACCGCCAACCACCCGGAAGTGAAGTTGATCGTTCTTCTGATCGATGAACGTCCCGAGGAAGTGACGGACATGCAGCGCACGGTGAAGGGGGAAGTGGTGTCGTCGACCTTCGATGAACCGCCGACCCGTCACGTGCAGGTCGCGGAAATGGTCTTGGAGAAGGCCAAACGCCTGGTCGAGCACAAACACGACGTCGTGATCCTGCTTGATTCCATCACCCGTTTGGCCCGCGCCTACAACACCGTGGTTCCGCCTTCGGGCAAGATCCTGTCCGGTGGTGTGGATTCGAACGCCCTCCACAAGCCGAAGCGCTTCTTCGGCGCGGCCCGCAATATCGAGGAAGGCGGCTCTTTGACCGTGATCGCCACCGCCCTGATTGACACGGGATCCCGCATGGATGAGGTGATTTTCGAGGAGTTCAAAGGAACCGGTAACTCCGAGATCCATTTGGACCGCAAACTCATGGAAAAACGCATTTTCCCCTGCATGGACATCAACAAGTCCGGCACGCGCAAAGAGGATTTGCTGGTGGAAAAGGCGGATTTGAACCGTCTGTGGATCCTGCGCAAGGTTTTGGCCCCCATGAACCCCGTGGATGCCATGGAATTCCTGCTGGATAAGGTGCATTCGGCCAAAACGAACACGCAGTTTCTGTCTTCAATGAACAGCTGAGGTGTTGACGGGGGTTAGCCCCCCGTGTTAGACCCACTCGGTTTCCGCTTAATTTCAGAGCAAAGGACTCGTTATGAAAAGTGACATCCATCCGAAAGTGAACCAGGTCGTTTTCAAGGATATCTCCTGTGATTTCGCCTACCTGGGTACGTCGACCCTGTCCTCCAAAGAAACCATCAAATGGGAAGACGGCAAAGAATATCCGCTGATCAAAGTGGAGATCTCTTCGGCCTCGCATCCTTTTTACACGGGCAAACAGCGTGTGATCGACACCGAAGGCCGCATCGATCGTTTCAAGAAAAAATACGGCAAGAAGTAGCTGGCGACAGAGCTTCGGTTGCGACCGGAGCCCTCAGATCGGAAATGCGGAGCTCATCAGAGCCCGCATTTTTTTTACCCGTGCCCGCCGTTCTGACTCGATCGTCCCGAAGGAGCAACGCACGCCATGTTTTCGAAACTCGATGAGGTTGAATCCCGCTACGAACAGGTGAATCTGGCTTTGCAGCGCCCGGACATCGCCGGCGACCAGAAACAGTACCGCAGCCTGATGAAGGAGCTGGCGGAGCTGGAAAAAGTCGTCATCGTGTATCGCGATTTCAAAAAGAAGTCGGCGAGCCTGCAGGCGAACAAGGACTTGTTCGGCGCGGAGAGCGATCCTGAAATGCGGGAACTCCTGCGGGAGGAAATCAAGGCCCTCGAGGCGGAACTCCCCGGGATCGAAGCGAGCCTGAAGATCGCCCTGATCCCGAAAGACCCCAACGACGATAAAAACATTCTCCTGGAAATCCGCGCCGGCGCCGGCGGCGACGAGGCCTCGCTGTTCGCGGACGAACTTTTTCGCGGCTACGCCAAATACGCGGCCACCCAGGGCTGGAAGGCCGAGCTCATTTCTTTCAGCGAAGGGAACGTCGGCGGCGCGAAGGAAGTGATCGCCAGCATCAGCGGCGATTCCGTGTACTCCAAGATGAAGTTCGAATCGGGCGTTCATCGCGTGCAACGGGTGCCGGCGACGGAAGCCGCCGGCCGCGTGCACACCTCCACGGTCACCGTGGCCGTGATTCCCGAGGCGGATCCGACGGAAGTGAAAATCAACATGAACGAGATCCGCGTCGATGTCATGCGCGCCAGCGGCGCCGGCGGGCAGTCCGTGAACAGGACGGAATCCGCGGTCCGTTTGACCCACCTTCCGACGGGCATTCAAGTGCATTGTCAGGAGGGCAAGTCGCAAACCTCGAACAAAGAGCGCGCCTTCCAGATCCTGTACGCGAAGCTGCAGCGCCTGGAAGAGGAGAAAGCCCTGCAGAGCGCGTCCGATCAGCGCCTGGAGCAGATCGGGACGGGTGATCGTTCGGAACGCATCCGCACCTACAACTTCCCGCAAAGCCGCATCACGGATCACCGAATCGGCCTGACAACCCATCAGATCGATGCTGTGATGGGTGGGGCGTTTGAAAACCTGATCGATCCATTGATCGCGCACTTCCAGGCGGAAGCCTTGAAAAAACAGACGGCGGGATGAAACTCAAAGACGTTCTCGAGAAAACAGCCGGATTCTTCCGGGAGAAAGGCTCTCCTTCCCCGCGCCTGGATGCGGAGATCCTGCTCGCATTCGGCCTGAACATCGAACGCATCCGTCTTTACATCGATTTCGACAGGCCCCTGACGGAAGATGAGCTCGCGGGTTTGCGCGAGCTGGTTCGCCGGCGCGCCCAAGGGGAACCCGTGGCCTATATCACGGGCCACAAGGATTTCTTCGGAGCCGTCTTCGAGGTGACTCCGGATGTCCTGATCCCGCGCCCTGAAACCGAGCAGATCGTCGAAGAGGGCCTTGAGTGGCTCAAGAAAAATGCCATCGCGGAGGCCCGTGTCGTTGATCTGGGATGCGGCTCGGGCTGCGTCGGCCTCAGTGTCCTGAAAAACGATCCGACGGCGCGCCTCCTGGCGGTCGACATCAGCGCGGGAGCCTTGAGCGTGGCGCGACGGAACGCCGAAAGGCTGGGCGTTCAGGACCGCGCGGTTTTTCTCGAAGCGGACGCTTCGAAAAAAGAGTCCGCGGCCGCGGCCTTGTCGGAGGCGGGTTTCGAAAAGATCGATTTGCTTCTGGCCAACCCCCCGTACATCGACCCGAAAGACCCCCGCGTTGAGGACGGAGTGAAGCGCTTTGAGCCGGAGGCGGCCCTCTTCGCCGGGGACCAAGGACTGGCGGCGTTGAAAACCTGGTCGCGAATCTGGTCGCCTTTCCTGGCGTCGCCGGGGTTGTGCCTGATGGAAATGGGGCTTGATCAGGGCCCATCAATGAAAGATATTTATTCGGGTCTTTTCACGGAAGCCGCCGTTCTGAAAGATTTGGCGGGCCACGACCGAGTCATCAAAGGAGTGCGACATGGATAAAATGGTTCTGACCGGCGGCAAAGCCCTCCACGGCACGGCTCCGACCAGCGGCGCGAAAAACGCCGCCTTGCCGATCCTGTTCTCGACGATCCTGGCCCCGGGCGTTCACCGTTTCCGCAACGTGCCGCGCCTGATGGACATCGATTCGACGGCGGCCCTGTTGCAAAGCCTGGGCTGCGAAGCCCGTCGCGAAAACGAACTTTACGTGGTCGATGTGGCGGAGTTGAAATCCTTCGAAGCCCACTACGACCTCGTCCGCAAAATGCGCGCGAGCATCCTGTGCCTGGGTCCGATGCTGGCCCGCTACGGCCATGCGGTCGTGTCCCTGCCCGGCGGCTGCGCCATCGGGACGCGCCCGATCGACCTGCACCTGGAAGGCATGAAGGCGCTCGGTGCGGAGATCGAACTCAAGGACGGTTACGTCCATGCCCACACCAAAAGACTCAAAGGCGCCTCGATCCTTTTTGAAACCGCCACGGTGGGGGGAACGGAGAACGTCATGATGGCCGCCACCTTGGCGGAGGGCACGACGATCCTGGAAAACGCCGCCAAAGAGCCCGAGATCGTGGACCTCGCCGAGTACCTGAACAAAATGGGCGCGAAAATCAGCGGTCACGGCACGAGCATCATCACCATCGAGGGAGTCTCTTCGCTGAAACCGGCGGAACATTCCATCATGCCGGATCGGATCGAGGCGGGAACCCTGGTCATCGCGGGCGCGATCACCCGCGGTGATGTGAAGGTCACGCAATGCCGTCCGGCGGACCTTGAATCGCTGCTCATCAAGATGCGCGAGTCCGGTTTCAAAATCGAAACCGGCGACGACTGGGTTCGCGTGCAAGGCGTTTCCGAATGGAAGGGAGTGGACGTCACGACGGCCCCCCATCCTTTGTTCGCGACCGACCTTCAGGCGCAATTCATGGCCCTGATGACCCTCGCCAAGGGCACGTCCGTGATCACCGAAACGGTCTTCGAAAATCGCTTCATGCACGTTCAAGAGCTCATGCGCCTGGGCGCCGACATCAGCCCGAAAACCCGTGTCGCCGTGGTTCGCGGCCGCCCCAGCCTGACGGGCGCGCCCGTGATGGCGACGGATTTGCGCGCCAGCGCCTCGCTGGTGCTCGCGGGTCTGGCCGCCAAGGGTGAAACCACGGTCGGCCGGATCTATCACCTGGATCGCGGTTACGAGAATCTTGAAGGAAAACTCAGCGGCCTCGGCGCGCAAGTTCGTCGGATGGAATAAAGAGGGTAAAAAAAAGCCCCAGTCCAGGAGGGGGGAAGGACTGAGGCCTAGAAACACTTCAGGAGGAAGTTCCGATCGTCTGCTCCGGGTCCGAGGAGGGGGTCGACGAACCGAAGCTCAATCGACGATCGTTCCTTCATCCTGAATTTTGTTAAATTCGGGAACAACCTTGGGTCTGGCAGGATTCGGTCTTTTCAGCGCGGGCAACAGCGGCCATGGTCAGCACGAGTAGAATGTAAGCCCCGATGAGAAGATTCCGAATCACGCGAGTTTCCTCCAAAGCTGCACTCAACCACATAGCAACAGCCGTGCCACAATTTGAGACGCTCTAACGCCCTTATTTTGCGTTTTCAGGAGCGAAAACGCCGATTTGGGGATGCCAAAACGGTTCTCTCAACCCATTTTGGAACTGAAGACGCGACTGAAGTCGGGCTTCTCGGGCGATGCGCAAACCCGGACTCCGCGGTGCGTGAAAAGCCCTCTAGAATAAATGGGTTATGAAGAAAAACTCTGTCATGTGGATCATCCGCCGTGAAGGCGGAACGTTGCAAGGGCCCGTGGGCACCGAGGACGTGTTGCGCCAGATCCGCGAGGGTGTTCTGGGCGGTTCGGAATTGATCGCGCGTTACCCGGATGGGCAGTGGACGTTCATTTCCCGCGAACCGCAGTTTTACGAAACGTTGATGGAGGCGCTCGAGGGAGCGGCCCGCACGGATCAGCGCAAGGTCCACAAGATCATGAGCGAGGAAACCATTTTCATGCCGCCACCCCCGGAGGCCGTGAAAAACACGCCGCTCGTGCCGACCGCGGAAGAGGTCGTGCCGAAGACGCCGGAGCCGGTCCCGCCGTCCGCGGGATCGCAAGTGATCGAGCTCAAGAAAATCACGCAGCTCGAAAAAGAACGGATCGTGAAGATCACGCGGAAGCCCGTGATCGCGATCGTGATCGCCGTGGTCGTCATCGTCTTTTTGCTGCTTCCCTCCGGCGAAAGCACGCAAGACAAGATCACGCTCCTCGCCCCGGGAAAGAGCGGCTCCCCCTTGCCCGAGGCGGAAGTGAAAAAACGCTATCAAGCGGTCCTGAAGCACGTCGAAAAAGACAGTTTCGAGGACAATCTCGAGGCGCAGAACAAGCTTGTGTCCTTGGTGGAAGGCTCCCCCTCCTCCCTGGAAATCCGCTCCATCCTCTGTCTGGTTTACAAGGAGCTTTGGCCTTTCGCGAAACAGGACGCCAATGACCAAAAAACCGTGGCGGGCTTTTCGCAATCCACCCGCGTCCTCGACGTCACGAGCCCCTATGGATCCTTTTGCGAGATCGTGCGTTTGCTGACGGCGGGGCGCTATCGCGAGGCTCGAGGCTCCGTGGATAACCTTCTGGAAAACTACGACAGCTTTTCTTTGCGCCCCGTGATGTACACGATGAAGGCGGAAGTCCTGGAGAACGACAAGGATTACCAGATCGCCGCGCGCTACTATGAGAAATCCATTCAGGATTGGGACGCTTGGGTCAAACCGAAGGTGCGCCTGGCGTTCGTGCACCTGCAAATGCGCGATTACCCGCGCGCGGCCGAATGGTTCCGCGCGGTTTTGAAGAACCACCCCACGCACAAGGCGGCGAAACTCGGGTTGGGGTTCACGGAATTCTACGGTTTTCACCAGAACGAAGGCGCGGCCAAGCTTTTGAGTTCGGCGCTCAACTCGGGCGATCGCGTGCCGCGCTCCCTCGAGGGCGAGGGGTGGCAGGTGTACGCCGAAGTGCTGCTCGCCTCGAATCAAAAGAGCGACGCTCTCCGGGCGGCGGAAAAAGCCTACAAACTGAATCCCAACAACGAAGTCGCCCGTCAGCTGGTTTTGCGCCTGGGTGGATCGGACAAGCGGAAAAAAAGCGGCAAGGAGGAAAACAACGAGTTGATCCTCCTCGGCGACCAGTACGTCCGGCAGGGGGATTGCCTGTCGGCCCAAGCGGAATTCAAGGCCGCCTTCGACATGGACAACAGCAACGGCACGGCGGCGATGAAGGCGGCGAAGTGCCTGTGGCAGCTGAATCAGAGCTATGAGGCGGTCGAATGGCTGAACAAAGCCATCCGCGCGGACAACAAACTGATCTCCGCCTATGTGCTGCAATCGGATTACCTGGCGCAGAGATACGATTTCAGCGGCGCCGCCCAGTCCCTGACCAACGCGGCCCGGATCGCGCCGGGCAACCATGAAATCCTGCGCGGGATGGCCTTGCTCGAATACCGGAAAAACAACATGCAGGGCGCGATCAACTACGCTCTTCGCGCCATGAAGATCTACGACGCCGACATCGACACGTACATCCTCCTGTCGAAGGCGAACCTGGCCATGGCGCAGTCGATCCATTCCTCGCAAAAGAAAGACCTCGATCGCCGCGACAACGCGTTCAAGGACAGCGTCCGCTACGCCACCAAGGCGGTGGAGCTTGATTCCAGCAATCCCGAGGCGCAGATCGCCTACGCCCGCATGCTCGCCGCCACCAACGGCGTGGACGCCGGCGTTGCTTACCTGCAGGAACTGATCAAGAAATACGCCTATTCCTTCGAGTACCGCCTGGCCCTGGCGGAGGTTTACCGCGAGTCCGAGCGCTGGGGCGATGCCCGGCACATCTACAATCAGGTCGCCGACGCGGATCCGCGCAACAAAAAAGCCTGGATCGGTTTGGGCGAGGCTTTGCGCGCCACGGGCTTCAACGAAAAGGCGCTGAAGGCTTTTTTGAGCGCCGCGATCATTGACCCGACGGACGGGGAAGCGCTCTTCCAGGCGGGAAAGCTTTACTTTGAAACCAGCAAATTCGAGGAGGCCCTTCAGCAATTCGTGCGCGTGAAGGGAATGAACGCGAATTTCCCGAAGGCCAATTATTACGCCGGCCGGGCCGCCTTCGCCCTGCAGCGCTTTGATGACGCCCTGAAGTTCGTGCGGGACGAAAAGCGTTTGAATCCGAATCTCGCGGATTCCTACATCCTGAACGCCGAGATCCATTCCTCCCAAGGGGCTTACGGCGAGTGCGCCTCCGAGTACGCCCACGCCCTGAAGTTGCGTCCCGCGGGCGCGGACATCTACGTGCGCTCGGCGGAGTGCTACCGCAAGGCCGGTTCTCTGGAGATCGCGGAGACCATGTTGACCCTGGCCAAGGAAAGGGAAAGCGGTTATCCTGACCTCTATAAAGAGCTGGGCGCCCTCTTCGAGAAAAAAGGGGACGCCGCGGCCGCGCGGCAGTCCTATCGGAATTATCTGGAACTGGCGCCCAATGCGTCGGACCGCAAGGACATTGAACAGCGCATCGCCCGTTTGGGCGGATGACGGAGGCAGGAGTGAGTCTCAGCGAGCGTTTTCGGGATCTGTCGACCAATATGCAAGACGGCGTGAAGAACACGACCACCTCGGTGACCAATGTCGTCCTGCGCCTGATTTCGGGCCTTTTCCTGGGCCTGACGCTGGCCCTCATCGGCCAGGAACTTGCGGGTTACGGAACCTTCTCGCTGCTCTTTTGCATGGTCGTCATCCTGGCCCTCTTCATGCGCCTGAGCCGCTCCTGGAGCATCCCGCGGGTGTTGGTTTTTGACCTGATTTGCATTCTTGTCGCGCAGCTCCTGCGCATGTATATTCTGCTGGCGCCCTGATTCGATTCATCGGGGTCGCGAAGCAAAGGACCTTCCATGATCGATATCAAATTGCTTGAGAAGAAAGCCGAGGGCGGCCCCTCGTACCTCGATGAATACCGTCAGAGCCTCTTGAATCGGGGTTCAAGCACCGAGATCCTCGATCAGATCGTCGAACTCAACAAGCGCCGCAAAGAACTGATCACCCAGGCCGAGCAGGCCAAATCGCGCCAGAACAAGGTGAGCGCCGAGATCGCGCAACTGAAACGCAATCAGCAGGACGCCTCGAGCCTCATTGCCGAAATGGGCCAGCTCGCCGCCGAAGTGAAGAACATGGAAGCGAGCGCGGGCAAGGCCGATGAAGAGGTCCAGTACCTGCTGCTGACGATCCCGAACAAGCCCCAGGCCGATGTGCCGGTGGGAAAATCCGCCGATGACAACAAGGTGGAAAAAGCCGTGGGAACGCCGACGAAGTTCGGTTTTCCGGCCAAAGAGCACGGCGACCTCGGCGAGAAGCTCGGCATTCTGGATTTCGAACGGGCCGGCAAAGTCACCGGCGCCCGCTTCACTTTCCTGAAGGGCGCGGGCGCGCGTCTTGAGCGCGCCCTGATTCAGTTCATGATGGACATGCACTCCATGAAGCACGGCTACACGGAGATGATCCCGCCCTTCATCGTGAACTCCACGTCGTTGACCGGCACGGGCAACTTCCCGAAGTTCAAAGAGGATGTGTTCCGCCTGGAGGGATTCGATTATTACCTGATCCCCACGGCGGAAGTGCCCGTCACGAACTACTACAACAACGAGATCCTGAACGAGTCCGATTTGCCGAAGAAATTCTGCGCCTACTCGCCCTGCTTCCGTTCCGAAGCCGGCAGTCACGGTCGCGACACCAAGGGTTTGATCCGTCAGCATCAGTTTAACAAAGTCGAGCTGATGGTATTCACCCATCCGTCGCAGTCCCACGAACTGCACGAGCAATTAACCACGCACGCGGAAAAAATCCTGGAGGCCCTGGAACTGCCGTACCGCCGCATGCTTTTGTGCACGGGCGACATGGGTTTCGGTTCGGCGCGCACTTACGATCTGGAAGTGTGGCTGCCGGGACAGAGTCAGTACCGCGAGATCAGCTCCTGCTCGAATTTCGAGGACTTCCAGGCCCGTCGCGCCAACATCCGCTTCCGCCCGGCGAACGGCAAGCCTCAGTTCCTGCACACCTTGAACGGCTCGGGTTTGGCCGTGGGCCGCACTCTGGTCGCCATTCTCGAGAACTTCCAGCGCGAGGACGGCAGCGTCGGCATCCCGAAAGCGCTGCAGCCTTATATGGGCGGTTTGACGGAGATCCGCCCTTCTTGATATGTTCCTGACACCTCCGGAGAGGTGGTAGAGTGGTTGAATACACCAGTCTTGAAAACTGGCATGCCTTCGCGGGCATCGTGGGTTCGAATCCCACCCTCTCCGCCAATCTTCGAAATCAAAATCGAAGCGTGTCTGAAAAAAATCAATCGAAGTAAGTAGTTGAAACCACAAAAAGGGGCCTGAAGGCGAAGGCCTGAATCTGTCGTGAAATGCCACGAAATTTCGTGTGTATGCTTCTTTTTTGCTTCCTGCATGCTTCTCGTTCTAACCCGGTTTTCGGAGCCTTTACCGCCCGCGAGGGCAATTAAGGAGACGAAACCATGAACATCGAAAAATTAATCCCGCTTGCCGTGTCGTTGGCAATCGCCGCCGCGGCGAGCGGACAACTTCCTAAAATCATTCATCAGGTGCAGATCGCACAACTCCAACTTCTCAAAGAGTCTCAATCATCAAAATGGGGGCGTCCATTTCTTCCGCCTCATTCTTCAGAAAGAAAATGAAATCCCATGAAATGAAATAGCCGAACAAAGCATTGGTTTTGTTCGGCTGTTCTTAAAGTCAGTGCTTAGAAGAAAAAATCCGTGCGGTTCTATTTTTCAACGATGCCTGCGCGATCTCATGCAGAGACCACACAGGATTGAAGTGTCTAGTGATCGTACAGTCATGACAGATAACGGCGCTCGCATGTAACGGCCATGCCTAAGTAGCCTAAAGCGGGCGAAGTCTTAATCTTTTATTGGTCCTCATCTTGCACTGACTGGCTATGAGGCAATTAAGGATGC
The DNA here is from genome assembly GCA_019637915.1 of Pseudobdellovibrionaceae bacterium. Classification (GTDB taxonomy): domain Bacteria; phylum Bdellovibrionota; class Bdellovibrionia; order Bdellovibrionales; family Bdellovibrionaceae; genus JAHBUV01. The sequence continues at coordinate 1,805,303 of JAHBUV010000001.1, read as the reverse complement.
ATATTAAATTTCGATCAATCTTTCTTATCAGTATCATGGTTCTCGTTGATGTTGCAGGGGCCAGCCCTATTTGCTCAGAGATCCTTTTTGCTAATAGGCGAGACTACGCCGCTGAGGCCTCCCAGGCAGGGTTTGCAGCGCTGATCCATCGAACAACAACAGGAAACCTTTTCTCAATCCTTAAATCTGGCAGCTTAAATCGACCATTGGCGGAGCGATTGGATCTTCGCAAGACCATGGGTGGTAAAAACTATGTTTATTTACAACTTGTGTCTCATAATATGGTGGATCGAATCAAAAGTGAATCACCTTATGACTTGCATGATGCAAATGCCGTCATCGTATTCCCTCTCTCGATTTTAAATTCGGATTGGTCCTTTATAAATAATAAATGGCTTGAGGGATTTAACGCCCGCGAGATTGATGTGCGCTGGGAAGCTGATTCGAGATTTCCAACGGACAAAAACATCACTGAACATTTAAAACTGGATGGCATTAATGAGGTGATCTTCAAAAGAGATCTTCTCCTTCCGTACGGTAACGAAATGTTCTTTATAAAAGTCGACAGTCGCACTCGACTTCGCCTGATTGATCGATTAAAAAACGCCCATATAGATCCACCTGCACATAGGACTTGGGAGCAAATCTTTATCGACCGCTGACGCGACACTATCCGCGGCGGCGCGAGATTCCGGCGGTTTCGTGTGCGGTCAGCCATCGGTAAGTATTTTGCTAGTCAATCTCAATCAATTCATTCTGGTACAAATAAGCTTGATTTGCATCGGCTGGCGTCCAGGCAGCGCGATCATTGCGATTGCTGCGCCGGTCAGCGGAAAATTCTGAATTTGAAGAGCCCTTAGGGCCAGCACGATACCTTGACCACGATAAACCAAATTCACTTCAGGAATATACCCTCGGCCCCCGCCGCTGATTTCTGGATTTACCGGAACCTGAACGTTGCCGATCTGGCGCGGCCCCGCATAGCCATTCTCGTAGATCGCAATAAATTTTGCCCAAGCGTTTTGGTTGCCCCGCAAGATCAATGTGACTCCAGTGTCAGATTCACCAGGGCGTTGAATTTTATTACAAACAACCTCATCATGCAGTTGATCTGAGGCAAAAGCCTGAAGGTTTCCAAAAAATAAGACCGATAGAACTATTACAAATTTTTTCATTTTTTTACTCCTTAGTTTTAGTATTGGCGCTTTATCTCTCTAAAAGTTATGCACCGCAATTTTCCGTCTGAGTTTCGTCCAATCCGAACGACTTTCACTCTAGACGGCTTTCATTATTTCACGCTTGAGCTTTTCTAAGTCACTTTCAATACCTTGAACCAATCTCAAGGCATCGTTTCCCACAAATTTTTCACCGAGCACCAGCTCATGAAGGCTGACGCCAAGAGCTGATGCCAACTTATCGTAGGGTTCCCCGCGAATGGCTCGACCATACTCCCACTCTCTGTAAGTGGAAGGAGAGACGCCAAGCGATTTGGCAAGTTCACTCGTTGAAAGACCGCGCTGGAGGCGCAGTCTTTTCAGGCGCGCCCCGAGTTGTTCCTTCGATTTCATATTATCCCCAGAATTGATCTTCGGACTCTTGATCTGCCGAGAAGAGGAAGACCTCTTTGATTTTTCCATTTTCGATTCGCATCACATCGACGCCGTTCATTTTTATTTGTGAGCCATTTTTTTTGCTCGCCGAAAAAGAAAGTGTCGCAGAAACGAAATCGCCGTTTGCCATGATAGAATCGACCGCGTTGATACGAAAGGTACCTTCGCTGATCTCCATGAATTTGCCAAACAAAGCAAAGACTGCCTGTTTTCCTTCATGAACGCCTGACAAAGAACCTGCGCCCGGCTGATGCCAAATCACGTTCTCCGCAAAGAGCGAGCCTAAAGTATTTAAATCTCCATTGGCTAGGCAATCGAAATAGGTTTTTACAACTTGGACATTTTTATTATTGCTGTTTTGAGTGTTCATTGTTTTCTCCGTTTTAGTGTTTCGCATGCAACGGAATATAGAGACGATCGCAGAAATGCGCTAACGGAGAGAAGCCATAGATTTTCGGTTTTCAGCCACGTTTCAAAAAATCGGACGGCAGTTGGCCCGTGCGAGATCTAAACGCCGAAATAAACTGGCTGAGAGAACTGTAGCCTACCTCCATTGCAACCTCTGTGACCGATGTGCCAGGCCTTTTTAGAAGCTCCTGAGATCGATCAATGCGAAAGTTGATAAGCCACTGTCTCGGCTGGATTCCGGTTTCCTTAACGACCAGTCTGGTCAGATTACGTGAGCTTAGGCCCGCTTCTTTGGCGATTTGATCTAAAGACACACGTTCACCGACTGAATCTCGCATGATCTCTAAAACTCGTTTTATCCTGGGATCACCAATTTTTCCTTCAAGATGGTCAAGCCCGCCCGACGAAGGAATTTGTTCGACTACCTCTTCAAGGGTTTCAGCTAATACTCTGACTAAAGAATTCGCATTCTTGGTTTTTGGGTGAAGAAGCAGGTAAAAAAGAATCTCTTTGATCAACTGATTAATGGGAAGTTTAACACCGCTTTGGGCCGATAGACGAATAGCTTTGGGGTCCAGCATCGCGATAAGACGTTCGCCAGCTCGGTCCGATGACGTAAACGAGTGTGAAGTTTTAGGAGGGAGATATAGCATCTGCCCAACACCAACGGAGTAAGTCTCAGCATTTGTCCTGATCTGAATCTCGCCCTGAAGCGGAACAAAAAGAAGATGTTCCTTAAAGCCGTCGATTTCGGCCCTCTTGCCAGGAATATTCTGGTGAACGACATAGAGATCTTTGAACTCGGCGGTGACGTCTTTTCCTAGTTTCATATTCTTAGGGTATTTCCCAAACATCAGATGGTCAAAAAACAAACTTAATTCCGAGCTAAAACCAAATCCTTCGATTCGCGTGGCTAACAAGTTTCGAACAGGGATCTGGGCTCACGATCGGCCCTGGGAATGCTCTAAAAGGCTCTGGTTTTGTTTTGATCCGCTACCGAACCTCGCCACCCTTTACGGACCGCGAAATGCTACGGATGGCTAAGTTTCGCTATATGCCCCCAATGTCAATAAAACGGACTTTAAGGGACGGCCTGTTCTCTGGGCTTCAAAAACCGGATTTCAAAAGGGATACGATGGCTTCATGGGGATTGGATTTAATTCTATATTATTAGTCGGAGACAGAATCTAAAAAATGATTTGATGATTGTCGGCGCAACGTGAATTTTTAAATCGTCATACAGCTCTTTCAAAGTGACACTTATCGTCCATCTAGCCACCTCAACGGTCAAAATTGGCCGTTCAAATAGTTTTTATGTGCCTTATAGACCGATTAGAGCAGGCTCAAAAATTGCTCTTTTGGTTTTAGAGGTTTTTTTATGAAATATATCGTTTCGATTTTCTTATTTTTCGTCACCGCATTTGCAAATGCCCAATCTAATACGACTGGAGCTTGTCGCGAAATTTCTATGTTTCAAAATGTGTCCGGCGAAACACTTTGCTTGCAGGAAAACGGAGTCATTACGACGTTTGGTCGCTTCAATGATGACCTGTCCAATGGCGCGATCTTTGAAGCGTTCTATCCAATTTGTTCAGATATTAAAGCTGCCCACGAGGCCGGGCGCAATACAAGCTCTCGACCCCTTTGCAGACTTCATGAATCTGATGCGGGCGATATCTACACAATTTGGTATATTTTTACAGAGCAAGGCCAAAAATGGCTAGCCCGACGAGGACCTGCATAAACCACTTCAATAAAGAACACCGAGCCCATGGGAAAACGTGGGCTTTGTTTTTTTCGACAAGTGAATCTTCAAAAAGCGAATATTCCTGACGGATTTTTTTTGAAACTGCTCGGCAGCCAGCGCTACGGACAGTTTCAAAACCGCTCTTTCATTTACAAATTTCCGTTTCTTCGAGGCTTTGGAGCTTTAAAAATCCCGTCCCAATCCACCCAGCGCGGCTCTTCGCAAGTTTTATCAAGCCATGCCTTAAGTTCTCCTGCGGCAGGAGCATCTTTGCGGGGAATGACAATAGAGGAAGATGGACTTTTCTTCTTCGGAGATTTCCTGACTTTTGGCGGTTTAACGGCGACAAGTTCCGGCAGTGCTTTTTCGATCAAGCGAATCGCTGATTGGACTCGATCTCGGAACGAGGCTTTGGAGATCTTGAGCCGCTTGGCTCCGGCTTCAAGAGACAGTGGCTCATCGCTCATGATGTGGATTTCAAGGGCTGTGCGCTGTTTGATGGAAAGACGTTCGAAAGCCCGATCAAATCTCTCCCAAATGGTTTCCCCAACAGCCGAGCTGATGAATGCCTTCTTCTGGAAATAACACCTTTTTGCGGATCTGATCATGCGGTCCACTTTGGGCTGGTAGTGCAAAAAATCCCGCCAGGAGTATTGAGGGAAAAAAGCTTCTTTCTCAGGATCTCCCTCTTCCGTGATCCCGCGTGAAATCAAAAAAGCGGTGATCCGAAATTTCGTAGGAAAATGCTCAAGAGCCCCACTCTCGCAAAGATCCCTTGCAATGGATTCCCGCAAATTGTTGGGACGTCGGCGTAACAGCTCGGCCGTGGGTCCATCATGAAGAAAGCCCGGATAGCTTGCAGGAAGCCAGTCTGCGCTCTCCTTGGCCTCATCTCGAAAAACCTGATCCCAGGGGGCCTGTTGATCTTCTAAGAAAATAGGATCAAAGGCTCTCTCCCAGCTTTTTAAGGCTCCGCCGGGAATATGAAGGCGTGGGATCATGGGAGTGGACTCAGGCTTATAAAGCCCTTCGAGCGCTAAAGCGTCGGTGATCTTTTTGATCGCCTGCTCGTTCCACTCAATGTCTTTTCCCTTTTTCCTTCTTTCCACAGATCTTGTTTTATCAGGAGTGGGCGGAAAATCTCAGGGGCCATGTAAAAATTTATTTATATGTTATTTCAATAAGTTACTCGTAATTTCAGGAAATGCACCCACCCATCCTAACTAAGGTTAAAGGAAGCCTCGCTCCCAGCGAGCTTCAAATGCGGGTCTATCGCGAGGAACATCAATCTTAACGAGGCTCTAAATTCTGCCTCAAAAAATAATCCAGGTGAGTGTGCAAGGAACAAAAATCAAAACCCCTAATGGAGGGTTATGTCTAGTAACGGAAATAGGAAAGAACCCATGTCGGATCAGCAGTTCATGGCGGCGATGGGAACAATTGCGTTGGGCATTGGAGCCCTCGCAGTCTGGAAGAATGAGCAGTACCTAAAAGAGCTGCTGGTGATCAATTTCGAGAAAATCGGAATGGTGGGCTACGCGGTTTTCGCAGGAATCATGTTTTTACTATCGCGAAAATATAAAAGCTGGACGAGGGAGTTTTCACAACGAACCCGCCTCTTGTCAAAACTCTGGAGTGATCGCTCAAGTGTTTATGTCGGTGAAACATTGGATGATGGAGAAGTCTACATTCCCGACAGGGTAAGAACAGGTCATGTGCAGATCATTGGGGCTACGGGACGAGGGAAAACGGATAGTGTGGTGCTTCCGTGGTTCATGCAGGATTTAGCAAGAGGAAAGTCCGCCGTTCTGATCGACGGTAAAGGTGAGCACGCTCTTTTAGAGCGAATTGAGAGGTACGCAGAGCCGATAAACACCAAGGTCATTTCATTTGATCTCGGTCATGTGGAAAAATCGGCAGCGACGAATCCGCTTATGATGGGAACTGCGCAGCAGATCACGGATCGCATCTTTGCAGCCTTTGAGTTTGAAGATCCATTTTACAAGGCGGTTCAATACGAAATCACCGGCTTTGTCGTGCAAGGCTTAATTGAGAGTAATGAAGTGGTCACTTTCAAAAGGCTCTACGAAGTTCTCACCGAGGATGAGAAATTATCCGAGCTTGCAGGAAAAGCAAAAAGTGTCCAGGCAAGGCTTGCGAGGTGGCTCTCGGAATCCAAGAAAGACCGTGAGCAGAAGCTTGCTGGAATTGTTTCGCAGCTCGGCCCCTTTGCTCAAGGCGAAATTGCGAGCTTTGTAAATGGCCCGGTTGAAGGACGGGAATTCTTCTCACTTGCAGAGATGCTCACGGTATCTGAAGAAAAGAAAAAGGAGATGAGCGAAGGAAAAAACTTAGCGGTCGTGATTCTGCTGCCGACCCTGCTGTATCAGGAAATCGCCTTTAAGCTTGGGAAAATGTTTTTGCAGGAAACAGCGTGGGCCGTGGCTGCAAGGAGGGAGAAAAGTTTTACGCCGATCTTTTTAGATGAGTTTTCAAGCTTCGTTTATCCAGGCTTTAACTCGATCTTAAATAAAGCCAGATCAAGCGGCATTGCGCTTCATTTAAGTCACCAGAGTCTTGGGGATCTGGAGCAGGTATCCAAGGATTTTGCCAAGGCGGTAAATACCAATACGAACGTGAAATGCCTGCTTGGTCTGAATGATCCCGACACGGCTGATTTTTTTGCCAAACATATTGGAACAAAGGGGGAAGAAAAAATCACCGAGCGAGGAAAGCGCGGTGGATTTTTTAGTCCTCGGGAGCGCACGGGCGATGTTTCCATTCGGGAGGTTGAGGCCTACAAGGTGCATCCGAATCGCCTTAAGAACTATATGAGCGGCGAAGGTGTGATTCAGTTTGCACTGCCAGAAGGGACGATTGTTGAGGAAATCAAATTTCACCGACTGCCAGCGGAGCCCGCGTGAATGTGCGTTTAACGGAAAGGGATTGGTCTTTACTTCATGCGATTTATTCCCGAACGGTGATGAGTTTTTGTCAGATCAAGGCGTTGTGTTTTGCTGAAAGATCAAAGTCTGTTGTCCATAACAGAATGACGGAGCTTGAACGAGCGGGATTCATTGAGCGCGTAAGAGTTGGTCGGATTCTTCACCACCTTGAAGCAAGAGAGATCGGGGTGGTGTTTTGTTTAACCCGGAAAGCGTTGAAATGGCTTCAGCTAAAGTTTCCGAATGAGCATTTTAGACTGGAGCCGATTCCGATCAACACGACGACACTTTACCATGATTTGTTGCTGAGTGATGTTCTGCTGGCACTTGAGAAGAGATTTTTAGGATCACGGTTTGTAAACGGCAAGCTGATCGCGGCGGACTCTCTCGCAAATGGAAGACTCCCCGATGCGGTAGCCGAGTGGCCCGATGGGAAAAATATTTTGGCGGTGGAGCTTGAGCTTACCGCCAAATCTGAGAAACGCTACCGGCAGATCATTATGCAGTACCGGCTCCATTCTAGGGCCGCTGGTGTGCTCTATGTCACCGCGACAAAGGGCATCCAAGAAAAGATCGAGGGAATCATTGCGCACAAAAAAGTTGAGGGGCTCGCAAAGCCAAGTACGGGGAAATTCTATTTTGCGAACTTGAAGGATCTATTAACCAGGCCTCTTGAGGCTAAGATTTCGAATGGAACTGAGGGAATTATTTATCCAAACACCGAGGCCCTTGGTGTCTCGGAAAGGACAACTTATGGACTTAAAATTTAAATGGCACTGCCACGAAGTGGTGAAGGAATTGCTCTTTAAGATGTTCAGCCTGTCTTCGATCCTGACTTTTTATGTCTTTTTGAAAATCTATAAATGGATGGACCTTGGGCCCGCCGTGTTCGCGAAGAAGATGGCGAGAGACAAGATCGGACCCTATGACATGCTCTCCTATCTTTGGTGGAATGAACTTTGGCCGATCATCTTATTGATTCCGGTGGCGATTGTTTTGGACATCGTGATCAGGCGTACTTTCTTGAAAGAGTCGGCGGTGTGGACTGATTAAAGCAAACCCAAGGGGAAACTCTGGGTTTGCTTTTTCGATGATCAGGAAATTCCTATTCGATGCGGATAAGTGGTGGAAAAGACAAGCCCCCTTGCGGGGGCCGCACACTCCACATATCCCCTCTGGCGCACGCTGACCACTCCCTCTCCACGATGTTACGAGAAAGTGGTCAGCGTGACGGGGATAAGTTCCGTGTGCGTAAGGGGTTTAAAACAACAATGAGAGATGATTCTGGGAGGAAATTTAAATTCTTTGAATACGGGGTGCAGTAATGGATGCAGTTAATCGGCATTCAGACTCTATGCGAAGGATTGATGAGGGACGGGATTTTGGTTATAGTGGGAATGAAAACTTGCTCTTTGAAAACCGGGTTGAACGAGAGTGGCTTGCAACGAATGAAGCAGCTCATTTCCTAAAAGTTTCCGAAAATGCACTTCGGATCATGGTCCATCGGGGTCAGATCCAGGCGTACAAATTTGGAAGACGACTCAGATTCAGGCTTTGTGATCTTCAGGCTCTTTTCCAGAAGAAAGGGGCCTAAAAGATGGCAATCCGAACTTATGTCAAAGAAGGAAAGAAACTGTATGAAGCCTATGTGAACGGCTTTAACGCGCGAGGAGTGCGAGTTCAGCGAAAGCGAAAAGGGATCGAAACCCTTCGCAAAGCTGAGATCGTGGAATTTGAACTCCGGCGCGAACTTGCAAAACTCAAAGAAGAAAAAGTCCATCCGCGCTGGGAAGAGTGGCTGAAGGAATGCTTGAGCTTAATGAAGCTCACCTACAGGCCATCAACTCTTTACAGCTACGATAAGGCAGTGAATCGGTGGATCAATCGGCACTGGCAAGGAAGGGAGCTTAAGGACATCACGAAAATGGATGTGCACGAGCTTCTGTTTGAGAAGATGCCGATAGATGAGTGCACCATGCACACCAGAAAGTACATTCTCAAAATCGTGAAACGTATTTTTCAGATGGCTATGGACGCAGGATTTCTTGATCGCAACCCTGCGCAAGGGATGATGATCAAGGTTCCTGAGTCCGAGAAGAAGGTTTTAACCAATACTGAAGTTGAAACCTTCTTGCATGAAGCAAAGGCAACGAACCACCGCTTTTATCCTGTCTGGATCATGGCTCTTTTTACGGGATGCCGTTCTGGGGAACTCTTCGCGCTGAAGTGGTCGGATGTGGATTTTGAATCCAAGATCATTTCAGTCGGTCGAAGTTGGAATTCCAAGAATGGATTCACGAGCACCAAAAACCAGAAGACCAGGACGGTGCCGATTTCAGAAGAACTTCTTCAGTACTTGAAAGAACTTCGGCTCTTAAGGGGAAATGAGGAGTTTATTCTTCCAAGACTCACCGAATGGGAGCGCGGGGATGCAGCGAAAGTGACGAAGAGCTTTTGCAAATCGCTTGGGATCACGGAGATTCGTTTCCATGACTTGAGGGCGACATTTATCACAAACCTTTTGGCTCGTGGTGAGAGCTTAGCGAGGGTCATGGCGATTGTCGGGCACTCCGACATGGAAACAACGAATGTCTATTTGAGAAAAGCGGGCATCGAGCTTAAAGATGGAACTGAACGGCTGGGGTACAAAATCCCTCAAAGCCAAGAGGCGAAAGTCTTTGAGTTACGAGCCAAGTAAGCCATGCTTCCAATTGCTTCTTTCTCCCTCCTGGGAAAAGTCGCAAATGAATGATTTCGAGAACTTAACCCGGTGGAGAGGGCAAAAACTCCCTCTCCGCCAATTTAAGTCTCTAGTGACGGTCGCTCAGAACGCAAGTAACGAAAATCACGGTCGTTGTCTTAGTGAAGTCTTAGTCAGACGCAGCCTTTCGCGGGCGTTCATTCCCACTTTTCCTTGTCGAAAGAGCCTCACACTTAATGAAGATTTTTATGAACTTAATCGCACGAATTGTTTTAGGGCTGGTGAAGCTGGCGTTAGCGATTGGTCTTGCTGGAGGGCTAATGGATCTCACTCAGAGTATAAGAGTTGGAGCGACAGACGTGTGGATAAAAGGATAATTAGCCTGCAGCCGCTCAATTATCCTCAATGTCGGCTAGCAGAACAATATGTTCTTCGCCGTCCAGATTAAGGATCACTCTATCTGTTTGCTTTCGGGCGTTAACCTTATCGAGCGTCAGATTAGATTTCAACGCCTCCTCATTTTCGGCACAGTTCGTGGCTACAACCCAATCTCGACTCATTTCCAGAACAAATGAGTTCCATAGAGTGGCAATTTTTGCATTATCTGTCTTGCTCACTGCCAGCTCTGGATGATTAGTGATTTCTTGTGAAATATAAAGCAGGTGACGAGGTGTGATCGCGCAAAAAATCTCATCTCTTTTAAATTTTGAAAACTTTAGGTCAAATAGTGGCTTTTCACATGTGAACAAGAGGTCTGAATCATACTCAATAAGTAGCATCTTCCTTCTCAGCAGCTCATCAGTTCGATATTCAATGTCTTCTGTTATCATATCGAGCGCGATGTTTTTGATTTCAACCGTCTCTAAATCTGGAGACGAGATTTTAAACATCTTCTCATAGAGCTTAAAATTAATTTTGGTTCTATAGGCAAAGCTGACAAGCATGAACAGACATAAATTTAAATTTTCGATTTTTTGAAAAACTTTGCCATTAACTAGCTCTGAGAGAAAAAGACCCCACGCATCCTCACCATCTTTCAGGTAAGACTCAAAAGAGTCATCTAATTCACCGGCGGCAATGAACGAATATAAAAATGATTCTCCAGCAAATGCTACAGAACGCCCTACATCTGCCCTCAGCCTTTGTTCGTTAATCAAAAAACAGAGCAGCGTTTCTTTGCCTTTTTTATCATTTGGTCTAAGCCAACTTTTCAGGAATACCTTTGAAATATAGTGGTTGAATTTTGTCTTGCCCAATCGAATCATGTATTCAATTTATTTAACGAATCTATTTCTTAGCTATTATTGAATTAAGAGCCAGTCTTAGTAAAGTCTTACTGAGAACGCAACTCATCGGAATTGCTGAATACTCATCAAATCCGCCAAATTTGAAAGTACGCGAACACCCTGGGTGAGAATCCCCGAAAATCGAATAGACCTCCGCCAACGAAGAAGAGCCGGAGCATCTATCCCTACTCTTTAGCGGACTGCCTTCGTTTTTTGAGTTGCTGATAAATCCGCGCCCTTTCGCGTAGGGGCTGCACCCACAGAACGTGCCCCAGGGCATGTTAAACGCCGACTATTGCCTCGAATGAGTGAAGATCAAGCAAGAGGAACGCCTGGAGCCACCACGAGCCGGGCGGTGCCTTGAAAGCGTTCGTAATCGAATAGGTCGCGTAAAAAGAGGAGGCGAAAATTCAAAACAGACCCCTCACTAATTGGGAACTGAGTACGTCCAACGCAAACCACTGAATTTACTCAACTTAAATTTCCACCCCAGAAAACATGGCTTAGATACTTGATTAAGTCCGGGCTTAGTTTTGGGCGGCGCGATATATGGAGTCATGTTTAAGATCGAACCCACCGACATCACGGCCCTTCGCAAAGCCCTCAAGCTCACGCAGCAGGAGTTTGCCCAGCTCCTCGGCGTCCACCACATGACAGCGAGTAAATGGGAGCGTGGGGAACTGAAACCCACCGGCTACCAGCTCGCGTTAATGACGGACTTTCGACAAGTCGTGGAGAAGAATGATAATATCCCATCTATCCTGTCGGCCATGCTGGTTGGTTCCAGCATCACCAACGCGCTCTTTATACTGCTGCATCGAGTGCGAATGACGACCAAGCTCGAAAAGAAGCGGGGCCGATAGGATGGCTTTGGGTGGAGGGTAAATGGCGATACCAGATTTTCAGACATTAATGCTGCCGGTGCTGAAGTTCATCGCCTCGAAAGACATTAGTGCTTCCAAGGAAGTCATTGCTGAGATGGTTCAGCAATTCAATTTATCCGATGAAGACGCCGAAAAGCTCCTTCCAAGCAAAACCCAGCGAGTAATTGATAATCGGGTCTATTGGGCGCAGGTTTATCTCCAGAAGGCCGGGCTTGTCATGCGCCCTGCCCGCGGTCGCTACCAAGTCACGGACGAGGGCACAGCGGTTCTAGCTAGGAACCCCAGTCGGATTGACATAAAGTTTCTAAAACAATTTCCTGCATTTCAGAAATTTCAGGCTCTTTCCAAAGGCGACTCAATCACCGAGACACTGGATACCAGTGCGTCCTCTTCCGAAGCAACCGATCCACTCGAAGAGCTGGAAGCAAGTTATGAGCGGATGAAGGCCTCTGTCTGCGAAGAATTGCTTTCGCACGCGAGAGAGCTTGATCCAACAGCCTTTGAAAGACTCGTCATCGAACTTCTTCGGAAGATGGGCTACGGGATTGATCCGAATTCCGTTGTTCACCGTGGACGCACTGGGGATGGAGGAATTGACGGTGAAATCAGCCAGGACCGGCTCGGCCTGGAGATGATCTACATTCAAGCAAAGCGTTATCAAGAGGGCGCCTCCGTCGGCCGCCCCGCGATCCAGCAGTTTGTGGGCAGCCTGAACGAGCGAAAGGCCCAAAAAGGTCTGTTCATCACGACCTCACACTTTTCCGCCGATGCCCATGAGTATGTGAATCGTATTGATGTGCGAATCATCCTTATTGACGGAGAGCAGTTGGCGAAATTGATGTTTGAGTTCGACCTCGGCGTGACGACGGAGCAGAAGTATGAAGTTAAGAAAGTGGATCAAGATTTTTTTGAGAACTGATCGGAGATAGCAATGGCGAAAAGAAGCAAAATCCTAGATGAAATAGAAGAGGAAACCTTTGTAGCTGATGATAGTGACGAAGTTCCTCCCACAGACATTATTGCATTCAATGAACTGCGTTCGTGCGCCGACCTTCATCGTTTGCACACTGAAGGCGTTTTGGAAATTCAACCATCATTTCAGAGGGAGGTCGTTTGGCCAGAAACCGCCCAAACGCGATTTATCGATTCTCTTATCAAAAGACTGCCAATACCAAGCATGTGTTTTAGCTTCGATTATAAAAGCGAAAAATGGCAGGTTATCGATGGCCTGCAGAGGATGTCCAGCATCGTTCGGTTCTTATCTGGTGATTCTGAATGGCGTCTTGCTAATGTGGACGACATCACACCGGATCTGAGGGGAAAATTCGCTAGCGATTTTGTCGAAAAAGGATCTTCCCTCAGTAAATACTATCAGAGGGTTAAAGACATTTCGATTCCGATCACGGTTCTTCGGTGTGATCTTTCTAAGGAGGCGCATTCGGAATATTTGTTCACAATTTTCCATCGTCTCAATTCGGGAGGCATGAAACTAAACAGCCAAGAAATTAGAAATTGTATTTTCTCTGGCGCCTTTAACGACCTACTTCACGATTTAAACGAGACTTCGAGCTGGAAGAAGCTCAATAAAATGAAACACACAAAAGGATATCGCTTCCGTAAGGAAGAGCTAATTCTAAGGTTTTTTGCATTTCATGAGCGATCAAGTTCTTATAATGGGCGGCTGTCTAAGTTTTTGAATGACTACATGCGTACCCATAGAAACCTTTCTAACAAGGATGCCGAGTCTAAGAGTGAGTTATTTACCGACACCGTGGATTTTGTCTGGAAGGATTTGCTTAAGGGGACTTTTCCTCCAAGACTTAGTGTCACAACCTTAGAGGGGTTACTTATCGGTGTTGCCGCCAACCTAAAGAGCCTTCAGAAAGGGTCGCCGAGTAAGCTTCAAACAAAACTCCAAAAATTTTATGACCTTGATGAATTTTCTGAAGCCTCTCTTGTAGAGGGCTTATCAAAGAAGCAAAAGGTACTCGACCGGTTGAATGCGGCAAAAGACGCCTTCCGTTAAATGATTGCTAAAAGCTACATCTCCCACACGCTCACCTCGTTGGATCGGCAGTATCGTGCTCGGAATCTGTCGCAGCGGCAGGCGCACTTTATTTCGAAAATGGCTCTTATCGAATTATGTGGGTGGGTAGAGGAATCTATTGACGATCTGCTATTACGAGCCAGCGTCCGTTTACTCGGATCTGCGGATAGAGATTATCTAGAACAGAGAATCAAAGATACTTATGGATTTCACTATGATCGGCACTTTCGTCCGCTTTTGCTTGTTCTACTGGGAGAGGTTTCGACTTGCCGAGTGGAATCCAGAATTCCAGCTAATATATTTCAGAATCTTAAAAGTAGTCTGGGGCATCTAAAGCCGCATCGGGACATTGTGGCACACACGCATATTAGGGGTACGAAAATCTTAGATGCGCCGTCAGCCCTTATTCGGCATTTCGACAATGTTGCCGAAGGTCTGGAGTGCATAGACGATTTACTGAGGAGAATTAAGATAAGTACAAAATTTAAACGTCGTTAGGTGAGCTGCGCGATGGCTTCGTTGTTTTCGCCCTTCAAATCGAAGACAACCACGGCTCGGAGTTCGCCTACTATCAAGCCCTCTCCGCTAATTTTGAATCTAAATGACAAACAAAGATCCCTAATAAATTTTTAATAGCGATAAGGCTCTAATTCTGTCTTCTCCGGTATTGAGTTTTCATGCCTGCTGTACCTGGCACTAACTCAATGAGTCTTGCCTGAACCATTCTTTTTAGAATAGTCTTCATCGAGTTTTCTGATCCGATGGAACCTCTTACCGGGGGCTCGTTAAGTTTGTCATTTGAACCGCGATTTTCGCCAATTAAATCGCGTTGTGAACGTCACGGCTGAAAATATCGATTCCCCTCTTCGAGAAGCTTCAAAAATTGATCTTCACCGAAGCGCTCGAACGTTGCGCCGGTCCATGAAAAACGGCCTCGATGTTGTTTCCATCCGGATCGAGCACAAAAGCGGCGTAGTAACCCGGGTGATAGGGGCGCTCTCCCGGCTTTCCATTGTCTTTTCCGCCCGCCGCGAGGGCCATTTGATGGAACCTTTCAACCGCGGCGCGATCTTGGGCTTGAAAGGCCAAATGCATGCGTCCCGTCAGCGCACCTTGTGCGGCGGGACTTTGAGCGGTGGAGATAAAGAGTTCATCCATCCAAAAGAAATCGGGTCCTTCACCGCCGAAGGGGATGTCGAGCGCTTTTGAGACGGCCAGATAGAATTTTTGACTGGCCGGCAAGTCCTTCACGACGAGTTGAAGGTGATCGATCAGGCGTCCGCGATGCAGCTCTTGGGTTTTCATGCAAGACCTCCTGCTCGATGTTGAGCAAAAATAGGCGGTTGGCCAAGAGTTTTTAAATTCAAAAAAATAAATTTCTCCGATCGACCATGAGCTGGATCAATGCCCCGCCGCAATAAACAGTCAAAGTTCAGAGTGATTTTTTTAAAAAACAGAAGATGATGGATTCATGAAAACATCCATTTGCCTTTTCGGTGCTCTTTTCCTGGTCGCCTGCTCCAGTCAACCCAACAAGATGGAATCGCGCGCTCCCGCGTATGTTTCTTCCGAAGCGATCGCGGAGGCGGCGCGGATCCCCGACGGTCTGCACATTTACTCCCCGGCCGGCGAACCGATCCCGATTTCCCTCCGGGAGGCGACAGTGGACGAGGCGACGGCACTGTGGTTCGTGGGTGAAAGCGGAAATTTTGAGAAGGACACGCGCCAAAAGTGGAGAAAAAATCCGAAATCCTACTATCGTTGGAGCAAAGGGGACGTCGACGCCATCAACGAGGTGGCGCGCGGCGTGCACCATCTGCTCTGGGAAAAGAGCCCGGGATATGAAAAATACCTCCCGCGTGTCGTTGTGGCGAAGATCCAGGGAAAAGAGCGCGTGGTGGCCGTTGGCAACGCGGACGGGACCGTCGCCCTTTTTCATTCCGACAGCGAACTCCAAAAACAAGGCTATGAGGGGCTGGAAACAGCCATCGTTGCCGACTACCTTCGCCATCAATTGCAAAGACGACAGGACGCCGTCTTGAAAGCGACGGACAGCACGCAGGGGTTTTACGTCAAGCTGGGGTTTGCCCGTTCTGGGCGGAAGCCGGAGGCGGCGCGAAGTCCCGCGAACGAACAGTTCCAAATGCTCATCGAAACCCGGGACATCCCCAGCGCCTTGGCGGCGATCAAAGCCGGCGACGCGCGGAGGATGAACTCCCCAGGCGGTGAGTAACGGATCCCCGACCAAGGCCCAGGTCCTTCATTCCGGGAATGAAAAACCCGATAGGAAGAAGCTTGGGAAAATCTTTGCGGTTCTTTCAACTTTTGACCACCGGTCTTTTCACCCTGACCGTCGCGTTGCCCGCGAACGGGCAGTCGCTGTCGCCGTTCGCGTCGCCGGCGCATCCTCCCAAGGACAATGCCACCGTGGTGACGGAAACGGCCTCGGCGCTGGCGAAGGGGCCGACTTGCGATCAGAACCTGCTGGATGAGCTGTCCGTTCATATCGAGGGTTACCGCTGCCTGCATTATTTCGATCACGGATGCTTCGGTATTTATGCCCTGCTCAACGGAGCGCTTGCCTCGAGCGCGGCGTTGACCAATGCCGGCATCAGCTTGATGGAGCAGAACGCGACGAAAACGATCGCGAGCGCCGCGGATGAATTGAACCGCAGCAAAAGATTGCGCCGCACGAACAAGCAATTCAACGTGAAGTACAAAAAATTCGAGACGGCGAAAGCCATGCGCTTCCAGGGGAAGACCCTGACCAGCGCGCAAGTCCAGGCGATCACGGCGCGCACGCTGGAAAAACTGGCGACGGACAAAACCTTCGCGCAGGCCCGGGCGCTCAGGGTCGCCACCCAAAAAGTCGTTCTGGCGCAGATGGTGCGCCGGGGCCTTTTCATGGGGACGATGCTCACGGGCGGCGTGGGGATCGGCCTGTTCGCGACGAGCTTCATCGTGGATGCGACCCCCGCGGGGGATGCCTGCAACGACAACGGCGTCGCTTTCATCGATTACAAACCCCGCGAAAACGGCAAAGGCTGTGAACCGTCTTTCGCCCTGGATGGTTTGAAGGTGCGCTCTTTCTTCCGTCAGAACGACCAGAAAAAACTGAAGATCCTCGAGAACGATCCCAGCGTCTGCAAGTACTACAACCTCCTGAACGAGATGCTGAAGGGCCAGCTGCTGACCGAAATGCAGATCCTGAACCAGGTGAAGTTCAACCAGATGCCGTCCTGTCAGGTCGGCCAGCGCGGCGTGAATTACGAGATCGACCTGATGGAAGGGAAAACCTTCGCCGTGGATTCCACCATGGATCCGGAGACGCAGAATCTGCGCCGGGTGTGGCTCGGGGATGCGGGCGAAACGTCCGGCAAGGGCGGTCTCACCGTGTTGTACGAGGACTCCGCCGATGGCTCCCAGCCTTACCGGATCGAGACCACGAGCCGCGCGCACGTGTCGGTGCAAAAGAGCTTTCAGGAGTTTTTGGCCCTCGCCCAGACGGATAAGAGGTACGAAAACGCCGTGAAAACCCTGAACGCCAGCCAGTTCTGGACGCCCATGGTGGCTTCGTGCTGCACGGAAAAAGAGCCCGATAAGTGCTGGCAAGAGAAGTTGCCGGGCTTGAGCGAGGCCATGACCGAAGCTAAAAAGCAGAAGAAAATCCAGGCGGTCGCCCCGGCCGCCGACCCCGTGTTCAACCCGGAAAGCGGTCGCAGGTAAGCGTTTCCGGGCGCCTTGAATCTGATAAGCCCTTACTTCTTGCGGGCGAGCATCAAGCCATCGCCGACGGTCAGCAGACAGGCGTCCACCCGCGGATCACGACTGATTTTTTCGTTCATGGCGCGAAGGGCGTTCGTGGTGCCGTCCTGAGCTTCCGGGTCGGCCACGGCGCCATCCCAGAGCATGTTGTCGAGGATGATCAGTCCGCCCGGGCGCAGGAGCTGCAGGCAGGCTTCATAATAATCGTTGTAGCCGCGCTTGTCGGCGTCGATGAAGGCGAAGTCAAAGGCCCCGGCCTGCCCCTCCTGGAGGAGCCCCTGAAGCGTTTCCAGGGCGGGAGACAGACGCAGGTCAATCTTTTTGTCGACCCGGGCCTCCTGCCAGTAGGGACGGCCCATCCCGGTCCACTCCGCGTTGATGTCGCAGCAGATGAGACGGCCGTTTTCCGGGAGAGCGGCCGCCACTTTCAGGGCCGTGTAGCCGGTGAAGGTGCCGATCTCGAGCGCCTGACGAGCCTGAATGGATCGCGCCATCAGGGCCAGAAAAGCGCCCACGTCACTGCTGCTGATCATGCCGGCGTTGGGAAGGCGGGAGGTCTCCTGGCGCAAGCGCCGCTCGAGATCCGACTCGACAACGATCTTTTCAACGACGTAGCGGGCGACGTTTTCTTGCGTGATCTTGCTCTTCACCGTGGTGTCCATGCTCATGCGTCCTCCTGGGGTTGGTCTGAAAATTGGCTAAAAACAGACCTTTTTTCAAGTTTTATCCGCGCCCACAATTCCTTCAAAATTCCCTTGGTATGAAGAAGTTCCCTGTTGTCGGCCATGATTTCAGGGCTCCAAGGCACGGGATTAACTTTAAAATTGTCAAACTCCATGGGTATGAATTAAGGTTGGTGCCTAGCAAAGAGGTATAATGTGAATTCGAATATTCTTGGTTCTTACCTGAAAAGAAAACGTGTTGAGATGGGCATGGCCCAAGCTGATGTGGCCTCGAAGCTGGGGTACACGACCCCGCAATACATCTCGAATTTCGAGCGTGGTGTTTGCCAACCGTCCTTGAAAATCGCCGGCAAACTCGCGGGCCTCTATAAGCTTGATATGAAAGAGTTCTTTGATGTCATCATGGAACAACAAAAATCGGATATTTCCGAGATTCTATTCAAACAAAAGCGCACGCGCAGAAAGGCCTAAGGCCTTTCCGTCTCAGCGAAGCGATCAGCCCTGGTCGCCTTGAAACCCGCCACCCTGGCGGGTTTTTTATTTCATTTGTCTTGCAACAGGGTGACCTTTCTTGACCTTCCGCGCGAACTTTTACACAAGAGCCTTCCCGCGCTCGCTGCCTCCTCTGGAGGGTGATAGAAGCGAGCCGTTGGCGGGGGGAGATTTTATGCGCAAAAAAAGTTCCTGGATGCGATGGGCCCTTTCCGGGTTGATCATGACGCCCGTCACGGCCCTGGCCGTTTCAGATGGCGGCCTTTCCGCCGGTTCCGGCCTCAGCCAGCTGCAGACCTCCGTGGGGACCTCCCCCGCCGGGGAATCCAAGAACAAGCTTGAGGTCACGGCGGGTCTGTCGGCCCGCAGCCTGGAAGATGAGATCATCAACAGCAAGTACGCGGGCGGAACGCTGGGGATCGTGGGTTCCCGGAAGATCTCGGAACAGCTTTCGGGCCGTTTGGACCTGGGCTTCGAGTTCATGTCGGGCAGTTACACGAATCAATTCGACGAAGCGATGGCTCAGGACGGCCAGGCGCCCAATGTGTTCTACGTGAACGAGGCCGCCCTGACCTACACTCCCTGGGCGCCGGTTTCCCTGGAGGCGGGGGTGATCAAAACGGAATTTTCCTCCCTGCCCAGCACTTTCGAGCAAATGGGGTTCCCGGCCCTGCGTGAAAGCGTGCAGCTGTCGAACGAAAACCATCAAGGGAGATTCTTCGCCATGCAGGCCATTCCCACCTCGGCGACGGGGGCGGTGAAGCCGGCCGAAGGCGGCCTGATCACGCAAGTGAGCCTGCTGGGGGTCAGCTACAGCAATGACCCGCAAGAGGAAAAGGACACGGTTTTGAACGCCGGCCTGACCGGCTTTGAGTTCCGCAACCTCAACGCCTCGGCGGCCACGGACAGCCAGTACCTCGGCAACAGCGTGGTGTCTCCGGGCAGCCAGGCCCGTTTCCTTTACGACTTCGCCGGCTATGAAACGGCCGTGAGCGTGAAGCAAAAATTCGGCGATCAAGCCCTCGGCCTGAGCGGATCCTTTTTGCGCAATGAAAGAGCTCCGGAGGGTTACAACAAAGCCTACTTGTACGCGCTGGACTACGAAAACAAGTTCGCGGGCCGCGACGTGAAGCTTTCCGGCGGCTACTTTTACAACGAGCCCGACACCCTGCCGGCGAGCTACGCCAGCGCCGGCAAAGGCTCGAACAACCGGTTCGGACAACTGGCCCGCGTGACCATCGAAGACAAAAAAGAAAACATCGCCGGTAAAATCGAATACATGAAAGCCAATGAAATCATCGACCGCCCCTACACTGCGGATCGCGAAGTCATTCAGTTCTCGCTGGAGGCCAAGTATGAAATCCTCTAAATCCCCCTTCCTCGGCGCCCTCCTGGTCGTGACGACGGCTTTGATCGCCTTGGGTTGCGACGGCCGCCGCGAGCACGCTTCGGACGCCACCTTCGAGGTGGATGAAGTGACCCTGGAAAAGACCGCTGTAGCGGAGCGCGACCAGTACAAGTTGCCGTCCGTGAAGGTCTTTCTGTTCAAGACCTGCCTGCGCGACAAAGCGGCCCGTTCGCCGATCCAGCAAACCGATTTCCTGGTGAGCGACGGGGTCAAGACGCAGTCCGTGCGCACCAACGTGGACGGCTGCGTTTTCTGGTCGGAGTCCCACCGCATCTCGTCCCTGCAGCCGGAGCGCCGCCTGCACATCAAGCGCTCCTTCGAGGGCCGAAGCGTTTTCCGCGGCAACGTGGAGGTTCACCTGTCTTTCAACCCCTGGCACGACGAGGGCGAGCTCTATGACCTGCGCTGGTTCAACCCGCCCGACCTCGGCCACGAGGCGGAGGACCTCGCTTTTGAAAGCGATCTTTCCGAGCTCAAGGGGGGAGGCTTCGGCTCCTTGAGCGGCAGCGTTTCCGCCCGCGCTTTCGTGAGCGACGTGGCCCTTCTGTTCGAAGGCCACGACAAGGAGAAAACGCAGATCTCGACCCTGCTGACGCTCAAGCCGGCCCAGAAATTCCAGATGAGATTCGAGCCGAAGTTCCTCCGCAAAACGATGCAGGAGCAGGAGCTGCAGATGGACATGAATGGCGGTCATCTCAAGATCCGCCTGGTGATCGTGCGCGACGGAAAACAGTTCAATCCCACCGCGCAGGACCTGGTCGCCGAGTACGAGGGCGAAGCCCAGGTCAGCAAGAACGGGGTCGTCGACAGCAACATCTTGTTGCGCATCCACGACGTGGCCGCGACGTTGAGCCGCAACCAGGCGATCTTGATCCTGAGCCCGGTCGAAACGGACAATGCCTGGACCACCCTGCCGGGCGTGTACACGGGTTCCGTGTCGGCCTTGAAAGGCGAGGATGTCGAGCTGAGCCTGCGTGAAGTGAAAGAGAACGCCCTGTTCGTGGCCGACGCCGTGGATGATTTGCTGAAACAGGCGAAAAGCTCCCCCAAGGCCATCGACGTGCTGGCCCGGGATCCGCACTTGAAACTTCGTTACGACATCGATCGCGAAAAAGACCTGCGCCAGTGGATGAAAGGTCCTCGCGGCGTCGCCGCCACCCGCGAACTCAAACGCTCTTATTGCGATCGCCTTTACGCGGCGGACCAGGTGGTGGTCACCCGCACCGAAAACTCGTGGTGGTTGTCGTGGCTGAAGCCGACGTCGACCCGTCGTGAACGCGCCTTGGGTGCCTGCCGCCTCAACCCGGACCGCTTCGTGCGTTTGGCGGCGGAATCCTTCGTGGAATCCGTGAAGGGCAATCGTCACATGGGCGGCTCTTCATCCCCGAAAACGATCGCCATCAGCCGGTCCCTGACCTACAGCAAGACCCAGACCGATGAAAACGGCAGCGAACTCAGCCTGAAGGGCGGCGTTTCCCTTGAGGTCGGTTTGGACGCGGACCTGGGCTACGGCGCTTCGGCCGGGGCTAAGATCGGCATCGGCAAAGAGTGGTTCTACACGAGCTCGTTTAAGCGCAGCAACGAAAGCGCCGTCGAAACCAAAGTCTCCGAGGAGCAGGCCTTGAGCGTGATCCACGACACCTACGAAGTCGACGTCGTCGTCCGCGATTGCGCCCTGGTCACGGGCGTTGTTCCGGGTACGGGTTTTTACGCCTGTGAATCCGAAACGACCGTCAAGACGGCGCGTGAAACCTACTACCTGGTGAATCACCTGGTGGAAAGCTCGCCCCTGACGGATGAGCTCGCCTCGAATCAGTGGCGGCTCGTGGTTCGCGGCGACGGGATGTACCGCAATTTCGAGAAAATGATGACCATGGACAACACGGTTCTCGGCTTCTCGAAGGTGTTCAGTTCGCCCTCGATGGAGGCCAAGCTTCTCCCCGATTTCAAGGCCACGCAGACTTATCCGGGAGTGATTTCTTCGGATCGTTGAGGGGCGGGGTTTTCCCCGCGTCCTCCCCAGCCGTCCTGTTGACGTTGCCGGCGGGCCTCTTCGCCGGCGAACATTTCCGCCAGCTGCTCCCGGGCCTCCTTGGCCGCCGAGAGCATCTGGCTTTGATTTTTCCGCAAGGCATGCAGTTCTTTGATCATGCGCTCGTTGTGGTGACGAAATTGATGGCTCGCCCGCACCGCCTGATAGGGATTCCAACGCAGGCTTTTTAAAACCTCGGTCCCCATGCGCAAAGAGCTTTCGAAAGTTTCCCGTTCGAAGATCTCGACCCCGCGGTCCATCAGCTCGTAAACGTGGGACATGTTGCGGGCGCGCACGATGACGCGCAAATGGGGGAAGTGGGTTTTCGCGAGATCCACGAGTTTCAGGCTGTCCTCCACGCTGTCGACGGCGATGACCAGGACCTTCGCGGTTCGGGCGCCGGCGTTTTCCAGGAGATCCAAGCGGGTGGCGTCCCCGTAATGCACTTTGAATCCGAAGCCCCTCAGGAACTCGATCTGTTCCGGGTCGTGGTCCAAAACCGTGGCGCGAATGCGTTGGGCATAGAGAAGGCGGCCGATGATCTGCCCGACGCGCCCGAAGCCCGCGATCAGGACCTCGGGCTCGGTGTTTTCAATCACCTCATCGGGGATTTGGTTCAAGCGCGACAGGCGCGGCGCCCACCAGCGGTCATAGAGCAGGAACAAAACCGGCGTCGCCGCCATGGAAAGGGCGACGGCGGCGGACAGCAGGGCCAACTGCTGGGCCGACAGCATGCCGGAAAGGGCCGCCGCCCCGAACAGCACGAAGGCGAATTCCCCGCCTTGCGACAGCGTCAGGACGAAAATCGGCCGTTCGGCGGCGCTGACGCGGAAAATCCGGGTCAGCACGAGATGGGCGGCGATCTTGATCGCGAGCAGGGCCGCCACGAGGGAAAGCACCGACGAAGGATGACTGGCGATGGTTTCCAGGTTGATGGACATCCCCACCGACATGAAGAACAAACCGAGCAAGAGGCCCTTGAAGGGCTCGAGATCGGTTTCAATGGCATGGCGATACTCGGAGGTCGCCAGCAAAACGCCCCCCACGAAGGCCCCGAGCGCCATCGAGACGCCAAGACTTTGCATCAGCGCGGCCAAACCGAGAACCAGGATCAAAGACAGCGCCGTGAAGACCTCGCGCAGATGCGTGGAGGCGACCATCCGCAGGACAGGTCGCAGCAGATGGGTCCCCGCCACCGCGATGGCCAGGACCGCGACGATGATCTGCCACCAGGGGGCGTGCGCGTGTCCTGGCACCTCGACGAGCTCCCCCGCGAGCAAGGGAAAGAGCGCCAGGATCGGAATCACCGCCACGTCCTGGAACAGCAACACGGCGAAAGCCGAATTGCCCCCGGGAGTGCTGAGGAGATTCCGCCCTTTCAGGATCTGCGTGCCGATGGCCGTGCTTGATAAAGCGAAGCCGAGGCCCACCATGAGGGAGATGTTCCAGGTGAAACCGCAGGCCATTCCCAGCAGCATGGTGAAGACCGCCACCAGGGCGATCTGCAGGCTCCCCATGCCGAAGATCGCCACGCGCATCTGCCAGAGGCGTTTGGGCTCGAGCTCCATGCCGATCACGAAGAGCAGGAAGACGACGCCCCACTCGGACACATGGGCGAGGCTCTGGGTGTCGGTGATCAGCTTCAAGCCCCCGGGCCCGACGATGAGACCCGCCAGCAGGTATCCCAGCACGGCGCCGAGCTTGGCTTTGTGGGCGAGGGGCACGATGAAGACGACCGCGGCGAGCAGGATCAAGGCGTCGATGAGAAAACTTTGACCGTTCACGGCAGCCGCCCTTCGTTCGCGTAGGTCATCAGCGCCGTTCGCACGGATTGCGCGTGCTGGTGGAGATCTTCGTCACTGACATCCGTCGTCCAGGGAAGGAGGAACGGCGGATGGAAATTCATGCCGCACGTCCGCGCCGTCTGTTCCCAGGCGGGGAAGGAATCCTCCATCGGACCGCCCGAGGTGATGGAAACCAGCAGGTCTTTGCCCTGGAGCATTTTGCCTTCGGGACCATAAGCCCAATTGAACTCAAGCACCTCGTCCAGCCACAGCTTCAGGAGCGAGGGCATGTTGTACCAGTAGAGGGGATGCTGAATGACGAGCAGGTCGGCCTCGGCGAGCAGGCTTTGCTCGTGGGGGACATTGATGTGGAAGTAGGGATAGAGGTCATAGAGCGGATGGAGTCGCACACCCGGCACGTCGCGCACCGCTTGGATGACTGTCTTGTTGGCGCGTGACTGGGAGAGGTGGGGATGGGCCGCCAAGAACAGGATATTTTTCACCGAAGGGCCTTTCTGAGGCCTTCAGTCTCCCGTTGGCGCCCTGCGCAATCAAGATGCAAAATCCAAAAGGCCATGCTAGTTACAATGGCTTCCTTCGGAGAGGTGTCCGAGTGGCTGAAGGAGCTCGATTCGAAATCGAGTAGGCGTCAAAAGCGTCTCGTGGGTTCAAATCCCACCCTCTCCGCCAATTTTGCGCAGCAAAATTCCTCTATTTTCGATTTTCCATTTTCGTAGCGACGCCTTTAGGCGAGCCAGTCAATCCGTGCGCAAAATTGGCGCGAAAATCGAGAATGGAAAATCGATAATAGAAGAATTTGAAATTCGAACCTTGCCGGACATCGATTCGATCTGATTTTGTTCTGACAATGGAGATGCGTTTGCATTGCTTCAGGGAATGGCATTCACTTTTGAAAATCTCGATGTTTATAAGCGTTCTGTTCAATTCGCTACCAAAATAGAAGCACTGCTTTGTGAACAGAAGCACTCCGTCAATCGTGGCTTTGGCAATCAGCTCTCAAGAGCCTCTCTTTCAATTCCACTCAATATAGCCGAAGGCAATGGTCGATGGCACCAAGCAGACAAACGCCAATTCTTCTGGATTGCGCGGGGATCTACGTTTGAATGTGTCCCACTAATCGAAATTCTGAAGATCAAAAATTGTATTTCAGAAATTCAATATAAAGAGCTACGCGATGATTTGGATGCTATCGGGAAAATGCTGACAAAACTCGTTCAGGCACACGCCGATAAGGAAGCTAGGTCTTAGTTTCCCGATCGAGTCGTTTGATTGCTGCTTCAATTTGAACGATAGCGTGATCACTCAGGCGTTCAAAATGAGTGGATGATCCAACGGCCTCGGCAACAGTCCCTCGTATCTCATCCAGCATGGGATCCTTGAGCGGGATGACCATCTTATCGTTGATCCAATCCTGAGCCTCTGGATTCCAATCTTCAAGCTTAAGACTCTTTTGGGACAAAACGTTCTTTAAAGAATTTTGAAGTTGAGCGGCGGTAGTTGGGGCGCGATTTAAGAATCGACCCTGGAAAAAACGATGATCAATGAAAATGCCGATGATAAACAAAAATAAGACGCAGATAATAATCAAAATCACATACATAGATTGAGCGTAGTGGTGCTGTATTTTTGCGTCAAACTGCTTGTGCAGTTCGACAGCATCTATTCCTCCGTCATGTCAAATCGAACCAATTCAGTTATACGGCAAATTCGAGACATTCAGTTACAAAGTCATCCACTCGTGCCCCAAATTCCGCAAAGCAAAATTTCCTCCATTTTCCATTCTCGATTTTCCCCCGGCGAAGCCAGAATGACCTCTCGCCCTCATTGATGCCCAAAATGCAACACTGATTTCCAGGACACCCTCTTTCTAGAACAATGAAAACGGGCGATTCTAAGATAATGAGGCAACCGGTTTTATTTATCGGACACGGCTCCCCCCTGAATATCGTCGCGGACAATGCGTTCACGCGGCGACTGCGGAGCTTGGGGCCGGAGCTGCCCCGCCCGAGCTCCATCCTGGTGGTGTCCGCCCATTGGCTGACCCAGGGCACGCGCATCGTGACGACGCCCTGGCCGGAAACCATTCATGACTTCGGCGGTTTTCCGCAGGAGCTTTATTCGCTTCAATATCCCGCGCCCGGCGCGGTCGAGATGGCGCGGGAGATCCGCGAAGGCATTCCGAACGTGGCCCCCGCCCTGGATTGGGGATTGGACCACGGCGCCTGGGCCGTGCTCCATCACCTGTTTCCGGCCCACGACATCCCGGTCGCGCAGATGAGCATCGACGTGCGCTCCCCTTTGTCCGCGCAGTATGAAATCGCGCGCAGCCTGAGGACCTGGCGGGACCGCGGCGTTTTGATCATCGGCAGCGGCAATATCACCCACAATCTGCGCTCCATCCGTTGGGAAGAGGACGCCGAGCCCTTGGATTGGGCGGTGGAGTTCGACGAGCTGATAAAAAACAAGATCCTTTCGCGGGACGACAAAGCCCTCATCAATCCCCATGGCACCATGGGCTCTCTCGCCGCGCAGGCCCACCCGAGCCTGGATCACTACGTCCCCTTGCTTTACACCCTGGGGGCGGCCGATCAGGATGAAGCCGTGGAATTCCCTTACGAGGGAATTCAGAACGCTTCGATCTCCATGCGGGCCGTGAAGATCGGTTGAAGTCCCATCGACCTTTCCTGAAGTGTCCGTTTCTTCACGGGACGCGATCAGGCCTTGCTCTATGATGGCTTCTGAAGACAGGAGGCATCCCATGAAACTCAAAGACATCATGACGAAAAAAGTGGAAGTCGTTCCCCTGGAGTGCACCGTGCGCGAAGCGGCCGAGAAAATGAAGACCCTCGACGTGGGCGCCATTCCCGTGACCGACGGGAAAAAACTTCTGGGACTGCTCACCGATCGCGACATCGCGCTGAAGGTGGTGGCGGAAGGGCGGGACGCGGATGAAACGAAAGTCACCGAAGTCATGACCAGTCCCATCGTCTGGACCTACGACGACATGGAAGTGGGCGAGGCGGCGCGGCTGATGGAAGTGAAAATGATCCGCCGGATCCTCATCGTCAACCGCGACAAAAAACTCGTTGGCATCGTGGCCCTCGGTGACATCGCGACGCGGGCGAACGAGGAGATCGCCGGCGAAATCCTCGAAAGGGTTTCGGAACAGGAGAGCTTCTCGCAAGAGGCGCATCCTTAACAAAGCAGAACTTGCTTCTCGGGCAAAAGGGCTTTTAGTCTAGACAGCTATGAACGAGAAGTACATGCGTCGCGCGATCGAGTTGTCCCGGGAACACATGCAAAAGGGCGAAGGCGGTCCTTTTGGAGCCGTCATCGTCAAAGAGGGACGGGTGATCGGCGAAGGCTGGAACTGCGTGACCTCCACCAATGATCCCACGGCGCACGCCGAAGTTCAGGCCATCCGCCAGGCCTGCCGGAACGAAAAAAACTTTGAACTGCAGGGTGCGGAGCTCTACACCTCTTGTGAACCCTGCCCCATGTGCCTGTCGGCGGCTTATTGGGCGCGGATTTCCCGGATTTATTACGCCAGCACCCGGGAGGACGCCGCCCGCCATCAGTTTGATGACGACTTCATCTACAAAGAAATCCCCCTGAAGCCGAGCGAGCGCAAAATCCCCATGCAGCAATTCCTGCATGGCGAAGCCTACGAGGTCTTCAAGGAGTGGGACCAAAAGCAGGACAAGATCCGCTATTAATTTAAGAAATAAATCAGTGATTTCAGTGGATTATGATGGCGGAGAGGGCGGGATTTGAACCCGCGGTACGCCTTTTGAGCGTACGAGCGTTTAGCAAACGCTTGGTTTCAGCCACTCACCCACCTCTCCGGATTCGCGGACTGTTTTCGTAAGCTGCCATAGGCCGTCGGGTGAATCAAGCGCGCCGCCTGAGGAAATTGCAAAAAGCCGGGGTCCCTGCTTGCCTTTGGGGGGCCACATGGCGTATCAACGTACTTCAGTTCGATTTGCCGTGCGGTCGTAGCTCAGCTGGATAGAGTACTTGACTACGAATCAAGTGGTCGGAGGTTCGAATCCTCCCGTCCGCACCATTTTTCCCCTCCAGATTCATGCCCGTTCAGCTTTCTTCAAAGGAAGGCTTTCGGCATGACTTTGCCTCCCCTCAGCCCAAGAATTCCAGCTGAGAACAAGGAGGCCCCATGAACATCACATCAAAGTTTGTTTTAGCCCTGTCCCTTTCCATGCCGGTGGCGGCGATGAGCGCCACGAAGGAAACGAACTTCGTCGACATGAGCGGCAAGGTGGTCGGCACCGCCACGGCGGTCGATCAGAAAAACGGCGTCAAGATCTCGGTCAATCTGAGCGGCCTGGAGCCGGGCAAGCGCGGCATGCACATTCACGCCGCCGGCAAGTGTGAGGGACCGAAGTTCGAATCGGCCGCGGATCATTTCAATCCGACGAAGCGTCATCACGGGAAAAAGAGCCTGCGGGGCCCGCACCTGGGCGACCTCGGCAACGTCGAGATCGCGGCGGACGGCACGTTGAAGAAAGACTTCACGTTGAAGGGCACGACCTTGAATCCCGGAACGCCGAATTCGCTGGCGACGGAGGCCGGGACCTCGATCATCATCCACGCCAATCCCGATGACGAGAAAAGCGATCCTTCCGGCCATTCCGGGGACCGCATTTACTGCGCGGTTTTGACCGAACCGAAAACGGTTCCGGCCGGGATCGTGCAGTAGGCGTCAATTCAGGTTTTGGTGCAGTCCCAGCAAAACGCCCAATCCGAACGCGACGAACAATAAACTCGCCGCGATTCGGACCCATTTCATCGGCAGGCGTTTCATCAGGCGCGGCCCGAAGGCCACGGCCAGTCCGTTGGAAGCCATCATCCCCAGGGTGGAACCCAGGGTGACCATGGCGAAATCGGAGTATTTCGCCCCGAGCGCGACCGTGGCGAGCTGGGTTTTGTCCCCCATTTCGGCGATGAAAAAAGTGATGGCGGTGGTGAGGAAGGCGCCTTTCTGAAGGGGCAGGCCGCCCGTGCCGTCCTTGTCGGGAATCAGCACCCACACCGCGAAGCCAAAGAAGGTGGCGGCCAAAATCCACGTCATCACTTGCGCCGGGATCACGAGGGCCAGCCAGTTGCCCAGGCCTGAGGCGAGGGCGTGATTCAGCAAGGTGGCGACGAAAATCCCGCCCATGATGGCCCACCCGCGCCCTGGGAAACAGCACGCCAGCATCAGGGCGAGGAGCTGGGTTTTGTCCCCCATCTCACTGACGAAGACCAGTAAAGTCGAATTGATCAAGGCATCCACGGAAACCCCCGCAACAAACTTCAAATTTTCCGTGGAGAGGGTTCGATCGGCGAATACTCCACGGCCTTAATGCCGTGTTAGTCTCGCCAACGACGAAGGTTCGTCGCTCAGAAGCCGGGGCTTTAAAGCCCAGTATGTCGACTTCTCACAGAGAGTGGCTACTCCCTAACATGAACTCGGGGAAAGAATCGGCGATCGCTCAATGAAAGGCAAGTGAAAAGGTCTATTTCACCACGGACAGCGAGGCGGAGCTTTCGTTGATCACCCGCTGCGAAATGATGGGGTCCTTTTCGAAATAACCGAAGGCCCGCAGGGCATCGACGCGGCGGTTTTGCCGGGTGGTGTTGCTGAGCTGGCCGGGGCCCCGATAGAGTTCTTTCCCGAACAGCTGATTCCATGACCAGCGGGGGTAGCGTTCCTGCGCCCACAGCCCGACGTTGCGGGCGATATGGCAGCTCGCGCAGTCCAGGGTTCCGGGATTGTGCAGTCGCGGGTTTTCGAAGATCACGGCGCGCCGGACGGCCTCGGCGATTTCCGCCTCGGGCTTCACCTTCTGGGCGGTCTTGGAATCGCGCACGAGGGTGAGCAGCGGGATTTCATTTTCGGGCGCCGGGGAGATGTCCATGATGAATTCGCTCACGTCGCGGATGTTCACGAACACCGACTGCGCGGGTCTTTGCAGGCGCGCGATCTGAATGCGTTGCAGTTGGCCCTGGTTCACGTTGAAGCCCGTGAAAACCCACACGTTGCCCATGGGGTTCACGGTCATGGCGGTGGCTCGCCATAAATTTTGTGGTCCGCAGAAAGACAGCAGCAAGCGGCTGAGTTCTTTCCAGTAGGGGCCGCGGTAGCCTTGGGCGCGCAGCACGGGGTGCACTTGCAGGGGCAGGCCCGTGGCCAGGAATCCTTTGGTCTTCAGCTCACGCAGCGAGGTCAGCAGGGACGACCATTGGTTTTCGTCCAGGACATGGAACGTGTGGATGGCGGCGTCGTGGGTGGACCAGCCGTTCGGCGCGGCCTTGAGCGGCTGCCACACCAGGCGGATCTGGCGCAGGCAATTGCGCGGGGCCGTGCCTTCCGCGAAGCAGGGATCGATGCGCACGGCGACGACTTTCAGGAAACGCTCGTAAATGGCTTGCTTATCGCCCCCGACCACGATGCCCGGCAGGGCTTCGTACACCGGCGGCGGCATCAAGACCCCGCCTTGCCCCGGGCTTCGGGCATGCAGCATCAACTGCTCTTCGCCGTTGGCGGGCAAAGGCATCAAGATCGAGAGATCATTCAGATCCCAAGCGGCGAAGGAAAAAGACGAAAGCAAGGCCAGCAGGGCTGAAAGCATAGAGATCCTTGATTGTGGAACAATGATGGAATGGAAGTACTGATCGTGACAGCAAGATTCAATTTGAATCCCTCAACTGAAATGCAGTTGAATAAAGATTATGAGCACATCCAAAAAGTCCGATCCCATGAGCCTGATCGTCAAGACACTGATTCTTTTATCCGCCCTGGGCGCGGTGATCTGGCTGGGGAGCCAGATGCGTTCTGACGGCTTCCGCCGGGTTCTGGAGGGAATGTTTCCGCCCGATTCGGCCTGGGCATGGTGCCCAAAAAATGTGCAAGAAGTGCGTTTATTGAACCCGGAACGGCTGATTGAAGACGCCGGCGTCCGCCGTCAATTCTGCGTCGTCGAAATGGAACCGGTGGAGGCGGATCTGGTCAAAGTGGCCGTCTTTGTTCCACTTTTAAGGGTCACCGGCACCGACGGCAGCACCATTGAACTCGAAACCGACGCCGAACGCGGGCTTTTCCGCGTCCAAGGCTTGCCTTTTCGATCTTCGAATCTCGAGAAGGCCGTAAAAGCCCATAGCCAGCCTTGACAGTCGCCCCAAGCTCCGATTACTTTGCCCATCTGTCTGTGTTGCTCAGGAGTAGCTCAGTCGGTAGAGCAAGCGGCTGTTAACCGCTGGGTCGGGGGTTCGAGCCCCTCCTCCTGAGCCATTTTATCTAATATAATCAACAACTTAGGTCATTTGGGTCGGGGATTTCCCAGTAGGGGAAGTCGGGGGTTTTTATCAAGTTCCTTCTCGTTTCAACCGAAACGAAAACAGGAGCGAAAGATGGCCCGAAAGAAAAAGCCGACAGTTTCAAAAAAAGATCTCGATTTCAGTCTCAATAATCCAAAAGACGAAACTTCTCGCCGCAGTCTTGGCAGCTATTACATCAAGAAAAATTCCTCGGGCACTTGGTCCCTTCTTCTTGAAAGTTATGAGGGCGGTGAACGCTCACAAGAAACAATCTCAAAGGCTCTTTATTATAAATTCGGTCTTCGTCCCGAAATGAATGTTCAGCAAGCCCGAGATGAAATTAAGAAATATAATTTTCTCCGTAAGAGTGAAAACACTGAGGTTCGCAGCCAAATGTTGGCACTCAAACGCTCTGATAAGTTAGTCGGAATAAACCAAACTCTTTTTCCTCCCCTTCTCGTCAAAAAGTTCAATGAGAAAATCGATGAGCTCAATGCCACTCATCGCTACAAGGTAAGAATGTTGGGTGTCTTCACCGTCGTTCAAGAGATGGTTTCAAAGACCGTTAAAGTCATGCCTAGCCAATACACCGACGAAATGGGGAAAATCACAAACTACTTCAAGAAACGTCAATTCTCCGTTTCCTACTGTATGGATATTATCTATATGTTGAACTGGTGGGGAAAGTTCTACGCCAAACAGACGGGAACATACTTTGAAAAAGTCGAAGGTCTTAGAGCCAATGACAGAAACGCCATTGCTCAGGCTCATTCTTTTAAGACCGAGGGTGTAAGAACAGCGGCACTTCCTATTGATGAAGAAGCCTTGAAGAGAATCAAGGGCAACATCGACCCTAAAAATGAAAAAGAGATTTTCTGGTTTAACTGGATTGAAAGTGCTTACCGCTTTGGTCTTCGACCTTCGGAACTTGACCGCATCGTTGGCAATGTTGAGACCTACTTTGAAAATGGGGCTGAAATTTTACTCGTCGAGCAAACAAAAACCGTCTTCGATAGTTCAGACAGAGAGAAGCTAAAACGTATTCCCGTCCTATGCTCTGAACAGGCAGATTGTTTGGAGAAAATTAAAACGGGCTTGATGAAGCGACCGCACCCGAAATGGGTTCATAAAATGGCAAAAGATTCTAAGAAAAAATATAAACGCCACGAAAAATACGACTGTTATAGTCCACGAAAAGGGGCAACTGACTATTGGTTGGAAAAGCTGGGGCAGATTCTCGAAAATTGTGCCCTATTCCTTGGTCATCGTTCTATCGAAACAACCTGGAAGCACTATAAGAACAGAACGAAGGCGTTTTTTGACGATACAGATTATACAAAGAAAACAAAGCTCAAGTCGGTTGGGTAATCTGGCCCGCGTTTGAATTGCGTTTACAATACCAAGGTCTGGGTAGTGCGTAAGCATTGAGCCAGGGACTCTCTCGGTTAAAGATTTGGTTACCACACTAAAACTTTAACTGAAGAAAGAAGAGTCCCATGACCCAACAGCAATATATTTTGAAACGAAAAATGAGTATTGTCGAGCTTGCCGCGAAGCTCGGGAACATTTCTGAGGCCTGCCGGAATTTAGGTGTTTCCCGCCAACACTTCTACGACATCAAAACAGCAATTCAAGAAGACGGCCTTGATGGGCTTTTAGAGAAGTCGAGGAGAGCCCCGCGCACCGCCAATCGACTGAGCCCCGAGATCGAGCAAAAGATTTTGGATTACAGTCTGGAGTTCCCGACGCATGGCCAAAGACGTGCGTCGAATGAGCTGAAAATCCTCGGCATCAACGTGAGCGACGGCGGAGTGCGAGGCGTCTGGGCAAGGCATGATCTTTTGCGCAAATCCAAGCGTTTGCAGCGCCTGGAAAAGTTTGCCGCCGAGAGCGGGAGGATTTTGACTGAGTCACAGGTTACAGCTCTTGAGACGGCGAAAGAAGAAAAGCAAGCACATGGTGAGATCAAGACTTTTCACCCAGGATTTTTGTTCGGACAGGACACGTACTACGTGGGCTACATCAAGGGAGTGGGAAAGATCTATCAGCAGACTGGGATCGACACCTACTCGAATGTGGGTTTTGCGAAGTTGTACACGGACAAAACCGCGATCACGGCGGCCGACTTTCTGAACGATAAGGTTCTGCCATTTTTCGATGCTGAGCAGGTGCGCCTTTTGCGGGTTCTCACGGACCGCGGGACCGAATACTCGGGCAAGGTCGAGCAGCATCCGTACCAACTGTTCTTGCACTTAAACGACATCGAACACTCTCGGACCAAGGCCTACCATCCGCAGACGAATGGTTCGACCGAGCGGCTCAACCAGACGATCCAGGACGAGTTCTACGCGGTTGCCTTCCGAAAGACCCTCTATACGTCGCTCGAGCAGATCCAGGCCGATCTGGATGTGTTTATGAGGCGGTACAATGAGGAGCGGACGAATCAAGGCAAGCGTTGCTTGGGGCGGACGCCGAAACAGACCTGGGACGCCGGCTATGAGCTCTACAAAAAATACGTGATCGACAAAACGGAGGTGACGCCGACAGAATTAGTTCATTAAAAAGCGTTGACCGAGAGAGTCATGTCAACGCAACTCCCGCGCAGGGCATGACCCTGAGTGGATGGATAAGCATTTACGAATCAAAAGTAAAAAATATAAACCTGAATGACATAAGTTTGACTGCTATTCTGGACGTAAGGGCTACATTGATTTGATGCTAAGCCCTGACTACAACCAGAAGCTGGAAAACATTTCTGTTTATCTGGAACATACTTCAGTTTCTACGTCATACAACCATTACAAAGACAAAGAGAATCTTCACTACACGCCAACGGCCTATACTGAAAAAGGTAAGAAGCCGAAATTAGCAGGGTAATATTAATTTAAGGCCCTTAAGCTATGGGCCTTTATCCAAAATACTTACTGCGGTTGAAGGCAATTTTTAAAGTTTGCCTTTTCCCCACGCGCAGAAAGAGCCTGGTCGCATTGCGCTGGCGTTTTTCCAGTTTTCAAAAAATTCAAGTGGAGTAATCGGAAGAGGTCGGTTGAATGTGAGTCAGAACTGTCAGAATTTTTCAAAGATAACTGCTTGTAGTCCTCGTCTTTCAGCTTTTGGGCAAATAAGCAGGCAAAATTGCTGGCCTTATCCTCCACTAAACCAGAAATTAAATCTGCCCAATCCTCTGACTCGTATAACGTATCACCACCAAAAGCTTTTTTGCTGGTTTCTAAGAGCAATTCTTCAGTGGACAATTCTGTATGAAGTGAAAGCAAGCAAGCGCGAATTTTATCAAATTGCGATTTGTCTCCGCAGTTGTTTTGATACTTCATGAAATGAAATAATTTATGGCCCATTTCATGATAGCAAATTCCGCCAGCATCTTTATGTTTAATTGTCATAGGACCAGTGACAAAGCTATTACTAAAATAGCTAGTGGCGTCTGGAACAATATTTGTCATTAGATTGTCGCAAACGTCATCGGAAGAGGAAGTCACAGCATTATAGTCGGCTTTTAAAGTTGCTACTCCAATAGCATAAATCGTATCTTTATCCGGTGACTTATCAATTTCTTCGTATTGTTGTTTCCACTTTTTTGCCTCTGAAAGACCACGATTTAAACTTGCTTTCATGTTGGCAAGATACTGCTCTTTTGTAAGTGGAAAATTTGCTGACCAAGACGATACCTGAGATTGATAATTCTTGGATGCGGATTCACACATTAAGGATTTTGTCTTATCCAAAAAATTGTTTTTTAATCCATCAACTTTTGTTTTAAATAAATCCAAATCTTTTTGAGATGGTAAGACCTGCTGGGCAGTTTCAAAAGCCGTTCGGCACTTTGCGGATAATGCTGTTTGTCCAGTTAAGACCCCTTGTTGCTGTTGCTCTCGGTCCTTCAGGATTTTCTGCGTTCCTAATGTAGCAATTGCCTTTTTCATATCAATTGGAGCTGAATCAAGCATCTTCTTGAAATCGGGGTCTTTAGAAATAGCCACGAATAAATTTAGAACTGCGTTGGCTTGATTCAAGTTGCTAATAGCATCCGGATTTATCTGTTCAGTATTTTCAAACTGCTGTTTTATCTTTTCTCCAGAGGCCATTTCTTTAAATGATTGAAGCTTCGTTAAAAAATTTAATTCTGGGTCAGCTTCAATTTGTTTCTGCTTATCCGTAAACGAGCCTATAACCGAATCAACCCTTGCCTTAAATCCGCTTCCATAGACAAGCTGAACCCTCGCTGGGTCTGTTTCCGTAATTGCCTTATCCATGAGGGCACTCAGAACTTTTCCACCAATTTGTACGCGCTTATTAAACTCTTCATCAGAGATGTCAGGAAACGCACTTCTTGATTTGGAAACATCAATAACCGCTTTGCCGTTCTCAGCCTTGAACTGAAATTTAGAGAAACTATTGAGAACGGTGAACATATTAAAAACTCGTATGGCTCCTGGTTTTTTTAAGTCAGGCGGGTTTTTTAACCATTCCTCATATGTCTTTCCTCTGGTCACTTTATCGTTAGCATCTTCCTTCGCCATTGCGTTGATGATAGGTTGGATTTCATTATCGTAAGTGGTGTTGGGTTTTGTTGTACCATCGTAAATTTTGTTCAGTGTCTCGGCGAGAGAAAATTCTTTCTTTGAACAGATGTTTTCAACGCAACTTCTCATCAGAGAGCCCGTGTTGTCGGATGCAATTCCTGCCGCAGCCACGTAGCATGTTGTGCATTTTTCTGGCTGATTCCCTGCATTTTTTACGGCTTTATTAATCTCCTCAATATTTTTCCCAATATCAGCCGATGCGAACGAAGCCGTTAAAGCAATTGCGAAAACAAAGATTATTTTTTGCATAATCGTCTGCTTTCAGAAAATAAAACTTGAGAATTGTTGGGTGCTTTATTGAAAACATGGATGGCGGGTTCAAAATCAAGAACTTGAAATTTAACACCTTCAAATTTAACCCATGCGTTTGAAGAGGGCAGTCTTTCCTTGATGCCCGAACCCTGCAATGAGTTTACTGACTTCACAAGGCCTTGCCAAAAATCTTCAACCACTTTGCGATTACATTTTTTAATTTCAAGGCTACGAGGACCTAAGTTATCCGAAAAGGTAAACTTAGATTTTGTTTTCGTAGCTTGAAAATGAATGGAGCTATTTTGAAATGCAATTTCGCTTTGAGAAGGCTTTGCCCACGCCGAGCTAATTCCGCATAGTAAAAATATAAGACCTAAAAAGATATTTTTTCTGAAGTTTGGCATAATAATATTATTCTACAAATCGCCTGTCTTCTCAACAGTTAATAAAAGTGGCGTCCGATTGAGTTACAAAAAAATTCCGGTATTGAGCAAAGAGCAAGAAGAAGCTTTAACAGAAATTTTAAATTTTCCAGCAACACGTCCCGAACCTGAATGGATGGATACACGATATACGCCAACGGCATATACGGCAAAAACTAAGAAGCTGAAATTGGCAGGGTGACGCAGCTTAATAAAATAGCTGCGTCCTTATTCTTAGTGAGCCTCAGTCCCGTAATACTTGCAATCAAAATGAATGGCTTGAAAGTCTGCTGTGAAAAGCGGTGATACTTTTTCGCACAGAGGATTCACTCCAGGCAGCTTTTGTTCAGAAATCAATTGCGATGGTGTTTGAGGATTATTGAATACTCTCCACAAGGCCAAACGAGATTGTCGTAAGCTGGCATCATTCAGATTTTGGCAGTGATTCTTATCAGTAATGTTGAGCTGAAAAACAATTTTTGAATCGATGGTCTCTGAAACAAAAATAAATGGGTCTGTCGGCAGTTCGCTAAGACTTGTTTTGTAGCTTGTAAGAGAAGAATCAAAAAACCATCTTTGCGTTGAGGCCCTCATTCCAAATTGCGATGAACCCGAGCGGATGGTGCATTCAAAACTATCCCGAAGAACAAGCTGCGTGCCAATCCTTCCAGTTTCAATAGCCACTTTCACGATAGCAGATGCTACAGAATCAATCAAAAATCGTCCATATTGAAACGGCCCAATAGGATCATTGTCTGTCGGACTGCTGTTTTTATAAGTGATTTTATGTTGAAATTCGTGTGCTACCAATTGCAAAAGGTCTTTAGGAGCCATCAACTTAATAGAATCAAGATGAAACTCAATAGGCCCTTGGTCGCCGAGTTCAGTTCTTGCAGAAACTGGCATCGGTTTTCCATCTGGCCCAACCACAAGCAAAGGGTCTTCTCTCAGAACAAAGGGAACTTTTTTCGGTTCAAGGTTCAGCGTGATGACTTGATCTAAAATTTCCAATAAATACTCACGGCAGAAATTTTTCTGATCGGCATTGAGTTGTGACTCCTTAGAGCAAAACTCAGCATTCTTTTTTGGATCATTATGAATATCTCTGAGTGTTTCAATAAGAGCGAAACGTGAAGCCTCTAAATAATGTAGAATAGGCTCCCCACCATTTCCAACCACTGTTCCCGCAAAAGAAAATGCAGGACACATTAAATATAGAAATAAAATTATTTTACTTTTTGACATCTTGTCCTCCGATTGGAGTCATGTGAATCGTCACTTGCATAAGTTCGTCCTTGTCCTGCGAATGATTTTCCATAAATGAAACCAAATCACTTTGAAATTTATTGATGAGAGCTTTCAGTTCTTCTTTTGAGTCCTCATTAACGGCGACGAGAATGGTTGAAGCTTTACGCCGATTTACAGGAAACTCTTCCAAGCCTTTTGCTGCAATTTTTAATGCCTGCTTATGAAAGGCTTTAATTTTTTCATTTGGAATCTCATTTGTCGTCACGACTGCTGCTTCTTCAGGAACAATTTTCCCTTCGGGAGTTTTTCTCCAGAACCCTTCCTTGAGAAGAAATTGAACTGATTTTTCAATTTTAGGTGGAGTTGCTGCGAAGCCCAGATGCTGAAGCATCCATTTCACATCAAGCTTAAAATCTTTTAGCTCAATAAGGTCTTTTACGTAGGGATGCAACCAATCAGCCAAAAGATGATTTTTAGGAACTTTTGCTGTTGCTTCCTTTGTAGGAATAGAAAAGTCACTAAGCGCACCTTGCGTTTGTTCTGACTTAAGAAGATTGTCGATGTGGTTTACTTCGGTGGTTGTTAGCCCAAAGACTTTTGCGAAATTTAACAGTTGGTCACGTTTTAGTTTTCTCTGACCTTTTAAAACTTGTGAAATAAGAGCAGGCGAGCACCCGACCATATCTTTTGATCTGGCACGAACACTGAAACCTCGGCGAGTTTCTCTATTGTGCTCGCCAAGGTCTCGGAGGAATTCTGACGGGTCAGTATAATCAAAAACAACAGGTCTAACTGATTGCATCGTTAGAGGTATGTTCCTTGAAATTTGCAAGAGACAGTTACGCGTGCTCCATTAGGGTCATTTGGATCAATCGGAACGATTGTATCGAGAGGACGCAAAAGTTTTTCATTAAACACTGGGACTTTTTGAATTAAGATTGTTTCGCTCCACCCATATTTAGGATCAAAAGGATCTGGAATTACTACGCAAATTGTGCTCGCAGCGGCACACGAACCCATCTCACCATTCTGACAACTTTGAAGTGTAACTTGATTGCAAACATACTGTCGAGCTTCAGTGGGATTTGGAAGAGAACGTTTAGCAAATCCATACTGAAGATTGAAATCAACTTTGTATGAATTTATTTTTCCGTTAAGCGCCAAACTTAGTTTAGCCTCGCCTTTAGAGACTTCCATATTTGATGGATATGGTTGTCCTGTTGAGGAATCTATCGGCGTCACTATGCGATGGCCTGCCGCCATGCCGACACTTTCTGCGGTGTCATTTGTTTTAAGATCAACTATTTTGGCTCGGCACTCAAACGTGTCTGCGATAACTTGTGCATGGGCGAAGCCGCCTACTAAAAGACTAAAAAACAGAATTGCGGTTTTCATTTTAAAAATTCTCCTTAATTTTTTTGTTTATGTGCGCACAACCAGATCCTACGGAGTTTAAATTTTTCAAACAAGGTCTAGGTCGTCTTTTGTGTTTACAAAAGTAAATGAAATGGTCCATTTGAAAGACAGATATTTCAGGTTTTATTTAAATGCTCTAAGTAGTTTTAGTAAAAGTTATCAAATACTTAATGCTGCGGGTTATTTTGGTTTGGGAATAAGTATCTCTAGTGAAGTTGCCCCGGTTTGGTGGACACAACGCCCCTTAAAGGGTAGAGTCTGACCTTCTCCCTCTGAGCAGACCGGGCTGAACCCGTGAAGCAAGTGCTAAACACCTGGATCTTTATAAAGCTCTCTTAGCTTCTCTGCGTTGACCTTGTAGCAGAGCTTCTTGCCAGACTTGAATTCGATCAACAGACCTTGATCTTGGAGTTCCTTTAAATCTTGCCGGGCAGTCTCACGAGACATTTTGATCTGTGCTGCATACTCTTCGATATGTACGAATCGGAACTTATTGAGAGCCATCCGTTGAAGTAATCCAAGCTGATTGTCGTTAAGCTTGAACCGCTGCTTTAGGTCAGCCATTCGAATTAAATAAGTAATCTTCTTCTCTACCTGTTTTAATGCTGAGAGCATCGAGTCTAGGCAAAAATCGATGAAGTAGGTCACGTCGTATTCGTTCTCTACGACTTTTTGAAATGCCTTTTCATATTGCTCCCCATGCTGTTTCAAGTAGGCAGAGACGGAAAGTAACTCAACATACTTCAAATTGTGTTTCATTGATTTGAAATAGAAGAGTGCTCTGGCAGTTCGCCCGTTTCCGTCGAAGAACGGATGAATATATGCAATGAAGTAGTGGATGAGTACGCCTCTAATAATTGGATGTATGTAACGTCTATTCTGAGTAATGAGTTTGATCATTTGATTGATAGCGGTCTCAATCAAATCGTATTGAATTCCTTCATGCGGACCGACACTCACCGTGTCGTCGCGAAACCGACCTGAGTAGTTGACGTCATCACCTTCGAGAGTGTTCCGAGTTACAATTTCATGAAGGGTAAGGATCGTGTCTTTGGAAAGGGTTTCTTGATTGTGATCCTTCACCCAATTCATGGCCAGAAGGTTATTGATGAGCATCCACTCATCTTTGTTCTTGGGTGTTTCCTTGGACGCGATTAGCTGCTTTGCTTGTGCTCTCGTACTGTGAGCACCTTCGTAAATTGCAGAAGTGATCGCCTCTTCAATTCTCGAATTTAATAGAAACTCTTGTTCAAATGTCGCACGCCGAATCCTTTCGTATAGAGCAGTTCCGATTCGGTCGATTTCATTAATTTTCCGTAGAATGCTGTCAGCAGGATAAAACCAAAACCTCGGTGCAATCGAATCGATGAACAGTGTGATCGCATTGGTTTTTCGAATAGCGACGATCTTTCTCGCCACTGATTCCCAATCTTTCGGCTTTTTATTTTTCTCCTGAAGTCGATACCTGATCTCTTCAGGAGATCGATAGCTTTGCTGGGTGTAGTTGAGCCAGATGTCCGAATTTAAGAAATCAAAGTCGTCTTTGCTCATTTTATACCCGCAACTTTATCTGCAAAATTTGCTGCATATTTTGTAGAAAACCTGTCATCAT
Organism: Pseudobdellovibrionaceae bacterium; assembly: GCA_019637915.1. Classification (GTDB taxonomy): domain Bacteria; phylum Bdellovibrionota; class Bdellovibrionia; order Bdellovibrionales; family Bdellovibrionaceae; genus JAHBUV01. The sequence goes on along the minus strand of JAHBUV010000001.1, from coordinate 1,764,622 downwards.
TCTACAAGTTTTTGAGTACTTTTTGTAGAAAACTGGTCCATAATGATAATACCTAATAAATATAAGCACTTATAATTACAAATAGGTTGCTGCAAATTTTGAATCATTTTTTGTAGCAAAATCAAATACTGCACGAAGTCATTATTATTATCAACTACTTATAGGTACCAAGGAGGTTGCAGTCATTACTGGACCGTCAGTAGCTGCAAAGTCGGCTGGATGACTTCGTCGTCTACTCCACCATCTAAGAAACAAGCTCGCATCCACGTGCGGGTGGAAATTACGCGGTCTATTTCGAAGACCCCGATCGCATCAAAGTGGAAATTGTTGCAGGAACTGATGAATAGACCGCAATTTTCCTGCATCCCGAAAAACTAGACTCCAGACCCCATTGACTACAGACGTAGTCAATTTAGACTACATTTGTAGTCTGAGGTGGCTGATGAAGAAAGTGCCGAGTTTGGGTGAGCAGGAAATGGAAATCCTTCGCTATGTCGATGGCCATGAGCCTCTCTCCGTGAGGGACGTGGCGGTCCATTTTGAAAAGGAAAAGAAGCTGGCGCGCACGACCGTTTTAACGGTCATGGAGAGGCTCCGTAAAAAGGGATTCTTGAGCCGCGCCCGTGAAAACGGGATTTTTCAATACCGCACGAAGCTTGAAACGAATGAAGTGCTCAGCGACAAGGTCTCGAACTTCATTGAAAAAACCCTGGGTGGTTCAGTCAGCCCTCTCTTCGCTTATTTTGTGTCCTCTTCGAAATTGACGGCGGAAGAGCTTTCGCAGCTGAAAGACATGATGGCGAAGATGGAGCACAAAAAAGGGGGCGAAGATGTTGGCTGAGCTCCCGTTTCTTGATTATGTCTGGCGAGGTTTGCTGGTCGGGACATTGGCCGCCACGGTATCTCTGATTTTATGGTGGATCGTCTCGGCTTGGCTCTTGGGGAGAACCAGCCATCTGCAGATGAAATGGTTTTTGAACAGTCAGACGGTTTTGATCATGACCGTTTTTTCAGCGGGTTTTTTGCTCGTTGCGTTCGCGGATCCGGAACTGGCGTCCGGCTGTTTTGATCGTTTCGTGAAAGCCGGATCTTCCCTGCCCATCACCCGCCTCATCGCGGCGATATGGGCGTGTGGCTTCGGATTTTTGCTGAGCCAAGACGGCCTCAGGATTTTTCTTTCATTTCGGCAGGTCCGCCGACTCAAGCCTGTCTTGAGCCCGGAGCCGCAAAAAATATTTGAGATGTGCCGAAGACGCTTGGGCCTGGCAAAGGAGATGCCGTTTTACACGACGGGCGAACAAATCAGTCCTTTCGTCCTCGGTTTTCGGAATTGCAAAGTGGTGATGCCAGAGAAGTTGCTGAACGAGCTTTCAGCCGACAGCCTGCGGGCGGTTCTTTGCCATGAACTCGTTCATGCGCGCGATGGCGATGTTCTTTGGTTGTTGTTGGGAAGGCTCTGCCGGAGAGCGCTGTTTTTTCATCCCTTGATGGCCCTCTTTCACCATCGGCATCACATGACGGTGGAAAAAGCCGCGGATGAAGAATCCGTGCTGGCGGCCGGCATTCGCCCGCTCGATCTTCAGCGATCGCTTTTGGACGTGGTCTCTTTGGCCCCGGGCTCATCCACCAGCCTGGTATCCGTTTCGGCCAGTCGTGGCTTCAAGGAAATCAAGGAGAGGATGGAATCCCTGAACTCCCTTGAAAAATCGAAAGTTTCGAGGAGTCTATTCCGGCGGATTTTGGTTCTGACGGTTTCTCTTTCAATCGGGTTTTCGGCCGCGCAGGCCCGTGTGACCATCGGCGGCCGCGATGGAAACATGTCTCGAGGGCTCATGTGCTCCCAGTGGAATCATGAAAAGTGGATGGAGTCCTGGCTGAATCAAAAGCCGGATTCGAACAGGTGTGAGAACGACAAACAATCAATTCCGACAAACAAGGGGATGAGATGAAAAAGTTAATCCTGGCATTGGGTGGTTTCGCCGTCTCCGGTTGCGTTTCCAGCGAAAACCAGATCCGCGAGGCGATCAAAAAGAATCCGGACATCGTGTTCGAGGCGATTGAGGAGAATCCCGTCCGGTTCATCGAATCCGTCAATCGCGCGGCCCAGAAGGCCCAGCAGGCGCAATATGAACAACACGCTTCTGAAATGAAAAAAGGGCAGGAGAGGGATTTGAAAAATCCCAAACAACCGAAGCTTTCAGAGGAGCGGAGGTTGATCGGCGACGACAAGGCCCCCATCGTGCTGGTGGAGTACGTGGATTTTCAATGCCCCGCCTGCAAAATGGCGAGCGAGTCATTGAAGGAGTTCAAACAAAAGCACAAAAATGACATCCAGGTCTATTACAAGAACATGCCCCTCGATTTCCACCCGATGGCCTTTCCGGCCGCGCTGTACTTCGAGGCGATCCGCCGTCAGGACAAAGTCAAAGCGCTCAAGTTCTACGAGCATGTCTTCGCCCATCAAAGACAACTGAAAGATGAAGCGTTTCTGAAAAAAGCGGCCGCTCAAGTTGGCGCTCACCCCGGCAAGCTCGCCGCCGACGTCAAATCCGCCGCGGTGAAAAAGACCGTCGCAGAGGACATGGCGGAATTCCAAGCCTTCGGCTTCAATGGAACCCCGACGATGATTCTCAACGGCATTGCGCTGAGCGGAGTGCAGCCCGTGGAAAAGCTCGAGGAGATCGTGGAACTCACCCGGAAGAAGTAAACCCCATCCGCAGAAGCTTGATTTGTTTCATGATTTGTCTGTCGACAGAGTGGGCGATTCTGTGAAAAAGTGAAATTAAATCAAACGTTTACATGAATTGCCAACTATCTGTTTCCTGAGGTTTTTTCCACTCTTTGATTGCATCGCGGGCCTTCTTCCCGATAGATTGCTCAACATGCACAAAAATCACCCGATTCTTATTCAAGGCGGCATGGGCATCGCCGTTTCCGACTGGAAATTGGCCAAAGCCGTGTCCGAGACCGGGCAGTTGGGCGTTGTCTCCGGCACCGCCATCAATTCGGTCCTCGTCCGCCGTTTGCAGGACGGTGATGTCGGTGGTCACTGTCGTCGTGCCTTGGCGGCCTTTCCGTCGCAAGCCATCGCGCAGAAAATCCTCGAGACCTACTTTCTGGAGAACGGCCGCAATCCGGGCCAGGCCTACAAGCGCCCGCCGATGTTTTCTTTGGAGTCGCCGAAATTCCTGCTGCAGACCACGGTGGCCGCCTGCTTCGTGGAAGTCTGGCTGGCCCGTGAAGGCCACGACGGCGTCGTCGGTTTGAATTTGCTCGAGAAAATTCAGCTCCCCAACCTGGCTTGCCTGTATGGCGCCATGCTCGCGGATGTGGATTACGTCATCATGGGCGCGGGCATCCCGCGCGAGATCCCGGGCGCCCTGGATCTTTTCGCCAACAACGAAAAGGCCGGCCTGAAAATCCCCGTGGTGGGCGGTGAAGACGCCGTGACGTATTTCGATCCCCGCGACGTGATGGAGGGCCTGGAGCTGAAGCCCCTGAAGCGCCCCTACTTCTTCCCGATCGTTTCCTCCGCCGTGCTGGCGATGAACCTGAAAAAGAAATCCACCGGCCGCGTGGACGGCTTCATCGTCGAAGGCCCCCTGGCGGGCGGGCACAATGCGCCCCCGCGCGGCCCGATGAAACTGAACGAGCGCGGCGAGCCCATTTACGGCGAGCGCGACGCGGTTTCGCTGGCCGACATGGCCGCCCTCGAGCTGCCCTTCTGGATGGCGGGCGATTACGCCACCCCGGAAAAATTCCGTCAGGTGCGCGAACAAGGCGCCCACGGCATTCAGGTCGGCACCCTGTTCGCGTTCTCGGACGAGTCGGGTGTTGACCCGAAACTTCGCGCCGGGGCCATTCACACCGTTTTGCATGAAAAACCGCCGGAGGGCGGCTGGATCTTCACGGATCCGCGCTCCTCCCCCACGGGCTTCCCGTTCAAGGCCGCGCGCATCCCGGGCAGCATCTCGGAAGAGAGCATTTATCTCTCGCGCAAACGCATTTGCGATCTCGGGTACCTCCGTCATTTCTATAAAAAAGAGGACGGCAGCCTGGGACAACGCTGCCCCGCCGAACCGGTCGCGGATTACGTGAAAAAAGGCGGCCTCGAGGAAGACACCGTCGGCCGCAAGTGCCTGTGCAACGCCCTGATGGCCGATATCGGCATGCCGCAGATCCAGGCCGGCGGCCGCGTTGAAATGCACTTGCTCACGGCGGGCGATGATTTGAATAAAATCGCCCGGATTCTGAAACCGGGACAAGAGCACTACGGCGCCAAAGACGTCGTCGCCTACCTGCTGAGCGAGGAAAAAACCGTCGCGCCCGAGCGACCGGTGGAAAAAGCCCTCGAAAGCGGATTGTGAGACCGGGCGGGAGAAACCCTTTGAAACAAATCAAGGTCACCTTCTCCCGCCGCGACGTTCACAAAGAAGACCCCCGTGACCAGATCCACCTTTTTTGGGATTTGAAGAGCACGCCCGTCAGCCGCAAATACTTTGAAGCCCTGAAAATCGCCTGCGAGCGGGATCACCTCTACCGTCGCGACCGCTTCCCGAATTTCCCGAACAGCTACGACACCGAAGAACGCATCGTCGCGAAGCTCAACCGGGCGATCGACACCATCAATGCCCACCACCCCGGTCTGGTCCCTGAGCGCGCCCATCCGGGCATGACCCAGGAATACATGAACCACCTGCACGTCTATTTCGAAAAGCACCGCGGCCCGATGAAGAATCCCGCGGGGATTTACCGCGAGGGCGCGAATGAGTTCCGCGAGGCCCTGGACGAATTGAACCTCACGATCCATCAGTACGAGGACGTCATCATCCGCAAAGGCGCGGGCCTGGTGCCGATCATTCATTGCAACTTCGGTTTGAACGACGTGGTGAAGCGCTATCCGCTGGCCGACGAGGACTTCGATGAGTTCACTTTCGAAGTGAAATTCGGCAGTTGGTTCGTGAGTTACTGCGAGGTGGGCAAACCCCTGCACGACATCTGGCGCGACCGCGACGCCGAGATCGGCCACGAAGTCGTCATCCCGCTGCGATATTATTCCGCCGACGGCATGATCAACTTCGGCGGCGGGGTGGACGCGGCCGCCGCCCGCCGGCACACGGAAAACTTCCACCGCTGGTGGGACGAGAACAAAGCCGACATCGAGGCTCTGGGCTTCTTGAAGCACGACAGGAAAAATTCCCTGGGCAATATCGTGGTCGCCGAGCTGAACCGCGAGACCGGCGCCATTCGCGGCCTGCCCGATGACGGGATCGTGGAATTGCTGTCGGGGTACCAGTGGCTGTCCAAGGTCAGCTGCCTGGAAGAGGCGGAGAAAGATCTTTCTTTGTAAAATTCGAAATCGGGGATCGGCCTACTGAGCCGCCCCGCCCTGCACCCAGATGCGGATCAATTCGCGCTTTTCGTTGCTGAGGAGTCCCGACGTCGGCATGGGGTTGTTGGCGTTGTTCATGCGGGACATGATTTCATTCGCGGCGGCCTTGGCTTTGGCGTAGTCCAGGAGATTCAAGCCCGCGCTGGGATTGGTCGCTCCGTGGCAGTTGAGGCAGCTTTGCCGGAACACGCCCAAGGTGGCGTCATTGGAGGTCAGTTGAGTCCAGCTGACCGAAGTCGGCAGGCTGGGCTCGGGCTCGGTGGGGCCGCCGCCCCCTCCGCCGCCCGGAGGAATGGCGCCGTTGGCGATTTCCATCACTTCGATCGCGAAACGATCGGTGGCGAGCACGGGCTCCATCACCGCCAGGGCGAAAGCGGACCCGGGGGCCAGATTCACGTCCGTCGTGCCCGGCACGCCCATGTTCACGGTGGCGAAGGTCGTGACGTCGACGAGTTTGGCGTCATTGATCGAGAGCCTGAGGCCTTTGATGGTGTAACCGCCGCCGGCGGCCTTCAGGCGCGCCGTGGGGTTGCGGAACTCATAACCGCGGCGGACGCCGCCGACGACGGCGACGCGGGCCTCGATCCCGAGAATCATCGGATAGAGATTCCGCTGCTGGCTGTTCGCGGCCTCGGTCGTCAGGTCCCATTCAAGGCGCGTCCAGTTGGTCTGGTTGGCGTTCGCCCGCTGAAGAATCTGCGCGTTCGCCTTGTGCAGGGTGAGCAGGGAGGTCGGGACGTAATCGGGCTCTTGCGAGCGGCAGCTCTCGTAGCTCGCCTCCGCGGCGAGCCAGCGCGAGGGGTAAGGATCCAGGCGGTCGGCGTTCTGCGGCCCCGTGATCCCGGGCTGATGGCCGGCGTTCAGGGACTGGCGGTGGATCTTGTCACGGCCGATGCTCTTGAAAGAATCGTATGAAACCTGAAAATCCGCCGACCCGAAAGCGCCGATGCCGGGACCGTTGGTATGGCAACTGGCGCAGGAGTTCGTCAGAAAGGGCCGGTAGGTGTTGGCGTAGAGGTTCATCAATTCCGCTTCGCAGCTGCCGGAGAAAAAGATCCGGTTCGAGGCGAAATCCTCCGAGTTCACCGTCATCAGCGCGAACGGGCCCTGGCTGCAGTTGTTGTACGCCAACAACAGCAAACACGTGAGGCCCACCCCTGACAACCAACGGAACTGTTTAGGCAATCTTGATGACCTCGCTCAAACCTTTGCTGTCCAGGCCGCGGCCGGCGATGCGCTCGAAAAGATCCATGCGGCGGTTGAGTTGCAGGTAGTTGGCGAAAACGGCCTGGGCGGCGAGCTCCGGATTGTTGCCGATGACGAATTTATCATCCGCGGCCTGGCCGTCCGTGAAAGAGCCGATCTGATAGTGAGTGGTCACGATGCGCCCCGCGGGATGATAGACGAGGATGTAGGAGCCGCCGGCGGAACCGCGGTCACTGGTCCACGGCGCCAGGCGGTCCGTCTCGGACTCGGCCGAGGAAACGGCGCCGTCGGAGGTGACGTACAGGAACACCGGGCGGTTCAGCAGGCGGGCGGTTTCGAGGATGCGGCCGACCAGAAGGCCCGCCTCGCGATCGCGCGTGTTGCCGGTGTTGCGGCTGTTGTCGTGATAGTCGAATCCGCCGAGCTGCAGGTTGGCGCTCCCCGACTGGCCGCTCACGGCGTTGTAAACCATGGTGGCGAAAACGAGATCGCGGTTGTTGGCGCCCGTGTTGGCGTTGATGTTCCAGAGCTGGGCGATGGCGGCGTTTTGGCGGGGATCGACGGCGGCGGAACCCTGGCGGATGAGATCCTCGTTCTTGATGCCGGCGCAGCTGACGAGATTCTGCAGGACATCGCCGCCTTCAAAGGAGGCGAGCTTGCGGGCTTGCGATGAGTTGAGGCTCGAGACGAGCTTCGCGACTTTCTCGCGCTGGGGTTGGGTGAGCGCGGTCCCCAGGGACGCGCTGAAGCCCAGGGCATTGGCCGCGTCGTTGAAGCTGCGGATCACCAGGGGCGAGGGCGGCGCGACGACGGCGGGCAGCTGATCGAAGCCCGAGAGACTGTCGTTCGAGCCGAGATTCGGCAGGCGCGACCCCGCCAGACCGGCCACGTGGGCCATGCCGCTGACATCGAAGCGGTTTTCAGCGGAATCATCGCGGGAGCGGACGCACAAGCCCATGAAAGCCGTGTTCGACAGGGAGGCCGCCGCGGTGGCGCGCACGCCATCGAGAAAGCGGCTGAGCAGTTGCCCGTTCATTTCGCCGGCGAAAGGCACGTTGCCGAATTCGCGCGCGATCGGGACGTCTTTGTTGCCGAGGCCCATTTTGCTGTAAGAGGCGATCGGGGCGCCGGCCGCGTTCATCGGCAGGTAGTTCGACATCATGGCCGCGCCGCCCGCCAGGTTCAGCGTGATGAAGGGAATCCAAGCGCTGTTTCCCGAGGAGCAGTTCAGGGCGCTCTGCGCTTGCGCCTCCGGCGAGGCGAGGAACAGGGACATCCAGCTCGGCAACAGGGCGCTCGCGGCGAACGGAATCAGGCCCGCCGCCAGGAAGTCCCGTCGCGTGACGGGACGCGCGTGACCGGTCTTCGCCCACAAAGGAATGTCTTTTTTCTCTTTGCTCATGCGTCTTCCCGCCTTTTAGTAAGTGTAAGCGTCGAAACTGGCGAGCATGCCCGCGCAGGTTCCGAGGAAAAGGTTTCTGGTCGAGGCGCTCTGGGTCTGCTGTTGCGCCGTGAGGGTCGAAAGGAAATCCGCCCGGAAAGCGACGAGGGCCGCCGACTCCTCCGGCTTTTCATCGCGCCCCCAGAACGAGCGCGCCATGCGGTGAACGGAATCGTCGAAGGAAGCGGCGGGCAGGGCGCCGATGCCCTGGGCGAAATTCACGCCGGGGAAAAATTGCCTTTGGTCCGCGGCGAGCGCGATCTCCTTGGCGAGCAGACCGTTGCAGACCTCGCCCGCCAGGCTGGAGATGCCGATCAGCATCGGGCTGTTGATCAGATCCAATTCCCCGCTGGCCGCGAGAGCGCCCGAGCGGCGGCCGTACTCGGTGATCTGAGCGTTGGTCGGCGCGGCCTGACCGGTGACGTTGAGCATGGATTTATAAACCTGCTCCGAATTCAGCAGAGCGTAGGGGGTCGTGTTGACCCTTTTGGTGCCGATGTTGGAAAGGCCGCCGAAAGGGTCGTGCAGGGAGGAGTAGTCCGCGGCGGACCACGAAGGACGGCCGCAGTTGGTGAACGCGACGGCGATCGCCGCGGCGGCCAGGCCGCAGAAAACGAAAGTTTTGAGAAACCCTTTGGACAAGGACATCATCTCCCCCCGGAGAATCAATCAAGGATCAATGGCATTCGCTGCGCAGGACGACCGTTTCGAACAGCCCTTTCAGTTTGTAGCCGTTCCTCTCGAACGTCGAGCCAAGTTCCATCATCAGGCCCTTTTGTTTTTCCGGGTCGAGCGGCTTTTTGCAGACCGCCTCGAAAACCCGGACGGCCATGCACTGGCTGAAGCGTTTCGAATTCGCGACCAGGCGGCCGAAACTCTGGACACCCATGCCGCCGTCGATGCCGGCGCCGTTCCAGCCGAACAACAGGGCATTGGTCCCGCGGCTGGCGTTGTTCACCCACGAATCGTCGGTCATGACGTAGCCGCCGGGATAGACGGTGTTGTTCTTGTTCATTTTGTTCATGACGCCGGCGGCGCTGGCGTTCGCCTGCGCCCGTCCCGTGCCCTTCATCGTGGAGAGGATGGCGTTGTTGTTGCGGAAGTCCCATTTGGCGAAAGCGCCGCGGAAGCCGTCCATGCCGGTGTGGCAGCCTTTGCAGCTCGTCTGGAATTTGAAGTGATCGCCGCCGGGGAAGCGGTCAATGTCGCGACCGATGCGCAGGTCGCTGGCCGCGGTGTCGGCCCATTGATCGATGCTGACGCAGGCGAATTCGCGGAAGGTGAACTCCACCAAGCGGCGGTTCGTCCCATCGACCGCATGGGCCGCCATGAAGGCCCTTGAAGTCAGAACGCCCGCCGGGTCCAGGTTGTCGGCGATGTTTTTATTGTCGTCGATCAATAAAGGCTGTCCGGCCACGCGCATCAGGACCGTGGAGAGATCGATGGTGCCGTTGTCGAGGTCGCTGTAGTGGGTGTTCGACGCGAGCAAATCGTCGGCGATGTTCTGCCGAACATTGAAGCCCGTCAACAGATTCGGATTGCCCTTGTAGTGGAAGTTGCCCGTCAAAAGCTCCCGCGCGTCGGTTTCATCCCGGGTGACCCCGATGAACGAAGCGGCGAAATCATTGAGGGGGACGCGCAGCGTTTCCTCGCGGTTCGACATCCTCAGGGCCATTTGCTTGACGGTGAGATTGTAGAAATTCGGCTGGCTGGTGGCGAGTTTCGCGGCCCCGGCGCGGTCCCCGGTCGCCACGAGAGCCGCGGCCTGCGCGACCAGCGCGTGGTCCAAAGGGAGTTTCGCTCCGACGAGGCGTTCGAGCAGGCGCTTGGCTTCTTGACGGTGTTGATCCGAGACCTGTGCGATCGCTGGACACTGCACTGTCAGTAAAACGGCGGCGATGGAAAGGCGCCAATTCATCATTCCCCCGAAGTCGAATCGATCTGCCATGGACTCATTATTATGGAAGAGGAATGGAAAGTGGGAAAAACTGTCGAGGTCATATCAAGATGACACTCGTCCGACGAAAAAAATCGCATCGCGGTGATCAAAAGATGGACATCCGTTTTTGAGCTGTCATCATCTTTGACATGAAGACTGTCGGGTTTTTAGGCACTCTCTTTTTTTGTTTGTGGGGAGCATCGACGGCTTTGGCTTATCCGGACTTCATCGGGTACGGCTATCGCTCCTGCCTGACCTGCCATTTCAATGGCAACGGCAACGGCCCGCTGAACGACTACGGCCGGGCCTTGTTCGCGACGGAGATCACCTCGCGCGCGGTTTTCCCGAAGAAGACCACCGATGACGAGATCGGCGACAAATCCGGTTTCCTGGGCAGCACGGAACTTCCCTGGTGGATCCGCCCCGGGGCGAAGTACCGCGGCATCTACGTGCAAAGAAACCCGGGCGGCAGCAGCGACAAAGCGGTCAGCAAATACATCACCATGCAGGCCGATCTCAATATGGCGCTGTTGTTCGACCGGGCCCAGAAATTCATTTTCGTCGGCAGCATCGGTTACGTGCCGGTGCCGCAAACCATGAAAAACGCCCCGCCGTCGGAGATGCCTTCGGAGTGGATCAGCCGCGAGCACTACTTCCGCTGGCAGCAATCGAAAAACATGTTCTGGTACCTGGGGCTCACGGACCGGGTGTTCGGGATCCGCCACCCCAACCACACCTCGTTCAGCCGCAGTCGCACGGAAATGTCGATGAACGACCAATCCCACGGTCTGATCGGGCAGTACGTGCAGCCGAAATTCGAGATCTCGGTGAACGCCTTCGCCGGGAACCAGAGTCAGGACGCGGATCTGCGCCAGCAAGGCGGCAGCATGATGACGGAGTACGAGTTTTTCGAGCGCAAGGCTTTCGGGATCTCCCTGCTCGGTTCGAAAAACAAGTACACCCGGAAAACCATGGGCGCCTTGCATGCCCGCATCGGCCTTCCGGACAGCAAGGGCGACAGCCTGATGTTCGAGATCGGGCAGGTTCAGAACCGCGCCGTCGAGGAGGCCCTGAGCCACCGCAACTCCACCGGCACGTACACGTTCACGCAGGGTCTTTTCAACGTCGCTCGCGGTTACAACTGGGCCATGAATTTTGAAACCTATAAGAGCACCCCGAACGACATCACGACCCGTTGGGGCGGCGGCCTGCTGGCCTTCCCCTTGCCGCGCACGGAGTTTCGTCTCGATGTGGTGAACACGCGCGTCCTCTCCACCAACGCGGTGAAGTCGGACACCTGGGAAGTGCAGACGCAGCTGCACTTATCCCTGTAGGAGGATGGTGACGTGGGATTCTTGATTTCATTGTTTTTGCTGATTTCGCCGGGTTTCGCGCAGCAGGCGGCATCGCGGGAGACCGCTCCGCCGGCGGCCACCATCCGCCGTCCCGCCCCCCGTCCGCCGCCTTTCCGGCAACGCCTTTACGTTCCTGTTTTCTGGGGTTACTTCGAAGAGCAATTCAACGCCCTCTCCTCGACGGGCGACACCATGAACAAGAGCGTCTTCCAGGGCATGGGCGTCGGCCTTGAATTCGAGCGGGTGCGCGGCCGTTGGGGAACGGGCATCGGCGTTCAGTACCTGCAGGGGCAGGTGGATCTTGAAGCCACGGCGGAGGCCAACTTCCCCCGCCACAACTGGAACGGCGTTCTCGGCAACCTGCGGGGCATTTACCGTTTCAAACGCCGGGTCGATGCGGCTTTCACGGTCTTTGTCCTGCGCAAGGACATCGAAAGATTCGGTTCGAGCTACAGTCCCGGTTACTCCTTGGACCTGCGCATGGCGATGTCGGACAGGGTGGAGTTTTACCAGTCGGTCGGGACCTTCGGTCTCGGGAATTCATTGGCGTTGAACGTCGGCCTTCGGTTCTGGGCCCTTTAAAGGGAGTTGATCCAGGCCACCATGGCGCCCAGTTCGTCATTGGTCATCGGTGTTTGCCCCATGGGGGGCATGGTGCGGGGCCCGGCCCCGCTGGTGGCGCCGATGTTGCGGGCATAAAGCTGGGAAGCGCCCGGGTTTCCGGGGACCACGTAGCCGTTGCTCACGAATTGAGCCTCCGACCAACTGACCCAGGCATGGCAGCCGCCGCATTTTTGAATGATGGCGGATTGAACGGGGACGAATCCAGCGCTCCCGGCGGGCAGCGTGGGGTTGTATGTCTGGCGCTCTTGGCTCGAGGAATTTTGCACTTTTCCGCAGGCAGCCAGAAGGACGTAAGCGATGGAGATCATCATGATCATTCGCATATTCAAAGGCTATAGCGTTTTAGGGCCCATGTCGAACAACTAACGGCCATTTCCCGCCTTGAGGAGGGGACGCGGGGATCCAGAACCAATAGATTCGCTTTGGTCCTTTCCGGGTCCCGGCACGGCCTTTGAATCAACGGCGCTGGATTCGGAACGTTGGCTCTGGAGGCTTCAAAATGAAAGCGCTGATCATGAAACTCGCCTTGAGTATGGCCGCCTTTTTGGCGACCACCGAAACTGTTTGGGCGGCCGAGTCCGTGAAAAGCTACCGTGAGTGGAAAAACACCCAGGTCAGTGAAGCCAAAGGCCGTTACGAAACGGTGAAAAACCGCCTGAACCACCACAAGCATGACCCAGGCGCCCGCCGCCAAAAGCCAGCCACCCACAGACTCGAAGCCCAGGTTTATCGTGAAAAGGTGGCGGTCGAGACCGCCCAGGAACTCACCGTCTCCGATTACTTCGCCGGTTACCTCGCCAAAATGTCCAACAAAAACTCGGTCTACAAGGAAGTCGCGGGCAAACTCAGCCCCGAGGAAGTGGCCGAATTGATGTCGGCCTACGCCAACTCCGTTTTCGGCACCCAAAACCAGGGCGGAAGCCTTCCCGCCAGCGCCCTTCAGCTGGGCAACGAAACCAAATAAATCCCTGATAAAACGGCGTTTTTGCCGTGCGTAAAAAGAAAATTACACCCCCTGAGCTTGACTCCTTTCAGAGGGGGGCCATATTACCCTCGTCGCGATTCAATGAACCGCGGAGGATGTTCCATTCTCCGCTCGAATATCCTTTGAGGAGGAATTTATGGCTAAGACGGAAATCGGAGTGCGTCCTCTGCACGACAGAATTCTCGTTCGCCGCATGGCTGAAGAAGAAAAAACGGCCGGCGGTCTTTTCATCCCCGACACCGCCAAAGAAAAACCGCAACGCGGTGAAGTCGTCGCCACCGGCAAAGGCCGCGTGACCGAAGACGGCAAAATCCTTCCCCTGGAAGTGAAATCCGGCGACAAAGTCCTGTTCAGCAAATACGCCGGCACCGAGCTCAAGCTCGATGGCGCCGAATACCTCATGATGCGCGAGGAAGACGTCCTCGGCATTTTCCACTGATTTGATTGAATTTTTAAGGAGCACCCCATGAGCAAAGAACTTCGTTTTTCTGAAGATGCCCGCGCCCACATCCTGAAAGGCGTGAACATCCTCGCCAATGCCGTGAAAGTCACCCTCGGTCCGAAGGGCCGCAACGTCGTGATCGAAAAATCCTTCGGCGCCCCGCTGATCACCAAAGACGGCGTCACCGTCGCCAAAGAGATCGAACTTGAGAACAAGTTCGAGAACATGGGCGCTCAAATGGTGAAGGAAGTCGCTTCGAAAACGAACGACGAAGCCGGTGACGGCACCACCACCGCCACGGTTCTGGCCCAGGCCATCTACCGCGAAGGCGCGAAAATCGTGTCCGCCGGCCACAACCCGATGTCCGTGAAACGCGGCATCGACAAAGCCGTCGAGACCATCGTCACCGAACTCAAAAACATGTCGAAGCCGGTCAAAGGCTCCAGCGAGATCGCCCAAGTCGGCGCCATCTCCGCCAACAACGACAAGGAAATCGGTCAGATGCTGGCCGATGCCATGGACAAAGTCGGCAAAGAAGGCGTGATCACGATCGAAGAATCCAAAACCGCCAAGACGGAAGTCAACGTGGTGGAAGGGATGCAGTTCGACCGCGGTTACCTCTCCCCCTACTTCGTGACCAACCCGGAGCGCATGGAAGCCGTCCTCGAGAACGCCTACGTCCTCGTGTACGACAAGAAGATCTCGTCCATGAAAGACATGATCGGCATCCTCGAAGGCGTCGCCAAGCAAGGTCGCCAGCTGCTGCTCATCGCTGAAGACGTGGACGGTGAAGCCCTGGCCACCCTCGTGGTGAACAAGCTGCGCGGCACCCTGCACGTTTGCGCCGTGAAAGCCCCGGGCTTCGGCGATCGCCGCAAAGCCATGCTCGAAGACATCGCCGCCCTCACCGGCGCGAAACTGGTCTCCGAGGAAATGGGCCGCAAGCTCGAGCAAGCCACGGTCGCCGACCTCGGCGTCGCCAAGCGCGTCGTCATCGACAAGGACAACACCACGATCATCGACGGCGCCGGTAAAAAAGCCGACATCCAGGCCCGCGTTGGTCAGATCAAGGCCCAGATCGAGGAAACCACCTCGGACTACGACAAAGAGAAACTGAAAGAGCGCCTGGCGAAACTCGCCGGCGGCGTCGCGGTCATCTACGTCGGTGCCCCGTCCGAGATCGAGATGAAAGAGAAAAAAGCCCGCATCGAGGACGCCCTGAACGCGACCCGCGCCGCCGCCGAAGAAGGCATCGTGGCCGGTGGCGGAACGGCCCTGCTGCGCGCCGCTCAGAAAGTCGAAAAAACCAAGTACGACGAGAACGAATGGTGGGGAGCCACGATCGTCAAGCGCGCCTGCGAAGAGCCGATCCGTCAGATCGCCTTCAACGCCGGCCTCGATGGTGCCATCGTCCTCGACCGCGTTCTCCAGAACAAGTCGGCCGCTTGGGGTTACAACGCTTACTCCGATGAATACACCGACCTGATCAAGGACGGCGTCATCGATCCGATGAAAGTCGTGCGCTCGGCCCTGACGAACGCCGCTTCCGTCGCCTCCCTGATGCTGACCACCGAAACCATGATCGCCGACGCCCCGAAAAAGGACGACAAAGGCGGCATGGGCGGTATGCCCGGCGGCCACGGCGGCATGCCCGGCATGGGCGACATGATGTAATCAAATTCACGGCTTCATCGAAGTCGCGGAGATGTGGAAAAGCCCGGGGAAACCCGGGCTTTTTTTTTAAAACAAATACTCCAAGCCGGCCATGAGGGTGGTGACCCGGTGGCTGGCGCTGGTGGCGGGGCGGGCTCCGCCGCCGTCGAAGTCGGAGTTGTAGTACTCCATGTTGAATTCGCCGACGTAGCGGAAGTTCTGGCGGACGCGTTTGGCGATCATGAAGGAGAAGTCGTTGGCGCTGACGGATTTCCGATCACCCGAACTCACCGACTCGCTGACGCCCGGGGAGAAGTAGTATTTGAACTTGGCGCCGATGTCCCAGAGGCTGAGCGCGTCGACCGGCGTGTTGAAGGCGAAGCCGATCACCGTGCCGCCGTACTCCATGTTGGAGAAGGCGACCGGGGCGCTTTCATCGACCCGGGCGGAGAATTTGCCGAGGCCCAAACCTAGCTGGATTTTCGGGCCGAAGAAGTCATCGCCCAGCAGGAAGTTGTAGCCGCCGCTGACGGTGTACTTCGACAGGGACATGTTCAATTTTCCGGGCGAGGAATTGGCCAGGCCGTTGTTGATGCTGAACGCCGACTGGCGCAGGTCGAAACCGATCCACCAATCGCGGTTCAACCAGCCTTCGCCCATGATGCCGAGATTGGGCGTGAAGCCGTTGGAACCCTCGATGCTGCCGTCCGGGATCAGCGTCGCCGCCTGCGTGTA
The DNA here is from genome assembly GCA_019637915.1 of Pseudobdellovibrionaceae bacterium. GTDB lineage: Bacteria > Bdellovibrionota > Bdellovibrionia > Bdellovibrionales > Bdellovibrionaceae > JAHBUV01. The sequence goes on along the minus strand of JAHBUV010000001.1, from coordinate 1,748,850 downwards.
TTGACCGATGCCGGCCATGATTTGCACGCGGCCGAATTGCGGGGCGTTTTCGGGCAGCCACTCGACGGGCTTGTCGCCGAAAGCCACGTCCTTGTCGGCGCGGTCGGCGATGGCGTTGGATCCGGGATAAACGACGGGAGGCGCGGAGAACACCTTCATGCCGGGAGCGATGAGGGCGGCCTCTTTTTCGAAGACGATGTCGCCGAAACTCAATTCCTCGTCCGCCTTGCTGATGCGGACTTTGCCGAGGATTTCCTTGTCGGCGGCGATCATGAAATTCAGCTTGGGGTGGCGATGGACCTTGAGGATCTGCACGACGTCCACATCGGTGCCCTCGCGCAGGCCGGAGTTGCCGCCAAGGTTGATGGTGACCTGCTGACCGCGGCGGCTGACCACGGTCGCCTGATAAGGCAGGCGCTGCCGCAAACGCAGCAAGGTGGCATCGACCAATGATTTCAAATAATCCGTTTCGAAGCGGATTTTTTCCTCGGCCTCTTCGATCACCAGGGGCTGCCCGGCGGGACCGGTGTAGAGCGCCATCTGCAGGCTGATGCCCGCGGGGCCTTTCAGCAGCCGGCCGGCCAGGAGCGCATCGGCCTTGCTTTCGCGCAGGATGCGCAGGACTTCGTTCGGATCGGCGTCCAATTTTTCCGTCTTCACCGGGCGCTCGGGGAAAGGCACCAGCGACCAGCGCGGATCATTGCCCAGGCGCGCGCGCAGATGCTCGGTGAGCGGCTTGGCGTAGATGCCCGAGAGATTGTCCGTGAACGGCGCCATGGTGACGGTTTTGATCGTCAGATCCTGATCGTCTTTGCTGATGTAGCGCGGCTGGCTTTTCGTCTGGCCGAAAGCCGTTGGAAGTCCCAGGAAGGAAAGTGAAAAAACCGCACTGCAGATCAAGATGAGATGCCCGTGGTGACGCATGTTTTCATTGTGCCCGTGAGTCGAAATCACGTCAAACAAGCATCAAGTCATCCAGTGAAAAACCGAAGAGAGGTCCATGCGCACCCCTCTTCTTTTTTCTTTCCTCGCTTTCGCTCTTTCGACCGGACCGAAAGCCCAGGCGCAGGCCGACTTCACCAGTCAGTTGATGTCCTCGGGCCGCTATGAAGTGAAGAAGAAGAAAACAGAAGAAGTTCAGCGCGCCCCCGCCGCCGAAAAAGCGCCGGACGCTCCCGGCGTCAAATCCGCGCCGGTCGTCCCGGTCCAGCCGCCGGCTCCGGCCATGCCGCCGGTGGTCCTGCCTTCCCCCAAACCCGCGACGGAAGTCGCGGCCGCTGCCGGCAAAGAGGACGCGACGGAGCCCACGCTGGCGGAACAAGCGCGCGCCCTCGTGGACGGCGAAAACGACAGTGTCACGACGTTTTACAGGGAAAGAATCCATCCGGAAGACGTCCGCAACAACAAGGTCGAAATCCAGGTCAGCGGCGGCTATTCCTATCTCGATTCGAAATCGAATTACTCCTATCGCGAGTACCACAGCGCTTACAGCAACGTCGATCTCCGGTCCAACGTCTGGTTCGCCCCGCGCATCGGCGTGACCGGGTCCATCCGATTTTCCCTGGGCGCCAGCGTGGCCGGCGACGCCGCCACCCATTCCATGGATCCGTTCCGCGACGAAATCATGGAGATGGGGATCAAGCTTCGCCGCTATTTCGGATTGTCCCGCGTGTCGCCGTCCTTTGAGTTCTCGCTGCTGTACATGGACCGTTCCTTCAACGTCGCCACGGACTCCACGAGTCACGCGCGTTTGCGCACTTCGGGCGTGGGCATCGGGGCGAAGGTGGTTCTGCCGAGTTCGGCGGACCACGCCTGGGTGCTGGGCGGGAAAATCGCCCCCCGGCTGAAGCATCAGGAAATGAAGGCCGCCGTCGATCTCAAATCCGGCGAACAGGGGGAAAACGTCCTGGTGGGCGTCGAGGCCGGCGGGGAATGGCGTTTCGGCCGCGGCAGCCAGTTCGTTTACGGTTTGGAACTCAACTCCGAGCGCAACCTCTTCACGGGCGCGGCCTCTCCGGTCGATCCGACCAATGGCCAGACCCCGTCCAACGTCACGGTGACCAGCACCCTTTTGAATTTTTCCCTCGGTTACCGCTGGGGCCACTGATAAAATAACCGCATGCGCGTGCGCTATGCCGTCGTCGATGACGCCCCCTTCGTCCGTGAGCTGATCAAGAGCGTGATGAATTCGCTCGGGCACCTCTTTGTCGGCGAGGCCGGCGACGGCGATGAAGCCATGGCGATGGTGGCGAGGGTCCTCCCCGACATCGTTTTCATGGATCTGGTCCTGCCGAAGAAAAACGGCGTCGCCGTGGCGAAAGAGATGAAGGCGAAGTGGCCGGATGTCTACCTGATCGCCTGCTCGACGCTCGAACCCTCGGAAGTGCCGGGTTTCCACGAGCCGCAGATCTTCCAGGGATGGCTGCCCAAGCCGTTCTCCAAAGAGCAGATCGATCTCTGCCTGAAGCAGATCGAGAGAAAAAACAAAAAAGAGGCCAAAACATGATGGGCGAACTGGTGTTTGTTTTGCGTTGTCTCGCCTTGACGGCGGCGATCGTGACCTTCTCGCAATTGCAAGTGAGGGGGGAAAGCATCGAAGATCACGTGGACCAGGCTTTTCGCGCCTCGAAAGCCGCGCAGTGGGTGCAAAGCGCCGCGACGGGCGGGGCCCTGGCGATTCAAAACGCCTTCAACTCGGTGAAAAACGGCGTCGATCAGGCGTTGTCGCCGGACAAAGAACAGCCGACCCGCTTTGAGCGGGCCGGCCGGTAATCATCTTCAACCGATAATCAGTTCTGACCTTTGGTGCTCGAGGTGCTCTTGCCGGCTTTCTGCGTTTTCACCTGAACGCCGGTGCTGTCGCCGAGACGGGCGACGGATTGCTTGTCGCACGAGGGCTGGGCGCCTTTGTCGGCGAAGGCGAAAGAGGTCGACAGAATCACGGCGGACATCAGAATCATCTTTTTCATAGCGCTCTCCTTTAACAAGAAGTGTGTTCAATGACCTTCTTAGCGAGGAGCGTGCCAATCGGAGACGGGTTTCAAAATAAAACGCCCAAGTGATTCCGGGCACTTGGGCGTCGTCTCAAAGCGGGACTGTCTTTTTTTTGGACAGCTGCTCAACATGATACGCGGAAAGGCGTTTTATCTCTCGCCGTCCGTGCCGCCGCCCGAGCTGGCGCCGGATCCCGAGGGGGTGGCGGACGAAGGGGCGTTCGTGCGGTCGCCCAGGCGGCCCTGGAAGGCGCGCTTTTCGCATTCAGGGCATTCCCCGGCCTCGGTGGTTTGCTTCGGTTTGGTGGACTTCTGGGCGGCGATCTCTTCGGTGTTGTAACCGGCGGCGCTTTCCGCATTGGCCCAGGCCAGGATTCCCGTCAAAGCGACGGCGGATACCACGAGGATCGTTTTAATCAACAGGCTTTTCATGCCGGTTCTCCTTTATAAATACAATTCCGCCGTGGCGGGGGCAATGATGTCGAGTAAATTGTTGAAGGTGCTGGCCACCTGCATGGCGACGGTCGGACCTTCCTTGCTTTCCACGTTTTGGATATCACCATTCGGCTTGTAACTCACCTTGATCGTGCCGACCCCGGGGCGGGTCACCATGGCGGGTTTGCCGAAGCGTTCCTCGTATTCGATGCGCACGATCTTTTTGGCCTGATCGGTGATGCTGGCGATGCGCCCGCGGTTGTCATAGGTCATCGAGATTTTCTGGCCGTCGGAGTTCGCCGCGAAAGACAGATTGCCGCGCCCGTCGTATTTGAACTGGGTGACGCGTTTGCCGTTGGGCTTCCCTTTTTCATCGAAGAAGTTGATGTTCACCTGGCTGACTTTTTTGATGAGGGCGTCGTACTCGAAATCCATCTTGGAGGTGGCGGTCGACTTCGTCTTCACCAGGCCGTCCGGGTAATAATCGAAGGACATGCGGTCGGCGTTTTTGCGGATGGAGATCGGTTTCCCGAACAGGTCGTGGTAGACGATGTCGGTGGTGATGCCGTTCACCGAGGACAGCACGCGCTGCAGGAAGAACTGACCGTCCGGGCGCTGCTTGTGCCAGAACTCGTAGCGGTTGTCGGCGACGGTCTCCTTGCCGCAGACTTTTTTGACCGTCGACCAGTAGTGGTTGCGGGGATCGTTGTCGGAGAGTTCGTACTTGTAGGTTTCAACGCACTTGTCGCGATCCGTGAAGCTGATGACCCAGTCCTTGACCTTGTCGTATTTGATCGCGATGAAGCTTTTGTCGGGCCAGGTCGCCTTGGTCAGGTTGTGGAATTCATCGTATTGGTAGGTGTAGGTGTTTTTCCAGGCGTTTTTCACGACGGAAAGATCGTCCAAACGCTCGAACTGGTACTCGGAGGTCAGGCCGTTGGGGCCGGTGATCATCTGGACTTTTTTGTTCGGGTGGTATTTGAAGCTCAGGCGTCGGCTGTTGTTGTCGACGATCTGGCGGAGAAGGCCGCCCTCGTATTCGAACTTCAGGAAATTGCCGTTTTTGTCGTAATGGGCGGACATTTTCCCGTCGGGATTGAAACGCTGCGAACCGCCGTCGACGAAATTGCGTGTGTAGAAGCCCTTGCTGAAAACGACGTGCTCGACCTCTTTGCCGTTGGCGAAGAACTTCGTGCCCTCTTTGATCGGGACGGAAATGTTGTATTTCTTCGCGAGCTCCAGGCGCTTTTCGTCTTTTTCCGTCAGTTCCGTCTGGAGGGTTTTGTAGTACGCCTCGCTCAGGCCGCCCTTGTTCTCTTTTTTCATGGCGGCGACGATCTGACCGATCGTTTTGTCGATGTCGGCGCGGCTGATCTCGCGGGCCGAATAGGTCGTGCTGGAGCCGGAACCGCATTCGGTGATTTTCACGCTGCCCTCGGGCATGATCTCCATCGAGGTTTCGAAGTCCGAGCACCAGCCGAAGCCGAACATGCCGTTGAACAAGGAACGGCTGTTGTAGGCGCGCACGACTTTGAACTCATAACCGATGCCCGGAACTTCCAGGTCGGTCCATGAATTCGTGTAGTTGGCGTTTTTCATGTCGACGAGAGCGAACGATGTCGAAGCTGTCATCCATGTCAGTAAAGCGATCCATCTGTTCATCATGACGTTCCTCTGAAAATCGGTGGGCTTATACCTTGATGGTAACAATCTTCTTGATCATGATTCCACCGATAATTTGCAAGGTCAGGATCGCGAAACAGAGAAACAGTCCCAAGGTCGTGCTGAACATCGGGCGGATGAAATTCGGGTCGATCAGGAAGAAAACGCCGGCGAGGACGAAGGGGATCATCGTCACGACGAGCCCCTGCATGATCCCTTGCGCGGTCATGGCCTGGATTTTCTTTTCGACCTTCTGGCGCTCGCGGATCACCATGACGATCGTCTGGAAGGTTTCGGCGAGGTTGCCGCCGGTCTCTTTCAGGATGTTCACGGAGGTGACGAACATCTGCACGTCGGGGCGCGGGATGCGTTCACCCAGGTCGTTCAAGGCCTCCTCGAAGCTCTGACCGAACTGCGTCTGGTTCAGGACGATCTTGAACTCCTGGCTGATGGGGTTGCCCATGATCTCCACCACGCGGAGCATGGCTTGCGGGGCGTTGGAGCCGGACTTCACGCCGTTGGCCATGATGGTCAGGCCGTCCACCATCTGATCGGTGAAGCGGGTGCAGCGGCGCTCGTAGATGATGCGGATGAAAATCAACGGCAAGGACCAGCCCACGATGGTGACGGTGACGCCGAAAAGCAGGCCGACCAGGACCTTCGGCCAAAACAGGATGAAGAACAGCGAACCCAGGCCGAAACTCAGGAACAACATCAGCAGGGTCAGGCGTTTCTCGTCGACCGGCACCGACATCAGGCGCATGTGACGGATGACCTCGCTCCTCGTTCCCAGGCTTTTGTCCCGCAGGAAGTCGAGGGCCCTGTCCGCGACGTTGTAGACGATGATGAAGGCGCAGACGGCGATCAGCGGGATCAGGATCCATTCATTGGCGAGAAATCTCATGCGCGTCCCCCCTTAACCCGTCTTCTTCACGCCGCCGGGACCGGCGGGCCCGCCCGGGGGCTTCGTCAACCCGCCGGCCGGCGCCTGGATTTTCGGCGCTTGCGGCGTTTGAGGTTGAGTGGAGGCGTCGTTGGAGAAAATCTCGCGCGGGATCACGACGCCTTTGTCGGCCAGTTTCTGGATGAAGCTCGGCACGGTCCCCGTCGCCTGAAAGACGCCGACGATGCGGCGGTTCTTATCGTAACCGGTTTCCTTGAAACGGAAAATCTCGGCCAACGTGACCACTTCGCCCTGGATGCCGGCGACCTCGGTGATGCTGAGGACTTTGCGGCTGCCGTCGGACAGGCGGGACACCTGAACGATCAGGTGGACGGCGCTGGCGATCTGCTCGCGGATGGCGCGCACCGGGAGTTCCATTCCGGCCATCATGCACAGGGTCTCCAGGCGGGCGATGCATTCGCGCGGGCTGTTGGCGTGGGTGGTGGTCATGGACCCGTCGTGACCGGTGTTCATCGCCTGCAGCATGTCGAGGGCGGCGCCGTCGCGGCACTCACCGACGACGATGCGGTCGGGGCGCATCCGCAGGGAGTTCTTGATCAGATCGCGGATGGTCACGGCGTTGGAGCCCTCCATGGACGGCGGACGGGTTTCCAGACGGACGACGTGCTCCTGCTGCATCTGCAGTTCGGCCGCGTCCTCGACGGTGATGATGCGCTCGTTGCTGGGGATGAAGGACGACATCATGTTGAGCAGGGTCGTTTTACCGGAGCCGGTGCCGCCGCTGATGACGACGTTCAGCCCGTTCTCCACGCAGATGCGCAGGAACTCCACCATGAATTTCGTCATGGATCCGTACTCGATGTATTTTTCGGGGCTGACGCCGCCCTTTTTGAATTTCCGGATGGTCAGGGCGGGCCCGTCGATCGCCAAAGGCTCGATCACGGCGTTCACCCGGGAACCGTCCTTCAGGCGCGCGTCCACGTAAGGCGTGGAGTTGTTGATCTGGCGCCCCAGGGGGGTGACGATGCGTTCGATGATCCGGCGCAGGTGATCATTGGACGTGAAAGTCGTCACGGCCAGCTGAACCTTGCCGCTTTTCTCCACGAAGATTTTTTTTGCGCCGTTCACCATGATCTCGGACACGTTGGGATCGGCCAGAAGGTCTTCCAGGGGGCCGAGCCCCAGGGACTCCTCGAGGACTTCCTTGATGACTTTGGAGCGTTCGTCCCGCTGCAGGTCCGGCGCTTCGCGATCGACGATCTGGGTGATCTCGCGGCGGGTTTTTTCCCGGAGCTCGTTCTGTTTGCTCTCATCGCCGCGCGTTTCCGACAGAAGCTTGTTGAGATCGGCGGTGCGGATCAATTCCGAATGCACGCGCAGCTTCAGCTGGGTGCGCGGGTCGAGGCCGGTCGCCGCCACCACGGAGGACGGGGCGCCGCCGGATTCGGCCGCGCCCTGCGGCTTCGGTTTCGTGAGGGCTTTCAGGCGTTGCAGGATGCCGCTCGTCAGTTTGCGGACGACATCATAGTAGGCGGCCGTGAGGGGCGCTTTCGGCGCGGCCAGCACGAGGGGGGTGAACTTGCCCATGGCGGCCGCGGCGGTGGCTTCATCCTGGGGCAGCATCGCCAGGGGCGGCATTTGCAGCTGGGTGGAAATGGCCGTGGGATTCAGTCCGTTCGGTCCGGCCTTGTTGATGACGAGCTGGAACATGTCCTTGGGGAAAGTCGCGGACATCAGCTCGTTGATCAGGCGCTGCGTTTGCGTCACGACGAGGACTTCCGGGGTCGTGACGATCATGGCGCAGGTCGCCTCCATCAGGATGGCTTGCTGCAAGGGACCCATGTCGTTGCCGAGGTCGACGACGATGTATTTGAACTGTCGGCTCAGGTACTCGAGCAGGCCGATGACGAGGTCCTGGCGGATTTCAAGCTTCTCGTCGGGGCCGCGCACGGCGCCGAGGTAAGCGAGGCCGGAAGGGTGCACGCTCACCAATTGGTTGATCGGCAGGGAGTTCAGCGATCCCTGGAAGGAGGCGAGTTCGCGCAGGGTTTTGTTGGGCTTGATCCCGGTGATGACGTTCTGGTCGCCGATGGATTTGCTGTCCGCATCGATGAGCAGGACCTGCGAACGCAGTTCGGTCATGAGGGCGCAGGCGAAGTTCGCGGCAAACACGCTTTTGCCGACGCCGCCTTTGCCGCCAAGCACTCCGATCAAGGTGCAATTGGGATTCAATGCCAGACGAACCTCCCTGGCTGATTATCGGCGGAAAAGTGTCGAATTTAGACAGGGCCGAGGTCGAGAACTCCGGCCCCGCGGGCTCACTCGTGCAGGCGGAACTTTTTCTTGATCTGCTCGGATCCGGCGCTGGCCGAGGTTTTCACCACGGGCGTGACGAAAACGACGAACTGGCTCTGTTTGCGCTGGAACTGCTTCGAGGCGTACAGGCTGATGATCGGGTTCTTCGCGCCGCTCGGCGGGTTGTAGGCCGTCGAGGCGGTGTTGCGGATCAGGCCGCCGACCGCGGCGCTCTGGCGGTCGCGGACGGTGATCGTCGTCGTGATGTTGTTCTCGGCGGTGATCGGGATCCCCGATGAGAAGTCGACGATGTTGCTGACCGAGAATTTCATGTCCATCTTCACGCTGCCGGAGCGCTCGCCGAGCAGGACCGGGGTGATCTGGGAATCGATCCCGACTTTGATCGAGGTGTAGGTGGGCGCGGCCCCCAGGGTCGTGGGCGGCGTGGGGACGGGGAAGCTCGTCGTCTGGTTGACCGTGCCTTGTTTGCCGTCCTGGACGATGAGGCTGGTGCTTTCAAGGACGCGCGCGTGCCCGTGGCTCTTCGCCCAGTTGAGCTTCGGGAGCAGGTTCGAGATCGTGCCGGAGATCTGGCTCATGACGCCGCCGCCGTTGGAGCCGGTCATGAACTGCACGCCGCTGCCGTCGTTGATTTCCGGGGTGAACTGGAAGCGGAAGGACTTGCCGTACTCTTTGTTGAGCTCGACGAAGTGCACGACCAGCTGGATCATCTTCGGCGGCGGGCCCGGGGCTTTTTCCTTCACCTGGATCAGGTTGATGACGCCGTCGTTGGCGGGCTTGCGGGTTTTCACGCCGGCTTTTTCCGCGTTCGGGTCGACGAACAGGTCCGGCAGGTAGGTTTTGGCGATGATCTCGGCGCGCACGCGCTCGTCATCGTCGTTGGCGAAGCCTTTCAGGATGATCTTTTCGTTCACCGCCTGGACTTCGATCTCCGGGTTGTTGATGTCGCGCGAGATGAATTCGGCGATTTTTTTCTGGGCGAGGGGGCTCAGGGTGACGAGGCTCGCGGCGTCGCCGAATTGCGTGATGACGTTGGTGATGCGCACCAGGTCCTTCGGCAGCAGCACCTGGCCGTCGACGATCACCTTGTTGTTGACGACTTTGATGGAGATGCCTTCGATGTCGCCCAGCAGGGCGCGCACCTCGCGCACGACCTTGTCGAGCTTGTTGCGCTGGACGTCGATGCGGTACTCGGCGACCATGCGGCCGTTGCGTTTGTCATGGATGGTGAGGGTGGAAAAACCTTCTTTTTTGGGGATGAAGCGGATCACGCCCAATTGCTTGTCGTAAAGGGCCGACGTGTAGCTGCGGAAATTGCCCTTGAATTCCACCTCGGGGGGTAGCGGCGGCAGTTTCACGTCCTGTTCGAGGGTCATCGTGAGGCTGATGTATTGCTTCGTGCGGTAAGTCCCCGCGTCCAGGTCCTCGAACGCGGAGGCGTTCGCCGCCGTGAACAGAAAGGAAAACAGCACGAACGAGCGTGACAGACGCTTCATCAAACCCCCCCTCGCCGCTTGGAGCCCGGTGTTCATAGAGTCCTGAACCCGTTGCGCTTCGGCGGCGTTCTCGGTGCACTCGGCGCGGGAGCCGGAGGCGCCACTTGGATGGGCGCCTGCGGGATCACCACGGGCGGAGCCGCGGGCAGCTCGTTGCCGACGATGCTCCCGACGGTGGACGCCGGGTATCGGGGCAGGTTCCGGTCGTTGGGATTTCTCAAGCTGAAGAACAAGTTACCGGGAGCCGTGGACAGGATGTACACCAGATCCTGTACCTGTTTGGGATCCGCCTCAACTGTGATTGTCGTATATTTCGTGTCCCCTGTCAGCGTGGTTTGTATCAAATTGCGTCCGGAGGCATCCAATTCGAATACGCGGGGAATGTTGTTCACAATTGAGACGCCGGTGGCGAGGACGACCACGTCCTGCATGAGGGTCTGCACTTTCCTCTCCTGGTTGACGCCCTTGCCGATGTCCACGGCGGCGAGGATGTCGATGCGGTCGCCGGGGCGGATGAGCTTGGCGACGGCGCGCATCTCGTCGATGGGGATGGCGATGGCGCGCTTCGTGGGCGCGACCTGCTGGGAGATCCCGGTGTCGGGGCCCGGCGTGTGCAATTTGTTTTTGACGATCTGCTGGCCTTTTTTGATCGGGATGGCGGCGACGTTGCCGACCACCTCTTCCGTGGTGATGGCGGCTTCGGGTTCCACGAAATCCGCCGGTTTTTCCACGGCCTCCACCATGGTGTCGTAGATGGTCTGCATCTCGGCGATGTCTTCCTTCGCCACGATCACGCGCTTGGTGGTCCCGAATTTCTTGTCGTACTCGGCCTTTTTTTCCTGGGAGTAGCTGTAAAGCAAAAAGGTGGCGAAAACGCCGGCGCCGATGGAGAGCCAGAGATTGCGTGTTTCATTTCCCATTCGTCACTTCCCCCTGCTGAACCCTATCGGCTGCATTTCGCATTCAGACAAATCCCGTACATTGGTCTGAGCCAGACCGGCGAGGTGCTGATGTCCTGGTTGCGTTGACCTTCCACGATGCTGAAAATGCCTCGGTTGTTGGAACCGGACTCATGGACGTCCTGGCCGCCGCTGGACTCGGGGTTCATGCCGAAGCCGATGGGCCGGGTCGTCGCCACGGACTGGGTGTCGCCGCCGCTGCGGTTCTCGCTGGCGATGCCGTGGGCGCGCGTGTTCTGGGTTTTGTAATGGCCTTCCCCGCGAACGTCATGGAAGTACAGCAGATTGGTGCGGTGGCGGAAGGTCTCGAAGGCGTAGTTGCGGGCGGCGATGGAGTTCAGGATCCCGGTGTGGATGACGCCGAAAAAACCCAAAGCGAAGTTCAGGAGGATCGCGATCACGATCATGATCGGGATCATCTCGATGGTCGCCAGTCCCTTTTGGTCCCGGAAGGGTCGGAGCTTTTTCAACATCCGTTGTCCTCCATGGGGAAGTACGCCTGGTCGCCCTTGCTGTAGGGGATGGACACGGCGCGCTCGAAGCGATTCATGCGGTCGAGCTTTTTGATGGCCTGGTAGCGGATGCCCACTTCCATGGTCTTGCGGCATTCTTCCGCGCTGGGCTCGCGGAAAATGAAGCCCGTCACCCAGGTGCCGAAGTCCTCTTCGTCGGTGATGGCGCCCATGAAGGGCAGGTTCATCTTCAGGATTTTCGCGTGGAAGCGGAAGCGCACGCCCTCGTGGGGAAGGGCGTCCTGCGCGCCTTGCCCGTAGTCCTCGTCGAAGGTGGCGCCGCCGCGGCCGCCGCCCCGGATGTCCAGGGATTTCGGGTCGATCTCGAACCAGCCGTTGCCGAGCAGGGGGGAAAGGGCCGGGAAGAGTTTGCTGTTGTTGAAGGAATTGAACTTCGCCTGGCCGAGGGCCATCTGGCGGTCCTGGTCCTCGTGGGCCGCGGCGTGGGCGCGGGCCGTGGAGAAGGCGACGTACTGGGTGATCTCGATCATCGCCAGGGTCGTGGTGAAGGCGAACATCATCATGCAAAGAACGGCCGCCATGGTCATCGCGAAAAGGAAATCGACCGAGAGAATCCCCCGGTTGTCCTTCAAACGTCGCATGGAGCGGTTCCTGAAGAATGACACGGCCGTCACTCCTTGGAGGTGAAAAAGCGTTCGAAATTGTTGGGATGCTTGCGGCGGGTGGCGTTGTTGGCTTCGCTCCAAACGCCGTTTTCGGTCATGCCGGCCACTTTCGACCAGGGGCCCGTGACCATGCGGGTGGCGACTTCGTTTTCGCGGATCAGTCTCGTCGTGACGATGAAAACACCCAGCATGACGACCATGAGGAGGATGCCCTCGATCACGAACTGTCCGCGGCGGTTACGAATCATCCGCCCCATGACCTTACCTCTGATCCGACGACCACTTCACACTGTGGTTCAATGAGAAATCCCGGCCGGTCACGAGCTGTTTCTCGATGCGCGCGCCGAGCTTCGGGCCCGAGTTCAGGAACGCGTCTTTCGGCGCGCTCATGAAGGACTTGAGCCCGATGCAGAAAACCACAAAAAGAAGGAGGACGTATTCGATCGTCATGTTTCCTTAGTTGCTGTTGAAAACGTTGCCGATTTTTCCGTTCAGCTGCTCGATGTAATCCGCGGCGTATTTCGTCAGCGGAGTTTTCATCGCCATCACGATCGCGACGACCACCACCAGCAACAGAATGTATTCCACCATCCCCTGACCTTTTGTGTTCTTCAGAAGACGCTTGGAAAAGGACTTGATTTGGTTCATGAAAGTCCCCCCTTTCTTCCGTCCCTATCGGTAGGTCGGGGGATTTTCTGGAGGGGAAACGTCGGTTTTTTGGTCAGACTTCGTCCCAACCTGAGACGCTGTCGACCAGACTTTGGTCAAAAAAGCCCGTATCAAAGGCTTGACGCGGGTTTAAAGACTCCCTCACAATCGTCCTGGGGGAGCGAACTTATGTCCAAGCAACTTTTGGCACTTTACGCCGTCAGCGTCGTCATTCTTTTTCTCGTGAACGTCGCCGTCAGCTGACGGAGCCTCAGTTCTTCAGATTGTAGATTTCAGGGTAATTCCGGCCCAGCTCTTCGCTGTCCATGCCGTAACCGACGACGTAGCGGTCATCGATGGTCTTGCCGATGTAATCGGCCTTGATGGGCAGCTCGCGGCGGGCGGGCTTGTCGAGCAGGGTGACGATCTTCAAAGAGGCCGGGGCCGAGGCGAACAGGCGGTTGCGCAGAAAACTCAAGGTGCGCCCGGTGTCGATGACTTCTTCCACGATCAAAACGTGCTTGCCGGCGATGTTCACCGAGATGTCCTTGACGATCTTGATGGCGCCGCCTTTTTCAACGGCTTTCACGTCGACGAAATCCACCTGCTGGGGCAGGTCCACCTTGCGCATGAGGTCCGCCGTCAGGTGAATCGAGCCGCGCAAAGGGCAAATGAAAACGATGTCGCGCCCCTCGTAGTCGGCTTCGATCTGGCGCGCCAGCCGCGTGACCAGGGCGTCGATCTCTTTCCGGGTGAGGAAGGGCATCATGTCGTCTTTGATTTGTCCCATGGCGATTCCTTTCACAGTCCGAGAGAGGTGATCCCGGCGGCTTGGGCCATTTTCAGGTAGCGCAAGGCCTCGGGATTCTCCGGGTCACGGATCAGGACATTCTCCCACTGTTCGACGGCCTCAGCAATGTTGTTGGAATTATACAGAACAAGGCCGAGTTTCAGGCGGGACGGGACCAAATGCGGGTACTCGCGCACCAGGGCGCGAAGATCCTTGATGGCGCGGTCCGTCTGCCCCAGATGCACGTGGGCGTCGGCGATGCGCATGGTGATCTCCGCCTTGCGGGTCGTGAGTTTCTGAGCCTTGAAGAGCTGCTCCAGGGCTTCCTGGTAACGGTGGTATTGGCTGTAAAGATCGGCGAGTTCCTCGTGCTTCGAGGCGATCTTTTCGTCGACCCAGGGGTCCGGCCGGCCTTTCATCTTGTCCAGGCGCTCTTGCGCCTCCTGGAAAATGCGGCGGCCTTCATCGTACTTGCCGAGGTCGTTCAGGATGATGGACAGGCCGACGCTGGCGTCGGTGTAGGCCGGATCGATCTCGAGGGCGCGTTTGAAATGCTGGATGGCCTTGCTGAATTTCCCCTGGTTGTAACAGATGGTCGCCAGCATCTGGTGGATCTCGGGATTGCGGCCGTTGCTCAAGAGAAGTTGTTGCAGCAGGCGCTCGGCGGTGCGGTCATCGCCGCGCAGGAAGGCGGAGCGGGCTTCAACGAGCATTTCGTCCGACATGGATTGCATCACTCGATCTCCCGCCGGGCGGCATTGAGTTCGGAGCTGTCGGGGAATTTGCCTTTCAACAGCTGCAGGTATTCGCGGGCTTTTTCTTTGTGATCCGCCTTGTTGGCGGCGATCGCCGCGCGGGACAGGGCCTTGGCGTCAAAACCCAGATTGGGGTAATTCCGGAGCAGGCCCTCGTAACGGGGCAGGGCCGCCCCGTAAAAACCGCGCTTGAAATAAAAATCGGCGATGTACTCTTCCTTGCCGGCCAGGCGCTTCAGGCTGTCCTCTTTTTTTTCGCGGGCCTCGGCGGCGTACTCGGAGCCGGGGTGGCGGCGGATCACCTCGTCGAAGGAATCGATGGCGTCCTTCGCCAGGGTCAGGTCGCGGTCCACGGTTTCCGGCATCTGGTTGTAATAACTCATGCCCAGGCGGAACACGACGTAAGCGATCTGCGGATGAGTCGGGTGCAGCTCGCGGAAAGCCTGGTAGCTCACCTGCGCTTCCGGCCAGGACTCGGCTTTGTAATGGACATCGGCGATGGCGAGTTCCGCCTTGGTCGCCCACGAGCTGTAGGGGAATTTGTTTTTCACGTCGTTGTAGCGCAGGATCGCCAGTTCGTAGCGATCGCTTTCCTCCAGCTCCTGCGCGATGGAGAACAGACCTTCCGGCGTGTCGGATTTTTTTTCCACACTCGAGCAGGCCAACAAAGACGACATCAAAAAGAGGGCAATTATGACTCGCAGCATCTGGGGCTGATCTTAGGTCGAGGCCGCTGAAAATGTCAACACGGACGCGCCGTCAAATCTCGTCGCGGAACTGCGTGAGATGCTGGTACAGAGCGGAAAGCGTCACCTTCAAAGCGCTGGTGACCGGGATCGAAATGATCATGCCCAAAACACCCATGAGTTGGGAGCCGATCATGATCGACAGCACTACGGTGACCGGATGCAGATTCACGATTTTGGCGACGAGAATGGGCAGAATCAACGCGGCATCGATCACCTGGGCGCCGCCGTAGATCACGGTGAGCGCCAGGAACTCCCCCGACGTCGCGCCGCCCAGGAAAGCCAGCAAGTAGGCGGGAAGAGCGCCGATGACGGGGCCCACGTAAGGGATCAAATTCAGGACCGCCGCGAACAGGGCCAGCACCAAGGCGTATTTGAAATCCATGATCATCAGGCCGGCCGCGACCAGAACGCCGACGATCAGCGACTCGAGCAAACGGGCGCGGATGAAACCGCCCATCTGAAACGAGATCTCGTGCTGCAGGTTCATCACGAGCTCGAAATAATGATTGGGCACGATGGCCAGGAGCTGGCGCACCAGGGAGCGGCCGTCGAGCAGCATGAAAAAACACAGAAAAGGCGCCAGGAACAAAACCGTCAGCGAATCGGAAACGTAGTTCGGCAGGCCTTCGAAAATCCGGTGAGCCCAAAGGAGCAGGCGTTCCTCCACCTGGGCCGTCAGGCGCGCCGCCGTTTCGGGAGGCAGGAAATGCCCCGCCTGAGCCTCGATCTCGACGCTCAAGCGCTGGGCTTTCTCCAGGTAGCGGGGCAAATCCCCCTTGAGGGAGCCGAACTGGCTGACGAAGGACGGGAGCAGCCACTGCGTCGCGAGGAAAAAAACCGCCGTCAGCGTGACAAAGGGCACGAGCACGGAGGTGATGCGCGGCATGCCCCGCCGTTCCAGCAGATCCACCAGGGGCGTGATCAGGTAGAAGCCGACGAAAGCCAGGAGGGCGGAAACCAGAAGGTTGCGCACGAAGAAGACGAGAACGAAGAAGCCGAGGAGCACGGAAACGAAAAACAAAAGCTTTCTTCGCCGCAGCTTCCGGATGTTCATCACGCCTCGATCCGGTCGTTCAATTTCAGGCTGCGGATCATGGCGGTGGTTTCCGCCAGGCGCGTGCCCAGCACCTTGCTGAGCCCGAGGAGGATCTTCACCCCGGCGCCGGGATTGCGGTTCACGATCTCCATCAGATCGGGTTTGAAAAACCCGATCAGGACGGATTCCTCGCGGGCGGTGACGGTGGCGGTGCGACGGCCGGCTTCCTCCACCAGGGCGATCTCGCCGAAAAAATCGCCGTTCGAAAGGCGCGTGATGAATTGATTCTGCGGGGCCTGATTGGCGCGGGCGTGCTCTTCCGTCGTGACGTCGACGCTTCCCTGCACGATGATGTACATGCCCACGCCGATCTCGCCCTGCTGGAACACGGGTTCGCCCGGCGCGTAGGTGCGCACGTTGACGATCTGCTGCACCAGGCGGATCTCCCGGGCGGTCAGGTCCCGGAAGAGAAGGTTGCCGCGCAAGGCCGCTTCCAGGGTTTTGGCGCGCCGGTCGGAACGGAAAATGTTTTCCCACAGAGGAACCATCATGAGCCCCCTCCTTGCGTGGGAATCAAAGCTTGTTTGGGGATCCAGCCGGTGAGGCCGCCGGGGTAAGTGACCTGCACCCAGTCATCCCGCACGTCGCGAATGATCACCTCGAAACCCTCGTGCAGGTCGAACATGGAGACCCCGGCGTCCGACGGGGAGGCCTTCGCCGCCACTTTGGGGGGGATGATGGTGCCGCGCGGGATGGTTTGATCGTAAATTTTCAAAAGCAGCAAAGTCGCCATCCCCAGGAAAACCGTGCAAAGAAAAGCGGTTTTGAAGGGGAAAGGCGGCGGCGGCTCTTTCAGGCGCAGGGTGCGGCGTCTTTCCCCCAGCCAGTTCAGCAAAAGCCAACCCGAGGCCAGAAGCAGAAGGGCGGTGAGGACCAAGGCCTGTTTCAAGGGGATGTACTGCAGGAAATTGTCGCGCAGGGTCTCAAAGGTTTCGATGCGGTGGGGGATTTCTTTGATCTCCAGCTGCGACACGGCGAAGGTCAGCCCGGCCCGGGCCTCTTCCTGCCGCGGGTCAACGGCCAAAACCCGACGAAACCAAGCGATGGCCGCGCCTTTTTCATTGAGCTGGTAGAGGGTCAGGGCAAAGTTCGTCATTGCTGCGGTGTTCCGCGGCTCCAGGGACAAGGCTTGATTGAATTCGGCGCGGGCTTTTTCGAAGTCTTTGTTTTGGTAAGAGGCGAGACCGGCGCGGAAAGTGTCTTCAAAGCCGCGAGGGGCGGCGTCCTCGGCGAAAGTCGCGTGGGAAAAAGCCAACAGCAAGAGGGCGGAAAAGACCCGTTTGAACATGGTTTTTCATTCTAGGCCCAGAGCGAAGGGCGTGTCCATCGCGTCTTGTCTCACCCCTGCGGCGCGAGGTAAGCTGAGGGGCAAATCCCGCCCCTTCATTCAGAAAGGCCAAAGGTCATGAGTCTTGTCGGTCACCAAATCACGGAATCGGAAAAAATTCGTCAGCTGGTCACGCAGATCGTCGGCGACGTCGGACGCTTGAACGAACAAATCACCGGAGTGCGGCCGGCGGATCCTTCCTTCGCTGACCGGAACAAAAAAATGCTCGAGCAGATCGCCGTCCTGCGCGGCCGTCCCCTGCATTATCCCTTCATCGGTTCGGGCGCGGGCCGCGGGCCTTACGTCGAACTCGAGGACGGCAGCGTCAAGCTCGATCTCATCAACGGCATCGGCATCCACCTTTTCGGCCACTCCCATCCGCGCGTGATCGGGGCGGCCCTGCGCGGGGCCCTTTCCGACATCATCGTGCAGGGCAATCTCGAGCCCAACCGCGAGTACATCCAGTTCAGCGAAAAGCTGTCGAAGCTGGCGGGCCGCCGCAGTCGCCTGAAGCACGTGTGGTTCGCCACCTGCGGGACCATGGCCAATGAAAACGCCCTGAAGATGGCGCGCCAGAAACACTCGCCGGCGCGCAAGATCGTCGCCTTCAAAAACGCTTTCGCCGGCCGCTCGACGATGATGGCGGAGGTCACCGACAATCCGGCCTTCAAGCAAGGCCTGCCGGAATACCATGAGGTTCTGCGCATTCCCTTCTACGACAAAAAAACCCCGGGCAGCGCGGAAAAAACCCTCGCTGCGTTCAAGGAGCACGTCGCCGGGAACGAGGGCGACATCGCCTGCCTGGCCTTCGAGCCGATGCTCGGCGAAGGCGGCTACAACGCGGCCCCGCGGGAGTTCTTCGTTCCCATGCTGGAGTTCGCCAAGGAAAAGAAAATCGCCGTGTGGATCGACGAGGTGCAGACCTTCTGCCGCACCGGCGAGCTGTTCGCCTTCGAGACCCTGGACATCGGTCAGTACGCGGACCTCGTCACCATCGCCAAGACCGCGCAGCTGGGCGCCACCCTCTACACGGAGGAATACAATCCGAAGCCGGGCCTGATCGCCGGCACCTTCTCCGGTTCGACGGTCTCCATGACCACGGGCATGGAGATGATCGACATGATGGTGAATGACGGGTATCTCGGCGGCGAGGGCCGCGTGGCGCGGATCCACAAGCGTTTCATCGACGGTTTCAACCGCCTCAACGAAACGACTTGCAAAGGCAAGGTCCAGGACGCCGGCGGCATGGGATTGATGATCGCGTTCACGCCCCATGACGGCGCCAAAGAGCAGGCCGACGTCTTCATGAAAAAACTCTACCACAACGGCGTCATCGCCTTCGGTTGCGGCAAAGGGCCGTTCCGCGTGCGCTTCCTGATCCCGGCATGCATCGAGGACCAGGACATCGATGTCGCGCTGTCGATCATCGAGAAAACCATCCAGGAAGGATACTGATTGGATTTTGTCGAGACCTGCCGCCGCTTCATCGCCATCGACAGCACGCCGTCCTGCGGTTCCCGCGAGATCGCGTCCGTCGCGGCGGCGCTTTGCCGCGATCGCGGTCTCGACGTGGAACTGCAGGACGAGGTGCATGACGGCCTTGATCAGGCGAATCTGATCGCCCGCCCCCGGGGCGTGGGGCGGCCCGCCGCCGAGTTCATGCTGCAGAACCACCTGGACACCGCCGATCCGGGACCCTTCCAGATGTGGGCGCAGAACGGTCAGAATCCTTTTGACGCCACCATCATCGACGGCAAAATCCACGGCCTCGGGACCGCTTCGACGAAACTGGATTTCCTTTGCAAACTCGAAGCGATGGCCTCTTTCGCCGGCAGGAGTTCCTGGACCCTGCCGCCCGTGCTGGTCGGCACTTACGGGGAAGAGACGGGCATGACCGGGGCGCTCAAGCTGATCCGCAAAAATAAAATTTCCGCGAAGATGGCCCTGATCGGGGAGCCGACGGACCTGCGGCTGGTGAGCGCCGCCAAAGGCTTCGCCAATGTCGAGATCCGCCTGCCGTTTTCCGAGGAGGAAAACCGTTACCGCCGCGAGCATGATTTGCGCGAGAGCACGTCCACGCAAAGCCGCATTTTCCGCGGCAAGGCCGTGCATTCCTCCGTGCCCCATCTGGGCGACAGCGCCATCGTCAAGATGCTCGACTCCCTGACGCAGCTGCCGGACGGGGTCGTGGTGATGGAGATCGACGGGGGGTTGAGCACGACCACGGTGCCGGCGCACGCCTTCCTGGAAATCGAGGTCGCCAATGTCCGCGATCCGATCGCGCCGAAAATCCGCCGCATCCATGAGGCCGTGCGCGAGCTCGAACGCGAGTTCCAGGCCTACAAGGATCCCGATTTCCTCCCGGACACGCCGACCCTGAACATCGGTTTGATCCGCACGGAGGAGGAGCACGTGCAGTTCTCGGGCAGCTGCCGTCTGCCGCCGCTGATCACCCAGGAAACTTACGAAAAATGGATGGAAAACCTGCGCCGGGTCTGCGCCGACCTCGGCGGTTATTTCCGCGTCACGGACTACAAAAAACCCTTCCGCACGCCGGCCCAGTCCATTTTGGTCAAAGGCTGCCTGGACGAGCTGCGGGCTCTGGGCCTGCCGGATCGCGTGACCACGCAAGCCTCCACCAACGAAGCGAGCCTTTTCTCGCGCACGGGCGTCGACTGCGCGTGCTTCGGCCCCGGTTCGAGGGAAAACAACATTCACACTCCGGATGAACACGTTCGTCTGGAGGATCTCCATCGCGCCACGGAATTCTACCGCCGCGTGATCGAAAGGTTCTGTCTATGAATTTCGTGATTCGCGCCGTTCACCACGATGATCTGCCGCAGCTCCTGGAGCTCGCCAAGCAGTTCAATCTCCTGAACCTCCCGGGCGACAAGAAAACCCTGCAGGACAAGATCGAGCGCAGCGTGAGGTCCTTCGCGGGCGAATTGCCCAAAGGGAAGTCGGAATACGTCTTCGTGATCGAGGACGTCGAGGAACGGCAGATCGTCGGCAGCTCGCTGGTCCTGGCGAAGCACGGCACGGACGAGATCCCGCACTCCTTCTTCAAGATCCTGAAGCGCAGCCAATTCAGCAAAGACCTGGGGATCGGTTTCATCCACCAGGTTTTGCGCTTTCAACTGGACACGGACGGGCCGACCGAGATCGGCGGCCTGTTGGTGGACAAGTCCTACCGCCGCCGCCCGGAACGCCTGGGAAAGCAGATCAGCCTGTCGCGCTTCCTCTACATCGCCCTCCACCCGGAGAAATTCGAGGACCGCGTGCTGTGCGAACTCACCCCGCCGCTCACCGACGAGGGCCGCAGCGAATTCTGGGAGGCCCTGGGCCGTCGCTTCACGGGCCTGAATTACCAGGAGGCGGACCTGCTTTCACAGAGCCACAAGGAATTCATCGAAAGCCTGTTCCCGGAGGACGACATCTACCTCTGCCTTTTGGATTCGAAAGCGCGCACCGTCCTGGGCCGCGTCGGCGAGGCGACGAAACCCGCCCAGCATCTGCTCGAGAGCATCGGTTTCGAATACCTGGACGAAGTCGACCCCTTCGACGGCGGCCCCCACTACGGATGCGCCACCCAGGAGATCGGACCGATCAAACTCGGCCGCCGCCTGCGCGTGGCGGAGTTCAAGGACGCCGTCTACTCCAAGACTTTCCTGGTCGGCAGCGCCCACGAGGATTTCCGCGCGGCGCTGGTGCAAGCCGATATCCGCGACGGCGAGATCGCCATCCCGTCGCGCATGCGCGACCTGTTGCAGGTTTCCGTGGACGATGAGATTTTCGTCGCGCCCTTTGAATACGACCGTCGAAAGGAACAGACATGAGCACGCATATCAAACTCGAGGACAAGGGTGATTTCATCAACGGCCGCTGGGTCCGCGCCGAAAAAGCCGACGGCGAGTTCAAGGACGTTTCCCCGGGCGACCTGGGCGATCAATTGCTCACCGTGAAGCTGCGTCACGACCACATCGACGAAGCCTGCCGGGCGGCGAAAAAAGCCTTCTTGCCGTGGGCGCGCCTGTCCCTGGATGAGCGCCGCAACCACTTGCTGAAACTCAAAGAGGTTTTCGACACCCACGCCGAGCAGATGGCCCAGCTGATCGCGCGCGACACCGGGAAGCCTTTGTGGGACGCGATGACCGAAGCGAAAAACCTCGGCAACAAGATCGACGTCACCATGAACGAGTCCATGAAGCTCGTGAAAGAGGACCGCCTGACCAATGCCCTGCCCCAGGTGGACGGGGTGATCCGTCACAAGCCCCGCGGCGTGATGGCGGTCCTGGGACCTTTCAATTTCCCGGCGCACCTGCCGAACGGTCACATCGTGCCGGCTTTGCTCACGGGCAACACGGTTGTCTTCAAGCCTTCCGAGCAGACTCCGGCCGTGGGCCAGTTCTACGCGGAACTCGTTGAAAAAGCCGGCCTGCCCCCGGGCGTTTTCAACCTGGTGCAAGGCGATGGGGAGTCGGGCCGCCGCCTGGTCATCCAAGAGGACGTCGACGGCATCCTTTTCACGGGTTCCTACGAGGTGGGTCTGCGCATCAAGCAGGAGACCATGAACCACTACTGGAAAATCCTGGCGCTCGAGATGGGCGGCAAAAACGCCACCGTCGTCTGGGACGATGCCGACATGGACAAGGCGATCTACGAAACCCTGGTCGGCGCCTACCTGACCACGGGTCAGCGCTGCTCGGGCACGAGCCGCGTGATCCTGCACGATCGCATCGCGGACGAATTCACCGAGCGTTTTTACCAGGCGGCGAAAAAACTCACCATCGGCCACTGGAGCGAAAACCCCTTCATGGGATCCCTGATCAACGCCGGCGCGGTGGAGAAATACATCCGCTACCAGGAGATCGCCAACCGCGAGAACTGCGAAAGCCTGATGCGCGGAAAGTCCCTGGACCTGAAACAAAAAGGCCACTACGTCACGCCGAGCATCCACCTGGTGAAAAAGTTCGATCCGAACTCGGTCTATCAGAAGAGCGAGATCTTCGGCCCGAACGTGGCGATCTATCGCTCGTCGGATTTCGACGAAACGCTGAAGATCGTCAATTCCACGGGTTACGGCCTGGTGATGGCGCTTTTTTCGAAGAACCAGGAGCTTTACCAGAAAGCCCTGCTCGAGGCCCGCGTGGGATTGCTCAACTTCAATCGCACCACCAACGGCGCCAGCAGCCGGCTGCCTTTCGGCGGCATGGGGAAATCCGGCAACGACCGCCCGTCCGCCCATTACGCCGTCCAATATTGCACGGTGCCCGTGGCGAGTCTGGAGGATCCGACGCCGTTTGAACGCGCCCGCATGCTTCCGGGCATCACCTTCGAGGGAAAATGAGAAAAGCCGTTTCGACCATCATTCTGTCCGCCGTGGTCCTGGGATTTTGCGCCGCCGCCGTCATCGGTTACGTGTTCTGGGATTTCCTGGCGAGCCCGACGTCGGCGGAAAACCGCGAGGTCGTGTACGAAGTCCAGCCGGGCCGCGGGTTCAATTCCATCGCCCGCGATCTGGAGGCGGCCGGCGTGATCCGCAATTCCGGGCTGTTCTCCTTCTACGCCCGCGCCATCGGGCAGCGTTCGAAACTGAAGGTCGGCGAGTACCTGCTGAACTCGAATATGAAACCCATCGACGTCCTGTCGGTGATCACCTCGGGCCACAGCCTGGCGCGCCCTTTCACGGTGAGCGAAGGCCTGAACATCTTCGAGATCGCTTCGCTGTACGAACGCGGCGGTTTCGGCACGTCCCAGAATTTCCTGAAGGTCGTGCGGGACCCGGCGTTCGTCCGCGATTTGCTGGGGATCGACGCCGTTTCGCTCGAGGGGTACCTTTTCCCCGAGACCTACCAGATCACCAAGTTCACGACGACGAAGGAACTCGTCGCCTCCATGGTGAACCGTTTCCTGAGCAACTACCAGGCGGTGGAAAACGCCGTGCCCGCGGGGATGGACCGCCACCAGGTGGTGACTCTGGCGAGCATCATCGAAAAAGAAACGGGCGCGCCGGTGGAGCGTCCGCTGATCTCCTCGGTGTTCCACAACCGCATGGCCAAAGGCATGAGGCTGCAAACCGATCCGACGATCATCTACGGCATGGCGGTCGCCACCGGGAAAATCCCGACCAACATCACCAAGGCCGATCTGTCGCGCCCGACGCCCTACAACACCTACGTGATTCCGGGGTTGCCGCCGGGGCCGATCGCCAATCCGGGCCTGCACGCTTTGCAGGCGGCCGTGCGGCCGGAGGCTTCGCCGTATTTCTTTTTCGTGAGCCGCAACGACGGCACCCATGTTTTTTCCGCGACCTATGAGGATCACGCGAAGGCCGTGCGCTCGTTCCAAATGAACCCGCGGGCCCGCGCCGGCAAAAGCTGGCGGGATCTCCAAACCAAACAGAAAAAAACCGCCGCGCCCTGAGTGTCGCGGCGGGCTCTCAGAGCCAGTCGGCGGCTTGGAAAGCCCAGTAGGAGAGGATCACGTCGGCGCCGGCGCGGCGGATGGCGATCAGGGATTCCAGGGCCGCGCGCTTTTCATCCAGGGCGCCGGCCTGGGCGGCCAGCTTGATCATGGCGTATTCACCGCTGACGTTGTAGGCGGCGACGGGGACTTCCGAAAAACGCTTCACGCGCTGAATGACGTCCAAATAGGCCAGGGCCGGTTTCACCATGACGATGTCGGCGCCCTGTTGGATGTCCAAACGCGTTTCGCGCAAGGCCTCGCGGCTGTTGCGCGGATCCATCTGATAGGTTTTTTTGTCGCCGAAGCGCGGGGCGGAATCCAAGGCATCGCGGAAAGGGCCGTAAAAAGCCGAAGCGTACTTCGCCGAGTAGGCGAGGATGCTGGTGTCCTCATGACCGGCTTCGTCCAGGGCTTTGCGGACGGCGCCGATTCGGCCGTCCATCATATCGCTCGGAGCCACCCAGTCGACCCCCGCGCTGGCGTGCACGACCGCCATCTTCGCCAGCACGTCGACGGACGCGTCGTTGACGATGAGCCCGTCGCGGACGAGCCCGTCATGGCCGTCGGAATTGAAGGGATCCAAAGCGATGTCGCTGATCAAAGTGGCTTCGGGCAGGGCGTTTTTGAAGTCTTTGAAAAAGCGGATCAAAAAGTGATCGGGGTCGGTGGCCCCGGAGGCTTTCTTGTCTTTTTGCGCCTCGGGCACCACGGGAAAGACGGCGAACTGACGCAGACCGGCTTTCCAGGCGTCTTGAAGATGGGAAAGTCCGCTTTTCTGCCCCCAGCGATGCTGACCGGGCATGGTGCGGATCTCTTGCTTCAAATTGGCGTCTTCCGCGATAAAGATGGGATAGATCAATTTGTTCAAAGAAAGGCTTGTCTCAGCTAGGGATTCACGCACCGAGTCGGATTTGCGGTTGCGACGAGGACGGATTTTAAGGTCCATTTTTTCTCCTCCACGGGTCTTGTGACATTCTCATGACACTTTCATTTAACAAGTCAGATACATTGCTTTTGTGAACCCACTCACATTGCTTCATCGATCTAAACAGACGTCCTTGGGGACGTCAGCCAGTTTCGGCTCCCGCCAGACCTGGGCCACCTGCCTGCGCGAGATTCTGTTCGTGGAAGACGAGCTGTCTCAGGACGAGTTCCAGTCTGTCAAGGGGATCGAAGTTTACCAGGATGAGCAAGCGGTGATGTTTTTGCTCGAAGTGCTTTGCGGTCTGCACTCGCCGGTTCTGGGCGAGACCGAAGTGATGGGTCAGTTCAAAAACTACCTGTCGCAGATTCCGGAAGATCATCTTTTGCGCCGCGAGCCCGGTTTCCTGCCTTTCCTGCAAAACACCACCAAAGAGGCCCGCACCAAATTCCTGTCGGCGACGGGTTCCCTGTCCTACGGGCAGATCGTGCGCCGTTGGTTGAAGGACATGCCGGACGTGGCCCTGTGGGGCTTCGGCAGCCTCGGCCAGGAGTTGTGGCCGTGGATGCGCGAAAAAACCTCGGCCGTGGTGGTCCGTCAACCGCGCGCCCTCGACAGCGACGTGCCTTTCCTGGTGGGACAAACGCCGAAAGCCACGGCCCACGTGATCGCCGCCCCTTTGGCCGATGAGGCGGTGCGGGCGCTCGCCGATCGTTCTTTCGTGATTGATCTGCGCGACGGCGCTCTCGACCATCCCAACGTCCGCACTCTGCAAGACCTGTTCGCCGAGATCCAGCAACTGCGCCGCGAGCGCGAAGACATCGTGCCCCGCTGCCGCGAATTCCTGCGTGGCAAGGTGGAAGAGTATTTCTCCCGTCATCAGATCCGCCCCTTCGGGTGGGAGGATCTGTGCGGGTGAGACTCGCCTCCCGCCAAAGTGATCTTGCAAGGATGCAAGCTTTCGAAGTCGCCAAAGCCCTCAAAGAAGCCGAACCCGGCTTGAGCGTTGAATTCCATTTTTCCGAATCCTTGGGCGACAAAAACCTCACCGATCCCTTGTGGAAGATGCCCGGCAAAGGCGTTTTCACCGAGGACCTGACCTCGGATCTGATCGCCGGCCGCGCCGACATGGTCGTGCACTCCTGGAAAGACCTGCCGGTCGAGGAGAAGCCGGAGACCGAGATCGCCGCCACTTTGCCCCGCGCCGACGCGCGTGACCTGCTGTTGTTCAAAAAAAGCTCGCGCCCACGCTGCCGGCCGGGTGCTCAATTGAGGATTTTTTCGAGCTCGCCCCGCCGCGAATACAACCTGAAGCCTTTTTTGCGCGAGCATCTGCCGGGCTCCCCCGGCGGGATTGAATTCCTTTCCGTGCGCGGCAACATCCCCACGCGTTTGCGCAAACTTCTGGAAACGCCGGAGGTCGACGGCTTGGTGGTGGCGAAAGCGGCCATTGACCGCCTGCTCGGCACGACCGAGGAGGAGTTCGCTTCGGCCCGTCGCCAGGTGGGCGAAGCCCTGGCCGCGTGCGACTGGATGGTCCTGCCTTTGTCCGTGAACCCCGCCGCCGCGGCCCAGGGGGCCCTGGCCATCGAGATCCGCCGCGACCGCGAGGACTTGAAAAAGCTCCTGGCGAAAATCCACGACGCGCGGACTTTCACGGAAGCCGTGCGCGAGCGCGAAATCCTGAGTTCGCACGGCGGCGGTTGCCACCAGAAGATCGGCGCCACGGTTCTGCACCGACATGGCTCGGATTTGCGCTTCGTGCGCGGCCTCACCGAG
The DNA here is from genome assembly GCA_019637915.1 of Pseudobdellovibrionaceae bacterium. Lineage (GTDB taxonomy): Bacteria > Bdellovibrionota > Bdellovibrionia > Bdellovibrionales > Bdellovibrionaceae > JAHBUV01. The sequence goes on along the minus strand of JAHBUV010000001.1, from coordinate 1,722,416 downwards.
AAAGGCGTGGAGTTGCGTGAAAAAATCCTCGCCAATTCCTTCCGCGGGGACGTGATCCCTTTGCGCAGTGACTGGCTTTTCGAACGCCGGCCTTTGCCGGACGTCAGTCTGCCGGCGGGGACCAGCGCGGTTTTCCTCGCCCATGAAAAAGCCTGGCCGGGCTCCCTGGTTTTTCACGGAATTCTCTGGACGGCGGGGCTGACCACATGGAAAAAGATGGCTCAAAAGGGTCATTGGGTGAACGGCTCCTCGGAAGGTCTGGGCGAAAGCGAGGATCCCCGGATCGAACGCCTGGCGGGAGCGCTTTCGTGGGCGAGCCTCACGCACTCCTTGAGTCCCGGCCCCGTGCGGGGAGTGGGGGTCGTGACCTACGAACTCGTGCCCCGGGCGAACAGCGAAGCGCCGCCGGAATCAGGGACTTTGTACTGGAGCAGCGCCACTCTCTTCCACGAGGCTTTGCGGCGCTGGCCGCATCTGGCCGGCAGAGATCACGCCTGCGGACCGGGCAAGACCTGGGATATTTTGAAAGACCGTGTGAAGAACCTGCATCTCCGCTGGCCGCTTGAGGAGAATTGAAACTTGGGGAAAAAAGACATGAACGAATCCGATCAGCTGTTCGAACGGGCGAAAAAAGTCTCCCCCGGCGGCGTGCACTCCCCCGTGCGTTCCTTCAAAGGCATGGACCGCGCGCCGGTGTTTTTCAAATCCGCGGAGGGCTGCCACCTGACGTCGGTGGAAAACCGCCGTTACGTCGACTTCTGCATGAGCTTCGGTCCCTTGATCCTCGGTCACCGCGATCCCGAAGTGGAGGAGGCCGTGCGCGAGATGATCGGGACGGCTTGGACCTTCGGCGCCTGCGAGCCTTATTCCCTGGAACTCGCCGAGTGGCTGACGGCGGAGCTCCCCTGGGTGCAGAAACTGCGTTTCGTGTCTTCGGGCACGGAGGCGGTGATGAGCGCCCTGCGCGTGGCCAGAGCCGCCACGGGCCGCAAAAAAATCCTGAAGTTCGAAGGTTGTTATCACGGTCACGTCGATTCCCTCCTGGTGAAGGCCGGTTCGGGTCTGGCGGGGGCCTCGGCCTCGAGCAGCGCCGGCGTCAGCGAGGAGGCGGTTCACCACACTTTGGTGGCGGCCCTCGACGACGAAGAGGAAGTCCGACGCGTTTTCAGTGAGCACGGCCGCGACATCGCCGCCGTCATCATCGAGCCCTTGCCGGCGAACTTCGGCCTGCTTCCCCAGCGCGCCGAGTACTTGAAATTCCTGCGCGACATCTGCACTCAGCACGGCAGCCTGTTGATTTTCGACGAGGTCATTTCCGGCTTCCGCGTCGCCCTGGGCGGCATGGCGGAAGTGACGGGGCTGCGGCCGGATCTGGTTTGCTACGGAAAAATCCTGGGCGGTGGTTTCCCGGTGGGCTGTTACGGTGGCCGCGCCGATCTGATGGATCAGGTGGCGCCGCTCGGCCCCGTTTATCAGGCCGGCACCTTGAGCGCCAATCCCGTCGGCATGCGCGCCGGCCTCGTGACTTTGAAAAAAATGAAATCGCGGAACCTGTGGTCGGAGATCAATGGTCGCGCCGGGAGATTCGGCGCCGATCTGAAGGCCGGTTTCGCGAAACACAACCTGCCCTTCGACGTGTCGGTGGAGAGCTCCCTTTTCTGGATCCACGGCAAACAAAAAGAACCGATCCGCCGGGTGGACCGCCTGCCCGCCGATCAGTCGACGGGTTTCAAAAAACTTTTTCTGGGATGCCTGGACCGGGGAATCTATCTCGCGCCGAACGCGTATGAAGTGGGTTTCCTGAGCGCCGCCCACGGCGACGAGGTTCTGTCGCAGGTCGCGGCCCAGGTGATCGAGGTCGCCAGTGAGCTGGAAAAGACGACTCGCGGGTAAACTGACGGTTCTCGCCATCATTTGGCTTTTGTGCACCATCAGCCTGGTGTCCTGGTGGTGGTTGCACGCCCTCCACAACGCCGGCAGCGACGCGCGCATGCAGCGCATGTTTTTATGGGAAGGAAGCTTCCTGCTGCTGATCCTCCTGGGGGGCGGCGTTTTCCTGGTGTATCTGACCCATCACCACCAACAGCGCCACGAGCGGCTGAAGATGTTTTTCTCCACCTTCGCCCATGACCTGAAAACCTCGATGACCCGCCTGCGCCTGCAGGGGGAGCTGCTCGGGGAGTCGAAAGCCGGCCAGGATCCCAAGGTGAAGGCCATGCTGAAGGACATCCAGAAACTTGATCTGCAGCTGGAGAACTCGCTGTGGATGTCGCAGCTCGAGTCGGACGCCCTGCTGATGGAGAAGGTCCGCCTGCGGGACGTGATGGACCATTTGCGCAACGAATTCTCCGAAATGCAGCTCGAGATGAGCAAGGACGCCGACCTGTGGGCGGACCGCCGCGCCTTCACCATCGTTCTCCGCAATCTTTTCCACAACTCCATCCTGCACGGCAAAGCCGACCGCATCGAGATCCACATTTCCTCGCTGGGCGAGAGCGTGCGTCTGGAAATCCGCGACAACGGCTCGGGCCTGACCGTGCCGGTGGAAAAACTCGGACGCGACATTCTGTCCAGCCGTCACGAGCGCAGCAATGGTTTGGGCCTGTTCCTGAGCCGCCGCCTGATCGAAAAAATGTCGGGCCGCCTGGATTTCGAAAGCCAGCCGCGCTTTTCCAATGTCCTGTCTTTGAAAGGATCCCTGCGATGAGACGGGTGCTTCTGGTCGAGGACGACCTGACTTTGGGGGAAAACCTGCGCGACCGTCTGGCGCAGGATTACGACGTGTCGTGGGCGCGTTCGGTGCGCGAGAGCGAAGAACTCCTGGGGAAACACCACTGGGATCTCGCCATCCTCGACATCGGCCTGCCGGACGGCAACGGTTTCGACATCGCGGAAAAAATCGCCAGGAAAGACGGCTGCCATTTCGTGTTTCTGACCGCGCAATCCGACGCCGAATCCCGCCTGAAGGGTTTCGAGCTGGGGGCGCAGGAATTCATCCCGAAGCCCTTTTACCTGAAAGAACTCCTGCTGCGCGTGAAGCACGTGCTGGATTCCCACCCCGCGGTCGCGCGCGAGATCAAATTGCGCGACGTGGTCGTGAACCTGCAGGACTTTTTCCTGCGCCGGGCGGACGGCGCCATCGAGTACCCGCCCGTGACCGACATGAAGATTTTGAAACTGCTGGTCGAAAAAAGCCCGCAAGTCGTGAGCCGCGACGAGATCCTGGATCACGTCTGGGGCATCGACAAAACACCGAACCACCGGACCGTGGACAACGCCGTCGTGCGTTTGCGCCAGCTGCTGGGCGCCGACGGGGAGAGAATCCACTCCGTGCGCGGCATCGGATACCAATGGATGAACGAGGAGCCCGCATGAACAGGAAATTCATCAACGCCTTGGAGCGCCGTCCGCAACCGACCCCTCCGATCTGGTTCATGCGCCAGGCCGGCCGCTATCATTCCCACTATCAGGGCATGCGCTCCAAGAACAGCTTCGACCAGCTTTGCCGTCAGCCGGAACTCGCCGCCGAAGTGGCCCTGGGCCCGATCCGCGATTTCGATTTCGACGTGTCGATCCTCTTCAGCGACATCCTTTACCCTCTGGACGCCGTGGGGCTGGGGCTCAGTTATTCCGACCAGGGGCCGAAACTGGAAAAGCAAGTGCGAGACCTCGCCGACATCCGCGCTTTCAAACCCGTGGAAGAGGCCTTCGCGCAACTGTCTTTCCAGGGCGAAGCCCTGCGCGCGACCCGTGAGCTGCTGCCGAAGGACAAAAGCCTGATCGGATTCATCGGCGGCTTGTGGACCCTTTTCGTCTACAGCATCGAAGGCGGTCATTCGGGTTCCCTCGTGGAATCGAAAAAGCGCGCGCCCCTTTTCCCGGAATTCCTGAAAGTGTTCGAGCCCCTGATGGAAGCGAACATCCGCATGCACCTGGACAACGGCGCCGAAGTGGTGATGATCTTCGACACGGCCGCGGGCGAAGTGAGCCCGGCGTTCTTCCGTCAGTACCTCGCGCCGGCGCTCCTGCGTTTCGCCGGGCGCTTCCCGGGGCGCCTGGGTTACTACTCGAAAGGCACGCAAGCGGCGTTTTTCGATGAAGCCTTCGTGAGCGCCCCGTGGGCGGGCCGTGGTTTCGACCACCGCTGGGACATCACGCGGGCCCTGAAGGACACGAAAAAGGGTTTCGTGCAGGGCAATTTCGATCAGGGCCTGCTGCACATGGAAGCCGGCGATTTTGACCGCGCCCTGGATCTGTACCTCGAGCCGCTGGCGGAAATGACGACGGAAGAGCGCGCCGGATGGGTCTGCGGCCTCGGTCACGGCGTTCTGCCGAAAACCCCGGAGCGCAACGTGCGCCGTTTCGTCGACCGGGTGAGGGAGGTCTTGAAATGAAGGACCTTCTGGCGAAATACGACGTCCCGGTGCCGCGCTACACGAGTTATCCGACCGTGCCGGCCTGGGAACAGAATCTCTCCACGGAGCAGTGGCTGGAGCACGTGCGCCAGTCGCTGAAGGACGAGCAGTCCGCGTGGTCTTTGTACCTGCACGTGCCTTTTTGCGAGACGCTGTGCACGTTTTGCGGCTGCAACAACATCATCACCAAGAACCACAAGCTCGAGCACGCTTACGTCGAGCACCTTCTGAAGGAGTGGTCACTGTACCTGCAGCAGGTGCCGGATCTGCGCAAACGCCGGCTGAAGCACGTGCATCTGGGCGGCGGTACGCCGACCTTCCTGTCGAAGGAGAACCTGTCCCGCCTGTTCGAGGTTCTGTTCCGCGGCTTGCAGCGCGACGAGCATTGGGAGGCGAGCATCGAGGTCGATCCCCGCCGGACGACGGCGGGCCAGCTGGAGACTTTGCGCGGCTTCGGCTTCAACCGCATCAGCCTCGGCGTGCAGGATTTCGACGCCGAAGTGCAAAGGCTCGTGAACCGCATTCAGCCCTTTGACATCACGAAGGGCATCACGGACGAGGCGCGCCGCCTGGGTTTTGACTCCGTGAACTTCGATTTGATCTACGGTCTCGCCAAACAGACGCCGGAGACCATGAAGACGACGGCGGAAAAAACCATCGAACTGCGCCCGGACCGCATCGCCCTGTACTCCTTCGCCCTCGTGCCCTGGATCAAACCGCAGCAGCGCTTGTTCAAGGACGAGGACCTGCCCATGGGCGGGGAGAAGCGCGAGCTCTACGAAATCGCCCGCGAGGCTTTTTTGAAAGCCGGCTACGTCGAGATCGGGATGGATCATTTCGCCCTGAAGGAAGACGGCCTGGCCAAAGCCATGCGGGAGAAGACCCTGCACCGCAATTTCATGGGCTACACCGATCAACGCACGGATCTGCTCCTCGCCTTGGGCGTCAGCGGCATCTCGGAAACGCCGAAGAGCTTCCACCAGAACGAGAAAATCCTGCCGAAGTACGAGCAGATCCTGGCGGAAAACCGCATTCCGACCCTGAAGGGCCACGCGCACACGGACGTCGACCGCCGGCGCCGGCGGCAGATCCTGCAGTTCGCGACGCAATTCGAAACGGAACTCGAGGACTCGCAGCTGGAGGCCGCCGATCGCTTCCTGAAGGAAATGATCCAAGACGGCCTCGTCGTGCGCGAAGGCAAACGCTTGCGTCTGACGGAAGCGGGCCGCCCCTTCCTGCGCAACGCCTGCGCGTTTTTCGACGAGCGCCTGCAAGCCATGAAGCCGGGAACCCAGATTTTTTCGAAGTCGATCTGATGAAAACGATCACGGTCATCGGCGGCGGCTTTTCGGGACTCACTCTGGCCCGCGCCCTTCTGAAGGAGGGCGCGAAGGTCGTTCTGATCGAAAAAGAAAACCGCTGCGGCGGTCTGATCCGGACCCGCCGGCTCGCTTCGGGACTCGCGGAGAGCGCCGCCTCGAGCATCAGCCGCACGGCGCGCGTCGATCGCTTGCTCGAGGAATTGCGGCTCCCCGCGCTCGTTCCGGACAAGGCCTCGAACCGCAAGCTCTTTTACGTCGGTCGTCCCCGGCGCTGGCCTTTGGGCGTTTTTGAAACCCTGCACGTCGTTTGGAAATACGTGGCGGGGAAAGTGAAACGCCGCCTGCCGCCGCTTCCCGGGGAAAGCGTTTCCGCCTGGGGAGGACGTTGCCTGACGAAGCCCGCGACGGAGAAACTCCTCGCGGCGGGCCTGCAGGGGATTTACGCCGGCGACATCGATCACATGAGCGCGAGTCTGGTCCTGGGGCCGATGTTCCGTCGTGATCGCGGCAGGTACCTGGGCCTGGTCGGCCTCCAGGGCGGCATGGGCGTTCTGATCGAAGCTTTGAAAAAAGACATTCTCGCCCGCGGCGGGGAGATCCGCGAGTCGGTGGAAATCTCCGGGGATAACCTGCCCACGCCCTGCGCGCTGGCGGTGCCGGCGCCGGAGGCCGCGCGTTTGCTGCGGGCCCAAGCCCCGGCCCTGGCGGAAAGAATCTCGCGCATCCGGTACGCGCCTTTGGTGGCGGCGAATTTGTTCTTCGAAGAAGACAACGGCCAAAGGGCTTTCGGCTGCCTGGTCCCGCGCGGCCAGGGCCTGCGCACCTTGGGGGTTTTGTTCCACCGCTGCATTTTCCCCACGCAGGATCGCCTGTCGTGCGAACGCTGGATTTTGGGCGGCGCCACGGACCCGGCGGCGGCCGACCTTTCCGCGGAGGGTCTCCGGGAGCTCATTCGAACAGAGCGGCGAAGGATTTTGGGTTTGGACGACCAACCGGTGGAAAGCGAGATCGCCGTGTGGAAGCAGGGGTTGCCCCATTATGATCTCACCCTGGAGAAAATTCTGGAGGATCTGCCCGAACCAGAGGGGATCTGGCTGCACGGCAACTGGCTGGGGGGCATCGGCCTCAGCCGCATCCTCGAAAGATCCGAGAGCTTGGCGAAAAAAATCGTCCGGGAGAGCGCGTGAAAAAAGCTTTGATCCTGAACAACATCGGCACGCCGGCATCGCCGCGGACGGCGGACGTGAAGGTTTACCTCGACGAATTCCTGATGGATCCCGACGTCATCGGCCTGCCTTTTCCCTTGCGCTGGCTCCTCGTGAAGGGCTTGATCACGCCCCGTCGCAGCCCGCAGTCGGCGGCGAAGTACCGGGCCATCTGGACCCCGGAGGGTTCACCGCTCGCCGTGCACACGGAGAGATTCGCGGACAAGCTGCGGGAGATCCTCGGGCCTGATTGGATCGTCCGGGTGGGCATGCGTTACGGGGAGCCGTCCTTGTTCCGCGTTCTTCGCGAGCTGCGGGAGAGCTCGGTGGAAACGCTGGTTTTCGCGCCTCTCTTCCCGCAGTTCGCGCAAGCGACGTCGGGTTCCGCCATCAAGACCGTGAAGAACGAGCTCGAAAAAATGTCCTGGTCGCCGGAGTTGCGAATCCTGCCGGCTTTCCACGACCGCGAGGAGTTTTTGCGGCCCCAGGCGGAATTGATCCGGCCGCATCTGGCGAAGGCCGATCACGTGCTCTTCTCGTTCCACGGTTTGCCGGAATCGCAGATCCGCGAGGCCCATGGCGGCGTCGATGAGAAGTGCGACGCCGGACATCCCTGCCGGGCGAATTGCTATAAAACCCAATCCCTGACGACCGCGAAGGATCTGGCGAGGCTCCTGGAGCTGCCGGAAGGGCGCTGGAGCGCCTCGTTCCAATCACGCCTGGGTCCGGCGAAGTGGATCGGTCCCTCCACGGACGACACCATCAAGGTCCTGGCGGCGGGCGGGGTGAAAAACCTCGTCGTGGCCTGTCCGTCTTTCGTGGCGGATTGCCTGGAAACCCTCGAGGAGATCGGTTTGGGCGGCAAAGAGGATTTCCTGCATGCCGGCGGCCGGGAATTCACCCTCGTTCCTTGCGTGAACGAAGACGACGCCTGGGCGCGGGGTTTCGTGAAGCTGATTCAATGACCGGATGAGGCGGGCGGGGCGGAAGCGCGCTCGAAGGTGCGCAAGTCCTCGTTGTAGCGGAAGACGTTCAGTCGCGGCGTCATCTGTTCGTCGAAAGTCGGCGCCAGGATATCCAGGGCGCCGTCGTGATCCGTGTCCGACAGGGCGAGGTTCGTGGCGTTGCCCTGGAAATTCACGTAACCGTCGCGGATTTCATTCAACGGGATTTTCTGCAGGAGCTGCGGATTCCCCTGGTCGTCCGGGGTCGTGTAGATCTCCAGCATCAAAGAGCCGCCTTCGGAAATCTTGAACACCGACACGAAGGGACCGCGGGGCGTGATGTAGCCCGAGGTTTTCGCCAGGATCTGCCGCGTTTCCGGCAGGAAGAAGGCGCGGATCCGGGCGCGCAAAGGCGGGATCACGGCGAGCACCGTGACGAGGGCGAGCACTCCCGCCAGAGAAAAAATGATCACGAGCCCCCGGGGCGTAAATCGTTGCATCCCTTTCATTGTGCCTTAGACTGCCCCCATGAACAAAGAGGAATTCTATCAGCTCCTGGAAGCGCGTCGCTCGATCCGCAAGTACAAACCCGACATGCCGCCGCGGGAAGTGATCGAACGCGTTCTCGCCGCCGGCATGCAGGGGCCCTCGGGGAAAAACCGCCAGAACTGGCGCTACTACGTCGTCACCGGGAAAAAGCGCGACGAGTACCTGGCCTATTCGCAGAAATCCTGGCTCGGCATCAAGGACATCCTTCAGCAGCGCCTGAAACCCTCGCTCTATCAATTCACCGAAAGATTTTTCTTCACGCTCGGCGACGCCCCCGTGCTGATTTTCTGTTACTCGCACAACACGCCGGACGAGCGCTATCACACCAGCATCGGCAGTGTTTACATGGGGGTCGAGAACATGAACCTCGCCTGCTTTGTGGAAGGCCTCGGCTGCTGCACCATGGGGGCACCTTTGGAGATCAAAGAAGACGTCGACAAGTTCCTGGGCGTCGATCAGCTTCCGGAATACAAGGCCGGTGAATTGGAACTGCTTTGCGGGATGGTGATCGGCTACCCCGACCACGCGCCCCCGAAAGCCCCCCGCCAGCTGGAAGGCCGTGTGACCTGGCTGGCTTGATGGCGCAATGAGTCGTTGTTTCGAATTCTGAAACACTGTTTCAATGGTGGGCTTGTTCTTTGCCATTTTCAGGGTGAAAACCTGGGCATGAAGACAGACCTGCGGGAAAGACTCCGTGACGAACTGAAAAGCCGGCAAAAGAGCAATCAGGCGTATTCCTTACGGGCTTTCGCCCAAAGCCTGCAATTGAGTCCCGCGCAGTTGTCCCAGATCATTTCCGGAAAAAGAAACGTCACACCGAAGGTCTTTGATCAGATCGCCCGTCGGTTGAATTTTTCGCCTTTCGAAAGAAGGCGCTTGTTCGAGGGGACCGTCGCCCGCGACCGCCAAGCCGGGGAAGAAAAGCGGAGCTTCCAGTTGCGTGAGGATCAATTCCGTTTGATCTCGGATTGGCATCATTTCGCCATTCTGAGTCTGGCGAAATTAAAAGGGGCGAAAAATGATCCGGCTTGGGTGGCGAAACGCTTGAACATCAAATTCTACGAGGCGAAAGAGGCTTTGCTGCGGCTTCAGCGGCTGGACATTCTGGATTCAGGCCCTTGCCTTTCGCAAAAAACGGATCCTTTGCGGATCGCCTCCGGCGTCCCTTCCGAAGCGATCCGCAAGTACCACCGCCAAATCCTCGCTTTGGCGGAGGAAAAAATCACGGAGACCCCTTTGGAGGCGCGCGATTTCTCGGCGATGACCATGGCGATCGATCCCAAGAACATTCCCCTCGCGAAAAAAGCCATCGAGTCTTTCCAGGAAGAAATGGTTTCTTTGCTCGAAAAAGGGAACTGCCAAGCCGTCTACACGTTTTCCTGTCAATTGTTTCCCGTCACCGAAGCATTGGATGAAAGGACGCCGCGATGAAAAAGATGTTTTTTCTTTTGAGTGTGTTTCTCCCCGGATGCGCGAGCATCCACCCCGGTAAAATGGCCACGCCGGACGCGGCCAATAAAACATCTCTGCGGGTCAGCGCGCAAAAGGTTGATGAATACTCGAGCCCCGCGAACGTTTTTTTGGATTTCACCCTGGAGAACAAGGCAACGAAAATCCTGCGGATCGAATCGGTTGAATTGGAATTTCCCGATCAAGACAAGAATGTCTACAACGTGCTCGTCGGGAAGGACCTGATCGCCTGGTCGGAATCCCTGAGAAACAAACAGAAGGTGGCCAATCACAACTCTGAAATCATGACAGGCGCGGTGACCGCGGTGGGCGTGGTCGCCGCCGTGGCGGGGGCCGGGAACGGCAACCGGGGTTTGTCCGATGCGGGCTTGGGCGTGACGGCGGCGGGAATGACATATCAAAAGGTTCGCGAGATCAACCGCTCGATCTTGAAGGCGGAAACATCTCGGAGCGTTCCGGAAGACCATCTCTACGCGGGGCAGATCGATATCCCGGCCGACGGCGTTTTGCGGCGTTGGATTTTGATCAATGTCCCCCAAAAACAGAATGGGGTTTTTTATCACCTCACGCTGGTGACAATTGACGGGGAAAAACTGAAGTACCGCTTACCTCTGGAGTTGTGAGTGATCAAAATATTCTTTGTCTTGATGGCGGCGGCTTTTGCCAACGGCAACCGGGTTGGCAACGGCGGAAACCTCGTCGTCTGCGAGGAGAACGGGCGCCGGCGGATCGAGTTGCTGGATTTTTACGAGTCGTCCGGGCCATGGAGGAAAATCGGCTCCGCTGACGAAAACCAAATCATCGATGAAACGTTGTCTGCTCTTCAAAAGATCGCCCCCGCGCTGGCAAAAAATTACCGTGATCGTTTCGAGAGGCTCCAGCGAGAGATCGAGTACAAGGAAAACATCCAACTTGTTTCCAGCCAGGATTCTTTCCATCTCATCGAACCTTTGTCGAAGAAATGCCGGCTGCAGCAGGCCGCCACGAGAAGAAATTCGCGAACCGACGGGAAGAAATTCATATTTTCCCAGGACTTATGGAAAGATATGCCGGCCCGGGAAAGGGCGGGGCTCTGGATGCACGAGATCGTCTATGATCATTTCGCCCAACTGGGGGAAAAAGATTCGTTGAAGGCCCGAAAAATGGTGGCCTATCTTTTCAGCGAAAGGATCATCCAGGAGAGCCCGGTGGAATTTTGGGCGTTCGTGGGGCGTTTGCGGGTTCCTCTTTACCGGGAGGAACCGCAAGTTCTTTAAAATCCCTTTGATTTCACTCACCTCTCTTGATATGCACAGCGTCGATGGATCCCCTCAAAACCCTTCGGGACAACCCCTTCGTGCTGGCGCCCATGGCGGGCATCACCGATCATGCGTTCCGCAGCTTCATGAAAAAGCTCGGCTCGAGCGTCGTCGTGACGGAGCTGATCAGCGCCACGGGGATCCAGTACCAATCGCAAAAGACCATTGATCTGATGAGTTTCGGGGAAGACCAGCGCCCCGTGGGCATCCAGCTCTTCGGGGAAGAGCCCGAGGTGGTGGCGCAAGCCGCCCGTTTCGCCCAGGAAAAAGGCGCCGATTTCGTCGATCTCAACTTCGGTTGTCCGGTGCCGAAAGTCGTGAAAAAAGGCGGAGGTTCCGCGATCTTGCGCGATCCTCAAGCGGTGCGCGCCATGGTCTCGACGGTGAAAAAAGCCATCGATATCCCGCTGACCATCAAGATCCGCACGGGCTGGGACGCCGGCAGCCGCAACGCCGTTGAGATCTGCCATATCGCTTATGAGGAAGGCCTCACCTGGGTGGCCATTCACGGGCGGACGCGCTCCCAGGCCTATGAAGGCAAGGCCGATTGGGATTACATCGCTGAAGTGAAAGCTCAATCGAAGATCCCCATTCTCGGGAACGGCGATGTGCTGACCCCCCACCAGGCCATCGAACGCCTGCGCCAGACGGGCGTGGACGGGGTGATGATCGGCCGGGGCGCCCTGAAAAATCCTTATATCTTCGTGGATGCCCTGAAAATCTGGCGCGGGGAAAGCCTGTCTGGCGACAATCGGGACTTCGCCGCCCTTTTCCGGGAGCTCGCCGAGTGCATTCAGGCCCGCTGCAGCGAGCACATCACACAAATTCAACTCAGAAAATTTGCCGCCTGGTTCGCAACCGGCTATCCTGGGGCCGCCGCTTTTCGCAAAGCCATCTTCCAGAGCACGTCCGTTTCGGAGACGATGGAAACTTCCATCGCGTTTTTCGAGGCGCTTCGACTGGCCCCCCAGGAGGACACATCCGATGAACGCTTCCTCATGGGCGGTCACGGGTAGGTGTTGTGTTTTTTAAAAGCGCACGAAACGTTCACAAAGGAAATGCATGTACGATCCGAAGAAAATCCGCAATATCGCGATTATCGCGCACGTTGACCATGGCAAGACCACGCTCGTCGATCACCTGATCAAACAAGCCGGGACCTTCCGCGAAAACCAGCAGGTGGAAGAACGCCTGATGGACTCCATGGACCTCGAACGCGAACGCGGCATCACCATCGCCGCGAAGAACGCCTCCTTCCAGTACAAAGACATCAAGATCAACATCGTCGATACCCCCGGTCACTCGGACTTCGGTGGTGAAGTGGAACGGACCCTGAACATGGTGGACGGCGCGATCCTGCTCGTCGACGCCTCCGAAGGTCCGCTGCCGCAAACGCGTTTCGTGCTCCGCAAGGCCCTCGAGCAGAACATCAAGGTCCTGGTCTGCATCAACAAGATCGACCGTTCCGACGCCCGCATCCAGGAAGTCCTGAACGAGGTCTTCGACTTGTTCATCGACCTCGACGCCTCCGAAGAGCAGTGCGATTTCAAACCCATCTTCGCCATCGCCCGCGAAGGCATGGCCACCCTCGATCCCGAGGTGCGCACGAACTCCCTCGAGGTGCTCTACGAGGCCATCCTCGAGCAGGTGCCGCCGCCGAAAATCATCGAGGAAAATCCCCTGCAGATCATGGTTTCCAACATCTCCTACAACGACTACGTCGGCCGTCTGGCCATCGGCCGCGTGCGCGCCGGCAAGATCAAGCTCGGCGACGAAGTGCTGGTGATGCAGGACAAGGGCGCGCAGAAGAAAGTGAAGGTCTCGGCCCTGTTCCAGTACCACGTGAACGCCCCCGTGCAGGTGCAGGAGATCGGCGCGGGCGACATCGCCATCGTCGCCGGCATGGAGGACTTCACCATCGGCGACACCATCACGGAAGTGCTGAACCCGAAGCCGCTGCCGCGGATCACGGTGGAGGAACCCACCGTCGGCATGGTGTTCTCCGTGAACAACGGTCCCTTCGCCGGCATGGACGGCAAGAACGTGACCTCGCGGAAGATCCTGGAGCGCCTGGAGCGCGAGCTGCTCTACAACGTCGCCATCCGCGTGGAAAAAACCGACAGCACCGACGCCTTCAAGGTCGTCGGCCGCGGTGAGCTGCAGCTGGGCGTCCTCATCGAGCAGATGCGCCGCGAAGGTTTCGAGCTCCTGGTCTCGAAACCCCAGGTCATTTTTAAAATGGTCGACGGCAAGAAAATGGAACCCATGGAGATCGCCGTCATCGACATTGAGGATCAGTTCGTCGGCGCCGTGACCGAAAAACTCGGCACCCGCAAAGGCATCATGACGAACATGGTGCAAAAGGGTTCCGGCCGCACCCGCCTGGAATTCCGCATCCCGGCGCGCGGCCTGATCGGTTACCGCTCCGAGTTCCTGACCGACACGCGCGGCACCGGTTTGCTGAACACGCAATTCGACGGCTGGGACGAGTACAAGGGCGAGATCTATTCCCGCAACACGGGCTCCATGATCTCCGACCGCAAAGGCATGGCCACGGCCTTCGCCATCTGGAACCTGCAGGAGCGCGGCGTGATGTACGTCACCCACGGTGATGACGTCTACGAGGGCATGATCGTCGGCGAGCACGCCAAAGAGAACGACCTCGACGTGAACATCACGCGCGAGAAAAAGCTCACCAACGTGCGGGCCTCCGGTTCGGACGAAGCGATCCGCCTGACCCCGGTTCGTCCCATGACGCTCGAACGCGCCATGGAGTGGATCAGCGACAGCGAACTGATCGAGGTGACGCCGAAGCACGTGCGCCTGCGCTGCCGCGATCTCGATCCCCACAAGCGCGCCCGCAACGCGAAAGAGGACTAAACCCGACGAAGGAGCCAAAAGGACATGGCTTATCAGAACATCGTTGAAACCAAGGAATTGGTGAAATCCTACGGTGAAAAAAACGTCGTTGACGGAATCTCGCTCGAGATCCGTCGCGGCGAGTGTTTCGGTCTGCTCGGCCCCAACGGGGCCGGGAAAACCACGACGATGAAGATGATGTACGGCTCCGCCCAGATCGGCGGCGGGGAGATGTACGTGCTCGGTTTGAACGTGCGCGAGCACATCCGCGAGATCAAATCCCGCATCGGCGTCGTTCCCCAGGAGGACGGCCTCGATCCCGACTTCACCGTCCTGGAAAACCTGCTGGTCTACGCCCGCTACCACGACATCGCGCCGACGGAGGCCATGAGCCGCGCCCAGGAGCTGCTGAAATGGCTGCGCCTGAGCGAATACGCCGAGCGCGCCGTGGAGACCTTGAGCGGCGGACTGAAACGGCGCCTGACCATCGCCCGCAGCCTCTTGAACAACCCGGAGCTGGTGATCCTGGACGAGCCGACGACGGGCCTCGATCCCCAGGCGCGAGTGTGGATCTGGGGGTTTTTCCGCGAACTGAAAAAACAGAACGCCTCGGTGGTCCTGACCACCCATTACATGGAAGAGGCCGAGCAGATGTGCGACCGTCTGGCGATCATGGACCACGGCCGCATTCTCGCGATCGGCACGCCGGCGGATCTGATCCGCGAACACGCCGGCCGCGAGGTGGTGGAGTTCGAGTGCAAAGCCGCGGACGTGAACTACTACCTGGGGCGCCTGCGCGCCGCCGGTCTCGATCACCAGGTGATCAACGACACCATCTCGGTGCTGGTGCGCGAAGGGCAGGATTCCAAAGCCGTCCTGGACCTGATTTCCGGGGACCGCATCACCTTGCGCCGGCCCACGCTGAACGACGTTTTTTTGAAACTCTCCGGTCACCAGCTGAGGGATGAAGCATGAAATTCAAGGACTGTTTCGTCCCGCCGAAGATCACGTCGCGTTTCCTGCACGTCTGGCAACGTAACTTCCTGCACTACCGCAAGACCTGGATGGTGTCGCTGCTGTGGACTTGCCTGGAACCCCTGATGTACCTGGGCGCGATCGGCTACGGGTTGGGATCCTACGTGAGCAACATGGGCGGGCACTCCTACGTGGAATTCTTCTTTCCCGGGATCCTCACTTCGACCGCCATGATGGTGGCTTTTTTCGAGGGCACCTACGGCTGCTTCGCGAAACTGAATTTCCAGAAGACCTACGCCACCATCATGATGTCGCCGGTGTCGGCGGAGGAAATCGTGGTGGGCGAGATCCTGTGGACGGCGAGCAAGGGCCTGTTCGGCGCTTGCGGCGTCGCCCTCGTCGCGAGTTTCCTGGGCTTGGTCGACAGCTGGCGCATTTTCCCGGTGCTGCTGATTTTATTCGGGGTTTCCTGGTTCTTCGCGGGCCTCGCGATGATCGTGACGACCTGGGTGAGGAACTACGACGCCTTCATTTATTACATTTCAGGTTTCATCATCCCGATGTCGTTGGTTTCGGGAATTTACTTTCCCATCGAGCAACTGCCGAACGGCATCCGCCACCTGACCTGGCTTCTGCCCCTCACGCACGCCGTGAGCGCCGTGCGCGGTGTTTTGTCAGTCGGTTTCACCTGGCAGGCTTTCGCCCACGTCGCCCTGATCCTCTTCATCGGCTGGTTGTGCATGAACATCGCCATTTGGCGCGTCCGGAACAAGCTGGTTCGGTGATTCGAAGGGGTCTTCCTCGGCGGCCCGCGCCTCCTGCAACAGCTCTTGCGCCGCGGCCGCGGCTTCGGGATCCAGGAAATGCTCCATGCGCTCGACGGCGGCGGCGAACTCCTCGTTCGACATCTTGCCGGTTTTCATCATGTCCGTGAGGATTTTGGAAACCCTCTTGCGGCCGAAATCCGTGAGGTTTTTCTGCTGGTGGGAACTCGAGTACTTCACCGGATTCGGCAGCAGCATCGCCAGGAAAGCGGATTCCACGGGATCCAGCTCGGCGGGCGTCTTGTTGAAGTAATGTTGCGAGGCCGCCTTGACGCCGAAAATATTGCGGCCGAATTCGACGACGTTGAGATAGCGCTCAAGGATCTCTTTTTTGCTGAGCGTTTCCTCCAGCCGCAGGGTGATCAGGGCCTCAAGACCCTTGCGCATCAGGCTTTTCTCTTTGCTCAGGAACATGTTTTTCGCCAGCTGTTGGGTGATCGTCGAGCCGCCGCGCAGGTAGGCGCCCTTTTCCCAGTTCCGTTCGGCGCTCTTTTCGAGCTGATCCCAATCAAAACCCTTGTGCTGCCAGAAGAGGGCGTCTTCGGACAGCACGATGGCTTTTTGGATGTAGGGCGAGATGCGCGAGAGCGGAACATAATCCTTCGATCCGGGGCACAGGGCCACCTTGTACATCGTGGTGACGATGCAACCGCGGATCTGCTGCTCCGTGGGGATCTGGAACCACACCCACAACACGAAGGAGGAGAGGGTGACGATGATGACGGCGAAAGAAATCAGCAAAGTCTTCTTCATGTCTTCAGCAAACCGTTTTCCTTCATCCAATCGACGCTGGCTTTCAGGGCTTCCCGCGCCGGACGGGGATTCAGGGCGAATTCCCGTTTGGCCTTGGAGTTATCAAACCAATGGTAAAGTGTCGAGGACCAGGCGTTTTCAACGCTCACCGAAGAGGACATGCCGCATTTTTCCTTGAGGTCGCCGAGCGCTCCCAAGGCGAACAGCACGGACGAGGGCAGGCGCCAATGCGGCGGTTCCACGCCGGCCTCCTCCGCGATGAGACGGAAGAGATCGCGGATCAGGAGATTCTCGCCGCTGAGGATGTACCTCTCGCCGGAACGGCCCTTGCGCCAGCCCGCCAGGATGCCGGTGATGGCGTCCTCGATGTGGATCACGCTGACCCCGCCGCTCGTGTAAAACGGGAATTCGCCGCGCGCCACTTTGATCTGGGTTTTGCGGCTGCCCTTGCGGGCGTCCCCGGGACCGTAGATCGTGCTGGGATTCAGGATCACCGCGTCGACCTCGCCCTTCCAGACGGCCTCGCGCACCAGCTGCTCCGCCTCGCGTTTGGTGTCGAAGTAACCGAGGCGGAGGCGCGCGATGTTGTAAGGCGAATTCTCGTTCAGGATTTCACGGCGGGAAAAGCCGGCGCCGATGGCGGTCACGGAGGACAGGTGCACCAGGCGCCGGACCTTGGCCGTGCGGCAGGCTTCCAGCACGTGGCGCGTCCCCCCCACGTTCACTTTTTCCATGAGTCCGCGCTGCGAGCGTTTGTAGGAAATCAAGCCGGCCAGGTGGAAGACGCTGTCGGCCCCGGCGAAGGCGGATTGCAGGGACTCGAGGGAGGTGACGTCACCATGGACGAATTTGACGGGAGTTCCGTCCAGCTCGGACAGATCGCCGCTCGGCCGCACCAGGGCGTGCACGTCGGCGCCTTCTTTTTGCAGGGCCCGGACCACCCAACTGCCGAGAAATCCATTGGCTCCGGTGACGACGACTTTCACGGCGAGGCCTCTTTTTCCGCGCCGTAGGATTTGCGCAGGGCGAACAGGAAGATCCTCGAGAAGATCAAACCGAAAAGGGCCCCGAGAAGGCCGCCGGCGATCACGTCCGACGGGAAGTGAACGCCGTTGTAAACGCGGCTGTAGGCGATCAGGGCCGCGATGCTGAAAAGGAAGATCCTCCAGGTCGGCAGGAAACAACTCAAGTAAACCGCGAAAGCGAACATGTTCAGGGAATGGTTCGAAGGGAAACTGTAACCGCCCGCCGGGGATCTTTGGATGGCCTGCACTTCGGGATTCTTGAAGGGCCTTTCCCGCCGCACCGATTTTTTGACGAGCTGCCCGCTGAAACCGTCCGCGATGCCAAGACACAGAAGGCAGCCGATGAAGAGCAGGATGCTGCGGGCCCCGTACTTGCGCCACAGCGCGAGCAGCACCAGGGCGGGCACGAAGACCTGAAAAGGCCAGGTTTTGTGCAGGTCGGTGACGGCCGGGAAGAATTGGTTGAAAAACGGACCGCTCAAGGTCGAGTTGATCAACGTGAAAAGGGAGTGATCCAGTTGCAGCAAAGCGTCCATGTCCTTCCGAAGATAGTGTCACGCCGTCGGAAAGTCCAGAGCGCTCACGGTGCCCGTGATCCTCTCCCGCCGCTATGGCAAAATGGCACGTATGGACAAAGCATCTTGGCTCGGCCTTCTTGTCGGTTTCGGGGCGATTCTTCTGGGCAATCTGCTCGAGGGCGGACACGTCAGTTCCCTCATGCAGCTGACGGCTTTTCTGATCGTGCTCGGCGGCACCATCGGTGCCGTGATGGTGTCGAGTTCGTGGAAGGACCTGTCGCGCGGGGTGAAAATGTTCCGCTCCGCTTTCCGCGCGGAGGACGAAGAGAAATTTCAAAAATCCCTGAACGAGATCGTTGACGCCGCCCGGGTCGTCCGCAAGGAGAGCCTGGTCGCCCTGGAGCCCCGCCTGGCGCGGGTCTCGGATCCGTTCGTTCAACGTGTTTTGCGGAACGTGGTGGACGGCATCGAACCCGACATCACCCGCGAGATCGGCGAAACGGAAATCGACGCTGAAGAGGAAGACCTGATGGGGGCCGTGAAGGTGTGGATGGACGCGGGCGGTTTTTCCCCCACCATCGGCATCATCGGCGCCGTCCTCGGTTTGATCCACGTGATGGGAAACCTCTCGGACACCAGCAAACTCGGCGCCGGGATCGCGGTGGCCTTCGTCGCCACCGTGTACGGCGTGAGTTTCGCGAACCTGCTGTTCCTGCCTATCGGCAATAAATTGAAAAAACGCGTCGCCCGCCAGATGCGCGAGCGCCGCGTCCTGCTCGAAGGAGCTTTGCAAGTGAACTCACCCGTCAACCCGATCATCATCGAACGCAAGATGAAGGCGGCCTTGGAAGGAGCGGAAACGTTCTGATATGGGAGCTGCCAAAAAAAAGAAGCATGAAGAGCATGAAAACCACGAACGCTGGTTGGTCTCTTACGCCGATTTCATCACGCTGTTGTTCGCCTTTTTCGTCGTGTTGTACGCGACCTCCACGAGCAACGTGGAGAAACAGAAGGAATTCGAGGAATCCGTCCGCGCCGAGATGAAGCTCGCCGTCGTGGGCGGTGGCCAGCAGGGGCCCGGTGAAGGGGCGGACGGCATCGTCGCGGACCTTTTGAACCCCCTCGACCGTTTCCCGCGCCGCGGGGGACCCGCGGAGGTGCGGGACTTCGTCGAACGCAAACTCAAGCAGACGATGACGAAGGAAGAGCAGGAGAAATACGTCCTGGAAGTGAGAAGCGACCCCATGGGCGCGCGGATTTCACTCGCCTCGTCGGCGTTTTTCCCGGCCGGTTCGACGAAGCTCCTGAAAAGCGGTCTTGAGACCCTGGACAAAGTCGCGGGCGTCCTGCAAACCTCGAATCGCCGCCTCGTCGTGGAAGCCCACACCGACAACCAGCCCGTCGACACGACGGAGTATCCCAGCAACTGGGAGCTGGCGGGCCTGCGCGCCACGAGCGTGCTGCGCTACCTGGTGAAGTACCACGGCATTTCGCCGCGGCGGATGGCGGCGATGTCGTTCGGCGATCAGCAACCCGTCGCGCCCAACGACACCGAAGAGCATCGCGCCAAGAACCGGCGCATCGACATCCTGATCACCACGGATCAGGAGGAATAAAAAAAACCCCGTCGTCGTGACGGGGTTTTCGGCGGTATCCGTTTCAATCCGGAATCAGACGCACTCTTTGAGTTTCTTGACGATCTCGAGGGCTTTGGCTTTGTCGACGCCCTTGGCGACCATGATCGATTCGACCAGGGCCTCTTCCGGGGAGAACTTGCCGGATTGAACCAGCTCGTCCGTCTTGAGGGCGACTTTGGTGTACATGTCGCGCTCGGCCTTGTTCATCGAAACGACGGCTTCACCCAGGGCTTCGTACTTGTCCAGGGCTTCGGCGGCGACGTCGCTTTCGGCTTTGGTCAGGTTGTTTTTCACGGCCACCTGGCGCTTCAGCGAGGACAGGGCCATGATGCGGACCATGGCGTTGGTGGCTTCCAGGACGGACTGAGCTTCCTCTTTTTCAGCCTGGACGCTCAGACGGTCTTTCGCCAGATTGCGGGCGGCCAGCAGGGAGGCCAGGTTTTCCAGGCGGGCTTCAACCTGCTCTTTGCTGTTTTTGGCGCTCACCGTGAGGCTGTCGCGGATGCCGCGGGCTTCACCGGAGGAGAGATCGAAGTTCTTGATGATCTTGTCGTTGGCGATGGTGTGGGCTTGCTGGGCGAGGCCGGCCGCGTTGGTGCGGGCTTTGCCGGCGGCGTCTTTACCCAAGACGTGCTCTTTCACGGTCTTGATGTACTCGGGCATCCCTTTCATGCCGGCGCCGAAGGCCGGGGCGGTCATGGAAATCATCAACATGCCGGCGATGAACTGCTTTTTCATTTTCTCTCCTTTGATTGCTTACAAAATTTTCAAGCGGTGGCGTTTTTCGTCCCTTTTGAGCTCAAAACGCCTCTGCTCGGGTTTAAATCCTTCATCTTTGAATCATCCAAATTACATGCCACTGGGGCGGGCCGAGCCCGCGCCCATCTGTTTCATTTTGCGATTTTGGCTCTCGAGGAACTTCTGCTGTTGTTCCGAGGCGTTGTCCAGATCGCGGATCTTGTCCCAGCTGACCGCGTTCGCCATCGTCCCGTAAAGAGACAGTTCCTGGGCCACGGCGTTCAGGGATTCGATGATGTTTTGCACCAGCTCGCGCTTTTCACGGCTCAAGGGTTTGAGCAGGCTCCCGGCTTTCCCTTCCTCGGGGAGGAGAAGCGCGGCGAAACTTTGCGCTTTTTCCGTCGCGAGCTTGCTCTGCTCCTCGTAGTCCTTGTTCTTCAGGGGGCTCTGGATGCGTTTGCGGCCGTCGACCGTCACGATCTGGATCTGCGAAACCAGGTACATGAGTTTTTCGAATTCGAACTCGACTTCTTTTTGCAGCTGCAGGGCGTGACCGCGAGGCGCCTTGCCGCCGGTTTGGTCGCCTTCACCGAGAGGGGTCGCCGCCGCCAGGCGATCCCATTCGAGGATGCTGCGGCGGATGGGCGTGTTGGCCTCGGGCGTCTCGTTGGCGGGCAAGCCGCCGTATCTCAGCATCGAGAGGATCTGCGGGCGCTCGAAACGGGCCTGGCCGGATTTCTTCAACGCGCTGAGGGCCGGGACCGGTTCCGGGTTCGAATTGAACAGGGTCGCGGGCAGGGCCTGTTTGTTCTGGTCCTCGTAGAGGTCTTTCAGCATTTCCCCGAGGATCAGCAGGTCCAGCCGCACCTGCTGACGGGCGGATTCGATGGTGCCGTTGGCGAGAGGGCCCATGTTGATGGAGGAATCCTCCTGTTGCCGCAGGGTCCTCACCAATTGGATGATGATGCCGTCGTACTTCTCGGCCAGGGATTCATAGGTCTTTTTCATGCGCTCGCCGGTGACGCTTTCCCACCAGTTCAGGAACGAGGCGGACTCTTCGTTTTCGTCGCCGAGGATCTGCGGGCGGATGTTTTGTTTCAGGGCGTCCAGATAACTCGCGTAGTTGTTCTTGCCGTCGGTGACCGGCGTTTCGTAGAGCAAACGGGCGATGTTCTTGCCCGCGGCGCGGGTGCAGATGTCGAGCCCTTTGGCCTTCCAATCGGTGATTCTCGGCGGCGTGAAATCGACGTTGAAACCGCGGAAACCTTTCAGCAGTTCCTCACCGCGGTCCACGTCGGGTCCGCAGAGCATCTGAAGGACCAGCTGATCCGTGATGTTTTTGGTGTAAAGACCCGTGCCGGTGTAGTTGACGCTCTTCAGGTTCTTGGCGCTGTCGGAGTGATTTTCGAAGCGTCTCAGGAATCCCAACCCGGGAGCCGTCAAAGCCTGGGGATCGGGGCCGAGCTGCGAGCGGATCCGGTCCAGGGACGTGATGAAGGCGACGGAGCCGACGCCTTGGCCGCGGCCAAGATTGATCTCGCGATTCATGATTTGAATCGCCTGCCCCTGCACGTTCACGTCTTCCGATTGCAATTTGGAGATGATGTCCGTGACGACGCCTTTTTCATAGGGGTTCAGGTTCGTCCACTCTTTGCCCGCGTCCAGGGACTTCTGGAGTTTTTGGCCGAGATGGCGGGCGAAATTCGAGGACAAGGTCGTCACGATGTGGGGGGAGCCGTACAGGTAGGAGGAGGTCAGGGGCGTGATGCGCTTCGGGCTCACGGCGTGCACGCCGTACAGCGGGTCCGCCATGTCGAGGCGGTAAGGGGCGCGGATCCTCCATTTGGAGTTGCGCGCCTCTTCGATGAAGTCGCGGTAGAATTCGTAGGCGACCTGGTACTGTCCGCCCACCTTCGCCACGAGGTCCTGCCAACCTTGATGGGCTTCGTACACGGGCATCAGGTTGGCCATGCGCCAGTTGGCCATCTGCTCGTGGAATTCCTTGAGGGCGACGGACAGATCGCGCTCGCAATGTTTTCCACCGAACACCTCGCACTGGGCGGCTTTCGGCTGCGGGACATCCGCCCACGCCGTGGCCTTTTTACGGGCGATCATGCCGGTGATCTCCTGCTCGTAGGAAAGCAGGCGCCGTCCGTCGACGAGGTTCTTCCAGCCCGACATCATCAGGCGGTTCAGGAAGCCGACATCAATGTAATAGAACAGGCCCATGTTCACCATGGAGGCGATCATCAACCGGCCGCCGGTGAGCATCATGCCGCCACCGGGCACGAGATAAAGAAGGAATTGGTAGCCCGTGACACGGAAAGCCTGATGGGCGGCGATGCCGATCGCGCCGGCCAGGGCCGTCGAGGCCAGCATGGAAACCAGGCCCGGCGCGAGGGTGTAAATGTGGTTTTTGATCACGTACCAATTGAAGGCCGCTTCGCAAGGGTCTTTGGCGACGCTCTCTTCCTCGGACGCTTTTTTGGTTTTTCCCAGCATGCCGGCGACGCAGGCTTTGACGTTGGGGTCGGCGGCGAGGGTTGAGACCGTCGACTGCACGAAGAAACCGGCGGTCATGCCGAGGTAAGGGATGAACTTGTGGAAATGCGGGTTCTTGACCACGGACCCCAGGGCGTTGCTGGTGATGTTGTTCGCCTGCATGAACATCAGGAACGAGAACATGCCGAGCGGGGAGACCGAGTGCTCGATGTGTTGGGCCATGCGCATGGGGTTGCCGGAATAATCCGTGGTCAGCTGGAACAGGGTCACGGCGCCGATGGCGGTGAAGAACATCGTCGATTCCAAAGGGAAGCGCATGGTGGTGTGCAGGGCCGGTTGCAGCAGGTATTTTTTAAGGGCGCTCGGGGAGTGTTTTTTCAGCTCTTCTTTCGGCGTGTAGGGGATTTCCAAGCGGCGCTCTTGCAGGTTCTGATCGCGGGCCGTGACGAGAATCGAGGAGGGCCCGTGCTGGAAATTCATGGCCATCTGCTCGTTGTTCAAGGGCACCATCGGGGCCACTTGCGCGTAGGTCGAGCCGAACGGGGTCCAGGCCACGAGGAAGCCGCAAAGAATGAGAAAGCACGAGCGAAGCTTGTTCATGCCTTCCGCAAAGAGCAAGGGGGATGCCCGATGGGAACGAATTGGCGGGGAGATGGGGGCAAAAAAGACGTCTCAAAATGAGACAGGAACCAAACGAGTCAAGGTGGTGTCAAAAAATCTGACACCACCTCGAGGCTTCACTTACCAGCAGATGCTGTCGCCCGGCACGGCCGAGCAGTAGCTTTGGCATTTCGGGTGAAAGCGATCAGTCAGGCAGAAGTTGCGCGAACGGCAGAAGCTCGAACCCGTGGGATTCCAGCGGCAGTCATTCGGGGCGCCACGGCCCGGGTAGCCAGGATAGCCATAGCCCGGGTTGCGCGGGTATCCAGGATAGCGCGGGTATCCGCGGCCGTAGCCCGGGTATCCAGGACGTCCCCAGCGGGCCGTGTCTTCCACTTCAAAGCCCTGTTCGTTTTGGACTGCGAGTTCATCTTGTTGTTGGGCGTAAGCATCCTGATCGACGGGCGTCGAGAGGTTGTCTTGCGCCGAAGCGAAAGCTCCGGAAAGGGAAATGAGGCCGATGGCGAGAGCGTGGGTCAGGAACTTCATGATGGTCTCCTTGTGGTTGTTGGTTGCACACAAGAGACCCTAGACTGAAAAATCTGTGCCAACAAAAACTGGTGTCATGGTGGTTCGCGTCGTCGCGAAACCACCACAGCTCTCGAGGGAAATCAGTCGCGGATGATGGTGAGTTTTTTGATCACGATGTCTTCGGCGGGTTTGTCGCCCGGAAGGGTTTTGGCTTTGGAAATCTTGTTCACGACGTCCATGCCTTCAATGACTTCACCGAAGATGGCGTGGCGGTTGTCGAGCCACGGGGTCGGGGCCACGGTCACGAAGAACTGGCTGCCGTTGGTGTTCGGGCCGGCGTTCGCCATGGACAGCATGCCGGGTTTGCTGTGTTTGAGGCCCGCGCCGAATTCGTCCTCGAAGCGGAAGCCGGGGCCACCCGTGCCGTTGCCCAGCGGGTCGCCACCTTGGATCATGAAGCCGTCAATCACGCGATGGAATTTGAGGCCGTCATAGAAGGGCTTTTTCACTTTTTCGCCGCTCTTCGGGTCCGTCCACTCTTTGGTGCCTTCGGCGAGGCCGACGAAGTTCTCGACGGTTTTCGGGGCTTCTTTGGCGAAGAGTTTGATTTTGAACGTGCCTTGATTGGTTTCGAACGTGGCGAACATCGGTTGTCCCTTCTTTGACTTGTCTTTTTTCTTTTCCGCTTTGGTCTCCGTGGCTTTTTTCGGGGCGTCCTTGGCTTCGGCATTGAAGCCAAGGGCGACGAGAACGAAGGCCACGAAGTAGATCCAGAAGATCTTTTGGAGGGGGGTCTTCTTTGCTAATTGCATCATTTCACCTCGAGCAACGTTCCTGGACTATCCTGCCCCCCGACGGGGGTCAAGACGCTCGAGAAGAGCTTCACTGCGCCGAAGAAGAGCTCGCAAATGATCCTGCAGCGCATTCGCTGAAGGAATATTAAGCAGTGCGGCAAGTTCCTGGATCAACTCACTATTTTGGTCAACTCGCGTGACGGATTGCGTGCTGATCAATTGCGCCCATTGCTCGATTTGACGCAATGAATAATATGCCTCACGCAGTTCCGAAAGACCCAACTCCTGCAGAAGGTGGAGGGTGTTCCCTGATTCGGGGATCAGACGGGCCTGCAAAGCCAAAGTTTGAACGCTCAGTTCAATGTCGATCAAACCACCGGCGGACTGTTTCAGGTCCAAACGATCGTCATTGGGCAGGAGTTCTTGCCGGATCCGGTTGAGTTCTCGGAGGTCCTCGAGACTGAAAGCCTTTTCCGCCAGCAGCGGCAGCGGGGAGGGAAGATGGGGCACGAGCCAGCGGGCCCGCAGGTAGGCCTGCCTTTCCCAAGGGGCCGCCTGATCCCGCAGGTAGGTTTGCAACTCCTCCCAAGCGATGACCAGGGGACCGGCCTTGCCGGAAGGGCGCAGGCGCAGGTCGACGGGGTAGATGCGGCCCGCGCGATGGGTTTCCGTCAGGCGCGAGAACAGCCGTTTGGCGAATTTCAAATCGTTTTCGCGCGGGACCGACGCGGTCACGAAAATCAGATCGAGGTCCGAGCGGAACCCCATCTCGCGCCCGCCCCATTTGCCGAGGGCGAGAATGTGCACGTCATTGGGGATTTCCCGGCGCAAATGATCGGCGAGCGTCGTGACGATCTCGTCGGCCGCCAGGGTCAGATGGCGGTTGGCCTTTTCCAGGTCCGGATCGCGGAGGAAACGGCTGCCCTCGATGATCTCCCCGAGCAGGCGTTTTTCCGCCAGGGATTCGAGCAGGGCCTCGGTGTCCGGGGTGCTGAGATCCTGGGCGCGGTAAATGAAGGAATCCAGAAGCTCCGGGCGAAAACACAGGATGCCGCCCAGGTAGCGGGAGTGCCCGAAGAGCCAGGAGAGTTCGCGCAGCAGCTTTTCCTCCCGGAGGAGCAGGGTGAAGAAGCTGCCTTTGGCGCGGGTGGATTTGAGGAAGTCCTGGAGCTGCTCGACCGCCATGCGGCGGTTGGCTTTTTGCTCGTCGATCAGCTCGAAGAAGCGCTTCAGGAGCGCCCGGCGCGTGTGCTCGTCGCGCTCGCGATGCCGTGACAGCAGGGGGATGCGCAGGATCCCCTCCACGGCGGATTTCAATTCCTCGTCGCCGAAGGCCGCCATGACGTCCTCGTCCCGGGAGACGGGCGGGGGCTCGCCGAGCAGGGTCGCGACGATGCGGCTGGCTTTTTCCATGCGCGCCGGCAGATCCCGCGCCTGGTCTCGCAGGAATTCCGGCAGCGCCTGGGCGGGATTCAAGAGGTGGGTTTGTTGATCCTCCAGGGCCTGCACGAAATTCTCAAGGGCGCGCAGGCGCCAGTAATGCTCGAGCAGGAAATCCGCGTCCGCCGCCGGCAGGAGTTGCTGGGCGGATAAAAGACGGGCGGCCTCGCCGGTGCCCTTCACCCGCAAGGCGCGGTTCTTCCCGCCGTGGATCACCTGCAGGGCGTGGAAAAAAAGCTCCACGTCGCGAATGCCGCCGATGCCGAGTTTCAAGTCGATCCGCCCGCCCTGGGCGCGCTTCCAATGCTCGGCGTGGATTTTCGCGCGCAGGGATTTCAGCTCTTCGAGCAAAGTGAAATCCAGGTGCTTGCGGAAGGAAAAGCGCTCGGCGAATTCGCGCACCTCGCGGATCACGTCCGCGGCGCCCGCGATGTCGCGCAGGCGCACGAAAGCCATGCGCTCCCAGGTTTCGCCGTAGTTGCCGTAGTAATCGATGAAATGATCCACCGTCGGGATCAAGGGTCCGTGGCGGCCGCCGGGCCGCAGGTCGAAATCGACGCGGAACACGAAGCCTTCGCGGGTGCCCTCGCCGAGCAGTTTCTGGAAACGCCTCATGGAGTTCAGGTGCGCGGGATCGTCGTGGCGGGCGACCAGCAAAAGATCGACGTCGGAGCTGAGGTTCAGTTCGCGCGAACCGAGTTTGCCGAGCGCGAAAAGCGCGATGTCGCCTTGAAAGCATTCCTGAAAAGCCTCCCGCAAGAGCCGGTCGGCCTCTTCGCTCCAAAGCCGGCAGATGTCTTCGGCCGGGCGCGATCCGGTCAGGGCGGGCACGGCCGCCTCGAGCCAGGCGCGGCGGCGCTCCTGGCGCAGCCGCGGGGCAAGGTCCGAACCGGTTTGTTCCGGGGAAAAAGAGCGGTAGCGCCGGACGGCTCCCGAAAGGCTGTCCGCCTTTTCGAGATCGGCCGTCGTGAAGGGCGCTCGCGGATCAGTCAAGATTCGGGGACCAGCGGGCTTTGTAGTAGTTGAAGTTGTCGTTGGTCACGCGACGTTCTTCGGAGCCGTCCACCGTCGAGATGTAAATCTGATTCTTCCCGGTGCGGTCGGACGTGTACATGACGAAGCGGCCGTCGGGCGAAAAGCTCGGGTCTTCGTTGTTGGCTTCGCGGCCGTTGGGTTTGGTCGCCTTCGTCAGGCGGATCATTCCCGTGCCGTCGGCGTTCATCACGAAGATGTCGAAGTGATTGCTCTCGAAACCGGCGAAGGCGATCTTCTTGCCGTCAGGCGACCAGCTCGGGGAGGCGTTGAACTGACCGGCCTGGGTCAGGCGTTTCACGTCGCCGCCGCTCGCATTCATCGAGAAGATCATGGTGCGGCCGCTGCGGTCCGAGGAGAAGGCGATTTTGCTGCCGTCGCGGCTGACGTTGGGTTCGACGTTCATGGCGCCGTTCGGTCCCTTGGTCATGCGCAGCTCCAGATCCCCGTTCAGCGACATCTTGTAGATGTCCGGCGAATTGCCCTGGGACACGGTCAGGTACATCGACTTGCCATCGGGATCGAAGCTGGCCCCCGAGTTCATGCCCTGGCGGAAAGACAGCAGCGAGCGTTTTCCCGACGCCACGTCATAAAGGAACATGTCGTGGTTGCGGGGGGCGCCGCGCCGACGTTGCACGGCCGCGGTGTAGGCGATCTTTTTGCCGTCCCACGACCAGGCCGGCGACATGGCGATGGATTTGTGGCTGGAGATCCGTTCCGGATTCGCGGCATCCCAATCCATGGTGTAGATCTCGCGCCACTGGCCGCCGCCGCGGTCGCTGGCGACGACGAGCCTTGACAGGAAAGGGCCTTTTTCGCCGGTGAGCTGTTCCAGGACGTCATTGGAGAAAGTGTGGGCGATCTGACGGATGGTGTTCGTCGTGCCCTTGTACTTCTTCCCGAAGACGAGATTCGCTTTCGGAACGTGGTACAGATAGATCTCGAGCTCCACGTCCTTGCCCGCCACTGAAAAAGCGCCGCGGATCAGGAAGTCCGCGCCGATCTGCGACCAGCTTTGGAAGCTGAAACCTTTCGGGTCGGCGGGCGCCGGACGCAGCCCCGTCTTGGCGGTGTCCTCGAGAAAAGCCGACTGCGGCAGGAACTGGAAATAGCTCGAGACGCTGAGATCGTTCATGATGACGTTGAACAGCTCGGTGCCCACGGCCTGGTAATTGGAGCCGGCTCCCGGAGTGCCCAGGAACTGCAGGGGCGGGAAAGCGATCAGGCTTTTCTTGGCGCGGGCTTCGCCGAGTTTGATGAGCAAAGGCGAGTTCTGCGCCTGGGCGGTCGTGGGCGCGGCGAAAGAAGCGGCGAAGGCCGCCACGAGGAAGAGAAGGAAAAAAGCCATCCGTTTTGCCATGATCACCTCACTGGTTGACGCCGCCGAATTCCAGCAACACGCCTTCCACCGCCGCCTTGGCGACGAACTTTTCCGGCGGGGCCGGGAAGGGGACGGCCCGATCGACGGTGTCGAGGACGCTCGCGTCGAAATCGGGGTTGCCGCTGGTTTTCATCAGCTGTTTTGAAATCAATCTTCCTTGTTGGTCGAGTTTCACGAGGACGAGGGCGGTGTAGGACTTGCTCGCCAGCCACTCCGGCAGTTGCCAGTAGGGTTTGATGTGGCGGTCGACGGCGTTGCGGTAATCCTCGTGCTGGAGCTTGTCGATGCCGGTGAGTTCCGTGCCCGGGGCCAGTTGATTGCCCTTGATCTTCATGGCGCCGGCCTTGGCGCGGGCGGCCTCCAGGCGCTGGCGTTCCTCGGCCTTTTTCACGTCCTCGCGGATCTGGTCGAGGGCCTGCATTTTCTTGAGGCGCTCGAGGGCCTCCTGCTGTTTGTTCTTCGATTTGTCGAGCTTGATCGCGTCCGGCGTCGTTTTCGCGGGCAGGGGTTCGGCCTTGGGTTTGGCGGGTTCCGGCGCGGGCGCGGGTTTGCCCGCGGGCTCCTCGGGTTTCGCCGGCGGCGGCATTTCCCGGGGCTGGTCTTTTTCCGGCAGGCCCACGATGTCGACGCGGATGGCGGGCAGGCTTTCGAAAGCGTCGCCGGTGAAAACGATGGCGCGCACGATGAAAAGCACCACGATGGCGATGTGGGCGCAGAGGCTGACGATCAGCCCGAGTTTGAATTCATCTGGCGCGCGCAGCCGTTCTTCAGCGTTCACGGTTCCTTCGGCAGGGTGATCAACCCGATGTTCAGGATGCCGGCGGAACGGATCTCAGCCATCACCTCGGCGACCAGCCCGTAATCCACCTTGCGATCCGCTTGGATGTACACTTGCTTGCTCTTGCGGTTTTTGAAAATGGCCTTCAGCTTGATGCGCAGGTCATCCACTTTGATGGGATTTTTCGCGGCGGTGATGCGGCGGTCGCCGTGGATGACGATGATGAAGGGCTCTTCGTTCACTTCCACGCCGGTGGACGAGGTCTTCGGCAGGTCCACCTCGATGCCCTGCTGCATGAGGGGCGCGGTCACCATGAACATGATCAGGAGCACGAGCATCACGTCCACCAGGGGCGTGACGTTGATCTCGCTCATCGTCGCCCGCGAACCGGATTTTCCGCCGCCGCTCATGCCCATCGCCCGCTCCCCACTACTGCTTGAAGAAGTTGCGCTTCACGATGTTCAGGAAATCGGCGCTGAAATTGTTCAGGTCGATTTCCTCGTGACGGATGCGCGAGACGAAGTTGTTGTACAACACGACGGCGGGGATGGCGGCGGCCAGCCCGATGGCCGTGGCGACGAGGGCTTCCGAGATGCCGGGGGCGACGACCGCGAGGCTCGCCGAGCCGGTCTGCCCGATCTTATGGAAGGAACTCATGATCCCCCACACGGTCCCGAACAGACCGATGAAGGGGCCGGTGCTGCCCGTGGTGGCCAGGATGGGCAGGCGCTTTTCCATGGCGGCGATCTCGATCTCGGTCGATTTGCGCAAAACGCGCTCGAGGTTGTCGATGCCGGCCAGTTGCGGTTTGTCGCTGTCGTCGCCGGACTTGTTGAGGTGCGGACTTTCGGCCAGCTTTTTCATCTCGACGTACACGGCTTTGAAAACGCGGGCGAGGGAGCTGTCGCGGAAGGTGTCGACCTCCTCGTACAGGGAATCGAGGGAATTCGATTTCCAGAAACGGGCGCTGAACACCTCGTTGGCTTCCTGGATGTTCTTCAGCTGGCGCCACTTGGTCCAGCCGATGGCCCAACACAGGATGGACAGTCCCACCAGGATGAGCAGGGTCAACTGGACGATGGGTCCAGCTTGCAAAATGGCATCGAAAGCATTGGTGTTCACGCTGACTTGATTCATAGGTGGATAGGATACGCAGGCGGGGGGTCGATGCAAAGTGAAAAGCCCCGACTTTCGGCTTTTCCGCCGTCACGGGCAGCGCATGGCGGCACTTGGGAGAGCGCCCGGATATCGACGAAGGTCGAGGTGAGATCCCGCGTGGTTTCAGCGCGCGGGAGACGCGGGGACGCCTTCGATTTCCCGCCACAACTCGGGCGTCGCGAAGATCAATCCGTCCGCCTTCGCTTCGCGGGCTTTGGCGAAGTCATCGGCGTTCTGCAAAGGCCCGATGAAAACGCTCTT
This sequence comes from Pseudobdellovibrionaceae bacterium, assembly GCA_019637915.1. GTDB lineage: Bacteria > Bdellovibrionota > Bdellovibrionia > Bdellovibrionales > Bdellovibrionaceae > JAHBUV01. Next base: position 1,691,407 of record JAHBUV010000001.1, on the reverse strand, counting down.
CAGACGGCGGTGCATTTCCGTGACGATGCTGTCGGTGTAAGCGGGCCGTCCGTTGATGCGCGGAGGAACGATGAAAACATCGCCTTTGAATTCGATGGCCGGCCCGAGGCCGATGGAGTCGAAGGACAGGAGCTTCGTGATGTCCGCCCAGCTGGTGCCGTAGAGCCACATCGGATGCAGGTCCTTGAGGCTGCGCAGGATCACATCGGTGTCGCTCTGGATGAGCAGGCGTTTTTGCGGCGAAAAATCCTTCACCGCTTCGGTGAGCAGGAGATCGACGCCCTCCACGTTGGCGGCGACGTTCAAAATCACGCGCTGATCCGGGAAGGCTTTCAGCATGTCCTGCAGCAAAGGCGCTTGCGGAATGAGGGGCCGCACTTCGCTCAAGTCATAGCGATGCAGGATCGCGCCCCCGCGCCACTTGTCGCCCAGAGTTTGCGGCGTCAGGGCTTTTTCAAGCTGCCCCGTCGGGATCACCACCAGTTGGCGGTCGCGGCTTTGATGGATGTCCAACCACAAAATGATGTTCGGTTGCCGCTGAATGAGGGGCCGCGCCTCGTCCGCCGTCAACACCCGCACCGCCGACAGGGGCGGGGTTTTCAGGAATTCATGATCAAATTTCTGATAGGGCATGGAAAGGCCCCAAAACCGGATGCCCAAGAGCGCAAAAGCCAGAAAAAACACCGTCAAAAAGCTGATGAGAAGGACTCGCATGACTTCTTTCCATAGCAACTTAAGTCTATGAAATCAGCATCTATTTTTAGAACTCCCTGGGTCAAATCTGTCAAAAAATGAAATACGCCTTTTTTTAACGTAATTCGCCTTGCCAGAGGGCGCTATTTCATTTAGTTTTCAGTCGCAATTCTACGAGGTTCCCATGAATCGCATCAATCGGAAGCTTGAGTACGCGCTGATGGCTCTGAAGTATATGAGTCAAAAAACGCCCGGTGAACTCACCACCGCCAAGGAGGTCTGCGACACCTTGCGCACCCCCTTCGATGCCACCGCGCGCGTGATGCAGATCATGGCCAGCAAAGGTCTGCTGCGCTCCGAACAAGGGGCGTCGGGCGGTTACCAGATCCTGAAGGACCTCGGCAAAATCAATCTCCTCGAGCTGCTGGAAATGATCGAAGGCCCGCAAGCCATCGTGAAGTGCATTCACCGCGCCAGCGACGTCTGCGAAATCCATTCGACCTGCAACATCGCGAGCCCGCTGTCGCGCCTGAACCATCGTTTGCATGACTTCTATCGCGGCGTTTCCCTGCGCGATCTCGTGCTCGACGCCCCGGGGGTCAAGGCCTCCCCCCGTCGGGAGGCCCTGCATGGCTGAAAACAAAAGTGCCACCGCCGCCGTCAGCAATGAATACAAATGGGGTTTCACCACGGACATCGAGCAGGAGCTCGTGCCGAAGGGCCTGAACGAGGACATCATCCGCCTGATCTCCGAGAAAAAGCAGGAGCCCGAGTGGATGCTGGAGTACCGTCTGAAGGCGTTCCGCCACTGGCTGACGCTGACCGAGCCCACCTGGGCCCATGTCTCCTACCCGAAGATCGATTTCCAGGACATCCGCTACTATGCCGCGCCGAAATCGGGCAAGGACTCCGGTCCCAAATCCATGGACGACCTGGATCCCGAGCTGCTGAAGACTTTCGAGAAACTCGGCATCCCGCTGCAGGAGCAAAAGCGCATCTCCGGCGTCGCCATGGACGTGGTGTTCGACTCCGTCTCGGTGGGGACGACTCATCAGGATTTGTTGGAAAAGTCCGGCGTGATCTTCTGTTCGATCTCCGAGGCCGTGCACAAATACCCCGAACTCGTGCGCAAGCACCTGGGCACGGTCGTTCCCTACACGGACAATTTCTATTCCGCCTTGAACTCGGCCGTCTTCACCGACGGTTCCTTCTGCTACATCCCGAAAGGCGTGCGCTGCCCGGTGGATCTCTCCACCTACTTCCGCATCAACGCCAAGGACACCGGGCAGTTCGAGCGCACCCTGCTGGTGGCCGACGAGGGCAGCTTCGTGAACTACCTGGAAGGCTGCACGGCCCCGCAGCGGGACGAAAACCAGCTGCACGCCGCCGTCGTGGAGCTGATCGCTTTGGAAAAAGCCGAGATCAAATACTCGACGGTGCAGAACTGGTACACCGGCGACAAGCAGGGCAAGGGCGGCATCTACAACTTCGTCACCAAGCGCGGCAAGTGCGCCGGGCGCGATTCGAAGATCTCGTGGACGCAGGTCGAAGCCGGCTCCGCCATCACCTGGAAATACCCCTCCGTCATCCTGCAAGGGGACAACTCCGAGGGCATGTTCTACTCGGTGGCCCTCACCCACGATTACATGCAGGCCGACACCGGCACCAAGATGATCCACATCGGCAAGAACACCAAATCGACGATCATCTCGAAGGGCATTTCCACGGACCGGAGCTCCAACGCTTACCGCGGTCTGGTGAAGATCATGCCGTCGGCGGACGGGGCGCGGAATTACTCGCAATGCGATTCCATGCTGGTCGGGGACAAGTGCAGCGCGCACACCTTCCCCAGCATCGAAGTGAAGAACAAAACCGCCACCATCGAGCACGAGGCCACCACCTCGCGCATCAGCGAGGATCAGCTTTTCTACCTGCGCTCGCGCGGTCTCGACATGGAAAAAGCCATTTCCATGCTGGTGAACGGCTTCTGCAAGGAAGTCTTCAAGGAACTGCCCCTGGAATTCTCGGTGGAAGCCGTGAAACTGATTGAAATGAAACTGGAGAACTCGGTCGGATGAACATGCTCGAAGTCAAAAACCTGCACGCCGTCATCGACGGCAAAGAAGTCCTCAAAGGCCTGAACCTCACGGTGAAGCCCGGCGAGGTGCACGCCATCATGGGCCCGAACGGCGCCGGCAAAAGCACGCTCTCCAAAGTCCTGGCCGGCCATCCTTCTTACGAGGTCACCGGGGGCGAAGTGCTTTACGACGTCAATTTCCAGATGCGGAACCTGCTGGATCTCGAGCCCGATGAGCGCGCCAAAGAGGGCGTTTTCCTGGCGTATCAGTACCCCGTCGAGGTCCCCGGCGTTTCCAACGTCACCTTCCTGCACATGGCTTTCAACGCCATCGTCGAGCATCAGGGCTCCGAGCCGATGAACGAAGAGGACTTCCGCCGCCTTTTGAACGAAAAAATCAAGATCGTCGGCATGAAGCCGGATTTCCTCGATCGCCCCGTGAACGTCGGTTTCTCGGGCGGCGAGAAGAAGCGCAACGAGATCCTGCAGATGGCCGTGCTGTCGCCGCGCCTGGCGATCCTCGATGAAACGGACTCGGGCCTCGACATCGACGCCTTGCGGATCGTCTCGGACGGCGTGAACAAATTGCGCCGCAAGGACAACGCCATTTTGCTGATCACCCACTATCAACGCCTGCTTGATTACATCAAACCCGATTTCGTGCACGTGCTGGCCGACGGCCGCATCATCGAGACCGGCGACGCCTCTTTGGCCTTGAAGCTCGAAAAACAGGGCTACGACTGGCTGATGTGAGGGGATGATGGACCTGCTGAGCGCTTCGCAACAACTGAAACCCCTCGCCCCGGAGCTGCAGAATTGGCGGAACCGCGGGGCGGAGTTCGTGCGCGCCCGCGGTTTGCCGACGCGCAAGGATCCGAACTGGAAATACACCAGCGTGAGGCTCCTGGGGGAAACCGCTTTCTCGCTGCCTCCCGAAGGCCGTCCGTCCCACGACACGATGAAGGCCATCGCGCAGGACCTGAACGGCGAATTCTGGAACATCGTTTTCGTGAACGGGGTTCTTGATCACACGCTCTCCTGCCTGGAGGACCTGCCCGGCACGGTGAGGTGGTCGGTGGATCCGACGGCGGCGGACGGCGAGTTCATCGACGCCTTCGAGGCCTTGAACGTCGCTTATCTCACGCAAACGCTGTCCTTGAAAATCCAGGCCGGATCCTCCCTGGAAAAACCTTTGCGCGTCCACTACGTCACGAACGGCGCGGCGACGGAGTCCCTCATGGTGCACCCGCGGGTGAGCATCGAGGTGGGAAGCCGCGCCTCCGCCGTCGTGGTGGAATCCTACGCGAGTTTCGGCGCGGGAAAGAGTTTCACCAACGCCCAGACGTCCATTCGTCTGGACCCGTCGGCGAAGCTGGTGCACGCGCGCCTGGAAGAGGAGTCGCCGCGGGCCCTGCATATCGGCCGCACGGTGGTGGCCCCCGCGAAAGACAGCGATTTCACGAGCCTCGTTTATTCCACGGGGGCGCGCTTGTCGCGCCATCATCTGCAGATCACCTTGAAGGAAAAAAACGTCACGACGCGCTCCTTCGGTTTGTACGCCGGCGATGCCCAACAGCACATCGACAACACGACGGACATCGACCATCAGGTGGGCGAATGCACGACCACGCAGATCTACAAAGGCCTGCTGGACGGGGAGGCGCGCGCCGTCTTCAACGGCCGCATCTACATCCGCCCGAACGCCCAGAAGGTGAATTCCGAGCAGCTCAACAACAACCTGCTCCTGAGCTCCAAAGCCGAAGCCGACAGCCAGCCGCAACTGATGATCGAGGCGGATGACGTGAAAGCCGCCCACGGTTCGACCGTGGGGCACCTGTCGGCGGAGGAGATTTTCTACCTGCAGAGCCGGGGCCTGTCGCGCCGTCAGGCCGTGCCGCTTCTGGCTTACGCCTTCCTCGCGGACGTCATCGAGCGCTTGGATCACGAGTTCCTGCGCCGTTGGTTGGAGGCGCGCTTGCGCCGCAACTTCGAGCGCTTCAAAACGGAGGGCCTGTGAGTCTGGCCGATCGTTTCGCCAAAGTCCGCGCCGATTTCCCCATCCTGCGGCGCCGTTTCCACGGCAAGGAACTGGTGTATCTCGACAGCGCCGCCACGACCTTGAAGCCGGAACCGGTGGTGAAGCGCATCGCGGATTATTATTTGCTGGAATCGGCGAACGTGCACCGCGGCGCTTACGCCCTGTCGGATGAGGCGACCCGCAACTTTGAAGAGGCGCGCGCCGACGTGGCGTCTTTGATCCACGCGAGCCCCGAAGAGATCGTCTTCGTTCGCAACACGACCGAGGCCGTGAACCTCGCCGCCCACAGCTGGGCGGAAAAAAACCTTTCCCCCGGCGATCACATCCTGATCACGGAGCTCGAGCACCACGCCAACATCGTGCCCTGGCAGATCCTGGCCGAGAAAAAAGGCCTGAAAGTCGTCGCCGCGCGCATCCTCGACAATGGCCAGGTGGACGAGGCGGATCTCTTCGCGAAGCTCAAAGAGCCCGTGAAGCTTCTGGCCATCACGGGCTGCTCGAACGCTTTGGGAACGTTCACGGACCTGTCAAAGATCATTCCGCGAGCCCATGCCGCCGGCGTCAAGGTGCTGGTCGATGCGGCCCAGCTGATCTCGCAAAAGCCCGTGAACGTGCGCGAACTCGATGTCGACTTCCTGGTTTTTTCCGGCCACAAACTTTTCGGTCCCACGGGGATCGGGGTGTTTTACGCCCGTCACGAGCTTTTGAAGGACATGCCTCCGTGGCAGGGCGGCGGCAGCATGATCGCGGAAGTCACCCTGGAAAAGACGACTTTCAATGAAGCGCCCTTCCGGTTCGAAGCGGGCACCCCGCACATCGAAGGCACGGTGGGGTTGCACGCGGCCATCCGTTACTTCCAAGCCCTGGACTTCGACGACGTGCGGGCCTGGGAACACGCCTTGCTGAAAAAAGCGACCGACGGGCTGCGCGGGATTCCGGGCATCATCCTCTACGGTGATGTTCCCGACAAAGGCGCGATCCTGTCCTTCAACCTGCGGGGCGCCCATCATTCCGACGTGGGGCAGATCCTCGATCAGCAAGGGGTGGCGGTGCGCGCCGGCCATCATTGCACGCAACCCCTGATGAAACGCCTGGGCGTGCCCGGCACGGTGCGGGCCTCATTTTCGATCTACAACAACGACGCCGACGTGGAGGCTTTTTTGAAAGCCGTCAGCAAGGCGCGGGAGCTTCTCACATGACGACCTCCGAAGTGCTCATCCGCATTCAGCCCACCCCGAATCCGAACGCCTGGAAGTTCGTCCTTGATCGTCCCGTCCTGGCGGATGGCAAGGCCACTTACGCCAATTCAAGCGAGGCCGCCCACAACCCCCTGGCGCGGTCCTTGTTCGAAGTGAACGGCGTCCGTCAGGTGCACTTCTTCCAGAACGTCATCACCATCACGCACAATTTCGACGCCGACGTCGAGGAAGTGCAAAAAGCCGTCTGCTCCGTGATCCAGACGCGCCTGCCGGTTCACAATCCGCAACAGACCAAAACCGACGAAAAGAAGATGGCCCGGGAAAACCTCTCTCCCGAAGTCCGTCAGATCGAGGAAATCCTGGATCGCACCGTGCGTCCCGGCCTGCAAGGCGACGGCGGGGATTTGACCATTCTCAAGTACGAGGACAATAAGCTGTATGTCTTTTACGAAGGCGCTTGCGGCACCTGCCCGAGCGCCACCAGCGGCACCCTGATGGCCATCGAAGGCATCCTGCGCGATGAGTTCGATCCGGCGATCGAAGTCCTGCCGGTCTAAAGGGACTCGCAACTGATTTTATTGTTTCTTTTGAAGTTCTCTGGAAGAGTTTTAAAAACAAATTTTGATGCCATTGGTCAAGACTGGCGTCTTCCCGCTTTTCCCCCTCACACTGTGAATTCAACAATGACTCGCATTGATGCGCGGTCGGGAAAGGTTCAACAATGAAAAAGCAATTGTTTGTCAGCGCGGCTTTGGTCCTCGCCTTCGGCGTGGCCCATGCTCAAGGAAAAAGACCTCTGATCCAAGACCTCAGCGGCCAAGGCTACGGCGACGCCGGTTGCGGTTTGGGCTCCGTGGTGTTCGGCAGCGAAAAAGGCGCGAAGCAAGTCCTCGCCGCCACCACCAACGGCATCTCCGGGAACCAGACGTTCGGGATCTCGACGGGCTCCTTGAACTGCGACAGCGCCGGAATTTTCGCCAAAACCAACGACTTCGTTGAAACCAACAAAGTCGCGCTGGAAACCGACATCGCCCGCGGTCAAGGCGAGACCCTGGCCACCCTCGGCCGGATGCTCGAGTGCGACAGCGAGCAGTTCGGCAGCAATCTGAAAAACAACTACCGCAAAAGCTTCCCCCACGGTGGCGCTTCGTCGGAACAAATCACGGCTCTCGCGGCCGGTAGCTGCAACATCTAAAATCAAGGAAGGTTGACATATGAAATCCATTCTTTTCTCTCTTGTGACGTTGTTCGCTGGTTCCGCCATGGCCGCCGCTTACGGTGACTCCGGTTGCGGTTTGGGCGCGATGGTGATGGGTTCGGAAAAAGGCTTGAAGCAAGTTCTCGCCTCCACCACCAACGGCACCTCGGGCAGCCAGACTTTCGGGATCACCACCGGAACCTCGAACTGCACCGAAGGCGGCATCTTCAAATCCGCCGAGCAGGTTCCCGCTTACATCGAGCTGAACAAAATCGCCCTGGCGAAAGAAGCCGCCCGCGGTGAAGGCGAGACCCTCGCCGGTCTCTCCCAGCTGATGGGTTGCGAAACCGTCGTGTTCGGCAAGACCGTGAAAGCCAACTACAACACGATCTTCGTTGAATCCAAAATGGAAGCGACCGAGATCCGCAACCGCATCCAGTCCGCGACCCACAACGTCTGCGGCGCTTGATCGGGTTTTTGAGAGCGAATCGATGATCCGTTCCACGGGAAGGGGCCTTTGGCCCCTTCTGCTTTTTCTTTCATTCCTGATTCTTCCGTTGGAAGGAGCCCGGGCCTCTTCCCTGGAGCAGGCGCGGGGCCTCGTCCGGAGCGACAAGACCTCCGACGGCAAGGCCTGGCTGAAGCTCATGCATTTCCGCCCGACCTTGTTCGGAGCCGAAAGCGATATCGACGGGGAGAAGTTCTTTCTCAGCCCGCGGGGGAAAACCAGCCCGGAAGCGGAGCTTCAAGCCACGCTGACGGCCTTTTTCGATCCCCAGGCCATGGCCTCCAAGGAAGAGGACAGCGCGCTTTGCCGCTTTCCGGCCCGTCAGCGCTTTTTGCGGGAACGTTTTCCGCAAATCACCTGGCCCGGGCGCGAGTGCGGCTTGCTGCAGCGCTATCGTCAGGCCGTCTCCGGCCCCTCCGTGTCCCTGGTTTTTTCCAGTTTCTACCTGAACAACCCCTCTTCCGCTTTCGGGCACACCTTTTTGCGCGTCAACAAGGTTCCCGCGCAAAGCGATGGGCGGCGCTACGAACTCCTGGATTACGGGTTCAATTACGCCGCCGATCCCGACACCGACAACGCCTTCGTTTACGGCGTGAAGGGTCTTTTCGGGGGTTTCAAGGGCACCTTCACCAGCGTGCCTTATTATTACAAAGTCCGTGAGTACAACAACCACGAGTCCCGCGATCTGTGGCAGTACGAACTAAGCCTCACGCCCGCGCAAGTGAGCATGCTGGTGGACCACCTGTGGGAACTGGGTTCGAGCTACGCCGACTACTGGTACATGACGGAAAACTGCAGTTTCCACATCCTCACGGCGCTCGAAGCCGCCGCCCCGGATCTGGAGATCGTCGCGAAGTTGAAAAAATTCGTGCTGCCCGCGGACACCGTGCACGCGGTGGTGGAAACGCCGGGCCTGGTGAAAACGGTCACCTACCGGCCCAGTTTGCGCACCCAGCTTTTCGCGCGTTTCGACGCACTCTCCGCGACGGAGCAAAACGCGGTGTTGAAGATCGTGAACGACCGGGACCTCGCGCCTTTGAACGAGATCGCCGCCCTCGAAAGGCAAAGCGCCGTTCTGGATGCCGCCGTCGATTTGATCGATTACCGCTTTCCTTATGAAATCCAGTTGCCGGAGGAAAAGATCACGCAGTTCAAGAACCGCGTTCTATCCCGTCGCGGCGACAATCCCACGATTTCAACGCCGCTGGACATCCCTCTGCCCGTGGAAGAGGAGCCTCACAGAGGCCACGGTTCGCGAAGGTGGGGCCTGGGCGGCCGGAAAGTCCGCGAGGGCCGTGAGTCCCTTCTTTTCAGTTACCGCTTCGCCCTGCATGATTTTTACGACCCCAAGCCGGGCTTCCCGGATTCCGCGCAAATCACCATGTTCGAGGGGAATTTCTCCTGGACTGAAAAAATCCGCCGTCTGGAGTTGGAACAACTGACCCTCTTCGAGGTGATCTCGCGCTCGCCCTGGCGGAGGCTGACGCCGGATTATTCCTGGTCGATGAAGGTGGCCGGGGAGCGTGAACCCTGGGATGAAAAACCCGCGACGACGGTGATGAACCTGCAGCTGGGCGGCGGTTGGACCCTGGCGAACGCCTCCGATAGCCTGTCTTTGTTCGGCGGCCTCAAAGGCGGATTGAAAAACGATTTGCAAGGGCGCTTTGATCATTTCCGCGTCACCGCGGGCCCCGCCTTGGGCGTGCGGGCGAGGATTTCGCCGCGTTTCGTGACGGGGGCGGAAGGCTGGTGGCGCCGCGAAAGGCGGCGCGAGGACAAAGACTTCCGCGAGATCTCGGCCACGGTGCAATGGCAGTTCGCCCGCGACTGGGGCTTGCGCGCCAGCGCGAAGGACGCGTTCGGCGCGCAAAGCGGGGAACTCATGCTTTTCGGGTATTACTGATGGGCGTTTTGCTCGGGCGGGTTTGTTTCTGCGCTTTCGCCCTCGGTCTCAGCGGCTGCATGACGTTTTTCTATTATCCGACGTCGAAAACGTATTTCGATCCGGCCCAAGCGGGCCTGCGGCCCGAAGACGTGACGTTCACGACCGGGTCGGGTGAGAAAATCCATGCCTGGTGGTTCGAGTCCGCGGTCCGGCCTTCCAAGGGCACCATCGTTTTTTTCCACGGCAACGCCGAAAACCTGACGTCGCATTTCGCGTCGTTGATGTGGCTGCCCAAAGAAGGTTATTCCTACCTGATTTTTGATTATCCCGGTTACGGGCGGTCGACGGGACGAACCACCGCGAAAGGCACGGTGGAGGCGGGGCACGCGGCGTTGGAGTGGGTGCATCGGAACAAGGATCCGCGGCCCTTGATCATTTATGGCCACAGCCTGGGGGGCAACGTCGCCTTGCGGACGGCCCTGGAATTGCGCGGGGAGATTCCCTACAAGGCCATCGTGATCGACGCGTCTTTTCCGTCCTATCAGAAAATCGCCGCGAACAAGTTGTCGCAATTCTGGATCACGTGGCCGTTTCAGCCCCTGGCTTACCTGCTGGTTTCCGATTCCTACGCCCCGAAGGGCATTCAGCAGCTGTCCCCGGTGCCGATGCTGATCATTCACGGGCAAAGTGATCTGGCGGTGGAGCCCGAGTACGGCGAGCGCCTGTATGAGTTGGCCGGCGATCCGAAGGAGATCTGGCGGATTCCCGGCGGCGTTCACGGCAGCACCTTCTGGTCGCACGACCTCGTGTACCGCCGGAAATTCCTGGATTACCTGACTTCCCTTGATCGCGCCGTGAAACCTTAGGGCCCGTTCAAACGGGATTTAGCGCAGAATGCGGCCCTTCAGGGGCGCCCGCTCTTTGTTGGTCGTTTTTTGAAAGCCCGTGGCCAGCCCCGAGGAATTCACCATCTCGTAGGAGTCTTCCGGGCGGCTGGTGATGACGGCGGAATTTCCGACCTCACTGGTGCCGGACTTCAGGAAACCGTGCAAAGCGACGAGCTTCAGGCTTTCTTTGCTGAAACCGGTCACCGTCAGGCGTGTTTCGCTGACTTGCCCGCTTTGCAGGCCGGCCCAGCTGTCTTCGACGACGCCTTCCACGACCTGCACGCCTTCGGGGAGTTCCCATTTGAAATGCAGATCCGCCCCCGGCAGGGCCTGGTTCAGGCGAATCCAGCCCACCAGGGTCGTTTCCTGGGTGTCCTGGTCGGCGATGCCCTCGGGCGCGCGCAGGTTCACCTGCACCAGGGTCATCTGCTTGCCCATCATGAAGGGCTTCGCGCCGCCGGCGCCCGCCAGGTGTCGGCCGCTCTTCGGAGTGTCCTCGACGTTCGAGAAATAAAGGGCTGTTCCCACCAGACCGATGGCCATGCCGAAGAGGCTGCAAAGCGCGATTTTCCACATCAGTGCGCGGGACATAAATCCTCCGTGGTGCTGTTCTGGATGACTTTCAAGCGGTAGTGGGCGGTCCCGTTCAGTTGATAGGAAGCCTTATCCATGGTGTGGGCTTTGACGTTGATCAGATAACGTCCGGCGGCGAGACCGTTCAGGGAAATCTGCTCGGACCCTTGAGGAGTCTCTGTGCTATAGGACCTTGCAGAGCAGCCGATGATACCCCCACCGCCGCTTCTGCACCAATTCTCATAATAGCGCTCTTCCTGGTAGTAGTGGTCTTCCTGATAAATCAGCAGATCCAGATCCATGTTGACGGAGCCGCCGGTGTACTCGACGCGGATGGATTTGTTCGAGCCGTCGTGTTCGAAGCGGTAAAAGTGATTCGAGGTGAAGAGATTCGAGCGCATGATCTCCTCGCTGTCCTCCAGGTCCACCGTCGGGCTCAAGGCGCGCGTGGCGCAGGTGTTCACCGTCGTGCGGGTGAGGTTATCGGCGTAGTAGTGGGTCGTGTCGGCCTGTTTTTCCTCGTTGCGCAAGGTGTTCCAGTCCGAGGTCATGGTCGGATCGGTGATCAGGTTTTTCAGAAAGCTGTTGAACAGGCCGACGTTGCGGAAAGCCGCCAGCGGCGAGGCCAGGCCCACCGCGACGCCGCCGCTGTTGCCGCTCGAGAAGGCCTGCCAGACCGAGCTGAAGGGAACATTGGCCCCGGTGGAAGAGGTGGTTTTGAACAGATAGCGGGAAATGGACATTTCGCGGTAGGTGCCTTCGCCGGCCACGCTGACCGGGTCGCAGTCGATGCTGTCGAAGGGCCAGGGACTGGCGGCGCACCGGCCGTTGGTCATGGTCATGTCGACCTTGATCACGAGGCGGCCCGTGCCGCTCTCGACGGAGTCGCCGCTGAATCCCATGGTGTCGATGTAATAGCGCCAGTTGCTGTCGTAAGAGCGCATGACGGCGGCCTGGAAGTAGTTGGCCCAGCCTTCCGACCACGCCAGGCGGGGATCGATGATGAAGTCGCCGTCGTGACTGCCGCCCGGCGAATCGGATTTCGCGTAGGCGTCCTCCAGGAAATGACCGTACTCGTGCAGGATGATGGAATTGTCGAAATGATCGGTGTCGACGTTGTGGACCGCCCCGCCGTTGCCGCCGAGGATGAAAAGCTGTCGGTAACCCGGGCGGTAGAAGGACAGGAGCGGGCCGCCGCCGAAGTAGTCGTAAGGGTTGTATCCTTTTTTCCAGTACACGGCGACTTTCGGGGCGACGAAGGAGGAGTTCCCCGTCGCGGAACGCAGGTACTCGTTGGCGCGCCAGATCTGCTTGTAAATGTTGAAAGCGCCGCCCTCCAGTTTCGCGGACTGGCTGAGTCGGGCGCGGGCCGTGATTGTGCCGATGTTCTTCGCCGTGTCGTTGGCGGCGACCGCGAAGGTGGAGGTCAGGGCGTAGGGGGCGTTGACGTAGTAGTCCTCGAGAACGGAAATTTTGAGCTTGGTCGTTTCCGAGCGCGAGAACACGCGCAGCGTGTAGGTGTCGGCGCCGGCGGGCAGGGTGAGGGCGATGTTGCCGCTCGCGTCCGTGGCGCCACATTGCACGACCGCGCCGGCGGCGTTGGTCACGGAAATTTCCGCCATGGGGATCGTGTCGTCGATGGGATTGCCGTTCAGGCCCAGGGCCGTGTCGACGGCGCGGAATTCATAACGGGCCACGCCCGTCACCGCGACGCCGCCGCTGTAACTTTGTGTGGCCGCGCAGTAAGCGGGCTCCGCGCTTTGCTGTTGATTGTCGTCGCCCGTGTCGCCGCTGAAGCCGCCGCCGCAGGCGCTCACCAAAAGCGGCGCCAGAAAAACAAAAGAAAGCCGCGGCATGCGGTTCCGGAAAGAAAGCAAAACCATACCGGACTTATCGGGTTTTCAGGGGGGGAACTGTACGGGGAACCCCGGCGGAAAGACTGGAAAATCGGCCGGGCATCGTGAAAAGAAAAGGCGATTCGTCTCAAGAAGGGACAATAAAAAAAGGCTCGACCGGCTACTCTGAAACAGAACCTCGGTGCACAAAGTGGGTGACCATGATAACGACTTTAGGATTCCCAGTCGGTGCTGGGCTTTCACACCATCGTCAGGGACAGTCCCCGAAAAATATGCTTGTAAGGTTCTATTTTCGATGAGCTTGACGCCAATCGAACCTCTCAAGCACCATTCTATCCCCATCGTCCGGAATCCGCAATGGAACCGGACTTGAGGGATGGGACGCGGGTGCCGATTTATTGGATCATGACCGTGAGTGAACTTGATTTTTACTTCCCATTCGTCGTTTTTTTCTATGGATTTTTGGCCGTCCTTGTGCTGGAAACCCCGGCTTTGGCGCGTCTGGGGAAAGAGCGCATGAGCGAGGCGTGGGAAGGCATTTCCCGCCGCAAAAACCTCGCCTGGGTGAGCTTTTTCATCGGCGGCCTGTGGTCCCTGCAGAATCTCTGGTTTCATTGAGCTTTTCGCCCTGAAACGTCCCGCGTCCGCCATTGACTCGACTGATCCCCTCCCGTAATTTGCTCGGAATGTCCGATTTATCCCCGAAGCCCCTCGTCAAAACCGATGTGAAAACACAAAGCGCCGCCCTGACGACGGCGCCGTCGGACGCGGCCGTTTTAAGCGTCGAGCAACTCAACCAGCAGATCAAACAGGTCATCGAAGGACAGATCGGCACGGTGTGGGTGCAGGGGGAGCTTTCCAATTTCAAAGCCCACTCGTCGGGACATTTTTATTTTTCCCTGAAGGATTCCAAGGCGCAGATTTCCGCGGTGATGTTCCGTGGCAGCAACTCGCGCCTGAGGTTCAAACCCGCGGACGGCCTCGAGGTCATCGTGCGCGGCCGCGTGACGGTGTACGAACCGCGGGGCAACTACCAGATCGTCTGCGATTCCATGGAACCCGTCGGGGCCGGGGCCCTGCAAAAAGCCTTCGAACAGCTGCGCGACAAATTGAAAAGCGAAGGCCTGTTCGCGCCGGAACGCAAACGCGCGATCCCGTCCTTCCCGCGCCATGTGGCCGTGGTGACGTCCCCCACCGGGGCCGCCATCCGCGACATCCTGAACATCATGTCCCGCCGGGCGAAGTCCGTGCGGGTGACCGTCGTGCCCACCGTGGTTCAGGGCGAGAGCGCCGCGCCTCAAATCGTCGAGGCTTTGAAAAAGGCTTATCTCCTGCCGGACGTCGATGTCATCATCGTCGGCCGCGGCGGCGGCTCCATGGAAGACATGTGGTGCTTCAACGACGAGACCCTGGCGCGCACCGTGGTGCTGAGTCCCGTGCCGATCATTTCGGCCGTGGGCCACGAGATCGATTTCACCATCAGCGATTTCGTCGCCGACCTGCGCGCGCCCACCCCCTCGGCGGCGGCGGAATTGGTGGCGAAGAGCTCGACGGAGTTGGGCGCGCGCATCTCGCAGCTGGAACGCCTGCTGCGCGTTTCCCTGGACCGCAAGCTGAAAACCCTCGCGCAGGCGCTGGGCGGTTTGCACCGTCAGCTGGTGGATCCACGGAAAAAACTCCAGGACCTGGCTCTGCGCAACGATGATCTCTTCACGCGCCTGGAATTGGCGATGCGCAACCTGATCAAGGACCGCCGCCACCGCGTGCAGATGGTCCGTCAGTGCGTCGGCTCGCCCGAGGAAAAAATCCGCGAGCGCCGCCAGAAATTGCAATTGAAGACCGTGAGCCTGGGGAAATCCCTCGAGCTCTTGCTGGAAAAACGCAAAGCCCGGACGCAGCGTCTGATGTCTTTGCTGGATTCGTTGAGCCCCCTGAAAGTCGTTGAACGCGGTTACTCCATCGTCAGCAAAGGCGGCGAGGTGGTGAAATCCTCCTCGCAGGTGAAAGTCGGCGATGAGATCCGGATCCGTCTGGCGGACGGGGGCATGGTCGCGCAAGTGACGGCGACGGAAAGGAAAGAGGATGGACTTTGAGAAAAAACTCGGGCGTCTCGAGGAGATCGTGCAGAAAATGGAAAAAGGCGACCTCGCTCTCGAGGAGTCCCTGAAGATCTTCGAGGAGGGCGTGAAGCTCTCCCGCGAATGCCATCAGCGCCTGAACGAGGCCGAGGAGAAAGTGAAGACCCTGGTGGGTTTCAACGGCGAAGGCAAAGCCGTCACGGAAGATTTCCGTTCCGAATCCTGATGAATTTTGAGACCGAGATCGGCCGTCGCGCCGACGAAGTTTCCGCCTTCCTGCGCGCCTGGTTCGCCGAGTTCGGACCGGAGCGGGGCAATGCCATCGGCCGTCTGGCCGACTCCATGGCCTATTCGGCCCTGGGGCCCGGCAAGCGTTTCCGTCCCGTGCTCTCGCTCCTGGTGGGGGAAAGCCTGGGGATTCCCGCCATCAAGATCATGCCTTGGGCCGCCGCGGTCGAGATGGTGCACACCTATTCCTTGATTCACGACGACTTGCCCTGCATGGACGACGACGACGAGCGCCGCGGCCGTCCCACCAACCACCGCGCTTTCGACGAGGCGACGGCGCTCCTGGCGGGCGATGCCTTGTTGACGGAGGCCTTCGGCCTGATCGGCGACGCCTACTCGGGTGCTGGCGCGACGGCGGGGCGCCTGGTCGTTTTGCTCGCCCACTGCGCCGGGGCGCGGGGCATGGTGGGGGGCCAGGCTTTGGATCTCGCGGCGGAGGCCGCGAGCGCCCAGCGTGAAATCCCCTTGGCGGATCTGCGCCGCATTCATGAATTGAAAACCGGCCGCCTGATCCGCGCCTCCACCGAAGGCGCCGCCATCGCGGCCGGAGCGGCTGAAAACGGCGTCCGCGCTTTTCGCGCCTTCGGCGAAAAACTGGGCCTCGCCTTTCAAATCGCCGACGACATCCTGGACGCCCATGAAGAAGGGCAGGACGGTCGCTCTTTCGTGCAGCACCTGGGTGTTGAGGGGGCCCGGCGGGAACTCGCGGGCGTGAGCGAGGAAGCCCGCGCGCTTTTGATCGGCATCCCCGCGGCCAGCCCCTTGCTGGTGAAAATGATCGATTGGAACCTGGACAGACGGGCATGAGCCGCCGTCGCTTGGATCAGTTTCTCGTCGAACAAGGATTGGCTCCCTCGCGCACCCGCGCGCGAGATCTGATCGAGGCGGGGCAAGTGTCGCGCTTGACCGCGCAAGGCCGCGAGGTGCTGCGCAAAGCCTCCCTGGAAATCGCCGAAGACGAGCGCCTCGAGATCGCCGAGGGCGAAGCCGATCGCTTCGTCTCGCGCGGCGGGCTCAAGCTCGCGGGCGCCCTCGGGCGGATTTCCCTCGACCCCCGCGGCCTCGCGGTCCTGGACGTCGGGCAATCCACGGGGGGATTCAGCGATTGCCTGCTGCAGGCGGAAGCCGCGTTGGTGGTGGGCGTCGACGTGGGACGCGATCAACTGCATCCGCGCCTGCGCTCCCATCCGCGTTTGAAATTCTTTGAAGGCATCAACGCCCGCGATCTGCGCGGCCGCGACGAGGTGCGGGGAATGTTTCCTCAGGGATCCGCGGATCTGATCGTGATGGATCTGTCTTTCATTTCACAAACCCTCGTGTTTCCCGTTCTCGATTTTTTCGCGCGTCCCGGCACCCGGCTCCTGTCCCTCGTGAAACCGCAATTTGAAGTGGGTCCCTCGGGCTTGGGCAAGGGCGGAATCGTCAAGGATCCCTTGCTGTATGACGAAGTCGAGCGCAAGATGAAACAGGCTTTGACCGGGGCCGGTTGGAAGGTCTTAAGTTATTTCGAGTCTCCCTTGACGGGCAAAGACGGCAACAAGGAGTTTTTTATCCATGGTGTCTGGCAATAAATCCCTCGTTCTTCTCCTCGCGATCGCTCTGGCGGGCTGTTCCACCTTGCAAACCCGCGATCAGGTCCGCACCTCGCGGCCCAAAACGCCCGTGACGACGGCGCCCGGCGGGGGGCATCCGCCGCCGGAAACCATGACCCAAGAGGATGAGGAGGAGGGCGCGACCAGCTTGCCGGACCTCTCGTCCATGCCGACGCCGCCGCCGACCCGCATTCCCAAAGTGGGTTTGATTCTGGGGCCGGGCGGGGCGCGCGCCTACGCCCACATCGGCGTGCTGCAGGAATTTCAGAAAGAAAAAATCCCGGTGGTCGCCGCCGGCGGCGTGGAGTGGGGGGCCGTGATCGCGGCGCTTTACGTCAACAAGGGGCTGGCGAATGAGGCCGAATGGCAGATGTCCAAGCTCAAAAGTGAGGATGTGGTCCGCAAGTCCTTGATCGGCGGCAGCGGCGCGCCGGGCGACTTGCGCGGTCTCGGGGATTTTTTGAAGCTCGCTTTCGGCCGCAGCAAGGCGGAAGAGGCGCGCCTGCCCTTCGCCTGCCCCGCCAACAACCTCTCGAAGAACCAGGTGTTCCTGATGAACAAGGGAACCTTCGAGCAGATGCTGCCCTTCTGTTTGGCCTATCCGCCGGCTTTCCGTCCCTGGCAGGGCAATGTCAGCGCGGTCCGCGAGGTGAAAATGCTCGCCGATCACCTGCGCGCCCGCGGCGCCACGACCATCGTCCTCGTGAACGTCCTGGGACTGCCGAACGTGTCGCGCCCCGTGGCGGGCGGCGAAGGCAGCGCCGAAAGCGTGATGTGGAATGAAATCTCGGCTTTTTACTCCCGCCCCTTGCCGGGCGTGGACCAGGTGCTGACCATTCCCCTGGGAAACACCAGCGTGATGGCCTTTGACGGGCGTCGCGAAATCCTGCAAAAAGGTTCTGAAAAAGGCGCGCCGTTGGTGCGCCAGTTGGCCCAGCGTCTGGGTCTGTAAGGAGTTGAAGATGAGAAAGCCGACCGTCAATCTGAAGGTGTTCGCCGATCGCCGCCGGCAGGTGGGACAGCAGATTCCGGGGGCGGCCCTCATCGTCGCGGCCCATCCCGAGCACATTCGCAATCACGACGTGCATTTTCCCTACCGCCAGGATTCGAACTTTTATTACCTGACCGCTTTCGAAGAGCCGGAGAGCGTGCTGGTTCTGCGCCCCGGCCGCCAGCCCGAGACCGTCATGTTCGTGCGCCGCCGCGATCGCGAGCGCGAAACCTGGGACGGTTTCCGGTACGGTCCCGAGGGGGTCGAGCGCGAGTTCGGCATCGAAAAAGTTTATCCCATCGATGAATTCGACAAAATACTGCCGACCCTGTTGCGGGAGGTGGACGGCGTTCACTACCGCCTCGGGAAAAACCCCGCCATGGATCAGCGCGTGCTGGCCGGGATGGAGGCGACCCGCAACATGCAGGGTCGCACCGGCAAGGGTCTGCTGCCGATCATGGACGCCGATGAACTTTTGGGGGAAGCCCGTTTGATCAAATCCGAGGCCGAGCTCGCCGATCAGCGCGAAGCCTGTGAGATTTCGGCCCAAGCCCATCTGGCCGCCATGAAATTCACCAAGCCCGGCGTCACCGAGCGCCAGGTGCAGGGCGTGCTCGCTTACAATTTCCTGATGAAGGGCTCGGCCCGCGAGGGTTACAACTACATCGTGGCCAGCGGCGACGCCGCCACGACCCTGCATTACAACTTCAACGATCAGCCCTGCCGCAACGGCGACCTGCTGTTGATCGACGCCGGCGCCGAGTACAATTACTACACCGGCGACATCACGCGCACGTTCCCCGTGAACGGCAAGTTCACCGACGAGCAGGCCCGCGTTTACGAGGGCGTTCTGAACGTGCAGAAACAGATCATCGACTTCGTGAAGCCCGGCGTGGTTTTCCGCGAACTCCACGAGATGGGGGCCTCCCTGTTGACGGACCTCATGCTGGAGCTGGGCTTCCTGTCGGGCCGCAAGGACGATGTCATCGGGGCCAACAAGCACCGCAAGTACTATCCCCACGGCATCGGCCACTGGCTGGGCATGGACGTGCACGACGCCGGCCTTTACATGAAGAAGGGCGAGCCCCGTCCCCTCGAGCCGAACATGTGCTTCACCGTCGAGCCGGGCCTGTACATCCCCGCCGACGATGAGTCCGTGCCGAAGAATTACCGCGGCATCGGCGTGCGCATCGAGGACAACGTGCGCGTCACCTCGAACGGCTGCGAGAACATGACCTCGACGGTGCCGAAGGAAATGGCCGATCTGGAAAAGATCATCGGCACCGGCTGGGAACCTACTCGCCTTGGATAAAACGGTGCGTGAGCCATCCGCGCTCGCGCCCAAGCTTCAGTAATTCATCCTCGGTTTTGAAAAGGCGATCGTCCCGCGCGGCGGCGCTGACGGCCAGGCGCACGTCGCTCGAGCTTTCGATCAGTTCGAGATCGCCCATGGTGTTGCCGGCGGCGAGGAAGGGTTTTTTCCCGCCCGTGGCCTTGAGCAGGGCGAGGGGCTTGCCCTCGTGGTGGGTGAGGATGCCCTGTTGGAGATCGGTCATCAGTCCCTGCTCCACGACGGTTTCGATGCCGATCACGTCGTCGTTCGTCAGGCCGAGGAGTCGCGCCCCCGGTTCAACCGCCCATTTGATGGACGCCGTGACGATGAAAACCCGCACGCCCTTGCCGCGCAGGAAATCGATGAGTTTTTTCTGCTCGCTGAAAACCGGCACGGGATGATGGGCGCTCAGGGACTGATCGGCCCACTGGCGCACCTGCTCCAGCGTCTGGCCTTTGAGTATTTGCGCCAGCCACAGGTAAGCGGCGCGGGCATCGACCGCCTTGAGCTTGACGTAATGGTCCCAAGGTTCGGGCGGCAGGGGCACGAGCCGGCGATCGATTTTGAATTGGAAAAAGGCTTCGCCGAGATCGGTGTCCCACAGAGTTCCGTCGGCGTCGAAAGCCGCGACGGGGGCGGGGTCCAGGGCCAAGGCGCGATCGACCGCGGACTCGATCCGCGCCCACATTTCGGGGGAATACTGTTTGTAATTCATCCCCATTTCGTATCAAATGGGCCCGAGGAAACCAAGGGCCATGAGTTTTTATTGCCGCATTATCCAAAGCACCGACCTGGATGAAATCATCGATTATGAAAACCGCAAACTCGCGGAGTCGGTGGCCGATGAAAATGAAAGAACATTGCAGTCATGGCACGCGCGTTGGCGCAAAGAGGCTTTGGAGCATTATCTCGGTCTGGGCTGGAGTTTCCTGGTCCGCGACCGCGACGTGCAAAGCCCCTTTTCCCCCGAAGGCCAGTTGATCGGGTATTTCATCGCCCAGCCTTTGTTGTTCTTCGACGGGCAGACCCAGTCTTTGTGGGTGGAGCACCTGTCTTACTCCTCCCTGCAGGCCCGCGACGAACTCTCGACCCTCGCTTACCGCCTGTCGCGGGAAAAACATTTCCAGCGGGTCTTTTTCCCGAACCAATCCGGCGTGGCGAATTCCGTCGCCACCTTCAAGCCGGAGGCCTGGAACTCCCAGGTGCTCTGCGTGAAAACGTCGAAAGCGTGAGGCGATGAAAAAATTCTCCTTCATGGAACGTCTGAAAAACCTGACCCTCATGCAAAGTCAGGAGTACGACGTTCTGATCATCGGCGGCGGCATCACCGGCGCCGGCGCGGCCCGCGACGCCGCGGCCCGCGGCATGAAGGTGGCCTTGATCGAAGCCGGCGATTTCGCCGGGGGCACGTCCTCGCGCTCGAGCAAGCTCATCCACGGCGGCATCCGCTACCTCGAGAACATGGAATTCAAGCTGGTGTTCGAGGCCCTCAACGAACGCACCAAGCTTTTCGAGATGTGCCCCCACCTCGTGCACCATCTGCGCTTCATGATCCCGCTTTATGAAAACAGCCGCGTCGGCATGTTCAAGATGGGCCTGGGCATGTGGTTGTACGACGCGCTTTCCTTGTTTCAGGCGCCGGAACTGCACGAGCGCCTGAACGGCCGCGAAAGCCTGCGGCGCATGCCGGCCCTGCGCGCCGACGGCCTCAAGGGCGGTTACATCTACTCCGACGGGTACATGGACGATGACCGCCTGGTGCATGAAACCATGCGCTCGGCGGCCGAACTCGGCGCGGTGATCGCCAATTGGACCGCCGCGACCGGCGCGAGCTTCGGGGAAAACGGCCGACTGCGGGAAACCCGTGTCAAAGATCAATTGACGGGACGGGAGTTCGCGATCCGCGCCCGGCACGTCATCAGCTCGGTGGGACCCTGGACCGATGAGTTCGGCGCGAAGCTCTTCCATGATTGGAAAAAAATCCTGCGCCCCACCAAGGGCATTCACCTGACCTTGCCGAAAAACCGCCTGCCTTTGTCGAGCGCCGTGGTGATGGGGGCGGAAAAAAGCGATCGCATCGTGTTCGGGATCCCCCGCCACGAGATGATCATCATCGGGACCACGGACACGGATTACAAAGGCTCCCCGGACGACGTTGTCGCCACCCGCGAGGATGTGGATTACCTCCTGGATATCACCGGACACTACTTTCCCGGCGCCGGCATCCGGGAAAGCGACATCATCGCCAGCTACGCCGGGGTCCGGCCTTTGGTGAATGACAATTCCGGGAGCGAGGGCAAGACCAGCCGCGAGCACACCATCTTCACGGACCCGCGGGGAGTGACCTTCGTGGCGGGAGGCAAATACACGACCTATCGTCTGATGGCGAAGCAGGTGGTGGACGAGGTCTTGCGGCATTTTCCGCAGGAGGATCGGATCCGCTTTCGAGCCACGGACACGGCGGTGCCCCTCAACGAGGACACCTCGCCGGAGGCCTACCACCAGGCTCTGCTCACCGTGTCGTCGCTGGCGGAAAGTTCCGGTCGCCCCGAGGCGGAAGTTCTTCCGCTGTGCGAGCGTTACGGCCGTGAGGCGGAAAAAATCCTGGCGCGTTACGATTCGAGATGGAGCCTCTGGCAGCTGGAAGCCGCGCAGGCCGTGGATATGACGATGTGTCTGCATCTCACGGACTTCTATCGCCGTCGTGTGCCCCTCTTCCTGGCGGAACCCGACCATGGCTTGAGCCAGCTCGATGCGGTGACGGAGGTTTTCCAGAAGAAACTGCTCTGGACGGACGCGCAGGCCCTCGAGGAAAAGGCGACACTTCGTCGTTTCATGGAACACGAACTCGCCTGGAAATAAGTCTCTCTTAAGCGGCGCATAAAAAATCTTCGGGAAGCTCGCCGAAATATCGGAATTGACTCTCTTTTTCTCGCTCCCTAGACTTGAGTGGATCGCCGACTCTCAACTTGAGGATCTTCATGAGCTTTTTAGACAAGTTCTCCGATTACTTTTCCAATGACATCGCCATCGATCTGGGGACGGCGAACACGCTTGTTTACGTCAAAGGCAAAGGCGTCATTCTGAACGAACCTTCCGTCGTCGCCGTTCAAAAAAATTACCGCGGCATGCAGAATCGCGTTTTGGCGGTGGGGAACCAGGCCAAGGAAATGCTGGGTCGCACGCCGGGCAGCATCGTGGCGATCCGCCCGATCAAAGACGGCGTCATCGCGGACTTCGAAGTCACGCAGTCCATGCTGAAATACTTCATCGGCAAAGCCATGGGCGACAAAAAGAGCTTCATCCGCCCGCGCATCATCATCTGCGTCCCTTACGGCATCACCCAGGTGGAAAAACGCGCCGTGAAAGAGGCCGCCCAGTCGGCGGGGGCGCGCGAGGTGTACCTGATCGAGGAACCCATGGCGGCGGCGATCGGCGCCGGCCTGCCCATCACCGAGCCGAGCGGCAACATGGTGGTCGACATGGGCGGCGGGACCACGGGCGTCGCGGTCATCTCCCTCGGCGGGATCGTGTATTGCAAGTCCATCAAAGTGGCCGGCGACAAATTCGACGAGGCCATCGTCAATTACGTGCGCCGCCAGTTCAACCTGCTGATCGGCGAGCGCACGGCGGAGAACATCAAGATCCAGATCGGCAACGCCTATCCTTTCGAGGAAGAGCGCACCATGGAAATCAAGGGCCGCGACCTCGTGGCCGGCGCGCCGAAGACCATCGAGATCACCAGCTCGCAGGTGAACGACGCTTTGATGGATCCGCTCTCCGAAGTGGTGGATGCCGTGCGCACCGCCCTGGAGAAAACCCCGCCGGAACTCGCTTCGGACATCGTGGACAACGGCATCGTCCTCACCGGCGGCGGCGCGATGTTGGCCAATCTGGACGTGTTGTTGCGCGAACGCACGGGTTTGCCCGTGTCGATCGCGGAGGATCCGTTGAGCTGTGTCGTGATGGGGTCGGGCAAGGTGCTCGACAACCTCGACCTGCTCCGACAGTTGTGTATCGACTGAGGGAGTTTTCATGACCGAAAACGACATTCGATCGATCGCTCTCTTCTACTACTTCGCCCTGCTCGACGAGCAAAAGGCGATCGAAGCGGGGGCGGAGGCGTTGAATTACGCCCGCGACCGCAAGAAACGCGATCCCGCGCTGAAAAACAGTTCGGCGGTGGTCATGGCGACCTTTCACGTCTGGGAAAAATGGGCCGGCGGTTTGAACCGCAATCGCGTCGTGCCGATGTCGTCCTGGGCGATGCCGGAGGGCTTCGACCTGCGTCCCTGGAAGGAATTCCAGCGCAACGCCACGAGCGAAGAGCTCCTGGTCGTCATCTGGTCGAAGATCGTCGGTTATTCCGAGGGGGACATCGCCGTCGGTCTCGGTCAAACGGAAGGCACGATCAGCTTCCGTCTCGGCAAAGCTTTGCGCAAACTCGGTGGTCTGACGTCTTTTCACCCGAAATTGATCTGAGGTGAAAGATGGAAAAATGGGAAAAAGAAATTCCCCTGTCGCGGAAAAACCGCCGCACGGTCAGCGACTTCTTCGCCGAGGAGATGCTTTACGATTACCTGAGTGAGCGCCTGGATGAGGAACGCCGGACCGCCGTGGAAAAAGTCCTGGCGGAAAACCGCGACCTGAAAAAAGACCTCGACAAGATCTCGCAGGGTCAGCGTTACGCGGAATCCCTGAAGGCCCTGCGCGTGCCGCCCGCGGCCCTGGAAGCCATCGATGAACCGGACACCTACATGTCCGTGCTCCTGAAAAAAACGAACTACGAACGCTGGCCCCTCACGGTGAAGTGGGGGATGGAGGCGCTGATCGTTTTGAGCGCTTTGCTCATCGTCCTCGTCGTCGTGCCCTGGGACCAGGCCCTGAAGTTCGGTCTGTCGCCGCGCGGGCGCCAGATCATCCTCGCGGAAGTCAGCCGCGAAAAAGCCCCGGAAGCGCAGCAAACGGACGGCGTTTCCGAAACCTCGGAAACCATCGCCTTCGAGGACGAGGATGCGAAAAAACCGTCCGCGCCGGCGACGGTGGCCGTGCCGGAAACGGGGAAAGAGCCCGCGGCGGCGCCTTCCGTGGCGGCGACCGCGCCGCCGCCAGCAGCGCCCAAGGCCCCGGCGGTGGCGGCGGGAACGGCGGCCCCCGGGGAGGGGGAAAAGGCCCCCGTCGCGGAGACGGTGGCGGAAAAATCGAAGAAGCCGGGTGAGGGGGCTTTGTTCCGCGGCGACCTGGCGGTCACGAACCTCACCGCCACGAGCCCGAAGATCCAGGATAAGATCATCGAACTCGGCGGCCGCAAGGCCGGTGAGGTGGAGCTCGGCTGGAAGAAAACGCCGACGTCGGCTTACTTCCACTTCACCATGCCCGAGGCGAAGTACGAGGAGCTGACGCAGTTCCTGCGCGAGTACGGGGCCGCCAACATCAGCAAGCAGAAGCACCCGCGCGTGATGCCCGACGGGATCATCCGTTTGATCCTCACCGTCGAAGAGGCGAAGAAGTGAAGAAGTCCCGCCGAAAGCCGCGCCGGTCTTTGCGCACGATCCTGATCGTGTGGTTCCTGATGTTTTCGATCGTGCCGCTGGCTTTCGTGACCTGGTATTCCCTGTCGAAATTCGAAAGGGCCATCGACCGCGAGCTGGCGCAGCGTCTGGCCGGCAACGCGCGCGAGATCAGCGGCATCCTCACGGACTTCATGGCGGGCTTGCAGCAAAAGCGCGACCAGTACGTCAAAGACCCCACTTTGATCTATCACCTGGGGATCAGCGACGGGAACTCCCTGCGGGGGGTGGCGACGAACTGGTTGCGCCGCGATTTCGCGAGCGGCCTGACGTTTTTCAACCGCGAAGGGCGGATGATCCTGTCGGTCTTCAAGGACCAAAAGGGCGAGCCCCGCACGTTCCAGCCGACCCGGGACGCGGTTTTCCTGTCGGAAAAGTACATCTCCGCCCTGAAAAAGAAACCCGATCTCGGCCTCGCGGAATTCACCGAGAATTCCAAGGCGAGCCTCGTGCTGATCTCCCGCGTGCGCAACTCCTCGGGCCGCATCGTCGGTTATCTCGAGCAGATGATCGATCTGGACCGGAATTTCCTGGCGAAGCTGAAGAGCCGCACCAAATCGGAAGTCATGATCTTCCGGGACAACGCGCAGCTGATCATCGGCAGCCATCCGGACTTCCAGCTCTACCGCAAGGATTTCTTCCGGCCGCACTTCCAGACCGCCTCGCAATCTTTCTTCGAGTTGAGCATCCGCGGCGCCCCCTACGGGTTCCTGGCTTATCCGCTGGAGTGGGACCAGACGCCTTTTTTCATCGCGCTCGGGGCCTCGAAAGCCGATGCGGAAGGTGTTTTGCAAAACATCAATTACGCCTTCGTCACGGTGGTGGGGGCCCTGGTGGTCCTGCTGACGCTGACGACCTTCGTGGCCTCCAGCTGGGTGTTGCGCCCCCTGGACGATCTGGTGGAGGCCCTGCAGTCCTTCGAGAGCGAGGAGCAGGCCGTCACCATCCCGGTGAAGAACGACACGGAGATCGGACTTCTCACCGAGAGCTTCAATGAAATGAGCAAAAAGATCTGGAAGGCGCGGAGCGACCTGCGCAAGAAAATCACCGAGCTCGAGGCCGCGAACTCCGAGCTCAAAGAGACGCAGTCGCGGCTCGTGCACTCGGCGAAGATGGTGAGCCTGGGTCAGCTCGTGGCCGGCGTCGCGCACGAACTCAACAACCCCATCGGCTTCATCTACAGCAACATGACCCACCTGAAGGATTACGCCGGCCGCCTGATGAAACTCGTCGAAACGGCGGAAAAGAACCCGAAGCGCCTGAAGGAGATGAAAGAGGAGCTCGAGTACGATTACGTCGTGAAGGACCTGCCGAAGCTCATCACCTCGTGCGAGGACGGGGCCCGGCGCACGCGTGACATCGTCCTGGGCCTGCGCAACTTCTCGCGGCTCGAGGAGGCCAGGGTCAGCGAGGTGGACCTGCGCGCCTGCCTGGACGCCACGCTGGACCTGCTGCAAGGGGAGATCAAGGGCCGCATCCAGGTCCACAGGAGCTACGAATCGATCCCCATGATCAAGGCCTACACCAGCCAGATCAACCAGGTGCTCATGAACATCCTGTCGAACGCCGTGCAGGCGATCGAAGGCAACGGGGAGATCTGGGTGTCGACGATGCCCCTCAAGGGCCGCAAAGGGGCCGAGGCGGCCGTGCAGGTTTCCATCCAGGACAACGGCAGGGGCATGCCCCCCGAGGTGCTGGAGAAGATCTTCGACCCCTTCTTCACCACCAAAGGGGTGGGGCAGGGAACGGGCCTGGGCTTGAGTATTTCCTACGGGATCATCCACAGCCACGGCGGCGACCTGCAGGTCCGGTCGGAGGTCGGGGTGGGGACGGAGTTCATCATCGTCCTGCCCGTGCGCCCGCCCCTGCAAAACGACGCTTGAGTCCTCCTCCCGGGCGGCCGATAAGAAGTCGATGTCAGGAAAGCCGGATCTGCAGCAAATCTTGCCCCTGGGACTCGTCGTCGCGGCGGGTTTTTTGCTGTACCTTGGTCTGGGCGGCGGTGATTCATCCCCGAAAATCTCGGCCGAGAAAAAAGAGCAGGTCCGCCATTCCGCCAACGAGCATCTGCGCAAAACGGCCGAGCAGATCGAAATGCAGAAGCGCCAGATGGCGATCCGCAGCTGGCAGCTCGCCAACGACTTCAACCGGACCGTGCCCGAGCGCGCTTACACGCCCCCGAAAGAAGGCGCGGAACTGGTCGAGGAAGGCATCGCCAACGACGTCGCCCGCGATCTGGGGCGCGACAACGGCGGCGCCAAAGCCTTGCCCGCGAATCCGGCGGATCTCATCCACCATCAGTTGTTCGAAGAGCAGAATTCGCGGCAGCAGTCGGCCGCTTACCGCAAGGAATACGCCCGCCAGTTCGTTGAAAACGCCCGGCGCGGCGGTTGGGAAATCCGTTTGGACGACGATTACAAGGTGATCTCGGTCCGCCGCCTGCGCCAGCCCTCGAATCAGTACCAGCTTTTCGGTCAGTGAGATTTCCACCAGGTTTTCAGATCCGGATCGATCTTTTCTTCCGCCACTCGCGGAAGTAGCCCCGGTTGGCCATGCTGACCGCGCCGCTTTCGCTCATCACCAGATGATCGATCAGGGCGATGCCCACCAGGCGGCCCACCAGGCATAGCCGATGCGTGACGTGCAGGTCCTCCAGGGAGGGTTCCGGATCATTGCTCGGGTGGGAGTGGGCGATGGCGACGCTCACGGCGTTCTGGCGGAGGGCGAAACGGAAGATCTCCCGGGGATGCACCTGGCAGCCCGAGGCGTCGCCGCGGAAAATCAGCTCCGTGGCGATGGGGACGAGGCGGGAGCTGAAGGCGACGGCCCAAACTTCCTCCACGTCGAAACGGATCAGGGGGCGAAGGCGTTCTTCCAGTGTCCGGCTGCAGGTGATCTCGTCTTGCATAAAAAGGCCCTGTTGCAAAAGAAACACGTGTTCTTCCGTCCTTAAGGGACGTGGCGGCAGGCATGACGTCCGGCTTCCGGTCGATTTGCTTGCGGCTGCGCCGCGCCCACGACTAAACTCGGACGTGTTCAGGAGGTTTTATGAAGTTGCAAGGTTTGATGGCTTTGTTCCTGTGCGCCGCCTTCGCGGCGGGTTGCGGTCCGAAAGCCTTTGTCAAAGGTCAGTACGACGACGTCGAGCGCGAAAATCTGATGAACGATCAATGGTCGGAAACCGACATGCAGAAAGCGGTCGCGGATCTGGTGGCCAGCATGATGAAGCACCCGGCGATCGCCAACGCCAAAACGCCCCCGGTGGTGATGGTGACGGGCCTGCAGAACAAAACCAGCGAGCACATCGACACCCAAAGCATCATGGACATGGCCCGCGTCGAGCTGATGCGCTCGGGCCGCGTGGAGTTCATCGACAAGGAAGCCCGCCAGGACATCGCCGACGAGTACAACTATCAGAACTCCGGCATGGTGGCGGACGAATCGAAGAAGGGCCCGGGCGGTCAGACCGGCGCCGACTTCATCATCAACGGGCGCCTGGATTCCATCGTCCAGGAAGTGGGCAAGGACAAAAGCGTGTACTACAAACTCACGCTCAACCTGACCAACCTGAAAACCAGCCGGATCACTTGGTCGGATCAGAAACAGATCCGCAAGACCTTCCGTAAAAAATCGATCGGACTGTAATGGAAGCCGTTCGTTCTTTGCTGAAAAGACTCGCCCCGGTGGCGGGTCTTTTTCTTTTTCCGGCCCTGCTCGCGGCGTGCGCCACCTACCAAAGCAAGGTGTCGCAGGCGCGTTCGCTGCTGGAGGAAGGACGCGGCAAAGAGGCGATAGAAAAGCTCGAGCCCCTGGCCAGGACCGCCGACGGCGATCAACTCGTTTACCTGCTCGATTACGCCAGTGCCCTGCAGATCAACGGTCAGTACAAAGAGAGCAGCAAGGCCTT
This sequence comes from Pseudobdellovibrionaceae bacterium, assembly GCA_019637915.1. GTDB lineage: Bacteria > Bdellovibrionota > Bdellovibrionia > Bdellovibrionales > Bdellovibrionaceae > JAHBUV01. The sequence goes on along the minus strand of JAHBUV010000001.1, from coordinate 1,662,734 downwards.
CCTGCAGGCCGACCGCCTGGCGGAAGCGGTCGATTACCAATCCGTCAGCCGCGTCGCCGGCTCCCTCCTGCTCAGCGAAGAGATGAAGCAATACAAAGGCGACACCTTCGAGAAGATCTACATCAACGCGCAGCTGGCCCTGAATTTCCTCGAGCTTGGCCAGCTGGACGACGCCCTGGTCGAGGCCCGCCGCATGAACGAAAAATACGTCAAACTGCGGGGCGAGGACAAAAAAGACTTCGAACTCAATCCTTTCGCGAAATACCTGTCCGCCGTGGTGTGGGAGGCGGACCGCAAGTACGACGACGCGCTGATCGCTTACCGCGAAGCTTATAAAATCTCCCCGTCCATCCAAGGCTTGCCGGAAGATCTGATCCGCGCCTCAAAGCTCGCGCAGCGTCCGGATGAATACCAGAAGTGGAAAAAAACATTCCCCCACGTGAAGGAAAATCCCGCCTGGTACGACAAGAAAAAGGGCGAGCTCGTCGTGATCGTCCAGCAGGGATGGGGCCCGCGCAAAGTCTTCAGCGCCGGCGACGCGCGCTGGCCGGATCTCGCGCCGGTTGACAGCCGGACGCAAAGCGCGCGACTGGAAATTCCGGGACATCCTGAAGTTGAAAGTAAAAAAGTTTATGACGTGCAATCCGCGGCGATCCAGACTTTGAACGATGATCGCGCCTCGTTGTTCGCGCGCCGGGTGGGCGCTTTCGCGGCGAAGGAAGTGGCCGCCGATCAGATTCGCCAGAAGAACGAGCTTCTGGGGTTCGTGGCGTGGTTCGCCATGCATGCCTCGGACCGCGCAGATCTGCGGCAGTGGTCCACACTGCCGCAGTCCGTTCAATTCATCCGCGTTCCATTGAGCGCCGGCGATTACAAGATCAGCCTGCAGGGACTCGGGGCGGACGACCGCCCCACCGCCGACCGCCTCGAATCCCGGGAGATCAAGATCCGCCCGGGACAAAAGACTTTCGTGGTGTGGCGGGCTTTGCGTTAAAAAAACAAAACCCCGGCGGATGGCCGGGGTTTCGCTCAAAAACAACTTCAGTGCAATGAACTTAGTTGTTCAGACCTTGGGTGCTGATGGGCAGGTTCGGGGTTTCCTCGTCCTGCTGACCGCCCGGGAGAACCGTGGCTTTTTCAGCGGCGGCTTTCGCGGTGGTGTCACCGGCGTAACGGGTGGCGGCGGAGGCCACGCGGTTTTCCAAGTTCTGCTTCACGTCGTCGGTCGAGATGCGCTCGGCGGCGGCTTGAACCTGCTTGGCCATGTAGTCGAGCGGGAAAGCGCCCAGCTTGGCGAGGTAGCTCGAGATCGAGCCATTGCCGTTCTGGATGATTTCACGCAGCGTGAAAAGGGGAGCGTATTGCGACGCTTTCTTTTCCGATTCGAAAATGATTTGGGTCAGCGTGGCGGCCGTGATGTCGTTCTTCGACTTGTTGTCGATGACCATCACTTCCTCATTGCTGCGGATCATTTTGGCGATATCGTCCAACGTGACATAGCAGCTTTGCTGAGTGTCGTAGAGCTTGCGGTTCTGATAGCGCTTGATGATCTTCACTTTGGAGTTCGGCTTCGCCGTCATCGTGCTTTCGTTTTGATTGATCAAAGTGCCTCCCATATGGACCCCCTGTGTTTAGGGAGTTCCTAACCCCTTGTTTTTAAAACCTTTGTGGACATTCCGAGATTCTTTCAAACCCCAGGTGTCGACGAATGGCGGCAACTTAGCCCCGCAGACACCCCTTGTCAAGCAGGGCCACTTCAGCTTCTTTAGGGGCAAAGCGGCATTTCTCTCAGAGTGGGACAAAGTTCCATCTTGCCCCGGTTCCTCTTTTCGTCGCGGTGCCTTAAGTTTTATCTCCAACAGGCCGAAAGTCTTAAGGAAGGGCATCGGATGACCTGATGGGTTTTATGAAAAATGAAGAAAATCAAGAAGTTATAGCAAAGTCCTGGATTTTTCCGTTCGTTGGACTCGTGGCTCTTTTGGGACTTGCGGTGCTGCCTGTCAGTCGAACATCTCCGGAAGAGCGCGTCGTGCGCGCCCGGGCCAAGGCCGAGGTTTTGGCTTATCAAGTGGCTCAACTTTACAAAGAATCGTTGGTTTCAAGTCCGGACGAAGGTCAGGCGCTGACCCTGTCCCGAGGTCCTGCTTCCGCGTCCACCGAGCAGCGCTTCATCCCCGGCACGCCTTCCGAGGGCCTGATGGGCCAAGACCCGTGGGGCCACGCTTACAGTTACCGACTTCAGTCGATTCCGGATGGAAAAATCCGGGTGGAAATGCGCTCCGCCGGCCCGGACGGAGTGCCGGGTTCCGAGCCCGATGACGATGTGGTTCTCGTGCTCGCCTTTTAGGCATCCAGCCTCAAGTGGCTCTCCGGAAAGGCCGATAGCGATTGGAGCGAAGGAGTTCCAATGTCGCGCGCATTCAAAGGCCTTGCCGCCCTGCTGATCCCGATGACGGTGTTGATCACCTCCTGCGCCACCACCCCGGACAACGAAGGTCGGGCTTCCTACTACGATTCCGCCTACAACGATCACAACCGCGCCCCCGCTTCGATGACCCCGCCGACCCCCTCGAGCGATGCCGCCTCCACCATCGATCCCACTTACATGCGCACCCAAGCCGACTACCATTTCTCGATGGGCGAGGCCTATTCGCTGGACGGTTCGCGGCAAAAGGCCATCGAGGCCTTCAAGATGACCCTGGTTTACGATCCCGCCTCGCTGGCCGTGCGGCTGCGCCTGGCGACCGAGTACCTGCGGGCGGGGTTCATCTCCGAATCCATCGAGCAGGCCGAGGAAGTGGCGAAGAAAGACCCGAAAAACGTCGACGCCCGTTTGTTGCTGGGCGGTTTGTACTCGGCGATGAAGAACTACGACAAAGCCGTCGTGCAATACGAGCAGGTCATGAAGATCAAGCCCGACAATCTCGAGGCGCCGCTGTACCTCGGCGCCGTGTGGTCGGAGCAGAAGCAGTTCGACAAAGCCGTGAAGTCTTTCGAGTCCCTGGCGAAAAACCCGGACTACGCTTCGCCGCACCTGGCCTGGTACTACATCGGCCGCGTGCGCTCCGAGCAGAGAGAGGCGAAGTACCAGAAGGCTTCGGAGGAAGCCTTCCACAAGGCCCTGAAAATCAAGCCGGACCACGCCGACAGCGCGCTGGCGCTGAATTCCCTCTACCAGCAGCGCAAGCAAGAGGACAAAGGTGTGCAGTTCCTGCTGCGCTTCCAGAAGGAGCAGGGCCCGAACGTGCGCGTGGCCGAGCTGTTGAGCCAGTATTTCATCGAAAAGAACAAATTCGACGAGGCCTACGAGCAGCTCGAGACGCTCGAGCAGAACGGCGATGATCCGTTGTCCGCCAAATTGCGCATGGCCCTGATCCTGATCGAAAAGAAAATCTACGACAAGGCGACCGCGAAACTCGAGGACATCCTGAAAGAGGCCCCGGAATCGGACAAGGTGCGTTTCTACCTGGCCGCCGTTTACGAGGAAACGAAGCAGGACGACAAGGCGATCGCCCATTTCCGCCGCATTCCCGCGGACAGCACCTACTTCGAGGAGGCGACCATCCACGCGGCCTACCTGATGAAGGGCAAAAACCGTCTCGACGACGCCATCGCCATCCTCGAAAAGGGCCTGGCCGCCAAAAAAGAGGCGCCGCAGATGTACGCCATGTACGCCTCGCTCCTCGATGAAAAGGGCGAGTTCCAGAAGGCGGAGGCGAGCCTCGCGCAAGCCATCACCAAGTTCCCGGAAAACGCGCAGCTGCGTTTTTACTACGGCACGATCAACGACCGCCTGGGCAACAAAACGAAAGTCATCGAGCACATGGAAAAAGTCATCGAGCTCGATCCCAACCACGTCCAGGGCCTGAACTACCTCGCCTTCACCTGGGCGGAGTCGAACGAGCGCCTGGACGAGGCCGAAAAACTCGCCCGCCGCGCCACCGATCTCGAGCCGAAAGACGGTTACATCCTGGACACCCTGGGCTGGATCCTCTTCAAAAAGGGCGAATACGCCGAAGCCGTGCGCCTGCTGGAGGCGGCCGTCCGCTATCAGCCCACGGTCAGCGTCATCGCCGAGCACCTGGGCGACGCTTACATGAAGACCGCCATGTCGGAAAAAGCCTTCGACATGTACAACAAGGCCTTGCAGCTCGAGACCGACAGCAAAAAGATCGAGGAGATCAAACTGAAAATCGGCGCCATCAACGGTCAGAAGTGGCAGGGTCGCGCGCCCGCCGCCGCGTCGGGACGCTAAGACCTCGCGGCCCGCGCGTTCTCAAGCCCGACTTTCAGGTACGCCAAGACCAGGGGCGCTGAGAGGAAAAAGCCCAGGCCCTTGGCGTAAAACGACAAAGAAAACATCATCGCCAGAAGCAAGGACGACCAGAAGAACGTGGGAAGGTCGGCGCGCAGGTCGCGCCAGGCCCCTTTCAGGGCTTCATCCAGGGACAAAGTGCCCGAGGTGATGCGGGCCACGGTGAAGGCCAGCGCCCACAGGGCCCAGCACATGCAGAACAGGATCGGCAAAGACCACAGCGGCGAGATCGCCGACAGCCAGCCGGCGTTTTCGTAAAGCGAAGAAAGAATCAACCACAGGGCCGTGAAGGGGAAATTGAGCAGGCCCAGCGCCAGCAGGGGGCGCGCGAAGGGACGCCAGCGCGGAGTGAACTGGCGCGCCAGGAGCAGCACGCTCAAGCTCGACGCGACGAGGGTGCCGAGATAGGCGACCAGATCCTGGCTCCACAGAACCAGAACCTGGGCGGCGCCGAAACCGAACCAAAAGAGCGGCCGGCGGCGGATTTCCTGAATGGCGAGGCCGAACCACTCGCCCGTGCGCTTCATTGACATTTCTTCCCCCAGTATGGATACCAGTCTGCATGACGCTCAAGATATTTTCCCTCGGAATTTTCGCGTTCTTTCTGGCGGCCTGTAGCACCTCCCCGAAAAAAGCGGTGTCCGGCCCCATCGACAAAGCCCGTTGGGAAACCAAAATGCGCGTCAAGGATCTGAGCCGCAACAAATCCCAGTCCCTGTCGGTGGACGTCCTGGGTGAAAAGACCGGGCCCTTGCGTCTGGAGGCCACCGCGATCATGGGTTACCCGGTCGCCAGCTACGTCATGGACCAGCAGGGCTTCCGTTGCGCGGTTTACCCACAAAAACAGTTTTACGAGGGTCCCCTCACCGAAAACGCCCTGCGGCCGCTGGTGAAAATCGCCTTGTCCCCCCAGATCCTGCGCCACATCGCCTTCGACGAGCCGATCCGCGGGACCGACTGGGTCTGTCAGGCCGGTGAGGACCGCCTGGTGAGCGAGTGCCGTTCGGCCCGCCGCGGGCTCACGATCGCTTGGAACCGTCACGAATCGGGAAAAACCGTGAAAGTGAGGGGCGCGGAATTCGAGATGGATTGGGCCTTTGATCATCCCCAGACCGAAGTCCAGTTCAAGGACGGCACCTTCCGTCTCGAGACGCCGAGTGGCTTCAAGGTGATACGACTCTAAGATTTCTGACACATTATTTCGCTAACCGTCCCGACTTGAGGCATAATCTTAGGTAGGGGATTTCATTTTTTCGAAGGAGTCATCATGGCCACCAAGATTGACCTCCGGTCCGTCGTATCCGATTGGCAGTCGAGCTCGTCCATTGCGAAATTACACTGGACGGGGAGTTTCGAAGAGTACCTCGAGCTCGTGAAACAGAACCCGCGCGTCAGCCGCAACGCTTACCAGCGCCTCTATGACATGATCATCGAAGCGGGCACGGAAGAGTACATCGACTTCAAAAAGCCGATCATGCGCTACAAATTCTTCGACGACCTCGAGAACAACGGCAAAGACGCCGTCTTCGGCCTGGATGTCCCGATCATGAAGCTCGTGAACGTGCTGAAGGCCGCGGCCCTGGGCTACGGCACGGAAAAGCGCGTGATCCTGCTGCACGGCCCGGTGGGATCGGCGAAATCCACGATCTGCCGCATGCTGAAAAAAGGCCTCGAGGCTTATTCCAGAACCGACTCGGGCGCCCTCTACACCTTCGAGTGGGTGGACGAGAAAGGCGAGCTCGACGGATTGCTCGGCAAGGGCGTGAAGGTGTTCACGAGCCCGATGCACGAAGAGCCCCTGCTGCTGATCCCCGAAGAACTGCGCGGCAAGCTCTGCGATGAAATCAACCGCGGTCAGGACGGCGACTACCGCCTGAAGATCGAGGGCGAGCTGAGCCCGCCGTCGCGCTTCATCTTCCGCGCCCTGATGGACCGTTACTCCGGCGACCTGATGAAGACCCTGTCGCACGTGCGCGTGAAGCGGCTGTTCCTGAGCGAGGCCGACCGCGTCGGCATCGGCACCTTCCAGCCGAAGGATGAGAAGAACCAGGACTCGACGGAGCTCACCGGCGACATCAACTACCGCAAGATCGCCGAGTACGGCTCGGACTCCGATCCGCGCGCCTTCAACTTCGACGGCGAGTTCAACGTCGCCAACCGCGGCATGATCGAATTCGTCGAGGTTTTGAAGCTCGACGTGGCCTTCCTGTACGACCTGCTCGGCGCCTCGCAAGAGCACCGCGTGAAGCCGAAGAAGTTCGCCCAGACCCACATCGATGAAGTGATCATCGGCCACACCAACGAGGCGGAGTACCGCCGCCTGCTCGACAACGAGTTCATGGAGGCCCTGCGCGACCGGACGGTGAAGATCGACATCCCCTACATCACCAAGTGGAAGGACGAGATCAAGATCTACAAAAAGGACTTCAACTCGCAAAAACTGCGCGGCATCTCCATCGCCCCGCACACGATCGAGATGGCCGCCATGTGGGCCCTGCTCACGCGCCTGGAAAAGCCCAAGAAGGCGAACCTCACGCGCCTGCAGAAACTGAAGCTCTACAACGGCAAGACGCTGCCGAACTACACCGAGGACAACGTGAAGGAGCTCCGCAAGGAAGCCAATCGCGAAGGCCTCGACGGCATCAGCGCCCGTTACATCCAGGACAAGATCTCGAACGCCATCGTCATGGCCCAACAGTCCAACAAGGGGTCCGTGAACCCCTTCATGGTGCTGAACGAGCTTGAGTCCGGTTTGAAGAGCCACTCGCTGATCTCGAACGACGAACTCAAGCAGGAATACCGCGAGCTTCTCGGGGTGGTCCGCCAGGAGTACGAGGAGATCATCAAGGGCGAAGTGCAGCGGGCGATCTCCGCCGACGAGAGCGCCTTGCAGCGCCTGTGCGGGAACTACATCGACAACGTCAAGGCCTACACGCAGAAGGAGCGCGTGCGCAACACCTTCACCGGCCAGGACGAGGAACCCGACGAGCGCCTGATGCGCGCCGTGGAGGAGAAGATCGAGATCCCGGAATCCCGCAAGGACGATTTCCGGCGCGAGATCATGAACTATATCGGCGCCCTGGCCATCGAAGGCAAGAAGTTCAATTACAAGATGAACGAGCGCCTGCACAAGGCGCTGGAACTCAAGCTCTTCGAGGACCAGAAGGACAGCATCAAACTCACCTCGCTCGTTTCCTCGGTGACCGACAAGGACACGCAGGAGAAGATCGAGATCGTCAAAACCCGTCTCATCAAGGACTTCGGTTACGACGAGATCTCCGCGACGGACGTGCTGCACTACGTGGCCAGCATCTTCGCCCGCGGTGACGTGAAAAACAAATAGGACATGGAATGTCGATCCGGGAAGACAACAACCGATTCAAAGACATCGTCAAGGGGAAGGTGAAGGAGGAATTCCGGAAATACGTTTCCCAGGGCGAGATGATCGGCAAGCGGGAGAACGAGTTCGTCAAGATCCCGCTCCCGCAGATCGATATCCCCAATTTCCGTTACGGCCCGAAACAGCAGGGCGGCGTCGGTCAGGGCGAGGGCGAGCCCGGCGAAGCGGCCGGTGAGCCCGGGGAAGGCCAGGGGCAGGCCGGCGATCAGCCGGGCGAGCACCTGGTCGAAGTGGAATTGTCCATGGACGAGCTCGCCGACATCCTGGGCGAGAAGCTCGAGCTGCCGCGCATCCTTCCCAAAGGCCATAAGAACATCGACACCGTCAAAACGAAGTACTCGGGCATCGCCCCCGTGGGTCCCGAGGGCTTGCGGCAGTTCCGTCAGACCTACAAAAAGGCCCTCCGGCGCTACATCACCTCCGGGCAATACAACCCCGAAGACCCGGTCATCGTGCCGATCCGCCGCGATTTCCAGTACCGCACCTTCAAAAAAGTCCTGCAACCGCAGACCAAGGCCGTCGTCATCTACATGATGGACGTCTCCGGTTCCATGGGGGACGAGCAGAAGGAGATCGTGCGCATCGAGTCCTTTTGGATCAACGCCTGGTTGAAGAAGCACTACAAGGGGCTTGAGACCCGCTTCATCATCCACGACGCCGCCGCCAAAGAGGTGGACGAGAACACGTTCTTCCGCACCAGCGAATCCGGCGGCACTCTCATCAGCTCGGCTTACAAGCTCTGCCAGCAGATCATCGAAGCCGATTACCCGCCGAGCCAGTGGAACATCTACCCCTATCATTTCAGCGATGGCGACAACTGGAGCGGGGAGGACACGCGCCTGTGCGTGCGCCTGATCAACGAGTTCTTCCTGCCGAACGTGAACGTCTTCTCCTACGGCCAGGTGGAATCCAAGTACGGCAGCGGTCAGTTCCTGAAGGACCTGCAGAAGGAATTCCCCGACGACGAGCGCATCATCCTCAGCCAGATCGAAAACCGCGACAAGATCCTCGACTCGATCAAGGAATTCCTGGGAAAGGGGAAATAAGATGGCGAATCTCACCCCCGAACTGGACGCCGAGCGCATCAAGATCAAAAAAGTCGCCGAAGAGTACGGCCTTGATTGCTTCGAGACGATTTTCGAGCTCATCACCTACGATCAGATCAACCAGTTCGCCGCTTACGGCGGCTTCCCGGTGCGCTACCCGCACTGGAAGTTCGGCATGGAGTACGAGCACCTGTCGAAGTCCTACGAGTACGGCCTGTCGAAGATCTACGAAATGGTCATCAACACCGACCCCTGTTACGCCTACCTGATGGAAGGCAACATGCTGATGGACCAGAAACTCGTCATGGCCCACGTCTACGGGCACTGCGACTTCTTCAAGAACAACATCTGGTTCTCGAAGACCAACCGCAAGATGATGGACGAGATGGCGAACCACGCCACGCGCATCCGCCGCTACATCGACCGTCACGGCTACGACACGGTGGAAAGCTTCATCGACCTCTGCCTGTCGGTGGAAAACCTCATCGATCGTTACAGCCCCTATGTGGAAAAGTCGGTGGTGAAGGCGGATAAACCCCAGGATGCGGACCAGAACCTGGGTCTTTTGAAGGTGAACCGCCCCTACATGCGCGACTACATCAATCCGCCGGATTTCGTGGCGGAGCAAAAGCGCAAGCAGATCGAAAAAATGGCCGAAAAGCACAACCGCTTCCCGGCCGAGCCCGAAAAGGACATCCTGCGTTTCCTCATCCATCACGCCCCCCTCGAGGACTGGCAGCAGGACATCCTGTCCATCATCCGCGACGAGGCTTATTACTTTTCCCCCCAGGGGATGACCAAGACCATGAACGAGGGCTGGGCTTCGTACTGGCACTCGAAGATCATGACCCAGAAGATCCTCACCGACGCCGAGATCATCGATTTCGCCGACCATCACAGCGGCACCATGGCCATGGCGCCGAACGGCTACAACCCCTACAAGGTCGGCATCGAGCTTCTGCGCGACATCGAAGAGCGCTGGGACAAGGGCCAGTTCGGGCGCGAGTGGGAACAGTGCGACGACGTCAACGAGCGCAAGCACTGGGACCGCAAGACGGGCCTGGGCCGCCAGAAAATCTTCGAAGTGCGCCGCATCTACAACGACGTCACCTTCATCGACGAGTTCCTGACGGAAGACTTCTGCGTGCGCAACAAGCTCTTCGTGTACAAATTCAACAAACGCACGAACCGCTTCGAGGTCGACACGCGGGACTTCAAGGCGATCAAGGCGAAGCTGCTGTTCCACATGACGAACTTCGGCCAGCCCATCATCCGCATCGAGGACGCCAACTTCGAAAACCGCGGCGAGCTGCTGCTGCAGCACCTGCACGAGGGCATCGACATGCAGCCGGACTTCATGCAGGCGACGCTCAAAAACGTCCAGAAACTCTGGACCCGCCCCGTGAACCTGGTCACGGTGATGGACAACGAACCGCATCTGTACCGCTTCGACGGCAACCAGTACACGACCCACAAACTGGGCGAGGGTCCTCAGCAGGAACCGCCGAAGCCGGAAGAATAGACGCCGGCAGGCCTCTCAAAATGGCAAAAATGAACAACGCGTTATCTTGACCAAGTAACGCGTTTTTTATTTTCCCGACTGCCGCGCTCGATCAAGTGAAGACAAGATGGCTTCAAAATGTATTCTGCCTGCGTTGACGTCGCGGGTCTTCTCCTTTCATGCTGGGTTCAACTTGCAAGGAGACTTGGTTCTTTAAACAAAAAGTGGAGTGAGTATGAAAAAGATTTTGTTGATGAGTCTGGTGGGGTTTTTTTGTGCCCCGGTGTCTGCGAGCGAGCAGGGACCGATCGATCGGCCGAGAATGGAGCCGGTCGGTGTGGCTCAAGGGAAAATGAAGGTGACCAAAAGTGTGGTGCGCCGAACAGCTGGTGGTGATTTCAAGTTTGATAGCGAAACAATCTGCGAAAAGGAAATCCAGGTGAATATTTATGATCTTCGCCATGGTATGTCCGACAGCACTTTCAGCAGTTCAGCTGAGTGTGAAACCACTCTCGATGGCCATGATATGAAAGTGAAAGTTTATGCGGATATTATTTATCATTCATCTGATGAAGCGGGGCAGGGAAGGCAGAGCAAGGATCTTTGGGTGAGCAGTATGGTATATCCTGCCCAGTCTCCATCAGAACTTAATCCGCACAGCACCTATCTGAGAGCAGGAACGAGAGACTTGAATCAAAAAAGCTTTATCGTCAGCATGCCACCTCGGCATGAATGGATCTGCAACCGCAGCCAGGATTGCAATGCGGGTAAGCCGGAAGCCTTGGGTATTACGATCGAGACGCAAGAATGAAAACCTGGAGCCATCTCCTTGTCGCGGGGGCTTGTTGCTGGCCTCTGTGGGGGCAGACAGTGTCGCGGATCGGCGGCGGAACGGTGGCGAGTTTGAGGATGGGTTTTGAGTCCCAAGTCTCGCCGGCTTTCGTTTCGAACTTCGATCAGGAAATTCAAGCCCTGATTCTGTCGGGACCGCCAAGCCCCACCCGCGAGGGCGTCATGCCGCAGTGGTTGGTGTTGAAGGATCTTGATCTGCAATACCCGGATTTGATCAACAGGAATGAGCGCGCGCGGCGCGCCTTTTTTGAGGAACGGGGCTTCAAATCCCTTCCGCATCGCCAGGCGTGTATTCAAGCTTGGCTGAAGCGCACTTCCAACTCGGAGATTCTTCTGATGATATGGGGGCCAGACAGAGGAGTCGTGGCGACAGCCACCGCGACTCCCATGTCGCTGGAGGGTTTGGACAGCATTTTTGCGACGATCCGACTCACCGACGGGGCCTGTGGATGGAAATGAAAGCCCAGGCCTCGCGGCCTTTGCCGAGAGTGAGTGAGTTTTCCGATTATCGCGCGTTCCTGCGCGATTTTTTCGAGTTCAAGAAAAGCACTCGGGCGGGATTTTCATTCCGCCGTTTCGCGGGTTTGTGCGGCTTGAAAAGCCCGAACTACCTGCAGCTGGTGATCCAGGGCAAACGCAGTCTGACGCCGGACACGGCGGCGCAGATCGCCAAGGCGATGAAATTGAATTCGGCCGAGATGAATTACTTCGTGGCTTTGGTGGAGCGGGATTCCGCCCGCAACCCGGAAGAGGAAAAACAGGCGGAAAAAGAGCTCCATCGCGCCATCAAGGGGCTCAAGACCCGCTTCGTGGAAAAAAATGAGATGGCGGTGTTCGAGGACTGGCATTATTTCGCCGTCCGTGAACTCGCCCTGCTGAAGGATTTCGAAGCGACCGGGGAGTACGTGGCCAGTCGCCTGTCCGGGCTCATCACCTCGCAGCAAGGGGAGAGGGCGCTGAAATTTTTGATCGATCAGGGCTACTTGGTTCATCAAGGCGGACGTTACGTGGTGAAGGACCCGGTGCTGGACGCGGGCAACGACATTTTCATGCACGAACGCATGCAGCGCTTTCATTCCAAAGTGCTGGGCCTGTGGAGTGGGCACTTGAGCGAGCTCTCCCCCCGCGATCAGGAGCTGGGCCTTCTGAACATCCCCGTGCCGGCGAGCCAGATCCCCGAACTGCGCCTGAAGATCCGCCAGTTCCAGGATGAAATCATCGGCTGGGTGCAATCTTTCGAGAACAATGAGACATTGGTGCAGTTGGGGACTTACCTGATGGTTTTCGAAAAGAAGGATCTATGAGCAAAGTGCGCCTGGTTTATTCCACCGATCCCCGCGATTTGCGGGCCAAATGCCCGAAGTGCGGGGAATTCCGGGACGAGTGCGAGTGCATCCGCGAGGAAAAGGCCGACAAGAAGTACACGGTGATCTTCCGCCTGGAGAAAAGCGGCCGCGGCGGCAAGACCGTGACGGTGATGGACGGTTGGCCGCGCAACGAGAGTTTGCTCAAAGAACTGACGAAAGAATTCAAGAACAAGTGCGGTTCGGGCGGCACCTACATCCTCGAAAAGGACAAATCGATCATCGAGATCCAAGGGGATAAAAGGGACGCCCTCAAAAAAATCCTGACCGCCAAAGGCATCCCGTTCAAGGGAATGTGAATTGTTATTCAACAAAGTCCATGGAGCTCCAGCCGCCGTGCGGCTGGCCTTGCCTGGGCGAAAGCTCAAGAGCAATCTCAAGGTCTCTCAAAGGAGGCTTGGCGATGAAGCTCTATTTTTCCCCCGGCGCCTGCTCATTGGCGCCCCACATCGTGCTCGAGGAACTGGGTCTGAAATACGAAGGCGTCAAAGTGGACCTTCGCAACAAACCCCAGGAATTGTTGAAGGCGAATCCCAAGGGATACGTGCCTGTTTTGGAGTTGGATGACGGCAAGGTCCTGACGGAGGCTCAGGTGATTTTGCAGTATCTGGCGGATCAGAAACCGGAAAAGCACCTGCTCCCGAAGATGGGGACCTGGGAGCGCTACCAGGCGATGGAGCTGCTGAATTTCCTGTCGACGGAAGTGCACAAGGGTTTCGGTCCCTTGTGGCATTTGAAAGAGCTCGCCACCACTCCCGAGGGCATGGAGCACGTGCGGGCGGTGACGATTCGCACCCTGTCGAAAAAATTCGATTTCCTGGCGTCGATCCTGAAAAAGCAACCCTTCCTTTTGGGCGACAGGTTCAGCGCCTGCGACGCCTACCTGGTGACCCTGCTGGGGTGGACGCGCTTGCTCAAGGTGGACCTGACCCCTTGGCCGGAATTGATGGGGTATGTGGAAAAAGCCCCGCAGATCCCTTGCGTGCAATCAGCCATGCGGGCCGAAGGCCTCATGAAGTAAGGCCTTTTTGCGGCGGGTGTCTTGTTTTTAGACGCTCGCCTCCTCTTGAAAAGCCCCCCGCCTGGTGCGCCCTTTGCTCATCCCAGGCTGAGGGAGGCCTTGGCCATGTTCCAACGCGTTTTTGGGCTCATATTGGCGTTCCTCAGCGCTTTGGCACTGGGTGCTTGCGGCACGCCAGAGGCCGCCCGTCAGGCTGAGGCCCAGATCGCCGCGGGTCTGGTGAACGGCAAGTCCGATTTCACGGCCGCCAGTTTCGGTGTCATTTTGAGAGGCGAAAAAGGCATTCTCTGCAGCGGCACCGTCATCGACAGACGCCTGATCCTGACTGCCGCCCATTGCGGGGTGGCCTTCCTCGAACGGGGCGCGCCGGTCGGCATTCTGAAGAGCGGCCTGAATCCGGATGGCGAGGTGGGCGCCTTGCAGGTGGGTGTCGTTCAGCGTTGGCGGATCCATCCGTCCTATCGGCCGAAAACGGAATCCCATGGCTTCGACCTGGCCCTCGCCCTGGCGGACCGCGATCTGACGCCGTCCCTGCGGGTCATGCCCCTGGCCCCCGAGGCTTGGACGCTGGCTTCCGCGTCCTCGCTGATGTTCATCGGCGCGGGCTCGCAGAACCCGCGTCCGGATCTGAACGACAAACCCAGCGAGGTTCAGTCGGGCGCGCACATGGGCTCGAAGCGCCTGGTCCGCGAGACGAATTTTTCCGCCTTGCGGGATTTTTTCAGCACGCGCCCGGCCCAGCCCGGGGATGTTTTCGAATTGTGGCGCGATGATTTGCGCGACACTTACATTTGCTCCGGCGATTCCGGCGGCGCTCTGGTGAGCAAAGACGGCGACAGCTGGCTGCTCGTGGGCGTGACGGTGGCGACCAACCTTCTGCCGGGATCGGGAAAGCCGACTTGCTTCGGCTCCGGCATGAAAGTGGCGCCGGTCCCCGCCCACCGGGCCTGGATCCGCGACGCCTCGGCCCAATTGCTTGCCCCTTAATTTTTCGACGTGTCTTTTTTCTGCTGGCGTTTGCGGCGGAAAAATCCCGTCAGGATTTCACCGCACTCTTTTTCCAGAACTCCGCGCGTGATTTCCAGGCGGTGGTTCAGGCGCGCATCCGAACAGATCCGGTACAGACTTTCCGTGGCGCCCGCCTTGGGATCGGTGGCGCCGTAAACCAGACGACCGACCCGTGCCTGCACCAGGGCGCCCGCGCACATCGGGCAGGGCTCGAGGGTCACGTACAAAGTCGTGTCGAGCAGCCGCCATTGCTGAAGTTTTTTCGCGGCCGTCTGGATGGCGATGATTTCGGCATGGGCGAGGGGGGTCTTCCAGTTCTCCCGCATATTGTAGCCATGGGAGATGACGGTGCCGTCCGCCGCCACCAAAACCGCCCCGATGGGCACTTCGTCCCTTTTCGCGGCCTTTTCAGCCCATTTCAGGGCCATTTTCATGTAGTCCTCATCAGAAAGACGGCTCATAACGCAAGGCAATACCAGAAAGTCGCTGGTCCCTGCAAGAAGGACCCTTGTCTTCGATGACTCTGTTTGTTAGACCCTGTCATTCAGCCTGAGAGTGGAAGGGAAGGTGATTTCTCGTGTCGATGGTTCGTATTAAAGATGGTGAAAGTTTTGAGTCCGCTTTCCGCCGCTTCAAAAAAGCCTGTGAAAAAGCCGGTATTTTGTCGGAAGTGAAAAAGCGTGAGCATTTCGAAAAGCCGAGCGTGCGTCTGAAGAAAAAGTCGATTGCCGCCCGCAAGCGCGCTGCTAAAAAGTCGCGTCGGAGCTGGGGCGACTAAGCTCCATTCACGATTCGAGTCTCTTGTCAGACTTTAAAGGCCGGCCGCGCGCAGCGACCGGCTTTGTTATTTTCCCACCCCCGCCCGGAGGCTTCCATGGAACTCAGAGACCAACTCATGACGGACGTGAAAAACGCCATGAAGGAAAAAGACAGCCTGAAGCTGAACACTCTTCGCTTTCTGCAGGCCGCGATCAAAAACCGCGAGATCGAGATGCGCCCGAACCCGATCAATTCCGACGAAATCATGGGCGTCATCAAAAAGCTCGTGAAACAGCGCAAGGAATCCATCGAGCAGTATCAAAACGGCGGCCGTCAGGACCTGGCCGACCAGGAAAACGCCGAGCTGAAGATCCTGGAAGCTTACCTGCCGGCCCAGCTGGGACGCGATCAGGTGGAAAAGATCGTCGCCGAAGTCATCGCCGCCCTGGGCGCCAAAACCGTCAAGGACATGGGCCCGGTGATGAAAGAGGTGCAGGCGCGCACCGCTGGCGCGGCGGACAACAAAATGGTTTCCGAAGTCGTCCGCGGCAAGTTGAGCTAAGATCAGGGAATGCGTTTCACCGATGAGTTCATTCGGCGGGTGATGGAGGCGAACAACGTCGTCGACATCATCTCGCAATACACTCAGCTGAAACCCAGTGGCGGCGGCCTCATGGGGCGCTGTCCTTTTCCCGATCACCAGGAAAAGACCCCGAGCTTTTCCGTTTCCGAGCACAAACAGGTTTATCACTGCTTCGGTTGCCACAAGAGCGGCAACCTCATCACCTTCCTGCGTGATTACCACGGGTACTCTTTCCCCGAGGCGGTGGAATGGCTGGCGAAGCGCGCCTCCATCCCGATGCCCGAAAAAGACGTTCGCTCCTCGGCCGAGGACGCGGCCGCCGCGAAAAGAAAAAAACTCTTCGAGGTGAACCGCCTGGCGCTGCAGTTCTTCGCCGAGCAGCTGAAGCGCACGCGCGCCGATCATTACTCGCGCCAGTACATCGCCAAGCGCGGCCTCACGGAGGAAACCGTCGAGGCCTTCCAGATCGGCTTCGCCCCCCGCGAGTGGGACGGGTTGCTCGCCTTCCTGATTTCGAAAAACGTCCCGCCGGCGCTGGCGGAGGAGGCGCGCCTGATCGTCGCCCGGAAGGACGGCAAGTCGGGTCACTTCGACATGTTCCGCGATCGCCTGATGTTCCCCATCCTGAACACCATGGGCGAGGCCGTGGCCTTCGGCGGCCGCGTGCTCAATCCGGAAGACAACCCGAAATACCTGAACTCCCCCGAGACGCCGGTCTTCGAAAAGAAAAAAGTCCTCTACGGCCTGCACCAGACGGCCCGCTACATCCGCAGCGATGACCTGGCCGTCATCGTCGAAGGCTACATGGACGCCGTGTCGCTCTACCAGGCGGGCGTGAAGAACGTCGCCGCCGTGATGAGCTCGTCGCTGACCCCGGAGCAGGCGCGCCTGTTGAAGCGCATGACCCGCAACGTGGTGATGCTCTTGGACGGCGACAACGCCGGGGTCGACGGGGCCGAGCGCAGTCTGCCGATCCTCCTGCAGGGTGATCTCTACCCCAAGGGCGTTTTCCTGCCGGACAACATGGACCCGGATGATTTCGTGAAATCCCAGGGGGTCGAAGCCCTGCGCGAGCTCCTGGATCGCGCCCAGGACCTGCTGTTCGTCGTCCTCGATCGCTGGATGGAGAACTACCGCGGCGAGCCGCCCGAGAAACTCAAGCTGGTCGATAAACTGAAACCTGTTTTGAACGGCATCGCCGACCGCCGCCTGCGGGAACTTTACCTGCAGGAGATCGCCCGCCGGCTCAATGTTCAGCTGCCCTGGCTCCGCCAGGCCCTGGATGGGAGCGCCGCGGCCGGCCCGGATCGCGTCATGAGCGGTCCTCGTGGAATTGACCCGCGCCGGGGTCCCGCGGTGTCTCCTCCCCGAGGGGGGGCCGTGAGCGGCCCGCTGGCGGCGGAGGAGAAAGGCTCTCAGATCATTTTAAAAGGGGCTCCGAGCGCGGAACTCACCGCCATGGCCCTCTCCCTCAAGAGTCGTGCCAACTTTGAAATCTTTGCAAGGGAGTCGGTGTTCGACTGGTTCGCCCATGAAGGGGTCAGAAAGATTCTTCTCGAAGCGCAGACGGTCTATGGACAAGACCAGGAGCGTTTTGATAGATTGTCCAGTCTGCTTGTTTCGACTGTGGACCAACCTGGTCTCCTGTTCGCGCGTGAGCCGTCAGGCCCGAAAGGGCCTGAAGAGGTTGATACCGAACTGGAGGTCAAATGGTTGAGGGATGCATTGAGGAGAGTTCGCGAGATGCATCTGCGCGGCCAGCTCCAAAAGTTACGCGCGGAACTGGCGAGGGACCCCAGCCCTGAAAAGCTGGAGAGTTTAGCGAATCTTCAGAAAGACATTAGCAGCCTGACCAAAGGGTAAAGGGGGATCATGAAATCCGGCACTCCGAATACCAAGGAACCGACGAAGGTTCTGTCACTGGTGGAGCAGGAAGCTCTGATCAAAGAGGAAATCCAGCGTTTCCTCAAGCTCGCGAAAGAAAAGGGTTCGTTGATGATCGAAGAGATCAACGAACTGCTGCCGCCCGAAATCCTGGCGGTGAGCGCCCTTGACGCTTTCATGAGCGCCCTCGAGCAGAACGGTGTCGTCATCACCGATCTGTCGGAGGTCCGCAGCGGTGAAGAGGGCGAGAACTCCTTCCTCGCGGATCCGGCGAAAGAGGACGAAGAAGTCGACGAGGACGAGGCGGCCGAGCAAGAGGACGTCAAATCGAACGATCCCGTCCGTCTGTACCTGCGCAAAATGGGTTCCGTCTCCCTGCTCACCCGCGAAGGGGAAGTGGAGATCGCCCGCCGCATCGAAAAGGGCGAGCGCGAGATCGTGCGCGCCATCCTGCTGTCCCCGCTGGGGACCTTTGAAATCATTCAATTGGGCAAACGTCTCGACGAGGGCCGCATCAAGGTGAAATCCATCTTCCGCGGTCTCGAGGACGAGGAAACCCAGTACGACGAAAAAGAGTACATCGACAAGATCCACGAGCTGATCGGCAAAGTGACCGAGTATCAGAAGGCCGTGGGCAAGAGCTTCGTCACCCTCCGCGAGGAGAGCCTGACGGAGCCGCAGCGTCGCGCCGCCCACGATCAGATGGTCGCCTTGGTCGACAAGCTCATGGAAAACTTCGAGAACGTGAACTTCAACCGCAAGACCATCAACCGCGTCGTCATCAAGTTCAAAAACCTGGTGAACCGCATGCAGACGCTCCGTCGTCGCATCAAGGAAGGCGTCGAGCGCACGTTCTCGAAAGACGTCGCCGCCATGGGCGAGCGTTTGAAGCTCGTCGACGGCAACGAAAAAGAACTGCAGAAAATGATGCGCGAGACGGGCTTGAACTATAACAAGTTCCGTTCCTACGTGATCCAGGCCCAGGAGGCCGAAGCGCGTTTGAAGCGCCTCAACGAAGAGACCGAGATGAATTTCCGCTGGATCCAGGAGACCTACACGGCCATCTGGAAAGGGGAGCGCGAAGCCGACGCGGCCAAGGCCGAACTCGTCGAAGCGAACCTGCGTCTCGTGGTTTCCATCGCCAAAAAATACACCAACCGCGGCCTGCAGTTCCTGGATCTGATCCAGGAGGGCAACATCGGTTTGATGAAAGCCGTCGACAAGTTCGAATACCGTCGCGGTTACAAGTTCTCGACCTACGCCACCTGGTGGATCCGTCAGGCCATCACCCGCGCCATCGCGGACCAGGCCCGCACGATCCGCATCCCGGTGCACATGATCGAGACGATCAACAAGCTGGTGCGCACCAGCCGTTATCTCGTCCAGGAGCTCGGCCGTGAGCCGATCCCGGAAGAGATCGCGGTCAAGATGGACATGCCGGTGGACAAGGTCCGCAAGGTCCTGAAGATCGCCAAAGAACCGATCTCCCTTGAAACCCCGGTGGGTGAAGAGGAAGACTCGCACTTGGGCGATTTCATCGAGGACAAGAAGGTCATCAATCCTTCGGAGGCCATCGTGAACCTGAACCTGGCCGAACAGACGCGCCGGGTGCTGTCGACGTTGACTCCGCGGGAGGAAAAAGTCCTGCGCATGCGTTTCGGCATCGGGGAAGACTCCGACCACACCCTGGAAGAGGTCGGTCAGGACTTCAACGTGACCCGGGAACGGATCCGTCAGATCGAAGCCAAGGCCCTGCGCAAGCTGCGCCACCCGAGCCGCAGCAACAAGCTGAAGGCCTTCATCGACAGCTAAACTTCAAATGTGACGAAAGAGTTGATAGAGTTTTTACTTTCTTCAATTGTTTCATCACCTTGAAGTCCCTCTCGACAAAAGTCCGGTGGTTTGATAGCTTGGTTCTTGTCGATGGGTGGCGCTGAAACAGTCACCAAATTCCACAAAGGGAGGCGAAAGCCTCCCTTTTCTATTTTGATCGCTTTTTGCGCCGCCTTCTGTTGAGATTCTGGGATGCGGAAACATCTGACGGTTCTGATTTTGATGTCTTTTTTGGCTCCCGTTTCAAATGCCGCCGTCCCGGTGAAGTGCACGGCCACGATGGGCAAGCGTTCCATTTCGTTGGAGGACGCGGGTCCCAAAAAATCGGCGGTGTTTTTCCGTGAAGAGGGGGGAGTGAACATCCGCTGCCCTTACCGCCGTCACAAAGTCGAAGATCAGAAAAACCAGGACGGCAGCCGCAGCCTGCGTTTGAAATACCGCAAGGCCGGCCGTTGCGCGCCCAAGCAGCCCCCGGGCAAGGCTTCGCGCAACCACATGGACATCGTCATCGACATCAAGGGGGAGGCCGCCACGGGCCGTTTCGACGACGCCAGCAGCGCGGTGAGCGCACCCTGCACCCTGCAGAACTTCCGCCTCTCCGCGTTCGGTTTGAAGTAATCCCAAAAATCGGGTTATGCTGGCGCGCAAGCGTGGGGGGTTAGCTTAGTTGGTTAAAGCAGCTGGCTCATAACCGGTGGACCGGGGGTTCAAATCCCTCACCCCCTACCATTTTAAACCGCTGCAAAGGCGGTTTTTGTGTTTCTAGAAGTTCGTAAGTAAAAACAAATAATTAAGACAGAAATCGCGACAGGTCAGAATTTTTAAATATCATTCGAAATCACTCGAAATAACCGCATTTGCAGTCTGTTTGTAGCGTTCGCACGCTACGGGTTTTCAAAACGCTACGGACGATCATCGCGCTCATAAAAATGTAAGCTATCTGTTGCCGCAGGTCCGACTGCTATCCTCAATATTTGTTTAGTTCTTAGGACGTGTTATATTTTGTTCTTAGGTATTTAATGACATCAATATTTGGGAAGATTTTCTATGCGCGATCTGAGCGACTTCATTATCTCCAATACTCACAAAAATATATGCCACGATGATCGATTGCGATCTTTGACGACGAACGCTGCAAAGACCATTGAAATTGTTTGTCCTTTTATATCTCTCGAGGGTATCGAGTGGCTTAAAGATAATAAGAAAGAGAACGTTCGGATTACCTTAATAACGGAGCTATCACCTCGTGCAGTTACTTCTGGAGTTCAAAGTGTAGAGGCATTGTCTGAGTTAATCGCTTTAGGTTGTGATGTGCGCTACTTGACGTCTGGACTTCACGCTAAAATGTATTGGTTTGATCAGAATGAAGTTTTACTAACCTCAGCTAATATGACTCGCAATGGTCTCAGTCGAAATTTCGAATTAGGTTTTTCACTCGGTCCCATGATCCTTAGCGAGAATGCTTTCAAGGGTGGCACGCGAGCCTATAAGGAGCGACTGCGCTCACTATGGGAATTCGTCTTTAAGCAAGCTGAGCCTCTTTCTTTAGAAATATTAGAGAAGTATAAAGCCGTTTCAAACGAAGTTTCCGACTTGAGATCACAGATAATAAAAATTGAAGACTCTTGGCGCGATAGCTTGCCGGAGGTTCCGTTCACCTCCTTTCAGCGGCCAAGTTTAAATAAGCAGAGCATTTCGACTGACCTAATGATGACAAATATTTTTGAAGGTTTCGATCTAACTCATTGGGATGTTTTTAATAACAAACTCGAGCTAACGGAGGAAAATAGAAACAACTTCAGGAAGATACTAGATAGGCAGATAAATCCATTGCTCTATAAATTCTATTTGCAGCTAAAGAACGACCCTATATTTAAGACAAATTTTTCCGCTCTAGAGCGTGGATTTTCACAGAATCTTCTTTTGCGAAATAGGTTTCCACACGACCGTTACCTATTTCTGACTAAGCCTCGTCCAGGAAAGGCAGCACGTCGTCATTTGGGTGAGCCTTCTATTATTATAGGAATGGGCAAGGGCTCCAGCGAAAGCGGTTGGCTGGAAGTACGCTCTGGAGTTGAAGAAGATACCCTTTCGGAACTTTCAGTCGCAGGTGAGCGACTTATACAAAATATGCTTAAGAATATAGATGAGGTCATCGTACGTCTGCATAGCCTTGGTCATGGTTGGTACCTGTCGCATGGAAGCTTCTCAAAAAATACTCCAAAAACTGTTGGGGTCTTAGATCTAGATCAAAAAAGGCTTCGTTCGGAAATTTCACATTATTTAACTTCAAGAGAGGTTTCAGACATCCAAATTAGACGTAAGTACTATTTGAATGACGAAACCGATGGGGCAATTCTTTTGTCTCCTAAAATTACCGCAGTTATCTCAAAAGACGTTCAGAATTTGTCGTACTTTTTCGATCTAGCGAATAGATGATGCCACACACCTCAGAATTCAGTCCCAGATTTTAGTCTGGATCGATCAAGGTTCTAAAAAGGCGAAATATTTCAGAGAAATTCAGACTTAAGTGTCATTTAGAGTCATTGATAAAGGTCCGATCAATGAGACACCCGGGGGGTGTCCATGACGCTAGAACAACTAGACCTATTCTATCGAGATGCAACTGATGTGCTAAGTAAATATTGCGATGAAGGCGTTGTCTTCACTCCAGTGCACGAGGCAGCAGCTTTAATTGCACCAATACTTAAAAGACTACCTAAAACGGGTACGATTAGAATTCTTGAGCCTAGCTCGGGAACTGGAAATCTCATTCTTGCAATTTTGAATATTCTTTCGTCAAGGAATGTAGCTCCAAGTAGAGTTCAAATCATTTCGTGCGAATTGAACGGACAATATCTAAAACTTCAAAAACAGGTCGTATCCGAAAATTTTAAGAGATGGGAAAAATCAATATCATTTGTACAGGGTGACTTTCTCGAGAAGTTTCAGGACGAATCAAAATTTGATTGTGTGGTGATGAATCCTCCTTGGGTTGGATATCGAAACATTTCGGCCAAGGACAAAAACTATATTAAACAAAAGTTTTCGCTTTCTGGACAGTTCGATCTGCTGGACCCTTTCGTATTGAAGTGCTTCCAGTTACTGCGAGCCGAAGGCGAAATGGCTCTATTTCTTCCGGACAAAGTTCTTTCGTCTCATCAGCCTTCGAATAGCATTAATCTGATCAAACCATTGTGCTCCAGCTTTGAATCAAAGGTATTACCTCTCACTTTTTTCGATGGTGTTCAGCATGAGAGTGTATTCATTTCTCTTGAGCGCTCAAAGAAGAATTTGGTTTCGATACCATCTAAAAAAAGGTCAATGGAGGCGACAATTGGCGATCACTTTCATCTATTTAGAGGGTTTGAAATATCTGGTAGATCATCTTCTCACTTGGTGTCCGAAAGATCTCAAGCGCTTGATCCACGACGACCATTTATTTCTGGGCAGGAGATGCAGGTTTCTGGGGAACTAAATCTTGAAACTCCTAGATATATTTCAAAAAAGGTTCCTAGTTCATTGATAAAGTCACATTTCGATTACGTCGGTCCTGCAGTCCTAGTTAGAAAGACCGGAAGCCCTGTGCGTGTATCTTTTGTCGATGAGCTACCACACGTTTCGCAAGTAGTTTTTGTGATTGTGCCGAAACAATTGAATTCGCAATCAAAAAAACTTTTGAAGCAAATAGCATCATATCTGCAATCACCAGCAGGACAAAAATTGCTTTCAAAAAATTCTGGAAAGCTAGAGCGTTCGTTGTTTCCTTACGTTACCATTTCAGATATCAAAAATGTCGAGCTCGCAGCCAACGCTATTGATTTATCTTTGCTAAAAAAGGCGGCGTGATGAAGCGCATCGTCGATTGGTCGCAGAGAAAAGATGGTGAGGAAGATACCACGGGCTGGAGTAAGTCGTTAATTGCAAACTACGTTAGTATTCTTGCAATAGCGGGAAACCCTAGCTGGAAAAAGGAAATTAAACAGAAGAAAATTTCATTGGATCAATATCAGGATGTTACGGTCCAGCTTTTGAGCTGGATATTTTCTAATGTAACAGACGAAGACATAAAAAATTCAAGGACTACTGCTGAAGAATACTGGAAAGTGGCAGTTAAGGCAGATGAAAGAGATTTCAAGTTTGGGGACTCAGTTCTCGAAGCCGCTGGAAAACGGAGATTTAGAGCTAGCCAAGTGTTAAGATCGATTGTGAGTCACCTTGGCGTTTCCGATTTTCAAGAGGCTGAGTTCGACTCCAGTAATAACATCGAGATTATCTATCCACTATCACTTGAAGTGAATTGGAATGAGTCTTGGACCAACTTTCGGGGAATAGCTTTTAGCAAATTAGTTGGGTTTCTAAAGACTCAAGTGAAATATGAATGTTTGGAAATTAAGGTGGGCTCAGGATCCGAACAGTTCTGTTCGCAACAAATAGGTTCAACTCAAGAATCTGAGTCTGCGACTTTCGAAGGTAAGCAAGCAAGCGTTGACGATCTTGCTCCACAATGGGGAGCTGGTACATACATTCTATTTTATGGTCCACCAGGGACTGGAAAAACGCGTGAAGCTAACAAGTTAATTCAAGATACGTTGGCGAAGCAGTTAGAGATATCGTCTGATGGTGAAATTAGAAAACAAACATTGAATGGTGAATGGACCCCAAAATTCAGAGAAACTGTAATGCGTGAGTTGAGAAAGTTTATAACCGTGTGCCAGTTTCACTCCACATACTCTTATGAAGATTTTATTGAAGGGTTGAGGCCACTTTCTGGCGAAGATTCAGATGTAAGATATGAAGTTGTGGACGGCTCATTTCTGGCTATTTGGCGCAAGGCAACTGGAAAATCTGCCAATTTAAAAGCCAAATTTGTATCTCAAGGCGACGACATCTTTCTAGAAATTGATCCATATTTCATTAGTCTATACGACCTTGATATCGAAACTTCTGTTGATGTTTTCGTGCCGTCCCTGGAGCAGTATTTTTCAGGTAAGCATGTTGCCGGAAGTAACTGGCTGAAAACCAATATGACCTCAGAAGAGTTTGGAAAAATCCAAAATGGGAAACTTATTCCTGTTTCATTAAAAGGTGATAGTTGGTCTCCATCGAATCAGTACTTTGTACTTGTGGACGAAATTAATCGAGGGAAAGTTTCAAAAATATTCGGCGAACTTCTTTTTGCAATGTCTGCCTCCGGCGACGACAAATATCCTGAAGTAAGAACTCAGTACTCGAAAACGCCTCTAGTTCTTGTGCAAAATCTAAGTATGCTCGGTACGATGAACAGTTGTGACAAGAGTGTGGATGTATTGGATCAGGCACTTAAAAGACGATTTGAATTACGTGAGTTAATGCCACTCAATAGTTCAGACTTAGCGCACGATGGACCTTGGAAAAAAATGGTCTCTAGCTTCGAGGATATCTCCAAAATCAATCTGGCTCATTTTTTAGATGGACTGAATGCTGCGATATTAGATTCAAAACAGGTGGACTATGATAGGCAAATTGGACACTCATATCTGTTTAAGATCAATAGTGAAGTGAAAGAAGGAATTAAGAACAAGCCAAGCGAAATGACGAACGAAGATTTATGTCTGCGTGCAATTTTCAAAATATACTTTGCAGATATCTTTCCAGTATTGCAGGATTTTTTCCTGGATAGACGTGACCTTCTAGAAAAGTTTGTCCCGAAGGGCTTGATTGTAGCCAACAGTCACGCACTCAAATCTGAAGTTCGACGGCTTTTATCAGCAAAGAGCATATTAGATTATGATATCGAAACTTGGAAGAGTATTGAGCAGGAATTTCGGAAGACTATCGTAGCGTTACAAATCTCTCAATCGACCCAAAAGAGGTCAGCTTGAGTATTCCTGGCAGAACTTATTTAAGTGCTGCGGCTCGGTCAAAGAATTCTGTCGATGAGATTCGGATGGATTATGCCGATGCAAAAAGCGTTCTAACCAATCATTCTGAAGATTTAAAACGTCTTTTGAGTTGGTCGGTTAGTAATGATGAAATTGTTTTCCGCGCACGTCCCGAAGCATTTGGAATTGCGCGGATTGGCGATAGAGTAATTGAGGTTACTCCTAAGTTTTTGTTTGCAGATGAGACAGCTCCAGATTCATTCGTATCAGATCTATTTAATGTTACTGGCGCTCCCTCCAATAGCTACCTACCGCTAGCTAAGTCAGAGCTAGAAGGTGCACCCTCGTCTATTTTTGATTGGTATTTCTATTCAGTACTTACGCAAATTCACGAGTTTCTGCGTAAGTACGATCGTATGGTTATGCACTCTTACGATGAGGAAGTTATCGGAGTAAGGGGAAGGCTTAAAGTTGCTGAGTCAATCCGGGCCGGAAAAGGTTTAAAGCATAAGAATATATGTGAGATTCAAACTACCCAACCGAGGTTGGAGTTTTTAGGAACGATTAAAGGCTTTATCACATTAATTGCAACGTTCTCTGAAAATACGTCAATTCAAAGCATAGCTCAAAAAAGTAAAAGTATTCTAAGTGAGATAAACGAACTGCCTTTTGATAGATCGTCAATTCGTACCCTGAAGTCTCAGGCAAAACTTCTGGTTTCTGAACACAGAAAAAGCGCATCTATTCTTCATTCCGTTTTTGGATTTGCTGAAATGATTCAGATGGGGGTCGGCTCGATTTCCCATCACTGCTTTAGTTTTAATATGAATGCACATTTTGAGAAGTTGGTATGTCTTCTTCTGGAGAAATGTGTTGTGCCTGGGGAAAGCATATTAAAGTCAGGAAATTTACGTGCACTTCATCTTCTGAATAATAAATGTGTCGGCCTTAATGTCGAAGATGACGAAGGAGAATTTGAGACAGACTCCATAGCAATTAAGCCTGACGCTTATATTGTAAATAGTAAAGGTGTTGTGCTATCCACACTCGATGCAAAATACAAGATACTGAATTACGATTCCTCCAAGAACTCATTTTCAGGAGTTCAGAGCAAAGATATCCAGCAGGTGCTTGCATACTGGCTTCATTTTCGAAATGAGCAGAAAGAGTCACTAAGTGTCGGAATCATATATCCGAGTCCGATTACAAACGACTCGAAAGATATTCTTTCTAAAGTAGGATTTATTGAAATGGAAAATCCATTAGATGAAAAAAAACTGAAAGTAGAAATTTTCTGTGTAGATGTGTTAAAGGCCGTACGACTTCTTTCCAGCGGCGAGAGCATTGATAAAAACCAATTTTCAAATATGTTTGCTGCCTAGAATAGGACAGATATCGGATTTAGTATTGCCGAGATTTTTCTAATGTCGGATAGAATTTCATTTAAATCAGTGCTTTTAATTTTTTTTGCATAATAGATAGCCGCATTTGCGGTGGTAGCCAGAGATTTAGATTCTCCCTGATGCCTAATGTATTCGGACTTAAGAATATCCTGAACTTCAGCTTTTGATAACCCATTGAATTGATCTTGTAGCTGACCATTTCTTCCAATTTTGAATTTATAAAAATCTGCGGTTGGATGGGCTGCGTGAGTCCTTTGATCGATTAAGAAAAGAATCTCATTGTCGGTGAATGCGGTCCGAATTTTGGTTACTATCTCAATTGAATGATTCACGAGCGCCACGAACTCACGTTCATTTGCTAGAGTTCCTTGAATTGCTAAGCGTATCTCTTCTTTCTGTTCTGGCGAGGTAAATTGGGCGTATATCGCCGAATCTATATTTAAAATAACCTCTAGTCCCTCTATCGACTCTTTCATAGGTTGGTTAAACTCTCTAATTAGGCCGTATAGTTTAATCCAGAACATATCGTATTCAGCTGGACTTGCTCGATTGTCGAGAATTTTTTGGTGGTAGTCGATCAAACGATATAGCCATTGTTGTCTAACGATCCAGTCGGCAAGTGCCCACTTTTCTCTATCGTTGGAAGCTACGGTGATTGCATTAAGGATATTTTCGTTAGTCATTCGGTACCGAACAGTTTAAAGCAAATACGATTCCTCTTTTTTTCGGAGGAGGAACGTAATTCGGAAACTGTCTCGCTTGAGAGACTACCCATCCCCACGTTTCATCCCGTTTATCAAACCCAAAATTGGAGTCCGTAGGTGAAACTTGGTGTTTTGAGAAATCGGAGCTCCAAGTGACTTTAGAATCATACTTGAAAGATCCTGAGAAGGTGACTGTGCCAATAATTCTGGCCTGAAGAATTCCTGCTTCTTTTTTTCCACGTGGGCCAGCGGTCTCAATAACTGCAAGCTCTACGCCGACGTACTTCTCTAAGAGAGGATATCCACGTGTCTCAATGGTTTTTTTCCCGCTAACTATCAAAAGACTCCAGGGCCACTGAATATGAATCCCTGGAATTTTCTTAGAGTTGGATTTCTGGTTCGTTATTTTTGCCTTCAAAAATCAGCTCCATTTCGCGATCTTCTGCATATCCTTTTTTTGCCGCCACTTCGTTGGAGGCATGCTTAATACGTTCCTGCCAAGGAACCGTTTGGCTAGTTGTAGTGAAGGATTTGACATTACCAACAATATCGCAGCAATCCTTTTTGTTGTCCCATAAGCTTTGATACTGATAGTAGTCTTTTGCGCCGTTTCCGATGTAGCAAGTTGTAAAACGGAATCCATACTTTAAAGACTCCTGTTTAAACCAACGATAGTAATGCGATATTTCTCTATCCGAATAATGTTTATCGTTGTGACCCTTCATTACCTCAGGAGTAAAGAATTGTTTGAGATCAACCTCAGCAGCCTTTGACATTGAATTTATGGAAGCAGGGCTTAGGCGCACAAATCCAGCGATTACGGTTTTAGCTTTTGATTCTGCAATGTCTGAAAAGAAACCTTCATCGTAAAGAGGAAGTTCAGGAATTGCCGATTCTGAGCCAAATCTCTTCAGCAGTGTATCTTTATCGGTAAAGTATCCGTCGGGTCTTAAGGGAAACAGAGGATTCACTCGAATCGCCGTCCAGATTCCCGCATCTGCGAGAGTTTTTAGTGCTTCAAATCGACGCTTCGGAGACGGAGCGCCGGGCTCTATTGATTTAGTTAGTTTTTCGTTATTGCCTGAAATTGAAAATTGAACCGACCCTAAGTTCGGATCAATCAATGGCAGGTAGTCTTCATGTGCGACCAGGTCGGATCTTGTGAATATGACGTAAGGATATTTGTAGAAGTTAAGCATGCGCAGTAATTCTTTAGTCACGCCGTATTTTTGATCCATCCACATGAATGAATCACTCATAGACCCGATACGTAACGGCACTCGCTTCATCATTACATCACGCCATTTTGATGGCTTATCTGTTTCAAACACAGTGTAGAGAGTTTTGCGAACTTCACTTAGATCAACGGGAAAAGGAATTGGACGTTTCCAATAGCCATGAGCAGAGAGTTGTTCCTTTGCATAGCAGTACGTACAGTCGTGCATACATCCACGCCCATAACTATCAATTTCGAATGAGTAGTGACACTTTGTACATGTAAGATGATGGTTCACTAATTTGAAGGTGGTTTTGAATACAACTCCGCCTCTTGGCTGATTGTCTCCAAATCTGTTGTAAAGCTGATCATATGCAGACCAGTCGAAGGTATCTGGATATTTTGAATCAAGTGCGGATACTTTTGCCCACATAGCTTTTGAAATGGGACCATCAAAACTACGTTCCGACTTTTTAGAAGACTCCTTGAAGCCAATATTCTGCGGAAACTTTCCGGTGATTACATTAGCTACTTCAGTTTGCTCTAGGCTCATAAGCTTATCTCCGTTTTTTTTACGACTTCAGTGCGGTCTTTGATTCCTCGGACTTCAATATTCGGACTTTCAATAAATTTTCGAATCGCAATTCGCGCTAAAGTGGAGAAATCAAAAAAAGAATTCTTCTCGAGGAATTTTTCGATATCGCGAAGATCCTCTTCGTTGAATCTTATGGTCCTCGTGTTCATTGGTTTGGGCGACATTCATGCTCCGATTATTGTGCGTATAGCGGAGTAACACTGCGTCTTACGTCGAGCAACAACGTCATCCATCTTCTAGACAGACAGTGAATTTTTTATACGATTACGACAACCATATCCATTATGGCGTATGTGGTAACTCTGGATCTTTCTGGGTTTAATGCGAGGTCAGGTCGGGTGGATGTCTTGAAACGCAAAATTTAAGTCAATATTGAGCTGAATTTGAGACTCTACTTTAGAATAACCATACATTGCGAGGTCACAAGCTCCTAGAGCCATTAGTGGCAGATTGCCGTGGAAGCTGGCTGTTGCGATTTTAATCGTACCTTTAATTAGAACTCTATTTGAGCTTTCTAAAAATGAGTTACGATCTTTTATGAAGCGATGAGCGCTCACCCCAGTATCAATCAGTGCGATACCTGAAGCCAAAAAATCGCCGATGTTCAGACTCCCGAGATTTTGTGCAATTTTTGGGGAGATAAGGTTTTTGGTAACCGCTGTTTGGACACCGGGAAGTGGGATGCCGTTTGTCGTTAAGGAGTCTTTGCCGACTTCTCTAGCGAATCGAAATCCAAAGCGCCCCCACAAATCGGAGTCAACAATGCTATGGCCACCGTATAGACGGTGGAAACCGCCGTGCTTAAGTGTGCCGCCGTTCATGGTGTCCATAGTCTGGCTAACGGCGTTTGCAGTGAAACGGATACCCTTAGTTAATTCAGTAACGCCTTCTGAAGCCCAACTTCCCATGCAGAGTGCGTAGCTTTTGCATTTCTTCAAATAAATTTTCATAGCATTTAATGCCACTTTATTACGCACAATGCCATCATATTTATTCGAGGACGTAAAAATTTGTTTATACATTTACGTAAAAACGTATGTAAAATTGTATGCAATGAACACACAAAAAGAATCTCAGATATTGGCAGCAATTAGAAAATCAGAACCTAAAAAGAAAAGGGTAACTTTCTTTATTACTGCAAATGCTAAATCAGGTTTGGCTGCGTGGTGTGAAAAACACGGTGTTACTGAGAGCTCTGCCATAGAGGAAATGATACGGGCTACGGTTCCTGAAAAGTTCTTTAGGCAGGAGGACTAGTGGCAAGACATCCCAAAGACACCACTCCCAAGCTAACCGAACAGTTGATCGAAACCATTGCTCAAGCCATTCGAGTCGGAGCTTACGTCGAAACGGCAGTTGCCCTTGCCGGAGTATCCAAAGATTCGTTCTATCGTTGGCTTCGTCAGGCTGAAAGCGACGATTCGACACCTCTGACGGTGAAATTATCGGACGCAGTAAAAAAGGCACTAGCTGAATCAGAAAAACGTGATCTTGATGTGATCGATAAAGCAGCCCAAGAAGGCGAATGGACAGCTGCTGCCTGGAGACTTGAAAGAAAATTCCCTAACAAATGGGGACGCCAATCTAAGGTTCAACTTGAACATACAGGAATGGATGGCGGGCCAATTGAAATTCAGTCGATGACTGAGGATGAAATGGAGACGCGCATTGAAAAACTCTTACAGAAACGAACTGTCCTTATCGAGGACTGAAAAAATTGAACTTCTAAAGCTTTTGGAAAACGAAGGTTACGAGCTGGCTGAGAAAAGCCTCTCTCGCTTCGTCATGGATGCGTGGGACGTTCTTGA
Source organism: Pseudobdellovibrionaceae bacterium (assembly GCA_019637915.1). Taxonomy (GTDB): domain Bacteria; phylum Bdellovibrionota; class Bdellovibrionia; order Bdellovibrionales; family Bdellovibrionaceae; genus JAHBUV01. The sequence goes on along the minus strand of JAHBUV010000001.1, from coordinate 1,631,578 downwards.
ACCTAAGAACGCCTATTTATTATATAACTGGCATATTGGATTGATCACAGAGCATCTAGAGGCTGTTAGCAACGGTGAGGAAAAGCGTCTGATCATTAATATTCCTCCTCGTTACATGAAAAGCCTTTGTGTAAGTGTGATGTGGCCAGTTTGGTCCTGGATTGCACGTCCCGAGAATCGTTGGATTTTTGCCAGCTACTCTCAGTCCCTCGCAACGAAGCATTCGGTTGATCGCCGTCACTTGATTCAGTCGCCCTATTTTCAGAATCGATGGGGTAAGTTATTTTCTCTTACCGATGATCAAAATCTTAAAACTGAGTTCTTGAACACTCGACGTGGTCACATGATCGCAACTTCTGTCGGAGGTACGGCTACGGGCAAGGGTGGCGACGTTATTGTTGTAGATGATCCGCACAATCCTCTAGAAGCGAGTTCAGATGTCTTAAGGCAGAAAGCTATCGACTTCTTTGATCAGACCTTGACGACTCGTTTAGATAATAAAAAGAACGGGGCTATCGTTGTCGTCATGCAACGGCTGCACGAAGATGATTTGACCGGACACTTGCTGGCACAACGCGATTGGACTCACCTGTGCGTGCCAGCTCTCGCCGAGTCACGCACGATTTATACCTATCCGGTCTCAGGCAAAAAGAAGGTTTATGAAGAAGGCGAAATCCTTTTTCGTAAACGAGAGGATACTACAGAGATCGAGCGACAAAAGCGCGCTTTGGGTAGCATCGCGTTTGCGGCTCAATACCAACAGCAGCCAACCCCAAGCGAGGGCGCAATTATTCAAAAATCTTGGTTCAGATACTATTCTGAATTACCCATTAAATTTGATGAAATCATTCAATCATGGGACATGAGTTTTAAAGATTCTGAAAATTCAGATTATGTAGTTGGGCAAGTATGGGGCCGTGTAGGTGCGAATAAGTATCTTCTTGCGCAGGTTCGAAAAAAAATGGCCTTTCCGGATACGGTTCGTTCATTCAAAGTCCTAACTGCACAGTGGCCTCGAGCCTATCGTAAGCTTGTCGAAGATAAAGCCAATGGGTCGGCAATCATCTCGACTTTGAAAGATTCAATCTCTGGGATTATTGCAGTTAATCCAACAGAATCAAAGCTGGCGAGGCTTTCGGCAGTCTGTCCTCAGATCGAAGCTGGAAATATATATTTGCCAGAGCCAGAATTGAATCCTTGGGTGAATGATCTTATTGATGAGGCCCTTAGGTTTCCGCGTGGCAAGCATGATGATCAAGTTGATGCGATGACGATGGCGCTGAACGATTTTCAGAGCCGCCATAAGGCCATCACATTCCTGGATAAAATTACAAAACTTTAGTCAGCACTAAGAGATTCTAAATAAGGCTTAAGTGCCTCGTGAAGTCTGATCATAGTGTCGATCATCTGATCTTGGAGCTTCGACCTGCTTTGCGGATTATTGAACGGATCTCCATCAATCGAGACTCTAATCCGCGAGGATCTGGCACTTTCCATCCGTTCCCATTCGATGGGACCGCCGAAGGAATTTTCTATCTCGGTTTGGTGCTTTTTGATTTGGTCGAACATTTTCTTATTTTTTGCTCCGCCCTCTTGCTTATCTTTGTCTATAACAAGCTCAGCGGTTCCCCTCTTACGAGTGACCGTATAAGCAAAGTAAATCCCACTTTGTCCTGCCCCCATATTTATATAGTGAAATCGCACAGGGGAAATTGTGCTGAAAAGCTTAGTCTTAAGTTTACTCTTTTCTAAAAGCTCAGACCAAAAGGAATACCGATCTAAATGGTTGGCAGCCCATTCCTTCTTTTTCTCGCCGACCTCTTTAATTTTTTCGTTTGGCATGGCTAAAACTGTAAATATAGGCGCAAACGGAGAGTCGCCAATTTTTGCAGCCTCAACTCGTACTAAGTAAAATCCGACGTCAGACGACGAAGCTTCATTAAGCCACTCAATGACCTTTTGATGCTCTGGTCGCGGTTCAGTCGTGATCCAGATAGCCTTCTTTGCATCGAGGTTTACCAAATATGTCAAAAGTTGACCGAGATGATTATGATTTGTTTTCTCGAGTTGATTTTCGATGACTACGGCTCCGCCTTCATCATCCTCGCATACAAGATCAATACTGAAGTCGCCAATTTTTTGTTCTCTGGCTGTAACGGACAATTCAAATCCCAGTCTTTCTGTTAATGCATCGATATGAAGTTCAAGCCATCGCGTGAAATTATGGGCTTCGTGCTTGAAGGCGTGACGAACGGGCACAATTTCAAGTTTTGCAACATCTCGGAACTTGTTCATGCTTTGCCTTTAACCCGACGAAATTTTACTTCGAATACTCCGCCAATCCATTCATCTCCTAACAAGGCACTTAACTCAGTATGCTTTTTTGTATCTTCATCTTGGCCGTTTCCAAACATCAAATTATCCAAGGTAACACCAAGAGCGTCGGCCACCTTTTTAACTTGTCTTACGTCGCGAGGATTGCTGCCCGCAAGCCAACCTGAAAGCGACTGTTTGGGTATGTTTGCTTTCCGCGCCAATTGAGCCGCGCTTAAGTCATGAGTATCTAGATAAAATCTAAGTTGCTTCTTTAAGTTCATCGAATGAACAATCGGCATCTTAAGCTGTGCATTTGATACAACGTCCGACTTCTTAATCATTAATCCTCATCACCGGACATATTGTCCTTTTCATCGGACTTCAATTCGCCCAATAATCGTTCGTTTGTGGGGCATTCAAATTCTGAATTTTCCACATTGAAATCATTAGGCTTTTCTACCGATGTTTCAGAAGGGTTTTTGGGGCACGCCTTGAGTGCTCGCCAGATAGTCCCTTTGGAAACTCCCGTGCGTTTTTGAATTTCTCTTTGCGAAAGACCTTCCTGATAGAGCAACAGAATTATATCGTCATTAACCGTTCGGGGGCGTCCTAGTTTTTTTCCCTTAGCTTTCGCATGCTGAAGCCCAAGTAGAGTTCTTTCCCGCACCAGCGATTTTTCAAACTCGGCGAGACTGCCCAGAACTTGAACGAATAATCTTCCACTTGGAGTCGTGTAGTCGATATTGTCGGTAACGGCGACGAACTCAATTCCAAGAGCGGAAAAGTCGTCTAATGCTGTGACTAGATGTTTGAGAGATCGAAATAGGCGATCCATCTTGAGGACGACTATGGCGTCGATTTCACGGCATCTAGCCAATTCCATGAGTCGCTTTAGGCCAGGACGTTTATCGTTTCCTCCGGTATATCCGTGATCGACGATCTCATACTCAATTTTCCATTCACGAGAACGACAGAAACGTCGAAGTGTCGAAAGTTGGACTTCGGGATTCTGGTCATGGTGCGATGTTGATACGCGAGCGTAAATGACTACATTCTTCATGTTCGATGCAGGGTATCAATAATGTTGCCATATGTCAATACAATTAGCTATACAAATGTAGTGCCAGTAATTACCGTTGTTTTATGGCACTTAAGAAAAAAGACGCACGAAATAAACGCCCAAATCCTATTTCTTTCCGGATGTCAGAACAGGCGAAAAAATCCTTAGAAGTACTAGCTAAAGTGATGAATATGACCCAGGTTGAGGTCATAGAGGCATTGCTGGCTGAGGGGTATCAAAAGGCAAAGAAGAGCTATCCGGAAGATATGAAGAAGGCTGAGAAGTCCAGCCGACTATCTTCGGAGAAATAGATGGCTGAAGGTGATAAATTCTTCGAAGAGCTTTCAAGAAGGCACGACAAGCTTGAGTGGCTTATCGAAAAGTTAAAATCCCATCGGTGGCCAGTTGGCCCAAAACGATTCTATTGGATCGATGCCCTTGCTAGGTTGTCTCGACGTGCGGGAACTCGAGAGCTTTTTCGGAGTGAGGATGGCAGTTTTATGCCAGAGAAGCCTTATCACAAACATAGCTATGCGGCTCAAAGAGATGCTCACCTTGAAGCATTTGGTAATAGTATTGAAACGACTTTGAATAAAGTTTTGGTAAGCAAAACAACTTCTGCTGACTTCAAAGTTTTAATTCTTGATGAATACCTTAAGTTTCTTGCCAGGAACCATTTTTCTTTCGGTGATGCAAAGTCAAACGCTCCATTAACGGCTGCATCGTTTCTATTTCCTGACATTGAACAATTAAAAACAAATTGGCTGCCAACCCCAGGGGAGAAGGAAATAGTTGTTGCTCTGAGAGAAGAGCGAATTAGACTTGTGGCAGAGTGCAGGAATAGAAAACGCAAAGATCCTGTCAGAATTGGATATAAGGTTTCTCAGGCTGTGCTTGGGGATCCTTTTTTTCCACTTTCTTTTAAATTAGTCATTCGGTTCATTAGTTCAAACTCATCTGGCTTAGATATGACCCATCGTAAATCTCTGACGAGTATGCGTCTTTCAGACGTAGGCGATGAGATTTTCAAGTCCAGTAATTACGACCCTCATCAAGTTGATAATAGATCGAGGATTCAATTTCAGAAGGATATAATCTTTACTTACTTTTATGGATGCCTGAAGAGCTACGAATCGACTGAACCAACAAACTCTTTGCCAATGGACTTTAAAATACTGCGTGAAACTTTGACTCTGATTGAGAAGTTCCATCCTGATTATAAATTGCGAATTACGGGCATAGATTCCATTAAAAGTATTGTGTCTGAATTTGACGAAAAAGCCCTTTCGTACCGTTGGGGGATCCCTCCAACCGAATAAGTGACTAATATTGTTAGACTTTATCTCTAATAAAAATTCGTTAGTTCCCTGTCCCCACTCATTTGGCCAATCTACTGACTTCGATCTTATTGTTGATTCTGTTGTTTCAACAAGGAGGTCAGTAGTGAATATAAAAAAATTAATTGAACAAAAAGGCATATCCCAAATCCAGTTGGCATCTGAACTCGGAGTTTCAGATGCATCGATTTCAAAGTGGGTGAATTGGGGATTTCCCATTCCCCTCAAGCATATTCAGAAGGTCGCCGAGATACTGAATTGTGACGTCGAAGTTTTGAAAAAATCGAAGTCTGGAGGTCATAAATGAAATTGACCCCGCATCAAAAAACGACTCTCGGTAAAAATGTCGAACTTGGAATAATTCTATTAAGCATTATTGAAGAGCGAGCATTGAACATGCAGAGCACTTTAGCGCCGCTACTAAAGATGGACCCAGATTCTGTGGCCTTTAAAGACTATGTGAACAATCTTGCGGGATACAACCAACTGCTTAGCGTAATTCAGATCAATCTTCTTTGGAACGGGAATCCCAGTTCTATGAAAGTTCACTGAGGTGCGCGATGAAAGTTGAAACGATGTTGCTCCTTATGGAGCACGCAATGATGCGTATGCAGTTCAAGGTTTTCCGTGGATACCAGCGCAAAATTCGCGAAAAGACAAACTACGATTTGAAAGCCGATTTCACTGGGCTGGAATCGGCAATCGGAGCCTGTGAACAATTTCTGAATATTTCTGAAGAATTGATCATAGCTGAGGATTCCAAGTAAGGAATCAGGGGGGATGGAACTCTATGGAGAGAATTGAAAAGCAACGACAAACCAAAAGCAATCTTGCAAAAAAAGTCATCGATCAAATCCTTTCACAGAAGAATATTTCTTTGATTAATCATCGAAGGACTACAGGATTTATTCGTATCCAGTATGAGGATGGGGTGGATATTTTTCCCATAAGCGGTTCATCAGCTTTCATTCAGGAAATTGCATGGACAAAATTTGAAGCCTCACTAAGCGAGTCCACCACTAAGCAAATTCAGCAGACTCTCAATGCGAATGCAATTTTTAGGGGTGACTCTTGTGAGCTAAATAGCAGAGTGGCGAATCACGATGGATGTATTTGGTATGACCTAGGTCGATCTGTTGTTCGGATCTCACCCGAGGGCTGGAAGATTATTACAAATCCTCCGAACATTTTTAAGCGCTACTCGCAAGGAAAGGCTCAGGTAACCCCAAAAGTTGGAGGAAGCTACTGGGATTTACACAGCTTCTTCTTCATTGCACCAGAACAAAAGCTGCTATTTGCATGTTGGGTGCTGGCTGCATTTATACCTGGCATTCCCCACCCCGCACTTGTTTTGCATGGAAATCAGGGAGCGGCTAAGTCTTCAACAATGAAAGCTCTTCTTAAGTTGATTGACCCATCGCTTAACGAAGATGCGCAAACAGAAGATGAAAGCCAGCTTCTGCTAAATGCCTCGCACAGGCACGTTTTGCCTCTAGACAATCTTTCGATAGTTTCGCCAAGAATGTCCGATCTACTTTGCAAGATCATTACGGGAAGTGGTCGCGTAAGAAGAAAGCTTTTCTCAGACGAAGATGAAGTAATCAATCAGTTGCAGAATGTTGTCATGATGAACGGAATAAATATTCCGGCTTCGCGTCCTGATCTATTGGACAGATGTATTACAGTTAATCTTCAGAGAATACCCTCAGAATTGAGATTAGATGAAAAGACCTTGCGCGAGGAGTTTGATAAGCAACTGCCATTCATTCTGGGTGAATGTTTCACCTTGGTGAGCAAGGCGATGGCCCTTTATCCCGAGATTCAGCTAACGAAATTATATCGCTTGGCGGATTTTACCAAATGGGGCGCGGCGTTTGCAGAAGCTCTTGGACATTCTAAAAATGAGTTCATGGATTCCTATCAGCGAAATCAGAATGAATTGACGGAGGAGTCCCTCTTAGCCTCACCCCTAGGTAGAGCCATCAAATACTACATGGGAGACAATGAGGTTCTCGAAGGGACCCCCACGTCGATATTGAACAAGCTAAATGGAATTGCCTTTGAGGCTGGGGTGAATCCACGTGACCTTCCAGAAAATGCTTACAGCTTTGGGAGGCAGTTCAATTCGGTTCAAACGAATCTTGAACAATGCGGGATGCAGATTGAGTTCAAGCGATCTCGCGAACGAATTTACCGAATCTCAAAAACTTCAGAATCAGAAATCGCAAATGTCGAAACGTCGATGGTTCAACAAACGCTGCCCCATAATTCCGACATTTGCGACGTTTCCGACGTGCCGTCTGAAGAAAACGGAGGTTAGTAGTGAAAGACTTCCGTAGTGCGCAAAAATTAGATATAAGCCAGGACAATCAGGATTGTTCTTTGAAAACTGAAGAGTGGATGACAACTGAAGAAGCTGCGGAATATTTGAAAATTCCAAAAGCTTCACTGTTGAATTTATCTAGTAATGGCAAAGTCCCTTACTATAAGTTTCAACGACGAAATCGATATTTAAAATCTGACCTGTTGCGACTTCTTCTGTCTAACCGAAGAGGAGGTTTCAATGGGAATTAAATTCGACGAAAAAACAAAGACGTGGACGGCCTATTACAGCAAAAGGCATCCGATTACTCGGGTGCCAAAGAACTACAAGCGTATAGGTCTGAAATCTAAAGCCGAAGCGATGAAGGTGGAAAAAGAACTCGTTATTCAAATGAGTAACTATTTTCATCAAAAAATCGTTCCAAGCTGGCCAGATTTGGTATCGGCTTATTTCAAGAAAGTAGATGAGCAGAATGAGATAATGAAAAGCACGATCTATAATCGTGAAAAGGTCCTTCGGCACCATACTCTGCCATTGTGGGAGAATAAGCGCGTCGATCAAATCACGACTCAAGACATTCACAAGATTTTGAGTGATCGCCTCGGTAGCAATGCTGAAGCTCATAAAAAGTTCTTCGTGAAATGTATCAAAGGTGTTTTGCAGTACGCGGTCGAAGAGGGAATTATTCTGCGGAACCCGACGCCTTTGATCAAGTTCAAGGTCAACGACAAGATCAAATCAGTTCTTAATGAAGAGCAGATCTTATTGCTTCTGCGACGATCTCAAGAACTCGATTGGCATTGGTACCCACATTATGCAGCGGCTTTATATACGGGCATGAGAAATGGCGAGCTATATGCGCTCACTTGGGACAAAGTTAGTCTCGATAAACGTCAGATTCTAGTGAACTGTTCCTGGAGTAGCAAAGATGGATACAAATCAACTAAGTCTGGCGATGATCGTATCGTGGAAATTCCGAAACCTTTGTTGCCTTTATTGAAGGACCTAAAACTTCAATCAGGCGGAAATGACTTTGTTCTCCCGCGCATGAGTAAATGGGATAAAGGAGATCAGGCCAGGGAGCTTCGTTTTTTTCTTAAGTCACTAGGTCTGCCTGAAATCAGATTTCATGACTTGAGAGCGAGCTGGGCGACTCTTTTATTGAGTAAGGGCGTGGCTCCGAGCAAGGTTATGGCTATGGGAGGCTGGAAAGACATGGATACGATGATGATCTACATGCGTAAAGCAGGCATTGATATTAGAGGCGCTACGAGCGTTTTGGATGGCCTACAAACTCATGGCATTGAGTCTGGAAAGCTAATATCCTTCAAGTAGAGGTCTGGCATGGGAAATTTTGAAGGTAACGGGAATACAGAAAATTTTGAGATGTTCACACAATATGGTAATGCGGTTTGGTTGGCACAGAAGTTCGAAAAGGGCTTAGCTGCTTTTTTGCAGGGAGAATTTGCTTTCGAGAATAAAGGCAAGCTTCCCTACGAGAAGTATCACGAAGAAATATCGAAGCTATATAAAAGCAATTTGGGCGAACTCCTGAGAAAATTGAAAAAGCAAACCTCCGTAGATTCCGACATTGAAGAGTTGCTTCAAAAAGCCCTTAAAAGACGAAATTACTTAGTTCACGATTACTTCTATCATAATGAATCGAAAGCCACAGTCCCAGACGGCAGGCTAAGCATCGTTCAAGAATTGATTGAAGATCAGGCTACCTTTTTAAAGGCCATCATGTGGGTCGATCAGCGTTGCAAAGAGGGTCTATTAAAAATTGGGGTCGATGCTGCGAAATTTGCGGAAATCGTAGAGAAAAATCGCCTAGCTGAGGTGGCCAAGTTTAGAAATGGTGTACCAATCGAGCTATTAACGAAGTAATGTAGTGATTTGTAGTCGGTCGGGAAAAAGAGCATTGAAATCATTAATGAATTTCAACCTCCGCACTCCCTACCAAATTTTGCGCAGCAAAATTCCTCGATTTTCGATTCTCCATTTTCCAGGCGAGTCGCGAAAGCACGAGCCAATCCCCTGGCGCAAAAATTCGAAAATCGATGATCGACATCCGAAAATCGAAAAATCAATTCACTTGAAAACGCCTATTTCAAAAAACGGCCTGGCACTGCACGCCATTCGAAAACCGGGATGGGACTTCGGGCGCAAAGAGCGGCGCCGGGCGCGTGATCCTCTCCTGGATGGCGGTCAGGGTTTGCTGATAGGCCTCGGCGATGAGGCGGGGATGGGTTTCCTTGACCTGCTGTTTGGCCGCGGCGGCGCGGATCTTGTCTTCCAGGCCGCGGGCCGCGGAGGAGCCGCGGGTGTCGGGGTGGCTGATCAGCTCGATCATCTGGTTCCGCACCCACTCCGAGGCGGGGATCAGGTCGATGTACTGGGAGGCGCCCTGCAGGCGCGACCTGGGTGGAAGGTCGCGACGGACGAAATTGCTGAGTTCGGCCTGGCGCACGACCGTCGGGAGAAGGTCCTGGAATTTCTTGAGCGAAAGGCCGGCCTCTTCGACGTAGATCAGGAACCGGGAATGCAATTCGGAGTTGGAGAATTCCGTGTGCGCGGGCGCCGTGTAAATGATCGGCGTGGTTAAGGTCTTCAGGTAGCGGACCCGGCCCTCGATCAATTCCGAGACCAGATTGAATTTCTCGGCGCTTTCCTGGATCCAGACGGCGCGAAGCTCGAGAGGGGCGTCACTGACTTGCAGATTCGTTTTATTCACGTACTTCAAACCGACGGCCTGGTAGTGGTGAATGCCTCCCCACGGCTTGTAGTAGGACTCGGTGTAAACCTGGTTCTGGATGGCGCGCGCCGCCTCGGTGATCGTGGTCATCTCGCCCGCGTTCACGGCGTCGATGATGCGCTGAAGGGCGCCCCGCTGTTTGCGGTTCAGGACGGACAAGGGCGGGGCGTTGTAGACGTCGTGGCCGAGGCTTCCCAGCGCGAGGTCGGGATGATTCGCGTAGTCCGCGAAAAAACGCACGAAGTCCTTGGCGCTGTCATCGAAAGCGGAACGGATTCCCATGTTGAAATGGGAGGTTTCATTCGGCTTCACCTCGAGGCCGATCTGGTTCGCGGTGGAAAAAATGGCGTCATTGATCAGGCGGGCCTTTTCCCGCAGTGTCTCCAAGGGGGAGGGCTTGAAGGTGATCTCCACGCAACCCGGGTCGTAGCTGACCTTGAACCACCAGCCGTCGGAAAATTCGACGCGAAAGTCCTGATCCCATTTGCCACGGACCTCCGTGATCCGGCAGCCCAAGGCCTCGCAGCGTTCGCGCATTTTCTGCACGAACCGCAGCTGCTCTTGCCTCTCGAAGGACTGGGTGGCCTGGCCTAAGCTGAAATCATGCACGCCAAGGCCCACGCGGGTGAGCTCGAACTCCGCCCCGTAGGTCGGCGGCCAGGCCCAGCTCTGGAGGCTCCAGAAAGCCATCAAAACGAAGAGGAAAACGCGGGCCAGCGGGCGCTCAACATCTGAATAAAACTTCGACATCGGGAAGTCCTCCATAGCGAATCCACGGGCCGGGGGCCGCCCTCGTCTTCGTCACGAAGGGGCAATGCAAAGAAACGACCTGAGAGCGAGGGTGGAACGGTTTTCGGCGCTTTTCAGACTTCCCGGTCAATCCAGGGAAAGCTCAATCAGGTCAAACGCTTGCAGCGGATGAAGGAGGGCTTTCGAAGTCAGATCCCAGAAGTCTTGAAAAGTATGCCAAATTGGAGTACTATCTGAATGGATAAAGTGGTCTTTGATAAGGTGCATAAGCAACTGAAAAGAGTTCCCGATTACGTGGTGGATAAGCTCTTGGCTTGGGCAATGTCGGTGGAAATGAAAGGTCTTCGGGAGGTCAGGAAGATTCCTGGTTACCATGATGAGCCTCTGAAAGGGCCCCGACAGGGACAGCGCTCCATCAGGCTGACAAAGAGTTATAGAGCCATCTATGAAGAAGAACATGACGGGACCGTCAACCTCGTCATTCTTGAGGAGGTCAATCATCATGATTACTAAAGATAAAAAAATGGGGTTGGCTGAAATCGAAAAGCAATTTGCTCCCCTGACTTTCGGCAGACTTTTGAAGTCCCACCGGATCGGCGAAGGTTTGACTCAAGTGGAAATGGCAAAACAACTCAAAATTTCCAAGCAAAGCCTCAATGACTTGGAACATGAGCGTAAGGTCCCTTCAGTCCGTCGTGCCATTGCCATCGCTCGAAAAATAGGGGTGATGGAGGAGTTGGTCGTGCAGCTGGTGCTGCAAGATTATTTGAGCAGGGAAAAATTAAGTTTTACGGTCAGCGTGAGTAAGGGCTTCAAGGCGTCTTGATGGGCGAATGAGAAAAGGCTGGGGAAGATACCACCAGCCTTTTTTATTTTTCAGCGCAAGGGCGCGACGAAAACCAACTTCTGGCAGGCGAGCGCCGTGCGGGCGTTCTGGCGCCATTGGTGGTCGATCAGAGTGAAAGCCAAAGGCCCTTCTTTGCCGGCTTCGTGGGACATCTCGATGATCAAGGCGCGGGCGCCGGTCGGGGTGGCGAGGACGCCTTGCAGGAGATCGTGCGTGAAGGTGACCGAGGACTGGGCCACGTTCACGACGGGCGGGTGCTGCAGCACGAACAGGTCATTGCCGATGCGGGCTTTCACGCGTTCGTTCAGCGGGTGGCGGACGTTATTCTCAAAAGAGACCTCTTCGATTCGCACCGAGCAAGCGCCCTGGGTCGGGCTGGTTCCGGCGTAAGTGCCGAGTTTGATATGGGCCTGGGCCGTGGCGGCGAGGAACAGGGACAAGACGAGAATCGACTTCATAAAGATCTCCTTTGTGGATGGTGAAGTCCTACGGAATCCCGCCCGGGTCAACGGACGGAGGACGCCGACACCGAGCTGAAAAGAAAATGATCAGCCCGCCGGCGATCCCCCAATTTCCCCATTTGTCCCATTCTGCCCCGAGCCTTGGAGGGGCGAGGTCTTGTGGCGCAATCAGCTCGTCCTCGCCGTGGTACATCCATTGCAATTTTATCCGCGTGGAGGACGTTCATGGATATTCACATTCTGATGGAAAGACTGCGAAACAGCGTCGCCTTTCCGGCGTTGGTCGGCCTGGGGATGACCGCCGCCGGCACTTTGATGGCGATGCTTTTCCTGCGTGGCGCCAAGCGCCTGGTTCATCAGTTCGCGCAGCGGACCGCCACCCAATGGGACGATATTCTGTACGTCGTTCTGGACAACACCAAGGTGGCCGTGGTGGCCATTTGGGTTCTGAACCTGGTCGTTCAAGGCATGACCACCGATCCCCGCGTGCTCACTCTGGTGAAAGTGCTGACCGTTTTCGCCACCACCGCGCAAGCCATCATCTGGGTGCTGAAGGGCCTGCATGCCTGGCGCGACAACAAAATCCGCGTGATCCTGGAACGCGATCCCTCGGCCCAGGCGCCGATCAGCCTGCTGTCGGCGGTGGCGGGCACGATCACCGTGATCATTCTGGTGATGATGGGCCTCAGCAACCTCGGCGTCGACATCGCGGCATTGATCGCGGGTCTGGGGATCGGCGGCGTGGCCGTCGCCCTGGCGGCGCAGAACATCCTGGGCGATCTCTTCGCCTCGTTCTCGATCCTCTTCGACAAGCCCTTTCGCATCGGCGATACCATTCAAGTGGGCACGGACAACGGCACGGTAGAGAACATCGGCCTTAAAACCACCCGGGTGAAAAGCCAGACCGGGGAACAGCTGATTTTTTCCAACAAAGACCTGCTCGAAAGCCGCATCCGCAATTTCAAGCGCATGCATGAAAGACGGGTGGTTCACAAACTCAACGTGTCTTTCGAGACCCCGGCGGCAAAATTGAAGGAGATCCCGGGCTGGGTTCGGGAGATCCTCGGCCGTCAGAATAAAATCCGTTTCGAGTACTGCAATCTCACCGAGATCGGGCAATACGCCTACACGTTCGAGACGGTTTTCTGGGTCCTGGATCCCGACTATCGTCTCTCCCTGAACATTCAGGAGTCCTACTTCCATGACCTCCTGGAGAAACTGCGCGCGGAAAAAGTCGAACTCGGCCTGCCAACTCAGAATTTCCGACTCGAGGAACGCGAAAGCCGCCTGGAGATCCAGAACGGCAAAACGGCGGAAAACAGAGAGATCCGCATGAATTGAAGGCTTATTCGGCCAAAGGGGCTTTTCGTTGGCCGTCCCACATCGCTTCGCCTTCGCGACGGAACTTGTCCTCTGCGGATCCGAGACTCATGCCCCAGACCACGTGAGCCAGGATCATCAGCCCGTTTCTCGAGGGCGGCGTCCGGTAAGCCGATGCGCGAAAGCCGAAAGCCGGGATCCAGCCCATGTATCCCACGCCCCAAACGCCCAAGCCGAAGAGGCCGCCCCTCACGGTCGGTGAAACCCGCGGCAGGGCATGCCGGAGCCCGCTGTAAAGCAAAGCGGCGGCGAAACCGTAAGCGAAGTGGGAAAGCATGGTCAGATCGGTTTTTCTTTCCGGCGTGGATGGGGACGGAAGATTGGTTTTTTGCAGCGTTTGCTCGAGAAGGGTGGCCGGCGGCAAAGGCGATTTCCGCGAAGGGGATAGACGGTCGTATAGATTCATCATCGCCAGCGTCATCGGTCCCGCCGCTATGAGGCTCGACCAGAATGTGTTTTGCAGCGTGTTCACGAGGGCCTCCTACAAGGATCTTCGGGAAAAGCCGGGTGAAGGATCAAAGGAAAATAATTTCAAGTGCCCACTGCGACCGCGGGGCGGAGAATGGTCGCGGGAGAGGAATCCATGCGGAAGCAAGAACGCGAGGGAAGATTCGCCCTGGTGATCCTGGACATGCTCAATCTTTTCGATTTTCCGGAGGGGAAGGAACTCAGCCGCGCCTCTTTGCCGGTGGCGAAAAGCATCCTGCGCTTGAAGAAAAGATTAAAGGCGAAAAAAGTCCCCGTGATCTACGTGAATGACAACTTCGGCAAATGGCAGTCGAACTGGAAAAACGTTTTCGAGGTTTGCTCTGCGGAAGGCCGTCCCGGCCGCGACATCGCGCGGATCCTCAAGCCCGACGACGACGATTACTTCGTGTTGAAGCCGAAACACTCTGGATTCTACTCCACCACGTTCGATCTCCTGCTGAAGCATCTGAAAGTTCAAAAGCTCATCCTGACCGGGATCGCCGGGAACATCTGCGTGCTTTTCACGGCGCATGACGCTCATATGAGGGACTACCAGGTGATCGTGCCCCGAGACTGCACGGCCTCGAACAAAAGATCGGAAAATGAGTTTGCTTTGCGCCAGATGCGGGAGGCCCTGGGACTGCGCACACCCGTCTCATCTTCCTTGCGCGTCTGAAGAACTCAGCGGGATTGCAGGAACGAAAGATCCTGGGCGGTCACGGCTCGCTTTTCATCATCCAGGGTGACGAGGTAAAGAACGGCGCGGATCGAGGGCTCGTTGGCGAAAGACGGGGTCTTGCCCATGGCTTTCATCACGGCGTCCAGGAAATGGCGCTGATCGATGTAGGTGACGCCGTCGTAAACGTTCTCGCGGTTTTCCATGCAGCCGCTCGTGCCGAAATAGCCGTAATAGGGTTTGCTGCGATCGTGGTTCACGCGCCCGACGCCGTGAACGCGCAGATGGGCGCGGCCGAGATCGCGGGCCACCACGCCCTCGCGCCACCAGGAATGATTTTGGCTGGAGGCGGGCAGGAATTTTTTCTGGTTGGCCTCGCCCTGGGATTTCGGCACAAAACCGAGGATCAAGCGGCGAAAGCGCCCGAACAGCTCGGTCTGGTCGGCCGCCGGCATCACGCCGTCGACCAAGTGCACGCCGCCCGGGGTGTCGCCGCCCGGCTCGTCGAAGTTTTTCTGATGGCGGGAGTAGGCGAGGATCGGCTGCGACCAGAGCTGCCCGTCGGAACCCCTCAAGGGCTTGCCGCTCTTATCCTTCACCAGGGCCCGGCAAGGATAAACGCGATCGGCCCGGCAGAAGATGTAAACGCGCGGGGCTTCGGCGTAACGACCGCCGGCGACCGGGCGCAGGTTCACCCATTTCTGATAAAGATCCTTCAGCACCTGGCGCGAGGGCAGGGTGCGGGTGAAGCCGGGGCGTGAAGGGCAAAACGAAGGACTGACGAAACGGCAAAAAGCGTGGCTTTCGGCGGGCGAGAGTTCCCCCCAGCCCCGGGAGGACAAAAGCTCGCGGCGGATTTCCTCGATCTGCGGGGAACGGGGCGTCGTCCGGCGGAGGAGACGATAGTGCAGGACTTTTTGCAGCCGGGGGAGCTCGCGCCACTCCAGGCTCTCCGCGGCCTCACGGGATTCCTCCAAGGCGCCGTTGTCGAAGAGATCCTCGATGGCCGAGAACCAGATGTTCATCTGCTGCTCGCAGGTGAGGGCGCTGAACTTGGTGTCGCAAAAAGCGCTCGGCTGGAAACTCAAGGCCTTTTGCTGAATGCTCAGATGCAGCTCATCCGCCTGGATCTCCCGCAGCAGCGAGGTCGAAGCCAGGAGAGGCGTTCCGACAAAGGTGAAAAGAGCCGCGAACCAAAGCGCCAGGTGGTTTTGCATACTCTCAAGTTAGAGCAAAACGGCGATTCTTCCGAAGGGAAAACACCCGGCACGCGGGTCACGCCCCCCGGATCTGGACTTTTTGACGATTTGTTCAGGACGTCGGGCCCGGCGAAACGGGGGTCTATTTCACTTCGAGTTCGACCGCCGGTTCCGCCGCGCCCTGGGGGTCCGGGTTGAAGATGAGCGGGTAAACAATCACCGTCACGGCGAAAACGATCACGATCAGGATGGCGACGTTGCGGATGGTTTTTTGATTCATGCGGGGCCCTTTCCGGAAAAGAGGAAAAGATAGCCGGTGAGCTTTCGTTGTCAAGACAAGGACCCCGTTGCGGCGGCTTCTGCGGCGCGCCCAGGAGGAATCGGCGAATAACTGATTTCCTTGGCGGCGACAATGACCGATGATGGGGGAATGAAAGGGACGATTGCTTTTTCCTTGATCGCCTTGAACACCGTGTTTTGGAGTTCGCTGCTCCTGCCTTTCGCCGTGCTCAAATTCCTGATCCCGATCCGGGGGTGGCAGCGCTTTCTCACCGGAATCATGGTGTGGATGGCGGAGAATTGGATCTCGTTCAACAGCTTCGTCTTCTCGATCGCGGGCCGGACCCGCTGGGACGTCGAGGGCCTGGAGGAACTTCAGCCGCGCCAGTCCTACCTGGTGAGCGCGAATCACCTCTCTTGGACGGACATCGTGGTCCTGCAGCACGTGTTCAACCACCGCATCCCTTTCCTGCGTTTTTTCCTGAAGAAAGAGCTGATGTGGGTGCCCTTTTTGGGAATCGCCTGGTGGGCTTTGGACTACCCTTACATGCGCCGTTACTCGAAAGAATACCTGGAGAAACACCCGGAAAAACGCGGCAAGGACCTCGAAGCCACCCGCAAGGCCTGCGCGCGTTTCCGCGGCTCCCCGGTGTCGGTGCTGAATTTCCTGGAGGGGACGCGCTTCACCGCGGACAAACACCGTCGGCAGCAATCGCCCTACCGGCATCTTCTGCGCCCGAAAACCGGCGGGCTCGCCTTCGTCCTGCAGGCCATGGGGTCGCAGTTCCACTCCCTCCTGGACGTCACCATCGTCTACCCTCAGGGGCCCGTGAGCTTCTGGGATCTTTGCCAGGGGCGGCTCCGTCACGTCATCGTGAGGATCCGCGAGATTTCGATCCCCATCGAATTCCTCGGCGGCGATTACCAGAACGATCCCGTGTTCCGCGAGAAAATCCAAAATTGGGTGTCGAATCTCTGGGAAGAAAAAGACCAGCTGATCTCTTCGCTCAAATCCGGAAGCGCGCTTTGAAACGAGCCAAATCCTCGGCCCGCGCGCGCACCGACAGGGTCACGCCGCTTTCGTTGTAGGATTCTTTCAAGACCCGCATGTGGCGGCGGATCTCGCCGACGGCGCCCGGCACGGCGTAAGGAACATGCAGTTCCTCTTCGAGCATGTCGCCCTCGAAGAACTCCAGGAGCAGCTCGCGCAGACGCGCGAGATCCTGGGGATCCCGGGTGGACAGGAAAATCGCCTCGGGGAATTCCCGGTGAAGCGCTTGCGCCTCTTCGGCGCTCAGGCGATCGCGCTTATTCAGAACCAGGCGGCTTTCCGCGTCGCCGGCGCCGATCTCGCCCAGGACCTGGCGCGTGACCTCGAGCTGCGAACGGAAAGTCGGATCCGAGGCGTCAACGACGTACAAAAGCAAATCGGCGTTCAACGCCTCATCCAGAGTCGACCGGAAAGACGCCACCAGATCATGGGGAAGTTTTTTGATGAACCCCACCGTGTCCGAAAGCAGCACGCGGGGCATGGACGGCGGATGCAGGGGGCGCACCGTCGTGTCGAGGGTCGCGAAGAGTTTGTCGGCGACCAGGATCTCGCTGCCGGTCATGGCCCTCATCAGCGAAGACTTGCCGGCGTTGGTGTAGCCGACCAGGGCCACGGCGTTTTCACCGGTCCTCCGCGTGCGTCGCACGATGCTTTCCGTTTGCGCGGCTTCGATCTCGGTTTTGAGTTCCTTGATGCGGTCGCGGATGCGGCGCTTGTCGAGCTCCTGGGAGGTTTCCCCGGCGCCTTTGCCGCCGATGCCGCCGCCCTGACGATCGCCCCCGCCGCCGGTTTCACGCAAACGGGGCGCGAGGTAATTCAAGCGCGCGATCTCGACCTGCAGTCGCGCCGCCCGGGTGCGCGCGTGGCGCGAGAAGATCTCGATGATCACGCCCGTGCGGTCCAACACCTCCGCGCCCGTGGCGGATTCCAGATTGCGCATTTGCGAGGGCGTGAGTTCGCCGTCGAAGACGACCAGTTCCGCCTTCACGCCTTCCGGGGGTCCGGGCAGAAGCGGATCTTCCTCTTCTTCGATTTCTTCGGGCTCTTCTTCCGCCGCGGCGGCGGCGAAGCGTTCGGCCGCCTTGGATTTTTTCGCTTTCACCGAGGACTGCACTTCGCCCGGCCCGCCGGTCCAACGCGCGAGTTCGCGCAGCTTTCCTTCGCCGATCACGGTCGCCCCGGAAGTCCCCGAGCGTTTCTGCGTGAGGGTGCCGATCACCTCGTGGCCCAGAGTGTCCACGAGGCGGCGCAACTCCTGCAAAGAGGCTTGCACTTCGGATTCAGGCACGCGGGGGAGTTGGATCCCGACGAGCACGGTTTTGCGGCGGGTTTTCTGCAGATCCATCCGCGCATTATGCCGGGCCTTTCAGGAATTTGTCATGCCTTTCGAGGTCCCGCGGAAAAAGAGATAGGCCGGGATTCCCATGAGGATGAAACCCAGGCCGATCAAGCTTTGCAGGGGCGAGGTCCAGAGCGTGTTGGCCAGCAGGAGCACCGAGCAAACAAGGAAGATCAAAGGCAGCCAGGGATAAAAAGGCGTGCGGAAGGAGCGCTCCTGGTCGGGGCGCCTCCGGCGCAGCACCAGCACCGCGGCGGCGCCGAGGGCGTAGAAGATCCAACTCGCGAACACGACGTAATCGGTGAGCTGGTCGAAACTGCCCGACAGGGCGAGGATCGACGACCAGATCCCTTGCACCACCAGGGCTGTCACCGGCACCCGCGAGCGATGGCTGACCTCCCCGAGTCGGCGGAAAAAAAGGCCGTCGCGGGCCATGGCGAAAGGCACGCGCGCGCTCGACAGGATCGAGCCGTTCATGGCGCCCACCGCGGAAAACACGAATCCCGCCGACAGCAAAGTCACGCCGACGGCGCCGAAAATCGAAAACACCGCCTTGGTCGCGACCGGCAGGGCGTCTTGATGCAGGTTCGAATTCGCGGTGAGGATCTCATCAAAGGGCAGGGCATAAAAATAAGCGACGTTGGTGAAGGCGTAAATGAGGAACACCGCCAGCATGCCGAAGCCCAAAGCCCGGGGGATCACGCGGCCCGGGTCGCGGATTTCACCCGCCGCCATGGGCAGGTTGTTCCAGCCGTCGAAAGCCCAAAGGGCGGCCAGCACCGCCGCGCCGAAACCGCTCCAACCGAGCCAGCCGCCGCTTTCGGGCGTGCTCAGGTGATGCCAGCCGCTGGTGGAGCCCCCGATGAAAATCGCCGCCGTCAGGCCCAGGATCATGATCAGTTTCAGGGCCGTCATGAAGGTCTGCAACCTTCCGCCGAAGGCCACGGAGAAACAATTCAACCCGGTGAAAATCGCGATGATGACGAGGGCGGTGAGGGTGCGGTGGTCCCCCAAAGGGATAAGGCCGTTCAAAAAAGTCGCGGCCCCCACGGCGTAGGCGGCGATCGAACCCGGCGACCCGATCCAGAAACGGGTCCAACCGAAGAGAAACCCCATTCCCGATCCGTAGGCTTCTTTCAGGTAAACGTACTCACCGCCGGCGCGGGGAAACAAGCAGCCGAGTTCGGCGTAAGAAAGCGCCCCCGCCAAAGACAGCAGGCCCGCCACCAACCAGGCCAGGAGCACCAGAGCCGGCGAGCCCGTTTGCTGGGCCATGGTGGCGGTCTTCAGGAAAACCCCCGTGCCGATCACGGACCCCACCACGATGGCCGCGGCCTCTTTGGTCCCCAAACGTCTCAGCAAGGATTCCTGGGTCATGGGAAGATTATCCCCGACTCCGGGGGAACCCGTGAATGAATTCTCGCGAACTCGACCTGTCGACAGGCTTGGTTGGGTCAAAAAAAAGCCCCGCTTTGTGGGCGGGGCTTTGCTGCTTTTGCGGAAGCGGGAATGATCTCAGAAACCCGGATCTTCCTCGTCGTTGTCGTGGCGTTCGCCGTCATCGCGGTCATCATCGCGATGGCGATCGTCACCCGTGCGGTCTTCGTTCCCGCCGCAGGGGCTTTCGTAAGTCTCGCAGAAAGCCAGAGCGGTGGACGGGCGGCCGGTCAAAGCCAAGGCGGCCAGCAAGAGAGCGACGGCCAAAAGCATCTTTTTCATATTTCAGTCTCCTCGTTGATCCAAGGAGACCGGGTTACTCAAAGACGGCGCAAAGGTCAAAGCGCCAGGGGAATTTTTGAGAGTTTTTTCACGAGGGGATGCCAAGCTGGCACCAAGGACCACGACTATTCGTCGTCGTCCTCGTCGTCTTCTTCATCCTCGTCATCATCATCCTCTTCTTCGTCCTCATCGTCCGCCACATCATCCGTTTCGATGCGGATGAGCCAGCCTTCCTCGTAGGGCTCTTCCTGGATCAGGGAGGGCTCGTCGACGACCTGGGAATTCACTTCCAGCACGGTGCCGTCGACGGGCGAATAGATATCCAAAGGACCGTCGTCGGTTTCAATGGTGCCCAGAACGACGTCCGCTTCGATTTTCTCGCCTTCCGGGGGCAGTTCCACGGAAGAGATCTCTTCGAAATCCTCGAGGCCTTCTTCGTTGATCCCGATGGTGACGACACCGTCTTCCTGCCGGAACCACAAATAACCCATGAAGTTGCGCACATCGCTCATATGATCACCTCTTCAACCAAAATTAACGGCCTAGATATCGTAGTACAAGTGGAATTCGTAGGGCACCGGGCGCTGCTGCACGGGGCGGATTTCCCGATCGGTTTTGTAGCCGATCCAGGTGTCGATCAGATCCTGCGTGAAAACGTCGCCTTTCATCAGGAAGCCGCCGTTTTTCTGCAGCTCCGCGAGACTTTCCTCGAGGGAGGCGGGAATCGAGGGGATTTTCGCGGCTTCCTGCGGGGGCAGGCCGTAGATGTCCTTGTCGAGCGCGTCGCCGGGATGGATCTTGTTGATGATTCCGTCAAGACCGGCCATGAGGGCCGCGGCTTCGGCGAGGTAAATGTTCGCCGACGGATCCGGCGTGCGGAACTCGATGCGCTTGGCTTTCGGGTTCGGGCCCGAGTTCGGGATGCGAACGGCGGCCGAGCGGTTCTTGAAGGAGTAAGCGAGTTTGATCGGCGCTTCGTAGCCTGGCACCAAACGTTTGTAGCTGTTGGTGGTCGGGTTGATGAAGGCGCACAGGGCGGGCGCGTGCTTCAGGATGCCGCCGATGTAGTAAAGGGCCATTTCCGAGAGGCCGGCGTACTTGTTCCCGGCGAAGAGGTTCTGGCCGTTTTTCCACAGCGACATGTGCAGGTGCATCCCCGAGCCGTTGTCGCCGAAAAGCGGTTTCGGCATGAAGGTCACGGTTTTGCCGTGGCGGCGGGCGACGTTTTTCACGACATACTTGAACCACTGCATTTTGTCGCCCATGTTGACGGCGCTGTCGAAGCGGAAATTGATTTCCATCTGGCCGGCGGAGGCGACTTCATGGTGATGGCGTTCGACGGTCATTCCCAGGCGGTCGAGCTCCAGGCACATCTCCGTGCGCAGATCGTGCATGGAGTCCGTCGGCAGGGCCGGGAAGTAGCCCTCTTTGTGGCGGGGTTTGTAGCCGAGGTTGCGGCCCTCTTCGTCGCGGCCCGTGTTCCAGGTGCCCTCCGACGAGTCGACCATGTAGAAGCCGCTGTTGTTGGTTTGTTCGTAACGAACGTCATCGAACACGAAGAATTCGGCCTCGGGGCCGAAGAAAGCCGTGTCGGCGACGCCGGTGGATTGCATGTACGCGAGGGCTTTTTTCACCACCTGGCGGGGATCGCGGTCGTAAGCCTCGAGAGTTTCCGGCAGGGCCACGTCGCAGATCAGGGAGAGGGTGGGGACTTGCATGAAAGGATCGATCTTCGCCGTGGCGGGATCCGGGAGGAGGACCATGTCGGATTCTTCGATGCCCTTCCAGCCGCGGATGGAGCTGCCGTCGAAGGCCACGCCTTGCTCGAAGGTTTCCAGGGACAGTTCGCCCATCGGAATCGTCAGGTGCTGCCAAGTCCCGACCATGTCGCAGAACTTGAAGTCCACCATCTTGGCGCCTTTTTCCTTCGCAAAATTGATCGCCTCTTGCGCTTTCATATCAGTCTTCCCTCCTCACGTTGATGTTGTCGCTCGCCGGTCCTACAGGGCTTCCTCGTTTTTCTCGCCCGTGCGGATGCGGAGAACGGATTCGATTTCAGAAACAAAGATTTTGCCGTCACCGATTTTGCCGGTGTGGGCGGCTTTGCGGATCGCTTCGACCGCCGCCGCGCAAATGCCGTCAGGGACAACGGCTTCCAATTTCACCTTGGGGAGGAAATCGACGACGTACTCGGCGCCTTTGTAGACTTCCGTGCGGCCCTTCTGACGGCCGAAGCCGCGGATCTCCGTCACGGAAACGCCTTCCACGCCGACTTCGGACAAAGCGTCAACGACGTCGTCCAGCTTGAAAGGTTTGATAATCGCTTCGATTTTTTTCATTTCACCCGACTGAGGTTTTCAGAACCATATCAGATCCCTTTTGCCCGTCAAACAGAGCCCTTGCTCGAGACCGTTGTTTTTGGTACACACACAGCGCCTGACGAAAAAAAGTTGTCCGTTGGAGGGGGTTCTGATGACGACGCGCTTTTTCGTGTTCGGTGCCATGTCGGAAGGTATGGTCCACTGGTCGAAGATCGCCGATATGATTGAAGCCAGCACGGGGGCCCTGATCCGCGCCACCGCTTGGCGCCTGAAGGTCGGTTATCCGGTCTTGTTGAAAGGCGGCTCGAGCGCCGTCCGGGGGCAGCTTGTTTCAGTTAAGCATTCGGATTTGCTGATCAATTTACTCGATGAATTCCACGGATGCTCCCGCCTGGAGCCGGAAAAAGGCCTGCACCGCCGCGAGGAGGTGGAGGTTCTGGCGGACGGGGCGGACCAGCCCGTTCGGGCCTGGGTTTATTATTTGAATCCCAAAAAATTGCCGGGAACGGCGCGTCCTTTGGAGGACGGGGACTGGCAACGCTCTTTGCGGGAAGACCCGGCGCTGACCGACAAATTGACCGAGCGTCAACGCACCTACCTCATGCGCCTCGGTGCCGCCACCGGGCGTGAAATCGTGCCGATCAATGATATGAGCCTGTACCGTGAGCTGATGAACCTTGATCTGATCGTGGACAAGGGACGTCGGTTGGCGTTGTCCAAATTCGGTCAAGAGGTCGTTCGTCATCTTGGGTAGCAGTTCCCTTTTCCGCATTGTCCTGATTGAACCGGAGATCCCGCAGAACACGGGGAACATCGGGCGCACCTGCGTTTCGGCCCGCTGTGAACTGCACCTCGTGGGGCGTTTGGGCTTCGAGATCAGCGACCGCACCTTGAAACGCGCCGGCCTCGATTATTGGCAGCACCTCACCTGGTTCCATCATGCCACGCTCGAGGAATGGCAGGAGAAAATCGAGGATCCGAAACGGGTTTTTTATTTTTCCACCAAGGCGAAGCGGCTCTACACCGAAGCCCGATATCAGCCCGGCGACTGGCTGGTGTTCGGAAAAGAAACCAAAGGGCTGGATCCGGAACTCGTTCGACGCAACGCAGATCAGGCGGTGAAAATCCCCCTCTTGGGGCCGGCCCGCAGTTTGAATCTTTCGACCTCGGTGGCGATCGCCACGTACGAGGGAATCAGGCAACTCGGCGAGTCCAAAAGTCTCTGAAAAAACAGGGCTTTCTTGCACCTGACAGCAAGTGAGGACTATTCTGTCGCCTATGCTGACACAAGTACTGACCAAGATTTTTGGCACGAAACACGATCGCGAAATGAAGAAAATCCGTCCCATCGTCGAGAAGGTGAACGCCTTCGAGAGCTCGATGCAGGCTTTGACGGACGAGCAGTTGAAAGCCAAGACCCCGGAGTTCAAAGCCCGCTTGGCCAAAGGCGAAACCCTCGACGGCATTTTGCCCGAAGCCTTCGCCGTTTGCCGCGAGGCCTCGCGACGCGTGCTCGGCATGCGCCACTACGATGTGCAGCTGATCGGCGGATACGTCCTTCACAAAGGCACCATCGCCGAGATGCGCACCGGGGAGGGGAAAACCCTCGTCGCCACCTTGCCGGTCTACTTGAACGCCCTGTCCGGCAAAGGCGTGCACGTCGTCACCGTCAACGACTACCTCGCCCGCCGGGACGCGGAGTGGATGGGCCGCCTTTACGGCTGGCTCGGCCTGACCACCGGGATCATCGTGCACGGCCTGACGGACCAGCAGCGCAAGGCCGCCTACAACAGCGACATCACTTACGCCACCAACAACGAACTCGGTTTCGATTACCTGCGCGACAACATGAAGTTCGACCTGGAGGATTACGTCCAGCGCGATTTCAACTTCGCCATCGTCGACGAGTGCGACTCGATCCTGATCGATGAGGCGCGGACGCCGCTCATCATCTCGGGACCCGCGGAAGCCTCGACCGAGAAATACTCCGTCGTCAATTCCATCATCCCGCACCTGAAGCGGGACGTGCATTTCACGATGGAGGAAAAGTCCAAGACGGCCTCCCTCACGGAGGACGGCAACCGCAAGGTCGAGGAGCTCCTGGGCATCAGCAACCTCTACGATCCCGAGCACATCGAGCTCCTGCACCACGTGTACCAGGGCCTGAAGGCCCACCACCTTTATCGTCGCGACGTCGAGTACATGATCCAGAACGGTGAAGTCGTCATCGTCGATGAATTCACCGGCCGGCTGATGCCGGGCCGCCGCTGGTCGGACGGCCTGCACCAGGCCATCGAAGCCAAAGAGGGCGTCGAGGTGAAGAGCGAGAACCAGACGCTCGCCACCATCACCTTCCAGAACTTCTTCCGGATGTACACGAAGCTCTCCGGCATGACCGGGACGGCGGACACGGAAGCGGCGGAATTCAAAAAGATCTACAAGCTCGACGTCGTGGTCATCCCGACGAACAAACCCATCGCGCGCAAGGACTACGAGGACGTCGTCTACAAGAGCGAGCAGGGCAAGTTCAAGGCCATCGTGGAGGAAGTCAAAGAACGCCACAAGAAAGGCCAGCCGATCCTGATCGGGACGGCCTCCATCGAGAAATCGGAGCTGCTGTCGGAGTTCCTGAAGCGCGAAGGCATCCGCCACGACGTGCTGAACGCCAAAGCCCACGAGCGCGAAGCCGAGATCGTCGCGCAAGCCGGGCGCAAGGGCGCCATCACCATCGCCACCAACATGGCCGGTCGCGGGACCGACATCATGCTGGGCGGGAACCCGGAGAGCATGGCGAAAAAAGTCGCCGGCGAAGAGGAAACGCCCGATTACCAGGCGGAGTACGCGCGCTTCAAAAAACAGTGCGACGAGGAACGCCAAGAGGTCGTCGCGGCGGGCGGACTTTACATCGTCGGCACCGAACGCCACGAGTCCCGCCGGATCGACAACCAGCTGCGCGGTCGTTCGGGCCGTCAGGGCGATCCGGGCGAATCGAAATTCTTCCTGTCGCTGGAAGACACGCTCATGCGCATCTTCAACGGCGAACGCATCCAGAAGATCATGACGATGCTGAACATCCCCGATGACGAGCCGATCACCGCCCGCATGGTGACGAATTCCATCGAGGGCGCCCAGCGCAAGGTCGAGGGCCATCAGTTCGACGTGCGGAAAAACCTGATCGAGTACGACGACGTCATGAACCAGCAGCGCAAGGCCATCTACACCATGCGCCGCCGCGCCCTCGAAGGCCAGGACATCGATCGCACCGTGCTGGACATGCTGGGCGACGTGACCTCGATCATTCTCGACACCCATGTCCCGGCCGAACGCAAGAAAGAGGAGTGGAGCCTCGACGGTTTGAACAACGCCCTGATGACCCAGTTCGGGTTCAAGATCGATTTCGATCAGGTGCCCGTGCACGCCGAGAAGATCACCGAGGAAGTCAGCAGGAAGGTGAAGGAGATCTACGATCGCCAGCGCGCCACCATGGGTTCCTTTTTCGACCAGATCCAGAAGATGGTCCTGCTGCAGACGATCGATCAGCGCTGGAAAGAGCATCTGCTGGTCATCGACAAGCTCAAAGAGGGCATCGGCCTGCGGGGTTACGCGCAGAAGGATCCCTTGATCGAGTACAAGAAGGAAGCCTTCAACGCCTTTGAAACCCTGAACAACGTCATCAAGAGCGACGCCATCGAAAAAATGATGAAGGTTCAGATCGTCGCCCAGCAGGCGGAAGAGGCCGTGGAGCGCTTCCGTCCCGAAGCCCAGGACCTGGAAGGACTCAACTACCAGGGTGGCGAGGAAAGCGGCGGTGGCGTGATGGAGTCGCAAGCGACCCCGGCCGCCCCGACGAAGCGCAGGATGACTTACTCCAACGAGCCGCCGCCCGACGCGAAAATGAATCGCGCCGATCGTCGCCGCCTGGATAAAAACAAACGTCGCTGAAAAAAGCGAAGGAGTGCCACGGATTGGCCGCCTGTCCGAATTGCCATCAGGCGATTGAAATCACCGATCAACACGCGGGGACGCTGTTCACCTGTCCCCATTGCCGGGCCGTTTTTTTCGTCGGCTGGGACGGTCAGCCCGAGGCGGCCGCGCCGGCGGAAAACGACGAGGTCGAAACACCGGCCTTTTCCGGCGATCAGCCGGTGCCCTTTTCCTTCGAGCCTTTACCGGAAACCCCGCTTCCCCCCGAGGAAGCCGCGGTCTTCGGTGAGAATCCCGGGGGAGAGGAAACGCCGGCGGCCCCGCCGGATCCTGACAATTTCGATCAACCCATCGCGCCCGTGAGCGAAGAATCCGCGGCCGGTTTCGGCCTGGAGCCGACCTCGCCCGCGCCGTCGGATCTGGGCAGCGTGGTGGAATACGCCAACGCCAGCGCTTCGACGGGCCCTTTGCGCTACATCCTGATCCTGCGGGGGCTCGAGCTCGCTTCGACCGTGCGTGAGCTGCGCGAAGCCCTGACCGACAGCCGCTTCGGTTGGGACGTGGACGACATCATGGCCCATCTCAAAAACGGCGAGCTGCGTTTGAAACCGATGAACCCGACCAAAGCCTCGATTCTCGTCAACCGCATCAAGTCTTTGCCGATTGAGGTATCCTGGAGGCAGGAGGTTTACGGTGAGGTCTCTTCTTAGCTGTCTGCCGGTCATTCTGCTCTTGTCTTTGCCGATGCAATCTTCCCGGGCCAATGAGGGCGGCGGCGAGAAAAAAGAAGAAGCGAAAAAAGAGGAAGCCAAATCCGTTCCCGAATGGGTCGAGCTGCAAAGCCGCCTGCAAACCTTGAAGGCCCGCATCGCCGGCAAGGAAAAGACCATGCAGGAGCTGATTCAGGCGAAGCAGCACGCGAAAGACCCGGCCCAGCTCAATCAGATCGTGAAAGACCTGAAGCGCGAACACCATGAGTTCCAGGAAATGGCGGAGGAGTACGAACGCTCCCGGAACGTCCTGCGCTACCGCTATCCGGAAAAAGGCCTGAAGGACGGGCGCACGTACGAGCGCGTGAACGTGCGCTCCCTCGACGACATGGAGAACCAGGTGGGCCTGGAGGGAAGCCTCCGTCGCACCATCGGGAAAATCCGCCGCCAGTACGCCGATCCCGACCAGCCGCCGGCGGAAGTCCGGGAGAAAGCCCTGTCCCCGGCCCGGAAAAAGAACGAGGAGTCCCGCACGGTCACGGAACCTTCGGTGATGGCGAAATGATTATTTCAGCTCTTTGAAGTCGGGCATGTAGCGGACCTTGTCCTGCCCTTTGGATTGCTTTTCGTATTGCTCGAAGAGCACGGCGTTTTGTTTTTTCCGCTCCACCTGCTCCTGCTCGGCGGCGACGTTGATCTCCTGGTTCTTTTGATCGACGGCGATGGCGGAGCGCTCGGCCTGCGGAACCCAGGCGTTGCCGACGTAAACGGCGGCGCCATCCTGGAAGTGGACCTCTTTTTCAAAACGGATGTTGTCCTCGTAGAAACGATAGATCCAGCGGTCCTTGCCGTGCATGCGCATGGAGGTGTCGGGAGAGCCCATCACCTGCAGGACCTGATGCTTGTCCATGCCGGGATGGAGTTTCTCAAAAGAACGCAACATCGACGACTGACAGGCCGTCAGCCCAAGGAGTGTCGCCGCGAGGAAAATGAAACGCCCGAACATAGGCCGTCCTCCCCTTTGAAACAGTGTCTCACGGGGCGGGACAGGCGGGAAGTTCGACGGTGGCCGCGTCCCAAAGTGAGACGTCCCGTCGGCGGAAAGCCCGGATTTCAAGCGGAGGAGATGAAGACAACGAAGCCTCCCCCGGCGCGGGAGAGGGAAATCGTCACTGGGCGAGCGGGACCCGCAGGGCTTTTTTCAGGATCTTGCCGCTTTCGCCCTTGGGCAGGCTGTCCATGAACACGAAGAACTTCGGCACTTTGAATTTGGCGAGGTTTTTCAGGCAATGCTCGCGCAGGGTTTCCTCCGTGATGTGATGGGAATCCTTCACCACGAAGGCCTGGCCGACTTCGCCCCATTTCTCATCGGCGACGCCGATGACGGCGACCTCGCGGATGCCGGGGAGCGAGCGCATGACCTTTTCCAGCTCGGCCGGGTAGACGTTTTCCCCGCCGCTTTTGTACATGTCTTTCTTGCGGCCGACGACGTAGTAGAAACCCTCTTCGTCGCGGCGAACGAGATCGCCGGTGTGCAGCCAGCCGTCGCGCACGGTCTCATGGGTGGCGGCGGCGTTGTTCCAGTAGCCCTGCATGCACATGGGGCCCTTCAGGACCAGCTCGCCGATCTCATTGGCGCCGCACTCGCGGCCGTGATCGTCGACGATCTTCGCCGAAACATAAAAGTTGGGAAAGCCGATCGATCCGATCTTGCGGAGGGCGTCCCCCTCGTTCAGCGAAAAGACATTGGGGCCGAACTCCGTGAGCCCGTAGCCCTGGCGGATCGGAATGCCCTTTTCATGCCAGGTGCGGATCAGCTCGATGGGCATGGGCTCGCCGCCGACGATGGCGTAGCGGATGGAGCTGAGATCCACCTGATCGAACAGCGGCGACAGGGTCATCATGTCCATGGTGGTCGGAACGCCGAACAGCAAGGTGGCCTTTTCATCCTGCGACAGCTGCAGGATGCGGTCGCTGTCGAATTTCTTCAGGAAAACCACCTTCGCCCCGCGATGCAGGAAAGGGGTGGTGAGGACGTTCCAGCCGCCCGTGTGGAAAAAGGGGAGGAAAATCACCGTGCAGTCGCTCTGGCTGATGTTCAGGCGCAAAGTGGTGTTCACGGAATTCCAGAAGAGCATTTCGTGCGTGAGCACGGCGCCCTTCGGTGAGCCGGTGGTGCCCGAGGTATAGATGATCATCACGGGATCCGCGGCCTGGCCGTGGAAATCCTCGTGGCGGGCCTGTTCCTGCCGCGCGAAGGCCGCGAAGGAGTTCGGGCCCTGCAAGGGCAGCAAACGCGGCTTCGCCGTGGCGGGCAGGGCTTCCACCACCGGCAACAGGTCGTTTTGATAAACCAAAAGCTTCGGCGCGCAGTCCGTGAGGATGTGCTCCACCTCACGGGGCGTGAGGCGGAAATTCACCGGCACGAGGATGGCGCCCAGGCGTTGCAGAGCGAAGAACAAGAAGACGTACTCGAGCTCGTTGGTGCTGAAAACGGCGACGCGGTCGCCGGTGCGGATGCCGTAGTCCCGTTGCAGGAGGGCGGCGGCGGCGCAAGACACCTCATAGAGATCCCGGTAGGAGATCTCGCGGCCCGTGTCGCCGTCTTTGATGGCGACGGCGGCGGGGGAGTAGGTGTTCCAGCGCTTCAGCCAATCCAGTTCCATGTTTATGTGTCGTATCCCCACTCCAGAGCGAGGGCCGCCATGCTCATGCCGCCCCCGGAGCCGATGAAGAAACACAAGTCGCCTTTCTTGAGTTTTTTCTGCTCGACGGCGTCGGCGAGGCACATGCCGATGGAGGCGCTGCCGGTGTAACCGAAGCGGTCCATGACGTAATGGGCGCGCTCGCGCGGCACTTCCAGGCGATCCAGGGTCTCGTAGATGCTCTGGACGTTGAATTGCGTGATGAAGAAGTGGTTCACGTCCTGGGGCATCTTGCCGATGCGGTCGAAGAGGATGCGGCTGATGCGCGGCCAGTGAATGCCGTTGGTCTCGGGCGGAATGCGTTTCGGGAAGGCCAGGAGGTGTTCTTTTTTATCGAGCACATCCTGATTCACCGGCTTCCAGGAGCCGCCGGCGTAAATGCCCATGTAATCGTGGTATTGACCGTCGGTCCACAGGTGGCTCGCCAGGAAACCTTTTTCTCCGGCGGGGGCGGCGCGCACGACGCAAGCCCCGGCGCCATCGGCGAACAGGGTGGCGATTTTATAGTCGTCCAGGTTCAGCCATTTGCTCATGGCGTAGGCGCCGACGACGAGGATGTTTTGGTAGTTCTCATCGGCCGCGATGTACTTCGAGGCGATGTCCAGCGCGGTGACGAAGCCCGCGCAGGCCGTGTTGATGTCGTAGGTGCCGGCCTTTTCGGCGCCGAGCTTATACTGCACCACGGAGGCGGTCGACGGCGACAGGTAGTCGGGGGTGTCGGTGGACACGATGATGAGATCGAGATCCTTGGCGGTGATGCCGGAGTTTTTCAGGGCCTTTTCGGCCGCCGGCAGGATCAGGTCCGAGGTGCTCTGATCCTCGCGCATCCAGCGGCGCTCGAAGATGTTGCGTTGTTCGCGCAAAAAGGTGTCGATGTCTTTCTGATAGAGGTCGTTGAAGAACTGGTTCTTCACGATTTTTTCGGGAACATACATCCCCGTGCCGGCAATCGTCGCGCGTCTGATCTGCTGTTCCGCCATGGTTTTTCCTCCTGCGTTGGCGAGCAATACAAGCCGCCCGCCGGCCTTTGCAAGGATAAAAATATTAGAGTTGATACTCTGTTTTCCGAGGGAAAAGAAGTGAATGCTGCATGCCAAAGCCAGCCATTGATTGACCCGCCCCGAGGAAACCATGGTACCGCGTTAAAAATGCAAAATATCAAGTTTGATTTTCAAAACAAAAGTGTTGTCGTGACGGGCGGTGCCTCGGGCATCGGTTTCCGTATTTCTTCTCTTTTCCTGGCCGCCGGCGCCAAAGTGTCCATCTGGGACTATTCCGAGGACGCCCTGAACAAAGCCAAAACGGAGCTCGGCCAGTTCGCCTCCCAGCTGCACACCGTGGCTGTGGACGTCAGCAATCGCGCCTCCGTGACCCAGGCCGCCGCCTCTTTGCCCTGGGCGGTGGACGTGCTGGTGAACAACGCCGGCATCACCCGCGACAAGTCCTTCGCCAAGATGACCCCCGAAGATTGGGATGCCGTGATCTCCGTGAACCTGACGGGGCTCTTCAACGTCACGAAAACCCTGTTGGAAAAGTTCAACCCCTCCTCCCCGAACAAACGCATCATCAACATCTCGTCCGTGGTGGCCTTGTACGGCAATTTCGGCCAGACCAATTACGTCGCCGCGAAAGCCGGCGTGATCGGCATGACCAAGACCTGGGGTCGCGAGCTGGGGCGTAAAGGTTTCACGGTCAACGCCATCGCCCCCGGTTTCATCCGCACTCCCATGACCGAGGCCATGCCGAAAGAGGTTCTGGAGCAAATGGCGGCCAAAGTGCCCCTGGCGCGCCTGGGTGAGACTGAAGATATCGCCAATGCCGTGATGTTTTTGTCGACGGATCAAGCTTCCTATGTCAATTCCACGGTCCTAAGCGTTGACGGCGGTCTCGTCGTTTAAATTTTGTCTTTGCATGAGGGTGGTCATGAAAGCGATCGGAATTTGGTTCTTCGCCTTGGTTTTGCTGCTCGGGACGGGCTCCGCTTGGGCGGCTCCGCGCTTTCATCCCGACATGCCGACTTTTCGCGGCTTCGTTCAAGTCCGCGCGGATCGCGAACTCTATATCGAGTACGTGCGCCCGCAGGCCGGCAAACCCACGGTCATCCTGCTGAACGGCCTGACCTACAGCCTGCGCCAGTTTGAAAGCTACGCCAGCGCCCTGACCCGTCGGGGCATCGGGGTCCTGCGTTTTGACTTCAACGGCATGGGCGCGACTTTGCTGAAATACGCGCCTTCACTCGCCCCTTATCCTT
This sequence comes from Pseudobdellovibrionaceae bacterium, assembly GCA_019637915.1. Taxonomy (GTDB): domain Bacteria; phylum Bdellovibrionota; class Bdellovibrionia; order Bdellovibrionales; family Bdellovibrionaceae; genus JAHBUV01. The sequence goes on along the minus strand of JAHBUV010000001.1, from coordinate 1,599,707 downwards.
ATGATCAGCAGGTGGCCGACCTGAAGAATCTGCTGAAAGCCACCGGGATCCGCCCGCCTTACAATCTGGCGGGTCTGTCCTATGGCGGAGGAATCGCGGTGGCTTATGCCCTGACGTTCCCGCGGGAGATCAGGAATCTCATCCTGATCGCGCCGTACACCCAGCCCCTGTCGAGCCAGGACAAGATGATCCAGCAACAGATCTGGATGACCCGCCGCCTGTTCCCGAGCAATCCGGCGACGGATGACGAGCTGTATGATTTCTTCCTGCGCCAGACGGTTTATTCGTCCTATCCGACGGCGGAACCCATCGTGCTCGAGAATCCCTACAAGCTCGAAGCCATTTACAACCTCGTCCGCGGCATCCGCAAATTCCGTCCCGTGGATTTCGCGAACCGCTTGCCTCCGGGCACCGTGCACGTGATGCAACCGATGCTGGACCAGTACATTCCGGCGGACCTCTACGAGACCTTCTGGAAACGCCTGCTTCCCGGGACGCGCATGAGCCGCCTCCGGGTTTATCAAGTGGAACATAAGATGACCGAGTTCGTGCCGGACTTCGCCGCCGCTTGGACCTGGCAGATCCTGAAGGGCAATCCGCTCCTGCGTCAGGGCCGCGTTTTCGATGCCTGGCCCGTGTCCACGGGAACCGTCCGCAGCGGCAACGAAGTCATCCGCCTCGACGACTGATTTCCCCTCAAGGGAAGGAGGCCACGATGGCCCTCTTGGAATTGAATGACGGCAGCGGGGCGCGCCTCCATTATGAGGTGCGCGACGGCCTTGTTCCCGAAAACATCCTTTTTATCCATGGCAATCTGGCCTCCAACGCCTGGTGGAAGCCGGCCGAGCCCTTTTGGGCGGCGTCCTCCCGGGGCACGGACCCCGGGGCCTTGGTGTACGGGGAGTTCCGCGGTTGCGGGGGCAGTTCGGACCCACGCTCGGCGGCGGACGTGGATATGCACCTGTTCGCGCGCGACTTCATTCAGCTCGTTCGGCACCTGAACCGCGGGCGTTTCCATCTGGTGGGTCATTCCACGGGAGGGTTGATCGCGGCCCTGATGATGGCGATGGAGCCGTCCTTGTTTGACCGGGCCGTCCTGGTGGACCCGGTGGGCGCGCGGGGCGTGCGCTTCGATGATTCGATGATCGGGGCCTTTGAAAGGATGAAGTCCGACCGGGGCATGACGGCGGCGGTTCTGGGCGCCACCATCCATGGCCACGATCCTGCCTCCGATTTTTTCCAGAAATTCGTCGTCGAAGACGCCCAGCGGGCGGTGAAGGCGGTGGGACATTGGGTTTTGCGGGCCTTGGACGGTCTGGACGCGCGCGCGGAGATGGCGAAGATCACTTCCCCCGTGCTGGTTCTGCACGGCGAGCATGATCAACTGCTGCCGGTGGAGGACTCCCGTGAATTGGCGTCATTGATTCCGCAAGGCCGGTTCGAGATGCTGGCGGGCCAGGGACATTGCCCGAACATCGAAAATCCCGAAAGCTTTGTCGCTGTCACCAGACAATTCCTCATGACCCGATGAGCGGGAACCACAAAAAATGCTGATTTTCTAGGCGCCTTGGCGGGGTGGCACTCCGCACTAAAGCCTTAGAAAATGAGGAGCTTCGATTGCCCGTCGAATTATTTTCCGTTAGGTTTCAGGGTGATCAATAAGCTTTCAGTATGAGCCATCTCGTTCGTCACGCACAGATGGAGTGGAGTGCCTTTTTATGTCTGAGAACCAAGATCAGTTCAATCGCGGCGGGTTCTACGCCTTTATTTTCTCCATGACTTTTGTTTTCGCCTTCATGTTCTACCTGGTGGCGATCCATCCCGGCGTGAATCTCGATGAAAAAGTGGTCGACCCTCATGACCAGCAAGGCCCGGCTGTCGAGCAATTCGATATCCAAAAAGTGGCTGAACCCTGGGTGCCGAACGACGAGGTCGCGGCCTACGGGAAGAAGCTCTTCCAGATCAACTGCGCCATGTGCCACGGCAACGAAGGCAAAGGCGATGGCCCCGCGGGCGCCGGTCTGAACCCGAAGCCGCGCAACCTGGTTGAGGGCAAGTGGACCCACGGTTCGGGCCTGGTCTCTCATTATAAAGTCTTGTCCGAAGGGATCCCGGGAACGTCGATGGCTTCGTACGCGCACTTCAAGCCGGCGGACCGCTGGGCTTTGGCGCAATTCATCGAATCCATCACGGAGAACAAGGGCTCGGACGATCCGGCCAAAGTGGCTGAATTCGCAAAAACCGCGAAGTGAGTTGTAGGGAATGACGAGTTTCCGTTGGATCGCAGGTTGTTTGGGTTTTTCCCTCGCGCTGGGGGCGGGGCCGGTTTTGGCTCAACGCTCGACGCCCGGGGGGATGACCGGTCAGCCGGCGCCGATGGTCGCGACGGAACGCCCGAAAGAGCTCGAGGGCGTCGGGATCGAGGAAAAACTCGGTCAGCCGCTCGATCTGTCCCTGGTTTTCCGCGATGAGCGGGGCCAAGAGGTCACCCTCGGCAGTTTCTACGACGGCAAAACGCCCGTTGTGATCAGTCCCGTCTATTACTCCTGTCCGGGGCTGTGCAATTTCCACCTGAACGGTTTCACCGAGGGCCTGAAGGGCATGGACTGGTCGGTGGGTTCGAAGTTCAAGGTGATCGCCGTGTCCTTCGACCCCAAAGAGACCCCGGATCTCGCCGAGAAGAAAAAAGCCACTTACATGAAGCTGTACGGGCGCCCCGGCACCGAGGACGGCTGGCATTTCCTGACGGGCTCGGAAGAGTCGATCAAAAAACTGACGGACTCCGTCGGTTTCAAATACCGCTGGAACGAGGACGAAAAAGAGTGGGCCCACGCTTCGGCCGCCATCGTCACCACGCCCCGGGGCGAGGTCTCCCGCTATCTGCCGGGCATCCAGTTCGAGCCGAAGAACATCCGACTCGCCCTGGTCGAAGCGGGCGAGGGCAAGGTCGGCGGCATCATCGATCAGTTGGTTCTTTATTGTTTTCAATACAATCCGCACCAAAGCGCTTACACCATCTATGCCTTCAATATCATGAAGCTGGGCGGGGCGTTGATGGTGCTGGTTCTGGCGATTTGGTTGTTGCCTTTCTTCTGGCGGGCCCGCGCCCGCGGAAAGGTGTGAGGAGTTCGTGAAATGATGTGGATGAATGTGGCTCGAGCGCAATCACTCATGCCGACAAGAGGGACCGAGGTCGCCTCTCAGGTCAGCAATCTGTACAGCTTTTTGCTGATCGTGAGTTTCATCGCGAGTGCGATTCTGATCGGCGGCATGATCTTCTTCGCTTGGAAGTACAAGCGCAAGACCGACAACGACAAGACTCCGTACATCAGCCATAGCACGGCTTTGGAGTTCCTGTGGTCGTTCATCCCCCTGGTGATCTTCCTGGGCGTTTTCGTGTGGGGTTGGTACGTGTACCACCAGATGCGCGACATGCCGAAAGACGCTTTGGAAATCCACGTCGTCGGCAAGCAATGGGCCTGGGAAACGCAGTACAAGAGCGGCGTGAAGGCGTCCAACCTCGTCGTGGCCCCGATCGACACCGACGTGAAGCTGATCATGAGCTCGAACGACGTCATCCACTCGTTCTACGTCCCCAGCTTCCGCATCAAGCAGGACGTCGTCCCGGGCCGTTACACGGCCCTGTGGTTCAAGGCCAACAAACTCGGCGAGTTCCACATCTTCTGCACGGAATACTGCGGAACCCAGCACTCCGGCATGATCGGCACGATGAAGATCGTCAGCCGCGAGGATTATGACCGCTGGCTGGAAGAGGAATCCAAAGTCGGTCTTCTGCCCCTGGCCGAACGGGGCGCGAAAGTGTTCCAGGTGAAGGCGTGCGCCTCCTGCCACTCGGTGTCCGACGCCGTCGTGAAGGTCGGTCCCTCCTTGTGGCAGAGATTCGGCCACGAGGAGGAAACCTCCAGCGGTGAAAAAGTCATGTTCGACGAGAATTACATCCGTGAATCGGTGCTGAATCCCAACGCGAAAATCGTCAAAGGATTCCCCTCGAACGTGATGCCCTCCTTCCAAGGTCAGTTGTCCGAAGTGGAAATGGCGGCCTTGATCGAGTACCTCAAAGGTTTGAAATAAGGAGCTGAGCCATGGCGGCAACGACCCATCATCACAATCCTGATGTGAACTATATCAATGAATTCAAAGGGATCGGTTCATGGCTCACCAGCCTTGATCACAAGCGCATCGGGCTGATGTACATGATCTCCGTCCTCACCTTCTTCCTGTTCGGCGGGATCGCCGCTTTGGGCATCCGCCTGGAGCTCTTCTCCCCCGGGCAGACGGTCATGACCGCGGATCAATACAACCAGTTCATGACCTATCACGGCGCCATCATGGTGTTCATGGTGATCGTGCCGGGGATCCCGGCGATCCTGGGGAACTTCTTCCTGCCGATCCACGTCGGCGCGAAGGACGTGGCCTTTCCGCGATTGAACCTGCTCAGCTGGTACGTCTTCATGGTGGGCGCGCTGATGGGCATCGCGACTTTGTTCATGCACAAAGTGGACACCGGTTGGACGTTCTACACGCCTTACTCCATCAAGACCAGCGGGGCCGCGACCATGATGGTGGTGGCGGCGTTCATCATGGGGATGTCCTCCATCCTGACCGGCCTGAACTTCATCGCGACCGTGCACAAACTGCGCTGCCCGGGCATGACGATGTACCGCATGCCGCTCTTCGTGTGGGCCATCTATTCCACGGCGATCCTGCAGCTTCTGGCGACGCCGGTTCTCGGGATCACCTTGCTGCTGCTGGCGGCGGAACGGATCCTGGGGGTCGGGATCTTCGATCCGGCTTTGGGCGGTGACCCGGTGCTGTTCCAGCACTTCTTCTGGTTTTACTCCCATCCCGCCGTGTACATCATGATCCTCCCGGCCATGGGCGTGGTGTCGGAACTGATCGCCGCTTTCTCGCGCAAGACGATCTTCGGTTACACGGCCATCGCTTACTCCTCCCTGGGGATCGCGGCTGTGTCCTTCTTCGTGTGGGGTCACCACATGTACGTGTCCGGCCAGTCCGAGACGGCGGGCATCGTCTTCTCCTTCCTCACCATGTTGGTGGGGGTGCCGACGGCCATCAAGATGTTCAACTGGCTGGCGACCCTCTACCGCGGATCGATCAGCTTCCAGAGCCCGATGCTGTTCGCCCTGGGCTTCCTGTTCCTGTTCATGATCGGCGGCGTGACCGGGATCATGCTCGCCACCCTGGCCGTGGACGTTCACTTCCACGACACTTATTTCGTCGTGGCTCACTTCCACTACGTGATGGTGGGCGGAACCCTGATGGCCCTGATGGGCGGTTTCTACTACTGGTTCCCGAAGATGTTCGGCAAGATGTACAACGAGGGCCTGGCGCGCGTGACCTTCGTCTTCATCTTCATCGGCTTCAACGTGACCTTTTTCCCGCAATTCATCCTGGGCGCGATGGGCATGCCCCGCCGCTACTTCGATTACATCCCGGCCTACGAGTCCTTGAACAAGATCTCGACGGTCGGTTCCTGGCTGATCGGGATCGGCTTCCTGATCTCCTTGTACGTCATCATTGATGGTCTGCTGAGAGGGAAAAAAGCCCCGGCCAACCCCTGGGGCGCCAAAACTTTGGAATGGCAAGTTCCCTCTCCGCCTCCTCACACCAACTTTCACCACGATCCTGTCGTGACCGCGGGGCCCTATGAGTACCGTTGAATCGCACGCAAGCCACGAGCACCACTTCGCTCACCACTTCAAGAGCGCCGATCATGAATTCCTGACGTCGAAGCAGGGGATCTGGCTCTTCATGGTGACGGAAATCCTGATGTTCGGCGGCTTGTTCGTCGCCTACTTCATTTTCCACCACATCTATCCCGGCATGTTCGCGGAGGGCGCGAAATCCCTGGATTGGCGCATGGGCTTCGGCAACACCCTGGTGCTGATCTTCTCGTCCTTCACCATGGCCCTGGGGATTCATCAGATTCAGAAAGGCCACAATAAAAAAGCCGTTCTGAGCCTGGCGCTCACCATCTTGTGCGGCGCGATCTTCATGGTGGTGAAGTACTTCGAATACACCCACAAGTTCCATCTCGGCCTGTATCCCGGGAAATACCTGGATGTGGCGAAAGTGGGGGCCGAGCACGCCAATCTCGGCATGTATTTCGGCTTTTATTACCTGATGTCCGGCATGCACGGTCTGCACGTGCTGATCGGGATGGCGCTGATCGCCTGGGTGCTCTTCCGCACCATGCGCGGCGATTTCCATTCCCACTACTACACCCCGGTCGAGGGCGTGGGGATTTTCTGGCACATCATCGATTTGATCTGGATTTTCTTGTTCCCACTTCTTTATCTGGTCGGCTAGGGAGGATTCACGAATGAACGAACCCAAAGATGTTCACCATATTGTCGATTACAAGATCCTTCTGAAGTCCGGGGCGGCTTTGTTCGCGCTGACCTTCCTGACCATGATCGCCTTCTGGAACCACCACCACCTGGGGGCTTTCGCCGCGCCGATCGCCTTTTTGATCGCCGGCGTGAAAGCGGCCATCGTGATGATGTTTTTCATGGGGTTGAAGTACGATTCCACCATGAACCGGATCATTTTCGGTCTTGGCTTCTTCTTCCTGGCGGTGCTGATGGCCTTCTCGGCCCTCGACATCTGGACCCGCGTTCCCGTGCTGGGCACGATCTAAGGCTCCGCGGGCGGGGTTCTATGACCCCGCACCGGCGCGCGAAGAGGGCGTCTGAAGCGGCCTCTCATCGCGCGAGAAAATAAAAAAAGCGGCCTTTCCGGCCGCTTTTTTTATTTGTGCTCCGGATGGGGAGCGGGGCTGTGGGCTTTTTTCGGGTCGGAGGCGATCTTGGAGAACCACTTCATCAGCCAGTGCTGGAACCTTTCGATGTACACGTAGGCGGCCGGGATCACGACGAGGGTCAGCAGCGTCGAGCTCACCAGGCCGCCGATGATGGCGATCCCCATGCTGGTGCGCTGTTTCGAGGCTTCGTTCAAGCCGATCGCGACGGGCAGCATCCCCGCGATCAGGGCGAAGCTCGTCATCATGATCGGACGCAGGCGGGTGCGACCGGCCTCGAAGATGGCGTCCCGCAGATTGGCGCCCTTTTCGGTGAGCTGATGGATGTAATCGACGAGGATGATCGAGTTCTTCGTCGCGATCCCGAGCAGCATCACCACCCCGATCATCGAGAACAGATCCAGGGAGGAACGTGTGATCAGGAGGGCGTAGAAGGCCCCGCACGCGGCCAGGGGCAGCACCAGCATGATCGCGAAGGGGATGATGAAGGACTCGTACAAGCTCGCCAGCACGAGGTAAATGAACAGCACGCCCAAGCCCATGGCGATCACCATGTTCACCAGCAGTTCGGCGAAGTTCTCGGCCTGACCGGCGAAGCGGTAGCGCATGCCGTTCGGCAGCGGGGTTTCCTTGAACATCTGATGGATGTCGTTGATGACGCCGCCCATGCCAGGACCGTCGGGGGCGATGTCGGCCTGCACGGCGATGTAGCGCTGGCGGTCCTCGCGGTTGATGCTGGTGGGGCCCGTCGTCGTGCGGATGACGGCGACGTTGGTGATGTTGGTCAGGCGGCCGTTCATGTTGGGGATCTTGAGCTGGCGCAGCTGCTCGGCGATGTCGCGCTGGCTTTCGGAAAGGCGGATGCGCACGTCGTACTCCCGGCCGTGTTCGCGGAACACGGCGGGGGTCACCCCTTCCACCAGGGCGCGCAGCTCGTCGCCGACGGCGGCCGTGAGCACGCCGATCTGCTGGGCCTTGACGGGATCGATGTCGATCTGCACTTCGGGTTTTCCGGGGCGGTAACTGAGATCGACGTCTTTCAGGCCGGGATGGTTTTTCAGTTTTTCAAAGACCCCTTGAGAGACCTCTTCGAGCTGCTTCAGATCCTGGCCGATGATGTTCAGGTTGAAAGCGCGCTGGCCGCCACCGACGGCGTCGTAGTCTTTGACGACGGGGTTGGCGTAGGCGAAAGGCTTCAGCTGCTCGCGCACGCGCTCCTTGAGTTGCGACGTATTGACCTGGCGCTCATGGGATTCCACCAGGGTGATGAAGAACGAGGCCGTGTTCGACTCGCCCTCTTTGTCGCCGACGATGAGGATCGTGTCCTTCACCTCGGGGTTGGCGCGGATCAGGTCCTGGATCTTGATGGAGAGTTCGGTCATGGCCTGCAGACTGGTGCCCGGTTTCAGGTCGATGGCCACCATGAATTCGCCGTTGTCCTGCGGGGGCAGGAAAGTCTTCGGCACGAAGCCGGCGGCGAACAGGCTCAGGACGAAGACGGCGACGGAGCCGGCGAGCACCGTCTTCGGCCAGCGCATCGTCCAATGCAGGATGCCGACGTAACGGTTTTCCAGGCGGGTCTGGAAACGGTCGAAGGCCTTCAGCATGCGCTCCACCGCGAGGGCGAAGCGGCCTTTTTTCTTCTCGTGATTGTGGCCGCCGGCGAAATAGGCGGACAGCATCGGCGCCATGGTCAGGGCGTCGAACAGGCTGATGAGCATGGCGAAGCAGATCGTCAGGCCGAACTCCTTGAAGAACTGGCCGACCACCCCTTGCAGGAAACCGATCGGGCCGAACACGGCGATCACGGTCATGGTGGTCGCCACGACGGCGAGGATCACCTCGTTCGTGCCGTCGCGGGCGGCGTCGGCGGGGCTCTTGCCCATCTCGATGTGGCGGAAGATGTTTTCCCGCACCACGATGGCGTCGTCGATCAGCAGACCCACGGCCAGGGACAAGGCGAGCAGGGTCATGATGTTGATGCTGAACCCGGCCGCGGCCATCAGGATGAAGGCGCCGAGCAGGGAGTTCGGCAGGGCGAGACTCGTGATCAGGGTCGAACGGAAACTCGCCAGGAAGAAAAACACCACGATCACGGTGAGGATCACGCCGATGATGATGGCCTCGTTCACGTCGGCGATGTTGGCGCGGATGGGTTTGGCGCCGTCGCGGATCACCTCGACGTGGCCCTGCCCCTCGATCTCCTTGTTGATCTGGACGGCTTTTTTCTTGATGCCGTCGACCACCGCCACGGTGTTGGAGCCGGACTGGCGGAAAACCTGCAGCAGGAGCCCTTTGGTGCCGTTCACGAACGTGCGGGTTTTTTCCTCTTCCAGGCCGTCGACGATGCGGGCGACCTGCCCCATGCGGACGGCGTTTTCGTTGTTGAAGAAGTTGATCGGCACGTGCTCGATCTCCTGCACCGAGCGGAATTCCCCCATGGTGCGGAAGACGTTGGTTTTCTCTTTCTTGTCGACCTTGCCGGCGGGAACGTTCTTGCCCGTGGTGGCCAGGCGCTGGCGGATGTTCGAGGCGGAGATGTCGAATTCGCGGAGTTTTTCGAGGTCGAGCTCCACGCGGATCTCCCGCTTGCGGCCACCGACGATCTCGACGAGGCCGACCTGTTCGACCTGTTCCAGGCGGGGTTTGATGACTTGGTCGGCCAGGTCGAAGAGTTCGGCTTCGCCCATGTCGGGCCGTCCTGAAACCGAAATGAACATGATCGGCTGGTCGGCGGGGTCGACGCGGCGGATGACGGGCTCTTCGATGTCATCGGGGAGCTTGTTGCGGACCGCGGACACGCGGTCGCGCACCTGCTGCTCGGCGTATTTGATGTCCACGCTCAAGTTGAATTCCGCGATGACGGTGGAAACGCCCTCGCGGCTCACCGAACGCAGGGCCTTGATGCCGGAGATGGAGCTGAGCTCGTCCTCGATTTTTTTGGAGACGAGGTTTTCCACCTCCGAGGGGCCCGAACCCGGGTAAGGCGTCGACACCGTGACGATGGGGAACGTCACGTCCGGGAAAAGATCGACCGGCAGGATCTTCAGGCTCAGAAAGCCCACGGCCAGGATGAGGATGAACAGGCAGGTGATGAAAACGGGGCGACGGATGGATAGTTCGGCCATAGAAGGGACCTCTTTCAAACAATCGTTTGAGGATTTAACCCCGACCGCCGGAGGTGGCAACGAAGAACCTCTCTTTGCAAACGCAAAGATCTTGAACGTCGGGCTCTTTTGTCGGATTTACAGGGGATCCCGGGAGGCTGTTCCGTGCTGAAGGTTTACGCCGATCTGACAAAACTAGGAATCGTCGTTTTTGTCCTGTTGTCGGGGGTGGCGGGTTACGCCACGGGCTTCACCGTCGAGAGCCCTTTCGAATGGCGTCACTTCCTGGACACGGTGCTGGGGCTTTATTTCTTGAGCTCCGGCAGCCTCGCCTTGAACCAGGTTCAGGAGTTCAAACTCGACGCGCGCATGCCGCGCACCTCGAAGCGTCCCATCGTCACCGGGAAGATCAAGCCCGCGGCGGCCGGCATTCTGGCGGCGGCGTTTTTGATCGTCGGTTTGCAGTGCCTGCGCCAGGCCTCGCCGACGGCGGCTTACGTGGGTCTGGCGACGGTGATCTTGTACAACGGTTTCTACACCATGTGGTGGAAACGGGCCTGGGTGTTCGCCGCGGTTCCGGGCGCCGTGCCGGGGGCTTTGCCGGTGACCATCGGTTACGCCGCCGTCAACCCGGACATTTTCAATTCGGAATCGCTGTATCTTTTTCTGATCATGTTCCTGTGGCAGATGCCGCACTTCTGGGCCCTCGCCATCCGTTTCCGCGAGGATTACGCCAAAGGCGGCGTGCCGGTGCTGCCCGCCGTGGTGGGGGTCGAGCGCACGATCTTCCATATCGGCCTCTACACCTTCGTGTACGTCGGCGTGGCCCTGGCGGCGCCGTGGTTCGTGCACGCCAGCTGGATGTACCTGCTGCTGGTGCTGCCCTTCGCGTTCAAGGTGCTGCAGGAGTTTTACCGCTTCCACCGTTCGAAAGGTCAGGAGCGCTGGTTCGCGTTTTTCATGTGGACCAACGTCAGCATGCTGGTCTTCGTGATCGTGCCCGTGCTGGACAAGTGGAGTTTCCTGTTCATCGATCGCGGTTAAGAGCGCGAGATCGTCAGCCGCTTCTGGAAAGACGTGCGGTTCGAGCTGAGCACGCAGCGCGTGTCGATGTCCCAGCCTTTTTCGGCGTTCACGTCGAAGACCAGAAAGTTATAGCGCCATTCCGAGGCGACCCGGCGGGGGTTGCGGCCATGGCGATGCTGATGGAAGGGGAAGGTCATGCTGTGGATGGAACTCGAGGTGAATTCGTAGGTCGGATAGCCGAGGAGTGCGGGTTCGATGCGCATCAGCTCGCTGAAATGCACGTCGCCTGAGACAAAAGCGACGGGGGCCTGAACGCGGGCCAGGCGCGGCAGCAGGGCGGCGAAGTCCTCTTTCTGGCAGTATTCGAAGGACTCCTTGCGCAGGTATCCGCCGAAGTACTGGCTGCCGTTCATCAACCAGGCCGGGCGGTCCGAACGGCTGAGATCATCGAGCAACCAATCGGTCTGATTCTCGCCCCAATGGCGGCCGGAGGAAAGGTAGGGGCGGTCGCGGTAAGTGCGATCATCCATCAGGTAAAAACGCTGGCCGAAGGCCTGCAAAACACTGCCGGCCCCGAAGGCCGGACCCCAGGCGCGGTTGGGCCGCGATCCCCAGAAACGGCGGAACATCCCCCGCATGAATTCCTTCATGGGGAAGTGGCGGTTTTTGTTGTTGCCGCCGAAATCGTGATCGTCCCAGACGGCGTAACTGGGCACCAGTCGCGGCTGACGGAACCAGGCCAGGCGTTGCCGCGTTTGCGCGTAACGGGCGCCGTAGCCGGCTTCATCGCGTTGGGGATTGGATTGATCGGCGTAACAGGTGTCCCCGAGAAAAACCACGAAATCGCAACTTTCGCGCGCCAGCGCCTCCCACATGCCGGGGGAGTGGAAGCGATCATACATGCAGCTCATCACCGCGAAACGCGCTTCGGGACGATGAATGTCCAAAGCGCGGAACCGGCGCTCGTCAAAAACATCGCCGTTCGCGTCGGTGAGGGAGAGCGTGTAGTCCTCTCCCACAGCGAGACCGGTGACCGCGACCTCCAGGGTCCGCGTGTTCGTTCCGGGCACCAGCCAGGACTCGAGCGTTTCCAGGGGCAGGAGCCCGCCGCGCGAATCTTGGGCCTGCAGGGCGAACTCCACGCCGTGCGGGATGAGAAGAACGAAGCTGGCCGATTCATCATCCGTCGGGCCCTGCATGATGGGCCAGCGGGACAGATCCATGGTGGCCTGCGCGCTCTGTTCGGAGGCCGCGGCCCAGGGCGCCGGCAGCAGGGCGGCTGTCGCGATGAGGGCGCTTCGTTGCAGGAATTCCCGGCGGTGAATCATTTCCGGCGCAGCTCCTCGGGCGTGTCCACCTGCGTGAGCGGGTGGGCCTGTTGGAAGGCGGGATGTTCCTGGCAGCGGCGGTCGATGCGCTCGACGATCGGAAAGTCGCCGAGGTCCACATTGAAGCGGCGGGCGGAAAAAACCATGGGAACCAGGCAGACATCGGCGGCCGTGATCTGGTCGCCGAAGCAGTAGGTCCCGGCATGGCGTTGCAACAATTGTTCAAGAGCGGCGAAGCCGGGCCTTGTCCAGTGCGCGATCCACGCCTCCTTGGCCGCCTGATCGTAGCCGTGCTTCGCCTCGAGGTATTTTTGAATTTTCAGATTGCACAAGGGGTGCATGCCCGCGTTGATGTTCTCGCAGAATTGCCGCACTTGCGCGCGCGCCACGGGATCCCAGGGATAAAGGCGCGGCTCGGGAAACATCTCGTCGAGGTATTCCATGATCGGCAAAGACTGCGCGATCAGATGGCCTTCGTGCAGGAGCGCGGGCACTTCCCCGAGGGGATTGATGCGGCGGTATTCCTCGGAGGTCTGTTCGCTCTTCAGGAGATTCACGGCTTTGTATTCAAAGGGCAGATTTTTGAGATGCAAAGCGATGCGGACGCGATAAGATGTCGAACTCCGGAAGTAGTTGTAGAGAACGAAAGTCGTCATGGGAAAAATAGATCAACGGATGGAAACCCTGTCAAAGTCAAAGATTCCCCCTCTGGATGACTCGCTGAGGGCGGCGGCGCGGTTTTTCAAGAATCTTCTCCCCGCCTTGCTGCAGGCCTTGTTCCTGATGGAACTGATCCGTTTCCTGATTTTCTGGAACTCCCGAACGCATTTCATCCTGATGGAGAACGCCGAGATCCTGAAGGCTTTCGCGGTGGGCCTGCGTTTTGATTCGCTGGTTCTTGGTTTCGCGATGATCCCCGTCGTCTTGATCGTCCTGCTGGCGGCTTGGCTGCGACGGGGATTGGTGATCGCCGGGCGCCTGTCCTGCTGGTTTTTGATTTTGTTCTGGCTGTTCTTTTGCGGACTGTCGATGTTCGATCTGTTTTTCTTCTCATTCTCCGGCCGTCATCTGACGGTGTATGACTTCAGCGGCGGTGACGGCCGCTTCGCCACGACCGTGGGACAGCGTCTGGGCTGGGAAACCCTGCTGCTGACCATCGGGATTTTCCTGTGTCTGGCCGTCTTGGGCCTTCGCGGTTTCATCAAGGCCGACGCGCCTGAAAGAGAGATGCCGGGTCCCGCCTGGAGCTGGGGGCGTCGCCTGGGATTTTCTTTCGGGATCCTTCTGCTCGTGGCTTTGGCCGCCCGTGGAACAGTCACGCCGCATCATCTGGAAAGAAGCCACAGCGAAGTTTCTTCTTTTTCCGTGGTCAATCAATTGGTTCTGAATCCCCTCTGGGCCTTTGATAAAAAGCCTGAAGAAGAGTGACGCGGCGTCCTCCCCGCCGACAAGCGTCCCCGTCTGGTTTATCAAGGATCGTTGGCGAAAATGGCCAAGGAGGAAAACATGAAACATCTTTTGTTGTCTGCGCTTCTGGTTGGTTCGGTCTTCACGGTTCAAGCGGCCCACGCGGATGATTTCGGTTTGGAAGTCGGTTTCCGCCAGCAGTCGGGCACTTTGGACGCGACCGGCGTGACCGCCAAATCGCAATCCGGTTATCAGTTGGGCGTGTCGGGATTCTTCCCCTTCCAAGGCAATCTCGGCCTGCGCAGCGGCTTCTTTTACGTGAACCGTCCCCTGGCGGTGGATGTCGATGCCGGCGGCGGCGACGCCAAAATCAGCCTGACGTATTTTGAGGTGCCGCTCGCCCTGGCCTACAAATTCGAGGATTACGCCAGCGTTTTTGGCGGGGTGGCTTTGTCCATCAACCTGGATAAAACCTATGACGGCAATGGCATCTTGAAGGGACAGAAAGTGGATGACGTGAAGTCGCCCGTGTTGCCCCTGATCCTGGGAGCGAGCTTCAAGTTCGCCCCGCAAATGGGCACCAGCGTGTTCTTCGAGTCCTTCGGCGGCGAAGCGGCCAAAGGCCTGAAGGACTTCAAAGCGGTCGGCGCGAACCTCGTGATCTACTTCGAATAAGGAGCGCGGCAATGAAACTCGGCTCTTTGAAATCCCCCCTGTCCGCCGACGGTGAACTGTGCGTCGTCAGCCGCGATCAAAAAACCGCGGTGAAGGTGAACCCCGTGTCCAGCCTTCGTGAAGTCGTGGAGCATTGGGAGGAGCAGGAGCCGAAGCTGCGCGCCCTGTCGGACCGTTTGAACGCCGGCCAGTGCGAGGACGCTTTCCCGGTTCGCGAGAGCGATTTCCAGGCGGCCTTGCCCCGCACGTGGTTGTTCGCCGACGGTTCGGCCTTCATTCATCACATCCGTCTGGTGCGCAAGGCCCGCAATGCGGCGGCCCCCGAGACCCTGCTCACGGTGCCGCTGATGTATCAGGCGGAAAGCGGCCGCTTCCTCGCGCCGACGGAGGAGATCCCGCAAGTGGATTTCTCCCACGGCACGGATTTCGAAGCCGAAGTGGGCGTGATCACGGGACCGGTCCCCATGGGGACAACGGCGGACGAGGCCCTGAAGAAAATCCGTCTTCTGGTTCTGATCAACGACGTGAGCCTGCGGGGCCTGATCCCGGCGGAACTCGCCGGGGGTTTTGGTTTCTTCCAGAGCAAACCGAACAAGGCCCTGTCGCCGTTCGCCGTGACTCCCGACGAGTTGGGCCCGAGCTGGCGCGAGGGCCGCGTGCACCTGCCGCTGAACGTGAACTACAACGGGACTTTTTTCGGCCGCGCCAACGCGGGCAGCATGCATTTTCATTTCGGACAGTTGATCGCCCATGCGGCCAGGACCCGGGACCTCGCGGCGGGCTCCCTGATCGGCAGCGGCACGGTGTCCAACGAAGACCCCAGCGTGGGCTCGAGCTGCCTGGTTGAAAAGCGCACCATCGAGCAGATCGAAAGCGGTGAGGCGAAAACGCCCTACATGAAGGATGGCGACACCATCGAGATCTCGATGAAGAACGAACGGGGTGAGGACCTTTTCGGCCGCATCTTCCAGCGCGTTCGCGCGGTCCGCCGATGAAGCACGTCCTGACCGTGGATTCCTTTTACGGGAAGGCCGCGGAGATGCGCGAGGTTTTCGAGTCGCGCTTTCGCGACCCGCGTGCCGGCGCGTCCGATCGTTTCGTCTGGGATTTCTGGTTCGTGCCGGATCAGTACCGACTGGTGCGCACTCCGGCTTACCACTATTTCCCGGCCCGCATGTACCAAGCTTTCCATTCGTCCCTCGTGCAGTGGGGACGCGAGAACCTGGGTTGTCATGATATCTCGCCGCCTTGGTTGTCCTACTACGTGGATGGCTGCCGGCAGGAGTTGCATGCCGACGTTCCCCATGGCCCCTGGGCCTTCGTGTATTCCCTGACGCCGAAAAAAATCAAATTCCACGGCGGCGAGACCCTGATCCTGAAGCCCGAGGTCTTGAACTACTGGCCGGGCTTTTCCGATGCCGGTGACCGCGAGCACTCGAGCTTCGTGGACCGCGTGAAATCACCCTTCAATCGCTTGACGGTGTTCGATCCGCGCTTTCCCCACGGCGTCACGGAAGTGCGCGGGGTGGAAGATCCCCTGGAGGCCCGTCTGGTCGTGCACGGCTGGTTCGTGGAGCCGCGTCCTTACGTCGTGGGGCCGCTCAGCACCCGGCAAGTGGGACAGGCCATGGAGGAAGCTTTGGGAGCGCTGGGCCTGCTTTTGCCCGAGTGGGGTGCGATGCACGGCACGGTGAGTTTCCGTCTGGAGATTTCCCCGGGTGGAGAGGTGCGCGAATTCCGTTGGCTCACCGACACCTTGATGGGCTTGGAGGACTCCGCGCGGCAGCGCCGCCAGGCTTTGGCGGGGATGAAAAAACTGTTTCAGTCGGTGAAATTCCCGCGGGCGAAATCCGCCTCGAGAGTGACCGTTCCCTTGCTGTTCAAGTGAACACTACAGATCGTAGTGAAAAACCGCGTCGACTTTCACGTCCGGGTGCAGGCTCAAGCGCACCGGGCAATGGCGCGCGACTTCCTCAAGTTTTTTGCGCCACTCCGGCGTGAGACGGGCCGGCAGGTGCAGTTCAACGCCCAGGCGGCCGATGCGCCGGGGGTTCGCCGCCATTTCCTTGCTGACGACGGCCCTGGAGCCTTTCAGATCGACGCCTTCTTTTTCGGCGGCGATGGCCATGACGGTGAGCTTGCAGGAGGCCAGGGAAACCGCACACAGATCCGTCGGGGAAAAGGCTTCGCCGCGGCCGTTGTTGTCTTTCGGCGCGTCGGTTTCAATGCGCGCCCCCGAAGGGCCATGGGTCAGCTCGCAGTGCTTGTCGCCCTGGTAAACGATGTTCATCTGGACCATGCGACCTCCCCGGCGGGCGAAGTTTGCGGCGGCGTGTATTTCCCGAGAATCATCTCGCGCAAGGCATCGGCCACGACCGCGCGGTCGTCCTCCGTCCGGGTGTAAACCGGAGAGAGGAATTCCAGTTCGCAGACCAGGCTCTTCAGCCCGAAGGCGCGCCAGATCGATTGGTGAAAGCTGATGTCGCCGTACCAGCAAACCGAGTCGCGGTACTTCAGCGGGAAGCCGGGCTCGCCGTTCACTTCGCGGAAATTGAAGACATAGGGGATGACGGGCACCCCGGCCTGCGCCGCCGCCGTGAGCAGGGTGCGCTTGAAGGGCAGCACGGTCTCGCCGTTGGTGGAGGTGGCTTCGGGATAAAGGACGACGCGGAAACCTTTTTTCAGGTGCTCCGTGATCTGACCGAGTTCATTGACGATGTTCAAACGGCTGCGGCGCTCGACGTAGATGCAGCCGCCCATTTCCGTGATCAGGCCGAGCACGGGGGTTTCGCGCATTTCCTTCGAGGTGACGAAGAGATTCGGGTGGACCGACGAGCAGGCGAGAATGTCGATGAACCCCAAGTGATTGCCGATGACCAAGCCCGCCAGGTCCTGGGGCGGCGGGTTGGTGACGATCACGCGGATGCTGAAAGTGCGGCAGGCCAGCCGGGCCCACCAGGTGGCATGGGCCGAAAAGCGGCGCTTTCGTTGATCCGGGTCCTGAGTGACCAGATGAATGGCGAAAGCGCAGAGCAAAAATCCCAGCAGGTAGCAGAGAAAAATCAGGATTCGAACGAGGCTCCGGAGTCCAGCTTGTAGCGTTTCCACAGGGTTCTATTAATGTCCTCGCGATGCAGGATGGTCAAGAAATCGATGCATTGGAACTCATCGTCCCAAGCGGGCTCGCCGCCCACATAGGCGCCGATCTTCAAATAAGCGCGGAACAGGGGCGGAATCAGAGCTTTCACCTCTTTTTTCTCATCTTCCGTGAGCGGGCCCTTGACGTAGCGGATCCACAGATCGAGATCCGGCATGGCGAAGGCGGGGGTGGGAGGGGCGAAATACTCCGGCGTCATGCGGCCTTCCTCGAAGAAATAGCGATAGAGCAGGGCGGCTTCCCGGGGATTTTTCGTCTTGATGCTGGCGCAACCGAACAGGATCTGCGAGTTCGAGGCCGTCATGTACTCGGCGATGCCTTTCCACAGGAGCGAGATGGTGAAACCGTTGCGGAAATCCTTGTGGATGCAGGCCCGGCCCAATTCCATCTTGGCGCCCGGTTGGTGCAGGATGCGTTTCAGGTTGAACTCGCGGGAGGAGTAGAAGGTTTCGGAAAACACGGTGGTGTTGAGGCGGTAGGTGCCGATGATGGAGTTGGTTTTCTTGTTCACGATGATCAGGTGGTCGCACAGGAAGTCGAACTCATCGACGTCCACGCCGATGCCGCGTTGTTTTTTGCCGATCATCTCGAGATGGAAAACCTCGTAGCGCAGCTGCAAGGCGGCTTTCATTTCATCGACGGTGGAAACCGTTTTCAGGATGTAGGGGCCGACCTCGCAGTGGATTTCGATCTTGGGTTTGAACTTGTGGATCTTGTTGAGCCGCAGCTGGTAAATTGATTGAATCGTGGAAGACACACGTGACAGGCTGTTCAGCGCCAGAGTGTTGATCATCGAATCCCCCTTTTTTCATCGAGATCGTTCGTGCTAACCTTGGTTTGAGGATAGAAGAATTCATGTCAAGGTTCTGTCAGAAGTCTCATCAGGTTCTGTCATGAGGGGAAAACGCCTCCTGACCTTCGCCTTGGGCGCGTTCGCCCTTTGTCTGGCGGCGCTGCTGCGGGGAAGCGTCTTTTTCGTCGCCGATTATCATCCCGTGACGGTGGATCCCGGTCCTGATTTCGAGTCCGTGATGGCGCGCGAGGAAGCGGCCCTCCCCTTGCGGGCGGAAACCGGCAAAACGGTGGTCTGGAGGTATCCCGATCACCGCCGCACCCCTTTGAGCCTCGTGCAAATCCACGGCTTTTCCGCCTCACGCCGCGAGATCTCCCCGCTGGGGGAAAGGCTTGCCGCCGCCATGAACGCCAACCTGTTCATGACCCGTTTGAGCGGCCACGGCCTTGGCTCCGAGGGCATGGGCGGCGTCAAAGCGGAAAATCTTTTGCAGGACGCGGAAGAGGCTTTTGGCGTGGGCCGGCGCTTGGGCGACAAGGTCGTTTTGCTCGGCACCTCGACGGGGGCGGCCCTGGCTTTGTCGCTGGCGAAGCGCCACCCCGAGGGGATCGCGGCGATGGTTTTTCTCTCGCCGATTCACCGGCCCGCCGATCCTTTTTCCTTGCTCCTGAAAGGGCCCGTCGGCGGCTGGCTGGCGCGCCATGTGATTCCCGACCATCATTGGGTCGCGCGATCGGCGCGGGAAGAGCAGTTCTGGACCACGACCTATCCGATGACCGCCGTTCACGAGCTGATGAATCTCGTGTCCTGGACGAACCGCATCCCCACGTCCGGGATGAGGATCCCCTTGCTGGTGTTCTATTCGGAGCAGGACAAGGTGGTGTCCGTGGAGCTGATCAAGGAGAATTTCCAAAAGTACGGAGGCCCGAAAAAACTGGTGAACCTTCCCGGCGCGGATCATGTTCTGGCGGGGGAGATCAAAGGACCGCAATTCACCGAAAGCGTTCTGCGCGACATCGAGGCCTTCCTGAAACAGCAGGCCGTTTTTTAAAGCCGCAGGCTCGAGGCTTTGTGAAGGCGGTCCAGCAGTCCTTCCCAGGCTTCGCCCTGGCAGAGGACGGGATCGTGGCGATAGATGATGTGATCGGCCCCGGTCGCCGACAGGTCCCGCAGCTGGGAATAGAGTTCGCGCGCCGCCATGATGGGGTCTTTTTGGAAATTCAGGAAGGCCGCCTTCGCCAGGGGCCGGGTGGGTTTGCGGATCTTCACGCCCTCGATGTCATCGGGGAGTTCGTGCAGGCGGCGATTGGCCTCCGCCGTCACCCCGTCATTGTCGCCCTTGAAGTCCTCGACGAAGATCAAAGGGATGTCGGGCATGTAGTGGTGCTTCAGCTGGCCCGGAGCCTGCTTGCGGTCGGTCGGCTCCTCAAAACGCAGGGTGATGTTGTAGCTCGTGAGCAGCTTGCGGATGTGCTCGAGAGTGATCGCCCCTTTGCGCAACAGGGTGAGAACGGTGGTGCCGCGCTCTTCGCACACGCGCAGAACCGTGGACTCGATGCCCACCTGGCAGGGACCGCCGTCGATCACATGGACCTGGCCGCGGAACTCCTCCTGCACGTGGCTGGCGGTGGTGGGGCTGGTGTGCCCGAAGCGGTTGGCGCTGGGGGCGGCCAGCGGCACGCTCGCCTGGCGGATCAATTCCAAAGCGATGGGATGATCGGGCTGGCGGATGCCCACCGTTTCAAGCCCTGAAGTGATCAGGGGATTCACCGAGTCGGCTTTATTCAGGATCAGGGTCAAAGGGCCCGGCCAGAAAGCGCGGGTCAGGATCTCGGCGGCTTTGGGCCATTCTTTCGCCAAGGCGCGGGCCTGGCTGACATTGGCGACATGAACGATGAGGGGATCGAAAAAGGGCCGCTCTTTGGTGGTGAAAATCCGGCGCAATCCCTCGGGCCGGTCGATGCGGGCGGCGAGGCCGTAAACCGTTTCCGTCGGCATGCCCACGACCCCGTCGTGCGCCAACAAATCCAAAGCTTTTTTGAGATCGGCCGGAGTCATGAAACGATGCTAACTCAGCTTTACGCTTTACGCCAGATCAGATGATGGCCGAACCGGGTCCGCACGATCGGGGAGAGCGCGTTCACGGCCAGGCCCTCGGCTTCCTCGCTGAAGACGGGATCCAGGCGGCGCAGGTCGATGAGTCCAAGATCGCCCCCTTGCGCGGCCGAGGGGCAACGCGAGTGCCGGCGGGCGAGCTTTTCGAACACCGGGCCGAACTCGGAGGGCTCTTTCAATCCCCGCAACTGTCGCAGCAGATCCTCCGCCTCGTACCGGTGCTCGACGAGAATATGAGCCAGGTGTCTTTTCATTCGCCACGCAACAGGTTGAGGGGGCGTTCACGCACCACCTTGGCGGCGGCCCGTTCACTCACGACCACGCCCAGGACGGTCACGAAGAGGGTCGTCCCGAGAATCCACGCCGGGTCGACGGTGAAGCCGCCGTCGAACATCTGCCACAGCAAAGTGGAGCTGACGATCACGCTCAAGCAGGATCCCAGCAGGGAGGACAGGAAGGCCAGGACGGCGAATTCGGACAGCAGGTACAAGCGGACCTTCGCCGGCGAGGCGCCGAGGATCTTGATCAGGTTCAATTCCCAACGGCGGTGGCGAACCTGGCTGCGGGCGATCGAGTAAAGAACGACCGCACCGGTGAGCACCGACAAGGCGGCCATGAGCTCGAGGCTCCAGCTCATCTGATCGGCGACCTTCATCAGGTCATTGACGGTGCGGGCGACGTCCACCACGGACACGTTGGTGAAGCGGCGGGTGAGTTCGCTTTGCAGGCCGTTTTTTTGTTCCGTCGACAGGCGGGGCACGCCCGCGATCCAGGTTTTCGGGGCGTCATCAAGGACGCCTTCTTGGATCAGCACGAAAAAATTCGGTTGAAAACTCGTCCAGCGGACTTTGCGCAGATTGACGATTTCGCCTTCGAGCTCGACGCCCTGGACATCGAACAACAGGACATCGCCGATCTTCAGGCCCATGCGGCCGGCGTAGCGCTCCTCCACGGACAGCTGCGGCCGTCGGCCGCTTTCGGCGTTCCAGGCGCCTTCCATGGGGCGCCCCTCGGTGACGGTCTCCGAATCGGCGAGCGCCGGGCGGAAACTGAGATTGACGCCGCGGTTGCGCATGCGCGCCTCCCGGTCCTCCTCGCGGGTGCGGAAGGCGCTGTCGTTCAGCTGCCGCTCGAAATCCTGGCCGTTCACCTTGAGGATGCGCGAACGGATCAGGGGCGAGAGGTGGGCGAGATCGACCTGGCGCTCTTTCAGGAAGTCCTGAACGGGCCCGACCTGCTCGTCCTGGATGTCGAACAAAAAGAGGGAAGGGACTTTGGAGGGGCCTTCGATGCGCAGTTCATCCTGCAGGCTGGCCTTCACCTGCGGCAGGATGTTCATCAGCAGGCTGCCGAGACCCAGGGCGATGAAAACCGCGAGGCTGGCGATGCGACGGCGTCCGGCGCTGCGCAGGCCCTGGCGGATTTCCCAGGGACCGGAGCGGATGTCGGCGAGCACCCTCAGGAGCACCCAGCCGCCGGCGCTCAGGATGAAAAGCACGCCCAGCAAAGCGCCCGTGAAGAGGCTCCCCACGAAGAAGGACTTCGCCTGCAACACCGCCAAGGCCCACAAAAGAATCAGGGCGGGAAGGAAGGCCCATGGTCTTTTCAGGTCCAGTTCCGGATTGAATTTCTCTTCGCTGAAGAGCTGAGCCGGATGGATGTCGCGCAGGCGCAGCAAAAAGGGCAGCGCGACGAGCAGGCTCACCCCCAGGGACAAACCGAGCCCCATCAGCACGGAAGAGCCGGTGAGCAAAGGGGTGAGGGCGAAAGGCGTGAGCGTCGACAGCGCTTGATTGAGAATGGGGAACAGGATCTGCGCGGCGAGGATGGCCGGCAGCAAAGCCACCGTGCCCAGGATCAGAGCCTCGATCACGTACAAAAGCACGGCATCCGTCCCGTCCAGTCCGAGGCTGCGCAGGATCGCCACGTCCTTCGTGCGTTGTTGCAGGAACAAGCGCCAGATGTAGGCCGCGCCCAGGGCGGCCAGGAACAAGGCCACCAGGGCCACGAGACCCAGGAAGTCGGAGAGGAAATTCAGCTGGCGGTTGGAGTCCTCCCCGGATTCGCGGGAGGTCTCCACCTGCACGGCGCTGTCTTTGATGCGTTCGAAAAGCCGCTTCTGCCAGAGATCGGCGTCTTCTTCCCGGGGGGCGCGGAAGAGATGGCTTTTGGTGAAGGTGCTGCCGAATTGCAAAAGCCCCGACTTCGGCAGGGCGGCGCGGTCGATGAAAACCCGCGGGGCGATGCCGGCGGAGCGGAACGTCTGCGTGCTGTCCTGGGTGATCACCTCGCGCAGCGTGAGCTGGAGATCGCCGAGTTTGAGTCGATCGCCGGTCTTCACCCCGAGCTGCTCGAGCAATTCGGGGTAAACCCAGATGCCGTCGGGCTCGGGGACGAGCTTTTTCCCGTCCGAGAGCGTCAGTTCCCCGTAGAGGGGATAGCGATCATCGATCGCTTTCACCAGAACCAGCCTCGAGCCTTGCGGGGAGGCGACCATGGCGAAGAAGTCGTAAACGACGCTCCCCGGGGCGTCGCCGGTGACGTCGCGAAGGGCGGAGAGCTCCTCGTCCGTCAGTTCGCGACGGGCGGACAGGGCCAGGTCCGCCCCCAGAATTTGCTGGCGGTTCGAGCGCAGGTGGTTTTCCAGGGCCGTCTTGTAGGCCTCGAGCGCGATGAAGCCGGTGAGGCCCAAGGAGAGGTTGAGGACGAAAAAGAGCGACATCCTCCAGCTGCGCCGGAGTTCGCGAAGGGCCCAGCGGAAAAGCTTCATCAAACCACCTCGAACTGTCCGTGCGACAGGCGGAGGATCTGCTGGCAGCGCGCCGCCAGGGACTCGGAGTGGGTGACGAGGATGGTGGTGATGCCGGTGGAGCGCGCCATTTCAAAAAACAGGTCCATGACCTTGTCGCCGGTGTCGGTGTCGAGGTTGCCGCTCGGTTCGTCGGCGAGAAGGATCTTCGGTTCCACCACGAGGGCCCGGGCGATGGCGACGCGTTGGCATTCGCCGCCGGACATCTTGCCCGGCACATGATGCAGGCGGTGCTCGAGCCCCATGCGCTTCAACAGTGCCGTGGCCTTTTCCCGCGCCTGATCGCGGCCGAGGATTTCCAAGGGGAGCATGACGTTTTCCAAAGCGGTCAGATGGGACACCAGATGATACTGCTGGAACACGATGCTGATGCGGCGGGCGCGGAAGTCGGTGAGCTCTTTTTCGCTCAACCCCGTGATGTCCGTGCCGTCGATCTCGATCCGCCCGCTGTCGGCGCCTTCGAGGCCCGCCAGCAGCGACAGCAAAGTCGACTTGCCGCTGCCGGAGCGGCCGACGATGGCGACGATGCGACCCTGGCCGATCTCGGCGTTCAGGCCGCGCAGGATCTCGATGTTCTCGTCGCCTTGGTGGTAGGACTTTTTCAGGTTCTTGATGATCAGGCTCACAGCAGGTCCTTGATGTTTTTGTAGACGTTGTCGGCGATCAGGGCATGGCCTTTTTCGTTGGGATGAATGCCGTCGGCCAGGTTGTATTCCGGCTTGCCGCCCACTCCCTCCAGGAGGAAGGGCACGAAGCTCAGCTTATAGGTCCGCGCCAGGTCTTCGTACATGGCGCGGAAATCGCGGCTGTAGTCCTTGCCGTAGTTCGGCGGCATGTACAGCCCGCCCAGGATGACTTTGACCTTCCGCGATTGCGCGTACTCGATCGCGGCGGCGAGGTGTTTTTTGCTGTCGGCGACTTTCAGGCCGCGCAGGCCGTCGTTGGCGCCCAGGCAAAGGATCAACAGATCGGGCTTTGATTTGAAAACCCATTTCATGCGCGACACGGCCGAAGCGGTGGTGGAGCCGCTGACGCCGGCGTTGACCACGGTCCATTTCTTGCCGGCGTCTTTGATCTTTTTCTCGAGCACGGCGGGAAAAGCGGCCTCTTTGGCGACGCCGTAACCTTCGGTCAAAGAGTCGCCCAGAATGACCATTTTCTTGCCGGGAGCGTCCGCGTGAGCCAGGGAGAAACCGAGGAGAAGGGACAGGATGATCAATCTCATCCGGAAACCTTAAACGAAAGAAGCCTCCGTGAGGAGGCTTCTTTCGTGATTCTTGTTCAGAATTTCAAATGGGTTGCAGCTCAGCGCCAGCCGCCGCCACCACCGCCGCCTCCGCGGCCACCACCGAAACCACCGCGTCCGCCGCCGCCGCCACGACCACCGCCGCCTTCGCGGGGGGCTTGCGGACGGGCTTCCGACACGTTGATCATGCGGCCCAGGAATTCGCGACCGTTCATTTCGGAGATCGCGCGCTCGGCTTCCTCATCGGAACCCATTTCGACGAAACCGAAACCTTTGCTGCGGCCGGATTCGCGATCCATGATCACGCGAGCGGAATCGACAGCGCCGAATTTCGAGAATTCGGAGTGAAGGGCGGCATCATCCACCGAGTACGACAAATTGCCGACGTAAAGTTTTTTTGCCATTTTTAAGACCTCCTACGGTCGGGTTGAGCCGCGGGAGTCAGGGATCGGTACATGTCTAAAACAACCATCTCGAATCACTCTCAAAACACGCGGTCTTGGAACTAAAAACTTGACTCCAGCATAGTGGGGAGAATCAGGCGGAGCAAGGGAAATCGCGGGACGACGAAGAAACCGTCACACCCTTCCCGAGGCCAGCTCAACCAGTCTGGATGAGCCCTTAAGAACGCATGTTGTCGAATTGGAGGGGGATGGAAAACTGCCCGCCCCGGATGAGCTGCATGGTGGATTGCAACTCATCGATACTCTTGGAAGTGACGCGGATTTTTTCGTCCATGATCTGGGCCTGGACTTTGAGCTTGGAATCCTTGATGGATTTCATGACGTCCTTGGCGACCTCCCGGTCGATCCCCTGCTTCAGGGTGATTTTTTGGCGCTGCATCTTGCCGCCGGCGGGCTCGATTTTCCCGTAGTCCAGGGCTTTGATATCGATGCCGCGGCGGTGCAGTTTGGTCTGCAGGATGCCCTTCATGGCTTCCATTTTGTAGTCGTCGTCCCCGACCAGGATGATCTCCTTCTTGTCCCACTGGATCTCCGACTGGGATCCTTTGAAGTCGAAGCGGCCTTCGATCTCCTTGCGGGCCTGGTTGACGGCGTTGTCGGCTTCCTGAAGATTGATTTCAGAGATAATATCGAATGACGGCATGCCCTCTCATGCCTTGTTTTCCCAGGGGAATCAAGCCCTTGAAATCGTGCGTAGAGGTTCTTATCATCAAAACAAGGGGGGGTTGATGTCGAACATCGCCTCGATGAGGGCGCTTTTGCTGAATTCCGGCTACGAGCCGATGCGGATCGTGAGCTGGCAAAAGGCTTTGGTTCTCTGGTTCCAGGGAAAAGTTGAAATCGTCGAAGCCCATCCGGTGTTCGCGCGCTCGGTCAGTTCCAGCTTCCCCATCCCCAGCGTGATCCGCCTGAAAAGCTACGTGCGTCCCCGCCCCCGGGGCGCCATCCGTTTTTGCCGCGAAAACGTTTACATCCGCGACGACTACACCTGTCAGTATTGCGGCGAACAGTTCGCCCTGAAGCAGCTGACGCTCGATCACGTCGTGCCGGCCTCCATGAAGGGCCGCAAGACGTGGACGAACGTGGTGACCGCGTGCCGCGACTGCAATCAGCGCAAAGCCGACCGCACGCCCGATGAGGCCGCGATGCCGTTGTTGAGCACGCCGCGCGCGCCGGGCTGGTTGCCGGTGGTGCAGGGGGAGTTGCGTCCGGGTCAGGTTCCCGTCGCCTGGTTGCAATACCTCACGAGGGCGGGATGAGCGCGCGCACGGAAGTCCGTTCCCTGACGGTGTCGGAGACTTTGTCTCTGCGGCAAAAAGTCCTGCGGCCCTTCGCCGTGCCGGCGGATTGCCAGAATCCGGAGGACGCAGATCCTCTGGGTTTTCACCTCGGCGTTTTTCACGCTGGCCGTTTGGCCTGCGTCGGGAGTTTCCACACCCAGTCCCATCCCGAATTGCCCGCGGGTTTCCCGTTTCGCTTGCGGGGAATGGCGACCGACGAAAAATACCGGGGTCGCGGTTTCGGCGGGCTCCTCTTGCGCCACGGGGTCGAGGTCCTGCGCGCGAAACGCTGCGATCTGCTGTGGTTCAAGGCGCGCATCAAGGCTTTTCCCTTCTATGAAAGCATGGGCTTCGTTTATCACGGCGACCTCTTCGAAATGCCGAGGATCGGTCCCCATAAAGTCATGTACAAGCATTTGAATCCCCGATAAAATTCGGGGGAAGATGAATCCTCTGACAAAAAATCTGTACCACCGCCTGACGACCATCATCAGCGAGACCAACGGCCTCGCCCTCGAAGACACGCTCGACCTGCTTCTGACCTCGGACCTCGCCGCGGAAAACCCCGAGGCCGACAAGCAGGTGCGCGAATTCAAGGAGCTGCTCGACCTTTTCCGCACCAACAAGGTGAACATCGGCGTCCTCCTCGAGCACCCGGTGTCGGAGGCTTTGGCGGAGTTTTTCCGCAATTTCCCCCTCAAATACAATGAAGAGCACATCCATTTGACCGGCGCCCTGACGGCGGAGTTCATTTTCCCGCGCCTGGAGAAGCTGTTGGCGGGCCCGCACAAGGCCGTCTACGAACAGAAGATCCGCGAGGTCTACGGCCCGGACTCGGTGCCGATCAAATCCGTCGCCGACGTCGAGAACCTGATCACCCTGAAAGACGGCGAGGCTTTCAGCACCTACCTGCGGATTTTGTACCTGCCCAAGCTGATCCTGATTTCCAAAGAGGCCCACGCCGAAGCCGCCTATCACATGGCGGAAGAACTTTACCGGAAGCACAACGTCGGCAAAGTGCGCCTGAAATTCTCCTTGAACCGCTCGACGTCGAATTCCACGGAGCAGATTCCCGGCAGCGACGACGTCAGTTCCGAGGACGTGGTCCTGGGTTTGTACGAGGGTTTCCGGAAATTCCAGGAATCCCAACCGGATTTCGACTTCATTCTGTCGCCGTCCTTCCGCAAAGAGGCGAACTTCTTCGATTCCTCCCGCTACCCCTCGCGCCGCGACCACTTCATGGCGCAGATCAACGAGATCGTGGCCCTGCTCGACAAGTATCCCTTCCTGTCGCAGAACCTGTGCGAGGTGGACACCGTCGGGGACGAGCGCGAGCTGTACCGCAAATCCCATTTCAGCGAGATGCAGATCGGCTTCCGCAAGCTGCAGTATCGCGGTTTCCGCATCCGCTCCCACCACGGTGAAACCTGGCACACCCTCAAAAAAGGCATCCAAGCCGTCGATAACGCCATGAACATGTGGCACATCGACACTTTGGAGCACGGCATTTCATTGGGCATCAATCCCAACGTCTACTTTCATCGCATCTACCAGGAAGTGATGAAGAAGAACCGCCTCGGCCAGCCCGTGACCCCGAAGGACAAGGAGTACGTCGAGCTCACGGAGATGGATTGGGGCGCTTCGAAGCCCGTGCTGGAGAAGCTCCTGGCCGGGACGCCGATCAGCGATGCGCAGCACCTGCTGTTCATCAAGGCGAAATTCCACACGGCGCGCGAGGTGGAGCAGTACCAGCATGACGTTTTGAACCGCTTGATCCAGAAGGACGTGACCCTGGTGTCGCTGCCTTCCTCCAACAACAAGCTCACGGGCAAGTTCGACGACTACAAGGACCATCCGTTCTCGTGGTGGGAGAAAAAAGGCGTGCAGTTGGGCGTGGGCACCGACAATTACGTGACCTTGGGCACCAGTTTCGTGCAGGAGATGGTGATCCTGCTTTACACCGACCCCGAGAACCTCAAGATCACCAAATTGCTGATGGTGACGACGGGCGAGAGCCGCCGTCCGTTCATCAGCCATCTTCTGTGGCGCATGCGTAAAAGGATCATGAATGAACAACAGCATCGTCCGTGAAATCTTCAGCAAAAAAATGCTCGTTCTCTTCGTGCTCGGTTTTTCGAGCGGTCTGCCTTTCCTGCTGACCGGCGGAACCCTGAAATTGTGGCTGGCGCGGGAGAACGTGGACCTTTCCACCATCGGGCATTTCGGCTGGGTGGGGATGTCCTATTCCCTGAAGTTCCTCTGGGCGCCTTTGCTGGACCGCTTCAACCTGCTGGGCTTGGGCCGCCGCCGTTCTTGGATGATGCTCTCGCAGTTGATGCTGGTGCTGGGCCTGGTTTTCCTGGGCTTCCTGAGCCCGCAACAGAACTTGAGCCTGATCGCCTTCGTTTGCATCGGCGTGGCTTTTTTCAGCGCCACCCAGGACATCGCCATCGATGCTTATCGCCGCGAACTGCTGGAGGACTCCGAACTGGGCCTGGGCACGACGATGGGGATGTACGGTTACCGCATCGCCATGCTCGTGTCGGGCGGGATCGGCGTGAGTTTGGTCGGCGTTGAAGGCTGGAACCTCACCTGGGGCCAGCTCTATTGGTTGATGGCGGCCTTGATGGGCTTGGGTTTCCTGACGGCCTTGCTGGCGCCGGAGCCGGACGTCAATCCGGATCATCAGCCGAAAACCCTGATGGCGGCCGTGGTGGGTCCCTTCCAGGAATTCCTGCGCCGGGACGGGGCGCTCGTCGTTTTGCTCTTCGTTTTCCTGTTCAAGCTCGGGGACGCTTTGGGCGGCGCCATGCTGAACCCCTTCTACGTGCAGATGGGGTATTCGAACGTCGACATCGGATTCATCGCGAAGACGGTGGGTCTCAGCTCATCGCTGTTGGGGCTTTTGCTGGGCGGGATCATCATCATCAAGCTGGGGATTTACCGCTCTTTGTGGATCTTCGGCGTTTTGCAGGCGCTGTCGACGGCGGGCTTCGCCCTGATCACCTTCACGGGCCCGGAAAAGTGGGCTTTGGCGTGCACGGTCGTCTTCGAGGACATCAGCGCCGGCATGGGCAATGCGGCCTTCGTCGCCTTCATCGCGTCGATCTGCAACCGCCGTTACACGGCGACGCAGTTCGCGATCCTTTCGAGCATCGCGACCCTGGGCCGGAATTTTTTCAGCGGTTTCAGCGGGGACATGGTGAAGGTCCTGGACTGGGCGAATTTCTTTTTCGTCTGCGGTCTGATCGCCTTGCCGGGCCTGCTGATGCTCTTCCTGATGCGCCGTTATCAGTCGGAACCGTTGTCGGAGCAATGATAACCCGGATAGAGGAAACTCCCCGGGTCCATCTCGTAGTTGTTCATCAGCGAAATCGGGCTGCGATAACTTGAGTTCAGGTCACGCAGGCAACGGTCGAGATCGGGCAGATCGCCGACATTGAAGGTGCCGTTCTTCAGCCGATAGGACACGTACGGGTAGGTCGGATCGGCGAAGCCGTTCATCTTGCGCGCGAACTGGCCGACGGAATCGACCTGCAGGCCGCGCGCCATCTGGTTGTCCTTCTTCAGGCTGAAGAATTTCACGGCGCCGCCGAGTTTCGATTTCTTCCCCAGTTCCGACATCCAGTAATCCAGGGCGGGCAATTCATTTCCTTGGGCGAGAGTCGCGCTGAAGCGGGCCAGGGCCGCGGGCAGCAAGGGCTGACCGTTCGGCGATTTTTCGAAAGCGAGCTCCGGGGTCAGGCGGAACAGGGTCTGCCGCTCCGCCAGCCATTGCATGAAGTGGCGGTCCACGTTCAGGCGTTCGACCTCCGCGCGCTCCGGCTGTTCCTGCAGCAGGGCTTCGATGGCTTGCGTGGAGGGCCAGGTGAACCGCGTGACGCTCATGTCCTTGCCGACGAGATCCATGTCGCCGCTGGCGCAAGGGATGTCGGAAAGGCTGTCGATCTTTTCGCGGCTTTCGCTTTTTGAGTACAGCAGCAGCAAGGTGACGGCACCGTCGAGGTCTTTCGAGGTTTCAACGCTCGGTTTGTCGCCGCGCTTGAATTCGACGATGTGGACTTTGCGGGCCAGGGAGGGGTCTTTCTGGAAAATCTCGAGGACATCGTAAAGCTCCTCGATCCAGGGGCCATCGCCGGTGCTGCGGCAGGTTTCCCCGCTGCTGCGCAAAGGGAGGTCGCGGATCACGCTGTCGCTGATCTGGAAGAACACGCCCTCGTCGGCGGCCGCTTTCAGCAGTTGCACGTAACGGGGATTGTAAGAGGGGCGGAATGATCCGGGCGAACGCGTGGGGGCGTGGCTGCAGGCCGAAAACAAGACGGCCGCCAGGCAGAGCGGGGCAAAGCGCGCGAGCATGAAGTTCCTCCGAAAACTTCATTTTAATGCCGAAAAGGGCGCCTGGCGCGGTTTCGCGCGGAATTCTGGAGAGAGGTCCTAGGACTTAGGTCAAAGATCCATCAGATTTTCCTGCCGGGCGGCGGTGGCGCCGACGGCGCGGATCTGATGAATGGCCAGCAGGTCGTACTGGGCGACGTGGATGTTTTCTTTGTTGAGCTCCCCGAGCCCGAGCACGCCTTCCTGGGGCATGTTCTGATCGCAGGGGGTGAAAAATCCGGCGCGGCCGTGGTGTTTCAGGATTTCCGGATGACGTTTGTCGCCGCCGACGATGCTGCTCATGACGACGCCGCACTGGCCTTCCACGGCGCGGGCTTGCGAGCAGTGACGGACCCGCCAGTAGGAATGCAGGTCTTCGGCGCGGCTCGGAACGAGGATGAAATCCACGTCGTGGTCCAGCAGGGGGGCGGTCAGCGAGGGGAACTCCACGTCTTCGCCGATCGCCAGGCCCCAGCGCGCGCCTTCGAAATCAAAGATCGCCGTTTGCCCGTCGCCGGGCGCGATGGACCACTCGTTGAGTTCCACCGCCGTCATGCGCTGCTTGTCTTGCGTGAACAGGCGTCCGTCCGGCAGGAACACGTGGCAGCGGTTCACGATGTGGTCGCCCACCCGCACCGGCGCCGTGCCGGCGGTGATGCCCATGTGCAAACCGTTCGACAGGGCTTTGAGTTCGCGATGGAACTCGTCCTCATGGGCGGCGAAACCCTCGAGGGCTTTTTCGAAGACGGGACCCTCATGGGCGATCAGCCAGGACAGGGTGAAGTACTCGGGAAAGACGATCATCTTGGCGTTGTCGCGCGCGGCCTGCGCCGCCAGGACTTCACAACGATCCCAAAAATCCTCGGGTCGATGGAGGGCTTTGAGATCGAACTGCGTGGCGGCGACGCGCAGAGCATTCATGATCTCAAGATTAAGCCGGCGGGGGTGGAAAAGCACTTGCGGCGATATGGCTTTTTCATCAACGAAACTTCGTCACGCATGCGATGGGAGGGCCGTTCCGGGCCTTTTGGCCAGGATTGGCATCATTCGCGATCATTTGGATCAGCGTTGAAGGGAAGCTTGGATTCTCGGGGGAGGGGCGACCGAGGTGAGCTCCATCCCTTGATCAGAACGCCAAAAAGGGGAGAGTGGCAAAGCCCCTGAAGAGCCATCCGGAAATCGTTAAAGCCTTGGAATGATTCGATCATTATCTTTCCCACCGTCGTTAAAACCCCGCTTTTTTGCCTAGACATGGCTGGCAAGACAGTGCTATCTACTCGAGTTCATTTTGTCTCTGGCGTTGCGGAGAGGTGGCCGAGTGGCTGAAGGCGCACGCTTGGAAAGCGTGTTTACCCTAACCGGTAACGTGAGTTCGAATCTCACTCTCTCCGCCATTTTCCCCGCACGAAATCGGGGAATTTGCGATCCGAGACCTGACGAAAAATCCACTCTTTCAAGTCCGCGAAATCAAAAGAAAAATGCAGTAATAACAACGAGAAAAGTGCAAGGGGCGATCCCGCTCGATTTTCTCCATCGTCACGCGAGAATGCGCGAAATTTTCTGAAGTTTGCTATTTCCTTGCTACGTTTGTGCTACGGAAAATGGCGCGGATCGAAGTTTTGGAAACCTGGAAACCTCCAGGTAACTCCGCGAAAGCAAAGTGTTTCGTAGTTTCCAAGTTGGATGTCTGGAACGTCCCAACCGAAGGAGACGAAACACATGGCCCTTACCAGCCAAAAACGACAAGAAAGTGTCGCAAACGTGATGAAGCGTTTGCGCGAAAAAGCAAACCTCACCACCCGTCAAGCCGCCGGGATCATCGGCGTCACGCACACGACGATCAGCCAATATGAAAACGGCAAGCGCGAGTTTTCGAGCCTGCGGATCGAAGAACTCGTCAAAGCCTACGGCTACACGATGGACCAATTCGAGAAGATTTTGGGCCACAAAAGCGTCATCAGCTACAAGGACGATTGTCACACGCTGATCGACCGCCTTGACGACGATCAACTGGCCGCTGTGCGCTCGATCCTCTCCCAGCTTTTGCGTCAGCCTCAAACTCAAACCGTCGCGGCTCGTGCCTCCGAAGAGGATCAAGCCGTTGTCATGACTGCATAATTTTTCAAATCAAAAGGAGTACAAACCATGAGTCAGAAAGTGAACAAATCGAAGAAGCAAAGTGCAACAAATTGGGAAACGATCCGAGTCTGTTCGGACTTCAAAGAAGCAGCGACCGCAAAGCTCGATGCCATCAACGACAAGGACACGGGACGCAAAATCAGGATGGACGAAATGCTCACCGTGGCCCTGGGAAAGTTGACGACAGAGGATGTGCAAATGCTCCGCGACCGCAGCCGATCTCCCTCAGATCGTCAGGAGATTTTGCGCCAGAAATATGTGGAGCTGCACGGACCTACTTCAGAAGAGGATTATATCAACTTCACTTTGACCTTGGCATACGCCGAGTTTCTGAAAGAACACGGCCACCTTGTGGCTGTTGCATAAAGAAGCCGGACGCCCTGCCATTCAAGGTAGGGCGTCCGGCACAATTTTTTGGCGAAATGAAACAGACGCGCGCCTGAGAAGGTACGCGACGATACGAAAACAGGAGCTATATGTATTTTTTCAGTGCGTTCATTTGTTGGAGTCTAATCTGGGGTTTATCCATGCACTTTTTGGTGTGGAAAAACGACCTTCCCCTTGCAAATCAAATTCTCATAGCGGTCATTTCGGGATTTCTTTTTGCTGCACTAAAAGCCATCAACTGGCGAAAGTTCTATAAGAAATTTCGTCGCAAATGACAGCAGTTCCCCTCGGCAAATACCCCGAGGGAAACTACCTTTCCGCAGCGTCCATGTTCG
This sequence comes from Pseudobdellovibrionaceae bacterium, assembly GCA_019637915.1. GTDB lineage: Bacteria > Bdellovibrionota > Bdellovibrionia > Bdellovibrionales > Bdellovibrionaceae > JAHBUV01. The sequence goes on along the minus strand of JAHBUV010000001.1, from coordinate 1,566,263 downwards.
GAAAAGACATCCGCTATGGTTCCACGATCCCGCGCCGTCCTCGTTATCGTAGAACCGGCGAGCGGGCTCTGTTCCGTGCTTCAGGTAGCGCGGAGTCCAGCCGCCGGAATCGTCAATATGGAACTGCATTTCCACGTCATCGGGAGAGGGCGAAGTCAGCCATCCGAAAAGCGAGACGTGCGTTTCCGTGACGGTGATCGTGTCGCCCTGGCGGGCGATCACAAGGCACTTGGGCACGGGAGGGCGGAGCACGATCCGGGCGGAAGAGTCGCGCCAGAATGGCGCGGCGATTTCTTTGCGACGGAGAAGATTCTGGATGAAGTTTTTCATTCGATGATCCTCAAAAATCCCCGTGAAGCGTACCACCCCACGGGGTTGATAGTTGTTAGGCCGACGGCTTGGATTGGAACTTTTCAATCCGCGTGTATGCGATCTTGTAGTGAAAGTGCGGGATGTCCAGCCCGTGCGAAACGGTGACGGTTTTCCGATTTACTCGGACAACCGGCATCCAACTGCCGATGTAATAAACGAGGTCGCCGACCTTGATCGTTTCGGGTGAAGCCACATTGCCGCCCTCTTCCTTTCGTTTCGCCTCGATCTCGGTGAGTTGGCCTTGCCAGAATGCGAGCTTTTCCCGTGCCTGAACAAGGCGCGGGTTTGTCTCGTTGGCCCACTTAGAAAGCTGCCGGATTTCCTTTTCGATGTCGCTGATCCGGTTTCCGACGAATCGCCGGTTTTCGAGACGCTCTTGCGAGTGCGACAGATCGAAGGCGCGCCCTTTGAGGTATGCGGCTTTGTCGCTCTCCTCGACGGATTTGCGCATGTTCTGGTCGATCCGCTCGATGTCCCGGCGGTGGCGGCGTTCGCTGTGGTGGCCGACGAGAATCGGCTGGCCGAGCGGAATCGCGGAGCCGATGGCCCTCGCCGTGTTGTAACGGCTTTCGGCGCGGGCCTCGGCGTTGGCCGCATAGGTCTGGTAGCGTTCGGCCTTAGCCAGATCGCGCTCGACTTTGCTCTCGACTTGCTCCGCATAGGACTGGCGTCCGTGATTCTGGAGCTGGTCGAGAATCGCGGCGCTGGGGTCTTCAAAGAAAGACCAGGCCCCGCGGAACTTGCGGCCCTTGATGCCTCGGAAAAACTCCTCAAGCCCGAAGACGTTGCCCCTGGCGACCCAGACCGGGCGTGGCTTCTTCCCTGGACGCGAGGGGGTCGTCATGGTCTCCACGACTTGCACGCCGAAAGTTGCAAGCGTGGGTGTCTCAGTGGTTTGAACTGCGTTGTTTTCGATGGCTTCTTGTTGCATGGTTTGACCTCTTTCGTTGGTTGTTTGGTTGCTCTGCATTTCTGACCTCCTATGGTTTTCAAAAAACATTTTTTCGCCCGCCAGGGACGCCCCAAGCTTGCTTGGCGGGGGAAAAAATAGAGAGCGGTTGGCGCGACTTGCTCGGTTTCTCGTTAGAGGCCCCCTTGGGGCCGACCACGATTCATGACAGATCCCCGAAGGGGGCTGGCGGGAATCGGTGGCGAAGAGAAACCGAGTTGCAAGGTGTGAAAAGTGCGACCCAGGATGAAATCAAGATCGCGAAGCGAACTTGTCGCTGTTGGTTTCCTGTATTTGAGATAGCAAGGCCGGAAGTCCTCATCCGGCTCTCAAAGGAAAAGTGATCCCGCTCTTGCTAACGCAAGGGCGGTTCCGGAGGAGCGGATGTCTCGATCAAGTATCCGCGGGACATCCACGACTCGCGTTTGATGTTGCGGAGCCAGTCGGCCACGGTGGGGATGAACCCACCGCAGTCTTCCTTGATGTGCTGTTCGCAGATGTAGCGCACGGGAACCTTCTTGCCGTCGGAGTTTTCGATGACGTGACCGAAAACGCGTTCGGCTTCGAAGATACCCTGCGTGTGATGCCTCAAGGCCCTGTGCCGGAAGTCGGCGAAGGTCTCCTTGGTGGCATCGAGCCAATCATGGATCTTCAGGTAATCTTCGGGCTTGCCGCCCCAGATTCTGACGGAGCTTTCGGAGTGATGATAAGTGTGGCTCATAGAGTATGCCTCGTCGTTTCGCTTTCCGTGTAGTAGGTGATGTGCTCAAGAGAGAATTCTGCGGTGGCGACTTCGATCATGCACTCACCGGACGCACCATCGTTGTTTTCCCAGCCCGTGTATTCGGATTCGATCCAGTCATAGACGAAGTCGCGAATCGCTTCCGAGAACGGGCAAAGGTCCTCCTCTTCGTAGTTGATCCAGGTGGATTTCTCTGGGTCCCATTTGCTTTTGCCGATGATGACGGAAACCTCAGCTTCGATTTCGACAAGCTGCTTTCCGCGGAAGAACTCGACATCGTTGATCTGTCCGTCGTCACCGGATCCGCTATAGCTGACGACGACGCTTGTGATCTCGAGGTTTTTCAGGGCCTGGAGAATGCGGTCGCGGTTCTGTAGGAGACGCGAACGGCACTTGTCCTTCCTTTTCTGGTACTCTTCAAAAAATTTATCGTAAACGGATTTGTCTGACATGATTTAAGCGGCCCCTCCGAAGAGGGGCCTGGCTCGATTAGGCGGGAAGCGCCTCGGCGGAAGCCGAAGTCTCGGCGTTCTGGAAAATGCGCTTGTAGTAGTTGACGTGTTTCGAGATACGAGTGTCGAGAACACGGTGGATGAGATAGTTTCCGTCTTTGCTGAGGTAGATCGCGGGGCGAGCCACCAGGCCGAAGACCGGGCGGGACGGAGCTTTCTCTTCAGAGGAATCGGTTTGAGTCTTTTTCTCGAAAGGGAAACCGAGAATGCTCTTGTAGAGATTGATCGGCATATCAATCCGAAGATCGTTGCCGATGCGGTGAGTGAGCACGCCGCGCTCGGTGTTCAGGTAAACTTGCGGGTTAGTGAAGAAGCCTTGTGCTTGTTGCGCCTGAGCTTTTTGAGTTTCGTTTTGGTTGTTCATGACTTTCTCCTTTGAAAGCTGTTTTGCGTTTTGACCCATCAACATCGAGGGGCCTTTCACAAACTCGTGAAGGTCCTGAAGATGGTGTGTAGGGAGAGGAGAAGGACTCCCCCGACCGTCACGCGAGAACGTCCGAGAGACGTGGTAGCGGCAGGGACCGTGACACCGAACGAAGTGAATGGCGCGGTTCCCTGCAAAGGGAGGGAAAAGGAGGCCGCCGGAGCGACCGCCCATAGCAAAAAATCTGACCTCAAAGGAGACTCTTAGAAAAGCGAACCAAACTGCCAAAAAAACTAGCGAGGTGATTCCCGCCGCCTCCGCAGGAGCCCTTGAAAACGCCCGAAGCAAGATGTCCGAACGAGCTAGGGATTGTCTTGGATTTGACAGGCGATCTGCGCTTTAGTTAGCATCCTAATTAAATCGAACGAGAGGTGGCAAAAGGTGAAAACAGTCGTGAATCGAACCAGCTTCGTTCTGTTGACGCTGTGTTGTTCTTTCGCTTGGGCTCATGGCGGTGGCGGCGGAGAACCGAAAAAGCCAAAGAAGCCCGAGGTCGCTCAAGTTCGACATTCTCCTCATCAGCCTGAAGCCTTGGAGCAAGACCAGCTCGAAAAACTAATGTCTGAAAAGGATATCGCTGGAGACGTGACGGCAATTCGCTGTTCGCTCAATGAATTCACGAGTTGTCGTGGAGTTGAGATCGTTCTTCACGATTTGGGCGGAAAGCAAATCGCAAAGGCTCACACAGGGACGATGGGGATTGTTGGTTTTGAGGGATTGAAGCTGAATGCGAATTACATCGCGAGAATTGAGAGCGATAGATATAAGGGAGAAGCACAAGTCCGCGGTGGTAGGATTTACGCGATCAATGGAGAGAGAAAATAAATTTTTTTGAAACGCTAGAGAAACGCTTCCCACAGATTTATGTAAAACCTACGAAGAGCCGAACGGAAATGCCGGCTCTTTTTTTATCCCGTGCAAACGATGGCCTTTGCAGCTTCCTTGAAATAAGTGGTTCTTTCGTCTTTGAAGTCCCATAAACGTCTCCTTCTCCAGCCTGTCGGCGTTGGGCGAAAGGAGACCGTTATGGAACAAGATTTCAACTACATCACACTAGAGGTCAATCTGAGGCTGCAAATGAAGGACTATCGTTTGGTCCTTGGAATGAAACGCGCTTGGATTGTGGCGATAGTTGTCGGCGGTATTCAGCTCATAACTTGGCTAATAGAGGGGCGCTCATAGAGCGCCCCTCTATTTTAATGGCTAAATTTTGGAGACACCAATGTCCATCAAGCTGCCATCTCGTACTTTGTCGATCACCGGATCTTTCACACTCCAGTCAAGTGCGGGGCATCCCCAGCTAAGACCCTGAATCACATACCGCACGTGCGTGTTGTCCCACCCATGAACAATCGCACGCTCGCGAACCTTGGAATTTGTTGATGATAACCCATCGAGGCGAACCGCGCGCTTGAGATTGCCCCAGTAGACTTCTTAGGTGCGAATGAATCCCAGCGAGCTGGCTCCAGAATTTACCACATCGAGAAAGCGTTCCGCATAGGCATCACGGTTCTGATCCGAGCCGCGCCCATGTGTAATTCGGTATTTTTCGACGTTGCCCTTGTTCATATCGGTCATAAAGAAGAGATACTGGTCGGACCGCGGCTGGCAATTGGCCTGCGGTTGCGCTAAGTTTCATGACGGTGTAAAAAGGAGGTGTCCTATGCAGCTTAAAAAGTCGTTGAGCCTCTTCCAACTTACCGTCTACGGGGTCGGCACGATTATCGGTTCGGGAATTTATTCGGTTCTCGGTCCTGCGGCACAGGATGCCGGCCAAAGCATTTGGCTCAGCTTTATTTTGGCTGCCGTGGTTGCTTCATTTTCGGCATTCTCCTACGCCGAGCTCGCAACGGCTCTTCCTAATGCGGGTGCCGAACACAATTTTCTGCGAAATGCATTCCCGAAATTTCCAGCCATTGCTTTTCTCGTAGGTATGTTCATCGCCATTCATGGAGCGGCCACGATCGCGACGGTCGCGTTGACATTCGCGAGCTACTTGAAGGAGATCGTGCAGGCAAACGAAGTGCTAATCGCCCTCGTTTTGATCGTCGTGCTTTCGGTCGTCAACATTGCTGGCCTAAAACGCGCCGCTTGGGTCAACGTGGGATTTACCATCGCGCAGGTCTCTGGGCTTCTTATTTTGGCTGTTGCGGCCTTTACGACTGCGGGAATAACGGAGCGTTTAACGCAGGTCGTGTCCGCTCCAGTTGACTGGGGTGGTGCGATAAAGGCCACGGGCATCATTTTTTTCATCTACACCGGCTACGAACACCTAGCGTCTTTATCAGAGGAAGCGAAGAATCCAGAAAAGGATCTATGGAAAGCTTTTTTGATCGCGCTTTTCCTAACAACCTTCGTGTATTTGATGATCGTCTTCGCTGTGCTAACTCTCATTGAGCCAGACGTGGTGAAACAAAGCAGCCGTGCCCTAGCAGTTGCCGGAACCGCGAGAGCGCCGATTCTCGGTCACCTGATTGCGATTGCAGCACTCTTGGCGACGGCCAATGCGACTCTCAGTGGGTCCATTTCCGTGAGTCGTCTACTTTTCGGAGTTTCGCGGGCTGGAGATTTGCCAAAGCCTCTTTTTGAAAAAGTCACACCTAAAGGAAGTCCTTGGCTCGCGATCATCGTGGTAATATTAGCGACGGGAGCTTTTGTTTTGCTCGGTGAAATCAAACAAGTCGCCAGTCTGTCGTCACTTGGAGCGCTTCTCGTATTTACGGCCATCAACTTCGCTGTGATCTTCTTGAGATTCCTGAAACCAGACCTTAAGAGGCCGTTTCGCATTAGAGGCGCGATCGCCGGAGTTCCGATCCTTCCGGCGCTGGGAGTTCTCACTTCCCTCGCTCTGGCAACTCGCTATGACGGGATGATTTACGTTTGGTTCGCGGTCGGTGTGATGGTGGCTTCTTTGGGCTATCTGTTAAGCCGCTCAAGAAAAGCATTCAACAAATAGCGCATTGGTTTCTTAGGAGCCGCGGAACTGACTCGGCCTATTTTTTTGAGCCCTGATTAGAGGACATCATACAATCATCTACCACTTGGTCGTCGAACGAACTCCATTTCGGATTTCGGTCTACCATGCGCTGGAGCTTCTTCATGTTGGTCGTCTCGTAAAACTCGGTGGTCCATCGAATGTGGTCTTCCGCTTCGCTCTTTATGCCTTCTCCGACCGCGGAATTGTAGTGAGTTTCACCGATACACTGACACACAACTTTGTAATTCGGGATTTTTCTTCCAACTTGCTCAACGGATTTCACGCAAGCGACGATGATTCGCGATGCATAGGACCTGTCAATCTCCGCGGCGAAAGCATTTACCGAAGTTAGGAATAATCCCGCAACTAGAAATTGTAATTTTAGCTTCATAACTATCTCCTCTTCGGTAAGACCGTGAGCGGGTTGATCCACTTTCCGTTTTTGATGACCTCGAAATGCAGATGCGGCCCCGTCACGGCACCCGTAGCACCGACGCAACCAAGCATATCACCTTGCGAGACTCTTGTCCCTCGCTTTGGCATGCGGCAACCGGGAGCCATGTGGAGGTATCTTGTCTTCGTGCCGTCTCCGTGGTTGATCGTGACCATGTTGCCCGCACCACCGTTACAGGATTTCCGGCCGGTCTTACATCCACCGGCGGAAATCTCGACGACGCCGCCTTTGGCTGCTTTGACCTTTGCGCCGGCATTACCAGAAATGTCGGTGCCCTTGTGAAGCTTAACGACTCCTTTGATCGGATGTCGCCTGTAACCGAAGCCGCTCCGAACGTAGCCTCCCACGGGCCAAGCAAAGCCAACCTTATTGCGAATAGCCTTTCCAACGGCTGCAATGTCATCGGTCTGCTGCTTCGGAATTGGTGCGGTAGATTTTCCACCCGTGGCACAGTTGACACAAGCTGCCTGTGCTTCGGTCACGCTTTCTGAGGGCTGGTCGTCCACGACAGGATTTTCGATAGAAGTGAAGAATTTGGCATCAACCCAGCCGGTTTGCTCTTGTTTTCTCCATCCTGGGAAACGACGGAGTTGAACACGATACCAAACTTCGCCACTTTTTAGCCGCTTGGTTCCAAGGACTTGAATTTCTTCGAAGCGTTTGATGCGGCCAACTGTCTGATGAGAAGGCCGCCCGGCTCCTGACCATAAGTTCACGTCGGAATGGTTCGTCTTAACGGTGGAGGCTTGGGCACTGACCACGGGAGCGTAGAGATATACCAGGGCAAAGACCAGCAAATATGAAATGAGGGTAGCCCATTGATTTCCCATGCGTTTTGTCATGCACTGATCATGCCTCCGTCAAAAGCGCGTGAGGGTGCGCTAGTTTGCCTCAAATCGAGACACCTCGTTAAACTTCTCGACGACTGGCTAACCAAAAAAGTCATCAATCTATCGCTACTCCTGGGTTTCTACCGGCGAGTGAGAGGATGTTGTCGCTGATACTTCTGGAGCGTTCCGCCGGATTCAATCCGCTGTTTCTCCAGCTTCTCCAGCTCGTTCAGCTTCTTTTCGTGTCGTTTGGAAAGGGGCATTGGAGAAAAAAGTCCGACATTGCTTCGACCGTTGTTTCCTGCGGGATACATCCGAAAAACGGAAGATGGGACTGCCAGGAGGAGTCGCAGAATCTGGCCGAAAAGTTCCGATTTGTTTCCTTGCTGTTTGGCGAGCCGAAGCATTTCCCAGTGAACATAGAGGTGCATTCCCGCATCGGGTTGTGAGAAAATGTGGGCCTCTTCCAGATACTTCCAGGCGAGTTCATGGTTTCCGCTTTCGATCTCGGACTTTGCACGGATGACGGCTCGATCCGCAAACTGAGTTCGCATCAAGTTCATAAAAGACTCCTTTTAATCTTGCCCGAAGTGAGTCTTCGCATTGCGATCCAGGCCACGGGCGCAAGCAGAACAACGCTCATCATTCCAGGAATGTACTGAATTGGATTTTCGAGTAGGAAGGGAAACACCACCCAGTGCGCAAGCTCGGTCACGCCCATTGCGGTGAAAAATGTCCAGGCGAAATAATATCCTAAATCATATCCTCTTCGCAGGAGAAACGGAATAGATAGCCACGAGCCGACGGAAATGGCGACGAGGCCAACCACCTCCTTAGACAGAATCTCAGGCGTCGACACGCCAGTCACTTCGGAGAGAAATGCGAAGAATCCCATATACTTTTCTTCCACTCGATGAAGAAAGAAAAGCGCAAGACACGCGAAGTAAGGGATCTTCAATTTTTCGTAAGGTGTTGCCGTCGGAATGAAATACCAGAGGATGAAGCCGCTGAGAAATCCAGACGAAAAAATAAGTGACGTCAAGAATCCGAAGGCAAGATAGCCTAGAAATAGGGTCGCTACGGTAAACGAAAAGGCCGTAACAATCAGCCCCGCGCTGCGGCCGCGAGCATTCAGTAGGCTTTCTTGACTTCGCATCATGCCGCTATCCTTTCACCTGAATCGGCTGGCTTTTAAGCAATCTGAGGGCGTTCAATGTGACCAAAATCGAAGCTCCCATGTCGGCTGCGACCGCGAGCCAAAGATTCGAGTATCCAATGACGGCAAGGATGAGGAACACCAGCTTTGTAAGGATCGCGAAAGCGATGTTGAACTGAATCACCCGAAGAACCCGACGCCCATGTGCAACGGCCTTTGGAAGCTGCGAGAGATCATCCTGCATAAGGCTGACATCCGAGGTTTCAATGGCGGAATCCGTTCCGGCCGCTCCCATCGAAACCCCAATAGTTGCGTTGGCAAGAGCTGGGGCATCGTTCACGCCGTCTCCAACCATCGCAACGTTCGTAAAACGCTCAGAGAGCTTTTTGATCTCGGCGACCTTATCTTCAGGAAGGAGGTCGCCTTTCCCTTCGTCAACTCCGGCGAGCTTACAAAGCGCATCGACTGTCTTCTGGTTGTCTCCGCTCAAAACAATGACTTTTGAAATTCCAACGCGGTGGAGCTCCTGAATTGCTTCACGCGCATTGACCTTCAACGTGTCGCCGAGGCCAAAAATTCCCATGACACTTCCCTGGTGGGAGTCATGGGGCCTATGGCCGATAATGATGACCGAAAGAGCCCGCTGCTCAAGTTCTGAAAGGTAAGCTTCAATTTCCTCGCCGCAAACCCCCAGCTCGTGGGCGAGCTTGTGGTTGCCCGCGAAGTAAAGGCAAGAATCAACCCAGCCCTCGGTGCCGCGTCCGGGGATCGCGGCAAAGTTTTTCGCTTCCGGCACAGTCCCTGTGTAGGACTTGCCGTATTCGAGAACCGCCTTGGCGAGTGGATGGGAGGACAGGCGCTCAAGGGAAATCGCGACTTTAAGGATTTCATTCTCGTCGGCTCCGCCGAATGCCTTGAAGGTCTGAACTTTGAATTTTCCTTCCGTTAGCGTTCCAGTCTTGTCCATCGCGATGGCCTTGAGCTTGCCCAAAGCCTCAAGATACTTTCCGCCTTTCACAAGAACTCCGCGACGTGCGAGCGAGGCGAGTCCCGAAACTACCGAGATGGGTGTGGCAAGAACCAGCGCGCAGGGGCATGCGATCACGAGCAGAACCAGTGCGCGATAAAACCAGACGTCTGCGGATCCGCTAAAAAACAGTGGCGGAACAGCCGCGATTGCGACAGCGAGCAGGAAGACGATGGGGGTATAGATTTTGGCGAAACGATCCACGAACGCCTCGGAGGGGGCCTTCTGTTGCTGGGCCTCTTCGATAAGTTTCAGCACCCGAGAAATTTTTGTGTCTCGAAATCCCTTCGTGACTTTCACCGTGAGGGCACCGTTTTCGTTGATCGTTCCCGCAAAAACTGGATCTCCCGGCTTTTTATCTACGGGAACCGATTCGCCTGTTAAGGGCGCCTGATTGACTGAGGAGGTGCCTTCAGTGACCGTTCCGTCCAAAGGGAAACTATCGCCGGGTCGAACGACGATCAGCTCGTCAAGGCCCACTTCCAACACCGGGACGCTGAGAATTCTATCGCCTTTTACGACCTGCGCAATCTGCGGGGTTAACTTCAAGATGGCTTTGATTGCGTTACGAGCTCTGGACACGCTGAAGGATTCAAGAAGTTCAGCAAGTGAGAAAAGAAAGACGACCGTGGCGGCTTCCGAATACTCGCGGATCGCAAACGCTCCAATGACCGCGATGGACATTAAAACATTCATATCGAGGGATTTCTGGAGAATCGCGCGGTAAGCTTTCGGAAATACCAAGAGCCCACTTAAGATGGTTGCTAAGCCAAAAACCGCAAGAAGCACCATTTCTTGAGTGGCTTCAGTCCATTCGAGCAGAAGTCCGATCCCGAGAAGGGCGCCTGAAGAGGCCACGAGCGCGACTCGAACTTTGTTGGCCGCGATGAAGCTGACTTCCTCCTGGTCAACAACCTTAACCCCCGTGCTTTCAATGGCCGCCCGGATTCGTTCGGGAGCAATTTCTGGAGAATGATGGACGGTAGCGGTTGCCGCGACCAGATTCACAGAGACAGTTTCAACGCCGATGCCCGCGAGCGCCTTTTTGATGGCGTTCACTTCATCCGAGCAATCCGCTCCCGAAATCCGGAAGAGAGATTCCTTTTGATTGGTTGTCTTTGGTCCGAGTACTTTTTCTTGCGGCTTATCGTTGCAGGTGCCACAAGCGTGCTCCGTATGATTTTCGCTCATCATCGACTCCGTAAAGGCGATGCCACGACCGGACTCTCATCCGTCGTAGCTCGCGGCTAGAAATTCTCTAGTGCTTGTGTCCGTCTTCTTTCTCGTGCTTTTCGTGTTCCTTGAAGGCTTCGAAACAATCCGATTTGCGAAACTTCTTGTCGTTCTGTTTCTTTTTGACGACGCCTTCCATGCACTTATGGGCTTCGTCCTCCGTCTTAGCACTCGGACACTCAGCCTTGCATGATTCGAGCATTCCGTGATCCTCCGAAGCGAGAGCGAAGGCTGGAGCCATGAGGCCCAACGCGAAGATAATGTTCAGATGTTTCATTTACTGTTCTCCTTTTTGTTTTTCGACTTTCATCGAAGTGTCCATAACCAATCCATTTTGTGGCGAAACGATGGCAGAATCGTGATCCAAAATCTTCAAAACCAGTGCTGATCCAACTTGTTTGTCGTGGCATTCCTTTTTGCGACGAGGACGATCTTCGCCCATCGTCGTCGTGTGACAAGACGTCGTGAAGACAGAAACCGTATCTCCTTCCTTGACCTCCTTGCCTCCAATGCCGACGCGAACGCCAGCAGGAATTTCTGCTTTTTCTTGCGGCCCATCGACCTTATGAGCCGAATGGACACAACCGAGACTTCCTAAAAGAACCAATGCACTTAGAACGTAAAACGCGCTTTTCATCCGCACCTCCAATAGTTAATGAGCAACCCTTCCCTGAAATTTGTTTTCAAAGATGGAATAAAGAATCGGCAACACAATCAAAGTCAGCAGGGTCGAAGAGATGATTCCTCCGATCACGACCGATGCCAGTGGCCTTTGAACTTCCGCGCCGACGCTGGTCGAAAGCATCATCGGCAAGAATCCAAAGATCGCCACGAGCGCCGTCATCAGCACAGGGCGAAGACGAATGAGCGTGCCGCTAACGACGAGATCCTTCCCGGTTTTTCCTTCGAGCTTGAGCTGGTTGAAGTAGTTCACGAGGACCACACCATTCAAAACTGCAATCCCTGAAAGGGCGATGAACCCGACGCCCGCCGAGATACTAAACGGAAGCCCATTCAAGACGAGGCTCACCACGCCGCCCACGAGCGCAAACGGAACGCAGAGGAAAATTAGGATCGTTTGTCCAACGCTCCCAAAGGCCGCGTAGATCATCAACAGCACCACGATCAAAGCGACCGGGGTCAGAACTAAAAGCCTTGCGCGAGCCTCTTGCAAGTTTTTGAAGTTTCCGCCCCACTGAACGTAGTAGTCCTGTGGAATTTTGACGGACTTTTCAACCGCGGCTTGGGCTTCCTCGACAAAGCTTTCCGTATCACGACCACGCAGGTTGATGAGAACGGCCGATCTGCGATTCGAGTCTTCGCGGTTGATAGAGCCGAAAGTCTCGGAGAACTCAGTCTTTGCGAGATTCGCGAGCGGCGCCGTCGTGTTGGCACCAACGCCGACAGGCAAAGCCTTAATCATTGTCAGGTCGGAGCGGTCCTCTTCTCCGAGTCGCACGACGATTGGAAACTTTCGATTCCCTTCGTAAAGATAGCCAGCTTCTTCACCGCCGAGAGCGGTCGCGACCGTGCCGAGCACATCGGCCGTGGAGGCTCCGTACTTGGACAGCTCATCCTTCCTTGGTTCGATCCGCAGCACCGGGCTTGTGCCGGCGAGATCAACCTCAACGTCACCAGCCCCTGGAACTTTCGAGACGACTCCTTGAATTTGCTTGGCGAGATCCATGTTCGTCTGGAGATCAGGACCGAAAATTTTCACGGAAACGTCGGCTCGAGTCCCTTCCAGAAGTTCGTTGAACCGCATCTGGATCGGCTGCGAAGCAAGATAGTTCTGCCCAGGTAGCTCTTTTTCCAAGCGAGCCACGAGGCTGTTGACCAACGATTCGTAGGTGTGGCGACCATTTTCGTGCTTAGGCCATTGATCGCGGGTCTTGAGCATGATGTAGGTGTCGGAGATGTTGACGCCCATAGGATCGGTCGCGACCTCTGAAGTTCCGATTCGTGAGAAGACGTTCTCTACCTCGGGAAATTCACGGATGATTTTGTCGGCCTTTAGCTGAAACTCGATGGATTGATCGAGGCTGATGTTGACCGGGCGGATCATGTGAAATGCGAACGAGCCCTCACTAAGTTGAGGAAGAAATTCCGCGCCTCGCGACATGAAAAGGGCGACACCAATACCCACCGCGACAACAGCAACGCCAATCGTTGCCGTTTTCATCTGGAAGGTTCGCTCTAAAATGGGCTGGTAGATACGGCGGACCCAAGCCATAAGTTTCGGCTCAGAATCCTTCGCATTTGCCGAGAGGACCAGCGATGCAAGGGCCGGCGCAGTCGTGAAAGAGAGAACCAGCGCAGATGCGACCGCGATGGCGAAAGTCGCCGCCATAGGCGTAAACATCTTACCTTCAATCCCTACGAGACCGAAGATTGGCAAGAAGACGACGACAACAATCAGCTCGCCGAATCCCGCCGCAACACGAACCTCAACCGAGGCTTCATAGACGGCCTTCTGCAACTCTTCCCGCGAGAGCTTCCGACCATACTTTTGAGTGAGGTCGTGGACATACCGAACGCAGTTGTCGATGAGAATGACCGTTCCATCCACGATGATCCCGAAGTCCAAGGCGCCCAGGCTCATCAGGTTTCCCGAAATTCCCAAGGGCTTCATGATGAGAAACGTCGCAAGTAGCGAGAGCGGAATGGTCACTGCGGTAATAAGGGCGGCCCTGACATTTCCGATGAGAAGGAAGAGAATCACGATAACGAGAGTCGCGCCCATCGCGAGGTTGTGTTCGACCGTGCCAAGAGTCGCGTTTACGAGGTCGGACCTGTTGTAGACCGTTGTGAGGACGTAGCCTTCGGGAAGGGTCTTGGTGATCTCTTCCATACGCTCCTTGACCCGCAAGGAAACCGTTCGACTATTTTCCCCGAGCAGCATCATCACGGTACCAAGAACGGTTTCGTAACCGTTCACGGTCGCAGCTCCCGTTCGGAGCTCTTTCCCGAGACCCACTTTGGCGATCTCTCCGAGTTTGAGTACCCGGAATGAATCGAGCTGTTTCACCGGGACTTTTTCAATATCCGCGGGAGACTTGAAGAGTCCCACTCCCTGTACCAAGAACTGTTCGGCGGTCTGAGAGATATATCCGCCCCCTACGTTCTTATTGGCGTTCTCCAAAGCGGTGGTGATTTCCTCGAAATGGATGCCGTAAGAAGCCATTTTTTTGATGTCGGGCTGAACATGGTACTGGCGTTCGTATCCGCCCGTGGTGTTGATTTCCGCGACCCCTTCGACGGTCATCAGTCGTGGCTTTATGAACCAGTCCTGCATGGCTTTGACATCCATGAGCTGCTTGAGGCGTTCACCTGGATCTTGGGAAGGGTTCTTCACGTCGAGCGTATATTGATAGATTTCCCCAAGCCCCGTGGAGATCGGCCCTAAACGAGCTTCTGCTCCCTTGGGAAGCTCCGGGAGAACCCCTTGAAGGCGTTCGGAAACCATTTGCCGGGCGCGATAAATGTCGATGCCGTCCTTGAAGACGACAGTGACCTGTGAAAGGCCGAAGCGAGTGATCGAGCGGACCTGAAGCACCCCGGCGATCCCACGCATGGAACTTTCGACAGGAAAGGTGATCGTGCGCTCGATCTCTTCGGGTGCAAGCCCGTCGATGACCGTATTCACCTGAACTTGGTTGTTGGTGATGTCCGGAACAGCATCAATGGGAAGATTTTGAAATGAAATGAATCCCGCAATTGCCATCGCAAGCGTCAGCAGGAGAACGATTCCCCGGTTGTAGACTGAAAAGTGAATAATTTTGTTAATCATATTTTTTCCTTAGTGCGAATGCCCGTGGGCAACGCCTCCAGTGGAGGCGAGTTCGGCGATTCGTAAAAATCCAAGGCCCAAGACGACGACCTCATCGCCTTCCCTCAGATCGTCCGAGTCTGCTGTGATTTGATTACCTGAAGTTTTAATGGTCTGAAAATCAATGCGTTTGAAAAATCCATTTCTTCTGCGAAATAGATTCGTTTCCTCGCCTGAATGAACAATGGAGGATTTCGGAAGTGCCCAAGGGCCGTCACCATTCAGCTTTATATATTTCAGATCGAAATTCTTCAGGGCTTCGGGCGAGAGCTTAAAACCGCTCCGTTCGCTAAACTCCGTGATGCCTTTATCCGGGCCGACACTCCCGCCGCCTCCCTCTTCTTCGCCTTCCTCATGGTTGTGGCCGTCGCCCTCGGCGTGGCCTTCTTCTTTGTGATTTTTTTCGCCAGCCCCGTGACCTTCAGAAGCATGAGTCACGCCGTAACCGAGAAGGGCCAGGACGATCAAAAGTGTATGAATGCGGCTCATAGGTTCACCTCCAAGATGTTTCCGTCGATTGCGTAGAGATCGAGAAGGGCTTCGAGCGCGCGCAACTCGCGCTCATGTCTCGTCTTTTCCAGTTCAAATGAAGTGCGATGCGCTTCGATGACGAGCGCACTGGGAACGACGCCTTTCGTGAAAAGTCTTTCGGCATCACGGTGTCGCTTCTCGATTTCGTCGTGCGAAAGGCTTCCCGCCATCGACTGAACAGATTGGTCGTAGACTTTGCGAAGTTCTTCTCTGCGAAGAGTCTGCTCTCGCAAGCCGATCTCGCGACGAGTTTCGTTGAGTTTGACGCCGGCGGCAGCAGCGGCGCGCGCCCCTCCGTTGACATTGAAAAGCGGCAAAGGAAGGCTCACATTGACGCCCATCAGATTGTTGGACTGACCAGCTTCCGTTTGCATCTTCATAGAAGGCCCTACGATGAGGGTTGGCCACGCTTCGCTTTGTGCGAGCGAAAGTTCTGCTTTGGCGGTATCAAGTTCGGCTTGAAGCAGTTGTAGCTTAGGAGAAGGACGTGGATTTTCCGAAGGGCCTATCTTGGGCCACGTCTTCGGACTCGAAGGAAGCAAAGATCGTACTTGGTCAGTCCCCAGGCCGAGGTTAAGTCTAAAGAAAGAATCAAGCCCCACGATTTCTTCGGCGGTGCTGGATTTCTTGAGTTCGTATTCGCTCTTTGAGAGCTGGTAGACGGAATATGAAATTTGCTGCTCCGGAGACAGGCCGGGCCGTTTTGCATACTGCCCAATCAACTTCGTGAATGTGCGGATAGCCTCGTCGGCGATTTCCTGCTCATGGACTACCTGCCTCAGTCGATGGAGCTTTAAGAGAATTTGAGAGCGAACTTTTGCACGCGCTTCATAAAGCTTTGCTTCGGCAAAGCTCAATCCGCCTCGGGCTACGTCCTTGCGCGCCGAAATCTTTCCGCCAAGCTCGATCGGCACACCTAAAGAGATGTCGGTCTCGCCTTGATTTTGACCTCCTACTTTTCCTTGAAAAGTTTCAGCGGAAAGCTCAGGGTTGCGCCACTGGCCGGCAGCATCAATTAGAGCTTTGGAGCGATCCACTTCGAGCTGAGCGCTTTGAACCTCCGGCGACAGGGATTCAGCGCAGGTCACGAGATCACGATAGGTGGCGGGAGCCGTGCATTTCGGTTCAGCGAACGCCCTGGAGCCTGCCAGACACAAAAATAACACTACGAACAACGGTCGTTTCATGCAAAACCTCAGAACAGTTAATGAGTGAATGGGATGATAATTCGCTACGCAGTGAGTTTTAGACGCAATGGAGCCGATGGCGTCCTTAGAAATTCAGCGCGCGAATGGAAACTAAAATTTAGGCGTGGCGCGGGGGGCGTCGAGGCCCCTCAAGAGTCGGACCTTCCACCATGATTTGGGAAAGGAAGCTTTTCGAGGTGGAAA
This sequence comes from Pseudobdellovibrionaceae bacterium, assembly GCA_019637915.1. Classification (GTDB taxonomy): domain Bacteria; phylum Bdellovibrionota; class Bdellovibrionia; order Bdellovibrionales; family Bdellovibrionaceae; genus JAHBUV01. Next base: position 1,549,836 of record JAHBUV010000001.1, on the reverse strand, counting down.
GATTAAATGCAGGATAGGTCAACACGGAATTGGCCGCTAAAAATGAGCAATGACCAAAATGGCTTTGTCCAACATGACAAGGATCACTGCACTTTTGCGATTGTCTTTCCTGGCTTTGTTCGCCGCAGCTCTGTTGATAAGCAAAATCATCATGGCCGGATTCGGAAGAAATTGAAAACCCTCCTTGGCAAGCGAGGAGGTGCTTCGAGTTTCCAAATGTTTCTTCTCCGAGCGCGAATGCGAACGTCAAAAGAAGCATTACAGAAATAAAAAATCTAAAATTTCTCACCGTAGTCCTACGTTAGTCTGGGCAGGAAGAATTGGCAAGCAAATCCGGATACCTGGAGAGCTCACGCCTCAAAAAGAGAATTTCACCAAAAATCCGTGGTGGGGATTTTTGTTAGTGGGATCAAAGATTTTGCCTCCCAGTGATATCAAGCTCGAACTTGCCGCATAGCTCCATTATCCTCAGAAATTCGCGCAATGAAAGATGCAGATTGGGATAAAGTGACTTTGAATTTTTAGGAGCCTAAAAGTCTAAAAGTTCAGCGGGTGCCACTTCTAAAAGATCGGCCAACAAGAGTAACGTCAGCAGCTTTGGCTCTCTTTTGCCTGCGATAAGATAGTTGAGTCCCGCTCTCGCCATATCTTCCCCAGCTTTTTGAATCCAAAAGTCATAAGGCGACGAATAACCCTTTTGAAGGATCATCTTTTCGAGATGTTTGCCAAAGCGCTTCAAATCTTCAGTATTCTTCGATTTTTTCTTTTTCCCCAAATTTTCCTCGTCCACGTCAGTGTACGAGTTAGGAAAAAATCGAGCGTCCACAGTTGTGGGCGAATCAAAATTGGTTTATTGTGGCTGCGGCGAAAAATGGTGAAAATTGGGAGCTTCTCGGTCGTGCGAATGTGTCTCGGGCTGCGCTGGATGTTAGTCGAGCCCAGCTTTCCGGAGGAGCGCCATGATCTTCACCTTATAGAGGGTGCATAGAGCGATAAGCTCAATAACATCTACTCGCCTTTCTCCGCTTTCGATTTTGGAAATGAACGGCGGATGCTTGCCAAGAGATTTCGCAGCCTCTTTTTGGGTGTAGCCGGCAACAACTCTAGCTGTTCGCAACTCCTGGAGGAGCCTTCTGTAATCCTTTGTGTGTTGTGTTTTTTTCGTAGCGACCCCCAGGGCTTTGCTAAAGCGTAAAGGGACGCCCATGAATTTCCCAAAATCGGAAATTCCGATTATCGGAAACGACGTTACTACTGAATTTTTGAAATGGCTTCGCGGTGAAGGCGAAGCCGGCAAAGCTAGGAGAGAAAAGATGCAGATTTTCAACCACCCGCAGAGAAAGGCCAGGCTCGGTAGGCGCATACTCACAGTAAATGATGTGGATAACGCCACATTTTCGGAAGATCATCTCAAGGAATACAACGTCGATGAGATGAAACGGGTTTTGATCCTTGATAACGACGAAGATATTCAGACGATCTTGGCTGCCAGGATCGGAATGCAATTCCAGACCGAAACCGTTGCTCTCCCTCAGCGTGAGGCCATGACAGCTCTCGAAGAATCGGAGTTTTCTTTGGTCATCAGTGATGTCGAGGACTCAGAGGAAGAGGGATTCTGGCTTCATCGCTGGCTCCTCAATCACTATCCGACAACAGGTCTCGTCCTGTTCGTCTCGCCGGATCGAATGCTTCGGAACATTCCGCAGGGTCTTGATTCCGTGCTGCGGGGAATGGTCTTGAAGTTTGATTTTAGTTCGTTGGATCGGGAAATCGAAAAGTCTGGGATTCTGGGACCTAGGAAACTCAGAAATTTACCAGTGGTCGCTCCTGGTCTTGAAGGAGGTTTGAAATGTTAAGAACACTCGAGCGGGCAAAAGCGGCTGCGGAGATGGATACGCGCCGAAGACGACCCTCAGCATACATCAAGCAAATCGAATCCCAGCTTTCGAAGGAAGCTGTGGATCGTCTTTTAGCCCTTGATTCTCTTCGGGCGTGCCGTGAACCCATGTGCGATATGAGTCGCGACATCAGAGAGAGGCAAACTCGGATCGGAAAATTTGTGGGTCAAGTTCTTTCGGAAGCGAGAAAAGAGCCTCAGGCCATCGACATACAAGGACTTCTGTTTGGTATCGTGCAAGCCATTCAATTCGGACCACCCTTGCCTCGGCCGAAACTTCCGAAATTTTCATTTCGGGAGCTGACACTGCGAAAGATCGCGCTGAACGCGGTGGATTTTGTCTTGCCGGACAAAAGATTTGTGCCGGATGACGACTTTTCTCTCTCTCCCATGCCACTGGAGTTTGACGACGATCTTGACGATTTGACGGACGATCTTCCGGAAGTGAAAAAGAAGACAAAACGAAAAGCGAAGTCGAAAACCAAAGCAAAGCGAAAAAAAATCGCTGCCAAGAAAAAAGCGGCACGCCGTTAAACTGCGGATCAGACGGAATCTCAGGCCGCTATCTCGAAGGGAATGAAGCCGGCCAAGTTTTTGGGAAGGATCGAAACTCCCAGTTTTTTTGCCTTTTGGGAAACCGAAGTTTCGGCATATCGGCTCGTGACCAAAATGGAATTCTGCTCGATACGGAGTCGTTCGACGACATCAAGACCGGTCATCTTCTGGTGAAGAAATTCGTGGTCGATCAGGAAAAGGTAGTTGCCTTCCGTATTGAGCGAGCGCCACTCCATGAACTCAGTGACAGAGGAGAATGTTAGGAAGCGAATACCCTCGAAACTTTCCATCACGGAATTGAATCGAGAGCGCCAGATCTCGTGAATGCTGACGTCATCGTCAATGGATACGATGGTCGTCGAGGAGTCGAAGATGATCTTGCGGGCAAACCATTCCGGCTCTTTCGCGAGAGGAAGACATACGACGACCTCTGTGCCCTGGTTCACTTTGGATTCCAGGGAAATCGAGCCTCCCCACGCCTCGATGGTCTTTCTCGCATCGTAGAGACCGAGACCATTTCCCTCTTCCTTCCCGAAAGTGCTCCCTTTCTGCATCAGCTTGGGAAGGATGTCCGTCGGGATGCCTTTGCCGTTGTCTTTCACCGAGATCCGCGCATGGCCTCCTTCCAGCGTGATTGAAACAGCAATTTTCCCTTGCTGACAGATCGCCTCGTATGAATTGTCGATGATATTGGACAGGGCGCGTTTGAGCCTATGCCCGGAAATACTGGCGAAAAGGGCATGAGCTTTACGGTCGGTTCTCAGCTCGAGGGCGATCCCGGAGAGCTCGCGGTACTGGATTCTTTTTTCTGAAATGATGCTTTCCACGAGATCATTGAGGAGCTCCACCTTCCGCTCGGAGGACTCTTCGGCGGCGACACTAAGACTGACGGCAGGCCACCTGTTCATCAGGTCATTGGCAATATCGTTGATCCGCTCAAAGGCGGACTGGATGGTTCGACGCGTGTCCTCGTTGAGGGAATGCAGGGATTCAATTGTCATGCGGAGAGCTGCGAGGGGGGATCGGATGTCATGAGCAACCTGTTTTGCGATCTCTGCGGCGGCTCTGGCTTCGGCATTGAGCTTGGCCTCCGCGATGTAACCTTTGAGCTTATGGAAAAGATGAGAGAACTCCTTGATGCGGATACCTTCCGAAGTCTGTTGTCCCTGAGTCTCGGGATTGCATTCATCGAGAACCGTCTTGATGTCGTTGCGGAGAAGTCGTGCGGCCAAGGTGCCGATGAACGAAAAGATGAGAAGGGAAATCAGTAGGTTGATAATCAGGGAATCGCGCAGTTTTCTCTTCCAAGAACCATAGAGACTGGAATTGTCGTAGAAGATATTTACCTTGGCGAGCAAATGCGCTTGGTTGGCGTCGTAGAAAAGATCGTCGTGCGTCTGAAAAATGGATCTCGATTTCAGGTCTTTCCCCTCGCAGCTCGCTCCGGGAATATCGCGGCCTTCAATGGTCATGCAAATCACGCTGGGGTCCTGCTTGAGAAAGGACTGAATGCGAAGGCTGGCCTCAATCGAAGCGCCCTGCACCAGCGGCTCCCGCAATGAGTTCGCCATCATTGCCGAAATCTTCCGCTGGAATGTGGTGTGAGATTCCTTTTCACGGTCAAAGTCCCGCCACGTCTGAGCCAGGGTATAGACCGCGGAGCAGACGATAACCCCCGTACAGATGATGAGGACGAAGAATCTCCTCAGGCTCATCTTTCTGAACAGGTCGTTGCGGGTCGGCACGGCTTACTTGCCTTTCTTCACGTTGATGAGTCGTGGTGTGTAGCGGAAGCCAATCTCCTCTTCCTTGAGATTGGGGCGTCGAACCGAGTACATTGGGATCTTCCAGCCCGGAACCATCCGCTGTTCTTTTACGAGACGTTCGTTAAATTCGCGAAATAGGTCCGCACGCTTGGTCCAGTTCTGCTCAGTGCGGGCCTTTTGGTAAAGCGGAGCCAGATCCTCCAGGAACTTCACGAAGTCGGTCGCAAGAAGCTGATTGAGGAGCGGTAGGAATCCTTCGGGGTCGTTGAACCCGCCGGCCCAGCTTCCCATGACGACATCCGGTTTCTTGACGGTCAGCTCTTTCAGGGTCGCCGGCGAGAAGGTGAAAAATTCAAACTCGACGTTGTGCTTCGCCGCCACTTCTGCGGCCGTTTTCCCCTCGAAAAGGAAGTCGAACAGAACTCCCATCGTCGCCAAACGCACTTTGATCTTCTTGTCGGCGCGCCTGGGAGCGGTCGCGACTTTCAGCGGCTCAGGCAAGAATCCGGCGATGCCTACAGGGACGATTCCCGTGGCACGCTGGCATTTCGTCTGTTTGCAGCGAGTTTCGACCAAGTCGCTGAGAAAGCTCATGATCCGGGACTTATCTTCGGTGGAGCGATAACGCTCGCCGTGCGGATACCACCAAAGTGATGTCTGAACGAAGCTCAGTTGCTCCTTGATTTCGACAGGAATTCCATTTTTCTTGAATTCGGATTCGAGATCGTCTCGTCCCTGCTGAGTGATCAGAGGGGCGTAATCTGGAAGAGGAGATTCCAGAACTCCAGATCCTTCGGGAGAGAAGAAAACCAGCTCCCACTGCGGGATGGAGATTTTTTCCTTATGCAGGAATTTCTCGTTGGTGATGAGCAGCCACTTGCCGCTTTTGCGAACGAGTCGGTACGCACCGGAGCCGATGATCGGTTCATCGGATTTCGAATCGAATTTCCAGTCGCTGGGGACAATACCGAGGTGGTCGCGCGTGAGAGCCTTCAGAATGGCGACGTTCGGTTCTTTCAACTTGATGATGATCCCCTGCGGCCCTTCGGCGGAAATGCTTTCGATGGAGGTGAGAAAATTGCGCGACTGAGAACCGCCGTCCAGATGCCGTGTCAGAGAATAAACCACGTCCTTTGAGGTGATCGGCCTGCCGGTTGAGAAAACGCGATCTGTAAAAAGATCGAAAGTTAGAGTGCGACCGTCCGATGAGACGGTCCAGCTTTTCGCCAATCCCGGCGTCATGTTGCCGAAGCGGTCCGCATCCACCAGAGGTTCGAGGACCTGACCGAGAATCGCGTGTTCGGCAAACTGATTCACTTCGATCATGTCGCGTGGAAAGCTCGTCGGAACGTAGCCGAGTTTTAGCGGTGCCTCTGAGGCGGCGGTGCTGGTATTGGTCATGATAAATGCTCCCAGGAAAATAATAGTTTTAAGCATGGATTTTTTGAAGACGATGCTTGTCATAGAGTTCGTTGCTCCATCTGCGGCGATTGCCCTTCGATGAAAGCAGCGGCGGCTTCGACGATCTGGAAGCCATATTCCGTCAGTTCATCTTGAGTGAAGGACTCCTTGGTTTCGTAAAAAAGGCGGCTGTGTTTCCGCGTTTCCAGGCCAGCCAGCCGTTCAAACTGGATCATCCGAAAAAGGGCGAAATAGGAATGCAGACGACCGATGGGAGGGCGAAGCACGCCTTGAAAGGGAGCATGGGCCATCTTGTAGTCGGCTTCCTCCCGGATCAGTCGGTCGATGATATTGAGAAGAAAAAGATCCTGATGGCCCATTTCATGGACCATTGAAGTCGCGAGCTCTGCGGGACTCATCGAGGCGATTCGAGAGCTCAAGAAAATGCAGCCGAAGGCATGGGGGTGGGATGCCGACCGAAAGGGAACGCCGTCTAGCTTCAGAAAATGGGTGATCCAGCGACGAAACTCCTGGGCCGTTTCTGGTGCGTGCCGGTTGATCTCTTCGATGGCGGCACGGATGTGAGCCCGCTCATCGGCCGTGAAGGTGGAGATGAAACCGCCATCAACAGTGGACTCAGCGAGATCCTGAAGCGCGGCCCGCGCCGCTTCGGACTGAAGGGCGGGGTTAATCACCATATCCGCGGATTGAATGGGCTCCGTGCCGGACAGCGTCCGTCGGTAAGCGAGAAGCGTCAGCTCCACCATGGGGCGATCTTGAAGAGAAAGAGAGGGGTCCTGTCCTTGAACCCTCTTGGTGAGAGCGGAACGAAAGATCGGCCCCAGGACGTCGAACGTCCAAGATCCCTCTTTCAATGCCGCAAGACAGTTCTCTTTCAAGCTCATGTGACCTACTGACGGACAAAGTCCATGCGGGCTTGCGCGAACTGGTGCGAATCGAAGATGGAAATATCCACGTTTTCCTGCCCGACTTCTTTCTTCACGACGATGCCTTGATTTTCGCGAAGGCGAAGAGCCTGGATCAGGGAGTTGTAGTCGATGTTGAGGCGAGCTGCCAGCTCAGGGGACAGGGCGTAGTAGGCCCCATCTTCCAGATAGGGAGTTTCTTGGCTCATGGTCTGAGCAAAGGCCGTGCTCTTGAGCGCAAGAGCCGCGATAAGGATTACGATTTTCTTCATTTATACCTCCAATGGTTTGTTTTTCGTTTCACTTTTTTCCGTTTCGGGTTCGGCATCTAAGCCGAGCTTGCGCCGGCGATAGTTCATCGCCTGGTGGCTGATTCCCAAGAGCTCCGCGGCTCGGCTTTTAACATTTCCAGCCATCTTCATGGCATCTTCGAGAAGCGATTTCTCCATCTCCAAGACGATCTTGGTGAACTCTTCGTGGCTCATCAGTCCCCGTTGTTTCGCGAGCTGGTCGAACCGCTGCTTGGCGGATAGAAGTTCGGGATCTATCGAGTCCACCTGAATCACACGAGTGGAGTTGAGAAAAGCGTATTTAACGGCGGCCTCGAGCTGACGAACATTTCCCGGCCAAGGCAGGCTTTTGAAGGCGCGCATGGCCGCATCCGAAATCTTTCTTTTTGTCCCGGTTTCCTCCTCTTTCAAGCTGATGATGTGATGGACGATGGGTTCGATGTCCTCTGGGCGTTCCCTGAGCGGCGCGATCGTGACGGGAAAGACCTTCAGGCGGTAGTACAGGTCCTCCCGGAAGAGTCCTTTCGCAACCAGGTCCGCGAGGTTTCGATGGGTCGCCGCCACGATTCTGATGTTCACCTTGATGGACATTTGGCTGCCGACGGGTTCGATAGTTCTTTCCTGCAAAGCCCGGAGTAGTTTGACTTGAAGCGGGAGTTCGAGATCGCCGATCTCATCCAGGAACAACGTGCCGTTGTTCGCGAGAAGGAATTTTCCTTTTTTAGACTGAACGGCACTCGTAAACGCGCCTTTTTCGTGTCCGAACAGCTCGCTTTCCAGAAGCTCCTTGGGAATCGCGCCGCAGTTGATTGCGATAAATGGCCCGCCCGCTCTTGGTGAGTTTGCATGAATTCCTCGTGCGACGAGTTCTTTCCCGACGCCACTCTCACCTTGGATCAGAACATTTTCATTACTGGCGCTGACCTTCTTAACGACTCTGGCGACATTTGCCATCGCCCTTGAATGGCCTTTCATCTTCAAGGTGCTGTCGATGAGAATGGCATTCTGTAGGGCGGTTTCTTTTTCGCTGTCTGGGTCGATCTCACTAGCTTCATCATCGCTAACTACAGAAAGGAGAATGTCGCGAATCTTGCTGCTGTCCTGGGCCTTCAGAACGAAACGTTCCGCGCCGGCGGCATAACACGACTTCACGACCTCTTCATCCTCGGTGCCCGAAAGCATGATGATCTTGAGATTCGGGTTGATCTCTCTCATGCGACGGGCAACTTCATCGCCGTTCATTCCCGGCATTTCGTAGTCGAGGAGAACGGCCCGGTACCTGTCCGGCGACCGGGTGACTAGGTCAATGCCTTGGATTCCGCTGGTGGCCGTTTCCACTTCGATAGGCGTGTCCTCAGCCAAACGAAGAAGTCCGCCGAGCACCATGGGGTCATTATCAACAGCAAGCACGTATGAACTCATCTGGTCCTCCTTTTTGGCTGATGGGTTGGATTCAAGCGATCCCGTGTTGGCCTTAGAGCAAGTTGAGGGCCAACTCTCCTGTTCTTGTTTATTTGAGGAGTCATTAAGAAGACTTAAGAGGCAAAGCGTGTGCTGGATCGTGCTTCCGCGGGCGAATAGAGCGGTAGAAAGTGGGCCGGCGCTAAAGAAATTTTCAGCTTTCCGGGGTCAAGAGCATTCACGCAAAGAAGTAAGTCGCTAAATTGAAAGATGTTTTTCGTTTATTGAGTATTTCTAAATACTTTTTGCAGACCGACGGTGCCGCTGCGGTAGAGAGCCGTCCAAATATTCGAACTCAGGACTATTTTTCTGGAAAATCGCTGTCCTCAAGAAATTTTCAGACCAGAAGGACAATGTAAGATTTACCGAAACTGTCGTGAGTGGTGACAGTTTGCACCCACTCTCAAGCGAGAAACCATCTTCAGATTTGAACGGGATTACAAAACGGTGACGTGCTCGATGGATAATCCGGAGCAACTGAGAGGCCGATTTCCCGCGCTCAACAAATAGAACATCCGCGACACGATCCTGATGCGACCGTCATGCGTGGTTGCGTAGGATCAGACTTTCTGTCGAACCGGAAAACCTCCGCTAAAAATCTCTTCAGCAGGGTAAAAACATTTTTGGTTTGTAAGTCGTTGAAATACCAGATCGACGATTCGTCTCGCTGAAAACTTCTTTAGTTGTTCTCAAAAATGCTCTTCATTTCGGAGAAAGCCACAACATCCATTTAGTTTTGTATTTCAGTACCTTACACCGATTCGCCAGCGCGATCTGAAAACTGGCACTGACCTCGCAATTATAAATTTGGGAGAGGCGAAAAATTCTTCGCCCACCAATGAAGGAGGTTGTCGGTGTCGAACGCAAGCAGAGCAGCACGAACGTGTGAATGTCCCCGGTGTGGATCCGGACTCGAAAGGTTCAACAGTCACGCCTACTGTGCGAGTTGCAACTATGCCGACATTCCTGATTCGGAGGAGATGGTCTCCATTCCCGATTGGGTTCTCTCTTTCATCAGCCGAACCGAAAAAAAGAAACGAAAAAAGCGGAAATGCCAGAGCGGTCCCGTGCTCGCCTTGGCGCTCTCGCTTTGAGGGGAGATTTAGAAATGGAACAAGCAATGATTTTTCGAATGCAGCCTTTGCAAACCCGCAAGAGCGTGAAGGTCCTGAAAAACGTCCTGTGGAACACCTGGAAATGGAGCAAGTGGATCTCGGGAGGAGTCGTGACCGCGATGTTCGTTCCGAGCAAAGCGGATCAGCAAATCGAAGAGGGGCGCGCCCGCGTTCGCGAACTGATGGCTCGCAGCTACTAAGAAGGAGGGACAGATGAAGTTGTCTATCGAAGAAAAGAACTCGACGAAGGATCTTCTGGATCGAATCAAAGACGCCCTTCGCAAATGGTACGGCACTCTTTCGGTGAAAGAGATCATCAGCAACCGGGCTTTGGTCGTCGAGATCGAGGCCTTCGAGCGGATGCTCTCGAAACAGGAGGTGGTGTCGTGATGGAAGCCTCCTCGAAGAAAGATCTCTCCCAAGTCAGTGACGCCGAAATTCTGGAAGAGGCCGCCGAGCGTCTGAAGCGCCAGTACCTGAGCGAACACGGCGTGGAGTTTCGGTTCGGATCGTTCCACTTCGTATTTCACGATGGCCGTTTCCAAGCCGTCGAAGACTGGCCGCGCAGCCGGCGTTACCTGAGTCCGAAGCGCGTGGCCGGAAACAAGGAATAGGAGAAGCCCATGAGCAAAGAAATCGAACGCAAGTTCAAAGAGATCCTGAGTCAGGTTTCGGCGCAGGAGAAGGGCAAAAACCGCGCATTGGCTCGACAGACGATGAAGGTGCTTGTGGCGATTGAGTACCTGAAAGCCAGTACGAAGAACAAGAAGGGAGCCTGATGACCGCCGCACAGAAGCGAAACGACATTCCGCTGCCGCTCGCCCTGGCGACGCTCATCGTGGCCGTCGCGGTTTATGTGTATTTCAGGCATCTGCGGTTCTATCCGCGGGAGCTTGAAATCCTTTTACGGCTGGCGGAGCAACACGCGGGCGGCCTGTGGCTCTCCCTCTGTGCTTTGACGGTGAACCTGACGGTCCTTGCCATTCTGCTCAAGCGGAGCATCGGGCTGGAACGACAGGGAAGCCGCCTCGCAATGCTCGAGGGGCGAAAGCGTGAGTTTCGTTTCGGGCGAGGCGGCTTCCTGTCATTGATGGTGGGTGGCGGCGCGTACATCTGTGCGCTCGCGTTGGCAAAAGAGGCCTTGCTGCCGGGGACGATCCCGTTCGTGCAAGAGAGGATGCTCTCCTTGCTCGTGCATGGGGTCAGCGGAAATCTCGCAGTTTTCTGCGGGTTCGCCTTCTATCTCGTACTCGGGATCGCAGGCAGTCTCAAATTTTCCTTTTCAGATCGCTACAAGCTCGATGCGCCGGAGGTTGAACGCGGCGAGTTGGTGCTTGGCACCACCCCTGGCGAGATCAGCCACGAAAACCAAAGCGAGAGCGAAAGCTGGGTCAAGATCCCAAGCCGAGGGCTTAACGGCGGCGTCTTTATTTCGGGTTCCGTTGGCTCAGGAAAAACGCAGGGCACGATCTTGCGGTACTTGAGCCAGATCGTTCAGTCGCCGGAAATCGCTCCGGCTATTCTCGCGGTCGATCCGAAACGGACCTTCCTTCAGGAAGCGGAACAGATCATCAAGCGTGCGGGTCTTGGAGACAGGATCATGAAGATTTCCCTCAAGGGAATGCAAAGCTTCAATCCCGTTTACATGAAAAACCCGCTGCGCGATTCCCGTTTCGTAGAGCTCGCCGACATGGTCCGCTCGGCGGCGGTGAACTTCATGGGTAAGAGCTCGGATTCTCCGTTCTGGGATATCTCCTCGGCGCACTTGGTTCGCAACACACTGATCTACTGTGCGGCAAAGCACGGGTATTTCACGCTGCTGGATCTGTACCAAACCATTGTCCGCGCCTCGAAGGAGAATCTGGCCGCCGATCTGAAGGAGTGCATCGAACGTGGGACCTTTACCGATGAGGAATGCTTCAACATCGGGCGAGCGTTGGAGTATTTCGAGAACGAGTATTCCCAGCTTGAAGACCGCGTGCGAACCGGGATCGTGGCGACCAGTACAGCCTTCATCAACCAGTTCCAGGAGTTCGCGGCCAGCCGCGTGTTTTGCCCGAAGGAAGAACACTTGACGATCACTTCGATGGAAGACCTGATCCGCGAGCGGAAGATCCTGCTGTTCGATGTGAGCCAGCCGGGTCTCGCTCGTTCGATGGGAACCTTCGTGAAACTTCACTACGAACAAGCGGTTTTGAACCTGCTCCCGGAGCTGAAAGAGAGAAAGGCGCCTTATACGACGGCCCTATTCATCGACGAGTTTCAGGACGTTGTGACCTGCGGAGGCGGCGGAACCATCGGCGACGAAAGCTTTCTGGCAAAGGCTCGTGAATCGAAGCCCGCCGTGATCGTCGCAACGCAATCTCTGAGCTCCCTGATGAATTCCGTGGGAAGTCAGCGCCCTGCTTTGGAGCTGGTGCAGAACTTCCGCACGCGGATCGCCTGCCATTCCTCGGACCTCGAAACGATCAAGGTCTTCCAGGAACTTGCGGGGAAAGAAGACGTTGAGAAGCAGACGCGCTCTCTGTCCGAAACGGCGCAGTCCGCAAAACTCAACCTTCTGGCCGGCGGTTTCGATTCGGAGAACGCGAGCATCAACGAATCCGTGAGCCGCAGTCCTCGCCGCGAGGACCTGGTGACGGGGAAAGAATTCTCCCGCCTCCGCACGTTCGAGGCTTTCGCTCAAGTCTTCGACGGGATCGAGACTCGATTCTTGAAACTCTATCTCAAGCCGCATTTTTTGAAGGCCATCAACACGAAGCACGAGACCGTTCTGGAGATCCTTCGAGTCTCGGTCAAAGGAGGCCTTGTGGAAAAAATCAAAATCATCATGAAGAACCTGCGGGCGGTTGCGGCCTCTCTGCTCTTGGCGGGGCCTGTGCATGGAGCGATGATCCCGAACGTTTGCACTGTGGCAAGTTCGCCCGCATTCCCGTCTTGCCTTGAGCTCAACATCGGCGGTTGCACCTGTGGCTGGCCGCCGCGTCCGTGTGCCTCGATTTCCTACTACGTTCCCCAATCGTTTATCGAGGTTTGGCCCGAGCCACGAACCAGCTATTTCAGCGCGATCCCCGGAGCGGGCCTGCAACTCATGAAGCTTCTTCCGCGCCCTTACGGAGCGGAAGGTGACGACGATACGCAAAGTTATCAAGCCCGTGCGATTGCCGTCCCCCTTGCGGGCCTCGTCTTTCGGGCGATGCCCGCGGGCGGCACGCGCATGGAAAAAATGTGCTTTGACGGCATGAGCGAGCACTTCGGCAGTCATTGGGACACCGGAAAGGCCGATCTTCTTCAGCCGGCTTTCCTGGCCTGGAGTGCGGCTCCGAAAGCGTGTCTCCTGAAGGGAGCCGCTACGTCCGTCAGCGGCGGTGGGAGCGATTTCGCCGCCGATTCCGCCATGTGCAGCTTTCCGGTGCCAAAGCTCGATATTTTCCCGCCGAGCAGTCATCCGGTTTGCAACGGCTGGGGCGTCTTCTTCCCGCGCTATGGGACATACACGGGACCCGCGTCCATGACAGGGGCTTTGATGATCGCCTCAAGAATCAAGAGCCTGTCGGTCGAGGTTTTGAAGACCATGCCGGCGAGCCCCGATGAGAAGTGGCAAATGATTTACCCGCAGTCGAGTTCTTGCTTCCGCGAGGGGCAGAACGTCGGTGTTCTCGAGACGATCAAGAATGCACGGGAGACCATGCGGCTGACGAACGGAAAGCTCAAAGGCTACCTGTTCGTGATCTGGAAGAAGACGCAGACGTGCCGGGATTTTCCGGCGGCTCTTCAGGCAAAGGCCGCGGCCCTCGCCATCCCCGCCGCCTGTGGAGGTATGAAGTGAGTTCCCTCGGAGTTCAACATGAACATGGCATCACGGTCGCCAAACGCCGGACGGCGGAGCAGCTTCTTCACGATGAAGGGCCTTATGCACGCCTGCTGCACGACCTCGTGTCGGCGGCAAAAATGCGCGGAGCCAGCGACATTCATATCGAGCCGAACGAACAGGGCGTGGCCTTGAGGCTGCGGGTGGACGGGAACCTGTCCCTGTTCAAGCAGGTCCGCCCCCAGCATCGGGAAAGTCTGATCCTGGAGGTGAAGAGAATCTTCGGTCTTGCCATCGGTATCAGCGGGCGGCCGCAAGACGGTCGGGCGGCGTTGCCCGCGTTGCGCCTGGATCTACGCGTGAGCTTGCTACCGACCCACTTTGGCGAAAAAATCGTCATGCGGCTTCTGAATCTCGACGCGACCTTCGCGCTCGCCGAGCTCGGCTTCACCGACGCCGAGCGATCAGTGCTCGAAGCCGCGATTGGCCTGGAGGATGGGGTGGTGGTGATCTCGGGGCCTACGGGCAGCGGGAAAACAAGGACGCTCTATGCGCTCCTGAAGGCCATTGGCCCGTCGAAGTTCAACATCGTGACCCTGGAAGATCCGATTGAATATCGGATCGAGGGGCTGAATCAGGTTCCGGTCTCAAAAAAGATGACGTTCGCCGACGCCCTCCGCTCGGTGCTTCGTCAAGATCCCGACGTGATCCTGGTCGGCGAAGTGCGCGACGCGGAAACCGCGAAGCTCTGCTTTCAGGCCGCGGAGACAGGACACTTGGTTTTTACCACGCTTCACGCCAACGGCGCGATCGAGGTGATCGAGCGTCTATCCGGCCTGGGCGTGGAACGCCTGGTGCTGGAGTCCAATTTGCGCCTGTCCATTGCGCAACGTCTGGAGCAGAAGGTATGTCTCGCTTGCGGGTTGCCCGCTTCGCCCGCCGACGAGATTCGTTTTCGGAAGAAGCATGGAGCAGAGGGGATCCGCCTCCTGAAAACCAAAAGCGCGGGCGGCTGCCCGGAGTGCTCCGCAGGCATCAAGGGGCGTGTTCCTGTCCTGGAGTGGGCGAGTTTCGAGAACCACGAAGGCCGCAGGGTGCCCAAGATTCATCAGAGCTTGGACGCGGCAAGAGTACATCGCACCCGTTTGGGCGAGATCGACTGCCTGGAGGTGATTCGTGAAAGTTTTTAGCGCTTTGATTCTGATTTTTCCGTTTACTACCCTCGGGGGTGAGCTGTCTTACTTCGACTCCAAGATCGACTTTTGGGGCGACAAAAAGACGGCCGTCAGCCCTCCCCCGAAATCCCCCCTTCCTGACGAAACCTCCGGGGGCGGTAAATTTCCTTGGAAGACCTACCTCGATCCGAAGAACAAGGAGTTCTTCAGAGAAGGCGACTATACGCCACCCGAGCCGTTCATGGAAATCGCACGGAATCCGACGGACGAGAACATCAAAAATTGGTTCGAGTTCATGAAGAAGAAAAACGAGCTCGCTCGTCGTCTTGATGAGCGCGTGCGCGAGTATTTGGCGAAGAACGGTCAGATGCCGGTGATGAATGTGGGGCCCGCAGTTCCCTCAAAAGCGGCGAGGCCCGCCATGCCGGCGCAGGGGGCGCTCGATGCCGCAAGATTCAAAGTCAGAATGTACTTTGAGTCCACCTGCCCTCATTGCAAGCGGATGTTTGGCGTCCTGAAACGTCTCCAAGATGACGGCATCGAAGTCCATGCGCTGCAAATCGACCGCGGGCCAGTGCCCGCGGACGAAAAGGTTGTGCCGCTGGGCTTTGCGACCCAGGAGGAGGTCAAAAAGCACGGGATCAGCGGAGTTCCGTTTCTCTTGATCGCGGACGACAAGCGCAAGGCGTTGCTGCCGCCGATCCAGGGATACCACGGATATGAAGATGTCATCGGCCTTCTGAAAAGCGCTGGTCAGTAAAATGAAGTAGAAACCGGCATCCACCACTACCAAGGAGGCTGATTAAAAAAATCGAAAGAAGTCTCTCCACCATCTAAAGGCGAGTGACTTCGAGCAAGAAGGAGAAATCTATGCTCGGAGCACGCCTTTTAATGTGCGGATCGTTGTGCCACGGCTCGGCGATCAAAAGTCCAAACCCCAAGAACCATGAAGCGTGGTTCATCTTCGTCCTCGTCACGATGCTCGTCGCCTTCGTGTTTCATGCCCAGGCGTTCGGCGCGACCAGGATTCCCGGAGCGGATGCCAGCGACAAGCTTGAAGCGGCGGGAACACTGCTCAGGATCGTCGATTCGGTGTTGTTCTCCTGGGGTGCCCGCATCTTCGCCGGTCTTTGTGTGATGTCGGCCGGCTGGCATCTGAAGGAACAGCGGTTTGGCATCGCCGTTCTTTGCATCGTGTCCGCCATCGTTCTCGGCACGGCACCCACTTGGGTCAAAAACATCTTCGACATCGGCGGCGGTGGCGGCGTGTTCTCTCACGTCATCACCTCCCCGAAGGAGTTCCTGAGTGCGTAAGCAGGAACTTCTCAAAGCCAAACACTCCTCGCTCGTGAGTCAGACCATCGACGCTCCCATCATGGTTTTCGACTTCTGGGAGCTGTCGGATGTGTTCATCGCCCTCTTCATCATCCTGATCTTCGGGGTGCTCTTCTATTCGTGGGGAACGATGTTCACGCTGCTGGTTCTGTGCCTGGGCGCGGGGCCAGTCATCAAGAAGAAGTATCCAAAGGGGATCTTCTTCCACTGGCCGTATGCGCGCCTTCGCATGGACCTACCCGGCCTTATCAACCCGCGAGGGAACGAGCGGCGATTTTCAGACTAAGAAAGGACAAGCAATGCAAACAACAACCCAAATGGAGGACGTATGGACGAACAAACCAACGAAAAACAGAACAAGCACTACGAGCGAAAACCCAATTTCGACCTTCGCGCGAAGCTCTCTCGCGATGGTCGCTTCTGGATTCTCGAGCGTGTGGAGACGTGGATTTTGCCCGCTAATTATCTCTCTGCGATCAGCCGCAATCACGCTCTGGAAAAAGATCGAGCCGCAAGTGGAACTGCGGACGAGAAACCTAAAAAGAAAGGCAAACGAAATGCTGACAGCCATGGATAAGGGAATCGAAGCCGCGCAGATCGCGAGCCCCCCGGTCGGTGTGTACCGGGGGGTCGATCTTCGGATTCTTCCCAAGTTCATCGCCTTCAAAGCAGCCATGCTGAAGCACAACATGACGCTTCAGTATCTCCTCGTGATTCATCTCGCGGCCTTCGCTGTGAACTTCGCGTTCTCACGCTACGAAATCCACGGTCTTCAGACGAAGTTGCGCGAGAAGGAATACATCCTCGCGCCGGGAGTGATGGATTTCACCCCCGCTTCGCCTCAGTCTGTGTCGGACTCGTATGTGGTGAACGCGGCCATGACCTTTCTCGGGATGCTCGGGAACGTCAACGCCGCGAACATCGACGAGCAGTACAAGCGACTGGCCTCGTTCATGAGCCCGGAGCTTTCGATCCAGTTCGAGGAAGAGGCGCGGGAGTGGCGCGAGACCGTCAAGATGGAAAACATCTCAGAGATCTTGCGCGTGACAGACCGTGAAATCGTGTCCGCCGCGGAGGGCTTCTACAAAGTCACCGCCATTGCCCAACGCGAACGCTATTCCAACGCCGAGAACCTCGGCCATGTTGACGAAGTCATCGAAATGACCATGCGCCTTGTCCCGCCCGTCAAGGGCAAGGAGTGGTTCTTGGAGATCACGAGCTTGAAGCGCGGGCGAGCGGACGGATTCAAACCTAGCGCGAATGGAGGAAAAACCAATGGTCGATAAGAATGTCATCGGAATCAACAGCGGTCTGATTTTCGGGAGCGAAAATCTCAAAGACCTCTTTCGCAAGGTCGTGTTCGCCCTTCTCATCGGGATCTATATCTGCTTCTTTATCCTTCTGGTGGGATTGGTCGTGAACCGCGCCGAAGCAAAGACGGTGGTCTATGGTTCCACCGCCGAGCAGGTGCGGATCATTTATGGCACACCCACCGTGTTTCGCTTCGAGAAGGCGGTCCAAACCGTGACAGGTGCGGGCCGCCTTCAGGTGGAGCCGACCAGCAAGGGCGACTATTCGTCTTTAAGCATCACGCCGAGGTTCACGAACGGGGTCCACGACGTGACCTTCTTCCTCGTGGATAAGTCTGTGGTTCGGGTGAAGATCCTCGTGAACCCGAAAGATCCGGCCGCGGACTCGTTCTACGACTTCAAGTCGCGGGACTCAGTGGAAGCCGGAATCGACGGCAACGCTCCGGCTCTGACCGAGATCGAGCTTCTGAAGGCCATGTACCGGGACGACAGCGTGTCCGGCTACAAGGTGATACGGGTGTCCCAGGTGTTCCCATCGAAAAACGGGAGCGCCCAAGTGGAGCTCGTTCGGATTTATCAAGGAAAGCCCTTCAATGGTTACGTCTTCAAGGTGCGGAACACGAGTTGGAGGAAGAACCTCGAGATCGACGTGCGCCATATCACGGTCGGAAATCCCAGCCTCGCCATTCTTTCCCAGAGCGATGAGTCCACGCTCTTTCCGAAGGGAAAAGGCGTGAACGAAACCCTCGTTCGCGTGGTCGCGAAAAACACGGCCTCGAGCCGCGATGTGATCCTCGCGATGGAGGACGAAGAGCCTGTAACCAAATCGAAGGGAGGAGAGTGATATGCAGATGAGCGAAATCGTCACGCAGATCAAATCCTTCGACTGGAAGAAACACGAAGCGAGAATCAAGGAGATCGTACAGAAAAAGCCGATCTTCGTGGGACTTACCGTCGTGGGTGTTCTTCTCATCGTGAATGTGATCGGCCTCGGCGGAAAGAGCGAGAACCGTATTGTGGAACGCGGGGCTTCCATCGACTTCCAGAAAGGCCGCATCCTCAACGATCGCGAAAGCACCTTCTACTATGGCAAGGAACGCCTGCTCTCGAAGAAAGCGCAGTCGATGATCGAAGGACAGACGAGACTTGAAGCCCGCCTCGCGGAGTTGGAGAAGAAACTCCAGGAGGCTCAGAGCCGCCCGGCCGTCATGGGAGCGTCGGATGCGGGACCATCTCTCACGCAACCGCAACAGGACGGGGGCGCGGCTCAGATGCCGGGAGCGGCAGATACTTCGCTCCAGCTCTACGATCCGCCCCAGGGGCTCGAAGCCGGCGCGGTTTCGCCTCCTCAGCCTCGAGCCCGTTCTCGTGTCGGCACTTCTCGAAAAGGGGCCGATCTCATCTCGTTTCCGGTGAAGGCCGAGGGCAAAAGCAGCGAAGGCGTCATGCTTCCGGCCGGGAGTTACGTCAAAGCCAAGGTGCTGACCGGGGTCGATGTGCCCGAAGGAAAGACGTATCCGGTTTTGATGGTGCTCGATTTCTCTTACGTCGCGCCGAACGATCACAAGATCGACCTATCGGGTTGCTTCATGATCGCGAAAGCGGAAGGGGATCTTTCCACGGAGCGCGTGCAGATGCAGGCGACCAAGATGAGCTGCGTTTCCAAGAACGGCAAGATGTTCGAGCGCGAAGTGAACGGTTTTATCGCCGACGACAAGGACGGCTCCTTCGCCATGAAGGGCAAGGTGAATTCCAAGCAGGGCCGAGTGGCGGCGATGGCGTTCATGTCAGGGGTGGTGGAAGGCGTGGGTAAGGCCGTGCAAGCGGCGCAATCCACGCAGAGCACGAACGCCTTTGGCGGCGGCACGTCCATTCTGACCGGCGATGCCGCAACACACGCCGCCGCCGGCGGAGCCTCGAACGCGGCCGGGATGGTGGCGCAGTGGTACTTGCAGCAGGCGCAGAGCCTCGCACCCACGGTCGAAGTCGGATCGGGCCGCGACGTGTGGATCGTCATGAAAGACAAAGTGAAACTGCCGGAAGAGTTCTTCCGCAAGGAAAGGAGTGGTGGAAATGAAAGCGTCTATTCTTACTTTACTCGCGTGCTTGAGTAGCCTCGTTTTGGGTTGCGCGATCACGCCGTCCAAATCCCTTCTCGAAGAACGAGCCGGATATGACGTGAAACCACCGAGCCTGAAGCTTGCGGGCGCGGGCTCGGTCAAATACGTGCCGACGCGGGTGCCGGAGCAGGTGATCGTCCCGTGGCTCCACGCGAAGGAATTGCCCTCGAAGGACTACTTTTGGGGGGCCTGGATTTCGGTGGTTGTTGCGCCCGAGACCTGGGAGATGAAACAGGTAGAGGCGCCCAAAGGGGCAAAAGGAAAAGCTCCCCGGACACCAGCCAAACCCAGGCCCCAGGCTCCGAAAGAAGCCCCTAGGAAGCCGTGAATGCTTTTGTCCCAATATATGTAGATTGGGACAAAAATAGAGAAATCGGGACATATTTTGTCCCGATACTTGAAATTGGGACAAAGACAAGGCTATAATGCCTAATAGCGGGTATTGGGACATATTTTGTCCCAATACTTCGAGGTCGGAGGAAATAGAGTGACAAGGAAAAAGGCTGATCTTGAGGCACTTGTTTTGGCGCTTCTGAAGGAAAAGAAGGAAATCAACGTGCCCGACGTCGCACAAACGGCTGGGATGTCGAAGTCGGATGAAGGTGATCGAAAAGCGATTCGTCGGGTGCTCACCGCTCTCGTGGAGCGCGGTGTGCTGGAGGCGCGCGGAGCCGCGCGCGCGCGCGTGTATGTCGCCACGACCAACGCCGCTGCCGAAGCGCCGAAATCGCAGGAAGACTCAAGACCATTCAAAGATATTTCTCTCTCCCAAGAGAGCGAGCGTCTTTTGAAACATGTCTCTCAATCTCTTCAG
Organism: Pseudobdellovibrionaceae bacterium; assembly: GCA_019637915.1. GTDB lineage: Bacteria > Bdellovibrionota > Bdellovibrionia > Bdellovibrionales > Bdellovibrionaceae > JAHBUV01. The sequence continues at coordinate 1,529,860 of JAHBUV010000001.1, read as the reverse complement.
GCGCGCACGCCGGTTGGGTATAACCAGGATTTCTTGCGTCAGTACGAACCGAATCAATCCTTCTACCTCACGGGTGCTCAACGGGCGCAACTGTTGAAAACGGGCACCGTCGAAAATGCGGTTCGGCCCGCGGGAACCTACGCTCGCAATATTTTGAATCGCCTTCTAATCGACCTGTCTTGGAACTCAAGCCGCCTTGAAGGGAACACCTATTCTCTCTTGGAAACCAAACGTCTCATCGAACTCGGTGAGAGCGCGGCCGGCAAGGATGCCTCCGAAGCACAGATGATTTTGAACCACAAGGGGGCCATTGAATACATCATCGAATCGGCCACTGAGGACGAAATCACGTCTCATGAAGTGTTCAGTATCCATGCGCTTCTCTCCGAAAACCTGTTGGGAGACCCAAGTGCTTCGGGCCGCATTCGTCAGATCGCAGTCGGTGTCGGCGGTACGACCTACCTGCCGCTTGAGAATCCGCACGTCTTGAACGAGTGCTTTCAAATCTTCATCGAGAAACTCAATCTCATTGAAGATCCCTTTGAACAGTCTTTCTTCACGCTGGTGCAGCTCTCGTATATGCAAGCCTTCGAAGACGTGAACAAACGAACTGCGCGCCTCGTGGCGAATATCCCTTTGATTAAAAAGAATTTGCGGCCGCTTTCATTCATAGACGTGGAGAATGAAGCTTACGTCAAAGCTCTTCTCGGCGTTTACGAGAAAAATGACGTGAGTCTTTTCCGCGATCTCTATATGTGGGCTTACACGAGATCGGCTCAACGTTATTCGGCGATTCAACAGGCAATGGGGGAGCCGAACCTGCTGAAATTGAAATACCGCGCCGACATTCAAGACATCATTCGTACAGTGATTCTGGAAAAGGTGGCGGGACCTCAAGTGGTTCACCGCATTCAAACTCTTCTGGAGGCTAAAAATCTTCCCGCGGCTGACTCAGCGGAGTTGTTTAAGCTCATCGAAACGGAAATCGTCAGCCTTCACGACGGAAATATCGCTCGGTTCAAAATCCGGCCGACCGAATTCCAAGAGTGGAAGAATTTGCAATGACCATGTTCTTCGGGACCTGAACTTAGAGATTGATCAAGCGCGACTGGCGGCCACGAAAATCGCGCCGCCGACGCACTGAAATTCAAAACACACCTGTCACTCTACTGCATTCAAGCGAGGGACGGGCTCCAAAAGGAGCTCTCTCATGCTTGGTTTGCACAAAACGACCGATGAAATCATCGAATCCACGCTCGCCAGTCGCACGAAATTCGTGCGGGCTTTGTTCGAGCGGCCGGATTCCTTCGCCAAAATCCTACCCTATGAAGAATACCTGACCGAAGCCGGGATGTTCGTCCTCAAGGACGGCTCCTTGGGCGCGGTTTTCGAGCTGGGTCTCATTGAACACGAGCCCATCGAAGCTGAACGCATCGTGGACATCGTCGAAGGTTTGAAGTCGTGGTTTTTCCTGCCGGAGAAATGCACGCTTCAGATCCTTTTCGACCAGGCCCATATTCCCGCCCGTGATCCCGTCTGGAACTTCGAGACGAGCGGATTCAAACACGCGCACCCGGTCTCGGAAGCGATCTACAGAGCTCGCCTCGAAACGCTGAAAAGTTTCTGCGAGGGAAAGCACAGTCTTTCTCCGATGCGCCGAAAGGCGCTTCTTTCCATCCGCTATTTTCCAGATCACGACAGCATGAAGTCGATTCTTCGCCTCATGGAGCGCGGTGAGGGGCTTCTGTTCGACACGATGAACGCGATGACGATGGAGGTCTCCGAGTTTTCCCAGATCCTCGCGCAGTTCATCGACAGCTCGAAGGTTCCTCTGAAGCGCGTGAGCGGTGCGGATCTCGTCGATTTTCTGCGCCGATTCTTCAACCCGAAGGAATATCTGGAGCGCGATTTTGCGCCCTTCAATCCGCATATCTCGATCTCCGAGCAGATCGTCTATGCGGGGCCGACCGGCAGCCTCGAAGGATTGCAGCGTGAGGGGCTGAAGACCCGCACGATCACGCTCAAAACGAGTCCTCGCCGCGTGATTCCCGGTGGCATGGCGAATTTCCTGACCCTGAACTTCCCGTTCCGCCTGTCCCTCAACTTCAGCTTTCCGAAAGCCGCGAAGATCAAGAGCTACTTCGACACGAAGGAGTTCTTTCTCCAGAACAGCCCGAGCGCCCGCGCCCGTCGTCAGCAGCAGGAACTGAAGGAAATTCAGGAACGCCTGGCGCATGACGAGCGGTGCTTGTTCATGACCTTCTGTGTGATCGTCGAGGGAGAAACCGACGAAATCCTGAATCACCGCACTCGCGCCATTACGAGCGTTTTCCACAACGATCTTGAGTGCGAGGTCATCAAGGAAGAGATGATCGGTTTCGGCTTGTGCATGAACAGCCTTCCGCTGTTCTACACGCCGGCCGCCGATCATTCGAGTCAGCGTTTTATCCGCATCATGAACAAGGACGCGGCGAAACTCCTCCCGGTTTTCGATTCGTACCGTGGGATGGAAAACCCGCTCCAGCTCTTTCTCTCTCGGGAAAACAACCTCGTTCGATTCTCGTGGATGGCAAATCCCATCTCGAATCACACTGCTCTGTTGGGAGATACGGGCTCCGGGAAAAGTAAGCTGGCGGTCGATTTTGTCCAGGCTGTGAAGCTCAAGGGACCGAAATCGCTCGAGCCGCTGGTTTTTGCAGTCGATAAACGGGCCAGTTGCGAGGCCCTTTGCCATGAGTTCGACGGAGATCTCAGTGTCTTCACCCTCAACAAGGAACTGCCGTTTTCGCCGTTTCGCGGGGTGTTTGACGACGCCAAGATCCAGTTCCTCACGAAGTTGATCCTGACGGCCGTCAAGCTCACCAGCACGTCCTTCGAGATGGAGAGTCACCACCTCGCGATTGTCTCCCGCTCGCTCAAGGAAGCATACCTGCGCCGAGTGCGGGAGAAGGGCGTCGGCTTTCGAGACGGCGATCTTGTGGAGATTGATTCCGAGGTCGAAGTCTCGGTTTCCATGGATGACGTTGTCGCCAGTATGTCGGGCCTCACTTCCGAGGACGAGTTCGAGCCCCTGAAAGAGCAGATCGAGGATCTGATCACTCGCTTGATGCCGTTCTACGGGGACGGCATCTATGCGCCGTTTTTCCGCGGACAAGCCAAGAGAAAGAAAGCCGCACCCAAGCTCCTCTACGCCTACGACCTCGAGGGGCTGGATTCCGACGAAACGCTCAAGGTACTCATGAGCATGTGCGTGATCCAGGAGATCATGGCGACGATGAGCCGTCCGGAAAACCTCAAGCGCGGCGGCGTTCTCTACATCGAAGAGCTGGGTTGCCTGGGCCGCGACAATCCCATCGTCGGCGATTTCGTCGTCGAAGCCGCCGAACGTATGCGAAAGATGGGCTTCTTCCTGATCGGGGTGGCGCCGAACCCTCGCGTCTATTTCGAGACCGAAGCTGGAAAGGCCGTCTGGGGTGGCGCTGACAACTTCTTCTTCCTGAAGATGAGCCCGGACAACGTGCGCTATCTCAAGGAGAATTCATCCCTTCTGAATCCGGCGGCTCTGGAGATTGTCGGCAGTCTCGAAACGAAGCCGGACGAGTACGCCGAGGTCTATTACACGAACAAGGCCGGCACCCACCAAGGTGCGTTCCGCTACATCCAATCCCGCCTCGACCGCGCCTCCAGTGTGAACAGCGAGCGCGACAAAGCCGCGTTGGAAGCGGAGGCGTCCGCATGATCGCGACTCCCTCCGCCGTCTCCAACTTTAATTTTCAGAAAGGACGTAAAGCGATGAAGCGAATTTCTTTCGTGCTCGGTTTGGCGTTATGGCCGGCCGCGGCCTTCGCCAATAACAGCGACTTCAGCTACCGGAATCACAGCGAGTTCAAAGCCAGTGATTATCTGTTCAAACGCCAAGAGCTCAGGCGCGATCCCGTTTTCGACGAGTACCGCACGGTCGATGTCGGCGTGAACCTCGGCATCGGATCGGATTGCGGCCGCGTGGATTTCAAGAGCACGCTCCAGGCGAGTCTCAAGAACATCCTCGACAGCCGCTACTTCGGCGATATGGGGAAGGACATCATCGCGGGCTCCCCGATGCTGCTCGCCTGTTACTTCAGCCCGACCTGGTGTTCGATCCTGAAACACTCGCAGGTCAACGCGAATTTCATGTCGCAGATGCGGCTCGATCAGTGCTCGCTCATGGACAAGTACACCGACTCCCGCGTGCAAGAGTTCTACGAAGAACGGCAGTCGTGCGTTCACCGCGAGATCGAGCGCAACGGCGGCAACATCGAAACCGCCATGCAGACGTGCAATTCAGCCCGCGTTTGGGACACCGACATCGCCAACTGGTCAGGGTCGAAGTACGGCGAGAAATCCGGCTCGAACAAGCTCATCTCGAGTTCGGCTCGCTGGGCGGGCTTGGACACGCCGGCCGCCGCGAGCACGATCAATCTTGTCAAGAATCTCGTCGGCGATACGGTGGTTTCTCGTGGGCGCGTGTCGGTGGAATACGGCGACAAACCCTTCGGCATCACTCCGCGCACGCATTTGGCCGGGATCGAGCGCGAAGTACAAGAAAGGCTCTGCCAGGGGCTTCTCAAAAAGATCGACGCCGCAGGCCCGCAAGGGGCCAATACGGTCATTCGCGGTGCCGACCTGGAAGACGTGACCGGAATCAAGGACCAGGTGCTTCTGGATCGTCAGACGCTCCGAAACCTCGCCGTTATGCCCTACAAGGCCCGCGCTCTCTACTGCCAGCGCCTCGCAAGCTCCATCGCGGTCGCTCGTTTCTCGGACGACATGAACCGATCGCTCGACGTTCTGGCGCTCGCCAGCCAGAACCCGAACCTGCCCGAGCGCCGCAAAAAGGAAATCGAGAATAAGCGCGACCAGCTCAAGAACACAGTCGAAACCACCCTGGAGCTGCAAAAGGAACGGAACCTTCCGCTCAACGAGGTGGTGGCGCAGATCAACCAAGAGGGCGAGGGGCTGCACCTGGAGCTATCCAAGGAACGCCTGCTGCGTGACCAAACGGAACTGGACGCCCAATCCGCCCGCCGCAGGTTCTTCGACTGCGCCGACGGCGTGATGTGCGACGGGAACTAAGGGGGAGGGACGATGTTTTCAAATACGGCTTATGAAGCCCTCTATCAGCTCATCGGACTGAGCCTGCACGCGAAGTTCATCGAACTGATCACGGGCGAGACCTTCTTCAAGGGTCTGATCCTGATGATCTTCGGGACCATCTTCTTCTTCACGATCCTGAAGTTCATTTCGCGTTATCTGCCGGGCTCGCTCATCGAACGGAAGCAGGTCCCGCTCTCGCGCTTCATCAAAGTGGTGGCGTGCCTGTTCCTGGGGCTTGCGATCCTGCGCGTGGGGTCCAACGCCGAGGTCTTGGACTTCCAAGGGAAGAACTGGGCTGACAACTCGTATGTGAAAGCCAACGGCGGCCCCACGGAATCGCAGTACCGAGTGAGCGTGGTTTTCAGCGTGATGAGCCGAACCGCCGAGGAGCTAACGGGTCTCCTCGCTCGCGTGATCGACGGTATATTCGCTAAAGGCACCTCGCAGCTTACGGCTCCGAATATGTTCTACAAAGCCATCATGTACGCGGGGACTTCGACCATCGAAGATCCGAGCTTGCGTGACCAGCTTCGTTTTTACACGGATGAGTGTTTCACGAAGGTGATCCCGAGCCTGGGCGAGCTCAAGAACCGTGCGGCGATGGATGGCCTCTTCCAGGCCAGACATGAGATCGACCGCGAGCTTGCGGACGTGGGGATTGATCTCGGTGAAGGCAAGACCACGAACTGCCTGGAGGTGAAAGAATCGACCGTCCAGAAGCTCAACGACTACGCCTATGTGCAAACCAAGGGGCTCGCCGACCGCCTGCCGTGGGAGGCGAGTGTCGTGTACGCCTACGGCGGAAAGCTCGATCCCGGCTACTTCAAAAACTACGTCGCGTCCCAGGCTCTTGCGAGCTTTTACGCAGACAAGTCCGAAGGGCGTCTCGGGATTCACAGAGGGGCCGAAGTCTTTGGCAAAACCGGCTACAGCTTTCAAGTTCTCGGGCAGATTTTTAGCTGGGACGGGATTCTCGGCATCCTCGGAATGAGAGACCTCCAGGGAGCGTCTGAGTCGGCCAAACGGTCGCAGGAGTTTAGCGAGCACCTGGCTCGTGCTCCCCATGTCGCGGGTTTCATCCGAATGCTTCTGGTGGCGATTTTCCCCTGGCTGATGTTCTTCGTGGTGGCGGGCAAGTGGCGCGTTCTCATGGTGTGGTTCTGGATTTACTTTTCGGTGCTGCTGTGGACGCCGCTTTGGACTCTCCTCTACCACATCATGCTCGGGATCTCGATGTCCTCGGACACGATGGTCGCCTTCGGAGAGATGTCCGATGGGATCTCCATGTATTCGGCGAGCGTCGTGAGCCACAGAATGTACTACATGTTCTCGATCTATTCCTGGCTTCAGATCCTCGTCGCCACGATGACGACGGGATCGGTCTTCATGTTCTTGAAGCCTCTTCTGGGTGAACGCACCGAGGAGTCCGCGCCTGAATTTCTGGGCACGGCACAAGGGGTCGCAGGCACGGGCGTTGAGCTCGGATCGGCCAAGAGCCTGACCTCCGCGGCGAAGGCGGTTCTATGATTTCGGGGATTCCGAAGGACGGGCTAAGGCCGTCCGCGGGGGCTTGGGGGCGAAGCCCTCAACAAGCAAAAAAGCCCTTCAGGGCAGCTCCTCGGCGAAGCTCCGGCATGGCCGGAGCCCGACCACGCAGGGGTCGGGCCGAGGGGGTGTGGGGGCAAAGCCTTCACTTTTTTTGGGGTGTGGGATATCCACGCCCTATCTTGCCCGGACCCAAAATGCCCAAAAAATGAACAAACGAAAAGCACAACGAACGAAAGGAAAAAAATGAAGCAAAAGACCACGAACAACAGCACAAACGAACTTTTGAAACGACTCCCTCTGCTTTTCACCTTGCTCGTGTTGACGACTCCAAGCTGGCTCACCGCCTGCGCGAGCATCAACCGCAAGGATGAATCCATTCATTCGATTCTGGAGAAAGAGAACGCGCTGATTGAAAAGCTGCAAGCGCAACGGGCGCAGCCTGAAATCGCGCAGGCCATTTCGGAAAACGTGAGTTTGACGAAGGCCGAGGCGAGTTTGGCCCTTTCGCTCGAAGAGCTGAAAGAGGCCAACGAGACGATCAAAACCAAGATTCTGAAGATGAACAAAGAGGAGGTCAGAAATGGGCAAGATTAAAGAAACGACGATGGACGCGGGCGAGGAAGTGGCGCACGCCGTAGGCGAGCTGCACGCGACCGTTCAGGATGCGGCGAAAGCCGCGACGGAAACGGGAGTGGATCAGGAAGAGGTCAAGGGCTGGCTCACCACGATTTTCAAAGCGATCTTCGCCGCTTTCAAATAAGTCGCCCGCAACGGAACGGCCCGACCGCACTTTGCGGAGGGAAAGCAGAAAAAGAGATTTTGGCCTACGACAAAACGCGGCCACCAAAGCTCACTCAAAAGAGGAGAACCAAGGGTGGAAAACGCTGTGGAAAATAAGAGCAAACGGCTTCCCGCTTCGTGCGTTCGCTTCACGGAAAGCGAGTACAAGCGGATTCAGAAAATGAAGCTGGCACTGGGGCTTTCGATCCCCGACATCCTGAAACAGAACACGTTCAACCGCTTCGACCTGGAGAACCCCCTTTTCACCAGGGAAGATGCCGACCACATCATCGCCGAGTTGAAGCGGATCGGGAACAACCTGAACCAGATCGCGCACAAAATCAACTCGGGCCTCATGAGCGGATGGAGCCAATCCTTCAACGGAATCCTGGCGGAAATCGTCAGCCTTCGGCATCAAATGGGAGTGAACCGTGGCGTTCGTAAGAATTGAGCGCGTGAACTCTCCGCAGGGCTTGAAGAAGTACATCTCGAAAGAGCGGTCGTCACCCTCCGTTGAAAATGAACCGGAAGGCGCGAGCGAAGAGATGCTGAAGGAAATGGAGGCGGAACACGCCCGTTTTCCGCGGAAGAACTTGAAGGTTCTTTCGCGCACGATCATCCAATCGTGGTCGCCGAGCGAGAGCAAACTTCACGCGCCGGAGAAGTACAACCAAATGGGGCGCGAGCTTGCCGAGAAGTGGGCTCCCGGCCACATGGCCTGGGTGACGACTCACACGGACAAGGGGCATATCCACAACCATATCGTGATCTGCACGGTCAACTCGGAGACCGGAAAGATACTCGACACGAAGAAAAAGAACATTCAACGGCTGCACGAGATCAGCAACGCGATCTGCCGGGAGAATGGTCTTTCCGAGATGGGAAAGAGGGTCAAAGAGCCCGACGTGAATATGCCCAAGCAAGTGCGTGAAATGGTCAAGCGCGGAAAGAATTCCTGGTACGCCGACCTGATTCAGAAGGTCGATTTCGCAAGGGCGGCGAGCACGACCTTCGATGAATACGTCGGCATCTTGGATGAGCTGGGCGTGCGCGGCCGCGTGGAGCCGAAGAACATCAGCTACAGTTACGGCGACAAGAAGGCGATCCGTGGGCGCTCGCTCGGGAAAAACTTCGACAAAGACGGGCTGATGAAAGCCTTCGAGGAGAACGATGCAAAATTCGCAAAAGTGCCAGGACTTCGGGAGCAACTGCGCGGGGATGTGCGAGCAGCCTTTGACGGAAAAGGAAATCCTCTGGGAACTGCGAGCGATCTACTACTGGAATCAAGAAGCTATCGCGGAGATGGAAAAAAGGATTACGGCAAATTTACGAAGATCGACCGTCGTTCCACTGACGCTGATCTGCCTGCTGTTTTTGATGAGCGCGGCGGTCCTCTGTATTCGGAACTGAAGAAGGCGAAGAACCTGAAGATTCTGGATTACTGCCGCGAGCACAAAATCCGGACCGAGGTGAACGCCGAGGGCAAAACCGTGCTCAAAGGTCGCCCGTTCGTTGTGATCGACGGCAACACCTGGACGAACACAAAGAACGATCAGCGCGGCGGCATCGTGCAGTTCGTGGCGATCCACGACGAGACGAACTATGTGCGTGCCTTGGCGAAGATCAACAAGAACCCGCGCCTGCTCCTTCTGGAGCAGGTCATGGGGGATTACAAGCGCGGTTATCAGTCGTTTTACATTCCGAAGCCGAAGGCGGCGCGGGACAAAACCGCGCACGCGCTTCGCCGGGTTTTGCAGGCCGAGGGCGTACCCGCCAAGGCCGAAAAGGTGCTCTCCCAGCATAAGGGCGTGTTCGCGGATGAGAACGGCAGCCTGTGGATGATGAACGAAAAGGGCGACTCAGCCCTTGAGTTCAGGGAAGACACAGGCGGCAAGTGGAAAGCCAAACGCCACGGGAATCCGGCGGGCGTTTTCCACGAGTCTCTGAACAAGTCCAAACGGCTGTTGGTGTTCCCGGACGTGATCAGCTTTGCGCTCTTCAAGGCGCAAAGCATGAGCGAGCGTCACCAAGACGCGAGCACACTGGTCCTTTTCGGTGACGGCGGATCGGATCGCAGGCTTGACGAGATTCTGGCTCTGCATTCGCACATCACCGAAGTTCACATGGCGCAATCCGCGAGAGCGGAGCGCCACGAACGGGACGCCCAGGCGCTTCACGAAGTGAAACGCCGGCTGGACCCGTTCGCCATTGAAGTCAGGCCCTTTGAGCCGAGCGGTCTTGGCAAAGATCGCGGGCGCGGGCCGGACATCGGTCTTTAGGTTCTAACCGCCCACGGCAAAGCCGAGGCGCTACAAAATTCAAATCCTCTCCTACCACTCAAGGCGGACGAGGTTTCACACAAAGGAGACCCCTTTATGGAAACTTCCGAAGTCAAAAAAACGACCAAGCAAATAAGCAAGAAATCCACGTCCGCCGCGATTCGCGTCTCCGTCGAGACGCGCAGAAAGCTCCTCGCGGAGCTGGCGAAGGTGAACAAAAAACAGAGCGGAAAGCGCGTCAAGATGGACGCGCTTCTGCTCAAACTCGCGACGAAGCTCACGGCGGCAGACGTGGCCGAACTTCAGGAGGCCAGTCTGACCGGGCGTGATCGCCTGGAGCAGAACTATCGCGCCTACTGCGCGAAGTTCGGCCAGCTCACGATGGACGAATTTCTTGCGCGAATTTCCGAGCACGCCGTGAAGCAAATCGGCTCGGACGATGTCGCAAAATCATGACCGCGTTTGCGCCAGTTTTCCCTTGGAAAATGTCGCATTTTCCGAGGGAAAACGCGCCGCCGATCCTCGCAAAAATCTTGAAAAAATTCACAGATGGAGATAGATATATGAACGGTGATATTCACTCTGATTCCAAGCCTGAAAGCGCGGAATCTGAAACTACGCTCTTTGACAATCTGACTTGGTTATCTACGAAAGACGCTGCTGTGTACTTGCGGAAATTCCGCAAGAAAGATGGAAAACCCTCTGACGGAGCGATTCGCACAGCCATTTGGAGGGGCTTGTTAAAAGCCCGCAAATGGGGGCGACGCCTCTACATCAAGAGGGTCGAGCTGGATCGCCTACTTGAACTTTCTCTGATTTGAAAGAGAGGTTCAAAGTGGGTGTAACCAGTTACGAATTAAACGGCCAAATTTACTGGCAAGCTTATGTGAACATCGTTTCGCGCAAGAATCGCAGGATTCGGGAGCAGAAACGAGTCAATGAGCTGGCTTCGCAAGAAGAGGCCGAAAAAGTCTATAAACGCGAATATCAGCACGCTTGTATCCGTCTCGCCCGACGTGAAAACGAGGGCGCGACCTGGGGCGAAGTGGTCGAGAAGTGGGAACTCTATTACAAGATGTTTCCCTCTCCGAAGCTCAAGCCCGACACGATCCGCGACTATGTGGCGCGGGCGAACAACTGGACGAAGTCTTGGTTAAAAAAGCCCGCATCGAGCCTGACCTTCGCAGATGGGGCTGAAATCTTCCAGCTTGCGAAAGCGGAAGGGGCCAGCCTCAACCTCCAGTACCAGCTCAAAATCGCGATCAAGCGCATTTATGAGTGGGGTATCGAGCACGGGCACATCGTCGGCAAGGACAAGACCCCGGTTCACGCGGTGGAGCTTGAACGGAAGCCTGAAGGGAAACTTCCCGAAATCCTGACCAGGGATGAGGTGATTACGTTTCTTGAACGGGCTGAAGAGAAAGAGCACCCGTGGTTCCCGATCTGGAAGTTTGATCTCTACACGGGCTTGAGGGCCGGAGAGATCCGGGGCTTGCGCCTTGAGGACATCGACCTTGTTCCGCGGGAAACGGCCTTGATGCTCGACAAGTCCACGGACTTGCAGAAGAACTATGGACTCATTCGAGTGCATCGGAATTGGAGCCAGAAAACGAAAAGCTTCAAGTCCACAAAGGGCGGTTACTGGCGGACGGTGCCTGTTTCAAGCGAGCTTTATTGGTTCCTGCAAAGTTACCTGCCCGCGATTGAGTGGGGCAAGGACGAGCACGGAACACTCGTGTTTCAGGACTTCCAGGAGCTCAAGCGCGGAATGCAGGCGAAGGTTCTACGGACCTTCTGTGAAACTGAGGGGCTTAAATCCATCAAGTTTCACACACTGAGAGCCTGCTTCGCAACTCACCTCCTTCAAGCGGGTGTCCCTTCCACGAAGGTCATGAAGATCGGTGGATGGCAGGACTTGGAGACCATGCAAATCTATATTCGCATGGCCGGAATTGAAGAGGCGGGAGCAACCGAAGCTCTGAGCTTCAAAGCGAAGGCGATTGAGGTCCCGCGAGAGCTGCCGCAGAATGTCGTGAATTTGTTCGGCTCTCGGTAAATCGGGGGCTTCAAATGAAAATACGACTGTTGAAGGCTTGATATGAGTGTGCTGATGAAATGGTACGATGAAGGATACTTGTGCTATTGTAGCACGGCGGATGAGCTAAGTAGTGGAACTAAGTCAGGTTACGGCGAATCCGCCAAATTTCGCTCGTTACCTGCCGAGCCATTATCTCCAGTTGCCTAGGGAAATTTACGATTAATATCTGTCGCTTCTTGCGTAGTCGCCGCTGCCGAAACTACGAGCACACAAACTACCAAACTACAGCCCGAAGGTCAGCGCGGAAAGACGGGCCGCAGGATCTCTTCAATATTTTTTTCCCGTAACCTGAAGATCATCGACCTGGCAAGAGGAGGTGCCGGTCGATTTGAGAAAGGTCTTGATTTGTAGGATTCCGATTCCCGCAGGCGAAGAAGGAAAACTGCTGATGTTAGTGCGAACAGTCGCAGCATCGCTCGCGGTCGTATAGTCACTCGACGTTGTCCATGTCGACCCGTTCCAGTAATAGAATGTAGATCCGTCGGAACTGAGTGCGTATTTCAATCCAGAGGAGCACGATCCTCCGGTTTCTGTGAATCCGTTTGCATCTATGGTTTGGTACGAGCTTCCTATCGATGCCTTCGAGATAATGGATTGAATGGTCGTGTCGTAATGCGTAGGCCCGGCTCCAACGGACTTCAATTCAGGCGAACAAGCGTCCGTATTTGCACCGCCTCCGTAATTGCAAAGCGTATTTGCGTCATCACTCTCCAGTATGGCTCGGTATTGGAAGTAGCGGTTGTTCGAAATAGAAAGACCGGTTCCCGAAAAATTCGAGAATGTCATTGTGGGTGAGGTCGTCAGCACAGTTCCAGCGAGGACGTTGCTCGTAGTATTGTATAGCTCTGAAAAGTAGCTTTGATTGCTGTTATCGGGACCTTTCCAGCCTTTTGAAGAAAGCGCGTCTTGGTCAGAACAGTCGCTTGCCGAGCATGTGCGCAGCTGATATTTAAGGCGATTAGCCCCGCGACGATAGAGCTCCAAAATCTCTCCGGCGGAAAGTGTGCGATTCCAAACCGCGACCTCATCTAAAGAGCCGTTCAGGTATTCTGTAGAACTGCTTGTGCGAGCTAAATAGAGCGGCCCATTTCCGGTACTCGTCGGGGCAGCAGATCCATTCCCGTCGACCCATGAACCGGCAAGGAGTTTTCCGTCCATATACATTCGGGCTGAGGAAGCGTCTCCGTAAGTATAGGTGAATGTGTAGTGATGCCAGCTTGTGTCGGTAATTGTTGCCGTGCTTGCATACCCGTGCCACGCCGAATTGGCTGCATTTCGGAAATAGAATGCAATAGAATTGTTCGGCGCTCCTAGAGTAGTACCCGCGAAAACCAATTCATAATTTCGGGCAGCAGCAGACGATGTACTATTTTTTGTTAGGAGCGCTCGCCACCCCGTGCTCGGCCCTGTTCGCCGTGCCCATGCAGATAAGCTGACGCTATCGCCAGTGGTGTAATCCTTGATTGTGCTGCTATCAGAAATCGTGATGTAGCCGCTCGTTCCGTCAAAAGCCGCGCTACCTCCTAGCACACCTGTGGCGCCAAATGTTACGCCGCCATTCGGTGTTCCATTATTTGGACTAGCGACAGCAGACTTATCCAACACGCTGCCCGCACCCGACGTTCCGGCACTTTCATTTAGGTGCCATAATCCAACCAAACTATTTGTTAGGCTTCCACCAACAGAGGAATAGTCTGTTGAGCTCTCGCTTCCTGAGCTTCCCGGCAACTCTTTGTAGAAGGGAAGCGTAGTGATGGGGGACAGTGTGGTCCATGGCTGAGCGCTCGTCCACGCATCCATCACCCGAGACTGGAGCAGACCAGAATACTTGGCGGACTGCCGCTGGTAAATGGTCTGTACCTGCGTCGAATTAAGCCCAACATTCCAAATTGATGCCTCGTCAATGGTGCCATTGAAGTATCGCCCCGCCCCGTTTCCTGCATTGCTTGCGGATGTGGTTGACCCTATAAAGCTCGGTCCTGTTGAGTAGTCGATAGAGCTAGCGGTGCCCGAATACGTCAGAGAAGCTGCCTGCCCGTTGATGTACAGGACGAAACTATTGGCTGTAGAAAAAACTCCAACTAAGTGTGTCCATACTCCATTTTGAATCGTTACACTGGACACGCCGGTATAGTGGCTGGCGGGACCTGCTGCGCCTCCATTTCCATAAGTGAGATAAACCGTGTTTGTATTGGACAATCTCATGCTTGCGCCGTAGTAGACACCGTTATCATACTGGTCAGTGCTGATTATACCGGCTCCAGCCGATGATCCATTTGCAGCAGGCTTGACCCAAGCAGACAGCGTAAACGGAAATGCCGCCTTGATCGCATTTGAGGTAGGAACAGAAATGTACCCAGTCGAACCGTCGAACATCGTGGCAAGCTTCAGCTGACCGTCGACGCCGCGAGTGTATGTTCCGGCCAATGATCCCGTGCCTGCCCCTCCAGAAGAGCTGTCCGCTGCGCTCGCCGAACCAGCCGCTTCATTGAGTTTCCAGTAGCCAACAAGGCCACTCCATTGCGGAGCCCATGAGGCATCAAGCTCGGCGTTGTTCGTCGTGGTGTTGAGGCGCACAAAATTGTTGGAGCTGTCCCACTGAACGCCACTCATCGTGGCAGCCCCGAACTTCGAGGCGGTTCCGTCGTCATCGGTCTGATCTGCGGGTTTGAGCCTCGCCACGCCTCCAGTAAGCTCGACGCTGCTGCTGCTGATATCGTAGCTCGCGTTGGTGCCCGCAGTGAACGGGATATTGAGAGTAAAATTCTGCAATACCGCGATCGACAGCTCGTTCGTCGAAAAGACGTGCCCATTTGCATTGTTCGCCCGGATGCGAAAGTAATAAGTAGTCCCGGCCGAAAGACCCGTTATTGTCGTGGGGCTTGTTTGGCCCGTGAGCGTCGTGGAGTAGGTATTGGTGGCCGTACCATAAAGGATATCATAACTGGTGGCGCCGTTCGTTGAGGGCCAGACAATGGTGGCTTGGCCAACGCCGGCTGTCACTGAAGTCATGGAAAATGCACCCATCGCGGTTGCGCTCACCTCGGCATTTGCGTTCACCGATCCCGAAGTGTTTACGGCCATCACCATGAAATAGTAGGTCGTCCCAGGAGTTAGGCCCGTGACGGTCGTAGGCGAGGTGGCGCTTGCCGAGAACGTGCTTCCGTAAGAGCCCGAACTTGTGCCGTACTTGACGGTATAGCTCGAAGCATTCGTCGAGGCGCCCCAGGTGAGCACCACCTGGCTTGCGCCAGCGACAGCGGAGCTTATGGCGAACGCCCCGGGCGTGGGAGGATTAATGGTGAGGCTGTTCGAGGCAACCGTCTTGCTCGTCGTTCCTCCAGAGAAGAGTGTGTTTGCTTTCGTCGCGGTGATCACCTTGCCGCTCCCTTGCGTATCGACCGAGATCCCCGAAAAGGTCGCTACTCCTCCGACGGAGGTTTGCGTAAGCGTTCCGCCAAGAGCACCCGTGCCCGACGAGAGGGATAAGGTGACGTCGGCCGTTGCGTCCGCACCACTTGTGACCAAATTTCCATTAGCATCACGAATCTCAAGGACCGGCTGCGTAGGAAGATTTACTCCCTCGGCAACTCCTCCTGCGGGTTGCATAGTGAACACGATTTGTGTCGCGGCTCCGTGGGTAACCGTGACGGTGGGCGCCGCATGGGTGACGGCCTGAGCTGAGATCGTGGCGTTGATCGAAGTCGCAGATCCTGCGGTTATGCCCTGAAAAGTTGCGGTATAGGTGCCATCACCGTTGTCGATCGTGGCCGAAATGTTTCCTGTGCTCGTTCCTCCAGCAGCGCTGAATACGACCGTGTAGCCGCCGCTCGTAAGCGGAGTGCCCGAGGTATCTATCGTGTGAAGCGTAAGCGTCACGGATGACCCCGAAGTGACGTTCGCTGAAGAGACGCTCACGTAGGAATTTGCAGGCGAGAGGTTTCCAGCCAGCACGGTGACCGTCGGGTTCTGGGCCGTTTTTTCTGCGCCGTCGACGGTCGCTTTTATGGTCGTGGCCGATCCCGCCGAAGTTCCAGTGAATGTCGCAGTAAAGACACCGTTTTGATGATCGGTCACGGAGGAAAATGTTCCGGCGCTCGTGCCGCCAGAATTCGTGAACACGACCGTAGGATGGGAATTTGGAACGTAGAACAGATTTCCCGATTGATCCCGCAGAGTGAGCGTAACGGTGAAACTTTCACCTAAAACGATGGTGGCGCTACTGACCGACAACGTGCTCTTTGAGGTGGAGATCGAAACTCCGCCTAAAAAACCATCTTCGATCTTCGAGCCTTTGCCTGAGTTACAGGCAGAGAGCAGAAGTAATAGGGGAAGGAGAAGATAAAATCTCATTTTTTGCCATCCCTCTCAAAGAGAGGAAGTGAGAAGGAGACACCGCCGAAAAACGCCGTTTCTTTGACCTGGAGAATCGAAGTGTCTTGCGATCTTTGCCGAAAACCGACACTGAGATTATATCTGCGGTCAGTTGCCGTCATTTTTTGAATGTAAAGGGCGGCACCATAGCTTTGGCCAGAATTCACGGAGTAAGAGTCTGTCGTGGCCGAAAACATTTGGGCAACCGAGGCATCAAGACCAAAAGAAGTGCTGCCCTTCTTAAAAACCTCAAGGCGAGCTCCAATGGATGCCCTTGGTACAGCGATGGAGTCCACGCGGACAATAGAGGAGTTGAGACCATGCAGGAAAAGTTCTTGGCCGATGCCGGCGCCATATCGGAGCGAGAATCGGTTGGAGAGCTTATGCTCGGCCCCAGCGTAGAGCCCGAAGAGCGTTTTGGCGGTACTGGAAAGTGATTTGGAAGTGTTTGTGGAAGGCTCGAAATCCACATTGCACACGGAAAAGGCGGCGTAGGATGAAAAACTATCCGACCAAATTTGCGACCATTTAGCCTCGGCCAGAAGATCGCGGCTTGTTTGAAGTTCGGCAACGCTGCCGCTCGTTGGGTCTTTAGTCGAAAGCGTCATGAATTGGTAGAGCGCGCTCAGTGTTAACGCATGCGTGACCTCTTCCTCGCGCTCCAAGGAAGTCAAAGGTCTTGCCTTCGGGACGGTGGGGGACTTTTCGAAGCTGCTTTCCCCACGCTCGCTCGGCACCGTTTTTTTTTGGATGGTTTCTTCCGCCGCGACGACTGAGCCAGTTTGTGTTTCAGCCTCAGCTCCGGGTTGTGAATCGGAAGCCAACTTTCTCTCACCCATTCGGATCACGAGTTCCTGACCTGAGTAGATGCGATCGGGTTCCTCGACCTGCGGATTCAACTCTCGAAGCTTTGCGATAGAGCCACTTTTCTTCGTGTAGACGGGGCGGCCCAAATATTTCAACGCGATTTGCGAAAACGTCTCTCCGCGTTTCACCAAATGCACACCTGTCTCTTCCGCGTACACCACGCAAGAGATCAATAGGGAGCAAATAATATGAATTTTTTTATTCCGTGAAAGCAAAATCCTGCGCCTCCCTTGGACAACTTTTCGGCTTTTTCTTTAGTAATCTTGACGGTGTTAGCTCAGTTTTAGAGGTTAAAAATCGCCTCCCCGTCTCCGAAGTGAAACAGGACGGCCATTATCCGCAAACAAGAGAGTGTCTAGACCTAGGTCGGCGCATAACCAGCGCAGAGCCCTCATCCTCATATGAGGAGATCGAGTGCCCTTTCCAAGGGGGATTTTAAAAAGGACTCAGCACCGACCGGCCGTAGGCCACAAACGCGCAGACCGCCGCGGTGACCAGCCAGTAAATCAGCTGGCCGTTCTCCGTCCCGCGGGCGAGCAGGTGCAATCCGCAGAACGCGAGCATTTCAAGGGCGATCAAAGCCGCAGCGAGGGGAATCAGGAGGGCCAGGGGTTTATAGAAGGCCGGAGCGATCAGGCAGATGCTGCACAGGATCTCGAGGACAGCCATGCCCAACCAAATAGTGTGGGGGATCGCGTTCAGGGACGGAACGCTTTGCTCGGAATTGGAGAATTTCCAGATCGCTCCCGCCGTCGTGTGAAAAGCGAGGATGGCTTGAAGAATCCACAGCAGAATATTCATGACTGAACCCCCTGGAAAAAGCCTAAAGCGTTCCGGGTTTGGGGTCCAGCGGTAATTTGCTTTTCAAGACAGCCTCTGGTTATTCTAGCGATCTTTCAGATCAATTCGTGTGCCTGAGATGGGCGATTTGATAGATGAAGCTGAGCTGACAATAATTGATTTTACTTGATCGATGAAGAAGCTGATTTTGTGTAGGTATCCAGGTAATTCCAATTGCCATTTCATATTTTATACCTAGCCTTAGGTTATTTTAAAATTTAAATAGTTTTAATTAAATTAAAAATTTAATATCGTTGAATGGCAAGGAGCTTAATATGCGACATTGTGAGTGCTATCTCGGAGTGATTTTCTTTGAAAGAAATTTTTCAAAAAATAAAAAATAAAAAGACTATTTTATTTTTGAGCGCTTCACTATTCATATCATTAGCTATTAACGTAGTATTCTATTTTCAGTCAAAATTTCCAATCGTTACCCATAATAGTTTGGGTGGATTTGAAGTTGTTCGATGGGGAGATAGTTCTATGGCTGATTTTGTAGAGGTTTCGGGGGCCATTAAATTTTCAGATGCGAAAGATGACCCAAGCAGACTATTTGAGCAAGTCAGCTTCAAGATCGAAAGAAATTATCGTCCGCCATTTAATCTTAAATGTGTAATAAATGAAACATATGTTTTTGATTACTCTGTGGGTATCTCTTGGGACACGGAATGTGAAATTATCGCCTATGATTTCTTAAACAAGACGGCTTCAATCAAGAGCGGAAAGACATTCTATGGTGTGAATAAAAGTGGTGTGACATGGATAGACAGTCGGCATCAAGGATATCTGATCAATTCGTATGATGCCAGTCGTGTGCGCTAAAGACGACCTGCAAACGCTCAAATCCCTTCTTGAGGCTTACTGACGAAACAGGCCCGGCGCGAATTTCTGCAGCACCCAGAGGGGGCCGATGAGCAGGAAGGCCACGTCCTTGAAAAAGGAGGGCTTTTTGCCTTCGACTTTGTGGCCATAGAACTGGCCGATCCAGCCGACCACGAAAACGATGACGGAGACCGCCCGGAGCTCGGGGACGAATTCGAAGGACAGCGAAAAAAGGTGCCAGGTCCTGTTTGGGGATGCAGCGCATCCCCAAACAGGACCTGGCACCCTTTCCTTCTTCAGAGTACCGTGCATCCGTGTCCCAGATAAACGGCGTTACCACGTTTACGTGTCAGAATACGATGGCTACAAGGAGTTGGTGTCCCGGGATGTTGATTGTGACAGTGTCTCCCGCTGGATCGAAAATTTCTGATTCAAGCGGCAGTTACAACAACGCTATAATTGTTTGCAAGTAAAACGGATTGCCCGTTCGAAATAAGGAATACACAGGATCGGACGCAAAGCTCTCCGACAAGACGCTACACCGGATTAATTTTTGAACGATAACGCCACGATCCTGATTAAAAGATAAGAGCCGAGCTCAATAGCTCGGCTCTTTGTTGTTGAATCCGACCAACAACCCAGGAATTTAAGCCCACCAGCTTATCATTTACAAATCGAAAGTTTTACCGCGGCGATTTTACCTGTGCCAAAGGTTGACGAGATTTCCACATCAACAATTTTATTTCGATCAGTTCGTTGTAAATCTAGAGTTCGTTCGATCTTTAAAGTCAGATTTTGAAAGTAACCGATTCCGATTTCTTGAACTTCGTAATCACATTCAGTTGGTCGAGTGCCGGAAGTCGAAAATGTCACTTCCATGATATGGCCAAATCCATTTTGTGCCTTGATCTTAATGTCAAATATCTTTCTTCCCGCGAGATTTAAAATTCTCTCATAGATTTGAAGCTGACGTTCCGCACTCGTTGCCGCACCCACGCTGATTCTCTCTTGGCGTACAAGGCCCGGCTCTTGAGGTGAGGCGTAGACCACGCTAGAAAGTCTGAGGACACAGATAGCTATAAAAAATTTTAACATTTGTCATATCCAGTGAATAAATTAAGTTTTATATAAATTCCGGCCAAAATAGCAGCTCGTCCGCCGCTCAGGGTACCAATTCATCTACCCAGCCGTCGGCATCGAAAAGCTAAAAACTGTGCAAGTCTCTTCGACAAGCTCGAGACGATACGGTGAGCTGTCGCCCGTCGTGAAGTTAATCAGCCAGCTCACAACATATCCGGACTCTGAATGAATCCTCGAGAGCAACTGGGGGCGGGCGGACGGCGAACTTCTATGCGGATTATTTAGACGATACAAGGAAAGAGCGGCCGACAGCGCAGTCCCTTCACAATGGGTGCCGGCACGTCTTGATATTTCGCCGCCGAAGCTCGGTCGAGCGGCAACGAAAATGATGGATGCGACAGCGAACAAAAAAGTATTTTTCATTTCATCCTCCCGGATGCTTTGAGTTGCCAGGTGTTTAGCGAAAAAAGAGACACACGGATAGATTAATTTAATCAAAAATATCGACTTTATTGATACTTTAAGTTAAGATAAAAATTATGAAAATGGTTGAAAAAACGACTATCGACATCACGAGTTTCGTTGAATACAAAACCTGCCTTCGTAAACTGCTTAACGATCGAAAATCTGAATTTAAAGGACAGCGCTCGGCTCTGGCCCGCGCGATGGGATGCCAACCGGCATACCTTGCCCGGGTTCTGAACGGAAGCGCCGATTTGAGTCTTGAACAGATGACCTCCGCAGCACAATATTTTGCCCTCACCCCCGCCCAAACTCGTTATCTTGTCTCACTTCTCGGATACAACCGCGCGGGAACTCAGGCGCTTAAGTCTTTTTGGGAGGAGCAGATGATCCAAGCCTCGTCCGATCAAAAAGAACTGAAAGGGCGTTTGCGCGACTCCGAATCGCTGACTCAGGCCCAAATACGGACCTATTATTCCAGTTGGCATTACGCCGCGATTCACATGGCGGCCGGTCTAAAGAAATCAATGACAGATAGGTCGATTACCCAGCTATTATCGCTCCCCATGGACCTTACCAGGACAGCGCTCGCTTTCCTCGTCGACGCCGGTCTTCTCGAGAAAAACGGGATAAGATATGCCCGAACGGATCGACGCATTCACCTCAGCCGCAAAGACCCGATGGTGCTAAACCACCACGTTAATTGGAAGCTTAAGACCGTTGAGTCCCTGGCGAGGCCGGATGAAAGTGGCATCCATTACTCAAGTGTGGTATCAATCTCCCGCGACGACTTACGCCAGCTTCAGGAATTGATGCTCACCTTTGCGGAAAAGGCGCGCGCGATCGTTAAGGATTCCGACGATGAACTCGTCGCTTGTTACACCTTCGATTGTTTTGAGGTCGGACATTTGACGGAGAGATACTGATGAAATTTTTACTCATATTGCAGCTATTTTTCGCGAGTGTTGCTTTTGCAGGCGGCGAAACTTCCGGCGGTGGCGGAAACGGTTTTGCGGCAGAATTTCGACGATTTGCCCAGCAAGCATCTCAAGCGATGTTTGAACACCAAGTTATTCAAGTTCAGGGTCGCAACTTTGATTTTCGGGCTTTCCGGGCGGGGGTCGATTCCGCGGCCATCGTTGCGACGAGGGACCGCCTTGTTTTAAATGGTCTGCCGGTTTCAGCCATCAACTATCCACTAAAAAACACCATCGTATTTAACGTAGACGATTGGGCAAAGCTTTCTCAAGACAGCAAGATCCAGCTCGTCATCCACGAGTTCCTTGGTTTGAAATATTCGAATACCATCAATGATTCCGATTACCGCTGGTCCGCTGATCTCTTGAATTTGACGAAGACGTTCACGGTTGAGTCGGTCGCCTTGGATATGGCTCGAGCCGGACATGCGAGCGGTTTTAGAATGAGATTGATCCCGCAGCGAACAAAAGTAATTCATCGCGCTCCCGGCAAAGATGGCATTTCTAGTTATCAAGTCACAGAGGTTGCCATACAGACTTTCGAGAATTCGTCGCCGACATCCGTTCGCATTTTTCGTATCACTTTCTACGATGCCCTTGGCGTCACGAAAGCTGAGCTGTTCAAGCTGGAAGGTGCGGCGGGACCTTGATCTCTGCCTCTCTCTGTGGGTACTTTCGAAAATGAATATATCAGCGTGGTCAGGAAAACGCCTGATCATGAGCGGCGTATATTGGCTTCAAGCGCCGGGTATCTCGGGAGGGTTGAATTTTAGTCAAACCCTAATCAAAATCTACTGTGATTTCTAGTTTATGATAGATCATAAGCTCATTCATATTTCAGTAGGTTGATGATGAAAATTTTTATAACTATTTTATGTTTTTTCGCGGTTTCATCGGCATATGCTGGCAGCTACATCTACAAATGCCAGAGCATTGATCAAAATCCTTTTTTTAATTACAAGATGGTTCTTCATATCGCCAACGACATGGTTATTTTAACAATGCCGGACGAATTGTATGAAAGCTACCCGACCAAAGATATTTATCAAATGCCCCACCGTCCTGACTTTGTTTCAGTCCACCTGAGTGGAAAAGACAAAAATGTTGAAACCCAGTTTAACATTACGCCACTCATTATTGAGAAGATCCTTTTTAATGGCGGAAAGAGGTTAAGAAGGGGTGATTTGGGAGGCTTTGTTAAATTTGTAGCGCAGGGGTATTCTTATGAAAACTATCTCTGCATATTGCAAAAGTGAACTTGTAATCAAGCGGCAGGTTCATTAGTGAGAAACCTCGCACATCAATCACTATAGCAAGCGATTCACTTTTCCATTCGATGTGCTCCATCTGAAAGTGGGGTGCGACATCGAGCGGCGCCGGGATCTGGCCGGGGTGGATCTTGTGGACTCGGATCGCTTCGGTGATTTCCACGGCGCACTTGTCTGGTGGAATTTGACTATGCCCAAAAATATTAAAAGACCGGACTTCAAGGCTCAGCCTATTGTGAGTTCCTTCGGATGAAAACAGCGCGAACAGTCGATGATTTGCTGAGCGATAAAGGTTACGGGGAAGACGCCGCTTGAATCCGCTTTTTCGAGAGGAAGGGTTTCCAGGCCCTCTTTTTTCGGATAGCATCAGGATCATGCGCAGGCTTGGACTTCCGATTTTCATCGTCATGGTCCTGTTTCTTTTATGGAAGGGTGTCCATTCGCGTAAAGTCGAAGTGGATGTTTCCAGGGCCCAGGCGGTTCAGCAAGAAACGCCAATGCCGATCTTCAAGGAAATACCCAAAGAACAAGGGGAGATATTCCCGACGATTGAAAGTGAAAGACCGCGGCATGCTCCCGTGACCGCTTTGGAGAGATCGCAATGGGACTTGATCTGTCAGTTCAAGGAACTTTCGACCGGCATTCCCCGTCGTGGCTTCGTGCAAATTTTCGCTGCATCCAGGACGCCTTTTTATGGGAGCGAAGGGGAGCATGTGGTTTGGGTTCGATCTCCGGACTGCCCGCAAGACATGTATTCCATCGTGTATTTCCGTGATGACGGGTCGGTGACCATGGAGGTCGATTGCCGGCGAACGAATTGGACGGAGCTCGCCCGCTTCAGCGGCGAGCAGGGGAACATTGAGCGCTCCCCTGCCGTGGACGGTGATCTGAACGTGGCGGTTTCCGGAAATGGCTATTTTGTCCTTCAATGCGCCAATGATGGCATGGTTTTAACCCGCGACGGGAGATTTCGGCGCAGCAAAACGGATCATTTGGTGAATGAAAATGATTGCATGCTTGTTGACAGCAACGGCTTGCCTTGGATCACCCGTGAAAACATCGATGACAGAGGTTGCACCCAGAGCGGCATTTGTCTGGGGGTTCTGGATCCGGCCTTTGATGAGGTCAGGGATTTGCAGTATCTGAATTCCTACAGTTTCTTTTCTTCGCAAGCGATTTCGCCGACGATGTCCGTCACGAAAAAGGGACCGAGTGTTTTGAAACCAAAAATTTTTACCGATGCTTTTGAAAAACTGCATGATCCAGGACGTGGGCCGACCGGAATTTCTTGGAACAACCACCCCACGCTGGACCTGGATGAAATCGAGTGCCCTTTCCAAGGGAGATTTTAAAAAGGACTCAGCACCGACCGGCCGTAGGCCACAAACGCGCAGACCGCCGCGGTGACCAGCCAGTAAATCAGCTGGCCGTTCTCCGTCCCGCGGGCGAGCAGGTGCAATCCGCAGAACGCGAGCATTTCAAGGGCGATCAAAGCCGCAGCGAGGGGAATCAGGAGGGCCAGGGGTTTATAGAAGGCCGGAGCGATCAGGCAGATGCTGCACAGGATCTCGAGGACAGCCATGCCCAACCAAATAGTGTGGGGGATCGCGTTCAGGGACGGAACGCTTTGCTCGGAATTGGAGAATTTCCAGATCGCTCCCGCCGTCGTGTGAAAAGCGAGGATGGCTTGAAGAATCCACAGCAGAATATTCATGACTGAACCCCCTGGAAAAAGCCTAAAGCGTTCCGGGTTTGGGGTCCAGGTCATTTGTTGAAGTTCACTGACGAAACAGGCCCGGCGCGAATTTCTGTAGGACCCAGAGGGGGCCGATCAACAGGAAGGCCACGTCCTTGAAGAAAGAGGGCTTCTTGCCTTCGACTTTGTGGCCGTAGAACTGGCCGATCCAGCCGACCACAAAAACGACGATGGAAACGGCCCGGAGATCCGGGACGAATTCGAAGGACAGGATCATCAAGGCGGAAACGAGGGTCATGACGAGGAGAACTTTCCAGTTTTTGAAAATGCTGTAGTAAACCAAGGCGAAAATGGCGAAGAGGTGGGACAGTCGCACATGATCGATGCCGAGGACGAAAGTGTGCAGGAAACCCAGGAGACTCCACGTGATCAAGGGAACACAGATTGTGTGCAGCCGCACGTTGGTGCGGTTCTGATGGGATTCCGCGTATTCTGTCAGATAGCCATTCAGATTTGCCATTCTTCTCTTATTTTAAGCCCGGACTTCTTGAGGGAAAAGGCGGCCCTCCGTGAGTGTCTCGTTTCGGGAAAGAACTTCGACTTCCACTCGCATCTTCCCTGAAGAAGGTGTCGGCATCCCTGACCATCGGCCTGAATGGCTCCGTTTCGTCCCCCTCGAGGTCCTGATATGGGCGTGCCGGGATGGGCATCCGGGCTTCCTAACCGCAAAATATCTGAATGCGTTCTTTCACCATGATCCTGGCCGTCGCGGTTGCCGCTCTGGGCGCATGGCGCTGGTTCGACGAATCACCGTCATCGGCGTCCCCGCGCGCTCCGTCGGCGCTGACGGCGCCTGCTTCTTTTGTGGAGTGCGATGCCGTCGGTCCCGGCCGACCTCAGGCGTGCACGCTCCGTTTCGAATCGGCCGCTTTGGGTGAAACCGCCCGGGTCCGTGTTCTGCTGCCGCCCCGTTGGCGCGAAAAGAAAAACCTGAAAACGCTTTATTTCCTGCATGGACGTGGCAGCGCGATGGGTGAGGGCCGCCCCTCGATGATCGAGGAGCTCGGCTTCGCGCAAGACCTTGGGAAAAGCGCGGACACCGGCTGGATGATCGCGGCTCCGCAGGACGCGCGCGGCAATGACTACTGGATGAACGGGGTCGGGCATTCACGCCGTTGGAGCGATTTCCTCTCGACGGAGTTGATCGCGGGAGTCGAGGCGCATTTCCCGGCCGATCCCCGTCCATGCTCGCGCCTGATCGCGGGCATTTCGATGGGGGCTTACGGCGCTTTTTACCAGGCCTATCACCATCCGGATCTCTATGCGGGTGCCGCCGCCCATAGTCCGCTTTTCAGATTCACCGCCGAAGAAGTGCGATTGAATCCCCAAGATCCGCCCGTTTTCGGTTTGACGACGGATGAGCTGGAGAGAACGCTGCTGACGCGAAGTTACGCGCGCGCCGGCGCGGGTTTTCGCAAGCCTCTTTGGATCGATATCGGTGATCACGACGAGCTGGCCGTCCGAACCTACACACGCACGTTCTCGTTCTTGAACAGCCTGCGCGCTCTCGAGCCGCAAGCCGTCATCCGGATTTTCAGCGGTCCTGGTGAAAACCACGCGATGTCCTACTGGCTTCGCCACAAGGCGCGGTACCTCGGCTGGTATGAAGAACGCTTTGCCGAAGGTTGTCTGCCGGCGCCCCGGACGTCAGGTCACGACCATTGATTCAATAGGCATTCTCATGTTCTGTTCAATCGCATTGTGGGTTCTCAAGACCCCACGCGGCCTTCTTGTCAAATTGGCCGGCGGAGTCTATTTTTTTCTCTGTGTTCAGCCATCATTTCGACGAAAAAATCGGTAAGCGGGTCATCTTTCATTGGTTCATGCTCAGCTTCAGCGGCGGTTGCATCAATGCGGGCGGCTTTCTCGCCACGGGAAAATTCGTCAGCCACGTGACGGGGTTCGCCACTCTTTTCGGGGTGGACGTCGCCAGCAACCAGATCGAGAATGCCCTCAGCATTCTGTCCGTGCCCCTCTTTTTCCTGCTCGGAGCTTTCGCGGCCGGCCTTCTCATCGACCGCCCTCTTCATCAAGGGCGGACGCCGCACGTGGACTGGGTCATGGGTTTGAGCGCCTTGTGCCTTTTCCTCGCCGCGGGCGGAGGTGAAATGCTGTGGTTCGGAAAGTTCAGCGGTGTCGTCGGTCTTGAGGAGACCTATGCGCTCCTGGCGGTTGTCTGTCTGGCGAGCGGACTCCAGAATGGCGCCATCACCTCTTCCTCCGGGCGTTCCGTGAGGACGACCCACTTGACGGGTCTGACGACGGATCTGGGCCTGGGGCTGGCGCGCGCGTTGACTTTCGACCTCAAGAAAAGCCTTTCGCAGAAAGAGGCGCGGGCGAATTTCCTGCGCATAGGATCGATTCTGTCCTTCGTTTTCGGATCGGCTGTCGGTGCCTGGGTTTTTCTGGCGATGGGCTACAAAGGTTTCCTGCTGCCCGCCCTCATCTCAGTCTATGCCGCCTGGCATGGACGAAAAGCGAAAGTCGTCCCTCGAGATCTGCCACTCCCTTAGAAAAGGTGCCAGGTCCTGTTTGGAGATGCGGCGCATCTCCAAACAGGGCCTGGCACCTTTCTCAGGGCCACACCGGCGCGGCGAGACTCTTCGCGTGCTCGCGCACATCGGCGGGCCAGTCGCGGGTCAGGGCCTGGAATTTCTTTTTGTCCTTGGCATAGAGCGCACGCAAAGCTTCCTCGTAGTGGGGAAGGTTCCCCGCCAGGACGGACATGAATTTGTAAGTCCGCTCTTGAGCGTTCTGAACCAGCGCTTTTCCCGACGAGGCCTTCTTGGCGTCGTCGATCAGCCGGCGCAGGGTGGCCGAAGCGCCGCCGGTTTGCGTGGACAGCCATTCCCAGTGCCGCGGCAGCAATGAAACCTCGCGCGCCACCACGCCGAGCTTGGGACGACCGGGTCCGGGAGCGGCGGGCGCCGCCTCTTTCGGCGACAGATAGACCTTCAAACGCTCCAGAACATCCGCCTCCGAACCGCGCAGATCGAGATCCATTTCCTTGCCGGTGGCATCGCTGAACACCAGGATCGAAGCGGCGGGCTGGGCCTTCAGGCGTTTTTTGATCTTCAGCGCGACTTCATCGAGCTTCCCGGTGGTGAGGAGCTTTTCGCCCTCAAAAGCCGTGTACATCAGGTTCGTGTCGCTGTTTTCCATGACGACCTCCGAAAATAATATTGCCCGGATATAATTCATTTGTCAATATAACCCGGATAATATTCAGAAGGCCAGGAACTTCGCGGGGATAGCCGACACAGTTTCGGAAAGGAAACGGCGTTGAGGCCCGCGGGACGGGGCCCTTTTCGGGGGGCGCCGCATCACCAAACAGGACCTGGCACCTTTTAGGGGATAAAGTTGAGGGCGAGGAAGGCGAGGAGGATTGCTAGGTGCATGATGCCCATGAGGGCGGTGCCGCGGCCGCCTCCGAGGGTCAGGCCGCCAGTGATGAAGGTCATGATCAGAAAGACCAGGCCCTTGCCGTCCAAACCCAAAACCAGCTGGCGGTCCGTCATGATCGAGAAAACGCTGACCACGGGAACGGTCAGCGCGATGCTCGCCGCGCCGGAGCCCAGGGCCAAATTCAGGCTGGTCTGAAGTTGATTGGTGCGGGCCGCGGAAACCGCCGCCCAGGTTTCAGGCGCCAGCACCAGCAAGGCGATGACGATCCCGACGAGGGTCCGCGGCGCGCCCATGGCGTTCACGCCGGCCTCGATGGAGGGACTCAGCGCTTTCGCCAGACCGATCACCACGCACAGGGTGAGCAGCAGACCCGCGAAGCTGATCCAGGCGCGCTGGCGCGAAGGGATGTACTCCGCCTCTTCCAGCTCCTCTTCTTTTTGCGTCGACAGGGGCTCGAAATAATCCTTGTGGGTCACGGTCTGCGAGAACACCAGGCTGAAATACAAAAACACGCAAGCGATCGAGACGAAGATCAACTGCGCCGTGCTGTAGGTGCCGGGGACGGTGGACGTGGTGAAGTTCGGCAGGACCAGGGTCAAACCCGACAAAACCACCAGCGCCGACAGCAGCGAGCTCGCGCCGCCGACGTGAAACCCCAGCTCCTTGAATTTCAATCCGCCGATCAGCAGACAGACGCCCATGATCCCGTTGGTCACGATGATCACGGCCGAAAACACCGTGTCCCGCGCCACCATCAAGGAGTCCGGCGTGTCGTTGCTCATCAGCGAAACGATCAGGCCGACCTCGATGACCGTCACGGACAGCGCGAGGATCAAAGCCCCGAGCGAAGGCCCCACCCGCAGCGCGATCACCTCGGCATGGTGAACGGCCATCATCACCGCCGTGGCGAGGAACAGAATGGCGATCGGCGCGATCCAAGGGCTGATGTGCCCCAGGCTTAAAACCACCGCCAACACGATCCCGCAAAGGATGGAGACGGCATGAGAACTGTCGAAAAGCTTTTCTTTTTTGCTGCCAGAGGAATTCGCCATGCACAGACCTATAAAATAGACGGGAGGAGAGTTCAAAGACGCCGCGCGCCATCAGTGGCTCTCTCCGCAGTTGCTTTGCGAGTTCAGTTGAGGTTTTTCTGAAGGGGCCGAATCCCGGCGTCTTTGATGAAAGGTTCCCATGGCTGACAGCGCAGTGACCCCGACAAGAGCTCAAAACTATCCCGAATGGTACCAGGCGGTCATCAAAGCCGCGGACCTGGCGGAGAACTCGCCGGTGCGCGGGTGCATGGTCATCAAGCCTTGGGGTTACGCTCTTTGGGAGAACATGCAGTCAGTGCTGGACGGCATGTTCAAGGACACCGGCCACGTGAACGCCTACTTCCCCTTGCTGATCCCGCTGAGCTTTCTCGAGCAGGAGGCCGCCCACGTCGATGGCTTCGCCAAAGAATGCGCCGTCGTCACCCACCACCGTTTGAAAGCCGGTCCGGACGGCAAATTGCGCCCCGATCCCGCCAGCGCCCTCGAAGAGCCGCACATCATCCGCCCGACGAGCGAGACCATCATCGGTCACATGTACGCCAAGTGGGTGCACTCGTACCGTGATCTTCCCATCCTCATGAATCAGTGGTGCAACGTCATGCGCTGGGAGATGCGCACGCGCATGTTCCTGCGCACGGCGGAGTTCCTCTGGCAAGAGGGCCACACCGTGCACGCCACTTCGCAGGAGGCGGTGGAAGAGACCCTGCGCATGCTCGACGTCTACGCCGACTTCGCCGAGAATTACATGGCCGTGCCGGTGATCAAGGGCATGAAGACCCCGGACGAACGCTTCCCGGGCGCCGTCGACACCTACACCATCGAAGCCATGATGCAGGACCGGAAAGCCCTGCAGGCCGGCACCTCGCACTTCCTGGGCCAGAACTTCGCCAGCGCCTCCGGCATCAAGTTCCTGAACAAGGACGGCGCGCAGGAAACGGCGTGGACCACCTCGTGGGGCGTGTCGACCCGCTTGATCGGCGGTTTGATCATGACCCACTCGGATGACAACGGCCTCGTGCTGCCGCCCCGCCTGGCACCGGTTCACGTGGTGTTGATGCCGATTTATCGCGATGAAAAAGAACGCGACGGCGTGCTCGAGTTCGTGCGTTCCCTGGAAAAAGAACTGCGCGCTCAGAAGTACGACGGCCGCGCCATCCGCGTGAAGGTCGACGACCGCGACATGCGCGGCGGCGACAAAGCCTGGCAGGCCATCAAGCAAGGCGTGCCGGTGCGGGTGGAAGTGGGCCCGCGCGACATCGCCAAGGGCGAGGTCTTCGTCGGCCGCCGCGACAAAGGACCGAAGGAAAAGTCCGGCATCCCGCGCGCGCAGTTCGTCCAGACCCTGCCGGACATCCTGGCCGAGATCCAAAGCAATCTGTTTAAAAAAGCCGCCGCCTTCCGCGACGAGAACCTCAAGCGCATCGACTCTCTCGCCGAGTTCGAAGCGTTCTTCTCGGGCGACGAGGACAAAGCCGGCGGCTTCGCGGCCGTTCATTGGAACCCGGCCGCCATCGGTCATGAGGTCCTGGCGCGCCTGAAAGTCACCCCCCGCTGCATTCCTCTCGAAGGGAAAGAGGAGAAAGGCCAGTGCATTTTCACCGGTCAGCCTTCCTCGAAGCGCGTGATCTTCGCGAAATCCTACTGAGCCCGTCCTCCGGGAAAGGCGTGGACGGAGATCCTACCACCAGGTAGGATGAGCGCACCGGTGTTTTCCCGCGGAGGTGCCGTCATGGCCGTGAAAGAAGGGACCAAGATCCGCGCCTTGCGTGAAGCCACCGGTTTGTTGCAGACCTTCGGCTTTAACGGTTTCAGCTTCCAGCACGTCGCCGACCTTCTCGGCATTCGCAAGCCCAGTCTCTACGATCATTTCGCCTCGAAAGAGGAACTGGGCGAGGAAATGGTGAAAGACTACCACCAGCGGTTCCTGCGCTGGGCGGAAAGCGTTCAAGAACGGGAGCCCCGCGAAAGAATCCAGGCGTTGTTCGATCTCTTCCGGGATTTTTCATCGGACTCGGGGAAGCTTTGCCCGATGTCGGCGATGATCGCCGATTACCACTCGGTCTCCAAAAACACCCGCAAGCTGTTGCGCAAGATGTTCTCCTCCCAGGAGGCCTGGGTCGTGGAGTGCGTCGCCGAAGGACAGAAGAAAAAAATCTTCCGCCGCGATCTCCCGGCGCGGGAACTCGCCCAGGCGGTGATGTCCGCGGGTCTGGGCGCGCAGCTGATCGCGCGGGTCACCGAGGACGCGGAGGCCCTCCCGCGGGCCCGCGAACAGATCCTGCGGAATCTCGAGGACTGAAGTTCAAATCCGCCGTTTGGAAAATTCCGCGAGCACCTGCTGGCAGCGCGACAGGAAGTGATTCTCCACGTCTTTTTCCACCACCACCTCCGGGTTCGGGGCATGCTTCGTCTGATCGCTCTCCAGGCGCTGCGCTTGTTCCCTGAATTGCTGCGCCAGGCGCAGGCAGGACTCTTTGGTCTTGCGAAAGTCCGTCTCGTCCAGGGGGAGGCTGTTCATGGCCAGATGCCGCAGGTAATGCGACAGCGTGGACAGATCATGAAGGGCGGCGGGCAGATGTCCTTTCTTCATCAGGGACCAGCGCTGCACGATGGGCAGCGAGCTGGTCCGCACGGCCTGCAGATCGCGATCCATGTTCCGCAAGGCCCGCACCAGCTTGCGCCGGGCGGAGAGGTCCGGGGTCGCGATCGGCAGATCCTGCAGCACATCCCCCATGGTGCGGAACAGCTTCGCCATGGCGGCGCGCACGGTGGAGCGCGTGGAGGTCGGCAGGATCACCGCGCTGATCAGCGCGCCCACCACCGCGCCCAAGGCCGTTTCCTCGAGGCGCAGGATCAGAATGGCCGAAGTGAGCTGTCCCATCAGATCGAAAAGCACGGAGAGCATCAGGGTGAAGGCCAACGCCGAGAAAAAACCGAAAGCGAAACGCGCCCCCCAGAGCCCGAGGAAAATGAACAGGATCACCGCGCTCCACTCGAGGCGGGGATGGCCGGCCAGCCCGTAAGCGATCAGGAAGCCCATCACCAGGCCCGCGAAAGTCCCCAGAATGCGCAAAAAAGCCCGGGTCAGCGTTTCCCCTCTCGAGGCGCCGGCAAAAACCACGAAGGCGGTGAGGGAGGCCCAGTACCAGCGCTGCGGCGAAATGGCCGTGCCCAGGAAGGACGCGAGGGCGGTGGCCAACGTGGCCTGAATCGCCTGCTTGGTCGTCAGGTGCAGGGACGTCCAGGAAGTGGAGGACGCCAGCGGTGTTTTTTTCTCCTCCTGGATCTCTTGCACGACCTGCTCGAAGGCTTTCGGGTCCACCAAGGGCTGGCGGCGGTTCATCGAGACTTGCTCCAGGACCGAGATGAAATCGCGCACCGCCTCGTGATGGAAGGAGCCGGGGGGCAGGGGTTTCCCCGCCAGCGCCAGATCCACCGCCTGGGCGAGGGCCGGGCGGGACGGAAATTCCGGGCGCGGATTCTTCAGCAAAGCGCTCGTGGCTTCCAGCAGCCGCCGCAAATTCAAGTCCCTTTCGAAAAGCGACATCTGCAGGGCTTCGGCGCCGGAGCGCAGTCTGCGCGAGGCGGTGGTGTTCAGAAACTGCTCGATGGAAAGGATCAACGTCGTGATCCTTTCCATGTGGCCGCGGATTTTCCGCGTGAAATGCTCGTCGCGGCCGGGGTCGCGCAGCCCTTCCGACAAAAGCCGCAGCACATCCTCCGTTTGTTCCTGAAAACCGCGCAGGAAAAGGGACAGCAGTTTTTCCGGAGGGTCCGGGAAAATCCAAAAGCGCATGGCGAACGACAGGGCCAGGGCCATCGCCACCGAGCCCAGCACCCACGGGATGGCGTCGGTGGAGAGGGGGAAAAAGAGCGGCGTGAAATAGGACATGAACAGGATGAAACCAAGGGCGGTGGCGCGGGGGCCGAAGCGCCGCAAACAAACGGCGCAGAAAGTGATGGCGAAAAACACGCCCAGACGCCAGTTGGGGTGCTCACTCAGCCAAATCGACAGGACGGGTCCCAGGGAACCGGGGAAAACCAGCAGGAGCAAAGTGATCTTTTGCCCGCGGAGGGTGGGATCGTTGACGACCATGGAGCTCATCATGGCGATCAGGACGCCGACGAAGGCCAGGGTCGCGGGCTGTTGCCAGTGCCGGGCCAGGAAGGACAGCAAAAGAAAAGCGATGACGATGGTGAGGGTGCCGCGAAAGGCGTTGCGCAGACCTTGGTAACCGGGATCGACTGCCAGAATTTTCATAGGCTCAACTTTGAGTGACGTTTCCCACTTTTAGCCTTATTTTAGGAAATCGGATCCGGGACACAACGCAAATTTGCACGAAATGGAACAGGGCTTGTCGGAACACGCGCAGGACGATCAACGAATCCCGATTTTTCTTCAGCTGGGCTTCCGCCCGGAAGCCTTGCCGGCCTTGCGCTCCTACCTGGATCTGCTGTGGTCCGCGAACGAGGAAATGAACTTGATCAGCCGCCAGATGTCGAAGGCGGAGCTCGTCGACAACCATGTCATCGATTGCCTGCTGCCCTTGCCGCTGTTCCCCCCCGGCTTGAAAGAGGTCGCGGATTTCGGGTCCGGCGGCGGTTTGCCCGGCGCGCTTTACGCCATCCAGTTCCCGGGGATCACCTGGCATCTTTATGAAAAGAGCAAAAAGAAAAGGGAATTCCTGGAGCGCTGCCGGTCCTTCGCGCCGAACCTGCGCGTGCACGGGGAAATCCCCCGCGACCTGCCGGGGATCGAGCTGGTGACGGCGCGGGCGTTCAAGCCCATCGACGTGATCCTGGACATCAGCCGGAACTATCACGCCGCCGGGGGCAAATACTTTCTGCTGAAAGGCCGCCGGGAAAAAATCGATGAGGAGCTGCGGCTCGCCCGCGGGAAATTCAAGAACCTGCAGGCCCGCATCGAACCGCTCTCGTCCCCCGTGCTCGACGTCGAGCGCCACCTGGTGTTGCTCTGAGAGCCGAACCTCACTGAATGCTTTCTTCGAAGCGGCGCTGCGGATCGGCTTCCGGCACGGGAATCACGTTGAAATAAAGGCGGCCGATCTCGCGCGCGTCGGTGGTTTCCACGCTCACGCGCCAGGAGCCCGGCGCGTAGTTCTGCTTCACGGAGAAACCGCGGTAGCCGTTGCGCCGCCCTCCGGTCACCCGCATGGCCACGCGGTCCGTGGATTTCCAGCCGGCGCGCGGATCCTTGTAGGACCAGTGCAGGATCACGGAGTCATCGAAACGTCCCGGTGAAAAAATCCGCGCGAAGAAATAAATCTTGTCCCCGGGCTCGGCGTAAAAATCCTGGTCGCCGTTCTGCCAGAATTTCCAGGACGGCTTTTCGTGGGACAGCACGTAGTTGCCGTCGATTTTTTCGATGTGGTGGTAGATGCCCATGTTCTGCACGGACAGCGGCACGGGGGGAATCCAGCCGATCAGGTAAAACAGCAGGAAAAGGCCCATCACCGCGCCCCCCGGCGCCACGAGATGGCGCCGCAACGACGGGGCGTCATGGATCCGCCGCAGCAGCAGGCGGTAAGCGCCGTAAATCATCAACAAAGTGGTAGCGACCGACAGGGTGAAAGGCAAGCGGCCGACGAATCCGAGCAGCACCGGAAAGAGCATCGAGAAAAATGAAAAGACGCAGATGACGTACAGGCCGATCTTGATGTCGGCGTGCTTTTGCATGCTCTTCATCTCGTTGGCGATCATCAGGCCCATCAGGATCAGGACAAAACCGATGGACGAGAAGAACGACGAGCTCTTCAGGAAAAAGAGGGAATAGATGCTGAGCAGGCTTCCCAGCAGGAAATGCAGGGCCAGGTGCCGGAAGTTCCAGGCTCTGCTCCACCGCTCCGGGATTTTGAGCAACCCGCGGGCCTGCAGGAAGTCGTAATGGAGAATGGCGCCGACCAGGGTCAGGTAAATGACCTGTTGGGCGATGCTGAAGGGGTCGTCGATGTCGGCCAGGGTGAAGACATCCACCAGAAAACCGCCGAGAAAAAAGCCGATGTCGGCCTTGAGCTCGTGCTTTTCGTAATAAGCCGTCAGGCGTTCTTTCCAGGAATTCACCATGGGAGGCCCCCTTCCTCTCTTATCTTGGGGAGGAAAAGGGGGTCCCCGCCACCCAGGAGCGTAAAAATTATGCAATGCGTTGTATTTGAGCGACAGAGGCCTGAGGGGGCATCTAAATCCGTTAGGTAAATTCTGATCAGTCATGATAGGGTGCCCACGTTTCGAGTGAATTGCTTCTTTATGAGTCTGCGGGCATTGGGCCCTATCCTCTGAAGTGGCTCCCAGTCCTAATTGGAGGTTTTATGGGTAAAAAGCTCTACGTCGGCAATCTGCCGTTTTCCGCTACCGAACAAGCTCTCGCAGACACGTTCTCCGAGTGCGGCGCCGTTGATTCCGTGAAAATCATCACGGATCGCGACACGGGCCGCAGCAAAGGTTTCGGCTTTGTGGAAATGTCCAACGACTCTGAAGCTCAAGAAGCCATCTCGCGCTTCAACGGCGTTCAGTATGAAGGTCGCGCTTTGACCGTCAACGAAGCCAAGCCGATGGCTCCCCGTGAAAACCGCGGTGGCGGTTTCGGTGGCGGCGGCGGCCGTGGTGGTCGTGGCGGC
This sequence comes from Pseudobdellovibrionaceae bacterium, assembly GCA_019637915.1. Taxonomy (GTDB): domain Bacteria; phylum Bdellovibrionota; class Bdellovibrionia; order Bdellovibrionales; family Bdellovibrionaceae; genus JAHBUV01. The sequence goes on along the minus strand of JAHBUV010000001.1, from coordinate 1,494,484 downwards.
GGCTGGTAATCAGCCGGACGTTCAAGTCCTACAAAAAAGCCGGTGGAAACACCGGCTTTTTTATTTTGTGGCCTCCAGGAAAAGACCACGACATGCGGTGGGCCGGGTTGACAGGTTTTTTCGCCCCTCCTTGAATGGTTTCATGAAAAAACCGTTCGCCCTCTTCCTGACGATTTCGATGTCCAGCGCTTTCGCCCCGGCCACGATGCCCTCCGCGGAGCAATTGAAGCAAATCAAACTGCCGCCGGGATTTTCGATCTCCGTGCTGGCCTCCGACGTCCCCAATGCGCGGCAGATGGCGCTTTCCCCCGGCGGCACCTTGTTCATCGGAACGCGCACGGCGGGCAACGTCTACGCCATCCCCAACGTCGTTTCGAATCTGGCCCAAGGGAAAAAAACCGAGAAAGCCCGCACCATCGCGACGGGTCTGCCGATGCCGAACGGCGTGGCTTTTCACCAGGGCTCCCTGTACGTGGCGGACAATTCGCGGATCCTGCGTTTCGATGACATCGAAAAGAAACTGGATCAACCGCCCAAGTACCGGATCCTGCGCTCGGATTTTCCCACCGACCGTCACCACGGCTGGAAATACATCGCCATCGGGCCGGACGGCTGGCTGTACGTGCCGGTGGGCGCGCCTTGCAACATCTGCCTCGAGAAAAACGAGATCTACGCCAGCATCACGCGCATGACTCTCGACGGGAAACAGCGCGAGATCTTCGCCCGCGGCATTCGCAACACCGTGGGATTCGACTGGGATCCTCAAACCAAGGAGCTGTGGTTCACGGACAACGGCGGCGACAACATGGGGGACGACGTGCCGGCGGATGAACTGAATCACGCGCCGAAAGCGGGAGCGCATTTCGGCTTTCCCTTCTGCCATCAGGGCGACTTGCGCGACCCCGAGTACGGCAAAAAAAGCGATTGCGGCGCGCAAGGACCCTATGTCCACCCGGCGTGGAAACTGGCCCCGCACACCGCCGCCCTGGGAATGAAATTCTACAACGGGGCGATGTTTCCGGCGAACGACAAGGGCCGAATCCTCATCGCCGAGCACGGTTCATGGAACCGTTCGAAAAAAACAGGCTATCGGGTCATGATGGTGCCGATGAGCGGCTCCAAGCCCCAGGGCTACGAGGTCTTCGCCGAGGGCTGGAAACAAGGGGAGAAAGTTTGGGGGCGGCCCGTGGACGTCCTGGTTCTGCCCGACGGTTCCGTTTTGATCAGCGATGATGAAATGGGCGCCATTTACCGCGTCACCTTCACCCGGTGAACGCGGTTTTTTCGCGGCGGGAAAGCATAGATCAGAAGCGGGCGACCAGGGACGTGGTGAAGGTCTTGTCCGTGTATTTTTCGCCGGGGTTCACCTGGTTGCGGTATTTCATCAGGTAGGCCGTTTTCAATGAGAAAACCCGCGACAGCATGACGTTGATCGAAGGTTCGCCGTTCAAAAGGTAGGCTTGGCTGGTGGTGAAGTTCGGCAGGTACTCGACCCAGAATTTCAGACTGACGGTGCGGTCGATCTGACGGTTGTACTCGGTGTAGAGACGGCCGTAACCGGAGTAGGTGATCGTGCCGACGGAAGTTTGTTCTTTCGTGTAACGATAACCGGCTTCGTAGTAGAGGTTTTCCGGCTCGGATTTGATCAGGAAGTGTTTGCCGCCGATGTCGGTGTTGTCCCGTTGGACGTAACCGTTGTAGGGATCGCTTTCCGCTCCGTGCGAGATGAAGGCTCCGAGAAACTCCGTGAAGGCGTATTCGTAACGGGCGGCCGCGTTCCAGGCGCGGGCGGTTTCAATGTGGTTCGAGATCGTGCGCAGGTAACGACCCGTCACGGAGAAAGCGTGGGGACCGATTTTGTATTCGGTTTTTTGTTTGGCGCTGTAGCTTTCGCTGGAGCTGTTGCCATCCACCGTCACCAGTGACAATTCGGATTCGTGCGTGAGCGGGGAGACCTCGGTGCCGTCGGTCCCGGCGTCTTGCGCCGAAACGGAAAGACCGAAGAACAAAGTGGCGAGGAAGAGGGGGAAGTGTTTCATGAAGGCTCCTTTCGGTTCTCTTTTGTGGTTTCAAAATGAGAAAAAATCAAGAACCCTATTTGAAAAATGAATTTTTCGTGGCAAGCAGAGACCAACAAGGAGATCAAATGGGTTTGTTGCAGGAGTTCAAAGAGTTCGCCGTGAAGGGCAATGTCATCGATTTGGCGGTCGGTCTGATCATCGGGGCTGAGTTCGGTAAGATCGTCAATTCCCTCGTGGCGGACGTGATCATGCCGCCGATCGGCCTTCTGATCGGCAACGTCGATTTCAAGAATTTGTTCATCGTGTTGAAGGACGGCGCCCAGCAGGCGGGACCTTATGCCTCGTTGATCGATGCGCAGAAAGCCGGGGCCGTGACGATCAACATCGGCGTGTTCCTGACGACGGCGATCACTTTCACCATCATCGCTTTCGCCGTGTTCATGCTGGTCAAAGCCATGAACCGCCTGCGCGTTCAGGAGCCGGCGAAAAAAGCCTGAGTCTGAGGTTTCACTTCACGAAATCGCCGGATGATTTCCCCAGATCGAGGAGCATCCGGCGAACGCCGTCGAAATCCTTTTCGCTGGCGTCACGAAAGCCGTTCATGTGGTAAAGGCCTTCCATCACGTCCGCGCCTTCGGGGGTCCGGATGTACTTCTTCATCGCCGCGACGATCTTTTCCTGCAGATCGATGGGGAAATCTTTGCGGAAAACCACGGGATCGTTGGGAATGGGCCCCGTCTTCGCCAGAATGCGCACTTTTTCGAAGACATCGGGATGCTGAGGCTGGATGATTTTGCGCGCGTCCTGCGGAACGCCTTTGTCGGGCAGGGCATGGTAGGTGGCGCCCGCATCGACGCGGCGTTGGTAAACCATCAGGGCGACGCTGTCGTGCCGGCCGGCGAAGATGATTTCTTTGGGGACGATGTTTTCCTCGCGGAAAAGTTTGAGGGCCAGCAGGTAGCCCGAGCCCGAGGCCGGATCCACGAAGGCGACTTTCTTGCCGTTCAGGTCCTTGAGTTTTTTGGGCCCATCCGCGTGGGCGATGATCTGCCCGTGGTAGACGTCGGTGTTGTTGTAGAGGCCGATCAGGCGCACCCGCGCGCCGTTTTTTTCATTGGCGAGCAGGTATCCGAAGGTGTTCATCAAAGCCATGTCGGCGCGCTTGGTGCCGAGGGCCTCGACCACGGTGATGAAACTGATGGGAACGTTGACTTGAAACCGGAGGCCGACCTCTTTTTCCAGGAAGGCGGCCATTTTTTCGCCGTTGACCTCGAGGGTCTTGGGATTTTGGCCGGGGACCAGGCTGATCTTGATCGGGTTGCGGGCGCTGCCTAGGGGTGATTCCCCAACGCAACCAGCTAGCAATCCACAACAAAGGATCAGTAAGTGGAGGGCGCGAAGACTTTGGCGATGAGCAAAATAATCAGCACGGGCCATATGATATGAATGAAGTAAGGAAGCATTTCACGGATGATCTTCTTCTCTTTTCCTTGCTCGCTCATGATGTTCCCCTTGGCTGAAAAGCAAAAAGGCCGGGATCTGAATCCCAGCCTTTTCAGAGATACCCGAGAAGGGTCTCATTGTCACAGGATTAGTAGCGGCGAATCAGGCCGCACACCAGGCCCCGGATCTCCACGTCCGTGGATGGATACCACATGGATTTGAGTCGGGGATTGGAGGGACGCAATTCCACCATCGCCCCCTTGTTGTCGTTTTTCAGATAGAAGCGTTTGACGGTGGCTTCATCGTCCACGGAGGCCACGATGATATCGCCGTTCTTCGCGGTCTTTTGTTCCTGGATCAGCAAATAATCGCCGTCCCAGATGCCGTCATCGATCATCGAATCGCCTTCCACCTCGAGGACAAAAGTGGAATCCGGCTTTTTCACCAGGAGCGGCGGCACCTCGATGAACTCATTGGCCTTCACTCTCTCAATGGGTTGGCCCGCGGCCACCCGGCCGAGCAGAGGAAGGGAGAGGGACTCCCCAGGCGCTTGGAGGAGCGAACCGCGGGGAGGCCCACCCTTTTTAGGAAAACGACGGAGCAAATCTTCTTGAACCGCATTGGCTGAGTGCAAAATGCGGATGGCCCGTTTTTGGTGGGGGACCATCTCGATGTAGCCTTTGCCGGTCAGTTGTTTCAGGTAGTTTTGAATGGAATTGAAAGACGCCAGCCCGAAATGGTCGCGGATCTCCTGGTAGGAGGGGCACACACCGGTCACCATCAGCTGATGCTCGATGAAGCCCAGGACGGAGCGTTCTTTCGGAGTCAGGGGGATCAAAGGGAGGGACGATGTCTTCTTTTTCATATCTACAGCAAAGATACACTGTAATTTCTGTGTATTGCAAGACTGAAAAAAAACCCTCGGAAGAAGATCCAAGGGCTTGCGAAGTTTTTCAATAAAAACCGTATTTTACTAGATGACGCGAATCAGCGCTCGAGAAGGAAGCCCATGCCGATTTCCTCGGCGCTCAACTCCGTCGTGTTCGCCACGGAGCGGTTGAGGGGATTCTTTTTCGCCATGGCCAGAGCGTCATTGCGCGGCTTTTGCTTGAAGGCGGCGAAGCTCTCCGGAATCGGACGGATCTTGTTCACGGCCGTTTCCAAACGGGGGATCACCAGGAACCAGAGGCGACGGATCTCCAAACCCACCGACGCTTTGTAGTTGATCAGTTGGCGGATGTGGCCTTCCTCCTGGGGGTACACGCAAAGTTCCTCGTTCACCGGCAGACGGTCCGCCCAGTTCCGCGAGAAGGCGTTGATGGAGCGTTCGCTGAAGCCCGAGACTTTCAGGTAATCCGTCATGCGCGCCAGGATCTTGCCGCGCTGATCGCAGAAGCCGTTCGTGCTCTGCAGTTTCGTTTCATCGACCTGGGCGCCGTAAGACAGGCCGCCGTAATCGATCTTGTCGTGTTTCAGGCTGCCGTCGGCGCCGGCGGTCAGATCCCAGCCCGCGGCGGGCAGGGCCGGCACGGAGAGGACGAGGTTGTTGCCCTGATTGAAGGCGACGTCGAGGTTGAAGCTCGTGTCTTTTTTCGTCAGGAAGAGCACGCGGGATTCCGCGATCGTGACGCCGCCCGTGCCCGGGTAGAAGGCGCCGTTGCAGCCGTAAACGTTCCATTCGCAGAAAGGCTGCTTGTTGAGCTGCGCGGGCTTGGACGCGGCTTTGAACGCGTAACCGCCGGCGCCGCCGCAAGAACCCAGGCACACCTGGTAATCCGAATTGCCGCCGTAATTGCCGGCCACGACGTTGCCGGAAACCGTGCAGGCGCCGGCTTGGGCCATCATCGTGTAGTTGCCGGGCTGCAAGGCGAAGCTGAAGCGGCCGCCGCTCGGGATGTTCATCGCGGAGCCGATGCTGGTGGAGCCGTAGGCGGTGCCGAGGTAGATGTTGGCGACGGAAGCGCCGCAGTCGCCCATGATGGTCACGATGCCGGTGAGGGGGGCGGTGCCTTGGTACGCCCCGTTCACATTGCCCGTGCCGGAGCGGGAGGCGCTATTACTGCCGTCTTTGCGGCCGCAGGATATCAACGCAAGAACACTTGTTAAAAGAAAAACCAGCTTCATCATTCATCCCCCGATACTTCCAGGTTAAGGGCGGAAGATCGGGGGACGCAAGAGAGGCTGGCCTTAAGACACGTCGCGCGGTTGGTCTTATTCCGCCAGTTTCAGGCAAGGCTGCGCGCTTTTCGGCGAACAGTGGTGCTGGGCGGCGCTGGCCGGGGCCCGTTCCGCGGCGTGAACGGCGGCCGGCTTTTGGGCCATGGCCTTTTGCGCGGGCAGAACGGAGCAATTTTGGTAGAAGAGGATAATGATCGGATTCAGCACCATCATCGTCACGTAACTCAGACCGCCTCGCATGAACTCTCCTTCGTTTCTGTGTGTTCCTTTCTTCCTTTCGGCAGGACTTTGGTCGTAATCGAGGGAGTTCTCACTTTGAGACATATTTTTTTTCCAGGTCCCGGAAGCGTTTCAATTCCGGGCGCGAACGCGCTATAAAGGGAAGAGTGAAACGCATCATTTCGATCATCGCATTCGCCATGACCTCCACCGCGGTCGCCGACGCCAACGTGCCCGCCGCGGCCCCGACGCCGGAAAGCCTGGCGGCCCGTTGTGAACGGGAACTGTTGAGCTTCCCCGGGCCGAAGACGCCGGAATTCGTGAAGGCCGCCTGCGCCAAGGTGGTCAAGAAGGACGAATGCGTTTCGGCGGAGGGCGTGGAGATTTACCACTACGACAAGATCAGCAAGGACCCGAAGGCAAAGAAGGTCCTGGTGTTCAGCCTGATCCACGGCGATGAGACCCCGGCCGGCAGCGTCGGCCGCTATTGGATGGAGCGCCTCGAAGGCATCGACCCGCGCAACACCTGGCGCGTCGTCCCCGTGCTGAATCCGGACGGCGTCAAAAGAAAGACCCGCACCAACGCCAACAAGATCGACCTCAACCGCAATTTCCCGACCAAGGACTGGGACGAGATGGCCCAGAAGCTCTGGAAGGCCCACACCAGCTCCAACCCCCGCCGTTTTCCCGGCCAAAGCGGCGGCAGCGAGCCGGAAGTGAAATGCGCCTTGAAGCACATCGAGGACTTCGCCCCGGATTTCATCGTCAGCATCCACACGCCTTTGAAAGTCCTGGACTTCGACGGGCCGAGCCTGAAGAAAAAACCCAAATTCGATTACCTGCCCTGGAAATCCCTGGGCACTTTCCCGGGCAGCTTGGGCCGCTACATGTGGTTCGAACGCAAGACGCCGGTGCTGACCATGGAATTGGAAGACCGCCTGCCGGGCACCTATCAGCCCTTCGAGAGTCTGCAGGACATCATTGGTTCTCTGACGGTGTTTGAGACGGATGACTCGCCGGCGGTGCCGAAGAAGGCGGCGGAACCGGCGGCGAAGAAGTCTTCAGCGCTTCCCGCGGCTCCCGCCCCCGGAAGCCGCTGATTCTTTTTTTGGCTTCTGGCCCGTCGCTTTCAGGTAACGATCGAGCTCATCCGTCATGCGCAGCCGGACTTCCTCGGGAAGCTCCTTCAGCCGCGATTCCACCTGCTTCGAGTAGTCCAGGTAGTAGGCGCCGTAGCAATCCATGCCGCGTTTGCCGGAATCGACGACGATCAGGCGATCCGACAACAAAATGAATTGATCGAGGAATTCCTCGTAGTTTTTGAGCTTTTCCAGGTCGCTGCCGTTCGGGGCTTTGGCGATCTCGTCCTGGCGGGAGTCGCACTGGGCGTCCCAGCCTTTTTGAAAGACCTCGTTCTGGCTGTCCGCGGATTTGCTCTGGTCAATGGCCTGCCGGGCTTTTTGCAAAGTCTTGGCGACGCGGCCGTAGACCTCTTTTTCCTCGACGGTGACCGGCTCCGGGGCCTGGGACAACGCGGAAGCGGCGAACATCAAAGTCAGGGTGGGAATCAACAACAGCTTTTTCATTCCGTCGCTCCTTTCACTTCACGTAAACGCCGATGAGGGCGCGGCAGTTGCCGACATTGCGGCCGGAACCCGTGCGCGGGATCGTGCTGAAATAATCGCTCACGTAGCCCTGGCTCGTGCGGATTTCAACGTGGCCCGCCGGATGGCCGCAGCCCCGGTAATCATAAACCAAAACGGCGCCGACGGGGGCGCTTTCCGGTGTCATATTGCAAACGGCCCTTGAACGGCAAGAACCGCACAGGTTACGGAACCCGTAACTCTGCAGATTGCAGCCCATGTCTTTGGCGTGGCCCAAACCGCCGGTCTTGGCGGGAAGGGCCGTGCCGGAGAGCGCCATGCGCACGTAATAGGCGCAATCGTAACTGGAGTCGCGATAGCCGGTGAGGGGATCGCAACGACCGGCGGAAGCCTTCGAACCGATGCGGCGGGGCGGGCATTGCACTTGGGCCATGGCTTTGCTCACCCACGAGGAGGAGTCGAATCCCAGCGAGCCGCCGGCGGCGTAGGAAACCGACGCCATGTCGCGGCCCAGGGTTTGGATCGCCGAGTAGGGCGAGCGCGATCCCGTCATGCCCGGGTTGCAGTTCAACAAGGCCGGATTGATCCAGGTGCTGTCCGAAGTTCCCCCGTCAGGCAGGGCGGATTGAACTCGGCGATCCTGCGGCGGGGCCGAGGCCCTTGCCCAGGCGGATTCAGCGGCGATCAAAAAGGACAAGATGATGAGCACATGCATGGATCTTTTTATTTTCAGGGAAAACCCGGCGCATCGAGAAGAAAACGAAAAAAAACCGGACTCACGTCCGGTCAGTTTATCGCCCTGCGGCTTTGATCAGGAACTCAATGCAATTGGGTGTTTTGCAGCGCTTCGTTGATCTGCGCCATGCGGTCACCGTTGGAGATGACCTGATCCTGGATGTCCGAGAGGCGTTGCAGCAGTTTCTCTTTCGCCTGACGGATGGCTTCGAACACGTCGCTGTGCAAGCCCTCTTCCTGGATCTGGGTCTCGCCCTCGCGCAGAACGATGGCGATGCGGAACATGTTTTTCAATTCATTGGCCGGGATGGGGCGCCCATCCGTTTCAAGTTGAAGCGCCAGCTTGCGGGGATCGCGCGCCACGACGGCGACGACCGTTTCCGGGGTCACGTAAGGCTCAAACTCCGAAATCTGCTGATAAATGTAGGATTTGACTTCAGGGTCGGTATCCAGCAGACGGATTGTCGAGTTCGTAAGGTGAGTCATGGGACCTCCTTGCGCTTTGATAACAGTATATCATGAGACCGAAATGAGTCAGGTCAAGGAGAGGTCTTGAAGTGGATTTCACACCGCGAGCAATAGGGTGGAGTCCACGTCTCAAAACAGGACTTTGAAACGGGGTAAGAAGGAACATGGCGACGACTTCTGAAATCAAAATCGAGACGGGTTGGAAAAAGCGGCTTTTGCCTGAATTTGAGACGGAGCGCATGAAGAAGCTCAAAGCCTTTCTTGTTGAGCAGAAGAAAAAGGGCAAAAAGATTTTTCCCCGCGGCGAGGACTGGTTCAGTGCTTTGAACCTCACGCCTTTCGAAAAGGTCCGCGTGGTGATCGTGGGGCAGGATCCCTACCACGGCGACGGCCAGGCCCACGGGCTGTGTTTCTCGGTGCGCGACGGGGTGGCTTTCCCGCCCTCCCTGCAGAACATCTTCAAGGAGCTCAACGCCGACCTCGGGGTGCCGGTGCCCCGCCATGGATCGCTCGAGAAGTGGGCGAAGCAGGGGGTGCTGCTCATGAACGCCGTGCTGACGGTGGAGGAAGGCCGGGCGGCCTCCCACCAGGGCAAAGGGTGGGAGGAGTTCACCGACCGCATCATCCATCTGTTGAACGACGAAAAAGAAAACCTGGTCTTTGTCCTGTGGGGCAGTTACGCCCAGAAAAAGGGCGCTTTCATCGACCGCAAAAAGCATTTCGTGATCGAGTCGGCCCACCCGTCGCCTTTGTCCGCGTACCGCGGCTTTTTCGGTTCCCGCCCCTTTTCGAAGATCAACGCCTACCTGAAGTCGAAAGGTTTGAAGGAAATTGATTGGAGTCTCGACTGACACTCCCTTGACTTGTCGAGGGCTCCGGCCGAATTTCGGGAGAGCGTGAAAACCCCGTCGAAAGTGTTTTTTCATCAGCAGGCCCCCTGGTCCCCTTCCTGGGGCGAGGACTGCTTGTTGATCTTCGATCGCCGTTTGTCGCGCCATCCATCGTTCGCGCGCTGGAGCCGCCGTTTCCCCGCCGCCTACGCGGTGACTGCCGGCGAATCGTTGAAGGACATCGGGGTTTTTCCCAAGCACGTGAAAGCGATCAGCCGCCTCGCCGGTCCCATGGCGAGCCGGCGTCTGACCATCGTGGTGGCCGGGGGCGGCTCCGTCGGCGACTTCGGCGGGTTCGTGGCCTCCGTTTTCAAGCGCGGCGTGCGTTTGGTGCAGGTGCCGACGACCTGGCTCGCGGCCATTGATTCGGCCCATGGGGGCAAGAACGGCCTCAACGTCGGCGGCGCGAAAAATCAAATCGGCACCATTTATCCGGCCGCCGAGATCCATGTGGTGCGGGCTTTCCTGGAAACGCAAGGCCCGGAGCGGGCGCGCGAGGCGGCGGGCGAGATCCTGAAAATCAATCTGCTCAAAAAAATCCCTTCCGCGAAGGGGGACCTGTGGCGCTCTTTGCCGCGGGTGATCGCCGGCAAGATGTCCATCGTGCGCCGGGATCCCCTGGAAAAATCCGGCGTTCGGCATTTGCTGAACTTCGGTCACACCATGGGCCATGTGTTCGAGGCCGCCTTGTCCCTGCCGCACGGTTCGGCGGTGGGCTACGGGCTGGTGTTCGCGGTGGCTTATTCGCGCGCCAAGGGACTGTGCGCGGCGAAGGATTACGAGAAGATCATCGCCGATCCCCTGTGGTCCCTGTTCATCCCCTCGCGGGATTACCTGGATTGCCTGGGCCTGCCGCCGGCGCGGGTGAAGGGCCTGCTGCTGAAAGATAAAAAGCGCACGGCCGGCGACAAACTGAGATTCATTTTCCTGAAAAAACCCGGGCAACCCGTGATCCGCGAGGTCGGGGTGGACGAGATCCTGCGCGAGCTGAAGCGGCAAAAAGACCTGCTTCGGAGCGTTTATGGCTGATTTTTTCTTCGAGGGCCGGATCCCCACGTCCAAGTCCCTGTTGAATCGCGCTCTCATTTTGAAAAGCCACGCGCCGGAAGGGCTGCAGCTCTTGGGCGGCAGTGACGCCGAGGATGTGGTGTTCCTGCGGAAATCCCTGGGCAAGATCGAGGACGGCAAAGAGTTCTATCTGGGCGACGGCGGCACCACCCTGCGCTTTTTCGCCCTGCGCGCCGCCCGGGAAAAAGGTCAGTTCACCCTGAAAGTCAGCGAGCGCTTGTTCCGCCGCCCCCACGGGGCCCTGAAAGAGATCCTGGAAGGCCTGGGGGTCAGCCTCGAGCCCGGCCACAATCAGTTCGTGATGAAGTCCCGCGGCTGGCTCGATCCCGGCCAGGCTTTGAGCGTGCCGACGGGGGATTCCAGTCAATTCGCCTCCGCCGTCGTGCTCAACGCCTGGGGCCTGCCCTACGATCTGGACATCGCTTTCTCCGGGGGGATCACGTCCGAGTCCTATTTCCGCATGACCCTGGACCTGTGCCGCCGCGCCGGCATGACCATCGAGGAAACGGACAAAGGCCTGCGCATCCCCGCCCGACAACGAATTCAATTGAAGAGCCTGATTCTCGAACCGGATTTCAGCTCGATGTTCTCGCTGGCGGCTTTGGCGGCCCTGCACGGCCGCGCCGAATTCCTGTCGGTGCGGGAAAATCCCCTGCAGCCCGACGCGCGCTTCATCGATCTGCTGCGCGAGATGGGCGTTCCCGTCGAATGGAACGAGGAACGCCTGACGGTAGGCAAGGCCGCGTCGTTGAAGGCCGTCACCGCGGATCTGGCCCTGTGCCCGGACCTGGTGCCGGTGCTGTCCGTGCTTTGCGCCTTCGCGGAAGGGCGTTCCGTCCTGCGGGGAGCCCCGCAATTGCGCCACAAGGAATCCGACCGCATCATATCCACGGCCGGGTTGCTGCGCCGGATGGGGATCGACGTCGACGAGCGCCCCGATGGTTTGGAAATCGAGGGTTCGCCCGGCCTCGCGCCGAAATCATTCCCCTTCGATCCGGACAAGGATCATCGATTGGCCATGGCGGCGGGGATCCTGATCCGCATGGGCTGGGACGTGCGGGTGAGCGAGCCCGCCGTCGTCGACAAGAGTTTTCCGGAGTTCTGGTCCCTGTTGCACGCCGGGCCGCACTTGATCGTCGGTCATCGCGGCGCGGGCAAAACCAGTTTCGCGCGCCGCTTGAGCGGCGTCCCCGTGCGCGACATCGACGAGGAGATCGAAAAAAACAACGGCCAGAAGATTTTCGATTTTTTCCGTGACCGCGGCGAAGAGGTCTTCCGCCAGACGGAACTCGCCACCCTGCGCGCGATCGCGCCGGAGCTGTCGCCCCGGACGTGGGTGTCCCTGGGCGCGGGGCTGCGCCTCGAGGAAATCGAGAAAGTGGGCGAGATCTTCTGGCTTCGCCGCGACACCGACCGGGACGGCCGCGTGTTTCTGGATCGTCCCCGTTTGGATCCCTCCTCGGACCCTTTGGGCGAGTTCCGCACGCGCGCCCGTCCGCGGGAGAGCCTGTACGCCCGCCATGCCGACCGCGTTTACACCGTGCCGGAAGGCCTGTGGGAGAGCGACGAGATCGAACGCCGGATCATCGCCGGCGATCTGCGCGGCACCGGCGGCGCCGTCACCATGTTCCCGCGCCACCGCCGCACCATTCCCCAGCTGGGGGCGGGGCTTTATGAGCTGCGCGACGATCTGCTCGATGACGATGAATTGCACAGCCTGTTTTTGAAGCTGCCGACGGAAAAGATCCTCTACTCCGTGCGCCGCCGCCGGCACATCCCGGACGAGATCCTGGCGTCGGATTGCTGGATCGATTGGGGCCTGGACGAATTCTACCCCGAGAAGGAGTTCGTGCAGCACCTGTCGTCGCGCCTGATCCTCTCGAGCCACGGCACGCTGAAGGACGCTTTGCTGGATTTCCGCCTTTATTCGAAATTCAACGTGCACTGGAAGATGAGCCCCATCGTCGAGTCCTACGAGGATCTGCGCGAAGGCCATCTGTGGTGGGCCCAGGATCCCCAGCACCGCAGTTTCCTGCCGCGTTCGGCGGAGGGCCGCTGGGCCTGGTACCGGCTGTGGATGAAGGGGCGCATGAAACTGAATTTCTGGAGGGAGGACATGGGCTCCTCCCTCGATCAGCCGACCTTGTCGCAGTGGCTGGCCACGCCCTTCAGCGCCGAATCCTTCGCCGCCGTCCTGGGTTCGCCCGTGCACCACAGTTGGTCGCCCGCCGAGCATCGTTCTTTCTTCGCCGCCCACGACATGCCTTTCTGGGCCATCGACGTGCGGGAGGGCGAGTGGAATAAAGCGTTCCCCTTCTTGCGGGAGTTGGGTTTGCGTTTCGCCGCCGTGACCTCGCCCCTCAAGGGCCGCGCTTTCCGCGCTTGCGAACCTTCCTCCCTGGCGGAGGAACTGGGGAGCGTGAACACCCTGGCTTGGGACGAGAGCATCGCCGGCTGGCGCGGCCACAACACCGATCTCGAGGGCTTGGCGGAAGCCGTGACCGGTTTGCCGCCGGGACCCATCGTGGTGTGGGGCGGTGGCGGCACTTTGCCCGTTCTGGGCCGCGTGCTGCCCGGGGCGTCGGCCTATTCGGCGACGGGCGGCCATCTCCGTCAGGGGTCCCCTCCCTTGGCGGAGGCGCCGAGCACCTTGGTGTGGGCCGCCCCGCGAGGCGGGGATTTGAAATGGCCGCCGGATTCCTGGGCGCCGGAAGTCGTCCTGGATCTCAATTACAAAGAGGACTCGCCGGGGCGCGAATACGCCCTGCGCTGCAAGGCCCGTTACCTCTCCGGAGAGAAGATGTTCCGCGAGCAGGCCCGCGGTCAGCGCCAGTACTGGCAAAAATTTCTGAAAGGTTGAGCATGGGCGCCAATGTGTTCGGTCAACGGTTTCAATTGATGAGTTTCGGTGAATCCCATGGCGTGGCCCTGGGCGCCGTCATCGACGGCTGCCCGGCCGGCGTCATTTTCGACGAGGAGCTCCTGCGCCGGGAGATGGGTCGTCGTCGCCCCGGACAGAGCGCGCTCACGACATCGCGCCAGGAAGCGGATGAGGTGGAGATTTTGAGCGGCGTTTACGAGGGCCGCACCTTGGGCACGCCCATCGCCGTGATGGTGCGCAACCGCGACCAGCGTTCGCCGGATTACGCCACCATCGCGCAACAGCCGCGCCCCGGTCACGCCGACGACGTGTGGAAAGAAAAATTCGGTCACAGCGATCCCCGCGGCGGTGGCCGCTCGTCGGGGCGCGAGACCTTGTCCCGCGTGATCGGCGGGGCTTTGGCCCGCATGTTCCTCCGTCAGGAAGTCCCCCCGCTCCATGTGCTGGGGATGACCTCGCAGGTGGGGGATCTGTTGCTCACCGAAGAAGACCGCCGGCTGCTGGCGGCGCAAGACCCGGCGTCGGTCAATGTCGACGCCCATGCCGCGCGCTTTCCGTCTTTGCACGCCGCCCGGGCCGAGGAAAAAATCCTCGCCGCCCGTGAGGCCGGCGACAGTCTCGGCGGGGCCGCGGAAATCTGGATCACTTCGCCGCCGAAAGGTTTGGGGCAACCGGTGTTCCACAAACTGAAAGCCGATCTGGCCGCCGCCATGATGAGCGTGGGCGCCACCAGCGCCGTCGAGATCGGCGCCGGCGTCGAGGCCGGCGCGGCCCGCGGCCAGGAGTTCCACGTCGACGCGGCCGGTGACGTTTACGGCGGCATCCGCGGCGGCATCGCCAGCGGCGAGACCATCCGCGTGAGGGTGTCCTTCAAGCCCACGTCCTCGATTCATGATGTCGCGAAAAAAGGGCGCCACGACCCGTTCATCGTGACCCGCGCCGTGCCGGTGCTGGAAGCCATGGCGTGGATGGTGATGGCGGATCATGTCCTGTGGGCCCGCACCGATCGCGTTTGATCCGTCTGATCGCGTTCAGGGATTTTCGCTCGGCTGGAACAAGATCGGCTGCTCGCTGTAGTAGCGGGCCTTGATGACTTGAAAGAAATTTTCGTCGGATTTCCCCAGGGTCGCGCCCCCGTCCTGCTTCAAGCCCGCCATGCGCAGCCCCGTCGGGCGGAATTGATTCAAGTCGGGCATTTCCTCGGCGGTTTGGGCCGTCGTCAGTTCATCATCCAAAAAATCATCGCCGGTCGATGACCGCAGGGAACCTCTTGTCAGAGGGATGCCCCGGCGTCCGGAAGAGCCGCGGCCGCTGCCGCTGTAGACCGAGGCGGTTTTTCTTTCTTGGATCTCCGCCTCGCTCAAGCTTTTCGCCGCCGGCGAAGAGGGCAGGGACGCCAATTGGCTGTTGGGGTTGCCCGAATAAACGCCCCCATTGTTTCCGAGATCGCCGTAACCGCCGCCATCGCGGCCGCCGCTTTGGTCCACGGCGCCTGAAACGTCGGAGTCGTCGCTGAAGGTGGCGGTGCGGGGGGTGTCGCCGTTTCCGGCGGCGTTCACGGCCTGCGGCAGGCCGCCGCCGCCTGAACCCTGGCCATATCCCAGGCCCGGGTTGTCGAGGGTGGCGGTGTTCATGTTCTGCTTCAGGGGCCCGTCACTGGAATCCGTCGGCGTTTCGGAGCTGGCGGAAGCCGCCTGCATGCAATTCGAGCCGGCCGCGCCGCTCGACAGGTTGTTGCTGGCCGATTGCTTCTGCGAAACCACCTGTTGGGCCTTCGTGGTCAGTGTGCCGCCGCTGGAGCAGGCGTTGATGCCGCTTTGGATGCCGGCGCGGGCGCTTTGCACCTCGGAGGAGTTGCAGGAGCTCGCGGCCTGGGCGGCTTGCTCACAGGAGCTGCGGCAGGCGCTGACGGCGTTCTCACAGCGGCTGGCGAACTGCCCGAGCGCCTGCGAGTACTTGTTTTGGTAATTCTGCGCCTGCTGACAGGCGGCCTGCGTGTTGGCCTGCTGGCTCAGGCCGCTCGAGACCTGCTGCCCCTCGCGTTCGACCGCACTCAGCTGGCTGTCCTGGCTCGCCTCGCAGGAGCCGGTGGCGGAGCTGACCTGCGCCTGGCACTGACTCGCCAGCTGCTGCACCTGGGCCACGCACGGGGGCGGGGCGGCGGGGGTTTTGGGTGTCGTGGCCGGTGTTGCCGTGGAAGTCTGTTTTTTTGTTGGCGCGGAAGGGGCCGCAGGGGTGGGCGCGGCTGGTTGGTTGCTCGGTGGAAGAGAGGGCGGGGCGAATCCGTCACCTTCAAAAGGCATGACTCTGACAGGATATCCAAAAGGAACGTTCTGTCCCCCCGCCGGCCCGGCCGCGATGACGCATAGGATAAAAATTGCACTGAAATGAAGTGCGGCCCTTCCCCACATGTGGTTATCTTATCGGGCTTCCGGGGAATTTACTCGATTTCGATTGATCATTGATTCAAATTGAGGCAAAGACTCTTTTTCTCACATGGTTTTCAACTGCTAGCTGTTTCTCGACGCAGGGGCCAAGTGAGATTACACCCGTGCGACGAGGTTGAGATGAAGTCCACAAAGAAGAAAAAGACCGCTTTTAAAATTCAACGTCGCCTGATGACCGAACTTCCGGGCTTGGGCAAAGCCGGTGCTCTCGAGCGCCGTCCATATCCTCCGGGCGAACACGGCAACAAACGCCGCAAGTTCTCCGAATACGCTCTGCAAATGGAAGAAAAACAAAAGGTTCTTTTCCATTACGGCCTGCGTGAAAAACAACTGCGCCGTTTCGTGCACGTTGCCAAGCGCACCTCCCAGACCAACTGGGTGGACACCCTGATCGGCCTGCTGGAAATGCGTTTGGACAACCTGGTGTTCCGCCTGGGTTTCGCCCCGAGCATCCCGGCCGCTTCGCAATTGATCTCCCACGGTAAAGTTCTGGTGAACGGCAAGAAAGTCGACATCCGTTCCGCCGTGATGAAAGAGGGCGATGTGATCAGCTTGAAGGACAAGGCCTACCAAGGTCAGACCTACCTGCAAGCCAAGCAATCCCCCCGCCTGCCCCTGCCTGATTACCTCGTGAAAGAGGAAAAAAACGGCGTGGAAACGGGCCGTCTGCAAAGCCGTCCGGGCCTGGGCCACTTGCCCTTCGCCTTCGACCAAGGCTTGCTGACCAGCTTCTACTCGCTCAACGGGTAATCCTCGAAGCTAACGGATCCCTGGATCCGGCACATTGAAGTTTTATTCATTTTCCTGAGAGCCCCTTGAGCACAACTCAAGGGGCTTTTAGTTTTGGTCATGTCGCTGACGGATTGTCTGTTGGCAAAAAAGTCGACGTTTTCAACCAGAAGGAGATGACCATGAACAAACACATGCTTGCCGCCGCCGCCCTCGCTTTTGCCTTTGCCGGCCCGGTGATCGCCGCCGAAACGATCGGTGAAAAAGCCCAAGCCACCGCCCACGACGCCAAGCGCGGCGCCAAAAAGGCCGTGAACCGCGCCAAAGAAGCGGTCTGCATGGAAGGCGACCTGAAGTGCGCGGCCAAAAAAGCGGCCAATCGCGCCGAAGAAGCCAAGGACGCCACCGTGGATAAAGCCAAAGAAGTGAAAAACAGCGTCGACTAAACTCAAAGACGGTGTTTTCAGTGGAAGCCGTTCCCCTGGCGGGAGCGGCTTTTTTTATTTGAATCGGGAAAGAATCAGCGCACGACGCCGGTGTAGATGTAGGCGATGCCGCCGGTGAGGGCGGTGAAACGGCGGTCGGCGAAAGCGCCGCTGTCATCCATCAGCTTCAGGAAATCCTCGCGGCAGGGGAAGGCCGAAGAGGACTTTTGCAGGTACTCGTAAGCCTGTTGCTGGCCTGTGATCAGGCCGCCGATCTTCGGCAGCACGGTTTCGGAGTACCAATTGTACAAGGGCCCGATGACCGGGGCTTTGACCTGGCCGAATTCCAGCACCATGACCCGGCCGCCGGGGCGGGTGACCCGGGCCATCTCTTTCAAGGCCTGGACCGGATCGTTCACGTTGCGGATGCCGAACGAGATGCTGGCCACGTCGAAACGATGGTCCTCGTAGGGCAATCGCGTGACGTCGGCCACCTCGAAGCGGATGTCGAAGCCGCGCTCACGGGCTTTCATCGGCGCGGTCTCGAGCATCTCCGGGCAGAAGTCCGTGCCCAGGACGGTGCCTTCGGGACCCACGGCTTTTTTGAATTCAATGGCGAGGTCGCCGGTGCCGGTGGCGCAATCAAGGACGGCGCTGCCCGGGCGGACCCCCGAGAGCTTCACCAGTTTCCTGCGCCACAGATGGTGGATGCCGGCGGAGAGCACGTTGTTGGCGCGATCATAGCCGGCCGCCACCTGGCTGAACATTTGACGGATGGTCTCGGGATTCGGGGAGTGGCGTTCAGTGCGCAAGTTGGGCCGCTTTCTGCAAGGGACGATCGATGGCGCTCAGCACGCGGTTGAGGCGGCTCATCATCTGTTCGAAGTCGTTCAAGGTCAGGGCCTGGGGACCGTCGCTCAGCGCTTCCGCCGGACGCGGGTGCACTTCGACGATGATGCCGTCCGCGCCCGCCGCCGCCGCCGCCAGGGCCAGATCCGGCACGAGGGCGCGAATGCCCACCGCGTGGGAGGGATCGACGATCACCGGGTAATCCGTGTTGTGTTTGGCGTACACGACGGCGTTCAGGTCCAGGGTGTTGCGCGTGGCGGTCTCGAAGGTGCGGATGCCGCGTTCGCAGAGGATGACGTTCGGGTTGCCGCCGTTGGTGACGTACTCCGCCGCCTTGATCCACTCGTCGATGAGGCCGGCGAAACCGCGTTTCAGCAGCACCGGTTTGTTGGTGCGGCCGAGGGCCTTCAGCAGGGAGTAGTTGTGCATGTTGCGGGAACCGACCTGGAACATGTCAACGATGTCGTGGATCTGCTCGATCTGCTCCGTGTCCGTCACTTCCGACACGAGCCCCATGCCGGTTTCCCGCAGCACGGAACGAATCATGTCGAAGGAGTTCGAACCCAGACCCTGGAAAGTCTTGGAGGAGGTGCGCATTTTCCAGATCCCGCCGCGCAGAAGACAGGCGCCGGCCTTCTTCACGCCCAGGGCCGTCTCCAGAAATTGATCCCGCGACTCGATCGAGCAGGGACCGGCGATCACGGTGAAGTCCGGTCCACCCACGGTGAGACCACCAACCTTGACGGTTCGGGTTGAGGGTCGTGTTTGATTCAAGATCAATTCCATAATAGCTTGGTCTCGTGTCGAAGCTCGGAATTGAGGCTTGTTCACGGAGTTTTCTTGAGCCAGCAAGATATCATAACGCAATCTGACTTCACAAACTTTTTGGCCAGTGGCGCCTTCCTGCGCGATGCCCAAGACGTCGTGATTTTGTGGGGTCCTTTTGAAAACATCAATTCCGGCAAAAACCATGATATTTCAATCTCTTGCCCCTTTTTCTATGAGACGGAGAAAATCTCGTTTCTGAAACCGAGCCGGATTTGGCGAGGCCCGAAGATGGATTGGGCCCGGCAGTGCCTGCGTTTCCTCGAGGAATCGGGAGAAATCGCCCCGACTTTTTCATGGCAGGAACCGGCGCGCGCTGATTTTGAACAGGCCTTCGCGCGCATTCAGAACATGATCGCTCAGGGGCAGATCGACAAAGCGGTGCCCGTGGTCTTCGCGCGCGCCCGTCAAGCGGTCACGCCGATCATGAAGCTGCGCTGGCTTTTGGAGGTTCTCGCCGCTCCCGACAATCTCCACGCCCACGGCTGGTGGGACGGGGAGCAGGGCCTCCTCGGGGCGACTCCGGAAATCCTGTTCGATGTGCAGGGGCGCGCGCTGCGGACCATGGCTTTGGCGGGCACCCTCGCCAAAGCGGACGGGCGGGCCGAGGACCTGGCGCGTTCGCAGAAAGACCAGTACGAACACCGCCTGGTCGTCAAAGACATCCGGAACGAACTGCAAAACATCGGTCAGGTCCGGGTCGGGACAACGGAAATCGTTGATCTGCCGACCTTGTGGCACTTGAAAACCTCCATCGAGGCGGAACTCCACGACGAGCCCGACATCGAGGACCTCATCCGTCGCCTGCATCCGACGGCGGCCCTGGGGGTGTTCCCGCGTCTTTTCGGCTGGCGCTGGATGCGGGAGCTGCCGGGGCAGGAGGGCCGGGCCCGTTACGGCGCGCCCGTGACCTGGAGGCTGGGCGGGGGGCGCGTGCTTTCCCTGGTGGGCATCCGTCACCTGCAGTGGCGGGGCGATCAACTGCTCCTCGGTTCCGGTTGCGGCATCGTGAAAGACAGTGACATCGACGCCGAATGGACCGAGCTGATCCGCAAGCGCCAGTCCGTCCTGAAAATCCTGGGGATCGCGACATGACGAACATGCAGCTGGCCCACCGGGTTCTGCAGAACATGCTGGCCGCCGGCGTGCGGGAATTCTGCCTGTGCGCGGGCGCGCGCAACAGTCCCTTCGTGTACCTGATCCAGGAAAACCCGCACCTCAAGACCTATCATTTTTTCGAAGAGCGCTCCGCCTCCTTCTTCGCTCTCGGGCGGATCGCGGCGACCCGCCATCCGGTGGCGGTGATCACCACCTCGGGCACGGCGGTGGCCGAGTGCCTGCCGGCGACCATCGAGGGCAGCTACTCCTCTCTGCCCCTGATCGTGGTCACGGCGGACCGGCCGAAACGCTACCGCGGCACCGGCGCCCCGCAATCCATCGAGCAGGTGGGTTTGTTCTCCTACTACATCGAGGCCTGTTTCGATCTTGACGCCGCCAACACCCACGTCAGTTTCAACGGACTGAGCTGGAAAAAGCCCGTGCACGTCAACGTCTGCTTCGCGGAGCCTTTGCTGGACGGCCCGGCGACGTTGATCGAGCCGCCGGAGCAGGAGATGCGCACGCGCTTCCCGGAGTCCATCCCCATGCAGATGGTGGATGAGATGGACGAGTTCCTGAGCAAACACCGGCCGCTCGTGGTGATGAGCACGGTGCCGGACAAAGTGCGCGAGCAGGTGGCGAATTTCCTGTCGCGCCTGCAGGCGCCGATCTACGCCGAGGGCATTTCCTGCCTGCGCGGCCATCCGTCCCTGGAAAAGCTGCAGATCCGCTCGGGCGAGCGCATGGTGGGCCGCTTGCTGGACGAGGGGATTTGCGACGCGGTCTTGCGCATCGGCGGTGTTCCGACGCTGCGCCTGTGGCGGGATCTCGAGGACAAACGCGCCGATTTGCCGGTCTTCTCCCTGGGCTACAATCACTTCACGGGTTTGAGCCGGGCCGTGCCCCACTACGACAACCTCGATGATCTTTCGCGCATCCAGATCCGCGGCTCGCGGCCCCTGCCGGACGAGGTTTTGCGTTTCGACCGCGAAAAAGCGGCGGTGCTGGAAAAACTTTGCGAAAAATACCCGTCCTCGGAAGTGAGCCTGATCCGTCAACTGTCTTTGTTGACCAGGGACCAGAGCGTTTACCTCGGCAACAGCCTGCCGATCCGCGAATGGGACCTGGGGGCCGTGTTCGAACAGCCCCCGCGGCGCGTGGCGGGCAACCGGGGCGCCAACGGCATCGACGGCCAGCTCTCGACCTTTCTGGGCTGGAGCCGCCATGACACGGAAAACTGGTGCCTGGTCGGCGACCTCACCGCGATGTACGACCTTTCCAGCCTGTGGGTCACGCCGCAACTGGCGGCGCCGAAAATCCGCGTGGTCGTCATCAACAACAGCGGCGGCATGATTTTCAAGCGCCTGTTCGGTCAGGAGATTTTCCTGAACCGCCATCACGTGAAATTCGACTCCTGGGCATCGATGTGGGGTTGGGCCTACACGCGCTGGTCGCGAGTGCCGGACCGGGTGGAGCTCGAGGACCGCCATCTGATCGAGCTCGAGGTTTCCGAGGAGCAAACGGAAAAATTCTGGAAGGAATGGGACGCCCTGTGGATGTGACCCTGGTCGCCTTGCACGGCTTTCTCGGGGAGCCGTCCGACTGGGACGCGGCCTTGGCGGATTTGCCCTCCGCGGTGCGGGTGGTGATCCCGGATTACACGCGGGATCTTTTGTTGAACCCGGGGCGGGCGGGCCTTTCCCGCTGGGGCCTCGCCTTTCAGGACTGGCGTCGGCGCGAGGGGTTGCGGGACGCTGTGATCCTGGCCGGCTACTCGCAAGGGGGCCGCCTGGCTTTGCACGCCCTCGAGGCGGATCCCGCGGGATTTCGCGCCGTCATCTGCCTTTCCACCAACGAAGGATTGCCGGACGAGGACCTGATCGCGCGGCAGGCGCGCCGGCAAAGCGATGAAGAGTGGGCGCGGCGTTTTTCCGGCCCTCAGTGGGCGGACGCCTTGAAGGACTGGAACGCGCAGCCGGTGTTCCAGGGCGGCTCGGTGGAACCGCGCAGGACATTCCGCCCGGACACCGGAGAGGTGACGACGGCCTGCCTGCGGCAATGGTCGTTGGCGCAGCAAAAAAACTTCCGCCCCCTGATCGCCCGGGAAAAAAAACTCCTGCATTGGTGGGTGGGGGAAAAGGACGAAAAATTCCGGCGTCAGGCCCGGGAACTGCGGCAGGCCGTTCCGGATCTGGACGTGCGCGCGCTCGAAGGCGCCGGTCATCGTCTTTTGTGGGATTCACCGCGCCAGCTGGGCCGGCTGCTGAACGAAGTCATCGGCGAGCAGGCTCGCTGAGGCGTTGTTGATCCACCGCCGGTAAAACAAAGCGTTCATGTACAGGGACATGGCCCGGCACGGGTCTTCCGGGGGATCCCCGGGGGAATGGAAAATGCCGGACTCGATGCCGATCACCACCGGAGTCCGGTCCTTCCTCCAGAGCAGAGCCGGCCCGCCGGAGTCCCCGAAGCAGGCGCCGCGGCCGCCGCGTTGATTGGCGGAAAACTCGCGCGCTTGGGAGTGGAAGGCGGCGATTTTCAGTTCCACCCGGCGCAACAGACCGACATCGTCTTCGGAGGTCGGCAGACCCGAGGTGGCGCCGTAACCCAGGGCCCAGAAAGAGGCACCCAGGAAAAAATCCTCATCGTCCGTGGGCAGGGCCGCGATGCCGGTGCCCGCGGGACGGGTGCCCGCGAATTTCACCACGGCGACATCATTGCGGCCGCGCTCGGGATCTTTGAAATGCTCGTGCCGGATGAAGGCCACCGCCGGGCGCGTCGGCACGGGCCGCTGGTAGGGCCGAGCCCCGAACAGAACGCGCAGATCCTCGGGCTTTTTCGTCAGGCAATGGCCCGCCGTCAGCACCAGATTCTCGCCGATCAGGGTGCCGGAGCATAACAGCCCGTCCGGCGAATCAAGCAGGACCGTGACGCGGGCTTCGGGGGAATTTTCAGCGACGATTTCACCGCCCAGGATGCCGTTCGCGAGCCGGGCGGCCTTGGAGGTGAGCTCCGGAGTGCCGGAGCCGCAGGCGGTGAGAAAGAAAAGAAAGAGGCCGGGGAAAAATCTCACGGGGGCAGACTAGCGCGAAAGCGCCAGCCTTCTCAAGGATCCTATGGTCGCGTCATCTCTTGGGAGGTGGTCTGGATCCAGCTCTGGTACAAAGTGGCGTTGGTGTAAACGGCGCCTTGATCGCAGGTGGGAATGCCCCGGCTGGTGACGCCCCAAACGTAGGGTTGTCCGCCCAGGAACACCACCGCGGGGCCGCCGGAATCGCCGTTGCAGGCGCCGCGGCCGTCGGTGTGCTCGACGAGGAGCTCGGTCATGCTGAAGCCCTTCGGGGCCAGGCGCGTGCTCACCTGGCGCAGAACGCCGCTGCCGTCTTTTTGATTGTCTGCCACGCTGCTGCGTCCGTAACCGGCCAGGATGACGAGATTGCCCGGGCGCAAGACACGCTGACGATCAAACGGTAGAACCGGCAAGGGTTGGAATCTCGCGGGGGTCGGGCCCACGTAGCGGATCAGGGCGATATCCCCGGTGTTGCGGCGATTGTTCTGGTTCATTTGCCAGGACGGCGAAATCGCCACCTTGTCCACGGGACGCGTGAGGGCCGGGTTCATGTGATCCGCGATGACGCGGTCGAAAACCACGAAAAGCCGGGCGCCCTCGGGGGCGCAGTGGGCCGCCGTCATCACCAGGTTGTTGCCCAGCAGGGTGCCGGTGCAAATCCCCGCGCCACCGTTGGCTTGGACGATGACGATTCCCACGATGTGGCGGGCGGCCGCATCTTGGGGGGAGACCTCGATCCCGTTCATGATGGCCGAAGCGCTCTGGGAGCTCAGCAAGGCGGTCAAAACGGACAAGGTAGCGGTGATGCGATGGATGAAACTCATGATCCTCCCTCAGGGCGTTCTTCATTCCGAAGTGGCGCCAAAATGAGACTAACAAAAAAGGCCAACCCCGATGAGTTCCGATTTGGAACTGTGTAAAAAAGAAAAGGCCGCGCCTTTGAGCGCGGCCTGATTCCCGAAGGGTCATCTGAAAAAGGCGAGGATCAATTCAATCCGTTGAAAGGATTGTTGCGGCCGCCGCGTTCACGACGGGTCAGCTCGTCGATGGTCTTTTTGACCCAGAGTTCGTAGGTCGCGGCGTTGGTGTAAACGGCGCCTTGATCGCAGGTGGGAATGCCCCGGCTGGTGACGCCCCAAACGTAAGCCTGGCCGCCGAGGAAAACGATGGCCGGCCCGCCGGAGTCGCCGTTGCAGGCGCCGCGGCCGTCGGTGTGCTCCACCAGGATTTCGGTCTCGCTGAACACGCCTTTGGCCAAACGGGTGCTGGCGCGACGGAGAATGCCGCTGCCGGTGGGTTGACCGGGTTGAACGTTGTTGCGGCCGTAGCCGGCCAGCATGACCAACGTGCCTTCACGCAGAATGCGTTGATGGGGCGCGGGCAGAATCGGCAACGGGCGATGGGTGGCCGGTTGCGGACCGGTGAAATGCAACAAAGCGATGTCGCCGGTGTTGCGGCGTTGGTTCTGATTGCTGGCCCATTGCGGGGACACGATGAAACCATCGACCGGGCGGCTTTCCGCTTGCGGCGTCACCGTTGTGCTGAACACCACGAAAAGCTTGGCGTTCGCCGGGGCGCAGTGAGCGGCGGTGAGAACGAGATTCTTGTCCAGCAAGGTGCCGGTGCAGATGCCGGAGCCCTGGGGCGTGACGATGCGGATGGCGACCACGTGACGGGCCAAGGGAAAATCCGGCGGCACTTCGATGCCGTTCATGATCCCCGACGAGATATCGGCGGTGTCGCTGATTTTTCTCGTGGTCGACGGAGCGCAAGCGGCCAGCGCCCCAATGGAAATGAACAACAAAAGATGGACAACGGATTTCATGGCTCCCCCCTGAGAATGAAACTGAGGCGCATCAAACATGGAGAGGGGACGGCAAGCAAGCATGAGTTTGTTGCGGCTCCCATAAGTTTTTTTTATGAGTTGCCTCTTCTTAGAGGGAGCGGGCCTCGTCCGTCGCCTCAATCAAAGCATGGCGAATGCCGGGCTCTGATGCGGCGTGCCCAGCGTCGGCGATGATTTGCATCTTCGCTTCGGGCCAGGCGCGGTGCAGGTCCCAGGCGGAGCGGGGCGGGCAGACCACGTCGTAGCGTCCCTGCACGATCCAGCCCGGGATCCGGCGGATGCGGTCGATGTTCTCGAGGATCCAGTTGTTCGTGGGGAAGAAGGCGTTGTTGATGAAGTAGTGGCACTCGATGCGCGCGAAGGACAGGGCGTACTCGGGGTCCTCGAACTCATCCACGGCCTGGGGGTCCATGATCAGGCGCGAGGTCGCGGCCTCCCATTTGCTCCAGGTTTTGGCGGCGGCGAGGCGGATCCGCGCGTCGTCGTGGGTCAGGCGTTGGTGATAAGCTTTGATGAAATCGTGGCGCTCGTTCCCGGGGATGAGTTGTTCGTAGCTTTCCCAGACGTCGGGGAAAATCTCGGAGGCGCCCTTCTGGTAGAACCACTGAAGCTCGGACGGCCGGCACAGGAAAATCCCGCGCAGGATCAGGGCGCTGACGCGCTCGGGGTGGGTGATGGCGTAAGTGAGGGCGAGAGTGGATCCCCAGCTGCCGCCGAAGACATGCCAGCGCTCGACGCCGAAGTGCGCGCGGATGGTCTCGATGTCCTTGACGAGGTCCCAGGTGGTGTTCTCGCGCAGTTCCGCGCCAGGGGTGCTCTGGCCGGAGCCGCGTTGATCGAACAAAATGATGCGGTAGTGGCCGGGATCGAAGTAGCGGCGATGATCGGCGCTGATGCCGCCGCCGGGCCCGCCGTGCAGGAAAACCACGGGCTGACCCCGGGGATTGCCGACCTCCTCCACGTGCAGCTCGTGAAGGTCGGAGACTTTCAAACGCAACGTGCGCAGAGGTTCGATGGCGGGATAAAAATCTCTCATGGGGATCTCCTTCAGGGCGGCAGGGGCCGCGGCCAGACCCGGGCGCGTTCGGCGCGCGGGATGAAGCTGGCGGCGGCGGCGATGTCGTTGGCGTGGTTGAAATCCGCGGCGGTGAAACCGTGCACGCGGGCGAGCACTTCGTAATCATCTGTGAGGGTCGTGTCGAAAATGCCCGGATCGTCCGTGTTGATGGTCACGCGCACGCCGGCTTCGATGAGCCGGCGGATCGGATGCGACTGGTGGTCGGGAAAAGCCCGCGTGAGCCAGTTGCTGATCGGGCAGACTTCCAAAGGGATTTTCCGGTCGCGCACGAAGGCGAGCACTTGCGGGTCGCGGATGATCTGCACGCCGTGGCCGATGCGCTCGGCGCCCAGGACCTCGATGGAGTCACGCACCCACTTCGGGGCGGTGTCGTCCGGGGTCTCGCCGGAGTGGACGGTCAGGCGCAAGCCGGCGCGGCGGGCTTTCTCGAACAAAGGCGCGAAAGGCTTCGGGTCGAAGCCGAGTTCGTTGTCGGCGAGATCGAGGCCGAGGAAGCTGTCACGGTGATCGATGACGAAATCCGCGACCGTTCGGGCCGTTTCAAAGGACTTGATGCGTTGGATGATGCCGATCAGGCCCACGGCCATGGGGAAGGAGCGCCGGGCGCGCTCGATCCCGCGCCAGAGGGCCGCGTGAATGCGATCGAAGTTCAAGTTCGCGTGGCCGTCGGCGATGAAACTCGGCGCGTAACGGAGTTCCAAAATCAAGATGCCGTCATTCCAGGCATCTTCGCAGGCTTCAAAAGCCAAACGCTCGAGAATTTCTTCGGAGGAGAGAACTTTCTGGGCGTGAAGGAATTTTTTAAGAACGCTGTCCAGATCGCGCATGGGCGAGGTGACGAGGAATTCATCGCGCCAGGCGGAGGGGGAGGCGGGCAACGGGATTCCGACCTGGGGCGCCAATTCCACCAAAGTGCTCCAACGCATCGAGCAGTCGAGATGGCGATGAAGATCGACTTTGGGCAGCCCGCGCAGAGCGGTCAGGTGGCTGAACGACATGGGGCTCACGATGCCATCATTTTTCTTGTCTCCCAACTGAAAAATTGCGACACCAACTTCATGACTCAGCCCATGGAAATCCCTGTGAAACTGGCCGGCACTCCGAAACAAGAACCCCTTTTTCACGTGACCGTGAAAACCCGCGACGGGCGCAGCCTGCCGGTGGTCGATCCCCGCGCCACGCGGGCGTTGATTTCCTTGATGGACATGAACGCGGTGCTGGGGGGCGCGGCCTCCCACTACGGCGGTCCGGCGGCGCTGGCGGAACTGATGTCGGCGTTGCACGGGTTCGCGTTCGATGAGGCGCGCCGGGCGAAAAAAGAATGGCACGAGCTTTTCCACCTGATCAACGACGCCGGTCACTGCGAAAACGGTTTGTACGCCTTGAAGGCCAACTACCGCATGGCGGGTCTGGATCTGGATTCCCTCAAGACGTTCCGCTCCCTGGGATCCCCCCTCACCGGTCACGGGGAAGCGCATTTGTTCCCGCAAGGCGTGCTGCTGTCGAACGGCCCGCTGGGTTCGGCCTTCCCGCAGGCGCAGGGACTCGCCGTCGGCGACAAACTCGCGGGCCGCGAACGCGTCACGGTGACGACGATCTCCGACGGGGCTTGCATGGAGGGCGAGGCCAAAGAGGCTTTCGCCGCCATCCCGGGTCTCGCCGCCGCCGGCAAGATGGCGCCTTTCGTGGTGATCATCTCCGACAACAACACGAAACTCACCGGCCGCATCGATGCGGAGTGCTTCTCGATGGAGCCCACCTTCCGCTCCCTGAAAGATCTCGGCTGGAAATACCTGCGTCTGGAAAACGGCCATGATCTGCAAGCCTGCTACGACATGATTTCCCAGGCCGTCGAGGAGGCCCGCCGCCAGCCGACGGTGCCGGTGGTGATCCATGCCAAGACCATCAAGGGCATCGGCACCAAGAAGACCGCCGAGTCGTCCTCGGGCGGTCACGGTTTCCCGCTGAAGTCGCCCTCTGAAATGGCGGCCTTCCTGAGCGAGATCTACCAGGGCGAAGCCTATCCCGACGTCTTCAAAAAATGGACCGACGAGCTCTTGAAGATCGAGGCCGACATCAAGGCCAAAGGCCTCAAGGACGGCGGCGAGAAAATCCAAAAAGGCGTCGCCGCCGCCATGATCCGCGCCCGCAAAAACGGTTTGCCGGTCATTTCGGTGACCTCCGACCTGCCGGGCTCCACCGGAGTCGCGGATTTCCGCAAGGAGTTCCCCGCCGATTCCGTCGACGTGGGCGTGGCCGAGAGCAATATGATCTCGACCGCCGCCGGCCTGTCGAAGATCGGTTACATCCCCGTGGTCGACACCTTCGCGCAATTCGGCGTCACCAAGGGCGCTCTGCCCATGACCATGGCGTCCCTGTCGGAAGCGCCGATGATCGCGGTGTTTTCCCACACCGGTTTTCAGGACGCGGCGGACGGGGCCTCCCATCAGGCGCTGGCTTATTTCTCGATGTTCGCGGCGATTCCGCACGTGGATTGTTACGCGCTTTCCTGCAGCGAAGAGGCCGAGGCCCTGGTTTCCCAGGCTTTCGAAAAATTCGCCCAAGACCGCCGTCAGGGCCGCGTGCCGCACTCTTCGGTGTTTTTCCTGGGGCGTGAAAACTTCCCGAAAAATTACGCCGCCGACGTGAAGTACGAGCTGGGCCGCGCCCAGGTTCTCTTCGACTCCTCCTCGAAACACGCCTCGTCCGTCTGCCTGGCGGTGGGGGGATCTTTGGTCCCGCAGGCCATGGCGGCGGCGAAAAGCCTGGATGAAAAAGGCGTCGGCGGCATCGTGGTGAACGTGTCGGCCCTCACGCACCCGGATGTGGAAACCCTGGGGAACGCCTTGAAGAAAACGGGCGGCCGTCTGGTCACCGCGGAGGATCACCAGCTCGCCGCCGGCTTCGGCGCGTGGCTCACGCATCAGTTGCTGACCTCGGGCGTGCCGGTGCGGGTGAGCAGCCTGGGCGTGCGGGGCGAGTTCGGACAGAGCGCCTACAACGCCATCGATCTGTACCGTCAACACCGTCTGGACGCCGAAGCCATGGTCGCGGCGGCCTCCCGCCTCGTGAAAGAAGCCTGATGATGAAGGGGTGGCTCGGTTTTTTAGGATTTTTCTCCTGCCTGCTGCCGAATTTGGCCATGGGCGCGGTGAATGAATTGCTGATCGATTGCCAGACCCCGTGGCCGACCACCTCGGTGTCGGTGCGCACGGAGGACGGAAAAGTCCGTCTGAAGATGGTGCACCACAACGGCATCGAATCGGCGCCGATCTACTCGGGCTCGGTGACTCCCATGGACATCCCCTCCTTGCAGGCGGATGCCGAGGCTTTCCGTAAGTTGGGCAACGAATGGTCCTTCGAGTGGCTGACCTCCCAGTGTTCCAGCAAGGAGGGATTGATCGCCAGCTGTGAGTCCGCCCCGCAAAGCGATTGGCGCGATCAGAAAATCCAGGCGGCCTCTTTCCGCACGAGCCGCCTGACGGAAGAAACCATCGTGGGAACGGCCCGTCGTTTGAAATTCCAGCTCATGCTGGTGCTGAATCACTCCTTCCGGCAGATGGCCGTGGAGTACTCGCCGGATGATTGCGTGATCCGCGCCAATTAGAATTGCGGGCGCGAGGCCCAGATCTCCGCGGAGTTGGCGCGGATTTGCTCCACCCAGAAATCAAATTCCTCCGGGGGCAGGAACCCGTCGATCTGGCTGAGTTTCAAAGCCAAAGGCAGGCTGTCGTTGCGCAGGAAACCCACTTTCCGACGGCCGCCCTTTTTCAGGTAGGCTTCGGTGCG
This sequence comes from Pseudobdellovibrionaceae bacterium, assembly GCA_019637915.1. Taxonomy (GTDB): domain Bacteria; phylum Bdellovibrionota; class Bdellovibrionia; order Bdellovibrionales; family Bdellovibrionaceae; genus JAHBUV01. The sequence continues at coordinate 1,464,824 of JAHBUV010000001.1, read as the reverse complement.
GAAAAGCGCGGGGAGAAGATCCAGGCATTTCAGGAAAACCGCCGCTTCGACCTTGAACATGCCGAGCTCGTCCTTCATGAAGCCGTTCCAGCGCGGGCTGTTTTCGATCTGCGCGGCATCCAGATCATTCTCCGGATGCTTGGCGCGCAGGAAGGCGTACAAAAATCCGGCGAAGAGCTCCAAGGGGGAACCCATGTCGATGCCGACCCGGGGAATTTCCAGCAAGTAGCGCTCGAAGGTGCGCGACTGTTCGGCATCCTGATAAAGCTCGTGCAGGCCCGGCAAAACGGGCGCCATCAAACCCAGATCGAAAAGCTCGGCCCAGGCGCGGCCCGGTTCCTTCAAACGCAGCAGTTTCAGGTACTCTTCACGACGGCGCGGCAGGACGGATTTCTGCAGGGACTCCGCCGTCTCCGTCATGGCCGCCCGCAACTCGGGATCCAGGCGGAACATCAGCTTGTGGGACAGCCGCAGGGCGCGCAGCAAACGGATCGGGTCCTCCAAAAAACGCTCTTTGGGGTCGCCGATCATGCGGATGGTGCAGGCCTGGATGTCTTTTTGTCCCTCGACATAGTCGATCAGCCGGTGCTGGATCGGATCGTAAAAAAGCGCGTTGATGGTGAAATCCCGGCGACGGGCGTCCTCTTCGCAGGTGCCGAAGTAGTTGTCCCCGGTGACGGCGTTCTCCTCGGCTTCCAGGTCCTCGGGGCGCACGTTGCGGCGGAAGGTCGCGACCTCGAACTGGCTCTCGCCGCGTTTCACCAGCACCAGGCGGAAGCGCTTGCCGATGACATAGCTGCCCGGGACCTTCTTTTTGACCTCGTTGGGGAGGGCGTTGGTGGCGATGTCGAAATCCTTGGGATGAATGCCAGCCAACAAATCGCGCACGCAGCCGCCAACCAAATAGGTCTCATAGCCGGACGTTTGCAGGGTTTGGACGATCTTACGAGCCGTGAGATCGATCCAATCCTCGTGGAGGGTGGGTTTGGGAACATTCAGCACAAGCTTTCCAATAACCCAGCTTGCGCGGTTTGGGAACGCTGAGTCGGAACTTCTGCTGCGCGGTGATAAAAGGCGAGGTTCACGATGATGTTTTTCACTCCTTTTTTGGCCCGGGACGCGGCATTCTGAGGGCCAACCCTTGTGTGGGGAGGTCCCATATGTCGGAAACGACGTCAAAACGGCGCCTGGAATGGTCCGTGTTTTTGTTTCTTCTGTTGAACCCTTTCGCGGCGGTGGTCGGTTTGGGCGTGGCCGCCTGGATGGGCATTTTGTGGAATCCGGGGATCTGGATTTTTGCCTTTGTCTACGCCATCGCCGCCAACCTCAGCATCACGGCGGGTTACCACCGGCTGTTTTCTCATCGCAGTTACGAAGCCCATCCCCTGGTGCAGTGGTTTGTGGCTCTGGTCGGCGCCTCGGCCTTCGAGGGCTCGATCCTGAAATGGTCTTCGGATCACCGCCGTCACCACGGCGAGGTCGACACCGACGGCGATCCCTACAGCATTCAAAAAGGTTTCTGGCACGCGCACATGGGCTGGCTGCTGTGGAAAGACAGCGTTGACCTGCCCATTGAAAAGGTCGCGGACCTGCAAAAAAACCCCCGCGTCCTATTTCAGCATCGTTATTATGCCTGGCTGGCCACTTTGATGGGCTTTCTCGTGCCGATGGCGGTGGGGGCCTTTTTCGGATCGGCCTTCGTGGGTTTGATCGTCGGCGGGTCGCTGCGGATTTTCCTGAATCAGCAAAGCACCTTCTTCGTGAATTCCCTCTGCCACACCCTGGGCAGTCAGACCTACTCGAAAACCGTGTCGGCCCGCGACAGCTTTTTCGTGGCCCTGCTGACGCATGGCGAGGGTTACCACAATTTCCACCACACGTTCCAGATCGACTACCGCAATGGCATCAAGTGGTACCAGTGGGACCCGACGAAATGGACGATCAATTCCCTGCGCTGGATGGGGCTGGCCACGAAGCTGCGCACGGTTTCGCCGTCGGAGATCCTGAAGGCCCGCTTGCAGACGGAAGGCCTGCGGCTGACCCACTCGGGCTTTTCGCAGGAAAGGATCGAGCAGATGCGCTTGAAAGTCCTCGAGGCCCAGGCGCGCTGGCGCAAAATGAAGGAAGAGTACGTCCTGCTCAAACGCCAGGCCCGTGAAGCCGGGGAGGCGAAAATGCGCGAGCTGAAATTCGAACTGACTCTGGCGAAAAGGGAATTCCGCGCCGCTTTGGCGGAGTGGCGTTTCACGCTGCGGGCCGCCCCGGCGCGGGCCCGGATTTAAAACCCCATGCCGTCGGCGCTGCGGGATTTCCATCATCAATTGTCGGGGCCGGAAAACGGCCCCCGTTGGGTTTTCCTGCACGGCCTGATGGGCTTTCGCAACAATTGGGGGAAAATCATCGCCGGCCTGGATCGGACGGAGCGCTGCCTGGCCTATGACCAGCGTGGTCACGGGCGTTCGATGAAGCCGGATTCGGGCTACGCGCCCGAGGATTATGCCAATGACCTCCACGACATTTTGAATGAGCTGCGTTGGGACAAGGTCACCCTGGTCGGCCACTCCATGGGGGGACGCAATGCCTTGAATTTCTGCGTGCGCTTTCCGGAGCGGGTGGAGCGTTTCGTGCTGGAGGACATCGGGCCTGAGGGCCGGCCGGGCAACCTCGAGTATTATCAGGAGCTTCTGGGCCTGGTTCCCACGCCGTTTCCGAACCGGGCCGCCGCCCGGGCTTTTTTCTCGGGGGAATTCCTGGAGAGGGCCCGCACCCGGGACAACCCCAAAATGCTGGCGGAGTATTTTTACGCCAATATGGAGGAAAAGCCCGATAACACGGTGTCTTGGCGCTTTTCCCCCCAAGCCGTCCTGGAATCCGTTCGCGAAGGCCAGGATCGGGACCGCTGGGACGAGTGGAAAGCCCTGCGCGTGCCCACTTTATTGATCCGAGGTGAAAAATCCCGCGAATTGTCTGCCGAAACTTACGAAAAGATGTTATCGCTTCAGCCCATGATCCATGGCGTTGTGATCCCTCAGGCGGGTCACTGGGTCCATGCGGATCAACCGGAAGCCTTTTTGCACGCCCTCCGCGGATTCGCGGGACTTTCATGAGGGCTCTTTTTGACTTTTCCAGGGCCTCTCAGTAGTGAAATAGCCTGAAATACACAGGAGTGTTGTTTTGAAGTTCTCTGAATTGCAACTGGATGCCGTCCTTCAGGCGAGCATCGACAAAGCCGGCTTCAGCGAGTGCACGCCGATCCAAGAACAATCCATCCCGCACATCATCGAGGGCCGCGACGTCGCGGGCCTGGCCCAGACGGGCACGGGAAAAACCGCCGCGTTTCTGATTCCGCTGATGGAGCGGATCCTGCGCGCCCAGCCCCAGCCGCCGGATCTGTCCGAAGAGCAGAAGGCCCTGGTGGAAAAACGCGCCTTCAAAGACTGGCGCGCCCAGAATTTCATTCTGATCCTGGTGCCGACGCGGGAACTGGCCGAGCAGGTGATGGACAACATCACCAAGCTTTCGGACGTGTCGGGCATGCGCGGCGTGGCCGTGTACGGCGGCACCAGCTACGACAAGCAGCGTGAGGCCTTCCGCAACGGCGTGCAGTTCGTCGCAGCCACGCCGGGACGCCTGATCGATCTGTACAAGGACAATCTCGTCGACCTGAAACAGGTCCGCGCCATCGTCTTCGACGAAGCCGACCGCATGTTCGACATGGGTTTCAAGGACGACATGAAGTACATCCTTCAGCGCGTTCCGGGCGATCGCCAATATCTGGTGTTCAGCGCCACGCTCAATTTCGACGTGTTGAACACGGCTTACCAGTTCGGATCCGAGCCGGTGGAGCTGAACGTCAGCCGCGATCAGACCAAAGCCGAAAACGTCAAAGACCAGATCTTTCACGTCGGCGGCGATGAAAAGCCCCAACATCTGCTCTCTTTGATCAAAGCCCACAATCCGAAGCAGACCATCATCTTCACGAATTTCAAGATGAACGTGGACCGCATCGCCCGCTTCCTCACGGACAACGGCGCCCCGGCCATGGGCATCTCGAGCCTGCTCACGCAAGCCCAGCGCAACAAGGTCATGGAGATGTTCAAAGCGGAGAACGACAAGAACATCCTGGTCGCCACCGACGTGGCGGCGCGCGGTCTCGACATCAAAGGCGTCGACCTGGTCATCAATTTCGAAATGCCCAACGATCCGGAGTCCTACGTGCACCGCATCGGCCGCACCGGCCGCGCCGGTCACATGGGCACCGCTTTCAGCCTGGTCGGGGATCGCGATGTCGACTCTTTGATGCGCGTCGAGGAGTTCCTGAAGCACAAACTCGAAGTCGGCTACCTGGAAGACAAGGATCTCGTGAAGGACTTCCGACGCTTGTCGAACGGTGATGTCGGTCCGGGCCGTCGTTTGAATGAAGCGATGAATGAGGGCCGTCCCCCCCGTCGTGACAACCGTTCCCGTGGCCCCCGCAGCGGCGGGCCTCAGGGCGGCGGTCGCGGTGGCGAACGGGATCGTGGTGGTGATCGCGGTGAACGCCGTGACCGTCGCGATCGCCGTCCGGGAGAGCCGCAGGCCCGCGGCGAGCACCGTCCGTCCCAGGGACAAGGCGGCTCGCCCCAGCAGCAGGGTGGTGAGAACCGACCTCCCCGTCGTGAGGGTCAAGGTCACCAGGGGCCGCGCGGCGGAGGTGAACACCGTCGTCGACACGAGGGTGGCCGCCACGAAAACGGCAAAGGCCGTTCGGCCTCATCCCGCCACGGAGGGCCCCGTCACGGTGGTCCGAAAAAATCCGCGGCTGTTCCGCCCAAGGGCCTGGGTTCGAAGGTCAAAGGCTTCTTCAAGAAGCTCTTCACTTAAGGTCCGTCATTTCACTTTGAGAAGTTCGGCGGCCGCGCTCTGCGCGGCCGTTTTCGCTTCATCCGCGGGAGTCTTCCCGGCGGTGTTCTTTTGTCGGGCGAGGGCGGGGTTTTTGGCCAGGACCGCTTTGATGATCTTCATCCGGCCCAGGCGGCCGGCTTCGAAAAGCAAATTCTCTTGGCGGGGCCCGTAGGTCCGGCGCAGATCGGCGCCTTTTTCAATGAGCAAAAGGGAGATGTCGTCTTCCCCCAGGGCCACGGCGTAGTAAAGCGCCGTGTAGCCTTCCTTGTCGGCGGCGTTGATCTTAGCGCCTTGGCGCAGCTGGCGTTCCACGGAGGCGCGGTTCGAGGCGTGCACGGCCTTGATCAGCGCATTGTCCCCGGCGGCGGCGGCGATCTGGGCCCACAGCAAAGGGAAAAGGATCCAGGCTTTCCTCATGGCAATCTTTCCGTGTCCGCGGCGGGGACTTCAAAGACCGAGCGCTGATCGAAACTGAGGAAACTCACTGAGGTGTACCGGATGGGATCGCCGCCATTGAGCTCACGGATCAGGCCGGTGATTTTTTCGCGGATCAGGGCGCGGCCGCGGTTCCAGTCGGCGGCGGTTCCGTTGGTCGAGACGTTGTACATGAACAGGTACTCGCCCCGGCGCGTGTGCACGAGGCCGGCCAAGGTGATGCTCGGATTGACCGTGCCCGTTTTGCCGATCAGGCTGCCGCGGGTTTCATCGTTCTCATAGTATTTCGAGACGGAGCTGTCGGCGTCCCCGCCGGTGACGGGCATGACGTCCTGGAGATCCTTGCCGAGTCTTTTCAGGTCCTGGCGCAGGGCGCGGAGGACTTTGAGCGTGGCCGCGCAGGTCGCTTCGTTGTAGCCGGAGGCGCCGTTCGGGAAATCGATGCGGTCACCCGTGCCGTTGTGAAAACTCAGGGCGGAAGCGCCGAGATTCAATTTCTGAAGGGCAAAGCGGGAGAAGGCGGCCGCGCCGCCCAGGTTTTCGAAGATCTGGTTGGCGGCGTGGTTGTTGGAGTTGCGGTTCATTTCCTTGAGCAGGGCGCTCAACGGGGCCGATCGCAGGGTGTAGTCCGTGGTTTCCACGGTCGCGGCGAAATCCGCGCGGGACACGAAACGCATCTCCTCGACGGGCAGGGACGGACGGTTGATCAGGCGCACGCCGCGGGCGCGGGCCTCGCGCTGGGTCTGCTCCCAGCCGTTGGTGAGGCCCCTCATCGATTGCAGTTGCGCCAGCACCGTGGCGGGTTGCGGGGAGGCCGTGGTGTAAAAGCTGGCGGCGACGAAATCCGAGGTGACGTTGACGTAAAACTTGAATCCTTCGTCGAAACTCAGGAGGCGGATGCGGCGCACGCCGCGGCGGTGCAGCTCGGACAGGGCGAGGTGCAGGGACTCCTTGCCGAAGTACGGATCCCGCGTGCCCTCGATGTGCACGTCAAAGCGCCCGTCGCCGACGGGGGTGACGTGAAAGCGCGTGCGGTAGCGCCCCTCGAGGCCTTTCACCGACAAGCCCCACCAGGCCGTCATGAGTTTCGAGACGGAGGCGATGGGCAGGCGGCGATTTTCATCGCGGCCGGCGATGTCGACGCCGTCTTTGCTCTCGCGCAAGGTGCAGAAGGAAGCGAGGCTCGCCGCCGAGGCGGGAACCGTCAGGAGCAGGCTCAGGAAAATCCAAACAAAGCGACGATGAATCACGAGGAAAAAAGAATGCAGCCGGCGTGCCGGGAAAGGCAACAACAAGATGAATTTGAGAGGCGTCCGCCCGTCTAAAATTTGGACAGCCGGGAGATTCTTTCAAAAGGGCCTCGGCCCTTATTTCGACCACTCGAAACTTTTCAGGATCTGATTGCAGGACTGCAGAGTGTCCGCGAAGCGGTCCTTGCGGTCCAGGCAGGTGACCACGGCGACCTGCTGGTCTTTTTGCAGGATCACCTGGCGCAGCTGGCGGTTCTTGTTTTTTTGGACGAGGTCGACGACCAGGGCGCGCCCGCCGCCGAGATTCAGGTTCTTCGTGCCGAGCACCTCGAATCCGTAGCTGGGGTAATCGCGCATCCACTTGCGGGCGTAGGACTCGAGATTGGTTTTGTCGGGGAGCTCGTCCATGCGGATGGACAACGAGGACTCGGCGCTCCCGGGAGCGCCGCGGTTTTCGAAACGCACCGTTTCGAAAATCGTTTCTTTTTCCAGGGAGGGCGCCGCCGTCCAGGGCGTGCCGAGAGTGCTCAGGCGAAAGCCGAAGCCGTGAAAGAACAAACCCTTGGCGGGATCGGTGAGCACCGAAGAGCCCGTCGCGGGATGAGGGGCGGCGAAGGCGGTAGCGGCGGCGAAAAGCCAGGAAATGATCATGGGATCATTTTACGGAAGCCGCGGGAGGGGGGCAAGAAAAGCCCTCTCCCGGCAGCTCTTTCAGAGCGAAAACGCCCTGGGTTCCCGTGGTCACGCTGAGCAGAAGGCGCGGCGGGTTCAAAGAGCCGTCCGCCGCACGAAGGTCCAGGGGCACTTCCGCCAGAGTGCGTTCGCAGGAGGCCGGCGCGCCGACCAGCAGCACCCGGGCCGATCCGTCCGCGAAAGATTCCACGGCGATCACCGCCTGTCCCCCGGGCGCGGGGCGCAGGGACAAAAGACGGCGACCGCGGAGGCGCGGTTCTTTCATGCCGGAAAAACGCAAATCCACGCCGGATCCGTCCGGCGAGGATTCCAGCCACGCCACCTGGCCGTTGGCGAGACCGGCGGGGGAGCGCACGGAACGTCCCCGGCTGTGATAAACGATCGCGGACTTTCCGCGGCCGTTGATCCTTTGGATCAGATCGTCTTTCCCGCGCCGGGACACGTAGAGCACCTCTTTGCCGCGCGGCCAGTACGAAAGATCGCCGTCAAAGCCGATGCGTTTGGTCAGGCGATCGATGGAATCGCCGACGCGGTCGCTGATGTACAGATCGGAGGGGATTTCCTCGGGCGGCGGTTTCGTCGGGAGAAAAGGGATTTCCTTCAGCTCGTCGGTGGTGGAGGCGTAAACCAGCAGGTCATTCTCCAGCCAGTCCGCGGAGCCGATGCTGCCGTCCTGCCAGGTGACGCGCTTTTCGGAAAAACCGTCGAGATCAACGCTGTAAAGCTGCGGCAGTGCCGGCCCTTCGGGCTGCGTGCAAAGAGCCAGGGCGGAGCGGCCGTCGGGGGAAAACACGCCGCGCTCGCAGGAGCCTTTCAAGAACAGCAGCTTGATGTCGTGGGGCAGGTTCTTCGCCGGGCCTTTGGCGGCCTGGCTCAGCTGATGCGCGGGCGAAACAGGTTTGGATTTGCAGCCGCCCAGGAGGGCGGCGCCCGCCAGGAGCAAGGCGATCGGGAGGCGGATCCTCATGGCTTTTGCCCTTCGGCGGCCTGCAGGACTTTGCGCAGCAGCTTGGAGGGGGTGACGCTTTCCAAATCCTTCAACGGCACCCACTTGGTTTCGGGATCCGGTTTCCAGCGGCCTTTGTCTTCCGGCCAGCACACGTAAAGATCATGGTGAGTGATGCCGTGACGGGCGGCGAATTTTTTCGGCTTCACGTCGCTGGGACGGAAATCACCGGGGAAGATCCATTGTCCTTTGAGCACGGGGCCCTGGCTGTTCTGCACCAAGGCCACACGCTCGTTTTTGATCGTGACGATGGGGGACCACACCCAGGTCTCCAGGGCGCGGCGGGGTTTCGGGCGCGGCAGGGAGGAAACCTTGTCCTGGCGCCGGGCTTCGCAAACGGAACTCCAGGGACAGAGCAGGCAGGAGGGCGACGAGGGCGTGCACACCGTGGCCCCGAGCTCCATCAGGGCCTGGTTGATTTCATCGGGCCGCCCCAGGCGCGCGAACGCATCGGCAAAAGCCTGCAGCATCTTTTTCTCGGCGTTGTTCCACCAGGGAATGTCGAGCCCGTAACGACGGCACAAAACGCGGATGACGTTGCCGTCGAGGACTCCCACCTCGTCCCCGAAGGCGATGCTGGCGACGGCCGCGGAGGTGTAGGGGCCGAAGCCCGGCAGCTCGATCAGCTCGGCCGCCGTGCGGGGAAAACCGCCCGCGGCCAGGGCCTTGGAGGCTTTGTGCAGATTGCGGGCGCGGGAATAGTAACCCAATCCCGCCCAGGCCCGCAGCACGTCGCCCTCGGGCGCTTCCGCCAAAGTCTTCACATCGGGAAAGCTCTTCAAGAAACGTTCATAATAGGGAATGACGGCGGCGACCGTGGTCTGCTGCAGCATCACTTCGGAGATCCAGATGCGGTAGGGATCGCGGTTCTCGCGCCAGGGCAGGCTGCGGCGGTTTGCGCGATACCAGGCGAGCAAGGCCTTGTGGTCAAAAGGCCTTGAATCATCTGGGCTTTTGGCTGATTCTCGACCCATGGAATTCAAACCTTTGAGTGGTCGACAGTTTCCGCGTTTTTCCGCCATCAAAACGTTTTTCCGTCTGCCGATCGCCGAGGTCAATCAAGATTTCGACCTGGCCCTCTTCGGAATCCCTTTTGACGGCGGCGTTTCCTACCGTCCCGGCGCGCGCTTCGCCCCGACGGCGGTGCGCGAGGCCTCGAGTTTGGGGCGCGGCTTTCACATGAGCCGCGGTCTCACCGTCTTCGAAAAAATGCGGGTGGCGGACATCGGCGATTGTCCCACCGTGCCGATCGACATCGGCCAGACTTATGCCCGCATCGAGGATTTCGTCGGCCAGATCGTGAACGGCGGCAAGAAGTTCATCTCCTGCGGAGGCGATCACTCGACGACGCTGCCGGTGCTGCGGGCCTTGCGCAAAAAGCACGGCCGTCCCCTGGCCTTCATTCACTTCGACGCCCACCTCGACACTTATCCCGCGGCCTGGGGCTGCGAGTACCATCACGGCGCTTTCGCCCGCCACGCGGTGGAGGAGGGGCTGGTGGATCCGAAAAAAATGCTTCAGATCGGCATCCGCGGTCCCCTGGCGGGCGGCGATGACCTGAATTTCGTGCGCCAGAACGGCATCCGCGTCATCACCGTGGATGAACTGCGCAACACCACGCTGAACGATGCCTTGCACAACCTGCCGACCTTCGACGACACGCCCGCCTACATCAGCTACGACATCGATTGCCTGGATCCGGCCTTCGCGCCGGGCACGGGCACGCCGGTGCCGGGGGGCCTGACGACCTATGAAACCCAGCGCATCCTGCGGGCTTTGAAAGTCCCCAATCTGGTGGGCGCGGACATCGTCGAGATCTCGCCGCCCTTTGATCAATCGCAGATCACCGCCCTGGCGGGGGTGGACGCGATGTTCGAAATCATGTGTTTGATGGCCGTGGCCTGAGTTCAGACGAGGGCGAGCCCCTCGTCCTCGCCCGGAGGGCGCAGGCCTTTTTTCTTGATCTTCTCCACCAGCGTGGTGCGGTTCAGGCGCAGCAGCATGGCGGCCTGATTGCGGTTCCAACCGGTTTTCTCGAGGGCGCGCATGATGAGGGCGTTCTCGTAGGAGTCGACGGCGTTGTTGAAGTCGAGTCCGCCGTCGGGGATGTCGAGGTTGTCGAGATCGGTGCCGACGGATGAGCTGCTGGCGCGGTACTTCGGCGGCAGGTCGATGACTTCCACCTGGCCTTGGCCTTTCAGGATGGTCATGCGCTCGACGAGGTTTTCGAGCTCGCGGATGTTGCCCGGCCAGGCGTAGTTGCACAGGCAGTCGAGGGCGTCGCCGGCGATGCCGCTCAGGCCGCGGCCTTTGGTGCGCGAGAACAGATCCATGAAATGCTTCAGCAGCAGAGGGATGTCGGCGCGGCGCTCGCGCAGGGCGGGGACGCCGATCGGGATGACGTTCAGGCGGTAGTACAGATCCTCGCGGAAACGCCCGGCCTCGACGGCCTCCTCCAGGTTGATGTTGGTGGCCGCGATCACGCGCACGTTCACCTGCACGGTCTTGGTCGAACCGACGGGCTCGAAACTGCGCTCCTGCAGGGCGCGCAGCAGTTTCACCTGCAGAGTCGGCTCGAGGTCGCCGATCTCGTCGAGGAAGATCGTCCCGCCGTCGGCCATCTCGAAACGGCCGATGCGGTTGGCGATGGCGCCGGTGAAGGCGCCTTTGACGTGGCCGAAAAGCTCGGACTCCAGGAGTTCGCTGGGAATGGCGCCGCAGTTGATCGGCACGAAGGCGGCGTTGGCGCGCGGGGAGTTGTAATGGATGGCGCGGGCGATCAGCTCCTTGCCGGTGCCGCTTTCGCCCGTGACCAGGATCGTGGAGTCGGAGTCGGCGACGCGCTCGACGAGGCGGAGCACGGAGTGGATCTGCTCGCTGGTGCCGATGATCTGGTCGAACTTGTATTTCTTGTTGAGCTCGCTGCGCAGCTGGATGTTTTCCTGCTGGAGTTTTTTGTGGGTCAGCGCCTTTTCGGCGAGACTCATCAGTTCATCGAGATTGAACGGCTTGGTGACGAAGTGGAAGGCGCCTTTCTGCGTGGCGCGGATGGCGGACTCGATGCTGCCGTGACCGGTCAGGATGATGACTTCGCAAGCGGGATAGATGGAACGGATCCACGTCATGAACTCGATGCCGTCGCCGTCGGGCAGGTTGAGGTCGACGATCGCCAGATCCACCGGCACTTCGCCCTGGCACAGGGTGCGGGCTTCCTCGATGCGGTTGGCGGTGAGGACGTTGTGACCTTTGCGGTCGAGAACGCGGAACAAAGCGGTCCGCAGGCTCGACTCGTCATCCAGAATCAGCACCCGATTCGTGCGCATGAACCTTCCTTCCTTGGTGGGTTCAACTTCTTCTTTAAGGGTAAAAGCGAATTGACGGGACTGTCAAAAAAACCGCTGCCCGTCGGGACTTCAGGACCGCAAAACTGGACGAGAGAAGGAAATTTTTGCCCAAGAATCTGGACTGGACGGGGCACTGATTTCCAGTCGGGCGTCCTGGTCGAGCAGGATCTGTGAAGAAATTTGCAGGGCCAGGCCATGGCGCCCGGCGGTGGGGCTTTCCCCGGTGCCGCTGTCCCGCAACGTGAGGGTGAAGATCTCGCGGCCTTCCGCGGACATTTCGTTGTCCAGAGAAATTTCGATCCAGCCGCGGTGGCCCGTTTCTTTTTCCCGCCGCAGGAGCACGGCGTCGATGGCCCGCTCCAGGAGGTTTTTCAGGGCCTGGGACAGCAGGTTCAGGTGCCCGCGCACCAGCCAGGATCGCGGGCTTTCCTGCAGGCGGATCTCGATGCCGAGGCTCTTGCTCCTCAATTCAACAATTTTCATTGATCGGCGCGCGACCTCCCGCAGGTCGACCTCGCGGATCTCGTCGGCCCGGGGCACGCGGGTGAAACCCAGCAGGTTCTCGACGATCTCCTTGCATCGTTGCGCGCCGGCCTCGATGGCCTTGAGGTCCTCCTGAAAGGGGTGATCCGGGGCGAGGTCCATGCGCAGGAGCTGGGCGAAGTTCAGGACGCCGCCCAGGGGGTTGTTGAGCTCGTGCGCGATGCTCGAGCCGATGGTCCCGATCTCCGCCATCTTGGCGGACTCGAGGATGCGCCTCTCCATGCGCCGCCGCTCGGTGACGTCGGTGTAGAGGTTGACGTAGTAAGGCTCGCTCTGCGGATCGAGGGACAGGAGCTGCGAATGCACCTGCCACTCGCGGTCGCCTTCCTGCAGGAGGAAGCTCTCCCCGCGCCGGCAGCCGGGGCAGGGGGTGTCGCGCTGGAAAAAACGCTGATGGCAGGTCGCCTCGCCGCCGCCGGCGGTGTTGGTCTGCACGACGTTGTAGGAGCGATCGATGATGGCGACGGGGTCCGAGATCGCGGCGAAGGTCGTCTCCCACTGCTCTTTGAGGTTTTCGGCCTCGCTCAGCTTCATCATGCGGTCGAGGGCGAGGGACACGCCTTCCGAGACCTTGTCGAGGAAGTCGTGGTCGTCGCGGCGGAAGGGGCGGTCCTTCGGGCGCATGTAGAAGACCGAACCGATTTTTTCCTGGTGGCGCCACAGGGGCACGATGCGCCAGGTGAAACCGTCCATGGCCGTGACCTGCCGGGCGAACTCCTCGTCCTGCGGGGTCGAGACGATGCGGATCCAGGAGATCTCGGCCAGGCTCGCCAGGGATTCCGTCAGGGATTTTTCCATCTCGCCGAGGGAGGAGGCCTCCTGAACGGCCATCAGGGCTTTGCGCAGGCCCTCCAGGCGGGTGTTGCGCAGGTGCAGGTTGTGCCGCGATTCCGCCAGCATGCGCGTGCGCTTTTCCACGCGTGTTTCAAGCTCCTCGCGCAGGGTCTCGAGGGTCCTTTCCTGCTCCTGCAGGAGTTTCTCGACGGCGCGGTCCTGGCGCAGGCGGCTGGCGGCCTCGAGGGCTTCATAGAGAACGGCCTCGGCCTCTTCGAAGGAGGTGGTCTTCAGAACGCGGAAAGGCGCGTGGTCGCGGTGCAGTTGCAAAAGCGTCGCGGCGGGCAGCTCCTCGGGCAGGGCCGCGACCAGGCGCGCCCCCGGGGAGAGCTCGCAGATCTCTTTCCAGAAAGAGGGGAATTTTTTTTCCAGCAGGGAGGTGGCGGTGACGCCCACCACGTCGAATTCGGAATCCGTCCAGGGCGCGGCGGCCGAGAGCGTGTCCGTCAGCACGGCGCCGATTTCCGCCAGGCGGGGATCCCAGGATCCGATCAGCAGGAAGCGAGCTTTCAAAGCCGGCATGTGCGGAGGAAATCCTTCCAGGCGCGGACCGTGAAGTCCGGCTTGTCCTCGGCTTTTTCAATCCGCTCGCCGACATGCTCCCCGTATTCGAAGTAGCAGGTCCGCGCCCCGAGCTCTTTGGCCTGGCGGATCTCCTCGGCCAGGCGGTTGCCGACGCTGAGAAGCTCGTCGGGCCGCAGGTTCTCCTGGCGCAGGATGCGGTGAAAAACGTCGCGTTTGTTTTCCGAGCGCATTTTGTCGACGACGAAGATCTCCTGAAAACGCGCCGTCAGGCCGGTGGCGCGCACTTTGTTCCACTGCGTTTCCGTCTCGCCGGAGGTGACGAGGAACATTTTGTAACGGCCATGCACGCTTTTCAAAACCTCGTCCGCGCCCTCCAGCAGCGGCAGGCTGTCCGGGATGGGCGAGTGGTAAAAGCTGCGCATCCCCGCTTCGCCCAGGGAGGAGTTTTCCCCGTGGCCGGCGCGCTCGGCGATTTTGCGGAAGATCTCCTTGTGGGAAAAACGCGTGGATAACTCCGCACGCCACTGCAGGCAGGTCTCGAGGGAGCAGTTCAATCCCTTGTCGCGCATGACCTCGCAAGCGCGTCGCGCCGCCGCGGGCAGCAGCAGGCCCGTCGTGTCCAGCAAAGTGTCGTCGAGATCGAAGGCGATGGCGCGGATCACGGCGGGGATCCTTTCAGCAAAGAGGTGAGGCCGCGGCCGAAGCGGGGCCAGAGCTCGTCGGGAACGTCGCCCTCTTTCGCTTCCACGCAAATCACCGGGATTTGCAGGGTGAGGGCCCCATATTGCCCCAGGCTGCCGGGGGTCGGGTAGCCGATGTCCTCGCGGGCTTCGTAGCCCGTGCCGCGCGCGATTTTCTCCGCCCAGGGTTTGCCGCTCGCGCCGGAATAGACAACGCAGGGCTCCCACGAGTGGAAGTGCACGATGAGTTTCGGTTTCACGGCCGCGATCAAGGCCACCAGGGCCTGCACCTCGGGCTCGGAGGCGGGGGCGGGGCCGGGATGATAGCGAGGCGCTTTCGCTTCCGGAGACCAATCGCTCGAGGGAAAGTTGCGATTGAGGTCGACGCCGCGGCCGTTGGTGCGCTGCTTCGCTTTGAAGCCGTCGGGATTGATGTTGGGAATGAGGATCCACGGGTGAAGTTTCCGGCGCAGCTTCACCGCGCCTTGAATCCAGACGAGCAGATCCTCCGCGAGGCGCACGCCCTCGGGCTCGTCACCGTGCACGCCGCCGATGAAAAGCATCGGCGCCTCACCGTCGGTGTGCTCTTTTCGAAACAGCGGAATCGGCGTTCCGAGGGCGCTCTGAGCCCAGGAAGGAAGGTGCAAAATGGCTTCGGACATGCGATGATTCAACCTGATTTTTCCGGTTTTGGAAAGGGCAGCTTCACATGTCGACAACCGAACAGGCTTTGACGGTCATTATTTTGGCGGCGGGCAAAGGCACCCGCATGAAATCCCCTTTGCCGAAGGTGCTGCACCCGGTGGCCGGCCGCCCGATGCTGGAAAAAGTCGTCTACGCCGCCAAGGGCGCGGGGGCCCGCGACATCCGCCTCGTCGTCGGCCACGGCGCGACGCTCGTGCGTCACGTTTCCGAGAACTGGGGCGTGCGCTGTTTCGAGCAAAAAGAGCAGTTGGGGACGGCCAACGCCGTGGCGAGCGCGGAAATCACCGACATGGACGGCGATGTCGTCATCATGAACGGCGACCATCCTTTGATCGAGGCCGCGGACATCGCGGCCTTCGTGAAGGAGTTCCGCGAGGAGAAACTCGACCTCGCGGTGGTGACTTCGGTGCTGAAGAAGCCCCACGAGTTCGGCCGCATCGTGCGGCAGCACGGCGTGATGAAGGCCATCGTCGAGGCGAAAGACGCCTCCCGCGAAACCTTGAAAATCAACGAGGTGAACACCGGCATCTACATCGTCAAGGCCTCGCTGCTGGCGCAGGATCTGCCGAAGATCGGCAACCAGAACGCCAAGGGCGAGTTTTACCTGACGGACCTGGTCTCCATCGCCATCGAGGGGCGCAAGAAAGTCAACGCCATCGTCGCTTCGCCGAAAGTGGCGGTGGGCGTGAACACGCAAGCCGAGCTCGCCCGGGCCACCAAACTCCTCTTCAAGCGCAAGATCCAGCGCCTGATGGAGGACGGCGTGATGGTCATCGACCCGCGCGCCACTTATGTCGAGGACGGCGTGCGGGTCGGGCCGGGTTCGGTGCTGTACCCGGGTTGTTTCCTGCGCGGCCACACGCGCATCGGTTCTTTCTGCGTGGTGGAAAGCCACGCCTTCATCTCGGATTGCGAGATCGGCGACAGCGTGCAGATCCGCGCCGGCAGCTATCTCGAGCAGTCGCAGGTGCACGCGAAATGCACGGTGGGTCCCTACGCCCGCCTGCGCCCCGAGACGGTCCTGCAGGAAGAGGCCCACATCGGCAACTTCGTGGAATTGAAAAAAGTGAAGTTCGGCAAAAAATCGAAGGCCGGGCACCTGTCGTACTTGGGTGACGCCGAGATCGGCGAGAACGTGAACGTCGGTTGCGGCACGATCACCTGCAACTACGCCGCGGACAAAAAGAAGTACAAAACCCGGATCGGCAACGACGTGTTCGTCGGCAGCGATTCGCAGTTCGTGGCGCCGGTCACGGTGGGTGACGGGGCCGTCATCGGTTCCGGCTCCACCATCACGAAGGACGTCCCGGCGAAGGCCCTGGCGGTCGCGCGCGGCCGCCAGTTCATCAAAGAGAATTACGTCATCAAAAAGACGACGGAGTGAACCCATGTGCGGAATTGTCGGCTACCTCGGCCCCTTGAACCCGAAGGACGTCATCGTCGGCGGCCTGAAAAAACTCGAGTACCGCGGCTATGACAGCGCCGGCGTGGCGATCCTTCACGACGGCCGCACCAAGCGCGTGCGCGCCGAGGGAAAACTGAAATTCCTCGAGGAAAAGCTCGCCCACGAATCCTTCAACGGGCATCTCGGCATCGGCCACACCCGCTGGGCGACCCACGGCGGTCCCAGCGAGCGCAACGCCCACCCCCACCAAGTCCGCGGCATCAGCCTCGTGCACAACGGCATCATTGAAAACTACGCCGAGATCCGCCGGGAGCTCCTGGCCCGCGGCGCCGACATCTCTTCCGACACCGACACGGAGCTCGTGGCCCATCTGCTGGCCGAAGAGGTCGACCGGACCGGGCACCTGCTGAAGGCCGTGCAAAACATCCTCGATCGTTTGCAAGGGGCTTTTTCCATCGTCGCCATGTGGGAGAAAGAACCCGACACCATGGTGGCTTTCAAGGACGGGCCGCCCCTGGTGGTGGGGCTGGGCGATCAGCAGACCTTCGTGGTCAGCGACGTCCAGGCCTGTCTGCAGTACACGAAAAAATTCATTTACCTCGAGGACCGCGAGATCGTGGAGGTCAAGGGCGCGCAGGTGCAGGTGTATTCGTCCCGGGGCGTGCCGATCACCAAAAAGGTCGTCGAGATCGACCTCAGCCCCGAGAGCGTCGAGAAGCAGGGCCATCCCCACTTCATGCTGAAGGAAATCTACGAGCAACCCCGCGCCGTGGCCGCCGCCATGGAGCCGCACATCGACACGCGGAACTTCGCCGTGCGGTTGAAAAACGTCGGTTTCAACGAACCCCTGCCCGGCGTGGATTCCCTGGATCCGCTGAAGGACTGGGAGAACACGCGAAAAATCCTGAACGGCGTCGAACGCGTGATGTTCATCGCCTGCGGCACCTCGAGTTACGCCGCCATGGTGGGGAAATACCTGATCGAGACCATCGCCAGGATCCCGGTGGAGACGGACATCGCCAGCGAATTCCGCTACCGCCACCCGGTGATCCCGCCGAACACCCTGGTCATCACCATTTCCCAGAGTGGGGAGACCGCCGACACCCTGGCCGCCATCCGCCTGGCGAAGGAAAAAGGCGCCCTCACCCTGAGCATCTGCAACGTGCGCCACTCGTCCATCGATCGCGAGGCCCACGGGCACCTGTACATGAATTCGGGCCCCGAGATCGGCGTCGCCAGCACCAAGGCCTTCACCTCGACCCTGACGGTGCTCAACTGCCTGTCCGTCGCTTTGGGGCGTTTGAAAAACGCCATCAACGCCGCGGAGGAGAAGGAATTCGTGCAGGCGCTTTTGTCGGCGCCCTCGCAGCTCGAAGTGGTGCTGTCCTACGACAAGTACTTCGGCGAGGCGGCGAACAGGTTGAAGCTCTTCCGCGGGTTCCTCTACATGGGCCGGGGCGTGAGCTTCCCGATCGCCATGGAGGGGGCTCTGAAGCTGAAGGAGCTCGCCTATCTGCACGCCGAAGGCTACGCCGCCGGCGAAATGAAACACGGCCCGCTGGCCCTGATCGACGAGAACATGGCCATCGTGATGATCATCCCGGCCGATCAGCTGTTCGAAAAAACCTTGAGCAACCTGGAGGAAGCGCGCGCCCGCGGCGGCAAAGTCATTTGCCTGAGCACGGGCGAGCACGAGCATCTGCGCAAGGTGAGCGAGTACTACCTGCCGCTGCCGAAGGCGCACTGGACGGTGAACCCGATCCTGTCGGTGATCCCGCTGCAGCTGTTGTCCTACCACATGGCTTGCAACCTGGGTTACGACGTCGATCAGCCGCGGAATCTGGCGAAGTCCGTGACGGTGGAGTGAGGGGTCAGTCGACCATGCGCCAGAGATCGTGGAAGGAGCGCACGCGCTCCACGAACTGCACGGTCTCGCGGCCGCGGGCGGCGCCGGCCGGCAGACGGGCGGCGATCTCGGGATTTTCCAGCAAAGGCAAAACCGTTTTCAGGTGCCGCCACGAATAGGGATTCAAACCCCGTTCGATGGCCAGGCCCTGGGCATCGCGCAAATGCGCCAGCCCGCAGTTGTAAGCGGCCAAAGCCAAAGCCGTGCGCTCCTGCGAATTGACGGCTTTGGGCATGCGATTGAGGAGAAAACGGATGTAATAAGACCCGCCCCAGATGCTTTGCTGGGGATCGGTGCGGTCTTCAATGCCCACGTCATCCGCGGTTTCCTGGGTCAATTGCATGATGCCGAGGACCCCGGTGTAGCTGCGGGCCTCCGGATTCCAATGGGATTCCTGGTAAGCGATGGAGGCGACGAGCCGCCAATCGAGGCCATGCTCCCGGGCCGACTCGAGGAAGGACTCTTTGAAGCGCGGCAGGCGCTGGCGCAGGTTCACCAGGAAACGCCGCGTGTCCGCCATGTCCAGGCTGCTGAGGCTCGCCCGGTAAGGATCTTCGATGCGCATGATTTCGTCGTCGCGGCTGGCGCGTTGAAACCAGGCCCGCATCAGGGCCGCGAGGTCCGTGCGTTGCGGCCGCACCACCCAGGCCAGGGAGCGGTTTTCGGTGAGGGCGGTGACCTTTTCGACCTGCGGCCAGGCGCGCGAGAACTGCGCGCCCTCGAGGTTCTCCGTGACCGCGCAATCCAGGCGGCCCTCGGCGACGTCGCGGATCAAGGACCGCGCCCGGCCCAGGGGGCGCAACTGCAGCTCCACGTCGGGCACGAGGTAGCGCAGGCGGGTGTCCAGGGACTGCACATTGTCCTTGCCGGCCAGGCCGACGCGGCGGCGGGACAGGTCGCGGAGATGGGCGATTTTGAGGCGGCGCCGGCAAAAGAGGCTCAAGTGGCTTTCTTCGAAGGCGGGGCCGGAGCTGAATTGATTGGGCTGTTCGTTCATCCACAGACGGGCCGCGCCCACGTCGCCTTCCCCGCGCCGCAGGCTGTCATAAAGGTCGTCGAGATTCTTTTTGCGGATGAAACGGATTTTGAGCTGATAGGTGTCCGCGAAATGGAGCAGCAGTTCGCGCTCCATTCCTTGCCGGCCGCCGGCCCCTTGGGACTCGTCGACAAGCGGGTGTTCGAGGGTGAGAACCCGGATCTCGCCCTGGCTTTGCACTTTGGCGGCCAGGGTTGCCTCACCCCAGCTCATCCCTTCACAACCGTTCATGGTGGTCACGAAAACAGACAGGCCGAAGGCGGCGCCGAGACGACCGAGTTTTTCTGAAAAACCCAAGTCTCTCCAACTCATAAGGAGGGGGGAAGTACCCCTGTTTTGAGAGGGGGGCAAGCCGGGCGCCGATTTTTGTCAGGGACCGGTTAGTTTTTTCACGCGCCCTGAGTCAAATCCTTTGGGGCTCGAATTAATCATTTATTTTAGGCATCAAAAATTGCATAAAGTGCATAATTACTTTTCAGGAGGGGTCGCTTGAAAGGCTTGTTGCGTCGGGGTTTGGGGATTTGTTCCATCTTGTTCGTGAGCGCCACCGCCTGGGGTTGGGGAAGCCTGGGTCATCGCACCACCGGCGCCATCGCCGACAGCTTTTTGAGCCCCCAAGCCAGAACCGCCGTTCAGCAATTGCTCCGCGGTCAGAGCCTCGCCGACGTGGCCTTCTGGGCCGACACCATCAAAAGCGACAACGCCCTCGCCCACACCTACTGGTACCACTTCGAGAACGTCGCGGACACGACGAACTTCCTCGATCACGTCGGCCGCTTGTCGGAGCCGGATCGCAAAAAGGGCGGCTCCATCAGCGCCATCATCATCGCCGAGCGCACCCTGCAGGATCCCAAGACCACTTACGAACAAAAACAAGTCGCCTTGAAACTGCTGGTGCACTTCATCGGCGATCTCCACCAGCCCTTTCACACGGGCCGCGCCGACGACAAAGGCGGCAACACCATCCGCCTCGTGTGGTTCAACCGCCCGGGCAATCTTCACCAGGTGTGGGACACGGGCATGATCTTCACCGGTCACGGCGAAATCTTCGAAGGCCAGCCGCAAAACGCCGATTACGCCGCCCTTTACGCCCGCTGGTTGCTGCAAAACTTCCGTGGCCGCGAGAGCGACGTCCTGAAAGGACCGACCCGCGACAATCCGGAAGCCTGGTTGCGCGAATCCCAGGGCCCGCAGCGTCAGCTGATGTACGACCGTCGCTATGAAACCAATCAATCGCAGTACCAAGACCGCGCCCTGCCCGTGCTGGATCAGCGGGTTTACGCCGCCGGCGTGCGCATCGCCGACGTGCTGAACCGGATCTTCGCCAACGCCGCTCCCCCGAACATGCAACTCGAATTCGTGAAACGCCTGGAAATGATCGTCGGCCGCCTGGCTGATTTCATCACCGCCGGCCCCCGCGCCAATCAGGGCGAGCGCCGCGAGCGCTACCTCGAGTATTGATTTTCTAGCCCCGACGTCCGTCGGGGCCGGACCCCTGAACAAGACTTCACCGGAACCCCCTTCGAGCCGAAATGGATTCATCCACGGTGGGAAGGGGGATTCGGCATGCGACAGGGTCTTGTTTCGGTTTTTCTGCCGGTCCTTCTGCTGCTCATCTCCTGCCAGAGCAAACGCGCCCAAACGAGCGCTCCGGTCGACACGCGACCGGGCGTAGCGTGGACCCCTGAAAACCTCGAACAGCTGCGCGTGATCGCTTCCGAGAAAGAGACTCTTCCCGCCGATGAAAAATCCAGGAACCTGCTGGCGGCCCCGTTGCCGGAACAGGTGCGCTTCGACGCCGGTGATCCGTGGGACTACGATCTGGGGCCGGACGTGACGACGGAATCAGGACGTCGCCTGGCGGCTTTGCTGAAACACCCGAATGTTTTTTATCGCGGCCGCCTGGGGGAAAACCAGGTGAAGGTGCTGATCGTGGGCGAGGATCTGACCGGCAGCGAGCGGGACACGCGCAAGGCCTTCAGCGGCCCGGCGGGGGCCTACCTGCAGGAGATCCTCTCCACCATGGGCATCGATCGCGGCTATCTGTTCCTGCAGGGCCTGGCGAAGGCGCCGCCGGCGGTGAGGCAGGGTTTGCTGAAAAGCGTTTTTGAAAACAACCGGGAGTCTTTGAGCCTGGTGCTCGTCACCGGCGCGGACACGCAGCGTTTCTTCGCGCAGTCCATGCGCTTGTGGGGCGCCCAGTGCGAGGTGAAGCCGGAAATCCGCCTTGAGACCTGCGCCATGCAGGGACGTTACGGCACGCTGGCGGGCCTGCTGGGCCTGTCGCGGGACGCGAGGGTGCTGGGGCTGCCGCCGATGAATCCGGCCGACGCCACCGTGCTGGTGAAAAGCCAGGCCGTCCTGGGGTATCTGCGCGAATGGCGCGAAGCGGGTTGGGCGTTGGAGCCCGACCGCGATGCCAAGGGCAAAGCCCTGGCGCAGAAGTTCGACCGCGGTTTCCAAGGGCGCGTGCGCGCTCTTCCCCGCGGCGACGTGCACTTCGGTTTTCCCGACCACACGGGCGGGCTGGAGGCCGGCGCTCCTTTGTGGGTCGATTCCTCCTCGCCGCTGTTCGACCGCGGGCCGGGGGAGATGTGGGCGAAAATCCTGACGGAACAAAATCCCCTGCCGGGCCGGGCCCTGTACCGCGGCCGCTGGAGCGACGTGGAAGTGCTGGTGATCGCGGATCAGACCGCCGTCGGCGAGGATGAGGCGGCCGGTCGCGCTTTGGTGGGCCGGGAAGGCCAGCGCCTGCAGGCGTTTTTGCAGGGGCTCGGCGTGGGTTCGCGTTACCTGATCCTGCGCACTCTGCCGGTGGACACCTCGCGCCTGGATTCACGTGAAGTGCAAAAGCTGCTCGCGGCGTCGCGCGCCTGGCGGAAAAAAACCATGGAAGCGGTGATGAAGAGCAACGCCTCGAGCCTGCGCCTGATCCTGACCCTGGGTCCGCAGGCGGATTTCGAAAGCGATCACTTTCCCCAGGTGAAAGGTCTGCCGGTGATTTCGGCGACGGGCCCGGAGGGCTATGAAAAAGCCTTCTACCGCCTCGAGCCGCATTGGCCCGAGCACGACCAGCGGCGCCCCGCCTTGCGCACGGAACCGCGGCCGATCCCGGCCATCGACCTGCCTTTCGGCGTCAAGTGAGCTGTCGCATCCAGGCGCCGAGGGCTTCCCGCGCCTTTTTCAGCTGACGATCTTTTTTGACGGACTTGTCCCGGGCTTTGCGCCCGAGCTCGGCGAGGTCCGTTTCATTCAACGGGGGAAAGAGCCCGAAATTGATGTTCGTCGGCTGGAAGTGGTCGGCGCGCGAGGGATCGGTGATGGCTTCCAGCAGGGAGCCCATGGCGCTTTCCCGCGGCGGGGCCTGGAAAGGGAGGTCCCGCAGCTTTTGTTCGAGGAAGCGCGCCACCAAAAGACCGATGCAGGTGGATTCGAAGTAACCTTCCACGCCGGTGATCTGACCGGCGAAGAACAGCCACGGGTCATGGCGGCTCGACAGGTCGCGGTTCAGGCGCTTCGGTGAATTGATGTAGAGGTTGCGGTGGATGCTGCCGAGTTTCAGGAACTCGGCGTTTTCCAGGCCCGGGATCAGACGGAAGACGCGGCTTTGCTCGCCGTAAGCCATGCGCGTCTGGAAACCGACGATGTTGTAAGCCGTGGCTTCTTTGTTGTCCTGGCGCAGTTGCACGACGGCGTGGGGCTCGCGGCCGGTGCGCGGGTCCTTCAGGCCCACCGGTTTCATCGGGCCGAAGCGCGGCGTTTCCGGGCCGCGGTCGATCATCGCCTCGATGGGCATGCAGCCCTCGAAGAAATCCGTCGTCTCGAAATGTTTGGGTTCGATCTTGCGGGCGTTTTGAACTTCCGCGATGAAGCGGTCGTACTCCTCTTTGTTCAGCGGGCAGTTGAAATAATCCGCCGTGCCTTTGTCGTAACGATCCTGTTTCCAGGCGATGTCGGTGTTGATGGAGTCCGCGTCGACGATGGGGGCGATGGCGTCGAAGAAGTACAGGAATTCGTCGCCGAAATGGCGTTGCAGGTCGTGGGCCAGATCCTCGTGGGTGAGGGGTCCCGTGGCGATGACGGCGGGGCGTGACACGTCGGCCAGGCGGAAAATCATTTCCTCGCGCACCTCGATGAGGGGGTGCGAGCGCACCTGGCGCGACACTTCGCGGGCGAAGAGTTCGCGATCGACGCCCAGGGCTTGCCCCGCCGGCACGGCCGCTTCCTTCGCGGTTTTCAGGATGAAGCTCCCCAGTTGCTCGGCCTCCCACTTGAGGGCGCCCGGCGCGGAATTCTCGCCGAGGCTGCCGAAGGAGTTCGAGCAGACGAGCTCGGCGAAATCCGAGGTTTTGTGGGCCGGAGTCATCATGCCGCCACGCATTTCATGCAGGATCACGGGGAAACCGCGGTGGGCCAATTGCAAGGCGCATTCGCTGCCGGCAAGGCCCGCACCAACGACGTGGACGGTGGGTTTTTTGGTGAAATCCGGGCTTCCTATGATACACCTCGAAGAATGGGCGACAGGGACGACATCGATTACAAAACCAGATTCAGCCAGGGAGCCGATGTCCTACAGGCTCTTTTCGAGAATGGCAAGTCGCCCCTCTCAGGCCCTTTCCTGCGCTGGAAATTGTGGGCCCGTTGGAAAGAAATCGTCGGCCCCACCATCGCCACGTCCACCGAGCCCGTGGGTTACAGCCGCGGCACTTTGTGGTTGTGGGTGCGCAACAGCGCGTGGATGCAGCAGATGGTTTTCATGAAAGAGGACATCCGCCGCACCATCAACGCCAAGATGGGCGTGGATTTCGTGCACGGCATTCGTTTCACCTTGGACCGCCGCGAGGTTCCCTCGGGCGAAGAGGAGCAGGCGCGGATCCGCCAGATGCTCGGCAAGGTCGCCCCGGAAGAGGGCGACGGTCGTTGATCAGCCTTCAGTGATCAGTTTCGGGACAATCGAACGGATGGCTTTTCTCTCTTCCGCCGAGAGGGGGGAGAGGAATTTCTCCTCGGCTTCGCGGCCCACTTTGCGGACCTCCGCGAGGGCCTTTTGCCCGGCGGGCGTGAGGTGCAGCATGCGCACGCGGCGGTCTTTGGGGTCAGCGATGCGTTCGACGTATTTCTTTTTCTCCAGGCCGTCGATGAAACGCACGACGGAGGTGGTGTCCATCTCCAGCTGCTCGGCGAGCTCGGTCTGACTGAGGTTCCCCAGGACTTCCAGGATGGTGAGGATCCCGCATTGCTGGATCACCAGACCCAAGGGTTTCACGGATTCATCCATGCGCTCTTTGAGATTCGCCGCGGACTTGTAAAAGCAATATCCCAAAAAGGGCTTCATGGCGGAATGCAGGCGGCACTTCTGATGGTCGTCCATAGGACCTCCGTCTCAATATAGATCGTAACAAAAATTATTTCTTTAGTCAATCGTTCCTATCGCCAATGATATTATCAGTAATAGGAATGATTGTTCGTCGGAACGATTTAAAGGAGAGCCCCATGAAACGCCAGTTCCTGCAGCTTCTCGCCATCGGCGTCCTGCTCAGCGGCTGTTGGGCGAAGGTGGATTCCCCTTTCGGGACGCAGGTCAGGACTTCGGTCCGGGGCCACAACGGCGCGACCATTCAGGAATTGCAGGCCTGGGATCCGGGTTCAGGACCTTTGCGCATCGGCGTGATCACGGATTCGCACCAAAACTATTCGGACCTGGAGAAAACCATCCGTCGCCTGAACGGCCTGGATCTCGATTTCATCATCCACATGGGCGATTTCACCAACATTTCCACCAACGACGAGTACGACATTTTCACCGAGATCATGCGGCAGTCGGCCCATCCCATGCTCGTGGTGATCGGCAACCACGACGCCATCGGCGCGGGCATCGGCCTGTACGACAAGATCTTCGGCGCCTACAACAACAGCTTCGTCTACAAAGGACGCCGTTTCGTGCTGTTCAACTCGAACTCCCTCGAGTTCAACGGCCGCGGCGGGTTCGAGCCCGAATGGCTCGAGGATCAACTGACCTTGACGTCGGAGCCCGCCTATTTGTTCCAGCACGTGAACTACGACAACCCCCTGTATTACTCCGCCGGGCAGACGGACCTGCTGTCGTCGCTCATGGCGGGCAGTTCGAATTTGCGTTTGTCCCTGAACGGCCATCAGCACGTCTTCGGCGGCGGCACCGTCGGCACTTTGCACGTGCGCACGGTGGCCCGCGTGGAAGGAGAGCAGTATGCGATTCTGGAATCGGATGGCAACGGCGATACTCTCTATGAGTGCGTTGGTGATTCTTGCCGCGCCCTCGATGTCACGCGCTGACTGGTCCATGACCTCGACGAGCGGCGGGTACCTCGGCCGGTACAATCTGGGCCTGTCCTACACGCCCCAAGGCAGACACCACTTCGGTTTTTCCTGGGCTTACACGCCCGACCAGCTGATGGGGCCGATCCGCCAGCTGAACCTGAGCTACGTCTATTCGCCCTGGCGGATTGAACGGGATGAATGGGTGCTGCGTCCCCTGGAGGCGGGGGTGGTGCTGACGTCGACGAGCCGCAAGGAGTATTTCATCTCGAGCCCCGGCAAGTACGACGACGACAATTATTACGATGTGACCAAAATCCGCGGCGGTTTGACCCTGGGATTTTCCGTGGGGCGGAAGCTGGATGAGGGCAGGGTCCTGAGCGTCGGATGGTTCATGACCATCCTGGAACAGGGCCTGCTTTCCGCCAGCAACAACGGCTGGTCGCAGGCCCTGGAGAATTTCATCAGCTCGGGCTTCGGCCTGAAGCTGGATTTTTAGAACAGCCAGCCGATTTTCAGGAGCGTCAGGGAGGGCAGGCCCATTTTGCCGTATTTCTCGGCGTCGTCCTTCACGTCTTTTTCCGTTTTCTGGTAATCGGGGTCGGCCTGGACGAAACCCGGGGCGTCGCTGCCCACCGAGGTCTTCACGTTCGAGGGCGATTGATAACCGATCGAGAAGCTCATGAAAAAGCCGCCGTCATCGGCGCCCCAGATCCAGCCGACCTGCGGGGTGAGGTAATCCGATTTCACTTCGGCCGTGGCGGTGACGTACTGGCCGAGATGGGTTTCGGATTTGTCGGCGTTGACTTTCTAGTTGCCGACGGCGGCGCCCAGGAAGAAGGAGCCGGCCCAGGGGTGCCAGCGCAAAGCCACTTCCGTGTTGTCGATCTTGGCGTTGACGCCGTCCACGGTGAACTTGTAGCTGCCCGTGCCGAAGTCGGCGCTGAACAGGCGGGACGAGTGAACGTAGATCAGGCCGTAGTTGATCGGGTGGGGCAGGCCGACGGCGGCGTGCAGGCCGAAAAAGTGTTCGCCGGAGGAACGGCTTTCCTTGAAGGCGGGGGTTTCTTC
Organism: Pseudobdellovibrionaceae bacterium; assembly: GCA_019637915.1. Taxonomy (GTDB): domain Bacteria; phylum Bdellovibrionota; class Bdellovibrionia; order Bdellovibrionales; family Bdellovibrionaceae; genus JAHBUV01. The sequence continues at coordinate 1,438,213 of JAHBUV010000001.1, read as the reverse complement.
CGCCGGAGCCGGCGCGGCTTGCGGAGCGGGCACGGCGTCGTTTTTCAGGGCTTCCGGGGGAACGGCGGGTTTTTTCTCCACCTTGAGGGCGCCACCGGATTTTTGCACGCTTTCGACTTTTTCTTTGCGGTCTTTATTGGGGGTCGGATCGACGGCCAGGGCGGAGAGGGGGAGCAGGGCGGCGGTCAGGATCAAGAAAATCTGTTTCACGGGTCCTCCTTCATTGATTGGACCCGTTGATCTTATGACGGACGGGAAAGTCCTGTCACTTCGATTCGGCTTTTTCGATGGATGTCCGGATCATCGATTTCATGTGCTGCTTGCGTGACGACCCCCCCAGAATTTCCTTGAGTTGTTCATGCACGCTGGCGTCGTTGATCAGGGCGCCCAGGGTGCCCTGGCCGCGATCGATCTTGGAGATCACGCTCTCCAGCTTGTCGATGCTTTGGCGCAGCTTTGTGGCGGAATCTTCACCCATGGCGGCGCTGAATTTCTGGGCGCTCAGGGCGACATCCCTCAGCGCCCCGCTGGTCGCGGCCATGTTGATCATGATTTTCTCCAGGCGGCCCTGGTCGTTCACCGTTTTGGTCATGCGGTGGACTTCGTTGAGGATGTCGAAAAACCGCTCGGTGTCCTTGCCGCGTTCGGAGACGATGCTGAAAAGATCCGTGGCGCGGGCGACGTCGAGCACCTCGCCGGCCCGCACCGGCGGGTTCTTCGGGTCGGCGGGGATGAGGAAAATGAACTTGTCGCCCAGGGCGCCCTGCGTGCGGATCTCGACCTGGGTGCCCTGGCGGATGCGCGGCAGGAAACGGGTGTCGACGCGCATGACGACGTCGAGTTTGTTGATCTCGGAGACGAATTCGATCTTTTCGATGTTGCCGACGCTGACGCCGGACAGGGAGACGACGCTGCCCTCGGCCAGGCCCTGCACTTCCGTGAAGTGGGCGTGCAGTTGGACGTAGTTGCGGAAGAAAGAACCTTCCCCGCCGATCATGAAGATCGAGAGCAGCACCAGGAAGATCGTGATCAGCAGGAAAACACCCACCTTGAACTGCGTTTTGAGCGTGGCTTCCATCTATGAGGCCTCTCCGTTGATGAATTTCGTGATCAGACCTTGCGGATCTTTTTTGAGTTCTTCGAGGGTTCCCTGCGCGCCGATGCGGCCCTTCAGCAGGAAGGCCAGCTTGTCGCAGACGGCGAAGGCCGTGGGCATGTCGTGGGTCACGAGGATCGAGGTGACGCCGCGGTTTTTCAGGTTCAGGATGTGCTCCTGGATGACCTTGGTGTTGTAAGGGTCCAGACCCGCCGTCGGCTCGTCGTACAGGACGATCTCGGGGTTCATCATCATGGCGCGCGCCAGGCCCACGCGTTTCTGCATCCCCCCGGAGAGGTTGCCGGGGTACAGGGACTCGGAGCCCTGGAGGCCGAACTCCGCCAGCTGTTCGAGGATGCGGTTTTTGATGGCTGTTTCCTCCATGCGGGTGTGCTCCCGCAAGGGGTAGGCGAGGTTCTCGTAAACGGTCATGGAATCGAAAAGCGCGCCGCCCTGGAACACGTAGGCGACTTTTTTGCGGACGCCGACGAGTTCGTTCTCGCGCATGGCCGCGATGTTCTCCCCGTCGATGATGATGCGTCCCTCATCGGGTTTCTCGAGCCCGATCAGGCTGCGCAGGATGACCGATTTGCCGGCGCCGGAACCGCCGATCAAGCCCAGGCACTCGCCCTTCTTGACGTAAAAAGTGACGCCGTTGTGGACCACCTTCGCGCCGAAGCTTTTTTTGAAATCCACCACTTCGATCATGCCCATTTTTCAATCATCCACAGGAGTTTGGTGAGGAAAAAATCGCCGACCAGGATCAGGATGGAGGCCGACACGACGGCTTTGGTGGTGGCCAGCCCGACTTCGCGGGTGCCGTTCTTGACGTTCAATCCGTAGTAGCAGGCCGGGATGGAGATGAAGAGGGCGAAGAAAACACTCTTGGCGATGCCCGAGAAATAATCCGGCAGACCGGCGGTGCCGAGGACCTTCAGGTAGTAGAAGTTCGCGTCCAGGCGCAGTTCGGTGACGCCGACCACGAGGCCGCCCAGGGTGGCGACGATGTTCGTGACGGCGACGAGCAGGGGCAGGGTGATCAGGCAGGCGAGCACGCGGGGAATGACGATCTTCTTGATCGGCGAGGTGCCCAGCGCGCGGATGGCGTCGATCTGCTGGGTGACCACCATGGAGCCGATCTCGCTGGCGATGCCGGCGCCGACTCGGGCCGCGACCATGAGGCTCGTGAAGACCGGTCCCAGTTCGCGCAGGACGGTGGCGGTGACGAGCTTCGGGACGTAGAGTTTGCCGCCGAATTTTTCCAGGCCGAGACCGAACTGCAGGGACATGACCATGCCGATGCTGCCGGCGGTGATGAGGATCAGCGGCAGGGACTTCATGCCGACGACGGCGATCTGTTCCATCAGCAGGCGGAAGTAAAACGGGCCGCGGAACAGATCGCGCAGGATCCGGCCCGACAAAATGCCCATGCCCCCGGCCAGGTGGACCAGATCGGAGAACATGGCGCTGAGGGGAAGGATCATCGATGCCATCAGGGGGCCTTGAACCCTTGCACGAACCGCTCGAAGGCGGCGAGGTCGCGGTCGAAACCGGCGCGCACGCCGGTGTAGCTCAAGGTGTAGTTGCAGTCGTTTTTCTTGAGCGTCAGGACTTTCATTTTCACCGCGATGCCGTCGACTTCGCCCTCCGCGAGGGAAACGGCGGCCAGGCGGGCGTTGTAGGGGCGGCGTTCGTCGCTCAGCACTTTCAGCTGCGACATGGCGTTCAGGGACTCGGCCTGCAATTGCTCCAGGGAGGGATCGGCTTTGCCGGCGCAGTCCGACATGAACGAGATGGTGTTCCCGGTCCCGTCGTTGACCCACGCCTGATCGGCTTGCGGGGCGGGCAAAGCCCGGAAGGGGGAGGGGGGCGCGGCGAAGACCACGTCGGAGGCTTTTTTCCCTTGTGATTTCGGGAGCGAGACGCTGACACAGGCGCTCAGCGCGAACATCGACGCGAGGATGAGGAGGAGAAGCGGGAAATATTTGTCGCGATGCCGTTTCATGATGTCGAAGCCTTTCATTTCACAAGGTTTTATCGGCGACTCCCCCGCGGAAAAACAGTCCGGCCGCGGTTTTTATTTTCGCCGCGAAGACTTAGGTCGGGCGTCAGGTCTTTGTCAGGACTGCCGGAGAATTGATGACACTTTTTTCCCAGATGGAATCTATTTGCCGCTCGCCCGTCCGGCCGGTCCTGATCGGGCTGGCACCGGATGTGCTATTGCGTTCATTGATGCATTCGACACGGAACCGATTCCTCTTCTTGATCCTGGGTTTGCTTTTGAGCGCGGCGAAAGTCGAGGCGGCTGACGTCGTCGGCGCGATGAGCGCTCAGGGCGACATCACGCACGCCGAGTTCGAAGGCCGCGCCAACTGGAACTACGACCTCAAGCGCGTCAACCGCGACAAGAAAGAGTACGCCGAGCTGACGGTGGACGCCCTGGACGAAAGAACGGTGAAGGCCATGCAGGCCTTCAAATCGGACTTCGTGCGCGGCGTGCGGGTCGACCCCAAGGGACCGGACGGCCGGACCGTGGTGAGCTTCGAGCTCGCCCACGGCGACGTGGAGTCTTTCGATTATCTGACGGACCAGCCTTCGCGCCTGATCATCGATTTCTACGTGAGCCAATCCTCGAGGAAAGCGAAGACCGCGGCCGTCAAGGCCCCGGCGAAAAAAGAAACCGCCGCGGCCGCGAAGGACGCGCGCAAGCCCGCCGCCGCCGACGCGCTGATCCTGGCCGACCAGGGACAGGCCGCCGATCTGACCTCTTCGCCGTCCGTGATGAAGGCCGGGATTTTCGACGGCGGCGACCCTGATTACACCCGTTTTTCCATGAAGGATTACGAGATCAGGGACGAAGCCATCCTGCGCAGCAAGGACAACTACTACATCCCCTATCCCATGCTGATGGGCCGCAACGACGATTTCGAGAAGGTGCGCGCCGCGGCCCCGGTTTACCAGATCTCGCCGAAAGACACGGAAGAGAACAAGATGGCGCGCCTGCTGCTGACGTTGTTCGAGCGCAAACGCCTGGCCGTCTATTTGAAAACCCTGAACTGGTTCAAGGAAAAATTCCCCGAGTCCTCGTACAACGACCTTTTCGCCTACATGACGGGCGACGTTTACTTGCAGCGCTGGGAGGAGAACGGCAACGTCGAGGACTACGAGCACGCCGTTCAGGCCTATCAGGACGCCATTCTGAAATATCCCGATGCGCCCGCCGCCGAACGCACCTCGCTCCTGCTCGGCGTGATCGCCCTCGAACGCGGCGACACCCTGGGGGCCCTGAAATACTTCGGCGCCCACATCAATCATCCGAAGTTCGGCCAGGGCCCGCGCTTTTCGAAGGACCTCGCGCAGCTGGGGATGGGCCTTTCGTACATGAAGATCTTCCGCGCCGACGAGGCCCTCAAAGCCTTCGACGAGCTCGAGAAAAAATCCACCTTCAAGGACCTCAAAATCGACGCCGCCTACCGCAAAGGGGACGTCTACACCGCCGCGAAACAATACGTGAAGGCCATCGAGGAGTACCAGCGCGCCCTGAAGGCTTACCCCGAAGGCCGCGAGAAGCACCCGGGCGCGGTTTTCAACCAGGGCGAGGCGATGTTCCTGACCAATGCCCATCGCCCGAGTCTGGACGTCTTCCGCGATTTCGTCCGCCAATTCCCGACGGACGAACACGCGCCGTTCGCCATGACCCGCCTGGCGGAGCTCCTGGAGATCCTGGGCGCCGACGCCACCAAGGTGATGGGCGCTTACCTCGAGACCTTCTTCCGTTACGGCGAAAACCCGCGGGCCGTGGTGGCGCGCCTGCGCATGCTTTCCGCCCGCATGAAGGGGATGAAACCGAAAGAGGTCGAAGTCGCCGTGAAGGAGATCTCCTCCCTGGCGAAGACCTCGGACCTCCCCAACATCGAGCAGTTCTCGACGGTGCTGATCGCCGACGGTTACACCAGCCGCAAGGAGTACGACAAAGCCATCGATCTGCTGACCCGCTATTATCAGCAGAATCCCACGTCGCCGGACCTGGAACCCCTGAAGCGCCGGATCGTTTCCAACATCGCCGATCAGTTTCGCCAGCAGGTGGACGCGGGCCGCTTCATCGAAGCCCTGAAGACCCACCAGAAGTACGCCGACAACTGGTTGCGCGGCGCCAACCGATTGGACGTGTCCTACAGCCTGGCGCGCGCTTTCGAGATGGCCGGCGTCCAGGCGGAGGCGCAGAAAACCTACCAGGACGTGCTGAACCGCATCCACGCCGTCAAAGGCACGCCCCAGGAAAAAAGCCTGCGCGTCCTGCAGAACGTCCCTTCGGAAGAAAGCGTGAACCTGCGTCTGGCGGCGGTGGCGGACGCCCTGAAAAACTCGCAAACCGCCTACGAGCACCTGCGCTTGATCAAGACGCCGGAAAAACTGTCGGAAGAAGAGCAAATCGAGCGCGTCGACCTGGCCGTGCGCCTGCTGGAGCGCCGGGGGGACCTGGACTCCGCCGTCCGCTACCTGACGGAATTGCTGAAGGCCTGGCAAGGCCGCGCCGAGCTGGTGGCCGCGCCTTACGCGGAACTGGCCCGCCTTGAACTCAAGCAAGGAAAGAAGTCCGACGCCGTCACGTCCTTGAAAAAGATCGACACCCTGGCCAAGGACTCGGGCCAGGTTCCCGACGCCGTGCACGCGCGCGCGCTGGAAACCCTGGGCGATCTTTACCTTGAAACCGGCGCCAAGGACCAGGCCGCCGCCGTGTACGAGGATCTTTTGAAAGCTTACGAGGAAAAGCGTCCCTTGGCCTCCATCCGTTACCGCCTGGGCCGGATTTATTTCGACCGCGGCGAGCCGCAGAAGGCGTCGCAGATCTGGAGCGAGTTCAAAGGGGAGAAAATCGAATTCTGGCAGAAGCTCGCGAAAGAGCAGCTGCGCAACTCGGAATGGCGGGATGACTACAAGAAGTACATCCAGCGCATTCCCGCGATGGTTCAGGACAACAAGAAGGAGTAGATCCGCCATGTCGGAAGTGGATTTCAGCGGTTTGGAGATCCGGAACAAAAAGATGCAGGACGCGATCGAAACGGTTCGCGCCGTGGCGCCGACGCCGGCCCCTCTTTTGATCATCGGCGCCGCCGGCACCGGAAAAACCTCTTTGGCCCGTTGGACCCATCAACGCGGCCGTCCCGGACGCCCTTTGGCGGTCCTCTCCGGCGCGGAAGCCACCGAGGCGTCGCTGAAATCCGCCCTGTCGGAAGTCCGCGACGGCACCCTGGTGATCGAGGACGTGGACCTGGGATCGGATGAATTCCACGCCGCTTTGGTGCGTGAGTTGGAACAAAAAAACTCCCAGCCGTGCCGTTGGATCTGCACGAGCCGCCGTCACCTGCGTTCGCTCGCGCGCCAGGACCAGTTCCGCCAGGATCTGTATTACAAAATCAGCGTGGTCACGGTGGAGATCCCGTCCCTGGAGCAACGCAAGGAAGACCTGATTTCCCTGGCGCTCTTCCTCGTCCAGGTGAACGCCATTCTGCACGGAAAAAGAAATCTGAACCTGAACGACGAGGCCCGCGACCGCATCCTGTCCTGGAGCTGGCCGGGCAACATCCGTGAACTGGAAAACGTCATCGAGCGCGCCGTCGCCCTGACCGCCGGGGAAATCATCGGCGGCGAGATGATCCGCTTCGACGACCGCGAGACCCGGACGGGTTCGGACCTCGGCCCGGGCATGTCCCTTTCCGAGGTGGAGCAGCGTCTGATCATCCAGACGCTCGAGCTCACGGCGCAGAACCGCACGCGGGCCGCGCAGATGCTGGGAATCAGCATCCGGACATTGAGAAACAAACTGAACGAATACAAGGAGGCGGGTGTCGTATGAGTCTTTTCGATAAAACGTCCCAAGCCCTGCAAACGTCCCTGGCGATGAGGCAACTGCGTCACAACGTGACCTCTTCGAACGTCGCCAACGCCGAAACCCCGGGGTACCACGCGCAGAAGGTGGATTTCGAGGACGCCCTGGCCCGCGCCGTGGACCTCGACGGCCTGCGCGGCATGAGCGCCAACCACGGCGATCATTTCTCGGTGGGCGGAAAAAGCGCCCGCGTGCGTCCTGACATCTATGACAATCCCCAGGCGGAAGTGAACCCGGACGGCAACACCGTCGACCTGGAGAAGGAAATGTCGACCCTGGCGGAGAACGCCATCCTCTACAAAGCCGCCTTGCAGCTCATCAACAAGAAGATGGCCGCGTTGAAGTACGCCGCCTCGGAAGGCCGGTGAGGTAGACCATGGCTGATTTTTTCACGGGCATGAGGATCAGTTCGAGCGGGATGACGGCGCAGCGCACGCGCATGAACACCATCTCTTCGAACATCGCCAACATCAACACCACGACCACGGCGGAAGGCGGCCCCTACCGCCGCAAGGACGTGGTGTTCGAGGCCATCCCGGAGGCCAAGAGCTTCGGCGAGATCCTGTCGACGACGGATCCGCGCCAGGACTTCCGCCGCGTGCAGGTGACCGACGTCACCTCGGACCGCAAGGCCCCGATCCTGAAGTACGAACCGGATCATCCTGATGCGAACCCGGACGGCTACGTGGCCTATCCGAACATCAATTTGATGGAAGAAATGACCAATATGATCCAAGCCAGCCGCGCTTACGAGGCCAACGTCTCGGCCCTGCAGGCGACGAAGGACTTGGCCCTTTCCGCTTTGGAAATCGGCCGCTAGAATAGATGAAGGAGTGAGGTGACGCCATGGACGGTTTCACGGTAACAAACGCCAGCCGCTTCCTGCAGACGGGAGCGATGACCGACGCGAAATCGCTGCGGGTCGAGCAACCGACGACGACGACGGTGGGCCTCGGTTCGACGTCGCAGTCCGGCGGCGCCAGCTTCGCGGACACGCTGAAGCAGGCCATCGATCAGGTGAACGGCCTGCAGAAATCGTCGGACAAGGCGATGCAGGACCTGGCCACCGGCCGCACCGACAACGTCGCCGACGTGATGATCGCCGCCGAAAAGGCCGACATCGCCCTGCGCGTGATGGTGCAGGTCCGGAACAAAGTCATCGACGCCTACAACGAAATCATGAAAATGCAGGTCTGACGGGGGTAGTTCGTGAATAAGATCATCGGTGGTCTCGTTATCCAGTTCCGCGAGTTCTTCAAGAACCTCGGACCGACCAAGCGCCTGTCGGTGGTCGCCGTCAGTTTGATCGCGGTGGCTTCGCTCGTGATCATGATGCTGATGGCGTCCGGCCGCGATTACGCGCCCCTGTTCAAGGACATCCCCTCGGACCAGGTGTCGACCATCATCGCCAAACTGAACGAGAAGAACGTCCCCTTCCAGCTGAAGGACGAGGGCAAAACCATCGCCGTGCCGAAGGACCTCCTTTACAGCACGCAGATGACGCTGATGTCCGAGATCGGCGGCCCGAAAATGGGCAGCATCGGCATGGAGATCTTCGACAAGCAGGATTTCGGCGTGAACTCCTACGTGCAGAAGATCAACTACCAGCGCGCCCTGCAGGGCGAGCTCATGCGCGCCATCAACACCCTGACCGCGGTGAAGCAATCCAAGGTCATCCTGGCCATTCCGAACAAGAAGACCTTCCTCGAGGAAGGCGGCCAGCCCTCGGCCTCCGTCGTCGTGGAACTGCACCAGGGCAAGGAGCTCAGCGCCGATCAGATTCGCGGCATCCGTTTCCTCGTGGGGAACGCCGTGGAAAACCTCGATCCGGACCGCGTCACCGTTTTGGACGAACGCGGCAAGATCATGAGCCGTCAGAGCAACGGTTCCACCGCCGGTTCCGACGAGATCCTCGAGCTCAAAGGCCGCGTCGAGCGCGATCTCGAGGGCCGCATCGAATCCATCCTCAGCAAAGCCGTCGGTCACGCCAAAGTGGTGGCGAAGGTCGACGCCACTTTGAATCACCGCATCGTCTCTTCCATCGAGGAGTCCGTGGATCCGGACCGCACCGCCATCCGCAGCCAGCAGGCCGAGGAGGAATCGCTCGACGGCTCGCGCACCAACCCCACGGGCGTGCCCGGTTCCCGCGCCAACCTGCCGGGCGCCGAGGACGGCGCCGGCCAGGTCGGTTTCAAGCAGGACGTGAAGCGCGAGATCAAGACGCAGAACTTCGAGGTTTCGAAGAACGTCCGCAACATCAAAGAGGGCGCCGGCAACGTCGAGCGCCTGAGCGTGGCCGTTCTCGTCGACGGCGTCATGCAGAGCACCACCAAGGAAGACGGCAGCGTCGAGACCAAATGGGTGGCGCGCAGCCCGGAAGAGCTGAAAAAGTACGAGGACCTCGTCAAGAACGCCATCGGCTTCAAGGCCGATCGCGGCGACAACGTGAAGATCGAGAACATCCAGTTCCAGCCGGAGGATTTCTCCGAAGCCGAGAAACTGCTGACGAACCTCGAGCGCCGCAAACTCCTGCACGCCCTCTTCAAATGGGCCCTGCTGGGCTTCTCCCTGGCGCTGTTCTTCTTCATCGTCGTGCGCCCCTTCATGCAGTGGATCACCGACAGCTTCCAGGATTCCGTCGAGGAGATGCTTCCGCGCACCATCGAGGAGCTCGAGGAGCTGCAGTCCGTGGACAGCACGCTGCCGGGCATGTCGACGGCGCTGCCGGTCCTGCAGGAATCCGTGGATCCGGAGAAGGCCGAATCGGAACTGCTCAAGGACCGCATCATGGGCCTCATGCAGACCGACGAGGAAAAGGCCGCCAACGCCTTCGGCATGTGGCTCGTGAGAAAGGACGCTTAAGTGAAAATCTTCAAGGTCGACAACATCGATTACGAGCAGCTGAAGGGCTTCGAGAAAGCGGCCATCCTGGTGAACTACCTGGGCAAGGACGCGTTGAAGGTTTTCCTGAAGCACATGGACGACGGGGACATCCGCAAGCTCATCAACGTCATGAGCAAGTTCCGCATCGTTCCCGTGCACGTCACCAAACGCGTGCTCGAGGAGTTCTACGAGATGGTCAACGAGACCGAGGAGTACATCTTCTCGGAAAACGTTTCCAACAAGGATTCCATCGTCGACGCCCTGGGTGAGGAACGGGCCCGGGGGATCCTGGGGGGCTTGAACATCAGCTCCGGCGCGCGTTCGCTGGAGTCCCTCGAGATGGTCGACGCCAAGTCGCTGGCGACCTTCCTGGTGAACGAACACCCGCAGACCGTCGCGGTGATCATCGCCCACCTGGAGCCGGAGAAAAAAGGCGAGGTCCTGAAGCGTCTGCCGGACTCCTTGCAGGCCGAAGTGGTCCTGCGGATGGCGAACCTGGAGCACGTCGATCCCGAGCTGATCCTCGAGATCGACAAGGTGTTGCGCAATCAGCTGTCCAACACGGCCACCATGGACCAGGCCACCCTGGGCGGCGTGCAGCCGGTGGCGGAAATGCTCAACGTCATGGACAAGAACACCGAGACCAGCATCATGTCCCGCCTCGAGGAGAAGGATCCGCTGCTGGCGGAGGAGATCCGCAAGCTCATGTTCGTGTTCGACGACATCTCGAAGATCGACGACCGCGGCATCCAGGCCCTCCTCAAGGAAGTGCCGAACGAGAAACTCCTGCTCGCCCTCAAAACGGCGAACGAGGACATCCGCAACAAGGTCTTCAAGAACATCTCCGCCCGCGCGGCGGAAATGCTGCGGGAGGATCTGGCCAACATGGGCCCGTCGCGCCTGTCGGACGTCGAGGGAGCGCAACAAGAGATCGTCAACACGGCCCGACGCTTGGAAGCCGAAGGCAAGATCCTGATCGCGAGAGGTGGTTCGGAAGATGCGATGGTCTAGATCCTACCTCCCCAAAGAGGTCGCGCAGACGAAGGTTCTCGAGTTCGTTCCCCAGAAAATCGACCTGGGGACGCCGGAAGCGGCGCTCGAGTATCTGCAGCGCAAACCCGGCGGGGATTTCCGCATGAACGATCAGGTCGAGGTCACCACGGGCGTCGACCGCATCGAGAAAGCCAGCGACGAGGAGCGCGCCGAACGCCGCGCCCTCGAGATGCTCGCCGAGATCGAGGAGAAAGCCTATCAGACGGCCTACCAACTGGGTCTGGACGAGGGGCGCAAAAAAGCTTTCGAGGAGAGCGACGCCTCGATCCGCCAGCAGATGGGCAGCTTCGGCGAGATGCTGCAGTCCATGGCCGAAGTCAAAAAACAGGTTCTGCAGCAGAACGAAACCCACATGGTGAAGCTGATGTTCCACATGGCTTCGCGCATCGCCATGGCCCATCTGGACGACAACAACGAGGCCATCCTGGAGGTCCTGCGGTCCGCCGTGGCCCTGGCCCAGGACGAGGAAAACATCCTGGTGCGCCTGCACCCGCAGCAGATCGCTTTCCTCGAGGAATTGCGCCAGCAAACGGGACGCGACGCGGACTTCGTGAAAAAAATCAAACTGGAAGGCAATGCCGATATCCGCCCCGGCGGCTGCATCGTCGAAACCAATTACGGCGAAGTCGACGCCCGGGTGGAAACGCGCCTGCAGCAGCTGTGGGACTCCCTGGCCGACGGCCTGCCGCGCGTGAAACCGCAAAACGTGGGATGAGATGGCGATCATCGATTTTGACAAATACAACGACCTGATCGGCAACCTGCACCTGTCGAAGGACAGCGGCCGGGTGACGGAGGTCAACGGCCTGCTGATCAAGGGCACCCTGCCCGGCGCCAGCGTCGGCAGCATCGTCGAGATCACGCCCTCGGGACTGGAGAGATCCTTCCTGGCGGAGGTGGTGGGTTTCAAGGACAAGCACGTCCTGATGATGGCCCTGAACGACATGCGCGGCGTGGGCCTGGGATCGAAGATCATCCTGACCCGGCAGATCGCCTCCGTGCGGGTCGGGGACGATCTGCTCGGCCGCGTGGTCGACGGCCTGGGCCGTCCCCTCGACGCGCAAGGCGAGCTGGAGAATTTCCGCGAAGTCCCCCTGTACAGCGAAGTGCGCAACCCCTTGCTGCGGCGGCCGATCCGCGAGCCCCTCGACCTGGGCGTGCGCGCCATCAACTCCTGCCTCACGGTCGGCCAGGGGCAGCGGGTCGCCATCATGGCCGGTTCCGGCGTCGGCAAGTCCGTTTTGCTGGGCATGATCGCCCGCAACACCTCCGCCGACGTGAACGTCATCGCGCTGATCGGTGAGCGCGGCCGCGAGGTCCGTGAGTTCATCGAGCATGACCTCGGTCCCGAGGGCATGGCCCGTTCCGTGGTGGTGTGCGTGACCAGCGACCAGAGTCCGCTCCTGCGCATGCGCGGCGCCTACGTGGCGACCGCCGTCGCCGAGCATTTCGCCTCTCTGGGGAAAAACGTCCTGCTGATGATGGATTCGGTCACCCGCTTCGCCATGGCCCAGCGGGAGATCGGCCTGTCGGCGGGTGAGCCGCCCTCCTCGAAAGGTTACACGCCGAGCGTTTTCGCGCTGCTGCCGCGCCTGCTGGAACGCGCCGGGAACTTCGAGGGCGAGGGCAGCATCACGGGTCTTTACACGACCCTCGTCGAAGGCGACGACATGAACGATCCCATCGGGGACGCCGTGCGCTCCATCGTGGACGGCCACATCGTCCTGACCCGCCAGCTGGCGCAGAAAGCCCATTACCCCGCCATCGACGTCCTGCAGAGCGCCAGCCGGGTCATGCGCCAGGTGGCGGCCCCGGAGCACGTCAAGCTCGCGCAGAAAATGCGCGAGACCCTGGCCGTGTACAAGGAGGCCGAGGATCTGATCAACATCGGCGCCTACAAACCCGGATCCAACGCGCGCATCGACAAGGCCGTGAAGCTCATCGACCCGGTGACGGAATTCCTGCGCCAGGAAGTCGACGATCCGGGGAATTTCACGCAGACGATGCGGCGGCTTCAACAAATTTTCATGAACTCCTGAAAAGGTGAACCGTGAAGTTCCGATTTCCCCTGCAGAAAGTCCTCGATCACCGGCACACCTTGCGCGACATCGCGCAGAAGGATTTCGAGGAGATCCAGGCCGAGTACCTGCGCCAGAAAAATATCTGGGAGGAGCAGATCCGGGCCCTGCACGAAGCCCGACTGGAGGCGGGGAGGATCGGCGCGGAGTCCGGTCCAGGAGCGCCGGAGCGCCTGAAACAGATTCACGAATTCAGCGTTCTCCAGGAAATCCGCATCCAACGTCAGAAGGCCAAAGTCGGGGAATGGGAAAAATTGGTCGAGGAGAAGCGGGAAATTTTGCGGCAGAAGGCCATTGATTCTAAAATCATGGAAAGGCTCAAAGAGCGGAAAAAAGAGCAGTTCGTTCTCGACGCGAAGAGAGCGGAACAGAAAGAAGCGGATGAGCTCAGCGTTTTGCGCTTCGAGATCAGGGATGATGAATGAAAAACGGATATGACCAGTTCTTCAAAAACGCGCGCAAAGCCTCCCACGGCGGGAAACCGCCGGCGCGTCCCGCATCGTCCTTCGCGCTGAACGGTTCGCCGCGTTTCGAGCTGACGGCGGAACAGCTGGAAGAACACCTGAAGCGCAAGGCGGGCGCGCGTCCCCCGCGCCGCCGCAAAAAATCCTTCCCCTTCGGTTTGGTCCTGTGTTCGGCCCTCGGCGTGGCCCTGGCCGGTTGGGGCATGCTGAACGCCGAAAGCGTCGAAGCCTTCGTGAAACGCGTCGAAGTGAATTTCCTGGGCGAGGCCTCGGCGGCCGACGCCGCTCCGGCCCCGAAAGCGGCGCCCGCGGAAGCGCCGGCGGCGGCGAAGGCTCCGGAAGCCGCGCCGGTGGATCTGAACCACCTGACCAAACTCAACGACCGGAAAAAAGAGCTCGATGCCCGTGAAGAGGAAATCGGCCGCCAGGAAGTCGAACTGGCGCGGATGAAAGAGGATCTGGAGTCCCGCCTGAAGGAACTCGAGGGCATGCGGGCCAAGATCTCCGAGATCCTCGCCGATCGCGTGAAAGTCGACGATCAGAAAGTCGAAACCCTGGTGCAGATGTATTCGAACATGAAACCGCCGCAGGCGGCGAAGGTGTTCGAGAGCATGGATGAGGATCTGGCGGTGGAGATCCTCAGCCGGATGAAGAAGAAGAGCGCCGCCGATATCATGAATTTGTTGCCCGCCGCCAAAGCGCAGGTGTTCTCCGAGAAATACGCGGGATACAAGCGCGCGCCGGCGAGCGGGAAGTAAAACAACGCATCCATCCAAGGAAGGAGGACGTTTTGTCAGTCAATTTGACGGTCGGACCCCCACTGCAGGGGTTCCCCGGTCCGGAGCTGCGGGAAGCGGCGAAGGGGCCAAGGAACGACTCGTCGGACTCTTTCGAGAGGGCTCTCGGGGAAAAACTCAACCCGAAAACCCCTCCGGCACCGGAAGCGAACCGAGCTTCGCCCCGGAGAGCGGAAAAGAGCGACGAGGATGTTCCAGCGGCAACCCCTCAGCCAGCACCGCCGGAACGACCGGAACCAAAACGAGCAGCAACGGCTCGGGAGCAGGCGATCCAGAAATTCATGGACTCTTTCGAGAGTGAATTCGGGATCCCACCGACGAAAATCGTCGAGGCGATGGCCCTCCTCCAGCCCCAGGATCTGAACAAAGCCCCGGAAGAAACGGCCGAGGCGGTGATCGCTCATCTGGATCTCCCGGAAGAGGATCAGGAAGAGGCGCAGGCGATGTACGCCGCCCTCCTCCTGAACCTGTCCGCCGCGGATCGCATGGGCAAGCCGACGGCCTTCTCCGAAAAAGAGCCTTTGATGGCCCCGCCCATGGTGCAAGCCCGTTTGTCCCAGGCGCAGGAAAAGCGCACGGCTTTGAACCAATCCGTCGACCAGCTCAACCAGAAATTCTGGATGACGAACGGCAAGGCCATGGAGCCGAAAACGCCGGGACCCGTCCTGAGCGCCCCCATGATGATGGACGGCATGGACGAGGGAACGGGGATGGAGCCGATGCCGATGACGGACGTGAACGCGTCCGCTCTTCAGGCGCTGGGCATGGAAATGGAAGCCGATCAGCCGCTCCCGCCAGACATGCAACGTCTGCTGCGGGAGATGAAGGACGCGGCTCAAGCCGCGACGTCCGGGGAGGGCGCCGAGTCCGAAACCCCGCTGAAAGAGGCGGCCCTGGCGTCCCAGGCTCCGGTGGAGACGGCGTCGGCGAATTCCCCGCGTGAGGCGAAGCCCGCCGAGGTTTCCGGAACGCCGAACGCGGCGGCGGAAGCCCCGGCCTGGACGAGCCCCATGGACAAGTCGACGCGGCAGGAACAGTCCTTCGGCGAAGGCCAGGGTGGTTCACGGGGCGAATCCTCTTCCTCCGGGAAGAAGGAAAGCTCCGCTTCCGGCGGCAAGGGTTTTCAGAGCGCCATGAGCGCGCCGCAACCTCTGCGCATGGAAGACGTGGCGGCGGCGTTGAAAGCCAATCCGCTTCCCGCGGCGGGTTCGACGGCCGCGGCCCTGTCGATGACCCCGGCCGACAACGAGGCCAACGTGCGCCAGCTGATGAATCAGGCCCAGTACCTGATCAAAAAGGGCGGCGGCGAGGTGAAGGTCGAGATGACTCCGGAAGGACTCGGCCAGATCCAGATGAAGGTCCTCGTCAAAGACGGCAAGGTGAACGTCCAGATGCTGACGGAAAGCCCGGAGGCCAAGAAAGCCATCGATGGTTCCTTGTCCGACCTCAGATCCAGTCTTGCGGCCCACAAGCTGTCGATGGATCATGTGAAGGTGGACGTCGTGAGCGGAACGAACACGGATTCGCAGACGCGCAACGACTCGAACATGAACCAGAACCCGCAGCGGGACGGCAACCGCCAGTTCTGGAATCAGTTCCAAGAGAACTTCGGCAATCGCGGCGCCCGCGAAGGATTCTGGGACATGCCCAACCTGAAGGGCTATCGCCAGATGAGGCGCCCCGATCCCCTGCAGCCCATCGACGCCCCCGGCGTCGCGGCGGGCAGGAAGGCCGAGGGCAAGGGCCGTGGTTTGGACCTGGTGGCGTAAACGCAAGGAGGCGTGAATGGGAACGATGGGCGTGAAATTGGGAACCAAGGCGTTCGGGCAGACATCGGAAAAACCGGTGAGCACGAACGACATGCCGTCGAACCTGAGCGCCCATGACATGGATAAACTCGGCGGGGAGAACGTCGGCGAGGTTTTGAACAAGATCGCCGACCCCAACTGGGTCGATCCGTCGAAAAAGATGCGCACCTCCGGGAACGACAAACTGGACAAGGACGCTTTTTTCAAGCTGATGATCGCGCAGATGAAGAACCAGGATCCGACGAATCCGCTGAAGCCCCACGAGATGTCGGCGCAGCTGGCGAATTTCTCCTCCCTGGAACAGATGCAGAACATCAATCAGACGTTGAACGAAATGAAGAACGGCCAGAAGCCGACGGAGCAGTTCCAGGCGTTGAACCTGCTGGGCAAGGCTGTTTCCGGCGACTCGTCGAAGCTGGTTCGCTCGAAGGGCGACAAAGAGCACGATTTCCGTTTCAACCTGCCGAAGGCGGCCTCGGAAGTGACGGTGAAGGTCCGCAATTCAGACGGGGACATCGTCCGCACTTACGATCTGAAGAACTTGAAGGAAGGTCAAAACAAAATCACTTGGAACGGGAACGACGACAGGGATCTTTCGACCCGCCCCGACGAGTACACGTTCATCGTCGAAGCCAAGGACATCGCGGGACAGAAGTTCCACGTGAAGTCCGACTTCGAAGGCGTGATCAGCGGCGTGAATTACACGCCGGAAGGTCCGGTGCTTTTGGTCGGGAACCAGACTGTTCGAATGTCCGACGTGAAGAAGATCGTCGACCCAAGTCTTATGAGAAACGACCAGAATGTGCGTGACGTCACCGCGCAGGACTTGAAAAAAGCGGATGACAGCGCGCAAACTGAGAAAGGAAACGCCGGAAAAGCTTCCGAGGGCGCCGTTGAAGAGGCGAAGCCCAAGCTGATGGACAATGTTTCCCTCTCGAGGGAGATGATGTCGCGGTTGCAAAAGGAAACCCAACCCGGCGGGTGAAAAAAATGGATTTGAAGAAGATCAACGGACTTGAAAACCTGATGCCCCAGACGCCCGGCGCGCCGCCGAAGGCGCCGGCCGGCATCGGTCCGTCGTTCCGCGAAACCCTGAACCAGGTTTCCGGTCCGGCGGGGTCCACGGCTCCGATCGCCGTTCCCCAGAACGGGATGGCGAAAGCGGCCGGAGGGATCAAGTTCTCGAACCATGCCATCGAGCGCATGCAGACGCGGGGGATTTCGTTCAAGCCCGAGGATCTGCAGCGTCTGGGTGACGCGGTGTCGAGGGCCGCGGCGAAAGGCAGCAAGGACTCGCTCATTCTGATGAACGAATCCGCCCTGATCGTCAGCGTGAAGAACAACACGGTGGTCACGGTGATGGATAAAAACGCTCTGAAAGAGAACGTTTTCACCAACATCGATTCGACGATCGTCATGTAACGGGAGAAAATGAATTTTCGCGAGCGACATGAGGTCGTGAGCGAGGGGTGAACAAAAACAAGGGCCGGTCCTCACAAGGGGGCCCTCCAAATGATCGGCTGATTGATTGAGGCCGGTCGATGACATGGAGGTCATATGGGTATTCTTTCGTCGCTTTTCACCGGTGTTTCCGGTTTGTCCGCGCAAGGTGAAGCGCTGGGTGTGGTGGCTGACAACATCGCCAACGCCAACACCACGGGTTTCAAGGCCTCGCGGGCCGAATTCCAGGACATCATTTCCAAGAACCTGAAGGGCATCCTCGGCGGCAACCAGATCGGCCGCGGCGTGAAAATCGGCGCCGTGAACCCCATCCTGACCCAGGGGAACGTCGACTCCACGGAAAAGGTCACCGACTTGGCCATCTCCGGCGACGGTTACTTCAAAGTCAAAGGCAGCGACGGCGAATCCTACACCCGTGACGGTTCCTTCCACTTCGACCGCGAAGGTTACCTCGTCACCAACGACAACCAGCGCGTGCAGGGTTTCCAGACGGATGAGAAGAACCGCTTGATCAACAAGACGGGCGACATCCGCTTCCCCCGCGCCCTCATCCCGGCCAAAGCCACGACCGAACTGAAAATGGATCTGAACCTCGATTCCCGCGTCGAGGCCACCAAGAAATTCGATCCCAAGGATCCGTACGCGACCTCGCACTATTCGACGGGCGTCGAGATCTACGACTCGCAAGGGAACAAGCACCTGTGCACGTACTTCTTCAACAAGACCGCCGACCGCAAGTGGGAATACCGCGGCCTGGTCGACGGCAAGGAAGTCACCGGCGGCGAAGCCGGAACGATGTCGCAAGTCTGCAAAGGAACCCTCGAGTTCACCGTGGACGGGAAATTGAAGTCCCAGAGCCTCGATGATTCCGACTTCAACTTCGCGGGCGGCGCTTTGCAGAACCAGAAAATCAAAATGAACTTCGGTGACGCCATCGACGACGGCGGAAAAGGCATCGACGGTTCGAAACAGTACGGCCGCCAATCCGACCTCATCACCTGGGGCCAGGACGGCGCCGCCGCCGGAACGATCACGGGCCTGTCCTTCAACGACGAGGGGATCCTGACCGCCGTTTACTCGAACGGCCAGTCCGCGGATCTCGCCCAGATCTCCCTGGCGAAGTTCGAGAACCCGGAAGCCATGTTCAAAGTCGGTAACAACCGTCTGAAAGAGTCCCGCGATTCCGGTTCGCCCGCTTTGGGCGCCCCGGGCAACAACGGCCGCGGCAAGCTCTTCGCCAAGTCCCTGGAGCGCTCCACGGTCGACCTCGCGGCCGAGTTCGTGAACCTGATCCAGAACCAGCGTTCCTTCCAGGCGAACGCCAAGACGATCACGACGACCGACGAGCTGTTGAACGAAGTGATCCAATTGAAAAGATAATGATGTGATTTTTGAAAGTCTCTGACCTCGGCCCCGCCACTCCGGTGAGCGGGGTCCACCCCAGGTGGCGGGAAACCCCTTTTTTCCGGGTTTTCAGCGCAGGGGGAACGTGTTTTTTTCTGATCTAGAAATCCTACCTTGCCTGTTCAGGTTTTTTCCCGTTTAAAGGGGGTAATCGCAACCCTTACCTTCAGGAGGAAACCATGAAAATGCTGTCCATTTTCGCCCTGGTTCTGGGCACCGCCGCTTTCGCCGAAGCCCGTCCGGTCGTTCGTTACTCGGAACAATTCACCTGCGCCCAGGTCCAAGCCGTCGTGCAAAGACACGGTCAGGCCCTGATCTACTCGCGTTCCACCCGCGCCCCGGTTGATCTCTATGACATCGCCTACGTCGGCGGTTGCCCGGATCGCGCCACGGGCGCCAGCTCGTACCCGATGTTCGTTCCGACCCGTGACCAGTTGAACTGCTTCGCCGGCTACCGCTGCGGCGCCAGAAGCGGCGGAAACTGATTCGACGCTTTTTTCCGGATCATGGAAAATAAAAAACCCTCCGCGCGGAGGGTTTTTTATTTTCCGGGAAGAAAGGAAACTTCAGATCCCCAGATAACTGCGGCGGACCTCGTCGTTGTCGAGCAGGTCCTGCCCGCGCCCGTCGAGCACGATCTTGCCGGTCTCCAGCACGTAGGCGCGGTCGGCGGCCTTCAGGGCCATGCGGGCGTTTTGTTCCACCAGCAGGATGGTCATGCCCTCCGAGTGCACCTGTTTGATGATCTCGAAGATCTGCGCCACGATCAAAGGCGCCAGGCCCAGGGAGGGTTCATCCAGCAGCAACAGCTTCGGGCGCGACATCAGGGCCCGGGAGATGGCGAGCATCTGCTGCTCGCCGCCGCTCAGGGTGCCGGCCATCTGGGAACGGCGTTCCTTCAGGCGCGGGAACATTTCATAGCAGCGCCGCAGGTCTTTTTCGATGCCGTCACGATCCGAACGCGAATAGGCGCCCATCTCGAGATTTTCCAGAACGGACATCTGGGGAAAAACCCCGCGCCCTTCCGGGGATTGCGCCAAACCGAGCTTGACCCTCTTGTCCGGGGGGATTTGCGACAGATCGTGGTTGTCCAGGCGGATGGAGCCTTTGAAGCCCGCCAAACCCGAGATGGCCCGCAGCGTGGTGGTTTTGCCGGCGCCGTTGGCGCCGATCAGGGACACGATCTCGTTGCGGCGGACATCGAAGCTGATGCCTTTGATGGCGTGGATCGAGCCGTAACTGACGTGCAGGTCGCGGACCTGCAGGAGAACATCGCTCATTCTTCCTCCACGCCGAGGTAGGCCTCGATGACCTTGGGCGAGCTGCGGATGCGCTCGGGCGCGCCTTCTTCGATTTTCACGCCGTGATCGAGCACGACGATGTTCTCGCAGATGCCCATGACGAGCTTCATGTCGTGCTCAATGAGCAGAACCGTCAGTTGGAAGTCCTGGCGGATGCGGGCGATGGTCTCCATCAGGGAGTGGGTCTCGCTGTGGTTCATGCCGGCGGCGGGCTCATCGAGCAGGATGACCTTCGGTTGCGTGGCCATGGCGCGCACGATCTCAAGCTGACGTTGCTGCCCGTAGGGAAGGCTGCCGGCCTGCTCGTCCGCTTTGCCGTCCAATTTGAAGATCTTCAGCAGGTCGAGCGCCCGTTCGCGCATTTCCCGGTCTTCTTTGCGGAAAGCCTGGTTGCGGGCCACGGCGGCCCACAGACCGGTCCGCGCGTGCTGGTGGGTGGCGATCAGAACGTTGTTCAAAACGGAAAGATTCTTGAACAGGCGGATGTTCTGGAAGGTCCGCGTCAGACCGTGATGGGAAATCTGGTAAGGGCGCAGCCCCACCATGGATCGCCCGCCGAGCTTCACGTCGCCGTGAGTGGGGCGGTAAACGCCGGTCAGCATGTTGAAAACGGTCGTTTTGCCGGCGCCGTTCGGGCCGATCAGCCCGCCCAGCTGTCCCTTTTTGAGGGTGAAGCTCAAGTTGTCGACGGCTTTCAGGCCGCCGAAACGCATGGTGATGCCGCTGACTTCAAGAAGAGCGTCGGACATAACGCCTCCACAGGTCGGGCAGTTCCATTTCGCCGAAGAGTCCCTTCGGGCGCAGGATCATCACCAGGATCAAGGCGAGCGAGTAGATCACCATGCGCAGGTCGACGCCGGTGAGGTCTTGCAGGCCGCGCAGCACTTCCGGCAGGAGCGTCACCAGGATGGCGGCGAAGATCGCGCCCGTCATGCTGCCCATGCCGCCGAGGACCACCATGATGACGACGTCGACGGACTTCAGGAACCCGAAGGAGCTCGGGCTGATGTAGCGGACGTAGTGGGCGCTCATGGCGCCGGCGACGCCGGCGAAAAAAGCGGCGATCACGAAGGCGCGCACCTTCATGGAGGTGGTGTTGACGCCCATGGCTTCCGCGGCGATCTCGTCCTCGCGCACGCTCAGCAAAGCGCGGCCATGGCTGCTGTGGATGATGCGCCAAAGAACGAAGAAACAGGTCACCGTCCAGAACAGGCCGAACAAATACTGCGACATGAAACGGCTGAGTCCCCAGCCCTCCGGCAAAGTCGGGATGGCGTGAATGCCGCGAGCCCCGCCCAGGAAATCCATGTTGAGGAGGGCGACGCGGATGATCTCGCCGAATCCCAGGGTGACGATGGCGAGGTAGTCGCCCTTCAGGCGCAGGGAGGGTTGGCCCACCAAAAAACCGAAGAACGCCGCGAAAAGGCCGGCGAGAACGGCGTAGATGATGAAGTTCAAAAAACCCAGGCTCTCCGGCAGCGGCACCCAGTGCTGGCTCGAATAGGCGGACACGTAGGCGCCCACCGCCATGAACCCCGCATGCCCCAGGGAGAACTGTCCGGTCGTGCCGTTCACGAGGTTGAGGCTCATGGCCAGGATGATGTTCACCAGCACGAAGAGGGCGGTGATCTGGATGAAGGCGGAAAAGCCGAACTCCAGAACGACGCCGATCAGGATGAAACCCAGGAAAGACAGGACGGGGGCCTTCAGGGACTTGAGCATCAGACCTTCTCCATCTGATAGCGGCCGAGGAGGCCCGCCGGACGGAAAAGCAAAATCAGGATCAGCAAACCGAAGGCGAGGGCGTCGCGGTAAGTGCTGGACAGGTAGGCCACGACCATCTCTTCGGACAAGCCCATGATCAGTCCGCCCAGCACGGCGCCGGTGATGTTGCCGATGCCGCCGAGGACGGCGGCGACGAAGGCCTTCAGCCCGATCATCATGCCCATCAGGGGTTCGATCTTCGGGTACTTCATGCCGACGAGCACGCTGCCGACGCCGGCGAGGGACGAACCCACCACGAAGGTGAAGGCGATGATGCGGTCGGTGTTCACGCCGAGCATGGCGGCCACCGCGGCGTTCTGGCTGACGGCGCGCATGGCGCGGCCGACTTTGGTGCGGTGAATGAGGAACTGCAAAGCCACCATGGAAATCAGCGAGACGATCAGCACGGTGATGTCGGAGCTTTTCAGCTGCAGGCGCCCGAAGTCCGCCAGCACCATGTCATTGACCACCTCGGGAAAGACCTTGGGGTCCGCGCCGAAGACGATCTGACCGGTGTACTCGAGGAACAGACTCACGCCGATGGCGGTGATGAGGATGTTCAGCTTGGGGGCTTTGCGCAACGGACGGTAGGCCAAACGCTCAATGGTCAGGCCGAGAAGGGAGCAGACCAGCATGGACACGACCAGCAGGGTGGCCAGGGTCATGAGGCCCGGCTGGTTCTCGATGCCGAGCCACTTGGCCGCGTAGTAGGAGGCGAAAGCCCCCACCATGTAAACGTCCGAATGGGCGAAATTGATCATCTGCAGAATGCCGTACACCATGGTGTAACCCAGGGCGATCAGCGCGTAGATGCTGCCCAGACTGAGGCCGTTGATGACGTGTTGGAGGAAATCCTGCATGGTTCGACTCTAAGGTGTCGGGTTGATCGTGGTCACGTATTTGTTGGTCGCGCCCTGGACCTGCACGATCACGGCGGACTTCACGGCATCACGATTTTCATTGAGGGTGATTTTCCCGGTGACGCCGACGAAGTCCTTGGTTTTGGCGATCTCGTCGCGGATGCTTTTCGGGTTGAGGTCCGGAGCGCGCTCCATGGCGGTGATCAGCACTTTGGCGGCGTCGTAACCCATGGCCGCGAGACCGTCCGGGGTTTCGCCGTATTTGTCCTTGAAGCGCTTGATGAAATCCTGGACCACGGGATCGGTGGATTCGCTGGTGTAGTGGTTGGAGAAGTAGCTGCCGTTGATGGCGTCTTTGCCGATCTCGGAGAGCTTGCTGGAGTCCCAGCCGTCGCCGCCCATGAGGGGAGCCTTGATGCCGAGGTCGCGGGCCTGTTTGGCGATGAGTCCCACTTCCGTGTAGTAGCCGGGCACGTAAATGGCGTCGGGGTTTTTCGAGCGGATCTGCGTGAGCTGGGCTTTGAAGTCGACGTCACCGGCCTGGTAGCTGATGTCGGAGGTGATCTCGCCACCCATCTTTTTGAAGTCGGCGGCGAAGACGTCGGCCAGACCCACGGAGTAGTCGTTCTTCACGTCGCGCAGGATGGCGACCTTTTTCAGCTTCAGGTTCTCCGAGGCGAATTTCGCCATGACGTAACCTTGGAAGGGATCGATGAAGCAGACGCGGAAGACATGGTCGCCGATCTTGGTGACTTCCGGGTTGGTGGAGGAGGGCGTGATCAACGGGATCTTGTATTCCTGCGCGATCGGCGCCGCGGCCTTGGTGCGGCTCGAGGCGACCTCGCCGAGGACGGCGACGACTTTTTCCTGGGTGATCAGACGGGTCACGACCTGCACGGCTTCGGTGTCCTTGCCCTGGTCGTCGAGGGTGATGAGCTTGATTTTTTTGCCCTTGATGCCGCCTTTTTCGTTCACCTCGTCGATGGCCATGCGGATGCCCTTGTTGGTCGAGATGCCGAAGGTGGCTTCGTTGCCGGTCAGGGAGCCGAACTCGCCGACACGGATTTCATCGCCGGATTTGGTGCAACCCACCACGAAAAGGCCCGAAAGCAAGGCAGCCAAAATCTGTTTTTTCATCGCTGTGTTCTCCCCTGGCGGTCACCGATGGTGTTTTCGGAAACCGAAATGAATTCAAGGCTTAAGATAACCAAGCCACTAAAGCAAAAGCGGCAAAGGGGGTCAATGCGTGATTCAGGTTGCCAGCCAATTTGCCAGTTGGATGTAGTCCAAGGGGGTTTTTTTCTCCTGCGAGGTGGCCTGCTCCAGGGACACCAGGGTGAGCTGGTCGCGATCCGTGCCCACCATGACGTCGCAGTGGCCTTTCAGCAGGGCATCGACGGCGGCGGCCCCCATGCGACTGGCCAGGATGCGGTCATTGGCGGTGGGCGAACCGCCCCGTTGCTGGTGGCCGAGGATGCAGACCTTGGCATCGAGACCGGTTTTTTTGCGAATAGCGTCAGCGAGGTCATAGGCGCGGCCGGGTTTTTGCCCCTCCGCCGCGATGATGATGGAGCTTTTTTTACCGCGCTTCTGCGCTTCCCGGATGCGATCCACGGCTTTGTCCACCGTGGTGTTGGCGTCGGGCGTGAAAATCTCTTCCGCGCCGCCCGCCAGACCCACCCAGGAGGCGATGAAGCCCGAATTGCGGCCCATGACTTCCACGATGAAAACGCGGTCGTGGCTGTCCGCCGTGTCGCGGATCTTGTCGATGGCGCCCAGGGCGGTGTTCACAGCGGTGTCGAAACCGATGGTGCGGTCCGTGCCGAAAATGTCGTTGTCGATGGTGCCCGGAATGCCGACCACCGGGACCTGGTGCTCCGTCCACAGGGTGTGCGCCCCACGGAACGAGCCGTCGCCGCCGATGCAGACCAGGGCGTCGATGCCGGCGCGCTTCAGGTTCTCCACGGCCTGCTGGCGCACGTCCGCTTTCAGGAAATCCGCGCTGCGCCCGGTTTTCAAAATGGTGCCGCCGCGCTGGATGATGTTGCCCATGTCCCGCGTCTGCAGGGGGCGGAAAAGGCCTTCGATCAAACCGATGTAGCCGGAGAGGATGCCCACCGTCTCGAGATTCCTCGAGGTCGCGATGCGGACAACGGCGCGAATGGCCGCGTTCATGCCCGGAGCGTCGCCACCACTGGTGAAAATTCCGATTTTACGAATGTCTTTTTGAAACTGCGCCATGAAGGCACTTATCCCAAAATAAAAAGGAGCCGCCAAGCGGCCCCTTTCATTGATTCAAAGGGTCAAGAACCGGCTGTGCCGATTACTTCACCAGGGATTTGAATTCAGCGCCGGCGCGGAACTTCGGAGCGAAGGAGGCCGGGATTTTGATGGCTTTGCCGGTTTGCGGGTTGCGACCCGTGCGGGCTTTGCGCTTGGCTTTCGTGAACGTGCCGAAACCGACCAGTTTCACGTCGTCGCCTTTTTTCACGGATTTTTTGATGTTCTCCATGGCGCAGTCGAGGATCATCTCGGCTTGGGCTTTGGAGACTTTGGTTTCCGAGGCGATTTTCTCGATCAACTGAGCTTTGTTCATTGTGACTCCTTCTTAAGATGTCGTTGGTGACAAAATCAAAAAACAATTCGGGTTCAAGGTCAATGGGAATCTTCAGTCTCTTCGTGGCCGTGTCGTGAATCGGACTCATCGAGCGCCGTTGAGTCCTCGGCGGGGATGCGGTAAGTGCCCTCGGCCCATTGCCCGAGGTCGATCAGCCGGCAGCGTTCCGAGCAAAAAGGACGGAAGGGATTTTCAGCGCTGAACAACGCCAGATGCCCGCACTGCGGGCATTTGACTTGTCGTGCTTGAGATCGTTTTTCCATGGCGTGTGAGGATAAGCGCGACGGCTC
The DNA here is from genome assembly GCA_019637915.1 of Pseudobdellovibrionaceae bacterium. Lineage (GTDB taxonomy): Bacteria > Bdellovibrionota > Bdellovibrionia > Bdellovibrionales > Bdellovibrionaceae > JAHBUV01. Next base: position 1,412,447 of record JAHBUV010000001.1, on the reverse strand, counting down.
AGTAAAGTCCACAACTCACGGTGTTGCAGCGGACCATGCGGCCGGTGGCGAAGATGTTGCCCTGACCGCCGTAGACCAGCTGGAAGTCGAAGTAACCGTCCTGGAACTTGCCGTTGGCGACCTGGAACTGGATCAGCTTGTTCTGCGAGATGGTTCCCGAGGGACCGTAGGAGCGGGCCTCGAAGCCTTTGCTGTTGTTGATGTTCGAGACCACCATGTTCAAGGGCATGATGTTGCTGTGGTAGTACTGCGCCTGGTATTGGTTCGGCATCATGTAGCAACCGCCGAAGAAAAAGCTCGTGAACATGCAACTGCCGGCTTGCGACCAGGACGGGGCGTTCACGTAGTACTGGTAGTTGTTGTAGTTCGTCGGCCAGGTCTCCATGGTCAGGCGGATGGTGTTGGAATCGACGTTGGGGGCTTGCAGGCTCAGCATGAAGTAGTTGAAGCTGCTGCAGCTGGTGTTGCCGCCGCTGTAGGAAGCCTGGTCGCAGATGCCGAAACCCTCGCGCAAAAGCTGGTTGTAGACGCTGGAGTTGGTGATGGTCAGCTGGCCGGCGTTGGAGTAACCGTAAGGGTTGGACGTCGCCGACTGGTAAGCGACCCCGTTGTAACCGGCGATCGGCTGGCCGTAGGTGTTCATGCAATAACCCATGTAGAAGGTCGACCCCGAGGGGCAACCGGCGTTGCTCAGGCCGTCGGACTCCGAGATGTTGTTGGTGCCGCCGCCGCAGGCGACCACCATCGCGGAGACGTAAAGGCCCAGGAAGATCCACAGAGCGTGTTTCATAGAAACCTCTTTGTTCGAAAAACCATTTCCACACGAAGAGGGAATTCACAAGGCGTGCCAGGAATGACGGCCTCCAATGCAATCCATGGAAGCCGCATGGAACGCCACTGTGTTCAAACCGGAGGACTGTCGAGCGCAGATTGTCGCTGTCTCAGAATGAGACAGGCCGCGAGGATCAGGGCGAGGGACACCCATTGGGAAAGGGAAAGGAGCCAATGGGCGCCGCGGAAATCGTCGCGGTAGGCCTCGATGGCGAAGCGGCCGGCGGCGTGCAGGATCATCCACACCAGGAAAACCGACCCGTCCGGACGCAGCCAGCGCGGGCGGCGCTCCGGGGGGAAGCGCTCCAGCCCCAGGAGGATCAAGAGGACGCCGATCTCCCAAAAGAAGGAATAAAGCTGGGTGGGATGGCGGAGCAGGGACAGGCCCTGCTCGTCCTTGAACGGGAAAGCCCAGGGCAGGACGCAGACCTTGCCGTAGCAGCAGCCGGCGAAAAAACATCCCAACCGGCCGATCGCCGTCCCCAGGGACAAGAGGGGGGCGGAGAAATCAAACCAACGGGCCGGCGCGGGGTCGCGTTTGGCGCGCAGGAAAAGCCAGCCCGCCGGCACCGCGAAGAGAAGTCCACCGTAGTAAACGTAGCCCCCGGCCATCAGGTTCAGGACGCGAAGGGGTTCCTGGCGGTAGAACTCCGGCGCCTCCCACAGGACGTGCAGCAGGCGCCCGCCGATCAGGCCGGTTCCCAGGCAGAGCAGCACCAGATCGATGGCGGTCGCGCGCGACAGGCCGGCGTCCGCGGCCCGGCGGGAGGCCCAGAGCAGGATCAGGCAGGCGTTCAGACTTTGGACCAGCAGGAAAACGGGGATCGCCGAGTCGCCGATTTGGAGCCATGGATGCATCGAACTTCCCCCTTCTTTCCCATTCTCGGTGAAGGGGCCAGCCGAGGCAATCTGGACTTTCTCACCTCAGTCAGATGAGGTTTCATGAAAGACATGAAGATGCATCCGGTCGAGATCGCCAAAGAGCTCAAACAATTCCAATTCTTTCGATCTTTTCCGGAAGACCTGTTGTTGCAAGTGGCGACCCTGGTGGAAGTCGTGCAATTCCCCCAAGGCTCCTGCATCCTCCAGGAAAACGAGGAGAACAAATGCCTCTATTTCCTGCGCCAGGGGCAGGCCGAGGTGGTGCTGGCCGGCGAGGTGGTGATGCTGCTGCAGAACACCGGCGAGGTCATGGGCGAGATGAGCGTCGTCACCGGCAAGCCGGCGTCGACCACGATCCGCGTGCTGAAGGAAGCCCATTGTTTCAAGATCAACACCGATCATTTCAGCTTCGTCCCGGCCAAGGAAAAGGATCACTTCCTGCATCTCCTCTACCGGATCTATTCGAACATCCTGGCCGATCGTCTGGTGAAGACGAACGAAAAGGCGCGCCTGTTCGAGATCGCCAACCGCGAGTTGCATGAGGCGCAGGTGGCCCTGCACAACACCGGCGAAAAACACGTGCTGCTCGTGGAATCGGACAAAAAGCAGCTCGCCCTGGCGAAAGTGGCCCTCGGCAGCACGGGCGTGAAGCTCGACACCTCCCCGGAAGTGGGGCAGGCCAACGGCATGCTGGTGGGGAGCGAGTACGACGCCTTGGTGGCCGACGAGACGGGTCTCGCCTTCCTCCGCCACGCCTACGACACCGCCTATCCCGGCAAGCTGGTCATGATGATGACGAAGGACGTGTCGAAGAACCTTTCGACCATCAAGAGCATGGAGTTCGTGGATCACATGATCACGCGGGACCCGACCGACCGGCACTTCACCATCCGCACCATCCTGACCACCCTGACCAAGGTCCTGAGCAACGACCTGTTCGGCCTGGAAAAGTACCTCACCTGGGGCGTCGAGGTGCAGAACCGCGTGGTGCGTTCGAGCCGCGACCGCGAGGCCCTGCGCGAGGAGATGTGCGATTATTTCCAAAAACTCGGCGTGCGCCGCACCATCCTTGATCGCGTCAACACGGTGAGCGAAGAGCTTTTGATGAACGCCATCTACGACGCCCCCACCGATTCCCAGGGGCGCGCCATCTACAACCACCTGCCCCGCACGTCGGAAGTTCTTTTGGACAGCCACTTGCAGAGCAGCATGCACTACGCCTCCGACGGCGTGTTCCTGGCGATCTCCGTCGTCGACCCCTTCGGCGCGCTGACCAAGAACGTGATTCTGCGCTACCTCGAGAGCAACTACAAAGGTGAAGCGAACCTGAACGAGAAGGAAGGCAAGGGCGGCGCCGGCCGCGGCCTGCACCAAATCGTGGAAAACGCCGACTTGACGATCTTCAACGTCAAGAAGGGCGTTCGCACCGAAGTCATTTGTCTTTTCTACGTCGAAGGCGGAAAGAGGGAACCGAATCCCTCCTTCCACTACTTCTTTTCCTGATCACAGGCCGATGCGGTAGCTCACGTCGACGCGGGCGTTGGCGGGCAGGGGCTTCGAGAAGACCACTTTGCGGCCTTCCAGTTTCCAGGTGACGCCGTCGGCGGGGGAGATGTTCACCCGCAGGGTGCCGGCCAAAGGTTCGTGCTTGAGTTCCACCGAGGTCATGAGTTCGCGGATGTGGTCGCTGATGCGCTCGAGACCCGGGCCGTAATCTTGGTCGCAGATGCTCATGGTGAGACCCTTCGTGCGGCGGGCGAAATCCGACAGCACGTGGCCGTAGTGGCCGCCCTTCATGAGGCCGCTGTTTTCGGCGCGCAGGCACTGCTCGTCGCCGGGTTGCACGATGATGCCGACGCCGGCCATGCCGCGCATGGTGGAACCGAGGGTTTGCTGGAAGCGGGCGATGACGCTGTCGACGCTGAACTGCAGGTCGGCGCCGTTCTCGTTTTCATCGGCGTCCGAGATGATCAGCGGCACGAGCCAGGCGTCCTGGCGGAAAAAACCCTTGTTCGCGCCCTGACGCTCGTTGAAAGAGCGCACCAGGGCGGCCAGGGGTTCCGGCGAGGGGACCATGCAGTAGGGCTGCACTTCGCAGCGGATCTCGCCGGCGCGGAAGTTGTCGCGGCCGACGGTGAGCTGGAAGTAATAGTCCACATATTCGTCCTTGGAGCTCAGGATGCTGCGGCGGGCGGAGTCGGACTGGAACTCCATGATTTTCCCGAAGCGATGCCCGTGGATCCAGAACGAGCTGCGCGTGGCGCCGGCGTTGGTGACGGCGACCTGAAAGTCGAGATTCGACAGATGCTTCGTGAGATCGCGGAAACGCGCCGCGAGTTTGTCCAGTTTGGTGTCCATGGATTCCGTCGTGTCGAGAATCACCAGGATGTCCACTTTGTCGGAGGCCGGGGGGGCTTGAAAGCTCTCGCTGACCGCCTGGCTGGACGGCGTCGTCGGCGGATCGACCACGACGGGAGGTTCCACCACCGGAGGCACGACCACCGGCGGTTCCACCACGACCGGCGGAATCACCACGGGAGGTTCCACGACGACGGGGGGCTCGGTCACGATCGGCGGCTCGGCCGACGGGGGAAGTTCCGGCGTGACGACGGGATTTTCCGGCGCGCCCAGGGACGACTGCATTTTTTCGATGGGCGAGAAGCGGACGGCGTTGTTGCACGCCGTGAGGGACAGGGCCGAGAGCAGAATCATTGTGAGACGCATGTTTCCTCCGTGAAAGGACGAGTTCTTCATCGCCAACTGGAAAGCGAAGGGCGTGCCAGGGGGAAAAAACCCGGGAAGCGAAACAGGCGGCGGGGATGCGGGAAAATCCCATGGATTCTGTTGAAAAGACGACGGCGTCTTTTTTGTCGACGTTTTGCCGGCATCTTCGCGCGGACGCGTCCGGGGGAACGAGGGAATTGATTGGAGAAGGGGCTTTCGCGGCAATGTTCAAACGGCCTGAAAACCGCTCTGGAAGCGGGTTTCAGGCATTTTTCGCGGATGAAATCAGGGGATAGTGTCCGTTTTTTTTGCAGCCTTGCCGGTGGTCTTCCCTTCCAGGAACATCAGGATCAGGAGCAGCGTGACGCCGCTGACGATGGCCGCGTCGGCGATGTTGAAGGCCGGCCAGCTCCAGCGGTTGCCCAGGTGGAAATCCAGGAAGTCGATGACGTAGCGGAACCGCAGGCGGTCGATGTAATTGCCGATGGCGCCGCCGAAAATCGCCGACAGGGCGAAGATCTGTTTGGTGTCGTCGTCCTTCACCCCGCGCAGAATCATCAGGATGATCAGCAGCGCGATCGGCGGCATGGCCAGGAAAAAAATCTCCCGGAAGGACGGATGGCTCTCCGCCAGGAAGCCGAAGGCCGCGCCGAAGTTGCGCACGTAGGTGATGTTGAAGAAATTCGGGATCACCGTCATGGATTCCCCCAGGCGGAACTGGGTGTGCACGTAGAGCTTCACCAGCTGGTCGATGGCGACGAGCAGGCCGGTGATGACGGTCAGATAGAGGTACTTCTTCTTCATGCCAGGGCCTCCGTGCATTTCGGGCAGACGCCCGGGAAACGTTCATCCTTGCCGATCTCTTCCGAATAAACCCAGCAGCGCGCGCACTTTTCGCCGTTCGCCTTGACCGCCTCGACTTTGAAGGGACCCGTCGCCAGGTCCACGCGGGAGACGATCAGCAGCTCGCGCAGGTTTTCGCATCGCCGCAGGTGATTCAGCGAATCGCCCTCGGCGTGAATGGTGACGGCGGCCTCGAGGCTGGCGCCGATGATTTTCTGGGCGCGCAGGTTCTCGAGGACCTTCTGCGTTTCGGAGCGCACTTTCAGCAGCTCGTCGAAATGCGCTTTCAGTTCGGCGTTTTTCCATTCCGGGCGGGCCTTCGGGAAATCCGTCAGGAACACGCTGTCGGCCTTTTTGCCTTTGAAATGGCCGTAGGACTCCTCCGCCAGGAAGGACAGGATCGGCGCCATCATCGGGATCAGGGCTCCCGTGATGTGGTGAAGCGCCGTCTGCGAGCTGCGGCGGGGCAGACCGTCGGGGCGCCAGGTGTACAAGCGGTCCTTCAGCACGTCCAGGTAGGTGGCCGACAGGAAGACCGTGAAGAACACGTTCAGCGAGTGATAGACGCGGTGGAATTCATAGGCGTCGTAGGCCGCCGTGATCCTCTCGACCAGGTCATTGAGCTCGTGCAGGGCCCAGCGGTCCAGGGCCGGCATCTTCTCCACCGGCACGACATCCTTCACCGGATCGAAATCATCGAGGGCCCCCAGCAGGAAGCGCATGGTGTTGCGCAAGCGGCGGTAGGTTTCCGTGACGCGGGTGAGGCTTTCCTGGCTGCAGTTGACGTCCTGGCCGTAGTCCTCGGACGAGGCCCACAGGCGGATGATCTCGGCGCCGGATTTCTGGTTCACTTCCATCGGATCGATGTAGTTGCCCAGGGACTTGGACATCTTGCGCCCTTGGGCGTCGGTGACGAAACCATGGGTGAGCAGGGCCTTGTAGGGCGGGAAACCGTTGGTCGCCATGGAGGACAGCATCGACGTGTTGAACCAGCCGCGGTGCTGGTCGCTGCCTTCGAGGTAAATGTCCGCGGGCATGCCGAGGCCACGGCGTTTTTGCACGGCCGCGTGGCAGACGCCCGAGTCGAACCACACGTCGAGGATGTCCTTGCCGTGACGGAAACCCTCGGAGCCGAATTTGCCGTCGGCGCGCCCCGAGCCGGCGAGTTCGTCGGCGGAGGTCGCCCAGAAGGCCTCGATGCCGCCCTTTTCGATGACGTCGGCGATCCTCATCATGACGTCCACGTCGGCCACGGGTTCGCCGGTGGCTTTGCAATACAGGATCGGGATCGGCACGCCCCAGATGCGCTGGCGGCTCAGGCACCAGTCGGGGCGGTTTTCCATCATGGCGCGGAAGCGGGCCTCGCCCCATTCGGGGAAAAAGCCGATGTCATCCATCGCCTTCAGGGTTTTCTGGCGGATCTGGCTGGCTTCGAGATCGAGTCCCAGGAACCATTGCGGCGTCGTGCGGAAGATCAGCGGCGTCTTCGAGCGCCAGCAGTGCGGGTAGCTGTGGGTGATCTCCTTATGACCCATCAGGTGGCCGGACTCGCGGAGTTTCTCGATGATCAGCGGATTGGCCTTGAAGATGTTCTGCCCCGCGAACTCCGGCACGGCCTCGGTGAAGCGGCCGGCGTCGTCGACGGGATTGAGCACGCCGAGGTTGTATTTCTGGCCGACGCGGAAGTCGTCCGCGCCGTGGCCCGGGGCGGTGTGCACGGCGCCCGTGCCCGCGTCCTTGGTGACGTGGTCGCCGAGGATGATGGGCGAGTCGCGGTCGATCCAGGGGTGGCGGGCCTTGCTGAACTCGAGATCGGCGCCCTTGATCGTGGAGACCAGGGTCAGGGACAGGCCCGTGTCTTTCTCCACGGACTCCTTCAGCTCCTTCACGAGGATGATGATCTCGGCGCCCGTGTCGTACAGGCCATATTCGAAATCGGGGTGCAGGCTGATGGCGAGGTTCGCCGGCAGCGTCCACGGGGTCGTCGTCCAGATGACGAAGTTCACCGGCTTCGAGGGCTGGCCGAGTTTCTTCAGCGTGGCCTGATCGGTGACGCTGAATTTGACATAAATCGCCGGGCTTTTGTGGTCGTGGTACTCGACCTCGGCGTCGGCCAGGGCGGTCTTCAGGGTCCAGTTCCAGTAGACGGGTTTTTCACCGCGGTAGATCAGCCCTTTCTGGAAGGCGCGCGCGAACTCGCGCACCTCCTCGGCCTCGTACTCGCGGGACATGGTCAGGTAGGGGTTCTCCCAGTCGCCCAATTGTCCCAGGCGGCGGAACTGCTCGCGCTGGTGGTCCACCCACTTCTGCGCTTCGGCCCGGCAGAGCGCCAGGATCTCGGCGTCCGTCTTGACCTGTTTTTTCTCGCTCAGGCCCTTCATCACCTTGTGTTCGATGGGCAGGCCGTGGCAGTCCCAGCCCGGGATGTAGGGCGCATGAAAGCCCTGCAGGTTTTTGTACTTGATGATGATGTCCTTCAACGTCTTGTTGAGGGCGTGACCCATGTGGATGGAGCCGTTGGCGTAGGGCGGGCCGTCGGTGAGGGTGAACGGCGTCTTGCCGCGGTTGCGCTCCACCATGCGGGCGTAAATCTTTTTGTCGTCCCAGCCCTTGATGATTTCAGGTTCCTTCTGCGGAAGATTGCCCTTCATCGGGAAATCCGTTTGCGGAAGGCGGATCGTGGATTTGTAATCCGGGGTCTGCGACACGGGAACTCCTTCGTGAAGCGGGCAGCTTAACAAAAAATGCTTTTGATTTCAGCCTTTTGACAAGTTGAATCACGGAGCGCGGATCAGTGGTCCTTGAGCAAGGATTTGGCTTTGGTGAAGCCAATTTTGATCAGCATGCGCAAGGCCTCGCGCTCGCAGGAGAGGTTGAAGTCCTCTTTGATTTCCTTGAGCATTTCGAAAGACCGGGGATCCACCCCCAGACCCGAGACCGCGGCCGTCGGCGCGGTCGAGATGGTTCCCGCCGGGGCCGGCGTTGGAAACGGACTCTCAACGCTTGGCGTTGGCGGCGGTATGAAAACCGTCGAGGGCGAAGCGTGAGGCGGTGCCTGCGGCGGCGGAGCCGAGGGGGGAGCGATGAACGCGGGCGGCGCTTCCGGCGGCGGCGGTGCCTGGCTGGGGCGAGGCTTCGGCATGGCTTCCGCCGCCAAGCTCGGCGGCCCGTCCAATTCCCCCATGAGGCCCGCCAGATTTTTCAGTTCGGCTTTGAAGTTCTGAATGCTGGGACGATCCAGGGATTGCTCGCCGTCGCGCGAAGCCTTGAGGTACAGACTCACCAGAATATCCGGAGTGAGAGCCATCTCGCGGATGTTCGACGGCTGCGCCTGCAGCCATTGATAGGCTTTCAGCATCGTGTCTTTGGTGTAGGCCTGTGGCGGCAACGGATTCATGCTCATGCGGATCTGTGACTTAAAAACAGGCCTCGACACGAGTCAATTGCCGAACCTTCGACAGGCCGACTTTCCGCGATTTGAAGCGCGGCGGAACAACGAAAAAATCTCTTGCAGGGGTTCGGAGCACCCCCGTGGCACTAGATGTAGTCTTTGGCGACGATGCCGTACTTTTCGATTTTGCGGAGCAAAGTCTTTTTCGGGATGTTGGCGTGCAGGGCCGTCTGATTGATGCGGCCCTTGAAGGTCTTCAAGGCCTTGATGATGAATTCCTTCTCGAAAGCCTCTTTCTGGGCGTTGAAGTCCATGGATTGGGCGAGAGCGCCGTCGAGGGGCTCCGGGGTTTCGTCCCCGTCCGTTTCATCCGTCACGTCGCGGCCGCCCTCGAAGGCGACCGGCGCGGGACGGGGCATCTCGGCGCTCGTCCCTTGATCGGGCAGTTGCAGGAGGTCGATGCCACAGCTCGACAGCACGGATTCCGGCAGGGAGGCGAGGGTGATGACGTGGCCGGGTTCGAGAACGAAGGCGTGCTCGATGACGTTTTCCAGCTCGCGGATGTTGCCGGGCCACTCGTGGCGCCTCAAGACGTTCAACGCGTCGGCGGACAAACCGGTGACGCGTTTTTTGTGGGTCTCGTTGAACTTCTTGATGAAGATCTGGATCAGGCGCTCGATGTCGTCTTTGCGCTCGGCCAGGTTCGGCAGGAAAATCGGCACGACGTTCAGGCGGTAAAACAGGTCCTCCCGGAACGCGCCGGTTTTGATCATGTCCTCCAGCGGGCGGTTGGTGGCGGCGATGATGCGCACGTTGCTGGAGATCTCGCGGTTCGAACCGACGGGGGTGAAGAGCTTTTCCTGCAGCACGCGCAGGATCTTCACCTGCATGAGCGGCGGCATGTCGCCGACCTCGTCGAGGAAGAGCGTGCCGCCCTCGGCGAACTGGAATTTGCCGATCTTGCGCTCGTGGGCGCCGGTGAAGGAGCCCTTCTCGTGGCCGAAGAGCTCGGATTCGAAGAGGTTCTCGGGGATGGCCGAGCAGTTGATGGCCACGAACTTGCCGTCCTTGCGGGACGAGTTGAAGTGAATGGCCTTGGCGACGAGCTCTTTGCCCGTGCCGGAAGCGCCGCGGATCAGGACCGGCGTGTCGACCTTGGCGAGCTTGTGGATGATGTTGAACACCTTCTGCATCTGCGAGGTGTTGCCGATGATCTTGCGCCCGGCCTCGACCATGACGGGGCTCGAGGCGGCGATGTTCGAGATCAGGGCGTGGGCCTGGATGGCGCGGTCGACGAGGGCGATCAGCCCGTCGGCGGAAATCGGCTTCGACAGGAAATCGAAGGCGCCGTCCTTCACGGCCTGCACGGCGTCCGCCACGGTGGCGTGGGCGGTGAGCATCAGCACGATGGTGCCGGGTTCGTTCTCCTTGATCTGGCGCAGGGCTTCGAGGCCGTTCAGGCGGGGCATGTCGACGTCGAGGATGACGATGTCGTGTTTCGGGGCGGCGGCTTTGAATTTCTCCAGCGCGTTGACGCCGTCGAAGGCCTCGTCGACTTCGAAGCGGCCGGTGCTGAGCAGGGCGGAAGTCACCGCCCGTCGCAAACCCTGATCATCATCGACGACGAGGACTTTCAGCATGTCACTCCCCTGGTGTGTGTTGCAAGGGCAGTTCTATCGTAAAAGTGGAACCTTGGCCATACGAAGATTCTACAGTCAGAGTGCCGCCGTTGATCTCGGTGAAATAGCGGGCCAGGTAGAGCCCCAAACCCGATCCCTTGACGGTGGAACTGCGGGCGTTTTTGCTGCGAAAGAATTTCATGAACACGTGGGCGATCTCGTCCGGGGGGATGCCGGGTCCCTGGTCGGCGATCTGCACGACGACGCGGCCGTCTTTCTCCTCGGAGGAGATCAGGACCTTCGTGTCCTCGGGGCTGTACTTGATGGCGTTCTCGATGAGGTTCGAGAACACCTGTCCCATCAGTTCCGGATCGACGGGGATGGGGAACAGGGGTTCGAGCTCGTCGATCAGGCGGATGCGTTTGAGCTTCGCCAGGAATTCGTGCCGGCGGATCACGTCCAGTAGGATGACGTTGATGTCGCGGGACTGCCGGCGCACGGGCACCTGCTGGGCCTCGATGCGGCCGTACTGCAGGATGGCGTTGATGAACTTCAGCAGGTCGTCGCCGGAGGCGCGGATGGTGTCCAGGGCCTCGCGCTGCCCGTTCGACAGGGGCGTCGGATCGCGCTGGATGATGTCGGTCATCCCCTGGATGCGCGCGATGGGCGTTTTCAGGTCGTGGGACATCATCGAGATGAAGTTGGTCTTGAGCTCCTCCACCTGCTGCAGCAGACGGTGCTTCTGGTAGATCTCCCAGCTGCGGCGGTTCTCGATGATCAGGCGGTAGGGGATGAAGAAGTAGTAGCACAGGAAAAAGGCCAGGAGCGGGTGGGCGAGGGACACCCACCAGGCGAAGGGCCAGAACAAAAAGAAATTCAGGAAGGTGAAGCCCGCGAAAGCGAAAGCCAGGATGACGAGGCCGCGCGTGGGCTTCATGGCGAACACGACGTGCACGGTGAGCACGGAAACGACGGCGATGAAAAACAGGTTCAGCCAGAGGGGCGCTCGCGCCGGGGCATCGTTGCGCAGGAGGGTGTCGATGATGTTGGCGTGGACCTCCGCCGAGCGCATGCCGACGCTTTCCCGCGAGTAGGGCGTGCGGGCGTAGTCGCGCTCCGACATCTGGGTGTCCTGGCCGATCAGCACGATGCGGTCGCGGAAGCGGGCGGCGCTCTCGTGCCCGTCGATCAGGTCCGACAGGGAGGACTCGGGGTAGGAGCGCGGCGGCCGGAAGTTGATGTGGGACTGCTCGGTGCCGAGGAAGGAGAACCGGCCGCGGACTTTTTCCGTGTCCGCGATCCGCGGGCGGAACAGGCGCGCGAGCTCCACGTGGGCCGTGGGCCGGTCCTGGTAAGAGATCAAAAAGCGCCGGGTCACCCCGTCTTTGGCGAAGTTGCTGGTGTCGCTGCTTTTCGGGCCCGGGGCGACGCGCAGTTTGTCGAAGGGGGCGGGGAAACGCAGTTTGCCCTCCTCGCCGTTCATCTCCAGGTCGTCGGTGAGGAAGAGCAGGTTCGGCATGCCGGCGGCGACCCGCAGGAAGCGCGCGCGGTCCTGGTCGGAGCCTTTGAGCTGCGTCGGATCGAGGTCGTAAACGATGGCGCGGGCCGACGCCGTCGACAGGATTTCCAGCAGCCGGGCGTGGGCGCCGAAGCCCGGGGAGCGTTTGAGGTCCCGGATGGTGACGGGATCAACAAAAATCATTTCAAGGTGCCCCGTCGTCGCCGGCGCGGGGCGGATGCGGGTGCGCAGGTCGTAGAAATAAGCCTCGATGTAATCGAGCTTGATCTGGGCGATGAATCCCGCCAATCCCAGGGCGAGAGCGAGCCGCAGGATCCCGAAAAGGATCTTCTTCCGGCGGGGGCCGGGGGTTTCGGCTGCGTCGAGGGAAGGAGGGATCGCCATCTTATTTGATCGGGATGCAGCCTTCGCCGGGCGGGGCCATGATCACGGGGCTCGGCAGCGGCTTGGTGGCCAGGATTCTCACGTGCTTCTTGTCGTTCATGTTCTCACCTTCCGGTTTTCCGTTTCTTGCCAGATCTTTCAAATCAAAGCGCTCTCGCGCGGTGGTAATAAGCCAGGCTCGCGCCGATCAAAAAACGCGTGCGTTCGCAGAAGTCGCTTTTTTTGTCGCGCAAGAATCCGTCGGTGCTGCCGTGGATGAAGGAGCAGCCGCCGCCGCACAGGAAGCGCGCCCAGCACGAACCGCACTCGTTCACCTCGATCTGCGAGCGTTGATGCACGGCCAGGCGGTCCTCGTCGAGGACGGTGCCCGTCCCCAGGCGGTCATTGGCGCGCCCGACGGTCCAGGGGCAGCTCCACAGCTGGTTGCGGGCGTCGACCACCATCATGCTCTTGCCCAGGCCGCAGTGGTTCAGGCGGCGGCGCTGCTGATCGAGGCGGTCGAAGATCTCGCGCACGTTGGAGATGCGGCGCAGTTCCTGCTCCCCGCCGCGCTTCCAGGCCAGGCGCAGGACGCGGGCCAGCTGCTGATTGTAGGTCGAGGTCGCCTCGTGGTTGGCGCCGTTCACGGAGTAAGTGAACTCCATGTAATCCACGGGCAGGGGCGAGAGGAATTCCCAGGCTTTTTCCACCTCGAGGTTTTTCTCGTTGAAAACGGCGTGAACGCCGAGGCTGGCGAGCTTGCTTTTGCGCGCCATCAGGCGCTGCAGTCCCTGGAAGGCGGCTTCGAAGCTGCCGCGGCCGTTTTTCTGCAGGCGCTGGCGGTCGTTGATTTCCGCCGGCCCGTCCAAACTGACGGTGACGTGGCAGCCCAGGTCGGTCAGGGCCCGCAGGGCTTTGTCATTGATCAGGGTGCCGTTGGTGGTGACTTTGAAACTGACGCTCACGCCGCGGGCCTCGCCGGTCTCGCGGGCGTACCGGCCCAGGGCCAGCAGCGTGTCGGGGTACAGCAAAGGCTCGCCGCCGAGGAAGGCGATGTGGAAGTGACCGCCCGCCGGGATCTTCTCGATGAAGAAACGCAATTGCGGCAGGGTGTTCTCGATGGAGATGTCGCGCACGGGATCGCCGTAGGTGCCGTCACCGCCGGCCGCGCAGTAGGTGCAGTGCAGATTGCAGATCTGGGTCACGTTCAGGGTCAGGCTGCGGACCGAGAAATCATTGCGATCGGCGGTGGAGCGGGGATCGTCGGAGCCGTTCCACTCCTCGAGCTCCTCGCGGCCTTCCGTCGGGGAGGGGAGGCTCACCGGGGCGGAGTCCAGAAGAGTGACGGGGGACATGGAATCCCAGGCCTCCGCGGAAAGCTCGGCCACCTGCAGGTTGCGCGCGTGCAGGGCCACCGCGGGGCGGGAGCCTTCTTTCATCGCGAAGATGTCTTTGTGTCGTCGCCATTCCATCGCATCAACCTTCGGGTGCGTTTTGACCTCAGTGGGGAACAGAGCAAGAAGCGCACCAAGGTCGCGCTCCGGGGCGGTTTGAATACATGAGTTATTCCGGGTGTTTATATTTCCGCCCCGGGACGGCCTTGGCGGGCGGGCGGTGGCAATGTAACTCTGACAGAGTTGTTCAAGACTTCGCCGCCCCGGCCTTTGTCGCGGCAGGAGAAAATTTAATTGAACGCCCCGGAAGCCCGCCGGATTCTTGAAGTGTATGTCCTTATCGCATCTGAACGTCAAATACTGGGGCACGAGGGGCTCGATCCCTTCGAGCATGCAGCCGGGCGAGTGGAGCCTTCATTTCGAAGGCCTGGTGCGCGGGTTTTTTTCCGCCGGCCACCGCGACCCCTCGCAGGTGCAGAAGTATTTCGACAGCCTGGAGATCCCCATCGTCGGCGGTTACGGCGCCTCAACAACTTGTGTTGAGGTGGAAACGCCGCAAGGGCAGTTGATCATCGACGGCGGCAGCGGCATCCGCCAGCTCAGCGAACGCATCATGAGCGGCACGCACGCGCGGGCGAAGGGCCCGTTCCACATCTACATGACGCACTTCCATTGGGACCACGTCATCGGCCTGCCCTTTTTCACGCCGCACTTCCTGCCGAACGTGCAGGTGAACTATTACGCCGTCCATCCCGAGATGGAGTCCCTGATCCGCGGCATTTTCCGCAAGCCGTATTTCCCGGTGCCTTTCGAGAGCCTGCCATCGAAGATCCGCTTCCACACCCTGGAGCCGCGTCAGCCCGTGCGGATCGACGACATGACGATCACCCCGTACCAGCTCGATCATCCGGATCCCTGCTGGGGCCTGAAAGTCGAGTACGGGGGCAAGGCTTACGCCCATTGCGTGGACACGGAAGGAACGCGGGTCACGCGCGAGGACCTGGGACCGGATCTGCCCCTGTACCAGAACATCGATCTGATGTACTACGACGCGCAGTACACGTTTCCCGAGCTCGCCGACAAGGCGAACTGGGGCCACAGCGCGGCCCAGATCGGCCTCGACATCGCTTTCCGCGAGAACGTGAAGCACATGCTGTTCGCGCACCACGACCCGGGCGCGTCCATCCAGACCATCCAGGACATCCGCCGCCAGACGCAGGAGTACTACAGCTGGCGCATCCAAAACGCCAAGGAGAACGGCCAGCCCCTGCCCCCGGTGAAATGGGGTTTCGCGTACGAAGGCCTGGAAGTGAAGCTTTAGGGCTGAGTGCCCTCGGCGAAAATCAGTTCCACCGTGTCCGGATCTTTTTCCCGCAAGGCATGCAGGGCTTCCAGATCGCTTCGGTCCAGAGTGACTTTCACCGTGCCCTCCGGCCAGGGGAAATCATCCGCGGGAAAACGCGTCGCCACTTTTTTCATGAATTCCGTCCAGATGGGCACCGAGCCCGAAGCGCCGGTGAGTTTCGTCACCGTGTTGTCGTCGTAACCCGCCCAGACCACGGTGGCGACATGGGGGGTGAAGCCCATGAACCAGGTGTCGCGGTTGTCATTGGTGGTGCCGGTTTTCCCGGCCGCCGGGTGAGTGAAGCCCAGAAGCGGCGCCGCGCGCGCCGAGCCCGAGATCACCGTTTGTTTCATCATGCCGACGAGCACGGACGTGTTGACGGGATCCAGGGCCGGGGCGGGCGCGGGATCGTGCTCGTACAAGGTGTCGCCGTCGCCGTAGTCCACGCGGCGGATGAAGGACAGGCGCGGCCGTTGCCCCAGGGAGGCGAAGGTCATGGCGGCGCCGAGCACTTCCTTGGGCGCGATCTCGAAAGCGCCCAGGGTCAGGGACGGCAGGGGTTTCAAGGGCGATTCCACGCCGGCCTGCTGCGCCGTCGTGATGACCTTGTCGAGGCCGACCTCGAGCCCCACCTGCGCCGTCGCGGCGTTGAGGGAATTCTTCAGCGCGAAAAACATCGGCACTTCGCCGAAGTATTTGCCCTCGTAGTTGGCGGGATTCCATGTCTGAGCGTCGTATTTCAGCGAGAACTTTTCGTCGTTCAGCAAAGTGATGGGCGTGAAGCGCGTGCCGTCCTTGCGGGTTTCCCCGAGGGCGGTGAGAAAGACGAAGGGTTTCATCAATGAGCCCACCTGGCGGCGGCTGTCCACGGCGCGGTTGAACTGGGTCATGCGGAAACTGCGCCCGCCGACGGCGACGCGGATCAGGCCCGTGCCGGGATCGCCGGACAGCAACATGCCTTCCAGGACGCGGCCCTTGGCTTTTTGCGATTGGATGTATTTGTTGGAGCTTTCCAGCCGCGACAGATGACCCTGCACGGCCTCCTGCGCCGCCTGCTGGGCGTCGAGATCGAGGCTCGTGTAGATGCGCGCCCCTTCAAGGGGCCAGTTGTTGGCGCGCATCTGCTTGCGGACGGCGTCGATGAAGTACGGCGCCGTTTCGACCGCCAGGGCCTGGCCGGGTTTGGGCGGCAGGGGCAGTTGCCGCGAGCTCTCGGCTTCGGGCTCGTCGATCATGCCGAGCTCGACCATCTTGGAGAGGACGAGGGCGCGGCGCTTTTGCGCGTTCTCGGCCTTGCGCCACGGATTGTAGGCGCCGGGATTGTTGATGATCGCCGCCATCAGGGCGCACTCGGAAAGGTTCAGTTCGCTCGCCGGCTTGCCGAAATAATAACGGCTGGCGGATCCGTAGCCGTGCACGCGGAAAGCGCCGTTCTGCCCGAGGTAAATCTCATTCAGGTAGGTCTGCAGGATCTCGTCTTTGGTGAAACGCGTTTCCAGCATCACCGACATGACGATTTCCTGCAGTTTGCGCTTGAAGCTTTTCTCCGAGGTCAGGAAGTAGTTCTTCACCAGCTGCTGGGTGATGGTGCTGCCGCCCTGGGCCTTGCGGCCCTCCATGACGTTGCGGACCACGGCGCGCAGGATGCCGGTCAGGGAAAACCCGCCATGCTCCAGGAACTTCTGATCCTCGATCGCCATGACGGCGTTCAGGCAGGCGGAGGGGATTTCGCCCAGGGGCACCTGTTCCTGCATCAAAGGTTCGGAACCGAGGTACTGCGCGAAGCGCACCGGCTCGAGATTGATCTGCGCCGTTTCATTTTGCGGCGAACCCTTCGCCACGCGCAGGATCATGCCGTTCGCGTCGAAAAAGACCCAGGCGGTTTCCTGGTTGATGGCGTCCGTGGGGACGTCTTTGCGCACGAAGACGAAACAGCCGGCGATCTCTTCCGGCAAGACGCCGCCGGCGCGGATCTCGCAAGCGGCGCGGTCGCCGCGGAAATAATCCCCCGAAAGCAGAACCTGATCCGCTTGGCGCGCCCGGTAAAGCAGGTCCTCGAAGCGTTTGCTCAAAGTGTCGGCATTGATCAGACGGCGCGGCACGAAGATCGGCCCTTCGGCGAAGAACTCCGTCGGCCGCAAAAACTGCTTTTGCTCCAAGGTCTGATTCATTTTGTCCTTCAAAGAGAAGAAGGCGCTGGCGACACTGATGATGAGGAGCGTCGTAACGATTGTCAGGCCCGCCAAAATGATCTTTAATCGGGAGCGAATGAAGAGTCCGAGATTCATGTTTTCAACATAGTCGAGAGAGGCTCCGCCCACAATGAAATTGAGCCCGAACCAGATTCAAGCCTTGGCCCGAAAAATCCTCGATCACTGGAAAGAGACCCACGTCGTGCATTTCAAAGCGGACGAGCGGGTCGTGCAGGAAAAAATCGAGGCGGTTTTCCGAAAAGAGATTCAGAAGGAGATCGACCTCGACCGCGAGGTCCATGCCATGCTGGATCAACTGGAGAGATCGCACGGCGGCCAGTTTGAACGCCACAAAATGTATCCGATGTTGCGCAACAAAATGGCCAAGGAAAAGAAGGTGATCCTGTGATTCTCTCGGAAGACCGTCAGACTCATTGGGCCCACCTCGCCACCGATGTCGTTTACAACGATGACCTGGTGGACTTCACCGACGAAGACCAGGCCCTGCGCGCCGCCAAGCGCGCCATCCTCGAATTCATCAAAGAAGACCAGGAAATTGACGCCAAGGCCCGAGCCAAGGTGACCTCGCTCAAACGCGGTGTTATCGAAGGCAGTCCCGAATGGGACATCTTGTACCGGAAATACTACGAGGAAGAGAGAGGCAAGCGTGGCCAAGGCTAAGAAAAAGGCGGCTCCGAAGAAATCAGCCGCCAAGAAGAGCGCGAAAAAAACGGCATCCGTGAAAACGAAAAAAACCGCGGCGAAAAAGCCCGCGCCGAAGAAGCCGAAAAAGACGGCCGCGAAAACCGCGGCGACGAAAAAGTCCGCGGCCAAAAAGCCGGCGGTGAAAACGGCCGTGAAGAAAACGGCGCTGAAAAAGCCCGCGGCCAGGACCCCGTCCGCCAAGGCGGCGCCGAAGCGGCCCCTTCTCGATCTGTCGGATTTCGTGACGCCGCTGGATGACCGCGTGATCGTGCAGCTGGCCGGTCAGGAACGCATGACCGCGGGCGGTCTTTACATTCCCGACACCGTGTCGGACGTCTCCGGCAACCTGCAGGGCACCATCGTCGCCGTCGGCCGTGGTCATCGCGATCAGAAAGGCCGCCTGCGTCCCATGGACGTGCGTCGCGGCGACCGCGTCGTGTTTTCATCCCATGCCGGTTCGAAAATCAAAATGCAAAATGAAGAACTCATCATCCTCCGCGAGGTGGAACTGATGGGCGTCGTTTCCTGATCCAATGAGAAAGGCCTGTTCGATGAAGTCACGTATTCTGACGTTGGGAATTCTTTTGTTCTCCGCCGCGGCCCCGGCCATGACCCTGGATTGGGCCGGCACTTACCGTTTCGAATGGATGCAGGTGGACCGTCCCTCCCTGGGCACGCCGGGCTGGAGCAAGGCTTATGGTCTGAATTACCTGCGCCTGAGCCCGAAGATCATCGCCACCGATGGCGTCACCATCCACTCGGCTTTCGATGTCCTGGCCAACGAAGACGCCGCCTACACGAATCAGCAGTTCGGTCAGTTGTGGGGCCAGTCCCTGCCGGCCGGCGCGGACGATTCGCGCAGCAACACCCTGAGCCAGACGAAGGGGACGACCACTCTCCGCGTCAGCGAGCTCTACATGCACGTGCAGCAGGAGTACGGTTCCTTGATCGTCGGCCGCGCGCCCTATGAGTTCGGTCTGGGGATTTCGTACAACGCCGGCCGCGGTTTGTTCGATCATTGGCACACCAGCATGGACCTGGTCGGTTACAAATTCATCGTCGGCAATCTGTCCTTCATGCCGATGATCGGCCGCGTGGCCGCGGCGGACGCGGGTCTGGCGAACACCGTGCAGGACCAGATCTTCGAGTTCCTTTATGACAGCAAAGACACGGGCTCGACGATCGGCGCCGTGATCAGTCGCCGTCAGAGCTCCCCGGGCAACAACGACACTCCCTTCAGCGCGGCCCCGAAAGCCGACATGATCGGCGGCGCCGGCGCCACCCGCGCCGACGCTTACTCGATGCAGACCACGAGCTTCATCCTGAAGCGCGAGTGGGAAAGTTTCAAATTCCGCATGGAAGGCTCTTTCCTCTCGGGCAGCTACGGCGTGCGCACGCTGGAAGGCGACGAAGTGAAAAACAACTCCTACGGCATCGCCATGGAGATGGACTTCCCGCGCCCCGAAGGCAAGTGGGACGCTTCCGTGCGCCTGGGCGTCGCTTCCGGCGACGATCCGAAGACCAAAGACAACTGGGAAGGCTTCACGTTCCACCGCAATTACGACGTGGCGATGCTGCTCTTCAACCACCGCCTGGGCGGAGCGGATTTCCTGCGCACGAATCTGATCAAAGACACGAGCGTTCACGACGTCTCGAATTCCCTGGACGACGAGGCCATCAGCAACGCGGTTTACCTGTCGCCGAAAATCCGCTACGGCTGGAGCGAGCGCTGGGACATTGTGAACTCCTTGACCTATGCCCAATTAATGGTCAACCCGACGAATTCCGTGGATTTCAAAAAAGACCTGGGCTTAGAGTGGGACATCGGGTTGATTTACAAACCGCGTGAGAACATGCGGTGGGAAAACCAGCTCGGACTGTTGTTCCCCGGCGCGGCCTTCAAAGACGGCACCGTCGACCGGCCCAACGGTTTCACATACGGATTTTCGACGAGAGCCGCCATCACCTTTTGATTTCATCGTGATTGCATCTTGTCCGGCAGCGTGAACACAGTTTGACCGCAGCTAGATTTGGTGGCGAGCAGGGCCCGGGGGCCGCAAGGTCCCCGGGTATTTTTTTGTCCGGAAGGCGTTCGGCCCCGAGACTTATGGGCATTTAAGGCTCTTTCCGCGGTGGCTGCCCTTTTGTTCGTCCCTGCGCGAATGGCTTGGACCGCGAAAAACTTGAATAAAAAATCAATCTACGCTATAGTGGAGAAACGATGAGGGAGTTTTATCGGCTCCTCGTCTATGTCACTCCTTCTGGGAGAGAACCGTTCGGTGATTGGTTGGACGCTTTGGACGGCTCCGTCCGGGGAAAGGTGATGGCCCGGGTGGACCGCCTGATGATGGGCCACCCCGGTCACGCCAAACCCCTGGGCGGCGGTCTGAACGAGTTGAAGTTGAAGAATCCGGCCTTTCGGATCTACTACTCCGTTGTCGGGATGAAAATCGTGCTGTTGCTTTCGGCCGGTGATAAGTCCGCGCAAACGGAGGATATTCGAAAAGCCAGGGCTTATTTGGAAGAATACAGAGGTCGGGATGCGAGCAGAAAAAAAGACCGCTAAAAAACCGCGAAGCTGGTCGCAGTTCAAGCATGAAAGGTTCAAAAAGAGCCCGGATGAAGCGATCGAGTATCTGAAATCCTCGTTGGAAGAAAATGGGGATGTCCCGGAGCTCGTGATTGAAGCGATCCGCGGCGTTTCCGAGGCGTTCGGGATATCCATTGAGCAGATCGCCAGGAAAGCGGGAAAAACCCCCTCCACGATCCACAAGGCTCTTTCAAAAGACGGCAATCCCACCTTGGCCACGCTGACAGCCGTTCTCAAAACCCTGGGTCTCAAACTTTCCGTGAAAAAGGTTTCCTGAAAAAACAGAACCGGAGCCGTCTTGGCTCCGGTGGAGGATCTCAGGGAACGTGTTCTGATTCTTGATTAGAAGCGTTGGATGCTGCCGCGTTGGCCGGAGTTCTGGGTGCCGAAGGGCACGACCGGGCTCGGCGTTTGTTGTTGCGTCGGACCACCCGTGATGCTGCCTTGGTTGCCCTGGCGGATCACCGTCGAATCCCGGCGCAGCACGCCTTGGATCGTCTGGCCCGTGAAGGTGTCGGTCGTGCCGCTGGTGAGGACCGGGTTCAGCAGGCTCGAGTCCGTGTAGAGTTGCGGCAGTTGCAGCTTGTAGTCCTGCATCAGCTCCATGGAGAAAGTGCTGGTGATGAGCTGCTGTTGCTGGGCTTCCAGCAGACCGGCGCTCATGTTGTTGCCCATGGCGCTGGCCATCGTCTGGATCTTGTTCATCAGGCTCGTGTCGCTGCGCATGCTCATCAGCTGTTGATTCATCCTGTCGGCTTCACCGCGGGCCTGCTGGGCTTCGGCCAGCAGCATCTGACGCTGTTGCGGATCCTGGGTGCGGCTGGCCTGGGCGTTCAGCGTGTTGGCCATGTTCATGAATTTGTTCGCGGTCGTTTTGACCTGGCCCATTTGTTCGTTTTTGAAACGAAGTTGCTGGGTGAAGCCTTTGACGGCGTCGAGGGCGACCTGCTTCACGGCCTTGCGGAGTTCGTTGTAGCCCTTAGGCAGTTTGGCTTGCAGCTTTTGGAGGAGTTCCGCGCCGTTCGGGCCGCTGGAACCGAAGCTCATGCCGCCGCCGTAGCCGGGACGGGCCAGCAGGTCCATCTCTTCATAAGAGAGGGAGGCGAGCAGGGACTCACGGATGTTCTCGTTGAAGAAGTCCGTCGCGATCTCGTCGCTGATCAGGGGTTCGCGTTTGCGGTCGCCGTAGGAGCCCTTGCGGTTGGAAGAGCTCTTCAGGGCTTTGATGAATTCGTCGGCCTGGCACGTGGCCTGGGCGCGGCCTTCCTTCTTGCGTTCGCAAAGACGGAGGGAGCGGTTCAACAAGGCTTCCGCGCGCTTGGCGCGCTCTTCGGCGCGTTGAGCTTCCGCATCGAGCGCGACATCCTCTTCCTGCGCCGGCAGGTCGGCGGCTTCTTTCATCGTGGGGTCTTTTTCCGCTTTGGCGGATTTTTGGAAGCTTTTGCGGAAGGCGGCGGTCAGCTCATCGACATCGCTGGCGAAGCTGACGTTCAAAACCTGATAGCTCATGCAAGCGTCGGTGTCGCAGGCTTTGCCTTCCAGGGAGTTCGGACCGTAAGCCAGGGTCTGACCCTTCAGTTGTTTGAAGACGACCTTGTGCTTCTTGCCATCCTTCAAGGTGATGGTGGCGCTTTTCTCTTCCGCTTCGCTCTCTTCCAGGCCCGGGTCTTCCGAAGCCAGGTCCAAGCTGCTCATCGAGCGCAAGGGAGCGGACAAATTGAATCCAAGGGCCACGAGGAGCATCCCCGTCAGCGCCCACTTTTTCTGGGTCGGTTTCAGTGCGTTCAGTTTCATAAATATCCTCCTTTTAAAACGGGGACTCGTTCCCCAACCCGTTGAAGAGCGAGGATCGGGCCGAAGGCCAAAACCCGGGAAGAAGTCCATTTATTTGAAATCACTGATGATTTATGGTCGCTCAAAATGTTTCATCCTGAGACGGCTGTGCAAGTTTTGGAGACCCACAATGAGACGCTGGAAACGCCGAGTGATTTCAAGCGGTTCCTGGTGTAAGAGGGCGCCAGCCCCGAAAGGGCGGAAATGACGAAAAATGGCGCGATTTGTCTTCCCCTCCAGCCGTCGGCCCGATGGCGTTGATGTTTCAGACTGGACCAGTTGGACCTGGCAGTTGCGCCATGCCCTGAAAAATAAAAACGATTTCGAGCGGGTTTTCAAATTGAGTCCCGGCGAAAGCGAGGCTTTCGAGCAGGGACGTGAGATCTTCAACATCCGCTGCACGCCGTATTACGCCTCCCTCGCCGGTGATTTCGAGGAGGAACCGATCCGCCGCATCTTGATGCCCCATCGCCTGGAGATGCGGGACGGGACTCAGCAGATGGCGGATCCCCTGGGCGAAAAAAGAAACCAGGCGGCGCCCCGTCTGGTGCACCGCTATTCCGACCGGGCGCTGTTTTTGATCACGGATTTCTGCAGCGTTTATTGCCGCCACTGCACGCGCAAGCATTTCACCGGGCGGGAGCAGGCCCTGATCCGTCCCTCCGAATACGAAGAAGCCCTGTCCTACATCGCCTCGCATCCGGGCGTGCGGGAAGTGATCCTGTCGGGGGGAGATCCCCTCACCATCGCGGACGGCGCTTTGGAGAGGATCCTCACGGATCTGCGGGCCATCGAGCATGTGGAGATCATCCGCGTCGGCACCCGCATGCCGGTGGTCGCCCCGATGCGGGTGACCGACGAGCTGGTGAGGATCCTGCGCCGTCACGGGCCGGTTTATCTGATGACCCACTTCAATCATCCCCGCGAACTCACGGCCGAAGCGGCGCAAGCTCTGGGACGGCTCGTGGACGGCGGCATCCCGGTGATGAATCAAATGGTGCTACTCAACGGCGTCAACAATCACGCCGCCATCGTGCAGGCCCTGTCGCGCCGGCTGCTTTTTTTGCGCGTGAAACCCTACTACATGTTCCAGTGCGACCCTTCCGTCGGCACGGATCACCTGCGCACGTCGATTGACGAGTCCTTGGAAATCCAGAAAGAGCTCTGGGGTCATCTGTCGGGGCTGGCCATGCCGACTTACGCCGTGGACATCCCCGAGGGCGGGGGAAAAACGGTCCTCACGCCGAATTTTGAAATCGCGAGGGACGAACATTCGCGCCGCTACCGCGGCTGGGACGGCGTCGAGGCCTCCTACGTGAATCCCGCGCCGGAACGGCGGCGCCTCCCGGCGGACGCCGGGGTTTACGCCGACGAGTGGAACGAAATCACCAGATCACGGAAATATTGATCAGCCAGATCTCGATGGAGGGATCCATCTTGCCTTTTTTGTAGAGGCGGAGTTCCGGGTTGTAGGCCACGCCGGCCCACAGCGGGAAACGCTTGCCGCCGCCCACGAAAAAACCCACTTCGCTTTTGTAGTCGCCCGTGTCGCTGAGCACGCCCAGCAGGCCCACGCCGCCTTTGGCGTACATGGAATCGCTCAGGCGGTGGCCGAAGTTGTAGGCGCCGACCGCGACGGCCTCGATGTAGCTTTGCGATTTGCCGCCGGAGGAGGAGAAGATCCCGAACTCGCCGCCGATCTGCATCGGTCCGCCCAGACCGCGCAGGTAGCTGCCGTGGGCCTCGATGACGGTGCGGTTGACGCCGCCGGATTTTTCGCTGACGAGTTTGCCGCTGCCGGCGGCGCCGAACAGCACTTCCTGGCGGGGCGGGGAGCCCATGGCCGTCGATTGGTTGGGGGCGCGGCTCACGCGCCGGGTGGCCTGCTGGGCGAAAACCGGGATCGACAGGGACAAAGCCGTCAGGATCGTGAAAACAAAACGCATAAAACCCCCTTCTTCAGGAGATTTCATTGAATCCCACTTAGGATAAACGTTCAAGTCGCGCGTACTTCACGACGAACTTTTTGATCGTTTGATCGGCGAAGATCACGCTGACCTTCAACTGGTCGCCGCTGCCCTCGGTGGAGTAAACCGAACCGACGCCGAAGGTGGGATGGCGCACCCTCATGCCGGGGCGGAAACCCTCGCCGCCGCCGTCCTCGTAATCGGGGAAATCCTGATGATCGTCGAAGTCGCCGCGGGATTGGTTGCGGGGGACTCCGGCGCCGGCGCGGGGCGAAGCGCCGCCATAGGCGCCGCCGGCGAACCTCGCCATGAACCCCGAGGTCTGCGCCGAGGATTTGAAATCCACGAGATCGTTCGGGATCTCTTTCAGGAAACGCGACGGGGGATTCGATTGCTCCTGCCCCCACACGCGGCGCGTGCGCGCGTAGGTCAGGTACAGGTTGCGGCGGGCGCGGGTCATGCCGACGTAGGCCAGGCGGCGTTCCTCCTCGAGGTCGTCCTCCGACTCGGCGTCAAAGCCGCCGCTGCGGGCGCTGGGGAAAAGATTTTCCTCCAGGCCGACGATGAACACGAAGGGGAACTCCAGGCCCTTGGAGATATGCAGGGTCATCAGGGTGACGGAGTTCACCTGCTCGTCCAGGGAATCCTGATCGGACACCAGGGCCATTTCCTCGAGGAAACCCAGCAAAGCCGCTTCCTCGCCGCGTTCTTTGGCGAACTGCTCGATGGCGTTGTCGAGCTCTTCCAAGTTCTCGATGCGGGCTTCGGCTTCGGGGTTGTCCTCGGCCTTGAGGGCCTTCAGGTACTCCGAGCGGTCCAGGACGATGTGGTAGAACTCCTGGATGGGGAACTGCTTCGCCGCGTTCTGCAGGTCCAGCATCAGGTCGAGGAAACGGCGGATCTTGCCGCAGGTGCCGGCGTTGAAGGCGCGCTCGTTGACGGCCGTTTCCGCCGCCTGGAACAAGGTGAGCTTGCGCTCCATGCCCAGGGCCTCGATCTTTTCCATAGTGGTTTTGCCGATGCCGCGGGCCGGGACGTTGATGATGCGCTTGAAAGCCATGTCGTCCGCCGGATTCACCGACAGCTTCATGTAGGACAGGATGTCCTTGATCTCCATGCGCTCGTAGAAGCGCACGCCGCCGACGATCTTGTAGGGGATGCCGTTGGTGCGCAGCTGCTCTTCCAGAACGCGGGATTGGGCGTTGGTGCGGTAAAAGACCGCGAAGTCGTTCCACGACCCTTCGCCGGAATTGGCTTTTTCCTCGATGGCCTTGGCGACGAAACGGGCTTCGTCGTATTCGTTGCGCTCTTCCTGCAGACGGATCAAATCGCCGGCGCTGTTCGAGGTGAAGAGGGTTTTTTCCTTGCGCTGCGAGTTGTTGCGGATGACCGAGGTCGCCGCCCGCACGATGTTGCCGCTGGAGCGGTAGTTCTCCTCGAGCTTGACGATCTTCGTTTCCGGGAAGTCTTTCTCGAAATCCAGGATGTTGCGGATGTCCGCCCCCCGCCAGCTGTAGATCGATTGATCCTCGTCGCCGACGACGCACAGGTTGCGGTGCTCCTTGGTCAGGGACTGCACCAGCAGGTACTGGATGCGGTTGGTGTCCTGGTACTCGTCGACCATGACGTAGCGGAATTTCTGGCGGTATTGCTCGAGCACGTCCGGGTACATGCGGAAGAGGTCCCAGGTCTTCAACAGCAGATCGTCGAAGTCGAGGGCGTTGGCCTTCTTCATCTCCTCTTCGTAGCGCTTGTAAACTTCCAGGCTCTTCGGATCCATGATCGGGCGGCCGAAGGCCTTTTCGATGTCCTGGGGCGACATCCCGGACATCTTGGCGCCGCTGATGCGGCCCTGGAAGCTTTTCGCGGGGAAGGCCTTCTCGTTGATGTTCAGGGCCGTCATGACTTTTTTGATCTGCCCCAGCTGGTCGGAGGGATCGTAGATCGTGAAGAAGGGTTTGTAATCGAGGAGCTCGATGCGCTGGCGCAGGATGCGCACGCAGAAGCTGTGAAACGTGCTGATCCAGAGCTGCGAGTGCACCGGGATGCCGAGATCGGCGAGGATCTTGTAGATCCGGTGCTCCATCTCGCGCGCCGCCTTGTTGGTGAAGGTGACGCAAAGGATTTCATCCGTCGCCGCCGCCCCCGAAGCGATGAGGTTCGCCATGCGGTGGGTGAGCACGCGGGTCTTTCCGGAGCCGGCCCCGGCCAGGATCAACAGGGGTCCGTCCTGGTGCAGGACGGCTTCCTTCTGGGGGGGATTCAATGAATGGGTGAGTTGCTCTGTCAGGTCTGTCAAAATACGGCTATAGATAAGTTTTTAGACGCTTTTTTCCAATCAGAATCGCCGGAATTCGACCTGAGGCGGCATGGGGACTGCAAAACGGCAGCCCGGAGGCCCGCCGATGCCCGTTGGACGTTTCATGCCTTTTTTCTGCTGGCTGTGCGTGAGCTGTCTGCTCATGACGGCCTGCTCCCGGGAGCCCTCCACGTCCCGGGTTTCCGGCGAAGTCCGCATGCGCCTGCCTTTTCCGGATGACAAGGGCGAAGTGCGTCTTCAGGAAATTCTTTTGAGCGGCGTGGAAAACCTCCTGGAAATGCGGGGCGCCTACGCGCGTTTTTATTTCGCGCCGAAGCTCGAGCCCGGCGGACTGCGGGGCGAGGCGGCCCGGGCGCGGTTCCTGCGCAATCACGACGGCGTTTACGTGCCCGGCGATTTCGTGAGCCAGCAGATGGGGGCCCTCTACGCCCACTTCGAAAAGCTGTCGGCCCTGGACCGCGAGGTGGGCGCGGGGCAGGTCGTGCCGTGGCCGCGTTCGGTGGGAGTGTCGGTGCGCCTGCTGAAGGATGACGGGGCCCTCTGGACGGACAATTCTTTTTACGACGGCGCCTCGGACGCGGTGCTGGTGGTGGCGACGACGCGCCGGGAACTGCCCCTGTCCCTGAACCCGGGCGTGATCGCGCACGAGCATTTCCACGCGCTGTTTTATCACCTCGTCCTGCGCGATCTGCTGCGCGACGGCCTGGTGGCCCAGAGCATGGCGGGCACGGCCCACGACGACCCGGGGTTGAGCGCGCCCGTGCCGGACAAGGAAATCGAAAAAAAATCCGAAGAGCTCTCCGGAAACATCAAATTGCAGCGCGCGCTTTTTCTGAAGGCCGCGAACGAGGGCCTGGCCGATGTCTGGGGCTGGATCTACAGCGGGCAGACGGATTTCGTGGGCCGCTCCCTGCCGCCCTTCAAGGCGGCGCGCGATCTCGGCCGCAAGGGTCTCGAGCCCCTCCGGAGCGACAACTTCCGCCGCTTGTACGGGATCTGGAAAAACGGCGGCCAGAACAGCGGTGCGGCCTTGAACAATCTTTCCTACCTGATGGGCAGTGATCTGGCGCGCGCCGTGCGACAGGCCTTCCTGGACAGCCCGGCCGGCGCGAAGGCGGATCAGGATCCGTCCCGGCGCAAAGTGCTGGCCCGTCGCATGATCCAGCGCCTACCGGAGCTCGCGAAACGGTTGCGCGCCGATGCGGAGCTGAAGGAAACGGGCCTCGACCTGATCGTGGAGCTGCTCACCGCCGGGGAGAGCGCTCCATGAGTCGCATTTTCTTTTTTTGCGGTCTTTTCTTTCTGTCCCTGCAGGCCGCCGCCGTGGGCGTCGAGATTTATCCCGTCAATCACCAGACGCGTTTCGAGCGCGATGAAGAGCACGCCCTGAGCGCCGTCAACACCCGGCACTTCGCCGCGGGCTTGTCGGCGGGGGAGTGGGCCGGCCTGCTGGAGTATTCCTCTTACGACAACGTGTCCGGCCCCGCTTACAGCCGGATCACCCGCCGGCATCAGGAGCTGGTGCTGTGGGGACGCCGGGAATTCCCTTTGAGCCCGGCCTGGATCCTGAGCGGGGCGGCGGGGTTGGGGATGTCGCGCGAGGATTTCGCGACCCGCTTCGGCGACCAGGAGACGATCAACGACAACGGCGGCGACGCCTTCGTGGGCGCCGTGTCCGCGGGCCTGGCTTTCGAGATGAAAAAAACCCTCCGGCTGTCGCTGGAGGGTCGTTTGTTTTTCGGGTCCCAGATGGATCCGACCGTGCAGCCCGATGTGGTGCTGCGATCGGGCTTCCGCTTTTAATTCGAAATTTTCTGGATGATGGCGTCGCCGACTTTCGACTTCGACATGAATTCGTTGCGGTAGTCCTTGGCTTCCTTCTCCGAAGCGAAGAGGCCGACGCTCACGCGGTACCAGGTCTTTCCTTTGACGGTGGCGGGAACGTAGAAGGCGCTGTAGCCCTTCGACTTCATTTCCTCGGCGCGTTTTTTGGCTTCGAGCTCGCTGGCGAAGGAGTTGATCTGCACGGTGAATTTGCCGACCGAGTACTGGGCCACGTCTTTCGGCAGGCTCGAGGGCAGGCGGCTTTCCGTCTGGGCTTTCTTCACCACGGATTCCGTCGGTTGCTTGCCGGCGATGAGGTTTTTGGCCGGGATGGCGACTTCATCGTGGGCGATGGCCGGGGCGCTGTGCACCGTCGCGCCCCGGGGGGCGGCGGCCGTCGCGACGGCTTTGGTCTCGTGGGCGGCGGCGACGCCGTGCGCGGCCGGCTTCGCTTCCTCGTGAGCCGTTCCCGAAGCCTCTTTCGCGGCGACGGCGCCATGGGCGTCGACTTTTTTCTCGTCGCCGTGGACCGGGCCGCCGTCGTCGGCGAATTCTTCGGCGAGTTTGGAGATCTCTTCATCGCTCATGCTGGAGGACGAGCTGGCGGCCCCTTCTTCGCCGTGGGCCGAGGCGACTTCGCGGGCTTTTTCACCGTGACCGGGTTCGAGAGAGGCCAGCTTGTGTTGATTGTCACTGTACTTCTTGCCGACAAAGGTGCCGATCGAGAATGACAGCAAAGAGATAAAGAACACGAGCACCATCTTCACGAAAACATCGGACTTAGCGGCCATGTGCGTTTCCTTCTGAAAGCCCCGGCGTTTGTTTGGCGCGTCGGGGAAAGCTTTTGCCTCGGGCCATTCCTTCGACCCTCAATTCATGTTACTGTTCCGCCCGCCAGGAGGTCAATATTCGTGGAAAATTCGGCGTTTCCGGACGATTGGAGAGGTGCACTGGGTACGGCTTTGCGGGCATGCCGTCAAGGGCGGGAGGTCCTCTTGGGGCATTTCGGCCGCCTGGAGCACGTGGAGAGTAAATTCCAGGCGGGCCTGGTCAGCGAGGCCGACCGCCATTCCGAGGAAGTGATCATTTCGGTTTTGAAAAAGGCCTATCCCCACAGCGAGGTCCTGGGTGAGGAATCCACCCATGCCGGGACGAAGGTCCGGCCGGGCCGCGCCGGGCCCCAGGGGCGGTGGATCCTGGACCCCTTGGACGGCACGACGAATTACATCCATCGTTTTCCGGTTTTTTGCATCAGCCTGGCCCTGGAGGTCGCCGGCGACCTGAAGGTCGCGGTGATCGACGTTCCGATGCTGGGCGAGACCTACACCGCCATCCGCGGCGAGGGCGCTTTCGTGAACGGCAAACCTTTGCGCGTGAGCGGGACGGCGCGGTTTCCGGACAGCCTGCTGGCGACGGGATTTTTTCCCGACGACAAGACGGCGCTGAAGGAACAAATCGATCTCTTCGCCCGGCTGGTCGGCGAGGTGCGCGGCGTTCGTC
The DNA here is from genome assembly GCA_019637915.1 of Pseudobdellovibrionaceae bacterium. Lineage (GTDB taxonomy): Bacteria > Bdellovibrionota > Bdellovibrionia > Bdellovibrionales > Bdellovibrionaceae > JAHBUV01. Next base: position 1,382,605 of record JAHBUV010000001.1, on the reverse strand, counting down.
GCGCCGGCGCCGCCGCTTATGATCTGTGCCAGGTGGCCCGCGGGGTCTTCGACGGCTTCTGGGAGAAGAATCTCAAGCCCTGGGATGTGGCGGCGGGGCAGTTGCTGGTGGAAGAGGCCGGCGGCGTGGTCATGACTTATTCGGGCGGAGCGCACGATCCCTACAGCACGAGCCTGGTGGCGGGGAATGAGGTCATCGCGCCGGAGATCGTGCGGAGGATTTCCGGGGTGCTGACTTAGGTTTTTTTCCGTCGCGGACGGCCCTTCCGCGAAGGGCCGGAGCCCTTGCGCCGGCTTCCGTCGAAAAGTTCGTCATCCGTCGCCCGCCAAGGCTGATTAACCGCGTTTCCGTGGATCCTGGCGCCGGCACGTTCTTCGCTCCTTGGCGGACGGCATGAAAATCGCGCCGTTGGCCGCTCTTTTTTTACTGATTCTCTCGATGGTGGTGATCATCCAAAAGGATGAGGTGGCGCCGTTTGAGAGCACCCTGAACCTGGAAGCCCGTCGCCTGGACGAGCTGGTGGCGTCGCCCGAAGCCGATGAGGCGCATTGGGAGCGGATGGCCGGCGGCTTGAACCGGGCCGGGGCCGCGGCCCTGCGCGAGATGGCCCTGGACGACGTGCGGGCCCAGAACGAACGAACCTTGGCGGTTTATCTGCTGGGGCGCCGGCCGGCGGATTTCGGGGATCTGCTGCAGGAAATCGCTTCGGCCGATCATCCCTTGTTCCATGTGCCGGTGTCGCCGCACTCGCGCGATGAGGCGCAACGGGAATTCGAGGCGGCCTTGAGGCTGATGGCCGCTTCGGTCCTGTCCACCCAGGGCAGCCCGCTGGCGAACGGATCGGCGGCCGGTCAATGAAGAGGGTGTTTTTGATCTTTCTTTTCAGCCTGGGTTTCGTCCGCGTGGCGGGAGCCGCCGGCGCGGCGAATTGCCTGGAGGCCGCGGCGGTGAAGAGCGTCCTGTCGTCGATCAAAGTGGAATCGGCGGATTCAGACCGTTTCGACCGCTGCCGGGAAGGCTCCGCGTCCCACCGGATCGTGCAGACGCTGATTTTCCTGAAAAACCTGCGCCTCGAAAAAACCCCCGCCCGCAGTTCTTTTGACCAAGGCATCCTGAAAGAGGACTTCTGGGGCTACTTCAGCAAACGCGTGAAGCGCGTCTTCGCGGTGGATCGCATGGTGACGGAGTGCCGCGGTTCTACCCTGGCCTACGTCTCGCCGGATTTTGATTCCACCACGGTGTACCTGTGCCCGGGATTTTTTGATTCCTGGCTGTCGGTGGCGACGCGCGCGGAATTCCTGCTGCATGAGGCCCGGCACTTCGAAGGTTACGGCCATGTCGTCTGCCGTCGCGGCCTGTTTCAAAATCAGAAAAGCTGCGACCGCCGCCTTCAGGACCGCGGATCCTACGCGGTGAGCGTGGAGGCCTTGAGCAAAATGGCCGAACGCGGTTCCGGCCTGAGCGCCCCGAGCCGCTCTTTGTTGAAAGCAACCGCCCTGGTGCGGGCCCGCACGAACTTCAATGAGACACCGTGAAGGAAAGGGGAAGGACATGATGAAATGCCGGCCTCTCTTTTCCTCCCTGGCGTTGGCGGTCCTGCTCACGGCCTGCGGGGCGGGCGGCCCGTCGGGGACGAATTCCCGGGCCGACGTCGCGGCCGGCATCGTCGGTGGCACCGAGGTGAAGGCGAAATCGCCTGTCGCGGCCGGAACCTTCCTGCTCTACAATAAAAACAAGGATTCCCGGTCGATCTGCACGGCCACTTTGCTGAGCCGCCGGATCGCCCTCACCGCCGCCCATTGCGTGTCGGACGAGATGACCGCGGTGTTCGCGCTGGACGCGGCCCGCGGCTTTCAGGACAAAGCGCGCCTGGTGAAGATCGCCGTCAAGGTCCAGCATCCCGAGTACGATGCCCTGGAAAGCACCAACGACCTGGCCCTCCTCAAGCTCGAGAAAGATGCCCCCGCCGACATGCGGCCGGTGAAATTTCCGCGTCAGGGCGTGGCGTGGACGGAGCTCGCGGAAATCATGGTCGCCGGCTATGGCAGCACGATGATGGAAAAGAGCGGCAAGGCGAAGACCAAGCCTCCCACCCGTTTGAGGACGGCGGACTTGCGGCCGCTCCTGGGCGAGGACTTGCGCCAGGCCAAGATCCGCCTCGGACGTTCTTTGCGGGAAAGCGATGCGTGGCGGAACCTGCGGACCGCGGCCGAGATCGAAATGAAAATCAACCCGTATGATTCTTCCCCCTTGATCTGGCTCGAGCAAATGCACGGCCGGGGCATGTGCTTCGGTGATTCCGGAGGACCCGCCTTCATGAAGGAGCCGGACGGCGCCCTTCGCCAGATCGGCGTCGCTTCTTTCGTGATGAACGACGGGAGCGAAAAGGACGGATCCTGCGATCTGCTCGGCGCCTACACGAATGTTTTCCTCTATAAATCCTGGATCAGCGACACCTTCGTGGAGCTGGGCGGGGACATCCGTGATCTGCCCTTCCCGCCGCCGTCGGGCGAGGGGGCCCCATGATGCGCCGGACGTCGTGGCTCGTCTTTTTTCCCGCCCTGGCCCTGGTCGCCTGCACGGGGAATTCCGGCGGCGGAACGGCGGCGCGAGGGCCGCTCGCCAGCGGCATCGTCGGCGGCGAAAAAGTCGCGGAAACCTCCTGGATCGCCAAGCGCAGCGTGCTGCTGATGATCCGGACCGGCGAGGACTCGCGAAAAACCACCAAATGCAGCGGCACCCTGGTGGCGCGGGACATCGTGCTGAGCGCGGCCCACTGCGTGAGTGGAAAAACCCCGGGACAAGTCCGCGTGTTTTTCACGACGGACTTTGACCGCGATTCCGAACGGGGCGATTGGCGCGGCAAGATGGCCGCCGTCACGGACATCCGTCAGCCGCAAAAAGAAGACGACGGCGGGGAAACGCCGGATCTGGCGCTGTTGAAGCTGGATCGTCCGGCGCCGTCCGGGTTCGAGGTGTCCACGCTGGTGCAATTCCCCCTGGAGTGGTCCCGTTTCCGGCATTACCTGCTGGCGGGTTACGGGCGCGGCGAGGGGATGGCGGCGCAGAACGACCTGCGCGCCGTTCAGGTCCCCGCTTTGCGCGGGGAGGAGCTCGAGAAAGTCAAAGAGCGACTGGTGAAATTGCGGCTGCCGCGCAGCCGCTACAGCGAGGCGCAGCTGCGCATGATCTACGCCGTGCAGTTGAATGAGTTCTTGAATCCCGCCTACCTGTGGATGAATCAAAGCGAGGGCCGTGGCGCCTGCATCGGCGACTCCGGCGGACCGGCCTTCCTCGAAATCAACGGGCGCCCCTACCAGGTCGGCGTGGCCGCCTTCACCATGGATGATCCCGAGCGCCGGGATTGCCTGCTGGTCAGCGCCTACACGAACGTTTTGTTTCATCGTCAATGGTTGCAAAAAAACTTTTCCGAACTGGCGGGCCCGGCGCAGACCCGGTTGTTCCCGGATTTTTAAGGAGTGGGGAGATGAAGAAGATCTCTTTGGGTTTACTGCTGTCGTTCGTGGCCGTGCTGTCCGCCTGTCAGGGCGGAGAGGGAAAATCCGGCCGTGATTCAAAATGCGTGGGCGGTCGTTTTTACGACGCGCAATTCGGCAGCGGCATCATCGGCGGGGAGGCGGTCGAGGAAAGCTCCTGGATCGCGCGTCGCACCGTTTTCCTGGTGGAAAAAAGCGGCAATGTTTGCACGGGATCCCTGATTGACCGCCAGTTCGTTCTCACCGCCGCCCATTGCGTCATCAATTCGAAGTCATCCAATGAACTCGCCGTGGTGTTCAGCGCCCAGCCCGAGTGCGATGACGAGAAGGGCACCCTGATTTCGAAAGTGTCCATCGCGGATCGGATCATGATCCATCCGGGTTATCGCGACAGCCAAGCGGCCCCGGGGGATGATTTGGCCCTCGTGCGCCTCTCTCTTCCGGCGCCGGGCGAGTTTGAAGCGGTGAGGCTGATGTCCCAGCCTTTCCGTTGGACCGAGTTCAATCGGGTTTTGACCGTCGGCTACGGCCGCACGGTGGGCGGGAAGGAAGTCGATTCCACCCCGATCGCCCTGCGCGCGGTGGTGCTGAAACCCCTGGCGGGACCGGCCCTCACGGAGGCCCTGCGCTGGAATCCCACTTTGTCCGATGACGCCGGTCAAGCCTCGGGCGGCGGCAATCAGCGCCGCCTTTGGTTGAATCAAATGGATGGCCAGGGCATTTGCAACGGCGATTCCGGCGGTCCCGCCTTTGTTCGCGGCAATGGCGGCACTTACCAGGTGGGGGTGGCTTCTTTCGTCTCGCAAAAGAGCAAAGAGAGCACCTGCCGCATGTTCGGCGTCTACACCAACGTCCAGGCCTATCGCGCGTGGATCGAGAAGTCCTACCGCGCGATGAACGGCAGGAAAAATCTTTTCTAGAGGAGGGGAGCCTCGCTCCTCTCGTCAAAATCCTGACTTGGACCATCGGGTTTTCTTCGCGCGCCCGGGTCGAGTCCTGCCGTGGAAACGCTTAAAAGCGGCAAAGACGGCCACGACCCGACCAGGGTCGCGTTGGCATTTCCGTTGCTCATGAATTCCGTGACACATGTGTTTTGTCTTCATCAAGGAGGATGAGGGTGGCCGAGGAAAAAGCCGTCGCGCAGGAAGCCGCGCCCGCTGCAGCACCGAGTTCCGGACAAAAGCCCATCTTGTTCATCGCGCTCGCCGTGATCAATATGATCGTCGTCGGCGCCGTCGGCTGGATGCTTTACAAGGGACGCCAGAAAGAAGCGGAAAAGCCGACTTTGGACCAGGTCGTCCAGGGAGAGGCCGACACCGTCCACAAGGAGGCTTCGGAAGAGAAGGCCTTCGTGGGCAAGGTCATCCCGCTCGAGAGTTTCATCGTCAATCTGGCGGGCAGCAAGGGCCGCAAGATCGCGCGCGTGAACATGGAGCTCGAGCTGCAGGGCGACCAGGTGGCCGAGGAGATCGAGAAGCGCAAGGCGCAGATCCGCGACATCATCATCATCACCCTGTCGTCGAAGACCTACGAGGAAGTCTCCAGCCGCGAGGGCAAGGACAACCTGCGCGGCGAAATCAAGGACACGATCAACAACTTCCTGACCAAAGGGAAGATCAAGAACGTGTTCTTCACGGAGTTCATCTACAACTGAGGAAGGGGCCCGAATGAATCAGGTTCTCTCGCAAAGCGAAGTCGATGCCCTGCTGGCCGCCGTTTCCGACGGCGAGGTCGCCAGCTCCGACTCGTCTCAAAACCAGGACGCGGGCACCGCCAAGGTCTCCGACGACAAAAAGGTCGTCGCCTACGATCTGACCAGCCAGGACCGCATCATCCGCGGCCGTCTGCCGCAGCTCGAGGTGATCTACGAGAAATTCATGCGCTCGTTCCGCGTGTCGCTGTCGGGGGCTTTGCGCAAGATCGCCTCCATCACGCTGACCAGCACCGAGTTCCTGAAATTCGGCGAGTTCATCAACACTTTGCCGCTGCCGACCTGCATGAGCGTCCTGCGTTTCGGGAACCTGCGCGGCTCGGCCCTGATGGTCATCGAATCGAAGCTCGCCTACGCTTTGGTGGACAGCTTCTTCGGCGGCGCCGACCGCCCCTACACCAAGATCGACGGCAAGGATTTCACGCCGATCGAGCTGTCCATCGTCAAAAAAGTGGTGGAGCTGGCGATCAACGACCTCGAGCAGGCCTGGGCCAGCGTCGAAAAGATCGGCTGCTCTTTCGTGCGGACGGAAGTGAACCCGCAGTTCGTCGGGATCGTGCCGCCCACGGACGTCGTCATCGCGTCCACTTTCGACGTCGAACTGGAGAACGCCACGGGCACCATCTCGATGGTGATCCCGTATTCGACCATCGAACCGATCAAGCAGAAACTGTCGACCGGTTTCCAGGTGGAATCCGATCAGACGGACAAGAAGCTCTGGACCGCCATCATCAAGGAACAGCTGATGGAGACGACCGTGGAGGTTCGCGTGAACCTCGGCGAGAACTTCATCAAGCTCGAGGATCTGATGGAGCTCAAGGTCGGCGACGTGATCCCGCTCACGCAGGACGCGACGGGCGAGCTGAACGTGCAGATCGAAAACGTGCCGAAATTCAAAGGATACTACGGAAATCACCATGGGACCGTGGCCGTGCAGGTCACGCGGAACATCGAAAAATAAGGGGGAAACATGTCTGAGGATTCATTGGAGAATCTTGCGGACCAGTTGGCGGAAGAGGCGGCGGCGATGACCGCGGCGATGGATGGCGGGGCGGCGGCCGGCAACGGCGGCGGCTCGAGCGCCGGATCGGGCGGCGGTTTTTCCGCGGGCTCATCGGGCGGCGGGGCGAAAGACCGCAATCTGCAGCTCATCCTGGACATTCCGCTGCGCGTGACGGTCGAACTCGGCCGCACCAAGATGCCGGTGAGCGAACTGCTCAACCTCACTCAGGGAAGCGTCATCGAGCTCAGCAAGCTGGCCGGTGAACCCATGGAAGTCCTGGTCAACGACAAACTCATCGCCCGCGGCGAAGCCGTGGTGGTGAACGAAAAATTCGGTGTTCGCCTGACGGATATCATTTCGACGTCCGAGCGCATCGAGCAATTGGGGTGATGAGCATGTTCAAGGTTCTGCTGCTCGCGTTGTTCCTGTCCCCGGCCGGCGTGTCCCGCGCCGCCGAAGGCCTGCCCGCCGAAGCCAAAGAGGTTCTGGCGGAAACGCAAGGCGTGATCGTCGCGGCGGAAACCCCCGTCGAAACGCCCGCGCCGGAAACCGCGACGGCGAAGAAAGAGGATTTGAAAGAATCCGAAATCCCGTTGAACCTGGAAAAACGCCAGTCCGTGGCGGCGGAAGGCAGCCCCCTGCTCCGTTTCGCTTTCGGCCTCGTCGTCCTGGGTTTGATGGCCGGTGGGGCCTACGTGTGGATGCGCCGCAAAGCCCGTCCCGGCCCGCGACAGAACGCCCCGCAGATCAAAGTGCTGACGCAACACTGGCTGGGACAGAAAAAAAGCCTGGCCATCGTGCGCGTGGCCGGTGAGTCGATCCTGATCGGCGTCACCGACCAGAACATCTCCATGATCAAATCCCTGTCCCTCCTGGACGACGAAGTCCCGGAAGAGGCGCCGACGCAGTTCAACAGCGTTCTGGGCCAGGCCCAGATGCGCGGCGAGCGCGCGGAAGAGCCGACGGACGGGGAAGAGTTCCAGATGAGCGGTTTGAACCAGATCAAAGACGTCGTCAGCCGCCGCTTGAAAGGCATGAGGTCCCTCGAGTGAAAAAACTGGCCAGGATGGCATTTTTCGCGCTCCCTTTGCTGATCCTCTTCGCGGGAGCCGATTGTTTCGCCCAGATCACCTATCCGACGGTGAACCTGGGTTTCAAAACGACGGAGAATCCCGGCGAGGTCGTGAACGCCATCAAGATGGTGTTGATGCTGACGGTGCTGACCCTGGCGCCGGCGATCATGATCATGATGACGGGCTTCACCCGCATCATCATCGTCCTGTCCTTCCTGCGCCAGGCCCTGGGCGTGCAGCAGATGCCGCCGAACCAGCTCCTGGTGGGGCTCGCGCTGTTTCTGACTTTCTTCGTCATGGGCCCGGCCTTCGACGAGATCAACAAGAACGCCCTGCAGCCCTACATGGCCGGCAAGATGGCCCAGGAAGCGGCCCTCGACAACGCCCTGGCCCCTCTGCGCAAATTCATGTTCAACCAGACCCGCGACGCCGACCTGGCCCTCTTCGTGAAGCTCGCCAAGGTGGAAAAGCCCAAGACCCGGGCCGACGTTCCCACCATGGTGCTGGTGCCGGCCTTCATCGTTTCCGAGCTGAAAACCGCCTTCATGATCGGTTTCATCATCTTCCTGCCGTTCCTGGTCATCGACATCGTCGCCTCGAGCGTGCTGATGGCGATGGGGATGATGATGCTGCCGCCGGTGGTGATTTCCTTGCCGTTTAAAATCATGTTGTTCGTTCTCGTCGACGGATGGGGTCTGCTCATCGGCTCGATGGTGAAAAGTTTCGGTTGAAGGGGAAGCGCATGACGGAAGAGATCCTCCTGAAATTGGGACAAGACGCCTTGCGCACGACGGCCATGCTGGCGGCGCCGATGCTGCTCAGCACGCTGCTGGTCGGTCTGGCCGTCAGCATTTTCCAGGCCGTGACCCAGATCAACGAGGCGACCCTGACCTTCATTCCGAAGATGATCATCATCGCCCTGGTGCTGGTGTTCGCCGGTCCCTGGATGATCGATGTCATGAGCCATTACACCATCACCCTGTTCGAAAACATCGCGACCATCGTGAGGGAGTGAGAACGTGGCCATTTACCAGCTGTCGGAAATTCAGATCCTGGTCTTCGCGCTCATCCTGCTGCGCATGATCGGTTTCGTCTTTTCGGCGGCCCTGTTCAGCCTGCCGGCCATCAACACGCCCCTGAAGATCCTTTTCTGCCTGGTGCTGACCATGACGGTCTACCCGGCGGTGAAGACGGACCCCGCGGTGATGCGCGGTTTCGGCGAGGACCTGATCCTGATCGCCGGTCGGGAAGTGCTGATCGGCCTCGTGCTCGGTTATCTCACGCGGCTGTTCTTCTTCGCCATCTCGATGACCGGCGATCTGATCTCCGTGACCCTGGGGCTGAGCTCGGCGCAGCTCTACAACCCGATGATGGCCTCCCAGGGGAGCGTCATCGAGCAATTCCACGTCCTGATCGGATCGATGTTTTTCCTGCTGATCAACGGGCACCACATGCTGATCTCGGCCTTGGTGCAAAGCCTCGACATGATCCCGGTGGGTCTGTTGTCACTGAACACGGGCTCCCTGGCGGAAGTGGCGATGTTTGGCCAGGACCTTCTGGTGCTGACCATCAAAATGAGCGCGCCGGTGATGGCGGCCATCCTGATCGCCAATCTGGCGATGGGCATCCTGGGCCGCGCCATCCCGCAGATCAACGTTCTGGTCACCAGTTTCCCGGTGACCATCATGCTGGGCCTGGTGGTGATGTTCATCTGCATGCCTTTGTTCGCTTTGGAAATGAATGTTCTCGTCGACATGACGTCGGCGAAGTTGCTGCAGGTTTTGAAAACGCTTTAAGGGACGGGAATGGCGGAAGATCAGGGCGAGAAGACAGAACAGGCCACAGACGCGAGGCGCGAGGAGTTCCGGCGCCAGGGCCAGGTCGCGCACACGCGCGAGCTGTCGGGCGCGCTCTTGTTCTTCGCCGCGGCCGGGGTCATCTGGGCCCTGGGCCGTTTCTTCTACACCAACCTCAACGAGCTTTTCATCCGCACCATGGGACCCGAGATGGTGACGAGCCTGCGGGGCGGCATCCAGAATTTCGAGATGCTGCAGTTCGCGGCCGGCAAAAGCGTGCTCTTGATCCTGCCGGTGATGGCCGCGGCCGCCGTGATCGGCGCCGGCAGCTCGCTGATGCAGATCGGTTTCCTGCAGGTGGAGGATGCCTTGTCCCCGAAGCTCGAGCGCATCAATCCCTTGAGCGGTTTCAAGAGGATTTTCAGCCTGCGCGGCGCCGTCGAGGGCCTGAAGTCCCTGCTCAAGATGCTGGCTGTGGCGATCGTGCTCTATTTCCTCCTGCGCAGCGAAGCCGCGAAGCTGCCCTTCCTGGTCACCTTCAGCCCCCAGGAGATCATTTTCTACATCAGCTCCGTCGCGGTCCGCCTGCTTTTCGGCGTGGGCATGGTGATGCTGATCCTGGCGGGCGCGGACTATTTCTACCAGCGCTGGGACCTCGAGCGCCGCATGATGATGAGCAAGCAGGAGATCAAGGAAGAGATCAAGCAGCGCGAAGGGGATCCGCAGATCAAAGCGCGCATCCGCCGCATCCAGCGCGAGATGGCGAACCGCCGCATGATGGACGCCATCCCGAAGGCCGACGTGGTGATCACGAATCCCACGCACATCGCCATCGTCCTGAAATACTCCAGCGATCTGCCGGCCCCGCAGCTGGTCGCGAAGGGCGCCGATCTGGTCGCCGAGAAAATCAAGGAAATCGCCCGGCAGAACAACATTCCCATCGTCGAGAACAAACCCCTGGCGCGGACCATTTTCAAAACTCTGAAGATCGGCCAGGTGATCCCGCGGGAACTCTTCGTCGCCGTGGCGGAAGTGCTGAGCTACGTTTTCCGCTTGAAGCGTAAAAAGGTGAGGTCGTGATGGAGCAGCTGTTCCAATTCCTGAAGCGATTCGAGAAAATCACGAAGAACACCGATTTGTTCATCGCCTTCGGCTTGCTGGCCGTCCTGTCGGTGATGATCATCCCGCTGCCGGCCTTCGTTCTGGATCTGTCCCTGACGCTGTCCCTGGCCATCAGCATCCTGATTTTGCTGGTGTCCCTGTACGCCAAGCGCGCCCTGGACTTCACGTCCTTCCCGTCCTTGCTGCTGATGACGACGCTCTTCCGCCTGTCGTTGAACGTCGCCACGACCCGTCTGATTCTGACCCACGGCCATGAAGGCCCTTCGGCGGCGGGTTCCGTGATCCACGCCTTCGGTGATTTCGTCGTCGGCAACAACTACGTCATCGGTTTCATCGTTTTCCTGATCCTGAACGTCATCAACTTCATCGTCATCACCAAGGGTTCCGGCCGCGTCGCGGAAGTCGCCGCCCGCTTCACTTTGGACGCCATGCCCGGGAAGCAGATGGCGATCGACGCCGACTTGAACGCCGGCTTGATCACGGAGGCGGAAGCCCGCCGGCGCCGTAAGGAGATCAACCAGGAGGCCGACTTTTACGGGGCCATGGATGGTGCGTCCAAGTTCGTGCGCGGCGACGCCATCGCCGGCATCATCATCACTTTGATCAACATCATCGGCGGTTTCCTGATCGGCATGATCCAGCGGAACCTCGATCTGACCACCGCCGCCAAGAACTACACCATGCTGACCATCGGTGACGGCTTGCTGTCGCAGATCCCGGCGCTCATCATTTCGACCGCCGCCGGTATCATCGTCACGCGCTCGTCCGCGGCCGACGAGGACATGGGCAAAGAGATGAGCGGCCAGATCTTCCGCAATCCGCGCGCCGTTTACATCGCCGGCGGCGTGCTGGCCCTGCTCGGCGTGATCCCCGGCCTGCCGACTTTGCCGTTTTTCCTGATCGGCGGAGTGCTCGCCGGCCTGGCCTGGGTCGTTCAGCGCTTCCAGAAAGAAGCCGTCGAGAACGAGCGCAAAAAGGCCGAGGTCGTCAACCTGGGCCCGAAAAAAGAGAACATCGAAAGCATGCTGCCCCTCGACCTGGTCGAGCTCGAGGTGGGTTACGGCCTGATCAACATCGTCGAGAGCGACAAGAGCGGCGACCTGCTCGAGCGCATCGTCAGCATCCGCAAGCAGTTCGCCCTCGATCTGGGCATCGTCGTCCCGAGCATCCACATCCGCGACAATCTGCAGCTGGGTCCCGGCGAGTACCGCGTGATGATCAAGGGCAACCGCGTGGGCGGGGGCGTGCTGCGCCCCGAGTCCCTGCTGGCGATGGATCCGGGCAACGTGGTCGGCCGCATCGACGGCATCCCGACCCGCGAACCGGCCTTCGGGCTCGACGCCCTGTGGATCATGCCCGCCCGCAAGGAAGAGGCCGAGATGGCCGGCTACACCGTGGTGGACCTGCCCACTGTCATGGCGACCCATCTCACCGAGATCATCCGCTCCCACGCCCACGAGCTCATGGGGCGCCAGGAGGCCTCGGTCCTCATCGAGAATTTCAAGAAGACCCATCCCAAGGTCGTCGAGGAACTCATTCCCGATCTGCTGCCCCTGGGGTCCGTGGTCCGCGTCCTGCAAAGCCTCCTGAAGGAGCAGGTGTCGGTGCGCGATCTCCTGACCATCTTCGAAACGCTGGCGGACGAAGCCGTGCGCACCAAGGACGTCGAAGTGCTGACCGAGTCCGTGCGCCGGGGCCTCGCCCGCGGCATCACCGCCAAGTACACGACCGACCAGGGCAACATCCCGGTCATGACCCTGCACCCTTACGTCGAGGAAATGATCGCCAACTCCCTGCTGCAAACCGAACAGGGCGTGCAGCTGGTGATGGATCCGCAGACGGCGAGCCGCCTGATCACCAACATCGCTTCGGCGGTGGAGCATCATCCCGAGATCGCCGGCCAGCCGATCCTGCTGACCAGCCCGACCTCGCGCCGTCACCTGTCCAAGCTCACCTCGCGGTTCATCCCGCAGCTGGTGATCCTGTCCCACAACGAATTGACCAGCGAAGCCAACGTCCAGTCCGTCGCGACCGTGGAGATCAGCCATGCAAGTTAAGAAGTTCGAAGCCCGCACCATGAAGGAAGCCCTGGAGATGGTGAAATCCCAGCTGGGACCCGACGCCATCATCCTGTCGGCGCGGGACAACCAGCGCAGTTTCGGCCTCGTCGGTGAAGGCAGCGTGGAAATCACCGCCGCGGTGTCGGACGAGACGCTGCAGAAAAAGAAATTCGCCGAATCGCGTTTGCGCGGCCAGGATCTGGAAAAATTCTCCCGCAGCCCGGCGCGCACGCAGAAACAACTGATCAACCAGATGGTCACGAAATACTCCGAAAGAACCCAGCCGCGCCCGGTGACGACCCGTCGTTACGCCGACATCGACGACGAGGCCCACGCGGGCGATCCCCGCGCGCGGATCGGCGCGCCGGTCGCGGTGGAGAACGCGCGCGTGCCCGCGCCCGTCGCGGCCGCTCCCGCCCCGGTGGCGGTGGTGCGCGCCCCCCTGCAGGAGCCGGAAGAGATCAAAACCCTGAAAAGCGAGATCGCCACTTTGCGCGAGATCATCGCGCAATTCCAGAACGTGCCCCAGGGCATGGTGGGAACGCATCCCGGCGCGGACTTCGGCATTCCCTTCGATCTGAGTTTCATGTTCGAGCGCCTGACCTCGGTGGGCGTGGACGCCACGATCACCGCCGAGATCCTGACCAAGGCGCAGGAGTCCATCCCGGCCCTGAAAATGAAGAACCGTCATCTCGTGGAAGGCTGGGTGGCGCGCCACCTGCTCGAGACGACTCCCGTCACGGGACGCTCGGTGCCCGGCAAGGTGCATGTTTTCCTGGGTCCCGCCGGCTCCGGCAAGACCACGTCCATGGTGAAGATGGCGAGCCATCTCGTCGTGAATGAAAAGAAAAAAGTGGCTCTGCTGACCACCGACACCTACAAGGTCGGCGCCGCCGATCAGATGCGCATCTACGCCCAGATCCTGAACGTGCCTTTCGCCGTGGTCCGCGGCGCCGGCGACTGGAACAACCTCATGCGCTACCTGTCGAGCGTCGACGTGGTGCTGGTGGACATGCCGGGCCTGAGTCTGAAGAACCAGGAGGAGATCGAGGCCCTGCGCGCCCTCATGCCGCCGGCCCTGTTGAATCCGCGCCTGCATTTCGTCGGTTCCTGCGTGTCGAAGGACGGCGACCTCACGGAAGCCGGCCGCCGCTACTCGGTGCTGGGTTTTGACGACGCGATTTTCACGGGTTTGGACGAGTCCGTCCAGCACGGCACGATCTACAACTTCGTCCGCCGCTTCTCCGTGCCCCTGCACGCCTTCAGCGTCGGCTCCCGCGTGCCGGAGGATTTCGAACCCGCCACCCGCGAGCGCGTTTTGGACCTGCTGTTCAAGATCACCCGCAACCCGAACCAAACGATGGACGCCGTATGAAGACAAAAACCATGAGCATCACGTCCGGCAAGGGCGGGGTGGGGAAAACGACCCTGGTCTCGAACATCGCCCTCGGCCTCGCGGCCAAGGGCAAGAAGGTCCTGATCCTGGACGGCGACTGGGGCATGGCCAACGTCGACATCTTTTTCGGCGTCCGCCCCTCCGGCCATTTCCTGGACGTGCTGAAGGGTCAGAAGACCGTGCGCGAGATCCTCTGCGAAGTGTCCCCGGGGATTTTCCTTCTGCCCGGCGGCAGCGGCCTGCCGGAAGTGAACGGCATGAACAACTTCCAGCGCCGGGCCTTGCTCGACGCCGTGGCCGAGCTGCCCCACGATTTCGACTGGATGCTGATCGACACGGCCCCGGGCATCGCCGACAACGTGCTTTACCTGAACTCGGCGGCCGACTCGATCTCGGTGGTGATCACCCCTGACCCGGCGAGCTTCGCGGACTCTTACGCCCTGATCAAGGTGCTGCATCAGAAACACAAAGAGAACAGGTTCAGCATCCTGTGCAACCAGGTGCGCGACGAAGTCGACGGTTTCGGCCTCTACCGCCGTTTCCAGGAGGCGGTGACGCGCTTCCTGGACGTGGGTCTTGATTTCGCGGGCAGCGTCCCCATGGACCCCTTGTTGAGGAGGGCCACGCAGATGCAACGTCTCGTTTTGAGACAGGAGCCGCAGTCGCCCTCGGCCCGCGCCATCGCCAATCTTTGCGCGCGAATTCACATGGATGAGGGTCGTGTCGAAGGAAAAGGCAGCCTGCAGGTCTTCTGGCAGCAGGTCGTCGGTGTGGCTTGACCGAATTGGACTTTCGGTCCCGAGGAACGCTTTGTTAACATGGACGTGGTGGGGGAAGAATGAGCAAAAACACGGCTCTTCTGAAAAAATACAAGGATCTTCCGAAAAAGCTGAATCCGAAGCAGAAGAATCAGCTGATCGAAGAATACGCTCCGTTGATCAAATACATCGCCCAGAAGATCGCCGTGCGTTTGCCGTCGAACATCGAGCTGGATGACTTGATTTCCGCCGGTGTGATCGGGTTGATGGACGCCATCGACAAATACGATCCCACCCGCGACAACAAATTCAAAACCTACGCCGAGTTCCGCATCCGCGGCGCCATCCTCGACGAGCTGCGCGCCCAGGACTGGGTGCCGCGCTCGATCCGCGACAAGGCGAAGATGCTGGACAAGACGATGGCGAACCTCGAGAACGAACTCGGCCGCTCCCCCACGGACGAGGAGGTCGCCAAGGCGCTCAAGGTGTCGGTCGATGAGTTCCACGATCTGGTGAACCAGGTGCGCCCGGTGAGCCTGCTGTCCATCGACGATTCGAACACCTTCGACAACTCGGACAAGAAGACCATCCTGAACATCCTGGAGGGCTCGGCCACCAACAACCCGTTCAACCAGTTGAACGTGAAGGCGGTGAAGGAGATCGTCGCCCAGGCCATCGAGGAGCTGCCCGAGCGCCAGCGCCTGGTGCTGTCCCTTTATTACTTCGAGGATCTCAATCTGAAGGAGATCGGCGAGGTCCTGAGGGTCACCGAGAGCCGCGTGTCGCAGCTCCATGCCCAGGCCGTGCAGCGCCTGCGCGCCAAGCTCCAGGCCACCATCGGCTCCGGCGAACTGGAAGTCGCCTAGGGTCCCTCGGGTCACAGTTCCCTTTTTGTCGCGCCCTGCGCGCCAAAAAAGGAGCTGTGACCCCACAAAAAAGAAAAAGGCGCCGTTCTTGGCGCCTTTTTTATTTTGTCTTCAGGAACGGTTCGCCGGTTCTTAGTAACCCATGCGGCCGTAGAAGTACAAACCACCGTTGTTGTAGTACGGGTAGTAGTACTGTTGACCGTAGCCGTACGGATACTGTTGTTGGTAGCCGTAAGGGTATTGTTGCGTGTAGGGATATTGCTGGCCGTAACCGTACTGCTGCTGCTGACCCATGATGCACTGGTTGTTGTACATGCCGTAGCCGACCGGGCAGCTGCCTTGCGCCAAGCAACCGTATTGGGTGTAGGTCATGCCGGCGGAGCAATTGCCGTACTGTTGCTGCTGACCCATGATGCACTGGTTATTGTACATGCCGTAACCCACCGGGCAGCTGCCTTGCGACAGACAGCCGTATTGCGTGTAAGCCTGACCGGCGGCGCAGTTGCCGTAAACGCCGGTGTTGCCGCTGCCGCTGCTGCTTCCGCCGCCGCCACCGCAATTCACCAGGACGAACAGCGACCCGATCGCCAACAATCCGTAAATAAGGGCCTTTTTCATCTGTAACCTCAATCGTTCAGCCGGGCGCGTTTGCGGATCCCGACAAAAGTTAAACTTCTCCCAACGATGAACGGGAGATCAAAGGTCGTGCCGGGGATCCCCTGAACTCGGGGAACGTCTCAAAACGATTTAACCGGGGGGAGGCCGGGGGGACCCGGAAAAAGACCCTGGAAAGAGCCGTAAATTGTTAGACAGGGGCCGGAGAGCGGCGACCCCTCAGGGGGTCATTTTTTCGCGGATTTTCTTCAGCAGACGGGCTTCCGCCTGGCGCACGGCCTCGCGGGTGATTTTGTATTTCTCGCCGATTTCCTGCAGGGTCAGGGGTTCGTCGGCCAGGATGCGCTCATCGAGGAGGATCAATTCCCGCTCGTTGAGGGAGGGGCGGATCTCGTCGATTTTCTCTTTCAATAAAGACAATTGTTCCGCGTGGGCCAGGCGCTCGTCCAGGGGCTGTTCGGAGTCGTCCTTTTGCAGGTCCGTCAGGCGGGTCGACGAATCATCGTCCACCGGGCGATCCAGGCTCACGTCGCGGCCCTTCAGGCGCAGGGCCATGTCCCGGATTTCGTCCTCGGGGATGCCGAGGGTGGCGCTGAGCCTGGCGAAGTCGGGGTTGTCGCCCAGGGCCTCGAGCTCCTCTTTTTTCTTTTGCAGCTGATAAAAGAGTTTTCGTTGGTTCTGGGTCGTGCCGATGCGGACCATGGAGTACTGGCGCATCAGGTATTCCTGGATGTAGCCGCGGATCCACCACACGGCGTAGGTGATCAGGCGCGCGCCTTTGTAGGGGTTGTATTCCTTCACGGCGTGCATGAGGCCGACGTTGCCCTCCTGAATCAGGTCGATCAGCCGGGCGCCGAATTTCGAGTATTCCGCCGCCACCTTGATGACGAAACGCAAATTGGCTTTCACCAGGGCCTGGGCGGCCTCCGGGTCCTTGCTTTCGTAGTAGCGTTTGGCGAGTTTCAGCTCCTCCTCGCGGGACAAGAGCGGATAGCGCCGCACCTCGTTCAGGTACAGGGTCAGCGGATCGGTGGAGGTGAGGCCTTTTTCGCCGGCGGGGACGGGCAGGGTGGCGGAGGAACTCTCCGGGCCGCGGTCGCCCTCGGGGTCGTCCTCGGCGATCTCCGGCTCGACCCGGATGACCTTGCCCTCCGCGGAGGGGACGTCGGGCTGAAAGGGCAAATCCTCGTGGTCCTCGACGATCTCGGCGACGACGGGCCTGGTTTCCACGGGGGCGGACTTTTTCGTGCCCTTCCGCGGCGTTGCAGAAGACTTGGATTTCGCCATCAGTTACGCCAGATGTTTGCTCAGCATCTTCTGCAGGGTTTCCTGAACCTTGCCTTTGAAGGGCGTCAGGAGCAGGGGGAGGTCCACGAGAACGGCGACCTTGCTGCCGGTGCCGGCGGGGGCGACGTTCATTTCCGCCTTGAACTGGCCGCCGTGGATCTTGCAGCTCTTGGTGGCGTCCTCGAAGGAGACTTGAGCTTTTGCATCAAATTTTTTGATTTCCCCGCCATCGGCCAGGAACTTCTTCACGGTGGCGAAGGCTTCGTCGGCGGGGCGGCTGCTGTTGTATTCGACGGTGAATTTCGGCATAGACCCCAATTTACAGAACAGCCGCCGAGGCTGTCCATTTGTTCTGCTTATTTGACGCTCGTCGGGCGCTGTGTCAGGATCGGTCCTTATGAAATTCGTGAAAGATTTGAAAAGATCCGAATACTGCGGCCTCCTCTCCTCCAAAAAAATCGGTGAAAAAGTCGTGCTGATGGGCTGGGTGGACACCCGCCGTGACCACGGCAGCCTGGTGTTCATCGATCTGCGTGACCGCGAGGGCATCGTGCAAGTCGTTCTCGATCCGAACAAGGCCGAAACCGCCATGGCGAAAGAGCTGCGCGGCGAGTACGTCCTGGCCGTGGAGGGCGTCGTGCGCGCCCGCCCCGACGGCATGGTGAACAAGAAAATCCGCACCGGCGAGGTCGAGGTCGAGGCCCTGCGCGCCGAGATCCTCAACACCGCCGCGACGCCGCCGTTCCAGGTGGATGACGAAAACGTCAACGAGATGCTGCGCCTGAAATACCGCTATCTCGACCTGCGCTCGCCGCGGCTGCAAAACCATCTGAGGCTGCGCCATCGCGTCGCCCAGCATGCCCGCCGTTTCCTGAGCGAGCAGGGTTTCATCGAGGTGGAAACGCCGATCCTGTACAAGTCGACGCCGGAAGGGGCGCGGGATTACCTGGTCCCCTCGCGCGTGAATCCGGGGCACTTCTACGCCTTGCCGCAGTCGCCGCAGACGCTGAAGCAGCTGCTGATGATCTCCGGCTACGACCGTTACTTTCAAATGGCCCGCTGTTTCCGCGACGAGGATCTGCGCGCCGACCGCCAACCGGAGTTTTCGCAGATCGACATCGAGATGTCCTTCATCGACCAGGAAGACATCATCAACCTGAATGAAAACATGCTGCGTTCGATCTGGAAGGAATTCAAAGGCGTCGACATCGGCAAGGTGCCGCGCCTGTCCTACCAGGAGGCCATGGACCGCTACGGCTCCGACAAACCGGACACGCGCTTCGGCCTCGAGATCAAGGACCTCGGCCCCCTGGTGAAAGGGTCCGGCTTCAAGGTCTTTGACGACGTGATCGCCCGCGGCGGCATCGTGCGCGGCATCGCCGTGCCGAAGGGCGGGGGTTTTTCCCGCGGCCAGTTCGACAAGCTCACGGACATCGCCAAACGCGGCGGCGCCAAGGGCCTGGTGTGGATCAAGGAAGAAAACGGCGCCTACGGTTCGCCGGTCTCGAAATTCTTCCCGCCGGAAAAACTCGGCGAGCTGCTGAAGGCCGTGGGCGGGGGGGCGGGTGACGCCGCTCTGATCATCGCCGACGATTACGATCCGGCCTGCTCGGCCTTGAACGCCTTGCGTTTGCATCTGGGCCGCGAGCTGAATCTCATCGATTTCAGCCAGGACAAATTCCTGTGGGTGGTGGACTTCCCGCTGCTCGAGTACTCGCCGGACGACAAACGCTGGGTGGCCCGCCACCATCCTTTCACGTCGCCCCAGGACGATCACTTCGAGGACCTGACCAGCGCCAACGAAGCCAATTACGGCAAGATGCTGGCCAAAGCCTACGATCTGGTTTGCAACGGTTACGAGATGGGCGGCGGTTCGATCCGGATTTACCGCAACGAGATCCAGCAGGCGATGTTCCGCGTGCTCGGCCTGACGGAAGAGGAAACCCAGCGCAAATTCGGTTTCTTCCTCGAGGCATTGAAGTACGGCACGCCTCCTCACGGCGGCATCGCCTGGGGCATGGATCGCCTGGTCATGATCCTGTGCGGGACCGACGCCATCCGTGAAGTGATCGCCTTCCCGAAAACCGCCAAGGCCACGGACCTGATGGCCGACGCGCCTTCGGAAGTCACCTTCGATCAGCTGAACGAAGTGGGCATCCGTTTGAGCGCGGCGGCGGAAAAAGCCTTGGCGGGTGAAAGCAAAGACGCTTAACCTGCTCAGCGGGGGACGCATGGATGTTGTCGAACTCTCTCACGTCAGGAAAACCTACCGCCTCGGCGAAACCACCGTCGAGGCTTTGAAGGACATCTCCCTCAGCGTGCGTCGCGGGGAGTTCACCAGCATCATCGGCGCCTCCGGTTCCGGCAAGAGCACCTTGCTCAACATCATCGGCTGCCTGGATGCGGCGGATTCGGGCGTGCTGCGCATCGAGGGGCAGGACGTCTCGAAGCTCGATGAGAACGGCCTGTGCCGCCTGCGCAACGAACGCATCGGTTTCATTTTCCAGTCCTTCAATTTGATCCCCGTCCTGAACATTTTCGAGAACGTCGAACTGCCCCTGCTGGTGGAGAACAAGCTTTCGGCCACCGAGAAGAAAGACCGCGTGGGGGCGGTGATCGCGGCGGTGGGCTTGGAATCTTTCAAGCACCATCGTCCCGATCAGTTGTCGGGCGGCCAGCGCCAGCGCGTGGCCATCGCCCGCGCCCTGGTGACGAACCCGTCCTTGATCCTGGCGGATGAGCCGACGGCGAACCTGGATTCGAAGTCGGCCCACATGATCCTGGATCTGATGGCGGACCTGAACAAAAACCAGAAGGTCACTTTCCTTTTCTGCTCCCACGATGAAAAGCTGATCAATCGCGTGGGGAGGGTGATCCGCATCCAAGACGGAATGATCCTGTCATGACCTGGCTTTACGCCTTCCGGAATCTTTTCCGCAATCGCCGCCGCAGCCTGGTGACGGGCATCGCGGTGCTGGTGGGGTTCCTGGGTCTGGTGCTGATCGGGGGATTCATCTCCCGCGTCGAGCACACCCTGCGGGCGCAGACCATTTACCTGAAATACAAAGGCCATCTGTCGATTTATCGCCGCGAGGGTTTGGAGAAATACCCGACGCAGCCCAAGCGCTACCAGCTGTCGCCCGCCGACGAGGAGAAAATCCAGGAAGTGCTGCGCCTTCATGACGCGGACATCGACTGGGTGGGCTCCACCTTGAGCGGCGTGGGGTTGATGAGCCGCGGGGAAAAATCCGTGCCGTTCAGCCTGCTCGCGGTGGACCGCAAAACTTTGAGGGAAGTGCAGGACAACGACCGCGTGAAGGATTGGGCCCGCGATTTCGTGACGCCGCAGGATCTGATTTACGCGAAGGCGGTGGCCGGCGATCCCACGGCGGTGTCGGCGACGCCGCGCTTGGGCGAGTCGGTGGGACTGAAAACGCCCTTCGAGTCCTTGAGCGAGGCGGACGCCTCCCTGCAGCTCGCCGGCATGACTCACTTCCGCGATCTCAACGCGGTGGACGCGACCTTGGCCTCCAGTCACTCGACGGGGTCGGAGTTCACGGAAAACTCCAGCCTTTTGGGCACGGTGGAGTTGGCCCGCGATCTTTACCAGGCGGAAGGCGTGCAGAACCTGATCGTTTTTTTGAAGAAGGACGACGCCGTGAAGCGCCTGGCCGCGGGCATCGAGCGGGAGTTCCGCGAAAAGAACCTGCCCTACGAGGTTTTTGTGTTTTCCGACCATCGCGTTTCGCCCCACTACGCCGGCACCATGGGGTTTCTGCACATCATGTCGGGATTTTTCATTTTCCTGATCTGCGGCGCCGTGGTGTTGTCCATCGTCAATTCCCTCACCATGGGGATCCTGGAGCGGGTGCGTGAACTCGGCACCTTGCGCGCCGTGGGCTTTGGTCGCGGCCGCATTTCCTGGCTTTTGACGCAGGAGGCGCTTTGTCTGACCACCGTGAGCTGCGCTTTGGGAGCCGTGCTGGCCCTTTCCCTGGCGGCCGTGATCAACGCCATGAATTTCCGTTTTTCACCGCCGGGAGTCCCCCAC
The DNA here is from genome assembly GCA_019637915.1 of Pseudobdellovibrionaceae bacterium. Classification (GTDB taxonomy): domain Bacteria; phylum Bdellovibrionota; class Bdellovibrionia; order Bdellovibrionales; family Bdellovibrionaceae; genus JAHBUV01. Next base: position 1,361,370 of record JAHBUV010000001.1, on the reverse strand, counting down.
AGCATGCAATTCCTGGTCACCCCGCAGTGGGAGACGGTGGCGCTCGCCTCGATCTTGCTTTTGTCACTGACGGCGGCCTCGTCTTATTTGCTGAGCTATTATAAGATGAAGACCCAGATCATCAATCTCTTGTCGGACACGGGGGCCTGAATGAAAAAATGGATTTTAACGGCGCTTTGCTTTCCCTTCTTCGCTCACGCCGACCTGGCTCTGGATTTGCTGAAAGAATCCGACAAAGCCCGGGGCAGCGTCGAAAAAGGCATCACCTGGACCAGCGAAGTGGAAACCCGCGAAGGGGACGACGTCAACACACGGGAGTTCCGCGTGCGGGCCAAAGGCGTGGACGCCCACGTGGAGGCCCTGCAGCCGGCCCGCAACAAGGGCGAGATTTACCTCTTCAACGACCGCAACATGTGGTTCTTCAAGCCGTCGCTCAAAAAACCCGTCGCCATCTCGGCGCGCCAGAAACTCTCCGGCCAGGCGGCGAACGGGGACATCGCCTCCACGCACTACTCGCGCGACTACACGCCCACGTTGGAAGGCACCGAGGTCGTTGATGGCGACAAGACCCACGTGCTTCTCCTGAAGGCCAAAGCCAACAACCTCACCTATGATCAAATCCGCTACTGGATTTCCGACAAAACCAAGCGCGCCGTGAAAGCGGAGTTCCTCACGCCCCAGGGGCAGGTCTTCAAACGCGCCTCCATGAAATACGAGAACCGTCTGCCCGTCGACGGGCGGGACATCCTTTTCGTGAGCGAAGTGGAGATCAGCGACGCGAAGATGGAAAAGAACAAATCCATCATCCGTTACAAAGAACCGAAAATGCAGGAGCACCCGGCCTCCCTCTTCAACATCAACAATCTGAAGCGATGAACCTGTTTCTCCGGATCGCCACGCGCAACACCCTGAAGAACTGGCGGAAGAGCCTCGCGGCGATCGCCTCCATCGCCGTGGCGTTCATCTCCCTGGTCCTGTTCCAGGGCTACATCAAGAACGTCGGCGGCCTGTACCGCGAAGGCTTTCAGAGCCGCGCCATGTACGGCGACATGATCATTGAGAACGCGCAGGCCCAATCGGTGGAGGCGCGTCTCAATCCGGAGGATTATTACATCACCAAAGAGCAGCAGGACCGCCTCGCGTCCTACCTGGAGGGGCGCAAAGAGCGGATCACCACGCGCGTGCGTTTCCTGCCCGTCACCGGCACGATCACCAACGGCGAGAGCTCGTTTTTGTTCCTGGCCATGACCTACGATCTGAAAGAGGGCGCGATCGCCCGCCGCCCCCATTGGGAATGGGACGTGGTTTACGGTTCGCCCCTGAGCCGGACCGAGGACCCCGCCGCCATCGTCCTGGGGCAGGGCCTGGGCTTCCTGATGGGCTGTGTTCCCGAGCATCCGCAGGAATTGATCGTGCAGAACAACGGTTACGTGCCGGAGGTGCGGCCCTTTCATTGCGCCCACTCGCGGGTGCAGCTGAGCACGACGACCCTGAGCGGGCAGATCAACGCTTTGGATTTCAACATCATCGGCCTGACGGACGCCGGTTACAAAGAGGTCGACGACCGCTGGATCCGCATGTCCCTGGAGAACGGCCAGGCCCTGCTCAACACGGACCGCATCAAGTTCATGTCCGTGGTTTTGAAGACCGGAGAATCCCCCCGGGATTTCATCGCCGGGACGAACGCCTTCTTCGCGGGTGAGAACCTGCCTTTGCGCGCGGTGCACTGGTCGGATCACCCGCTGGCGCAGCTTTACAAACAGACCGACAGCCTGCTGCGCATTTTCCAGATCTTCATCGTTCTGGTGGTCATGCTGATCGTTGGTTTGTCGGTGTTCAACACCATGGTGAAAAACGTCAAGGAGCGGACCCGCGAGATCGGCATGTTGAGGAGCCTGGGTTACCGCCCGGCGCAAGTGATGACGATCTTCCAGCTCGAGACGGTTTGCATCTGCGCTTTGGGGATCGCCGCCGGCCTGGCGCTGTCCGTCTTTCTCACCATCCTGGTCAATCACCTGGAGATTCCCTACCGCGCGGGTTTTTTGTCCATGCCCGTGGTCTTCCGCGTTTCTTACGACGCTTTTTCCTACCTGAGCTGCTCGGTGCTGCTGGTGGTGTTGTCCTTGATGGCCAGCCATCTGTCGGTGCGTTCGAGCCTGAAGGCGAAAATCGCCGGGAATCTGACCCATGTTTAAGCCCGCGCTGGCGCTGCTGCTTTTTTCCGGCGCCGTGGCCCGGGCCGAGTTCTCTTTCGATGGCGAGCTTTTCCTGGCCCTCACGCGCTCCAGCGTGGTGTCGCCCTCTTTGATCAATCCGGGCAATCGTTTGCTGGAAGAACCGCTGTGGAATCTCGGCGCGGAGTTCCGGCCGCAGTTCCAGTACCGCACCGAAAAGACCGAGACGGTCCTGCGCACGCGGCATTTTTTCGATCAATCGCGCGTCGAGCTGCGCGATCCGTCGGAGACCAGGGACGCGGGCCGGGGGAGATCCGACATCAGCGACGCGTTTTTCGCCTGGTCGGTGTCGGATCACGTCAACACCACGCTGGGCCTGCAGAATTATCAATGGGGACCGGCGGAGATCGCGTCGCCATCGAACGTGTTTTTCCATTTCAACAACGACCAGCGCAGTTTCTTCTACAAGGAGAAAGGCAAGGTCCTGGCGCGCGTCTCCTGGTTCCCGCGGGAGGACGTGACGGTGCTGGGGATTTACGAGCCCGTCAGCAACCGCGATCCCCATTGGGTGGAGGGCAGGGAATTCAGCCCCCAATCGGCGCTGAAGATCGAGAAGCAGTTCGGTCATCCGATGAATTCCTTCGCCCTCGTCCTCGGCCGCATGGAGGAGGACATCCCTTACGTGGCCGAGCACTTCAGTTGGATGCCCTGGGAGGGCTTCAGCCTGTACGGGGATCTCCGTCATCAGGAGAAAAACCTCCGGGCCACGCCTTGGGTCGACAACGCGGGCTTCGTGCGCTTCCGCGACGGCGACGTGCCGCCATGGTCGACTTACGGGGTGGTGGGCTTTCGCCACGAGGGCCGCGTCGATTTCCGCCAGGAATTCATCTTTCAGCAGGCGGGTTACAGCCAGGAGGAGTGGGATTTGATCGCCGGCGCCCTGGGCAAGGTGTCGCCTTTCCTGCCGCGGAATTTCGCCGCCTTCGGCAAACCCGGATTGGAGCTGCGCTCAAAGGCCTATTCTTACACGTCCCTGCGCATCCCGGACCTCGGTGACTCCCCGGACGTGAGCGCGGCGGTGCGATGGCTGGCGGACCTGGAAAGAAGTTCCTCGGCCTTGCAGCTGAATTACGAGAGGAACGCGGGCGACAGCCTGGTGCTGTCCGCGGAAGCCACGGTCTTTTTCGGCGAGTCCGACACGGAATTCACTTTCTTGAAATCCAACCAGGTTTCCGTCGGCGCCCGGTATTCCTTCTAAGGAATCCGCGCCAAATCCTCGCGCAGCCCCGTCATGATTTCTTTCGCCAGTTCCTCGGGGTTCCGGGTGGTGATTGCCGGATGAATCTTCAGGGTCAGCGTGCGCCGGCCGTTCCAAACGATGGTGGTGAAACCGACGGGATAGGAGGCGGAACCCGGGGGAGCGATCTGCCAAACGCGATCGCGGGCCGGGGACTGGCGGATCTCCTCCTGGTTCCACTCGCCCAAATCCGAAAAACTCCCCATCCAGAAGCTTTTGTTGTGGGAGCGGTGGATGAGGAACATCATGCCCCGGCGGCCGATCCAGCGGCCGATCTGATACAAAGCGTGAAAATGCCAGTACTGGCCGCTTTTCAGTTGTTCGCGCATCCGGTCGTACTGCGGGCGCAGGGAATCCAGAGTCCCTTCGCGAAGGTGCAGGGGAATGAAGCTCACCACCAGATCCTCCAGCGGCGCATCCGGAAAAGCGCCGCGCAGATCCACGGGGAAAAGCCACAGGGCCTCCCGCGAAGGATCGCGGTACAGCTTTTCGCGCAAAAGACCGCTCAGACGGTGAATCAGCAAGAACGAAGGGCTCACGCCCCGGTTTTTCGCCAGGATCCGCAGATGTTTTTCCTGCTCATCGCTCAACGTCCAACTGCTCAGTTGTGAAGGGTCCGGTTTCAGCTCCGGCTGGAAGTGTTTCCAGGGGTTGACGGAGGCCACCGGGTGCTTCAGCAAACCGCCCAGAAGATAGTAAAAATGCAGGAAAGCCGGCGGCGGTTTGAGCTTCTTCGAAGCCACCCGCAGGCGGACGCCGCTTTTCAGCATGATGGCTTGGATTTTCCCCAGGCCGTCGGCCTCGCGATGCCGGAAGTTCTCGATCACCAGGGGCGCGTTCTCGCCGTCGCGGTACATGACCGTGGCCATGTCGGATTGCCCGAGGCCGGCCCGCAATTCAAACCACAGGGCGCCCCAGTTCTTCTTCATAGGAGGAAGACCTCGAGATTGTCCATGCGCATGTCCTCCGGCTTCAGGGCGGGCGTGTCCTGATGATGGACCTGGTAGATCTTCGCGCCCACGGTCGTGCCGATGAAGCCGCGGCGTCGCAGGTGCCGGATGCCGTCCGGCTGGTTCCACAGGGCGACGCTGTACAGGTGCGGGCGTTTTTCCGCCGGCAGGGGCAGATCGCGGTTCATCAGAAAATGCAGGAAGCGCGACAGGCTTTCGCCCTCGTCTTGCCATTGATTGGCTCCGGCGAAGAGCAGGGATTTGATCCGCAGTTCCCCGCCGAGCCGGATGTCCAGACGGAACACCACGCGCAGGAAACCGCGCAGGTATTTCCAGAAAGAAGGCAGGGAGTGCACGATCACCGTGCGTCCCGGGATCTGGTCCACGGGCAGAACGAAGGATTTCGAGCCGTCGGCATGATCGAGCACCAGAAAATCCGCGTAGCTGCGCCCGAGCTCGCTCAGCGTGCGATCCAGATCCTCCGGCGTCCAGGCGAGTTGGCGGGGATTCCGCGGCGAGCAGAGCCGTTCGCGGATCCCGGGGAAATCCCGCGGCTCCGCCGGGCGCACGTCGCCGCGGTCGCGCCGCCGCCAAAAGCGTCCCAGGACGGACAGGATCGAATAATCCTGCAGCGGCGAGTACAGGGTTTCCATGTTCTTGTTTTTTTTCACCAGACTTCTCTGCGCGACGGCGTTGTCGTCCCAGACGGCCGTGAGCATGGTGCGCGTGCCTTGGAATTCCGGAACGGTCGGCAATTCCTTCATCAGCTCCGCGTACATTTTCCGCCACTGCAGGCGGGCGCTCCGGCAAAGCTGCGGGCTGGTGCGCAGATCGCTCGCGTAGGTGATGGCGACCTCGCGGCCGTCGTGCTTCATCGGCCGGATGGTCATGCTGGCGATCCCCTGCAGGGAGGAATCCTCGTTGCGCATCAGGAACACGATGAGCTTCGCCCCCTGGATCCTCAGGAATTTGAAAAAGTCGGGGCGGCGGCCGAACGTGAGGGCGAGGGATCCCGAGACCATGGACGTGCGATCCAGGAGATCGAAAATATCCGTTTGATCGTCCTGGGTCCGCGCCCGGGACAGGCGCGGATACGGACGAAAGAGTTCGTCGAGAGTTCTCATCAGGGAAATTTAATCAGGCTTTGGACAGGGCCGCGAGATCTTTCTTCTTCCTGAAAAGGCGTCGAGTGATGAATTTCGAAATGAAAACCGGGCGGATCACGAAGCAGGCCAAAACGGAGCGGATGGAGCCGATCTCGACGGCCTCATAGGCTTCTTTTTCCATGCCTTCGATGAACACCATGCCTTTGTAAATGACCCGGGGATTGGAAAGGCTGTACATCTGGCGCAGCTTTTCTTTTTCCGCGTCGTAGGCGTAGATCAGGTAGGGGCGGCCCTTGAAGTTCTGTTTCAGGACGTCCATGAACAGATTCCACCACAGCAGGAAACGGGTGCCGCCATTGCGCACTTTCGGATGAATCCACAAACCGGTCAGCTCCTGGGCGCGTTCCAGGTGGGGCAGCAGATCCGGGCGGTCGCGCAGCACGTGGGACGGCAGTTGTTGAATGGCACGGAAGGGGCCTTCCATCGCCAGGATGTAACCGCCCAGCATGGCTTCCGCCGGTTGATGGGATCTTTTGGTCGTCATGGCGATCACGTGGGAACGACGGAGGTACTCAAGGGGGTAGTTCACCCCGATGTAGCGCTTGGTCATCTGGGAAAATTTCAGCAGGTCCTGATCTTTTTCCAGTTTGCGAAAGCGAATGATGTCCTCAACCATGAGTTTCCCCCGTCACCAACTCAGCACTTCATGCGCTGAAAAAGAGATGCTTCTTTTTCAGCTTATTCCGGCGGGAAATTTTGTCATTCGAATAATTGAAGAAAACGTAAAATCCGGTCCTGGTAAGTGTTTCCGGACGTAACCCCAGTGTTGGAAAACATGAAAAAAGAAAAACAGATTCTTAACGTTTTTTGCGGGCCATGAGGCGCGCCACGCGACCGTCATCGTCTTCATCGCGCAGGTCGCCAACAACCTCTTCGACGATGTCCTCGATGGTGAGGATGCCAATCGGCGTCAGGCGGTCATAGACGGCGGCCATATGGCTCCGACTTTCCTGCATTTTCGGCAGAATGTCCAAAATGGGTTCCATGGCGCGGAAGCGCAGGATGGGACGGATGTATTCCTGCCAGTCCGTTCGGCCGGCTTTCACGAGATTCATGAATTCTTTCGTGTGCAAAAGGCCCACGATGTGGTCGTCGTCTTTCACCGGCAAACGCGTGTGCCCGGAACGCAAGACCACTTCCTCCACCTCTTCCATGGAGAAGCTTTTTTTAATAAAGTTCACGGATTCCCAGGGGATCATCGTGTCGCGGGCGCGCTTTTTCTCCGCGTGGATCATGTTGATCACGTACTCTTTGGTTTTCTTTTGCAGCTGGCCGATCTCGACGAAATCCTCGCCTTCGCGGGCCTCCGCCGGCGCCGGCGTGCGTCCCCAAAGACCCAGGAAGAACTTCGTCGAGTTTTCGAGCAAAGACACCAGGGGCCACAGCAAACGGTCAAAAAGAGCCAGCCAGGGGGCGGCGAACATGGCGATGGCCAGGGGGTTTTTCAGGGAAATGGATTTCGGGATCAGTTCCCCGAAAACGACGTTGATGTACGTGAGGGGCAAAACGATGGTGACGATGGCCAAGGCCTCGGCGGTCTCTTCGCTCACCTTGAAATAAGACATGTAGGTGGGGCCCAGCCATTCTTCGGCGCCGGCCCCGGACACGGCGGCGGCGATGGCTCCGACCAAAGTGATGCCGATTTGAATGATCGACAAAATCCGTTCCGGATTCTGCCGCAGGTTCAGGAGCGTCTTGGCGTTGGTGAGGCCTTTGCCGGCCATCAATTTGATTTGGGCGCGACCCGCCGAAACGAAAGCCATTTCCGCGGCGGCCAAAGTGGCGTTCAAGATCAGGCAAACGAGGACGACGATAATTTCTATCATAATAAAATCGGTGTGAGGCTATCACACCGACGGTCGGCTGGCACGGACACATGACAATCCGCGGTACGCTTTAGGGGGATTCGCTGATCTCGGCGTCACCGGAAACGGTCTGAATCTGAATCCGACCTGTGGGGGAGGGGGATGCGGGAACATGGTTCTCCAAATGCCCGGAGATCGATTTGAAGTCGACCTGCCAGGAGGAACCCTTCGGAACTTGAACGTTGAAGTCACCGGAAACGCTTTGGGCCTGGAGGCTTTTGAAGAGCTCGTTCGGCACCTGAAGGTCGATGTTCACCTCCGGGGAGCGCGCTCCCAGGGTGATTTCCTCGCCGTTCAAGGTGAAGTGAAGTTGTTGTCCTTCGGACTCGTGCTCGACTTTGATGTGCAAAACGCCGTCCTGAACGCGGTAGCCGTAGGGGCTGCGCTTCAGGTGGCGCGGCGTTTTGCCGCTGAAATGAATGCGCGTTTTATCGTCCGGGGAGGGGCTGATGGAAACGTCGCCGGAGGGGGAGCGGATGCTGATTTCCTGAAAACGTTCCTGCAGTTCGACGTTCTCCTCGATGGCGGTGAAGTCTTTTTGGGCGGCATCGCTGAACTGCCCGAAGATCTGCCTCGCCAGCTGGTCTTTCGAGTCCCCCGCCATCCAGCTGAAGAAACCGGACAGGCCGAACAAGGCCACCGTCACGAAAAGCACCGAAACATAAAATTTGTAGAATCGGTCACTCATGCACACCTCATTTCTTTGCCAGGACGAAATCGACGTTCCACTTCAGATACGAAACGAAAAAGCTCAAAGCCCCTTTGCTGATCAAGAGCATCGTCATGATCCCGAACACGGTCAGTGAGACGAACCCGAGCGCCGCCAGGATCAGCGCGCCCGTGCCCCAGAAATTCACCGCCAGGAGCGGCACGGAGGTGGCGGCGAGGGTGAGAATCGCGAGGCTCACGCCGCCGAAGGTGAGGCACAGCATCCAGCCCGTGAACAGGCAGATCGCCAGCAACAGGAAAGGCCCGATCAGCATGAAGAAGTTGAAGGGGGTCAGCACCAGCAGGCGCCAGGTGGCGCTCGCCACGTCCCGCATTTTCGGGGCTTCGCCGGGGGTGGCGACCTGGCTGACCAGGCGTTCGGCCTGGTGGGCGCGGGCGACCGACACGGGATCGCCCAGCTTCGCCGCCGTCTCTTCCTCTTTTTTACCGGCGCCGGCGGCGATGGCGAAATGCTCCTCGTAGTCGGCGACGATCTCGCGCGGGGCGGGCACCCCGAGGCGGGTGAGTTCCCGCTCCAGCTTGATCAGCCACTCAGTGCGCGTCATGTTGCTTCTCCGTTCAGCAGGGATTTCACTTGGCGATCGAAGTCGTTCCATTCGCGCAGCAGCTGGGCGTGGGCGGCCCGACCTTCGTCGGTGAGGCGGTAGTATTTCCGCGGCGGCCCCGAGCTGGACTCGCGCAAGTAAGTCTCGAAGTACTTCTCGTCGGTCAGGCGGCGCAGGATGGGGTAGATGGTGCCTTCGGAGATCTCGAACTGCTTGGAAATCTCCTCGACCAGCTCGTAGCCGTAGTAATCCCGCCGCCGGATCAGCGACAGGACACAGAGCTCGAGAATGCCTTTTTTAAATTGCGCGTTCATGTTTGGATCTGTGTATCACCGTGTACTATTCATTGCAAGGTACTATGCCAGAGAGAGTAATTCACTGCGCCAAGACCTCGACCTTCCACCAGAATGCGGGACCTTGTCTCAAGTCGGAACGTTTCAAGCCGATACGAAAGATGTCGGCCAGGATGGTCGACCCACCAGAACACAGGAGGTGTTATGGAAAAAATCAGCCGCATCATCCCGAGCAATGCCCGCACGAAAGCGGTGGATGTGTCAGGCTCCCAACCGGTCCGTCCCGGTGCCCCGGGTTGGGGCCGTCCGGAAGGACGGGTGACGAGATCGCCGTTGGACATCGAGGACCGGGTCAACATCTCGAATCTCGAAAGACCCCTCGACCGCACGGACATCTATAAAAACAAACCGGAAGCGGCCCGCGCCAAGGTCGTCGAGGATCTGGCGAAAAAATTCTTCGACACCAATCCCGTCAAAGACCTGAAAGAAGGGGTCGCGCCCCGTTCCGAAGAGCTGCTCGGCGCCGTGGAGGAAAAACGCGGCTTCGTTCCCACCCCCTCGAGCACCGAGGCTTAAGGAAGTTCCTCCTTCTCCAGGAGAAACCCGGTCTCCTCCAAAGACACCAGACGGTGGGCGCCCTTGAAAAAGCGCCCGCCGTTTTCATTTTTTCCCACGACGATGATGTAATGCAGGCCCAGTCGGATGAGTTTGCGGATCGCCGTGAGTCCCCAATGGGACGCGCCCATCTGGATCAGCATCTCCAGGCGGATCAAAGCCTGCGCCGGATCCTCCGCGTGCAGGGTGCCGAAACTGCCGCCGTGACCGGTGGACAGCGCCATCAAAAAATCCTTCGCTTCGGGGCCGCGGATTTCCCCCATCACCAGACGATCGGGGCGCATGCGCAGGCATTGTCGCACGAGTTCGCCCTGATCGACGGCGCCCAATCCCCCGGGCGAGGCGGGTCTGGTCAGGAGTTTGAAGGACGGGCCGGCGGGCGCGGCGATCTCGTCGGTGTCTTCGATGATGCCGACCCTTTCATCGGGCGCGATCAAGCCCAGCAGGGAATTCACCACGGAGGTTTTGCCGCAACCCGTGGGGCCGACGACCAGGAAATTCAGGCGTCTTCCGATCAAAGAGCGCAGGAAAAGAGCTTCGGGTTCCCGGCACCAGCCGGCGTTTCGCAGTGCTTCGAGGGTCCAGGGATTCTCCGGATGGCGGCGCAGGCTGATCGCCACGTGTTCGCGGGTCAGGGGCGGGCGGATGACGTGCAATCGGAAATCCCGCCAGCGCCCGTCGGCGGAGGGCCGCTCCAGAGTCACGAGGGCGCGGGCCTGCTGGCAGAGGCGGTCCAGACAGCGCTGATGGCTGGCGTTTGAAAAAAACCGGTCCGGCCAGCGGTGCAAACGGCCGTTTTTCTCGTACCAGATCGTGTCGGGTCCGTTGACGAGGATTTCCGTCAGTCCCGGCATTTCCAGCAGATCCGTGAGGGGACCCCACTCATCGAATTCCTGGCGCAGGCGCCGCGATTCCGGTTCGTCCAGCCCGATGGCGGCGCCGTTCAGCAGATCCTCCCGCTCGCGCAGGAAGTGATCTTCGCCCGCCGGTCCCCCTTCGCCATGGAGGGAAAGGATTTTTTGTTCGAGATCCAGGTACAACCGCGACAAGCTCATGGTTTTTCCTCCGAAACGATTTCAGGCCGCACGAAAATCACCAGTTCGGTGCGGTTCTCCTGCCAGTCGCGGCTCGAGAACAAAGCGCCGATCACCGGCAGGGACGTCAGGCCCGGCAGCCCCTGGCTTTGGCGGCCGTCCTGCTGTTTGATCAGGCCCGACAAAGCGATGACCCGCGGGCGGGTGAGGTCAAAGTGGCTGGCGACGCGGTTGGTGAGCAGGCCCGGGACCCCGTCCACGGCGACCGCGTTGTCGAGGGAGGAAACCTCCACGGTGAGGGCGATGGACATGCGTCCCGAACGATCGGCTTTGGGTTTCACGCGCACGGTGATGCCGTAATGTTTCCATAAAATCCCTTGAGTGCGGTAACCGATGACCTTGACCGGGAACTCGCCGCCGGCGATGAATTCGGCCTCTTTGCCGCTGCGGCACAGAAGCGTCGGCCGGGCGAGCAAACGCCCGTTGCCGGATTTTTCGAGCGCGTGGGCGTTGAAGGCGAGGTCGGGACGGGTGAGGGAGCCGTCCGGCAGGAGCTTCGCTTCCGCCGTCGCGGGCCAGGTGATGCCGTACTTGCGGAAAGCGTCGCGGCGGATTTCCGCCACGGCGACGTCGACGCGCACCACGGGCTCGGTGGCCACGGCCGCCTCGTCGCGAACGACGCGCACGCCGAAGCGCTGCAGGGATCTTCGCAGCTCCTTGGTTTCATCGGGGGAGCCCGTGGACAACCACAGGGGGGCTTCGGCGAATTGCAGGGCGGGTTTGGTTTCCAGGCCCAAGTGGCGGGCGAGGCGTCGCAAAAAAGCCTCGCGCACGGCGGGGCTCATGGCGGCGCGCAGCTCCCACTCGGGATCCTCCGGCAGGCGCGACATCGCTTCATCCAGGTCCTCGATGCGGTGAAGGCGCCCGCTCAGGATCACCTGTCCCTCCCGCAGTTCGGCTTTCAGGCCCACCCACAGGCGTTGACCGCGGCGCAGGTTTTGGAAAGTGCGCGCCGCGGACGGCGTGAGGATCGCCAGGCGCCGCGACACCTTTCCCCAGCGGACCTCGACGCTGCCTTTTTTCAGGGGCTTCAGGGCGATCCGCTGGCCCTCGACCCGGGCGCGCAGCAATTTGGGATCGCCGATCCACAGGCGGGACGAGGTGGCCGGCAGGGGGACCTCCTCGCCGACGGTGAAATAGTCAGGCAGATCGGCGCGCGAAACGAGGCTCCAGGACAGCGTCAAAAGCAGGAAAAAATGTTTCATGGACCGGCCACGGGGCAAGATCGCGGCCGCGGTCAGGGACGAGGCAGGAGGAGAAGGATGTCCGGTCCTCGCGGTTCAGACGGCCGGGAGGCGGAAACTCACGGTCACGCCGTCGCCGCGGTTGCGGATGTCGAGCACGGAACCGTGCACGCGCAGGAGGCTCTGGCAGATGGTGAGCCCCAGGCCCATGCCGGTGGAGTGGTTCATGATGTCTTCATCGATGAAAAAGGGCCGGAAAATATGGGCGATCACCTGTTTGGAAATGGTGTCGCCGTGGTTGGTGACGCTGAAGACGACGTCTTCGCCGTCGGCCGCGGACTCCAGCAGGATCTCGGAGTTGTCGCGCCCGAATTTCACGGCGTTATGCACGAGTCGCTGCAGCACCTGTCGGATCTGTCCCGGGTCGGCCTTCACCGGCAGGGGCGCCAGGTCCTCTTTCAACGATTGGTTCTTGTCCGCGGCGATCTTGACGACGTCGGGCGGGAGTTCCGCCAGGAAGGACGTGATCTTCGTCTCGCGGCGGTCGGATTTCAGTTGCCCGGTCTCGGCTTTCACCACCAGCAGGACGTCCTCGATCAGGACCTTCAGGCGCTCGCCGCTTTTCTGGATGCGGTCGACGTACAGGCGCTGCTCTTCATCCATCGTCGTTTCGGACAAGAGACCGGTGAAATTCAATACCGTCGTGAGCGGGGTTTTCAACTCATGGTTCACCAGGATCATGAAGTTCGATTTCGCCTTGTCGAGGTTTTTCAGTTCCTCGTTGGCGACGGCGAGCTCGGCGTTTCTTTGCTTCAGTTCCTGGCCGAGCTCGAAACGTTCGACGGCGCGGTCCACGGTGTTGGCGAGGTCGACGGGATCCCAGGGCTTCGTCAGGTAGCGGAAGATCTGCCCTTTGTTGACGGCGTTGATGACGGAATCGAGGTCGGTGTAACCGGTGAGCAGCAGGCGGACGGTGTCGGGATGGCTTTGCAGGGTGCGCTCCAGGAATTCCGAGCCGGTCATCTCGGGCATGCGCTGGTCGGTGATGATGGCGGCGACGGGACCTTGATGGCGGGACAGGACTTTCAACGCCTCCTGTCCCGAGGTGGCGCGCAGGACCTGGAATTTTTTCCGGAAAAGCCGCTCGAGGGCATCCACATTGTCCGTCTCATCGTCCACGCAAAGAATGGTCTGTTTCATGTTTCTCCAGTCTAGAGGGCCGGAAAAGATCCAGGCAACCCGATCTAGGTCCAGAATGATCGAGAATGAGTCAAGTCCAGGTAGGCACGTTCCGATGAAAACATGGAAAATAGAGGAATCTCATGAGGAGTGGACTATGAATTTTGTCCTGAAGACCGCGGTCGTTCTCGGAACGATTGTCCTGTCGTTCACGGCACATGCGCAATCGACGCCCTGGGGAACGGGGATGTGGGGCGCGAACCAATCCTGTCCTTATCCGGGCACGGCCGGCAATGGCGCTTACGATCGCGTTGACGGAGTCCGCCAGGCGCGGGCCGCCGCGGAGCGCGCGGAAAAACTGAAAAAGCAAAAAGAAGCGCAGTTGAAAAAGCTCGATCGTCAGCTCGAACGCGCCCGCCGCGACATCGAGGACGCGATTTCCCCGACCTACACGGACGTCATTTTCACGCACATTGAAAACGGCCGCGCTTGCTCCGCCTACGAGGGCTTCTCGGGCCGCGAGGAGGGCTGCATCCCGTCCAAGGGCAACCCTTGCGTTCAAGGGGAGGCCCGCGGTTCTTCGTTCGGCCCTTACAACCCCGATCAGTGGTTCAGCATCTGCGAAAACGGTTCGGTGAACGGGTCCGCCTGCTCCCTTCCCGGCACTCTCAGCGCCGATCGCCGCCGCGGCGGCAACTGCGTGAAGGGCTTGCGCGACTACGCCAGCGACTACGCGAAAAAGCGCCGTCTGGAAAACGAGATCGAGGACCTGGACCGCCTGATCGAGGACGAAAAAGAGAACGCCGAGATGGCGATCGAAGACGCCAAGGAAAATCCGAAAAAAACCGAGAGCGGTTTCTGTTTCTTCTGCGCCGGCGGCGGTCAGGGTCCCGGAGTGAACTGGGCCAGCGTTCTGTCGAACGGCCTGGTGGGCGGCCTGGCCGTCTACATGGGTTATCAACAAAATAAGATGATCTCCGAAAACAACGCCGCGCTGGGATGGCCGACTCAAAGCACCTATCCCGCGTGGGGTTACGGATTGCCTTTCATCTCGAACGCGATCTATGGCGCCCTCGGCGGCGGCATGGGCGCCGGGGCCTTCGGCTGCGCCGGCGGCGTCGGCGGCGCCGGCTTCCCGATGGGGGCCGCGGGCATGATGGGTCCTTACGGCATGGGTGGCCCCCTGTACGGTTACCCGAACGGGGCCGGCATGTTCGGATATCCCGCCGGCATGATGGGCGCCCCGATGGGCGGCGGCATGTACATGCCAGGAATGACTCCCTGGGGGATGAACGGTCCTGGCATGTTTCCCGGCATCGGCGGCTACTTCGGCATGAACGGCATGCCGGGCATGGGCGGTATGGGAATGATGCCCGGTATGTACCCCGGCATGATGGGCATGGGCGGCATGGGTATGATGCCCGGCATGGGTGGCATGATGGGAATGCCCTACGGCATGGGTGGTATGGGAATGATGCCCGGTATGGGTGGCATGATGGGAATGCCCTACGGCATGGGTGGCATGATGGGAATGCCCTACGGCATGGGTGGCATGATGGGAATGCCCTACGGCATGGGTGGTATGGGAATGATGCCCGGTATGGGTGGCATGATGGGAATGCCCTACGGCATGGGTGGTATGGGAATGATGCCCGGTATGGGTGGCATGATGGGAATGCCCTACGGCATGGGTGGTATGGGAATGATGCCCGGCATGGGCATGGGTGGTATGGGCATGGGAATGCCTTACCAGCAGCAGCTCATGCAAATGCAGATGCAGCAATATCAGATGCAGATGCAGATGCAGATGCGCGCGCAAGAGACCTACATGCAGAAACAACGCACGATGATGGGTCTGCAGCAGGAAATGCAAAGCCTCATGGTGCGGATGCAGCAAGTCCAGATGGGCGGCGGCATCGGCGTGGGTGGCGGTTACATGGGCGGTGGTGGTTATATCGGTGGCGGCGGCTATATCGGCGGAGGCGGCTACATTGGTGGCGGCATCGGCGGTGGCACGATCATGCCCATGGGCCCTTACCCGAATAACACGATTCCTCCGATTCAAGGTCCGACCGGACGTTGATCCTGAGCGAAAAAAGGCGTAACCAGGAACCCTCCGACATTTGCGGGGGGTTTCGTGCTTTTAAAGAACCTGTATGACAGTCACGTGCATCTGGCCGCCACCGGCGAAATGGCCTGCCAGGCGGATCTTTCGGTTTTGAAGTCCCTGGAGGATTTCGCCCGTCTCAAGCCGCGCCCGGCGGATTTCCGCGGGCCTTGGTTGGTGGGTTTTGGCTGGGATGAAAATCGCTGGCCGGAGGCGCGCGCGCCGCGGGCCCTCGATCTGGATCGTTTCTTCCCGGACACGCCGGTTTATTTCTCCCGCTGCGATGGGCACTCGGGAGTCACCAACTCCCGCGGTCTCGCCCTGCTCGGCAAAAGCGGCGAGGGCGTGTTTTACGAGACCGAACACTACTTGAACCTGCAAAGCCTGCCGGCCGCCTCCGACGAGGAAATGCGCCGTTACCTGAGCTTGGGAATGAAGCGCTTCAACGCCGCCGGTTTCACCCATGTGCGGGACATGGCCGGTGGCGCCCAGGCCTGGAATGAGTCTCTCCGTCTGGAGGACCGTGGTGAGAGCGCTTTGCACGTGGATTGGAATTTCGCCTGCGAGAACCTGGCCGATTTCGACCGCGTTCTCGAAGAGGCCAAAGCCGCCCGCCGCGCGCAAAGCCCCTTGAACAAGCTTCTCGGCATGAAATTCTATTATGATGGCTCCCTGGGATCCGACACGGCCCTGCTGTCGCAGCCCTATTTGCATCGCGATGACGGCACCCAGGGCATGGCCTGCTGGAGCCTGGACGAGGCCGCCGAAGTGATCCGCCGCAGCTGGGAGAATGATCTCGAAGTGGCCGTGCACACCATCGGTGACGAGGCGGTGGACAGAATGGTGGAAATCGCCCGCCAACTTTCCGCCGCGGGTCTCGGTGGTCGATTGAATCTCGAACACGCCGAGATCATCCGGCCCGAGACCATTCAGAAGATGAAACCCCTGCATGTGATCTGCCACTTGCAACCTTGCCATTGGCTGACGGACCGCTTGTGGCTCGAGAAGAAGCTCGGACCCCTCGCCCGCCACGCTTTTCCGTGGGAGGCCCTGCGCCGCATGAAAATCCCGGTGCGCTTCGGCAGCGACAGCCCCATCGAGGCGCCATCGCTGTTTTCGAACCTGAAGGCCCTGCGGGAAAGCGTCGCCACCGGCATCCCGGCTTTGCAGGGCGACCCTTTGAGTTTCCATGTTCACCCGGATCCCCATGTGACAGCCGGCGAAAGCCTTTTCGCGGATGAAAAGACCCTTGAAGTCCGTTTGAACGGACGCGTGGTCTTCAGCGCGCGGGACTGATTTGCAGTTCCTTGTCCCGCAACATCCAGGCGGACGCCGCCAGGCCGCCGACCGCGGCCATCAGCACCCAGCGTGAATTCCGGTTCCACCAGGACGAAGTCGGCGCGGTTTCCGTGACGTGGCTGCCGGGTGCGTCCAGGGGGACCTCCTGCCAGTGGTCGCTCATGGCGGTCAGGGAGTCTTCGCAGAGCCCCTCATGGGCGCGCGGACAAAGATTCTGCCGCAGATTTTCCGGCAGGCGCTCGGACAGATCGGCGAGGTAGGATTTTTCCTCCGCATTGAACGATTCCCGCTGATGTTCCGCCCGCGCGATGACCAGGAACTGCGCGGCGCTGATTTTGTCCTCCAGAAAATCCCGGCTGGATTTCACCAAAGCGGGCCGCAATTCTCCGTCCGGCGTTTGCGCCCGCAGAGGCTGGTTCAAACCAAAACTCAGGAAAAGCAAAGGGATCCATTTCATTTTTCACTCCTGTTGGTAATCGATTCGCGGCCCCGGGGTGGGGCGCGCGACCTCGTGGGTTTTCTCGTTCAAAGGTCGCACGCTGGCGATGTAGGGGCCGGGATTCGAGAGAAAACGATCGGCCTCGCTCTCTTTCAAGAGGACGGCGAAGGCCTGGGGATTGAGGGGCGCGCGCAAAAGCCGCAGCCGCCGTCCCACCAGGCGCGCCGGACCGCCTTCGGCGGGGACGACGTACAGATCGACGATGCCGTTCGCGCCCAAAATGCCTTCGAGCTTGTCGGCGTTGGCGATTTCCACCGGGATCAGCAGGTGGTCGCGGGGGATGAAAGTTTCCAGGGAGGTGATGGCCTCCGCCGGGGATTCCGCCTGTCGCATCGTGAGGGAAAGAGCCGCCGCGGTGGCGCCGATGGCGATGAAGATGAGCCACAACAGAAGCTCCTTGCGGTCTTCGATCAGCTGGAGGATTTTTTGCCGCCAATGATTCATCGCTGCGTCCTTTCGCGGCTGAAGCGGTGGTGGTTCACGCGGGGCTTTTCCTCCTGAACGGATTGCAAAGCGACCGCGAAAAAAGCGAAAAGGAAAATCGTCATCAAAAGGCCTTCGATCAGAACCTGGCCTCGGTCAGACGGGATCTCCAAAAGTTTCCTCGGGGGACGAGAGTGGCGGCGCATGTTTCGTTCAACCTCCCGCGGGCCGGCAGGAAATTTTGCAGGGGCCCGCGCAGTTCGAAACGGCTTTGCCATTTCTGCGCCAGGGTCTGGCGCCGCTCGAAATCGGGAGGAAGAACGTAAACCGGAGCCGGGCCCGGTCCATCCGGACGGAGGGCCGGGGGAATGAAGACGGGTTTTTGCGGTTGAGGAACCAAAAAATTCAGCGGCGCCCGGGCGACGGCCCGCCACGCCAGGGTCTGCGATGATTTCAAAGACGCGTCCGCCCGGCGAAGGAGAGCCTTTTGCCGAAGATCGAGGCTGGTTTGCTTTTGTTGGATCACCTGCAGGCGCATGTTGGCGGCGGACACCGCGGCGGGATTCCCGGCGGCGGTGGCCGCCGCCAAAGCCGCGAGGGCGGCGGTTTTTTCGGCGCGCAACCGCCAGGCGAGGGGGTTGAGGTCCATCAGCTGCTTCATCGGGCGTCCCGCTTGTTCCAGCCCCTGCAGCAGCTGCCGGCGGCAGCCGTTGCGCGTGGCCGTGCGGTCTTCGACAAAGCCCATGATGAAAAACAAGCAGGCGCCCGCCGCCAGAAGCACGGGCAGGAGGGTCAGCAGGCTGATCATGGCGAAGCCACGCCGATTGCCCCTCATCGATTGTCCGTGAGAGGAGTGCGAAGATCCCGTCGCATCACAAAGGACCCGCCCCAGGGTTTTTGCAGTTCCACAAGCCCGCTCCAGCGCCCGCCGTTTTTGGTGAACCGGGACCGCGCGTTCAGATGGTGCAAGCCGCTTCGTTGCACGAAACTCCGGAAATCAGTTTCGCACCGGGAACGCTCGCGGTGACTCAGGCACAAAAGCGTTTCCTCCAGCCGGTCTTCGAGGAGGAAAACGGCGCCGGCCAGGAGGAACAGCCCCAGCACCAGGGTCAGCAATGACAGGAAGAGGGGCAGGAGGACCAGGGATTCCAGGGCGGCCTGCCCCTCCCGGCGGAGAAGCCTCACTCGCCCCGCCTTTGTTTGTCGGCCTCCAGCGCGCCTTGCAGGAAATTGGTGAGATCTTTTTTCTTGTACATGTTCTCGCTGATCGAGTGGGGGCGCAGATCGCCTTCAACCTTGGCGCCGAGGGCTTTGGCGACTTTGCTGAACTGCTGATTGACGCTGCCGCCGACGGCCCTCATCACGACGATGGAACTGACCGCGACCAGGGCGACAATCACCAGATACTCGATCAAGCCTTGGCCACGACGATTTTGAAGCTGACGCATGAGACCTCCTTGGGAATGGAGGCTCGGTCAGCGAAATCGGCGCCGGGTTCGGCGGGGGAATAAAGCGGGGGAAAGAAAGAAGGCGTCCGTTTCGCGGACGCCTTCAGGGGTTATTTCTTCTTTTTGGCTTTGCCCGCCGGCTTTTTGGCGGGGGCGGCCTTTTTGGCCGGTTTCGCCTTGGCCTTCACCGGGGCGGCCTTTTTCGCCGGTTTGGCGGGGGCTTTGGACGCGGGTTTGGCTTTCACCGAGGCGGCCTTCTTCGCCGCCTTGGCCGCGGCTTTCGCGGCGGCCTTTTCAGCCGCTTTCTCGGCGGCGGCCTTGGCCTTGGCGGCTTTTTCCGCCGCGGCTTTCGCGGCAGCCGCTTTGGCTTGCTCGCGCTCTTTTTGCGCGGCCTCTTTGGCGGCGGCCTTTTCGGCCATTTTCACTTCCTTGGCCGCGGCCTTCGCCTGGGCCTTGGCTTCCGCGCGTTTGTTTTTACGCTCGGCAATGATACGATCCAGGATGTCGTAGGCTTCTTTCTGCAGGTCGTTTTCGTAGATAAAGCGGTAGAAACCTTCGATTTCCGGGCTTTGACGGAACTTTTTCAGGGAGGTCGGGAGATTTTCCGACTGCACGAAGTCAATCGAGCTTCCGTCTTTGGAGAGTTTCACTTTCTCGGCCATAAAAAAACCTCCCTTTTTTAAGGATTTTGCACGATAAATCAGCAGAGAAAACGAGTCAAGCCGAACAGTCCACCTCCGAGGTCAACCCCATGCTTCTGCTCGATGGAAAAGCCGTTGCCAATCACCTGCGTGAAAGCCTGAAAACCCGCGTGGAGGCCTTTCAACGCCAGGCGGGGCGCGCGCCCCATCTGACCGTGGTGCTCGTGGGCGACGACAAAGCCAGCCAAGTCTATGTTCGCAATAAACATTTCGCCTGTAAAAAAGCCGGGATCGAGTCCTCGGAGCACTCCCTGCCGGGGACCATCTCCCAAGAGGAATTGGAAGAAACCTTGCGCGCCCTGAACTCCGATGACGGTGTCGACGGCATTCTCGTGCAGCTGCCCTTGCCGAAGGGTTTGAAGCCGGAGCGCGTTTTGGAGCTCCTGCGTTCGGACAAAGACGCCGATGGTCTGACCTACTCGTCCTTGGGTTATTTGTGGGCCGGTCGTCCGATCGTCAAGCCCTGCACGCCCAGCGGGGTGATGCGCATCCTCGAGCATTATGAAATCCCCGTGGCCGGCCGTCGGGCCGTGGTGGTGGGCCGGAGCAACATCGTCGGCAAGCCCATGGCACACCTTCTGTCGGAGGCCGATGCCACCGTCACTCTTTGCCACTCGAAGACCAAAGACATGCGCTCCTACACCCGCGAGGCCGACATCGTGGTCGTGGCGGCGGGGAAAGCGCGCCTGCTGGGGCGCGAGGATTTCAAAAAAGACGCCGTCGTGATCGATGTCGGCATGCACGGCACGGGCAGCGGCGAGCTGTGCGGCGACGTGCGTTTCGAAGAGCTCGAGGGTCATGTGGCGGCGGCGACCCCCGTGCCCGGCGGCGTGGGCCCGATGACCATCGCCTGCCTGCTGGAAAACACCGTCACCCTGGCGGAAAAACGTTTCTCCTCGAGGAAACGCTGATGCACACGGGGACTTTGCGCAACGTCTGGTATGTGGGCGCGTTGACCTCGCAGGTGCCGGTCTCCGGCCTGAAGTCGGTGCTCATCCTGAACGAGCCGGTGCTGCTGTTCCGCGACTCCCACGGGAAGACCTCGGCCTTGCGGGACATCTGCCCCCATCGCGGCATTCCTTTCTCTTACGGACGCGTCGTCAAAGATCAGGTGGAGTGCCCCTATCACGGCTGGAAGTTCGATGGCGGCGGCGTCTGCCGCGAGATCCCCTCGCTGTGTTCGGGTCAGGACCTGGATTGCACGAAGATCAAAGTGAAGACCTATCCCGTGATCGAGCGTCAGGGCCTCATCTGGGTCTTCATGGGGGAGAAGGGTTTTGACCCGGCCCGCATCCCGGAGCCGCCCCTGATGAACAGCCTGCCCCTGGACGTGAAGCCGCGCCTGCACGAGATCGCCACCTTCGAATGCCACGTCGATCACGCCGTCATCGGCTTGATGGATCCGGCGCACGGCCCTTACATCCACAAGAGCTGGCTGTGGCGCAGTGAAAAATCCATGATCGAAAAGACCAAGCGCTTCGGTCCGGTGGATCACGGCTTCCGCATGTTGCAGCACAAGCCTTCGGCGAATTCGAAGGCCTACAAAATCCTGGGCGGCGAGATCACCACCGAGATCACTTTCCGTCTGCCCGGCGTGCGCATCGAGCACATCCGCGTCGGGAAGAGGAATTTCTACTCCTTCACCGGTCTCACGCCGGTCAACGACAAACAGACGGTGATCCATCAGGTCATGTACTGGGACATCCCCTGGTTGGGCGTGATCAAGCCCTTCCTGAAATGGTTCATGCACTACTTCCTTTATCAGGACATCGATGCCGTGAACAAACAGCAGGAGGGTTTGAAGTTCGACCCCTCGCTGATGCTGATCCGCGACGCCGACACTCAAGCCAAGTGGTATTACGCCCTCAAGGATGAATGGGAGAATCATTTGAAAGAGAACCGCGAGTTCCGAAATCCCGTGAAAGAAACCGAACTGCGATGGCGCAGCTGATCCTCGCCTGGCTGCTGGTCTGGGGCGCGCCGGCCTTCGCCCTGACCGTGCAGCCGCGCGCGATCGCGAGCCACCCGGGCCGCAGCGTCTTTCAAGGCACCAAGTTCGGCGGCTTGTCCGCCCTGGCTTTCCATGACGGCGTCGTCTACCTGCTCTCCGATGATCGCGGGCGCAACGGCTCGCCGCGCTTTTACGAGGCGAGCCTCAAGATCGAGGGCGAACGCGCCGTTTTGCAGCCCCGCCGCGTGCGTTCGCTGAAGAACGTGCCGGGCCTGGATGAATTCAAAACCAATCTGGATCCCGAAGGCTTCGCCCGTCAGGGCGACGGCGGGTTTTTCCTGAGTTCGGAGGCGAACACCCACAGCCGACCGCGCGGCAAAAACCGCATCCTGCGCCTGTCCGCGGAAGGTCGTTATCTGGGCGAGCTGGATTTGCCGGACGAGGTGCAGCCGGAGCCTCTGGGCTTGCAGAAGAAAGGCACGCAGAACAACGCCGGTCCCGAGGGCCTGAGCCTGACCCCGCGCGGGGATCATCTGTGGGTCGGCTACGAGCGCGCCCTGACCCAGGAGAAGGAAGCCCGGGTGGTGCGGCTCGATCGCCACCGCCGCGACCTGCGGGGCGGGTTTGTTTTTGAAAAAAGTCACCGCTACCGCATGAGCGATCCCGATTTCGGGACCCTGGAAGTGATCCGCGGGGTGAGCGAGGTGCTGGCCGTGGACGACACGCGTTTGCTGGTGCTCGAGCGCACGGGGATCCTCTCCTCGCGCTTCACGCTCACTTTCGGCGGGGCTTTGTTCTTAGCCGACTGCTCGGGGGACGTTTGCCGCAAAACCAAGGTTCTGGATCTCGACCGCGATTTGAAAAAAATCCGCGGTGGCAAGCCGGTCGCGAACTTCGAAGGGCTCGCTTGGGGGCCCCGATTGGCCGATGGCTCCGCGAGCTTGTTGCTTCTCAGCGACAATAACTTTATGAAGGACGACGACACGGAGCTCATTGTGCTCTCCGTGAAGGACGGTCCATGAATATCTGGAAATTGAAAAGAGGCGCCGACCGCCGCGTGCGGGCCGGTCATCCCTGGGTGTACGCCAATGAGCTCGCGCAAAGCCCGAAAGGCGTCGTGCCCGGCGGCCTGGTGGAATTGCAGGACGACCAGGGGCGCTTCGTCGCCCGCGGTTACGGCAATCCCTTGTCGCTGATCGCCTTCCGCGTTCTCAGCCTGGATTCGAAGGAAAAAAATCCCCTCTCCAAGGAAAGCCTGATCGAGCGCGTGCTCGAGGCCTGGAAAAGCCGCCGCCTGATGGGGTTCCGCGCGAGCTTTCGCCTGGTCTTCAGCGAAGCCGACCGCCTGCCGGGTCTGATCGTCGATCACTACGTCGGCGAGCAGAACGGCCGCCGGCTGCAGGTTTTCGCCACGCAGATCCTGACCGCGGGCATGCAACAGGCCCTCGGCGACGCCGAAACCTTTTTCCGCGATCTCGTGGCGGCGGCCACCGAGCGCGGCTATACGGCCATTCCCTGGGAGCAGACCGCCGTGGTCCTGCGCAACGACGTGCGCTCGCGCAAGCTGGAAGGCATGAGCGAGGACCAGGCCCGTTTCATCAAGTCCGTGCGCGAGGCCGATTTCACGAACTTCGGCATCCTCCTGAACGCCGCCACCGACGACGGCCTGGTGGAGATGAACTGCGATCTCTTCGAGGGGCAGAAGACCGGCTTTTTCCTCGATCAGACGGCGAACATCGCGACCGTGTGCCGCATCCTCGAACACCATCCCGACCTGCCGAAAGACCGCCCGGTGCGCGTGCTGGACCTGTGTTGCTACGTCGGTCACTGGTCCTCGCAGCTGACCCGCGCCTTGCGCCGCCGCGGTTGCGACGTCGAGACCACGCTGGTGGACATCTCGGCGCGGGCCCTGGAGTTCGCCCGGAAAAACGCCGAACGCCAGGGGGCGAAGACGGTCGTTCTCGAGGCCGACGTGATGAAGGCCCTGACGAAGCTCGAAAAAAATTACGACATCGTCATCGCCGACCCGCCGGCCTTCGTGAAGGCGCGCAAGGACCTGCCCGTGGGGCAGCACGCTTATCTGAAGCTCAACACCCAGGCTTTCCGCGTCGTCAACCGCGACGGCCTGGTCGTTTCATGCTCCTGCTCGGGCCTGCTCGATGAGGATATGTTCAAGGAAGCGATCGGCAAATCCATCCGCCGCAATTTCCTGGATGCCCGCTGCGTGGCCCGCGGCGGTCCCGCCCCGGATCATCCGGGGCGCCTGAGTTTTCCTGAAGGCATGTACTTGAAGATGTTCACCCACCTCGTGGGCGATCAGGGCGCGGGCGGCGGAGCCGCCGCCGGGGCCGGGGCGTCCGGCGCGGGCGACGAGGACTGAAGGTAGGCGTTGATCTTGACGATGTAGTCCTTGAGGCTGGCGTTCTCGTTGCGCAGGAGCTGGTTCTGCGTGAGGGCCTGCTGCAAGT
The DNA here is from genome assembly GCA_019637915.1 of Pseudobdellovibrionaceae bacterium. Classification (GTDB taxonomy): domain Bacteria; phylum Bdellovibrionota; class Bdellovibrionia; order Bdellovibrionales; family Bdellovibrionaceae; genus JAHBUV01. The sequence continues at coordinate 1,337,383 of JAHBUV010000001.1, read as the reverse complement.
GGCCTTCGTAATCGCGGGACTCGGCGCTTTTGCGGTCCAGGGCGATTTTCAACTCCACGATTTTGTTCTCGGCGACGCCGGTGAGGTTCTTCAGAACCTCCTGTTGTTTCTGGGAAGCGCCTTCGAGTTCGCCGAAGGACGAGGACATGCTCTCCATCTCCGCGTGCAGCTGGCTGATCTCCTGGTCTTTGTTGTTGAGGGCGGCGAGCAGCTCCTCGTTGGCGCGCAGCAGGTCCACTTTCTCCGCCATGTGCGCGCGGATCTGGGATTCGAGTTCGGCTTTTTCCTTCTGTGAGCTTTCCTGCTCGGCGACCAGGCGCGAACGGGCTTTGCCGAGCTCGGTGTCGATCTCCTCGCGCAGGGCGCGAGCCAGTTCCAGGTCGTGCGTGGTCTGGCGGATCTTTTCCTGCAGGGTCTGCGAGTACTTGCGCTCCTCCATCTGGATCTGCTGGGCGCGGCCGCGCAGGTTCTGGATCTCGAGCTGCAGCTGCAGGCCGAGCTCCAGGGATTTCGCCAGGTCGGCGTTGAGCTTGGTGTTCATGGCGCGCTCGTTGTTGAGCTGCTCGGTCAGCTGTTTCAGCTGCTGGTTCATGTCGCTGTTCTGGACGATCTGCACGTTCTCGAGGACTTTGATCTTGTCGCGGATCTCGGCTTGCGTGTCGTGAAGGTCCGTCTGGAATTTGCGGATCTGGGTTTGCAGACGGTCCATCTTTTCCTGATGAGACACGGAATCCTCCTCGGAGCGGTTGCGGCTGAGCTCGTTCAACTTGTTGCAGATTTCATCAAATAAGCGTTCATGATGGGGAACATTGCTGGTCATGCGGTCCTCACCCCTTCCACTGTACGGGTCCGCCTTTCGTCCGTCATCACTTGGTCGAGGGCCTGGCTTTTGGTCCAGGTTGGTGCTATTTATTTAAGCATGTCGATGACGGACAAAGACCGCCCCTCCACTTGGAAAACATACTCCCAAGGCCTGTGCCGCGGTTGCCATGGTTCTTGTTGCACGATGCCCGTCGAGGTGAGGCTGCAGGACCTCGTGCGCTTGGGAGTGGTCCATGAGGACGAGGCGGCGGGTTCCATCAAGAAGGTCGCAAAACGCCTCAAGCGGGAGGGTGTGATCGTGTCCTTCCGGCAGGGCACGGATCTCTTCATGCTCACGCAGCAGGCGAACTCCGACTGTGTGTTTCTTAACAGCCGCACGCGGCTCTGCACGGTCTATGACCGCCGCCCGGACGTGTGCCGGGAATTCCCGGCCATCGGTCCGCGCCCGGGATTCTGCCCGGTGCGGAAGGAGTGAATTCCTGGACCTGGTGTTCGCAAACCAAATAGTTAATACTTTTATTAACTATGCAGCGAATATCGATCTACCATCATGAAGACTACAAAAAGTACGTGACGGAGTGGGTGGAGAACCAGCCCCGTCAGGGTTTCGGGGAGTACCGCCGAATCTCGCAGGCCCTGAACGTCTCGACGACGATGATCAGCCAGGTTTTCAAGGGCGACAAGCACCTGAGCCTCGAGCTGGCCGCGGAGCTGTGCGAGTACCTGCAATTGGACGAGCAAGAGGCGGAGTACTTCCTCCTGCTGGTGGAGGCGAACCGCGCGGGCAGCATGAAATTGCGCAAGCGTTTCGAAAAACAGATCAAAGTCCGCCAGAACCACGCCAAGAAGCTCGAGAACCGCATCAAGAACGTTCACGAACTCACGTCGGACCAGAAATCCATTTATTACTCGAGCTGGCTTTATTCGGGCGTGCGCATGCTGTCGGACCTGGAAAGCTTCAATGATTCGGCGGTGATCGCGGATCATCTGCGCCTGCCGCGCCCGCAGATCCAGAAGGTGCTGGATTTTCTGCTGCAGCACGGACTGGTGGTCAGCGAGAAAAACCGCCTGAAACTGGGGCCGACGCGGATTTACTTGTCGACCTCGTCCCATCTGGCGAACAAGCAGCATCAGAACTGGCGCCTGCACGCCATGAACAAGATGGTCCAGCCCGATGACGACAATTTTTTCTACACGGTGCCGATGTCGCTTTCGCGGGAGGTGGCGGATTGGATCCGCCGCGAACTGCCGGAGTTCGTGGAGAAAGTGAACGCCAAGGTGACGCCGTCCAAGTCGGAAGTGGTGCGCTGCCTGTCGATCGATTATTTCGAATTCTGATTGTCGTAGCGGCGGAAGCCCTTGGCGGAAAGCCAGAGACCGGTTTCCTCCATGGAAATCTCGCCCTGCCCCTGCTTGAGGCGAACGCCCAATTCGCGGATGGCGAGATAGTCGGCGTCAGCGAGTTTCATTTGATCGGCGCGCCCGCGGTTGGAACCGAAGCCGCGGCCCTTGTAGCACTGGGTGCGCATGTCCTGATAGGTCGTGGCCGGGGACGCCTGCTCTTTTTCCCGGGGCAGGGAGAAGATGGCTACGGAGGAAAGGCATTCATCGACGGGGTCCTGGAATTCCATGAGCCTGACGCCCATGAGGAGCTCGTGGAGGATCAGCATGCCGCGGTCCTCGATCTCCATTTTTTCGTACAACCGCTGGTCGATCCAGATCTCGCCCAGGGTTTGCACGGCCATCTGATCGGTCGCGAAAGCCGTGCCCAGACGCTGCGAAGGCAGGCGATCCAAGGCGACGGGAAGCACGAACCACCGCCGTTCCCGGGCGATGTGATAGATGTCCGAGGAAAGGCGCGGGTAGAGGTCCGCCATTTTCAGAATGAGCGGAAGGACGAATCGCTTGAACGCCTCGTCCTTCCGGATGTCCACCATGAAACTTTCGAGAGGACGGTTGTTCACGCCGTTGCCGCCGCCGGTGGGGTCGGAGCCGCCGTTGCCGCCCGTGGGGCCACCGTTGCCGCCGCCGGAGCGCGGGGCGGGCAGGCTTTCCGTTCCGGGGGATTTGGTCCCGACGCCGCCTTCGCGGATGACTTCACGGGTGCCGGGCTGACAGCCCGTCACTCCGAGAAGCATCACGATGAAAAGGGCGCGGAAGGATTTCATGCGTTACCTGTTCCGTTCCATGCGTTCGAAAGTCGTCAGATGGATGCTGGTTTCTTTTTCTTTGCCGTTTTTCTTCCAGTAAACAACGAGCTGATTGAACTCGAGATCGATGTATCCCGTCCGGCCATGAATCGTCTCTTTGCGGCCGGTTCGACGGTTCTCGATCGTCACCACCGGCTCCGTCAGCATGTGCAGGTTCTGCAACTGACTGCCGACGGTGCTTTCCGATTTCACCGTCACGCAGAGGCGGCCGGCGCGGTCGCAACTCTTCATTTCGGCGCCCTTGAGGCCGTGTTCGGCCCCGAGGCGCGGGGCCGCCTGGACGGCGACCCCGAGGGAGAGAAGGAGAATGATCAGCGTCGTTGATTTCAACATGGCTTACTTCTCGAGGATGAACTGTTCGGCGTCGCCGCGGGGGAAGGTGTTCCCGAACGTTTTGTCGCGCAGGGAGGTGGCTTTGCCTTCGGCGTTCCAGGAGGCCGGCATGAGGGCGCGCAGATCGGCGACCGGCTTTTCGAACAAGGCCATGTAGTTCACCTGGGTGCGCGTTTCGACGCCGTCGTTGTTCTGCAGTTTCGCGTCAACCACGCTTTGCAGGGCGCGGTCGAACAAGGCGAGGTCGGCGCCGGCTTGTTCGCTGGTGTCCGCGCAGAGGCCCTTGGAGAACAGGAAGCCCGGGCGGTTTTCGACCCCGTCATCGCCTGAAGGGCACAGGGTGGCTTTGTACTTTTGAGCCCACTTGGCGGCTTGGATGAAATCCAGGCCGATTTGCTTGACGTATTTCAGGCCGGAGTCTTTGCGCAGTTTCGCGGCGCCGGGGGTGGCTTCGATCCGTTGCATGATTTCACGGGAGCTCAGCTGGCGGTGCAGGTGCCGGCACTCCGAATCGGCATAGTCATAGCTGTTCGTGTTGGGGTTGTATCTGGAGTAACCGCCGGAGCATTCCATCTGACCGGCTTTTTCCAGGTCCTTGAACAAGGGCTCGAGACCCGCGATGCTGTAAGAGGTGTAAAGGGAGAAGAACAGCACTTCGCCCGCGGCCATCTGGCGCAGAACGACGAGGTCACCGGCGTTCACTTTCACCTTCGCCACATCCAAAGCGTTGCAATAGACTTCGAATTCCGTCGGCGATTGCGTGTCCACGGAGCAGGTGGCTTCGTAGCGGGCGCGGATGGCGGCTTCAAAAACGTGGGGATTGAGATAGATGTCGAATCTCAGATCCGGGTTTTGGGCCAGGTACTCGCGGAAACTGTTCACGGCGTTGCGGTATTCCACCAGGAAGCTTTGAATGTCGCTACTGTCCTTGATGGGAGCCAATCCTTTGCTGTCCAGCAGGAAGCTCTTCACCGGGTGGTCCGGGATGTCGCGGATGGTTTTTTCCAACGCCACGGAGTTGCCGTGGACGCGGGCGTAAGGTTGCACGCGGCTCAAAATGCCCCTGAACACCATGAAGCGCTTGAGGAATTCGCGGTAGAACTGGGCTTTCTTGTTGCCGCGATCCTTTTCCACGGCCATGGCGAAAGCGCGGTCGGCCAAATGGAAAGTGAACGGGGAGATCAGCTGCTCGCCGGCGTCCGTGAGTTCCGCGGAATCCTGGTTTTTGGAAACCACGACGGTTTGCGGTTCACCGAGAGGGCTGTCTTCGTTTTGACCCGAAGAGCCTTTTTTATCTTTGCCGCCTTGGCAGGCCGCCAGGCTGGCGGCGAGTGCCGAGCACAGCACCAATTTCAAAACGTTCGACTTCATACATCCTCCTGGGATTGGTTGTTGTTCGTCCATGACGCGTTTGTACAACCGGCCTCCCAGCCTCGCGAGATCTTTGTAGTAAAAAGTAAGCAAGAAAATTAACCAAATGGCTAATATTCCGGCTTCAAATCAAACCCATTCGCCAATGGGCCTTCATCAAAAAGAAAGCCACGCGGGAACGATTGAATTGCATTTGGAAAATAATTTCTGTCAAATTTTGAGACACTTTGCTCCCGCCCTTCCGGACGCCGCGAGAAGAACCGTTTTCGTAGGAGCCGGTCGCCTTTTGTCCCGGTGGCTTTTCTCTCTCGAGAAAGATGGAACGACTTTTCAGGATGAGTGAATTTGTTGATTCCCGGCAAGGCCTCTTCGCCGAACCTTTCGACAGTCTCAGACGGGGATTGTCACTCTGTCTCAGATTGAGAGCTCAAAACCCATAAAAAGCCTCCTGGTTCCGGGATCTTGGCACGTTGGCTGCTAGGTCCATCGGTAGGAGGGTCTATGGACTTCCGAGACAACAAACTGGAGTTGGGCATTGGATTGCTGGTGGCCGTGATGGTCCTCGGGCTTTTCCAACTCTTCGGGTCCGTCAAAGACTCCCCGGTGAACGAGGTTCAGGACATCTCTTACGAGATGGGCCGGCCCAAAAGCGAGATGATCGGCGAGTTCGGCCTCGGTGGGCGCGAGATCGATCGTCGTTACGTGAATCCCTATGCGAAAAAAGCGGCTCAGGCCGCGGCGGACGCGAAGAACGTGAAGCCGGCGGCGACGAATCCCGCGGCGGCTCAGGCCGCGGCCGCGAAGGCCAAACAGGCGGCGGCCGCCGCAGCTCGTGCTCGACAGCAGCAACAGCGCCCCATGGTTTGGGTGAAACGCCCGAACTCGAATGCGCCCACGGGCCGCGATGGACGTCATCTGTCCGGTGACGGCAGCGACGGCGGACCGATTTACTCCAATCCCAACGAAGTGGCCGGCAACCGGAACAAAGAAGACACCGGTGCGGACAACAAAAACGACAACAAAGATCAGCTGAGCCCGGATCAGTGGCGCGCTTTGCTCGCGGCCCAACCGACCAAAGAGAACATGAACAAACTCGTCGAGGCCCTGGGCCGCCGCGAAGTGGACGAGACGACTTTTTATTCGATCATCGACGGCTTGATGAAGAGCCAGAAAAAAGAGGATCAGACTCTGGCCCTCTACGGCCTGGGTCGCGTCGGCACGGCGAAAAGCTTCGCTTACATCGCCACCGCCGCGGACACCCTGCCGGCCGACATGCAGCCCGCCGCCCAGCAGTTGATGATGTCTTACGCGGCCCCGGCCCGGCACGGGGCTTTGAAACAGGCTTTGCAGATGAATGATCCCGTCGTGGCGCTGAAGGCCGCACAGGTGGTCCTGGCCGGCGCGCAGGCGGCGAAGAACGGCGACTCGGTGGTGAGCGATCCCCGCCAGGGCCGCGGTGACATCCGTCAGAGCAACACGACGTCCTTCGCGAGCTTCGCGCCGATCTTCCAGAAGTGGGCGGCCAGCGGGGACGCTACCTTGCAGGGCATCGCCAATCAGATTCTGGGACTTCTCCCCACCGCTCAAGCTTGATACAGTGGGAGGGCGTGAAGCACGTCCTCCTTCTCCTGATTTTATCGGTCTCCGTCGCGGCCCGCGCCGCTTCCGGTGATTTCCTGCCCAAAAACCTGACCGCCGGCGACCGGCAAAAGGCACTGGAGATCCTGGGCTTCGGGGCCCAGGTGAAGCTGCTGTCGAGCCCCGTCCCCCTCGGGGGCCAGCAGGGTTTCGAGGTGGGCCTGTCGAGCGAGTACATCCCCGTCGAGGACATCGGCGGTCTGGGCGCGAAGAGTTCCGCCCAAGGGGAGTACAACTACCTGGCGATCAACCTGGGCAAGGGGCTCGCTTACAACGTCGACACTTTCGTGCAGTTCACGCCGATCCCGCAGAGCGAAGGCTCGTTCGGCTACGGGGCGCAGCTGCGCTGGGGCTTTTTCGAGCTGCCGCGTTTTCCCGCCGTGCTCAGCCTGGTCATTCACGGCGGCGGCATGAATTTCTCGAACCTGCTCTCGACCCGCACGACGGGGGCGGACCTGGTGATGACCGTGGCCATGGACGACATCGCGCTTTATTTCGGCGGCGGCACCGCGCGCACCATCGGCACTTTCGCCGGCGGCGCCCGCGGCATCACCGCGGAGGGCGACAGCCGCGAAGAGGACATGACCGGCGTGCACACGGTGTTCGGTCTCGCCTTCAATATGGAAAAGCTGTTCGTGGCTTTCGAAGTGAACCGCGTGGCCCAGTCCGCCTACGGCGGGCGCATCGGTTACCGGTTCTGAGATTTCTCGATGATCCTGGTCGTCGATTTGCCTTCGACGAATTGCAGGGACAACACCTGACCGCCGTAGGATTGCACGAAGTCGCCGCCGACGATCTGATCGATTTTCCAATCGCCGCCTTTGACCAGGACCTCGGGACGCACCCGGCGGATCAGTTCGGCGGGCGTGTCCTCGGGGAAAATCACCGTGTAATCGACGCAAGCCAAAGCCGCCAGGATCTCGGCGCGGTCATTCTCGTTCTGAATGGGACGGGTGGGGCCTTTCAGGCGTCGGACGCTGTCGTCCGCGTTCACGCCGATGACCAGCAGATCCCCCTGCCGCCGGGCCTCCTGCAGGTAACGGACGTGGCCGACGTGCAGGAGATCAAAACATCCGTTGGTGAAAACGACGCGACGGCCCTTCCGGACCGTCTCGAGCTCTTTGGCGATGTCTTGAAAGGAACAGATCCGGCCCACTTCAGGGTTTCCGCATGAGCTGCGTGCCCGACAGGGCCCCGGCGACGTCCTTGCCCATGACCAATCCGATCAGCGGCAGCAGGAACAGACCGGTCACCGTCAGCACGACCTGGCGGCCGACGACCTTCAGCGCGAAGAGACCCTGGTTCTGCTCTTCGGGTTTGCCCAGGCGCAGGTCATAGGCCCATTCGCCGGGCGTGAAACCCAGGAAGGCGCGGTGAACGACGACGTAGATGAAGGTCACGCCCGCGAACAACGCGGCGGTGGCCATGTAGACGAAGCCTTCGCTGTCCGGCTTCGTCAGATTGGCGATCAGATCGACGCGAGTGATGATCAGCATGATGATCATGCAGAGCAAAGACGCGGCGGTGATCAGCATGCCGTCCAAAAGCATCGGCGAGAACTTCGGGGCCGAGGGCTTCCAGGTTTCGGTTTTTTTCGGATTGCGCAGCTCCTGACGGTGGCGGCGGTCCATCTCGATCTCCATCTTGCGGTTCTGATGGAGGGTGTTCAGGATGTCGTCGACGGCGGAGGCCGAAGGCGTCGTCAGGGCGCTCATGTCGGCGGCTGAAACCCCGGGGTTTTTCAGTTCCCGGCGCGGCAGCGGCGACTTCAGGGGATTGACGGTCTCTTCTTCCGAAAAGCCGATGCCCCGCGAGTTCAGATTGTTCGAGGTCGGCGCCGGTGCCTTGGCGGCCGGAGGAGGCACAACGGGATTTTGATTTTTGGTCTGGTGAAAGCCAAGCCCCTCGGTCAGCGGCTTGAACTCAAATTCCTCAAAGGGATCCGTCCCCATGAAGCCTCCTCGGTTTCATCTTTGTCGGACTGATGCGCTTAACACATCAAATCAAAGTCATACTTTAGGACGGAGACCAGGGCCATGCAAGCCGTTTCAACCCGTAAAACCTGGGCCCCTAAAGTGACCGGCGTCAGTTTCGCCCGCTGGAACATTTCCACTTCGGCATGGGAAAAGCCGCCCTCGCTGCCGACGAAGAGGAAGATCTCTTTCAAGCCGCGGGGGTTGCGGGCCTTGATGTTTTGAATCTCCGCTTTGATGCCAAGAGTCGAGCCCCCCTCATAAGCAAAGAGACCCTCGAAGGCGCCGTTCCGGTTCATTTCCGCGAGAAAATTCTCAAGAGGATGGGGCTCGTGAAGGAGCATTTTTTCACCACGGCCGCATTGCTGGGTGGCCGAGCGGATGATCTTTTCCCAACGCTGCCATTTGCCATCCGAAAGGGAGTTCGCCGAGCGCACGAAGCTGAATTCCGAGAAGACGGGCTGCACGGACTTCACCCCGAGCTCCACGGCTTTTTCCAGAACGGCCTCCATGACGGGAAAGCGCGGGACCGACAGGACCAGGTGGATCAGGGGTTCTTTGAGGGGCGGGATGAGGCGCTCCTCGAGGACGCGGGCCTGGGCGGATTTGCGGCCGACGTTCGTCACTTCGACGAAGTAGGCCTTGCCCTCTTCGGTCAGCACTTCGAACTTCGAGCCTTCCGCCTGGCGGCAGACGTCGAAGACGTGATGGAAGACATCACCCTGGAATTGGATGACCTCGCCGTTTTTGTCGCGCGACTCGATCCAGTAGCGTCTCACGGCTGATTTTTCTCCAGCCAGTAACCGACCCACTCGTCCTTCTCGATGCGGCGGATGACCTTCACGGGCTGCTTCTCGATGAAGTCGCGGAAAAATTCGTCGTCGCGCTCTTTGAGGATGCCGGTGAGCAGGAGCTGACCGCCGTGCCGGGTGACCCGCATCAGGTCTTTCTGCAGCTGAATGAGCACGCCGTCGATGATGTTGGCGACGACCACGTCGTAAGTGACGCGGATCTCCTCCAGCATCTCGTCCGAAATCTCGATGTCGGACAGGCCATTCAACTCGACGTTCTGGCGGGCCGTGCGGCGCGCCTCCGGATCGATCTCGATGCCGGTGACCAGGCCGAAACCCGCTTTGTGCGCGAGCATGGCGAGGACCGCCGTGCCGGTGCCGACGTCCAGCAGGCCCCAGTCAGCGACGTCTTTGGGATTTTTCTCCGCCAGTTTATGGATGAAAAAAGCCATCATCTGCGTGGTGGCGTGGGTGCCGGTGCCGAAGGCCATGCCGGGATCGATGCGCAAAGGTTTCAGGCATTCCGCCGGCACTTCCTCCCACGAGGGCACGATCCAGTAGGGACCGACCAGGCGGAAGGGTTTGAAGCCTTTTTTCCATTCGGCCAGCCAGTCCTTGGTTTCCTCCTCGTTGATCTCCCAGTTCAGGCGCGAGTCGATGGCTTTGAGGCCGTCGAAAAACGCCCGGCCCGGGCTTTTTTCGAAGAACACATCGAGGTCGCGGTTTTTCACCGGCACCAGGCGGGGATCGTACGTCAGATCCGGCTGCACGTAAGCCAGGGCCTCTGACACGCCGAGGGCGCTGTGTTCGAAGGAGTGGGTGGTGATCAGGTCCTCGAGGTGATCGGGAACCTGGCGGAGGCGGACACGGAAATAAGTCGATGCGGCATCTGACATGCGGGATTGGGTATGCCACAGGCGTTGGCGAAGATCCAGGTTTCCTTCATGTCCCGGATTGAGACGTTTTTCGAAGGTTTCCCTCGGACGCGGGGTCGTTCTTCACCCGGGAATGCATTCAGTTTGGACAGTTTTCAGCCGAAAAATCCGGAGAGGGGGGTCCTTGAGGCTTTTGCTCGCCGGTCTCTTTATTTTTCTCACGAGCTGCACGGGGCAGGGTCTGGGGGGTTTTGTCGTCAATGACAGCACGAGCGGCGGTTCCGGCGACGGGGGTGCCCTGGAGCCGAAGCCCCGGCCCTGCGCGGTGCTGAGCTCCTCCTATGCCGCGACTCTCCTGGACGTCGCCCAGCGGGACGGCGTGAGAGTTTTTTACACCACGAATCCCGCGGACGCGGACGTGCTGCCGGATCTGACCGACGCGGACGGCGACGGGGTGCCGGACTACGTGGAAAACATCCTCCGCCAGGCCGTGCACGCCCGCGCCGCCTACAATGGCCTGGGGTTCCGCGACCCCTTGAACAGCCCCCGCTACAAGGCTTTCGGCGTGAAGTTCATCGATATCCACGTGCGCGCCATGGCGGACAACGGCCTGGCTTACGACGAGGCGATCACCTACGACAACAACCCGTTGATGAAAGACGTCTGCGGGGTCCGCATCGATCTGTCGAACAATCTCGCGTCTTTTCCCGGGACGTGGTCGGTGGTCGCCCACGAATTGTTCCACTTGTACCAGTACGGCTACTCGATGTTCAAACAGAGCTGGTTTCTCGAAGGCATGACGGCTTACGCCGAGCGCGTGATCCGTGTCGGCGGCGTGAAGGGGATGGGCACGACGACCCTGCCGGCGACGCAAAACGACCTGGACACCCTCGTCTACGCGGTTCCTTACAACGCGCTTTTCGACCGGCTGGCTTATCTCGCTGAGCAGGATCAGGCGGCGGACATGCCCTTGAACCCGGCCCTGTTCGCGGGCGCCTACACGGACGGCAGCTTGATTTTCAAGGACCGCCTGCTGTGGGGTTATCCCTTGATCAGGAAGATGCTCGAGAACGTCGAAGAGGAATCGAAAAAGATTTCCAAGGAAAAATCCTGGGATCCCGTGTCCTGGGCGGAGTCCGATCAGAAGGACGCGCAATACCAGGCGCGCGTGATGAGGGCCATCATGAAGGCCGTGCGGGATTCGAACCTCGCGACGGGCGGCGTGGCGGCCGAGGTCAACGCGTTCCTGGCGCTGACGCCTCCCTGATCCCCAAGGGCGGATTTGAACTCAAAGTGATTTATTGAACCGGGGCGGCGGTCGCGGAAGCCACCGGCTCCGGAAGAGCGGCCGGAACCACCGTCGCCGCGGGCACGGGGGGCATGAGCCTCGCCGTCGATTCGTCCGCCTTCGCCGAGGCTTCGACGAGGGAGGCCGTCGTCCGGGCGGCCTCTTCCGCCGCCGGCAGCTTGACCTCACTGACCTTTTTCTTCAGGCTGAGCGGCTTGTCGTCCACGAAAGAGCCCTTGATCTCGATCGCGTCCCCCACCATCAGGCCAGTTTGCTCCAGCATGGGGTTGTCATCGCGGGAGAGCAGCTTGTATTCGCGGGCCACGGCGATCTTTCCGAAAACGCCGATCACGCGCAGTTGGCCGACGGGGACTTCCATCTCGCCGTAGGTTTGCGTGCCGTTGGCGTCGCGCACGGTGATCTTGCGGACGGCGGTCACGACGAGGTTCTTTTTCAAACCGCCCGTTTCGCCGGCGCTCAGGTAATAGTCCTTGTAGACGGGCTCGTCGTCGGAGAGCGGAATATTGCGGCGGACGTCGACGATGCGCAAGTCATCGGCCTCGGCGGCGATGGCGGCGAAAGCCAGGCAGATGAATAAAATGGCGTGCACAGGTTTCATAAAAATCCTTCCCGTGATTCGACGCCATCCGTGGGTCCGGGATCTCTTTGATCCCAGGTCTTTTTTCGGTTTTTCATTGGGAAAACTGGAGAGAGCGGGGGGTCGGCGAGGCGCGCACGGACCTTCGTCCGGGAAGCGGGGTCACCCGGCCGGTTGCACGCGGCGGTTCACCAGGATCAGGCAGCCCAGGACGACCACGCCCCCCAGCATCTGACGCGGGCTCAGGCTTTCACCCAGGACTAAGGTCGATGCGGCGGCGGCGGTGACGGGTTCGATCATGCTCAGCAACGCGGTTTCCGTGCTGCTGAGTTTTTGCAGGCCCGCTTGAATGAGCGTCAGCGGGATCACGGTGCCGATCACGGCGATTCCCAGCAGCAAGGCCCACACCCTGAAATCCCAATGCATCGCTTGCGCGGGATCCGGCCGGTGGAAAAGAAGCAGGCCCACGGTGGCGGCGGCGATGATCCAGAACCCCGAGCCCAAAGGATGAACGCCTTTGGTCCATCGACCGGAGATCACGATGAAAGCCGCGTAAGCGATGGCGGAACCGATGCCGGCCGCCACCGCCATCAGGGTGCGCACTTCGAGCTGCCCCCACAGAAGCAAAGCCAGACCGGCCGACGCGCCGAGGAGCGCGCCCATCTGTTTTCCCGTCAGGCGCTGGCCGAGAAAAAAATTAATCAGCACCGTCCAGAACGGGAAGGTGTAAAGCAGCAGGACCGCCAGCGCCGCCGACACGCCTTGAATCGAAAGGAAATAAAGCGTCGAGAAGACGGCGTAACCCAACAGCCCCAGCAAGGAACTGATCACCCACTGCCGGCGCGACAGCCGCAGGACGCGGGGCCGGCTCAAGAGCAAGGCCGCGCCCAGCACGATCGTGGCGATCGTGAAACGCAGGGACAGAAGCTCGCCGACGCTGAGCCCGGCCTCGTAGATTTTTTTGCCGAAAATGCCGATCAGGCCGAAACACACCGAGGCGATGGCGACTTGCAGAAGGCCTCGGCGGTGGGGGCTCATGCGCGGCTGGATTTTCTCACGGCGGGCTTGGCGCGGCCTTTGGGGGCCGCCCCCCTGGTCGACGGCGCGCTTTTCTCGGGCGGGCGGCGGGCGGGCGCCCGTTTGGCGGAGGCGTTTTTCGTGCTGCGGCCCTGATAGGACTTTTTCGCGCGGATTTTCTCGGGCGCGTCCGGTTCGAACACCTTTTCCAGAGCGGCGTCGTTCAGGAAGACCACTTCGCCCTTGCGCAAGGAACCCAAACGCAGGCAGCCGATCGCCACCCGCTGCAGCTTCATCACGTCAAAGCCGATCTTCTCGAACATCTGGCGGATCTGGCGGTTTTTCCCCTCGGTGATCACCATCTTGTACCAATCGTACTGGTCCGAACCGTCGGGACGGCGGATTTTCTCGATGGACTTGGCGGCGACGCGGCCGCCGATGATGGTGACGCCTTTCAGAAGTTTCTGGATCTGATCGGGGCGGGCCTGTCCGTTGATTTTCACCAGATAGGTCTTGGTGACCTCGGCGCTGGGGTGCATGACCTTGTTGGCGAAGTCGCCGTCGTTGGTCAGCAGGATCAAACCTTCCGAGTTCCAGTCGAGACGTCCCACCGGGAACACGCGCACCGGGACTTTCTCCAGGTAGTCGGCGATGGTCGGGCGATCATGGGGATCGTCCATGGTGGTCAGAACGCCCAGGGGCTTGTTGAACAACAGATAGAGCTTCTGCGATTGTTTCTTCAAGGGTTTGCCGTCGACCATCACGCGGTCGTGGGCCGGATCGACTTTGACGCCCAATTCGAAAACGCGCTTGCCGTTCACCGTGACGTGACCTTCCTCGATGAGGCGGTCCGCCTGGCGGCGGCTGGCGAGCCCGCTGTCGGCGATCAGCTTGTTCAGACGGACGGATTGATCGGCGCGAGAGTCGGACATTCTTTGCTTCCTTCCAGTTTCAGGGTGTGACGCAGGTCACGGATCAAGAGGGCGAGGAGACGGTCACCCTGGTAGATCTGCTCCATGGCCGCTTCGGCCTGGGAGAGGATCGTGGAGGACCAGCGTTGCGCTTCGACGTCCCCGGCCTGGGCGAGGGAACGCGTGCGCTCCAGCTTCTGCACCAGCTCCTGATATTCGGTGTCCGTGCGGCGATCAAGGAAGAATTGCTCCAGGCGTCGGATCGGCAGATGCAAACGGGCATGTTCGCGCAGGGGATCGTTCTTCATTTCGAAGAAGTTCTGGAAAACGAAGCCGCGCAGGGCGGTGCCTTTCACCAGGCCGTTTTCATAGGTGAACTGCGCCGTGATGTAGGGCGCGATCTCGATTTTGTGCTGATGATGGGGCGAGAGCTCCAGGCCGGGCGTGTAGAACAGGCCCAGGTCGGGACGCAAAGGCTCGAGCAGGCCGCCGCGCAAAGTGAACTTGCGGTCGTAGAGGCGCGCCTCCAGGGAGCGATCGGCGCGCAGGACCAGGGCGATGAATTTCTTGTTCTGGTCGTTGATGATGCGGAATTTGTCGTCGGCGCCGATGCGTTGGTTCAGGTGGCAGGTCAGGGTCTCGATGATGTCCTGCACGTTCTCGATCTCGATCACCTGCAGGCTTTCCGGGAAACGCAGGTCGCTGAGGTCGAATTTCTGCTGGAAGAAGTTGTTGAAGTTCTCGATCAGGAAACGGATCTCATGGCCGAGTTGGGTTTTGTTGGACGCCCAATGCGGATAATCCATGCAATCCCAGAAGAAGCGCTCGAGCAGGGCGTGGCTCAGGGGTTCCTCCGGGGAGGCGGAGCCTTTCAGCCAATTGTAGAACGCCAGACGCGCCGGGGTGTTCTGGGGATTGAGATCCGATAGAAATTTGAGAAGGGGTCCCACCTTCAACATGCCCTCCACCATACAGAAGGATTGTGTTTTCGGTCTAGCGAAATTAGCATGGAAGTTGTCACCCAGGAGGGTCTATGCAGAAGGAACTGAACCCCGAGATTTTCGGAGAGCGCCGAGCGGCGCGGACAACGCCCGCGGAAACGATCCCCGTGGGACTGCCGGAGACGGCGGGCTTCCTGAACGTCGATCGCCAGATCCTGGAGCTGCGCAATCAGGTGTTGATGGTGGGCGAGGAACTGAAGAAAATGGCAGCCCAGGCGCAGGAATTCATGAAGGTGAGCCACCTCAAGCTCGAACGCCTGCAGCAGCAGGTGCACCGCCTGGAGCAGAGCCACAACGGGCTCGTGCAGGAAACCGGCCATAAAATCAGCCAGATGGGGCATCGCCTGGCCGAGCGCAAGGCGTTGGATTCGAAAATCCAGGAAATGGTGGATCGGCACACGAACGTCATCAAGAGCTTCGAGGTGCGGATGAACCATCTGCAGCGCCTGCTGAGCGAGAAAGAGGCCCAGGTCGTGGGCGCTCAGGCGGCTTTGAACGAGGCGAAGATGGAGTTGAGCCGGCTGAAGCGGCTGTAGACCTGGTGCGGCTTTGGATCGCGCTTGAGCTCTGACCGGCTGGGGTGAATCCTGGGCTGGGCTTGAATCGAGCGGTCCGTCGGGGGGAAGGGCGGCCTCCGATCGGGACACGGGCTCCTGCCCTCAGGCCCGCATGGCCGCCTTTGGCGGCCAACGCCTCCGGCTTGCGGGAGGTCCCGATCGGAGGCCGCCCTTCCCCCCAACGGACCTTTTCCGCTTTTGGCCTTGTCTTGGTTTCATGCTGGATGCGGGATTGGCTTTTTGGGTCTGTGATTTTGTCTTGAACTTGCCTGTTTTCAGCGGGTTTCTGCTTTTCTTGTTCAAGTGCTAGTCGTGAACAAAAAAAGTGGACGTTTTTGTACGAAATCCCTTGATGAGCGAGGGTGGCTGGTCGAATCCTTTCGACCTTTCGACCTTTCGACCTTTCGACCTTTCGACCTTTCGACCTTTCGACCTTTCGACCTTTCGACCTTTCGACCTTTCGACCTTTCGACCTTTCGACCTTTCGACCTTTCGACCTTTCGACCTTTCTCAGGAAGGTTGGACTTCTTTGAAAGAGAAGGAACGGCGGTAAAAGTCCATGAGATTTCTTCCCAGCTTCTGTTCGGCTGCCAAATGGTTGTGAGTGCGGCAAAGGCAACGCAAATTGTCGGCGGTGTGGCGGCCTCCAAAGGCCTTGGGTTCAAGATGATCAATTTCCACTAAAATTCGACTGCCACAGCGCTGCCCGGTTTGAGGGTAGGTGTAGGTGCAGGCGCCGTCATCTCGAAGCCAGATCTTACGTCGAAGAGCTGAAGGGATGGCTTTAGGTTCCGGGCGAGGCTTTGTTTTGAACGAAGTTTTGAATGAAGCAGGACGCACTCTTTTGCGGTCCGCATCGGACAAGCGTTGCGTCAATGAGGCATTGAGGGGTTGCGATGGGCTGCGAGCAGGAACGTTGGAGCTTGATTCAGAGTCCTGGGCGGTTTGATCAATTTGGTTCTTTCGGGGGTATTGAGATTTTTGAGAGCCTGGGAGGCTTTGAGAACCTTGAGAAATCTGATGGTCAGACGGTTTTTGAGGGTCTTGATTTTTTTGAACAAGATGTTGGAAAGCTTGAATTTTGATTGGGTTGGAAGATGAGCGCGCTTTATTTTGCTCGCGCTGGTTCATTCTCACGGGGTCTTTTTTGTTGAGGAATTGGTCGCTCAACATTTCGATGAGTTCGGACCAGGTGGTGTTGAGGTGAGTGTGGGAGCTGAGTTCGCGGACTTTTTGGAGTTTGCCGAGCTGTTCGCTGTTGAGGGTGATGGATAAGCGCACTTCTTGATCCGGCAGAGCGCGCATGTGTTCCTGTCGGGGCTTTTGTTCGGGGAAAATCTCGGCGAGAAGAAAATCGGTTTCTTGGGCGGATTTATTTTCGATTTTTTGGACGAGCTCTTGTTTGGTTTCTGAGCTGATTTTCCCCCCGCGGCGGCGCTCTTCGAGCCGGATGGCCGTTTGGACTTTCGCGAGCGTTGAGAGATTCACTCCGCCGGATTGCATTTTTTCAGACACGACGGGAACGCTTTTCAACAGTCTCGCCGCCTGCATTCGCCGGTAGGCGGCCGAATGGGAATAGCCCAAGTCTTTCACGAGCCATTCATAGAGGTTCGGGTATCCCCAAGTGGCATAGAGACGGCGGTGGTCGACTTCATTGATTTTTTCCAAGATCGAGCGCGTGATCCGGCGTTCTTGTTGAACGAGATTTTTGATTTCTTGCAGGAGGATTTGGCTCATTTGAGGTCCTTTTTAATATGTAAAAAAGATATAAATAAAGGTTCACAAATGGTCAATTATTTTTATATTGTTGATCGTAAGTTTTTTGGTAGTTGGTAGTTGGTAGTTGGTAGTTGGTAGTTGGTAGTTGGTAGTTGGTAGTTGGTAGTTGGTAGTTGGTAATTGGTAATTGGTAATTGGTAATTGGTAATTGGTAATTGGTAATTGGTAATTGGTAATTGGTTCAGTTGTAGAGTGTGGGATTTTTTAGCGGTCACTTGTAGAGCCTAAAATAGGCGGACGATTCGAAAAATTGTGCCGTCCCCATAGGCGCATATACAGTGTGTAGCTGTATAAGAGAAATGCAGGGGGCATGATGGTCAATGCCTCTCTGAATAAATATAAAAAGACAAGATGGAGAAAAAATAAAAATGCTGCGGCGCTTGTCCGCATCGGACCAAATCGTATGAAATTTCTGCTTCCAAATTTTTGGAAGTCTGATTCAATCCATTCAATCCATTCAATCCATTCAATCCATTCAATCCATTCAATCCATTCAATCCATTCAATCCATTCAATCCATTCAATCCATTCAATCCATTCAATCCATTCAATCCATTCAATCCATTGTCCTAATAGGACGCCTGCATTATATTGGCGAAATGGGAATCAGTTCTCGGTATAGAGTTGTCGTCGCCAATTGCATCTTAATTTTGTCGCAAACTGCATGGGCGACATCTGCTCCCAAACTGGGGGAGATTTTAGGGAATTTTGAATACAGTTTGATGGCACCTGTCAGTTCGGAATCGAATGATTTTCATTATTCCGAGGCGTTGCGAGTGGGGCTTGCGAATGCCCGTGGTCTTCCGTTCGGCTTATCCGCTGAATTTGGATTCTTGAATCAGACGAAGCCGCGTTATGCCCAGCTGAACCTCTTTAATTTCGGTCGGCATCCCATGCTCTCCGACGCCAGTACGGTGAGCCCTTATTATCGGGTGGAAGCCTTGGGCCTTGGGTGGGCCGAAAAAGGACAAGTCTATTATGCTTTTGGAGCGGAAGTGGGTTTTGTCCTGCCGATCTCTCGTGAACAGGGAATCGCCTTTTTTTCGAAAGCTGGCTTCGATGGCCGCAGTCGCAAAAAAGAGGAGGACCGGTGGGGACAAGGCGATCTGCCTCAACCGGTGATTTGGCTAGGAGCAAGCTGGGTTCAGGTGAATCGTCAACTGGACGGAAACGGCGCCCCCGCCAGAGAGCAGCCCTAATTCATCGCCTTCTCAACGCGGCGGATGAAAGCCTCGGGCTTTTCGAACTCCGTCAGGGTCAGGCCTTCCAGCCACACGCCGTTGGGATTCACGAACAGGACCGTCGGCAGGCCCTGGATCTTCCAGCGCTTTTTCAAAGCGCGCAGGTCGGCGCTGTCCTTGGTGGCATCGTATTTCAAGCGCACGAAAGAGCCGAGCAATGCCCGCACGCGGGGATGGCTGAAACTGTGCTGCTCGAGCTCGTGGCAGGCGGCGCACCATTCGGCCCAGAAGTCGATGATGACCGGTTGACGGGCCACTGCCGCGGCCTGCAGGGCCTCTTCGCTGTAAGGCTGCCACTCCAGAGAACGGACGCCCGGCCCTGCTGAAGCCCCCGGATCCATCATGCGCACCTGAATGAACGGCCGCAGATCGAAAACGCCCAGAACCAGATAGCCGAAACCGAGGATCAAAAAAGCCTGCGACAGGCCCTTCTTGATTTTCTTGAAAGCCGTCGTGCCCTTCAGCGGCGCGAAGGCGCCGCCCAAGCTGCCGAGAATGACCAGGCCCAAACCGAGCGCGGCGTCGTGCCAGCTCTGCGGCACCAGCAAAGACAGGTAGTAATAAAACGCCCCCAGCATCAAAGAGCCCAGCACGAACTTCACCGTCTCGAGCCAGGGCCCCGAGCGCGGCAGGCGGCGCGTGAACTCCGTGAAGACGCCCAGGAACAGGAAGATCAGGCCCAGGCCCAGGGCGTAAGAGAACAAAAGCAGGAAACCGAAAAGCTTCGAACCCGTCGTCGCCACCCAGGCGAGGATGCCGACCAGCACCGGCCCGACGCAGGGACTGGCGACGATGCCGGCGATCAAACCCGAGCCGTAAGCGCCCACGTAGCCCGGCCCGGATTTGCGCGCGCCCAGGGAGTTGCGCAGGAAAGCCGGCACCTGCAGTTCGTAAAAGCCGTACATGCTGAAGGACATGACCAGGAACAGAAAACAGATCACGCCCAGCACCCACGGGTTGCCGAGGCTCGCGCCGAACACGGCGCCGCTGGTGGCGGCGATCACGCCCATGATCGAGTAGGTGGAAGCGATGCCCAGGACGTAACACACGCTCAGCAAAAAGTTCTGCAGCCGGCTGCGCTGTTCGGCATGATGGCCGAGAATGGCGAGGGTGATCGGGATCATCGGGAAAATGCAGGGCGTGAAGCTGGTGAGAATGCCCGCCAGGAAAACGAAGAACAAGGCGAGCACGCGGCTCTCGCCCAACAGGCGGTTCAGCTGATCCGTCGACAGCCACGACATCGGCATCATGCCGTCGTCGGCGGGCGGGGAGGCGACGCGGCCGCCGGCGGGCTTTTCGGAAACGGGCGCTCCGACCAGAGTCAAAGGAACATCAATGATTTTTGTTGTCGGGAACAGGCAGAAACTGTCCGAGCAGGCCTGGTAGACGAGCTCCAAACGCATGCGCTTTTCGTCGCGGGCGAAACGCGACGGCGCTTCCACGCCCGCCGTCATCTCGGCCGTGGTCTTCATGCCGCGGCGGTGTTTTTTGGAGAACTTGTCGTAGAACTCATGGACCGGCGCCACTTTCCAGGGGCCCAGATGGAAGCCGTCGGGTTCCAGCAGCGTCAGGCGGAACTGGTCCTCGTAGCCGTGGTAGCCTTCCGGCAACGTGAGCTTCAGCGTCAAACGCCCGGCCTGGCCGGGGTTCCAGTCGACGGGCTCGAGGCGGGCCTCGACCAACAGGGGATCGGCCTCGTCGAAGGACCAGGCGGGAAGCGTCGGGAGCATGAAGGCCAAAGGCAGGAGCCAGCGAAGTAAGCTCATAGAGGTTCTTCATTTTATCCCCGCCCTGGACCGAGGACAAGTTCTTTCGCCCGCGCGAGGGTTTCGCTCAATTCTCAAAAAGAGAGAGCCGAAGAAGAAAGCAGCGAGGTCCACCCATGGGATTTGTCGGTATTATCGTTGTGTTCGGGATGGTGTTCGGGGGCTTTCTGGCTTCCGGCGGTCATCTGCATGTGATCCTTCACGCCGCTCCTCTGGAGATGGTCATCATCGGTGGCGCCGCGTTGGGCGGTTACATCATCGCCAACCCGATGAAGACCATCAAGGCGGGTTTCAAGCTGGCGATCAAATCCATGACGGCCAAGGGGCCGCAGAAGAAGGATTACCTCGAGCTGATGCAGCTCCTGTTCCAACTCTTCCAGGTTTTCCGGAAAGAGGGCCCGCAAGGGATCGAAAAACACATCGAGAACCCGGACAAGTCGGAAATCTTCAAGGCGTACCCGAGCTTCATGCACAACCACCACGCCGTCCACTTCCTGTGCGACACGATGAAGGTGACGCTGTCGGCGGAATTGTCCCCCTATGACGTGGACGATCTGCTGAGCGGCGACATCAAGGCCATCCACAAGGAAGAACACGCCGCCGCCCACGCCGTGCAGACCGTCGCCGACGGTTTCCCGGGCCTCGGGATCGTCGCCGCCGTGTTGGGTATCGTGAAAACGATGGCCCACTTGACGGAAGGAACGGAAGTCATCGGGGGCCTCGTCGCCCACGCCCTCGTCGGAACGATGCTCGGGGTGTTCTGCGCTTACGGTCTGATCGCGCCGACCGCCGCCAAGATGGGCGCCGACGCCGATCTCGAGGGCCAATACCTGGAAGTCATCAAGAACGCCATGGTGGCCTTGCAGCGCGGGGCGCCGCCGATCGTGTGCGTGGAGTACGCGCGCCGCTCGATCACGCCCGATGAGCGCCCGAACTTCGATGAAGTCGACAAAGCGACCAAAGACATCAAGAAAGCCGCCTGAGCGGGAAAGACTGGGGAACCGTGGCAGAAAAAAAGCCGATCATCGTCATCAAGAAAATCACCGTGGCCGGCGCCGGCCACCACGGTGGTTCTTGGAAGGTGGCCCTGGCCGACTTCATGACCGCCTTGATGGCCTTCTTCCTCGTGATGTGGCTGCTGGCGCAAAGCGCCGAATCGAAGAAAGCCGTGTCGGATTATTTCTCCACGCCGTCCATCATCGAGTACAACTTCCAGAACTTCGGCGCGGAGCTGACGCTCGAGAAACTGTTCCTGGACCTGGTGAACGAGCCCCTGAAAGCCTTCGAGCAGTTCATGGAACCGGCGGACAAAACGCCGAACATCCTGGATTTCGGCTCCGCGAAAGTGGTGACCTCTTTCGTCGCCGACAACATGCGCGAGATGGCCAAGAATTACAGCGTCACCGAAGACGGTTTCGAATTCGACATCCCGGACTACGAGCTGTTCAAACCGGGCACGGCGGATCCGAACCAGGGCTTCGTCGACGTCATGGAAAAGCTGAAAACCCTGACCACGGGCCTCGAGGAATCCAACGTCAATCTGACGTCGCTGTTCTTCGTGCAGGCGGTGCGCGAACAGAATCCGGAAGCGGCCAACCGGGTCGCCGCCCAGCGCGCCGATCTGGTGGCGGCCAAGGTCAAAGCCGGACTCGAGCACAACACGGTGACGGTCTCGACGGGCATCAACGTCAAGGACAAAAAAGGCGAGATCGATCCCGGCAAACTGGTCGGCTTCATCCGCGTCAAGGTGTCGCAGAAGCCGGTGCGCTCGGACGGCAAGAAGCCGCGCAAGCTCGACACCCTGTTCGGCGACTCCAAGGCGGACATGTCGGTCTACGACAATTTCGTCTCGCAGGCCGTGAACTCGAAGTCGAAAAAAGACAAAGAGAAGAAATAGGGGCGTTTAAAAAGAAACGCTCGCCTTGAAGATCAGGGTCGGATCGGCGGCGCCGTCGAATTGCGAGGCGCCGGAATTGTAGGACGAGCCGATCTGGTAGTAGATCGCGCCGGGTTGGGTGCCCAGGTAAGTCTCCCAGTAGAAATAATTCGTCAGCACGTCGGAACCCATCATCATGTAACCGAACACGTTCTCCCATTTCCACGTCTGGAACGCGTCCCAGGTTTTGGTGAAGGCGTAGGCCGTGGCGCCTTTCCTGGTGTTCAGGAAGTTGGAGAGTTTCTCGTAGCGGATGCCGTAGGTGAAAAGGTTCAGGTGCAGGCCGAGGACGTTGCCGTCGCGGCTTTCGGGCTTGAAGTAGTGGTTGTCCGAGTATTTGATCGTCAGATCGCTGTTTTCGGAGAATTGGATCCGCAGGTCGGCGCTGACCTTCAGCAGGAAGTGCGAGTCGCTGTCCTTGTAGCTGACGTTGCTCCCCCACAGGCCCATGCGGAACTGCGGTCCCCAGTTGAACCAGAAGGCGGCGTGCAGGGCGGGATCCTGGGTGGTGTGGCTGAGGCCGTAATCGACGTAGTTCGTCATGAGGCTCGCCATGCCGTCCATTTTATAGGTCGGCACGCTGTTCGTCTGCGCGCGGGCCGACGAAAAAATGAAAACGCTGAGCAGCAGCGCGAAGAGGGAGGTTCTCATGTCTTTCTTCACTCTCACTGAAGGCAGGGGAAAAGACAAACTGGACCTCGACCCCGGGCCGGGCTAAGATCCTGCGGATGAACTTGGATCTCCCCTGGAATGAATACACCTACACGGCTTTTGACACGGAAACCTCGGGGGCCTGGCCCGTCGGCTGCGACGTGGTCGAATTCGGCGCCGTCAAATGGTTCCAGGGTCAGGAGATCGGGCGCCTGCAGTTCCTCTTGAAACCCCGGCGGCCCATGAGCGCTTTCATCATCGGCATCCACGGCATCACCAACGAGATGGTGGCCGACGCCCCGGCGATGCCCGGGAAGATCCGCGAGATCGCGGAGTTTTTCAAAGGCACGGTGCCCATGGCCCATCATGCGCCCTTCGACATGGGTTTCATCGCCGTCGATTTCGAGGCGAACCAGGTGGGCTTCCCCGTCGAGCCGGTCCTGTGCACGAGCCTGCTGGCGCGCAAACTCATTCACGGCGTGGAAAACCACAAACTGCAGACCCTGGTGAAGTTCCTGGGCGTGGACGGCGGTTCGGCCCACCGCGCGCTCGATGATGCGCGTTCCTGCCTGGCGGTGGGGGTGAAGTGCATGCAGACGATGGGGGAGAAAGCCACCTTGCGCGACGTGATCGCCATGCAGGGGAAAAACCTGCGCTGGGCGGATTACACGGTCCTGCACAACAACAACGCCACCATCCGCGCCGTGGTCGAAGCCACCCGCGCCGGCGTGCCGTTGGAATTCCTCTATGACAAGGCCACGACGCCGCGCCAGGCGGTCCCCTTGGGCGTCGTGCGCAACCCGGACGGGGATTTCATGCAGGCTTATTGCCTGCGGGACCGTTCGAAGAAGCGTTTTTACCTCGGCAAGATGCGCGAGGCGGTGGTCATTCCGGGGAAACCTTGGGAGATTCCCCAGGATTGAGGCCGCCGGCGGATTCCTCCGGGGCGGCGGCGGCGCGCAGGTCCTGCAGGCGCTGCTGAATCTGGGCGCCCAGCAGCTCCAGGTGTTTGAAGTCATCGCCGGCGCGCAATTTCAGGTTGCGGTTCTTGCCGTCCAAAGCGTCCAGCAGAAAACGTTCGAAAGCGTACAGGGGACCGGCGATGCGGTGGGAAACGTATTTCCCCAGGGCGAAAAGCACCCCGCAGAAAATCATGCAGATCAGCCCGTAAGTGATGATGAAGGGCACCAGGAATTTATTGATCAGGTACTGGTTGTTGCCCACCAGCTCCGAGATGGTGACGCGCAAATAAGTGTAGGAGAAAACCAGGCTCACCAGCGTGAGGCCGAGGCCGACGCTGGCCAGAAAGAAGGAGTACTTCAGCTGGAAGCGCTTGTTGATCCAGTAGCGTTTGCGCACGTCGTTTTCGGGCCACAGGATCTGGCCTTCGCGGATGATGGCGATGACGATCATCGCGTAACCGACCCACTGGAAGGCGTCCGCCAGGTTGAAGGCGGGGCTCGACAGGTTCGGGTTGCCGATGACGATGAAGTCGACGACGTAACCCCAGAAGATGCGGTCGGCGACGTTGCCGAGGATGCCGCCGACCAGGGTCGACAGTCCCATGCGCAGGAGCATGGATTTGATCGGCAGGAGAAACTGGATCATGGCGTAGGTGCAGAGGATGAAGGCGCCGCCCGTCGACAGCGTCACGACGCGCAGGACGCCGGGCAGATCGGTGAAGAGCCCGAGCATGGCGCCGTGATTGTGGTGAAGAACGAAGCTGAAAGGACGGATGCTCAGCACCCCGGTCAGGTTCGTCGCCCATTCTTTCGTGATCCGGTCGAGCCCCCAGGTGAGCACCAAGGGGAGCAAGACCCAAAGCCAGTCTCTTTTCCGCATCCACCCACTTTACCGGAAAGGATTTGCGCGCGGCAAACCATGAGACATATCATGGTGCTCTCTTAGACAAAGGTGGAGATATGGTTCTTCTGCTCACCGCCCTTTTGGCTTTCGCGAAACCGACGGATGAAAGTTTGCGCTCGCGCCTCGAGGCCAAGGTCCGGTCCTCCGGCGTTCCGGCCTCGGAGTTCACCCTTTACGTCGCCAGCGCCGAGAGCGAACCCGCGGTCGTCCTCGACGTGAACGCGCGCAAGGCGCTGATCCCCGCCTCCGTGACGAAACTGATCACGGCCTCGGCGGTGCTGGACGCCTTTCCCCCGGGAACGCGCTTCAAGACCACGCTGTGGTCCGACGGGAAAAACCTTTACCTGAAGGGCGGCGGCGATCCTTCCTTCGTCTCCGAGAACATGTGGTTCCTGGTGAACCACTTCACCCGCGCCGGCATCAAGCGCATCGAGGGCGACATCGTGGTGGACGACGGCCTCTTCGATCCCGTGCGCTTCGACGGGAGCCGCGAGGACGCCCGCGTCGACCGCGCCTACGACGCGCCGGTGGGGGCGATGTCCTTCAACTGGAACTCGGTGAACGTTTACGTGCGGCCGGGGAAGGCCGGGGAGCCGGCGTCGGTGTTCCTGGATCCGCAGAACGACTACACCAAGCTCGTGAACCGCACCAAGACCTCGAAAGGCTCGGGGCAGAACATCAGCGTCGAACGGAAAAAAGGCGGCGATGAAAGCGGCGACACCCTCGTCGTGTCGGGCACGATCGGCGCCGATCGCGACGAGCACGTCGTGTACAAGAACATCACCAAGCCGGACCTGTGGGCCGGGGAGAACCTGAAGGCCTTCCTCGCGCAGCGCGGGATCACCGTCGCCGGCAGGATCCGCGCGGGCGCGGTGCCGCCCGCCGCCCGCCAGGTGGCGGAGTCGGAATCGAAAGCGGTGGAGCTGATCCTCGCCGACATGAACAAGTTCTCGAACAATTACGTGGCCGAGATGCTGACGAAAAACCTCGCCTCGTCGAAGGAAAAACCGGCGCGCCTTTCCACGGGCGTCGAGATGATCAATCAGCACCTCAGGAAACTCGAGCTGCCCGAGAAGGAGTACGTCATCCTGAACCCGTCGGGACTGACCCGCGACAACCGCATGAGCGCCTTCGCCCTGTGGAAAGTGCTGCACCACCTGCGCAACGATTTCCGCGTGCAGCCGGAGCTGCTGACGTCGCTGCCCATCGCGGGCGTCGACGGCACGCTGAAAAAACGCATGAAGGGATCGAAGGCCGAGCGCTGGGTGCGCGCCAAGACGGGACTTTTGACGGGCGTGACGGCCCTGGCGGGCTACGCCGGCCGGGAGGATGGTCGGGTCTATACGTTCGTTTTCATCCACAACGGGTCCAGAGATGAGTCGAAAGTCAGACGCCTTTTTGATGACTGGCTGGTTTCCCTGCTAGACTGAAAGACCACGGCAGAAAACGACATCAGGAGGATGGAGTTTGAGAGATTTCCACTTGCTCAGAATGAGCTTGATCGCCGCCCTTTTGCTGCCCCTTTCACCCGTCTCCGCCGCGCCGAAAGCGGCCTTCGACGCCAACACGCCGGTGACCCTGGATCCGCTGTCCGCGCACCGCGCGCTGACCGGCGAGCGTGATTGGCGCCAGCCGGATTACTCCGCGCAGGACGGCACCCTCGGCTGGAACGAAAAAACCTTCGAGACCCCGAAGGGCCTCGAAAAACGCGTCGGTTTCTGGGTCGACATCTACACGAAGTACGACACCTCCCAAGGCGTCGTGCACGACGCCGAAAACGTCGACATGGTTTACGAGGTCGTCGATTTCCGCGATCTCGATCAGCTCGGCCTCACGGCGATGTTGAAGGAAAAGATGAAGCGTCAGATGGTGGACGACGCGAAAAAACGCGCCCAACGCACCTTGGAGAAAGTGGCGTCGGCGAAATCGCCCTTCGGGCTCACGCCGGCCCAGCGCCGCGTCTGGACTTACTTCTCCCATGATCCCGATCCCGAAAAATTCGCCAAGGCGATGAACCCGCAGCGCCTGCGCTTCCAGCTGGGTCAGAAGAACCGCATGCGGTCGGCGATCTTCCTGTCGGGGCGTTACCTCGAGGACTTCGAACAGGTCTTCCGCGAACAGGGCCTGCCGGTGGAGTTGACCCGCCTGGTGTTCGTCGAGAGCTCCTTCAACGTCCTGGCGCGCTCGAAAGTCGGCGCCAGCGGGCTGTGGCAGCTCATGCCCGGCACCGCCAAGCCCCATCGCGTGATGTCGCCGGCCGTGGACGGCCGCAACCACCCGCTGACGGCGACGCGGATCGCGGCGAAGCTCCTGGCGAGCAATTATAAAATGCTCGGCAGCTGGCCCCTGGCGGTGACGGGTTACAATCACGGTCCCGCGGGCGTTCGCCAGATCGTCGAGCGCTACGGCACCTCGAACCTCACGGATCTGGTGGAGAACGTCCGCTCGCGCGCGAGTTTCGGCTTCGCCTCGCGGAATTTCTACGCGAGTTTCCTGGCCGCCTATCACGTCGAGAAAAACGCCGATCGTTACTTCCCCGGCATCACCTGGTCGAAAAAATTCGACAGCGAGGACCTGAAGCTGCCGCAAACGATCAAATACGCGGACCTGCTGGGTTGGTTCGGCCGCGACGACAACAAATTGCAGATCCTGAACCCGCACCTGACGTGGCGGGTGCGCCGCGGGCACGGCATCCCGGCGGGCACATCCGTGGCGATCCCTTCCGAAAAATACAGCCAGGCTTTGATGGCTTTGGGCCGCCGCGGTCGCGCCGTCGCCTCCGACACGGTCAAAACGAATCCCGCGCGCGCCGCGGAACCGGTTCCGGCGGGCCGCCAGTCGCGCTCGAAAAAGAAAGTCCATCGCGTGTCGCGCGGGGAGAACCTGAGCCGCATCGCGCGCGTTTACGGCGTCGAAGTCAAGGCCCTGCTCCAGGCCAACAACCTGGAGATGGGCGCGGCCATCCTGCCGGGACAGCGCCTGCGCATCCCGCACTGAGCGTTCCGCTCCGGCCGCCGCGGCGAAAGCCGTGAAAAATGAAAAACCCGCCTCCCTGGGGAGGCGGGTTTTTTTATTTCGCGGTTCGCGGCGCGGGCTACTTGGTGATGTAGTTCGTGAACAAGCGGTAGGTCTCGTCCATGAAGGCCTTGTCCTGGGAAATGTCGCCCATTTCCAGGATGGCCCGATCCATCAGTCCCACGAAAGTGGTGACGAGGATGTAGGCCACGCGCTGGGGGTCGCGTCCCGGGTTGACCGGCAGGTAGCGCAACACGAGCTCCTGGTAGCTTTTCATCGTGGTCTGGTAGAAGCTTTCGTCCGTCAGGTAGGTCTGGATGTTCTGCAGCTTCGAGCGCAGCTCCGCATTGCGACGGTAGACCTCGACGCCGATGTCGATCAGGCGGCGAACTTTTTCCTCCACCGTTTGCAGGGCATCCAGTTCCTTGGTGCGCGCCAGGATGTAATCCTGGTCCGTTTTGAACATATTGTGGATGACGGCGGAAACGACGGACTCCTTGTTTCCGAAAAACTGATAAAGGGAACCGATGCTGACGCCGGCTTCCTTGGCGATTTTGTCCGTGGTCACCCCGAAGAAACCCTCGCGAATCAGAATTTTCGAGCAAGCCTCGAGAATCGTCGCCACCGTCTGACGGGAGCGTTCCTGGGTCGGAGCTTTGACCTGAATTTTTGTCTTCTTTTTCTTCGGCTTGGATTCGGCCCCAAGCGGCCCAGCCATATTTGAGTTCATCTTTTTACTCCTTCACGCCGATCCTTGTGCGTGATTTCTTCGTGGCCTAAGTACCTCCAAATATGAGACTACTTATTGGGTAAAAACACAAGTATTATGCCCCCTAAGAACTGGTGAAGAGATTGTTACGTTCTTAAAATATGAAGCAATTATAAATACTTAATATATGTTAACGGACTGACCTGATTTCCTCAAGACAATACGAGGAGGCGCGATTTTTGTTGAATGAGAAGGTCATCAAATCGCCCAGTTGCAGGCATTCCTGACGTTCGATCGTGAGATTGAGACGCTTCAGACAACTCCAAAGTAAAGCATCTCTGTTGGAGCCATACTCCATGGAACGGGCGGCGCGCGCGCACTGGGAGGGCTTCAGAGCATTCTTCTGAAAAAGACAATAGGATCTCATTTCCTCGGAATGGATAGAATACTCAAGACCCTTGACGATCTTCAAGCAGCTGCCGAAGGACAGGCGCGCGCGGTGGTGGCGCAGGCATGCCATGCGGGCCTGATCGCGTTGCAGGGGGTCCGCCGCCAGCCCCGCCCGATTTAAACAAAATTCGATTGATGCGTGGGCCGGCGCGCTCAACAGAAACGCCAGC
The DNA here is from genome assembly GCA_019637915.1 of Pseudobdellovibrionaceae bacterium. GTDB lineage: Bacteria > Bdellovibrionota > Bdellovibrionia > Bdellovibrionales > Bdellovibrionaceae > JAHBUV01. The sequence goes on along the minus strand of JAHBUV010000001.1, from coordinate 1,308,415 downwards.
ATCAACAACGTCCCTTTCACGTTCACCTCGTTCGCGTTCGACGGGATTGCAAGCGCCGGGCCGCGCCCGGGACGGCAATGGTTGGATTTCAAGGCGACGGCGGTGTTGATCTTTGCGACAGAGGGAACAAAAGCGGGGCGGGGCGCCCTCAAAGAGCCGGCGGCGCGACCGAGGGAACACAGGGGAGCGAAGAGGAACAGTTCCGTCTCCACAAGTTTGAGATGCGGCCGCGCACTTTGTTAGATTGCAAAGAGATGGGCATCACTTACCGGCAAATCCTTGAAATCGAGTTTCAGCGCAGGGTGAAAAAAAACCCGCGCTATTCCTTGCGGGCTTACGCCCGGGACCTCGGTTTGTCGGCGTCGAAGATGTCGGAAATCATGCGCGGCCTGAGGGGCATGTCGGGCCGGGCGGCGCTGCGGATCGCGGAGCGCATCGCCCTGCCGCCGGAGGAATCACGGCGCTTCGTGCTGATGGTGGAGGTGGCCCACGCGCGCAGCGCTTCCGCCCGCGAGAAAGCGCGCCACGCCCTGGCGGAAATCAGCAGCGGCCCCGTCGGGGAGCCGCTTCAGGAAATGAACGCTTTTCTCATTCTGTATTTGAATTCGGAGTCTTTCGCCGAAGCCCGGCGAATCCTGGACGATTGCCAGAGACGGCTGAACGAACGCTTCAGTCTGCAGGCCGAGGGGACGAGCGCGCACAGCTTGCGCATCCGTCTCGGCCCCTCCCTTTAAAAAACGGGATCCGCCTCGAGCACGCGGTAAGGGTTGTCGGCGTACTCCAGCAGATACAAAACAGGCTCCGTGTTCTTGTTCACGACCTCCGGGATGACGCCGGCGCCGGGATAGAATCCGCCGTTCCACATGCTGGCGGGATCCAGCTCGAAAGTGAACGAGATCATCTTGTATTCCCCGTACGACCAGTCGTTGGTGTCGCCGCTCGAAACGTAGAGCTCCGAACTCTGTTGCGGGGTGTAGCCGTTCCACTCGGCCATCTTTTTGGCCATGGTCTCGTGCACCGCCTTGTCGCGGGCGTTCTCGACGCCGTCGTAACTCCAGCCCCAGGGATAGAGGATCAGCTTCGAAAAGGTGTGGAAGGACAAAAGCACCGTGATGTTCTGGTGGGCTTCGATGTGGTTCTTCACGGCTTGCGTTTCCGGTTCGCTGAACGGCGTCGGGCCGCGGAAAGTTTCCGAGCCGGGACTCGCCGAGGCGCCGCCGGTGCCCCACTTGTAACCGTAGTTGCGGTTGAGGTCGATGCCGTAAGTGCCGTCGGCGTTGAGGCGGCGGTTCTTGCGCCACATGTGGTAACGCCCGCCCTCGATGTCGTACTCGAGGCCGTCCGGGTTGACGGCGGGAATGAAATGGATGTCGCGGCCGTCGATCAGGCGGCGCACGCGTTCGTCGCCGTTGGCGTAGCGCTCGAGCAGGTTCATCCAGATGCGCAAGGGCGTCTCCACGGAGAGGTGCTCGCGCGCGTGGTGTCCGGCCATGAAGATGATGCCGGGCAGTTGATCGGCGTGAGCCAGGTCGCCGCTGATGCGCATCGCCCAGATGTCGCGGTTCTCGACGGTCTTGCCGATGGAGAACACCTTCACCAGATTCGGGTAGCGGCTTTCGAGGGAGCGCAGCTCCGCCGTCAGCTCCCCGTAGTCGTGGAACTCCTGGTCCTGCGGCGGGAAGTTCATCTTCGCCGTCAGCGGGAAGCTCACGTCCACCTTCAGGCCGCGCTCGCGGAGGTGCTTCAGCTCCTCGAGATTCCCCACGGCCGTGACGTAATCGTCGGCGATGGCCTCGATGGCGACGCCGGTGTCGGCGACCAGGCTGCGCTGGAACTTGTCGGCGGCGCTGATCTTCATCCAGTACTGTGTGCTGTCGACGGACTCGGCCTGCCGCAAGGGCAAGAAGGCCAAAACCGCCATCGCGGTGATCAAAATAAATTTTCTCATGGGTTCCCCTCCCTAGCAAAAAAGGCTAGTCGCTCGGCGCGGGGAGTCCACCGTATTTTTCATGAATGCCGCGACCCGGACTTAGGTCGAGGCGGGTTTCTGGAACATTCTTTCGAGGAGCTCCGTCTTTTTCAGGAAACTCACCCCGAAACCCAGGCCGTTGCTCCAGATCACTTCGGCGTCCACGGCGCGGCTGCGGCCGAGGGAGTGAAGGTGCACGGTGGCTTTCATCAGATCGCCCTTGCGCGGCACGTACTCGCCGTTCGAGAGCTCGAGGAAGGCGCCCGTCGAAGAGAGGTTCTTCATGCGCGCCAGGGCGCGGCCCATGCGACCGTAGATTTCGATGTGGACCAATTCGGCTGTTTGATAGCGATGCGCGCTCATGACCGTTCTTTCGGAGGAAAGAACGGCGGGGTTAACGACCGGCTTCGGCGCGCCGGACGTAGGTCCGGAAAGAGAAGGGCGGGGGGCCCGGACGGTCGTTTTGTTCGACAAGTTCGAAGTCTTTTTCCGGGAATTCCGGGAAAAACGCGTCGCCGTCGAAGTCCTCGTCGATGACCGTGAGGTAGATCTTGTCCGCGATCGGCAGCGTCTCTTTGAAGATCTCGCCGCCACCGGCGATGAAGACCTCGCCGGGATAATCTGGCGACAGGCGCCGGGCGATTTCGAGGGCCTCGTCCACGGAGCCGGCGAAGGTGACGTCCTCCTCTTCGCTGACCACGGGGCTGCGGGTGATGACGACATGGTGGCGGTTGGGCAGATGGCCCGGCAGGCTCATGAAGGTTTTGCGGCCCATGATCAGGATCTTCCCGCTGGTCATTTTTTTGAAGAACTTCAAGTCCTCGGGCAAACGCCAGGGCAGGTCGTTGTCCTTGCCGATCACGCGGTTTTTCGCCATGGCGGCGATTTGCGCGAGGATCATACGGCGACCTCGGCTTTGATGGGCGGATGGGGTTCGTAGCCGAGGATCTGCACGTCCTCGAAACGGAAACCGAAGATGTCTTTCACCGCCGGGTTCAGGCTCAGGGTGGGCAGTTTTTTCGGTTCGCGCGACAATTGCAGGCGGGCTTGTTCGACATGGTTCGAGTACAGGTGCGCGTCGCCCAGGGTGTGGATGAAGTCGCCCGGCGCGAGGCCGCAGACCTGCGCCACCATGTGGGTGAGCAGGGCGTAGCTGGCGATGTTGAAGGGCACGCCCAGGAAAATGTCCGCGGAGCGCTGGTAGAGCTGGCAGGACAGGCGCCCGTTCGCCACGTAGAACTGGAAGAAAGCGTGGCAGGGCGGCAGCGCCATTTTGTCGACGTCGCCGGGATTGAAGGCCACGACGAGAAGGCGGCGTGAATCCGGATTGTCCTTGATCTGCCGGATGACCCGCGCGATCTGGTCGATCTTGCGGCCGTCGGCCGTTTCCCACGAGCGCCATTGCTTGCCGTACACCGGGCCCAGGTCGCCGTTCTCATCGGCCCATTCGTCCCAGATGCTGACTTTGTTGTCGCGCAGGTAACCGACGTTGGTGTCGCCTCTCAGGAACCACAGCAGCTCGTGGATGATGGAGCGCAGGTGCAGTTTCTTGGTGGTCAAAAGGGGAAAACCTTCGCTGAGATCGAAGCGCATCTGATAACCGAAGACGCTGGAGGTGCCGGTGCCGGTGCGGTCATCCTTGAACGTGCCTTGATCCAGAACGTGACGGAGAAGATCGTGATATTGTTTCATGGGCCCAGACTAAGCTTTTTTGTGACGCGGACCCAGCGAAAACGCCCAGCGCCGGGGGTCATGGGGGCGAAATAAAGGGGAGGCCGGGGCGCGCCGCCGGGGGTCGCGAAGGGAAGCCGTGTTTTTATCGAAATCCTCCATTGACCCTCTTCCGGGGCGGGGTTAGCCCGAAGACATGAAAACATGTTTTTTTGTTTTGCTTGCCCTCGCTTTCCAACCGCTGACCCTCGTGGCGGCGTCATCGACCTCGACGAGCAAGATCAGCGTCGGCTCCTACCGCAGCCGCGTGATCGTGTCCGTGCCCGTTCCGGCGCCGATCTCCCCGCCCGTGGTGATCCTGGTTCCCGGCGGCGGCCCGCAGAATCCCGAACTCGCCATGGCCGCGCCCTTCACGCTGGATCGCCGCCCGGCTTTTTTGTTCAATCAGGTGGCCGAGGCCCTCAATCAGGGCGGCGCGGTCACCTTGCAGCTGGGCAAACCCGGCATCGAGTTCTTCCGCTCTTTCGAGCCGCGCCTGTGGTTTTATGACGAGGCGCTTTACCGTCGCCTGCGTTGGACGGATTTGATCGCCAATGTGGAGCAGAGCATTCAATGGGTGCGCCAGCAGGCCGCCTGGCGGAACTCGCCGATTTACCTGCTCGGCCAGGGCGAAGGGGCGCAGATCGCCGTCGATGTGGCGGCCCGCCAGCGCGCGCTCACGGGATTGCTGCTGATCGGTTACTCGGGCCACGATCCGGCGACCCTGCTGGACTGGCAGCTCTATCGCCGCGAGATCGAGCTTTTCCTGAAGCCGGACGTCGACCTCGATCGCGACGGCATGATCTCGCGCGCGGAAGCGGCCCGTTGGCCGGAATTCGTTTGGACCTGGCAGGACGGCGTCGACAAGGTCAGCTTCGAGGAGATCGAGACGGCCCGTCGCCAGGATCCCGCGCGCCTGGAAATTTTCAGGCAGGCGGAGGAGTCGCCCTTGTACGCGGGCGGCGTGTTCCGCCGCGGACCCTGGTTCGCGCGCACGGCGCTGTTGCCCCAGGACCTCTACGTCATGGGGGGCGACCAGGATGTGCAGACGCCGGCGACGGAAATGCTGAAAATGCGCGAGGCCTGCCGCCAGCGCGGCAAAAAAAATTGCTGGACCCGCCTCTGGCCTTATGTGGGGCATGATTTTTCCATCCCGCGCCCGCCGCGCCGCCAGCCTTTGGTGGACATGACGCAAGGACCGGTCGGTGAGCCGGTGAGGGCGGAGCTCACGCAATGGGCCCGCAGCCTCCGTCAGGGGCGCGGCGACCGCGCTCCGTCGCCCTGAGGCGGGGAACGGGCAGTTTTTCCCTGTCAGAATCCTGACAGTTTCGGCGGCGTCCGGGGATGTGTTACAACCTCTCTCGTCCTAACCCGACGTTTTAAGTCCGGGGTTTTCAATTCCCTCCCCCTCTGACGGAAATCCAGGACGGCGGCTGCATCCCCCTCTTCGCGGCCGCTTTTTTTATTTCTCGACTTCACACGTCCCGACATCGGTCCGATCCGTTTCATGACAATCACCACACAAGGACGTGGGCTCATGAAGCGGGAACGTTGGTACATTCTTCTGGCCGGAGCCGGCCTCGCCACCCTGATCGGCGTCGGTTTCATCACCTCTTTCGCGACCGTTCGTTACAACGAAGCCGTGCACTGGCAGCACCACAGCAGCGCGGTCCTCACGGAGGTCCGCGAAGTGCAGATGGCCCTGCTCGAGGCCGAGAACGTCCATCGCCGCCCGCCCCACGTGCAGGACCGCCGTCCCGCCTCCGAAGGGCGCGCCCGTTTGCTGGAGCGCATGGACCGCCTGTCCGCCCTGGTGGGTAATGAGGCCAGTCAATCCGTCGCCGCCCGCCGCGTGAACCAATTGCTGTTGTCATTGGGCGATGAAAACCACTTCCTGCGTTCCCCGGACAGCCGCGAGACCTCCCTGTCGGCCCACGCCCATCTGGCGGCCATGCGCGCCTACGAGATGGAGCTGCTGAAACAAAGATCCGCCGCCCGTGACGACGAGTTTTCGCGCACCATCTCGCTGGTCCTGGTGAGTTCCATGGTGGCCTTCGTGCTGCTGCTGAGTTCGGGCGTTTTCATGATGACCGAACTGCGTCTGCGCCGCCGCCGCGAGAACCATTTGCAGGACGCGCAGAGCAAGGCCCTCGAGGCCTCCAAAACGAAGTCGATGTTTCTGGCCCGCATGAGCCACGAGATCCGCACGCCGATGAACGGCATCCTCGGCATGGCGGAGCTGCTGCAGCGGACGCCGATGACGCCCTTGCAGTTGAAAAACATCGGCATCATCCACCAGTCGGCGACGTCGTTGCTGGCTTTGATCAACGACATCCTGGATCTGTCGAAAGTGGAATCGGGGCGCCTCGAGATCGACGCCGCGGATTTCCAGCTGTCGCGCCTCTTGGGCGAAATCAGCGAGAGCATGGCTTACGCCGCCGGCGCCAAAAAACTGCGGCTCGAGTTCAACAACCAGGTGCCGGAGAACATGGCTTTCCGCGGCGACCCCTTCCGTATCCGCCAGGTGCTGGTGAATCTGATCGGCAACGCCGTGAAGTTCTCCGAAAAAGGCCTGATCACCGTGCGCGCGTCGAAGACCGTGTCGGGCGAATTGCAATTCGAAGTCAGCGACCAAGGGCCCGGCATCCCCTCCGACGTGGTGAAGCGCCTGTTCAGCCCCTTCACGCAAGGCAGCCTGGCGACCACGCACGCTTTCGGCGGCACGGGCCTGGGACTGTCCATCAGCAAGGAACTCGTGCAGCTGATGGGCGGCCGCATCGGCGTGGACAGCGAGCCCGGCCGCGGTTCGACCTTCTGGTTCCGCCTGCCGCTGCCGTCGGCGAAGGACATCGTCTACGGATCCGCCACGGACTTGTCGGTGACCAGCAAGACGGCGCGCCAGCTGCGCATCCTGGTCGCCGAAGACAACGAGATCAACCGCCTGGTCATGGCCGGCATGCTCGAAAAACTGGGTCACGTGTACGAGATGGCGGAGAACGGCCAGATCGCCCTGGACAAACTGGCCGCCGGCGAACATTACGACCTGATCCTGATGGATTGCCACATGCCCGTGCTGGACGGCTATCAGACCGTCACGCGCATCCGCGAAAGCGAAGGGTCAAGCGTCAAGGAGATCCCCATCATCGCCGTCTCCGCCAGCGCCATCAAAGGCGAAAAGGAACGCTGCCTGGAGATCGGCATGAACGACTACCTCTCGAAGCCGCTGCTGCTGAACGACCTGAGCGCCAAGATCAGCCAGTGGGCGGCATGAGCTGTTCGCAGAACGGATATCGATATCGGATATCCGATGTCTTTCACTGGAAGTTCTGCACCTGGCCGATGTAGGGCAGGTTGCGGTAGTAGCCCTGGTAGTCCAGGCCGTAACCGACGACGAATTCATTCGAGATCTGAAATCCCACATGATCGATCTTGCAGGGCACCTTCAGGGCTTCCGGTTTTTCCAGCAGGGCCACGGTGGTCAGGGATTTCGGTTTGCGGGATTGGATGGAGTTCATCAGGTAATTCATCGTCAGGCCGGTGTCGACGATGTCCTCCACCAGCAGGACGTGCTTGCCCTCGACGGGATTGGCCAGATCCAGCGTGACCTTCACTTCGCCGGAGGATGAAGAGCCATGGTAGCTCGACACGCCGAAAAACTCGCAGGTGATGTCGGCGTTGATCTCGCGGATCAGGTCCGAATAGAACATGAACGAGCCCTTCAGCACGCAGATGGCGACGACGGGTTCGCCCTTGAATTTCTTCGACAGGGTGGCGCCGATCTCGGCGACCTTCTTTTGGATTTTTTCTTCGCTGATGTAGGGTTTGATATCCAAATGGGTCATGGCCGCCTCACACGAAAGAGTTGTTCATGATTTCGCCGAATCCCCCGCCTCCGGGGACGATGTAATCCTTTTCATTGAGACCCTTTTCCTGATCCCAATGCAGGCCCGGCGGTGTCTCTAAAACCTGCCGCGGCGACAGCCCCCGGTCAAGTCTCAAGGCATAGATCACGGCATCCGGGTGGGCGCCGAGCACTCTTTTCAGGTATTCCGGCGTCACGATCAGGTGCAGGGCGATGTAACGCCGGGCGGGGCCCTCCACGCGGCGCTTATAGTGGTCGATGGCGGAGACGATGGTGTTGCCCGTCGCCCCCATGGGGTCGGGGATGATGACATGGGAGTCCTTCACACCGCCGCCGATTTTCACGCCCCCGAAGTTGGTGCCGGTGACGTGCTCGTGGGTGTCCGTCATGCGCGCCGCCATGATGTGATCCTGGCGCAGGTTTTCCGCCGGCAGGGCATGGTGGAGGAAGTCATAACACAGGTGCGAGGGCCAGGTGCCGGCGCGGGCCAGATTGACGACGATGGCTTTTTGCCGGCGGTCGGGGCGCCGGCCTTGCAGCAAAAGTTCCGGATGGGCCGCCGTCATGCGCGTCGGCTGACGGAAGTCCTCGGTGTCGAACTGCTCGTTGACCGCGGCGGAGATCAGCTGCGTGTACAGCAGCTCCACCAGACGGTTGATCTCCGGCTGCACGGATTCCGGCGCGCACAGGCGCGCCAGCACGCCGGAGAGGAAGGGGTTGTCGAGCAGGTGGACTTGCGGGCCGTAGTGATGCTGCATGGAAAGCGGTCCTCTCTCGCCGAAAGATGTCCTGGGGATTCGATTCCGGATCCCAACAAAACCCAAACCGCGGATGAAATCAACCGGTCATTCGAATTCGACGAAGAGAACGTACTCGCTGTTGTAAGAACGGAAATCGTTGGAGCGCAGGATCTGGAAAGGACGCACGGAAAGCAGGGGCATGTCGGGCTCCATGAGGTTGGCGCGCGGCATGAAGCCGCTGGTGGGGCTGGCGCCGCCCGCCAGGGGGCCTGACATGAAAAAAGCCGCGCCCTTCATGAGCTCGAAAACCGCCGGGAAATTGGTTTTCTGCATGGTGGGTTGCGGCGCGCTCGGGGTCGGCGGCACCCGCCAGCTGCGCACGATCTCGAGATTGCCGCGGAACAGGCCGTTTTCGCCCTCGCTCAATTCAATGTAGTAGGTGAAGCCCATCTCGGAGTCCGGTTCGCCGGCGCGAATGCCCTGGAAGAACTGCACGGCCTGACCGGGAGCGATGGGTTTCTCTTCGCGGGCCAGGGATTTGATGTCGCGCTGGCGGGGACCCAGGCGGCGTTGCGCGTCCGGCAGGATTCCCGCCACGTAATCGCCCAGGGAATTGAACTGCCCGGTGCTGCGGCTTTCCTCGAAGATCTGCAGCAAAGATTGTTGATTCACTTCGGCGAAAGTGAAACGCACGATGTTGTTCTTGTTGGCCGCGGGCTTGGCGGGATCGGCGGCCTTCTCGCGTTTGGCGGCGTCGCTCACCGTGGGGGCCGCCGCCGCGACCGCGGGACCGGGAGCGGTTCCGGCCGTGTCCGTCACCTCTTCCGGGCCGTCATCCGAAACCAATTCGCGGGGCGCGCTTTCCGAAGCGGCGCTGCCGCCCTCCGGGGAATCCTCCGGGCTCGAGGCCGCGGAGCTGTGAAGACTGCGCGCCACCTGCGCGCCGCCGCCTTTCAGGTAGCTCATGCGCTCGGCGAGCTCGTGCCGGCGTTTCTGGTAAAGGCCGAAGCCCACGACGCCGGCGATGCCCAGCACAAGGGCGATCTGCAGAACCGGATTGCCCAGCGTGCGCCGGAGAAAAGACGGCTGCGGAGGGCGGAAACTCTCCATGTCCACGCCGCAACGGGCGCAGTATTTATCTTGAGGTTGCGTGAACCCGCAACGCGGGCAATTCACGAGCATGAAGATTGTCCTTTGATTCCGCTCATTTGTCTGGTTGTCGTTTCCCTTTCAGGTTAAAGTATCCGCGATGTGCGCTCAACCGACTTCTGACGGAGACCCATGGAGAACGCCGAGGTTTTGACCAAAGTCCTGCAATCCGTGTCATTTGACCCTGGGCACGAGCCCGTGATGCCGGTCGAAATCCTGGAGGCCTTCCTGCCTTTGAAGGGGCGTTCGCCTTTGCGCACGTTCGATGGCACCTTCGGCCGCGGCGGTCATTTCAAACTGTTGATGGCGTTGTTCGGCCAAGACGTGCGCGAAGCCGTGGTCATGGATCAGGACATGACGGCGGTGGAGCACGCGCGTCGGGATTTTCAGACCGAGGTCGAGGCCGGCCGGTTGAAGGTCGTGCACGGAAATTTTTCAGAGTTTTCGGAGCATGTTCAAGGTCCCTTTGATATCATGATGTTGGACCTCGGCGTGAGCTCACCGCAGCTCGACACCGCGGACCGCGGCTTCAGTTTTTATCATGACGGTCCCTTGGACATGCGCATGAACCAGCAGCAGGAATTGACGGCGGAGATCATCTTGAACACGGCTTCCGAAGACGAACTGAACAATCTGTTCCGCGAGTTGGGTGAAGTGCGCCGTCCTTTCCGCGTCACCCGCGCCGTCGTGCACGACCGCAAGACCAAGGCTTTCAAAACCACCCGCGAGCTCGCCGGCCTGATCGAAAGAGTGGACGGCTGGAGGCACAAGGGCGTTCACCCGGCCACGCAGTACTTCATGGCCCTGCGGCTGGCGGTGAACGACGAGCTGGGCGTGTTGCGGACGACGTTGCCCGCGATGATGGCGGCCCTGTCGCCCGGCGGGCGGCTGGCGGTGCTGACCTTCCACTCTCTGGAAGACCGCATCGTGAAGAACATTTTCAAACAGCCGGACGTGGACGGCCGGGCTGTGCACAAAAAAGTCATTGTTCCCACTCAGGAAGAGTGCAAGCGCAATTCGCGGTCGCGTTCGGCGAAACTGCGGATTTTTCAGCGAGGAGTTCAGGATGAACCGGGTCACCGCTCAAGCCCTTAAACCGTTTATCAGCGTCATGCTGATCATCATGACTTTGTTCGGCATCGTTTTCCTGCAGATGGAGGAGCGCCGCAACGGCTACGCCCTTTTGAAGCTGCGCCGCGAGCACAAAATCCTGCTCGAGGAGAAACGCACGCGCGAGATCCAGCTGGCGAAAATCACCCGCCCGCAATTGCTCGAGTCCATGGCCCACAGCCGTTTCACCCTCAAAAAAGTGCAGGCGAGCCAGATCATCCATCTCTCCGGCGAGGGCCTGAAGGTGGTGCGATGAAGTCGCGCATCGTGATCCTGTTCGTCGGTTTCTGCTGCCTGTGGGGGCTGCTGATCCTGCGCGCCGCCAGCCTGCAGGTGATCCCCCACGAGCGCCTGAAGACCCTGCAGGAAAGACAGTTCCGCACGGTCGTGACCTTGCAATCCCGCCGTGGCGCCATCACCGATCACCAGGGGCGCGAGCTCGCCCTGTCGACCACGGCCTTTTCCCTCTACGCCGATCCGAAGATCATCGAGGGCCGCCGCTCGGTCGCCCGCAAGGTCGCGAAGATCCTCGGTCACAGCCCGGCCACGGTTTATTCCAAGATCAAGGACTCCCGCCGCCGTTTCGTGTGGATCCAGCGCATGATGGATCCCTCCATGGCGGAAAAAATCAAGGCCCTCGACATCCGCGGCCTGTCCCTGGTGGAGGAATGGCGCCGCATTTACCCGAACGAGTCCGTGTTGTCGCACACCCTGGGTTTCCTGGGCATCGACGGCCAGGCCCTGGAAGGGCTCGAACTGCAATACGACGAGAGCCTTCGCGGCAATCAGAAAAAGGTCATGGTCCGCCGCGACGCCCGCGGCCGCCCCTTGGTGGCCGATGGTCTGTTGTTCCAGCAGAATCCCGACGGGCACGACCTGCGCCTGACGGTGGACTCCGAACTGCAGTACATGCTCGAGTCCGAACTGCGCGCCGCCGTGAGCGGCTTCGAGGCGGACTCCGCCGTGGGCATCGTCCTCGACGCGCAGACCTCGGCGATCCGCGCCATGGCGACGGTCCCCACCTTCGACGCGAACAAGGCCATGAAAACCGGCGCGGACACCCGCCGCAACCGCGCCATCACGGACCTGATGGAGCCCGGCTCCACCATGAAACCTTTCGTGATCGCGGGCGCCCTGCGCGAAAAAAAATTGCAGCCGAATTCGAAGTATTTCTGCGAGAACGGCACCTTCAAGATCGCCGACCGCATCATCCGCGATGACCAGCACAAATTCGGCTGGCTGTCGGTGAGCGAGATCCTGTCTTTTTCCTCCAACATCGGCACCACCAAGATCGCCTTCCAGCTTGGCGAGGAAAGCCTGCGCCGGACGCTGAGCGATTTCGGTTTCGGTGCCAAGCTCGGCGTGGACCTGCCCGGCGAGGCGCGCGGCAGCCTGTTGCCTTTGCCGTGGCGCTCGCATTTGCTGTCGAACGTGTCCTTCGGGCAAGGCGTGTCCACCACGGCCCTGCAGGTCGCCAACGCCTACGCGGCGGCGGTGAACGGCGGCATGCTGAACTCGCCCTACATCGTCGACGCCGTCCGCGACAGCGAAAGCGGGTTGTTGAAGGAGATCGCGCCGAAACCGATCCGCCGCGTGCTCACGCCGGAAGAGTCGGCCCAGATGCGCCTGATGCTGGCCGGGGTCGCCGCGCCCGGAGGGACGGGGGTCGCCGCCAACGTCAACGGTTTCATCGTCGGCGGGAAAACCGGCACCGCGCAGAAACCGAATCCGAAAGGCCGCGGTTACCTGCCGGGCGCCTACATCTCGAGTTTCGCGGGTTTCATCCCGGCCCATGATCCGCGCTTCGTGATTTACATCGCCGTCGATCAGCCCCGCAAGGCCTACTACGCCTCGCAAGTGGCGGCGCCGATCTTCGCGAAGATCGCCTCCTACGCCGTCCGCAAATCCGGCGTGGCGCCCCTGCTGCTGTCGGAGCGCAATCTGGTGCGCAAGAAATCCCGGGCGGTCGCGGTCGCGCCGGCGGAAGACGCGCCGGACGTGATGGCCGCGGCGGATTTGCTGAACGGCAAGGCCGCCAAAGAGGTCGAGATCGTTCCTGACCTGTCGAAACTGACCCTGCGCGAAGTTCTGCGCCGGGTGAACGGCAAGGAATTGCAGCTGAAGATGCTCGGTCGCGGCGTGGTGAGCGAAACCATCCCCGCCGCCGGGGAACCGGTGCCGGCGGACCGCGAGATCACGGTGTTCCTGCGCTGAGCGATCAATCCATGGCGATTTCGATGATGAACGGGCCGTGCACGCTGCTGAACTCGATGACGAGCGTGGTGCCTTTGTTGGTGTCGGCGAGATGCAGTTTCTCGCCGGTCACGACGGTCGGCAGGGCCTTTTCGATATTGTAGTTCTTTTTGTTCAGTTCGGCCTTCGCCTGCCCGTAGACGATGTTCATCAGCTCACCGGCCGCGTCCTGGATGTCCTGGTTGATCGCGGCGTGGGTCTCGCCCAGCCAGGTCTCGTAGACTTTCAGGAACACCTGCCCGGGAAACCCCAGCGAGATGGTGCCGTGGAAATGCGTGCTGGCCAGGCTGATGACGCCGGCGATTTCCAGCGGCAGGGGCTTGACGTCTTTTTTGAGGAGGGCTTTGCCGGGTTGGATCTCGAGGTTCAGCTGCACCTTGAAGGTGTTAATGACCGCGTCGATGAAGGGGTTGATGAATTCGGTGTCGAGGCGGGGTTTCGCGCCCGCCGCCGGGGGAGTGAGACCGGCCTTTTCGTAGGCTTCTTTCAGGGAGCCCACCGGTTGCAGGGTCAGCTCCAGGCCTTCGGACGTCAGGGTTTTCAGCAGGGCTTTGTTGATGTTCAGCGAGTGCAGGGTTTTTTTCCGGGTGCGGGCCTCGCGGCAGAAACGCACCAGGGGCGCCACCCATTTTTGCGGCAAGGTCATGACGTCGTGGAAATCGATGAGGAAAAGCTTGGGCTCTTTTTTCAGCCAGTCGTCGTGAGCGGCCTCGAACTCGGCGAGCAGGTCGTCGGTGAGATCGAGGGGGAGCGACAACAGGACGGCGCTGGATTTCTCTTCAATCTTGAGCTTCGGCATCCCCTGATTCTGTCCGTAAAAAAACTCAGGTGCTAGTCCTGTTGAGTTTATTGTCGAGATATTTTCCCAGCCGCTCCAGCATGGCGGTGGGGATCTCGTGACCGCCGCGGAAGCTCAGGAGGGAGCCTTTGAGCCCGGCCTGGTTGAGCAAGGTCTCTAGTCGTTGGGCGTTTTTGATCGAGAGCACCATGTCCTGTTGGCCGTGGCACTGGAAAAACTCGAGGCCGGCGCGGGCCGGGGCTTTTTCTTTCCAGTCGCTCTTGTTGATCAAGGCGGTCGAGAGCAGGGCCAGGCCCATGGGGTTCACCGGCGCGTGCAGGGCGGTGTCGACCGCGACCATGCCGCCCTGGCTGAAACCGCCGAGAATGATTTTTTCCCAGGGCACTTTCATGCCTTCGATCATGGCGAGGACTTTTTGCCGCACCTGGGGCAGAGTGGCCGGGACTTCGGCGCTCGTGTCCCACTCCAGACCTGCGTCCAGGTCGCGCTGCACTCGGGCGAGATCGAGATTCCACCAGGCGAGGCCGCTCCAGGCGGGGCCGATCGGAACTTCCAGCACGCCCTGGGGGAAGAGAAAGTTGCAGGGACGGTTGAGGGGGATCAGCTCCGCCAGGGGTTTGAGGTCCCAGGCGTCCGCCCCGAAGCCGTGAAAGAGAATCATCCACGGGGCGTCCGGATCCTGAACGACTTCCAAACACTGCATTGAGCCGATTTTGCGCATAGATCCCCCGGAGCTTGTCGCCTTTGAGGCTTCCGTTCTACAATTCTCCGGATGAACCTCCAAGAGCTTTTTGCCGTCATTCCCGGCTTGTCCCGAGAGATTCCCGAAGTGGACGTGACGGGCCTTTTCCATGACGCCCGCCGGGTCGTTCCGGGCGGCGTCTTCGTGGCCATCGCCGGCGGCAAGGCGGACGGGCATGATTTCCTCCGTCAGGCCGTGGACCGGGGCGCGGCGGCCCTGGTGGTCGCGGACGTCTCGAAAGTGCCCGCGGACTTCCAGGGCTTCGTGCTGCAGGTGGAGCAGACGCGCGCCATGCTGGACGTGCTCGCCAGCCGTTTTTACCACCAGCCCGCGCAGGAGATGTTCTGCGTCGGCATCACCGGCACCAACGGGAAAACGTCGACGGCTTACCTGGTGGAGGCCATCCTCAACGCCGCCGGCATGCCTTGCGGCGTGATCGGGACGGTGAACCACCATCTGAAGGAGCACGTCTGGCCGAGCGAGATGACGACGCCCGACCCGGTGTTCCTGCAGCGGCGTTTGCGCGAGTTCCGGGACGCCGGGGCCGCCGCGGTGTCCATGGAGATTTCCAGCCACGCCCTGGATCAGCGCCGCGCCGACAGCGTGCCGTTCAACACGGTGGTGTTCACGAACCTCACCCGCGACCACCTGGATTACCACGCCGACATGGAGGACTATTTCCAGGCGAAGCAGCGTTTGTTCCTCGATCTGCTGTGGAAAACGTCGAAGCGGCCTTGCCGGGCCATCGTCAACGTCGACGACGCCTGGGGACGGCGGCTGCGCATCGCCGATCCGGCCCGTTTGTGGACCTATGGACGCGGGGACGCGGATTTTTCATTCCGCATCACGCGCCTGGAAATGACCCGCGCGGTGTTCGAACTGAAGACGCCGCAAGGGACGGCGACGGTCGATTTGCCCATGGGCGGCGAGCACAACGTGCAAAACGCCGTGGCGGCGATCGCCGTGGGTTTGTCGGCGGGAATCGGTCTCGCGGCGTGCGCGCAGGCCTTGTCGGCGTTTCCGGGCGTTCCCGGGCGCCTGCAGAGCGTGCCGAACAACCGCGGCGTGGCCGTGTTCGTGGACTACGCGCACTCGCCCGACGCCCTGGAGAATGTCTTGAGCGCCTTACGCAAGGTGCGGGAGCAGTCGGGCTCGAACGGCCGCCTGTGGACGGTGTTCGGTTGCGGCGGCGATCGCGACAAGGGCAAGCGGCCGGAGATGGCGCGGCTGGCGGTGCAGCTATCCGACGAGGTGGTGGTGACCTCCGACAACCCGCGCACCGAGGACCCGCAGCGGATCATCCAGGACATCCTGCAGGGCACGGGGGGGGCGGACGCCCGCCACCTGCACACCATCGTCGATCGCCGCGACGCCATTTTGTTCGCCCTGGAAAACGCCCGCTCCGGCGACGCGGTTTTGATCGCCGGCAAGGGTCATGAGGATTATCAAATCATCGGTACGGAAAAAACGCCCTTCAGCGACTTCGATGTCGCGCGCGAGTTTTTCCAAAGGAGTTCCCGCTTTGAGAGCCATGAGTCTTGAAACGATTCTGCAGGTGACGGGGGGACGCGCGCTGTCCCGACCTTTCGAGAAATTCAGCGGCATCGGCACCGACAGCCGGGCCGACCTGAAGGGGCAATTGTTCATCGCCCTGCGGGGCGAAAGCTTCGACGCCCACGATTTCGCCGAAGCGGCGGCCGGGCAGGGGGCGGCGGGCCTGCTGGTGCACCGGCTGACCCCGGCGATGGAGCCTTTGAAAGGGCGGTTGACCCTGATCGAGGTGCCGGACACCTTGAAGGCGTTGCAGGCTTTGGGGCGCGCCGCCCGGCGCGAGTCGCGCGCCAAGGTGATCGCCCTGACGGGGTCCAACGGCAAAACGACGACGAAGGAATTCATCGCGGCGATCCTGTCGCCTTTCCGTGACGTGCATTACTCGAAAGGCTCGTTCAACAACCACTGGGGCGTGCCCTTCACCTTGCTGCAATTGGAGCCGCGCCAGGAAGTGGCCGTCATCGAGATGGGCATGAACCACGCCGGCGAGATCACGGAACTCGTGGGCATCGCCGAGCCGGACATCGTTCTTTGCACCATGGTGGGGCGGGCCCACATCGAGCACTTCGGCAGCCTCGAGAAGATCGCGGCGGCGAAGGAGGAGATCTACGTGGCGGCACGGCCCGACGCCATCCGCATCTACAACATGGACGACCCGCAGACGAGGGCGATGCGCGAGCGCGCCCGCCGCGATTTTTCGAAATCCCGCGTGCTGACCTTCTCCGGCGCGGACGCCGGGGCGGACGTGCATTTGAAGATCGCCTCGCTGACCATGCGGGAGATCGAGATCGAGGGCCATGTCCAGGGCGAGGAGGGCCGCGTGCGCGTGCCGGTGTTCGGCGCGCAGAACCTGGTGAACCTGATGGCGGCGGCGGCGGCCTCCCTGGCGGCGGGGCTGGAGCCGGAAGAGGTGTGGCAGGGGTTGCTGCATTGCCGGACGGCTTGGGGGCGCAATCAGTTCGTGAAGCTCAAGTCGGGGGCGGAGATGATCTTCGACGCCTACAACGCCAATCCGGACAGCATGAAAGCCTTGATCGACAACATGAAACTGGTGCGCGCCACGGGCCGCAAGATCGGCGTGTTCGGTCAGATGCGCGAATTGGGCCCGGATTCGCCCCGCTACCACGAGGAGGTCGGGCGCCTGGCCGGGCAGGCCGGCTTCGACAGCATTTTCTTCATCGGCGATGACGCCGAGGCCTTCCGTCAGGGGCTGCGGGCGTCGAGCTTCGGCGGCCCCGCCGTGATCGGCGCGGATTACACCGAGGACATGGGCCGGCGGCTGGCGGCGGGCCTGGGCGAGGGCGACATCGTCGTGGTGAAGGCGTCGCGCGGGACCAAACTCGAGCGCTTTGTCTATCCTTGCGAACCTTTGGATTTCGGCAAATAATTCCCGGAGGGGGGATACGAATGGGAAATCAGGACGACGCGGCCATCTACGATCTGGTGACGGATGTTCAGCGCAAGAAGGATCTGGTTTCCTCGCTGGTGGCGTTGTCCTCGTCTTTGCGGCTGGAGGGGGACGGCTTCCGGGCGTCCGTGAACGTGATCGGCCAGGAACCGGGCGGTGATCTGAAGGTGGTGTGGGCGGGGAGTCCGCCGCCGAATCTGGATGAAAACGCCCGGGTCAGCGTGTGGTTCGAACTGCGCGGCCAGGTTTATTTTTTCAAATGCCAGCCCTTCTACGTCCCGGGCGGCGCCGTGCTGGGATGGGCCCACGAGGATTTCCTGCGGCTGCAACCCCGCCAGGATTTCCGCCTGGCGATCCCCGCGGATTACGAGGCCAGCGTCGAGATCACGTCGCGCGCCCAGGGGCGCGTGCCCTTGGTGGCGCGCCTGATCGACGTGCACACCTTCGGCCTGGGCCTGCTCGTGCCGATCGGCGAGAAGTTCAGCGCCGACGAAAACGTCGAGGGCGTCCTGACCCTGGGCCGGCACCGGCCGGTGAAGTTCGCCTCGAAAGTCCGTTTCGTGCGCGAATCAGGCGAAGGCCCGCAGGTCGGCCTGGCCTTCGACCACGGCGTCCACCAGACGGAGGATCTGCTGCAACAACTTCTATTGAACCTGCGCCAGGACGTTTTCAACCTCCGCCGTCCGTGAGGCCGTGGCGGCCGGTGCGCGGCCTCTTCCCCCGCTTCCGAAATTCCCCGAATCCGGCGAACTTTTCGACGTCGTTTTAAATGAAAACAACCTGGACGAATTCCTGCGATTGGGCGTGATTCTCCCACTGAGATGGCTTTCCGGATTAAATTGGAAAAGATGAAAACACTCGCTGGAAAGAAAATCGCCGTTTTTGCCCTCGTCACCACCACTCTGCTGACGGGGTCCGTGCTGTGGCATCGGTCGCAGGGGCCCGCGCCGGCGCCGTCGCGGAATGAGACGCTCCGCGAATCGCCCGCGAGGAAGTCCGCTCAGCGGGCTTCCGTCCAAGGCGCCATCCTGGCCCGCACGTCCGAACTGCAGGAGTGCTAC
Source organism: Pseudobdellovibrionaceae bacterium (assembly GCA_019637915.1). Lineage (GTDB taxonomy): Bacteria > Bdellovibrionota > Bdellovibrionia > Bdellovibrionales > Bdellovibrionaceae > JAHBUV01. The sequence goes on along the minus strand of JAHBUV010000001.1, from coordinate 1,290,061 downwards.
AACAGCTACCTCACCCGCGATCCCGCCGTCACGGAAGGCGCGGTGAAAGTGGATTGGCTCATCGATCGCCGCGGGCAGGTGGCCGTGGCCGAAGTCCGCCACAGCGATCTGCAGGATGAGGAGCTCCTCAGCTGCGTCGTCGACCAGATCCGCACCTGGACCTTCGCTCCTCCGGAAAAAGAAAGCATGGTGGCGCATAAATTCAAGTTCCGCCAGAGAAGCCCCGCCAGCGTGCGCTTTGAATGAGTGAAAACTCGGATGCCGCGGGCCTTCGCGTTGGTGACCGACGGCGACGACGCTGGCGGCGTCCCTCTCGAATTTCAGACCACGATCGTGGGGCAAAATTTCAAGGCACGTTTTTTGTGATTTCAAAATAACATATTGATTACGAATACTTATAAACTTCCACTTGCGTTGTTGAAAGCCTTTGTGTTACACGACCCTTCTGCACCAAGGGGATTCAACACTCATGCTTTATCAATGGCTTTATAGTTTCGCTGGCGAGTTTTCGGCCCTCAATGTCTTTCGTTACATCACGGTCCGAACCTTCATTTCCTTCTTCACCGCGTTTTTCATGTGCCTGATCTGGGGCCCTTATTTCATCCGCCGTCTGCGCGAAAAGCACTTCGGCCAATCGATCCGCGACGACGGTCCCCAGGAGCACAAGAAAAAAGCCGGCACGCCCACCATGGGCGGCGGCCTGATCCTGCTCAGCACCCTCGTGCCCTGCCTCTTGTGGGTGGACATGACGAACCCGCTGGTGTGGGCCGCCCTGATCGTCACCTGGGGCTTCGGCCTGATCGGTTACATCGACGACTACCTCAAAGTGAGCAAGAAAAACTCCAAAGGCCTGTCGGGCAAACTGCGTCTGATCGCCGAGTTCCTGATCTCGGGCGTGACGGTGGCCGTGCTGATCCAATGGTTCGGCCTGTCCACCACGGTCAGCATCCCCTTCGTGAAAAGCATCTCCCTGGATTTCGGCTGGTTCTACCCGGTGTTCGCGGCCCTGGTGATCGCGGGCACGGCCAACGCCGTGAACCTGACGGACGGCCTGGACGGACTGGCCATCGTGCCGGTGATGATCTCGGCCGTGACCCTCGGGCTCTTCGCTTACGTGGCGGGCCACTTCGCCATCGCCAGCTACCTGCAGATCCCGCATGTGGTGGGCTCCGGGGAGCTCGCGCCCATCGCCGCCGCCATCGTGGCCGCGGGCCTGGGCTTCCTGTGGTTCAACGCCTATCCGGCGCAGGTTTTCATGGGGGACGTCGGTTCCCTGTCGTTGGGCGGTTTCCTCGGCATCATGGCCGTGCTCACGCACAACGAGCTGCTGATGCTGATCCTGGGCGGCGTTTTCGTCGTCGAGGCGCTGTCGGTGATCACCCAGGTGATCAGCTTCAAGATGACCGGCCGCCGCGTTTTCAAGATGGCCCCCATCCACCATCACTTTGAATTGGGTGGTCTCACCGAAACGAAGATCATCGTCCGTTTCTGGATCATTTCGCTGTTGTTAGCCGTCCTGTCCCTCGCCACGCTGAAACTGAGGTAAGTGTATGTGGAAAGAGTTCTCCGAATTGAAAGACAAACGCATTCTCGTCGTCGGCCTGGGTAAAACCGGTTCCGCCCTGGCGCGCTTCCTGGTGAAGCAGGGCGCCCAGGTGACCATCACCGACCACAAGTCGAAGCCGGAGCTGTCGGCCCAGCTGGAGCAGATGGGCGACCTGCCGATCAAGTACGAATTGGGCAGCCACAGCCCGAAGACCTTCCTGCAGCAGGATCTGGTGATCCTGTCGCCGGGCGTGCCCTCCAACCTGAAGATCTTCGACTACGCCCGCAGCCAGGGCGTGAAAATCACCGGCGAGTTCGAGTTCACCACCTGGTTCATCAAGGAGCCGGTCATCGCCATCACGGGAACGAACGGCAAGACGACGGTGTCGCGCCTGCTCGAGGCCTTCCTGAAGGAATCCGGCATCACCTCCTGGGTGGGCGGCGCCGCCGAGCGGCCCCTGACCGATTACCTCGCTTCCGGCGAGAAGGTGCAGGTCGTGATCGCCGAAGTCTCGAGCTTCATGCTCGAGCACGTCGACACCTTCAATCCCGGCAACGTCATCTTCACCAACTTGGCCGAGAACCATCTCGACCGCTACCGCTCGATGGAAGAGTACGTGAACGCCAAGCGACGCATCTTCAAGAACACCAACCTGGCGACGACGTCCATCCTGAACGCCGACGACAACGCCGTGGTGGAGCTGGCGCGCGACCCGGCCGTTCAGCGCGGCAAGATCTTCTATTTCTCGCGCAAGCCCCTGCTCGAGCCGCAGATCATGAACATCGGCGGAGCCGTCAACATCGGCGACGAGATCCGCGTGCGCACCGGCCCGGACATCGAGTACTACTCGATCAAGGGCATGAGAATGCGCGGCAAGCACAACATCGAGAACATCATGGCCGCCATCCTGGCCGCCCGCGAACACGGCGGCAAGCACGAGGCCATCCAGCGCGTGATCGACAGCTACAAGAACCTCCCGCACCGGATCGAGTACGTGCGCAAGGTGGGCGGCGTGCAGTTCTTCAACGACTCGAAGGCCACCAACGTCCACGCCGTGTTGCGCGCCCTGGACACCTTCGACGAGAACGTCATCCTCATCATGGGCGGCAAAGAAACGAATCTGAATTACGAGCCCCTGCGCACCATCGTGAAACGCAAGGTCAAGACTTTGATCCTGGTCGGGGAGGCGAAGGAACGCATCAACCGCGACCTGGGTGATTTCAGCGAGACCTTCCTGATCGGCACGTTCGAGGAAGCGGTCCTGATCGCCTACCAAAAGTCCAGGATCGGCGACGTCATCCTGCTTTCCCCCGGCTGTTCGAGCTTCGACATGTTTGACAGCTATGAGGAGAGAGGTGACTATTTCAAGGAGCTCGTCGGCAAATTCCACTGAAGACGGGCGGAGGGGGATCCTTGAGATCGATGCCGTTGTTCGTCTTGTTTTTGTCGGCCCTGACGCTCACCGCCTGCTCCAGCGCTCAAAAGCAGCGCGCGGAGCAACGGGAGAAACTCGCCGCTTCATCGGGCCTTTACTGTGATTTCATCAACGGGGACGAGCATCGCGATGTCGACGTTGAGGTCAATATGTCCATGGCCCGCCGCTGTGACGCCGCCAAGCCGTTCAGCATGACGTCCTACAAAAACTCCTCGGAAGTCAGCGGCATCCTCTACTGCTGCGCCACCGTGAGGAAAGAGGACTCCCGGGACAAGGACAAAAAGGCCGCCACCTCTTTGTTCACCCCGGGCGCGGCCCCCGCCGGCAAGCCCGCGGACACCGAGAAAAAACCCGACGCCAACGGCGGGATTCTGGACTGACGCCGGGCGCGGTCCTGGCATAGACTCGATTCATGGCCCGTATATTGTCCTCCAGTTTGCTTTTGGGCGTGATCGCCTTGTTCGGCATCGGCCTCGTGCAGGTGTACAGCTCCAGCTACATCTTCGCGACCGAGTCCTACGGCGACGGCCTTTATTTTTTCCAACGACAACTGCTGTTCACCCTGATGGCGCTGGTCGTGCTGTTCGGAACGGCCTCGATCCCCTTCAAATACATTGAGCGTTGGGGATGGACGGTGTGGCCGGCGGCCGCGGCCCTGGTGGCCCTCACCTTCGTGCCGGGGTTCGGCGTGCGGGTCGGGGGCGCCCTGCGCTGGTTGCAATTGCCCTTCGGCATCCGCTTCGAACCCTCCGAGCTGTTGAAGATCTCTTTCGTGCTGTTGTTCGCGAGCCTGCTCAACCGGCGCGAGCACTTTTTGTCGCGGGTCCATTGGTTCTGGATCATCATCGGCATCACCGCGCCCTTCGTGCTGCTGCTGAAACAGCCCGATTTCGGCAGCTTCGCCATCATCATGCTGGTGGGCGTGTCGCTGCTCTTCGCTTTCGGCCTGCGCTGGCGCTGGATCGTCACGACCTTCGCGGTGCTGGTGCCGGCCTTCTACCTGCTGGTCATGAAGGTTCCCTACCGCGCCGCCCGCGTGCACGCTTTCCTCGATCCTTGGGCGGATCCGGAACAGAAAGGCTTTCAGGCCATCCAGAGCATGATGAGCTTCCATGCGGGCGGCCTCACCGGCGCGGGCCTGGGTCAGGGACAGGGCAAGTTGTTCTTCCTGCCCGAGGCCCACACCGATTTCACCCTGGCCGTGTTCGGCGAGGAGATGGGTTTCGTCGGCGTGATGCTCCTGCTGGCGCTTTACGCCTTCATCGTTTTCCGCGGCGTGCAGATCGCCGTCAAAGCCGAGGACTCTTTCAAGCGCGCCACGGCCCTCGGCTTCTCCATGGTTTTCGGTTTGAGCGTGTTCATCAACGCGGGCGTGGTGACGGGCCTGCTGCCGACGAAGGGTCTGACCCTGCCTTTCCTGAGCTACGGCGGCAGCTCCCTCCTGTGTCTGGCCTTCATGTTCGGATTGCTGCTGTCGGTGGAAAGCGCCGTCGAGGGGGATCCGTTCACGGAGCGCTTCCAGCGCCTGAAAAAGCGCAACAAAGGACGGGCCTGATGCCGCGAAGAACCGTGGTGATCGCCGGTGGCGGAACCGGTGGACACATCTATCCCGCCATCGCGATCGCCCGGGCCTTGCGCGAAAAGGATCCCTCCATCGAGGTGCACTTCGTCGGCACGCCGGCGGGGTTGGAAACCAAAATCATCCCCAAGGAAGGTTTGCCCCTGCACCTGATGAAGATCGGCAAGCTCAACACCGGCGGCGGCCTGGTCGGCAAAATGCGCACTCTCCTGGGCATCCCGAAAGCCCTGGTGCAGTCGGCGGCCCTGCTGATGGAACTCAAGCCCGAAGCCGTTCTCGGCGTGGGCGGTTACGCCTCGGGCCCTTTCGTTCTGATGGCGGCCTTGCTGGGATTCAAGGCGACGATCTGGGAACCCAACGCCAAGCCCGGTTTGACCAACCGCTGGTTGTCGCGTTTCGTGCGCCGCAGTTTCGTGGTGTTCGACGAGGCCGTGCGCGAATTGAAAAGCCGTCAGATCGTGCCGGTGGGATTGCCGGTGCGGGCGGAAGTGGAAAAGATCGGGGAAAAGAGCATGGGCGCGGTGGAGCCCGATTTCCACGTGCTGATTTTCGGCGGCAGTCAGGGCGCGCGCGCCATCAACCGCATCCTCACGGAAGTCCTGTCCCTGGACCCCGCCTGGCGCGAGGGCATGCGTTTCATTTTGCAAACAGGGGCTTATGATTTCGCGGAAACCTCCAAGGCCTGCCGCAATCTGACCAACGTGGAGGTGCACGAGTACCTGCACGACATGGATCAGCGCTACCAATGGGCGGATCTGGTGATCTGCCGCTCGGGGGCGAGCACCGTGGCGGAGCTGGCGGCGGCGCGCAAGCCGGCGATCCTCGTGCCGCTGCCCTGGGCCGCGGACGATCACCAGCGCAAGAACGCCGAGAGCCTGGTGAGCCAGGAAGCGGCGGTGATGGTGCCCCAGAAGGATCTCACCACGGAGCGTTTGATCCGCGAGATCCTGGCCCTGAAAAACGATTCACAACGCCGCGCCCGCATGAGAGAAAAACTGCAGCGATTCCACAAGCCGCAAGCGGCCCACCGGATCGCCGAGTTGATGCTCTCTCCCGGGGAAGCTTAATTATGAAACTGCAAAAAGCGCGTTTTCATTTTGTCGGTATCGGCGGCATCGGCATGTGCGGCCTGGCGGAGCTGCTGCACAACCTCGGCGTCAGGGTTTCCGGCAGCGATGTCGCTGAGAATTCCCACACGGAACGTTTGAAGGCTTTGGGCGTGATCGTTCACCAGGGCCATCGCGCCGAACAGGTGGGCGAGGCCGACGTGGTCGTTTATTCGAGCGCCATCAACGCCGAAAACCCGGAGATCCGCGAGGCGCGCGCCCGCGGCATCCCGCTGATCCCGCGGGCCGAGGCCCTGGCCGAGATCATGCGCCTCAAGCGCGGCATCGCGGTGGCCGGCACCCACGGCAAAACAACGACGACGAGCATGACGGCCTCGATCCTGCTCGAGGCCAAAAAAGGCCCGACGATTTTCGTCGGCGGCCGTTTCGACCAGATCCAGTCGACGGCGTTCCTGGGCGACGGCGAGTGGATGGTGGCGGAGGCCGACGAGAGCGACGGCAGCTTCCACAAGCTCGCGCCCGAGATCGCCATCATCACCAACATCGATTCGGACCACCTCGACCACTTCAAGAGCTTCGAGAATCTGCAGAAGGCTTTCGTCGATTTCGCCCTGAAAGTGCCTTTCTACGGATTGTGCATCATCTGCGGCGACGACCCGCGCATGCGGCAGATCTTCGAGACCCACACCAAGCGCTTGCTGTTTTACGGCTTCGACCCCCGGAACGACCTGGTCCTGCAGGGCGAGAACGGCTCCTACGACATCATCGAGCAGAACGGTTCGGCGAAGCCCCTGGGGAGGATGAAGCTGAACGTGCCCGGCCGTCACAACGCCTTGAACGCCCTGGCCGCGTTCGCCGCCGCCCGGGCCGCCGGCGTGACGGTGGAGGAGGCTTTGCGGGGCCTGGCGAAATTCGGCGGCGTCGACCGCCGCTTTCATTTCAAGGGCGAAAAACGCGGCATCGCCGTGTACGACGATTATGGCCATCATCCCACGGAAGTGCGGGCGGTGCTGCAGGCCTTCAAGGAGAAATACCCCGATCGCCGCCTGGTGGTTTATTTCCAGCCCCATCGTTTCTCGCGCACGCAGCACAGCTGGCATGATTTCCTGGGCTGTTTCGTGCAGGCCGATAAAATCCTTTTGACCGACATTTATCCGGCCGGTGAGACGCCGATTCCGGGCATCACGGGCGAAAAACTCACGGAAGAACTCAAGCACGACGACAAGACCTACTTCGTGCGCGACGCCGATTCCGGGCGCGCCATCGCGGGCCTGTTGCGCGAAGGCGACGTCTTCGTCACCCTCGGCGCCGGCGACGGCTGGAAGCTCGGCCTCGATGTCTTGAAGCAACTGGGGTAACGGTTCCCTTTTTGTCGCGCGCCGCGCGACAAAAAGGGAACCGTTACCCGCGGAGGAATCATGGAGATTCAGCGGGACATTCCTTTGGCTGATTACACGTCGTGGTTGATCGGCGGGAAGGCCGATTTCTTTTGTCTTCCGAAAAACGCGGAGGAAGTGGAAGAGGCGGTCCGTTACGCCCTGGCGAACGCTTTGCCTTGGACGGTTCTGAGCGGCGGCTCCAACGTCCTGGTGTCCGACGAGGGCATCGCGGGGCTCACCATCTGCCTGCGCCGCATGAACGGATTGCAAATCGTTGAAAGCGATGACCGCGTTTCCATCGAGTGCCTGGCCGGCACCGGCAAGTCGGACCTGCTCAAGGTGTTTTTGAAGCACAAGCTGGCGCCGGCGTTGTTCCTGGCGGGTCTGCCCGGCGACGTGGGCGGCGGCGTGGTGATGAACGCCGGCGTGTCCGAGGCCATGGTGCCGCGCGAGTTCCACGAGATCGTCGAGTGGGTGGAAGTGCTGAAGATCGAGGGGCGGGATCTCCGCCGCGTGATCCTGCCAAAAGACGACATCCGCTGGAGCTACCGCCACTCGGATGGCTGGCAGCCGGGGATCGTGCTGCGGGCCCGCCTGGGGTGGGAGAAGAAAGCCGATCCCGAGATCCTCAACAAAGTTCGTGATGCCAACCGCGTGCGCCTGAGCAAGCAGCCTTTGGACATGCCGAGCTGCGGTTCCGTCTTCGTGAACCCGCCGGGGCACAAGGCGGCGCAACTGATCGATGGTTGCGGTTTGAAGGGCTTCAAAATCGGCGGCGCCCAGGTATCGCTGAAACACGCCAACTTCATCGTCAACACCGGCGGCGCGACCGCGCGCGACGTGAAGGGTGTCATTGAACATGTCCGCCAAACCGTGAAATCCCAAAAAGGCGTCGAGCTGCGCACGGAAGTGATCTGGCTCGGCCGGTAACAGTTCCCTTTTTGTCGCGCGCCGCGCGACAAAAAGGGAACTGTTGCCGGCCCCGAAAAAGATCGACAAGGGCGGGGAAATGATTTACATCTATTTTACATGATGGAAAATCCTCTTTTGCGCGTCCCTTCAAGTCCCAAAAAAGAAACAGCGAGGCCGGGAGTGAGATGGGTGGTGCCCCCTCTTGTCTTTTTGGCGGTGATCGACTTTTTGCTTTCATTGGCCGTGGTGGCGAGTTCAAGGTAGAAGGACATGGGGAAAAAACCGTCTCGACGGAAGTCCGGCTCCGCTTCATGGCCATTCGCGCATGAAGGGAATCTTTCCGCCTTGGCGGCGCTGTATGGTAATCTCGAGGGACGGCACGAGGGTTCTGTGGTGAAGCCTTTTTGGAAAAGTCTGACGAAGTGGTTGTTCGCTCTGATCGTTCTTCCCGGAGCGGTGCTGGGCTTCCTGTATCATCTGGACGGCCACGGCTTTTTCGACCTCGATCAGATTGAAATCGTCCTCGAGGACACGCCCGCGCAGGCGTTGCATTTGAAACCCCTGGTGGCAGAGCTGGATCGCTCGTTGGAGCTTTACCGCGGGGCTTCGCTGTGGAAGCTCGACATGAATTTGATCTCCAAGGCCATCGGCGGCCTGAACTGGGTGGAGGTCCACTCGCTGTCGCGCAACTGGCCGAGCGGCCTCGTGGTGAAAATCAAACCCCAGGACGTGAAGGCCCTTTACCTCGCGAAGAACAACCGCTTCATCCCGGTGATCCGCGAAGGGCGCCTGCTCGATCCCGTCGAGCCGAAACTCGCGCCGGACGTGGCGATCCTCGACGGCGACGCTTTTCAAGCGCGCGCCGATCTCCGCAAGCGCGCCATCGAAGTCCTGAACGAGATTCCCGACGACGGGGCGTTCTCGCGCAAAACCATTTCGGAGGTCCGTTGGCATCCGAAGGACGGTTTCCTGATGAAGATGGTGCGCACGGGATTGGAAGTGAAAATCGGCGACGATCAAATCGCGCTGAAGGCGAATCGCGTGGGACAGGTGCTCGAGTATCTGCAAAATCGCGGCATGAACGCCAAAAGCCTCGATGCGAATCTGTCGAAAAAAGTGCTGGTGAAACTCGAAGACGGAACTCAAAGCGCGATCTTGCGCTAAAAACTTCACCCAATCATAAACGCCCCGCGTAAAAAATAATCCGGCCTTTCATCTAAAAGTCCTTGCGTGAATCCATGGGGTCCTTGCTACCCTGAAGTCGGGGTTGACCATGAAGGCGCGACCCAGCAACTGCTCAAAAAGAATTGCGAAAAAGGATTCAGGATGAGCTCGCAGAAACCAAAAGTCCCCGTGCTCGCAGGACTCGACCTCGGCTCGACAACGGTCAAGTTCATCATATCGACGGTCAGTCCGGACGGAAAAATTGAAGTTTCCGGCATCGGACGGTCCCCCAACACTGGCGTCAAACAAGGTGTGGTGGTCAACATCGAGGCCACCACCGAGGCGATCCGCAAAGCCAAAGAGGAAGCGGAATTGATGGCCGGCGTTCAGGTCCACGACGTGTGGGTGGGCGTGGCCGGACCGCACATCAAGTCCTTCGATTCGAAGGGCATGGTGGCGATCAAGAACAATGAAGTCACCTCCGCCGACATCGAGCGCGTGCTGGAGGCGGCGAAAGCCGTCGCCGTGCCCGGCGACCGCCGCGTGCTGCACGTTCTGCCCCGCGAATACCGCGTCGACTCGCAGGACGGCATCACCGATCCCATCGGCATGTCGGGCGTGCGCCTCGAAGCCAACGTGCACATCGTCACGGCGGCGCAAGCGGCCCTCAACAACTCGGTGAAGTGCATCGAAAAGGCCGGCCTGAAAGTGGCGGGCATGGTGCTGGACACCCTGGCGGCCTCGCAAGCCGTGCTCAGCGAGGACGAAAAAAACCTCGGTGTCTGCCTGGTGGACATGGGCGGCGGTTGCTGCAACCTCCTCTACCTCGTCAACGGCAGCGTCGCCTACACCTCGGTCATCCCGGTGGGCGGCACGCACTTCACGCACGACGTGGCCGTGGGCCTGCGCACCCCGCAGGTCGCCGCGGAAGAACTGAAACGCAAGCATGGTTCGGCCCTGGCCTCCATGATCAACGAGAGCGAAAGCATCGACGTCGAAGGCGTCGGCGGACGCAAGTCCCGCACCATTCCGCGCAAGGATCTGGCCGACGTGCTGGAAGCCCGCGCCGAAGAAACCTTGAACCTCATCGCCAACGACATTCGTTTGAGCGGGCTGATGCCCATGCTCGGTTCGGGCATCGTGCTCACCGGCGGCGCCAGCCAGCTCGATGGATTGGTGGAGATGGGCGAGTTCGTTTTCGACATCCCGGTCCGTCGCGGACACCCGGGCAAGGTCGGCGGACTCATGGACGTCGTGAAGGGCGGGGAATCGGCGGTGGTCGTCGGTCTCCTGCTTCACGCCTTCAACGAGCGCAAGGACAAGTTGCTGAATTACGGCAACGAGATCCACATCGGCGAATCCCTCGACGGGATCGCGCGCAAGGTGAAGGACTTTTTTGGATCAATGTTTTAAATCTTTGGAGGATTCATGTTTGAACTGGAAGAAAACATCAGCATCGGCGCAAACATCAAGGTCGTCGGCGTCGGCGGTGGTGGCAGCAACGCCGTCTCGACCATGATCGAATCCGGGATGCCCGGGGTCGAGTTCATCGTCGCGAACACCGACATCCAGGCCCTCAACTCCCACAAAGCCTCGCAAAAGCTGCAGCTCGGCTCGGACCTGACGAAGGGCCTCGGCGCCGGCGCCAACCCGGACGTCGGCCGTCGCGCCGCCATCGAATCCTACAATGACATCGTCGAGAAACTCGAAGGCTCCGACATGGTGTTCGTGACCGCCGGCATGGGCGGCGGCACCGGCACGGGCGGCGCCCCGGTCGTGGCGAAAATCGCCCGCGAGCTCGGCGCCCTGACGGTCGGCGTGGTGACGAAGCCTTTCGTGTTCGAAGGCAAGCGCCGCATGAAGCAGGCCGAAGAAGGCTTGCGCGAACTGCGCGAAAGCGTCGACACCCTGATCGTGATCCCGAACCAGAAGCTGCTTTCCATCGCCATGGAAAGAACGCCCCTGCTCGAGACCTTCAAAAAAGCCGATGAGGTTTTGCTGCAGGCCGTGAAGGGCATCTCGAACCTCATCAACATCCGCGGTCTGATCAACCTCGACTTCGCCGATATCCGCACCGTCATGAAGGACAAGGGCATGGCGATCATGGGCACGGGCGTCGCCAAGGGCGACAACCGCGCCGTCGAGGCCGCCACCATGGCCATCTCCTCGCCGCTGCTCGAGAACATCAGCATCCACGGCGCCACCGGCATCATCGTCAACGTCACCGGCGGCCCGGACCTGAGCCTCTATGAAGTCAACGAAGCGTCGACCCTGATCACGGAAGCCGCCCACGAGGACGCCATCATCATCTTCGGCGCCGTCCACGATCCGAACCTGACCGACGAGATCCGCATCACGGTCATCGCCACCGGTTTCGCGCAGGAAGATCAGAAGCGCGCGGCCGACCTGCGTCCCGACCTGGCGACCCTGATGGCGCAGGCCCCGGCCCCGGTCATGACGACCCCGGCCGTGCCGCCGGCTTACCAGCAAAGTTACCAGCCGCAGCCGCAAGCCGCGCCCATGATGCCGCAACCGCCGCCGATGTATCAGACACAACAGCCGCAGCCGGCCATGTCGCCGCAGCAACCGGTCGCGCCGGCCCCGCCGCAGGCGGCCCCGACGGTGATGCCGACCATGCCGTTGATGCCCAACATGCCGCCGCTGCCGCCGATCTCGACGGTGCAGAACTCCGTCGCCAGCTACACGCAGGAGATCGCCCCCGTGATCGACAACGTGCCGTCGGCTTTGCAGGGTCAGCCCCCCGCCCAGCCCCAGGTGGAAGTGACGCCGCCGGTGGAGTCGGCGACGCCGCTCACGCCGGTGGACAACTCCGCCCCGGCCTCCCGTGATCTGTTGGTGGCGAAAATGAAAGCCTTCAAAGAGAGCGAGACCATCAAAGCCAAGTACAACCAACCCGAGCAACTGAGCATGAACATGGAGGAAGCCTCCCTCGAGGAAGCCCGCCGCATGGCCCGTGAAGTGCTGAGCTCGCCTTTTTCCGGACAGAATCTGGAAGTTCCCTCTTTCATCCGGAAGAAACAGAACTTCGATCTGAACAAGGAATAGAATTCGGGTCCAGATGGACGCGGTGTTTTTATCCGACCTTCATCTGACGTCCCTGCAAGGGCGCAACGGGGAGACCCTGTTGCGCTTTTTGTCTTCTTTGGAGGCCCTGCCTTCACCGCCGGAACGGATCTTCCTGCTGGGAGACATTTTCGACCTCTGGGTCTCCAAACACCGGGTCTTCGTCGAACGCTACCGGCCCCTGCTGGATTCGCTCGCCCGCTTGCGGGAGCGGGGTTCGAAAATCCTCTACTTCGAAGGCAACCACGATATGCATCTGGCGCCGTACTGGGAAAAGCAGCTCGGCGCCGAGGTGCACGTCGGCCCGGCGCTTTTCGAGGTCGGCGGCCTGCGCATCCGTTGCGAGCACGGCGATGAGATCAACCACGAGGACTTCTGGTACCTGCTCATGCGCTCGATCCTGCGGCACCCGGTCCTGGAGATGACCGCCCATTTTCTGCCCGGCCGTTTTTGGGATGGCCTGGGCCAGCGCTGGTCGCGGAAAAGCCGCCGCCGCAGCACGCGCCCCCGGCCGGACCGCGACGAAAACATCCGCCGCATGATCCGCGCCCACGCCGAGAAGGTCTGGGAGGAGGATCCTTTCGACGCCATCATCAGCGGGCACATGCACGTCAGGGACGACTGGAGCTTCGAGCGCGCCGGCAAAACCGTGCGGGCCATCAACCTGGGAAGTTGGCACCGGGAGGCCCCCGTGCTGATCCTGGATCAAGGCCGTTTTGAATGGAGATCCCTGTGAAAATCGACACCGCTTTCAGCCGCCTCATGAACGTCGACCTGCCGATCATCGCCGCGCCGATGTTTTTGGTCAGCAACGTCGACCTGGTCTCGGAGGCCAGCAACGCGGGCGGCATCGGCGCCTTCCCGGCCCTGAACTACCGCCCGCTGGAGAAATACGCCGAAGCTTTGCGCGAAATCAAAAAACGCACGAGCAAGCCGGTTTGCGTGAACATCATCGTCAACAAGAGCAACACCCGCCAGAACGAGGACCTCAAGCTCGCCCTGGACGCCGGCGTCGAGCTCTTCATCACGTCCCTGGGCAGCCCGAAAACCGTGATCCAGGAAGCGCGCAAAAACGGCGCGAAGGTTTTGTGCGATGTCACCAATCTCGAGCACGCCATGAAGGTCCAGGACCTGGGCGCCGACGGCGTCATCGCCGTGGGCAGCGGGGCGGGCGGGCACGCCGGGCCCATTTCCCCCTTGGTGCTGATCCCCTGGCTGAAGACGCGCCTGAACATCCCCATCATCGCGGCCGGCGGCATCGCCACCGGTTCGCAGATCGCCGCCGCCATCGCCTTGGGCGCCGACGGGGTCAGCGTCGGCACGCGTTTCATCGCCAGCCGCGAGGCCTCGGTGGAAGCGGCCTACAAAGAGGCCGTGGTGAAAGCGACGCCGGAAGACATCTTGATGACGACGAGGATTTCGGGCACTCCGGCGGCGGTGATCCGCACGCCTTACACGGAGAAGCTCGGATCGGACCTGCCCTGGGCCGTGCGGATTCTGAAAGAGCATCCCCTCACCAAAAAATACGTCGTTCCCTTGATTCATCTGGCGGGGATGAAGCAGCTGGAAACCGCGGCGGAAAAGCCCACCTGGAAAACCGTGTGGAGTGCCGGCCAGTCCGTGGGGCTGGTGGACGGGATCCTCAGCGTGAAAGAGATCTACGCGAAATTGGCGCGGGAGTACGGCGAGGCCAAAGGCCGCCTGTGAGGCCGCCTTTTCAGGAGCGGTTCTTCACCGACAAAGTCAGTTCGTAAGTCATCACCGGATCGGCGCCCTTGTCGGGCACGATGGCGAAGCCTTTGAATTTCGCCTCCAGGCGCTCTTGGGTCCCGCAGGCTTTTTCGATCAGGGCCGCCACGCCGTCGGCTTCGTCGCAGACGAAGTGCACGTGCCCGTCGGCGCGCTTCAGGAACCGGGCCTGGAAATCCTTGAACAGGAAATCAATGCGCTGGCCGCTGGCCTGGATGCTTTCAACGGCCTTGAGGGCGATCGAGAGCTCGGCCCCCATGGCGAGGGCGCCGAAATACATCACGCCCAGGTGGTTGCGCGTCCGCCAGCCCAGACGGACGCGGACGATGCTTTGCCGGTCCGTCAAGGCCACCACGGAGGGCGCCGTGAAAGCCAGCAAGGGGAGTTTTAATAAACTGATTCCATTCACAATGGCCGTCATCTTGAGGTTTTTCAAATCCATGCTTTCATTTTGCGCGTCCCCGGATGAAACGTCAAAAACGTCCTTGGGGCGTTCTTCTTTTCGACATGCCTGGAAGAACAACAGTGCCCCGCTAAGAGGGCGCGGCGCCTTGAATTTCCGCCGAATCCGGGGGGGGCTTCTCATTGTGGATGCACAAAAAGAGGGGACTTTTGAGCATTGAGGGCCCAAACCGGTTGGCGCCGGCCTTGCTTTAGACCTAGGCTATGGCTCATTTTATGGCCGACTCAACAAACAGAATCATCCTTGTTCTGGCGTCCTTCCCCGGGCGCCTGCAGGAGTTTGACCGTTTTTTGAGCCGCCGCGGCTGGACCATCCGGTTGCACTCGGATTTAAAGAGTTTTCTCAACGACGTGGTGAAGTGGCGGCCGCAGTACGTCCTGCTGAGCGTGGATTACGAGCACCCCAACATGCAGGAAGCCCGCCGCGCCATTTCGCAGACCGGGCAGGTCCATCTCATCGACTTCGCCGAAGAACAGACCCTGGAATCCTGGGAAAAACTCAAAGCCATCGGCCACGCCCAGAAAATCTACGGTTATCTGACCGGTCCCGCTTTGGAGCGTGCCCTGCACCGCCTGATGCCCCAGACTCTGGCACGCCGGGAAAAATCCCTGTCGGAAGGACGCGAGGAGGAACTCCGCAAAGGCGTCGCCCGGATCCTGGAGATCAGTTTCGAGAAGGGGGACGGGCGGATCCGCCGCGCTTTGACCTGGAACACGAACCTGACCTGCATTCAGGTGAAAACGCCCGTGCTCTGCGGGCATTTCGTCGTGGCCCTGGGGTCGGACCGGGCCTTGGACGAGCATTTGATGTTCGTGGTGAAGGACGCCCTGGTGTCCCTGATGAAGCAACTGGGCTACGAGGTGGAAACGACGGACGCCTTTCCCGTCGAATTGCAAAAGGTCGAATTCAAAAAATGGTCCGACAGCATGGCGAGTTTCATCGAGACAGGCGTGCACCGCGGGATCGAGGTCGCCTTGGCCTTTTTCCCGACCGATGCGGAGCTTTTCCGTTTCGAAAAATCCCAGGATCCGGCCTTCCTGAAGATCCCTTTGAACGAAGTGCGCTCGGGCCAGGGAGTCGATTTCGAGATCTACCTGCACCTGCCTCTGAACGGCAAATACATCCTCTACATCTCCCGCGGCGGGGAGCTCACCCCGCAACAGCACCTGGGCCTGGAGGCGAGGGGCATCAAGTCCCTGCACGTGCGTGAGGAGGACCGCTTGGGCGTTCTGCGCACGCGGGCCGTGCAGCGCCTGGACCGCCTGATCGGCGATTATTACGAGTCGCGGTTGCAATAAAAAAACCCCGCTCTTCCGGCGGGGTCCGCGCGCGGCTGGTTGTCGTGCGCTCCCTCAGAAATTCATCGTGTAGGCGAGGACGCCCTGGATGCCCGAGAGGGTGGTCGACAAGTCGTTGCCGTTGTATTCGACCTCGCGGCCGCGTTCGAACTGCGAAAAACCGCTGGTGTTGGGGTCGAAGGTGCCGCTGACGCCGTCGGAGGTGTTGCGCTCGATGGGCAGGTAGCGCACGTTGCCTTCGATGGTCATGCAATGGCTTTCCGTGAAGCAGAAGTTCACGCCGATACCGGCCATGCCGCCGAAAGCGCTGCCGGAGAAATCGCCGCTGGCGCTGTCCTGCTTCACGCTGGCTTTGAGGTTGCCGTAGCCGACGCCGGCCTGCATGTAGAACTTGATGAAGTCGTTCTCAAGCGGCGTCAGGCGCAGCATGGGGAAGAAGGTCAAACCGTTGAGTTTGTATTCACAGCTGCCGCTGCCGCATTTGCCGTCGGTGCTTTGCATGAAATAGGACGGGCGGAAGACCAGGCCGTAGATGCTGCGGTCGAAGCGGAAAGCGTATTCGGCGAAAACTTCCAGGCCGGATCCGATATTCTTCAAACCGGGGTTGGTGCCGCCGTAGTGGTCGATGACCGAGTTCAGGTCCTTCTGGTCCGCCGTGATCAGGGCCAAACCGAAGGACATGGAGCTGCTTCCGCTCAGGCTGCTCGCGATGCCGCGACCGCGCGAAGGGGCCGCGTAAGCGCTGGCCGCAGCCAGCGTCAGAACGGCCGCGGCCGCCGTCACCATCAAAAGGATTTTTCTCAAGATCTTCATGGCCTAGATCCTCCTTGATCTGATTGTCATCATCCTTCCCAGGATGCCGCCGGAAAGCCGCGCGGGCAAGTCGAGTCGCCCTCGATCTTCGTCCGGATTTGTGGGAGGATGGGGGAATGAAGAAAGACGCGAAAATCACTAAGTCGGAATTGGTTTACCAGGGAAGTTTTCTCAAGATCCAGCGCGATCACCTCCTCGAACCCGAAGGGCGGGCATCGACGGTGGACTACGTCCTGCATCCCGGGGCGGCCTTGATCGTGCCGATCACCGACGACGACCGTTTCATCCTGGAAAAACAGTACCGGCCGGCCCTGCGCCGCGAGTTCATCGAGTTCCCGGCGGGGAAGCTGGACCCGGGTGAAGACCCCGAGGAAACGGCCCGCCGCGAATTGAAAGAGGAAACCGGTTACACCGCCCGCGAATGGACGCGCCTGGGACGGATCCACCCCTGCATCGGTTACTCGAACGAGTTCATCGACCTGTTCGTGGCTCGGGGCCTGGTCAAGGGGACGGCGGACCTCGATCCCGGGGAGCACGTCGAGGTGTTCACGGTCAGCCGCAATGAGTTCCACCGCATGGTCCTGGCCGGCGAAGTCACCGACGCCAAGACCTTATGCGGATATTACTCATTTCTCGCCCATCAGAAGTAGGAAGTCCTGCACGAAGGCCTCGTCCTTCATGACGTCATAGCGCCCGGAGGCGCCGCCATGGCCCGAGGTCATGTCGGTTTTGAGCAGGGTGAGACGGTCGTTGGTGCGCAGGGTGCGGAGCTTCGCCACCCATTTGGCCGGTTCCCAGTACTGCACCTGCGAATCGTGCAGGCCCGTCGTGACCAGCAGGTTCGGGTAAGCGGCGGCCTTCAGGTTGTCATAGGGCGAGTAGCGCCGGATGTAGCCGTAATCCGCTTTGCGGTTGGGGTTGCCCCACTCGTCGTACTCGCCGGTGGTCAACGGGATGGAATCGTCGAGCATGGTGGTGATGACGTCGACGAAGGGCACTTCCGCCACGACGCCGCGGTAGAGATCGGGGCGCATGTTCATGACGGCGCCCATGAGGAGGCCGCCGGCGCTGCCGCCGCGGGCGAAGATCCGGTCGCGGTCCCCGTAACCGCGGCGCGCGAGGTCCTCGGTGACGTCGATGAAATCATTGAAGGTGTTGAGCTTCTTGCCGGTGCGGCCGTTTTCGTACCACGCCTCGCCGAGTTCGCGGCCGCCCCGGATGTGGGTGAGGGCGTAGACCCAACCGCGATCGATCAGGTTGAAAATTCCCGGTGAGAACCAGGGATCGAGGCTCAGTCCGTAGGATCCGTAACCGTAAACCAGCAGCGGGGCGGAACCGTCCAGGCGCTGGCCGGCTTTCATCAGCAGGTCGACGGGAACCCGCGTGCCGTCACGGACGGTGATCCAGATTTTTTCCGTGCGGTAGAGCCCGGGGTTGAAGCCGGGCACTTCTTTGACTTTGCGGACGTGGCTTTCATGGGTGCGCAGGTCCACGTCGATGGTGGTGTCGGGCTGGCGCAAAGACTCGTAATCGTAGCGCAGGAAGGGGGAGTCGTATTCGCCGTTCCCGCCGATGGAAATCATCACGCTGGGATCGAGCAAGGGCACGGCGTAAGGGTCGCGGGGACGGGCGCGGTCGTAGATGTGAAGCTGGTCCTGCCCCTGGCGGCGCTCTTTGACGACCAGATGATCCTTGAAGACCTCCGCTTCGTCGAAAAAGACGTCGGGGCGCGCGGGGATGACGTCCTTCCAGTTCTTCTTGGCCGTGCGGTCGAAAGGGGTTTCCATCAGGCGGTTGTTTTTGGCGCGCCAATTGGTGATCACGAAAAAGCGGTCGCCCCCGTCCAGAACGGAGTAACGCAAGCCCCGCTCGCGGGGTTGGAACACCCGGGGCTTGGCGAGGGGTTGGTCCAGGGGCACCGTGCGGTACTCCGTCGTCATGGTGCTGAAGCTGCCGATCAGCAGCTGCTTGCGGGCCAGGCCCTGATCGATGAACACCGCGAAGGTGGGATCTTTTTCCTCGTCGATCAGGGTGCTTTGGCCGGTTTGCAGGTCGTAGCGGTAAACCCATTGGGTGCGCAGGGTTTCGGGGTGCTGTTTCACGTAGAAGAAATGGCGGTTGTCGTTGGCCCAGACCACGCGCGCGGACACGTCCTTGATGTCGACGGGCAGATCCCGGCCGGTGCGTAGATCGCGCACGCGGATTTCGTAGAACCTCCGTCCGCTGTGATCGCAGGCGAAGGCCATCAGGTTCTGGTCGGGACTCATCTGCGGTCCCGAGCAGCTCAGGAATTTTTTCCCTTCGGCCAGCTTGTTCTCGTCGATCAGGACCTGCTCCGGGCCCGCGGGCGAACCGGCGCGGCGGGCGTAAAGGGCGTACTGCTTGCCGGTCATCGTGCGGCGGTAATAAAAGTAACCGCCTTTTTTCATCGGCACGGTGGAGTCTTCCTCTTTGATCCGCGCTTTCATTTCCTGAAACAGTTTCTCCCGGCGGGCCGCCGTCGGTTTCATGACGCCTTCGACGTAGTCGTTTTCGGCCTTCAGGTAGGAGATGACTTTCGGGTTCTCGCGTTCTTTCAGCCAGAAATAATCATCGATGCGCACATCGCCGAATTTCTCCATGCGATGGGGGATTTTCTCCGCCACGGGGGCATCCGGCGGCGCGGAGGCGGTCTGACGTTGGGTGTGGACGCAGCTGAGAAGGGCGGCAAACGGCAGGACGAAGAGGAAACGGCGCATGATGATCACCTCGTGTGGGATTCATCATCGGGGGCTTTGCGAGCGGGTGAAAGCCTTCTTGCCTCGCGGCAAAAAGGCTTCTCAATTCCTTCTCAACGGGTCTCGGCCAGCAGTTGTTCGGCGTGGGCGAGGGAGGTTTTGGTGATTTTCTCCCCGGAAATCAGGCGGGCGATCTCCTGCTTGCGCTCGGAACCGTCCAGCTCCTCCACTTCCATGGAAACGGAGTCCTTCTTCGGCGATTTCTGGATGAAGAAGTGCACGTCGCCGAAGGCCGCCACCTGGGGCAGATGGGTGACGCAAATCACCTGCTGGCCCTTGGCGATGGACTTGAGCTTGCGGCCGACCTTTTCCGCCGTCGGGCCGGAGACGCCGGTGTCGACTTCGTCGAACAGATAGGTGCGCGGTTGATTCGAGGAACCCACGACCCGTTTCAGGGACAGCAGCAGGCGCGACAGCTCGCCGCCCGAGGCGGCCTTCGCTAGCGGGCGGGGCGGATCCTTGGGCGAGGTCTTGGTCATGAACTCGACGTCGCTCAGGCCCGTGGGGGACAGCTCGGCGGCTTTGCGGATCTGCACGACGAAGCTGACGCCCTTCATGTTCAGGTCGTTCAGTTCGCCGTTCACGGAGTCGGCGAGGACGCCCGCGCCCTTTTCGCGGCGCTTGTGCAGGTCAAGGGCGAGTTTCTCCATGTCCGCGGTCAGGCGGTCCACCTCGCGGCGCTTTTCCCCGATGTGGCTTTCGGAGTTCTGCAATTGCGAGATCTCCGTTTCCATGTCGATCAAGGCGCGGATGATCTCGTCCACGGAGGAACCGTATTTTTTCTGCAGCTTGCGCAGATCGCTGAGGCGCGCCTCTTTTTCCTCGAGGGAGTCGGGATCGCCGTCGATCTGGCGCAGGTACTGGCGCAGTTCATAGACGCTGTCATCGATGAGTCCCTTGGCCTGTTCGAGCCCCTGGATTTTCCCGGCCAGGGTGGGGTCGAGGACGGCGATGTCGGCGGCCTTTTTCAAAACGGCGTTGATGCGGTTCACGGCGGAGTCGTCGTCGCCGTAAAGGGCGCCGTCGGCGGAATCGACGAAGGCGGTCAGGCGCGAGGCGTTTTTCAGGCGCTTCACCGACTGCTCGAGCTCGACGTCCTCGCCCGGCGACAGATCCAGCTTGGCGATCTCGTCCCGCTGGTAGACCAGGAAATCCAGCCGCTGCGCTTTCTGCTGGGCATTGCGCTCGAGATCCGCGATCTCTTCGAGAAGGCTCGAGCGTCGCGACCACATCTCCTCGTACTTGTGGCGCCTGTCCCAGGTGCCGCAGTATTGATCGAGCAGATCCAGGTGGTAGGCGCGCGAGATCAGGTTGCGGTTCTCGTGCTGCCCGGTCATCTCGATCAGGGGCGCCGAGTGGCCGGTGACCTCGATCAGCGGCGCCACGATGTCGCGCAGGGAGTTGAGGGTGCTGAGGCTGCCGTTCAAATACACCCGGGATTTGTCGCCGCCGGCGATCAGGCGGCGCACGATCAGGACGTTCTCGTCGGTCTCGATGCCCAGGGCCTCCAGGTGCTGGCGGATGTCCCGGCGCTTCGAGATGTCGAAGGAGCCTTCGATGATCGCCTGCGTGCAGCCCGTGCGGATGGTGTCGGCGGAGGACTTCCCGCCCATCAGCAGGGCCAAGGATTTCAGCAGCACGGATTTCCCGGCGCCGGTCTCGCCGGACAGGATGTTCAGCCCTTCGCGGAAGTGCAGGTGGATGTTCTCGATGATGGCGAAGTGGCTGACTTTCAGTTCAAGCAACATCAGATTCCCCCGGTTTTGGGTTGGCTCAGGCGCGGTCCCCGAACTTGAGTTTGTCCCTGAGCAGGGTGAAAAAATTGAAATCCGGTTCGCGCACCACCAGATGATCGCTGGCGCTTTTCCTCAGGATGACCTCGTCGCCGTTCATGACCTCGAGCTGTTTCTGCCCGTCGATGATGAAATGCGCTTTCTGGTCGCGGCCCGGCACCAGGCGGAAAATGATCTCCACGTCGTCCGGCAGCACCAGGGGCCTCGTGGTCAGCGCGTGGGGCGCCACCGGCGTCAGCGAAAAGGCGCGGGTGCAGGGATCGAGGATGGGGCCGCCCGCCGCCAGGTTGTAGGCGGTGGATCCCGTCGGGCTCGAGACGATGAAACCGTCGGCCTTCACTTCGCTGATGCGCTGGTTGCCCAGGTAGATGGCGGCGTTGATCAGGTGCGAGTACGAACCGCGCTCCAGCACCACGTCGTTCAGGGCGCGGAAGTCGGCGTGCTTGCGGCCGTTGCGGCGGACGATGGCCTGGATCATGGTGCGCGGTTGCGAGACCATCTTGCCGGCCAGGGTTTTTTCCGTGAGCTCGATCAGCCGGTTCACCGGGTGCACGGTGAGGAAACCGAGGGAACCCATGTTGAAGCCCAGGATCGGGATGGGGCGGTCGTTCAGCAGGCGCACGGCCCGCAGGTAGGTGCCGTCGCCGCCCAGGACCACCACGAGATCCGTCTTGTCGAAATCCTTCGATTTGATCAGCGGCGCCTCGGGCAGCTCTTTCTGCTCGGGCGCGGTGAAGGCCTTATGGCCGCGGGACGCGAGCCACGCCGCCAGCTCCCGGGCGCTCTTCACGGCCTCGGGGGTTTGCAGGCGGTAAACGAGGGCCACGGTCTGCCCGCGGCCCTTTTTCACCAGGACTTTTTTGCTGGTTTTCTTTTTCGTCGCCTTCATCTCAGATCAACCCGTCCCTTCGCAGCAGGGCGTTCGGATCCGGTTCGCGCCCGCGGAAACGTTTGTACAGTTCCATCGGATGCTCGGTGCCGCCGCGGCTCAGGATGCATTCCTTGAAGCGGGAGGCGACGTGGGGATCGAACAGGCCGCGCTCCTTGAAGTACTCGAAGGCGTCGGCATCGAGGACTTCCGCCCATTTGTAGGAGTAATACCCGGCGGAGTAGCCCCCTGCAAAAATATGGCTGAAGGCGGAGCTGGAATTCGTGCCGGCGACTTTCTCGAGCATCCGCGTTTCGGAGATCGCTTCGCTCTCGAAAGCGTCGATGTCGCTGATGGTGGCCGGATTGGCGGTGTGCCAGGCCATGTCGAGCATCCCGAACTGCAGCTGGCGCAAAGAGGCCCAGCCGGCCTGGAACTGCTGGGAGCGTTTCAGCTTCTCCACCAGCTCTTCCGGGATGGTCTCGTTGGTTTCATAGTGGCGGGCGAAGATGTCGAGGCCCTCTTTCTCCCCGACCCAGTTCTCCATGATCTGCGAGGGCAGTTCGACGAAATCCCAGTACACGTTGGTGCCCGAAAGGCTGCGGTAGGTGCAATCCGACAGCATGCCGTGCAGGGCGTGGCCGAACTCGTGGAACAGCGTGCGCACTTCGTCGTAGCTCAGCAGGGAGGGCTTGGTGGGCGTCGGTTTCGTGAAGTTGCAGACGATCGAGACGTGGGGGCGTTTGACGTCGCAGCCCCAGGTGCCCTGCTCGCGGTAGTTGGTCATCCAGGCGCCGCCTTTTTTGGTCTCGCGCGGAAAGAAGTCCGTGTAGAAGAGGCCGATGTAGCGGCCGGTCTTCTCGTCGGAGACCTCGTAGGTTTTCACTTCCGGATGGTAAACCGGGACATCCGTCACCTCTTTGAACTTCAGACCGTAGAGCAGGCGGGCGTGCTCGAAGACGCCGGCCACGACGTTCTCCAGTTTGAAGTAGGGGCGCAGGTCCTCCTCGTTGAAGGCGTATTTCTTCTCTTTCAGTTTTTCCGAGTAATAAGCGAAGTCCCAGGGCTTGAAATCCTCCAGGCGGTCCGCCTCGCGGGCCATCTGCTTCACTTCCTCGAGATCCCTCTGCGCGGCTTTTTTCGAGGCGCTCAGCAAACCGTCCAGAAAACCCTTCACGGTGCCCGGGTCCTTCGCCATGCGTTCGGCGAGCACGTAATCGGCGTGGGTCTTGAAACCCAGGAGCTTGGCCCGCTCGTCGCGCAGCTGCACGATCTGGCGCACGGTCCCCTGGTTGTCGAAGTCGTCCTTGAAAGAGCGCGAAGCGTAGGCGCGCCACATTTTCTCCCGCAGGGCGCGGTTCTTCGCGTAAGTCACGACCGGCAGGTAGCTCGGGATCTGCAGATTGAAGAACCACTGGCCTTTTTTGCCCTTGGCTTCGGCGGCGGCCGCCGCGGCCTCGATGGCGCCTTCGGGCAGGCCCTCCAGGTCGCGGGCGTCCGTCACCCAGAGTTCGAAGGCGTTGGTGGCCTTCAGGACGTTCTCGGAGAATTTCGGGCCCAGCACCGACAGCTCCTGGTCGATGGCGCGGATGCGCTCCTTCCCCTTGGCGTCGAGGAGGGCGCCGTTGCGCACGAAGCCCGTGTGGGTCTTCTCCAGGAGGCGCAGCTGCTCTTTGTTCAAGTTCAGTTCGCCGCGACGGTCGAAGACCGCCTTCACGCGCGCGAAGATCTCGGGATCGAGCGAGATGTCGGAGCCGAAGGACGAAAGCTTCGGATAGACCTCTTTGGCGAGGCTCTGCAGGGCTTCATCGCCGTGGGCGACCTCGAGGTTGCCGTAAATCGTGGCGATGCGATCGATGTTTTCGCTCAAGGCTTCCAGCGCCAGGATGGTGTTGGCGAAGTCCGCCGGATTGCGGTCGCTTTTGAAGGCGGTGATCTTTTCGCGGGCGTCGCGGATCGCTTCATCCAGGGCCGGCAGGTAATGCTCGGGCTTGATGTCGGCGAAGGGAGCGGAGTTGTCGCGGTGGGTGAAGGGCTTCAGGAGGGGGTTTTCCACTGTGTGTTTCATAGCCCCAAAAAATACGCTTATCCTCCCGAGATTGCATGTGTAAAAAGATGTAAACGCCCCGGGCCGGGGCGTTTACGCGGCGGGCAAAGCCGCTTCAGGCAGGCTTTCGTGAATCTTAGAGTCGGCCCGGGCGGCGCGGCGGCTTCGGCGACGGTTTCGGCTCCACGAATTTATTCTGGACGATGATCAAGGCGGCGCGGGCGTTCAGCTTGCCCCAGATGGTGGTGTTGGAATCCACCTTCACCACCTGATTGTTGCCGTCCAATTCGACCGTGCCGTCCTGGTTGATCTTCGGCATCGGCGCGCCGCTGGCGTGCTTGATGGTCACGAAGAGGTACATGGCGACGGAGGCGGGCAGGCGCACGCAGCCACCCGAGGCGCGCTGGCCCAGCTGCCCTTCGGTGCCGGAAGCGGCTTTGTGAAGGGCGATGGAGTTGTTGAAGAACACGACCTTCTCCATGTACACGCACTTCGGCTGGCGGCGGTAGACCTTCTCCACCCACTGGTTCGGGTAGCGGCCGCGAACCACGCGCTTGACGACGTAGCCGGATCCACAAGTTTTGTTTGAGTAGGCCTCCGACTTGTGGCGGTAGGTGATGTACTGCGGGACGAAGAAGCCCGACGGCGTGATCGTGAAGCTGTCGCGGCTGGCGCCGTGCTGCCCGCGGCGTTCGAATTCCTCGCGGCCGGTGGAGATCTTGAAGACGTCCGGGGCCCACAGGCGTTTTTTCAGGTCGCGGCTGAACCGGCCCATGTAGTCGGCGCCGTACATCTCCTCCGTGGCGGCGATGATCTCGTCGGCGGTCAGGAGTTTTTGATTCTGGTAGATGCGCAGGGACTGGCGATCGTCGCCCTTGTCGGCCTTGTTGATGACGATGACCCACTCGAAGTCCTTCATCCACGGCTTGGTGTTGAAGTCCGATTCCTCGAAGGTCACCGGGTGCTCGACGGGCGGCGGCATGGAGAAAATGTCCTGCTCGTGACCCTCCTCCTCGGCGCTCAGCGGGCTGATGCCCTCGAGTCCGGGGGCGGGCAGCTGGGCGTGGGCGGCCGTGAGACAGGCGAAAACAAGCGCGAACGCGGTGAAAACCGAAGGCATCGGGAAACTCCTCGTGTGATTTGTCCTGGGGATAAACAAATCACCGGAGGAGGGCATCCTTTTTCAGGTTTTGTTTAGAGATCTTCACATTTTTACAGCTTAGATCCGGCGCGTGCAGATCCCCAGGGCCGAGCCGCCCGAGGTCGGGGCGCAGACATAACCGGCGGCGCAGCTGTTCGGGGCGCTCAGGAAACAGGCCTGCAGGAAATTGTTCTGGCAGGCGCCGACGCCGTTGTTGGGGATGTTGCTGACTTGCGGGATGCTGCTCCAGGTGTTGTTGACGGCGGGCAGGCTCCAGTAGCCGCTGACCGTGGCGATCGGGGCGATCATCTGGCGTTGCACGCATCCTAAACCCAAATTGTTGTTATAGACGGGATAGCCGTTCGGCCCGCAGTCGCAAAAGCCCATGGAACCGCTGTTCGGGTAACCGTAGTAGGAGCTGTAGGAATACCAATAGTTGTAGTAACCGCCCTGGTACTGCGAGTAGGGCACCGGGTAGGGGTAGAAGCCGGGGAATTGACCGTACATGCCGGGCGTGCAGCCGGTGACCTGGCCGTAGAGGCACTGCGTGTTCAAAGGAGTCGCGGCGCTGTCTTCATTGTCATTGTTTTTGCCCGGGCACGCGGCCAGCAGGGCCGGAAGGGCAAAGACGGCCAGCAATTGGAAGAAACGCTTCATAAAAAGCTCCTTTTGAGTTCAACCTGGAAATTCCAAGGAATATGCCAGGGATTCCAGGCTTCTCCGGCCGCTCCGGCGCGCCAGATCGAAATGAAGGGCTTTACGATGGGCTTTCCCCCTCGCGAGGATCGCGAGGCCCTCTTTCGGATGACGCGTGTTCATGATTTTGACAGCCACGCGGTTTGACAGGGGCGTCGGGGATGGGGTGAAATCTTCGGGGGGAGGTCAAGGATGAACACCTTTCTTGTCGCTTTATGGATGAGCCTGGCTTCGGCGGCGATTCCCACGAAAACAACGGCCCCGAAACCCCAGAAGCTCCTGGCGGGTCAAGGCGCGGTCACCGGCGGGCTGGCCGGTGCCGGTTTTTCCCTGGTCAATGTGACTTTGGCGAAAACCCAGAAAAAAGAGCGCGTCGTCATCGATCTGGGCGACATCAAAGGCGCCCCGGTGCGCGGCTACCCGACGTACTACCACGCGGAGCTGCAGAATTCGCCGCGCCGTCTGGTCATCGATTTCTCCCAGACCGCCACCGTCTTCATCGACGAGAAGGAGTTGCGCCAGCGCCTGAAGGGCTCGACGGCCATCGCCGGTTCATCGTTCGTCCTCGATCCCACCGATCAGACGCTGAGCCTGATCCTCGACCTGAAGAAAAACGTCAAGGCGCAGATTTTCCAGGTGCCCGGCCAGAAAGGCACGAGCCGCGTGGTGGTTGACCTGCTGTGAAGGCGGGGGTGCTGGCCGTTTTTTTCGGGGTTTTCGCCCTCGCGCCGGATTTCGCCGTGGCGCGGGTCTTCGATCTGAAGCGCGAAAGTTTCGCCTCCTACCTGAATTTCTCCTACGGCCCGTCGGCCGCGGCCGACGGCGCCTTCGCCGGGGAGAGCGCCGCCACCGGTTACAGCGGCAAGATCGATCAGAACATCGTCGCCGAATTCGGCTTCGTCTACACGACGTCCGTCATCAGCTGGCGCTTCGGGCTCGAGATCCTGAAGCCCGCCGTGGTGAACGCGACGGCGACGGACGCGGGCGGCGCCGAGCTGTACGGCGTGAAGAGCGACATCCTGGGCGTCATGCCGAAGATCGCGCTCGAGATGAACTTCGTGACCCGCAACTCCTACCGGCTTTACCTGTCGGGTTTCGCCGGCCAGGCCAGCGTCACCGTCACCAACACCTACACGAACCTGACGGTGGCGCCGAACGCCGATTTTGAAATGCAGTACAAGGGCGGCGCCAGCGCCTACGGCGGCGCGCTCGGTTACGAGCTCGCCGCTTTCGACACCACCTCGGTGCTCCTGGAAGTCGGCTACCGCAAACTGGTTTTCGATCAACTCACTTACGGCAAGGACGTGGCGGCGGATTTTTCCTCCGCCTCCCGCTCGGCCGGGGACACGGTGAAGCGAGACGGCGGCGACAACCGCAAGCTTGATTTTTCCGGGGCCTATGTCAGTCTTGGTGCTCGCTGGTGGCTTTTCTAAAAAGAGGGGGAACCATGGGCCGAATGGGGATCATGGGGGCGGTCTTGCTCGTGGCCGGGACGGCCTGGGGCGCGCCTCTGGAACTGCAAGGCGTTTATCAATTCCGCGGTCAATTGAATCCGTTGGCCCGGCGGACCATCGACGTCATCGACGCGCGCCTGCCGGATTCGGAGGCCCGTCTCAAAATGCTGCAGGCGGCGGGGGCGCAATGCCAGAACGCCAGCGGCGTGACCACCCGTTGCCTGAGCTTCGGCCGCGCCTCCGACATCCCGCGCGCCTCCTTGGACCGTGTGGCGCGCCAGAATCAGGGTCTGCGCATCGAGCTCATGGCCCGCGTCGCCGCCCCGTCGGTCGTCTCGAAAGGCGACATCCTGACGGAGTGGGAGATCCGCCAGAAGGGCCGTTGGAACGGCGGCCTTTTCGATCGCTACCGCTATTTTGAAATGGCCGGCGGCATGGTGAAGCTGCAACTGCCCGGACCGGGCGAGGGACTGTGGCTGGTCGTTGAAAACGCCAAGCTCCTGCGCCATTACGACAGCGTCGTCACGACCGAGAGCCGCTGGCGCTGGCACATCGACGCGGTGGAAGCCTTACTCGAGAAATAGCTGGATGCCCGCGGGCGTGGTGAGGACCGCTTGCCGTCCGTCCCATCGGGCCCGCGGTTGACGGTTCAGGATCGCCGTGATCTCGCCGGATTCTTTCATGGCCAGGCTTTCGCAGCCCTGCGCGTGGATCTCCTCCGGGTTTTTCTGACGGACGTCGGAAAGAACGGCATCGGCCCCCAACGTCGCGATCAGGGTCGGGCCGCAAGCCAATTGGATCTCCACTTGGCGGGCGGAAAGCAATTTGAATGAGTGCGTTCTCACGAACGATTTTTCCGTGACCAACTGCTTGCATTCCAGGGCCATGCGGCCTTGGGCGTCGGGGTGGTTGTCCTGGCAGCCATCCGGGTAGAGGAAGCTTTTCGCCAAGAGGGTTTTCGAGGACCACGAGGCGATCAGTTCCTTCAGGCTTTCCTGGGCGTCGGCGTCGACCCTTTGAAAAACCGCCTGGCGTCCCTGGCCGTCGAGGAAATACAGGCGCATTCCCTGAATGGCGTAGGCGCGGGCGCTTTCAAGGACGCCCGCGAAGGAATCCATGTCCACGAGGCTCTGATCCTCGGCCGACAAGTCCAGTCCGCAGGGCGCGAGGGTGGCGATGTCCCGGCTCGAAGACACTTTCAGTTCCAGGGCGCCGGTGCGCAGGGGCAGGTTTTTGAAGCGGGCCATGCGGCCCATGCCGATGTGCTGGCGGGAGCAGCCGGACGTCGCCTGGAAGGTCACATCCTTCATGACGATGTCCAGAGCCGCCGCCGCCGCCGCCCCGGCGTTTTGCGTGCTCAGGTCGTCGCTGGAGGAAAAACGCAGGGTGAAGGCGCCGGCCGTGAAAACGCGCGGTTTTTCGCCGGCGGGATCGACCAAGCCGACGAGATGATAAAGGGCGCCGATCTGATCGCCGCCGCCGATCGGGGCGTTGCTCTGCGCGGGTTTCAAAGGATCGTTGAGAAGAAGGTCGGAGTCGCCGCCGGAACCGTCGCCGGCGTTTTGCGGCGAAGTCTTGGCGCAATTCTGAAAGCTCATCACCATCGCCAGGCTCAAGGCGGCGACGGCCAGGATCTTCATTTGAGACAAAGAGAGCTTTTTCACGGTTTCTCCCCC
Organism: Pseudobdellovibrionaceae bacterium; assembly: GCA_019637915.1. Classification (GTDB taxonomy): domain Bacteria; phylum Bdellovibrionota; class Bdellovibrionia; order Bdellovibrionales; family Bdellovibrionaceae; genus JAHBUV01. The sequence goes on along the minus strand of JAHBUV010000001.1, from coordinate 1,261,120 downwards.
GGGATCCCACTTTTCAGAGCAAAAAACGGTCCGGCCCGGCGCCCCTTCCCGATGATCTGACCGTTGAAGCTTTCGACGTTGTCGAAAAGCTGATCGACAGTCCCGGATCGGGACGCCTAAGAATACAGCGCCTCGATGCGGTCGCGGAACCTCTCATCCAGGACTTTGCGTTTCACTTTCAGCGAGGGCGTCAGTTCCCCGCCCTCGACGCTGAATTCCACCGGCAGGACCGCGAAGCGCTTCACGGACTCGAAGCTCGCCAGCCGCTCGTTGGCCTGGGCCACGCCCTGGCGGAACTGGTCCAGCACCTTCGGGTTTTTCAGCAGCTCCGTCCACTCCCGGAAAGCGATGCCCTGATCGCGGGCGAATTTTTCCAAAGCGGCGCGGTCCGGCGACAGCAAAGCCACGACGTATTTGCGTTGATCGCCGTGCACGAGGACGTGACTGACCAGGGGGTTCATCTTCAAAAGACCTTCGATGCGCTGGGGGGCGACGTACTTGCCGCCGGCGGTTTTGATCAGGTCTTTCTTGCGGTCGGTGATCCGCAGATCGCCGCCGGGCAGGAGATGGCCGATGTCGCCGGTGTGGAACCAGCCGTCTTTCAGGACGGCGGCCGTCGCCTCGGGGTTTTTGTAGTATTCGCGGGTGACTTTTTTGCTCTTCACCAGCACTTCGCCGTCCGCGGCGATGCGCAGCCGCACTTCCGGCAGGGGACGGCCGACGGAACCGAAACGATAGTTGAAGGGCGCGTTGACGGTGATGGCGGCCGTCGTCTCGGTCATGCCGTACCCTTCGAGGATGAGCACGCCGGCGGCGTGGAAAAAGCGCGAGATCTCCTCGGCCAGGGGGGCGCCGCCGCTGATCGCGAAACGCAGGCGTCCGCCGAAAGCGTCCTTGATGCGGTCAAGCACCAGGCGGCGCGCGGCCTCGTAGCGCGCCAGCAGGCTCAACGGGATGATCTGCCTGGTCATACGCAGCTCGCCGACCTGCTGGCCGACGTCGATGGCCCAGTCGAAAAGCTTTTTTTTCACCAGCTGGTTTTCCATTTGCGTGTGGATGCCGGCGTGGATTTTTTCGAAGATGCGGGGCACGGCGACCAGGATGGTGGGGCGGATGTCCTGCAGGTTGGCGCGGACTTTTTCGATGCTCTCGGCGAAGGCCATGGTGAAGCCGATCCAGGCGTGGCCCCACATTTCAATGCGCCCGAGGACGTGGGCGTAGGGGAGGAAGCTCAAGCTCACGTCCTGGGCGGTGACGCCCACGTAAGTGAAGGCGTCCGACACTTCGGAGACGCCCTGCTCGTGGCGCAGGACCACGCCTTTCGGGCGGCCGGTGGTCCCGGAGGTGTAAATCAAGGTCGCGAAGTCGTCGGCGCGCCGGGCGGCGGCGAGGCGGGTCACCGCCCCGGGGTCGGCGCGCAGGCGGGAGCGGCCCTCCTCGAGCAGGGATTCCCAGGCGAGATCGTCGTCACCGGCGGCGTTCTTCTCGAAGCAGACGGTTTTTTCCACGGAGGGGCAGTCGCCGCTGATTTTCCTCCAGGCGCGGCCGCTGGCGCGGTTCTCGATGAACAGGACGCGCGCGCCGGAATCGTTCAGGATGTAGGCGCAGTCTTCGGGCGTGTTGTTCGCGTAAACCGGCACGGTGACGGCGCCGACGCACATGACGGCGAAATCCGCGCAGGCCCATTCGTAGCGCGTTTCCGACATGATGGCGACGCGATCGCCGGGGCGCACGCCCAGGGACAGCAGCCCGGCGGCGGCGAGCTCGATATCGCGGGCGTATTCGTCCCAGGAGATGTCTTTCCAGGAATCGCCGCGTTTCACGCGCACGGCGGTGGCGGAAGCGGGCCTTTCGCGCATGGCGAGCCAGCAGTGGGCGAGCGTTTCAGGGGTTTTCATCGCGCCGGGGTGGTGCCGAGAATCAGCTCGACGTTCTTGCGCTGTTCCGGCTGCAAAGTGACGGTTTGTTCGGCCATGGCGCCCGTGAACGAATTGCGGGCGCGGATCTGCACCGGGACTCCGGCGGGGATCGGGTAGGGCTGGACCAAACGATCGGTGATTTTTTCGCCGAGGCGCCGGCCGTTCACTTCCAGGACCGGGTTGTTGCCGCCGTTCACCAGCGAGATCGTCACGTAGGCGGCGCGGCCCAGGGGCTGCAGCGTGGCCTTCAGGGTCTGCGCGTCCTTCACCGGGGTGAAATCGCTTTCATGGGGGTAATAACCCTCGCGCTTCAGCGTGATGTGGTGGACGCGGCCGCTCGGCATGTCCAGCATGTAGGGCGTGAACTTCTTCTGGTCCTCGCCGTCGAAGAAAATGCGCGCGCCCATGGGTTCGGAGGTGATGGTCACGCGGTACATGGCGCTGGAGGCGGGCTCCACGGTGCCGCTGTCTTTTTTCTGTTCCGTGACGGCGTTCACCGGGTTCGACGCGAAGAGTTCGGCCACCAGGCCGTTGCTCCAGGCCCACCAGCCGCCGATCGCGAAGATGGCGATGATCGCGGCCGGCATGGTCAGCCCGAGGATCTTGTCGAACAAACCGCTGGGACGGGAAAAATCGGGGATCGGGGCGCGCGTTCCCGTGTGGTTGGGGTTCATGGGCCAGGGCTGCGCCGGGCCGATGCCGCCATTGTTCCACTTGGCCGCGGCGGCGCGCGTGTGACGGCCTTTTTGCTGCAGCTCCACCTTGATGGCGGTCGAGGTGTCGAGATTCAGGTTTTCGATTTCCGCCGGCAGACTGTGGTCGATGACGGTGGCGTCGTTGCGGGCGGCGGCGCGGACGCCGCTGCCGGTGCTTTCCCGGGGGTCGCCGTTCTGGGCTTTCGCGTAATCGACGAGCTTGCGGCGCGACTCCTGGTAGGTCGAGGCGAAGGTGTTCTTCACGAAGACGGCGAAATCCTGGGCGTTGAAATCCGGGTATTGCGTGTTCAGAAAGCGGTTGAGGTCCTTGTGCAGGGCCGCCGCCGTCTGGTAGCGCAGGTTCGGGTCTTTGGCGAGGACCTTGTTGACGATCTTCTCGAGTTCCGGCGGGACGTTGGGGTTGATTTTCCGGATCGAGGGGATCTGGCACTCGCGGATCTTGCGCAGGATCGCCGCCTCGGAGCTCGCCGTGAACAGGCGGTCGTTGGCCAGCAACTCCCAGAAGACGATGCCCAGGGAGAAAATGTCCGTGCGCACGTCGATCTGGTGGCCGTCGGCCTGCTCGGGGCTCATGTAACCGAATTTGCCCTTGAGGGTGCCGGCCTTCGTCGCTTCGACCTGGCTTTCAGCCTTGGCGATCCCGAAGTCGATGATCTTCACTTCGCCTTCGAAGCTCACCATGATGTTCTGGGGGCTGATGTCGCGATGGATGATGTTGAGCGGCCGGCCGGTGGAGCCGTCGATGCAGCGGTGGGCGTGATCGAGGCCGCCGGCGGCTTCGCGGATGACGTAGCAGATCTGCTCGATGGAGAACTGCACCTGGTGTTTCTTGAGTTCATTGAGGATCTGGCGCAGGTTGCGACCCTCGACGTACTCCATGACCAGGTAGAACTGGTTTTTCTCCTCGCCGAAATCGAAGATCGGCACGACGTTCGAGTGGCGCAGGTTCACCGAGACCCGGGCCTCCTCGCGGAACATCTCCTTGAATTCGGGATTTTCGCTGAATTGCGGGAGCACGCGCTTGACGGCGAGGAACTTGTTCACGCCTTGGGCGCCCAGCGATTTCGCCAGGTAAATCTCGGCCATCCCGCCGGCGGCGAGCTTCTCGAGCAGGATATATTTGCCGAAGCGTTCGAACTGGGACATCATGAACCATGTCGGCGTTTTCCCTGGTGTTCTGAAGAGAGAATATGAAATGGATCGGACTGACCGGAGGTCTGGCTTCCGGCAAAAGCACGGTGGCGGGGATGCTCCGGACCAAAGGTTGGCCGGTGATCGACGCCGATGACATCGCCCGCCGGGTGGTGGCGCCCGGAACGCCCGGACAAACGGCGGTGCTGCGCGAGTTCGGGGCCGATCTGCGCGGACCGGACGGGGAGCTCGACCGTCGCGAATTGGGACGGCGGGTGTTCGGCGACGGCCTGAAACTTTCCCGTCTCGAGAGCCTGATCCATCCTTTGGTCCAGGCCGAAGTGGCCTCGCGGCGGCGCCTGCTGTCGACCCAGGGTTTCCGCATGGCCTTTTACGACGTGCCTCTGCTGTTCGAGAAAAAGCTCGAGGGTTTCGACGCCGTCGTCGTCGTCAGCGCCACGCCGGACCTGCAGCGCTCGCGCATGAAATCGCGCAACGCCTGGGATGACGCCGAAATCGACCGCCGCCTGGCCTCTCAACTTCCTTTGTTGGAGAAGGAATCCCTGGCGCATTTCGTCCTGCGCAACGACGGCGACCTGGCCCACCTTGAGCGGCAGGTCGACGAACTCATCCTGAAACTCTAGAAACCGCGGCCGACGCGGAGCTGGAAACCCGGTCCGCGCATGCCCCAGCCGAGGGCGAATTCGGCGTTCCACGGCGGCGAGCTTTCCCGCAGGTCGCCCAGGCCCAGCGCGCCCACGGCCTTCACCCGCTCCAGGTTGGTGAGGCCGCCGAAAAACTCGTCGGACGGCACGGTCTGGCTCAAAGCCAGCTTCCAGTAAGGCGCGAATTGGCCGTCATAGCCCCAAGGGTAACGGCGGCCGCAGGAAAAATGCAGCACCGACGTGGTGGTCAGGTCCAGCGCGAAATCCCAGGTGGATTGGATCTCCGCCCCGCGCCGCCATTGGACGCCGATGAACCCGAAGTTGGTGATTTTGTTTTTGTCCAGGTAGGCACCCCCCAGCAGGCCGGTGTTGACCTGCCAATGCTGGTCGGCGCGCGGCGCGAGGGGTGGGCGCCGACGCGCGGAATCGGGCAGCGCTTGCGGCACGCCGGGAGGCTCCGCCAAGCGCAGGTCTTCCAAACGCGTTTCGTCCGCCGCGGCGGGAGGGGCTTCCTCCCGCGTTCCCGGCGGAGCGGGCCGCGGAATCCCGGGGTTCGGCGCGGCATGGGGGGCGGAAATCCCGACCAAGGTCAAAAAAGAGAATAAGAAGAAAAGACGCATACCCAGGATTCTAGTCAAAGCATAAAATTTTTGGAAGGGTGGAGGGCTCTTTCTTCATGTCGCAACGAACGATTTCACGCCAAGCGGGCTTGGTGTTCTTTCTGACCATTTCGCTTTCACCCTGGGTGAAGGCGCAGGACGCCGGGGTCAGCTACAGGATTCACCATCAATATGTCGGGACACGTCCTTTGGGCATGGGGGACGCTTTCGTCGCCGTGGCCAACGATTACAACGCCCTCTTGTACAATCCCGCCGGCCTGGCCCGCCGGGAGGACGGCGAGATGAACCTGCTCATCGACGTCGGCATTTCGAAGAGCCTGCCGGACCTGACCAAGGAGATCAGTGAAGCCCAGGACACCCAGGGCAGCGAGTCCGACAAGCAGCAGGCCATGTTCGATCTGCTGCAGAAGCAATACGGGAAAACCATCGGTCTGCGGCTGACGCCCTTTTCGGGTTTCTTGGTGCGCCCCAATTGGGGGATCGCCGTCATCCCGGCGGACGTCACCCTGGAGGGCAGCATCCACCAGGGCGTCGGCCCGTCGCTCAACACGACGGTTTACGCCGACACGACCGTGGCCCTGGGTTACGGCGACGACTACAAGGGGTTCTCCAACGGCCGGCTGTCGTGGGGCGTGACCGGGAAATTCATCAACCGCGGTTATTTTTCAAAATCAATCAATTTCATTGAACTCGCCAGCGATTCGAAGCTGATCCAGGAAAGCGACATGCGCGAAGGTTTCGGCGTCGACGCCGACCTGGGCCTTTTGTACACGCCGAACCTGCCGGACGCGGGCTTCCTGTCGCTGCTGCGACTGACCCGGCCGAGCTTCGGCCTGGTGGTGCGCAACGTGGCCGAGACCAAATTCACCACCTCCTCGAAGCTGCTCAACAAAGAGAAAACCGAGCCGCCGGAGAAACTCCACCGGGTCGTCGACGTCGGCACGCGCTGGGAATACCCTTCGATGTGGCTGTTCGGCGGCCGCGGCGTCATGGACTTCCGTGATCTCATGCATCCGTCGATCAGCCTGCGCAAAAGCCTGCACCTGGGGCTCGAGTTCGACTGGACCGTGGCCAGCTGGTGGAAGGGCTCTTACCGGGTCGGCCTGAACCAGGGTTACCTGACCGCCGGGATCAGCGCCCTCCTGGGCGTTTTCAACCTGGACGCCGTGACCTACGGGGAGGACGTCGGCACCTATTCCACGCCGGCGGAAAACCGCATGTACGCGATCCGCATGAACATCAATTGGTGAGGTGACCGTGAACAAGATCACGCTTTCGATCCTTTCGCTGCTGGCCGCCGTCGTCCTGCTTTCCTGCGGCGGCACCAAGGACGCCGATCAGATCGGCGACGCGCAATTCTGCCTGGACAAACTGGACGCCGGCGCCACCGCGGCCGACGTCAACGCCTGCCTCGAGAAGATCGAGGGCATGACCTCGCCGGGCGCCGAGGGCCTGCGCTGCTCGGGGGCTTTCATCCGCGAGGGATTCAGCAGCGGCAAGCGTTTCAACGACGCGTTCAAGGCCATCGACAACGGCGCCAGCGGCTCGTCCCTCGCGACCCTGATGGGGATCGTGACATTCTCGTCCATGGGCAATCTGCCGGCGGATTTCAGCAACGTCGGCTCGGCGTTCGATTCCTGCATGAAGAGCGGCTCGAAGGGCGCCACCATGATCGTGAGCTTCAGCTACCTGACCATGGCGATGATCAGCTACTTCGACAACAACGCGCCGATCACGACCTGCACGGGCAATCCCTGCTATGATCTCGAGACCCAGACCACGGACGTGGCGAACGCCGCGAAACTGCTCGAACTGGTTGATCCCTCGACGGGGAACGCCGACGCCATCGCCGCGCAGACCAGCATCGGCGCCATCATCATCGCCAGCTACAACCTGAGCTGCACCGGCTCGAGCGCCAACAAGGACCTGTGCGACGTTTTCCAAAAGGCCATCGATGACGCCGGCGGCACCGGCAATCCGCGGCGCGTGACCACGGGCTTTTTGACGACCAGCTTCGGTTACTAAAGTCCGGTTCCGGGCGTTCTGGACTCATGCTCCCCCCTCCCGGGGCTTCATAATGGAGGGATGAGGGTTTTTCTCCTTCTCCTGATGATCATCCCGGCCTTCACGGAGGCCCGGGAACGCCGCGAGTTCTACAACGGCATCCGCGCCCTCGGCATGGGGGGCGCCTCCGTGGCCGCCGTCAACGACGAGACCGCCTTGTACCTGAACCCCGCCGCCCTCGGGCGCTTGCGCGACATCTACGGGACGATTCTCGATCCGGAACTGGACATCAGCAAAAACCTGCCGGATATGAGCCGGGTGAAGGGTTTTTCCCAGCCCTTCACCATCGACAGCGTCCTGCCCTCGGTGATGGCGAACACGAACACCTACTACCACGCGAACATGCAGATCTCGCCGTCCTTCGTGGCGCGCAACTTCGGCATCGGCCTGCTGGGGAAATACACGCTGGACGCGGTCAGCACCGGCGCCAGCACGGCGGATGTTTTCTACCGCGACGACCTGGCTTTCTTCCTGGCCTACAACCTGCGCCTGTTCGACGGGCGGATCAAAATCGGTTTTTCCGGCAAACTCATTTCCCGCATCGAGATGGACGAACCGGCCCTCGACACCACCCAGGCCCTGGATCTGCCGTCCCTGGCGCGCGCCGGCCTGGTGAAAGAGGGCGTGGGGGCGGGCGCGGACGTGGGCGTCCTGCTGACGGCGCCGTGGGTCTGGCTTCCCACGCTGGGCGCGGTGATGCGGGATGTGGGCGGGACGCCTTTCGACAAGGCCTCCGGCATCCGCAACAAGGACGCCACGCAAAGACCGGATCCCGTCAAGCAGGATCTCGACGTGGGAATCTCGGTGTCGCCGATCCACAGCAACAACCTGCGCTCCGTGTGGACTTTGGAATACAGCGGCCTGCTCACGGCCGCGGATGAGACGGACAAGGCGAAGCTCGTGCACTTCGGGACGGAGTTCAACTTCGGGGACGTTTTCTTCCTGCGCGCCGGTTACAATCAAAGGTATTGGACCGCCGGTTTCGAGCTGGCCAGTGAGAGGTTCCAGTTCCAGCTGGCGACTTACGGCGAGGAAGTGGGCACGCCAGCGGCGCCCGCGGAAGACCGGCGTTACGTGGGTAAATTCTCTTTCCGGTTTTGAGGGGATTGATGAAGACGAGTCGGAAAATCACGATCCTGCTTCTGGCGGGCGCCTTGTCCTCCTGCGGGGGCAGCAATTACTTCGAGCCGATGGCCTCGAAGAACTCGGACGAGGCCCTGTACGAGGACGCTTTGAAGCTGGTCGACGGGCAACGCTACGACGAGGCCCTGGCGAAGATCGCCGAGATGAGTTCCGCGGCCCAGGGGGGCGACGACGTCGTGCTGACCAAGGCCGGGATCTACGCCGGCAAATGCGGGCTGAATTTCCTGACCTTCGTGGACAACATCGACGGCTCCGGCACGCCCTTCAACCTGTTCAAATCCGGTTTCACGGGCGTGAGCGTGGACGTGGCGCACTGCCAGACGGCCCAGGATCTGATCGAGACTTTCGGGACGACGGGCATCCAGCGCCTCTCGCGCCTGGGATCCCTGCGCGGCAACAACGCCAACACCTTCATGGCGGTGCTGGGCATGAGCAAGATCGGGGCGCAGCTGAAGGCCAAGGAGGACGACGATCCGGCCTACAACGCCTGCTCGGACCTGACGGTGGGGACCGACAGCGAGGTCGCGCAGATCGGCACGGGGTTCGCGCTCCTCCTCGATAATTTCGCGGCGATCTCGGCGAATCTTTCCGGTTCGACCTCGACGCTTTTGGACGATCTCAACGATTCCTGCCAGCTGATGACGCCGAACCCCTGCTCCATCACCAGCCCGGCGGACACGGCCTGGACGGATCCCATGGTCCAGCTGGCCATCAAAGCCCTGGTGCGTTCCGACACGGTCGGCGTGCAGAACTGCTCGGCGGACCCGATGCATCCCTTCCACCCTTTCGACTGCTGCCCCTGACGAGGTGATGTTGCGGCGGATGGGACTTCTCCTCATTGTGTGTCTGGTTCTCGCGGGGGCGGCGGCCCGGGCCGCGGAGCTTTTCGAGTTCCAGCGCCCGGTGCGCGCCCTCGGCATGGGCGGCGTCTACCTGCCCTTCGTCGAAGACACCGATGCCGTCATCTGGAACCCGGCCGTGCTGGGCGACAACTCCGCCTTGTCCTGGGAAGTGTTCAACGTCGGTCTGGGGGGCAACGGCGACGATGTCGTCGATCTGTACCGTCAAATGCAGGACTCGAACTGTTCCGGCTCGGCCTGCTACAACAGATTTTATGGAAAGCCCCTGTGGGCGGGACTGGGCACGGCGAGCAAGTTCGCCATGCCCCGTTTCGGCGTGACCTTTTTCAATTCGACGACTTTGCAGGGCATCCTGCACAACCCGGCGTTCCCCTCCTTGAACCTGACTTACCTCAGCGACACCATCAGCGCCGCCTCTTACGGTTTTCCCCTCGGGCCGGGATTGACCTTCGGCACGACCTTCAAGCGCATCGCCCGTTGGGGGGGGACCCAGGACATCAGTTTGTCGACGATCACGTCCGGGGGCGAGTCGGTGCTGGATCAGTTCAACCAGCGCGGCACCGCCTACGGCCTCGACCTCGGCGCCCAGTTCAAGATTCCCGGTCCCATCACGACGATTTTCGGCGTGCATTGGCAGGACGTGGGATCGACCGCTTTCGCGCCGGAATCCGGCCTGACGGCCCCGCCGCGGATCAAAGACAATCTGAGCTTCGGCTTGGGCAGCGAGCTGGATCTGCCCGGCCTCGACGTGCGCGGCGGTCTCGAGTACCGCCACATCACTTTGCAAGGGGAACCGATCGGCAAGAAACTGCACGTCGGGGCGGAGCTCGGTTTGCCTCTGGTCGACCTGCGTGTCGGGCTGAACCAGGGGTATCCCACCTTGGGCGCCAGCATGGATTTGTTCTTCCTGAAATTCGACCTGGCCCGTTACACCGAGGAAACCGGCGTGTACCCGGGGCAAACCCCGGCGACGCGTTACAAGCTCGAGCTGTCCTGCGCGTTTTCCATCGACGCGGATTTCAATTTCTCCGACAAGGAAGGGCGTCGCCGCAAACTCAAGCAGCGCCGCTAGGAAACTTGCCCCTGGGAAGAGAGCGGTGTTAGTCTCTGTCCCATGCTTCGCATCCTTCGTTTGCCCTCGCGGGCAGCCGTCGCCCCCCTCATCCGGAACTTCGATTCGCGGCAAGCCACCTGGGTGGTTTCCGATCTGCGTTCCAAACTGGAGATCCAGCAGTTCCTGCTGGAGCGCGACGGCGGTTATCTCGACACCGACGTTCTGCGGGCGAGCGATCTGTGGAAGATGCTGCTGAAAAGGGCGCGCCCGCGCATGCGCATCGTCAGCCGCGATTTCGCGGCCTCGGTGGTGCGCTCTTTCCTGCAGCGACACCGCGAGGAACTGGATCTGAAGGCCGTGTCCGAGCGCTCCCTCATGGCGGCGATGGACCGCTTCGCCGGCGTCGCGTTTCATCCGGAGGGCACCGCCACCGTGACGGATTGGTTCGCCGACAATCCGGACTCGGAAAACCGCTGGGGGCGTCTCTACCTTTTGGCGCGCGCCGCCCTGGGGTTCCTCTTGTCCCAGGACATGATCACGGAAAAATGGATCGCGGCGGCCTTGCAGTCGGAAAGCCGTTTCGGCGTCGACTGGACCTCGCACCTGATGGTCGATCTCGGGGCCGAGCTCAGCGGCGCCGAGGCCGAGCTTTTCAAGCTCCTTTCCCAGACGACGGAGATCACGCTGCTGCAGCCCTTCCCTCGCTGGGAACGCGAGGCGGATTTCATGCTGCGTCCCTACGCGGACATCGAAGGTTACGCGGCGGAAATCTCGGATCTGCCGGAGGTGGACAGACCGGCCGTGCGGCGCACGGCCCTGCGCCTGTCGGGCCAGCTGGCGGAAGTGAAAGAGACCGTGTCGCGGGCCCGGGCCTGGATCGAGTCCGGCGTGGCGCCGGAAGAGATCGCCGTGCTGGCGCCGCGGATCGAGGAGTATTGGCCCGTGCTGAAGGCCTATCTCGATGAGGAAGGCCTGCCGGCGGACAAAAACATCTCGGTGCGCCTGAACTCGCTGCCTTCCCTGAACAAGTGGCTGGCGAAGCTGCGTCCCCGCCGCGGCGAACTCACGCCCGCGGACCTGGAACTGTCTTTCTACTCCACGGAGCAGGCGCAGCGCCTGCGCCATGATGAATTCCGCGCCCTGTTCGCCAACCTCTACGGCGAGGAGGATCTGCGCCGTCATCCCCTGGTGGAGTCGTTCCACCGCGAGGGCCCGCGCTTCAAGGACGTCATGAAGCGCGACGAATTCTTGCTGTCGGCGGCTCTGTTCTGGGACGAGCGCGATTCCGTCGCGCCCTTGCAGCTGCTGCTGCGCGAGGTCCTGCAAAACGCTTTGCCGTCGACGGAATTGCCGTTGCCGGAATGGATCCGTTACCTGGAATCCGTCGCCGCCACCAAGGAGTGGCCGGTGGAGAAGGGCGATCCTTCGGGGATCCTCGTGACCAATTTGATCTCGGCGCGGACCACCAAAACCACGCACCGGATTTTCCTGGGCTTGAGCGAAGAGGGCTTGAAGAAAGCCGAGCGCAATCCGTTGCCCCTGCGGGACGTGCGCGAACTGTCGGATCTGGGGTTCCATTTGGATCACCCGGATCACAGCTTGCTGGAGTTCGAGCTGCGCTGGCTCTCCAGCGCCGGCGGCGCCGAGGATCTTTACCTGGTGGGGGTGTCCTCTTTCGAGGGCTCAATCCGCGCCCCTTCCGCCCTGTGGCTGAAGTTGCGGCAGGAGTCCTCCGAAGAGGACGCCGATTCCCACGCCTTGTCGATCCCCGGCGCGACCCGCTGGGATTTTTTGCAGCGTCAAAGTGAAACGGCCTGGGCGCGGGAACGGGGTTGGAGCGACAGCCAGCGCGAGGGCCTGCACCGTCGCTTGCGTCAGGATTTCGGCGAGATTCCCGCCACGCCCGTGCCGGGCATCCGGCCGGCGTCGGTGTCACCGTCCTTCGTGCGCAATTATCTGGAGTGTCCTTTCCTGGTCGCGGGCAGCGCGCTGTTCCGCCTGAAGGACCTGGAGGAGATCGACCTGGACGTGGCGCGCTCGGATCTGGGCACGTTGACCCACGCGGTTTTCCAGGCCCTCACCGATGAGGATTGGATTTCACGCCCGGCGGTGGGCGAAGCCGAGATGGTCGATTTGATCGAAAGCATCCGCACCCGGAAACAATTCGTGCTGGGCGACGAGAAGTTCTGGGGGCCTTTCCTGAAGCGCCAGACGAAGATCGCCCTCGAGTTCCTGCGCGTCGAAAAAGAGTGGAAGCGCCGCCATCCGGCCCTGCGTCTCTTGCCGTCGGAAACCCCGTGGACCTTGTGGTTTGAGCCCTCGGACGGAAGTTTCCACCGCGAGGAAGCCCCGGGGCGTCTGCGCTTGAGCGGACGCATCGACCGTCTGGAAACCGACGGTCAGGGGCGCTACGCGGTCGTCGATTACAAGGCCAGCGCTTCCGCCATTCATGATCAGCACGAGTGGATGAGGGAAAACGACCTGCAGCTGCTGTTTTATCTCTGGGCCCTCGAGCGCGGCGCCATGGAGGGGATCCAGGGCCGCGCCATCGGGGCTTTTTACTATGTCTACCGGGATTTCTCCCGGGATTGCGGTCTGCAGATCGAGGCCGATGCCGGCGTGCTGTATCCCCCGGCGGGCAAGAAAAAAAATCTGGGAGTGGAAGAGGACCGCAAGCTGCAGCTCTTCGCGGAGCTGGAAGAGCGTCTGCGAAAGGTGTTGCGGGAGGTGGGCGAGGGCCGTTGGTGGCCGGAGCCGGCGGATCCGAAAAACTGCGGGAGGTGCGCATGGAACGGACTGTGCCGGGCCAAACACCTGAATTAGGTTCACGCATCCTGCGGGCCGGCGCCGGGGCGGGGAAGACCACGACCCTGGTCGCGACCTTCATGGAGTTCGTGAAGGATCACCGCGCCCGCCACGACGGCGCTTACCCGAAAATCGTGATCACCACCTTCACCCGCAAGGCCACGCAAGAGGTCAAAGAGCGGCTGCTGAAAAAATCCCTCGAACTGGGCGACGACGGCATCTTCCGTTACCTGGGCGAGCGCAGCCGCGTGCACCTGTCGACCATCCACGGGGTCCTGGCGGTTTTCCTGGGACGCTATGGGGAGCGCGTGGGACTGCCGGCGGACTTCACCATCGCCGGCGCCGAGGAGCTCGCCTGGTTGTCCCGCCGCGAGCTGCGCCGCCTGCTGGTGGAGGATGAAAGCTACCTGCCGCTGCTGGAGATCTATGACTTCAGCGAGCTCTGGAAAGCTTTGGAGGGCTGGCGCGAGGCTTTGGCGGAAAATCCCGGCGCGCGCTTTTTCAACGCCGACGAGGCCCGCGCCCGGGTGAGCGCGCACCTCTCCCGCCTGGCGCGGGAGGCGGGCGCCTTCGCCGCGGAGATTCCCGCGCATTCGAAGAATGAAAAATGGCATCACTGGGCCGCCCTGCTGGCGGATTTTTCCCGCGCGCCGGCGGGCGACCGGGAGATCGCGGACTACATCGAGCGCGTGGCGGAAGCCGATGAGAGCTTCGGCCGCAAACCCTCGCGCGCCGCGGGCAAGAGCAAGCTTCTGGATGAGGACGTGGCCGACCGTCACAAGGTTTTCCTCGAGGAATTGTGGCAACCCATCGCCGATCGCGAACAGAACGCGCGCTTCCAGCCGGGTTTTTGGAAAAGCCACGATGAAAGGGCCGCCTTGTTCGAGCGCTTGGGGCGAAGCTTCCGCGAGCGTTTGGAAAGAGCCCGCCTGGAAAAAGGCCTTCTGTCCATGGCGGATCTCGAGCACTTCAGCCTGGAACTGGTGCGCCGCGATCCGGCCGCCGCCGAAGCGTTCTCCAGGGAATGGGATTATTGGATGATCGACGAGTACCAGGACACGAGCCCGGTGCAGGTCGAACTGCTGCGCGCCCTGGTGGGGGGGAAGCCTCATTTCGTGGTGGGCGATCCGCAGCAGAGCATTTATTTTTTCCGCGGCGCCCGCTCCCAGGTTTTTTACGACAAGATGAAGGAGTTCACCGAGGCCCGCGTGCTGGTGGAAGAGGTGAGCGTCAACCGGCGCTCGCGCGCCCCCTTGTTGGAATTCTTCAATGACTTTTTCGCGGCCCAGACGTCATTCTCCCCGATGGAGCCGCGTTCGACCAAGCCGGCTCTTCCCAGCGACGTGCCGGCGGCGGACATCCGCATCGTCGAAAAAATCGAGGAGCGCGACACCTCGGTGGAAGCGGTGGTGGAAAAAATCCAGCAGCTGATCGCGGGCGGGACCGCTCCGGAATCGATCTGCGTCCTGTCGCGCAAAAACGAGGTGCTGAAAAACATCCAGGAGCTGTCGCGCCGGGTGGGCGTGCCGGTGCAGCTGCACACGGCGGGCGGTTTCGCGCAACGCCGCGAGGTGCGCGACGCCGTGGCTTTCCTGCGCTTCCTCCTGAACCCCGCCGATGACCTGAATTTCCTCAGCCTGTTGCGCAGCCCGTGGTTCTTCATGGAGGACGCGGACATCGTGCCCTTCTGCGGGGTGAAGGGCGTCTGTTATTGGGCGGAAGCCCTGAAACGGCACGGGGACGCCGGCGCGGATCATCCCGTGCGCCGGCTACAGGCCTGGTTGGACCGCGCCTCGGCGATCGGTCTGGGCGGCACTCTGCGCGAGTTCTATCGCCGCGAAGGGCTACTGGATTCCGCGGCCTACGCGGACCCGAGCGGCCGCCGCGAGGCGAATCTGTGGAAACTCCTGATGCAGCTTGAAAACGCGCAGCGCGAGCCGGGCTTCAACGGCCTGGCTTTCGCGGGCGGCCTCAGCCAGGGCCAGTCCACGGAAGAAGGCAACGAGGACGGGGACGCCGTTCCCGCCATCGAGCCCAAGCGCGTGCAGCTCATGACCGTGCATGCCTCGAAAGGCCTTGAGTTCGACCACGTCATCGTGACCCATCTGCACGGATTGCGTCCCAACGAGCAGGCGAAGACCTTCATGGCGGACGAGGCGGACGGCTTGTGGACCCTGGCCGACAAGGACCTGGCCGGGAAGAAGATCGCTTCCTTGCTGGCGCGGGACATTCTGGAAAAGAAAAACGCCCAATTGCTGGAGGAAAGCAAACGCGTCCTGTACGTGGCCCTGACCCGCGCCATGCAGAGCGTGACCCTGATCTGGGAAAAACCGCGCGGCAAAGAGGGCCGCGCCGATTCGCGCTCCTGGGCCTCTTTGGTTCCCTTCGACCTGACGGACGGCGTTCATGACCGGGACAAATACGTTTACCGCGTGGAGAAGGCCGAGCCGGATCTGCAGATCTGGAAGGAGGACGCGCCGGAAACTTCCGGACTGCCGGAACGCTGGCGCCTGGAGGCGTTCGAGCCCTCGCGCGAGGTGATCTCTCCGACGGAGATCCTGGAGCGCCGGGTGCCCGAACACGTCGGGCGCGGCGACACGATCACGGCCCAGGCGGCGACGCGGGGCTTGCGCGTCGCCCAGCGCGGGACGGATGCGCACCGTCTTTTCGAGAACCTGAAGTTCTCGAGCCTCGAGGAGGTCCGCGACATGACGGACGACGCCTCTTTGCGCGAGGCCCTGCAGTGGTTGCACGGCACGACGGACGCGCCCTTCGCGGACCTGATCCGTGAGGGCCACGTGGAATTCGGTTTCGCCGTGCGCGGGCGGAGTTTCACCTTGCAGGGACAGATCGATCTGTGGGGCGTGGTGGACGGGACTTTGTGGATCGTCGATTACAAGACGGGTTCGCGGGAGCATGTTGAAAAGGCCCTGGATCAGATGGCGATTTACGCCTGGGCCCTGAAACACCTGCGCATCCTGCGCGACGACCAGCCCGTGAGGCTGGTCGCGGTCTATCCCCTGGATCAGAGTCTGCGCATCCGGCCTTTCGAGCGCGCGACGGACTTGTCCGCGGAGTGGAGCCGTCTTTTGGGGGACGGCTTCTGATTCACTTTTTCGCTTCCGCGGCGGCGCCGCCACCGACGGCTTTCAGGCTGTCTTTCTTGATTTGCACCAGGGGGGAAACCTGGCCCGCGGGCAAGTCCTCCAGCGTCAGTTCGGAGGCGCGGGTGCCGTCGATCTTCACTTCCGGGAGGACGGCTTTTTTGTAGACCACGCCCGCCTCGAAGGCGGCGATGGCCTCGGTGCCGGCGACTTTTTCGATCACCAGGGATTTTTCCTGCAGGTTCAGGCGCAGGGCCGTCTGCTCCGGAAGGTCGGTGCGCAGGCCCAGCTCGCGCAGCAGGGTGCCGGCCATCATGGTTTGGCCGTGCACGTGGCCCGCCACGAACACGTCGGCCATCTTTTCGCGGAGGGCGTCGGTCACGCCGAAGAGTTTGCGCTTGGAAAGATCCTGCGGGATTTTCACGTGGGTGGCTTTTTCCCAGGCGCTCTTTTCCAGCTTCAGCGTCGAGGTTTCCTCTTTCAGCTCGTTTTTCGCGCGGGCGACGACGCCGAAGGCTTCCACGGGAAGCTGGAAGAGGGGGACGTACACGTTGCTCAGGGCGCGGGGCGAGACCTTCTGTTCGCGGAGCGCGTGAAAGAGCTTGTTGCTCTCGGCCATGCTGCGGCTTTTTTGCAGGCCCAGTTCGGCCTTGATCTGCCCGGGCGTCGTCATCATGGCTTTCTCGAGGGTGGTGAGCTCTTCGGGATTGAGCACGACTTTGTAAACCGTGAGGTTTTTGCGATCGACCACGAAGCTCACGCGGAAGGTCTGCCCCGGCGTTCCCTGCAGGACGAGCTCCTCGAACATGTACTTGAAGCGCTCGGGCACGTTCAGGGCCGAGGTGTCCACCAGGGACAGGCCTTTCTCCGAGATGGCCAGCGCCGATTCGCCCGCCGTCATGACCTTGCCTTCCGCCTGCATGCTGACGGTGTGGACGGTCTGCTGTTCCGGATCGCTGAACTCGCTCAAGGAGTAGATCTCCGGCGCCGTTTCCGCCGGGAAAGCGGCGTCACGGGGTTTGGCGCAAGCCACGGCCAGGGAGCCGATCACCGTCCACATTCCCATTTGTCGCAAAGTTGTTCTCATGACCTTCTCCTTAATAAGAAACCGCGATTGAAACATAAGCCTGGGAGTTCTCTTCGTCCGTCAAAGAATAATTCGATTCGAAACCGTTGGGTTTGAAAGCGCCGCCGGAAAGGTAGTGGCCGACGGCGACGCTGAAGTTCGGCGTGACCGTGTAGCCGATCTCCTGGGAGTGCTCGAAGGCTTCCTTCATGTTGTCCTGGAAAGTGAAAGCGTTGCGGTGGATGAAGGAGCCGCTGAAGGAGAATTTCCCGACCGAGTAACCGGCGCTGAAAGTCTGTTTGAAGGACCAGGGCGACAGCACCTGGCCGTCGATGTTGGTTTCATAAGCGTAGAAAAGACGGGTCAGGGAGAAACTCAGCCCCAGGTTCAGTCCCGGCGTCAGGACGCCGTCGTTGAAACCGAAGTTGAGCAATCCGCCCGCCGCGCCGTTCATGTTCTGGCGGATGGTGGAATTTTTCGAGTGCGCGACGATGGCCAGGGCGCCGTAACCCATTTTGAAATTGGTCGAGATCTCCTCCGCCTTGCGCGACAGGGTGACCTGCGTATCCGCCCAGTCGGCGGTCTCGGGTTTTTTCACGTTCTGCGAATAAGCGCCGAGGGCGCTCAGGCGCCATTTCTCCGCGAGGCTGAGATTGCCGACCAGGTAGAAATCATTGCTCTCGGAAAAGTTGCCGTCCTTGCGGTCGTAGAGATTGCGCACGCGATTGTAGACGGCCGCCACGCTCCAGTTCTTGGCCGGCGCCTTCGCGGCCGGCGCGGCGGTTTTGACCTGCGCCTGCAGCTTGCCGGGATCGGCGGTTTTTTCCACGGGCTTTTTCACGGGAGCTTGTCGGATCGCGGCGGCTTTCGCGGTTTTTTTCGCGGGCTTTTTTTGGGTCGGCGCTTTGTCGTTCACGGCGGCCGCGGCGCCGAAACCGGCGAAAAGCAGGCCCACGGCCAAAAGCACCGTGAAAACCCGCAAAAGCATGTGTTTCGAACCCGATTGATCCATAGCCATCCGCTTTCGGCGTTTGCCGCCACCCGGTGATTTGCAGGATGAATGCCGGCGGCGCGGCCTTTCAACTGCAATCCAGGGGGTTTCAGGAAGCTCTCCTGTCGAAGAATTCGACAGGGGGACGAAGCGCGGAACCCCGCGGGGAACCGGCGGGCGCCGGCGTCCCGGGCTTCCGGGAAAATCACCCGGAAGATCCGCTCAAAGCGCCGGCGAAAAATTCATTCACCGAAAACCTCCGCGCCGTTTTCGCCGGAACTGGACCATCAGTAAAATCGATTGTTTTTGGATTTTCATCGATTAAACTGATCACAAATGAGAGTCCCCTCCCTTCAGCTCGAAGCATTTTATGAAGTGGCCCAGACCCGGCACTTCACGCAGGCGGCCCTGAATCTGCGCCTCACCCAGTCCGCCCTCTCCCAGAGGATTTTGAACCTCGAGGGCGGGCTGGGGGCTACTTTGTTCATCCGCGAGCGCCGCTCCTTGCGGTTGACCGAGGCCGGCGAGCGCCTGCTCCGTTATTGCCGCCAGCAAAACCTGCAGGAGGAGGACCTGCTGCAGGAGATCCAGTCGGGCCACCGCGGTTTGGGCGGCTGGCTGCGCGTGGCGGGTTTTTCATCCGTGATCTGGTCGGTGGCCGTGCCGGCGCTTTCCGCTTTCGTCCGGGACAACGGCGGCGTCCGCGTCGATTTCCAGGAGACGGAAATGGCCGGCTTGATCGGCCTGCTGAAGGACGGCGGGGCGGATCTCATCCTGACGGCGGAAAAACCCGAGGGTTTCGACGGCGATGTCTGGGCTCTGGGTTCGGAGGAGTACGTCATGGTCCATTCGGCCCGGGTGAAGGGCCGCCGCGACGTCTACCTCGATCATGACGCGACCGACGAGTGGACGAAGAGGTTTTTCAAGCGCAACGCGCGTTCCATCAGTGGACTGCGGCGGGAATATATGGATAACATCCATGGGCTTTTGGAAGGCGTGGCGGCCGGGTGGGGCTCGGCGGTTTTGCCGAGGCATCTGGTGAAAAACCGCGCGGATCTGAAGATCGATCCCTCTTTCAAAACGTTGAAAACGCCGGTTCTGCTCGTTCGCCATCGGCAATCCCATCCCACCCGTCTCTTGGAGGCGGTGACGGCGGAGCTGAAGCGCGAATCGGGCCGTTGGTTGGCGGCGAAAGGTTGAGATTTTGAGCGACAAGATTCTGGATTTCATCGCCATTTACACGGACGGGGCTTGCTCCGGCAATCCGGGTCCCGGGGGCTGGGGGGCCATCGTGCTCGACTCCGGCGGGGACGTGGCCGAGTACGGCGACGGCGAGCGCGGCACCACCAACAACCGCATGGAGTTGTCGGCGGCCCTGGTGGCCTTGCGCAAAGTCGCGCAGCGCGGGCAGCCCGCCAAGCAGATCATGCTGTTCACCGACTCCACGTACCTCATCCGCGGCATCACGCAGTGGGTGTGGGGCTGGCGCAACCGCGGCTGGACGACGGCCGAAGGCAACGAGGTGCAGAGTCGTGATCTCTGGGAGGACCTGATCCGCGTCACCACCGAGATCCAGCAGAACCTGATCACCGGCGGCTCAAAAAAAATCGAATGGAATTACGTGCGCGGCCATAAGGGCGTGCCGGGCAACGAACGCTGCGATCGCATCGCGGTCGCTTTTTCCCAGGGCAACAAGCCGGGGCTTTTCCGCGGCAAGCTCCGCGATTACTCCATCGATGTCTTGAGTTTCCCGGAACTCGAAGGCCTGCCGGAGATGAAGCCGAAGGTCGAAAAGCAAAAGGCGCATTCCTACCTGAGCTATGTGGACGGCACCGTCATGCGCCACGCCGACTGGGCGTCCTGCGAGCGCCGCGTGAAGGGCCGCTCCGGCGCCAAATTCAAAAAAGCCATGAGCGCCCAGGAAGAGCCGGAGATCCTCGCCGCCTGGGGCAAAAAAACCTCCGACCTCAAAAACGACTAAAAGCCCACCGCAGCGCATCCCCCAACAGGACCTGGCACCTTTTGCCGGCACCTTTTGCCGGCACCTCCAAAGGGTGCCAGGTCCTGTTGGGGGGTGCGGAGCATAAAAAAACGGCTCCTCAAGGGGAGCCGTTTTCGGGAATCCATTGAATGGAAGGCCTTAGCGGAGATGGGGGTTGCGGCAGTCTTGCGTGTTGAAGCTGCCGATCACGCGGTCGGTGGTGACCAGGCGGACGCGGGCGCGGTCCGGGGAGGGCTCCATCGACAGCACTTCGCGGCGGTCCTGGCTTTCGCAGTACAGACCGAGACCCGGATAGCATTTCAGCGCGGCATTGGATTTCCACAGCACGTTGCGGCCATCGAGAACCACGGCATAGCGGTCATTCTCGGTGCGGATTTCGTAAAAGCGGGTTTGACCCTGCTCGACCGAACGGCAGATCAGAACGCTCTGGGCCTGGGCGGCGCCGGCCGCGAAAAGAATCAGGGACATCAAAACGGAACGCATAACACCTCTCTTGTCTTGAGGGCGCAATTTAACCGTTTTGCCCGGTTCACCGTGAGTGTAAAAACTGCAGAAGATCTTTTTGCGACGGACCCTGAAAAGCCTTTAGGGAGCGGGCGCGGAAGGGGCCGCGGGAGCGTACTCCAGGGTCACGATATCGATGGGCCCGGTCACGATGAAGCGCGTGGTCCGCGGGTCGATGGTCGCCGTGCCCACCGGGAAGGTGATCAGGTAAGGCGTCGAAAAACGGCTGTGGTAGGAAAACAGGCCCTGGATCTCGGCGATGGGCTGGCGGATCTTCATCGTTTTCCCCTCCCAGCGGCGACCGTCGGCTTCCAGGTAGACGCGCCATTGGGTGGTTTTCTTCTGAAGGTCGTCGTTCTTCTTGTCCGGCGTGAAGAAGCTGAGGAAGACCTCGGTCTCGTTCTTGTTTTTCTCCGCCAGTTTGTTCGATTCGAGCTGGAACTGGGCGCGGTCCCATTGCAGCAGACGGGCCTTCTGCTCCAGTTGCGCTTTCGCGACCGCCGTGTTCACCAGGGTGGCGGTGACGTCCATGGTGTTGTAAAGCCCGGAGTACTTCTGGCTGCGCTGGGTGTGGCGATCGACGACCTTTTCGTACTCGGCGACGCTCATCAGCTCCAGGCCCTGATTCGCGGCCGGGCGGGTGGCGCAGCCGGTGAAACTCCAGGCGGCGGTGATCAACAGGAGCGTGGCCAGGGATTTCATCAAGCCTCCAGGAAAGAATTGAGGAAAGTTTTGAGGTCGTGCAGGACGGCCTCGCGGTGGGTGTCGTTGTACATCTCGTGGCGGGCGCCGTCGCCGTACACCTTCAGGACTTTTTCCTTCGAGCCGAGGTTTTCGAAAACCGAGAGGCCGAAGCGGGTGTCCACGACGGGGTCTTTTTCCGGCAGCTGGAAGAGGGTCGGCGTTTGAATCGCCGACGCCCCGGAGCGCACGAGATCCCAGGCGGGTTCGAAGCCCAGGAACACGCCGGGCGAAATGCGGTCGTGGCGCAAAACGTCCTGTTCGAACTCGCGGATGACGTCCGGGTCGCGGGTGAGGTCGCCGTTGCGGATCTCGTTCCACATGGTGATCTGCGGATAAACGTTGTTCATCAGGTGGGCGGCGTTGACTTTCCATTTCGGGACGGGCAGGGCCAGCCCCAGAAACGGCGCCGAGCAAACCTGCGCGACCACGGGCAGGCCCGGGTTTTCGATCAGGGCCTTCAGCTGCACCAGCGCCCCCATGGAGTGGGAGAGCAGGACGACGGGACCTTGCTTGACGCGCGGGTCGTTCAAGGCCTGGCGCAGGAAGACGCGGTAGTCGCGGACGTAGTCCTCGAACTCGGCGGCGTAACCGCGCTTGCCTTCGGAGCGGCCATGGCCGCGCATGTCCCAGCCCCAGAAGTTCCAGCCGTCGTTTTTGAAATGCTCCACGACCCGGTGATAGCACTCGGAGTGCTCGCCCTGACCGTGGGTGATCAGCACGGTGCCACGGGCTTGGGCGCTCTCCCAGATCTGAAAGAACAAGGTCAAGCCGTCGTGGCCCTCGAAAAACCCTTCATGTCGTCGATCCATTCGGCCATTTTTGCGTGAATCGAAAAAAAAGCCAACAAAACAAAGACCGACTCCGCTATTGGACGGGTTGGGGCTGAAGCTCCGGCGCGGGCTGCACGGAACGTTGCTCCTGGGCCGGAGTGATTTCCGGGTCCGGCGCGGTCGTGGTGGCGGCCGGCGGAGAGAAGTAATTCATGAAACCGCCGCGCTCCACCGTGGACCGGACCGGCATTTGGCCGAGGAACTGCATCGTCAGGACCAGGAGGATCATCCCCAAGGCCAGCAATCCGACCATTCTCCAGAACGCCACGAGGATCGTGTCTTCGCTTTTGGCGTCCTTGCGGGAAGATTCGGTCGCGATGTCATGATCCGACCAACGGGTCCAATTTTTTTTCGAGATCGTCGCCATTCGCACCTCCTGGCTTCAATGCCGGGATCATCAAATCAGATCGGTGTGGCGAATCGCGTGACGGTGGAGTGAAGAAATCTACACGAGCCCGCGCACCAGGATGGTGTCCTGGGGCGGATTGGCGTGGTCGCCTTCCGCGGTGGGGAAGGGATAATCCAGGCTGTAGTGGATGCCGCGGGATTCCTGGCGGCGCAGGGCGCACTCCACGGTCAGGTCCGCGACGATGGCGATGTTGCGCAGCTCGAGGATGTCGCTGTGGATCGGCAGGTTGGAGTAATACTCTTTGACCTCAGAGAGGATGTTCTTCAGGCGGTGGCGGGCGCGATGCAGACGTTTGTCCGAACGCACGATGCCAACGTAGTTCCACATCAGACGCCGGATCTCATCCCACATGTGATGGATGACGATCATCTCGTCGGCGTCGGACTGCGCCGGCGACACCCAGGGCTTCGGGTCCACCCGCGGCGGCGTCAACTGATTCCATTGCGCCGTCAGATCCATCGAGGCGTCGTGGGCCATGGAGATCGCCTCCAGCAGGGAGTTCGAAGCCAGCCGGTTGGCGCCGTGCAATCCCGTGCAGGCGGTCTCGCCCAAGGCCCACAGGCCCGGGATGTCGGTGCGGCCGTTCGGGGCGGTGAGCACGCCGCCGCACAGATAGTGGGCGGCGGGCACGACGGGGATCGGCTGCAGGGTCATGTCGATGCCGTACTCGAGGCATTTGGCGTGAATGGCGGGAAAGCGCGTACGCAGGTACTCCGCCCGCAGGGACCTCATGTCCAGGTACACGCAGGGCGCCCCACTGCGCTTGAGTTCCGCGTCGATGGAGCGGGCGACGATGTCGCGCGGCGCGAGGGAGCCCATCGGATGGTGCTTCTTCATGAAAGCGACGCCTTCATGGTCGATGAGTTCACCGCCTTCGCCCCGCAGGGCTTCGCTGACCAGGAAGTTGCGCGATTCGCGGTGATATAAACAAGTCGGGTGGAACTGCATGAATTCCAGATCCGCGACCCGCGCTCCGGCCCGGTAAGCCATGGCGATGCCGTCGCCGGTGGCCCCGCTCCAATTCGAGGTGTACAGGTAGACCTTGCCGGCGCCTCCGGTGGCCAGGGCGGTGGCTTTCGCCACCCAGGCCTCGACCTCGCCGGTTTTTTTATTCAAGGCGTAAGCCCCCACGCAGCGGGTGGGGCTCATGTCCATGGGATCGACCTGTTTGTTGATCAGGAGATCGATGGCGAAGTGATCCTCCATGATCTCAATGTTCGGATCCTGGCGCACGCGGTTCAGCAAAGTGCGGTGGATCTCCGCCCCCGTGGAGTCCTCAAAATGCAAGATGCGGCGGAAGCGATGGCCGCCCTCTCGCGTCAAGTCGATGGTGGAGGGAGAGCCCGCCTCGCGGCGAAGATCGAATTGCACGCCCCAGTTCATCAGATCCTGAATTCTTTCCGGAGCTTGTTCAATGATCTGGCGAACGCTGTTTTGCTGGCAAAGCCCGGCCCCCGCGATCAGCGTGTCCTGAATGTGGGCTTCGAAGCTGTCTTCCTCCGACATCACCGCGGCGATGCCCCCTTGGGCCATGGCGGTGTTGGTGTCGGGGGCTTTTTCTTTGGTGAGAAGGGTGACACGCCCGCGGGCGGACATTTTCAGGGCCAGAGCCAATCCCGCAAGTCCCGAGCCGATGATGAGAAGATCCGTGTGACGAGTCGCCATGATGCGCTCCTTGTAGCGCTCCGGAAGGCCCTTGGCAAAGAGGTCTTCGCAAAGACCTCTTACTTGCATCTTTCATCGATCCAACCCTAGAATAAAACTGAGAAATTGCTGGGAAGGCGGGTTTTCAAGATGAAAATCAGATTGGCCATGGTGACGGCGCTCGCGGTCGGATGTCTGGCGGCGGCCCTGCTTTGGCTCATGGATGCCAAAGTCACGGAGGAGCGCGGCGCGGCTCTCGAGAGCGGCCTGCGCGGTTCCGTCTCGTCCTTGGCCCAGGGGCTGCAAGCGGATTTCCGCGGTTTGCGCCGGGCTTTGGGCGAAAACTCGAACCTGGTTCGTGACCGCGTCGATTGGAAGGCCTTGAAGCCATTCTACGCCGTCGCGCAAGTCCGCTTCGAAGGCTCCAACCCCCTGGTCCAGCAGTTCGCCGCCGATCCGTCCAGCTCCGCCGGCTCCTGGACCACCGAGACCCTGGTCAAACGCCTGCGCGCGTGGGGGAAAAACCCGGCCCCCGATCAAGGGGCGAGCCTGCGTTTCCTTCTCGACTCCAACAAGGGCCACACCCTGGCCGCCGTCTGGCGCGAAGGCGACAAAACGTGGATCGCGGTGACCGGACCGGAATTCCTGCAGGCCCTCCTCGATCTGCAAAAAGGCCCGCGGCAAACTTTGGCGGTGATGAATTCCGAGCGTGAGATCCTGGCGCACTCGACGCCGGAGTACGTCGGCACGGCCGTTCCCCAGGACTCCATTTACTCCCGCGCCCTGGTCGACGGCGCCGCCCGCGATTACCGCGCCTTCAACCAGGGCGTGAACGAGCCCTCCATGGCGGCCTTCGAAAAAGTGCCGCGCACCGACCTGACCGTCCTGGCGTTCCGCCCGGTGACCGAGATCCGTGCCGAACGCCGCCACAACCTGCTGTTCGGCGCCCTGGCCGGCGCGGGCCTGATGCTGATCGCCGTGTCGATGGTGTGGAGCGTGGCCGGGAACTGGGAAAAGAAAACCTATCAAGAAGCTTTGTTGAACGCCCGCCGCACGATGGCCGCCAATCCGTCCCTGCTGGTGAACGCCGTGCCGGCCCCGACGCCCGCCGCTTTGGACGCGGCCTCGGTGGGGTTGCAGAAAGAGCGTCGCGAAACCTCCCTGCGCATCGCCTCCGCGCTGGGGCACGAACTGCGCGGCCCCCTCGCCTCCATTTTGGGTTTCTGCCAGATGGTCTTGTCTTCCACGCAGGATGAGAAGATCACCGAACCCGTGCAGTCCATCCTGCGCGAGACGCGCTCGGCCCGCGACGTGATGGACAAGCTCCTCGCTTTCGCCGGGGAAAAGAACGATGAAAAAACCCCGGGCAGCGTCGGCGCCATCCTGGCCCGCGTGCTGCAGGAGAACGACAGCCGCTTCGCCCAGAAGCGCGTGCAGCTGAACCGCGATCTGCGCGAGGTCTCGAACATCCCGCTGGCGGGGGACGCGGTGGAAAAAGCCCTGCGGCACCTCTTCAACAACGCCATCGAGGCCACCGACCGCATGATGAAAAAAGAGATCTCGGTGCGCCTGCTCGAGGAGCCGCGCGAGATCCGCGTGGAGATCCAGGACAACGGCGAAGGCATCGAGGCCGCCGATCTCGGCAAGATCCTCGATCCGTTTTTCACCACGCGCAACCCGCAGCAGCACCTCGGGTTGGGGTTGCCGGCGACGGCGGGAATCATGAAAGAGCACGGCGGCGAACTGCGCATCGAATCCACCCGCGGCAAAGGAACGACGATGACCATGGTATTCCCGAAACCCGGCAAGACGGCGCAAGTGGGCTCGCAACAGGTCGTCCTGCGCACCGAGGAAAAAGTCGAGATTCCCGCCGAAGTGCCGAAGCCGGCGGCTGAAGCCGCGCCCGAAACCCCGGCCTCGCCGGTGGATCTCGACATCGACAAGCTCTTCGCCATCGACGAGCCGGCGAAAACCGCGGCCCCGCCCGATGAGGACAAGACCATGGTGATCGCCGCGGAAGACAAACCGGCGGAAAACGCGCCGTCGCCGGCGGGCCCGGTGGACAAACCCTCTTTCTCTCCGCCCAAGCGCGAATCGAAGCTGGACAACGTGAAGGTCGACATCCGGCGGCCCGGGGCGAGGGCTTAAGTGGATATTCGCGCCGCCGCCCCCCAGTTCACCGTTTATGTGTTCGCCAACGACATTGATCGCGGCGCGGGCATCAAAGTGGCATTGGGGGCCGCCGGCTACGACGCCTTCTTTTTCGAGGAGCGTGAGCGCCTTCTGTCGCGCATCGCGGAAAAAGCGCCGCACCTGCTGATTTTCCCGACCTCGTCCCTGGTGGGGCAGCTCAGCGGTTTCGTCGAAAGCTTCCTGAAAGCGAACGCGGAGATCCGCTGGATCTGCCTGGCGCAGCCCTCCGAGCTGGAAGGCCTTTCGGCCTACAACGAATACGGTCTCGTCGATCTGGTGACGGATCAGAGCGAAGGCCTGCTGTCGCGGGTGACCTTCGCCGTGGACCGCGTTTGCGAACGGCTTTACCTGCAATATCAAAACGAGCAGCTTTTCGACGAAAACGCCCGCCTGAAAGCCGAACTGCGGGGCCGCCAGGAGCGCCTGAACGAGCTCGAGAAAAAAACCCAGCAGAAGGGCGTTCCTCTCGGCACGCGCGTGCGCGATTACCTTTCGGCGGAAAGCCAGGAGGACCTGCTCCGCCGTTTCATGGCGAACCTGCCGAGCGCGCCCTGCGTGTACTTCAAGTTCCTGCCGGGCGTTCAATCCCTGGTGGTGACCCATTCCTCCGGTCTCGATCCCAGCCGTCTGAAGGGCGTGGGCGTGAAACTCACGGACGCCGAGATGCGCGACTTCGGGACGCAGGTCAGCCTCGGCATGGTGGTGCCGAGCCTGGGGGCGATGCTGAACCAGGCGTTTCAATTCAACCGTCCGCGTCTGCTGCCGCTCTTCGTGCGCGGTCAGCTCGAGGGATTGGTGGCGCACGCGGGAGACCTGCCGACGGAGACCAAGGATCTGATCGGCGACGAGTTCTCGCTGATGGGCCTGGCCTACCTGCAATTCACCCTCGAAAAACGCGTCGATGTGCTGGAAGTGCAGGATCCGGTGACGGAACTTTACAACGCGCGCTTTTACCGCACCCGCCTGAGCGAGGAGTGGAGCCGCGCCCGTCGCTCGAAGCAGCCTTTGTGCCTGGTGAAGATCGCCCTGGATGATTTCTTCGAGCTCGAGCAGACCCTGGGCGAAGCCATCCGCGACCAGCTGCTGCGTAATCTCGCCGACCTCGTCCGCCGCACCAGCCGCACCAGCGACTTCAGCGCCCGCACCGCGCAGAACGAGATCACCATGATCCTGCCCCAGTGCAACCGCCAGGGGGCGATGATCCGCGCCGAGCGCCTGCGCCGCCTGACGGAAAGTTCGCAGATGCTGGAAAACGGCCTGAAGGTGTCGATCTCCCTGGGCATCAGCGAGTACCCCTCGCTGTGCTCGACGGCGGAGAACCTGGACGCCACCGCGGGCAAGGCCCTGGCCCACATCATGGGCAAGGGGGGGAATCGTCTTTGCCTTTTCAAAGCGCCCCCGAATCACCAGCCTGAATTCCCCGTTTCCGTGGAACCGGAGAGTTGATGGACATGTTCCGGCGGACTTTCGCTGAGATCGATCTCGACGCTTTGGCGGGCAACGTCCGCCGTTTGCGCGCGGCTCTGTCGCCACGGACTTTCTTCTGCCCGATGGTGAAAGCCAATGCCTACGGCCATGGCGACGTCGGCATCGCGCGCGCCCTGGAAAAGCAGGGCGTCCGCCACCTGGGCGTCTGCCTGATCGAGGAGGGTTTGCTGTTGCGCCAGGCGGGGATCCAGTCCGACATCCTGGTCTTCCGCGGTTTCGACCGCGCCGGCGCGGAGCAGATTCTCCGCCACCGCATGAAGCCCGTGGTCAGCACCTGGGAGCAGATCGAGGACCTGGAGGCGCTGGCGACCGGCGCCGTGAACGTGCATTTGAAATTCGACACCGGCATGAACCGCCTGGGCTTCTCCACGGGGGAGGCGCAAAAACTGTTCGATCGTTTCTGGCAAAACCCCAAACTTCGCGTCGAGGGATTGCTCACCCATTTATGGAACGGCGAGGACGCGGGACAAGCGGACGGGGACAGCGCCGCGCAGTTGCGCGCCTTGCGCGGGGCCGCGGATCGTTTCAAGGCCCTGTCGCCCGCGGTGCACGCCTTGAACAGCGCCGGCATCGTTCACCGCCTGGATCGCGCCGGCGAAAAGGCCGATCCCTCCCATCCCCTGGAGGCCATGGACTGGGGCTGTCGTCCGGGCTTGATGATTTACGGGAGCAATCCCGTGCGTCCCGGTTTCGGCTGTGAACTCGAGCCCGTCATGAACCTGCGCTCCCACGTGGCGGTTTACCGCACTCTCGCCCCGGGCGAGGGCGTCTCCTACGGTCACACCTGGAAGGCGAGCCGCGATTCCGTCATCGCCGTCGTGCCGATCGGTTACGCCGACGGCTATCACCGCCTCCTGTCGAACCGGGCCTCGGCCCTGTTCGCCGGCGAAAGAGCGCCCGTCGTCGGCACCATCTGCATGGACTACCTGATGCTCGACGTGACGGACGCGGTGAAAAAGAAAAACCTTTCCCCGGAAAAAGACCAGGAAGTCACCTTGTTCGGCCGTTCCCGCGAAGGGGTCCTCATGCCCGCCGAGGAGCTCGCGACCCACGCGGGCACGATCCCTTGGGAGATTTTCACCAGCGTCGGCGAGCGCGTGCCCCGCGTGTACAAAGGGGGCGCGGCGTGATGTTTTTCCACGGAGCGGTCAAAAGCGCCAGGAACATGCTGATCGGCTTCGTCGAAGAGGTCGGGGACATCGTCCTGTTTTTCACGAGCAGCATCCGCACCGTCACGCAGAAGCCCTCGCGGGCGCCCGAGATCATCCAGCACATGGAGTTCATCGGCAACCAGTCGGTGGGCATCATCACGCTGACGAGCCTTTTCACCGGCCTGGCCTTGTCCGTGCAGATTTACCTCGGTTTCAAGATCGTCAACATGGTGAATCTGGTGGGGCCGACGGTGGCCCTGGGGATCAGCCGCGAACTCGGCCCCGTGTTGACGGGATTGATCGTCGCCGCCCGCGCGGGCGGCGCCATGGCGGCGCGTTTGGGCACCATGCGCGTGAACGAGCAGATCGACGCCCTCGACGTCATGGGCATCAACGTGAAGCAGTACCTGATCATGCCGCGGATCGTGGCGGCGATCCTGTGCATGCCCCTGCTCACCGCGCTCTTCGATTTCATCGCCATGGTGGGCAGCTACTTCATGTGCGTCGTGCTGGTGGAGCTCGATGAAGCCGTTTTCATGCAGCGGATCGCCGATCTGCTGGAAGTCCGCCACATCATGGAGGGCCTGTTCAAGTCCGCCGTCTTCGGCTTGGTCTTCGCGGTGGTCTGCACCTACCGCGGTTTCAACACCAAGGGCGGGGCGCGCGGCGTCGGCGAGGCCACCAACCGCGGGGTCGTCCTGTCGATGGTGCTGATCATCGTTTTGGATTATTTCCTGACCAACCTGATCCGTCTTTACTATGTCGCCGTGGGGATTTCCGGATGAGCGAAGTGGCCATTCAGATCACCGATTTGAAAAAGACTTTCGACGGCAAGGATTACGTCCTGAAGGGCATCGATCTGAGCATCCCGAAGGGCAGCCTCACGGCGATCATCGGTTTTTCCGGAACCGGGAAGTCGGTGATGCTCAAGCACATCCTCGGCCTGATCAAACCCACCTCGGGGAAAGTGGAGATCCTCGGCACGGACATCGGGCAGCTCGAACCCGACGCCCTGACGCGTTTCCGCTGCCATTTCGGCGTGCTCTTCCAGTCGGCCGCCTTGTTCGACGACATGACGGTGCTGGAAAACGTCTGTTTCCCCCTGCTGGAGCACCGCCGCGAACTGCCTCGGTCCAAGGTCGTGGAGATCGCCAAGGAAAAACTCAAGCTCGTGGGTCTCGATCCGAAACACGATCACAAATTGCCGTCGGAAATCTCCGGCGGGATGCAGAAAAGAACGGGTCTGGCGCGGGCTCTCGCCCTAGATCCAGAAATTTTGCTGTACGATGAGCCGACAACGGGTTTGGATCCCATTCTGACGGAAATGGTGGATAATTTGATCCTGGAGACCCACAGTCACCGCAAAGGCACGACATCCGTCATGGTTTCCCATGATTTGTATGCGGCTTTCCGCATCGCCGATTACGTGGCCATGCTGGATGCGGGTCGCGTGTTGCTGTGGGGGACGCCGGACGATTTCGCGAAGAGCGACATCGAACTCGTGCGTAAATTCGTCGACAAAGGGATGAAGCACCAATGAAGTTTCTGCAGACCGTGGAATTCAAAGTCGGCGCTCTGGTCCTCACGGTGGGGGCGCTGATCGCCTTCATGTCGATGCAGGTGAGCGACAATCCGGCCTTCCTCAGTCGCACCCACCAGGCCTGGTTCCTGCTGCCCAACGCCTCCGGCCTGATCAAGAACTCCGCCATCAAGAGCGCCGGGATCTCCGTCGGTTCCATCCGCGACATCCGCCTGCAGGACGCCCAGGCCCGCATCGACATCCAGGTGAAGGCCGCGGTGCCGCTGACCACCTCGGCCGCCATCATGGTCAAGGCCAACGGCATCCTCGGCGACAAGTACATCGAGGTGTATCCCGGTTCCCCCACGGACCCGCCCCTGGAAGAGGGCGCGCAGATCCTGAACGTCAAGGACGGCGGTTCGCTGGACGGCCTCGTGTCCTCGGTTTCGGAAGTGACGACCTCCCTGAAAACCGTCGCCGAAGCCCTGAAAGAGGCGGTGATGGAGGACGGCACGCGCAAGCACGTGCTCGGCCGCATCGTGCAGAACATCGAGGTCCTGACCAAGGACATCTCCGAGATGACCACGGCCAACAAGGGCAAGGTCAACGACATCATCGACCAGGTGCGCGACGTGACGTCGACTTTGGATGAGCTGATCAACGACGACGGCGACAAGGGATTCAAGACGACGTGGAAGAACTCCATGGAGCGCATCGACCGCACCCTCAAAAATCTCGACGACACGGTGGCCAAGGTCAGCCGCGGCGAGGGCACCATCGGGAAACTCATCCATGACGACACGACGGTGGAGGAGCTCAACACCACCATCGAGGGCGTGAACACGCTGCTCGGCACGGTGGATCGCGTGCAGACCGGGTTCGACTTCCACGCCGACTACCTGGGCGGCACGGTTCACGCCACCAAGTCCTACATCGGCCTGCGCATCCAGCCCGGCCTGGACCGTTACTACGAGCTCGGCATCGTCGACGACCCCGCCGGCATCGTGGAGCGCGAACGCACCGAGACGACGAGCGGCGGCGCCGTCACCGAAAGCGAGACCTCGAAGACCTACTACAACAAGACCAAATTCACCCTGCTGTTCGCCAAGAACTTCTGGGATTGGACCATCAAGGGCGGCTTGATCGAGAGCGCCGGCGGCGTGGGCATCGATTACCACCTTTTGCCGCAGCGCCTGACCTTCTCCGTGGAGGCTTTCGACTTCACGAAGACGAATCTGCGTGCCTCGGCGCGTTTGAATCTGTTTTACGGTTTGTATTTGCAGGGTGGGTTGAACGATGCTTTGGATAAAAACGACGCGCGGTCGGGTTATCTGGGCGCGGGTCTGTTCTTGACGAACGACGACTTGAAACTCCTTCTGACAAAGGCCCCTCTGTGAACTGGCATCGCGCCCTTATCTCGGTTTCCGACAAAACAGGACTGGTGGAACTCCTGACCCCTCTCGTGCGGGAGGGTTTGCAGATCATTTCAACCGGCGGCACGGCGAAGTTCCTGCGCGACAAAGGCTTCGCGGTCCAGGACGTGTCCGAGGTCACGGGTTTCCCTGAAGTGATGGACGGCCGGGTGAAGACCCTGCACCCGAACGTGCACATGGCCCTCCTGGGCCGCCGCGACGTGGCCGAGCACCAGCAGACGATGAGCCGCTTCGGCGTGCAGAGCTTCGATCTGGTGGTGGTGAACCTCTATCCTTTCGAAGAGGCCGCCCGCTCCAAGGCGTCGATGCCCGAGCTGATCGAGAAAATCGACATCGGCGGCCCTTCGATGCTGCGTTCGGCGGCGAAGAACCACGCCCAGCTCGCCGTTCTTTGCGATCCCGCCGACTATCAATGGTTCCTGGACAATCGCCTCGATTGGACGGAAGCCAAGGGCCGCCAGCTCGCGGCGAAAGTTTACGCCCACACCTCCGTGTACGACGCCCTCATCGCCCGTGAATTGGGTTACGAGGGCCCGGCCCTGCATCCCGGCGGCGGCAAGCTCGTGCAGAGCCTGCGTTACGGGGAAAACCCCCATCAGGCCGCCGGCTGGTACCGCTGGCCTTCGGACACGCAAGGCCTGGCCGGCGCCCGCATCCTGCAGGGGAAGGAACTCTCCTACAACAACCTCCTGGATCTCGACGCCGCGGTGGCCCTGGTGAAGGAGTTCACCTCGCCGGGCGTGGTGGCCGTGAAGCACAACAATCCTTGTGGAGCGGCGGTGGCCGACCGCCTGATCGACGCCGCGAACGCCGCTTTGACGGCCGACCCGGTCTCCGTGTTCGGTGGCATCGTCGCCTTGAACCGCGAGGTGACGGCCGCCGAGGCGGAAAAACTGAACGCCGTTTTCCTCGAGTGCGTCGTCGCCCCGTCCTTCTCGGAAGAGGCGCTGGGCGTTTTCACGAAGAAGAAAAACCTCCGTCTGCTGGCGTGGCCGGAAATGATGAATTTCCGCCGTGGCGCCGATTTGCGCAGCATCGCCGGCGGCTTTCTGGTGCAGTCCCCGGACCGTTTCCGCGCCGCGAGCGAGTGGAAGTTTGAAGGCGAAAAGCCCGATGAATCCCGTTTGCGCGACCTGGTTTTCGGCGAGCGCGTCGGGGCCGCTTTGAAGTCCAACGCCATCGCCCTGGTCGCGAACGGCCGCACGGTGGGATTGGGCATGGGCCAGGTCAACCGCGTCGATGCGGTGGAGCAGGCTCTGAAACGCATGAAAGACCATCATCCGCAGATCGATCGCAATTCCGTGAGCCTGATCAGCGACGCTTTTTTCCCGTTCCCGGATTCCGTGGAGCTGGCGGCGCGCGAGGGCATTCGCTGGATTTTGCAACCGGGCGGATCAATCAAGGACGAGGACGTGCTGGCGGCGGCGAAACGCTTGGGGGTGAACATGGTTCTCACCGGCGAGCGCCACTTCCGCCACTGAAGGGGACGGGATGACATCCAAGACGGGTGACAGACAGGAAAAAAACTGGCTGATCAAGTCGTCGACCCGTATTCTCGGGCCGTTCAGCGTCGACGAAGTCGCGCAGATGCTCCTTAAAAAACACATCTCCATCATCGACGAGGTCCGCCAGCCCGAAGGCCGCTGGAAGTACGTGCGCGAGCACGGCATCTTCGACGAGGTCGTGGTGGCCTTGCGGGCCGAGCAAGCCAACGTGAACGAGCTCACCCAGACCTCGACCGCCACGGTCGGAAGCACGGCGATCACGCGCACGGACGCCACGGCGAAAATCCATCACGAGGAGGAGACGCCCCCTCCTCCGGCGCCGCACACGGTGAAGAGCGACCTGAACACGCCTTTCAGCAGCGGCGTGGTCAGGGACATCACGGCCACGAAGGAAACCTTTCAGCCGCACGCCAGCTCACCGCGCACGAGCCACGTGTCCTCTTACGGTTCCGCCCACGACCATCGCGTGCAGAGCCGCCTGTCGCAAGCCACGCGCACGGCCCGTTGGGTGGTGCTGGGTCTGGCCGTGATCGCCCTGGTGGGCGTTCTGGGCTGGAAGCTGCGCCTGAACATGAAGAAGAGCGAAGGTTACGACAGCCTGATCGAAGAGGCGCTTCGCTACCGCAGCCTGCAGCTGTACGACAAATCCCTGGCGGCTTACAAAAAAGCCATTTTGATCCAGGAGCCGGCGCCCGAGGTCCAGCAGCAGATGGCCTTGGTGCTGATCGTGTTGGACCGTCAGAACGTGGCGGGCCGGCGCATCCTGGAAAAGGTCGCTCAGGACAACCAGAACACGCGGGCCCAGATCATCGACGCGTCCTTGGGCATCGCCATCAGTCAGATCCTCGAGGGCAATCTCAAGGAGGCCCAGGACAGCCTGCAGAAAGTCCTGGTCATCGAGCCGGCGAATTTCAACGCCCATTTGAACCTGGGTCTGATTTCCCTGCGCAAGGGGGACTGGGCCGAGGCTGATCGTCAGCTCGAGGAGTTGAGCCGCCGTTCGCCGCCGCATCCCCTGGTGTTGCTGGCGCGCGGGGTGTCCCTGCTGGAGTCCGGCCAGTGGAGCGACCAGGGGCGGGCGCAGTCTTTGGTTTCGGACATCCATTCTTATTTTGAAAAGAGCGGTCAGTTGCACCAGGAGCTCGCGCTGATCCGCGCCGCCCTGATGTCGCCGCACGATGCCGGTTTCATGAAAGCCCTGACGGATTTCCTCGGTCAGGTGTCGAAGCAGAGTTCCGCGTACGTGAAGGACCTGCGTCTGGACTGGCGCCTGTCGGATTGGGATCTGCTCGACAAACAATGCCGTGAATTCATCGACCGCCAGGAGCCGCAGCCGCGCCTGAAGGCGGCACGCGCCGTTTGCCTGGCGGAAGCGGGCCGCGACAGCGATTCCCGCCGTTTCCTGGACGAGGCTTTGGCGGCGGCCCCGAAGGACCCCTGGGTGTTGTTCACGCAGGCGAATCTTCTCTATCGCTCGGGCCTGCGCAACGAGGCTTTCGCCGTTTTGCGCATGCCGGAGCTGACCGGCCTGCCGGTGACCGATATTCTGCTCGGGAAACTCTGCCTGGACCAGGGCGACCTGGGTTGCGCGGAAAGGAGTTTCCGCGTCTCGCGCGCCGGCGGGCATCGTTCCATCATCGCGTTGACGGGGCTGGCGGACATTTTGTCGCGCCAGAACCGCAGCCAGGAAGCGGTGAGTTTGATCCGCGAGGGGAGCGAGCGTGAACCGGCTTACCTGCCGCTGATCGAGCTGCGCGACTCCCAGGAGAAAACCCCATGAAGAGGATCCTCCTGCTGACGGCTTTGGCCGTCGTGATGTTCGCTTGCTCGAAGAACGCCCACGAGGCCGAGCCTCAGCGCACCATCGTGGTCGACGATATCCCGAAAGAGATCCGCATCCCCTCGGCCGTTTGGGACCGCCTGGAAGGCAAGGCGGCGCACGGCGCTCATGGCGGGGAAGGGGAGCACGGCGCGCCCGCGGCGGGCGGCGGTGGTGATCATGGCGGCGGCTCCGGCGGCGCCAGCGCCGAGGAAGAGGATCTCAACAGCGGCGCCCTGTTCATGCCGGTCACGGTGACCTTGATTGAAAAAAACCCGGGCGTTTTGAGCGAATCGCCTTTGACGATCCGCTTGCCCCGCGGCGGCGGCACGATCGACCTCGCGCCTTTCATGACGGGCACCGAGGGCAGCTTCCACGTGCGCTTCGAGTGGCCCGAGCGGGAGGAGACGGACGAGTTCCAGTCCTGGTTCGTGTCCAAGGCGCGCCGTCGCAAATTGGGCGACGAATTGTGGGGGGCGGGCTGCGGCCGTTTCTACCGCGTCACGCAGGCCCTTGAGAAAACCATGAAAAGCGGCGGCCTCACGGTCAACACGACACGAAACCGTCACTTGACGGTGCTGGGCGGGCATTTCATCTTCTCCGCCAAGCGCAAAGGTCAATTGTTCCTGACTCAGGTGACCTTCAAGGACTCCCGTTTCGAGAATCTCTACTGCGAGGAATTATGACCGACAAGACCCTCGTGAAGGACATGAAGGACAAGGATTCCGTCGAGAGCCTTTTCCTCGTCAAAGAAAAGAACATGGGCGTCGGCAAGAACGGCCGTCCCTTCCTGACCGCGCTGCTGGGTGATGCCAGCGGTCAGATCGACAGCCGCGCCTGGGACAACGTCGAAAACCTCTCCCGCGAGTTCGAAGTGGGCGACGTGGTGAAGGTGAAGGGGCAGGTTCAGCTTTTCCAGAACCGCAGGCAGTTCGTCATCCACCGCCTGGAAAAAGTCGATCCGACCACGGTGAATTTCGAGGACTTCGTGCCGAAGGGCGCGCGCGACGCGGAACATCTGTTCGCCGAGCTGCTGACCATCGTGCGCACGATGAAGAACCCCTCCCTGCGCCAGCTGGTCATGGACAGCCTCGAGGATCCGGAGATCCGGCCCCTCGTGCTCAAGGCCCCGGCGGCGAAATCCATCCACCACGCCTGGATCGGCGGTTTGCTCGAGCACATCCTGTCGATCACCAAGACCATGGAGTTCTTCGCGGCTCATTATCCGTTCCTGAACCGCGATCTGCTGATATTCGGCGCGATTTTCCACGACATCGGCAAGGTGTGGGAGCTCAGCTGGGAGCACGGCTTTTCCTACACCAACCGCGGCCGTTTGATCGGCCACATGGAGATGGCCTGCGAGCTCGTCGACCGCAAGTCCGCGCGCATCCTCGGCTTCGATGCGGAGTTGCGCGACATCTGCAAGCACATCATCCTGTCCCACCACGGCCGTCTGGAGTACGGTTCTCCGAAGCGTCCTAAGTTTCTCGAGGCTTTGCTCGTCGCCATGGTCGACGACCTGGATTCGAAGATGGCGACGGTGAAAACCCTGATTGACAACGAGAGGGGCGGCGAGCAATGGTCACGGTACAGCGAGCTGTTCGACCGCTATTTCCTGTTGGACGATTTAAAAGAAAAATTTGAGAGCTAAATTCAAATGATGGATTTCCTGAGGGCCTACAAGAACTACGATCCCGCGGCGAAATCCTACGCCGAGATCTTTTTCCTGTATCCGGGCCCGCGGGCGATCCTCTGTCATCGCGTCGCGCACGTGCTCTACTCGGCGAAGTTTTATTTCCTGGCCCGCGTGGTGGCGGAATTCTCGCGCTGGATCACCGGCATCGAGATCCACCCGGGCGCGCGCCTGGGCCGGCGCCTCGTCATCGATCACGGATTGGGCCTCGTCATCGGCGAAACCGCCGAGGTCGGCGACGACTGCATTCTCTTCCACGGAGTGACCCTGGGCGGATCGAAGTTCGATCCCGTCAAGCGCCACCCGACGGTGGGCAACCACGTCCTCATCGGCACCGGGGCGAAGGTCCTGGGCCCCCTGACCATCGGCGACGGCGCGAAAATCGCCGCCAACGCCGTGGTGGTGAAGGACGTCCCCGCCGGAGCCACGGTGCTGGGTCCTCTGGGCGTGCTGAAGGAACAGGCGCCCCAGGAAGCCCGAAGTTAGGTTTTCCCTCGAAGAAAATAATCAGCTGATCTCAGAGTCACTTAAAAACGTCTTTTCCAAAAGATCGATCAAGGTCTCCGGTGCAACATCCTGATTGCAGGCGCCTGTGATGATCTCGATGGTCAGCTCTTCCTTGATTTGATTCATAAAATCAAGAAAATGGTCGCGAACTTTTCCACTCAAACTTTCTTTGCTTTCCTCAGTCAGGAAGTTCACCGCCAGGTTGATGATGTCCGCTCGGTGTTTTTTCCAGCTTTTTGAGTCTTCCCCTCGCCCTCTGATATCCAAGTACGCTTTGGCTTTAAAGGGGATCAGGGCCATCTCGTTGATGATAAAAATTCCGTCTTTCTCAACCGCGTTTTTTCTGATGATCGCAAAATAATCTGGGTCCAGCAGAATCGCGGATAACGATTTCGCTCCCGCTGAATCGGCGATGGGAATGATGCGCTGGTCTTCAGAAAAATCAATGCCCTCTGCGGCCGCGGAAAAGAGTTCGAGCATCGCGGGGAAACGTTCATCTTTTGGTTTTTGGAAGCGATAAAAAATAGCCTGGTTCTTTTTTCCCTTCTGAATTTCATAGCCGCCGCGACGGATATAATCCCTGATCGCGCCCAGGAATTCATCATCCGGCTTCATGGCGAGTACAATGTCCAAATCCTTGGTGGGCCTCAATTTTGAAGCACCGGCCTCTTCAAGAAGAAGGTGACTGGCGACGCCGCCGACAAGAATGAAATTTTCGGCGTGTTTCCTGAAATGCTCCTTGAAATGCTCCTTGAAATGCTCCTTGAAATGCTCCAGGCCCCTGATCATCACTTATCCGCTTTCAAATCGTGTTTCTGAAGAAGTTTTCCCATTTCTGTCTGAACTCTGTCATCGGAGGAGTCTCTTAAAATAAGGTATAAATCAATGACATTGATGTTTGAATCATGATCCAGGGTGACGGGCCGGTCCCATAGTTCAACTTTCGCCAGGGCTTCATCCTCCAGTGCCAATTCCGCATTTTTATATTTTTTATTGAACTCTTTTCTCTCGATGGCGAAAGTGGGAATTGGATCTTCAGCAAGCATGGATTGCCTGGCGAGGGCCGTGATGCCCGAGTAAGGCAGTTTCTTGGGGGCCATGGGAAGGAAAACCGCTTCTTTAACGGGGGAGTGGACATTCTTTTGGAGATGCCTCCAGAGTTCCGTGCGAGGCTTGAATCGGATCAGCTTGGCGACTCCGACTTTATTCTCTTCACATAACCCGGCGCTCAAAAGAGGCTCGATGGCGCGACCCATCGTCATCTTCAATGATTTAAAAATACCGGCGATCTCGACTTTGCTTTTCCCTGAAAGGTCCCCCTTCAAAATTTCCCGGATCAGCAGATTGATGCCAAGACCGGAAATTTTTCTGACGGTTCTCACTTTTTCGGATGCCATGCTCAAAGAAACATGAAGCACAGGCAGATGAATTTGTTTGTCTTCCAAAATGAAGTTCAGCTCATTTTCGATCATGCGCCGCACTTTATGGGCATGGAGTTCTTTGAGGTACCAGACTTGCGGGTGGTCGATGCTTTCTTTGAGCCTTCGACCGTGTTTTTTAAAGTCTTTGGGGCCGAGGTTTCTGTCTTTGACCTTGATGAGCAAGAAGGGCTGCTTCCGCATATTCAGCTCTTCAAACTCATAAATTCCCTGGTAGGCAGGAGGGATGTTTTTAATCCGAAGCTCCCGGGTCTTGAATTCAAGGCTGGGAAGATACTTTTTCAGCGTTCTTTCGACGGCAGTTGTCATGTCCTCATCATAACACAAAAATCATCATGGTATCAAAAAAATGTTACTATGATGATTTTGTTGTTACAAAAAGAGCAAAGAGCTCGCTGCCTGCTTGATATGTCCTTGTCATTATTGATTTTTTCGTTAGAGCACGCCACCCAGTCCGACGAACACGGACCCCGTCTACCGCACTTCCGTATAAGCCGCATTCATCTCCCGCACCAGCAGGTGCAGGGACTTCGTCCAGGCTTCCGTCGGGACCTGCTTCAGGTCGTCCGCGAAATCCGCGGGCACGGCGCCTTGGCGATGCAGCCATCCCAACAAGGACGCTTGATACAAAGCCAGGCCCTGGCGTTCGGAGAAGCTCATTTTTTCGACGTCGATGTCGACGTTGCCGTCCCACAAGGGTCGGCTCATCATCAGGTGACCGGCGATCCGCGCGAAGCGGTGCCAGCGCGTGACGGACGGGCCTTGT
This sequence comes from Pseudobdellovibrionaceae bacterium, assembly GCA_019637915.1. Lineage (GTDB taxonomy): Bacteria > Bdellovibrionota > Bdellovibrionia > Bdellovibrionales > Bdellovibrionaceae > JAHBUV01. The sequence continues at coordinate 1,221,336 of JAHBUV010000001.1, read as the reverse complement.
TCCCACTTCCAGGCGTGGGAGATGCGGGCTTGGGGATCCAGGCGGGGCACGTCCAGGACGGCGGTGGCCGGGCGCGGGGCGATCTCTTTGAATTCCAAAAGCAAAGGCTGGCGCTTCAGCACGTTCTTCGGGCCTTTGAGCAGGATCAAGAAGCGCTTCAATCCCCCCGAACCGCCTTCCATGCGCAGGCGCTCGCGCAGCTCGAGGATTTCCCAGCCGGGACCGGCGATGCGCTGAGCTTGCTGGGAGATCTCGACGGCCAGAGGGCCGTTCACCGGCGAGAGCTCATCCAGGGGACGGAAAGCGCCGGTTTTGGGGTCGACCCATTTGGACTTCGGCGCCAGGCCCCGCTCGCGGCCCTTTTCCATGAGTTGACGAACGATGGCCGGCGGCTGCAATGGACGACCCTCGAGGCCGGCCAGGTAAGGGGGCAGCCAGGCGGTCGAAAGGTCATCGCCGACGATCAGGCCCCAGCCGGTCAGGAAACGCAGCACATCGGCGATCACCGGGCAGGGGTTGGAGTCATCGACGTCGTTGATGCTGTAGAGCGGTTGATTGCGCTCGGACAGCAGCACGCCGAAATTTTTGGGATGGGCGTCGCCCGCGCACCAACCCTGATGGCCCTTCAAGGACTTCCAGGGCTCGACGTTGAGAAGGTTCTTCTTGGCGCGCAGGTAAAAGTAAGGACCGAACGCGCGGAAAAAATCGTTGGGCGAATTGAGCAAGGCGATCCGCTGCTCCAGGGTGGCCGAGGACTGCTCCGGGTACAGCGCCGCCAGATCCTGACGGACGCCGGCCTGGCACAGGAGCGGACAAAGAATGAAAAGAAAAAACCACCCTCGCATCCCCCAACGATCTCCAGGCCCCGTTTCCGTGTCAACCTCGGCCGGTCAGGGTTTTGTTATAAATACCCGACACAACGACGTGATTTCGCGAACTTAAAGACCCAAGGAACACCAGGGATCGCTTTGTTCCCGGAACCATTGCGGGAGACTCTTCGACCCCTTATAAACCTTCCTCATGGAAACGCAGACACCAAAACCCGTTGGATACCGATTGGCCCTGGCCCGTGAAATGGAAGACCGCTGCCAGCGCAATCCCCGTTACTCGTTGCGCGCTTTCGCCCGCGACCTCGGCCTGCAGCCCGGCAAATTGTCGGAGATCCTGCGCGGCCGCTGCGGCCTGTCCGGCGCCATGGCGGGGGCGGTGGCGCTGAAGCTGCGCCTGAACAGCCAGGAGCGTCGGCACTTCGTGGCCATGGTGGAGGCGGAGCACGCCCGCAGCCCCTTGCGCCGCGAACAAGCGCGCGAGGAGCTGAAAACCCTCGAAGCGCAGCACGGCTTCAGCGAGATCGAAGTGGAAAAATTCAAGATCATCTCGGACTGGCAGCATCTGGCCATCCACGAGGCGTTCCTGACGAAGGGATTCCCCGGCACGGCCGCGGCGGTGGCCCGCCGCTTCGGTCTGGAGGAAAACGCCGCGCTGGAATTCATGGAGCGCCTGGCGGCCTTCGGCATGCTCGAGAAAAACAGCGACGGCACCTGGAAACGCATCGACGTCAGCCTGGGGTTGTCGTCCGGCGTGCCCACCCGCGACGTGCGACGCCACCACCGCCTGCTGATGGAAAAAGCCATCGACGCCATGGAAAACGTCGCCGTCGCCGAGCGTGACATGACCTCCCTCACCGTGGCCGTGCCGGAAGCGGCTTTGCCGAAAGTGCGCGAGATGATCAAGGAGTTCCGCCGCCGACTGAACCGCGAGATGGAGGAGACCCCGGTCAAGGACCGCGTCTACTGCCTGAATGTGAATTTCTTCCCCTTGGACCAGAAGGAGAGCCAATGAAAACCGCCCTGATCTTGACCCTGTTGAGCCTGTCCCTGACCGCTCAAGCCCGCGTGGAGGGCCATGACATCGGCATCGGCGGCGACGTGGTCTCTTGCTTCTCCCCGGAAGATCCGGCCCTGCGCCTGAAGACGGAAGCCCTGGACGTGTCCGAGGCCCGCGACGTTCGCGGCATCCGGCTCGATCTCGGCGGAGCGGAATTGAGCCTGGAGCGGAAAGTGTCCCTGGCGATCTCGCGGCTGCGCCCCTTGAATCCCTCGCGCGCCGCCCGCTACGAGCGCTTCTTCGCGGCCTTCCGGCAGGAGGCGGCCTTCGTGCGCGGCAAAGTGCTGAGCGACATCCCGGATTCGGACGAGCTGTTCCTCGAGCGGAACTGCCGCAAAGAGCAGATCATCATCCAGAAAGACCCGAAGTTCGACCAGGATCCGCGCTACGTGATCGACGCCGATCTGTGGGCGGCGATCAGCGACGACGACCGCGCGGCTTTGATCCTGCACGAGCTGATCTGGCGTGAAATGCGCGTGGCCGGGGCGGTGAACTCCGTTCCCGTGCGCTATTTCAACTCCCTGATCTTCGGGGATCGCCTGAAGTCCCTGTCCTCGCGCGACTACATCGAACTGGCGCGGAAAATCGGCCTGCCCGATTACGACGCCCACGGCTTGAACCTGAGTTTCTGCCGCGGCCAAAACGCCGACCCCTGCGCCCGTCGCGTGACCCCGGAATTCGCTGCGAACGGGGAGGTCAGCGAAGCCTTCGTCACGCCGGCCGCCCCGGCCTGGGACAAAGACCAGCCGCTCCAATCCGTGCCGTGGAACGGGCAGGACATCGCCGTCGCCGGCGAGATCCGCTTCCATCCGGACAGCGAAGGCCGCGCGGTGCTGAAGAAAATCACCACCGCCCGCCAGCACCGTTTCACGGTGGGTGATCTGACCGTGCACCATGTTCTTGGTCAGGCCGTGCGCTTCCACGCGAACGGCCGCCTGCAGTCCCTGAACGCCAATCAGGTGACGGCCGCGTCGCCGCGCTGGGAAACCTCCTGCCGGGGCATGCTGACCTTCCACGAAAACGGCGCGACCAAACGCTGCCTGCTCGCGAAAGCCGCCCGCTTCGTCGGTCCGGACCATGACGTGGTGGCGCAAGGCCCGGTGGGACTCGATCCGCAAGGGCGCCTGAACTTCGCCTCGCGCATCGTGAGCGGCCACGTGACGTTTCAGGGTGAAAAGCGCCGGGTGTCTCTTTATCACCTGTCCGAAAACGGCGCCGTGCGGGTGATCCTGCGCGACGAAAAAGTCACCCTGACCCTTTGGGGGGAAAGCTTCGAAACGCGGGACGCGGACATTCAGCTCGAGGCCGCCGGCCAGATCCGGCACGTGCGTTCCCGGTCGCCCTTCGCGCTGAAGTGGCGAAAGCTGTCCAGTCAGCCGCTGTCGGTCACCGCCGTCGCGTTCTCCACGGAGAAACCGGGCATGGTGTCCTTGCGTCTGGCCGCGCCGGCGCGGCTGCCGTCGTCCCTGGGGCTCGACATGAATTATCAAAAGGACGCCGAAGTCCTGATCGATGACGGGGGCCGGGTGACCGAGTGCCGGCACGCGACGATGGGTCGGAACTGGCAGAACGTCTGCCCCGCGGATTGAGGGCCCGCCTCAGCGGCGCGGCCGCCCCTTGGCTTCCGGCCGCGCCGTGAGCGGGTCGTCCGGCCAGGAGTGCTTCGGGTAGCGGGCCCGCAGCTCCTTGCGAACCTCCGGATAGCCGTTCTGCCAGAAGCTGCGCAGATTCGCCGTCACCTGCACGGGCCGGTAATTCGGTCCCAGCAGGTGCAGCGTGATGCTGACCTGCCCGTCCAGAATCTTCGGGGTTTCCAGCCAGCCGAAGACCTCCTGCAAACGCACTTCCAGATAAGGCTCTTTGTCTTCCGGGTAATGCAGCTTCAGGCGGTTGCCCGTGGGCACCTCGATCTTGTCCGGGGTTTCTTCGCGCAGTCGCCGCGCCTCTTCCGGCGGCAGGGCGGATTCGAAAAAATAAATCAGGTCTTTTCCCAGCACGGCCTCAAAGGATTTCTCCCCGTAAGCGGCTTCTTCAAAAACGCTTTTCAGCGCGGCCGGCGAGAAGTCGAAGTCCACGGGGCGGCCCAGCTCCGCCGAGCGTCGTTTCAGGTAATTCCAGCGCGCCATCCAGGAGGCCAGATCTTCGTGGCGCTTCAGCACGTCGGGAAAACGCGCCACCAGCAGTTCCGGCAGCTTCGCCGCGATCCGGTCGGGCGGGGCGGGAGACAGATTGGCTTCCTCCAGGGGCAGATCGTCCAGATAGCGGGCTTCGCGCAGGAAGATCGTTCCCTTGCCTTCGTCCACGAACAGATCCTGGCGTTTCTCGATGCGGTCGGCGAAGTGCTTCAGCACGAAATCCTTGTCGAAGCCGCAGGCGATCCGGATGACGGTCTCGGCGTCGGTGAGTCCTTCCACCCCTTGCACGGCGATCAGGAATTCCGAATCGCGCACCAGGGACTCCGGCGCGAGCTTCACGCCCCGTCCGCCCATCATCAGGGCGCGATCGCTCTGTCCGCGGCGCCGGCAGAGACGATCGGCGAAGGCGCGGATCAAAAGTTCCCGGAGCAACAAGGGGATTTGCGCCGGGGAGGGGGCTTTGCCGCCCCCGCCGCGCGCCAGACGGCGGATCTGATCCGCGGCCGCGAGGATCGTGCGCGGCTTGAGGGAATCCAGAAGTTGCACGCGCAATAAAAGGTCGCACTCCAATTGATCGCCGCGATGGGCGCGGGCGGTGTCGTCGCGGACAAAGTCGCGCTCCTGCAGGATGGCGGCGATTCTCGCCGCCAGATCCACCGCTCCCGCGCGTCCCGCCGCTTCCATCTCTTCCGCGGCCAGCATCAGTCCCGCGATGCGCGGGGGCAGGGGATAGCGGAGCATTTTCCCGCCCCGCGGGGTCAGTTTGTTGTCCGCGCTCAAAGCGCCGAGGGCGCGCAAGGTTTTCTCCGCCGCCTGCAAGAGCGGCGCGGCCGGCGCCTCAAACCACGAGAAACGGCGGAAGTCGCTGACCCCTTGCTGGGCCAGGAACAACAAAGCCTCGGTCAAATCGGCGCGTTGGATCTCCGGCACGTCGTCCTTCGGCAGGGCGAGCTCGTCATGGGGACTCCACAAACGGATGCCGCGCCCGGGATACTGGCGCGCGGCCCGGCCGGATCGCTGCACGGCGGAGCTCAGGGAAATCCGCCCGAGTTCCAGGCGCGAAAATCCCGTGCGCACGTCGAAGCGGTTGGATTTCGCCAGGCCCGAATCAATGACCGTGTCGACCCCGTCCACCGTCACGGAGGACTCGGCGATGTTCGTCGACAACACCACCCGCGCCCGCGCGCCTTTTTGCAAAGCCCGCCGCTGTTCCTCCAAAGGAAGACTGCCGTGCAGGGGCACCAGATCGATGTTCTTGCCGCGCGCCCAGTCCGACAGGCGCTCGCGCACGCGCTCGATCTCGCCCACGCCGGGCAGGAAAACCAGCAGGTCGCGCGCCGTGCCGGCCTGGGCGTTTTTCACGGCCTCCGCCACGTGATCGAAAAATCCGTGGTCCGTGCGGATCTTCTGCGCGGTCTTTTGATGCTGAATCCGCAGCTCGAACAATTTCCCCGGCACCGCGATGATCGGGCAGCCGCCCAGATACCCGGCGATGCGCTCGGCGGTCAGGGTGGCCGACATGACGACGATCTTCAGCGGCCGCCCGAGTTCGCGCAGTTCTTTCAACAAACCGAGCGTCAGGTCCGTGTGCAGGGAACGCTCGTGAAATTCATCCAGGACCACCAGGTCCACGCCCTTCAGTTCCGGATCGCCGATCATGCGCCGGGCGAGCAGGGCCTCCGTCAAGAACACCAATCGCGTCGAGGCCGAAGTGCGGTTGTCGAAGCGCACCTGCCAGCCGACCTCCTGGCCCGTCTGCCAGCCGTTCTCCTCGGCGATGCGCGAGGCCGCGGCCACCGCCGCCATCCGGCGCGGTTCCAGCACCAGAACCTGTCCCTTCACGAGATCCAGGCAGGCCGGCGGCAAGCGCGTGGTTTTCCCGGCGCCGGGCGCGGCGGTCAGGACGAGGGAGTCGTGATCGCGCAGCGTTCGCAGGATCTCCGGCAAAAACTCATCGATGGGCAGGGGGATTCGGTCCGCCATCAGGGCCTCACTCCGGCAGCAGGAGCAGCATGAACTCCGCCTTGTCGTCGCCGCAGGCGCGGCGCAGATCGGCGGCGCGTCCCTCGAGGCAGCGCTCGCCCGGCAGGCTCAGGTCGCGGACCAAAAACAATTTTCGTTGCGGGAAATGCTCCTCCATCTCGGCGAGCATCTTTTTCAGCCGGTAGGGCGTGTCCATCAGGACGACGGCGCGCTTTTCCTTCTGCAGTTCGCGCAAAGCGCGGGCGCGGGCCTCGCTTTCCGCCGGGATGAAGCCGCGGAAGACGAACTGGTCCAGGCGCCGCCCCGCCAGGGACAGAAGCCCCATCAGGCTCGAGGCGCCCAGGGCCGGTTTGATCTCGATGTTCAGCTGCCGGCAGCGCGCCACCAGGTCCGCGCCCGGATCGCAGAAGGCCGGCGTGCCGCCGTCGCTCACCAGGGCGACCACGCGGTCGCGGCACAGATCCGCCAGGCGGTGCACGTCCTCGGGTTTCGAGTGCTCGTCCAGCACTTCGTAAGTTTTGCCGCTGATGCCGTGGGCGCGCAGCAGGCGCGAGGTTTCCTTGGTGGATTCGCAGATCAGCACATCGCAGTTTTTCAGGATGTCCAGGGCCCGCAAGGTCAGATCATTCGCATCGCCCACCGGCGTCGCCACCACCCACAGCATTCAGCTCTCCTCTTCGTCGTCCATCAGGAAGTGCGCGATCGAGGGCAGGTCCGTGGGCGCGGCCGCGCGCCGCGAATGGGTGCTGTCGAAAAAAACGATCTCGATGGGCGGGGAGGCATGGGCCGCCTTCAGCCGCGTGTGGTGGATGTTGACGGGCTCGTTCTCGAAGAACCAGATGTTGCCGTATCGCTTCTCCGGCACCGACAGGAACCAGTTGGTCTTGAATTCGGCGTCGTCCATGGACAGGTGGGGTTTCAGGGCGAGCTCGGCCCTCTCGTTCAAGGGGAAGTTCCATTTCAGCAGAACCTCCGCCGTGCCCTTGCCCATGCGATGCACGTCCCGGCCGGTCAGGTAGGCGACACGGCCCCCGCAGTGGAGCATGTTCTGAACGAATTCCACGGCGCCGGGGTAGGGGACGTCATGGTGAAGATAATCGTCGGAAAAAAAGGTCCGTCGCCAGAAGTTCTTCAGGGCCTCTTGGAATTCCTTCAGGTCTTCCCCGGCCAGCCCCGCCCTCACCAGGGCGTCCTGCAGGCCCCAGTCTTTGCGATGGACTTTCAGATTCTTGAAAAAACGCAGCTGTTCCGGGAATTTCCGCTGGTATTCGGGCTCCTGGGCGAAGTCCGTTAAAATGCGTTCCAGCCGCGGCCCCACATCAAAGAGGGTCGAATCGAGGTCAAAGACGGCGAGGGACTCAACGCCCTGGGCGTGATTGTCCGCGATCTTGACCAGAATCTGACGAAGAGTTTTGGTGGTAGGCGTCATCAGCTTGGAATCCTTCAGGGAAAGTCTTCCTTACTCTAAAGACTTTCCTTGGCTCAAGAAAGAGATTTTGTTAGTTTCCCCGCACTTCGTTGTTCAAATAAGGAGCCAGCCCGATGCCGATGCCATCAAGGACCAGCCTCGTTTTGATCGCCGCGATTTTTGTTGCCTGGGCCATGACCGGTTGCGTGAAAAAGGCCGAGCTGGGAACGGAAAACAATCCCGTGAAGCTGTTCTTCGTGCCGTCCGTGGACGCCAAGGTGCTGGAAACCAACGCCGAAGTCTTCAAAAAATACCTGGAGCAGGCGACGGGTTATCAATTCGAGGTTTCGATCCCGCAGTCCTACATCGCCGTGGTGGAGTCCTTCGGGACGAAACGCGCCGATGTCGCCGCCATCAACACCTTCGGTTACATCAAGGCCCATGAGAAGTACGGCGCGGAAGCGCGCCTCACCGTCATTCGTCACGGACTCGCCACTTATCAATCGCAATTCCTGGCCAAGGCCGACAGCCCCATCAAAACCTTGAAAGACCTCGACGGCAAAAAAGTCGCCTTCGTCGACCCGGCCTCCGCCTCCGGTTACCTGCTGCCGATGAAGTCCCTGAAAGAGCGCCAGATCAAACCCAAAGAGACGGTCTTCGCCATGAAACACGACGCCGTCGTCTCGATGATCTACCAGGGCCAGGTCGACGCGGGCGCGACGTTCTATTCCCCGCCCTCCGACAAGGGCATCGAGGACGCCCGCCGCCTGGTGATGACCCAGTACCCGGACATCGAAAAGCGCATCAAGATTGTCGAGCTCTCCGATGCCATCCCCAACGATCCCATCATCTTCCGCAAGGAAATGCCGGAAGAGATGAAGAACAAGATCGTCGAGGCCTTCGTCGCCTTCGTCGCGACGCCCGAGGGGAAAGTCGCCTTCAAGGAAATCTACTCCGTCGATGAGCTGAAAAAAGCCACGGACAAAGACTACGATGAAGTGCGCGCCATGCTGACGTCCCTGGGGACTTCCGTCGACGATCTGATGAAAAAATGAACGGGGAGCATGAAGTGGTGACGCAACCGATTCTTTCGATCCGCAACCTCGTCAAAACCTATCCCAACGGGGTGCGCGCCTTGAAAGGCGTCACCTTCGATGTGCAGAAGGGCGAGTTCCTGGTGATCATCGGCCTGTCGGGTTCGGGCAAATCGACCCTGCTCCGTTGCATCAACCGCCTGCATGACCCGACTTCCGGGGAGATCCTGTTCCAGGGCGAGGATCTCGCCAAGGCCCAGGGCGACGGCATCCGCAGGATCCGTGGCCGCATCGGCATGATCTTCCAGCACTTCAACCTGATCCCGCGTCACACGGTGCTGTCCAACGTCCTGATGGGCCGGCTCGGCATCACCTCGACGTGGAAAAGCCTCTTCGGCCTGTGGAAGGACGACGACAAGGCCCGCGCCCTCGATTACCTGCGCCTGGTCGGCATCGCTGACAAGGCCAAGATCCGCGCCGACCAATTGTCGGGCGGCCAGCAGCAGCGCGTGGCCATCGCCCGCGCCCTGACGCAGAACCCGGATCTGCTGCTCGCCGACGAGCCGGTGGCGTCCCTCGATCCGGCGACCTGCCACACGGTCATGGATTACCTGCGCAAGGTGAACCGCGAGCTCGGCATCACCGTCGTCGCCAACCTGCACTTTTTGTCCCTGGTGCGTGAGTACGCCACCCGCGTGATCGCCCTCAAGGGCGGTGAGATCGTGTACGAAGGCAGCCCCCACAACATCGATGAGGCCTGGTTCGCGCGCATCTACGGCGAAGGCTCCAAAGAAGTCCACATCAACTGACGGAGATCGAAGTGAATCGCAGCTCCCTGATCCGCCGCACGGTTTTCGACTCCCTGACCTTCGGTTTCCTGGGCGTCGTTTTTCTGATCGCCATTGCCCAGCCGACCGACCGTCAGATGCTGGAGCTCGGTCGCAACTCGCTGATCTTCCTCGCCGCCATGGTTGCGGGCGCGGTTCTCAGCTCCGTCCTCAACGACGTCTTGAAAATCCGCACCTTGGGTGAGGCGATCTTCGCGCCGGCCCACAAAAAAGCCCAGCTCGAGGAAACCTCCTGGTGGAAGACCTTCTCCGGCTGGCAGCTGGCCGTCACCATCGTCGTGATGTTCGTCGTGGCCCTGGTGAAGACCAAATTCTCCCTGTATGAACTCCTGAACGAGGACGGCTTCGCCGGCGCCGTCCGCCTGTTCCAAGGCCTGCTGAACCCGAACTTCGCCCTCTTGCCCAGGGCCGTGCTCAACATCATCGAGACCATCTTCATGGCCTTCCTGGCCACCATGCTGGCGATCCCGATCGCCTTCGTGCTGAGCTTCCTGTGCGCCAAGAACATCATGAAGAGCCCGCCGGCCTTCGCCCTGTACCTGGTCCTGCGCACTTTCCTGAACGTCACGCGCTCCATCGAAGCCCTGATCTGGGCCATCATTTTCTCCGTGTGGGTCGGCATCGGCCCTTTCGCCGGGATGCTCGCCCTGATGATCCACTCGGTGGCTTCGCTGGCGAAGCAGTACTCCGAGATGGTCGAGACGGTGAGTGACGGGCCCATCGAGGGCATCCAGTCCACCGGGGCCACGAAGCTGCAGACCATCTGGTTCGCCATCGTTCCCCAGGTGGTCCTGCCTTACATCTCTTTCACGGTTTACCGCTGGGACATCAACGTGCGCATGGCCACCATCATCGGTCTAGTCGGCGGCGGCGGGATCGGGACCATGCTCATGACCTATCAGGGTCAGGCCATGTGGCCCGAAGTCGGCTGCATCATCCTGGTGATCGCCGCGGTCGTGTGGGCGATGGACCAGGCCAGCGCTTATTTGCGCGAGGCTCTCAAGTGAGCCGGCTGGCCGATTACCCCCTCGTGATCCGTGAGGCTCACGTCGACTCCCTCGGCCACATGAACAACGCCACTTACCTCGCCCTGTTCGAGGAGGCGCGCTGGGAGAACATCACCCGCGCCGGTTACGGCTTCAGCGAAATCCAAAAGCTTGGCAAAGGCCCCGTCATCCTCGAGGTGAACCTCAAATTCCTGCGCGAGCTGCATTTGCGCGAAAGCATCGTCATCCGCAGCGAGGTCCTGGATTACGCGGGCAAGGTCGGCCATATGAGGCAACAGATGATCAAAGCGGACGGCACGGTCGCCGCCGAGGCCGTTTTCACCTTCGGCCTTTTTGACCTGCAAACGCGCCGTTTGATCGAACCCACGCCCGAGTGGCTGGCCGCCGTCGGCTTGAAACCTTAAATCCGCCGCCTTTCCCCGAGTCGGGGTCCTGTCGAATTGATCGACATTTCCGGGAAGTATTTTTTCCGGAAAGTGTCATGTTTTTCACACCTTGAGTGGAATCACGGGCCAGCCGATAGGCCTGTTGACCACTTTGAGGAGATCGGATGCAACGGCAATTTTTCCTTTCGAAGAACGGCAGCCACATCGGGCCCTATTCTTTCGAAGAGGTGCTGCAAAAGCTGCAAGGCAAGGAACACCACTGGATGGACTACGTCTATGACGACGCCGCCCAGGACTGGATCATGCTGATGGTGCATCCGCTGTTCGCGGAGAAATTCAGCGCGGGCTTCGCGCGCCCGGAGGAAAAACCCGTCATGACCCAGCCGCCGGTGGACCTGCGCGCCGAAAGCCGCTGGCGCGAGAAAGAGTGGTTCCTGCTGAAGGGCGGGAACAACTACGGGCCGTTCTCCTACCTGGACCTGATCCAGATGCTGCAACAAAAATCATTGTTCGAGTACGATTACGTCTGGCACCAGAACTTCAACGCCTGGCAGAGACTGGCGGAAGTGAAGGACTTTTCCGCCGAGCAGGTGCGCGGCCTGAAGGAATCCGGCGACGGCGACGTCTCGGAGATCTTTTTCCGCCGCCGCCATGCGCGCGCCACCTACGGCTGCAGCCTGATCGTTCACAACAACAAGGCCGTCTACAAAGGCCACAGCCTCGAGATTTCCGAGGGCGGCGCCGGCGTGATGATCGAGAACGCCCATCTGCAGCCCGGTCAGACGATTTACCTGCATTTCCAACCCGGCGACGGCGTTCCCCCTTTCAACGCGGTTTGCGGCATCGTCAGCAAACAGTGGGTGAAAGAGGCGACCCAGGAGACGCCCCCGGTGAAATACGGAGTGCAATTCACGAGTATCAGTCAAACGGTCCGCCAGTCGATTCGGGATTTCACCGAAAAGACCCGCAAGGCCGCGTAGGCGGACAGGGAAGAAGGAGAACGACGATGTTCCGGAAAATCACGCTGATCGCTTTGGCCGCGTTCACGGCCGCCTGCAACCAGGGTTACGAGTTCGACTTTCCCGAGCAGAGCAACAACTTCCCCAGCAACGTCATCTACAACAACAAAGTGGACGTCGTCTTCGTCGTCGACAACTCGTCGATGATGGACCAGGCCAACGAAAGCTGGCGCAACTCCCTGCCGACGCTGGTGAACGCCATGCTGAAGCAGAAACTGGACCTGCACATCGCCGTCATCACCACCAGCATGGGCGGCTCCAACCCCAATGGCGGACGCTTCATGGGTTCGCCCCGTTACCTGACCAGCCAGACGCCGAACCTCGCCAACGCCCTCGTCCAGCGCGTGGCCGCCGTGGGCAACGACGGTTCCGACCTGGAGCGCGGCCTCGACAGCCTCGCGCAGGTGCTGGGCAACGGCTATCAGAACGGCGAAGGCCAGGGCTTCCTGCGCGACGACGCCCTTTTGAGCATCATCGCCATGTCCACCGAGGACGACAAGAGTTCCAACCTCTCGGGCGGCCTCACCGGCTTCTCGAATTTCCTGGACGGTCTCAAGGGTTTTTACGATGACGGCTCCCGCCGCTGGAACCTGAGCTTCGTCGGCATCCTGTCCCTGACGGGCAGCTGCTCGACCCTGCCGGACATCGGTTACAACGAACCCGGCGTGCGTTGGATGAATCTCGCGGCCATGTCGCAGGGCCTGACGGCGTCGATCTGCTCGGGCGATCTGTCCTCGGCGGCGGCGACCATCCGCGCCCGTATCGCCCAGATCATCACGGACTTCTATCTGTCGAAAAAGCCCGACCTCGACACCCTCGTCGTGCTGGTCAACGGCGTCTCCGTCCCGCGCAGCAATGTCGACGGCTGGGATTACGATCCCGTCCGCAACGTCGTGCGTTTCTACGGATCGGCGATCCCGTCGGCGGACTCCGCGATCCGCATCGACTTCAAGCCGGCCGAGGCCAACTGAGCGTACAAACCCCCGCGGGCCAGGAGCTCGGCGGGGGTGCCCGTTTCGGCGATCGTTCCCTGATCCAAAACCACGACGCGGTCGCAGTGCTCGATCGTCGATAAACGGTGGGCGATGACCAGGCTGGTGCGCCCTTGGGTCACTTCATCCGTGGCTTTTTTCAGCAGCTGCTCGGTCTCGGAGTCGATGTTCGCCGTGGCCTCGTCCAGGATCAGGATCTCCGGGTCGAAGGCGAAAATCCGCGCGAAGGCGACCAGCTGGCGCTCCCCCAGGGACAGATTGCCGCCGCGCTCTCCAATGGCCAGCGCCAGGGGCAGCTTCAAACCCACGCGCCGGCAGGCGAGTTCCACGCGTTCCAGCGGGATCTCCGGGTGGCCCAGGGTGATGTTGAACTCCAAAGTGCCGCGGAACAGGACCGGGTCCTGCTGGATCACCCCGAGACGGCGGCGCAAGGCCTGGCGCGGGATCGTTTCGATGGCCTGGCCGTCGATCCACATCGTGCCCGCCGGCACGTCGTAGAACCTCTGCAAGAGCGAAATCATCGTCGTTTTGCCGCTGCCCGTGCGGCCGACCAGGGCCACGGATTCCCCGGGCAGGATCTTCATGGAGATGTTCTTCAGGGCGGGCGGCAGGTCGGGACGATAGGAAAAGCTGAGGTCGCGGATCTCGATCTCGCCGCGCAGGGCGCTGTTCAGTTCGCCGGCGCGGTCCGTCTCCTCCGGCTCTTCCAGCAGCGTGAAAACCCGTTCGGCGCTGGTGAGCGAGTTCTGGAACTGCTGCACTTTTTCGAGGATGTCGCGGATCGGGTGGATGAAATCCTGGGCGTACATGATGAAGGTCACGAGCAGGCCCAGCGGCAGGGCGTCCTGCAGGTGGAAATAACCGCCCAGGTAGAGGGCGCTGGTGATGAGCGTGGCGTTGAACAGGTTCAGCACCGGCTGCAGGAGGGCGTAGCTCTTGATCATGCGCAGATTGATCAGCCGGTAGTCCTCGGACAGCTGGAAGAAACGGGCGTTCTGCCGCCCGGTCTTGTTGTAGAGCTGAATGACCTTGATGCCGGAGATGTTCTCCGCCAGGAATGCGTTCATGGCCGAAAGCTTCGCTTTGGTGTCGTGCAGGAGCAGGCGGATCCTCACCGTCACGCGGTAGGTGACGTAAATGTAGACCGGCGCCGTGATCAGGGTGAGGAGGGTGAGCTTCCAGGAGATCAGCGACATGGCGACCACGGTCGCGATCAGCACCACCCCTTGGGTGAAGACCGCGACGACGCCGTCCGTGAAGAGTTCGCCGATCGAACCCACGTCGTTGGTCATGCGGGTGACGACGCGGCCGACCGGCGTGCGGTTGAAAAAATCCAGGGGCAGGTTCAGGACGTGGCGGTAAAGATCCTCGCGCACGTAGAACAGCATGCGGTTGCCGAATTTCTGGAACTGGTAGGTCTGGATGAATTGAAAGACCGTTTTCACGATCTCCATGCCCAGGTACAGGAACGCCAGCCGCAAAAACAGCTCGTTGTTTTTCGGCAGCACCGCGCGGTCGATGATCTGGCCGATGATCCACGGCAGGGCGCGGGAGGCCGCCGCCGTGGCGAACACCGAGGCCACGATCAGCGTGAAAACCCAAGGGTGGCGGCCGACGTAGGAGACGATGCGCCGGAGCACCTGGCGCGTGTTCACGCGAACCAGCGAATCATGCATGCTGGTCCTCCTGGTTCTGGATCATGCGCAGGGTCTGCAGGAATTTGTTCTGCTGCAGCATCAGGTCGCGCGGTCCGAAGCCCTCCTGGCGCCCTTCGGTCAGCACCAAAAGCAGGTCGCAGGTGGCCAAAGTCGACAGGCGATGGGCGACGAGGATCTGCGTGCGTCCCGCGCGCCGCAGTTCCTTGAGCATTTCATCGATGCGCGCTTCGGTTTTGGTGTCCACGGCGGACAGCACGTCATCGAGCAGCAGCACATGGGATTTCGTCACCAGGCCGCGGGCCAGGGCCAGGCGCTGCCGCTGTCCGCCCGACAGGTTCACACCCTTTTCGCCCACCAGGGATTGGTAGCCCTCGGGAAGGCGCGCGATCTCTTCGTGGATGTCGACGTGGCGGGCGGCGGTTTCGGCTTCGATGTCGCCGAAACCGTCGTCGAGGCCGAAGCCCACGTTCCAGGTGACGGTTTCGCTGAACAGGAACACGTCCTGGGGCACCAGGGTCAGGCAGCGGCGCACGTCCTCCAGGCGGTACTCCTGCAGGGGGAAACCGTTCAGCAGGATCTCGCCCTCGGTGGGATCGAACTGCCGGGTGATCAGCGCCATCAGCGTGGTCTTGCCGGCGCCGACGGGGCCGGCGATGCCCAGGCTCTGGCCTTTTTGCACGTGGAAATTCAGGCCGCGGAAAATCCACTCCATGGAGCCCTTGTAGCGAAAGCCGACGTGGCGGAACTCAAGGCTTTCGAAAGCGCGCAAAGGACGGTCGCCTTCCCGGGCGAGATCGGCTTTCTCCGCGAAGATCTCGCGGATGCGCTCGAACGCGGCGAAGCCTTTTTGCAGCTGCGACAGCCCCAGGCCCAGCGCCGTCATCGGCCACACGGTTTTCAGGATGTAACGGTGGAAGGCGACGAAAGTGCCGATGGTGATGGCGCCGGACAAAAGATCCTGGCGGGCCACGAACAGGAAGATCACGGTTCCCGTCGTCACGCCGAATTCCATGACGGGCAGGAAGAAGGAGTCGATGCGCGCCGAGGTGTTGCTGGCGTCCTCCATGCGGCGGTTTTCCCTGGTGAACTGCTTCAGCCGCAGATCCTCGAGGCCGAAGCCTTTGACGACGCGGATGCCGGCGACGCTCTCCTGGCTGTGGGCCGTGACCTGCGCGAAAGCGTCCTGCTGCTCGCGGGTGGCGACGTGGATGCGTTTCATCACCCACCAGATCAGCACGGGCACGAAGGGCAGGAAGGCCAGGGATTGCAGGGTCCACCAGGCATTCAAGGACATCATGACGGGGATGACGATGACCAGGATGATGATGCCGTCGGCGAAAACCATCAGTCCGCTGCCCAGGGCGTTGCGGAAGGTCTGCACGTCGTTGGTGACGACGCTCATCAGTTCGCCCACCGGTTTTTTCAGGAAAAACCCCGGGGTCAGGGCGGTGAGGTGGCGGAAGGTGCGCAGGCGCAGATCCTCCGCCGCCAGGGTGTGAAAACGCCCGAAGCCGACCCGCCAGCCGTAGCGGGTAATGGACAGACCGGCCATGATGCAGAAAAAAAGCAAACAGGTGCGGCCGATCTCATCGAGGTTCACCCCGGCGCTGATGCGGTCGATGCCTTCTTTCAGCACCAGGGGCCACATGGCGTCGAGGATGTTGGTGACGAGAAGAAAGCCGAAACCCACGGCCATGGCGCGCGGGTACTTCCTCATGTAGAAGAGCAGCGGACGTCGTTGCAATGACTCGGGTGCGGGTGCGGTCTCCATGGGTCCCTTGAGTCTGGGACAAGGCCGCGGGGCAGGCAACGGGAATCTGCGGAAAGCTTTTTTCTCAGCCGCGTTCCAGGGACTTCACGGATTTTTGCAGGATCGCCAGGAGTTTCGCGTGATCTTCTTTCGACAAGGAGGGGAAAAAGGCCTCCGTGTCCAATTGCCGGAAGGCGGCCTCGTGGGCGGCGTGGAACTCCGTCCCTTTGGGGGTGAGGGAGACGAGATGGGCGCGCTTGTCGCCGGGGTGGGATCGTTTCCTCACGAAGCCCAGACGCGTGAGTTTCTGGATGACGCCCACCATGGTGGCGCGGTCGATCCACAGGCCTTCGCACAGCTGCTGTTGCGACAGCGCCCCTTTTTCCCGCAGCAGCGCGAGCACCAGGTAGTGACGCGGTTTGATCTTGTGCTCGTTGAAATAGTTTTCCGTTTTCTCCTGGATGAACTGGCCGAGTTTGAAAATCATGAAGCCCTTCAGGCCGAGCAGTCCCGGCGACAGGGTTCCGCGCACCATGCTGCCGGCGGTTTTTTTCTTTTTCATCGGGTCTCCTCTCAATGCGCCTCTCCGGAACCGCCGCCCCGCACGGGGTCGCACAACAGGATGAGCAGGGAGGCGGCGACCAGGGCCAGGCAAACGAAGAAAAAACAATCGTTGAAGCTCATCACGTGGGCTTGCTGGCGTACGGTCTGATCCAGGGCCCCCACGGCCATCTTCCCGGCGGTGACGGAATCATAGCCTTTTTGCACGAAGGCCGATCGCATCAGCGCCAGGCGCTCGCGGGTTTCCGGGCGGAAAAGGTTCACGCCTTCCACCAGTTTGGCCGAGTGGAATTTCTCCCGCACGCTCAGCATCGTCCCGAGCAGGGCGATGCCGACGGATCCGCCGAGATTGCGCAGCATATTGAACAGCCCCGAGGCGGAGCCCGCCTGTTCGGGGCGGATCAGTCCCGTGGTGATGGTGGACAGGGGGATCATCAGAAGGGGCTGCCCCAGGGCGCGCACGAACTGCGACCACATCAGCTGCTCGTAGCCGACGAAGGGGGTCAGATGGCTGTTCATGAGGCAGCTGAGGGCGAAGACGTTGATGCCGATGAAAGCGACCCAGCGTCCGTCGAAGCGCGCCAGCAGGCGCGGCACGAAGGGTAGCACGAGCAGCTGCGGGAAGCCCGCCCACATCATGGTTTTCCCGATGTCGACGGAATTGTAGCGCTGGATGGTCGAAAGGTACATGGGCAGCAGATAAAGCGCCCCGTACAGGGCCAGGCCCACGACGAAGTTGACCAGGCAGCCGAAGCCGAAGTTCTTCTGAAGCAGCAGGCGCAGGTCGATGAAGGGATTTTTCCCCCGCAGCTCGATGATCAGGAACGCGATGATGAAGACGGCGGCGCAAACGGCGAGCGCGATGATCATCCGCGAACTGAACCAGTCCTGGCGCTCGCCCTCCTCGAGGAAGATGGTCAGGGCGGAGAGCCCCACCGCCATGCTGAAGATCCCCCAGACGTCGATCTGCCGGAGCAGGGCCATGTTCTTCGGCCGGCGGTCGATGCCGTAGAGCACGGCGAAGATCAGGAAAGCGCCGGGCAGCAGGTTCATGTAAAACACCACGGACCAGTGGAACATCTGCGTGAGGTAGCCGCCCACCGCGGGACCGATGGCGGGGGCGAAGGTCGCCGTCAGTCCGAACAAAGTCATGCCGACGGCGCGCTTCGAAACGGGCAGCGACAGGATCACCTGGAAGGCCAGGGGGATGAGGGCGCCGCCGGTGAGTCCCTGCAGGGCGCGGAAGACGATCATGCTCTCGAGGTTCCAAGAGAGCCCGCAGCACACGGAAAAAAACAGGAAAAGGCCGGAGGTCCAGAGCAGATAAACGCGCAGGGACAGCAGGCGGGTGAGCCAGCCGCTGATCGGGATGATGACGATCTCGGCGACCAGGTAGGAGGTGGAGATCCAGGAAGCTTCGTCCAGCGTGGCCCCGAGCCCTCCCGTGATTTCGCGGATCGAGGCGTTGGTGATCTGGATGTCGAGGATGGCCATGAAAGCCCCGAGCACGGCCCCCAGGACGGCGATCCAGGACCGCAGGCTCATGGTTTCTTCGGAGGTGGGGGCGGCGGTCGCGCTCACGGCATCGCCTTAGCGGACGCGCACGGTGACTTCGGCGGACATGCCGGAGACCAGGCGATCCGTGAAATCCCGCGAGCTTTCCTCTTCGATGAGGATTTTCACCGGAATGCGCTGAACGATCTTGGTGAAATTCCCGGTGGCGTTGTCGGGGGGCAGGAGGGAAAACGTCGAGCCCGAACCCGGGGCGATGCTGTCGATGCGTCCGTGGAACACGTGGCCCGGGATGGCGTCGATCTCGATCTCCACGTCCTGGCCGGGACGGATCTTCGCGACCTGATTCTCTTTGAAGTTGGCCTCGATCCAGGGATGGGGCTGAACGAGGGCCATGAGGGCCTGGCCGGGCTGGATCTGCTCGCCGACCTCCACGCCGCGTTTGCCGATCTTGCCGTCGGCGGCGGCGGTGATGTTGGTGTACTCATATTGAAGCTGCGCCCGCGTCAGATCGGCTTCGGCGATCAAGGCGTTCGCCTGGTACTGGTCGAACACGGGGCGCTCGGTGGGATCCAGGGCGGAAAAACCCTGGAAGCGTTTCAGGTCCTTGTGGGTTTTGCTGTAACCCGCCTGGGCGGCCTTGATCTGCACCTCATAGTCGCGCGGATCGAGCTTCACCAGCACGTCGCCCTTTTTCACGATCTGGTTGTCGTCCACCAGCACCTCCTGCACGGTGCCGGGGATGCGGGCGCTGACCGTGTGGATGTGGGCCTTCACGAAGGCGTCGTCGGTGCTTTCGAAAAACATCAGGTGGCGGGCGGTGCGCGCTCCCAGGAAAACCAGGGCGACCGCCGCCAGGCCCGCCAGGATCTTCTGGCGGAGAGTCAGGCGGAAGCCGGCGCGGACCGGCGTTTCCCGGAGGGAGCCGGCGGGGGCGGAGGCGATGGGGGAGGGACCGGAGGAAGAGGAGTCGGAGCGCATGAAAAAGACCTCGCTGTTCATATTGTTTGTACCACAAACAATATAGGAAATGCAATCGGGCGAAGTCCCCTTGTGAGGGGGAAAACCTTCCGTTAAATTCCACGGCCATGAAAAAGCCTCTGATTCATCTCCTTTCTTTTCTTCTTTTTCTGTCGTCCCCCGTCTGCGCGGACGAATGCCCGCCCCTGGCGGGTGGCCTGCGCGTGACGGCGAGCGGGGATGTGCTGGTGCACGAGGCGATCTATCGTCCGGTGATCTCCCATCCGCGTCGCTTCAAAATCCTCTGGGCGGATCTGATCCCCACCATCGCGGCCGCTGACTTCGCGGTGGCCAATCTCGAAGGCCCGACGGCGCCGGGCTTGTTGTCGGGGGGACGTGCCGCCGCGGACCCGGGTTTTGTGTACGACGGCCGGGTCTATTCGGGAACGAACATGATTTTCAATTATCACCCCTTCCTGCTGCGCGATCTGCAGGACAGCGGTTTCGATCTTCTGACGACCGCCAACAATCATTCCCTGGACCGGGGAGGGGTCGGCGTGGATCGCACCATTGAGGAACTCCTCAAGATCGACATGCCTTTCGCGGGAACGCGGCGCCGCGGTTCCGAGGATCCCGCCTGGCGTGAAGTGACGGTCAAATCCCAGCGCCTGGCGGTGATTTCCTGCACGGAAATGACCAATGGCTGGCCCGATCCCCATCGCCAGGTGGTGGCGTGCGGGGGGTCGGAGGTGCTTCGGGCGATTGAAACCCTGAAAAACCGCGCGGACGCGATTTTGATTTTTCCTCACTGGGGGGCTGAATACCAATTGCGCCCGAATTCCCGGCAGCGGGCCTGGGCCAAAGAGTGGATCGCGGCCGGCGCGGCCGCCGTGATTGGGAATCATCCTCATGTGCTCCAAACCGTCGAGTGGTTCAGGACTTCCGATGGACGCCAGGCGCCGGTGATCTACTCCTTGGGGAATTTCGTGGCCGCGCAAGGGGCCATGGAGAAGCGCGTGTCCGCTCTGGCCCATTTGGATTTCCTGCCCACGCCGGCGGGTCTGGAAGTGGCCCAGTTTTCGTACACGCCGACCCATCGGCCGCGCGGCAGTGTGGCTCATGAAAGGCTCTCGTTGAGTCGCGGTGGGCAGGCCTTGATTTCCTATGTCGAAAAGCAGCTGGGCCCCAAAATCTGCCGCGAATAATCTTTCGCGGAGGCCTCACTTCTGACGCGCCGGGCAGGTCCTGGCGCCAGCGCATATCTCGTTGTCACTGTTCGCCTTTTCCCGTACATCAAGAAGGTTAGCATAATGCAAGCGAGGTGAGAATGTCCACGGCGACACCAGGAACGCAGGCCGCCGACGATCTGTCGCGGAACTTCGCCTTCACGACCCGATTGGATGCAATCGTGGCTTGGGGGCGACGCAACTCTCTTTGGCCTTTGCCCTACGGCACCGCCTGTTGTGGCATCGAATTGATGTCGGTGATGGGTCCGAAATACGACTTGGCCCGTTTCGGCGCCGAGGTCGTGCGCTTTTCCCCGCGTCAGTCCGATCTCCTGGTGGTCGCAGGCACCATCACGGAGAAGATGGCTCCGGTGCTTGTGCGGATTTACGAGCAGATGCTGGAGCCGCGTTTTGTGATCTCAATGGGCGCTTGCGCCAGCTCCGGCGGTTTTTACCGCGCCTATCACGTGCTGCAAGGTTGCGACATGGTGATCCCGGTGGACGTGTATGTTCCGGGTTGTCCCCCGACGCCCGAAGCGGTTCTCGACGGCATCATGGTGTTGCAGAAGATGATCAAGGACCACGCGCCCCGCCCGTGGCGCGACAACTGGAAAAATCCCTATGACCAAGCTCGATAATTTGAAGCAGGACCTGGCCGGTCGTTTCCAAGTTGAGAACTACCGCTTCTCGCACCAGTTCGGTGACGACGTTCTCGAGGTGCCGAAGGAGGACGTCGTCCTCCTGCTGAAACACTTCAAGGACAGCGGCCGTTTTGATTTCCTGATGGACATCTGCGGCGTCGATTATCCCGACCGTGAAAAGCGTTTCGACGTCGTTTACCATCTGTTCTCCTCGAAGGACGGTTCGCGGCTGCGCCTGAAGGCGATGATGGCCGATGGCGAGTCGGTGGAAACCGCCACGCGCGTGTGGAAGACGGCCGACTGGTTCGAGCGCGAAGCCTACGACATGTTCGGTTTGAAATTCGCCGGCCATCCGAACCTGCGCAAGATCCTCACTCACCATCAGTTCGTCGGCCACCCCCTGCGCAAGGACTACGAGGCCGATGCCCAACAGCATTGCGACTCCGTCTTGCCCGTGCATTTCGACAATGTCGACGGCCAGCGCGGCGACGTGCTGAACGAGAATTTCATGCCCATCAACATCGGTCCCTCCCATCCGGCCATGCACGGCACCTTGCGGATGATGGCCGAGCTCGACGGGGAAACCATCGTCCGCGCCAACGTGGAGATCGGTTACCTGCACCGCTGTTTCGAAAAAATGGCGGAGACCCATCCCTACAACCAGGTCATCCCGTACACCGACCGTCTGAACTACTGCTCGGCCCCGGCCAACAACGTCGGTTACTGCAAGGCCGTCGAGCGTCTGCTGGGCGTGGAGATCCCGCCGAAGGCCCAGGCCATGCGCGTGATCCTCTGCGAACTGTCGCGCGTCATCGACCACATCATCGCGGTGGGCACGGGCGGTCTGGATCTGGGCGCCCTGACGGGCTTCTTCCACCTCTTCACCTACCGTGAAAAGGTCTACAACCTGTTCGAAAAACTCTGCGGCGCCCGCCTGACGGTGTCCATGACCCGCGTCGGCGGCATGGCCCAGGACGCCCCCGAGGGCTGGTTCGACGACGTGCTCGCGTTCTGCAAAGAGATGCGGGTGCAGGTCGACGAGATCTCCAAACTGCTCCTGGACAACAAGATCTTCGTGAAGCGCACCATGGGGGTTGCCCCCGTGACGGCGCAGGACGCGGTCGCCTGGGGCTACACCGGTCCCTTGCTGCGCGCCTGCGGCGTCAACCTGGATCTGCGCAAGACCACGCCGTACTACGGCTACGACGCCCTTGATTTCGACGTGCCGGTCGGCACGAACGGCGACATCTACGATCGTTACCTCGTGCGCATCGAGGAGATGCGCCAGTCGATCAAGATCATCGAGCAGGTGTGCAAAAACGTGCCGGGCGGGGATTACACCATCCGCGACAAAGGCATCGTGCTGCCCGAGAAGAAAGACGTCTACGGCAACATCGAAGGCCTCATGAACCACTTCATGCTGGTCATCAAGGGTCTGCGTCCCCCGGCGGGCGAGGTTTACGACGCCACCGAGGCGCCGAACGGCGAGCTGGGTTTCTACCTGATCTCCGACGGCAGCGCGAATCCGTATCGTCTGAAAGTGCGTCCGCCGTGCTTCGCCATCTATCAGTCCTTCCCCACCGTGGTGCAGGGCTGGCAGCTGGCGGACGCGATCGCGACCATCGCCAGCATGAACTTGATCGCCGGCGAGCTGGATCGGTAAAGGGGGAGGGAACATGGCATTTCAATTGTCCTCCGCGGGACTGGCCAAAGTGCAGATGGAGATGAAACGCTACGAGACGAAGGAGTCGGCGATCATCCCGTCGCTCTACATCGCCCAGGGCGAAAACGGCGGTTGGGTCAATGTCGAGGTCATCCGCGAGCTGTCGCGGGTGATGGACATCCCCGAGGCCCGCATCAACGAGGTTTTCAAATTCTACACGATGTTCAACCAGAAGCCCGTGGGCAAGTACCACGTGCAGGTCTGCACGAACATCTCCTGCTCCCTCGAGGGCGGCCGCGAGCTGGCGAAGCATCTCTGCAAAGAGCTGAACGTCAAGTTCGAGGACGTCACCCCCGACGGGCGCTTCACCATCTCGCGCGTCGAGTGCCTGGGTTCCTGCGGGACCGCGCCGATGATGCAGGTGAACGACAAGTACTATGAGAAACTGACGCCGGAAGCGGCGATGAACCTTCTGCGGGGAATGAAGTGATGGAAACCAAACTCCTCTCGCAACACTACCATCTCGACGAGTTCCGGTTCCTCGAGGGCTACCGGAAGCACGGCGGTTACGAGCAGCTGCCGCGCGCGCTGCAGATGCAGCCCCAGCAGATCATCGATGAGGTGAAGAACGCCGGGCTGCGCGGCCGCGGCGGCGCCGGCTTCCCCACGGGCATGAAGTGGGGCTTCCTGCCGAAGAACAACGAACCCCGTTACCTGCTCTGCAACGCCGACGAGGGCGAGCCGGGCACGTTCAAGGACCGCATGATGATGGAGCGCGCCCCCCATCAATTGATCGAGGGCATGATCATCTCGGGCTACGCCATCGGCTCGAAAAAGAGCTACATCTACATCCGCGGCGAGTACCACGATTCCCTGCGCATCGTCGGCCAGGCCATCAATGAGGCTTACAAGGCCGGCTTCCTCGGCAAGAACATCCTCGGCTCGGGCTTCGACCACGACATGGACGTGTACTCCGGCGCCGGCGCCTACATCTGCGGCGAAGAGACCGGCATGATCTCCTCCCTCGAGGGACTGAAGGGCCAGCCGAAACTCAAGCCGCCCTTCCCGGCGGTGCAGGGTTACCTGCGCAAACCCACCATCGTGAACAACGTCGAAACGCTGGCCGCGGTGAAGTACATCATCCGCGACGGCGCGCAAGGCTACCGCAAGTTCGGCACGGAGAAATCCGCCGGCACGAAATTGTTCTCCCTGTCCGGCAACGTCGTGAAGCCCGGCAACTTCGAAGTGCCGCTGGGATTCCCGTTGAAGGACCTGATCGAGGGCCTGGGCGGCGGCATGAAACCCGGTCGTCGTTTGAAGGCTGTGATCCCGGGCGGTTCGTCCGCGCCGGTTTTGACCGCCGATGAAGCCAACAAAGCCACTCTCGATTACGAGTGCCTGTCCGGCATGGGCAGCATGCTCGGTTCCGGCGCCGTCATCGTCATCGACGACTCGCAATGCATGGTCGATCTGCTGGGCGTGCTCATGCACTTCTACCATCACGAATCCTGCGGTCAGTGCACCCCTTGCCGCGAGGGCACGGGCTGGCTGAACAAGATCGTGCACTCGATCCTCGAGGGTCGCGGTCGTTTGCAGGACATCGACCTGCTGCTGAAGGTCGCCGACAACATGAAAGGCCGCACCATCTGCGCCCTGTCGGACGCGGCGGCCCTGCCGGTGATCAGCTTCGTTTCGAAATTCCGCGATGAGTTCGAATTCTACGTCCGTGAGGGACGCTCCAAGGTGAGAGGAACGTCGTATGCTGAAATGCACCATTAATGGCAAGGAAGTCGAGGTCAAGGAAGGCTCCACGATCATGGAGGCCTTCTACAAGCTGAATGAGCACATCGCTCATTACTGCTACCACCCGGGCCTGTCGGTGGCCGGAGTCTGCCGCTTGTGCATCGTCGACATCGAAGGCAACCCGCGCCCGCAGATCGCCTGCAACACGGTGGTGACCGAAGGCATGAAGGTCACCAACAAATCCGAACGGATCAAAGACGGCGCCAAGTGGGTGCTCGATTTCCATTTGATCAACCACCCGTTGGATTGCCCGATCTGCGACCAGGCCGGTGAGTGCGGCCTGCAGGACCAGTACATGGAATTCGGGAAGTACAATCCCGAGATGTCCGAACCGAAAGTGAAAAAGCACAAGGTCGTCGACCTCGGCCCGAGCGTCGTGCTCGATTCCGAACGCTGCATCCTGTGCTCGCGCTGCACGCGCTTCACCGAGGAAGTGACCAAGACCAACGAGCTCGGTCTCTTCAACCGCGGCGACCGCACCGAGATCGGCTGCGTCGAGGGCCGCGAACTCGACAACAAGTACTCGCTGAACACCGTCGACATCTGCCCGGTGGGCGCCCTGACCTCGAAGGATTTCCGCTTCCGTCAGCGGGTGTGGTATCTCAAGGATTCCGAGTCGATCTGCCCGGGTTGCAGCACCGGCTGCAACATCAAGGTCTATTACAACAAAGAGGGCATGTTCCGCGTGAAGCCCGTTTACAACGAGCAGGTGAACGGCCACTGGATGTGCGACGAGGGCCGCGACGTTTACAAATTCGTGAACCGTGAACACCGCCTGCTGCGCGCCAAGAAGCACGCGTCCGGCGCCTGGACGGAGCTGGCCCCGGGCCGCGCCGCCAAAGAGGCCGCCGCGACCTTGAAGGCCGCGGGCGATTCCCTCGCCCTCGTGCTGACGGCGCAATACTCGGTGGAGGAGTACGAGGCCATCGTCTCGACCTTCGTGAACGAGTTCAAGACCAGGAAAATCTATTTCTGGATCAACAACAAGGAAAGCTTCGACGACTTCGACGGCCTGCTGTTGCGCGGGGACAAGAACCCGAACACCAAGGGCCTGCTGCGCGTGCTGGAAAAGCACGGCATCGAAGCCACCTGGGGTGAGCTGGAAAAAGGCCTCTCGAGCGGTTCGATCAAGACCCTCGTGGTGGCCGGACCGGAAAACCCGGCCGTCTTCCCGGATCTGCGCCAGAAGATCGAGACTCTCTCCGCCGCCAAGAACCTGATCTGGCTGCAGGCCGGTCGCAACGAGCAGTTGGAAAACCTGCCCGGAGAAGTGACTTTGATCCCGTTGAAGACCTTCGTGGAGAAGTCGGGCACTTTCATCAATCAGGCCGGGCTTGAACAGCGTTTCAAGCGCGCCACCACCATCGTGCCGGAGGCCTTGACGCTGACGGAAGCGGCCTTGCTCCTGTCGGGCAAGGATCTGTCGATCCCCGTCGCCAAAGAGGTCTTCGTTGAAACGAACCGTCGTGACGATCAAGTCATGCTGGAACATCGGAAGAAAAACGAATTCGTCTTCCGTCGGGGGGCTCTGTGAGCGTCGTTCAGAACACCGGTGAAACGAAAAATTGGTACCTGCCGGGCGTGTTCGGCGGTTTGGTCATCACCTTCCGCCACTTGTTCCGCAACCTCTTGAACCGCAAGAAGATGATCACCTTGGATTATCCGGAGGAAAAGTACGAGTACAGCCCGCGCTTCAAGGGCAACCACGTGCTGACGGTGAAAAAGGACGGTTCCCTGCGCTGCACGGCCTGCATGCTGTGCGCGACGAACTGTCCCGCCGAGTGCATCAAGATCGTCGCGGCTGAACACGATGATCCGGTGGTGGAAAAGTACCCGATCAATTACGAGATCGACATCCTCCGCTGCGTCTTCTGCGGCTACTGCGAAGAAGCCTGTCCGGTGGACGCCATCCGTTTGGGCCCCGAGTGGCAAACGCCCGGCCTGAACGGCTCGAACTTCGTGTACGACATCCCGCACCTGGCTTATCGCCCGCAATTGAAGGGCGGGATTCAGTCCCACGTCGACGACGAAGAGCGCCACAAAGCCGGCATCTAAGAGCCTTCCCAAGGCTCATTGCTGCGTTGCTCGTCGTCGGCGGACAGGAGTCCGCTTTCCTCCTCGCGCCTTACACTGAGCTTTGGGAAGGCTCTTAGATGCTGGCTTTGCTCTTGAAGAGATTCCTTGGAAGAGGGGGCTGTTCAAATTTTGGCCAGCTGAGGGGATCTTTCATGGCGGTCGGGCCAATAAGTCACTGGAAAGCGGTTATTTTTGAGCAGGGACGTTTTTTGTCCCGGCCCGGTTTTTGGAATGTTCCGACGCGAAAGGTGCGTGGGACGTGAACGGACGCCTTCTTTTAGCCACACTTCTGCTGTTGTCGACCCGGGGTTCATGGGCCTCTTTGGCCCT
This sequence comes from Pseudobdellovibrionaceae bacterium, assembly GCA_019637915.1. Classification (GTDB taxonomy): domain Bacteria; phylum Bdellovibrionota; class Bdellovibrionia; order Bdellovibrionales; family Bdellovibrionaceae; genus JAHBUV01. Next base: position 1,194,457 of record JAHBUV010000001.1, on the reverse strand, counting down.
GTTGAAAAGACCGGCCATGGACACCATGGCCGCCAGTCAGGAGCAGATGGCTTTCGAAAAACAGGTTCAGGAACAGGGATTGCTCTTTTTTCAGGGCGATTGGAGGCTCGTGAAGTCCGAAGGACAAGCGTGCGCTCCGCAATTGCGTTCTTCCGCCGTGGGGGTGGTTGGTTTGCGTTTCGAACCGCTTTCGTCCGTTCCGTCCGCGCGCCCGAACTTCGCCGTCATGGGGATCAATCAAGGGGATCAGAAGACCGGCATCGGCTTGAGCGGCACCACCCGCTGGTCGCGGGCCTCCCTGCAAGGGACGGTGATTTCACAGCGTGAAACGCGCCGCACGGTGTTTTTCATCACCGGCCGCGCTGACCGCCAGATCGAGGTTTTCCGGGATGGCAGCCTCAGCATCACCGTCTCCGAAGAGAAAGGCTCGAAAGTGGAGCACTACCGGTGCGTCTACCAGAAGCCCTACTTCGAGAGCCTGATCGGCCAACCATAAGAATTCCTAATACCACCGACAGAAATTGATCATTTGTCTTCCCTTTCTTTCGCCGATATCTCCCTGCACGGGGAAAAGATTTCGGGGGGGAAATGGTTTTCAAGATCCGTCATCATTCGTTGTTGAGAATGTTCTTCGTGGGCTCGCTTTTCGTGACCCTGCCTTTGGCCGCCCACAAGGATGCCGCCATCCCGGCGACCCCGCTGAAGGAATCGGCCTGCCGCTTCTTCCCGCCCAACCAATTGAAATTCCCGGTGCGCCCTTCGGGCCAGATCAGCGAGATGACCGTCAACCGCATCCTGCAGGTGACCCAGCAGGTGTACAGCCCCTTGTTCCGCCAGGCGGGGTTCGCCCCCTTGCGGCTCATGTCCCGCTGGCAGGATGATTCCGTCAACGCCTTCGCCATTCCCTGCAACCAGCCCGGCTACCTCGGGCATCCGCAGTACCCGAAAGAGTGCCAGTTGATGCGCACCGCGGACGACGTCATCACGCCCTTTTCGCTGGTGGTGCTGTTCGGCGGCCTGGCCCGTCATCCCTTGATGACGCCGGAAGGATTGGTCCTCGTGGCCTGTCACGAGATCGGCCATCATCTGGGGGGATTCCCGCGCTACAAGAACAACACGGCTTGGGGCTCCACCGAAGGTCAGTCCGATTATTTCGCCACCGCGAAATGCGCCCGCCGGATCTTCGCGGCTCTCGGGCAGAACGCGGCCTGGGCGCAAAGGGCGCCGGTGCCCCTCGACGTCCGCGTGCAATGCCAGGCGAGTTTTCCGCAGTCCGCGGAGCAGGCCGGGATCTGCATGCGCTCCGCCTTGGGCGGTCTCTCTTTGGCCCGCGTGCTGAGCACGGCCCGCGGCGCCGACCCCCGCGTGATCGACTTCCGCAATAAAAATCAAAATGCGGTGCCGGTGACTTTCGAAGGTCATCCGGAAGCGCAATGCCGGTTGGACACCTACTACGCGGGCAGCATCTGCCAGGTTTCCGAGAATGAAACCTTCGGCCGCGGCGACGCGCGCCAGGGCGCCTGTCACGCGACGCGCCTGCAGAATCGCGGCGTGCGCCCGAACTGCTGGTTCAAGGAATAGTTTTTTTCAGCGACAAACGAGGTTCACGAGCTCCAAGGTCAGCAGCGCCGCCGGCGTGTAGCTGACCTTGCCGTTTTCCAGGCCGCCTTCACGCACGCGCCCTTCCGAGAGGACTTTTTCGCGGCTCAGGCGGCAGTTGGTGGCGTTGACGGGATCCAGGTCCACGGCGAAGAACGAAACGGCGAACTCGTTCAGCGAGGCGAACTCCTCCTCGCCTTTGGCGGTGTGCGCGAGGGTCACCTTTTCCAGGTGCTCTTCCAGAAAATCGCCGAACCGGTCGAAACTTTTCAGGCGGTCCGAGGCGCTGGACTCGCGCGCCAGTTCCGCGCGCAGGGTACGCAGGCGACCGTGAACGGCGGCGTCCTCAAAAGCCCGGGCGGGAGCAGCCAGCGAGAACACCGTCAGCAACATCACGATCAACGGGCGAGACATGAACCACCTCCGGCGTCTTTTTCCAATTTGCTCAAGGTCCTTTGCATGAAGGGATAATAGTTGCTGGTCTCATGGCGTCGCGCCGTTTTCCTGTTGGCGCTGTGCGGGTAGCTCTTCATCGCCTGGCTGAGCTCGCGCAGGAACTGGTCGACGTTGCCGACCCGACGGCCGCGGTACTTGCTGTTCAAAAGGGCCATCAGCGGGGTTTTCAGACCGGCGGGACCGGTGTTGTGGGTCCAGATGGCCAGCGAGGTCTCGAGGCGGTCCTGATCGGCGCGCGACAGGTTGAAGCGGTTCTTGAACCGGCGGTGATCCAAGACGTCTTTGTTCACGATGCGCTTGCCCTGCAGGACGTTGGCGAAAGAGTAAACCAGGTTCAGCAGCGGATTGCCTTTTTCCACGGACACCCGTTCGCAGCTGTGGCGGAAAGACGACTTCATCGGCTCTTTGCCCTTCAGCATCTCCCGGGAGAGCTGGGCGCACAGGCCGCCCTGGGCCTCCAGCTGTTCGCGCAGCCGCGGCAGTTCGGAGCGGTTGATGGAGCTGATCGCGTCCTGGGTCAGCTGACCGATGCCGGCGGCGCCGCTCGGGCTCTGGGCATTCAGGTGCAGTCCGGACTCGATGTGCAGCATCCCGAACAACAAACGGATCTCTTCGTTCTGTTCGCCTTTGTCATTGGAAAGCAGCGGGCCCATGCAGCGGCTGACCAGGTCGAAACTGTTGTTCATCAGGGCGAAGTAGTCCTCCGAGATGCAGGGGCGGATGACTTTCCTCGTGGCCTTCAGGGCGCCGGGCTCGCAGGTGCGGAAGGAGGCGTTGTTCACGCCGAAACGGGACTCCATGCCCAACTTCATGCACACCGGCTTGATGAGGGTGTCGCCACGGGCTCCCGTTTTCATCAAATCGGCCAAAAGACCGTTTTGACGAAGGGCCTTCTGCAGGCTGTTTTCCAGGTAGCTGTTTTTCGCGGAGCACTGGGCGTACTTCAAATTCGCCAGGCGGGGCGCGCAGTCCGGGCATTCGCCGCCGCGGACCGTGCCGAGGCCCGCCGTCGTGTCTTCACTCGGGGCGGACGACAAATCCACGGGACGGGGAGGCGGTAGCGGGATCTGGTTGAACGGCGCCAGGGCCGGTCCCTGGGACACGATCCGGGGCAGGGCATTGGTGCGCTCGATCTGCTGGAAAGTCGAGCTGATGAAAGGCAGATCCAGGAGCGGATCTTCCTGCTCCACATCGGGCGCGAGGCTCGAAAGCTGAATCACGCCGTCCAGGGGTTCGCCAAAGCCGAAACCCGTGGTGGCGACAACCAGCGCGAGGGCGAAGAACGATGTTTTCCAAGGTCTCATGCGACCTCCCGTTGGTTTATAAAGCAAGGCGCGGACCATGTTTTTCCCGCCGTCCCCCCTCTCAATCCGTTCTGAGACGTTGCATTTTGAGACAGACACATTTCGTCACCGCGCTGTCAAAAAGCTGGGCCCTTTCTTTTGATGATTGGCCTGCGTCAGGAATGAGGCGTAACGTAGGGTCATGTATCGAGAACTCTATTCCCGTTTCCTGAAAGCCCGCCCCGGCGTCCAGCACTTCGCCTGCCACAGCCACCATTACTGGCCGGATGTCACGCGCGAGGCGGCTTTGCAGTCCTGGGACGACTCCGCCCGCCTCGCTGACGACAAATGGGCTTACATTTTCACCGAGAAGGTTCCGGAGGCGCAGGCGCTGATCGCGGCGAACCTGAACCTGCGCGATCCCGCGCGGATCGTTTTCGCCCCCAATACCCACGAATTCGTCATGCGTTTGCTGTCCTGCCTGGATCTGGGGAAGGAACGCACCATCCTGACCACGGATTCGGAATTCTACAGTTTTGAAAGGCAAGTGAACCGCTTCGCCGAGCAGAAAAACCTGCGCCTGGAAAAGGTCCCGGTGGAACCCTTCGCCACTTTTCACGAGCGCTTCGCCGGGCGGCTGCGGGACTTGCGGCCGGATCTGGTTTTTTTCAGTCAGGTTTTTTTCAACTCGGGCCTGGTGGCCGACGCGGAAGAGCTGTCGCGACGGGCGGCGGAAACCGGCGCTCTGACCGTGGTCGACGCCTACCATGGATTCATGGCCGTTCCCACGGACCTGTCGACCTGGGACCCGCGGGTTTTCTACCTGAGCGGTTCCTACAAGTACGCCCAGGGCGGCGAGGGCTGTTGTTTCCTCGTGGTTCCCGGGGACTCCCGCGAGCGCCCTCTTTACACGGGCTGGTTCGCGGAGCTCTCGCATCTTGAAAATCACGATGGCGGCGGCGTCGCTTACCCGCAAGGGGCCCTGCGTTTCGCTGGCAGCACCATGGACTTCACGGCTCTTTACCGCCTGTCGGCGGTCCTGCGCCTTTTCCGCGAGCGCGGCCTGAGCGTGGAGGTGATCCATCGCCACATCCAAAAACAGCAGGCGTTGTTCCTGCGGGAGCTGGATCTCCTTCAGAGCCCGGTCTTGAACCGGAAAAACCTGATCATGAGCGAGGGCTCCGACCACGGGCATTTCCTGACGTTTCAATTGCCGTCGGTCGAAGCGACGGAGCGCGTGTCGAAAACATTGCGCGAGCGGGGCGTGCTGACCGATTCCCGCAAAGACCGCCTGCGCTTCGGGTTCGGCCTGTACCACGAGGGGCCCTACGATCTGGCCCCATTGCGGGATCTCTGATCAGATCGAGATGCCCAGGAAGATTTTCATGTAGGAGCCGCTCATGTCGAGATCCGGGGTCGCGGCGTCGCCCTCTTTGTCCTTGAGCTTGTTCCATTTCATGTTCTGGTAGCCCGCTTCCGCGCCCAGCACGAAGGCGGCCAGTCCCACGCCGGCCTCGATGCCCGCGCTGTAAGAGGACGAGGAACCCGGTTCCCACTCGTACTTGTTCGTGCCGTCATCCACCTTCATTTTTCCGGAGTGCGAAAGACCGTAAGTGAAGATCGGGCCGATGTGCAAAACGGTGTTGATCAGGCGGTAGGCGAAGACGGCGGAGGTGCGCGCCGCCGTCGATTCGTAGTTGAGCGCGTCCTTCGACGCCTTGAACCCGAGGTTCTCCTGGCGCAGACCGAAACCGACGCCGGTCATCGGCACGAAGATCAGCAGATCGCCGCCCAGTCCGACGTTGGGGACGATGGAGGGAACCTCGAGGGTCCCGGCCGGGTAGACTTTGGTCAGATCGGCGCCGCTGGCGAGAGCCGTGTAAGTCAGACGGGCTTCGACGAGGGCGTGGGCGGGCGAGCCGAGGCCCATGCAGGCCAACAAAAGCGCGGAAAGCAAAAAAGTCATTTTCATAGGGCGAATCCTCCTGGGTCGACGCTTCCATTGTAACCCGTCGCGGGGAAAATCCATCGGGGAAGGCGAAGGCCCAGGACTTCCGTCGGGGTGTCCGGTCCCTCCCGTGACCGCGCCGGGAGCGCATGCGAACCTTGGGGGATGAGAGTCGACCTGATCCCCACCGAAACCTGGGACCGTTTGAACGTCAACGTCGGCCGCATCTGGCCGAAACTCCAAGAGGGTCATTTGCGCGTGCACGGCGGCCTGCCCATGGCTGTTTCGGAATCCGCCATGGGGTTGGCCCAGCTCTTCAGCCACAAACGCTCGGTGGCGGTGATCAAGGGGAATTCCTGGATCTTCGACGGCATCATCCCCTGGTTCCTGCGCGAGACCTACAATGTGCAATCAATTTCATTGAGCGACCTGAAAACCTCCGAGCAGATCCAGGCCTGGACCCAGGGCCTGAACAAGGACACGGTGTTCGCGCTGTTCGCCGAGGACCATCCCCTCACCGGCGAGACCTGGCCGTGGCGGGAGCTGGACGAAACCCTCAACCGGCAGAAGATTTTCTCCCTGCGCGTCTCGCACAGCGCTTTTTTGCGCGATCCGGCCGAGGCGGTGCTGCCCTTTTCCTGCCGTTTCTGCACGGTGGGCGACAACCTGGCGGTTTCGCTGTCGGGGACCCGCCTCAAGCTGCAGGCCCCGGTGTCATCGAGCCTGGTGTGGGAAACCCAAGCGGTCGAACAAACCACGGAGCGCCGCCTGCAGGAGGGGTGTGACGAAAAAGTCGTCCTGGATTTCGAAGCCCAATTCCCCGAGCAGCGTTTTTTCGTGGCGGAAGCACCCCGCGTTTTCGATCGCGCCGTGCTGGTTTTCAAGGACGTCAGCGGCGAAGCCCTGCTGCGCCGCCTGGCCGCCAAACTCGCCATCGCGCCGGCCTTCGGCGGTCTGATGGACACCGCGAACCTGTGCCGCTGGGACTCCTTGCGATTGTACCGCGGCTGGTGGACGGACGCCCCCCACGAGGATGTTTTACGCGGCCTGGTCACCTTCTCCATGGAGCTCTTGAAAAGAAATGGTTTTGCCAAGGCCCTGCGGGACGAATATGACGTTCTGAGGCGTGGACACTAAGAACAAATTCATCATTCTGAAGAAAGTCCGTTACGGCGAAGCCGATCTGATCCTGCAGGCGTTGTCCACCCACGGCGAAAAAATGAGTTTCATGGCGCGCGGCGCTTTGAAATCGCGCCGTCGTTTCGGCGGCGGGGTTCTCGAACCCTGCCACTTCGTGCAGTTCACGTATCACCAATCCAAAACGGGCAAGCTGCACACGCTCAAGGAAGCGTCCCTGATCAACGACTTTCCGGGCCTGCGGCGGGACTACGATCGTTTGGAGTTCGCCTTGCGCGCCGTGGACGCCGTCGGAAAGGTCAGCCAGGAGGGCGACGCCACCGCGGAATTCCTCTTCAACCTGCTGGGCCATGTGCTGAGCGGTTTGGAGCGCGCCGATGACCTCACCGCCATCAAGCTGCAATTCTGGCTGAAGTTCCTGATGCAGCAAGGGGTGCTGACGCCGGAGCCCTGGATGACGCCTTTTCTGAAGGCCAACCTGGCCGACGCCCCGACGCTGGCCGAGCCGGCGCGGGCGGAGGCCCGCCGCATCGTCGGCCTCGAGATGCTCATCGAGCAGTACGTGAGGAACGCGACTCTTTAACCGGCCCGTTGCCGCGGGGAACTTCGCGCGCGCGACCGGTCGTTCCGCAGGGCACGTCCGAGAGTTCGACGCCGGGGCTCAGCCGTCTTTTTTGCGCCCCAGGGGGTGCGACTTCTCCATCGTGCGGGCCAATTGATCCAAACTCAGATGGGTGTATTTTTCCGTGGCCTGCAAGGACTCGTGGCCGAGCAGTTCCTGCAGCGTGCGCAGGTTCGCGCCTTGCGACAGCAGGTGGGTGGCGTAGCTGTGGCGGAGGGCGTGGGGATGCAGCTCATTCAAGAGGTCGGCGCGCCGGCCGGCCTGGCGGATCCACTCGTAGGCGACCCGGGGGTTCAGCGCCTCGTCGCCGAAAATGAAATCGCCTTCGCGGCGCTCTTTCAGCCGCGCCAGCTCTTGGGCGCAGGCGCGGGGCAGGGGGACCAGACGCTCTTTGGAGCCTTTGCCTTTCACGCGGGCCAAACGCCGCTCGAGATCGAGGTTTTCCCAGCGCAGCCCGCAGGCCTCGCTGACCCGCAGGCCGCCTCCATATAAAAGATGAACCAAACAAATCCCGCGCCGGCCCGCCGGCGTTTCATCGAAAGAGCGCAGCAAAGAGATTACCTCATCGACCGACAGGAAGTGCGGCAGCCGGCGCGGCACCTTCGGGCACACCAGACGTTCGGCGAGGTTTTTTTCCGTCAGTTTTTCCGCGTAAGCCCAGGAAAGAAAGCTCTTCAGCGTGGCGACTTTGCGGTTGCGGGAGGCGGCGCTCAGCGGCGCCCAGCGCGAGGGGGCCTCGCGGCTTTTTTGCGAGAGCTCTTCCTCGCTCCACCGGGGTCCCGGAACCCGAAAAGCGGCCCCCTCGACCAGAAAGCCCCCGCCGCGTTGAGGCCCCCAACCGGGCTGAAGGGAGGCGGGGGACCATTGATAGGCCTGCTGCAAATCTGTCCAATACGCGCGCAAAGTGAGGGGCGAGGCCGTTTGGACAAAGGCCATGAATTTCATAAAGTTAGAGATCATTTCATGCAGGTCGGCGGGATGATTCATGAAATTCCATCATCAAATCAGGCCTCAATTATTTACAACGCTCTGCAAAAAACTCCTTGCAAAGCTTTCAGGCCCTGGACTATATTGCAGTGCATATAACGCGGCGTTTCAATGTGAGACGAGCAGAACGTCAGCTGACACACGGTACGTGAAAAGACGCGTCCCACGTTGAAGCCCGCCGCCCAAATTTAAAAACAGAATATCTCGAAAGGCGGTACGTATGAACGAGAATTCGAGTGGCTCGACGACAGTCTTGCCGACGTCGCAGAACTCCCAACAACTGGTTTGGGGCAATCAGCCGGTGCAAAAACCGCAGGAAAGCGGCAAGGCCATCATTTTCCAATCGGACGTGATGGGTTCCCTGATGAAGATGATCGACCGGGTCGCGCCGTCGAACGCCAACATTCTCATCATGGGCGAGTCGGGCACGGGCAAAGAACTTCTCGCTCGCGCCGCCCACGAGCGCTCCAACCGCAAGAACAAGCCTTTCGTGGCGATCAACTGCGGCGCCTTGCGCGAAACCCTGCTCGAGAGCGAGCTGTTCGGTCACGAGAAGGGCTCCTTCACGGGCGCCTACAACAAGAAAATCGGCCTGGCGGAAGCGGCCAACGGCGGCACCTTGTTCCTCGATGAGATCGGCGAACTCGCCCCGGGCATCCAGTCCAAACTCCTGCGCTTCCTGCAAGAGGGCGAAATTTACCGCGTCGGCGGCAAGGACCCCATCAAGGTCGACATCCGCCTGATCTCGGCGACCAACCGCGAGCTCGACCAGGAAGTCGTGCGCGGCAATTTCCGCGAGGACCTTTTCTACCGCATCAACACGATCGTGGTCAGCGCCCCGCCGCTCCGCCGCCGCAAAGAGGACATCCCGGTCCTGATCACGCACTTCCTCAACAACTCGAACCACGCCTACCTCAACCGCGGCCGCACGGTTTCGGAAGAGGCCATGAAGGCTTTGATGAAGTACGAGTGGCCCGGCAACATCCGCGAGCTGCAGAACGTCTGCGAGCGCCTGCAGATCCTCTCGGAAGGCCACCAGATCATGATCAACGATCTGCCGGAACACGTGCGCAACCCGGATCGCAAGGAAGACCTGGTCGAGTACGATCCCAACATCACCATCCATGAGCTGGAAAAGCGTTACATCCTGCGCGCCTTGACCCACTTCGGTGGCAACAAGACCCAGGCGGCGAACGCTCTGGGCATCACCATCAAGACCCTGTACAACAAGCTTCACGAATACGGCGAGTTCGAACGTTTCGCCGTGCACACGAAGCCGATCGGCAAGTGACCGCGCGCGAGCGGCGGTTCCGGCCAATAAAAAACCCACGTCATTGACGTGGGTTTTTTATTTTCTCCGATGAACGGGAACGGGGCTTAGAAGTAGCCTTCCTCGCCGTCGTCGAAATCATCGTCGTCGTCTTTGTCGTCGTCCAGATCGTCCGAGTCGTCGCTCTCCTCGATGGGGGCGCTGGCTTCGCTCTCGGTGTCTTCGTCCTCATCCGACCAGGCGTCGCCTTCGGTCGTGATGGTTTCGTCCTCATCGAGCTCGGCCATGGTGTCCATGTCGCCTTCCTCGTCGAAGTCCGTGGTCAGGTCGTCCAGCGGGGCCGGAGCGGGCTTGATCATGGAAGCGGCGCCGACGGCGCCCGCGGCGACTTTTTTCTTCGCCGATTTTTTCGGGGCGGGCTTGGCGGCTTTCTTGGGAGCGGCCTTTTTCGTCGCGGTCTTCTTGGCCGCTTTTTTCGTGGCCTTTTTCGCCGTGGCTTTCTTCGTGGTTTTTTTGGTCGCTTTTTTAGCGGCTTTTTTCGGAGCCGATTTTTTCGCGGTGGTTTTTTTGGTGGCTTTTTTCGCCGGTTTCTTCGCAGCTTTTTTCTTCTTGGCCATGCGTTTCTCCTTAACAAAATCCGTTAAAACAAAGCCCCCTCAGCCTATATGAACTGAGGGGGCTTGCAAAGGATTTTCCCAGAGAGAAACCCTTGAGGGGCGTCACTTAGTCCAAGAAGTATTCATCAAGGATTTTAGCGATCTCGGGCGGGACGATCGTGGAGACGAAGAAGCCCCCGGCGGTCTGCCCGCGGCCCAGCATCAAGGTCAGATAACCCAGGACCTTGTTGCGCTGTTCGTTTTTGATCGGCGCCTCCAGGTAGTCGAGGCAGATCGGCGAGTTGCCGCAGGAAAGCCATTTGCTCTCCACGTACAGACCCACGGCGTCGACACCCAGGTACAGATGGAATTTCCGGTCGGTGTTCTTGGAGTTGATCGTGAACGCCACACTCGGGTATTCCCCGGCGGGCATTTTCGGCAGGGGACGACCGTTCGGCAGCGTGGTGGTGGAGGGCAGTCCCGTGACGCCGCGCAAAACATAGCGCAAGGGGATGCGCACCGTGAAGTACGCGTTGCCGTCCGCACCGAACTCCGTTCCGAAGGTCACGCCCGGCAATTGGGGAATGCTGCCACCGCCCACCGCGATGGTCGCATCCATGCCGAGGGGCAGGCGCACGATCAGCTCGCCGGCGACCTTGTCGATATCGACGCTCTTGACGCTTTGATAGGCGCCTTCAGAGACATAGCCCTTCATGTCCACTTGATCCATGGGGTTGCGGCCGTCGTTGATTCCGCCCACGCCGCTGCCGGACTCCACGTTGGAGGAGCCACCTTCAATGGCGGAGCTCTTCATCCCTTCCGAACAGCCACTCAACAGCAGAGCGGCGATCACAGCCGGGACCAAAACTCGATTCAATCCGTTCATACGCATCTCCTTCTTCAGTGTTCGTCGTCCTGCGGTCGGTGACGTGCAGATCGGATCGACAAGAAAGAGATCGGACGAAGGTCCAGGCGCCTTGAGGGGAATGTTTGCCGGATTTTGTCGGGAAGTTCGACATTTCAAAAACAAAAAGCCCGGGAGCTTTCGCTCCCGGGCTCGAAGTTCAGGGACTTGTCGATCAACCGATCAGTTTCAAGGCCAATTGGTTCGACTGGTTGGCTTGAGCCAAAGTGGAGGTACCGGCTTGCAGCAGGATGCTGTTGCGGGTCATCTCCGAAGAGGCTTGGGCCACGTCGGTGTCACGGATCCGGCTGTTGGCGGCGCTCATGTTCTCCTGAGCCACACCCAAGTTGTCGACCGTGGAGGTCAGACGGTTTTGGAGGGCACCGAGGTTGGCGCGCATGCCGTTGACGTTCGTTTGGGCGGCATCCAACAGGCCCAGCGCTTCTTGGGCGCCTTCTTTGTTGGTGTAGTCCAAGGAACCCAGGCCCAGAGCGTCCAGGGTGGCGACGTTCACGGACGAGTCGAAGCTGATGCGATCCTCTTCACCGTTGTTGTAGAGACCGACTTGGAAGTCGAACACCGGGGTCGAACCATCGAGCAATTTCGTCTCACCCCAGGTCGTGACCTTGGCGATCCGCTGGATCTCGTTCTTCAGCTGCTCGACTTCCTTGTTCAGGAAACCGCGCTCCACATCACCGACCGTGTCGGACGCGGCCTGGATGCCCAGTTCGCGGAGACGGGTGACGATGTTGCCGATTTCGTTCAGGCCGCCTTCGGCGGTTTGAACCATCGAGATACCGTCGTTGGCGTTGCGCTGAGCTTGCGCGCCGGAGCGGATGGACGCTTTCAGCTTTTCGCTGATGGCGAGGCCGGCGGCGTCGTCAGCGGCGATGTTGATGCGTGAACCGCTGGCCAATTGGGCCATCGACTTGTTCATGACACGTTGACTGCCGATCAAGTTGCGTTGCGCGTTGATGGCGGCGATGTTGGTCGTAACTCTCATTCCCATTGTAATCCTCCGTTAAGATACAAATTTAAGTTTTAAGTTCCATGAAAATCCTCCTTGTAAAGTCCCCCAATCCGTTGTTTTGGGGCCGGCTTCCGAGCCGATTGTTTTTTTGTTTGGGCTTCACTCGCCGTCACAAGAGACGCGAGTCTTCAGAACAATCAGTGTTCCGTTATTTCATCCTTGAGGGCCCCCCTTTCTTCGTTGGGAGAGTGTGACCTTTCACTCTCCGGATCTTCCTGAATCCCTGTGAAAATCGCTGATGACAGGAAAGCCTTCGCCGTTCACTCTCATCACTCACGAAGCTGATCGGGAGTTGAGTCGGCTTCTTGACAGGACTGTGGGCGGGTTTTGTTTTTTCGCCACAACTTCTCGTCGGAGGTCGCGTCTTGAAGGCGGTTTCCCGCTCTCACGGCACATCATTCGTCGAGGAAGCTCGACAAAATTCCGACGCCCGGACCACAATGTTCGTCGAGGTGCCAGTGAAGAGGATCGTGCTCCACCGCTTCCAGTCTTTGATCGAAAGGGACGCTTTCGTGGCGCGCTTGCGTTCCCTCGGCGTGCCGTGCGACGCCCCCGGGCGCGACATGATCGTGAACCTGACGGACCAGCCGAACCTGTCGTTGGGGGTGTATTCCGCCTTGTTCGACGGCTACGCGGTGTTCGTGCCCGCCGACGCCGAGGCGCGGGCGCGCTCCGAACTCGCGAATTTCCGGCGCGAAAGCCAGTTGCATGTCGTCGTGGAGAAGCCGGTGGAAAGCGGGGTCGACGCGCCGGGCGCGCGCTTCCTGCGCTGCACGCTCTGGTCCCTGGTGGTTCCGGTGGTCATGAACCTGATGGCCCTTTACTGGCTTTTCCGTTCACGCAACGTGTTTCAATTGAAACCGTTTTTGAGCGCCGTCGCGCTCTTCTTGAACGTGTTCATCCTCGCCGTCGCCGCCGTCTCATTCTGGCACGAGCTCAATAGATTCATTTGATGAGCTTCCTTCGCCTTTTGAAAAATTGACGAATGTTTCACCGGGAACTGCCGAGAAGTCCAGTGTTGTTTGAAGAAACCTGGATATTCATTCGGAGTTGAACGTGACATCCGTGCGAATGATGGACTCGCAAATGGCCCGGGTCCCCAAGAACTTCTTTGCGAATTCCCAGTCGTTGCCTTACGACGTTTTCGTGCGTCTGGGCCCCGATCACTTCGTCCTGGTGGGGCGGACCGGTTCATTTTCCCAGGTCCATCGTCTCAAGGCCTTCGAGACCGACCTGGTCCCGTGGTTCTATATCTCGAGGAACGAGTTCTCGATCTACCTGGAGCAGACCGTCCTGCGCGCCACGGGCCTGTCCCAGGCCCAGGTCGATCGCGGCGAGCTGATGAACTCGGTGTCGGGCGGGCTGCTGGCGGTTTTCGAGCTGGCGCGCTGGAGCGATTTCACGCCGGAAGCCTGGCGCACCGTCCATCACATGGCGGATCTGGTGGCGGAATCCGTTCTGGGCCGTCCTTCCTTGGGCAACCTTCTGTCGGAGCTGCAAAAAGTCCGTGAACTGCAGATGAAGCATTCCGTGGTCGTGGCCATGGTGACCCTCGTCATCGCCCGCGACATGGGCGGGGTTTCCCGCGACGACCTGACCTTGCTGGCCTCGGCGGGATTGCTCCACGACATCGGTTTTCTGAAACTGCCCGAGGAAATCACCACGAAGAGCGAAGATGCCTTGCGTCCCGACGAACGCCGCATCTTCCAAAACCACCCCGCTTTGGGCGCTCGCCTGCTGCGCGGCTGTTCGCAGATTCCCGAGAACGTGATCCGCCTGGTGGAAGAGCACCACGAGACCGCCAGCGGCACCGGCTACCCGGACCGCCGCACCACGGAGCAGCTGCATCGTTTGAGTTTGCCTCTGTCTTTGGCGGAGCGTTTTTCCGAACTGACGGTGGGCGACGGCCTTCATCAAGATTTCTTGAGCCCGGCCGCGGCGGTGCGCGCCATCGCCTCTCTGGAAGGGGCGCCTTACCCCCCGGAATTGGTGAAGATTCTGGAGCGTCATTTCCGTCCGTCTTCTTAGCTTGACCTTCTCCGATTTGGCCTCATCTTAAATGGTGAGCCACGGAGGAGTGATTCATGAGCGATATCGAAAAAATGACCCGCAAAAGCCAGGAGGCGATGCAGGCGGCCGCGCGCGCGGCCGAACAGGCCGGCAACCCTTCGGTCGAGCCCGAGCATCTCCTGCTCGAGCTGATCCAGCAGAGCGAAGGCATCGTGCCGCGCCTGCTGGAAAAGAGCGGGTCGCAAACGGCCGCGTTGGCGGCCGATCTCAAACAAAAAATCCAGCGTTTCCCCCAAGTCCGCGGCGGCAACAGCCGCGTCGGCGCCTCGAACCGCCTGCAAAAGGTTTTCTCGCTGGCCGAGAAAGAGGCCCAGGAAATGGGGGACACCTACATCTCGACGGAGCATTTCCTGCTCGCCATCCTGCGCGCCAATGATGCGGATCTGGCGCCCTTGCTGCAAAAACACGGCGTGCGCCTGGGTCCGATCCTGACGGCGCTGGAGGAAATGCGCGGCAGCCAGAAAGTGACCGACGACGACCCCGAGAACAAATTCGAGGTCCTGCTGAAATACGCCCGTGACCTCACGCAGCTGGCGTCGGAAGGCAAACTCGATCCGGTGGTCGGCCGCGACGAGGAGATCCGCCGGGTCATCCAGGTCCTTTCCCGCCGCACCAAAAACAATCCCGTGCTGATCGGCGAACCCGGCGTCGGCAAAACCGCCATCGCGGAAGGCCTGGCCCTGCGGATCATCCACGAGGACATTCCGGAGAATCTGATCGGCAAAAAGCTGATGGCCTTGGACATGGGGGCTTTGGTCGCCGGCGCCAAGTACCGCGGTGAGTTCGAGGATCGCCTGAAGGCGGTCATCAAGGAGGTCACCTCCAGCGCCGGCCAGATCATTCTTTTCATCGATGAGTTGCACACCCTGGTGGGGGCGGGCAAATCCGACGGCGCCATGGACGCGGGGCAATTGCTGAAGCCGGCTTTGGCCCGCGGCGAATTGCGCTGCATCGGCGCCACCACCCTGGATGAATACCGCCAGTACATCGAAAAAGACGCGGCCCTCGAACGCCGTTTCCAGACGGTGCTGGTGGAGGAACCGTCCACCGACGACGCCATCACCATCATGCGCGGGCTGAAGGAAAAATACGAACTGCACCACGGCGTGCGCATCACCGACGCGGCCCTGGTGGCGGCGGTGAAGCTCTCGCAGCGTTACATCACGTCGCGTTTCCTGCCGGACAAGGCCATCGACCTGATCGACGAAGCGGCGTCGAAGATGAGCATCGAGATCCGTTCCGTCCCGGAAGAGATCGACGAGATCGAGCGCAAGATCATGCAGCTCAAGATCGAGAAAGAGGCGCTGAAAAAAGAGACCGAGGAAAGCGCCCGCGATCGTTTGACCACCGTCGAACGCGAGATCAAGGATCTCAGCGCCCGTAACCAGCTGCTGCGCGAGCAGTGGCAGTTCGAAAAAGGCGGCATCGAGCAGGTGAAGCAGCTGAAGAGCCAGCTCGAGGCGACCCGCCTGGAGATGGAGCGCGCCGAACGCCAGGGCGATCTCGGCAAAGCCGCCGAGATCAAGTACGGCCAGCTGCCGAACCTGGAAAGCAGGCTCAAGGAGCTGCAGGCCAAGGCGGAAAGCGCCCTGCACGGCAACAAGGAAAAACGCATGCTCAAGGAGGAAGTCGGTCCCGAGGACGTCGCCGAAGTCGTCGCCAAGTGGACGGGCATCCCGGTCTCGAAAATGCTCGAGAGCGAAGGCCAGAAGCTCCTGCACATGGAGGAGTCCCTCGGCCGCCGGGTGGTGGGCCAGGATCACGCGCTGAAGATCGTGGCGGACGCCATCCGCCGCGCCCGCGCCGAGATCTCGGACCCGAACCGTCCCATCGGCAGCTTCCTGTTCCTCGGCCCCACCGGCGTCGGCAAAACCGAAACGGTGAAGGCGCTGGCGGAGTTCCTGTTCGACGACGAGCAGGCCGTCACCCGCATCGACATGAGCGAGTACATGGAGAAGCACGCCGTGTCCCGGCTGATCGGCGCCCCTCCGGGGTACGTCGGTTATGAGGAGGGCGGCCAGTTGACCGAAGCGGTCCGTCGCCGCCCTTACTCCGTGGTGCTGCTGGATGAGGTCGAAAAGGCCCATCCGGACGTGTTCAACATTTTGCTGCAGGTTCTCGATGACGGGCGTCTCACCGACGGCCAGGGCCGCACGGTGGATTTCAAGAACACCGTGCTCATCATGACCTCGAACATCGGCTCCCAGTCGCTGCTCGATCCCGAGATGAGCGAAGAGGCCAAGCGCGACGCCGTGATGGACGCCTTGAAACGCGCCTTCCGCCCGGAGTTCCTGAACCGCATCGACGAGATCGTCATGTACCGTTCGTTGGGCGAGGGGCAGATCGCCGGCATCGTGCGCGTGCAGCTCGATCAGGTGGTGAAGCGCCTGAAGGCCCGCAAGATCCAGCTCGAGATCGACGACAAGGCCGTGAAGTGGCTCGCCAAAAAAGGTTTCGATCCGGTGTACGGGGCGCGTCCCCTCAAGCGCGTCATCCAGACGGATCTTTTGAACCCCTTGTCCAAGGACATCATTGCCGGAACGATCAAGTCCGGGGATACTGTCGTCGTCAAAGGCGGCGATTCCGGCTTGAAGATCGGGAAAGCCTGAAGCCGGGACGGAAAGGGCGAAGGATGATGGGGCGTGGAGCGGTTTTCTCGGGCCTGATGGCTTTGGTGATGTTCGTGAGCCTGGGCGCGGAGGCGCAGGGGCGCCGTCGCGCGCCGACCGCTTCGCGGGAGAAGCCCTCGCGCCTGACCTACGACCTGAGCGGATCCGCCGGCAGCTACAACGGCTCCGGTTACAACGAAATCACCCTGGGTTTGAATTGGTTCCTGCAGGACTGGATGAACTGGCGGAACGCCGTTTTCACGCGCCAGGGGCAGAACATCGACTCCGTCCAGGGGCTTGATTCGTCCCTGCGGTTTTCGACCTCTTTCGCCAATGAGGAAGGTTCGCTGGGGCTCAATGCTTTCGCCGGCCCCGGCGTGCGTTTGGCCAGCCGGGACAACAGCGCCGTCTTCGGTGAGGCCGGCGTCGTTTTCCGCCTGGGCGGATTGAGTCTCGGGGGCGGCGTGAAGGCTTTGAATTACATCAAGACCCGTGAGGATTCGACGGGGGCGGCCCTTCCCAAGGGTGACACGCAGTTCTTCATCATTCTCGGTGGCAGCGGCAGCTTGTAAGGGGTTTTTCCGGGCGGGAACCGCGGCGGATGCGGCCCGTTCCGGGCCGTCTCCGCGCGCGAGGGAAGCTCAGGGTTTCGCTTCGCAGCTCATGTTGTGGCGATGGGTGCGGATGCTTTCAATGCGGTTGTTCGCATCGACTTTCACGACATGGGCTTTTTTGCCGAAGCCCAGCATCAGGAAGGTTTCGTTTTTCTCTTTCATGACCAGGCGGCTGGCGTAGCCGGAGAAGGAGAACTTCTCGCTGTCCATGTCGACGCGGAGGCTTTCCTTGTTGTAGGTGACGGTCACGTCTTTTTTGCCTTCACACTCATCGCCCGTGCATTGACAGACCACGGTGACCACGTTGGAGTCGCTCGGGGCCGGCGTCCCTTGGGCCGGCTCTTCCTGGGCGGGCGGGGTGGGCGTGGGTTCCTGGCCGGGTTGTTCGTCGGCGGCGAAGGCGAAGGGCGCGATGGCGAGCAGGCTCGAAACGATCAGGGCTTTCATGGGAATCTCCTTGTTTGTGATCTTTGAACCATTCAAAGATCGGACGCTCTGAGCTGAGCACCCGCGCGGGGTGAGGGGAATGCCAGTTTCCGTGAAGCTTTGTTTGCGAAAGGGCGACATGGGGCCGGGGTGGACGTCTTTCCTTTCATTTGGCAAAGCCGGGCGGCTGTCGAATGTTTCTCCACATTCCCGAAAAATCGAAATCACTTGCGAAGACCCTTCCGGATTTTCCCGGCAAAAGCGTCGAGCCGCTGAACAGCGGTCGAAAAATCTCTCCGGACCATGGTCCCGGACCTCTTGAGGCGGCTGAATTCCACCGACAGAGGTCCAGTCAAGGAGAGTGCATGAAAACAAAAGAACGGAATCTTTGGAAAATCGCGACGCTGGCCCCCCTCGCCGGATTGCTGATGGGCAATCAATCCTGCCAGAAGCAGGACCAGGCGCAAACCCGGGAACTCAAGAAGATCGTCGACCTCGGCACGATTTCCTCGCCGAACCTGGTGATCCCCGGCGTGGGCGCCTTCGACTTCAAGTTCGTCGCCAATCAACAGATCTACGCCATCCTTCTGGAGAGCGAGGGTTTCGCCCTTCGTTACCTGCCGCCCGTGACCCCGGCCTCCAGCCGCACGGAAGTGCTGAACGGCCTGTCCGCCAATGACAAGCTGGTTTTCAGGAAAGCCCTGGACGGTGGTTCCAACTCGCAAGTCAATTGGTCCAAGGAAGCCTCCTGCATGGTGAACATGCCCCAGGCCCGCCTGTATGGCTCGGTGAACTCCTTCGAGATGATCGGCGGCGGCGGCATTTCCCTCGGCTTCACGCCGTCCGGCACGATGGCCGGCACCGGCATCGGCGGCAACCTGAACTTCCAGCTCGAGTCGGCGCAGATGGATTTCAGCCTGATGGCCGCGCAACCGGTCAGCGGCGGGCTCATGGCCGCCAGCAACGTGACCGCCAAACAAACCAAAACCAACATCAACCTCGGCATCAACCTGGGCATGTTCTCCCTCGGCCCGAGCTACTTCTACCAGACGCCCCTGGCGTCGGTGACGAAGAACGCTTTGACCTTGGGCGTGAAAGGCTTGAAAGAACAGCTCCAGAAAGAGGAGTGGTTCACCCGCGTGCTCGCCAACCATGATTCGCACGTGACCATCATCGGCGGCGCGAACCTCAATCTCAAAAAAGGGGATGAGGTCGCCATCTACAACGAGCTTTACTACTGGGACGGCGAGCCCTGCGCCTCGAATTACCGCGGCGGCGGCGCCATCAACCCGGTGGCCATCGGTCGCATCGAGACGGCGGCGGAAGAGATCAGCATCGTCAAACTCATCCAGCAGACCGACGAAAACGCCGTGATCGGCGCCAAAGTGAAACTTCATCGCTACGTCGAGCAGATCCCGGTCGAAGAAGAGAAGTAATCCTCTCCTGGCACGGAGTGGCAACCAGGCCACTCTTGCCTCTCATGATGGGTCGCGGTAAGCACCCATCATGTTCTCAGGAATCGTCGAGGCGGTGGTCCCGGCCCTCTCTGGTGAGGGGCAAAATGGCGTCTTCCGCCTTCGTCTCAAACGTCCCCCCGAATTCACCGACATCCGCTTGGGCGACAGCATCGCCGTTGACGGTGTCTGCCTGACGGTGGAAGCCTTCGATGCGGACAGCATGAGCTTCGCTTTGGCCGCGGAAACCTTGCGCGTTCTCGATTGGCGTCCGGAGACGGCCTTGGCGCGCTCGTTCAACCTGGAGCGCTCCCTGCGCTTCGGCGACCGCCTGCACGGCCACATGGTCAGCGGCCACGTCGACAGCCTGGGCGAAGTGGTGCGCGTCCGATCCGAGGGGGAGTCGCTGTTCCTGGATGTGCGCATTCAGCCACACCTGCGTCCCCTGGTGTGGCCGAAAGGCAGCTTGGCCATCCACGGCGTGAGCCTCACGGTCAACGCCGTCGAGAAGGATGTTGTTTCCGTCTGCCTCATCCCTGAAACTCAAAAACGCACGAATCTCCCCCGTCTCAAGGTGGGGGACAGGGTTCACATCGAGCCGGACTTTTTCGCGCGCGCCCTGGCGCGGGCGATCGAGGCGGGCGCTTTGATGATCCCGCAGGAGCGAAGATGAAAACGTCGTGGACCGAATTCCACCGTCCCGAGGAACTGATCGCCGACATCCGCGAAGGCAGGATGGTCGTGCTCGTGGACGACGAGGACCGTGAAAACGAAGGCGATTTGGTCCTCGCCGCCGATCACGTGAACGCCGCCGCCATCAATTTCATGGCCGCGGAGGCCCGCGGCCTGATCTGCCTGGCCCTGGCGCCGCAACAGATCGATCGCCTGCAGTTGCCGCAGATGGTCCGCGACGACATGAATTTCACGCCCAACAAGACCGCTTTCACCGTCAGCATCGAGGCTTCGAGCGGCGTCAGCACCGGCATTTCCGCCGCGGACCGCGCCCACACCATCCGCGTCGCCTCGAACCCGCAGGCCAAGGCCTCCGACGTGCACATGCCGGGTCACGTCTTCCCGATCCGCGCCCAGCAGGGCGGCGTTTTGAAGCGCGCCGGCCACACCGAAGGCAGCGTCGATCTGGCGCGGCTGGCGGGGTTGAACCCGGCGGCCGTGATCTGCGAGGTGATGAATCCCGACGGCAGCATGGCCCGCGTTTCGGACCTGCGCGAGTTCGCGCGCAAGCACGGCCTCAAGATCGGCACCATCGTCGATCTGATCCAGTACCGCCTGCAGAATGAAACCCTCGTCGAGGAAGTGCTCGAGCAGGAATTGCCCGAGCGCTTCGGCCCGGACGTGAAGGTGCGGGTCTTCCGCTCCCGTCTGGACAACGTCGAACACCTGGTGCTGCAGAAAGGCGAGATCGTCAAAGACGCCCCGGCCCTGGTGCGCATGCACGTCGAGAATCTCAGCCGCGATCTGCTGCACGGCCTGCAGAGCGCCGAGATGACCTTGCAGCAATCCTGGCGCGCCATCGAGAACGAAGGCGCCGGCGTGCTGGTCCTTCTGCGCGGCACGGCGCGCCCGCAGATCCTCGGCGAGGTCAAAGCCCTGATCGCGCCCGAGGAGGAGGCCGCCAAGATGAACACCATGGATGACCGCGATTACGGCATCGGCGCCCAGATCCTGCGCGCCGTGGGCGTGCAGCGCATGCGCCTGCTGTCGAATCGTCCCGATCGCCGCGTCGGACTGAAGGCCTTTGATCTGGAAATCGTTGAAATCGTGCCGGTGGACCTGATTCCCTCGGAGAAGGAGAAATTCCATGACCTGGAAAGTGGGCGTGGTCACAAGTCGCTTCAATGAGGAAGTCACCTCCCGTTTGGAGGAAGGGGCTTTGTCCTACCTCGAGGAAATCGGGGCGGAGATCCTGAACGTGCGCGTGCCCGGGGCGGTGGAAATCCCCCTGGCCTGCAAGGCGCTTTTCGACGCCGGTTGCGACGGCGTCGTCGCTTGCGGCGCCGTCATCCGCGGCGAGACCAGCCATTACGACGTGGTCTGCAACAGCGTCGAGCGCGGCGTGACCCGGCTGATGCTGGAGACCGGCAAACCCATCGGCTTCGGCGTCATCACCACCGAGAACGATGAGCAGGCCATGGACCGCGCCGGCGGCCGTCACGGCAACAAGGGCGGGGAGGCCGCCCAGGTCGTGGTGGAAATGCTGGGGCTGCTCGACGACCTGAGGAAATCCTCCCGCGGCAGAAAGAAGACGCGCAAAAAACGATGAACGATCCGTTGAAGGCCCCGCAGCTAGCCCTCGATCTCGGGAAATCCCCCGGTGAGGACGCGCGTCTCGAGCAGCGCAAGCGCCGCCGCGAGATCTTCATCATTTTCCTCGTTTCCTTCCTGTTCGTTTTCCTGACCTGGTTCGAGATCCGCCTTTTCGCCACCAGCCAGCAGCTGCCCTTCGTGCACAGCATTTTCTTTTTCGGCCTGGTGAACTTCAACATCGTGCTGCTGCTGCTGCTGGCGTTCCTGATTTTCAGGAACGTCGTCAAAGTCTTCGTGGAAAGGCGCGGCCGCATCTTCGGCAGTTCCCTGAAAGGCAAGCTGATCGCCGCCTTCGCCGCCTTCAGCGTCATCCCCACCCTGCTGATGTTCATCGTCTCGGTGTTCTACATCAACTCGAGCTTCGAGAAATGGTTCAGCGTCAAAACCGTCGGCGTCCTGAAGAGCGCCCTCGAGGTGCAGAACGCCTATTACTTCAACGCCAAAAAGAACAACTACCATTTCGCCCATGAGGCGGCGGAGCGCATCGGCCCCCTGGTGGGATCGCGGGCGGCGGTGGAAAAGCAACTGCAGCGCCTGCGCCGCGAATTCGCCCTCGACGCGATCGAATGGTACCCCTCCCTCTTCGGCCGCCGCGTGGCGGTGGCTTCCGACGATGAATCCGTCGCCGGCCTGCCGGCCGTGTCCCTCGAGTTCCTGCAAAAGGGCATCAAGGCCCAGGTCGACGCCAGCACCATCCACCAGTTCGGGGACGGCAACCTGGTGCGCGTGATCGTGCCGGTCAAAGAGGGCGCGAACAAGGGCGCCCTCGTCGTCTCGAGCTTCGTGCCCCTGTCCCTGATCTCGCGGATGAACGACGTGAGCTCCGTCTACGACGAACTGCGCGACATCAACCCCATCGAGTACCCGTTGAAGTCGATCTACCTGATCATCCTTTTCCTGATGACCTTCGTGATCCTGCTCGCCGCCGTGTGGTTCGGCTTTTACCTGGCCCGCCAGCTGTCGGTGCCTTTGGTGCGGCTCGGGCAGGCGACCCGCGAGGTGGCGGCCGGTCACTACGCCACCCTCGACGTCAAATCGGGCAGCGAGGAGATCCAGACCCTGATCCAGAGCTTCAACCAGATGACGACGAATCTCGCGACTTCCGAGAGTTCCCTGCGCGAGACCTTGAGTTATCTGGAGGTCGTGCTCAGCAACATCAGCGCCGGCGTGATCTCGGTCGACAAGAGCGGCGAGATCACCACCATCAACCGCCACGCGGCGGCCCTGCTCAAGATCGACTCGGCGAAGCTCATCGGCCGCTCCGTGCGCGAGCTCCTGACGCTCGAGTCTTTCCGCATTTTCGCCGAGATGCTCAAGAGCATGCAGGAGCACCGGATCGAAAGCCTGCAGCGCGAGTTCAAGGTGAACGTGCAGGGGGAGGAGCTGCCTTTGCTCATGACCTTGTCCATCCTGAAGGACGTCAAAGGCCAGGAGATCGGGAAAGTCCTGGTGTTCGACGATCTCACGCCCATCCAGAGCGCCCAGCGCGCCGCCGCCTGGACGGAAGTGGCCCGCCGGATCGCCCACGAGATCAAAAACCCGCTGACGCCGATCAAGCTGTCCGCCGAGCGCTTGCGCAAGAAATTCTCCGCCCAGGTCACCGACCCGGCTTTCGAGGAGTGCACCACCATGATCATCCGCCAGGTGGATGACATGAAAAACCTCGTGAACGAATTCAGCAATTTCGCCCGCCTGCCCCAGAGCCGGCCGGTGGAGGGATCGCTGCAGAAAACCATCGAGGAATCCCTGAAGATGTTCCGCCAGGCCCACCCCCAGGTGGAGATCCTTTTCGAGGCGGACGCGGATCTGCCGCCCTTCAAATTCGACCCGGACCAGTTTCACCGCGTTCTCGTGAACCTGGTGGACAACTCCATCGCCGCTTGCCACAAAGAGCCGTCGCCGCGCGTGGAAGTCACCGCCCGCTACGACGATGACCTGCGCATCGTGCGCCTGAGCGTCGCCGACAACGGCGAGGGCATTCCCAGCCGCGACCGCAGCCGCATTTTCGAACCCTATTACAGCACGAAAGAAACCGGAACGGGCCTGGGCCTGGCGATCGTCAAACGCATCGTCGAGGACCACAACGGCTTCATCCGCGCCGCCAACAACGAGCCGAAGGGCACGAGGATGGTGATTGAGCTGCCGCTCAGTCGGGGCGGCGGATGGAGCGGCGGGCTCGCGTCCACGGGAGGCAATCCATGAAAATCCTGATCATTGACGACGAAGCCCCGATCCGCGACGTCCTGTCCGCCTCGCTCCGGGACGAGGGCTACGCGGTGCAGACCGCCGAGGACGGCGAGCGGGGCCTCGCGGCCCTGCGCGAGTTCCAGCCCGAGATCGCCTTTCTCGACATCTGGATGCCCGGCTCTTACGACGGCATCGAGGTGCTGACCAAGGCCCGCGAGCAATTCCCGGCGACGGAATTCGTGATGATCTCCGGCCACGGCACCATCGAGACCGCCGTCAAGGCGACGAAGCTCGGCGCCTGGGACTTCATCGAAAAGCCCTTGTCCATGGACAAGATCATCATCGTCATCCAGAACATCCGTCAGTACATGCAGGAGAAAGAGGAGAAATCGGCGCTGCTCAACAAGCTCCGCCGCTCCATCGCCCTGATCGGCGAGGCGCCCTCCATCGTGCAGGTGAAGCAGCTCATCGCCCGCGTCGCGCCCACGCCGTCGTGGATCCTGATGACCGGCGAGGCCGGCACCGGCAAGGAGCTCGCCGCCCAGAACATCCACTACATGAGCCCGCGCGCCAGCCGGCCTTTCGTCGACCTGAATTGCGCCGCCATCCCGGAGGATCTGCTCGAGGGCGAGATTTTCGGGATTGAAAAGGGCGCCTTGCCCGGTTTGGAAAAAACCAAGAAGGGCAAGCTCGACCTCGCCCAGGGCGGCACCCTTTACCTGAGCGACATCTCCGAGATGAATCCCACGGTTCAGGGCAAACTGCTGCGCTACCTGCAGGAGAAAAAATACCAGCGCGTCGGCGGCACGGAGTGGATCGCCAACGAGGTGCGCGTCATCGCCGCCAGCTCCAAGGATCTCGAGAAAGAGGTTCAGGCCGGGCATTTCCGCCAGGATCTCCATGACCGTTTGAACGTCGTGCCTTTCCGCGTGCCGGCGCTGCGCGAGCGACCCGAGGACATCCCGGTGCTGGTCTCCCATTTCAGCGACCAGTTCTCCCGCGAGTCCGGCATGCCGAAGAAAGTGTTTTCGGAGATCGCCCTGTCGGGGATGAGGGAGTACGCCTGGCCGGGCAACGTCCGCGAGCTCAAGAATTTCATCGAGCGCGTCTACATCCTCACGCCGGGTGAATACGTCGACCTGCACGACCTGCATTTCGCCGGCCTCGACGGCGGCGCGGAGACGGCGGCCATGAACGAGGACCTCGGCACCTTCCGCGAGGCGCGGGCCCAGTTCGAAAAAGAATACCTGGTGAAGAAGATCCAGGAGAACAACGGCAACATCTCGAAGACCGCCGAGACCATCGGCCTCGAGAGGAGCTACCTGCACCGCAAGATCAAGGCTTACGGCATCGAGGTGCCCTGACCTTCAGGGCGCCGTCGCGCTGAAAACGCCCCGGCAGGAGACGGGGGCGGGGGCTTTGGTTTTCGAGGCCTTGCGAAACTCCGCCATCATGTCCTCGAAGTACTGGTTGTACATGGCGTCGTTCAGCGGGTGACGGAACATCGTCGGATTGATTTTGACGGTGGTCGAAGCTCCCAGGCGCGCCGGTTCGGTCACGAAGTAGGCGAGCTTCCCGTCGACGCTCATCTTGTTCACTTCCCGGATCCACTCGTTCAAACGCAGGGTTTTTTTCAGGTCGCTGTCGATGGTGATCCAGTCCCCGTCGGGGAGGCGGGCCATGGCGGCGACGTGGAATTGCCATTTCAGCCCGTCGGAGGCCATGGGTCCGACCACGAAGATTTTTTTGATGCTGTCCTTGGCAACCCCGCGCCGGAGCAGTTCGATGTGGGCCCAGGCGGCGCGCCCGAAGCAGAAGCCGAAACGCAGGGTGGGGTCGTATTTTTTCTCGATGGCCAGGCCGACCACCGGGTGTTCCATCATGTCGTTCAGGAGGTTGGCGGCTTCGAGTTCGGTGATGGTGGCGCGTCGGCGTTCCTGGCGGGAAGAGGGAGGGGTTTCGCGGGCCGCGCGCACCAGCTCTTCCGTGCGCCGGGCGAAATCCTCCGGCGTCGCGAGCGTGGTTTTCAGCTGGTCATACACTTGGAAAAGGTCCTGATCGATGGGGGTGTTCCAGCTTTGCGCCCGGGCGGGGACCACCACCGAGGCCGCCAGGAAAAGGGAAAATATCAGCCGCATCATGGACTTTCCTTTCACGACAACGCCGGGAAGTGCAAGGGATGGACCGGCTTCTCCGGGTTTCTGTGATTTGACGGCCCGCCGCTCCCGTCGAACTTCTCGACAAAGGCCCATTTCCGCCTTCAAGATGGGGCATGTCCAAACCCGACTGCCGCCCTTTCCGCAATCCCGTCGTGGCCGCCCTGGATGTCGACACCCGCGACGAGGCCCTGCGCCTCGCTGACCAGCTGGCGGACGTCATCGGCGGATTGAAGCTCGGCCCCCGTTTGTGCCTGCGCTACGGCCAGGATCTCGTGCGCGAGATCGCCGCCCGCGCCCCGGTGTTCATGGACAACAAGCACTTCGACATCCCCAGCACCATGGAGGCCGCGGTCCGCGCCAGTTTCGAGGCCGGGGCTTCCGTGGTCACCGTGCACGCCCTGTCGGGTCCGGAGGCCCTGCGGGCCATGGCCGCCGTGGAGAAAGAACTGAATCAAAAGCGTTCTTTCCGCATCCTCGCCGTGACCATCCTGACCAGCTGGGATGAGAACTCCCTGCCTCCGGTGATGAAGCCGGGGAGGATCGCCGATCAGGTGAAGGCTCTGGCTGGGCACGTGAGCCAAAACGGACTGAAGAGCCTGGTGTGCTCGCCCCACGAGCTGGAGTTCCTGCGCGACCAGGGTTTTTTCCTTCTCACCCCCGGCATCCGCCTCGCCGAGGACGCCCACGGCGATCAGAAAAGGGTGGCGGGCCCGGCGGAGGCCCTGCGCGACGGCGCCTCGGCCCTCGTGGTGGGACGACCCATCGTGCGCGCGGAGGATCCCCGCGCGGCCACGCTGAAATTCCTCGACGCATGTAAATAATTTAAGTTTTCAGTGAAATGAAAAGGCGGTTTTTCCCCAAGGGGAGGAAGCGTCTCGTTTTCGGACGTCTCTCTCTGGGGCGGGCGCGGAACGCTCGACGGTCCACCGAAACTTCGACAGGGGAAACCACTCCCGCGCGCGGGATTTCGCTCCCGGAACGGCATGCCCTTTGAATCCCCTCAGGGCATGAAACACAGACATTTTTTCATCGCCGCCTGTTTTCTTCTTTTGAGTCACAACGCCCTGGCTTTCGACTTCGGGGAAGGGAATTCCTCCCGCCGCAAGGCCCCTTCGGCTGGCCCTCGTTGCGCGTCCGAGGACCGCACCCAGCGCTCTTACCAGGATCTGCGCAGCGTGCTGGAGCATTGCCAGAAGAAGGGTTTGAAAGCCGAGAAACAAGACACGGCCGAGTCTTCGCCCAGGAAAAAATCCGCCTGCCGCGAGATCGCCGGCGGAGCCTCGTGGTACGGCCCCGGTTTCGCGGGCCGCCGCACGGCCTCCGGCGAGATCTTCAATCCCTCCGAAATGACGGCCGCCCACAAGACGCTGCCCCTCGGCACCAAAGTCAAAGTCACCTACGAGGGCAAATCCGTCGTCGTGCGCATCAACGACCGCGGCCCTTACGTGAACGGCCGCGTCCTCGACCTCTCCAAAGCCGCCGCCCAGAAGCTCGGCCTCGTGCAGGATGGCCACGGCCGCGTGCAGGCCTCCACCTGTTTTTAAGAGCGAAGGCGAATGAGAAAACGCGGCAGCGCTCCGTCGGGCGCTCCGCTTTGAACGGCCGTCTTCCCCTGCAAACTTTATCTATTCCCGTGACCACCCGGGGGCGCCGCTTGCGCTTTTTCCGGCGATCCCTCAGGATGCGGGACTTATGAAACAACGCTCTTCCTCCTCTCGCTCCCCCTCCGGCGGTCGTTCCCCTTCGTCCCGCGGCGCTCCCGCGGGGCGTGGTCCTCAGCGCGGCGGTCCGCACCGCGGTGGCCCCCAGCGCCGTCCTGAAAACGACATCCCGAAAAGCTGGCGCATGGTGACCGGCACGCACGCCATCCGCGAAGCCTTCGTGGCCTCCGACGTGAAGGTGCTGTGGCTGCGCCAGGGCTGGGAGTCCTCCCAGGATCTGCGCGAACTCGAGGAGCAGGCCCGCAAGGCGCGTCTGAGCGTCGAGGTGAAGCCGGTCGGCGTGCTCGATAAGATCTGCGCCACCCATCAGGGCGCGGTGATCTACGTGGATGGCCGTCCGACCCTGGACATGGACGGGCTCGACAATTTCCAGACCTCGATGTTGCTCATGCTCGACGGTCTCGAGGACCCGCACAACCTCGGTGCCATCGTCCGCACCTCCTGGCTGACGGGCGTGCACGGCATCCTCATCCCCGAGGACCGCGCCGTGGGCCTGACCGCCACGGTCCACAAGGTCGCCTGCGGCGGCGCCGAGCACGTTCCCGTCGAGGAAACGACGAACTTCGCCGGTCCCGTCGAAACCCTGAAGCAAAAGGGCTACTGGGTTTTCGGACTCAGTCACAAGGCGAAGAAAAGTCTCTTTGATCTCAAGCTTCCCGAAAAAGTCATCTGGGCCATCGGCGCCGAAGACAAAGGCCTGCGCATCCCGACGGAGCGCCTGTGCGATGAGCTCGTCAGCATTCCCCAGCTCAGTGACGCAGCTAGCTACAATGCCTCAGTCGCCACGGCCATGGCTTTGACCGAAACTTTGCGCCAGCACCGCCATCGCTCATAGAGCCCCGCTCCCGCCTCCCGCGAAGGGGGCGGGCGCCGGAATCGGGCTCTTCCCCCGGCTCCTCCTCCGAAAAAGGCCTCTGAAAAGTCTTTGACGGCGCTAGAAATTTTCCATACAAAGCGAGGGTTCTCCAAAACGCGGTGGACTCGTGTCTTTGTGCGCAGGGACTGATTCGGTCAAGTTTGGGATGAATGCTGGCTTAGCTCAATTGGTAGAGCAGCTGATTTGTAATCAGCAGGTTGCGGGTTCAAGTCCCATAGCCAGCACCACGTAAAAGAAATTGAGCGGACAGGTGCTCGAGTGGCTAAAGAGGACAGACTGTAAATCTGTTGGCCCATGGTCTACGAAGGTTCGAATCCTTCCCTGTCCACCAAGTCCTCAGTGTCTTTTCCGTCGTGCTGGCTGGTGCGCGAACCCGCGGGTCAGCGACCGAGGGCGCGAAAGCGCCGGCGGTCAGTGAAGCGGGAGTAGCTCAGTTGGCTAGAGCATCTGCCTTCCAAGCAGAGGGTCGCGGGTTCGAGTCCCGTTTCCCGCTCCAAGTTGCTTTTGGAGTGTTGTTGAGGCCCGTGTAGCTCAGTGGTAGAGCACACCCTTGGTAAGGGTGAGGTCGTCGGTTCGGCTCCGATCACGGGCTCCAGTTTTTTGCGCGAGTTTTTTGGTTTTTAGAGGTTTCAAAAATAAAAGGTTTCATCTTTCAGGAGGAACAATGTCGAAAGAGAAATTTGTCCGGAACAAACCGCACGTGAACATCGGCACCATCGGCCACGTCGACCATGGGAAGACGACCCTGACCGCCGCCATCACGACGACTCTCGCCGCTGAAGGCAAGTCTCAGGCCATGTCTTACGATCAGATCGATAAGTCCCCTGAAGAAAAAGCCCGCGGTATCACCATTTCCACCACTCACGTGGAATATGAAACCGAAAAGCGCCACTACGCCCACGTGGATTGCCCCGGTCACGCTGACTATGTGAAAAACATGATCACCGGTGCCGCTCAAATGGATGGCGCCATCCTCGTCGTGTCGGCCGCTGACGGTCCGATGCCGCAAACCCGTGAGCACATCCTGCTCGCCCGCCAGGTCGGCGTGCCGGCTCTCGTCGTGTTCATGAACAAAGTCGACATGGTCGACGACAAAGAACTCCTCGAGCTCGTGGAACTCGAAGTCCGCGAACTGCTCTCCAAGTACGAATTCCCCGGCGACAAGATCCCGATCGTTCCGGGTTCCGCCCTCAAAGCCCTCGAAGGCGACACCTCCGACATCGGCCGTCCCGCCATCAAGAAATTGATGGAAGCCTGCGACGCCTACATCCCGGAGCCGGTTCGCGCCGTCGACAAGACCTTCCTGATGCCCGTCGAGGACGTGTTCTCGATCTCGGGTCGCGGGACGGTCGTCACGGGTCGTGTTGAACGTGGGATCGTCAAGGTCAACGATGAAGTCGAAATCATCGGGATCCGTCCGACGCAAAAAACCACCGTCACGGGGATCGAAATGTTCCGCAAGCTGCTTGACGAAGGTCAGGCCGGCGACAACTGCGGCGTTCTCCTCCGCGGCACCAAAAAAGAAGACGTCGAGCGCGGTCAGGTTCTGGCCAAGCCGGGCACCATCAAGCCGCACAAGAAATTCAAGTGCGAAGCTTACATCCTCACCAAAGAGGAAGGTGGTCGCCACACCCCGTTCTTCAACGGCTACCGTCCGCAATTCTACTTCCGCACCACGGACGTCACGGGCGTCGTGACCTTGAAACAGGGCACGGAGATGGTGATGCCGGGTGACCGCGTTGAAATGAACGTGGAGCTGATCGCCCCGATCGCCATGGAAAAAGAACTGCGTTTCGCCATCCGCGAAGGCGGCCGCACCGTCGGCGCCGGCGTCGTGACCGAAATCGTTGAGTAGTTGTGATTCACCCGGTTGTGCTGAAAGCTCGGTCGGATGGTCCAAGCGGGGGGACCTCATGTGTGGTCCCCTTCGCCGTTTGAAAGAGTATCCAAATGTTGATCCGAATTGCGGTTGTCGCGGTTCGGGATTTTCAGGATAGGGCTGTAGCTCTAACGGTAGAGCGAAGGACTCCAAATCCTTAGGTTCAGGGTTCGAATCCCTGCGGCCCTGCCAACCTCCCGCATTGAAGCGGAAGAGGGGGAGAAGAATGGATAAGACGAACTCAAAAATCCTCACAATGAGTTTCGCCCTCGCGGCGGCTCTCGTGGGTTTCACCCTGCATCTGCTGATCCGCATTCTGGCGGGCGCCTTCGGCGTCGTGGCCCGCATGACGGATTCCGATGTCATTCGTCACGGCGTGCCGGTGGCGGTGGCTTTGGTGATGTTTGCCGTTCTTCAATTCAATCCTCGCGTTCTCGCTTGGGGTGAAGAAGTCGTTGCGGAAATCCGCAAGGTCGTCTGGCCCAGCAGCAAGGACGTCACCGCGATGACGATCATTGTGATCATCTTCGTGATTTTGGCCAGCATCATCATCACGTCCTTCGACTTCCTGTCGGGACAGCTGATGAATGTTCTCGTGAAATGAGGCCTGCCATGGATAAAAAGTGGTACATCGTCAATACTCAGACCGGCTGCGAGATGACGGCGAAAAACGCCATCAGCGAGCGCATCAAGGCCTTGAAGATGGAAAAATTCTTCGGGGACGTCCTGATCCCGGCCGAAAACGTCGTGGAGTTGGTCAAGGGTCAGAAAAAGGAAAAATCGCGTAAATTTTTCCCGGGTTACATCTTCGTGCAGATGCATTTGAACGATGAGACTTGGCATTTGGTGCGCAATGCGTCTAAAGTCACCGGCTTCGTGGGGGGTACGAAAACCCGTCCTCCGGAAGTCCCGGAAGCCGAAGTCTTCCGCGTGACTCAACAGATGGCTGGCGTCGCGGAAAAACCGCGCCCGAAAGTGAAGTTCACGGTCGGGGAAAACGTCACCGTCGTCGACGGTCCGTTCAGCAATTTCAACGGCACGGTCGAAGAGATCAATGAAGATAAAGGCAAGGTGAAAGTCCTCGTCAGCATCTTCGGACGCCCGACCCCGGTGGAACTCGATTTCCTCCAGGTGTCGAAAGGCTGATTTTTTTGTTTCAAAAACCCGTCGGGGCATGGGGCTCTGCCGGGATGATTTGAGTTAACTCTTTCGAGATAACGCCTCGAAAGACTGAAGTGGGAGATCGCAACCATGGCCAAAAAAGTAACTGGCATGATCAAGTTGCAGATTCCGGCAGGGAAAGCCAATCCGGCTCCTCCCGTTGGACCGGCGCTCGGTCAACATGGCGTGAACATCATGGAGTTCTGTAAGCAGTTCAATGCCCGCACGCAAAAGCTGGGCGATGATATCATTCCGATCATCATCACTGTTTATCAGGACCGTTCGTTCACGTTCATCACCAAGACGCCGCCCGTGTCGAGTCTGCTGAAAAAAGCCGTGAAGATCGAATCCGGCTCGAAAATGCCGCAAAAAGACAAGGTCGGAAAAGTCAAAATGGACCAAATCAAGCAGATCGCGACGACCAAGTTGCCGGATCTGAACTGCTTGAAAGTGGAATCCGCAATGTCGCAAGTCGCCGGGACCGCCAAGTCCATGGGCCTTGAAGTCCAGGAATAGGCGAGAGGTGAATCATGGCTGGCAAAAAATTTAAGGCCGCTTCGGCCAAAGTTGATAGCAAGAAACGTTACACCATCGCCGACGCGTTCAATCTCGTCGTTGATGTGGCTCCCGCCAAGTTCGACGAAACCGTCGATGTGGCTTTCCGTCTCGGCATCGATCCGAAACAATCGGATCAGCAAGTCCGCGGCGCCATCGCCCTTCCGAACGGCCTCGGTAAAACCGTGCGCGTGGTTGTTTTCGCCAAAGGCCCGAAAGAAGCCGAAGCGAAAAACGCTGGCGCGGATTACGTCGGCGCGGACGACCTGGTCGAAAAGATCCAGGGTGGCTGGCTCGATTTCGACAAAGCGATCGCTACCCCCGACATGATGGGCACGGTCTCGAAAGTCGCGAAAATCCTCGGCCCGCGTGGTCTGATGCCGAACCCGAAAGTCGGCACGGTCACGATGAACGTCGGTGACGCCGTGACGGCCGAGAAAAAAGGGAAACTCGATTTCCGCGTCGACAAGGCGGGCATTCTGCACGCCGGGATCGGCAAGAAGTCGATGGGTTCCACGAAGCTCCTCGAGAACTTCAATGTTCTTCTGGGCGCCGTCGTGAAAGCCAAGCCCTCGAGCTCGAAAGGTCAGTACCTTCGCTCCATCACCGTGTCGTCGACCATGGGTCCCGGCATCGCTCTCGATGTGAACGAAGCTCAGGCCACGGGTGCGAATTAGTTTTTAATTTTTTACCCTTGCGATCAGAGACACCCGGTTCGCTGTTGTGCGTGTAATGCCCCTTCCGAGGGGCGCCAGGTTAGATGGGCAAGAGGATTTCCATGCAGGGAACCTCCTCCAAGCTGACTCGCAGGAAATCCAAACGAAAGGAGGTCCGCAAATGATCACTCGCGCTGACAAAGAACAGCAGGTCAAAGCTCTCGGCGAACAAATCGCCAAAGCCCGCGGCGCTTTCATCGTCGACTTCAAAGGGATGAAGGTTGAGCAAGTTACGAATCTTCGTAAAAAGCTCAATCAATCCGAGTCGGAGATGAAGGTTGTGCGGAACACGCTGGCCAAGCGCGCGTTCAAAGACCACCCGAATGTCGAGAAAGCGTTTTCGTCCACGATGAGAGGGACGAACGCCATTGTTTTCTCGTACGGTGAGGTCAATGCGACGGCCAAAGTTCTGGTTGATTTCGCGAAGGACGTTGAAGTCCTGCAAATCAAAACCGGGATGATGGACGGCGAAGCGCTCGACGAAGCCAAGGTTAAATTCTTGGGGACGTTGCCTGGCAAAAACGAAATGCGTGCGATGTTCCTTGGCATGCTTCAAGGGCCCGGCTCCGCGCTGGCTCGCTGCTTGAACGAATACGCCAAGAAACAGGGTGGGGGAACCGAAGCCGCTCCCGCTCAAGCTTAAGACTGGCTTTTTTTTGAATTTTAGAATTTTTGGAGGATTACATGTCTTTGACCAATGAACAGCTCGTTGACGCGCTGTCGAATAAAACGGTTCTGGAAATCGCCGAACTGGTGAAACTGCTTGAAGAGAAGTGGGGCGTTTCCGCCGCCGCTCCTGTTGCCGCCGCTGGTGGCGCCGCTGGCGCCCCCGTGGAAGAAAAAACCCAGTTCGACATCATCCTGGTGGATGGTGGTGCGAGCAAAATCAACGTCATCAAAGAAGTCCGTGCCATCACCGGCCTCGGTCTCGCCGAAGCGAAAGCTCTCGTCGAAGCCGGCAACAAACCGGTTAAAGAAGGCGCGACCAAAGAAGACGCTGAGAAAATCAAAAAGCAGCTCGAAGCTGCTGGCGCTAAAGTCCAAGTAAAGTAGGACTTTGCACAATAACGCACCGATCCTTATGGGTCGGTGCGTTATTTTTTTATGTGCCTCTGAGCCACGGAGTGAAGAGGTCATGATTTGTCCCGATTTTCTTGGAATAAAGTGCCGGTCTGACCGAGTTGGCATGGCTCTTGCCTAATCGCTTGCTTTTGAAGCGCCGCCTCTGCTAGATTGCCACTGCATTTCCACGTTCAAATTCCAATGTGGGTCTGAGGAACTCCCCCCGAAGTGAGGTTCCAGCCTGAAGCAGTTGAATTGCTTGGGGTCAGTCATCCCTTCTCCGCCTCGACAGGCGCGGAAGGATTCTGAGGAGAAAGATGGAAAAAACTCCTGTCGCCGCGTCCAATCTGCGGATCCGTAAGTCTTTTGCCAAAAATAAACAGGTCATCGACATCCCGAATCTGATCGAGTTGCAGAAGTCTTCTTATGAAGCCTTCCTGCAAAAAGAAATGGATCCGGATCGTCGTGGGATCGCCGGTCTCAATGGCGTGTTCAAATCGGTGTTCCCGATTTCGGACTTCAACAACACCGCCAGCCTTGAGTTCGTCAGCTACCAGCTCGAGCCGCCGAAATACGATGTGGACGAGTGCCGTCAGCGTGGCATGACTTACGCCGCCCCGATCAAGGTGACTTTGCGCCTGATCGTCTTCGACGTGGACGAAGAAACCGAAGCGCGCTCCATCCGCGACGTCAAAGAGCAGGAAGTTTACCTCGGTGAAATCCCGCTCATGACCCAGAACGGGTCTTTCATCATCAACGGCACCGAGCGGGTCATCGTCTCCCAGCTGCACCGCTCTCCCGGCGTGTTCTACGATCACGACGGCGGCAAAAACAACGCCTCCGGCAAACTGATCTACACGGCCCGCGTGATTCCGTACCGCGGTTCGTGGCTCGACGTGGAATTCGATCAGAAAGACCTGATCCACGTGCGCATCGACCGCCGCCGTAAATTCCCGGCGACGATCCTTCTCAAAGCCCTGGGCTACAACTCCGAGCAGTTGCTGGAGTACTTCTACGATCTCGATGAAGTGTATGCCCGTGGCCAGAAGCTCTACCGCACTTTGGACATCGACCGCATGGCCGGCCAGCGCGCGCTGACCGACATCATCGATCCCAAGTCGGGTGAAGCCCTGGTGAGAGCCGGTCGCCGCATCACCCGCGCCATCGTCAAAAAAATCAAAGACATCAATCTGACGGAACTCGAAGTT
Organism: Pseudobdellovibrionaceae bacterium; assembly: GCA_019637915.1. Lineage (GTDB taxonomy): Bacteria > Bdellovibrionota > Bdellovibrionia > Bdellovibrionales > Bdellovibrionaceae > JAHBUV01. Next base: position 1,159,602 of record JAHBUV010000001.1, on the reverse strand, counting down.
CTGCCGGAAGACCTCGAAGGCAAGGTTCTGGCCAAGCCCCTCATCGATGAAAGCACCGGTGAGATCCTGGCCGACGCCAACGCCGAGCTGTCCGTGCCCCTGATCAAGAAGGCCCTGGCCGCCGGCATCGAGCGTTTCCACATGATCTTCTTCGACGGCCTCACCGTCGGCCCGTACCTGCGCAACACCCTGTTGGTCGACAAAGTGAACAACAAGGACGAGTCGCTGGTCGAGATCTACAAGCGCCTGCGCCCGGGCGAGCCGCCGACCCTCGAAGCGGCCACCACCTTCTTCCATCGCTTGTTCTTCGATCCGGAAACCTACGACCTCTCCGAAGTCGGTCGGATCAAGATCAACCACAAGTTCAACATCCCGATGGAAGAATGCCCGCCGGAGCACCGCACGCTCACGCACAAGGACATTCTCAGCACCATCAAGACCCTCATCGACCTGAAAAACGGCAAGGGGATCGTCGATGACATCGATCACCTCGGCAACCGCCGCGTCCGTTCCGTCGGTGAGCTGCTCGAGAACCAATACCGCATCGGCCTCGTCCGCATGGAGCGCGCCATCCGCGAGCGCATGAGCCTCCAGGACGTCGAGACCATGATGCCCCATGATCTCGTCAACGCGAAACCGGTGAACGCCGTGATCAAGGAGTTCTTCGGCTCCTCGCAGTTGTCGCAGTTCATGGATCAAACCAACCCGCTCTCCGAGATCACGCACAAACGCCGTTTGTCCGCCCTCGGCCCGGGTGGTCTGACCCGCGATCGCGCCGGTTTCGAAGTCCGCGACGTGCATCCGACCCACTACGGCCGGATCTGCCCGATCGAAACGCCGGAAGGACCGAACATCGGTCTGATCGCCTCGCTCGCGACCTACGCGCGCATCAACAAACACGGCTTCATCGAGACGCCTTACCGCAAAGTCGATCAGGGCAGCATCTCCGCGGACATCACTTACATGTCCGCCCTGGAAGAGGCCGGTCAGCTGATCGCCCAGGCCCCGCGCGATGAAAAAGGCATGAATCAGATCATCACCCCGACGGCCAACATCCGTCGCGACGGTGAATACGAGATCGTCGACAAGGACCGCGTTTCGCTGATGGACGTTTCGCCCTCCCAGCTCGTGTCCATCGCCGCCTCGCTGATCCCCTTCCTCGAGCACGATGACGCCAACCGCGCGCTCATGGGCTCGAACATGCAACGTCAGGCCGTGCCCCTGCTCCGCAGCCGCGCTCCGCTCGTCGGAACCGGCGTGGAGCGCCTGGTGGCCCGCGACTCCGGAACCTCCGTCGTCGCCCTCAATGACGGTCTCGTGGAGGAAGTGGACGCCAGCCGGATCGTCGTCCGTCGTTTCGCCAAAGGCGGCGAACTCGGCGCCAACGTCGACATCTACAATCTCACCAAGTACCAGCGCACGAACCAGAACACCTGTTTCAACCAGAAGCCGATCGTCAAAGTCGGCGACAAGGTCGGCCGCGGCGACATCATCGCCGACGGTCCCTCCACCGAGCTGGGTGAATTGGCTCTCGGTCAGAACATCCTCGTCGCGTTCACGCCGTGGATGGGCTACAACTTCGAGGACTCCATCCTCATCTCCGAGCGCGTGCTGAAGGAAGACACCTACACCTCGATCCACATCGAGGAGTTCGAGTGCGTCGCCCGCGACACCAAGCTCGGCAAGGAAGAGATCACCCGCGACATCGCCAACGTCGGCGAAGAGGCGCTGAAGGATCTCGACAGCTCCGGGATCATCCGCATCGGCGCCGAAGTCCGCCCGGGCTACATCCTGGTCGGTAAGGTCACCCCGAAAGGCGAGACCCAGCTGTCCCCCGAGGAAAAACTCCTGCGCGCCATCTTCGGTGAAAAAGCCGGCGATGTCCGCGACACCTCCCTGCGCGCCCCCTCGGGCGTGTACGGCACGGTGATCGATGCCCAGGTGTACAGCCGCGAAGGCGCCGACCGCGACGAGCGTCTGTCCTCCATCATCGAGGAGAAAAAACGCAAACTCGAGAAAGACCTGGCCGTCGAGCAGAACGTGATCCGCAACAACGCGATCTCGAAACTGCGCGACATCCTGGTCGGCAAAAAGACCACCGGCGTGCTCTTGAACGAGGACGGGAGCCAGAAGCTCCTGAACAAAGGCCAGGACATCACCGTCGCCGACCTCGAAACCATCCCGTTCGAGCTGCTGAGCTACATCCCGCTCGATCAAGAGCTGGAATTCCAGGTCAACAAGATCATCGACGGCGCCCGCAACCAGTTGGATGCCGTGAAGCTCGTGTTCAACGAGAAGATCGAGCGCCTGCGCAAAGGCGACGAGCTCCCGCCGGGCGTGATCAAAATGGTGAAGGTCTACGTGGCCATCAAGCGCAAGCTGCAAGTCGGTGACAAGTTCGCCGGCCGCCACGGGAACAAAGGCGTCGTCTCGAAGGTCCTGCCGATCGAAGACATGCCTTACCTCGCCGACGGGACCCCGGTCGACATGGTGCTGAACCCGCTGGGCGTGCCCTCGCGGATGAACATCGGTCAGATCCTCGAAGTCCACTTGGGCTGGGCCGCCCACAACCTGGGCAAACAGCTGTCCTCCCACCTCGATAAGTGGAATGCCGAAGAGGCCCGCAAAGCGATGATCAATGCTTTCGGCGATGAAGACATCACCGCCAAGCTCGAGAAGGCCGATGACGCCTCCATGAAGCAGATGATCTCGGTCGTGAAAAACGGCGTGCACGTCGGCACCCCCGTGTTCGACGGCGCCCGCGAAACGGACGTGAAAACCCTCTTGAGCCGCGCCAATCTCCCGTCCTCCGGGCAGGCGATTCTCTTCGACGGTCGGACGGGTGAACCCTTCCACAACCCGGTCACGGTCGGCATCATGTACATGCTGAAACTGCATCACTTGGTTGAAGAGAAGATTCACGCCCGCTCCATCGGGCCCTACTCCTTGGTTTCGCAACAGCCCCTGGGCGGGAAAGCCCAGTTCGGTGGTCAGCGTCTCGGGGAGATGGAAGTGTGGGCGATCGAAGCTTACGGTGCCGCGTACTCGCTGCAGGAATTCCTCACGGTCAAGTCCGACGACGTGGCCGGCCGGACCCGCATGTACGAAAGCATCGTGAAAGGCGAAAACATCCTCGAGCCCGGTTTGCCGGAGGCCTTCAACGTTCTGATCAAGGAACTGCAGGCCCTCGCGCTGAACGTGGAACTCGTCGAGTCCGATATCCTCCGCGACCCGGAGGACGAGGACGTGATGATCGAGGAGACCGTGGTGGCGACCCCCGTGCCGGTTGGCGGCGACGGTGGCGGCGTCCAGCACTAAGGTTTTTTGGGGATTGTTTTTTTAAGGATTTGATTCATTTTAAAGAGGTGAAGTTTGAGAGACCTTCTTAATTTTTTCGATAAGCCGAAGGATCCGCTGTCATTCGATGCCGTTCGCCTGTCTTTGGCCTCTCCGGAGATGATCCGCGAGTGGTCGCACGGCGAAGTGAAGAAACCCGAGACCATCAACTACCGGACGTTCAAGCCGGAGCGCGACGGTCTGTTCTGCGCCAAGATTTTCGGTCCCATCAAGGACTACGAATGTCTGTGCGGCAAATACAAGCGGATGAAGTACCGCGGAGTGATCTGCGAGAAGTGCGGCGTCGAAGTCACGCAATCGAAAGTGCGCCGGGAACGTCTCGGTCACATCGAGCTCGCCACGCCCGTGGCCCACATCTGGTTCCTGCGCTCGCTCCCGAGCCGCATCGGCAACCTGCTGAACCTTTCCCTGAAAGACGTGGAAAAGGTTCTGTATTGCGAAGCCTACGTGGTGATCGATCCCATGGACACGAAGCTTGAAGAGGGCCAGATCCTCTCCGAAGAGGCCTACCAGGCCGCTTTGAACGACTACGGTCCGAATTTCAAAGCCGGCATGGGCGGCGAAGCGGTCCGCGACATGCTCCGCAAGATCGACCCGGAATACCTTTCCAAAAAACTGCGCTTGGACATCCGCGAGACGAAGTCCGAAGCCCAGATCAAAAAACTCACGAAGCGTTTGCGCGTCGTCGAGGCGTTCAAAGGTTCCTCGAACCGTCCCGAGTGGATGATGCTCGAGTCCCTGCCGGTGCTGCCTCCGGACCTGCGTCCGTTGGTGCCCCTGGACGGCGGCCGCTTCGCGACCTCCGACCTGAACGACCTCTACCGTCGCGTCATCAACCGGAACAACCGTTTGAAGCGCCTGCAGGAGCTGAACGCCCCGGACATCATCATCCGCAACGAAAAACGGATGCTGCAAGAGGCCGTCGACGCTCTGCTCGACAACGGTCGCCGCGGCAAGACCTTCACCGGTCCGAACAAGCGACCGCTGCGCTCCTTGTCCGACATGCTCAAAGGGAAACACGGCCGCTTCCGTCAGAACCTTCTCGGTAAGCGCGTCGACTACTCCGGTCGTTCCGTCATCGTCGTCGGTCCGAACCTGAAGCTGCATCAGTGCGGTCTCCCGAAGAAAATGGCTCTCGAGCTGTTCAAACCCTTCGTGTACAACAAACTCGAGGAAAAAGGCCTCGCCACCACGATCAAACAGGCCAAACGCGCCGTTGATTCCGAAATGGTGGAAGTGTGGGACATCCTCGCCGACGTGGTGAAAGAGCATCCGGTCATGCTGAACCGCGCTCCGACCCTGCACCGTCTGGGGATCCAGGCTTTCGAGCCCGTCCTCCACGAAGGGAAGGCCATCCAGCTGCACCCGCTCGTCTGCACGGCTTTCAACGCCGACTTCGACGGTGACCAGATGGCTGTTCACGTGCCCCTCTCCATCGAGGCGCAGGTCGAAGCCCGCGTGCTCATGATGTCGACCAACAACATCCTGAGCCCCGCCAACGGCAAACCGATCATCAACCCGTCCCAGGACGTGGTGCTGGGTCTCTACTGGATGACCCGCATCCGCCCGGGCGCCCGTGGTACCGGCAAGGTGTTCCAGTCGATGGACGAAGCGGTTTACGCTTACGAAACCGGCATCGTCGACCTGCAGGCCGCCTGTAAAGTGCGCATCAACGGCAAACTCGAGGACACCTCGGTGGGCCGTTCGATCCTCTCTTCCGTCGTGCCCCGCGAAGTGCCGTTCTCCGAAGTGAACATCGTCATGAACAAAAAATCGATCGCCAACCTGATCGATAAAACCTTCCGCATCGCCGGCGCCAAAGCGTGCTGCCTGCTCGCGGACAACATCATGACCTTGGGCTTCAAGTACTCGACCCAGGCCGGTATCTCCATCTGCTCGGACGACATGATCATTCCCGCCTCCAAAGGCGCCATGATCCAGGACGCCGAAAAACAGATCACCGAGATCCAGCAGCAGTACGATGAAGGTCTGATCACCGAGGGTGAGCGCTACAACAAAGTGGTCGACATCTGGGCCCAGACTTCCGACAAGCTCGCCAAAGAGATGATGAACAACATCGAGAAGCAGAAGTTCGTCGTCGACGGCAAAGAAGTCGTCGGCCCCAGCTTCAACCCGATCTACGTGATGGCCGACTCCGGCGCCCGGGGTTCCGTCAACCAGCTGCGCCAGCTGTGCGCCATGCGCGGTCTGATGGCCAAGCCGTCCGGTGAGATCATCGAAACGCCGATCACCGCGAACTTCCGCGAAGGTCTGACCGTTTTGCAATACTTCATCTCCACGCACGGCGCGCGGAAAGGTCTCGCGGACACGGCGCTGAAAACCGCCAACTCCGGTTACCTGACCCGTCGTCTGGTGGACGTCGCCCAGGACGTCGTCGTCAGCGAAACCGATTGCGGCACGCGAGACGGCCTTGAAGTCACGCCCCTCCTCGAGGGCGGCGAGATCATCCAGCCGTTGAGCGATCGCATCCTCGGCCGCACGGCCCTGAACGACATCACCCATCCGGTGAGCGGCCAGGTGCTGGTGAAGGCCGGTGACGAGATCATGGAACAGCACCTCAAAGTCATCGACGACGCCGGTGTGGACAAAGTCATGATCCGCTCCGCTCTGACCTGCGAAAGCGGTCGCGGCGTGTGCGTGAAGTGCTATGGCCGCGATCTGTCCCGCGGCGCCACGGTCAACCTCGGCGAAGCGGTCGGTATCATCGCCGCCCAGTCGATCGGTGAGCCCGGCACGCAGCTGACCATGCGGACCTTCCACTTGGGTGGTGCGGCCTCCCGCGCGGTCGAACAGTCCGTGCACACGTCCCGTTACGACGGGACCTTGAAACTCAAGAACGTTCACTACGTGGTGAACCGCCAAGGCAAACTGACGGTCATGAACCGGAACGGTGAGGCCGTGGTGGTCGACGAAACCGGCCGCGAGCGCGAGAACTTCAAGCTCGTTTACGGCGCCGTTTTGAACATGAAAGAGGGCGAAAAGGTGGCCAAGGGCGCCAACGTCGCCGAGTGGGATCCTTATTCCAACCCGATCATCTCGGAAGTCTCGGCGAAGACGCAGTATCATGACATCGAAGAAGGCTCGACCATGTCCGAACAAGTGGACGCGGTGACGGGCTTCGCGACGAAAGTGATCACCGAGTCGAAATCCTCCGAAGTGAAACCCACGGTTTACCTGGTGGATGGCAACGGCAAGCCGTTGAATCTTCCCGGACGCGACATCCCGGCCCGTTACCTGATCCCGGTCGGCGCCCAGCTGCTGGTTCAGGACGGCCAGGACGTGCACGCCGGCGACGTGATCGCCAAAATGCACCGCGAAGCCTCGAAAACCCGCGACATCACCGGGGGTCTCCCGCGCGTCGCCGAGTTGTTCGAAGCCCGCAAGCCGAAAGAGGCCGCCATCATCTCCGAAATCGACGGTTACGTGACCTTCGGCAAGGACGTGAAGGGCAAGCAGCGCGTGATCGTCACTCCGGAAGTGGGCGAACAGCGCGAGTACCTGATTCCCAAAGGCAAGCACGTCGTCGTCCGCGAGGGCGAATTCGTGAAGGCCGGGGACTCCCTCGTGGATGGTCCCACCAACCCGCACGATGTTCTCGCGGTTCTCGGTCACAAGGCCCTGGCGGCCTACCTGACCAACGAAATCCAAGAGGTGTATCGTCTGCAGGGCGTGGGCATCAACGACAAGCACATTGAAACCATCGTTCGCCAGATGCTGCGGAAAGTGGAAATCTCCGATTCCGGAGACACCCGCTTCCTGTCGGGCGAGCAGGTCGAGCGTTACGCTTTCGATCAAGAGAACAAACGCGTGATTCAAGAGGGCGGTCAGCCGGCCAACGGCAAGCCTCTCCTGTTGGGGATCACCAAGGTTTCCTTGAGCACGGACAGCTGGATTTCGGCCGCCTCCTTCCAGGAGACCACCAAGGTCCTCACGGAAGCGGCGATCAATTCCCGCACCGACCATCTGCGTGGCTTGAAAGAAAATATTATCATGGGTCGTTTGATCCCCGCCGGAACGGGTTTGACCTCCTATAAACGCTGGAAAGTGGTCGTGAAAGAGGACGAAGAGACCTCTTTCGTGTCCCTGCCGGGTTTTGGGGCCGCTCCCGCTCCGCAAGGCTAGAGAAGAAAAACATTCAACTTGACCGGGGCGCTGGAAGTGGCTAGTTTCCAGCGTCCGATCTCAAAGATCAGGTTTTTTATATTTTAGGGGTACCAAGTGCCGACAATTAACCAGCTCATCAAACGTGAGCGCAGTGTTCAAAAAAACCAAACGAAATCGCCTGCTTTGGCGGGTTGTCCTCAGCGCCGCGGTGTTTGCACCCGCGTGTACACGACGACCCCGAAGAAGCCGAACTCGGCTCTCCGTAAAGTGGCGAAAGTCCGCTTGTCCAACGGTTTTGAAGTCATCTCTTACATTCCGGGCATCGGCCACAACCTGCAAGAGCACTCCGTTGTTCTGATTCGCGGCGGCCGTGTGAAAGACTTGCCGGGTGTTCGTTACCACATCGTCCGCGGTGTCCTGGATCTTCAGGGCGTGAACGGTCGTCTGCGCAGCCGCTCGAAATACGGCGCCAAAAAACCTAAGAAATAAGTGAGGAAGATCCATGTCTCGTCGTCGTAAGACACTCAAGCGCGAAATCATCCCGGACCCGGTTTTCAAAGACATCATCGTCGCCAAGTTCGTGAACAAAATGATGTACTCGGGCGCCAAAGCCACGGCTCAAAAGCTGTTCTACGGTGCTCTCGAGGAAATCAAAGCCAAAGTCCCTGGCGAAGAACCGATCGCCGTGATGAAAAAGGCCCTGGAAAACGTGAAGCCCTCCATCGAAGTGCGTTCGCGCCGCGTGGGTGGTGCCACTTATCAGGTTCCCACGGATGTCCGTCCCACGCGCCGCCTGTCCTTGGCTATGCGTTGGTTGGTGGAATACAGCCGCGAGCGCGGGGAGAAAGATTACGCCAAGCGCCTGGCTGGTGAGCTCATCGATGCTTACAACAACCGCGGCAACTCCATCAAAAAACGTGAAGACGTTCACAAGATGGCTGAAGCCAACAAGGCTTTCTCTCACTACAACTGGTAAGAGAAGACGGTTCAAAGTTTTTTTGAAAAAGCCCTCGGAAGAGGGCTTTTTCATTTCTGCCTTGCGAAATCCGCCGGGAACTTCTTGTTTTCACCGCCCTGGCTTGATGAGCTGGTTCCTCCCAATCAAGGAGGGTTCATGAAAGTTCTCGTTTTTGCCGCCATGATGACGATGAGTGCGGTTGCTCTGGCGAAGTCCAATTGCCTGGTTGCTGAAAGGGATGCCGCGGGCAACTACAGCCGCGTTGTGGCCAATCAGGACGTCGAGGCCACGGGTGACGCGGTCATCCTTCATCAAACGAATGACCTGATGGTGTTCGCCTCGGTGAGTGGGGAGGGCATGACCTTGGGTTTCTACGATCAAAAGACGAAAGCGGTGACCCAGGTCGCGAATGGCAATGGCACCCAGGTGCTGCTTTTGAACGTTGAAAAGGGCCTGGCCGCTCTTTGCCGTCAGCTCTGATTCTTTTTTTTGCCCCGGACCGTTCGTGGCCCGGGGTTTTGATTCGCGCCGCAGGGGTTGGCCTTTTTCCGGCATCCTGATAAGGTGATCCGGTGAAAGAACCGAAGCAAATCTCCGATCTGAAATTCACCCGCAACATCGGCATCATGGCCCACATCGACGCCGGTAAAACCACCACGTCCGAGCGCATTCTCTATTACACGGGCCGCTCCCACAAAATCGGCGAGGTTCATGACGGTGACACGGTCATGGACTGGATGGTGCAAGAGCAGGAGCGGGGGATCACCATCACATCGGCGGCGACGATGTGCTTCTGGAAAGATTACCGCATCAATCTCATCGACACTCCCGGGCACGTGGACTTCACCATCGAGGTGGAGCGCTCCTTGCGCGTTCTCGACGGGGCCGTGGCGGTTTTCGACGGCGTCAACGGCGTCGAACCGCAATCGGAAACGGTGTGGAAGCAGGCCGATAAATACCAGGTGCCCCGCATCTGCTTCATCAATAAAATGGACCGCGTGGGCGCCGATTTCGTGATGAGCGTGCATTCGATCCGCGACAAACTGCACGCCAATCCCATCGCCATTCAGGTGCCGATCGGGATGGAGGATTCTTTCCGCGGCGTCGTCGATCTCATCGAGAACAAAGCCTACGTCTGGCAGGAAAAGGATAAAGGCGAAAAGTTTGACGTCGTCGAGGTGCCGTCCGACATGAGGTCCGAGGTGGATCGTTTCCGCACGGAAGTGATCGAGAGGATCGTCGAATTCGACGACGCGCTTCTCGAGAAGTACCTGAACGGCGAAGAGGTCACGATCGCCGAGCTCAAGACCGCTTTGCGCCAGGGCACCCTGGCGAAAAAAGTTTTCCCTGTCCTGTGCGGATCCGCGTTCAAGAACAAGGGCGTGCAGCCTTTGCTGGACGCGGTCGTCGATTATCTCCCGTCCCCTCTGGATGTCCCGCCGATCATCGCCCATCACCCCGAGAAGGAAGACAAAGAGATCGTCTGCAAGCTCGACTGGGACGCTCCGGTCGCCGCCCTGGCTTTCAAGATCGCCAACGACCCCTTCGCCGGGACTTTGACGTACATCCGCGTTTACTCGGGCCAGGTGAAGGTCGGCGCCCAGTTGCTGAATCCGCGCACCCAGAAAAAAGAGCGCATCCAGAAACTCGTGAAGTTGCACGCCAACTCCCGCGAGGAAGTGGAGACGCTGAAAGCCGGCGATATCGGTGCCGTGGTCGGGCTCAAATTCACCGCGACCGGCGACACCCTCTGTGAAACCGCTCATCCTCTTCTGCTCGAGTCGATCACGTTCCCCGAGCCCGTCATCGCCGTGGCCGTCGAGGCCAAATCGTCCGGGGATCAGGACAAGATGATGCAGGGCCTGGAAAAGCTGACGAAAGAGGATCCTTCCTGCCGCCTGCGTTCGGATCCCGAGACGGGGCAGATGCTTTTATCGGGGATGGGTGAATTGCATCTGGAGATCCTGGTCGATCGCCTGCTGCGTGAGCACAAGGTGCAGGCGAACGTGGGCAAGCCGCAAGTCAGTTACCGTGAGACCATCACGGTTGCCGCGCAGGCCGAGCACGTTTACGAGCGTGAGATCGGCGGGGAAATCCACTACGCCAAGGTCACTTTGCGTCTTGAGCCGATTTCCCGCCAAGAAGGCATCCAGTTCCAGAGTCTGGTCACGGTGGGTCGCGAGTTCCCGGCGGAGCTCCTGAAAGCCGTGGAGAGCGGCTTCCGTGAGGCCGCGGAAGTGGGTCCTCTGGCCAGCTACTCCATGCTGGGGGTGAAGGGGATTCTACTCAAAGTGGAAACCCGCCCGGACGCCTCCACGGAGATGGCTTTCAAGGCCGCGACCTCCCTGGCTTTCCGCGACGCGGTCAGGCAGGCCGCCGTGGAGCTCCTGGAGCCCATTATGAAGCTCGAAGTCAGCTGCCCCGACGAGTTCGTCGGCAATGTGGTGGGAGATTTGAACTCCCGCCGCGGCAAGATTCTTTCCATGAACGTCAAGCCGGGTGGGGGACAGATCATTGATGCCGAGGCCCCCCTGGCCACCCTGTTTGGTTACGCGACGGATGTGCGCAGCCTGAGTCAGGGGCGGGCCGCTTTCTCCATGGAATTTTTGGAATACGCTCCGGTCCCGGCGCGGGCGAAGGGCGAAATTTTGCAGAAATTGGGCCGCTTCTAGGCCCGATTTCCCGGTGTCAGAAATTCTTCAAATTCCCCTTTGACACACCCTCCGCGCTCGTGCATAACTGCCAGCTCTGTTGACACCTTAACAGAGGATCCCCGTTTTACCGTCTTGGGCCGCACTGGGCTCACCTCGGGACAAGGTCCTTGATGAAAGAGTGCTCAGTAGTGTGTTTTTGTGAGTAAAAGCGATAGTTTACACAAACCAGCGAGAGTGACTTGGTATGCAAAGTCAAAAGATCCGAATCCGTTTGAAAGCGTTCGATCATAAATTGCTCGATCAATCGACGAAAGAGATTGTCGAGACTGCTCGCCGCACGGGTGCCCGTGTGGCCGGTCCGATCCCTCTTCCGACCCGTATCAACCGTTTCACGGTGTTGCGTTCGCCCCACGTCGATAAAAAATCCCGTGAGCAATTCGAAGTCCGCACCCATAAACGCATGCTCGATATCCTCGAGCCGACTCAGCAGACCGTGGATCAGCTCATGAAGCTCGATCTTTCCGCCGGCGTTGACGTTGAAATCAAGTTGTCTGCCATCTAAGGAGTGAGTCGTGAGCGAAACCAACACCACGCCCAACAGCGCAGGGACGACGGAGCTCAAGCTCAACGGCCTCTACGCCTTCAAAGAAGGCATGGCGACCGTTTACAATGAGCAAGGCGAAGCGGTGCCCGTCACCGTTCTTCGTTTCGAGCCCTGGTACGTTTCCCAAGTGAAAACGAACGAACAAGACGGCTACGAAGCGGTTCAGCTGGCCTGCCGTCCGAAAAAAGCGAAAAACTCGAGCAAAGCCGAAAAAGGTCATCTCGCGAAGACCGGTTTCGAAAACGGCGCCTCCCTCGTGAAGGAAATCCGTCAGACTTTGCCGGAAGGCGTGTCTCTCGGGGCCCAGCTTTCCATCGAGAGTCTTAACAAAGGTGATATCGTGAAAGTCACGGCCAACTCCAAGGGCCGCGGTTTCACGTCCTCCATCAAACGCTGGAACAACGCCGGTGGCCCCGCCACTCACGGTTCGAAGTTCCACCGTCGTCCGGGCTCGAGCGGGAACCGCACGTGGCCGGGTCGCGTGATGCCGGGCAAGAAGTTCCCGGGTCACTGGGGTGACGAAACGATCACCGTGAAAAACGTCGAGATCGTTCAGGTGATCCCTGGTGAAAACGTTCTCATGGTGAAGGGCCCGGTTCCCGGCGCTCGCAACAGCCTCGTGAAGTTGGTGAGGGAATAATGGCCACCGCGAATGTTTTGAACTGGAAAAAAGAAAAAGTCGGCACCGTTGATCTCGTTTCCGAGGTCTTCGAGCGCGAAGTGAAAAAAGAAGTGCTTCACGAAGTGGTGAAGTGGCAGTTGGCTTGCCGTCGTCAAGGCACGCACATGACCAAAACCAAGGGCCTCGTCTCTGGTGGCGGTAAAAAGCCCTTCAAGCAAAAAGGCACCGGGAACGCCCGTCAGGGTTCGACCCGTTCGCCCCTGATGCCTGGCGGTGGAACCACCTTCGGTCCGCTCCCGCGCAGCTACGCTTACGTGTTGCCGAAAAAAGTCCGTCGCATCGGTTTGAGCATGGCTCTCTCCCACTTGGTGAAAGAAGGCCGCCTGTTCATCGTCGACAACATGAAGTCGGAAGGCAAGACCAACGAACTCGGTCGCCGTCTGAAAGGCTTCGGTCTGACGAAAGCCGTGCTGATCGACGCCCAACAAGATGAAATGTTTAAACGTGCGTCCCGCAACCTCGAAACCTTCAAGTATTTCCCGGTCGAAGGCCTGAACGTCTTTGATCTGCTGAAGTACGATGCCGCTGTCATCACGAAGGAATCCGTGGCGAAAATCGTGGACCGCTGCACGTTGGAGAAGGCTTAACATGAAAAACGTCATTAAAGCCCCGCTCGTCACTGAGAAAAACACCTTTCACAGCGCCGCCGGCGTTTATGTCTTCGAAGTCGATATGACCGCGGACAAAACGACGATCAAAGGCACCGTCGAGAAAAACTTCGGCGTGAAAGTGGATTCGGTGCGCACGACCGTGTGTCGTGGTCACGGGAAACAGACCAAGTTCGGCATGACCAAAACGCCGTACTGGAAAAAAGCATTCGTGAAACTTAAAGCCGGCGAGAAAATCGCCTTGTTTGAGGGAGTCTAAACATGGGTGTGAAGACATATTCTCCTCGTTCCCATGCGATCCGGGCCCAGGTTGGTTTCGATTTCAAAGAAATCACCAAAAAGTACCCGGAAAAATCGCTGACGGCTCCGCTTCGCAAAAAAGCGGCCCGGAACAACACGGGTATCATCACCATGCGCCACATCGGTGGCGGCCACAAACGCCGCTATCGTCTGGTGGATTTCAAGCGCACCAAGCTCGACGTGCCGGCCAAGGTCGCCGCGATCGAGTACGATCCGAACAGAACCTGCCGGATCGCCTTGTTGCACTACCTGGATGGTGAAAAAGCCTACATCGTGGCTCCGATCGGTCTGAACGTGGGTGACACCGTCATCAGCTCGGACAAAGCCGACATCAAGCCTGGCAACAGCCTTCCGCTGTCCGCCATGCCCGTCGGTTCGACGATCCACAACGTCGAGCTTCGCCCCGGTAAAGGCGGCCAAGTTTGCCGTGGTGCCGGGACCGGCGCGATTCTCCTCGGTAAAGAGGGTGAATACTGCCTGGTTCGCCTGCCCTCCGGTGAAGTGAAAAAAGTCCTCTCCGTTTGCCGGGCCACCATCGGCCAAGTCGGCAACACGGACAATGAAAACATCTCCCTCGGTAAAGCGGGTCGCTCTCGCTGGAGAGGGATCCGTCCTGGCGTTCGTGGCGTCCACATGAACCCCGTCGATCACCCGATGGGTGGCGGTGAGGGCGTGGGCAAAGGTCACCACCCGGTGACCCCCTGGGGTAAACCTTGTAAAGGTTACAAGACCCGGAACAACAAACGCACCAATTGGACCATCGTCAAGAGACGGAAATAAGGGAGTTGAAGGGTGGCACGCTCAGTTAAAAAAGGTCCGTTTGTCGATCATCACGTTCAAAAGAAGGTCGACCACGCGATCGAAAAGAATGATAAGAAGGTCATCAAGACATGGTCCCGCCGTTCGACCGTTCTTCCCGAGTTCGTGGGCCTGACGTTCGCGGTTCACAACGGCCGTAAATTTGTTCCCGTGTACGTCACGGAACAGATGATCGGTCATAAACTTGGCGAGTTCGCTCCCACGCGCACCTACGGTGGGCATGCGGAGAAGAAAGCGGCCGCTGCTCCGGCAGCGAAGAAATAATTTGAGGTAGTGAGTTATGGAAGCGAAAGCGAGTCTCAGATACGCCAGAGTCGGATGCCAAAAGGCCCGTTTGGTGGCGGACATGGTCCGTGGGAAAGATGTCAATGAGGCGGTGAAGGTTCTCACCTACCTCAATAAAAAATCGGCCTTGATGATCAAGAAATTGATCGAGTCCGCCGTTGCCAACGCGGACTACAAGAAGACGATGGATATCGACAAGCTGTATGTGAAACACATCTCTGTCGATGGCGGACCCGTTTTGAAGCGGTTCATGCCGCGCGCCCAGGGCCGCGCCTTCGGACTTCGCAAGAAGACCAGCCACATCAACGTCGTGCTTGAGGAGAAGTAAGCGTGGGACAGAAGGTTAATCCGATTGGACTCAGAGTTGGCGTTATTCGCACGTGGGATTCCCGCTGGTACGCCAAAGGGGCTACCTACTACGAAAATCTCCACGAGGACCTGCGTCTTCGTAAGTATTTGAAAGAGAAACTCAAGCACGCCGGCGTCGCTAAAATCGAAGTCGAGCGCGCGTTCAAAAAAGTGAAGGTCATCATCTCCACGGCTCGTCCGGGTGTGGTGATCGGCAAAAAGGGCACGGGCATTGATTCCCTCAAAGCCGAAGTCCAAAAGCTGACCTCCAACGAAGTCTTCCTGAGCATCCAAGAGGTCCGCAAACCGGACATGGACGCCCAGTTGGTCGCGGAAAGCATCGCGACCCAGTTGGAAAAGCGGATCTCGTGGCGCCGTGCTTTGAAAAAAGCCATCGCCGCCGGGATCAAGAGCGGTGTTCGCGGGATCAAAGTCCGCGTCGCCGGCCGTCTGGATGGCGCCGAAATCGCCCGTTCGGAATGGTACAACGAAAAGAGCGTTCCGTTGCACACCCTCCGCGCCGACATTGATTACGGCACGGCGGAAGCCCTGACGACCTACGGGATCATCGGCTTGAAAGTGTGGATCTACAAGGGTGACATTTTGAGCACCCGTGAAGTTGAGGAGGCCGGTCGTGTTAAGTCCTAAGCGCGTCAAATGGCGTAAACAGTTTGTCGGCCGTGCCACGGGTTTCGCCCGTCGCGGGGCGAACCTCGATTTCGGTGACTTCGGCCTGCAGGCCACGGAAGAACACCGCATGACGGCCCGTCAGTTGGAAGCCGCCCGGATCGCCATCTCCCGCTCCATCAAGCGCGGTGGTAAAATCTGGTGCCGGGTGTTCCCGGATCGTCCTGTGACCAAGAAGCCCGCTGAAACGCGGATGGGTTCCGGTAAAGGGAATCCGGAACTCTGGGTCGCGCGCATCCTCCCGGGTCGCGTCCTTTTTGAAATGAACGGTGTGACTCGTGAACAAGCTCAGGAGGCTTTCCGCCTGGCTGCTCACAAGCTCCCCTTTAAAACCCGTTTCCTGGTGCGGGAGTAAGAGACATGAAGGCAGCTGAAATCAAAGACCTGTCGGTCGCTGAATTGAAAAAGAAACGGACCGCTCTCTCCAAAGAGCTGTTCGATGCAAGAATTAAAAACTCGATCGGACAGCTTTCGAATCCGGTTGAAATTCGTCAACTTCGCCGCAACATCGCTCGTATCAACACGGCGATCGTGAAGAAAGTTGCGCGGTGAGGGGAATGGCTATGAACACGGAAAATAACAGAGGCCGTCGCATTGAAGTCACCGGGGAAGTCGTCAGCAATAAAATGCAGAAGACCATCTCGGTGCGCGTGAATCACATGGTGAAGCACGCGAAATACGGTAAATACGTGAAAACGTCGTCCGTCTTTAAGGCTCACGATGAAAAAGGTGAAGCCAAGATCGGTGACATTGTCCGCATCCACGAAACCCGTCCGCTCAGCAAAACCAAGCGCTGGGCCCTGTCGGAAGTCGTGGAGCAATCGAAACGCTGAGGAGCGCGCCATGATTCAAATGCAAACCCGCTTGAATGTCGCTGACAACTCAGGCGCTAAAGAAGTGATGTGCGTGAAGGTCCTCGGCGGATCGAAGAAGCGCTACGCCTCGATCGGCGATATCATTGTCGTCTCGATCAAAGAAGCTCTTCCGAACGCCAAAGTGAAAAAGGGCGACGTGGCGAAAGCCGTGGTCGTCCGGACGGTTCACAAGCTGCGTCGCCCGGATGGTTCTTACATCCGTTTCGATGACAACTCGGCTGTCTTGATCAACGCATCGAAAGAACCGATCGGAACCCGTATTTTCGGCCCCGTCGCTCGTGAGCTCCGCGCGAAGCAATTCGTGAAGATCGTCTCGCTGGCTCCGGAAGTTCTCTAAGAGGTAGACTGTGGATCGCTTGAAAAAAAGATATAATGAAGAAATCGCGCCGGAGCTGATGAAAAAGCACGGATTCAAAAACGTGATGGAAGTCCCGCGCCTCGAGAAGATCATCATCAGTGTTTGCCCGGCCTCTGAAGCCGTGGCGAACCCGAAGATCCTCGCCGGTGTCGTGGATGAAGTGACTTCGATCGCCGGCCAAAAAGCCGTGGTGACGAAATCTAAAAAAGCCATCTCGAACTTTAAACTGCGCGCCGGCCTGCAAATCGGCGTGCGCGTGACCTTGCGCCGTGACCGGATGTGGTCGTTCATGGATCGTCTGAACTCGTTGGCTCTGCCGCGCGTTCGCGACTTCCGTGGTTTGCCGCGCAAAGGCTTTGACGGCCGTGGGAACTACAACATGGGTCTCAAAGAACAGATCGTTTTCCCGGAAATCAACTTTGACAAGGTCGACAAAGTGCGTGGGATGAACATCACGATTTGCACGACCGCTAAAACGGACGCTGAAGGGATGGCCTTGCTGGAATCCCTGGGCGTGCCTTTCCGCAAATAATAAAGGTGGACGAAAATGGCTCGTTTGGCTTCCGTTGAAAAAAATAATCGTAAAAAAGCTTTGGCGAAGAAGTACTACCAACATCGCGAAGAGCTCCGCAATCAATCGGTGAACATGAAGCTTTCCGAAGAGGAAAGACAGGCGGCTCGCGTGAAGTTGCAGAAACTTCCGAAAAAGACGTCTCACATTCAGATTCGCAATCGTTGCGAGCTGACGGGTCGCCCCCGCGGCGTTCTTCGCAAGTTCGGTTTGTGCCGGAACAAGTTCCGTGAACTTGCCCTGACCGGTAAACTTCCGGGCGTCACCAAGGCCAGCTGGTAAGGAGTTATTAAGATGGATATGATCGGTCAATTTCTCACGATGGTTAGGAACGCCGGCGATGCTCGGCACGAGAAAGTGGACCTTCCGGCGTCCAAGATGCGCGCCGGGATCGCCCAGATCCTCGTTGAAGAGGGTTACATCCGCAGCTTCAAAATCGCGAAGGACTCCAAACAGGGGATCATGCGCGTCTACTTGAAGTACGATGAGCAAGGCAACCACGCTATTTCCAACGTTCGTCGGGTGAGCACACCGGGTCGCCGTGTGTACGTTCAATCCGATGAAATCCCTGTCATTCGCTCGGGCCTCGGTGTCTCCGTGTTGAGCACCAGCAAAGGCGTGATGAGTGGCAAAAATGCGACCGAGAATAAGCTCGGTGGCGAACTGCTCTGCACGATTTGGTAGGTGATGTATGTCTCGGATTGGAAAAGCTCCCGTCATTTTTGACGATAAAGTGCAAGTGACGGTGACCCCGTCGAATGAAGTGATCGTGAAGGGCGCCAAAACCCAACTCTCGATCCCCATGCGTTCGGAAGTCTCCGCCAAGGTTGACGGCAAAAAAGTCGTTTTGACCCGCAATTCTGAAAGCAAAGAAGCCCGTTCCCTTCATGGCCTCTACCGCGCTCTCCTGCAGAACGCCGTGACCGGCGTCTCGAAGGGTTTCAGCCGGGGCCTTGAGCTTCATGGCGTCGGTTATCGCGCCAACGTGGCCGGGAAGAAACTCGAGTTGTCCTTGGGTTACTCCCACCCGATCTCGTTCGACATCCCGGAAGGGATCGAGATCAAGGTCGACAAACAAACTCTGGTGACGATCAACGGTGCGAACCGTGCCGTCGTGGGCCAGGTCGCTGCGAAAATCCGTTCGTTCCGTCCGCCGGAACCTTACCTGGGTAAGGGCATCCGTTATGTGGGCGAGAACATCCGCCGCAAAGCCGGTAAGTCGGCTGGGAAATAAGGTAGGTGTGAGATGATGAAAGTTAAAATTGGTAAGCACACCAGTGATCGGACGGCGAACCGTCTGAAAAAGAAAATCCGGATCCGCAAGACGGTTCAGGGCACTGAAGAGCGCCCGCGCCTCTGCATCTACCGGAGCAACAAGAACGTCTATGCGCAAGTCATCAACGACAGCAAGGGCATGACCCTGGTGTCGACCTCTTCCCTGAAAATGGAAGGCGTGACGGGCGTTGAAATGGCGAAAAAAGTCGGTCAGGAAGTCGCCAAAGCGGCTCTTGCCAAAAATATCAAAAACGTTGTGTTCGATCGCAATGGCTACATCTACCATGGGCAGGTGAAAGCATTGGCGGACGGTGCCCGCGAGGGCGGACTTAACTTCTAAGGGGTGATGTGTGGATAACGTGAAGACCACGTCGGAATTTGAAGAACGCGTCGTCGCCATCAACCGCGTCGCCAAAGTCGTGAAAGGCGGTCGCCGCTTTTCCTTCGCTGCTCTTGTCGTCATTGGTGACAAAAGCGGTCAAGTCGGTTTCGGATCCGGTAAAGCCGGTGAAGTTCCGGAAGCCATTGGCAAAGCGGGCCGTGCCGCGAAGAAAAACTCACTGTCGGTTTCTCTCAAAGAGAGCCGCACCATTCCTCACGAAGTGATCGGTCGCTTCGGCGCGGCGAAAGTCGTCATGCGTCCGGCCGCCCCTGGTACGGGCGTGATCGCGGGTGGTGCTGTTCGGGCCGTGCTGGAAAGCGTCGGCGTGAAGGACATCCTGACCAAATGCGTCGGGACGCGCAACGCTCACAATGCGGTTCGTGCGACCATCGACGGTTTGAAACAACTGAAGATGATGTAGGGGTAGATCATGGCGAAGTCGTTCAAATTGACTCTGAAAAGATCCCTGATTGGCTGCACGCAAGACCAGCGCGAAACGGTTCGTTGTTTGGGTCTTCGCAAGCGTGAGCAAACCGTGGAAGTGAAAGACAACCCGGCCATGCGTGGCCAAATCCTCAAAGTCCAGCATTTGGTGGACGTTGAGGTCGTGAGGTAACTTATGAGCATTCTGTCGCAACTGAGCCCGAAAGAGGGCTCCACGCATTACCGCAAGCGCGTTGGTCGCGGAATCGGTTCCGGCCTGGGCGGTTACTCCGGCAAGGGCGGAAAAGGTCAGACCCAACGTTCGGGTGGCTCGATCCGTCGCGGTTTCGAAGGGGGTCAGACTCCTTTGCATCGTCGTCTGCCGAAATTCGGTTTTACCAACGTGGCCTTTGCCTCGACTCACGAAATCGTGAATATTGGTCAATTGGACGCCTTGTCCGGTGAAATCAATCCCGAAACCTTGAAAAAGGCCGGTTTGATTCATGGGACGCGGATCAAGGTTTTGGCGAAAGGCGAGATCAAGAAGTCTCACACGGTGAAGGCTCACATGTTCTCTGAAGCCGCCAAAAAAGCCATTGAAGCCGCTGGCGGTAAAGTCGAGATCCTGAAGTAATCATCAACTCTGAAGAGGGGATTCTGAGCGTGTCGGCCATCGAGAGTATCAGCAAGAACTCGGAACTGAGAAAACGGATTTTATTCACGCTCGCCATGCTGGCGATCTATCGGATCGGGGTTCATATCCCGACTCCCGGGGTCGACAGCTCGGCGGTTCTCTCCTTCTTCCAAGCGCAGAGCCGGGGGATTTTCGGTCTTTTTGACACCTTCTCCGGCGGTGCTCTTTCCCAATTCAGTATTTTTGCTTTGGGAATCATGCCTTACATTTCGGCCTCCATTATTTTCCAGCTTTTGACTTCGGCGATTCCGTATTTGGAACAGCTGAAAAAAGAGGGTGAACAAGGGCGCCGGAAAATCAATCAATACACCCGCTATGCCACGGTGGCTTTGGCTCTTGTCCAAGGTTACGGGATCAGCACTTTCCTGATGAATCAACCGAGTCCGGATGGTCGCCCGCTGGTGATCTCCCCGACGGTCGGATTCCTGCCATTCCAGGTGATGACGGTCATCACCCTGACGGCGGGAACCTGTTTCATCATGTGGTTGGGCGAGCAAATCACCGAACGTGGAATCGGCAATGGCTCCTCCCTGATCATCTTCACCGGGATCGCCGCGGCCATTCCGGCCGGTGCGAAGCAGATCTTCGAACTGGTGAGCCATGGCGAAATGCGCTTCCTGGTGGCCCTGTTGCTGGTGGCGTTCATGATCGCGGTGATCGCGGGCGTGATCTTCATGGAAGTGGCCCAGCGCCGCGTGCCGATCCAGTACTCCCAGCGCCCCCAAATGGGTCCTCAAGCCATGTCGGCTCCTCAGAGCCACCTCCCGATCAAGATCAACTTCTCGGGTGTGATTCCGCCGATTTTCGCCAGCTCTTTGCTGATGTTCCCGGCGACCATGGCCCAATTCGTTCAAACGCCCTGGATTCGCGCCATGCAGGATTCCCTGAATCCCAATGGTGTGTTGTTCAACATTCTGTTCGTGGCGTTGATCGTCTTTTTCGCTTTCTTCTACACCGAGATCGTCTTCAACCCGAACGAGGTTTCGGACAATCTCAAAAAATATGGTGGTTTCATCCCCGGCGTTCGCGCTGGAAAAAGCACCTCGGAGTACATTCAAAGAGTGTTGGACCGCGTGAACGTGCTGGGTTGTATCTACCTTTGCACGGTTTGCGTGTTGCCCGGCATTTTGACGAACCAGTTCGGCATTCCCTTCCATTTCGGTGGAACGAGCTTGCTGATCTTGGTCGGCGTGGCCCTTGATACGGCACAACAGATTCAGTCTCATGTGATCACGCAGAAGTATGAAGGCTTCCTCAAAGGCGCGAAAGTTCGCAGTCGGAGGGTTCAGTTCTAATGAACTTGATCCTGTTCGGAGCCCCGGGGGCCGGAAAAGGCACGCAGTCGAGCCTGTTGATCGAGCGAATGGGCATGACTCAGATCTCCACGGGAGACCTGTTTCGTGCGGCGATCAAAAACAAGACTGACTTGGGTCGAAAGGCCCAGGAATTCATGGACCGCGGTGAGTTGGTCCCTGATTTGATTGTGATTGGAATGGTGGAAGAGGTCCTGAATAAAGGCGTGAAAGACTTTATTCTGGATGGTTTTCCGCGGACTGTCGCCCAGGCGGAGGCGCTTGATGAGTTGCTCAAGAAAATGAACCTTTCCATTGGAAAGGCCGTTTTCTTGGAAGTGCCGATGTCTGAACTGATGGATCGTTTGACAGGTCGTCGGGTTTGTCGCAGCTGTGGTGCGGTGTACCACGTGAAGAGCAAGCCCCCGAAGAAGGACGGGATCTGCGATCTGTGTGGCGGCGAGGTCTACCAGCGTCAGGATGATAAGGCCGAGGTCATTGAGACCCGCCTGAAGAACTATGAAGAGTTTACCAGCCCCTTAAAGGCCTTCTATAAGAAAGCTGGTAAATATGTGGAAGTGGACGGAAACAGGAGCACTGAAGACGTTTTTAGCGATATTCGTCAGATCATCGCTTAGAGCGAAAAAATGAAATTGAAGTCCTGGACTTCATTCATTGTGGGTGCTACGGTGCCGGACCGCATTTGTTTTTTTACAAAACGAGCGAATGAATTTTCGTCCGTTAAACAAAGCTCGTACGGGTGTTGAGGATTTATGAAAGTCAGACCGTCAGTTAAAAAAATCTGCAACAAGTGCAAACTGATCAAGCGCAAAGGTGTCATTCGCGTGATCTGTGAGAACTCCAAACATAAGCAAAGGCAGGGTTAGTCATGGCTCGTCTTCTTGGTATCGATCTTCCGCGCAACAAACGCGTCGAAGTCGCTTTAACCTACATTTATGGCATCGGCCGTAGCCGCGCCAAGACGATCTGTGAGATCGCTGGCATTCCTGCCGAACTTCGCACGGACGCCCTGACCGACGAGCAAGTCGCGAAGATGCGCTCCTACATCGAGATCAACTTCAAAGTGGAGGGTGACCTTCGCCGTGAAACCGGGATCTCGATCAAACGCTTGATGGATCTCAACTGCTATCGTGGTCTTCGTCACCGCAAAGGCTTGCCGGTGCGCGGTCAAAGAACCCGGACGAACGCTCGGACCCGCAAAGGCCCGCGTAAGACCGTCGCTAACAAGAAAAAAGCCGTCTAATCGGAGCTGAGTGATGAGCACGGAAAAAGTAACGAAGAAAAAAGTGAAAAGAAACGTTCCCCAAGGAAACTGCTATATCCAAGCCGGTTTCGGGAACGTCATCGTGACGATGACGGACACCTCGGGGAACACGGTTTCCTGGTCCTCCGCCGGTCATTTGGGCTTCAAGGGTTCCCGCAAGGGCACGCCCTTCGCCGCTCAGGTCGCCGCCGAAGATGCCGCCAAAAAGGCGATGGAAGCCGGCATGAAATCGATCGACGTCTACCTCAAAGGTCCGGGCGCTGGTCGTGAGCCGGCGATCCGTGCTTTGGCGGCCACGGGCATGAGAATTCTTTCTCTCAAAGACATCACGCCTGTTCCGCACAACGGCTGCCGTCCGCCGAAACGTCGTCGGATCTAAAGATGTGCCGTCGCGCGATTTCACCGCGTGACGGTGAAGAGAACATGGTCGTTGGATTGATTTCGAGATAATAAACCCGGGGGATAGAATGCAGCAGCACTATTACAAATTCTGGCGGGAAATGATCAAGCCGAAAGGCTATGAGATTGAAAAAGAGTCCCTCCGTGAGGATTACGGGAAGTTTTTTGTTCGTCCGCTGGAGCGTGGCTACGGCGTGACGTTGGGGAACTCTCTCCGTCGCATCCTGCTGAGCTCGATGATGGGTTCGGCTGTCACGGCTGTGAAGTTCGAAGGTGTTTTGCACGAGTTCACGACGATTCCGGATGTCCTCGAGGACGTGACGGACATCATTCTGAACCTCAAAGAAGTCCGCTTCCGCCAATACAGCGCGGAGCCCGTGACTTTGAAAATCAATAAAAAAGGTCCGGGCAAAGTGACGGCCGCTGACATCCAGGTTTCCGACCGCATCGAGGTCCTGAACCCGGATCAGCACATCGCCACCCTGGGCGGCAACGCCAGCTTCAGCGCGGAAGTCATCGTGAGCTTCGGTCGCGGCTATGTCCCCACGGAAAACCGTGAGGAAGAGCTGCCGGTCGGCTTCATCGGTGTGGACGCTCTGTACAGCCCGATCCGCAAAGTGAACTACGCGGTGTCGAACGCCCGCGTGGGTCAGCGCACGGACTACGACTCTTTGGCTCTGGAAGTCTGGACGGACGGTTCCTTGAAGCCGGAAGAGGCCGTGGCCCTCGCCTCCAAAATCATGAAAGAACAGCTGCAGATCTTCCTGACCTTCGACGAAGCCATGGAGCCCGCCGAAGAGAAGAAAGACAGCTCCAGCCCGAAACTCAACGAGAATCTGTTCCGTTCCGTCGACGACCTCGAGTTGTCGGTGCGTTCCGCGAACTGCTTGAAGAACGCGAACATTCGCTACATCGGCGAGCTCGTCGTTCGTTCGGAAGCTGAAATGCTGAAAACCAAAAACTTCGGTCGCAAGTCTTTGAACGAAATCAAAGAAATCCTGGCCGAAATGGGCCTGAGCCTCGGGATGAAAATCGATGGCTGGCCGCCGGTGGGTTGGGATCCGAGCATCGCTCCCCCGTCGAAACGTGAACAACAGTAAGAAGACTGGGAGTTAGAAAATGTCCTCGCACCGCCGTAGAACAAGTTATTTTTCCCGCGCGACGAAACCGCGTCTCGCCTTGATCCGTGGTTTGATGGTTTCTTTGGTCGAGCACGGCCGCATCAAGACGACCGTGCATCGCGCGAAAGAAGTCCGCCGTCACATCGAAAAGGCGATCACGCTGGGTAAAAAAGGCGACCTCGCCTCGACCCGCTTGCTGTTGTCCCGTCTGCCGAACAAAGACGCCGTGCAATCCATCGTCAAAGACATTTCGGTCCGTTTCAAATCGCGTCCGGGTGGTTACACCCGCGTGGTCAAGATCGGCCGTCGTCCGGGCGATACCGCTGAAATGGCTTTCCTCGAATTCGTTGATTACGACTGGAAAGACAAAGGCGAAAAAGCCGACGGCAAAGGCGCCGACAAAGAAAAGTCCGCCAAAAAAACCGCTCGTGGCGTGAAAAAAGCCGCCGCTTCGGTGGTGGCCGCCAAGAAGAAATCGGCGAAGAAGATCCAGAAGCGCTCCCGCGCCGCCTCCCGCGCTTAATCGAAATCCTGACTTGCTCAGGACGACGAAAAAGCCGGCGAGTTTTGCAAAAAACCACCGAGGCTCACAAAAGGCTCAAGGAAACTTGGGCCTTTTGCTTTTTCGGCCCCCATGGCAGGCTGTTTGATGTGGGAGGTTGACGATGACATCATGGAAAAGCCACCTGTTGGCCCTGGGAGCGATCGTCCTGATCGGGGGGATGGCGGCAGCCGCCCTGACGATTTGGAGGCAGCAGCAGGCCACCCAGAGCCCCGTGGAGGGCCGTGCCCTCGAGGCCCTGCCGGAATTCACCTTGCAGACCATCGATGGTCGCCAAGTCACCGCCCCAGACTACAAGGGCAAGATCCTCATCGTGAACTTCTGGGCCTCCTGGTGCGGACCCTGCGTGGAGGAAGTCCCCTCCTTCGTGCGGCTCTCCAAGATCATGGGTGATGACCTGCGGGTTCTGGCCCTTTCCAATGACGCCCTCAAAGAGGACATTGATGTCTTCCTCAAGTCCTTCCCGGAATTCAAAGGCCCGGGCTTCGACATCGTCCACGACGGCGGTCACGGGCTCGCCATGACCAAGCTCTTCAAAGTCTACCGCCTGCCGGAATCCTTCGTCTTCGATCCCCAAGGCCGCCTGGCGCGCAAAGTGACGGGCACCATCAACTGGTCCTCCGAAGACGCCGTCTCCTATCTCCAGTCCCTGCGGAAGAGCGCGAACGCCGGTCAAACAGGTCCCTCGCTCTAACTGTTTTCCTTTCCGCTCGTTGGTGGCGCGGGGTTTTCGTGCGGGGTCTGGGCAAGGCCGTTTTTGCTTGAAGCGAGCGGCTGAGGGGGAGCCCGGTCCTCCGATCGGGACACGGGCTCCTGCCCTCAGGCCCGCATGGCCGCCTTGGGCGGCCAACGCCTCCGGCTTGCGGGAGGTCCCGATCGGAGGACCGGGCTCCCCCTCAGCCTTGACGTTTCAGGCACAAGCGTTTGAGTCAGAGGAGAAGAGTGTGGGCGCCGCTTGAGAATCGGGCGTTGGTTGAGGGTCTTGGGGGCTGGTTGAGGGTCTTGGGGGCTGGCGGGGTCGCCAGCCCGGGGGGGGTCAGATTTAGAGGCCGAGGCGTTTTTTGAGCTCTTCGGCGGCCTTGGTGGCTTCTTTCTCGACTGATTTTTTGGCGGAATTTTCGGCGTCTTTTTTAGCCTGGTCGGCGCGGGCTTCGGCTTGTTTTTTCTGGGCGTCGGCCTGCTCCTGGACCTTTTTCAGCTCGCCGCTGACCTGCTGCTTGATCTTCGCCACTTCGGCGTCGATCTGCGCCTTGTACTTGCCGACTTCGTCCTGCACGTACTTTTCGATTTTCAGGCGGGCTTCGGCGATTTTGGCGTTCACTTCGCGCTCCAGGCCTTTTTGCAGCTCCGGCCCCAGGTTGGAATTCAGACTGGTGTTGATGCGTGGGAAAGTGCCGGAGAAGCGGCCATCCACCGTGACGACGGGGATGCTCTTGAAGATGCTCTTCAGGAGGGTGTCCACCAGCTCGCTTTTGGCGGCGATCTGATAGTCGATGTTCTGGAAGCGGTTGTCGAAACTCAGATCGAGCTCTTTGAGGGCCTTCAACGTGGCTTTGACGCCCACGCCGCCCGTGGCCTTGGCGAAGGCGATGTTGACGTCGCCGCCCGAGATCAAGTCGCGGCCGTCGATGGCGTAGGATTTCACCGCCGCCAGCAGTTCGACGAGGCTCGCCTCCTGGCGGTTGTCCACCGTGAGTTTCGTCGAGAAACCGGAGATGCCCATGCCGGGGAAGTCGCCGGCGATGTTGGCGATCGTGGGCTTGTTGATCAGAACCTGATTGGAGGTGATGTCCAGGATCTCGCCCTGGATGTTGCCGGCGTAGGCCGAGGCCCCGGCCTGGGAACTCACGGCGGTGCGCTTCACCCAGAACAAGGGATACGAGTTCGGACGGCCGAATTCGTAGCTCACGCCTTGGGCGCGGGGGCGCGGCTGCATCGAGGGATCGGGTTTGTCCGTGCCTTTTTTCAGCAGATTCGGCGGCACGTACTTGTCGGCCAAGGCTTTGTAGGTCTGGACCTTGCCCATGTACTTGTCGATCTGCTTCCGGAACAGGGCCATCACCAGGGCTTTGGCGTCGATCTGCGGGATTTTGAAGTGGGCCTCGAGGCTCTTCACGTCGGCCTTGATCTGCGCCTCCAAAGCCTTCACTTCGGCGTCGATCTTTTTGACGTCGCCGTCGAGATCCTGGCCGGCCTGCTGGAGGCTCTTCACTTTGGCGTCGGCCTCCTTGAAGATCGCGTCGAGCTGCTGCAGGCTCTGCTGCAACTCCTGCGGCGATTTGAAATCCTTCGTCTTCACCGCCTTCATGCGGTCACCGAGGGCCTGGAACTCGGAGGCTTTGGGCAGAGCCTTGAGGCGCTCGTTCCATTCCTGCTGCTTGGCTTTGACCTGGGCCTCCAGGGCTTGCGCCATTTTTTTGGAGTTGAGGGACTGATCGATTTTGTCGAGCTGCACCTGGGCGCTGCCGCCGCCGAGAATCGCGGCCAGGTCGCCGAAGACGTTCTGGTCGTATTTCTGCTGGACCTTTTCCAAGGCCTCCTGCTTGAGCTTTTCGGCCATGGACGGGGAGCCATCGTCGGCTTTCGGCGGCTCCGGCGGCTTCACCCAGCCCGGGCGGCCGCGGGGCTTGCCGAATTCGATCTTGTCCACAACGGCCTCGTTGACCAGGATTTTGGCGCGCAACAAGGCGTCCCAGGACATGCCGAAGCGGATCTCGCCGACGCTCAGGGAGTTGCGCGAAGGCTGTTCCGAATCGGTCAGATCGATGCCTTTGACGCTGAGATGGGCGCTGGTGAAGCTGGTCTTCAGGTCCGCCACGTCGACTTGGGCCCCCAGGCCCGCGCCGAGTCCCCACTCCAGGGCGCGGCGCAAATGGCCATCGAAAAAGAAATGCACGTAGAGCACCGTCAACAGGACGACGATGGTGAAGGGGATCACGGCTTCCCAGCGGACGGGGCCTTTGGCTTTGGTTTTTTTGGCGGGGGTTTGGTTCGTCATGTCGGCCTCGCTCACAGGTAGAGTTTTTCGTAGGTGGAGTACCAGCCGTAGATCTTCGTGGCCTTCCACGCCTTCCAGAATCGCGTCTGCTCAAAGCGCGACACCACCGTCACGCGGTATTTCAGGATCAGGGAGCGGAAAAGGAAAAAAGCCGGAACGGCCAGCAGGAAACCGAAGATCATCGAGCCCATGACGATGCTGTTGTTGAAACGGGTCATGGGGACGAGGGGCATGTTGTAGAGTTCCACGAACAAGGGGCGCATGGGCGGGGATTCCAGCACCTGGCGGCCGAGGGTGTCCGCGATCGGGTCCGCCAGCCAGGCGATGAATTTGAAGAAAAAGGCCGACAGGAAAGCCGCGCCGATCTGGATGCGGAAGAAAAAGAGCAGGAAAATCACGATGAAGGTTTGCAGGCTCAGAAAGGGCGAAAAGCCCAGGATGATCCCGCAGGCGAGGCCGGCGGCGAGCTGATTGTGGCCGGTGTCGGAATTCAGCAACCGGAAAAAAGCGAAGATCTGCTTCATCAGCAATGTCATGATGGCTCCTCCGTGGGCGCGGGCTTGAGGGTCGTGCTCCCAGTGTGGCCAAGCGTGAAAGCGACGTCAATCGCGAGGGAAGGGGGGTCCGGAAACACGAGCTTCAGAGGGCGGATGGTGCGCCGAGGCGAAATGAGACGGCGGGTGTTCCAGTCCGGAACGAAAACTCCGCCGCTCTCGCCGGAGCCCTCGGAAAGTGTAGAATGTTTGGATGGACCGCAAGGACCGCGATCTCTTTCGCCTCGATCCCAGCCGTTTGGACACCCGCCGGGTGACCATCCTGGTCTCGAACAGGGAAAATCTCGCCCCCTACCTGGAGCGCTTTCTTCACCACAACTACAAGGTCGAAGTCACCACGGACGCGACGGAGCTGTACGTCCTGCTTTGCCGCGACGACAATCCCGGCTTCGTCATGATCTCCACGCAGATCGAGGGCACCATGGAGCGCATGATGGCGGACTTTGTCGCCAAGCGTTTCCGCGTCCCCGTCCTGCTGTTCGAGGAGACGTTCCAGGACTCCCGTCCCGGCGTCTCCGCCGAAGCGGTCGGCCCCCACGTGCGGCCCATCGGTCACCCGGAGCCGGAAAGCCTGGTGCAGATGCTGCGGGAGTTTGATTTCTCGGGAATGAAAAAGTGGTCTTTCACCCTGGCGCCCGAAGCGGAGACGAAACAGGAATTCCGGATGAACGACGCGGCGGAAGCGGCCACGCGGCCCTGCTCCGAGCGGGTTTTCGTCAAGCTGCGGGAAGTGGTCGAGAAGACCTCCGGCCCCTTGCGCGCCGACGTCATGGCCCTGCACGCCTGCCGCGTGGACGACCCGGAAGGGCGGGGTTATTTCGTCTTCGCCTTTCCCGCCTTGGACTCCAGCGCCGAACCGGACGAGGCCCTGCTGATCCTGGAAAGCCGCGTGCGCGAAGTGGCGGGCCCGGGGGCCGCCATCGAATGCCTGGTGCAGGCCGTGCCCGGGGACTTTTTCGAAAAGCTGCGCGAGCGCTCCGATGAGGTGGTCGACGGCCGCGTCGGCGATCGCGAGATGATCCTCCTGTATTACCGCAACCGCCAGCAGATCGAAGAGGCCGACACCCGCGTCGTGAACGAAAACTTCCTGGTGCCGGTGGAGGACTGGTGGGTCGATCTGCCCCTGCCGGTGCACACCTACGTGTGGCTGGAGAAAAACAAACGCCGCGTCCTGTACGTGCGCCCGGGGGATCGCCTGCGGCCCGAGGCCCTGTCCCGCCTCAAGAGCCGCGGCATCGGTCATTTGGCCATCGATCCCGCCGACCTGATCCAATACCAGCGCATCCGCGAAATGGTGCACGTGGCCCGCAACGCCGGGCCCGTCGCCGCCTGATTCAGATCTTTTTGAGCGCCGCCTCGAGGTCGGACAGCAGGTCTTTGTTGTTCTCGATCCCGACACTCAGCCGGATGAGGCTGGGGTCGATCTGGCTTTCATCGCGGCGCTCGGCCGGGACCCCGGAGTGGGTCATGAAGCCGGGCACTTCGATCAGAGTTTTCACCAGGCCCAGACTCACCGCCAGGGTGATGGTGTAGGAGTTCTTGGCCAGATCATCGACGAACTTTTCGCACTTCTTCGGACCGCCTTTCAGGCGGAAGGAGATCATCGTGCCCGGGCAGAACTCGCCTTCGGGGGAGCGCAACAGGCGGCGCGCCAGCTTGTGCTGGGGATGGGACTTGAGGCCCGGATAGGTCACGCCCTGCACCTTGGGGTGCTTCTCGAGGAAAGAGGCGATTTTCTGGGCCGTGCGCTGCTGCTGCTCGAAGCGCATGGATTGCGTGGAGATCCCGAACACCAGGATGTGCCAGGCGGAGGAGGGATGGATGATGGCGCCGAAATCCTTGCGGGCGAGCTTCAGGAGGGGCTCGTGCTGGCGCCGGGTGATGACCGCGCCGCCCATCTCGGTGCCGAAGCCGGAGATGTTTTTGGTCAGGCTCTGGATCGTGAAGTCCGCGCCCCACTCCAGGGGCCGCATGGCCCAAGGGGTGGCGAAGGTGTTGTCGACGACGATGTAAATCGGCTTGCGGCGCTTGGCGCCGGCCTGGCGCACTTTGCGCGCGACGCGCTCGATGTCGATCAGCTCCAGCATGGGGTTCGAGAGCGATTCGAAATATACGACGCCGGTGTCGGGATCGGCGAGCTCGCGGTCGAGCTCCGCGTCCGAATTCAGGTTGATCAGGGACGAAGCGATGTTGTAGCGGGGCAGCCAGTTGGTGAGCAGGCTGTCCGTGCAGCCGTACAAGGTGCGGTGGGCGACGACTTTTTGCCCGGCGCCCAGCAGGGACATCAGGGTGGCGGAGATGGCGCCCATGCCGGTGCTGAAGGCCACGGCGCACTCGCCGGACTCCATCACGGCGAGCTGTTCTTCCAGCATCAGGGTCGTCGGCTCATCGAGGCGGTCGTAAATCCAGATGGGCTCATCGCCCTGGGCGTCCAGGTTGGCGAAGGAGCTGAAGCCCTGCGCGCCCCGTTTCAGCGACTTCAAACGAAAGGTCGTCGAAGCCGTCATCGGGGGAACAAGGTGATGGGAGAATTCCCAGGCTTTCGAGGAGGACGGACCGTGGATGCTGCGCGAGCGGGGACAGAGTTTTTTCTTGCTCATGGACTGTTCTCCGTGGTGGTGGCGCGCTCCAGCTCGTCGGTGCTGACGCGGTCTTTGCGGCGGATATAGAAGAAGGCCCCGGCCAGCCCGAAAATCGCCGTCATCACCTGCTGCGAAGTGATCACGACGGGTCCCAGGGAGGAGGGATGACCCAGGTACAGATTGAACAGCACGAGGAAAGCGGCCTGGCCGACGCCGAGGCCGGCGGGGGAAATGGGAATGGCCGTGGCCATGAACCCGAGCGGGGCGACCAGGAAATAGGTCAGCAGGGGAACGTCGTTGAAACCCGCGGCCAGGCCCGCGATCCACAGGAACAAAATGGACACGCTCTGCGCGAAGACGCTCAAGGCCAGGGCGGTGAGCACGCGGGCGCGCAACAGGCCGAAACGATGGGCGGTTTCGTAGAGTTTCAAAAGCTTGGCGGACAGGGGCAGCCGGCCCAGGATTTTTTCAACCCAGCCGCGGCTTTTGATCCGGCGGGAAAAGAGCGACAGGAATCCCAGGGAAAAAGCCGCCGCGAGCAGGATCAGGATGATGAACAAGGTCCGCAGCGTGGGTTGCGCGAAGACCCGGGTGTGGTCGAGCAGCATGATGAAAACGGCCATCAGGATCATGGCGTAAAGCCCCAGCACGCGGTCGAGAATGACCGAGGTGATGGCGGCGGCCCGCGCCTGCGGGTGGTCCTTGCCGAAGTAGTAGGCTTTGATCACGTCGCCGCCCACGCCGCCGGGCATGGCGTAGTTGAAAAACACGCCCACCAGGGAAAGCCGGAACATTTCCCAGCTGCCGGCGGGCACGTTCTGCGGGGTCGCGAGCAGGCGCCAGCGCTCGCTCGCCAACCACAGGTTCAAACCGATGAAAAAGAAGCCGATGAAAAAATACGAACTGCGGAACAAGGCTGAAACGGAGTTCACATCCAACCGGCCCGTCGCGACGAGCCAGGAGATCAAGCCTCCGGCCAGGCAGAATTTGAACAGTGAATTGAGCAGGCTCTTCAATCGATTGTTCATTGGGACCGATCAGAGGCTGTGGGTGGCCCAGATTTTTTTCAGCGACTTCAGCAAAGGCGCCAGGTCCTTCAGCGGCAACGAGGTCGGGCCGTCGCAGAGGGCTTCATCCGGGTTCGGGTGAGCCTCCAGGAAAATCCCGTCGACGCCGACGGCCAGGGCGGCGCGCGCCAAGGGAGCGATCATCTCGGAACGGCCGCCGGAGCTCGCCCCGGTGGCGCCGGGCAATTGCGTGGAATGGGTCACGTCCATGATCACCGGGAAGCCCGTGTCGCGCATTTCCACGAGGCCGGTCATGTCGTTGATCAGGCGGTTGTAGCCGAAAGTGGTGCCGCGCTCGCAGAGCAGGAGCTTGTCATTGCCGCTCTGAACGGCTTTTTGCGTGATGGCCTTCATGTCCCAGGGGGCCAGGAACTGGCCCTTTTTGATGTGGATCACGCGGTCGGTTTTGGCCGCGGCCACCAGCAGATCCGTCTGGCGGGACAAAAAGGCGGGGATCTGGATCACGTCGGCGACGCGGGCCATGGGCTCCACCTGAACCGTCTCGTGCACGTCGGTGAGCAGGGGGCAGTCGAGGGCGGTCTTGATTTTTTCCAGGGACTTCAGCGCCGCTTCGACGCCGGGGCCGCGGAAGCTGCCGAGGCTCTGGCGGTTGGCTTTGTCGTAGGAGCATTTCAGGATCCAGGGGATGCCGAGTTCGCGGGTGACTTTTTGGATTTCACGGCCCGTTTCCAGGACCAGGCCCTCGTCCTCGATGATGTCGGGACCGGCGAAGAGAACAAAGTTTTTCCCATCCCCCCAGGTGATCGTTTGCGAACCGAATTGGAAGGACACGGGCTTTTTGAGGGGGGCGAAACTTTGCATCTCGGGATCTCCTTAGGCGAGGGCTTTCAGAACCGCATCAATAACACGATCCTGGGTGCCGTTGTCCATATCCGGATACATCGGCAGGCTGATGACATGGTCGGCCGCCCAGCGCGCCGTGGTCACGGGCCCGGCGCAGGTGCCGGCGTGCTCCTTGTACCAGGGCTGATCGGGCATGATGCGGGGGTAATGGATGGAGGTCGGCACGCCGGCTTCGGTCAGTTTCTTCTGGAAGCCGGCGCGGTCGCCCACCGCCAGGGTGTACTGCGCCCAGACGCTCAGGCGGTTCTCCTTCACCACGGGGATCTGGAAATCGGGCTTGTTCACGGCGGCGAAAGCTTTGTTGTAGCGTTCGGCGATGCGGTTGCGCTGCTCCACTTCCCAGTCGTAGCGGCCCAGTTTCGAGAGCAGGATGGCGCACTGGATGGTGTCCAGGCGGCCGTTGATGCCGAGGCGGGTGTGGTGGTAGCGCGATTCGGAGCCGTGCTCGCGAATCTCTTTCATGACTTTCAGAAGTTTTTCGTCATCCGTGAAGATGGCGCCGCCGTCGCCGTAGCAACCCAGGGGTTTGGCCGGGAAGAAGCTGGTTCCGCCCACCAGGGAGGCGTGGCCGCTCTTGCGGTCTTTGTAGCGGGCGCCGTAAGACTGGGCGGCGTCCTCGATGACCGCGAGGTTGTGCTTTTTGGCGATGGCGTTGAGCGCGTCCATGTCCGGCATCTGCCCGTACAGGGACACCGGCATGATGGCCTTCGTGCGCGGCGTGATCGCCGCTTCGATTTTGCTGACGTCGAGGTTGAAGGTGTCTTTCTCGATGTCGACGTAAACCGGTTTGGCGCCCGAGAGCACGATGGTTTCGGCGGTGGCGATGAAGGAGAAGGCCGTGGTGATGACTTCGTCGCCGGGGCCGATGCCCAGGGCCATCAGGGGGATCAGCAGGGCGTCGGTGCCGCTGGCGCAGGCCAGGGCGTGTTTCGAACCCGTGTGGGCCGCCAGTTTCTGTTCGAGCTCGGCGACTTCCGGGCCATTGATGTAGGCGCCGTGATCGAGCACTTTCTGGATGCGGGCGTCGATGTCGCTCTTGAGGGCCTTGTACTGGGTTTTGAGATCAACGAAAGGAATCGTCGGCTGCATTTTTCCTCCTCGGAAAAGACACACTGATCATGCCTTTCCCGGGATCGCCTGTCTACTGTGGCTCTCGGGCCACAGGGGGGGTGGCGCGGGAACCACGCATGACAGAGCGAATCAAGGGCCTTCATCACTGGACCTCCGGCGGCCTTTTTGTTCAAATCGGCCGATGATTCCCGTGGTGATGTCGGGAGGGAGCGGAACACGGCTTTGGCCGGTGTCCCGGGCCCATCTCCCGAAACAATTTTGCGATCTGCTCGGCGAGCCGTTGCAGTCCCTGACCTTGAAGCGGGTGGCGCCTTTCGGCGCGCCTTGGATCATCACCTCCTCCGCTCTGCGCACTCTGACGGAAATCAACGCGAAGTCGACGGGATTGGCCATGGGCCGCGTGCTCTACGAGCCGACGGCGAGGAACACGGCCGCCGCCATCGGTCTGCTGTGCCGCTGCCTGCAGCTGCAGGGGCTCGGTCACGAGGTGGCCGGGGTTTTCCCCTCCGATCACCTGGTGCGCCGGGAGAAAGAATTCCGGGCCGCGGTGGATTTCGCCGGGAGCCTGGCGGAAGAAGGCAAGGTCGTCACCCTGGGCATCAAGCCGGACCGGCCGGAGACGGGTTTCGGCTACATTCAGACCTCCGGGGAGGCGACGCGCTCCTCCGGCCATTTTCAGGCCAAGCCGGTTCAGGCTTTTCATGAAAAGCCCTCTCTGGAAAAAGCCCGTTCGTTTTTGCAACAAGGTTCGTTTTCGTGGAACGCCGGCATTTTCATCTTCCGCGCGGACGTGATGGCGCGCTTGCTGGAGACCTATGAACCCGCGGTGTGGCAGCCCTTGTCGGAGCTGCGCGAGGATCTCTCCAATCTCGAGGAAGTCTACGCCCGCGTGAAATCGATCAGCATCGATTACGCCGTCATGGAAAAAATCGGCGGCGGCGGCGAGCTCGTCTGCGTGCCGGCCGACATCGGCTGGAGCGACGTGGGGTCCTGGGACGCGGTGGCCGAGGAGAACCGCCTCCGCGGCGTCGAGTCGCGGGGGGCGGTCGTGAAGGGCGTCGACTCCCGGGGCGTTTTCGTCGAGGCCCCGGCGGGCAAGACCGTGGCCCTGATCGGCGTCGAGGACCTGAACGTCGTCGACACCGGCGACGCCCTCCTGATCGCCCGCAAGGGTGAATCGCAGCGCGTGCGCGAGATCGTCGATCCGCTGACGAAGGCGGGCGATGCCATCGTCAAGGACCATGCGTTCGAAGACCGTCCCTGGGGACGCTTCGAGATCCTGCGCGATACGGATCACTTCAAATCGAAGGTGATCACGGTGCACGCGAAACAACAGATCTCCTACCAGTCCCATGCCCGCCGCGAGGAGCATTGGACCATCACCCGCGGCGTGGGCGAGGTCGTGCTGAACGACCAGGTCATCCCGGTGCGGGCCGGGAGCCACGTCCACATTCCCCTGGGCGCGAAACACCGCATCCGCAACACCTCGGATCAGCCGCTGGAATTCGTCGAAGTCCAGCTCGGCGATTATTTCGGGGAAGACGACATCGTCCGCTACCAGGACGACTACAAGCGCGTCTGAATCATCAGAGTTTGTTCTCGCTGACGATGGCTTTGAGGGCGTTCAGCTGCCCTAACGGGTGCAGCCCGAGCTTGTCGATCATCAACGACTTGATCGCCGCGGACGGCGTCATGCCTTCGAAGGACACCATGCGGTCGTAGGCGTTGGCGGTGGAGACGAGGACCGACATGGGATTCAGGTCTTTCTCGAGCTTTTTGCCGGGGAAACCCGATCCGTCGATCAGCTCCTCGTGCTCGAGGATGATCACCGCCACCTGCTTGTCGATGTGATTCAGGTCCTTGATGAGGTCGGAGCCCGCTTTCGGGTGGGCGAGGTAGATCTCTTTCTGTTCCGGCGTCAGGTTGCCCAGGACCTGGGCCACGGGGAGGCCGCTGCGGTGGTGTTCGATGTCGTGAAGAAGAGCGCCCAGGGTCAGCAGGCTCAGGTTTTTCGGATCCGAGTAGCCGACCTTTTTCGCCACGGTCAGGGCCAGGCTCGACACCGTCACGCCGTGATGGGACAGACTTTGGTCGGCGTTGGCCACGGACAAAAGCGATTTGAGAGCCTTGTCCTCGCGCATGAGGAAATCGGCGAAGCGCTCGGCGCCTTCCTTGGCCTGCTTGTAGGATTCGGCGTCGGCGGGGTTTTCGAAGACCGCCTCCGTCGAGGCCTGTTGCAGGCCCTGGATGACCTGGGCGCGGTTCTCGAGGGTTTGCGACGAGGTCTTGTCGTAAGCCTGCTCGATGTTGCGCGTGAGGTACTCGCGGTATTTTTCCTCATGCTCGGGGAGGATGAACATCTTGCGCAGCTTTTTTTGCTGCAGGCGCAGCAGACGTTCCCCGGCGAAGCTGTCACCCTGACGAACGTAGAGAATATGGCGGTCGCCGATCTGGATGTAGAGGTCGAACGACAGTTTCTGGTCGCCGCGCAGGGTGCTGACCCGGACCGAAACGTAGTTGGTTGTCTTATCATCCATAGAGTTGCTATCCTTGATGGCGATGGACGAGCTGCTCATCGAATTTCAGTCTGAGTCGAAAAACCTGGTCAGTCAATTGCTGGGGATCCTGGATCACATCGAGGGCGATTATTCCCAATATCGACGCCTGGAGGAGTTCGGGCAGATCATCGACCGCATCATGGGGGCCGCGAAGACGCTCAAACAAAACGGCATTGATCCGCAGGCGCTCGACAAGATCGGCGCCTACGCCGAAGTCTGCAAGATGGTTTCCTACAAAGCCTCGCAGGTGGGGAACAACGCCCAGCTCTACACCATCGTCGTCGCCCTCCTGATGGACGCGACGGAGATGTTCGAGGAGATGCTGAACCGGATCGGCGAACGGGCGGG
This sequence comes from Pseudobdellovibrionaceae bacterium, assembly GCA_019637915.1. Lineage (GTDB taxonomy): Bacteria > Bdellovibrionota > Bdellovibrionia > Bdellovibrionales > Bdellovibrionaceae > JAHBUV01. Next base: position 1,122,896 of record JAHBUV010000001.1, on the reverse strand, counting down.
GGCGGACGTGAAAACGATCCTGTCGGAAACTTTCCTGGATCGCCTGCGCTGGGTCTCCCGGCAGTTCGACGAAGGCTTGCGCGGCAGCATCGGCGCCGACAACGGCTCGCGGAATCTCGCCCAGGAACAGCTGGATGACCTGCTGAAAAAGCTCGGTCTTTGAGCGTTTTTCCCTCTGGACGAAGGTCCTCCCGCCTCGCAATCATGATGAAATCCATGTAAACTGGGACGGTGAAAACTGTTTTTGATCATTATAGTCATATCTGGCCGGGTTCGCGTCTGGAAAGCCTCAAGCCGATCCTGAAGGGCGTCTACTGCCTGCACTACCCCGCCGAGTCCGTGTTCATGCCCGAGGCGAGCAAGAAAAAAAGCATCATCATCATCGACGGGCCTTGCGATCACAATTTCAGCTGGTTTCTGGCGAAAGGTTTCGAGCACGTCATCCACAAGGAGCGCGAGGATTTCGTCCAGGAGCTGCTGGCCTCGGCGCTGATGATCGTGCGTCCGGAGACGTTCTCGAAAAACCCCCTGCCTTTCTTTTTCACCGGTTTCCAGACGCCCGCGGAGAAATCCCAGGGGGAACGCAGCCTCATCCTCGAGTTCCGGGAGAGCCGCGAAAAGCAGGAAATCAAGGAGCACCTGGGGGGTTTTTTCGAGGCGATCCCCAATCTGCGTTTCGTTTCGGACCTGGCGATGCAGGTGGCGGACGAGATGTTCTCCAACGTGCTCCACAACGCCCCCATGCTGCCCGGCGGGAACCGTCCCTACGCGGGATTGCCCCGTTCGGAAAAAATCGTCCTGCCGGCCGGGCAGAAAGCCCGTTTGTTCGCGTCGTATTCGGATCAGCGGATCATCGTGGGCTGCGAGGACCCTTTCGGATCCCTGCAGCGCGAACCCGTTTTGAACCGCCTGGTGGAAATCTACGGGGAGTCGCATGACGGGCGCCCGGTGACCAGCCCCGGCCTGGGAATGAAGCTGATGATCGACAACGCCGCGAATTTTTACCTGTACGCCGAGCGCGGCGCGAAGACGCTGATCGCCTGCGCGTTCCTGGTGGGCGGCAAGCGCGCCAACATGACGGCCGCGAAACATATTCATTTCAGCGTCCTTTGACTTCTTGATTCTTTCAAAAAGCTTATTCGCTTTTCCGTCCCCGCGGGATCGAGCTCCGGCGTTCTGGGCGGAAACATCGTCTTGAATTGAGCCGAATCTCATCCGGGGACCGGCATGGCTCAAAAGCGTTCTTCATTTCATCCCCGGGAGGCTCGATAAGTCAGGGAGAGCCACGATGTCAAAGGGGTTTGAGCGATGAAAAAAATGAGCTTTCGGATGAAGTTGTTCTCTCTGGTCGGTTTCCTGGTCCTGGTTTCGGGAGTGATCGGGGGAATGAGTTTCTGGACGGTGAACCGCGTGGGGCACAGTTACGCGGTCATCAAGGACGTGAGCCTGCCGAACACGCGGAACGCCCTGGAGATCCTTGTCCTGTTCCGCGCCGCGCGCGCGGACCTTCTGCAGCTGATCGCTCCCGGAACCCCGACGGCGGCGGATCTGGAGACCATCAAGCGTTTCAACTCGAACTGGGATCAGATCCAGGCCTTGAACAAAGAGTACCTGGAAATCCCCTTTCAGCCCGGTGAGAAAGAGCTCTTCGACGCGTACATGGAGACCTCCCAACGCTGGAAGGCCCTGGCCGACAAAGCGATCGGGATGTACCACGAATCCGAGGAAGGCACGCCGAAACGCGCGGAAACGGCCGCGATCATCGTCAACGACTTCCGCGCGGTCGCCGGCGAAATCCGCGATGATTTGTACGCCCTGGCGAAATACCACGAGAACGCGGCGAACGAAAACGGCCGTCTGGCCGAAAAAGCCGAGACCGAAGGCCGCAACCTGATCCTGCTGGTGGGGGGGCTCGGCATCGGGCTGGGCCTCTTGTTCGCGTCGCTGCTGACGTCCTCGCTGGTTCGCACCTTCAATCAGATCGCCCTGTCCCTGTCCCAGGGCAGCAAGCAGGTTTCCGCCGCCGCCGGCCAGATCGCCGAAGCCGCGCAGAACCTGTCGAGCGCCACGACGGAGCAGGCCGCGTCCCTGGAACAGACGGCTTCCGCCGTCGAAGAGATGAATTCCATGGTGAAGAGAAACGCCGAGAACTCCGTGCAGACCGCGGACGTTTCCACGCAGAGCCAGACGAGCGCTGAAAACGGCAAGGGCGTCGTGCAGAACATGATCCAGGCGATCGGCGACATCAACACCAGCAACACGCGCATCATGGAGCAGATCGACGACAGCAACCGCCAGATCGCCGACATCGTCAACGTCATCTCCGAGATCGGCAGCAAGACGAAGATCATCAACGACATCGTCTTCCAGACGAAGCTGCTCTCCTTCAACGCCTCGGTGGAGGCGGCCCGCGCCGGCGAGCACGGCAAGGGCTTTGCCGTCGTCGCCGAGGAGATCGGCAATCTCGCCCAGGTGAGCGGCAACGCCGCCAAGGAGATCTCCACCATGCTGGAAGACAGCGTGCGCAAGGTGGAAGGCATCGTGCGCGAGACCAAAACGAAGGTCGAGCAGCTGACCTCCGAAGGCCGCATCAAGGTGGAGGAGGGCACGCGCATCGCCCAGGAGTGCGGCGACGTGCTGAACGAGATCGTCACCAACATCACGAGCGTCAGCCGCATGGCGGGCGAGATCTCGACGGCCAGCCGGGAGCAGGCCCAGGGCGTGAGCGAGATCAACAAAGCCATGGGGCAGCTGGATCAGGTCACCCAGCAAAACGCCGCGACCAGCGAAGAGGCCGCCAGCGCCGCGGAAGAGCTGTCGGCGCAGGCGGAATCCATGCAGGGGCTGGTGCAGTCCCTGATGGAAGCCGTGCAGGGCGAGGGCCATGCCACGGCCCCCGCCGCGGTCACGGGGAGCCCCGCCGCCAAAACGCCCCAAGCCAAAGCCCCTTCGAAGCCGGTTGAGGAGGAGGGCGCCAAGGTCATCCCGTTGCGCGCCCGACCGACCCAGCCCAAGGTCGCCGAGACCGCCGCCCCCAAGTTGAAAAGCGCCGCGGGGGATGGGACCATGCCTTCTTATGATCATCCTGATTTCCGCGAATCATAAGGCCGGGTCGTGACGGATTTTCCGAGCATTCTCTTTCCCGGCGATCTGCCGCTCCTGGAAGAAGACTTCGAATTCTTCCGGGACCGGCTTTTGGAGAGGGCCGGCATCGACCTGAAGGACGGCAAGAAAAGCCTGGTGCAGGCGCGTCTCGGCGCGCATTTGCGCTCCATCGGCCTGAAGGGCTTCGCCGAATACCGCCGCCGCCTGGAGGGCCTGGCGCCGGACGACGGGGAGTGGCAGATTTTCGTGAACCTGCTCACCACCAACAAGACGGATTTTTTCCGCGAGCCCGCCCATTTCAAATTCCTTCTCGAGACCTTCCTGCCGAAATGGCGCAAGGCCGGGGGGAAGCATCTCAAGGTCTGGTCCGCGGCCTGCTCGACGGGGCAAGAGCCCTACACGCTGGCGATGTGCCTGAAGGCCGCCCTGCCGCCGGAGTGCGACTTCAGCATCCTCGCCACGGACATCGACACCGCCGTGCTGAAAGAGGCCCGGAACGCCGTTTACCCGCGCCATCTGCTGTCGCAGATCCCGGTGGAACACCGGAACGCGCTGTCCTTCGGGAGCGGTGAGATCGAGGGCTGGATGCGCATCCGCCCGGACTGGCGCAAGCACGTGAGTTTCCGCACGCACAATCTCATCGAAGGGGAGCCGCCGCCGGAAGGCCCGTTCGACGTGATCTTCTGCCGGAACGTGCTGATCTATTTTTCCCGGGAAACCATCGTGCAGGTGGTGGGGAATCTGGCGCGGTCGATCGGCCCGGACGGCGTTTTCATGATCAGCCACTCCGAATCCCTGCATGGTCTGCCGACGCCCTGGCAAAACATCCGTCCGTCCGTTCTGGTGAAAAAGAAAAGGGCATAAAAAAACCCCGGGAGGTCCCGGGGTTTTTTGCTGACATGGTCCGTGAGGATCACAGAGCGCGGTTCAGCAGGAACTGCAGGCTGTTCATGGCGTCGATGCGGCCCCAACCCGAGTCATTGTCCTGACCGGCGGGACCCAGATCGGTGGCGCCCTGCATGAGCTTCTGGGCGATCGTTTCGCTGCGGGCTTGCGGGTTGGCCTGGAACATCAACGCGGCCAGACCGGCCACGTGGGGTGTCGCCATCGAGGTGCCCGAGTAGGATTTGTAATCGCCACCGGGAACGCTGGAGAGCACGCGGGCGCCGGGAGCGGAGATCTCCGGCTTGATCAAGGTGATGTTGCTCCAAACGACGGGACCGCGGGAGCTGAAGCGCGCGATGTTGTCGTTCTCATCCGTGGCGCCCACGGCCAGGGCGAGGGGGCAAGCGGCGGGCAGACCAACGGTTTTCGCGGAGGGCCCTTCGTTGCCGGCGGCGAAGACGGGGAGAATGCCGAGTTTCACCCAGGCGTCCACGGCTTTGCAGTTCGGTTCGTTGGCGGGATCGCCGCTGGCGCGGCCGCCACCCCACGAGTTGCTCACCAGGCGGGGAGCGTCGTTGGTGTCGGGATTGCCATCGGGATCGGCCATCCACTGCATGGCGGAGAGGATGTCGTCCTCATTGGCCGAGCCGCTGGCGCTGAAGATCTTGCCGACGATCAGCTGGGCGCCCGGAGCCACGCCGATGGCGGTGCCGGAGTGATTGCCGCCGGCGATGGTGCCGGCCACGTGGGTGCCGTGATTGTTGTCATCATAAGGAGTCGTGCGACCCGAGATGAAATCCTTGAAGAGGATGGTGCGACCTTTCAGATCCGGGTGACTGGCGTCGATCCCGGTGTCGAGAATCCCGACGCGCACGCCGCGGCCGTCCAAGGTGCCCTGGGTTTTTTGTTGCAGCTCCGGCAGACGGATTTTCGTCAGGCCGTAGGTGAACTTTTCCGCGCTCGGCGGGGCTTCCTGGGCGGGACGCACCAGGCGGTAGATGCGGTTCGGACGCACGGAGGCGATCTGCTCATCCTGAACGAGCTGACGGATCACGCTCGCCGGCGCGGTGACGGCCATGGAGTTGCCCAGCCAGAAGCGCTTGTAGACGATGCGGGCTTCCCGACGCTGGTTTTGCAACAGCTTCAGCGACTGAGCCTGGCTCAGGTCCGCGGTCCGCATCAGCCCCCGCTGATACGCACCACGGCTGGAGAATTGCTCCCGGCGCTGGGGCGGATTCTTGTAGGTCACGATGACCGTCATGGAACGATTGCTCTCTTGCGGAGAGTTCAGGATGCGGGCCAGCGACGGATCGATGTCCGGAGCGGCTTGCGCGCTGATGGCAACAAATGCGGTTGCGACGCTTAGACCGAATGACGTGAAGATGTTCACGATGTCCCCCTCTTTTTTGTGACGGAAATCAAATCGCCGCTCCGAACTCTTGGCAATCAAAGACAAGTCTTTTCAGGTGTGCGTTAGTCTTTTTGTTCTTTCTCTTTTCACGTTGGCGTCAAAATCCGTTGAAAATTGCCCGCAAAATAATCAGCATGAAGGCGTTGGCGGAAAGGGGATCGCGCGTGGACAAGAAAAAACTCGTGGAGGCCTTCATTCTCCATCTTGAGAACGATCTGTTGGCTTTGAAGGAAGCGGCGCGTGCCACCTATGAAGAGGCCACCCACGAGGAGAGCAAGCCGGAAAACGAGTACGACACGCGGGGGCTTGAGGCCTCTTATCTGGCGGGGGCCCAGGCGAAGCGCGCCGGCGAGATCGACGAGGTGCTCTCCCTGTTTCGGACGACTGCCTGGAAGGATTTCCCGCCGGGAGCGGCGATTTCGGCCACGGCCCTGGTTGAACTTCAAACGGCGGGTCGAAAGCACTTCGTGCTCCTGATGCCACTGGGCGGCGGTGTGAACCAGAGTTTCGAGGGACGGATGGTTCAAGTGATCACGCCCGCTTCCGCGTTGGGGGAGGCCTTGCTGGGCCTGCGGGAAGGCGATGACGTCGACGTGGAAATCGGAGACCGCACCGTCCCCTACGAGATCCTGTCGGTGCGCTGAGGGCTCAGCGGATCTTCACGGCGTTCATGGCGGCGCGGAAAGAGGCGTCGCTGAGGATCACGTTCAACACCAGGATCGTGCAATCGTCGGTGAAGGAAAACACCGAATGGTCCATGCGCGTTTCGATCAGATAGGCGCGGCCCGGCTCGAGGTGCGCGCGCTCCCCGTTCATCAGCATCACGAACTGATCGCGTCCGCAATTCCGGCAGAGGCCCAGAACGCGGAAGCACTTCATGCCGAGGCCGAAGGCGTCGCGGTGCGGGGGGAAATGACCGCCCTTGCCGAAGCGAATCAGGTGCGAGCGCCCGAGATAAGGACCGAAATGATCCAGGAGGGGCCGCAGGGAGCTCATCTGCTGGAAGGCCGGCGTGGGTTGGGTGAACTGATCCTCGTCGTAGCGCGTGCCGTTCAGCCGGTTGTACTCCATCAGGGAGTCGAGATCGGGGATGCCGCCCAGGCCGCCATCGAGGGAGGTGAGGCTCCTGGCGGGCGATGTTTTTGCGGGGGTTGTAGGGCTTCCAGTCCCCCTGGAAGGCCTGCAGGTCGCGCTCGAATTGCCCCGCATCGATATGAAAGCCCAACTCCACCGCGGGGCCCAGGGCGGACATCGCCTGTAACAATAAAAGCCGTTTAATCGCGTTGTCCGTGGAATTTTCGGTGGATCCCATCGCTTCATGATAGGAGGAGCTAAGACCCTAAGAAAAGAGGATTTTGGGGAATTCCGCTGATGATCCGCCTTGTCGATCTTTTGGTCAACCCTAGGGGCTTTTCATCCCGGACCTCGGGATCTATCGCGATCCGCGGAAATCGAATAATGTCGCCCTTCGCCAGCCAACGTTTCACTCATCCGGGAGCGGGAATGTTTTTGAAGCTCTTTCGACATCGCGCCGAGGTCATCGCCTCCCTGGGGAACGCCATGGGCCTTCGCGTGCGGCCTTACGTCAACGAGAGCCTGCCTTATTTCCGCCGTCTGAGCTTTCAACAGCAGGAAAAAATCTGTTTCGCCCTGGGCAATTTGATCCGCATCTTCAACGCGGCGAAGGCCGAAATGGGGTCGCAGTGGGATTCGCGCCGCCTGATCTGGACGGCCCTGAAGAGTTTTGATTTCCGTCCCACCGCGGATTTTTTCGAACAGATCGAGGACGACGACATCATCCAGATCTACGACACCCGCGGCGTGCAGATCTTCTCGAACCTGAAATTCTTCGATGTCTGCAGCTACAACCTGGAGGAGCTCTACGTGCTGGACTGGGGCATGCTGTGGGCGCGCGATCCCGAGGCCCTGGGGCGCCTGAAGGAGCTCGAGGAAAAGGTTCTGACGGATGACAGTGTCCAGTCCGCGCTGGTCGTGCGCGAGAGCCACCTGGTGTGGGAGACCCGCTCGCCGCTGCGGCTGGAAATCGCCTATTGCCTGAAGTCGATCTCGCCCGTCTGGGACCGCAAAACAAACCGGAAGGCCGGCTTCGCGGTGAATGAAAAGGGAGAAATCGTCGCCTCCTCGTCGCTCAAAACAAAAGAGATGTGGATTCCGGACGAGGCGCGCCTCGCGGATTCGCCTTTTTCTGTTGTGTGAAGAATTTAAGATTCAATGAAACTCGTGGTCGGTTGAAAGCGAAAGATCGTCTGAACTTTATATCGTTTTTATGAAGAACCCCGCGTCCCGCGTTTCAATCGTTGTTTTTCCGGCGGAAAAGGGATCAAATTAAAAATAATTATCGATCGGCTCCAGCGAAAAGAGGTGATCAATGAAGAGCAATATCCTTGGCAGCTACCTGAAGAAGAAAAGGATCGAAGCGGACATGTCCCAGGCGGAAGTGGCGAAACTTCTCGGCTACGGCACGTCCCAGTACATTTCCAACTTCGAGCGCGGCGCCTGCGCCCCTTCGTTGAAGATCCTGAACAAGCTGTCCAAGGCCTTCAAGGTCGACATCCGGGAGTTTTTCGACATCGTCATGGAGCAGAGGCGGGCGGACGTGAAACAGGTCCTGTTCGCGCCGAAACGCGGCCGCCGCGCCGGCCGCGCCTCCTGAACAACCCGCTCAGAAACTGATCTCGAAGCGCAGGGTCGAAACCTGCGCTTCGCCCACGCCCGGATCGAAGCCGGGATTCACCACGTACTGGAAGTCGGGATGCAGGGCCCATCCCGGCCGCAGCTCCCAATGATAGCTGATCTCGTAAGCCTCCTCGCTGCGCGCGCCGGGCTTGCCGGCGCTTTGCAGCGTTTCGAGGTAGGCCCCGCCGGCCGCCACTTGCGTGACGGCGATCCCGAAGCGGTCGTTGTCGCGGGAGAACGGCCCTTTGAGCAGCAGGCCGACTGATGTGTTGCGGCGGATGAGATTGCTGGCGTCGCTGGCGACGCCGTTCCGCAAAAACCAGGACAGGCGCCCGCTGAGGGCTTGATCGATCAGCAGATAGGCGCCGGTGCTGGCGCGGGGCGTGCCGTCGCGCAGATCGTCGAAGCTGCGGGTGTAACCCCATCCGCCCAGGGCGTATTTGCTTTTCAGCCCCTCTTTTTCCGGCGTGAAACCGGTTTCGGTGACCCACAACACGCCGTCGTGGGAAGACACGCGCAGGACCGTGGCGCTGGGATGATCCGGATCGCCCGCCTGTGCGTTGAAGACCGCCGTTTGCAGGTAGAAATCCTCCCGGGGTTCTGCCCGCAAACGCAGGGCCGGCGCGGGAGTCGGAAAAATGGAGGGGCCGTTGACGCCCGTCTGGGCGAGATCCAAGCCGATGCCGAAAGAGGCGTTGAGGAACACGCCCGAGCTGTCCGTGGCATAGAACTCGCTGTTCAGATCGAACAGGCCGAACAGGGCCGACAGGCGGCCGTCGGCGAAATCTTTCCGCACCCAAGCCGCGTAAAGCTTCGCCGCGTTCACGCGCGTGGCGATGTTGCTGGTGCCCTGGCTGTCTCCCACGTTCAAGAAGGGCGATTGGCCGGAGTCCGCGCCGCTGTTGGCGAGACCTTGCAGGTAAAAGGACACGCCTTGCCAGCCGAAAGCCGCCTCCGCATCCAGGGACAATTTCAGATCGACGTTGTCGATGTAGGTGGTGCGCTCGCGGAGCCCGCCCGCGACGGAGCTCCATTCGCCTTTGTAGACGAATTCCGCTTTGCAAGGGGACTCAGGAAGCTCTTCGGGGGACGCGGCGAGGGCGGAGGCGCCAAAAAGGGGGAACAGCAACGGGATGAGGTGTTGACGCATGCGCACTCCATGGGGAGATCCGCTATCGGCAACTCAAGTCCCGGCATGAAGGGGATGAAAACAACTTCACATCGCCTTCATCGCCGTTTTTCCCCGGGGGATGTTCGTCCAGGCCGGTCTTTCCCGTCCGCGACTATTCGCAGGGACTGAGGCGAATGGCCTGACCCCCGCCCGGGGCCAGGCGCAGGGTCATATGGTCCCCGCGGCGGACCCTGCGGGTGGCGACTTCAAAAACGGCGGGATTGTTTTCCCAATTCGTTTCGTCGGTGTCGCGGTAAATTTCGGCGCAGTACTGGACGGCGGCGTTCAGGAAGTCCAGGGTGATGTCGAGGTTCCGACCCTGTTCGTTCGTGATGCTGCCGATGTACCAGTCCTCGCTGCGGCGGTCTTTGCGGGCGATGGTCACGTGCTGGCCGATGTCGGCGCTGAGCACCCGGGTGGTGAACCAATCCACGGGAACATCCTGGATGAACTTGAAGGCCGGATGATTCATGTAATGCTCCGGTAGGTCCGCCGCCATGTGCATGGGGCTGTAGATCGTCACGTAGAGGGCCAATTGCTTGGCGAGAGTGGTGTGCAGGCGATCCACGCCGGGGCGCGAGCCCGTCAGCAGATCGAAAATCCCGGGCGTGTAGTCGAAGGGCCCGCTCAAGCCGCGCGTGAAGGGCAGGACGGTCGTGTGGCTCGGCGGATTGCCGACGGGCCCGTCCCAGGCCTCGTACTCGGTGCCGCGCCCGCCCTCGCGGGTCATGAAGTTCGGGTAGGTCCGGCGCAGACCCGTGTCTTTGACGGGCTCGTGGGCGTTGATCATGATGCCGTACTTGGCGGCGAGGTCGATGACCTTTTGATAATGGCGGACCATGGACTGGCCGTAGTGGTATTCACCCTCGATCTGGAATTTCACGTAGCCGGTTTTCACCGAGCGGACGCCGACGTCGCGGTAGAGGCGGAAGGCCTCTTCCATCTGCCGCTCGTAATGGCGCACGTCGCCGGCGGTCTCATGGTGGCCGATGATCTCGACGCCTTTTTCGCGTCCGTAGTCGGTCACGGCTTTGAGGTCGAAGTCCGGATAGGACCGCAGGTAATCGAAAGAGCTGTCCGCTCCCCAGGTGTCCCAGCCGATGTTCCAGCCTTCGATCAGCAAGGCCGGCATTTTCAGTTGCGCCGCCGCATCGATGTAGGCCTTGGCGTTTTCCGTGGTGGCGCCGTGGCGCGGGCCGGAGTGCCAGGTGAAGCGCCCGATGTGCATGCCCCACCAGATGCCCATGTATTTCATCGGCTGGATCCAGGAGGTGTCGGTCAGGCGGTTCGGCTCATTCAAATTCAGGATCAGGTAAGAGGTCACGAGATCGCCCGGCGCGCGGCCGAGCTGCATGGTGCGCCAGGGGGTTTTCATCGGCGCCCGGGTTTTGACTTTGCTGCCGTCGGCCCAGGGCGCGAGGTCCGCGAACAAGCGGCTGTCCCCGCGGCTTTTGATCTGCATGCTCGAGTAATCCACCAGGGCCGCCTCATGCAGGCTCGCCACGAAGCCGTCGCCTTCGATGGTCAGGGGCGTGTGGGAAACGGGGATCTGGGACAGGGGGATTTTCCGGAAAATCTGCTCGTAGACGAGTTCTGTGTAAGCCTGGATGGACCAGGCCGGGGCATCCTGCGTGAAGTTGAACTCGGTGAGCTCGTTCATGATGGTGAATTCCTTCAACGCCTCCTGTTCTGGGAAAGCGTAGCGAAACGCGATGCCGTCGTTGTAGGCGCGGAAGATCAGGGTGAGGCGGCGGGCGGGGGAGGTTTTTTCCACCAAGTCGAGGGTCATTTCCGCGTGCTGATCGCGGATGAAACGCTCTTCGCCCCACACCTGCTCCCAGGTGGAGTCGTGCTGGGTGATCCGCGTGTCGTCCAGGAGGAAGTTCGCCCGCAGGGCCGGTTGGTCCTTCAGCTCGAAGCCCAAGGCGGACCAGCCGAGGACCGGTTTTTGATCCATCTCCACGGCGTAATGAGGGGCGCCGTTTTGCAGGCAAAAGCGCACTTGGATTTTCTGGTCCGGAGAGGCGAGGGTGCGCGCCGGGGTGTCGCAGAGGGTGGCGGCTTGGGAATGAACGGTCAGGGACAGCAGGAAGGCGAACACCGGCAGATTCAAAGGACCTCCAAGAAAGGGCGATAAAAAACGCCCCATCTTAGGCAAAGGCCCGGTGCGGCAGCAACCGCTTTGGACGGCCAGGCCCCACTTGAAGCTTCGCGCCACGGAAAAGGGGGCGAAAGAGAGACAGACTCAAAATGAGAAAATGGAGATTTTCCTGACAGCTGAACAGTGGCGGGGGGTTCTCCCAATTTTTAGATGGGGGTGAGGGGGCACTCTCCTTGCATTCATCTCGGACAGGGGGAGTGCATGGGTCGACTCAAATGGAGAAAGCCTTGGTTCCGTTTGGCTCTGGGCGGTCTGGCGCTCAGCCTCTTTTTCACCAATTGCGATACGCCCCATCAATTCTCCCTGACGGACGAAGCCTCCCTGCAAGCCCAGGGCATTTACTCCTTCAGCGCGGAATTTTCACCGAACACCACCAGCTCCCTGCCCATTGACTTGATCTGGGTCATCGACAACTCCGGTTCGATGAGCAACGAAGCCGCCCACGTCCGCGCCAATTTCGAGGCTTTCGCCTCCACCTTGGAGCAGTCCATCGATTTCCGGTTGGCCCTGATCTCCAAATCCGGGAACAGCGGCACGAACGTGTCCCTGCCTTATTCGGGCGTCAATTACCTGCAGGTCGACAAGACCGTGGCCAGCCGCAACCCGCTGACCCTGGCCGCGCAGGCGATCTGTCCCGCCGGTTCGACCTGCGGGTCGATTTCCGGCAACGGGACTTTGACCTCTTTCTTGCGGGCCGAGTCGAAAAAGGTTTTCGTCATCGTCACCGACGACGACGCCGACATCACCGCCGACGCGTTCGCGCGGTCCTTCGAGGCCAACTACCCGGCCTCGCAATTGGCGGTTTTCGGTTTCATCGGAAAAAACAAGAACTGTTCGATCACCCGCCTGGGCGGCGTTTATGAAACGCTGTCGTCCTCCACGGGCGGCAGCACCTACGACATCTGTTTGAACGACTGGTCGTCGACCTTCTCGTCCCTGGTCAATTCCCTGACGGCCATCAGCCGCAACTGGATCCAAATGCCGCAGACGGCGGCGCCCATTGAAAAAGTCCTGCAGGTCCACGTGAACGGTGTGCTGATCCCGGAAGGAAGTTACCACTTCGATGGCAGCATCCTGACGTTGTCACCCTCGATCGTGAACGGGGTTTCGGGCGTGCTTCGCGTGCACGTCATCTACCAGCTGCAGATGGGGGCGTGAGCGGGAACGACACGTTGAACACCGAGCCTTTGCCCGGACCCTCGCTCGCGACCTCGATGCGGCCACCATGCAGCTCGACGAGGTGCTTGGAGATCGACAGGCCCAATCCCAGGCCGGTTTTCCTCGAGATGACGGACTCCACCTGCTGAAAACGCCCGAAAATCCTTTCGAGATCCTCCGGCTTCAGCCCCACGCCTTGGTCCTGAACCTTCAGCTCCAGATGGGAGCGTTGACGTTTGATTTCCACCCGAATGGAAGAACCTTGGGGGGAAAACTTCACCGCGTTGCTCAAAAGATTCCAAATCACCTGCTGCAGGCGGTCCGGATCGCCGGTGAAGACGTCGCCTTCGCGGTCGAGATCCGGGATGATCCGGATGGCCTTCGCTTCGGTGGCGGGCTGGAAGGACAGGATGACCGCCTCCACCACTTCCGACAGGCGCATCTTCCGCACCTGCAGCTGCATTTTTCCGGAGATGATCCGCGAGGCGTCGAGCAGGTCGCCGATCAGTTGGTTCTGACTGCGGGCATTGCGCTGAATCACCTTCAGGGCGTCGATCATCTGGCCGTCTTTGAGCTCGTCGCTCAGGGCGAGGTCCGTCCAGCCGATGATGGCGTTCAGGGGCGTGCGCAATTCGTGGGAAACCATGGCCACGAACTCGTCTTTGGCGCGATTGAGGGCCTTCAGTTCGTTGTTGGCTTTTTCGACGATCTCTTTGCGCTCGATGACGATCTTGAAAAACAACAGGCCGAACTTTTTCAGCAGCTCCGCGGATTCCGGGGCCCAGGGTCGGCTCTGGCCTTCATGCAGCTCCTCCCAGAGGGCGAAGGAGCCGCGGGGCGCGAGGCGCTCGCCCGGTTTGGAGAAGTCCACGGATTCCTTGTGCTGGGGGTTTCCCGCCCATTTCACCGTGCGCTTGAGTTCGGGTCGCGTGCACAGGATGTAGTAGTTATGGTGGGGGGACAGGGCCAGCGCCATGACGCCCGCCACGGTCCGGCGGGGGATGACGGGGGCGATTTTGCTCAAGGGCGGGAAACGGCCGATGTCGTCCGTCACCAGCGGTTCCAGGATGGAGTGGCCTGTCACGACCTTCGCCACCGTGTCCGCGAAAAAGTCGCCGGGGTTTTCGCCCAGGACCGCGATCTCATCACCCAGGCGGATGACGATGCCGTTGGCGTCGAACAGCGCCAACAGGTCCTTTTCGGCGTCGTGCGCGGCCTGCTTGAAGTTGTCGTTGCGCCCGAAGGTCTCGAGCACGCTCTGCAGGGTTTTTTCGCCGGCGAGCTGGTCTTTCAGGGCCTTGGATGACTCCAGCGTCTTGATGTGCCAGGAGATCAGCTGGCCGTAGGCCTCGCAGCCCATGCGGATATCCAGGGGCACCAAGTGCGGGGAGTAATGATGGCAGGCCACCAGTCCCCAGAGTTTGCCCTCCACCATCAGGGAGATCGACATCGAGGCGCCGACGCCCATGTTGCGCAGGTAGCGGATGTGGATCGGCGAAACGCTTCGCAGGACGGAGTTCGAAAGATCGAGGCTTTGGAATTTTTCCGGCAGGATCCGCGAGGGTTTGTAGTGCACCGTGGGGATGATGCGGATCCAGTTTTTTTCGTACAAGGCGCGGGCTTGCGGGGGGATGTCGGAAGCCGGGTAGTGCAGGCCCAGGAAGGGCTCGAGCTTTTCCTCTTTGGCCTCGGCGATCACCTGGCCGTTCCAGTCGCGGTCGTAACGGTACACCATGACGCGGTCGAAGCCGGTGATCTCTTTGATTTTGCGCGTGACGAAATCCGACAGGTCCGTGACCGTCGCGTGGGTTTGGATGTCGCTCATCATCAGCGGCATGTTGCTGAGGTAGGAAGTGATCGCGTCCGGCATGGAATCCGGACCCTCCATCTCGATTTCCAGGATTTCGGCCCCGGGCGCGGAGTAGCGGACGCCGAAATATTTTTTACGTGAATCCTGGAGGTCAAACACCTCGACCAGGCGGCGTGATTTTTCGATCTTTGATTTGCCCGCCAGTTCCGAAGCCTCGCGAATGTCGAACATCTCGTGAACGGGGACGGGACGCGTTTGAAAATCCGCCAGCCGCGGGAAGATCAGCGGCGCGTTTTCGCTGACCGCGAGGATGGCGCGGGAGGACGGGTCGAAAGCGATGAGTGTTCCAAAATCTTGAATGGCGCCGGGGATGTGGATGGGTTCGTCTTTGCAGTTCGTGAGATTGACGGGAAAATTGGGATGCCACTGACGAAAAGCGTCCATCGAACCCCCTTTCCAGGGGGAAAGTAGGCTCGTTTCCGCGTTATGGCAAATGACGATCACCGAAGGGCGAACGCGTCATGCGCGGAGGTCGCGACGGCGGCCCGCATGTAGTAGAAACAAACAACAGATATTCAAAAACGATCTTTTTCCGAGAGAAAAACATGAACAGCGTTTCCTCAAATCAGTTGCGCGCACGATTGCGGGAAGCCACTTCCCCTCATCATCAGAAAGCGGAAGAAAGTCTCGGAATTCTGGACGAGTCGCTGTCCCCGGAACGCTACCGGAAAATCCTGCGCGCTTTTTTGGCGGTTCATCGGACCCTGGAAAAAAAATTCGAGGAGCGCGCCGGGGCCGGCTGCGAAGCCAGCCGCTTTTACCTCCGCGATCGTCGCAAAACCCCGTGGCTGTTGTCCGATCTGGAGTTTCTGCCGGTGAGCGCCGCGCCCGACGTCGCGGACGTCGATTGGTTGAATTCTTCCGCCAAGGTGTGGGGCGTTTTGTACGTGCTGGAAGGCTCCACTCTGGGCGGCCAGTTGATCTCGCGGCACCTGCAGAAAAAGCGGAATATCCCGGAAGCGGCCCTGCGCTTTTTCGAAAGCTACGGCCCGCGCACGGGAGCGATGTGGACGGCTTTCCTGGCGGAACTCGGAGGCATCCCTCCCGAGCGGCACGATGAAGTGGTGGAGGCGGCGAAGCGGACTTTCGATCTGATCACGGACGCGCTGGGTTCCGCAGGATCCTGAAAAACCCGGGATCCTGTTCCAGCACCCGGACCATCTCGGCCTGACCCCATTCGTTGAGGTGCTTTTCGTCCTTGTAGAGGTATTCGAAACCCGCCCTTTCGCCGGCGGCGAAATGGAGCGCCCGCGTTTCTTTGAATCGCGAGGCGATCTTGAAAAAATGCGCTCCGCTTTTCCGCGCGAAGTCCTCCATCCGGGCGTTGGCCACGGACGACCCGGAACCGCAGGTCGAGATGATCCGCTGGCGAAGCGCGTCCGTGGAAAAGAGAAAATGCAGGGGCGAGAATTCCTGGCGGTAAAATTTCAAAACCCCGGGACAGTCGGGAATCTGTTCGACCAGGATGACCTTTTTGCCCCGTTTGATCAGATCCTGGATCGACCTCTCCAGGTAGGCGGGATAATCGTCGTGGCCGGGGATTCCGATGTAGGAAAGCCAGTTGGCGGAGATCATCACGACATCAAAGGAGTCGACCGCTTTTTCGCTCCAGTTCAATTGCGCTTGGCAGACGTCGTTCATGGGCCAAGTCATCGGAACGCCCGCGAGTGGAACGACGGAGAGGCAGGAGCCCACGCTGCGCGCGACAAAGGAAAAACCGAACTTCTTTCCGAGCTGATCGAAGACGGGTTGGTAGTGACCGGTCGTGGAGTCGCCGAAAAAGAGGAGACGGGCGGGCCGGCTCCTGTCGCCGAAAGTGCATTTGCCGGGATCGCTCTCGTCGAAGTGACCGTGGCAATATCCTTCCGGCACGAAGCCCAGGATCGTGGTGATCGAGGGTCCGATGGATCCGTGCCGTTGCGGCAGGCCCCGGGTGGCGGTGACGATCGAGAGCGCCGCCAGGATCACGCTCGTGGGAATCAGAAAACGGAAAAAGAAAACCCGCCGGAAACCCGCTTTGCTCCGGCGCCAGGGCGATTCGACGAATTTCCAGCTGAGGAAGGCCAGGAAAAACGCCAGGGCGATCAGGGGGAGAAGGACGGGCGGGGGGATTTCCTGCTCCGCGAGAAGATAGCGGGCCACCGCGAAAATCGGCCAGTGGGCGAGGTAGAGCGAGTAAGAGATCAAGCCGATGAACACGACGGGTCTGAGTTTCAGCAGCCGGTTCGTCACGACGTCCCGGGACTGGCCCGCCAGGATGACCAGCGCCGCGCCCCCGCAGGGCCACAGCGCGATCAGGCCGGGGAATCTCATGCTTTCGTTGATGCAAAGAAACGAAAAACCCAGCATGGCGAGGCCAGCGACGCCCAGGACCTCCGCGTGCCAGCGTCGCTGGGGGCGGAGGTCCGAGGCCGCCAGGAGAACGCCGACCAGGAGTTCAAAAGCCCGGGCCGACAACCAGTAGTACAGGTCTCTCTGCGGCAGCCGGGAAAACTCCGCGAAGGCCAATGAAGCGATCAGCAGAAGGAAAATCACGGCCCGGACAAGGCGGAAACGCAGGCGCGGGACAAGCACCCACAAAATGGGCGGAAGGAACAGATAGAACTGCTCTTCCACCGAAAGCGACCACAGGTTCAACAGCGGTTTTTCGCCGTTGGCGGGGCTGAAGTAGTCGTAGTCTTGCGCGAAATAAAGGTTCGCCTGGAGCTTCAGGGCGTTGTGGGCGGACTGGACGGCGGCGTAGAAATCCGAGGGCAGGTAAAAGAGCCCGCACACCAGGATCGTCAGCACGATCATGACGTAGAAAGCCGGCAGGATGCGGTTGATGCGCTTGCGGTAAAATTCCTTGTACGAAAACGTTCCGGTCTTCAGGGAGGAAAAAAGATGGCTGGAAATCAGGTAACCGGAAATGACGAAAAAAACGTCGACGCCCGTGAAACCGCCGGGGAGCCACCGGGCGTTCGCGTGGAAGAGCAGGACCGCGACAACGGCAAGGGCTCGGAGCCCGTCAATATCAGGACGGTAGTTGGTGGACGACAGAAAATCTCCAAACGATCGTGATCGACCGTTAAACTAGAGTTCCGGGTCTGGGGTGTCAACAGGGCGCCTTGCGGTTTTCGGATTTTGCGTTGGGGTCTGGCTGGCGCTTTCGCGCGCCGCCGGGAAAATGGAGAATCGAAAATCGAGGAAATTTTGCGCGGCAAAATTTGGCGACCCCGGGAGGACTCGAACCTCCGACCCTCTGCTTAGAAGGCAGATGCTCTATCCAGCTGAGCTACGGGGTCGCGATGGGTCCGACTCTAGGCGGATTTGAGGTGCGTGTCAAACCGGCGGCGAAGGCGACGCCCGTGAGGATGATCTGCCAGGCAGTGAGGATCCACAGGCACAGGATCGGCAGGGCGGCGACGGAACCGTACATCTTCGAGTAATTGAAAACGCTCTTGGTGAGCCAGGTGAAACTGCTCATCAGAACCAGCAAGCCGGCCGTGGACATCAGGCTGCCGAGCAGGGCCATGCGCCAGCGCACGTGGGTGGCGGGCAGCATGCGGTTGATGAGAAGCAAGGCGATGAAGGCGAAAGCCCCGTCCCAGAACAGCGGGCTCCAGGCGAAGAGCGGCTTCAGGTTGTCGATGGAGCGCAAGGCCGCGTAAAGCGCCATGCCCACCGGCACGAGCAGGTAAAAGCCCAGGATCAGGAAAAGCCGGCGCCACCAGCGGCGTTCGCGACGGGTTCCCCAGATGCGGTTGACCGCGTCCTCAACCCCCCAGAAGATCCCGAAGCTGGTGAAAAAAAGCACGAGGGCGCTGGAGAGACCCCAGGAACGCTCGAGCAGGCGCGTGAGCAGGCGGCGCACGATCTGACCGGCCTCGTTGCCCGCCAGCCCTTTGAAAAAACTGACGAAGAGGATTTCCAGCCGGGCCTCGAGAAAACTGAAACCGACGAAGCCCTTCAGGATCGACAGGGTCACGGCGACGAAGGGGATCAGGGACAAAAGGGTGGAAAAGGCCAGGGCGGCGGAGATCAGCGGGATCTCGGCGTCGCGGACGTTGACGAGGGTGGCGGCGGTGGCGCGGCGGAACCGCCGCAGGGAAACGCGTTTTCTCAGGCCAACCAAAATCTCTCCTTGGCGGTGAAGTCATGCCCCTGGCGGGCCACGGTGGCGATGTCGCAGTAGGGGTCGTGCTCGAAGAAAAGGTACCAGCCTTCGTCGGCGGCCGGCCCGAGGATTTTTTCCTTCTCTTCCATCAGGGTGAGCGGGTGCAGGTCGTAGCCCATCAGCCAGGGGATGCGCACGTGGGTCGAGGTGGGCACCACGTCGCCGCAGTACAAAAGGGTCTGCCGGCCGTCGGTGATCTTGACCATCTGCTGGCCTTGCGTGTGGCCGTTGGAAACCAGGGTGGAAATCCCCGGCAGCAGATCCGGGGTGTCGCCGTCGAGCTGCACGAGCTGGCCGGCCTCGATCAGCGGCTGGAAATTCGCCGCGTAGTAACTGGCGCGCTCGCGCAGGTTCGGCTGGCTCGCCGTCTCGAGGTTTTTCTTTTGAACGTAATATTTCGCCCGCGGGAAGGTCGGGACGAGGCGGCCGTCGCGTTCGGTGGTGGCGCCGCCGGCGTGGTCGAAATGCAGGTGGGTGAGGATGACGTGGTGAATGTCCCCGGGCCCCACGCCCGCGGCCCGCAGGGAATTCAGCAGGGACGGCCCGCTTTGGTCGATGTTGAACATCTCGGCGAATTTGCCGCCGAGCTTTTCGCCGTACTTGAGGACGAAATCGCCGCCGTTGCCGGTGTCGATGAGGATGTTGCCGTCCGGGGATTTCAGCAGGAGGGCGCGGGCCTCCATGGGGATGCGGTTCTTTTCATCGGGGGGATTGGTGCGTTCCCACAGGATTTTGGGCACGGTGCCGAACATGGCGCCGCCGTCCAGCCCGAAAAGCCCGGTGGGCACGTGATGGACCTCGTAAGGCCCGATGCGGATTTTTTTCTCTTGAACCTCAAAGGCCGGATTTTTCATCGTCGTCCTCCACGGTCGGGATTTCATCATCGGCGAAAGCGTCGGGATTGATGGTTTTCACCCAGGTTTTGTAAGCGCTGTACACCCCTTCGATGGGTCCCGGCGGCACCACGGGTCCCACGTGGATCAGGAGCTTGCCCGGCTTCGCGAACATCGCGCCCTTCGGCCACAGCTTGGTGTTGCCGTCGATGTACAGGAACAAAATCGGCGTCTGCGTGCGCTCGGCGAAGGTGGAGACGCCGCGCTTGAAGTCGTGGATCTTGCCGTCTTTCGAGCGCGTCCCCTCCGGGAAAAGAATCAGCCAGATGCGCGGCAGCTCGGTCAGGAGCTGCGTGATCAGGCGGATGGCCTCGCCCTTGCGGTCCTTGCGGTCGATGGGGATGGCGCCCAGGCAGTGCTGCGAGAAAAAAGTGAAGAGGGGATTGCTGAAGAAGTAATCCTTGGCGGCGGCGATGTAGAGGTCCAGCCAGTAGCGTTTCGGCACGGCCGCCGCGATGGAGGTGGCGTCCAGGTGACTGGCGTGATTCGAGATGATCAGCAAGCGCGGGTACTGTTTGCGCAGGTCATGGAAGCTCTGGCCGGTGACCTTCAGGCGGATGTAGAAACGGAAGCAGAAATCCTGCAGGTAGATGGACCACAGGAAACGCAGGACCATGCTGGTGATGTCGGTGTGGCGGGTGAACAGCGGCAGATGCTTCAGGTAGGTCGGAAGCTTCGTCCACTGCTCGTTCTCGTAAGTCCAGTCCTTCATGCGCCCATCTTTCCGATGGCGAGCATCACGTAGTAATAGATCGGCGCCACGAACATCAGGCGGTCCATGCGGTGCAGGAAATCGCCGCGGCCGAGGATGAAGGGCCCGATGAGTTTGACGTCGGCGTCGCGCCGGACCACGTCCATGACGAGGTCGCCGAACATGCCGCCCAAGGAGGCGATCAGGCCCGCCGCCAGCCAGTACTTGTCGGATTGATCCGGCAGGAGCTGCCGCATGGCGCCCGCGAGGGCCAGGGTCAGCAGGATCGACACGGCCGTCGAACCGACCGTGCGCTTCGGGTCGATGGCCGAGAACATCTTGCCGCGGCGGAAGTAGCGGTGCACGGCGAGGTTCGTGTTGTCGCAGAATTCGGTGAGGATCACCACGTACATGATCTGGTAAACGCCGTTCGGCAGGTTCAGCAGCAGGCCCAGGTGCATGAAGGACCAGCCGAGGAAGATGAATCCCAGCAGGGTCAATGAAATGTATTGAATCATGCGCTTGTAGGAGTCGCGCACCAGGGGCACCAGGCAGGAGGCGCCCAGCACCAGCATCGGCATGTTGTTGTAGGCGTTGAGGCTGTCGTGATAGCAGGCGAGCCCCAGGCCGATGATCCCGGCGTAACAGATCAGCACGAAGTAGCTGCGGTGGTACATGCCGAGGATCTTGAAATAGGCCTTCGCCCCGTAGATCGCCAGGCCGCACAGGCAGATCAGCGGCCAGGGGGCGGGCAAACCGAAAATCAGGAACAGCACGGGCGCGGCCACCAGCCAGCTCTTGATGCTCGCCCAGGAGACGACGAAGTAGTAGTTGCGCTTGCGGAAGAGGTAAACGATCAGGCCCGAGATGAAAATGAACGACAGCACCGTCAGGACGGTGCGCTGATAAATGGGGTCGTTCCAGGCGGTCAGGATCATGATTCGGTCTCCAGTCGGTAGTCTTTGATTTTTTTATAGAGGTTCGAGCGCGAGACCTTGAGCAGGGCCGCCGCTTTCTCCACGTCTTTTTCCGCGCCCAGGGCGCGGCGGATGATGTTTTTTTCGAAGTCTTCCACGAGGGCCGTGAGTCCCAGGCTCAAGTCGACGGCCCGGGTTCCCGCCGGCGCGGCCGCGACCGCGCCGAGCAGGGCGCCCACGTCCTCCTCGCGCAGCAAGGGCAGCGGCGAAACCAGGCTCAGCTGCTCGCACAGGCGTTTCAGCTCCCGCACGTTGCCGGGCCAGGCGTAGCGGCGCAGGGCCGCGATCCCGTCGGGCGTGAAGCTTTTGTTGCGGCGGGGGCGTTCGTTCTCGAGGAAGTGCCGGGCCAGGGTCTCGATGTCCTCCGGACGCTCGCGCAGCGGCGGCAGGTTCAGGCTCTTTCCCGCCAGCCGGAAATACAGGTCCTCGCGGAAGCGGCCGTCTTTCACCAGCTGCGCCAGCGGCTGGTTGCTGGCGGCGATCACGCGGCAGTGCACGCGCACGGGGTCACGTCCACCGACGCGGCGGATCTCGCCGCTCTCGAGGAACCTCAACAATTTCACTTGTTGCGGCAGGGGCAGGGCTTCGATCTCGTCCAGGAAAAGGTCGCCTCCCTCGGCGGCTTCGCACAGTCCCGGCCGGTCGCGATCGGCGCCCGTGAAGGCGCCTTTGACGTGGCCGAACAGCTCCGCCTCGAAGAGGTTTTCGGGCAGGGCGGCGATGTTCACCGGAATGAAGGGCCGTTCGCTTTCCTCCTGCCCGTGCAGCAGGCGCGCCGCCACCTCCTTGCCGCAGCCGCTTTCGCCCTCGAGCAGGATCGGGCCGGCTTCGCCCTTGAGGGCCGCCAGGCGCGCGAGGACTTTTTTCGAGGCCTCGCCGCCGCCGATCCAGCGCGGACCCCGTCCGCGGGACGAGGTGGACTGGCGCAGATCCCACAGGGCTTCGATTTTTCCCAGGATCAGCAGCAGCTCTTCGCTTTGCAGGGGCTTGGCGAGAAAACGCTGGGCGCCGGCCTTCAGGGTCGCCTCCATCAGATCGCGGCGCAAGTCCCCGGACATGGCGATCAGCTCGGCCTGGGGCTGCTGTTGATGGAGCTTTTGCAGAATCTCGAGGCCATCGGGATGGGAGGGGCTGCTCAGGTGCAGATCCACGAAGGCGGCATGAAAGCTGCGATCATCCGGAATTTCGTCCGCCCGCGTGGCTGAAACGGGCTTCCAGTGCGCCGGCAGGCACAAACGGAAGGACTGATGAATCAGCGAATCATCATCCACGATCAATAGATAAAAAACTCGAGTTGAAGCCATGCCAGGCGATTGTCCCAAGTCCTTGAAAGGAGTGAAAGAATTAGTGCGTGACGTTAGACACTTTGCTTTGGGTTTCGAGGGGGAGTATGACGTTTTTTTTCGAAGTGAGGCGGATCATGCGGATGATTTTGGCAATCCTGGCGTTGGGGAGCATTTTGTCGACGGCGGCGGCCCAGGCCCGCGGGGGCATGGAGGGACGTTTCTTGCGTCTGCCGGACGGGATCTCGCGCTACGTGGAGATCCGCCCGCCGCAAGCCGGTCGGCCCACGGTGGTGATGGTCAACGGCCTGGTTTACGCGACGGAGCGCTGGAATCCGTTCCGTCAGGCCCTGGCGCAAAAGGGTTACGGCCTGGTGAACTATGATTTCCGCGGTCAGCGCTGGACGCTCAAAGAGGAAGCCAAAAACGGCCATACCCCGGCTTTTTTCGAGCAGGGCCTGAACCCGACGCTGCTGGCGGAAGAGCTGCGCGGCGTGCTGGATGCTTTGGGGGCGAAGGGTCCCGTCGTGCTGGTCTCCTTGTCTTACGGTTCCCACATCGCCGCCGAGTTCGCGCGCCTGTATCCGGATCGCGTTTTGGACGTGGTGTTCATGGCCCCCCTGGTGGTGTCCCTGGATCATTATGATCCCCAGGGCATGTGGGTGATGATGGGGCTCGAGTGGTTGAAGTTCACCTGGGGACCGGTGCTGGGCCCGTATTTCCACGAGCAGGCCTACGCGCAGATTTACCGCACCTACTACCGCCAGAATCTGGTGCCCGCGAAAATCCCGGCGGAGCTGCGGCACATCCCGGAAATTTACCGCGAGAGCATTTTCCATCTGACCCGCGCCGCGCGGGATTTCGACCTGCGCCGCTATGATTTCCAAAGCCTGCGGGGACCGCGCGTGCACTTCATGACGGCGGGCGAGGAAGAGCCCCTGGCTTTGCGCGATCAGCTCACGGCCTTCGAGCGCGTGCGGCCCGCCTCGCGCGGCGTGCTGGTGCATTTCACGAAAGCCTTCCACGCCATTCCCGACGCCGACGGGGCGCGCGCCGCCGGTCTTCTTGACCGGATCCTGACACGGGATTCCTTCCTGCGCCCGAACACGAAATTCCGGATGACAGATCAGGGTCTCGAGTTGTGGAATGACGCTCATGCCGTCACTCCGCATTCTTCTCGCTGAAAATGTCCATGCCATCGCCCGTGAGCGCCTGGAGGGCGAAGGCTTCAAGGTGCACTGCCTGGCCCATGCCCCGACGGAGGCGGAGCTGCTGAAGCTCCTGCCGGATTTCGACGCCGTCGGCATCCGCTCCAAAACCGAGATCACCCGGAAAGTCATCGAGGCGAACCCCCACGTCTTCGCCATCGGCGCCTTCTGCATCGGCACAAATCAGATTGATTTGAAGGCCGCCCGCGCCTGGGGGATGCCGGTGTTCAACGCGCCCCACTCCAACACCCGCAGTGTCGCCGAGCTCGTCATCGCCGAGATGATCGCCCTGTCCCGCCAGCTGGGCGATCGCTCCATGGCCGCCCACCGCGGGGAATGGCTCAAATCCGCCGACGGCTCCCGCGAGGTCCGCGGCAAAACTGTGGGCATCGTCGGCTACGGCCACATCGGCAGCCAGCTGTCGGTGCTGGCGGAGTCCATGGGACTGCGGGTGATCTTCCACGACATCGTCAAGAAACTGCCCTTGGGCAACGCCCGGGCGGTGCGCGGTCTCGATCATCTCCTGGAGGAGGCCGACTTCGTGACTTTGCACGTGCCCGAAACGCCCGAGACCAGGAACATGATCGGCAAGAAACAGCTCGCCAGAATGAAAAAGGGCGCCCACCTGATCAACGCCAGCCGGGGAACGGTGGTGGTGATCGAGGATCTGCGGGCGGCGCTGGAGAGCGGGCACCTCGGCGGTTGCGCCATCGACGTTTTTCCGAAAGAGCCGGCCTCCAACAAGGAAAAGTTCCACACGCCCCTGCAGGGGCTGCGCAATGTCCTGCTCACCCCGCATATCGGGGGCAGCACGGAAGAGGCGCAGTACGCCATCGGGCTCGAAGTGGCGGAGAGCTTCCGGCGTTTTCTCCGGATCGGCACCACCGCCGGCGCCGTGAATTTTCCCAACGTGGATCTGCCGCCCGGTCATGACGCTTCGAGGATTCTCAACGTTCATCGCAACGAACCGGGGGTTCTGGGGGAGATCAACGGTCTGATCTCCAAAGCCGGGGCCAACATCCAGGCGCAGTTCCTGTCCACGGACGACAAGATCGGTTACATGGTCATGGACCTGGAAACGCGGGCGGCGAAGAAACTCGCGACCGAGATCCAAAAACTCCCGCGCAGCATCCGCACCCACGTGCTGTGACCCGCCCCCTTCCTAGGTCGGGGTTCATCGAAGGGCCAGGCCCGCGCCGAAACCCTTGCGGGGGATGGCTCCCTTTGCGACTCTAATCATATGGAAGCGAATGTTCCTCTGGTCGGCGAATTGATGAGCCCGGCTCCTCCGAATTTGCGCAGTGACCGCACCCTGGAGGAGGCGGCGCAGTTTTTCCGCGAGAACCGCGTGTCGGTCGCGCCCGTGATCACGCCCGCCGGCAATTTCGTCGCCGTCATGAGCGAATTCCAATTGGTGAAATTCTTCCTGAAGCGCAGCCAGGAAACGCCGAACAATCTCTTCGTCGGCAACTACGTGAACGACATGGAACCGCCGAAAATCATCGAGGAACTGCAGACCGTCACCGAGGCGTTTCGCCAGATGGTGGAGGCCCCGAGCCGCCGCGTTTTCGTGCTGCGCGCGGGGCAGATCGTCGGCGTCGTGGAGCCGAACGTCCTTTACGACTTCCTGATCGCGCGCGATCGCCGCGCGCCCTGAAGGCGCGCGGCCGGCGGCGATCGGCTTCCGTTTTACTTCACTTCCATCACGGTCGGCGGCATCCAGGTCGCGTCGAAAATGGCCGGGCCGGGCCAATACAAACGCAGCACCAGATCGAACTTTCCTTGCGGGGCCGGCAGCCAGTTGCTTTCGCGGTCCGCGCCCGGGGATTCGTGCTGGATCAGGATGTCGACGGAGCCGTCCTCATTCGGCTGGAGCCCGCTGCGATCGCCCAGGGCGTAACGGTTGAGCGGGTTCGCGGCGAACAGCATGCGCTCGTTGTAGAGCGTGACCGACCAGAAACCTTTCACCGGCGGCATTTGATCCTTGGCGAAGCGGACGACGTATTTTTTCGAACCGTCGAAGACCAGGCCTTGATCGTCGGCTTGTTTGAACATGTACAGGGAATCGGCGGCGAGGTTCGCCCCGAGTCCCGCGTACGCGGTGGTCGCCCGTCCCAGGTAATTGCGTCCATAAGAGCCCAGGTTGAGGTTGTAGGTCCAACCGTTGTTCTCCCTCATGTCGGGAAAGGCGAGGGTGGCGAGTTTTTTCTTGGCGTTGGCGACGCCCCGTTCGATGGCGGCGCTGACGTCGGCGTCGAAGGCGCGCGCGCTGAACTCCGCCGAGGGCGCGATGCCGAGACCGCTCAATTGGCGCAGCAGGGGGGTGTCGCGGCCGAAAGGCGGGTTGCTTTCCATCAATTGATTGAGGCGGTTGAAGAAGGACGCCGTGTCCATGCGGTCCACTTGCGCGTTGGGGGCGGTGGCGGTGTCGACGCCCGCCACGATGTCCACGTGGGCGGGGGGAGCGTGATCCCCTTCCCAGGCGCTGAGCGGCACCAGCTTCACCTGATTTTGCAGGGAATGCACGGTTTGCAGGTCGGCGGGATCCGCGGAAACGCGGATGCGGCCGAGGATCCAGGCGTTGGACGTGGGGATCTCGATGGTGGCCATGTCCGCGGGCGCTTCCCCTTTCCAGCCGGGTCCGGCGAGCAGGAAGCGATTGGCCTTGTTGCCCGTGGTTCGCGTCCCCGGCGAGGCGACGACGTTGGTCCACGCGTCCATGATGGGAAACATGCCATAATGGTCACCCAGGTCCGGCAGGCTCAGCACCAGGGGCTCTTTATCGAGATCCAGCCAGGCGGAAGAGTAAAGAGTGTCGGCGTTGGGGCGGACGACATCCTGAAAAGAAGCGTCGGGAAAGCGGCGCACGTGCACGAACTGGTTGAGGGGCGCTTTGAGCTCGGTTGGCCGCGAAACCGCCGTGCTCACGTCGCGGGTCACTCCCATGAGGACCAACGGGTAGCCGAAGATGTAGGCCTCCTCGGCGAGTTTCTCCGCCTGAGGCGCGTTCAGGACCGGGGATGGGGACGAGTCGTTGCCGTTCTCCGCGCCTTGCGCGAACGGTGCGAAAGCCAGGGCGCCGGCCATCGCGAAAGTGGGGAAAAGTCCGATTGCTTTCATGGTTCCTCCTTGGGGACGAATGCCCGCAAGGTGAGTGTGGGGACTTTCCCGCGCGATGCGGGTGAAGAAAGAATCCGTTTCGCATGAATGTTTCGAAATCAGGGATATGTCTCGTGGCAGGAAAAAAAACGGCCGGCGTCTTTCTCGCCGAAGCGTTCCTTCAGCAGCTCGCGGATTTTCTCGACGCGCACGTAACCGGCGCGGTCGGAAGCTTGAGTCGGATCAACGGCGAAACCCAGGGTCGTGACACCCAACAACAGCCCGTGCTCGTTGAGCACCGGGCCGCCGCTCATGCCGGCGAGAATGGAGGCGCCGACGAAATCAACGCTGTCGTCGGAGAAAACCCGGTCGTAAACCCCGATCATGGCCCGGCGCGCCTCTTCCTGGCGCGGGGCGGAGGGGGCCTGGCTCAGGTAGAGCCGCGGATAAAAATGATTCCCGAGACGATTCGGTTGCAGGAGGGAGTAGCCCAGCAGGGTCACCGTGGCGGTCGGTTTGGCGGCGGGCGGATTGAAGGGAATGCAGGAAAAATCCTGGCCGCTGAATTTCAGGATCACGAAGTCATCGTTCCAACGCCGCAGCCACTGCCAGGCGGCGCTGTCAGGCGGCAGGCGGCGCAGGCTGTCCCGCGAGGGATAGGTGACCAGGAAGCCCTCCCCGGCAAAAACCAATTGCGGTTTCTGGGGGGCGATGTCCTGCGCGAGAAACCCCTGGTCGCCGGGATCGAGAACGAGATCCGGGGTGCGGGAGAAGAAGCTGAAAGCCATGGTGCCGGACAGTTCGTCGCGGCCGTCCTGCAGGTGCAGGGCGATCCGGGGCAGGATGTGCTTCACGCAATGGGCGGCGGTGAGGAAATAGCCGTCATTGGAAATGAAAAAGCCGCTGCAGGCCTGGCGCAGGTTCAGGATGCGCAGGGCTGGAGTGGCGCGCGCGATGTTCGCGGGCACGGAGGTCAGGGCGTCCATCAGACGCGGCGGCGCCACCTCCGTCGCGGACGCGGAACCGTCCGGGGCGGCGAGGCTCAGCAGCGAAAAGAGGAGGAGCCCGGTCACCGTCATCCGAACACCTTGCCCGGATTGATGATGTTGTCGGGATCGAAAACGCGCTTCACGCCGCGCATGAGCTCCACCTCGGCGTCGGAGCGCGTGTAGTTGAGGAAGGTTTTTTTGGTGAGACCCACGCCGTGCTCGGCCGAGATGCTGCCCCGCTGGCGACGCACGGCTTCGAAAACCAGGCCGTCGACCGCGCGGCACTCGCGCACGAACTGCTCTTTGCTCAGGTCCGCCGGGCGAAGGATGTTGATGTGCAGGTTGCCGTCGCCGATGTGGCCGAACCACACGACTTCCCACGCGGGGTAGGCGTTTTTGAGAATGATCTCGAGATCCTTCATGAAGGCCGGGACCTTCGAGATGGCCACGGAGACGTCGTTCTTGTAGGGCGAGAACTTCGACAGGTTTTCGCTGATGTCCTCGCGGTAGCGCCAGAAGGTCTTGGCTTGGGCTTCGGATTGCGCGAGGGCCCCGTCCGCGACCCAGCCTTGTTCGAGGCAGCTTTCGAAAACCGCGAGGATTCTCTCTTCGTCCTGGGCGGAGTTTTTCTCCGCCTCGGCGACCACGTAATAGGCCGACCGGGTGTCGAAGGGGCGCGGCAGGCCCGTGCCGCGCAGGACATGCTCGAGGGCGTTGTCGGCGAACATCTCGAAAGCGGTGAGGGCGGTCTTGGTTTTGAATTCAGCGAAGATCTTCATCACCGACTCGAGGTCCGGCACGGCGAGCACCAGCACCTGCAGGGGCGGCGGCGGCGGCGCCAGGCGCACGGTCACCTCCGTGATGAAACCCAGCGTGCCCTCGCTGCCGATGAAAAGATGGCGGAAGTCGTAGCCCGTGGCGTTTTTGACGAGGGCGTTGTTGAGCTCGAGGATCTGTCCCGTCCCGGTGACGACCTTCAGGCCGGCGATCCACTCGCGGGTCATGCCGTAGCGGACGACCTTGATGCCGCCGGCGTTGGTGGCGACGTTGCCGCCGATCTGCGAAGAGCCGCGGGCGGCGAAATCAACGGGGTAGTGGAGGCCTTTTTCGTGAGCGTAATTCTGCAGGGCTTCGGTGATGACGCCGGCTTCGCAGACCACCGTCTGGTCGACGGGGTTGAAATCGAGGAAGCGGTTCATTTTCTCGAAGGACACGACGACTTCGCCGGACAGGGCGCAGGCCGCCCCCGACAGGCCGGTGCGGCCGCCCGAGGGGACCAAAGAGACCTTGTGGCGCCGGGCCCATTGCACCAGGGAGGCCACCTGCTCCGTGGAGGTCGGGAAGACCACGGCGGAGGCTTTGATGTCGAAGTAAGTCGTCCAGTCGCGGCCGTAGACGTTGCGGCTGTCTTCGTCGACGCGGATCTGGTCCGGGGGGAAAATCTGCTGCAGTTCGGAAAGACTCATGGAACTCCCGGCCGGCGGCGCTCGCGAAGGGTTTGAATCTTGAGCATGCCATAGACGGCGCAGATTCCCCAAGCGCTGGTTGCGAGAAGGTACAGTCCCCCCCAGGCCCAGAAGGGCCCCCCGGCCAGGGCGTAGGTGATCAGCAGAACGCCCGTCACGAAACGCAAGAGGCGGTCCCACCAGGCCAGGTTGCAGCGCATGGCTCAGGCCTTCAGCAGGTTTTGCAGTTCGCCGTTCTGGTACATCTCCATCATGATGTCCGAACCGCCGACGAGTTCCTTGTTGATGTAGAGCTGCGGGATGGTCGGCCAGTTGCCGTACTCCTTGATGCCCTGGCGGATCTCCTCGTCCTCGAGGATGTTGACGTCGTGGAATTTGACGCCGATGTCCTGGAGGATGGCGCAGGCGCGGGCGGAGAAGCCGCACATCGGGAAGCTGGCGGTGCCTTTCATGAACAGCACGACCGGGTGTTGGTTCAAGAGGTTTTCAATGCGGGTGCGAACGTCGGACATGGGCCCTCCTTCGGGCGGGTCTTTGTCAGGATTTGATTTGGGTGCGGATCGACAGCGCGTGGACCTCGCCGGTTTTCAATTCGGGCGCGAACACCGCCATCACGTGCTGGTGCTGTTGGATGCGGCTCTTGCCCTGAAAGACGGCGCTTTCGACGGAGACCTCGTAATGATCCTCGGTGCCGGTGAGGTCCACCACCTCGACGCGGTCTCCGGGATAAGCGGTCTCCAAACGGGTTTTCATTTCTTGTGGTGTCATCGGAAATGGGTTATCAGACTTCGACGTGGCGTTCAAGGTTTTGTCCCCCTACAGCCAGAGGCTCCTCCGGGTATCCGCCCTCTTTGTTTTCACCGTTTTTCTGCTGACTCTGGTGCGCCTGGAGTACCTCATCTGGAACTGGCCGCAGTTTCACGCCCAAGGGGCGGGGCGAATTCTGAAAAGCTTTCTGATCGGGGCCCGTTTCGACGCCGCCGCCGCCGCCTGGTTGAGCCTGCCTTTGCTGCTTGTCAGTCTGGTGCCGTGGCCGGCGGCCTGGGAAAAAGCCTGGAGGATCGCGGTCTTCGCGCTTTTCCTGCTGATTCAGATCCCCTTCCTGACCCTGAACCTGATCGACGTGGAGTTCGTGAATTTCGTCGGCCGGCGCATGACGGCGGACGTGCTCTTCATCCTCACCGAAGCCCAGGGCAAGGCCGGGGGCTTTCTGGCGGCCTATGGACTGCTGATGGGGATCGCGGCCCTGACGTTGTTGTTCGCCGGATTCGGCGCCTATCACCTGCTGTTCCGGGACCTCCGGTGGCACGGGGGGCGCCCGCGCCCGTCGTGGTGTCCCGAAGGGCGTCTGGCCCGGGGCGTCCTGGCTTTTCTGTGCGTGCTCGGCTTCATCATCGCGTCGCGGGGCGGGTTGCAGAAAAAACCGATTTCATTTGTTGATGCGCAGGTGTTCGACACGCCGGCCTTGAACAACCTGGTTTCCAACACCAGTTTCGTGCTGCTGAAAAACCTGAACCAGGAAAACCTGCCGAAACAGAGGTTTTTCGAAAACCGCGCGGCCATGGAGGCCCATCTCAACGGCGCCGTGCGGGGAAAATCCCTCCTTGAGGGGCGCCGCGCCCCGGCCCCCCAGAACGTCGTGATTCTGATCCTGGAGAGCTTCGGTCTCGAGTACATGGGCGAGGTCAACGGGGTGAAGGGCTATTCGCCCTTCCTGGATTCCCTGGCCAGACGGGGACTGTTTTTCCGCAACGGATTCGCCAACGGCCGCCGTTCCATCGAGGGCATTCCCGCCGTGCTGTCCGGCATTCCCGCCCTGATGAACGAGCCCTTCGTGTCCTCCCCCTTCGCCTCGAACCGGGTGGAGGGCCTGGGGTCCCTGCTGAAGGAGCGCGGCTACTCGACGCATTTCTTCCACGGCGGGCAGAACGGCACGATGCATTTCGATTCCTACACGCGCAGCGCCGGCATCGATCATTACTACGGCGCCCGCGAGTACCCCGATCCGGCCGATGATGACGGCGTGTGGGGGATTTACGACGGGCCTTTCCTGCGTTGGATGGAAAAGCGGATCGGCGCGCTGGAGCGGCCTTTTTTCGTGTCCTTCTTTTCGATCAGTTCCCACAACCCTTACCTGATCCCGGACAACGTGCGGTCGCGGTATCCCGAGGGCCCGCTGCCCATCCTGAAAACCATCGCCTACACGGACGAGAGCCTGAGGGATTTTTTCGCCGCGGCGGAAAAAACCGGTTGGTACGAGAACACCCTGTTCGTGATCACCGCGGATCACACCTTCCGGCCCTATGAATCCCGCTTCGACAACGAGCTCAGCCGCTTCCGCGTGCCGATCCTGTTCTTCCATCCCGCTTACGAATGGCCGAAGGGGATCGACCGCGATCAGATCGTGCAGCAGATCGACATCCTGCCCTCGGTGATGGATTTCCTCGGACAGGTCTTGCCGGCGGAAAACCTCCTGGCGCGCTCGGTGTTCGTGCCGGGCGAAAAGTCCGCGGCCCTCTTCGTCGACGGCACCTATTTCCTGGTGGAGAAAAAGGAATTCCTGCATTGGCCCCGGGGCGGGGAGCCGCGCTTCTACGCCCTGGGCGACGCCGGGCAAAGCCGGCCTTTGGGCGGCGCCGAAAGCCCGCGGGCTCAAGAATTGTTGTTGAGATTGAAAGCCGCGATCCAGTATTTCAGCGAAGCCATGTGGGAAAACCGCCTGGCGGTGCCGGCTCCGTCCGGAGGAGGAAAATGAAAATGCGTTTGTTGATGCTGTCCTTGTTGTCCACGTTGCTGGCCTGCGGGCCTTCGCCGATCCTGCAACACGCCACCGCTGGCGAGCCCACCCAACGGGTCGCCGAAAAGGCGGAAACGCGCCTGCACTCCCGTTGGCTGCAGGGCCCGGCCGTGGGTTCGGAGAGCGTTCTCGTGGCGAGCTTCACCGATCAGAACGGCCAGGTCCTGACCTT
Organism: Pseudobdellovibrionaceae bacterium; assembly: GCA_019637915.1. GTDB lineage: Bacteria > Bdellovibrionota > Bdellovibrionia > Bdellovibrionales > Bdellovibrionaceae > JAHBUV01. Next base: position 1,090,707 of record JAHBUV010000001.1, on the reverse strand, counting down.
GTCGAACCTGCAGGTCGAATTGTGGATGCCCGACATGGGCCACGGTTCGGCGCCGGTGAAGATCGAGGCGCAGGCCGACGGGTCTTACCTGATCAAGCAGATGTACTTCATCATGGGCGGCACCTGGGAAGTTCACTTTCGTGACGGCGACCGCGTCCTCGTCACCCTCGTCGTGAATCTGTGAGGGGACAGGCCGTTCTGTTTCTCGCGTTCGTGCTGGCGGGGCCTTCGGCCCGGGCGGCCGCTTGCTGCGGCCCCAGCGCCAGCCTGCCGTCTTTGCTGACATCCGGGGAGCGCTGGAAACTGCAGGGCGGTTTGAGCCAGACGACCGCCATCGCCGATGTCGGCACGAACGGCGAGGCCGTGTTCCGCCGTCCGGGCGATCGACGTTCCATGAGCCTGATGAGCCTGGAGGTCGCGGGGGAGATCCGCGAATCCTGGCAGGCGGGGATCACGGCCTCGCGCAGTCCCCGGGACGGCCGGGCCGGGGATCTGTCCTTGCAGGTGATGCACGAGGCTTTGCCCGAGACGGACGGTCCGCGGGGTCTCATGCGGGCTTTCGTTTTCCTGCAGGCGACTTTTCCGACCGGTCGCGCCCTCGAGGAATTGCAATCCCCCGAGGAGGATCCCACCGGCGAAGGCCGCGGCAGCGTCGCCCTGGGCGCGGTGGGGATCCGCCGCGGTTGGAGCGACGATCAGTTCGTGAGCGCGCGGCTGCGGCGTTTTTCGTCCCGCGTTTTTTCCGAAGGCACGGGAATCTCGTCCTCCTGGAAGGCGGATCTGGCCGCGGGCACGGGTCGGACCTGGGGCGCGTGGCGGGGCGGGGTGAGCGTGCGCGCCGAGCACGAAGGGGCGCGGGACGTGATGTCCGGCGGGGTTCCCGGCCAGGCGGCCGAGAACTATCGTTTCCCCGTGGGTTTTTCAGGCAGCTATTTCTTCAAGGGCGGCGCCATGGCGCAGTTGCAGTACACGGATGACACCCTGCTGGGGCCCGTGCGCAACATCCTGTTGGGGCGCGGTTTCGCGCTGGTCTTCGCGCAGAGATTCTACTGATCGGTCCCGGGAGGCGGGCGCCGGCTCAGGACCGGCTCAGTGGCCGTTGTCGACGACGAGGTGAAGGGCCGTGGCCGCCGCGGCCATGCCGCAGGCTCCGCCGACGATGCCGGTGACGGCGCCCCCGATGATTCCACAGGTGATGGCGGCGATGATGACGGCGTCTTTGATGCTCATGGTGGTCCTCTTTCAGGCAGCGGGCTGTCCAACTAGCTTATGACCACATTCATGACAGAATTTCGCCTGCGGGGCAACCTCCACGGCGCAGGCCGGACAGACGAGTCCGGTTTTTTTGGACTTTTTCTCTTCTTTTTCGTCCATGTCGACGAAGCCCTTTTCGTTCCATTTGTCGATTTCGCGCAGGATGCGCCACGAAAAATAGACGTTCTGGTAATCCCGCAGCTCGAACTCCAGGCGCACGCCCTGGCCCTCGATGTTGCGGCGCTTGCAAAGCACACCTTTGTTTTCCAGGCGGGCGAAGTGGTCGTTGTTGAAGTTGATGCCCATCTTCTCTTTGACGAGCTCGACGATGCTGTTGAACTCGACGCTGACGATGCCGAAGCGGTCGGGGGCGATCTTTTCGCCCTCGCTGACGAAAACTTCCAGGAGCTGGGCGCAGAAGTCGTCGTACTTGAGGATCTCGCCCTTGCCCGGCTTGTAGTAATAATATTGATAGAACTCGAAGAAGGCCTCGAGGATGTCGACGTTCGGGAACTTGATGCGCAGGATGACGTCCGGACCCTCGGGGTCCTCGGGCAGCTTGCCCATCTCGTAACTGGCGAGCTTCAGCTTCACCAGCAGGTTCGCCGCCTGCTCGAGGCGCTTCAGGGACTGGCCGAAGACGCGCTGGCAGTAGGAGCGCATCATGCCCCATTCGACGATGAGGCCGGTGCCTTTCTCCTCTTTCTCGCCCTTGTGGCGGGCGGTGAAGAACATGGAACCGAAAATCTGCGGCACGAATTCCTCCGGGATCGGGGAGGAATCGGTGGAAATCTTGTTCGAGCGCACTTCGCCGAGGGTCTGCTTCAGGCGCTCGATCAGGCTTTTGATGAGCATCTTCATGACCGGGGGCGCGCCCTCGTACTGGGCCTTCAGCACGTCCGGGGCGATCTCAACGGTTTTTGTTTCCGAGGTGGCGATGGCGGCGGTCATGTGGGTGGGCTGGCCGATCAGGGCCGTTTCGCCCATGACCTGGTTGGCGCCCAGCTGGAAAAGGTCGATGTTCTTTTTGCCCTTGAGCAGGCACTGGTTCACGCCGCCGCTCTGGATGAAAATGATGTTTTGGACTTTATCGCCGTCCTTAAAAAGGATTTCGCCTTTTTTGTAGGTTTTCTGGCTGGTCGACATCTTTTCTCCTTCGTGGACGAACGCGCTTTTCCTCGTGTTCTTGTCGGAATCCCGCGGGTGCCGTTCAACTTGGCTTTGGTCTGGATTCCATGCTATAACTCGCGGTGTTATGTCGGATCTTTCGGATTGGTACGTGCCGGCCTCGCCGGAGCATCAGAAACGTGAAAAGGCCAAGGCCCGGGAGCTGCGCCAGTCGCAATGGTGGAAGCAGCAACGCGGCCGGGGCATCTGCCATTATTGCGAAGGCCGTTTCCCGCCGGCGGAACTGACCATGGACCATGTCATCCCCGTGGCCCGGGGCGGTCTTTCGAACAAGAAGAACTGCGTGCCCTGCTGCAAAGCCTGCAACACCAAAAAGGGCGCGAAGACCACCGCCGAGCTGGCCCTGGAGACCCTGGCCGCCCCTTCCGTCGCCGAGGATGAGTGAGCTGGTTCGAAAGCCAATCGGCGAGAAAATGTCGGTGAATTGCCAATTTCCTCAGCAGAGCGGTGCATTAGCTTGTCTTTTGGCCAGAAATTCTTGCGCTCAACCGCCGGCCCTTTGCTAAGCTGGTCTTTGATTTCATCTCAGACTGAAAATTTTTGCGAAGAGGATTGAAGGCGCCGTGAGTAAAATCACCAAGAGCAGCACCGCTGAATATTTCGCCAAGAACCTGCAACAGGTCGGTTTTTCCTCCCCTTTGAAGGCCGTTCTGACCACCTTGAAAGAGGGGGTCGACAACTCTTTGGATGCTTGCGAGCAGGCCGGGATCCTGCCGGATCTTGAAATCGAGGTGACCAAGGTCGGGACGGGATCCACGAAAAACACCGATCTGGTGAAGATCGTCGTGGAGGACAACGGGCCCGGCATCGACCCCGACGACCTGGCGAAGGTGTTCGGCGAATACCTGGCTTCGTCCAAATTCGGGCGCGGTCAGTGCACCCGCGGGCAGCAGGGGATCGGGATCTCGGCCGCCACCACCTGGGCGCAGATGACCAACGGTCGCGGCGTCACCGTCACGTCGAAAACCAAAGGCATGCGCAAGGCCCTGAAGGCGCAGATCGACGTCGACATCAAATCCAATCACGGCTTGGTGCGCTCCAAAGAGACCATCGAGTGGAACAAGCCCCATGGCACCCGCGTCGAGTTCGCCATGGACGGCCGCATCCAGCTGAACGGCGACGGCGGTCTGTTGACCTACATCGAGGGCACCGTCCTGGTGAACCCGCACCTGACCATCAATTACAAGCTCGCGGAAAACGATTGGGTGAAAATCGAGCGCGTCAGCAACCAGTCGCCGGACGTCCCGGAGGCGACCTTGCCGCACCCCCACACTTTCAAGCTGGGCGAGTTCATCACCCATGCCACGTTGTACGGCAAGGTCAGCGTCTCGAAATTCCTGCGCAGCGGTTTTTCCCGCGTTTCGGACCAGGCCCTGCAGGAGATGGTGAAAAAGCACGGCCTGCCGAAGGGCCTGCTGGACAAGGCCCTCACCGGCCTCAGCGAGGATGATTACAAAAAGATCTTCCAGGCGGTCCAGAACACCGATCTCATGGCGCCGTCGACGCGCTCCGTGCTGACGGTCGGCGAGGAATCCCTGTCGAAGTCCATCCAGCGCCTGGGGGAGACCGACTTCTTCGCCGTCGTCACCCGCAAACCGCGCATCTGCGATTTCAAGCCCGTCGTGGTCGAAGTGGCCCTGGCGCGTTTCACCAGCCGCAACCAGGACGCGGATTCGCCGGTGCAGCTGCTGCGTTTCGCCAACCGCGTTCCCCTGCAATTTGACAAATCCGGCTGCGCCATCACCTGGGCCATCGAGTCGGTGAACTGGAAATCCTACGGCGTGCAGCAGCCGAAAGACTCCCTGCCGCTGGGACCTTACGTCTTCGCGGTGTCGGTGACTTCGCCTTTCATCAAATTCAAAAACGCCTCGAAAGAGACCATCGACGCCTCCGAGGAGCTGGTTCAGGAGATCCGTCTGGCGCTGATCCAGGCCGGGCAGAAACTGTCCCGCCACATCAAGCGGGAGTTCAAAGAGGCCGATCTCGAGCGCAAACTGGCGCACATCGAGCAGTTCGGGCCGATCCTGGTCGAGAAGCTCGCGCAGTTGACGGGGGCGAACGAGGCCCGGCGCAAGAAGGCCGAAGAGGGCTTGAAGAAGATCCTGGGCCGCGATTCCAAGGACGCCATCGCCGAGCTGGAAGAGGCCGAGCAGCGCCTGGCGAAGCAAAAAGCCCGCGAGGCGAGGAAGAGCGGCGAGGACGACGGCGGCGGCGGTGAAGACACGGTGATCTATCACGGCCAGGTCGAGGACTCCGCCGAGGCCGCCGGCGGCACCAAGAAGACGACGGAAAAAACGACGGCGAAAAAAGCCCCTCCGCCTCCGCCGCCCAAGTCGACGGTGAAGGGCACGGAAAAAACAACCGGGAAAAAAGCCTGAAGTGGAGTGAGCGATGGCTGGTGGATTGATTCGCGTCCGTGAGTTGAAGATCGATATCCCGAAAGAGGCGAAGAACCTCGCGGAGAGAATGCTCAAGGACCTCGAAAACTCGAAAAGACCCTACCTGGAGGCCGTGAAGACCTCCCTCGACAATTCGTTTTACAATTCCAAGGTGGGTTACCTCACCCCGGGCGACAAAGTGGTGCGCACCGAGCTGAACGTGTCCTCGGTGCAGAAGCTGGCCCGGGTCGTGTTCATGCTGGAGATCATGCTGCGCAACCTCGGCATCGGCGCGGTCAACACGAAGCGTGAGCTCTATTACATGTGCAAAGGCCTGATCAAAGGCAACGCCCGCTACAAGCCCCTGGATTTCGAGGATCAGAACGAATCCGATTCGATCATCGACTTCATCGGCGACATGATGAAGGTCTACCGCGAGGAGCTGAACTGCTTCGCCAACGACCGCGGCGGCCAGACCTACTCGAACCAGCTGATCGTGCAGGAAACCATGCCCGACGGCGACAGGGCGACGGTGGACCTGTCGACCCTGGGGACGGCGCCCTTCATGCCGAAGAACCGGCCCCAGTCCCTGAAGCTCAAGGCCAAGAAGAAGATCGACTTCGCCCTGGTCATCGAGTCCGAGGGCACGGCGAACACCCTGCACACCATGGGTTTCACCAAGCGCAACAACTGCATCCTGATCGGCGCCCAGGGCGTGCCCTCGAACGGCGTGCGCGGCTGGTGCAAGCTGATCCAGGAAGAGCTGAGCGTGCCGATGTACTTCTTCGGCGACTTGGACGCGTACACGATGCAGAACATCTTCCGGACCCTGAAGGCCGGTTCGGCCGCTTCGCTCATCCGCAACGCCGATTTCTCGGCGCCGGACGTGAAGTTCCTGGGCGTGCTGCCCGAGGACGTGAAGAAGTACGACCTGCCCCATTACAAAGTGAAGGAATCCGATCCGGCCGAGGCGCGCGCCCTCAAAAAAGCCCGCGACGTCCTCGAGAACGATCCCTTCTTCAGCGACAAGAAGAACAAGGGCCTGGCGGACATCCTGCGCTGGCTGATCAAAGAGAAGGTCCGTTGCGAGCAACAGGCTTATTTCTCCGTGGATCCGAATGATCCGATCAAGACGGAAAAAATCATCCTGGAAAAAATCAAACGCGGTTCGTACGTCTAAGGGCCGATTTCGGCGAGGACGTCGACCCAGGTGGCGGCGCCCCAGCTGAAGGGGCTTTCCGAGCGGTACAGGGAACTTTCAAAGGGGATGAGGTGGTCGCCGAAAGGTCGGTCCACCTCGCCGATCCAGCCCTGCTTTCGGGCGCTGTCCTCCGCGACCAGCAACAAATGATTGCGGGCGGCGGTGTCGCCGAAGCGGTGGGCGGTGCGCGCCTGCTCGGCGAGCAGCCAGGACCAGACGAGGCCGTCGTGGTAGTGCCTGAGGCCGACGATTTTCGTCGTCCACGAGACCTGATCCGGTTTCGAGGGCGGATAGACGGGGATGCCGCCGGGGTTCCACAAAGGGTGCGAGCGCAGTTTCTGGTAGAGCTTTTCGCCGCTGATGAAATCGGTGAAGAGGTTCTCGCCGAGGACCCAGAGGTGGCACTCGAGGGGCACCTGCCGGAAGCGGCGGTCCTGCACGAACAACTCCTCCAGGGGATCGAAAAAGAAATGGAAGATTTTCTCCTCGAGGTTTTTCTCCTGCGGGACGCTGAGCAGGGGGACGCCGGCCTGGCGGGCGGCGAGGAGCGCGCGCCAGAAAACCAGATTCACGTAGAAACCGGGACCTTCGCGCCGGGTGGAATCCTGCCAGTCCGAGTAGGGGGGCTGGTGGATCAGGCCGTTGCGGCGGTGGGGGTCGTAAAATTCGACGAGCTGATGCCAGAACGAGGCGCGCTCCCGGAACCAGTCGACGGATCCCCCCTTGAGGGCGGTGGTGGCCGCCGCCCACAGCAGGAGGGCGTTGCTGTCAAAACAAGGCGTGTTGTGCTCGCCCATGTACTCGGCCTTCAGCGGGCGTCGGTCCACGGCGGGTTCCGGTTTCGACCAGCGGCGCAGCAGGGTGTGGCGGATCACCCGGCGCTTGGGATTGACGCTGTCGAAACCGCGCGGCACGAGGCCGTCGGCGCGGCGATGCTGCAGGAGAAAATCGATCTGGGCGCGGGCGACGGCGGCGTGGTTCAGGCGCAGGAGGCCGGGAACGGCGAAGCAGAAATCACGGGTCCAGAACGACGCGAACTGATGGGCGCCCGCCCGCAGGAAAACACCGTGAGAGGTTTCCGTGAGGTTCTTTTCAAGGCTGCGGCGGGCGGTGTCCCGCAGGGCCAGGGGCTTCATGAGGGGAGCATGGCACAGGCGGGCCGGCGGCGCAAATGAGGATTCTGTCAACACGGCGGCCGTTTTCAGAGGGAAACGCGGCTCCCGCGCCGCTTTGACTTTTCCCGGTGCCGGCGCGATTCTGCGGGGGCATGAGATTGGCACGGCAAGCGGAAATTCTCGAGATCGATCGGTTGAGCGCCTCCCGCTTCGGGCTCGCTTCGGCGCAATTGATGGAAAACGCCGGCCGTGCCATGGCGGCGGAGATCGGCCGCTGGCCCGGTTTGCGCCCGTCCCATCGGATCGTGGTCTTGTGCGGCCCCGGCAACAACGGCGGCGACGGCCGCGTCATCGCGCGCGTCTTGAGGGAAAAAGGCTTTTCCCGGGTCGAGGATTTTTCTTTCCCGCGTGATTTCACGGCGGCGGAATCCGATCTCAACTCCGCTGATTTGATCGTCGACGCCCTTTTCGGCGTGGGTTTGAACCGCCCTTTGGGGGCGGAGTGGTCGAGTCTCATCGAAAGCGTCCGTCGTTCACGCCGGCCCGTGATCGCGGTGGACGTGCCCTCCGGTCTGGACGCCGATCGCGGCGTCCCCCTGGGCGCGGCGGTGAAGGCGCGATGGACCCTGACTTGCGGTTTGGCCAAGCCGGGATTGTTCCTGCAGGAGGGCCCGGGGCTTTGCGGAAAGATCAAAATCGTCGACGTGGGTTTCCCGCGGGAACTTCTCGCGGAGATCGCCTCGAGCTGTTTTCTGGTGGGCCGCTCGACGGCGCGCCGGTTGTGGCCGAAACGCCGGGCCATGGCAAATAAATCTCATTTTGGAAGATTGCTCGTCCTGGGCGGTTCGCCGGGGATGGAGGGGGCGGCCGTTCTTTCCGCCACCGCCGGGGCGCGGGCGGGCGCCGGTTACGTGCTGCTGAGTTCGCCGGCGACCATTCCGTTCGATCGCAAGCCGCCGGATTTTCTCTTTCATGATTTCAACCGGGCTCTGCGCGGCGACTGGGGGCGGGCGCGGGCCGTGGTGCTGGGGCCCGGTCTGGGCGTCAACGTGAAAACGAAGGATCTTCTGCTGCGGTTGAAGAATTCTCATCCTCGGGTTCTGGTGGACGCCGACGCCCTGACGGTTTGCGCGGAGGAGCGTTTGTGGCCGCTGCCGCCGGAATGGCTCGTCACGCCCCATGCGGGGGAGCTTTCACGCTTCCTGAAGATCCCGTCGACCGCCATCGAGGAGGACCGTCTCGGGGCCGCCCGCCGCGCTTCCCGGATGCTCGGTTGCCGCGTGCTTCTCAAGGGTTTCCGCACCGTCATCGACGATGGACGGCGTTCGTTCATCATTCATTCGGGCAATTCCGCTTTGGCCAAGGCCGGCAGCGGCGACGTGCTGGCCGGCTTCATCGGCGGGCTGTGGGCGCAAGGCCTGGGGGTTGAGGAAGGCGCCGCCTTGGGGGCCTATCTCCACGGGGCGATCGCGGATGAGTGGGTGAAATCGGGGAAACCCGCCATGAGTCTGATGGCTTCGGACCTGCCGCGGCTCTTGGGCGGCGTGATGAAGCGCGTTCAGGACCGCGACTGCGGGTCTTTTTGATTCTGCGTGGTGGTGGCGTTTTGCCCGCCCGGCTGCTGCGAGGGCGGCAGTTGCTCCGGTGAGTTCGAACCCACCGAGCGGGTGGAGTTCTGGCTCTCTTCATCCTGGCCGTTCAGGCCGTCCTTGAAGCCGCGGATGGCGCGACCCAGGGATTGCCCGAGATTCGGCAAACGGCTGGGGCCGAAGAAAAGAAGCACGATCACCAAAAGCAGCAAAAGATGTGTCAGACTGAAAGATCCCATGTCTCAAGCCTAAACGAGATGCGGCCTCCTGTCCAGGGAAGTCGTTTCGGCGATTTCCAGGTGAAACGACGAACTTTTGGACGCGATTTTCCCGGGAAATGTCGTGGTGTTCGACACAAAAATCCCACGATGAGAATGTCTGGTTTCTTTGGCCGCCCCGCCGGATCCTGGGGGTGTTGTTGAAGCAGTTCGTTCGTCGAAACGGGAGGCCAGGATGGTTCGTCAAATGCGCCAACTTGCACAGTACATGATGTTCCTCAGCGCTCTGGGGCTGGGAACGGGTTGCGAGCTGATCGAGCAGCTCGGCACCACCGAAAGCTCGGTGGGCACCCCGGTCACCACGCCACCGACCTTTGAAGTGACGCCGGATCCGTCGGCTCCGCCGAGCACGGGGGGCGACAACAGCACGCAAGGACCGGGCACGGTGACCCCGCCGGTGGAAGACATGGAGGAAGGGCTGCTCGTGAACAACGGCGCCACCAAAACCAACGCGTCTTCTTTGGACGTGCAGTTCATCACTTTGAACCGCTTCGAGATGAAGATCACCTCCAACATCGATTGTTCGGGCGGCACCTGGCAGCCCTGGGCCTTCTCCACGGTCCTGCCCGTGACGACCCCGAACAGCATGATCACCGTGTCGGTGCAGTACAAGGACTGGGACGGCCGCGTGACCCGCTGCTACCGCCAGTCCATCCGTCACGACGACAAAGGCCCCGACATCCTGTTCAGCCGCTACCCGGCGGCGAGCCTGGAAGAGGGCGCCACCGCCGACATCACGGCGGAAGTGACCGACGCCGGCAGCTCGGTGAAAACCGTCACCTGCCGCCTGAACCAGCTGCAGAAATCCTGCTACGCCGGCCGCAACGACATCAGCATCTCGCAACTGCCGGCGGGCGATTACACCTTCACGGTGGACGCCGCGGACGAGCTGGGCAACACCTCGTCGCGCTCGGTGAGCTGGAAAGTCGTGAACTCGACCCGTCACCTGACCCAGTCGATCCGCGTGAACAACTACAAGAAGGTCGACATCCTGATCGTCATCGATAACTCGGGCTCCATGGAGTACGAGCAGAAGAACATGGCGAAACGCACGGGCAACCTGTTGTCGGTCATCCGCGGCCTGGATTACCAGATCGCCGTGACGACCACGGATCCGACCAAGAACGGCGTCGGCGGCGACGGCAAACTCCTGACGATCAACGGCACGAACGGCCGCACGATCCTGGACTCGTCGACCCCGGAAGCCACGGCGCAATCGCAGCTGAGCAGCACCTTGCAGCGCCCGGAAACGGGCAGCGGTTCCGAGCAGCCGATCCGTCAGGCTTACCGCTTGATCGAGCGCTACAACGCCAACGAGTCCCAGGCCCGCGGTTTCTTCCGCGAGGGCGCGCAATTCGCGGTGCTGGTGATCTCCGACGAGGACGAATCGGCGGACACGGCGAAGAACGACCCGCAGACCCTGGTGAACTACGTTCACAGCAGCTTCGGCGGTCAGAAGATGTTCGGCTTCCACTCGATCATCACGCGACCGGGCGACCTGGCCTGCCGCAACACCTACGGTTACTCCTACGGCGTGCGCCTGGCGGCGATGTCGAACCTGACCGGCGGCGTGATCGGCGACGTCTGCGCCAGCGACTACGGCGCCCAGGTGAGCGGCATCGCCCAGGGGATCCGCGATCTGTTGAAAACCATGACCTTGCAGTGCACGCCGGTCGCCGGCCGCCCGATCGTCATCAAGAAGGACGGCGCGGTCGTCACCCCGGGCTTCCAGGCTGACGGCGTGAACCTGAAGTTCGACAGCGAACTCGAGCCGGGCAACTACACGGTCGACTACGATTGTTTGAGAAACTAGTTCCCGCCGGCGGCGCCGGGCGCGGGGCCGCCGATGGAGGGAATGCAACCTCCGGTCGAGAGCGCAAAAGAAGAAACAGGGGAGGTTGAATGAGGCTTCTCCACCGGAAACGGGAAACGGTCTTGACGAGGCGAACCTGAAGACCGGCTCCCCAAACAACCCCTCCTCCCGGAGGGGTTGTCTTTTGCGGTTCGCGGGGATGAAGATTTGGCGGGTTGACTTCACTGGCGGGAAGGTTGAGCCTCAATGCATATGGAAAAAAACAAAGAACGACGCCTCGTCCGGAATTCCCTGATTCCCCCCAGCGCCGAACTTCGCTTTTACGCGCCTTTTTTCCTGCTTATCGTGGCGGCGAACGGGCTTTTCGGGTTTTACTGCTGGCAGGTCCACCGCATGCTGTCCCGTTTGAGTGAAAATGTCGGCGTGAGCCCGGTGCAGCTCTCCGCGGAAATCGGCGAGTGGCAATCCTGGCTGCAATTCCTGGCCGTGGCCGGGGTTTTCATTTTCGGGGTGCTGGTGTTGATGGTGACGGTTTATTTCATCCAGCGTTTCCTGGGCCCCATCATTCCCCTGGCGCGCCAGATGGACCGCTTGATCGCCGGCCAGTACGAGCAGGACGTCCAGCTCCGTCAGGGCGACGGTCTCGAGCCCCTGGCGGAAAAGCTCAATGAGCTCACCACGGCCCTGCGCCGCCGCCCGTGAGGCCACCGCCATTCGGGTATCCGATATCTGATATCCGAATGAGTCCGCGTCAGCGGTTCTTCACCATGTTGGGTTTGTCGAAGGCCGGGCGGCAGCCGCTCATCAGGCCGAGGTTGTGGGCGCGGGAATCCTTGTCGCTTTTCGCGACGTAAACCAGGGAAATGTCCACCTCGCGGCCGTCGACGCGGACGCGGTAGGATTTCGGGCCCGTCAGGCCTTTCTTCTTCTCGTACCAGACGCCCAGGGGCTTCACCATGCCGGACTCTTTTTTCGACACGAAGAGGAGTTTCGCTCCCTGGTACACCGAGATCTTCATCAGTTTCACGGCTTTCGCGGCCTGTTCTTCCGTGAGGTCCAGGCAGCGCGGGGCCGCCTGAGCGAGACCGGCGTTCAGCACCAGCATGAGGGTGATGAAAATCTGTTTCATCTTCGTTCTCCTTGTCGTTTTCCGCCGAAGGCGTCCATCCTCTTTCCGGAGCAAGCCGGGGGCCGTCTCCCTGCCTCTCCAAAATGATTTGGGCACCGTGCCCGCCGGCCAGGGCCCAACAAGGACTGACGGCTGTCAAAAAGTTGGGCATCCGCGGGCCCCGCGCCGAGAGCGGGAATTCAAGTTTTCTTCATTCCCCAGGGGGAACGGGCCCTTGGGCCGTGACATCCCACAAGGTCTGTTGACCAGGGGCATCCGACGATGTTCATTGGGGGTTCGGAGGTTCCTGCTATGGCCGATACGTTCGGGACGCGCACTGAAATTGAAATTCAGAATCAAAAATACCACTACTACTCGCTGCCGACGTTGGCGAAAAAGCTGAATCTGGATTTGGACCTGCTGCCTTACTCCCACAAAGTGCTGCTCGAAAACCTGTTGCGCCACGAGGACGGGCGGGTGGTGAAAAAGGCCGACGTGGAATTCATGGCGCAGTTCGATTCCGCCAAAACCGAAAGCCGCGAGATCCAGTATCATCCGGCGCGCGTGCTCCTGCAGGATTTCACCGGCGTGCCGGTGATCGCCGACCTCGCCTCGTTTCGCGACGCCGTCGTCGAGGGCAAGGGCGACTGGAAAAAAGTGAACCCCCTCCAGCAAGTCGACCTCGTCATCGACCACTCCGTGCAGGTCGACGTGTTCGCCCGTCCCGACGCCATCGACAGGAACGCCGCCCTCGAGTTCGAGCGCAACGGCGAACGCTACGAGTTCCTGAAGTGGGGCCAGGGCAGCTTTGAAAACCTGCGCGTGATCCCGCCGGCCACCGGCATCTGCCACCAGGTGAATCTGGAATTCATCAGTCCGGCCGCCTACGCCCGCAACGGCGAGATCTTTCCCGACACGGTGATCGGCACGGACTCCCACACGCCGATGATCAACGCCCTCGGCGTCGTCGGCTGGGGCGTCGGCGGCATCGAGGCCGAGGCCGCCATGCTCGGCCAGCCGATGTCCCTGCTCATCCCGCCGGTCGTGGGTTTCGAACTGACGGGCGAACTGCGCCCCGGCATGACCGCCACCGACCTCGTGCTGACGGTCACGCAAATGCTGCGCAAAAAAGGCGTCGTCGGGAAATTCGTGGAATTTTTCGGCGACGGCGTGAGGCATCTGTCCATCGCCGACCGCGCCACCATCGGCAACATGTCCCCGGAGTACGGCGCCACCATCGGCATCTTCCCGCCGGACGAGCGCACCATGGAGTACCTGAAAAATTCCGGCCGCGCCCGGGAAGCCCTCCGCGCCGAGGCCTACTACAAAGCCCAGAACATGTGGGGCGTGGGGCACCTGAAAAAAGCCCGCTACGAGGACACCCTGCGCCTTGACCTCTCGAAAGTGGAGACGAGCCTCGCCGGCCCCTCGAAGCCGCACGAACGCATGACTTTGCCGGAGGCGCCGGCCTCCCTCGCCAAGATCGCCACGCCGGAAAAGATGCCGCAAAAGGTGCACGTCAACGCCGAGAACGAGTCCTTCACGCTGGAAACCGGCGCGATCGTCATCGCCGCCATCACCTCCTGCACGAACACCTCGAACCCGAGCCTGATGATCGCCAGCGGCCTCGTCGCCAAGCGCGCCGTGGAAAAAGGCTTGAAAGTCCCGCCCTGGGTGAAGACCAGTTTCGCGCCCGGCTCGAAAGTCGTGGCGGAATACATGGAGGAAGCCGGATTGCTGAAGGAGATGGACAAGATCGGCTTCGGCCTCGTCGGCTTCGGCTGCACGACCTGCATCGGCAACAGCGGTCCGCTGCCGCCGGCCATCGGCCAGGCCATCGAGGACAACAAACTCGTCACCACCTCCGTGCTGTCGGGGAACCGCAACTTCGAGGCGCGCATCCATCCGCAGGTCATGGGCAACTACCTGATGTCGCCGCCCCTGGTGGTGGCTTACGCCTTCGCCGGCAACATCAAAAAAGACCTCACCAAGGAACCGCTGGCCGTCAACGACAAGGGCCAGGAGGTTTTCCTGAAGGACATCTGGCCCTCGCCGCAAGAGATCGAGGCCCTCGTGCACAAGCACGTCACCGTGAAGAAGTACGAGGAGGTCTACGGCCGCATCCTCGAGGGCGACAAGAACTGGAACGCCATCAAGTCGACGCAATCGCCGGCCTACACCTGGTCGGAAAGCTCGTCCTACATCCAGCGCCCGCCCTTCCTGGAAAAGCGTTTCCAGGAGGAAGCCAAGGCCACGGAAATCAGGAACGCCCGCATCCTCGCCATCCTCGGCGACTTCGTGACGACGGATCACATCAGTCCCGCCGGTTCCATCGGCACCAGCACGCCGGCCGGTTTGTACCTGAAGGGCCTCGGCATCGACGTCGCGGACTTCAACTCCTACGGATCGCGCCGGGGCAATCACCACGTCATGGTGCGCGGCACGTTCGCCAACATCCGTTTGAAAAACAAAATGGCCTCGAAAGAGGGCGGTTGGACCACCCTGCAGCCGGAAGGCCGCGAGATGACCATCTTCGACGCCAGCGAGGCTTATGAAGACCGTCAGGTGCCGGTCGTCGTCTTCGCCGGAAAAGAGTACGGCTCGGGTTCCTCCCGCGACTGGGCGGCGAAAGGTCCTCGCCTTTTGGGCGTGCGCGCCGTGGTGGCGGAAGGTTTCGAGCGCATCCACCGCTCGAACCTGGTCGGCATGGGCGTCCTTCCCTTGCAATTCATGGATGGCCAGAACGTCGAATCCCTGGGTTTGAAAGGCGACGAGGAGATCGACATCCCCGATCTCGACAAGCTGCAGCCCCAGGCGGTGACCAGGGTCATCATCCACAAGGGACCCGACCGCCGCGAGATCAACGTCAAAGTCCGCATCGACACGCCCAATGAGTTGGACTACTTCCGCGCCGGTGGTATCCTGCCCTTCGTGTTGAAACAGCTGATGGCCTAGGAGGCGCGACTGAAAACCCTCGAGTGTTGGACGAATTCCCTGCGCGAATCACAACAGGTTCTGGCCGAATTCGTCGGCCGGGAAGAGAACCTGAAAAAGTGCGAACAGTTCACCAACCTGCTGCTGGAGACCTTCCGTCGCGGCGGCAACGTTTTCAGCTGCGGCAACGGCGGCTCCCACTGCGACGCCATGCACTTCGCGGAGGAGTGGACGGGCCGTTACCGCAAGAACCGTCCCCCCCTGGGGGCTTTGGCCCTGGGCGACCCCAGCCACGTGACCTGCGTGTCGAACGACTACGGCTTCGAGGAGATTTTCGCGCGCCAGCTGGAAGGCCTCGGCCGCAAGGGCGATCTCGTCGTGGGCTTGTCCACCTCGGGCAACAGCAAAAACGTCATCAAGGCCTTTGAAGTGGCCAGGAAAAAAGGCATCACCACGGTGGGCCTGCTCGGCCGCGACGGCGGCGCGATGAAGGATCTTTGCGATCTCGCCCTCATCGTGCCGGGCGGGAGCTCCGACCGCATCCAGGAGATCCACATCAAGATCGTCCACATCGTCATCGAGAGTGTGGAGCGCCAGCTTTTCCCCGAGAACTACTGAGCCATGAGGAAGAAGACGCTCATCCGTTGGATGATCCTCCTTCCCCTGGCTTTTCTGCAGGCGTCCTGCGCCAACTGGCTGATCCGCCAGGAGTGCAAGAACATCAACTGGTACCAGCACTCCTACGACGTGGCGATGGAAGGCCGCCGCCTGTCCGGCGACGACAAGATCGAGCGCTGCCGCAAGGCCGAATACGATCTGCCGGAAACGCAGATGGACCTGGGCTTCAAGGCCGGAATGACCAATTACTGTAAACCAGAAACTGTTTATGTGACCGGCCGCAAGGGCGAGGAGTTCAACACCGAGCTGTGCGATCCCGGCCAGGCCAATTACCTGAAGCAGCGGCACAAGGAAGGCGTTTACATCTATTGCGCCGTCGACAACGGTTTCAGCGCCGGCGCCAGCGGCCGCAAGTACCAGAACCTCTGCCCCGCCGGCATGGAAAAGGCCTTCCTCAAGGAGTACAACCGGGGCCGCAAGAAGTGGCTGAACGCCATGGTGGAGGAAAGCCAGAAAGAAGTGCGCCGGATCGACCGTGAGATCCTGGACACGCAGCGGGAGAGCATGACTCTCGAGCATCGGCTCAACTTGCTGAACCTGAACCGCCCGGTGACGGCCGCCCCCAACGAGGATCCGGCCCTGGCCGAAAGGGACCGTTTGAACACGGAGATCCGTCGTCTGAGCGACGAGGTCAAACACAAGCGTTCCCGTCAGAGTCAGCTTCGCCAGAAGATCAAAGACTACAAAGTGGAGATGGCCGGCCTCGACTAACAGAGCGCGTAAGGTCCTGCTTTGATTGAGTTCTCATTGGGTTTTCAGTAAGCTCAGGGCTCCTCACAAGAAAGGTGCCCATGGCGTCCAGAATCGAAACCACTCCGGAAATGGTGAAGTCCGTCTATGCGAAATCGCGCGAGCGCCTGGCGGTGATCCGCCAGCGTTTGAACCGTCCTCTCACCCTGGCTGAAAAAATCCTCTTCGGTCACCTGGACGATCCGCAAGGGCAGGAGCTGGTGCGCGGCCAATCCTTCCTGCTGCTGCGCCCGGACCGCGTCGCCATGCAGGACGCCACGGCGCAAATGGCCTTGTTGCAATTCATGCTGGCCGGCAAAGACGAAGCCGCGGTCCCTTCGACTGTGCATTGCGATCACCTGATCCAGGGTTACAAGGGCCAGGCCCCCGACATGGTGGCCGCCATGAAGACCAACGAGGAGGTCTACCATTTCCTTTCGACGGTTTCGAGCCGTTACAACATCGGCTTCTGGAAACCCGGCGCCGGCATCATCCACCAGGTCATCCTCGAGAACTACGCGTTCCCGGGCGGCCTGATGATCGGCACGGACTCCCACACGCCGAACGCCGGCGGCCTGGGCATGTGCGCCGTCGGCGTCGGCGGTTCCGACGCCTCCGACGTCATGGCCGGCCTCGCCTGGGAGGTGAAGAACCCGCAACTGATCGGCGTGCACCTGAAAGGCCGGCTGCAGGGCTGGGCTTCCGCCAAGGACGTCATCCTCAAACTGTGCGGCATGCTGACCGTGAAGGGCGGCACCGACAAGATCGTCGAGTATTTCGGCGAAGGCACGACCTCGATTTCCTGCACGGGCAAAGGCACCATCACCAACATGGGCGCCGAGCTCGGCGCGACCTGCTCGGTTTTTCCCTATGACGAGCGCATGGGCACTTATCTGAAGGCCACCAACCGCGCCGAGATCGCGGCCCTCGCCGATCAGTCGAAGGATGTTCTGTCCGCCGACGAGGATGTCATCAAAAACCCCTCGAAGTACTTCGACGAAGTGTACGAGATCGACCTGTCGGCCCTCGAGCCCCATCTGGTCGGCCCGCACTCGCCGGACATCGCCCGCCCCATCTCGGCGATCGCCGCCGAAGCCAAAGAGAAAAACTGGCCGGTGAAATTGTCGAGCGCCCTGATCGGTTCCTGCACGAACTCCTCCTACGAGGACATCGAGCGTTCGGCCTCCATCGTGAGGCAGGCCGCCGCCATCGGCGTGAAAATGCAGCAGCCCTTCCTGGTGACGCCGGGATCGACGCAGATCGAGAACACCATCGATCGCGACGGGCAGATGGCCGTCTTCAACGCCGCCGGCGCCACGGTGCTGGCGAATGCCTGCGGCCCCTGCATCGGCCAGTGGAAGCGCGACGATGTGAAGAGCGGCGAGAAGAACACCATCGTCACCTCCTTCAACCGCAACTTCCGCGGCCGCAACGACGCCAACAACGAAACCCTGGCCTTCATCGGTTCGCCGGAAATGGTGACGGTGCTCGGCCTG
Source organism: Pseudobdellovibrionaceae bacterium (assembly GCA_019637915.1). Classification (GTDB taxonomy): domain Bacteria; phylum Bdellovibrionota; class Bdellovibrionia; order Bdellovibrionales; family Bdellovibrionaceae; genus JAHBUV01. The sequence goes on along the minus strand of JAHBUV010000001.1, from coordinate 1,072,946 downwards.
GCCGGCCGCCTGGATTTCAATCCGATGGTGGAAGAGCTCGAAGGTCCCAAGGGCAAATTGAAGCTCAAGGCGCCGGAAGGCCCCGAAGTCCCCACCAAGGGCTACGTCGCCGACCGTGAGGGTTACCAGGCCCCGGGCGGCAAGAACGTCACCGTCGCCGTGTCGCCGACCTCCGAGCGTTTGCAGCTGCTGGAGCCTTTCACGGTGTGGAACGGCCAGGACTTCCAGGACAACTTCGTCCTGGCGAAGGCCAAGGGCAAGTGCACGACGGACCACATCAGCCCCGGCGGTTCGTGGCTGAAGTTCCGCGGTCATCTGGACAACATCTCGAACAACATGCTCCTCGGCGCGGACAACGCCTTCAGCGGCGAGATCGGCAAAGGCAAAAACCAGCTCGACGGTTCGAAGGGTCTCGAGTTCGCCAAGATCGCCCGCGAGTACAAAAAAGCCAGACGCGGCTGGATCATCATCGGGGATGAGAACTACGGCGAGGGTTCGTCCCGCGAACACGCCGCCATGTGCCCGCGCTTCCTGGGTTGCTCGGCCGTGATCGCGCGCTCCTTCGCGCGCATCCACGAGACCAACCTGAAAAAGCAGGGCGTGCTGGCTTTGCACTTCTCCAATCCGGCGGATTACAACAAGATCCAGGAGGACGACCTGGTCGACATCGTCGATCTCGCCTCCCTGGCGCCGGGCAAGCCCGTGAAAATGATCCTCAAGCACAAAGACGGCGGCCGCGAGACGGTGGAGTTGAAGCACACCTACAACGCCGAGCAGTTGAAGTGGTTCAAGGCCGGCTCGGCTTTGAACCTGATCGCCGCCGCGGCCAAGGGATAAAAACCACGACCTTTCGCCGGCTTTCCCGTTAACCGATTCAGCCTCCAGGGGCCTCTCCGATAAGAAGCGGGGAGGCCACCATGCAACGACTCGCGTTTTTCGGCATGTTCCTGTTCGTCCCTCTTTTCGCCCAGGCTTTCCCGATTCAACGGAATCTGGGCGTGACCCTGGAAGCCCTGCAATCCGAATTGAATCCCGAACGTCTGAGCCCTCGTCAGTGCGCGGGCGTTCTTGACCGCGTCAGCGCCGCGTTCCTGGAGATGGAGGCCTCGGATCTGGATCCGGGTTTGGCCCGCAGCCAGGGGCGCGCTTGGGTCGGCCAGCTTTTCCGCCTGCGTTTGTCGCTGAATTCGCATTTGAAAAGCCTGACCCGGCAGGGCCTGGCGGGGGACGCGGAGGGTTTCGAGTGCGCGCGCGCCGTGCGCCGGATCTCGCGGGCCTTCCGATCGCTGGAGGATCAGTTGATCCTGTGGTCGCTGCAACCGAAGGAATTCGATTCCAAAACCGATCCCGCCGCGGGCCCGGTCCTGCAAGGATCCTCGCCGCAGTTGTTGCGGCGTGACGCCACGGCCCCGGTGCGCCTGCGCTCCGGCGACGTGCTGTTGAGCCGCGGGAACTCCTTCATCAGCGCCGCCATCGCGCGCATCAGCCGGGAAGAGGCGCAGTTCTCCCACATGGCCCAGGTGTACATCGACGCCCCCGTCGGCACGACGGTGTCGATCGAGGACGCCCTCATGGATCCGCGGGTGAAAACCGTGGAGGCCCACATCGAGGTCGGCGTGTTCACGCGCCCTTTCCGCGATTACGTCCGTGACGGCAACAGCCGGGTTCTGCTGTTTCGCCCTTTGATGACGGCGGCCCGGGCCCACCTGGCGGGCCGATCGGTGCATGACGGCGTGCTGGCTTACCAGCAAAAGAAAATGCGCGAGGCGGGCCGCAGCAGGCCCACGGTGAACGACAATCCCCCTTATGATTTCCGCATGGACCTCCATGACTCCTCCGAGATTTTCTGTTCCGAGGTGGTGGCGCTCGCTTTCCGCAGCGTCGGTTTGCAGCTGCCGTTTTTCCAATCGCCGTTGCGGAGCAACCCGTTCACGCGGCGCATGGGGTTGGCGGCGGACCGCACCTTCGCGCCGGCGGACATCGAGATCGATCCGAACTTCGAGCTGGTCGCCGAGTGGCGGGACGTGCGCAAGCTCGCTACCGTCGCGCGCAAAGAGGCGGCCTTGAGCGCCATGTACCGCTGGATGGACCAACGCGCTTATCGTTTCCACACCATGGCGCCGGACTGGCTGGCGGCTTGGATCGGCTGGTCCGCCCGTCAGGCGGGCCTCGGCTTCCAGTCGCTGATGCCGAAAAACATGAAGCGCGACACCATCGCCATCGTGTTCAGCCTGGAGCGCGTCGGCTTGGCTCTGGAAAAGCGCCTGATCAGCGTGGAAAAGGCCGAACGCCGCGCGGGACGCCAGGGCCCTTCGCCGTTTTTTGCCGAACAGCAGGATCAACTTGAGATGTACCGGGCCGAGGATGAGAGGGAATTCCGCGCCCACCGTCGCGACGAGTTCCACACGGATTTCAACTGGAACCTTTGGTGAGATTGAATTTTCCTTCATGAGTCCCGGGCCGTGTCAAAAAAGACGCGGCCTTCAACACGCCTTCAAACGCCTTTCTTAAAATGAAAGGCAGCAAAGGGGGTGTGCGATGTCAGAACTGCTCGGAAAGATCGATTATCAAGGACGTTTCCTCGGTCAGGTGGCCAGTGATCATCTGGCGGAGCCCATTCGGCGCTGGTTCCGCAACCATCCCCACGAGATCGCGCCGCAGAATTATTTTTCCGTGAGCTTTGATCGCCAGAACGACGGTCGTTACCGTTGTTACCTGGATCTGGTCGGCCGCCATCATTGGCGGGCCGTGGAGTCCGGCACCACCCTGCCGCAAGCCTTGAAGCGCTCCCTCGACAGCGCACTGCCGGATGTGGTGCTGACGGACATGGAATCGGCCGAGTTGTAAACAACATCGAGCGCGCCGCCCAATGAACGCATTCCCGTCGACAAGGCGGATGAAATGCGCTGTCCTGGGGCCGTGAGGTGTTCGATGAAAAAAATCCTGTTCATGAGTTCCCTGATCCTGTCCGCGGCGCTGTCGGCCGAGGCGGCCCGCGAGGACGCGCGCACGATCCAGGTGACGGCCTTCGCGGAAAGGGCCGTGGATCCCGATCTCCTGAACCTGAACATCGAGGTCTGGAGCAAGGCCGCCACCGCCCAGCGCACGCAGACCCTGGCGGCGGATGAAACGAAGCGCGTGATGGCCTTGTTGGAACAATACAAGATCCGCAAGGAGGACATCCGCACGGATTCCTTCAGCTTCGGCCCGGATTACGTGTGGGATCCGAACCGCAACCAGAACAAGATCAACGGCTACCGTTCGTCGCAGGTCCTGCGCGTCACCTTGCGGAAGATCGATCAGGCGGGGAAATTCATCGACGCCATGACGGTGGCGGAAAAGGGCGACGGTTCGGGCCCGCGGCCCGAGTTCGGCACGACGGTCAGCGCCCTGCAATGGGACACCTCAAAAAAGTCGGAACTGGAAACCGAGTCGTTGGGCGACGCCGTGAAAAAGGCCCGCCGCAAGGCCGATGAGATCGCCAAAGCCGCCGGCATCAAAATCAAATCGGTGTACCGCATCTCCCACGAGGCCAACCCGGACGACGGCGCGCCCCGCCCCTACGAGATGAAAATGGCCCGCGCCGCCCTGGGGGCCGACTCCAGCGGCACCGGCGTGGCGGAAGGCCAGATCAAAATCAGGGTCGCGATCACCGCCGAATACTCGTTCTAAAGGTACCGCCTACTTTCTGGTACCCCTCTGCGTCAGCGGCATCGCAAGATGCCGCTGACGCAGAGGGGTACCAGAAAGTAGGCGGTACCTTTCACTTCACGGGGAAGAGGTAGAGGGTGCGGAAGATGTTGTCCACGGTCTGGTAGATCTCGATGACTGGGCCGTTGGGTTCCAGGCGCTGACGGATCATCACATCATGGGCCTTGCCGTAGACCTTGTAAGGTCCCAGGGCGGGGGAACCCTCGAAGGTGGCGACCACGAACCGTTGCGCCGGAATCTCCTTCACTTTGAAATCCTCGGGCAGGTTTCGGTTGGCCAGCAGGTTTTGAACATCCGGGCCGGAAAGATCCTGCAGGCAGCCGACGTTGGAGTGCAGGCGTTCCACCTCGACGAGGTTCGGGTCATCGATGAATTCCCCGAAGGTGCGCTCGCAGTGAAAGCCCGTCTCGCGGGCCCATTTTTCCACGGTTTCCAGGGTGGGCATGATCTTGTGGTAAGGACCCACATGGGTTTTATAGACGAGCAGGAAAGGCCCGCGCTCTTCGATGTTCACCCGCACCGGCATGAAAACGCCGTTGCGCACGGACAGGAAAACCGCGCCGCCCAGAACGAACAGGATCAAACCCAGAACGACCAGTCTCATTTCAAGTTCTCCATTTCATCGAGCAGCCCATGGACGGGATCTGCTCCGAGTCGAGGGGACGGCCGGCGAGGAGGGTCTCCATGGCGGTCCACAGTTCGCGCTTGGTCACGCCCGCCGGGTCTTTCCACGAATCATCGAGGCGACCGCGGTAGGCGAGAAGCCCCCGGCTGTCGTAGAGGAAAAAATCCGGCGTGCAAACCGCGCCGAAGTCCTTCGCCACGCGCTGGCTTTCGTCATAGAGGTAAGGAAAGCTGTAGTTTTTTTCCTCGGCGAGCTTCTTCATGTTGGGGAAGCTGTCCGCCGGATAGTGTTCGGCGTCGTTCGAGCTGATGGCGACGACGTTCATGCCGCGCTCGCGGGCCTCGTGGCCCAGGGCGATCAGGCGGTCCTCGACGGCCTTCACGTAAGGGCAATGATTGCAGATGAACATCACCAGGAACGGCCGGCCGTTGCGCAGGTCCTTCGCCGACAGGATCTTGCCGTCGGTGGCGGGCAGGGAAAAATCCGGGCAAGGGGCGCCGAAGCTCGGCGCGGGCGTGTGCATGAGGGCCATCTCAAATCTCCGACCAGGGCGTCACGCCGCCACCGTCCTCGAGGCTGGCGTCGGCGCGCACGCGGGTGATTTTTTGCTTCAACGAGGGACGCAGGTTCAAGGCCCAGCGCAAAGCCTCCTGCTCCGTGGTGGTCAGGGGCTCCGCGGCCCGCGCCACGGCGTCGGTGAGCTCGAACATCCAGCGGTCCAAAAAAGCCGCCCAATCATCGCCCAGCAGGGGCGTGCCCGCCGGAAGCTGCGCGAGAATGGACGTCGCGGTCTCGAGGTCGGCCGGCGCGTCCATCACGTTCAGACCCAGGCCGACGACGACGCGGATGTCGGGTCCCTGGGAGAGCGTTTCCAGCAAAAGACCCGCGACCTTGCGGTCGTTCAGGTAAATATCATTCGGGGATTTCAGGGACCAGGGCAAAAAGGGCCAGACGTTCTGCAGGGCCTTGAAGAGCGCGAGGCCCACCCGCGGCGGCAGGGTCGGCTGCGGCGGATCCCCCAGCACGTAACTCCACGAGGACAGCAGGGCCGCGCCGGCGCGACCCTCGCTCCAGCCGTTTTTGCCGCGTCCGCGGCCTTGGCTCTGGTGATCCGTGAGGTAAACCTTCACGTCCTCGGAGGCGGCGGCCTCGAAGGCCTCCTCTTTGGCGAGGTCGTTGGTGCTGGACGTGGTTTTTTCGTAGCGCACGGGCAGCTGATTGTGCCGGGCCCAGCTGGCGGTGACTTCACCGAGGCGGATGTCGTTCAGGGGACTGTCTTGCATGAGGGGCCTCCTTGGAAGCTCAGGACCAATCGAACAGCAGACTCACGTCGGCCACCGGAGCCGAGTGGGTGAGGGCGCCGACGCTGATGTAATCGACGCCGGTCTCGGCGACGCGACGGACGCGGTCCAGGGACATGTTGCCGCTGGCCTCGACCTCGATGGAATCGGGGATCAGCATCACCGCCTGCTTCAAAGTTTCATCGTTCATGTTGTCCAACAAAATTCGTTGTACGCGCAGGCTCACCGCCTCGCGCACCTCATCGAGGTTCTTGGCCTCGACCTCGATGGGCAGGCTGGTGTGCTCGCGCACCCGGCCCACCGCCGGGGCGATGCCGCCCATGACGGAGATGTGGTTGTCCTTGATCAGGACGGCGGTGGACAGGTTCATGCGGTGGTTCATGCCGCCGCCGTGGACGACGGCGCGTTTTTCCAGATCGCGCAGGCCCGGCGTCGTTTTGCGCGTGTCGAGGATGCGGGTTTGGGTGCCGGCGACGGCCTGCACGAAACGGCGCGTGTGGGTCGCGATGCCCGACAGGTGGCCCAGGAAGTTCAGGGCCACGCGCTCGGCCTTCAGGACCTGCACGAGATCGCCCTCGATGGTGCAGATGATCTGGTTTTTCAGGACGGCGTCGCCCTCCTCGAAATGCCAGGACACCTTCGCGCCGGGTTCCAGCACGTGCACGGTCTGCTCGAAGGGCATGGTGCCGGACAGGGCGATGTCCTCCTTGGCCTTCAGACGGGCCAGGCCGGGACGCGGTTTCAGGGCGAGGGACTCGGTGGTCACATCGCCTTTGGGCATGTCTTCTTTGAGGGCGGCGCGGATCAGATCGAGCAGTGTCATGCCCGAGTTAGATAGACCTTTCGACGTCTTTGAGCAACTTGTTCAGCTCCTCTTTGACGACCCGCTCGCAAAGTTCCGGCAGGATCTGCCAGGCGACTTTTTCCAGGACGGCCCGGGCCTCTTCGCGCAAAATGCGCTCGGTCACGGCCTGGGTCATGGCGGAGCCGGCCGAGGTGTGGGCGCCGATCTCGGTGCGGTCGATGCGAACCGTCGTCGGCTCCGGCGGCTCGTAAGCCGGGGAGTGCATGGCGGTTTTTTCGTCATCGAAGGGCTTTTTCGGGGCGGCAAAGGTGACCTCTTCGAATTCGCCGTTGCTCTCGACGCGGGCGATATTGAGGTCTTCGGCGGGGATCATGTACTTGTCGAACTCGCCCTTGCGCGCGGCCGGAGCCGGATCTTCCGGCGGCTTTTGCGCCGGGATCTGCAATTTGAATTTCGACAGGTCCTGATGGCTCCAGGTCTCATCCCCCGCCGGTCCGGGACGCGACTCGATCACGGGAGCGGCCGACAAAGGCACGTTCTGGAACTGGTCCTCGGGTTCAACGGGAGGCATCTCGAACATCGGATCGTTCTCGTCCACTTCGGGGATGGCGTAGATATCCGATTTCAAGTCTTCCTCGGGCATGTCGGAGACCAGGAGGACGTCCTCCGTTCCCGGGCCGTCCTTCGCCGGGGCGGCGCCCGTTTTCGCCAAGGCGTCGATGGAGGGGCCGGCGACCGCCGGAGCCTTGCCGGAGGCGGGAGGCGCCGAAGGGATCGTTGCCGCCGGGCTCTTGGTGAAAGCCGGCGTCTCCGGAAAAGCGGAGGTCTCGTCGAAATCCGGCAGCTCGGGAAAAGTCAGGTAGCTGCTGACCTTGTTTTCCAAGGTCCGCGGCACCAGGTCTTTCACCAGGCCGCGCAGGATTTCCGCGTCGAAGGGCTTTTCCAGGCGGCGGTCGACGCCGCTCTCGCGGGCTTTCAGCTCGTCCAGCTCCATGAAGCCGCTCCACATGAGAACGACGGGGACGCTGGCGAGCTGCGGGTCTTTTTTGATGTCCTTGGCGACGTCGTAGCCGGACTTTTTCTGCAGGAGCACGTCGACGAAGATGATGTCGGCCTGGAAGCTCTTGGCCACGGGGATGACGTCCAGCCCCACGGGCACGGACTTCACTTCGACCCCGTAGTCCTGAAGTGCGAGTTGCATGACTTTTTTGATCGTCGAGGATTCATCCGCCAATAAGACGCGCAATGCCATGAGTTGAGTAAAGGAGGATTTCTCCAACGAGTCAAGAACGAATAGACTGGAGCTCGGATGAGTCGCATTGATCGTTACATCTCCATGTTGTTTTGGACTTACTTTTTCGGCGGCCTGCTGGTTTTCGCCACCATTTTCCTGGCGATGGACGCCATGACGACCATGGTGAGTTACAAGGGCGTCAGCACCTCCGCCCTGATGGGTTATTATCTGTCCTACGCGCCTGAAGTGATCCGCCAGATGCTGCCGGTGGCCTCGTTGCTGGGGGCGGTGCTGACGCTGTCCACCCTGAACAAAGCCAACGAGCTGGTGGCCCTGTTCGCCAGCGGCATGAGCCTGCTGCGGGTGTCGGCCTCCATCCTGGTGTGGGTGACGGTGATCTGCGTCGCCTCCTACGTCATGAGCGATCGCCTGATCCCGGTGACGACGCGGAAAAAGGATTTCATCTTCTTCACCGAGATCGAGAAAAAACCGGACCGTTTCTCCGTCGTCAAAACAGACCGTATTTGGTACCGTTCGAAGAACACCATCTTCAACATCAAGACCCTGAACCCGGACAGCTCCAAGGCGCAGGGCCTGACCATGTACTTCTTCAGCGATGATTGGGACCTCCTGCAGATGCTGACGGCGCAGACCGTGGAGATCCAGGGCAAGATCTGGCTGCTCTCCGACGGTTCGGTCACGGTGTTCTCGGCGGATTCCAGCTTCCCGCTGACCTCGAATTTCAAAACCAAAACCCTGCCCATGGGGGAGGACTCGCAGGACCTCACCGAATCCGGGCAGTCGTCGAACATGCTGACCCAGTCGGAGCTGTCGCGTTTCATCGACCGCAACCGCGAGGCCGGCCTGGACACCTTGAATTACGAGGTCGATTACCATGCCCGTTTCGGCTTCGCCGTTTCCGGCCTGGTGATGGTGTTGCTTGGCATCCCCTTCTCGGTGGGCCGGGCGCGCTCGGGCGGCATCATGATGAACCTGGGGATCGTGTTGGCCCTGGTTTTCGGCTATTGGGTGCTTTACAGCTCCGCGCTGAATCTGGGCAAACACGGGCAACTGCCCCCCATCGCGGCGGCCTGGCTGCCCAATCTGCTCATGGCGGGACTGGCCTTATTCCTTTTAAAACGCCTGAAACGATAATCTTTTCAAGGCGTTCTCAACGCTTTTGCGCTGCAAAAAATGGCTGAAATATGCCATAATAGAGAGTATGGTGGCGCCCATGCCTGAGGAGGGCCCATGTCCCTGCGTGAGATTCTGAAATTCCCCGATCCTCGTTTGCGCGAGGTCTCGAAGCCGGTCACGACATTCGATGACGGGCTGAAGACCCTCGTGAAGGACATGATCGAGACCATGTACGACGCCAAGGGCATCGGCCTGGCCGCCCCGCAAGTGGGGGAGCTCGTCCGTCTGGTGGTGATCGACACGCGCCCGAAGGATGAATCCGGCCGTCGTTACAAGTACGACGAAATGACCGAGCTCGAACGCCAGGTGCCGCAGCCTTTGGTGCTGATCAATCCGCAGATCGTCAAGGGCGAGGGCAAAACGACCTTCGACGAAGGCTGTTTGTCGGTGCCCGGTTATTACGAAACCGTGCAGCGTTTCGACAAGATCGTCATGAAAGCCCAGGACGTGAACGGCAAGGAATTCACCATCGAGACCGACGGCCTTCTGGCGATCTGCATGCAGCATGAACTCGATCACCTCGAGGGCACGCTGTTCATCGATCACTTGAGCTTCCTGAAAGGGAAACGCATCAAGGATCAGATCAAAAAGCACGGCTACCCCGTCAAGGAAACCGAAAAGGAAGAAGCCAAAGACCCGGAGACCTGTGACGTGTGAGCAAGGTCAGGGTTTGTTTCCTCGGCACTCCGGAATTCGCGGTGACCTGCTTGCGGGCATTGCTCGACGATGAACACTACGAGGTGGTGGGCGTCGTCACCCAGCCCGATCGCCCGGCCGGCCGCAAACTGCAGCTCACGCCCAGTCCGGTGAAAAGCCTCGCCCAGGCCCGCGGCCTGCGAGTGGTGGCGCCGGAATCCCTGAAAGACAATCAGCTGATCGTCGATGAGATCGCCCGCTGGGGCGCGGAGGTCGCGGTCGTCGTGGCCTTCGGGCAGATCCTGAAGCAGAGTTTCATGGATCTCTTCCACTTCGGTTGCGTCAACGTGCACGCTTCGCTCCTGCCGCGCTGGCGGGGGGCCGCGCCCATCCAGCGCGCCATCGAGGCCGGTGATGGGGAAACGGGCGTGTGCCTGCAGAAGATGGTGCGCAAACTCGATGCCGGCGACGTCATCGGCGAACGCCGCGTGAAAATCCCCGACGACATGGACTCCCTGCAGCTGCACGATCAGCTGGCCTTCCTCGGCGCCGACATGCTGCGCGTGGAGCTGATGGATTACGTGCGCGGCAACCTCGGCCCGCACGCGCAGGACGAGAGCCTCGTCACCTACGCCAAGAAAATCGAGAAGAGCGAGTCGGTTCTGGACTGGTCGCGCCCGGCGAAGGAGCTGCACGACAAGGTGCGCGCCTTCGTGTGGGGGCCCGGCACCCACACGACTCTGAACGGCAAGCGTCTGAAGATCCACAAAACCCGCGTCGTGTCCGGCGAAGGCCATCCCGGGGAAATCCTGCGCGTCGGCGAGAACGAGCTCGTCGTGGCGACGGGCCGGGGCGCGCTGGAGATTCTCGAATTGCAGCCCGAATCGCGCAACCGCCTGAGCGTCGCGGATTTCCTGAAAGCGCAACCCTTGAAAGCCGGCCTCGCTTTGGGGTAGGGTGGCGGCATGAAACTTGTCGCCCCTTCCATCCTGTCCGCCGACTTCGCCAATCTGGAAAGAGACATCAAGGCCATCGCCGCCGCCGGCGCCGACTGGGTCCACGTCGACGTGATGGACGGGCACTTCGTGCCGAATCTGACCATCGGCGCGCCGGTGGTGAAGGCCTTGAAACGCGTTTCGCCCCTGCCCCTGGACGTGCACCTCATGATCGAAACGCCGGAGAAATACATCGAGGAGTTCATCAAGGCCGGGGCCGATTGGCTCACCATCCACGTCGAGGCCTGCGATGACGTGCCGGGCACCCTGAAGCGCATCCGCGAGCTGGGGGCGAAGGCCGGCATCACTTTGCGGCCGGGCACGCCGCTGGTCGACATCCTGCCCTTCCTCGAGCAGGTGGACCTGGTGCTGGTGATGACGGTGGAACCGGGTTTCGGCGGGCAGTCCTTCATGGACGACCAGGTGGCGAAGATCTCGCGTTTGCGCAAGGAGATCGATCGCCGTGGCCTCAAGGTGCTGATCGAGGTCGACGGCGGCGTGAACGATCAGACCGTCGATCGCTGCCGCGAGGCCGACGTGCTGGTCGCCGGCAGTTACGTTTTCAAGAATGACCTCCGGCAGGCCATTCAGTCCCTGAAGAAATAAGTTAAATTGGCGACGGGAGGGACCGTCGCGATGTTCGATTTTTCGACGCCTTGGTGGGAGCTGATCGTTCGCGCCCTGGCGATTTATTTCTTTCTTCTGCTCGCCCTGCGTTTGATGGGCAAACGCCAGGTGGGGGAGCTCGCGCCCTTCGATTTCGTCGTGCTGTTGCTCTTGAGCGACGCCCTTCAGAATTCCATGGTCGGGGAGGACAAGTCCCTGCCGGGCGGCATGATCGTGGCGGGCACCATGCTCCTCGTGGATCGCGGGCTCACCTGCTTGAGTTTTCGTTTCAAAAAGGTCGATGATTTCCTCGAGGGCGTGCCCCAGGTCCTGATCAGTGATGGGAAAAAGTGCCGGAAAAGCATTGAGAGCGAGCGCATCACGGACAAGGAGCTCATGGCCGCCCTGCGTGAACACGATTGCGAGGGGATCTCCGACGTCAAGCTCGCGATTCTCGAGACCAATGGCGACATCACGGTGATCCCGAAAAAAGAAAAATGAAGATTTCGGGTTTTGCCTCGGCGCAATTCATTTTGTAGAGTGTCGGCGAATTCTCGATGAAAGGAGAATCCATGGCCGCCCCTTTTGAACTTCCGCCGCTGCCTTTTTCCTCCGATGCCCTGGCGCCGGTGATTTCGGCCCAGACCCTGGGCTTCCACCACGGCAAGCACCACAAGGCTTACATCGACAAACTCAATGAACTGGTGAAGGGCAAGCCCTACGCCGAGATGTCCCTGCTCGACATCATCATGGCGACCACGGACGACAACGCCAACAAGCCGATCTACAACAACGCCGGGCAGGCGTGGAATCACGATTTTTACTGGCACTCCCTGACGCCGAAACAGCAGGACCCCTCGAGCCGCATGAAAGGCCTGTTGGAAAAATCCTTCGGCAGCATGGACGAATTCCGAAAACAATTCAGCGAGGCCGCCGTCACGCAATTCGGCAGCGGCTGGGCCTGGCTGGTTTCGAACGGCCACGAGCAGCTCGAGATCATGAAAACCGGCAATGCCGACACGCCCTGGAGCCAGGGACGCCGTCCGCTGCTGACCCTGGACGTGTGGGAACACGCCTATTACCTTGACTATCAAAACCGCCGTCCCGATTACGCCAAAGCGGTCATCGAAAAGCTGCTGAATTGGGAGTTCGCCGAGAAGAATCTCGCCGGCTGATAACGCGCTGCCCGCCAGTCGATCCGGTTGCCCCCTGGGACGTCCTCCGCTACAAACGGGGACTCCAGAATATTGACTCCACCAGAGGGGGCATCGTGTCGGCAATGATCTTGAAAGGCGAGGGCCTGAGCGTCCAGGATTTGGCGCAAATCGCTCATCACCCGGACGTCCGCGTGGAGGTTTCCGCCGGCGCCCGCGAGGCGATGAAGGCGTCGCGCTCTTACATTGAAAACCGCATTCAGCGCGGCGACGTCATGTACGGGGTCAACACCGGCTTCGGCGCTTTTTCCAGCGTGCGCATTTCCGACGCCGAGATCGAAACCCTGCAGCGCAACCTGATCCGCTCCCACTCCGCCGGCATCGGCGAGCCCTTCACCCGCGAGCAGACTCGCGCCATGATGGGTTTGCGCGCCAACACCCTGGCCCGCGGCCACAGCGGCGTGCGCGCCGAGGTCGTCGACAAGATCCTCGAGTTCCTGAACAAAAACATCATCCCCGTGATCCCGAGCCAGGGCAGCGTCGGGGCGAGCGGTGATTTGGCGCCCTTGTCCCATCTGGCCTTGGCCCTGATCGGGGAAGGCGAGATCTGGGGCGATGACGGTCGGCCGCAATCGGCGGCGAAAGTTCTGTCCGCCAAGGGCGTGGCCCCGCTCGTTTTGCAGGCGAAGGAAGGTTTGTCCCTGATCAACGGCTGTCAGGTGATGACGGGCGTGGGCATGCTCGCGGCCTTGCGGGCGCAGCGTTTGCTGCTGATGGCGGACATCGCCGGCGCGTTGTCCCTGGAAGGCCTGCGCGGTTCGCGTTTGGCCTTTGATCCCCTGATCGCGGCCACGCGTCCCCATCCGGGCGAGGCGATGACGGCGCGGAATCTCCTGAAAATCCTCGGCTCCCAGTCGGCCATTTCGGAAAGCCACGCCGGTTGCGGCCGCGTGCAGGACTCCTATTCCCTGCGCTGCATGCCCGCCGTGCACGGCGCCGCCAAGGACGCCCTCCGCCAGGTGTGGAAGACCCTCGAGGTGGAGGCGAATTCCTCGACGGACAATCCGCTCGTGTTCGCCGCCGAGGACAAGGTCCTTTCCTGCGGCAATTTCCACGGCGAGCCCGTGGCCATGCAGATGGATTTCGCCGGCATCGCCCTGAGCGTGGTGGCGAGCATCTCCGAGTGCCGCATCTCGAAGCTGATCAATCCGGCCTTCAGCGAACTGCCGGCCTTCCTGGCGCCGAACGGCGGTTTGAATTCCGGCCACATGATCGTGCAGGTGGCGGCCGCGGCCCTGGTGAGCGAGAACAAAGTGCTCTCGCACCCGGCGTGCGTCGATTCCATCCCGACCTCGACGGACAAAGAGGACCATGTGTCCATGGGCACGATCGCCGCCCGCAAGTTTGAAAAAATCCTGAGCAACGCGGAGCAGGTCCTGACGATGGAATTGCTGTCGGGAGCCCAGGCCATTGACTTGCTGGCGCCGCTCAAGCCCGCCGCCGGCGTGGCGGCGGCCTATGATCTGATCCGCACGCGGGTGCCCTTCGCGAAAGAGGACCGCATTTTCGCGCATGACGTGCAAACCCTTTACCGTGAATTTGTCGCCGGCAACCGTCTGGTCGACGTCGTTCAAAAGACCGTGGGAGGTCTCGAATGGTGAGAACCGTCAAAGCCCCGATCGGAACCGAAATGCACTGCAAAGGCTGGCAGCAGGAGGCCGCCTACCGCATGATCCAGAACAACCTCGATCCCGCCGTGGCCGAGCGCCCGGAGGAGCTGATCGTGTACGGCGGCATTGGCAAGGCGGCGCGCAACTGGGAGAGCTTCGATAAAATCCTGAAGACGCTCACGACCCTCGAGAACGACGAGACCCTGCTCGTGCAATCGGGGAAGCCGATCGGCATTTTGAAAACCCACGAAGATGCTCCGCGGGTCCTGCTGGCGAACTCGAACCTCGTGCCGAAGTGGGCGACCTGGGAGCATTTCCATGAGCTCGACCGCAAGGGCCTGATGATGTACGGCCAGATGACGGCCGGCTCGTGGATCTACATCGGCACCCAGGGCATCATCCAAGGCACCTATGAGACCTTCGTCGAGGCGGGCCGTCAGCACTTCAACGGCGATCTCAAAGGCCGCGTGATCTACACCGCCGGCCTGGGCGGCATGGGGGGCGCGCAGCCCCTGGCGGGTGTTTTCGCCGGGGCCGTGGTGCTCGCGGTGGAGATCGATCCGACGCGCATTCAGAAGCGCCTGGAAACCGGTTACGTCGACGAGGTGGCGAAGGACCTCGACGATGCCCTGGCCCGCGTGCGCAAGTACCAGGCGTCGGGCGAGGCGAAGTCGATCGCGCTCCTGGGCAACGCCGCGACGGTCATCCATCAATTGCTCGAGAAGAATTTCGTGCCGGATCTGCTGACCGATCAGACGTCGGCCCACGATCCCCTGGTGGGTTACATCCCCGAGGGTTACACCATCGAGAGCGCGGCGGAGTTCCGCGGCCGCGATCAGAAGGCTTATCTGGCGGCGGCTTACGCCTCCATGGCGAAGCACGTGCGCGGCATGCTCGAGCTGCAGAAGCGCGGCTCGGTGACGTTCGATTACGGCAACAACCTGCGGGCCCGCGCCCAGGAGGCCGGCGTCACCGACGCCTTTGATTTCCCGGGCTTCGTGCCGGCTTTCATCCGCCCGCTTTTCTGCCGCGGCAGCGGTCCGTTCCGCTGGGTGGCCTTGTCGGGGGATCCGGAGGACATCCGCGTCACCGATCAGGCGATGCGCGAGCTTTTCCCGCACAAAAAAGACCTGCTGCGCTGGCTGGACATGGCGAGCGAGCGCATCCATTTCCAGGGCCTGCCGGCGCGCATCTGCTGGCTCGAGTACGGCGAGCGCGCCCAAGCCGGCGCCATGCTGAACAAGCTCGTGGCCGAAGGCCGCGTGAAGGCGCCGATCGTGATCGGCCGCGATCATCTGGATTGCGGTTCCGTCGCCTCGCCGAACCGCGAGACCGAAGCGATGAAGGACGGCTCCGACGCCGTCTCGGACTGGCCGCTCCTGAACGCCATGACGAACGTCGCCTGCGGCGCCACCTGGGTGAGCCTGCACCACGGCGGCGGCGTCGGCATGGGTTACAGCCAGCACGCGGGCCAGGTGATCGTCGCCGACGGCACCCCGGCCGCGGCCAAGCGTTTGGAGCGCGTCCTGACCGCGGATCCGGCGATGGGCCTCTTCCGGCACATCGACGCCGGCTATGAGGACGCCGTGCAGGTGGGCCGCGAGCGTGGCGTGAAGAGCCTTTGGATTTAGATCAGCTCTGTCTGTTCAATAAGGGTGACGTCTCAGGAGGAGACAGAGTCCAGGAAGTGATGTTAGCTCAATATATTGATATTACTTGATTATTTTATATTGCAAATCATGAATTGAAAAGGGAAGCTCTTTCTGGCTAAAATAGGGGCATGAGAAGCCCGGTTATGAAAGCACAAGATGTTTTGCTGCTGCTCAAGCTCCTGTCGGGTCCGCCCTCGCTTTCCCAGATCAAACGTCTTTCGGACGTGCCCGTTCTGTCCCAGAAAGAGCTTTCGGATTCTTTGGGTTTGAGCCAGGCGGAAGTCAGTCAGTCCTTGCGGCGATTGAAGTCTTCCCATCTGATCGATGAAAAACGTGCCGTGAAACGGCGTTCCGCTTTGGAATTCCTTTTGTACGGCTTGAAGTATGTTTTTCCCGCGAGTTACGGGCCTGTTTCCCTCGGGATGCCGACGGCGCACTCTCATCCTTCGCTCAAATTCATTCACCATGATGCGAATAGCTCTTTGGAAAACTACGTTTGGCCTGATCCCCAGGGGTCGGTGCGCGGCCAAAGCCTCCGGCCTCTTTACGACTCCGTGCCCGCCGCCGCGAAAAAAGATCCGGATCTTTACGAACTTCTCTCCCTGATCGACATGATTCGTGTGGGACGGGCGCGGGAAAGCCAAGCCGCGATTCAAAAGCTTCAGGAAAAATTGGCCTCGAATGAGTGACCCGGGACGCCTTCTTCTGGAGACCATTGTCGGCAAGTTGGAGGAAGCGGCCGATCAGCTCGTTTTTTTGGGAGGAGCCACCGTGGGACTTCATTTGACGGAGCCCCAGGTCGTCTCGATCCGTCCGACGGAGGACGTGGATACCGTCGTGCAGGTCGCGAACATGGGGGAACTCGAAAGGCTGCGCGTTCTGTTGCGGAAAAAGGGTTTTCAGGAAAGCCCCGAGGAAAAGAACATCTGCCGTTTTCGAAACGGAGAATTGATTCTTGATGTGATGCCCGACGATTTCAATATCTACGGGTTCACGAACAGATGGTACAAGCCGGGAATCGACGCCAAGATCGAGTTTCCGCTCAAGGCCCGGACAATTAAAATTTTCTCGGCGTTGTATCTGTTGGCGACGAAGATGGAAGCCTTTCTGGGAAGGGGACAGAGTGACTTTTTCACGAGTCACGACATCGAGGATATCGTGAATCTTTTCGATGGCAGACCCTTCTTGGGGAATGAAGTGCGGGAATCGACGTCGGAGGCCGGCGAGTGGATCCGTGGTTGTTTGCGGGATTGGGTCGCGCGCCCGGAATTTGCCGACGCCGTCGAGGCTCACGTGACGGAGCGTGAGAACAGCTTCGCGCGCAGAGAGATCGTCCTCGAAAGAATGCGGGCCGCCTCTTCATAAATTGCTCCAGACGCTGAGAGCGCAGCTTGTCCATTGTTTAAAAGTTTGACGAAAAAAGAGGTCGGGAAGCTCCTCAGGGGGAGCGCGTCCGGGCGTTGAAATTGCTTGGCGTCAGGGGATGCGCTGGATGTCCGTTCCCCTTTTGGTTTTGTTGGCCGCGAGTGCCCAGGCTCAGGCTTTGCGTTGCGAGGCGGTGTTCGTTTCCGCGGCCGCGGCGTCCGCGCCGGCCTTTGATGCGCGGGCTTCATGGGGGCGGCAGCTTTTTGAGCGTGAGCTGCGAAGCGCCGGCGAATTTTTCGCGCGCACCCGGCGCTTGGATGAAAATCAACGAATGGATGCGCTGATGGGCGAGAACATCCGCCGCGTTTTTTACCGTCTGCAGGGCTTGGCCGATGTTTATCGCGCGCACCACCCGGAGTTCTTCGGCGCCTGGCGTTCCCAGTTCAAAGACGTCGAGGACCGCCTCGGTCGCCTGGCCTTGAAACGCGGCCTGCGCGACAAGGCCCGGGAGTTGGGTGAAGACAAGCTCGCCCGGATTTTCAGCGAAGAGGCGGAGCAGGCTCAAGCGGCCGCGGTGAACGCCCTGAAAGACAGCGGCTGGTGGAGCGACTCCACGGGGACCCTCCGGCAATTCCGTCAGTCCATGGCAAAAGAATCCCTGTGGATGGACGGGGTCCAGGACGGTCGTTTCCTGCGCGGCATGCTGCTGCATGACGGGGCGAAGTTGCGCGTGCGCATCCGCGACCTCGAGTACGACCGCAAGGACATTGAAAAAGGACTGCACGAGTTGCGCCGGGAACTGCGCTGGCTGGCGATCCAGACCATGAACCTGGACGGTCTGATCCGTTTCCAGGAGGACGCGCTGTCCTTCGGATCCCGCGCGTGGCTTCAGGAAATGACCAGGGCCAATCCGGAAATCTATCGGAACCCGTACATGAAGCTCTCGCCGCCCGCGATCGCGAACCCGGTCCTCATCCCGTGGCGTTCTTTCACGATGCTGAATGAGATCATCCTGCAGCTGGGGAACCTCAAGGACGCCGCCGAAATGCACATCGCTTTCGGGGAGGCGATGGAGCGCGCGGGATTTTCCAGGAAAAAGCGGAAAAACGTGCTGAAAGACCTTGATCGTTCGCTGTCGGTGTCCGTGCGCGATCTCGATCACCGTTCTTTATCGCGGCAATTCCAGCGGCGTCTGAATGACAGCGACCTGCTGGGCGGATTCCTCCGCCAGCTCGAATCCATGAACTAAAGGCAGCGGCAGTCGCTGTCGCGGCAGGACAGGGTTTTCTCTTTCAGGAAAACCTGCAGGTCGCGGACGTCCTCGTTCACCCACTCAACGGACGCGCTGAGCCCTTCGGGACCGTTGTGGCTTTCCTGGCGTTGGTGGAAAACCAGCCGACCGGGTTTTTTCAAAGCAGCGATGAAGTCCTCTTTCGGGTCAAAGGCTTTGGCCGCCGGCAAAGGTTTCGGCACGGGCAGGCCTTCGTCATCGACGCCGAACAGGCGGACCTCTTTGCGGCCGTTGGCGTTTTCGCGGTCCGAGGCGACCACCATGATGCGCTCCTCCTGGCCGTTCGGGCGCCGCACGTGCCAATTCTCGACCGTGACTTCGTTCAACACCAGGCCCTGGCGCTTCAGGCCCCGCAAAAGATCTTTGGGATCCCGGGCCGACACCTGACCCTTGAAACATTCCTGCACGCTTTTCCGGAAGGACGATTCATTCTTCGCGCCGGGTTCCGGGGCGGGAGCCGCTTCCGGATCGTTATCGGGGGTTGGCGGGGGCTCCGTGGGGTTTTCCCGCAGATGCTCTTCCACGTCGCGGTTCATTTCCTCCATCAGGGCGGCTTTTTTCAGCGGAAACAGCAGGTGCAGGAAAAAATAATCCGCGGCCAGCACGAGGCCCATGGCGACGAGAACGGAAACAAGCCAGGTTTTTCGGTCCATATCTCCTCTATTGGTTCAGGTTCGGGGTCCAAAGATCCCAGGAGCGGCACATGCGTCCCAGGGGCGATGGCCCGCGCTTTTCGCCCCAGCGGTACTCCAGGTCGTCGTGGGGATTGTTGGACATCAGGCCGGCGAACAAACGCCGTTTGGCTTCGGCGAGATCGATGCTGCGCCCGGAGGCGTAAGTGATCGCGCACTGCGAGTTCCCGTCAATCGATTGCGGCCGCATGGCCGAGGCTTCCTGCCGCAGGTTGCGTTCGATGAAGGGAAAGATCTTCTCCAGGGATTTCTGCAGGTCCGCGTTCAAAGAGGCCCGCGAAACCAAGGCGTCCGCGTAGGCCGCCCGCAAGGCCACCAGATCATCGAAGAAACGCTGGTCGCGGTTCGGCGTCGAGTAGTTGTCGTAGGTGTCGTAATTCATGCAGCGGCGGTTGCGGGCGAGATACAGCACCCCGTCCCGCACCGCTTCGACGCGTCCCTGGAGCCCCTCGCAGGAGGCATTCAGCAGGCGGCGCAATTGCTGCTCGTGGCTTTCCTGCCGCTGGGCCAGGCGGGCGGTGGCGAATTTCACCCATTTGTTGAGGGGCACGCGGTACTGCTCTTCCGAGTAGCCCGGCACTTCCCAAACGGGTTTGCCCAGGGCGGAGGCGGGCCGAAAGACGCGAAAGCCGGCATTCCCGGAGGGCGAATGGTCTTTCTCGAACACCCAGAACGGATTCGGCCATGACTGGCGTTCCTGCAGGACGAGGCTGCTGGTGGCGCTGACGCGGGAATTGTAGACGAGCCAGGGCACGCCGATCGGCAGGATCTCTTTCACCGACCAGCTGTGGTGATTCGTTTTCGTCGTCAGGATCAGGGTTCCGGGCTTGATCCATTCCGGAGAAATCGCGACCGGAAAAGTGTCATTCGGCAAAGTCTTGGTGGCGACGACCCCGTACAGAAAGGCAAGGAAGGGGCGGATGCGCGACTCGAACCCGACGCCATTGAAGCGGCTCATGCGGTTCGTGATCGTTTTCTTTCCCCCCGTCGGATCGCTGATCTCAAAGGGCAGTTCGTTCTCATAAGCGAAGATGGCGCGCATCGAATAGACGACATCCGCGCAGTCCAGGCGCAACCCATAGTAGGGATTCACCGTCCCGTCAGGTCGGATCCGCCGAGAAAAGAAATCCTTCTGCCAATGATCCCGGACCCATTCTTGATACTTTTGTTCCCATCCGTCGTCCCAAGAACGCCGGTCATTCCAAACCTGGGCGGAGGCCTGCATGCCAAACAACAAAACAACGAGTCCGAGGAGAGCCTTCATGCCCTCCATCAAAACGCGGCAAGCCAAAGAGCGCAACATCTCCAACATGTCGAATCGCGTTAACTGTCATTCATTGGATCACCGAAACAAAATTCCCCCCAAAAAAGCCTCATTCTCAGAGTGTTGTTCAGGGAGTGGAGCGGGGCCGGGGGGCGGCAGGCACGCCTTCTGTTTTGAAGGACCTCCGCGGCCACGACGGGAATCCCCGCGGCAGAGGCCAGGAAGGCCGTGTCCTTCAAAACAGAAGGCGTGCCTGCCGCCCCCCGGCCCCGCTCCGCTCCCTGAGCACCCGTCCTCTTCCCGCGGCAAAAAAACAAACGGAGAGGAAACCCCCTCCGTATGCCAGCAATCATCCTGATTAGCTGTTTCTGGAGAAACGTCGTCGTCAGGAATTGCTTATTTCTCCGCGTACTTGTTCAAAGTCGAAACAAACCCGTCGAGTTCACTCATCGAGGAAACCCCGGCGTTGCCCAGGATCTCGGACACCGTGCGGGTGCTGTGCACGTTGCCGTTGATCTTTTTATTGGCGAGCACCTTCATTCCTTGCAGGTTCAGCCCCAGGTAGAAGCCTTTGGCTTTGGAGTAGGTGTAGACCTCGCTGTCCAGTTTGTAGTCCGTGCCGGCTTCGAGGTAACGACCGACGGGCCCGATCGACGCCGAAGCTTCGCCGCCCAGGGTGAACTGCGGTTTCGTCAGTTTTTTCACGGCATCGCGGTGAGTGAAGACCATGACGAGGTCGACTTTCTGAATGCCGGCCTGCAGGCCGATGGACAGGCCGCCGACGTCGAAGAAGGCCGGTTGCGACCATCCCGCGTCCGTGCGGCAGGAGACGAGGCCCGTGCCGGCTTGCGCGCCGACGATGAGCCCGGCCTTCCACAGGTCCGGGATGACGGCCACGCACTTGGCGTTCTTGAGCATGGAGTTCGGGATGGACTCCTCCTCGAGGCGGATGAAGTCCTCGAAGGCGTTCGTCGCCTCGATGGATTTTTCTTTGGCGTAGGCGGTGGTTTGCTCGGGGGTGGCGTCCCGGCGCAGGAACTTCGCTTCGTCCTCGTTGGGCATCGCGGACGAAAATCCCGCGGTCATCGTCAGGGCCGTGAAAAGAAACAGTGATCGCAACATGGAAAACCTCCTTGGTTGAGGTCTCCATTGTCGAAAGAAAATTCCGACAGCGGCAATTCGTGATTTGATCGCGTCCGGACGTTTGAAGAAAAGAGCGCGGGGACAAAAAGGACGGACCGAACAAACGGCATGTAACATAAAGCCTTGGGCCGGGCGCCGTGCCGCGGTCCCGCGCGAAACGCCTGAAGAAAAAAGCCCCTCCCGTGAAGGGAGAGGCTCGGAAAGGCGGGGAAAGGAAAATGTGCCTTAAGCCTGGCGGGCGCGTTTGTCGACGGCCAGGGCGGCTTCGCGGATGACTTCGGACAAAGTCGGATGGGCGTGGAAGCTGCGGGCCAGGTCTTCGCTGGAGCCGCCGAATTCCATGGCCACCGTCACTTCACCGAGGATTTCCGAGGCGTAAGGACCCACGATGTGGGCGCCCAGGATGCGGTCGGTCTTGGCGTCGGCGACGATCTTGGCGAAGCCTTCCGTGAAACCGATGGCGCGGGCGCGGCCGTTGGCGAGGAACGGGAATTTGCCGACGGCGACCTCGAAGCCCTTGGCCTTGGCCTGTTCCTCGGTCAGGCCCACGGAGGCGATCTCCGGATGGGTGTAGATGACGCTGGGAACGGTGTCGTAATTGACGTGGCCGGCTTTGCCCGCCAGCAGCTCGGCGCAGGCGACGCCTTCTTCCTCGGCTTTGTGGGCGAGCATCGGGCCGCGCACCACGTCGCCGATGGCGTAGATGCCGGGGACCGAGGTCTGGAAATGGCCGTCGATCTCGATGCGGCCCTGGGCGTCTTTCTTCACGCCGATCTCCTCGCAGCCGAGGCCGGCGGAGAAGGGACGACGACCCGTGGAGACGAGGACGACATCGGCTTTCAGCGTGCCTTTGCTCCCGTCCTTCACGGATTCATAGTCGATCTCGACGTTTTTGCCCTCGCCGCGCGAGGCGTAGACCTTGGTGGACAGGAGGAACTTCACGCCCTCTTTTTCCATGACCTTTTTCAGCACGTTCATGCAGTCGACGTCCATGGTGCCGCCCAGGCGGTCGGTGTACTCCACGACGGTGACTTCCGAACCCAGGCGGGCCCAGACGGAGCCGAG
This sequence comes from Pseudobdellovibrionaceae bacterium, assembly GCA_019637915.1. Taxonomy (GTDB): domain Bacteria; phylum Bdellovibrionota; class Bdellovibrionia; order Bdellovibrionales; family Bdellovibrionaceae; genus JAHBUV01. The sequence goes on along the minus strand of JAHBUV010000001.1, from coordinate 1,050,540 downwards.
CTCGAGGCCGATGACGCCCCCGCCGACGACGATCATGGTTTTCGGCACGGCCGACAGCGCGAGGGCCCCCGTCGACGAGACGATTTTCTTCTCGTCGAATTTCAGGAAGGGCAGCTCGCTGGGCACGGAGCCCGTGGCGATCATGATGTTCTTCGTGGAGAGGACTTCTTTCGAGCCGTCGTCCTTCGTCACTTCGACGCGGCCGGCGCCGAGGATTTTCCCGTAGCCGGTGTAGGGCGTGATCTTGTTTTTCTTGAACAGGAAGCTGATGCCTTGCGTGTTCTGCTGGACGACCTTGTCCTTGCGGGCGAGCAGGGTTTTCAGATCGAGCTCGACCTTGCCGACCTTCACGCCGTGGGCCTCGAGGTCGTGCTGGACGCGGGCGTAGTGCTCCGAGGATTCCAGCAGGGCCTTCGAGGGGATGCAACCCACGTTCAGGCAGGTGCCGCCGAAGGTTTTGTCTTTTTCCACGATGGCGGTTTTCATCCCCAGCTGGGCGGCGCGGATGGCGCCGACGTAACCGCCGGGGCCGGAACCAATCACGATCAGATCAAATTGCGTCTCGCTCACAAAGTCTCCGTCTTCCTTTTAGATTTCCAGCAACAGACGTTCGGGATCCTCGACGCCTTCCTTGATTTTCACGAGGAAGCTCACCGACTCTTTGCCGTCGATGATGCGGTGGTCGTAGGACAGGGCCACGTACATCATCGGGCGCACGACGACCTGGCCGTCCACGGCGATCGGGCGTTCCTGGATCTTGTGCATGCCCAGGATGGCCGATTGCGGGGAGTTCAGGATGGGCGTCGACATCAGCGAGCCGAACACGCCGCCGTTGGTGATGGTGAAGGTGCCGCCTTGCAGGTCATCGACGCCGATCTTGCCGTCGCGGGCCTTCGCCGCGTAATCGCGGATGGCCATCTCGATCTCGGCGATGGACATCTGATCGACGTCGCGGATGACCGGGACCATGAGGCCGCGGTCCGTGCTGACGGCGATGCCGAGGTTGAAGTAGTTGTGGTACTCGACGTCGGTGCCGGCGATGTAGGCGTTGACGGCCGGGAAGGCTTTCAGCGCCTCGACGGCGGCCTTCACGAAGAAGCCCATGAAGCCGAGGTTGATGCCGTTCTTCTCTTTGAATTTGTCCTTGTACTTGTTGCGCAGGTCCATGACCCGGCTCATGTCGATCTCGTTGAAGGTCGTCAGCATGGCCGTGGTGTTCTTGGCTTCGACCAGGCGCTCGGCGATGCGCTTGCGGATCGTCGTCATGGGCACGAGTTTTTTCTCGCCCTGTTTGCTGGCGCGGGCGCTTCCGCCCGGGAACATCGGTTCGGCGGCGGGTTTCGCCGACGCGGGTTTTTCCTTCGCGGGGGTCGTGGTCTGCAGCGAGCCGCCGCCGGCGTTGGCGGCCAGCACGTCACCCTTGGTGAGACGGCCATCCTTGCCGGTGCCGGCGATCTTCGCGGGATCGGCGCCCGTCTCGGTCACCAGGCGCTGCACGGCCGGGGAGAGGTGCTGGGCGGCTTCGCCGCTTTGAGGGGCGCGGCCCGATTCGGCGCCGGCCGGTTGTTTGGATTCGTCTTTTTTCGCGATGGCGGGGCCGGGATCGGAACCCGCTTTGGTTTTGGTGTCACCGCCGCCGGCAGGGGCGCCCGCCGCGGCTTTGGCGTCGGTGTCGATGGTGCCGATGGTGGAGCCGATCTGCACGGTCTGACCGGCTTCCGCCTGGGTGGTCAGCACGCCGTCCTGTTCGGCGACGACTTCAACGCTGGCTTTGTCGGTTTCCAGGAGCAAAAGGACGTCATTGCGTTTGACGAAGTCGCCGGATTTTTTCTCCCAGCTGCCGATCGTCGCTTCCGTGATGGATTCCCCGACGGCGGGGACTTTCACTTCGAGTTTCATTTCGTGGTCCTTTCAGTGCGTGTGCAAAATCAGTAACTCATGACTTTTTGAATGATTTCGTTTTGCTCGACCTTGTGGCGGTAGATGGAACCCGCCGCCGGGGACGAACGCTCGGGCCGGCCGACGTATTCCAGGTTCAGCTTGATGCCCTCTTTCTGGAAGAGACCCAGGAACTTGAAATAGATGTGCTGCCAGGCCCCCATGTTTTTCGGCTCCTCCTGCGCCCACACCAGATTCTTCGCCTTCGGGTAGGTTTTGAGAATTTCCGAAATCTTCCAATGGGGGAAGGGGTAGAGCTGCTCGACCCGCACCAGGGCGATGTTCTGCTTGCCGCTCTTCTCTTTTTCCTCGAGCAGTTCGTAATGGAGCTTGCCGGAGTGGAAGACGACGGTGTCGACCTTTTTCGGGTCCTTCACCGTGGCGTCGTCGATGACCTCCTGGAAGCCGCCGTTCGACAGGTCCGCGATGCTCGAGACCGCTTTCGGGTGGCGCAGCAGGGACTTCGGCGACATGACGATCAGGGGCTTGCGGAAGTCGCGCTTCATCTGACGGCGCAGGGCATGGAAGATCTGCGCCGGGGTCGTCATGTTCACGACCTGCATGTTGGCCTGGGCGCAGAGCTGCAACCAACGTTCAAGCCGGGCGCTGGAGTGCTCGGGGCCCTGGCCCTCGTAACCGTGGGGGAGGAGCAGCACGAGACCCGTCATCTGCATCCACTTCGCCTCGCCGGCGCAGAGGAACTGGTCGATCATGATCTGGGCGCCGTTGCAGAAGTCGCCGAACTGGGCTTCCCACAGGGTGAGGAAGGTGGGGTCGCAGGTGGCGTTGCCGTACTCGAAGCCGAGCACGCCGTACTCCGACAGGATCGAGTCGTAAACGCAGAACTCGACCTTGTCGCCGTTGATGGTGTCGAGGGCGGCGTACATCTCGCCGGTCTTGGCGTCGTAAAGCCCCGCATGGCGGTGCGTGAAGGTGCCGCGCACGCAGTCCTGACCGCTCAGGCGCACGCTGGAGCCTTCGTTCAGCAAGGAGCCGTAAGCGAGCAGCTCGCCCATGCCCCAGTCGATGGGTTGTTCGCCGCGGCCCATTTTCTTGCGGGCCTCGAGCAGGCCCACCAGTTTCGGGTGGGGGGTGAAACCGGCCGGCACGGAGCCGATGATGTCACCGAGTTCCGCCAGGACTTTGGCCGGGACCCTGGTGTCCACCGGTTTTTCCAGGTCGGCGGAGTTGCCTTTGCGCAGGCCTTTCCAGAAGCCCTCGAACTTGAAGGGCTTCACTTTCGGCGGGGCTTTTTTGGTCTCGTCGTAGACCTTTTGCAGGTTGTCGATCTTCTCGTTGTAGAAGTCGTCGTAGAACTTCGAATCGATGACGCCTTCGCGGATCAGCTGTTTGCCGTAGATCTCGCGCAGGGTCGGGTGCTTGCGGATGATGTCGTACATCAACGGCTGCGTGAAGGCGGGTTCATCGCCCTCGTTGTGGCCGAAGCGGCGGTAGCAGATCATGTTGACGACGATGTCGCGCTTCCATTCCTGACGGAACTTCACGGCGATCCGCGTGGCGCGCACGCAGGCGTCGGCGTCGTCGCCGTTGACATGCAGGACCGGCGTGGCCAGGACCTTGGCGACGTCCGAGGCGTAGTGCGAAGAGCGGTCGTTCTCGGGACTGGTGGTGAAGGCCACCTGGTTGTCGATGACGATGTGGACGGTGCCGCCCACGGTGTAGCCCTTCACCTGCGCCATCTGGAAAGTCTCCATGACGACGCCTTGGCCGGCGAAAGCGCCGTCGCCGTGCAGGAGGACCGGGATCACGGTCTTGCGCTCTTTGGTGTCCTTGCGGCGGCGCTGCGAGGCCCGCACCATGCCGAGCACGACGGGGTTCACGGCCTCCAGGTGCGAGGGGTTGTAGGCCAGGCGCACGAGGCAGGGGCCGCTCGGCGTTTCTTTGGTGGACTCGTAGCCCAGATGGTATTTGACGTCGCCGTCGTAGTCTTCAAGGGGCTCGGCCACTTCCAGGGGACCGTTGAAGTCGCCGAAGATGTACTCGAGGTTCTTGCCCATGAAGTTGGCGAGCATGTTGACCCGTCCGCGGTGGGCCATGCCGACGATGATCTCCTGCGCGCCCTGCGCGGTGCCTTGGGTGACGATGGTTTCCATCATCGGCAGGAGGGCGTCGGCGCCCTCGATGGAGAAGCGCTTCGTGCCGACGTAGCGCATGTGCACGAACTTCTCCAGGGACTCGGCGCGGGTGATGGAGACGAAAGCGTCTTTTTTCTCGGCCGGAGAGAGCTTGAATTTCGGGTTTTCGGTTTCGAATTCCTTGATGAACCAGTTGCGCACTTCCGGCAGGGCTTCCGCGCACTGCACGCTCAAGGTGCCGCAATAAACCGAGCGCAGGCGGGCGATGATGTCGCGCAAGGTGGCGTTCGGCAGGCCGAGGATCTTGCCGATCTGGAATTTGGCGTCGAGGTCCTTGTCGGTGAGCTTGAAGCGCGACAGGGAGAGCTGCTCGCTCGGGGCCGTCGTGTTGGTGAGCGGATCAAGGTCCGCTTCGAAGTGGCCGTAATTGCGGTAGGCCGTGATCAGGTGATAAACGTCGAGTTCTTTTTCCGACAAACCACCGACGCCGGCGCTGGAGCCGAACTCCATGCCCTCGAAGAAGCGCTGCCAATCAACACTGACGCTGTCGGGATTCGTTTTGTACTGCTGGTAAAGCTGTTCGATGTACTCGAGATTGCCGACGTTGGCGAAATGGGAACTCATGGTGGTTGGTCCTTTCCTCAGGTTCCTGAAGCCCCCGCAATTTTTCAAAAACCGCAGTGTTCGTCACGGTCTCATGCGCCGCAAAACGCGGTGAAACCAAAGACAAGGAGGCGCTTTCATGTTACGCCCAAAATCAATCATCGAGGAGCTGGAAGTGCCCGACACCGACACCGGTCGGAGGGGGGAATTTTCTGCCCGGACTTTCTGGGGGTGTGTGAATGCACAAATTGGTCGTCATCCGTCACGGCGAGAGCGCCTGGAACAAGGAAAATCGTTTCACCGGCTGGGAGGACGTGGAGCTGTCCGAAAAAGGTCGAGCTGAAGCTCAAAAAGGCGGAAAGGCCCTGAAACAAAGAGGCTTTTCTTTCGATGTCGCCTACACGAGCGTCCTGAAACGCGCCATCCACACCCTGGATTATGTGCTGACGGAGATCGACCAAGTGTGGCTACCCGTGCACAAAGAATGGCGTTTGAACGAGCGTCACTACGGCGGCTTGCAGGGCTTGAACAAGGCGGAAACCGCCGCCAAGCACGGTGAAGAGCAGGTCAAAATCTGGCGCCGCAGTTATGACACGCCCCCCCCGCCGATGGAGCTGACGGATCCTCGTCACCCCCGGCAGGATCCCCGGTACCGGCACGTGAACCCGAAGGACCTGCCGAATGCGGAGTCTTTGAAGGACACCGTGGCCCGTTTCCTGCCTTTATGGACGGACAAGATCGCCCCGCGCGTTCGCGGGGGGGAGAAGGTCCTGATCGTCGCCCACGGCAATTCGCTGCGGGCTTTGATGCAGCATCTGGAGTCCATGACCCCGGCCGAGATCATGGAGGTGAATATGCCGACCGGCATCCCGCTGTGCTACGAGCTCGACCAAGATCTGAAGGTGATCCGCCGGGAATTCATCGGCGACCCCGAAGAGGTCAAGGCCGCCATGGAAGCCGTGGCCAACCAAGGCAAGGCCCGCTGAAGGGCCTTCGGAAGAAAGATAAGGCCCGCCGCTCCTGGGGGAAAGAACGACGGGCCTTCAGCCTGCGGGGACTCAATGAGCATGGGTGGTGGGTTGAAAGGTGAGTTCACTGCGCCAGAGATTGTGGGCTGAACACAGCAGGCGCAGGTTTTTGGATTCGGTTTTTCCTCCCAGGCGCAGGGGGTGGATGTGATCCACCTGCAGCAGATGCTTGGATCCGCAGCGCCGCCCGGTCTCGGGATGGGTGTAAGAACAGCTGCCACCATCGCGAAGCCACACCTCCGTGCGCAGCGCGGCCGGGATCATCCGTGACATGAATTTCATCTCTGCTCCGGGAGGGGCGATGGGTCGCGGGCGATGCCGCTGGCGGTTGGGGGAGTACTTTTTCAGGGCCAGATCGGCCAGGAACTCCACCAGTTGCACGTAATTCATGTTCGGATTGCGATGGGACAGCAGATGTCGGAGTTCATCCAGCTGATAGCGGAGTTCCTCCGTCAATAATAAAGTCAATTCGTAGCGCGAGTCCGGCAGGGGCCGCGGGCGCTCCTGCCTTTGGAACTGGGGGTTGATTTTCACCAGCTCCTTCTCGGCCTCCGGGACCGAGCAGCCTTTGAGCTGCTCCACCAGTTCCAGCTTGTCGTCGAGGGAGTAAGAGCGGTTGCGCTTCTTCTCCGACTGGAAAAAACCCTGGAGTTGGGCGGCGGAGACGAGTTGCAACTCGCCGCTCGCCACCTTTTCCTCGAGTTCTGGCACATCGGTGATGAGGCGCATGGCCTGGATGCGCCGGTAAGCCGCGCCTGCCGACAGGCGAAGCTCTTTCATGACGTACTCGAAGAGACTCGGGTAGCCGATGCGCAGATACAGTTTGCGCGCGTCCATCTCGCGCAAATGCTGGATCAGGCGCAGGCAGGAGTTCCTCTCGTCATGGGCGAGTTCCCGCAGGGTGCTGAGCAGATCTTGGTCTTTCAATTGAGCCGGGTTCACAGGCACATCCTCCTCGGGGGGCGAGCCGTCTCCGGCTTCGCCCCCACAACGCAACAGGTAACTCTTGTGTAAGTGTAAAAAAGGTGGAAATCAAGGTCCAGTTCGAAAGATTTTGGCCATCCGGGGCGGGAGTTTTTGGATTCTTCAGTCGGCTTGCGGGCTTCGTTGATCAACGCACCGCGCATGAGAGTTTTTTGGACAGCGAAAAGGCCCGCCGTTGCCTTTCCGTCGCGACCCCAGTTATTGAATGGCCTCACGACAATCCTCACAATGAGGGCGGGAGGATCAATGAAACACCCATTCCTGGCCGGATGCTTGTTGGCGGGTGCTCTGTTGTCCACGGCCTGCATGCATGGGCGCAAGGCCACCATGCTCGACGACCTGCCGGATCAGGCCTTCGTGCCGCCGGTGGTTCTGGAGGCGCAACCGGTCAATGTCGAGCAGGCCCGCCGGGCCGCCTCGGACGGGCTTTTCTGGTTCGCCAATCCCTGTTGGAACTCCCGGGGCAAACCTTTCCGCAAGCGCCACTCCTTCGCTTTGGATGAAAAAACGGGGATTATTTATAGCCGCGTGAAAGAGAGCGCCGTTCCCGTCGAGGAACCGGACAAGGCGCCGGGCGGTCTCCCGTGGGAGAGCGTCACGCAGTATTTCCAGGTGAAGGGCATCGCCAGGGCTTGCGGAGGGGAGCCGGCGAAAGCCCCTTCCGCGCCGTCCGTGCCCGCCGCTCCCGCAGTTCCGGACGAAGAAGCCCCCGAGGTGCAGGCCCCGGCGGGATCTTTTCAGGCGCCGATCAATTTCGATGCGTCTTTGTATTACGGCCATCTGCCCACGGACCCTCAGGGGGATGGCCTTTTCAAACGCCGCTTGTCGGCGTTCCTGGGCAGCGCCCACATCCAGAAGGCCGACGCCGCGGACATCGTCGCGCAGGATTGCCCGGCGGACCTCGACAAAGAGAGCGTCTGCGTGAAACCGCGCCAGATCGGTTACAGAACCGCCCGCGAGATGATGTTCGGCCATCTCGATTTGCGCCGGAACTCCGAGGGCGACGATGAAGTCTTCGATTATTACTGCCAGCAGTGGCGGGGCAAAAAGGATTTCGCCGAGGTCACGAACGACGAGCGCGATATGCCCGGGCCCTCCCGCATCGTGCACGTGCGCAAGATGAACTGCGAGCACGTTTTCCCGCAGTCGAAGTTCCCGGCGCCGAAAAACTCCGCCGAGAACCTGCGGCAGAAAACCGATCTGCATCATCTCTTCTCGGTGGACACCCAGGTGAACGCCGCCCGCTCCCATTTTGATTTCGCGGAAGTGGAACCGGCGGGCGCGCAAGCCATGAAGTGCGCCGACGGCCGTTTGGGAAAACCCATCACCCAGCCTTCGACGACGGCGGACGGCGCCCAGGCTTTTGAGCCGCCGCGGGCCTTCAAGGGCGAAGTGGCGCGGGCGCTGGCCTACTTCGCCGTCCGCTACAACGCCGGCATGTCGTCCCTGCAGGAGTATTACGTGCGCAAGTGGAACCGCGAAAATCCGCCGGGGGAGCGCGAGATCGCCCGCCACGAAAAAATCTACCGTCTGACCGGCGTCCGCAATCCCTTCATCGACCACCCGGATTGGCTCGACCGCGTGTCGCGCCTCTGCCGGGAAAGGCTCTCGGAGAAGCAGACCCCCACGACTTTTGATTGCGCGGAGGCCGCTCCGTAGGCCCAGGCCGCGGCGAAATCTTGAAGCCGGGCGACGAGGGAACTGTTACCTGAGGGCTTCCTTGAGGACGCGGCCTTCGTTCATGGCGGGGGGAAGGGTGCCGAGGACGAAGGACAGGGTGGGGGCGAGGTCGATGACCAGGCCGCCGGCGTAGACGCCGGGTTTGAAGGCGCGGCCGTAGAGGATCAACGGCACCGTGCGATCGTAGGACCAGCCCGTCATGTGGGTGACGGCGTTGCCGGTCTTGTTCATGAAAAACGGTTTGGCGATCAGCACGACATCGCCGCTCTGGCCCGGGATGTAGCTGTTCTTCAGCTGCTGGCCGATCAGGCCCGGCGGGAACAGGCCGCGGTCGTATTCGGAGCGCGTGAAGACTTGCAGCACGCCGGGCTCCGCCAGCAGGGCCTGCTTCACTTCGTCCTCGACCTCGGCGCGCGCGAGCTTTTTCTTGCGGATCAATTCCTGATCCAGGAAAAAATGGAACAAACGCGTGCGCAAGACCCAGGGCTTGTCCCCGGCGGAGCCGAAACGCTTGTCCAGGCGCTCGTTGATCTTGCGCAGGACGGGCAGGAAATCGAACAACCCCGTGTCGATCTTGAAGTTCTTCGCCACCTCCGAAACCGGCGGGATACCGTGATCCGCCGTGAAGGCGATGACGACGTCCTGCAGGCCCTTCATCTCCTGGCTCAGCACGCGCAGGAAGTCGGCGATCTGCCGGTCCTCCTCGAGAGTGAGCCGCTCCATCTCCGGCGAGTTGGGGCCGAGCTGGTGGCCGAGCATGTCGTGGTTCGACAGGCTGACGCCCAGGACGTCCGTGCCGGGACCGCGCCCGAGTTTTTCGCGCTTCAGGATTTCCTTGGCCGCATCGAGGGTCATCCGGGTGCCGGCGATGGCGATGGGCAGGGTGTTCACCTTGAAGCTGAGCTTCGGGGTCTTTTGCAGGCCCTCGTTGAATTTGCCCACCCATGCCGGAGGCTCGGCGTAGTACTTCGAGCTGGTCCACTGCCAGGCCGCCTCATCCAGCCACAGCGCCAGGTCGGCGCGCTGGCCGCCCAGCATGATGGCCGAACGGTCCTTCAACGCCACCGTCATCACGCGGGATTTTTCATGGACGTTCTTGAGCTCGTCGCCGAAGGTCGTCGTCAGCAGCCGGCGCGGCGAACGGCCGAACTCGCTGTCCTCCGCGCAGTACACGAGCTTGCCCGTGACGGGATCGAACCAATCGTTGGTGCCGATGCCGTTCAAGGCGGGCCGCGCGCCCGAGGCGATCATGGCGTGGCCCGGGCAGGTCATGCATTGCAGGACATCGTACTCGGCCGACGGGAACCAGGCCCCCTGCTGCATGAGGAAACGAAAACCGCCGGGCTTCGCCGCCGTCCCCGCGGGCAGGAATTTTTTCTCGAAGCGGCTGAGGTAATCGGCGCGGAACTGATCCACCACCAGCACGACCACGAGCTTCGGCCGGCGCGCGTACTCGGCGGCGGTCAGGGCCGAAGCGGGCACGGTCCCCAGCGCGATCAACAGGCCGGACAGAAGAAAGCGTTTCATCCCTTGATCCCCATCAGCCACAGGATGTAGGCGAATTCGTCGGCGTACTCTTTCAGGATCTCGAAACGCCCCGACGCCCCGAAGTGGCCGCCGCCCATGTTGGTCTTGAACACGATCAGGTTCGAGTCGGTCTTCAGCTCGCGCAAACGGTTCACCCACTTGGCGGGCTCCCAGTACGTCACGCGGGGGTCCGAGATGCCGGCCGTGACCAGCAGGTGCGGGTACTCCTGCGTGCGGACGTTGTCGTAGGGCGAGTAGGACTTGATGTAGTCGTAGTAGGTCTTGTCGTTCGGATTGCCCCACTCGTTGTACTCCATCGGCGTGAGCGGCAGGGTGTCGTCGAGCATGGTGTTCAGCACGTCGACGAAGGGCACGTGGGCCGCCACGACCTTGAACAGATCCGGGCGCATGTTCATGATGGCGCCCATGAGCATGCCGCCCGCGCTGCCGCCGGCCACGGCGATCCTCGCCGGATTGGTCCATTTCTTTTTGACCAGGAACTCGGCGCAGGAGATCAGGTCGTGGAAGGTGTTTTTCTTTTTCAGGAATTTGCCGTCCTCGTACCACTGGCGACCCATCTCCTGGCCGCCGCGGATGTGGGCGATGGCGTAGGCGAAACCGCGATCGAGCAGGCTCAGGCGCAGGCTGGAGAACGTCGTCGGCCGGCTGGAGCCGTAAGAGCCGTAGGCCGAGATGTACATCGGCGCCTGGCCGTTCTTGCGCAGGCCCTTTTTGTAGACGACGGACAGCGGGATTTTCGCGCCGTCATGGCCTTTGACCCAAAGGCGCTCGCACTTGTATTTGGCGGCCTTGTAGCCGGGGACCTTCTGCTCCTTGCGCACCGTCTTGCGGCGGCTTTTCATATTGTAGTCGTACACCGTCGTCGGCTGCACCATGGAGGAGTAGTGCACGCGCAGGACGTCCGTGTCGTACTCGAGGTTGGTGTCGGGGCCGGCGCTGTAAATCGGCTCGTTGAACTTCACCAGGTGGGCTTTTTTGCCCGGCATCGAAACCACGCGGATCTGCGGGTTGGCGTTCTCGCGCTCGAACAGCACGAACCAGTTCTTGAAGGGCAGCATCCCCGTGAGCAGGATCTTTTTCTTTTCCGCCCAGAAAGGCTTCCAGTGCGCGCGGCCCGGCTGGTCCACCGGCGCCCGGGAGATCTTGAAATTGGTGGCGCCGCCCTCGTTGGTGTGGATGTAGAAAAAATCGCCGTGGTGCTCGACGTCGTACTCGAGCTCGGCGGCCCGCGCCTCGATCAGCTTCGGCGGCAAAGCCGGGTGGTCGGCATGGATGTAAAGCACTTCCGAGGACGTCTTGGCGTGGGTGCCGATGAAAATGTACTGATCGGAGGAGCTTTTGCTGAGGCCCAGGAAAAACTCCGGGCTTTTTTCCTCGAAGATCAGTTCGTCTTCGGAACTGGGCTGGCCGATCTTGTGGCGGTAAACCCGGTAGGGGCGCTGCTTTTCATCCTGAATGCAGTAAAAAACCGTCTGGTTGTCGTTGGCCCACACGACGCTGCCCGAGGTGTTGGGGATCCGCGCGTCGAAATCCTTTTTCCGGGCGATGTCGTGGAAGCGCAGGGTGTATTTCTCGCTGCCGTCGAAATCGACCGAGTAGGCGATCAGATCCTGCCTCGGCGACACGGAGAAGGTGCCCAGGCTGAAGTACTTCTTGCCCTTCGCCAATTGGTTTTCATCGAGGAGGACCTGCTCCTTCTTGCGGGCCCCGGCGCGGGGGCGGCGGCAGTGCAGGGCGTACTGCTGGCCCTTCTTGAATTTGTTGTAGTACTCGAATTCGCCCCAGGGGGCCGGCGGCGTGGAGTCGTCCTCGCGGATGCGGGATTTCATTTCCTTGAACAGCTTCTCGCGGGTCTTTTTCAGGGGCGCCAGGATCTGTTCGTAGTATTTGTTCTCCGCCTCGAGGTATTTCATCGTCTCGGGGTTCTCTTTGTCGCGCAGCCAGAAATAGGGATCGATGCGGACGTCGCCGTGCTTTTCCAGGCGGGTTTCTTTTTGCGGGGCGCGGGGCGGGACGGGATTTTTCAAGACCGAACCTTTCTGTGGGAAAACAAAGCTCCAGTTTCGTTGAAAACTCTAGCAGTGTTTTCCCCGGGTTCGAACGATTTTTTATCCGCCGCTCAAGCGCGCTTCATAATCATCCAGCACCGACTTCAGGGTGCGGGCCGTGAGGGAGCCGGGCGGCAGCTCTTCCAGCACGCGGCGATAGAGACCGGTGGAATTCGGATTCAGGAATTGCTTCACGGACTGCGCCGCTTGCTGCGCCGTGAAGTGGGCGCCTTGTTTCATGGTGGACGCCATGAAGTCATGCACGCGGGCCTCTTCGGGTTGGCCCAGGTAGCGGCTCAGCTCGCGGCTGGCCTGATCGAGGATCAGGGGGTCGGCCGGGTTGATCTGCAAGCCTTCCAGAACCGCCTGCAGGTTGGCGTGGTCGGCCGGCAGCTCGCGCAGGAGTTCCAGGGCCGCTTCCTGAACGTGGCCATCGGGGTTCGTCATGGCTTCGCGGGCGATCTCGCCGAGGGCTTGCTTCTGTTGCGGTTCGTGGGCGGCGACGCCTTTCAGGGCGCGCAAGGCGAGCTGCATGTCCTGACCGAGGACGAAGCCGTAGGAGCGCGAATCCGTCTGGGGGTAGTCACAGCTCTCCGATTCGTAGCAGGCCAGCAGACGCCGCACTTCCCGCATTTTTTCAAGAGTGGACGATGACGCGGCCCCGGCCGCCGCCGCGGGCGGCTGGGCGGCGGATCCCGCCGCGCCGGGATTCCAGGCGCCGGATGAAGCGGGGGCGCGCGGGTTCACGGGGCGCGCTTCCGCGCCATCCGTTTCCGCCGCGGGCGCCGGGACCGCCGCCGGGGTCGGGCCGAAGGTTTTCCAGAGTCCCGCGACCAGGAGGGCGATGCCGAGAGTGGTGAAAAAACGTTTGCTCATGGCGTGCTCCCCTTAGCGTTTCGGTTCCGCCCAGTCGGGCAGGGTGTCGGCGGGCAGGATGCTGCCCGCGTGGATGTAGCCCGTGCGCGAGCCGTACTGGACTTTGTAATAAATTTTGTTGTTGGTGGTGCGGGCGGTGACCTCCAGCACCTTGACCGTCTGCCCTTTGGGCACGGCGGTGAGCAGGGTGCCGCCGGGCGCGGCGCGCAGGTTGATGCCGGCCGCGTTGTTCACCAGGACGTTTTCGCCGACGCGGGCGAGACTGGTCGGCTGGGCGAGCTTGGCGTCCACCGGGACGGCCCACTGCGAAGCCGAGTCGGCATCGCCGACGTACAAGTAGCCTTCCACCTCGCCGGACTGCACGCGGTAATAGCGGTCCTTGCTGTCGTTGCGCAGTTCGAAGTCGCGGACCTGCCAGCGGCTGCCCGCCGGCAAGGTCGCCAGGAGCCCGCCGCCGGGCGTGACGCGCAGGTTGATGTTCTTGCGCAGCTCGAAGCCTTCGCCCACGGCCAGCAGGCTGCGGTCGTAAGAGGCGCACAGGAGATGGCGGTCTTCATCGTGACGGACGTAACGGGCCGCTTTGTCCTTGGTGAGTTCGATGGCGTTGCCGGCGGTCACGGGGCCGATGTCTTTCAAACACTGGCGGTCGCGCTCGTCATCCAGGCAATGAAGCTGGCCGTTTTTCGCCAGGCAGAAGGCGTCGCTCAGGCGGTAGAAGCGGCCTTCCAGCAGGTTCTCCGGTTTTTCCGAGGGCGGCGTCGTGCCGGCACAGTTTTCGCGTTTTTCCATGAGGCAGGCGACCGGCACGTCGGTCTGTTTGCCGGCGTCGGTGACGAGTTTCTGCCAGGCGCGGCCGGTGAGGATGCTGAGGAAGTTCTTGTCGTTCTTCGCCCAGGGGTCATTGGGTTTCGTCCAGCGGCAGAGTTTGGTCTTGCCGCCGCCGCCGTTGTAGACGCTCCAGGCGGCGCGGATGCGCGGGATCCAGTTCGTGGCGTTGCCCACGCAGGAGGCGGACGGCGCGAGCTGCCAGGCGGCGTAGTAGATGTCCATGGCGTAGGTGACGTTGGTGGCGAGGTTCCAGGCGATGCCCTGCTGGATCGCCGGATAGTGGGCGCGATCGTCGATTTGCATGAGTCCGTGGCCATGGCCGAAATCACCGCGCATCATCTTGAGGCGGCCGTCGGACGTGGTGCGATAATGGCTCCAGCGGCTTTCATGGGCGGCGGTGGCGAGCACGCCCAAAGTCCAGTTGGCCAGTTCGGCCTCGCTGACGTTGGGTTTGCGCTTCTTCATGTAGACGCGGGCCGCTTCGCGCAGCAAGGCGTTCATTTCCGTGGCGTAGCGTTTGCGCTCGGTCTCGCGGGCTTTGGCGTCGCCGAAGACGATGACGTTCATCTGTGTTTTGATGAAACTGTCTTCGCCGTGGACACTGGCCGTGCAGACTTCGGGACCGCGGCCGTAATTCCACTCGCCACCCTCGCGGTTGAGGCAGCGTTCGTACTTCGGCGTGTCGCGGGCTTCCAGCGGCGACGAGAGAACCAGGAGAAAAATCAGCGTGAAAAGGGCGCGGGGCGCGGCTTTGAAGTTTTCCATTGAGTGCTTTTCGGCGAGCGAAAAAGCGACTTAACGGAGGACAGGAAATTTCAGGATTTCCAGGATCATCGAGGAAAAATCAGGGGAAAACTGTCTGGATCGCAGACAGTTTCCGAGGGGAATCCGATGGGGCGCGGATGTTCTAACGGCCCGAGCGCAGCCGCTCGAGGAGTTCCAGGGTCGGATAAGAATCCGCCGGCAATCCCAGGCGCAGTTGCGCGCGGCGGATGGCGGCGCGGGTTTTGGCGCCCATTTTCCCGTCGGCGGTGCCGACGTCCTCGCCGCGCCGGATGAGCAGCTCCTGGATCTCTTTCACTTGGGCGATCGAGAGCGGGTTGACGACGCCGTTGCCGCGGCCGACGGCGGGTTCACCGGCGATGCGTCCGGCCAGATGGGCGGCGGTCATGGCGTAAATCAGCGATGAATTCCATCCCAGATAAGCTTTGAAATTGCCGTAAGCGAGGAAGGCCGGGCCGAGATGGCCCATGGGCATCAGCAGCGAGGCCGGCGTGTCGTCGGCGGGAAGTTCGCCCTTGGCGGCGCGCACGCCCCACTGCAGCCATTCGCGCTGCGGGTGCTGGATCGAGAGGTCGCCCTCTTCCCAGGGCATTTGTTTCGGCAAACGCACTTCGCGCAGCCAGGGCTCGCCGCGTTTCCAGCCGCGGTTGACCAGGAGCTTCGCCGCCGTTCCCATGGTGTCGGCCACGCTGTGGAGCAGGTCGCGGCGGCCGTCGCCGTCGTAATCCAGGCCGTGCTGCAGGTAGTTCGAGGCCGACATCATCAGGCCGCCGAGTTCGCCGGCCCAGGCGCCGCGCATTTCGGCGGGGCTGAGATCACCGCGCTGGACGATCTTCAAGGCGCTCAGCAGCTCGAAGCGGAAAAGGCTCGAGCGGCGGCAGTCGTAGGCCAGGGTCGTCAAAGCGCCCAGGGTCGAACGATTGCCCAGATTGCTGCTGAAATCGGTTTCCAAAGCCCAGAAGGCGACCAGCACTTCGGCCGGCACGCCGAAGTCGCGCTCGATGCGCTGGAAAAGCTCGCGATGGGTTTGCACCAGGCGCGTGCCTTTCTGGATGCGGCCTTGGGAGATCATGCGCCCGGAGAATTGCAGGAAGCTCTGCTGGAAAACCCCTTGCGCGGTGTCGCGGGGAAGGATGCTGGGATCCAGAACCAGATGGGGCCGGGAGGCGGCGATGGTGGCGTCGTTCACACCGCGCTGGCGGGCCTCCTGCAGGAAGTGTTCGAGCCAGGGGCCGAAGGCCATGTCTTTCTGGCAGGGCGGGGGATTGCTTTGCGCCAGGGCCGGCGACAGCGCGCCCGGCAGGGACAAGACCATGACGGCGAGGGAACGGCGGATCAGTCGTTTCATGCTGAACTCTCCTGTGAAATGAAGCTTCTGATTCCCTTAAGGACGGCCCGGAAGCAAGACCCGCCCGGGGATTTGAAAAGCTTTTCACACGGAGGGACACAAAATGGACTTTATTTGAGGAGGATCTCCACCCAATCGCGTTTTTCGGCCGGCACGGCCTCCCAGGGCATGAAAAGCCCGGAGCGGATGCCGCCCGCCGGGGCGGTGCTGTGTTCCCACAGGTGCGGCCCCATTTTGACCAGGTCGCGCAAAAGGCCGAAGCCTTTGGCGTTGTTGTCCTTCATCACGCGCAGCACTTCGCCGGCGGTCACGTGGGGGATGCTGTCGTCCCAGCAGTCGTAATCGGTGACGAAGCAGCAGGGGAGGTAAGGCAGTCCGGCCTCGCGGGCCAGGCCGTACTCGGGGAAATTCGTCATGCCGATGATGTGGGCATCGAGGACGCGGTAGGAGTGGGACTCCGCCTTCGTCGAAAAATACGGACCCTCGACGCAGACATAGGTGCGATCGAAGTGGGCGTCGAAGAGATGCTGTTCGATGATCTCTTTTGTCCGGCGCACCATTTTGTCGCAGACCGGATGGGCCAGGGAGACGTGGCCGATCAGGCCGTCGCCGAAAAAGGACGGGGCGCGGATCCCCTTGGTGCGGTCGATGTACTGCGTGGGCACGACGAGATCGCCGGGCTTGCAGAGTTTTTCCAGGCTGCCGACGGCGGAAAAAGACACCACGGCCTGGGCGCCGGCCTTTTTCAGGGCGAACAGGTTGGCGCGATAATTCACTTCCGAGGGCAAGTGCTCGTGATGTTCCCCGTGGCGGGGAAGGAACAGGCACTCGCGGCCCTCGATGCGGACTTTCTTGAAGCCGCTTGCGGCGAGTCCGAAGGGCGTTTCGCGATCCAACAAAGAGAGCGCTTCAAAGCCGTCGAATTTTTCAAAACCGGAGCCGCCGATGATGCCCAGCATGTCAGAGTTCCTTTCCAAGAATTTTTCGGAGCGCCCCCGACCGCACCTGCTCGCGGTCAAAGAGGCCTTGCTCGAGGATCCAGCCGTCCACCAAAGCCGCCGGCGTCACGTCGAAGGCCGGGTTGTCGACGGTGGCGAGCCCCCCGGTGTTGCAGTGGGTGAGGACGCGATCGCCGCGCGAGATGATCTTCAACCCCTGCTCGGCCATCAGGCGGCGGGCGATGTCGACGATGTGCGGGCAAAGATCGGGAAGCTCACTCGGCATGTCTTCATCTTTCACAGCTTTTTTCGGTTGTCATTTTCCTTTCATGGGATATCTCTCATGACATGGCGGGAAAAATCGCGATCTTCACCAAAGCCGATCTGATTCTGACCTTGGCGGGCGCCGCGCGCCAGGGGGGACGGCGCGTGAAAGAGGCCGACCTGGGCTTTCTGGAAAAGGCCTCCATGGTCTGCCGGGACGGCCGCCTGGAATGGATCGGGCCGCACCGCCGGCTGCCGAAACAATACGCCCGCGCCCGCCATCGCGAAGTGGAGCTCAAGGGCTCGACGGTCCTGCCGGGCCTGGTGGAGTGCCACACGCATCTGGTGTTCGCCGGCGATCGCGCCGCGGAGTTCGAGCAGCGCAACCAGGGCGTGAGCTACCAGGAGATCGCCGCCCGCGGCGGCGGCATCCTGTCGACGATGAAGCGCACCCGCGCCGCCTCGACCGCGGAGCTGGCGCGCCTGGCGCAACACCGCGCCGACGTCTTCGCCGAGCAAGGGGTGACCACCCTGGAGGTGAAGTCCGGGTATGCCCTCAACCTGAAGGACGAATTGCGCCAGCTCGAGGCCGCCGGCCGCCTGAAGGGTCCGCGCGTGCGGCGCACCTTTCTGGCCGCGCACGCGCTGCCGCCGGAATTCAAAACCTACGAAGAGTACCTCGAGTTCCTCGGTCGGGAGGTCCTGCCCGCGGTGAAAAGGAAAAAACTCGCCGAACGCGTCGACATTTTCGTCGAGAAAGGTTTTTTCCCGGCCGAAGCTTCGCGACGGTACCTCGAGAAGGCCAAGGCCCTGGGTTTCCAGACTTTGATTCACGCCGATCAGCTGAGCTTGAGCGGCGGCACCCGCCTGGCGGTGGAGCTCGGTTCCTTGTCCGCCGACCATGTGATCCAGGTCGGTGAGGGCGAGATCCGCGCTTTGGCCGCGAGCGAGACGACGGCCGTGCTGCTGCCCTCCGCGGATCTGTACATGAAATGCGCTTATCCGCCGGCGCGCCAAATGATCGATGCCGGCGTGCGCGTGGCCCTGGCGACGGATTTCAATCCGGGCACCAGCCCCAGTCAGGATGTGAACCTCGTCGGCTTGCTGGCGCGTTTGGAAATGAAAATGACTTTGCCCGAAGTGATCTCCGCCTACACGGTGGGCGCGGCCCACGCGCTGGGACGGGCTCAGGAGATTGGTTCCCTGGAGGTCGGCAAATGTGCGGACTTTGTGAACACCACGGCGGATTGGAGAACTTTGTTCTATTCCGTCGGCGAACGCTCCTATCAGGGTGTCTATTGTCAGGGTTCCTTGATTAATTAAGCCTTGCGTCACGAATTTAAGATTCTTAAAAAACGATTGCTTATCCATTTCCACTCTTTCTAGTCTCGAGTCAGGAACAGGATGTGTCCACTTGGAAGACCGAGGAAAATGGCGATGAAAAGCTCTTACTCTTCTCTCATGCAGTCGAAGTACTTCAGCCCGGCCTTTAATTCGGCCATCTTCGACGGCCCCGTGCGGATCTACTTCGCGCAGTTTCACGAAGCGCTGGCGCTGAAGATCTATTTTCTGATCCAGCAAAAATGGCCGCAGGAATTCTCCCGCGCCAAAGAGCTGTCGCGCTCCGCCCACGCCAATGTGCTGGTGATGCTGTATCCGACGGACGACAGTTTCATGGCCTCGGTGAACAACGATGCGCCGGCCAGCGCCCGCTGGGTGGTGGAAGGCTGGAACGAGGACGCGGTCATCGCCCTGCGCGGTCCCCTGGAAGACAACGAAATCGAAAGCTTCCTGAGTTTCGCCGGCGAGGTGTTGCGCAATTGGACCCCGCGCAGCCTGGAAAGCGGCCGCGGCGATCTGGGCCTCGTTTCGCCCGGATGAACCGCCGTGAAGGAATCATCCTCGCAGAGCGGTCAGATCGTCATTGAATACATCCTGCTCTTGGTGGTGGCCGTCGCCATCTCGGCCATCCTGGTCCGTGGCCTGGCCAGTCGTTCGGAGTCCAGCCCCGGCATCGTGGTGGAGCGCTGGAAAGCCATTCAAAAAGAAATCGGTGAAGAGCTGCCCGACAAATGCGTCGGCGATTCCTGCAACCGCTGATCAAAGATACACGGCCCCGCGCTTTTTGATCTCTTCCTGCAGGGCCTTTTGCATTTTTTCGCGGATGTCCTGGCAGATCTCGTGGACGAGCTCGCTGTCGTCGGCGGCTTCGGGCTTGTAGGGCAGGTGGATCGGCTCCAGGAAACGGATGCGCCAGCGGGCCGGCAGGGGCAGCACGTTCAAGGGCAGCGGGATCACCAGGCCGCGCAGGAATTTCGTGAATTTCAGCTGGCTGAGGTTGATGTGCGTTTCCTCGGCGCCGATCACCACCGTCGGCACGATGGGGGCCTGGGCTTTCAGCGCCATGCGCACGAAGCCGCGCTTGAACTCCTGCAGCTGGTACATGCGGGCGGAGGGTTTGAAATTTCCTTGTTCGCCTTCGGGGAAAATCACCGTCAGATGCTGCTTTTCCAGGGCCGCCATGCCGTTCTCGAAACTCGCTTCGGTGAAACCCATCTTCTGCGCCGGGATCGCCGTGGTTTTCGACAGGAACCAGAAGTAGTGGGCGAGGATGCGCGGCATGCGCTTGGCGTCCGTGGACAGCACATGGGCGAGCACGAACACGTCGAAGCCGGAGTAGCCCGAATGGTTGGGGGTGATCAGGACGGCCCCGCGGCGGGGGACGTTCTCGATGCCGCTCACCTCCAAACGAAAATACTTTCTCAGGATCTCCATCATCAGGCGCGGCAGCACGCGATAGATCAGGGTCTCGCGATCGAGGTTCTTCAGGCCGAAGATTTTTTCGTTGGGTTTCGGGAAGAAATTCTTCATGATGATCCTATGAATCACTCTATCATGGCCATCGACCAGGGAACAACCAGCACCCGCGTTTGTCTGATCACGGCGGACGGTCGCCTGGCGGCCCAGCAAGGGGAGGCGTTCCCGCAGATCTACCCGCGGCCGGGATGGGTGGAGCATGATCCCGAAACCATCTGGTCGACGACCTTGAAGTCGATCCAGGCGGTGATGAGCGGTCGTCCCCAAGGCGAAAAGATCGCCGCCATCGGCATCACCAACCAGCGCGAGACCGTCGTGGTGTGGGATGCCGAAACCGGTCGCCCCGTGATGAACGCCATCGTCTGGCAATGCCGCCGCACTCAGGATCTCTGCGAGAAGTTGAAAAAAGCCAAGAAACAGAACCTGATCCGGGGCAAAACGGGACTGGTTCTGGATCCGTATTTTTCCGCCACGAAAATCCAATGGATCCTGAAAAACGTTCCCGGAGCGGCCGCGAAAGCCAAAGCCGGCCGTTTGCGCGCCGGCACCATCGACAGCTTTTTGCTGTGGCGCCTGACCGGCGGCCGCGTGCACGCCACGGACGTCAGCAACGCCAGCCGCACCATGCTGATGAACATCCACCGCGGCGAGTGGGACAAGGATCTGCTGAAGCTCTTCGGCGTGCCGGCCTCGATGCTGCCGGAGATCCGTCCCAGCAGCGGCGAGTTCGGCCGCACGCAAGGGCTCGGCGTTTTGCCCGACGGCATCCCGATCACGGGCATCGCCGGCGATCAACAGGCGGCTTTGTTCGGTCAAGCGGCCTTCAACGCCGGCGAGGCCAAGTGCACCTTCGGCACGGGCAGTTTCCTCCTGATGAACACGGGGCTGAAGCCCGTGCCGTCGAAAGCGAAATTGTTGACCACCATCGCGTGGAAGCTCGGCGACCAGAAAACCGTTTACGCCCTCGAGGGCGGGGCCTTCGTCTGCGGGGCCGCCGTGCAGTGGCTGCGCGACGGCCTGGGGCTCTTCGAGAAAAGCTCCGACGTGGAGAAGCTCGCGGCCTCGGTGCCGGACACGGGCGGCGTGGAGTTCGTGCCGGCCCTGACGGGACTCGGCGCCCCCCACTGGCGGGCGGAAGCCCGCGGCGTGATCACCGGACTCACGCGGGGAACGACGAAGGCGCACCTGGCGCGCGCCACGCTGGAAGCCATGGCCTTGCAGAACGCCGAGATCCTCTTCGCCATGCAAAAAGACCTGAAGCGCAAACTCGGCGCCATCCGCGTCGACGGCGGGGCCGCGGCCAACGATCTGTTGATGCAGATGCAGGCGGATTTCCTGGGCGCCGATGTTCTGCGTCCCGTGAACGTCGAGACCACCGCCATGGGGGCGGCTTACCTGGCGGGGCTGGGGGCGGGCGTGTGGACGGACCTCGCCGAGATCCGCCGCGTGTGGGCTCTCGACCGTGAGTTCCGCTCGCGCTGGGGGAACAAAGAGCGCCGCGCCCGGTTGGAAAAATGGCTGAGGGCCGTGCAGAAAACATGACGGAGAACTTCCGCAAACTCAGCGTCACCGCGGCCAACGCCCTTCTCGAGGAAGTGCACAAGCGGGGCATCGTGGTGCTCTTCAAGTTCCCGGACAGCGGAGTTTTGCGCTTGCGCGCGGCGGGCAAGGCCTGGGGGCAAGCGGTGCTGGGCGCGCGTCCCGCCACCTTGGGGGACAGCCGCAAGGATCAGCTGGCCACGGCGAATTTCAGCATCGACGGCGAATTTTACTTCTTCAACGCCAAAGTGCGGATCCAGAAACGCTTCGTGCATCTGGAGCTCCAGGAGGGCCTGCACCGCCTGGTCCGTCGCCGCAACAACCGCTTGAAGGTGCCGGCCTCCGCCGCCTTGAACCTGATCACCAAACGGGTCGGCGATCGTCTGGCGTTTTTGCGCGGTCCCTTGCAGGACATCTCCCTCAAAGGCTGCCGGGTGTCTTTTCATCAGGAGCAGGGCGGACTGAAAGTGGGCGACACCTTGACCGGGGACTTGCGCTTCGGCAGCCGCCAGCCCATCCCCATCACGGCCGTCGTGCGCCATCACCGCAAGCTCGCCCGCGGTCATTATGATTACACCGTGGGGTTGGAATTCAATCAGGTCGGGGACCTGACGCGCTTTCAGACCTGGCTGGTGGACCTGCACCGCGAGATTTACGCCAAAGCCCGCGGTTTGAAATGATTTAAAAATCCATGTCCTGCCGGCGGGCGCCCGAGGGCCGCGGCGAGGCGGGACGTCCCAGGGAGCGCTGCAACTCGCGGACGTTTTTCACGTAGACGATCTCTTTGCCCTTCGTGAGCTTCAGGTCCGCCAGGTGCTTGCGGTTGCTGGCGGGGATGACGAAACGGGTGAAGCCGAGTTTGTCGGCCTCGCGCACGCGCACGTCGGCGAACGAAACGCCGCGCACTTCGCCGGTGAGGCCGACCTCACCGAAGAAGCAGGTCTTCGGATCGATCTCCTGACGCCCGTCGGAAGAGAGCAAGGCCGCGGTGACCGCCAGGTCCACCGCCGTGTCCTCGAGGCGCAGGCCGCCCACCACGTTGATGAAGATGTCGTTCTGGAATAAACGCAATTCCAGATGACGGTCCAGCACCGCGGCCAGCAGGTGCAGGCGGTTCACGTCGATGCCCAAAGCCGTGCGCCGCGGATTGGCCATGGGGCTCGACACGGTCAGGGCCTGCACTTCGCAGAGCAGGGGCCGCGTGCCTTCCATGGAGCTGAACACGGCGGAACCCATGGCGTGCTCGGCGCGTTCTTCCAAAAACAATTCGGAGGGATTGGTGACCTCTTCCAGCCCCGACGAAACCATGCGGAAAACGCCGAGCTCGTTGGCCGGGCCGAAGCGGTTTTTCACCGAGCGCAGAAGCCGGAAGTTCGTCGACGGGTCGCCGTCGAAGGACAGGACGCTGTCCACCATGTGCTCCAGCACTTTGGGGCCGGCGATGCTGCCCTCTTTGGTGACGTGGCCGACGAGGATGACGGTGATGTGCTCCTGCTTCGCCAGGCCGAGGAGCTGTCCGGCACACTCGCGCACCTGCGACACCGAGCCGGGCGCCGCCTGCAGGTCCGGCAGGAAAACCGTCTGAATGGAGTCAACCACCAGCACCTGCGGTTTGTGCAGGCGGGTGAGGTCGAGGATCTGGTTCAGGTTGCTCTCGGCGGACAGGCGGATCCGCGGATGACGGATGCCCAGGCGGTGGGCGCGGTGCCCGGTCTGCGCGATGCTCTCCTCCCCGGACACGTACAAAACCGAAGAGCCTTGGTCGGCGAGGCCTCCCGCCATTTGCAGCAGCAAGGTGGACTTTCCGATGCCGGGCGCGCCCCCCAACAGCACGAAGCTGCCCTTGGCGAGACCACCGCCTAAAACGCGGTCCAATTCACCGAAACCCGAGGACCAGCGCTCCAGGCTCAGTTCGCCGGGACTTTGGTCCAGGGTCATGGTCATGTTGGCCGACAACCCGCCGCCGCCCGTCTGAGTGGACCAACCGCGGGTTTTCGGCTCGGCGGCCACCGTCTCTTCGACGAAGGTGTTCCAGGCGCCGCAATCGGTGCAGCGACCTTCCCAGCGCGGACGCTGGGCGCCGCAATTTTGACAGACATAGACGGATTTGGACTTCGATTTCGCCATGATGTCTCGGTATCATGGGGGGATCCCACTGTCACGGAGGACGCCGCTTGTCAGCTCAACGCTTGCTCATTTCATTGAGTGTTTGTTTCCTTTTCACCGCGAACGCGATTTCGGCCCCCGCCGCGGATCCCCTGCAGCAGGCGCGCGACCTGCAGGAAAAAATCGAAGGCGGTGATTTCCTCGAGGCGGACGCCGCCCTGGCGAAGCTGATCGAGGACGCCAAAACCCCCGAGGCTAAAGAGGGTTTCCTGTACCTGCAGGCCTGGGGCGCTTTGCAAGCCGGGCAGTACGAGCGCGCCCTGAAGATGTCGGAGGATCTGCTCAAGGGAAAACTGCAGCTCGAGGAGGACGTGCGCGCCCTGCGCGCCCAGTGCCTGGAAAAACTGGGGCGCTGGAACGACTCCCTGTCCGAGAATCGCCGTCTGCTCGAGATGTCGCCGAATTTCCGCCTGCGCTTCGAAGCCAACATGCGCATGGGCCGCGCCAAACGCGCCGAAAACAAAACCCGCGAATCGCGCAACATCTTCGCGGCCCTCGAGAAAAAAGCCCGCGGCACGCCCGGGCACCCGGATGTCATGATCGAACTCGCCCGCGCTGAACGCAAGATCGGCAGCCAGGCGGCGGGCTGCCAGTGGTTGAAGAGGCTTTACAAAAAGCACCCCCTGCACCCGATGCTGAAGGACTGGGGGCCGGACCTGGCCTCCAACGAGCTGGACGGGCAGAAAACCCAGTGCCGCAACACCACCGCCGAGTTCCGCGAGCGCGTGCGCGCCCTGATGTGGAACGGCGAAGAGGAAAAAGCCCGCCGCGAAGTGCAGGAGGTGGCGAACCTCATCGCCAAGGACAATCGTTATCAGGCCGATGAATTGCGCGCCTGGTTCCTGCTGCAGACCGGGGAACCGGACGAGGCCTACCGTTTGCTCGAGGCCTCCGTTCCCCGCCGCGGCGGCGATCCGGAGTTCCTGACGATCTTCGCCTCGGCCGCCGCCCGCAGCGGCAACGGCAACGCCGCCGTCGGCGCTTACCACAAGTTGTACGAGATGAACCCGCGAAAGGAAAAGGGCCGCAAAGCCCTCTACCAATCGGCCTTCCTGAGTTACCAGTTCCAGGATTACGACGGGGCGGCCCGCCGCTTCCGTGAGTTCATGGACAAATACCCGCGTTCGGGATTGCAGCGGGACGCGAAGTGGAATCTCGCCTGGATCTCTTACCTGAAAAAAGATTACGAAGGGGCCCGCCGCCGTTTCGCCGAACTCGCCGGCGGCAAAAAGAAAAGCAGCCTGAACGAAAGAGCCCGCTATTGGATGGCGATGTCCTTGTTGCGCATGGGCCGCAACGAAGAGGCCCGTCCGGTCTTTGAGGCGATTTCCCAGGACAAAAGCGGCTCTTACTACGGAACGGTGGCCCGCCAGCGCCTGCAGGTGATGCCCGCGACGCCGAAAATCGTGCCGCGCGCTTTGCCCGACGTCCTGGACGACGGGCCGCGCGCCTTCGGCCCTTTTCGTTCGGCCGATCTGATGATGCCTTCGTCGGAGGGCTCTTCGCGCGGCGCGGTTTCGGAAGAGGCCGAGAGCGAGGAAACCCTGGCGAACGAAACGGAGGACTCCGAGTCCACCGTCACGGCGGACGCCACGGAGGACAGCGCCACGGATCTCGTGCAGGAAACCGGGCGCTCCGACATTTTGGACGATCCTTCGCCGATCAAGGCCCCGGCGAACGCGCGCCGCTTTGAACGGGCCCGCATCCTGGGACGTTTGGGTTTCATCGACGAAGCCCGCTGGGAGTTGTTCGAGATCGAGCGTCGCACCCAATCGCGCGACGAATTGAAAGCCTTGATCGCCGCTTACGAGGAGATCGGCCAGTGGCACCGCTCGTCGAAGATCGCGCAATTGCGGTTCGCTTCGGCCCGCGTGTCGCAGGGTTTCGACAACGCCCGCCCCTTGTGGGAGTCGGCCTTTCCGCAGGCCTTCCTGAAGGACGTGCGCAGCGGCGCCCGCAACAACGGCCTGCCGGAGGAATTCATCTGGGGCATCATGAAGGCCGAGAGCCAGTACCGCCGCGACGCCGTTTCTCCGGTGGGCGCTTTGGGTTTGATGCAGATCATGCCGGGCACGGGCCGCAAGATCGCCTCCCTGCAAGGGGAGAAAAGCTTCCAGCCGCCGCAGCTGCTGCGCCCGGAAGTGGCCATTCAGATGGGTTCGTTCTACCTGAAGCGCCTGTCGAAGCAGTTCAACAACTCGATCCCTTTGGCGGCGGCCGCTTACAACGCCGGCCCTCACCGCGTGCATTCGTGGCTGCTGGCCTTCGGCGACCTCGAGATGGATGAGTTCGTCGAGCACATCCCTTTCCTCGAGACCCGCGAGTACGTGCGCCGGGTGGTGTCCAACGCCTTCACTTACTCGAACCTGTACAACGGCCGCAATGACCTGGTGAACCTGGCCTCTCCGGTGCCGGTGAAAGGCAAGGCGGAGTTCGCGAAGAGGGAAGTCTGGGATCCGTGAGCGAACGCCCGGCTCCGGGACTTCTCTCCGCCGTTTTGTCGAAAATCACCGAGGTCGCGACGACCCTGGCGGGCCTCGTTGCCCTGATCTTCCTGCTGCTGCGGGCGCTGCCCGGCGGTCCCTTCGATGAGGAAAGTCCCTTGCATCCCGCCGTGCGCGAGCGGCTGCAGGGCTCGTGGGATTTGCAGGGTCACCTCTTCGGCCAGTTTTTTTCCTACGTGGGCGGGCTTTTCCGCGGTGATCTGGGCTGGTCCCTGGTGGATGCCCAGCGCAGCGTGGCCTCCGTCATCGCGGCGGGTTTCCGGCAAACCATCTGGCTGAATTCCCTGTCCCTGGTTTTTATTTTCGCCCTGGGTTTTTTCATGGCGCTGATGGCGGCGCGCCGGCCGCACGGCTGGTGGGGGAGCTCCTTTGAAACCGTGAGTCTGGCGATGGTGTCCCTGCCGAGTCTTTTCCTCGGGCCTTTGCTGGTGTGGCTCTTCGCCTTTCACTGGGATCTTCTGCCGGCGGCTTTCCTCGATACGCCGGCGCATTTCGTTTTGCCGGTGCTGACGTTGTCCCTGCGGCCGGCGGCCTCCCTGGCGCGCCTGCTGGCGGTGTCGTTGCGCGAGGCCGAAGCCACGGACTACATGCGCACGGCGCGGGCGAAGGGGCTGTCGGCCTGGCACGCGCTCACCAAGCACGCCTTGCGGAATTCACTGATGCCGGTCCTGGGTTACGCCGGTCCTTTGATCTTCGACGTGCTGTCGGGATCTTTCCTGGTCGAGGTTCTTTTCTCGGTGCCGGGGTTGGGGATGGCTTTCGTCGACGCCATGGGCGGCCGCGATTATCCGGTGATCCTGGGGTTGACCCTGTTCTATGGCGTTTGCCTGGTGCTGATTTCGGCCGGCATCGACCTGTTGATGAAGGCCGCGGACCCGCGCCTGCGGGAGATGCCATGACGTGGTCGAAGTGGCTGGCCGCTTCCTGGATGTTTTTTCTTTTGGGCGCGTCCCTGGTCGTGTCTTTGTTTTTTCCGGAACTGGGATCGCGGCAGGACATCGAGCGGATCTACGTCGCGCCGAGCCCGCAGCATTGGTTCGGCACGGATTCCCTCGGGCGGGATTTGTTCGCGCGCGTTCTCCTGGGGACGAAGGTGTCTTTGAGCGTGGGGCTCGCGGCCTCCATGATCGCCATGCTGGTCGGCGTCCTGTACGGCCTCGCCGCCGGTTGGTGGAGCGGTTGGATCGATCGCGCTTTGATGCGGCTGAACGATCTGCTGATCGCTTTGCCGTCCTTCGCCTGGGTGGCGGTGCTGACGATGACCCTGCAGGCGGCCCTGCCCTGGACGGACGACGGCTTCGGCAAAATTTTCTGGAGTCTGTCGCTGGGGATCGGTCTCACGCACTGGATGACGGTGGCGCGGGTGACCCGCGGTTTGGTCCTGCGCACGAAGGTGATGCCTTTCATCGAAGCCTCGCAAGCCCTCGGCGCCGGGAACCTGCGCGTTCTTTTTCATCATGTTCTGCCGAACATCGCCGCCCCTTTGTGGGTGCTCTTCGGGCTTTTGATCCCGGGGAACATCCTCTATGAGAGCTTCATGAGCTTCATCGGCGTCGGCGTGCAGGCGCCGGACACCAGCTGGGGTTTGCTCGTGCAGGAGGGCTGGCAGTCCCTGTCGACGGCGCCGCACCTGATCCTTTGCCCGTCGTTCGTGTTGTTCCTGACGATCTGGTCACTGCATGTGTGGCTGGAGGAGGCGCGCCGCCGGGGACGCGCTCACAGCGATGAGGGCGGGGACCAGCCGCCGAAGGCCGATTCCAGAACCTCGGCCGCGGCGATGGTCAGATCGTCCTGAAAGGGCGCGGCCACCGCCTGCACCGCCAGGGGCAGTTGGTGGTCATCAAAACCCATGGGGATGGAGGTCGCCGGCACTTCCAGCGCGTTGAAGATCCCGGTGCCGATGAAATCAAAAGGTCCCTGCAGGGTGGCGCGGTGGCGGGGGGCCGTTCGCGGGTGCACCGGGCACAACAGCAAACCGTCATCGCCCAGGATCCGGTGGAACTCCCGCTTCATGCGGGCGAGTTCCCGCAGGGAGCGGCCGACGCGCTCGTCGGAACTCACCATCCATTTTTCCAGGAGCAGGGTGAGGAGGCTCGGCCACGAGTACTGGCCGCGGCCGAACAGGCTGCGCGCGATTTCACGTCCCACGTGCAGGGGGCCGTTCGGATTCAGCAGATCCTGGAAGCTGCGGTCCTTCGTGGCTTTGACGGCGTCGATCCACAGCTCCACGCCGCGCAGGAAAAAGCGCTCGTCGAAGGTTTCCATGCGGGCGCCGTATTGCTCGAACAAACGCGCGGCCTTCTGCACGCTGGCGCGCACCGGGGCTTCGGCGCGGCCCGACAGGTGGAAAATCGGATCCTCGCACACCAGCACCCGCCAGCGGGAAGGATCGCGGGGCGCCTGGCGCAGGTTCACGTCGCGGGTCTCCAGGTCGATGCCGTCGGGGCCTTTCAGGATCCTCAGCAAGGGCGCGAGGTCGCGGGCCGAGCGCGACAGGAATCCCGTCGTCGTCAGCGGATAACGTTCGCCCCGCAAATTCCGGAAGTCCTCGTTGGAAAAGGGAAAGTGACCGGTGAGCGGCAGCAGGTGGTTGCTGGGCTTGTGACCGAAGACGCCGCAAAACGCCGCGGGCATGCGGATGCTGCCGCCGATGTCGCTGCCCAATCCCATGGGGGAGGCGCCGGCGCCGATCAGGGCCCCTTCGCCGCCGCTGCTGCCGCCGCAGGTGCGGCGCGGGTCATAGGGATTGTTGGTGCGTCCGTAGACGGGATTTTCGCATTCGAACCAGAATCCCAGTTCCGGCACGTTGGTGGTGGCCAGCAGATTGGCGCCCGCCTGGCGCAGCCGGTGATAAACGCTGGCATCCTTGTCGGCGCGGTGTTCGCGCCAGTGCACGGCCCCGGCCGTGGACTTCATCCCGCGCACCGCCAGCATCTCCTTGCAGGTGAAGGGCACGCCGAAAAACGGCGGCAGTTCGGCGGGGTCTTTGTCCATGAGGATCTTGGTCTGCACGGCGGCTTCCTCGCGGGCCTGCTCGAAGTGCTCTTCGGCGACGGCGTTCAGCGCCGGATTCACCTGCCGCAGGCGACGGATGTGGGTCTCGAGGACTTCGCCGGGACTGACGTCCCGGTCGCGGATGCGGGTGGCGAGATCGCCGGCGCTCAAACGCAGCAGAGGATCCAGTTCGGCCATGTCGTCACCCGTTTCTTCAGACGTTGAAGCGGAAGAACAGGACGTCGCCGTCTTGAACGACGTACTCTTTGCCTTCGGAGCGGTACTTGCCGGCTTCTTTGACGGCCTGTTCGCTGCCGAGTTTGAAAAGGTCCTCGCAGTGGTAGGTCTCGGCGCGGATGAAGCCTTTTTCGAAGTCGGTGTGGATGACGCCGGCCGCTTGCGGGGCCTTCATGCCGGCGCGGATCGTCCAGGCGCGCACTTCCTTTTCACCGGCGGTGAAGTAGGTCTGCAGGCCGAGGAGTTTGTAGGCTTCGCGGATCAGGCGGTGCAGGCCGGGCTCGGTGGCGTTCATCGAGGCCAGGAACTCCTGGCGCTCTTCCGGCGGCAGTTGCGCGATCTCGGCCTCCATGGCGGAGCAGATGAGGATGGCGTTGTTGCCTTCCTCCTTGGCGCGCTTTTCGACGGCGCGGGTCCAGTCGTTGCCACCGGCGGCGAAGTCGACGTCGGAGACGTTGCAGGCGTAAAGGACCGGCTTCATGGTCAGCAGGTGGAAGTCGCGCACCACGGGGGCCTCGAGCTCGTTGTACTCGATGGAGCGGGCGGGCAGCCCTTTGCCGAGGGCGGTGTGGATCTTGAGCGTGACGTCGTACTCGAGCTTCAGTTTTTTGTCGGCGGTCGAACGCGCGGCTTTCTCGATGCGCTTCAGGCGTTTGTCGACGGTGTCGAGGTCGGCCAGCATGAGTTCCATGTTGATGATCTCCATGTCGCGGGTCGGATCGACGGAGCCGGCGACGTGGATGATGTTCGGGTCGTCGAAGCAGCGCACGACGTGCACGATGGCGTCGGTCTGGCGGATGTGGGAGAGGAACTGGTTGCCCAGGCCCTCGCCCTGGCTGGCGCCCTTGACGATGCCGGCGATATCAACAAATTCAATTGTCGTGGGCACGACGCTCTGGGGTTTGATGAACTGGGTGATGCGGTCCATGCGCGGGTCCGGCACGGTGACGACGCCGACGTTGGGATCGATGGTGCAGAACGGATAGTTCGCGGCCTCGGCCTTGGCGCTGGTCAGCGCATTGAACAAGGTCGATTTCCCCACGTTCGGAAGTCCAACAATCCCCACCTGCAACGCCATTTTCCCTCCCGAAGGTACCGCCTACTTTTGGGTATCCCACTGTGTCATTAAGCCAGGGAATTGGAATACCAGATTCGCCAGAGGCCGACAATGACACAGTGGGATACCCAAAAGTAGGCGGTACCTTCAGTTGAAGCGGTTGCTGGCTTTGGCGAGGCCTTCGAAGATCAGGGCTTCGAGGGCCTCGGTGGCGCGATTGAGGAACTCGGGCATGGCGGCCATTTCCTCGTCGGAGAATTTCTGCAGGACGTAGTCGGCGACGTTGAAGCGGGGATCGGCGGGACGGCCCACGCCCAGACGCACGCGCAGGTAATCCTGGGAGGCCATCTTCGCGGTGATGTCCTTGATGCCGTTGTGGCCGCCGGGGCTGCGGTTTTTCTGCAATTTCATTTTTCCGAAAGGCAGGTCCACTTCGTCATGCACGACGATGAGTTTTTCCAGCGGGATCTTGTAGAAGTCCATCAGGGGCCGCACCGAATCCCCAGAGAGATTCATGTAGGTCTGCGGCTGCACGGTCACGATCTCTTCGCCGTCCCATTTGAACTTGTTCACCAGGGCCTTGAAGTCCGTGCGGCTGGCGGGCGCCTCGAGAGAGCGCAGCAGATCATCCACGGCCATAAAGCCGATGTTATGCCGCGTGAGCGCGTACTTTGTTCCGGGATTGCCAAGACCGACGATCAACCACATGAGAGCATCCTGAAATAAAAAAGCGGTGAGGGCAACCCACCGCTTTTCGAAAAATCCCTTGGAAACGAAGAATTACTTCTTCTTTTCGCCTTCTTTAGCCGGAGCGGCGGCGGCGCCTGCGGCCGGGGCCGCAGCACCCGCAACCGGAGCAGCAGCGGCGGCATCGGCGGCCGGAGCGGCTTCTTCTTCGATGACGTTCACGACGGCGAGGGTTTGTTCCGCGCCGGTGATGACTTTGATGTTCTCCGGGATTTGCAGGTCAGAGACGTGCAGGGCATCGCCCACGCCGAGACCGGACACATCGGCCACGATGGCGCCCGGGATATCCGTCGGCAAGCACTCTACTTCGATGGAGCGGGCCACGACGCTCAACAGACCGCCGTCGGACAGACCGATCGGTTTGCCTTCGAGACGGATTTCGACGCTCACGCGCACGGTCTTTTTCAGATCCAGCGCGAAGAAGTCGACGTGTTGCGGACGACGGGTCAGGGGATGCACATCGACCTTTTTGATCAGGACGACTTTGCCGCCAACCGCGCTGTCACCGCTTTTCAGGTTGAAGAGGGCGTTTTCGTAGGCGCGCACGTTGTAGCGAACGATGTCACCTTCGGCGACCCACAGGTTTTTGTTTTCGGTGGCGCCGTAGATCACGGCGGGCACTTTGCGATCGCGACGGAGGGCGCGGCTGTTGTGTTTGCCGGTCTCGCGGGCTTCAACGGAGAGATCGATACGTTGTTTCATTCAGTCACCTCTTCAACAATCAGTCGAACAAAGAACTCACGGAGTCGTTTCCGTGGATTCTCTTGATGGCCTCCGCCAGCACCGGGGCGACGGAAATCACTTCGATTTTTCCACAGTTTTTCGCCGCTTCGGACAGGGGAATCGAGTCTGTCACCCACACTTTTTCAATCGGGCTTTCCTTCAAACGGGAAATGGCCGGACCGGATAAAACAGGATGGGTCGCAACGGCGAAGACACGTTTTGCACCATTCTTGTAGAGACTGTCAACAGCTTGTGTCAGCGTTCCTGCCGTATCGATCATATCGTCCACGATAATGGCGGTTTTTCCCGTCACATCCCCGATCAGATGCAGGGCTTTGGCCTCATTGGGCCCGGAACGGCGTTTATCAATGATGGCGATGGAGGCCTCGATGCGCTTGGCGAAGGCCCGGCAACGCTCCACCCCCCCGGCATCGGGACTCACCGCGACAAATTCCGAGCCTGTGCCCATATTTTCGCGCCAGGCACGGGCCAGGGTGGGGATGGCGAAAAGGTGGTCGACGGGAACATTGAAAAAGCCTTGGATCTGGGCGGCATGCAGGTCGACGGCGACGATGCGCTGGGCGCCGGCCGTGGTGATCAGATCGGCCATGCACTTGGCCGAGATCGGGGCCCGGGGCGCCACTTTGCGGTCCTGGCGGGCGTAACCGAAGTAGGGGATCACGGCGGTGATGTGCTTGGCGGAGGCCCGCTTCAGGGCGTCCAGCATGATGAAGAGCTCCATGTAGCTTTGGTTCACCGGCGGGCAGGTGCTCTGCAGGACGAAGACATGTTCGCCCCGCACGCTTTCGTGGATTTCCACCTGGATCTCGCCGTCGGCGAAGGTGCCGACTTCACAGTGACTGAGCTCAGTCCCGAGAGATTCGGCGACTTTTCGCGCCAGTTCGGGATTCGCGTTTCCGGAAAATAACTTCAGACCCATTTTGCCCCCTCGCCCCTCAGAAGACGGGGAAAAGCTAGCAAATCGACCGGGCAAATGTCACACGCTTTTGTCCGTGGCGGTGAGCGCCAGGGAAACTCCTGGCGCGCGTCTTGAGGACGGGGTGATCTTTTTTTTCCGACACGGATTTTTAAAGGGAGCCGCGCAGCTTCTGGATGAATTGCTTCAGGGCCTGGGCGCGGTGGCTGTGCTGGATTTTATAGCCGGGGCCGAGTTCGGCGAGCGTCTTGGTTTCGCCTTCGGGGATGAAAACCGGGTCGTAACCGAAACCCAATTGGCCGCTCGGGACCTTGGCGATCTGGCCTTTGAGCTCCCCGGTGAAAACCCATTCCTCGCCCGCGGGGGTGAAGACGACGGTGGTGCACACAAAGCGGGCAGAACGGTCGGCGACGTGGCGGATCTGCATCATCTTGAGGAGCTTTGCAACATTTTCACTGTCGGAGGCCTTGGGGCCGGCGTAGCGGGCCGAGTGGATGCCCGGGAAGTGACCGAGACCGGTGACCTCGAGACCGGCGTCCTCGCCGAGGATCCACACGCCGGGACGCACGGCTTTGAGCGTGCGGGCCTTGATGCGGGCGTTGTCGAGGAAGGTCTGACCGTCTTCCGGGCGCGGCGTGAAACCGGGGATTTCACTCTGCACGTGCAGCTTGAGATCGGCGATCTCTTTCAGCTGCAGCTGGAACTCCTTCAATTTGCCGGCGTTGCCGGTGGCGATCCACAGTTCCATCAGCGTTTGTTCGGCAGGAGGCGGCCGATGAGGACGGCCTGGTGGCGGAAGAGCTCCTCGATGCCGCTCTGGGCGAGGAAGAGCAGGGCGTTCAGTTGCTCATGGCTGAAGGCTTTGTCCTCGGCGGTGCCCTGCACTTCGACGAATTTGCCCTCGTCGGTCATGACGACGTTCATGTCGGTGCCGATGGTGGAGTCTTCTTCGTAGTTGAGGTCCAGAAGCAGGTCCGTCTTGCCCAGGCCGACGCTGATGGCGGCGATCTGGTGTTGCAGGGGGTTGCGTTTGATCTCGCCCACGGCGAGGAGTTTTTCGCAAGCCAGGGCCAGTGCCACGAAGCCGCCGGTGATGGCGGCGGTGCGAGTGCCGCCATCGGCGTTGATCACGTCGCAGTCGACGGTGATCTGGCGCTCGCCGAGACCGCTGAGATCAAGGCCGGCGCGCAGGCTGCGGCCGATGAGCCGGCTGATTTCCTGCGTGCGGCCGCCGCTGGCGGTTTTGTCGCGCTTCATGCGGGTGTGGGTCGAACGCGGCAACATGCCGTACTCGGCCGTGACCCAACCTTGCCCCGAACCCTGCAGCCAGGAGGGCGGCTTCGCTTCGTAACTGGCGGTGCACAGCACGCGGGTGTTGCCGAATTCGACGAGGCAGGAACCTTCGGCGTAATCGGAGATGTGGGGGGTGAGTTTCACTTCGCGGAGCTGGTGGTTTTTACGGCCGTCATTGCGCATGCGGCGGATTAAACACGGCGCGAGGCGGGCTGTCCAGGGTGAAATCAGTCAGAGATCGGATATCACTGCTGGCCGCTCGTGGTGACCGGGGAAACCGTCGCGCCGCTGGTCGTGGAGGTCGTTGTGGGGCACGCGCCGGTGCTTTGGCGGAGGGCGCCCACGGCGATCTGCTGGCAGCAACCCGTGGTGTGGCTGATCAGAGAGCCATTGTAGTTGCAGCAAGACGGCGTGGGATCGGTGCATTGCGGGGTGGCGGCGGCGATGCGGCGTTTTTTGCTCTCTTTTTTGTTCGAGTAGTATTTGTAGAGCATGACGCCGGCGATGGCGACGGCGCCGCCGATGGTGATCCATCCGGCCGTGGAGATCGAACCGAAGATGTCGCTGAGGCCGGCCTCGGCCGGCGGCACGCCGACGATCCACCACAGGGAGGCTTTGCCGTTCTGCGCGCGGGCGCTCGCGCCCAGGATCTTTTCGATTTTTTTCCAGCGCAGCGAAGCGGAGGACAATTCTTTTTCAGTGATCAGTTGGCCGTTCAGGCGCAGCTCGACCTCGCCGCCGACGGCGCGGACCTGCAGGCGGGCCTCGCTTTTTCCGGAGCGGATGACCAGGGTGTCGCCGGCTTTTTCCACCTGCGGGGTCTTCACGCCGGCGTGTCCGTCCAGGTACGCTTCGAGCTGCCGCTGCTCGTCCGCGTCGATGAAAACAACGGCGCGGTAATAGGCTTCCGCCAGCGTTTCATCGCGGCGGGCGGGGCGCAGGACATCATAAATTTGATTGAGCTGCTCGGAAGCTTCTTCGACGGCGGCGGTTTTCCTGTCCGGCGCGGCGAGGGCGCTCGGCGCCAGGGAAAAAGACAGCGCGCAGGAGAGAATCAAACGGAAGGATTTTTTCATCGAAGCCCCCTCTTGAAAGACCATTTTAGCGCGGTCCCGGGGCGATCTCAAACTGACTCAGGGGCGAGTCTCGCTTTGAGACGGACCAAGGTCGCGGGACCCGTGCCGGGAGCGGTAGTCCACGAGGGCGTCGCGGATCTTGCGGGCCAAGTCGTCGCGGTAAGAAAGGGTCGCGAGTTTTTTCGCCTCCGCCGGGTGCGTGAGGAAGCCGACTTCGACGAGGACGGAGGGCATGCTGGCCTGGCTCACCACCACGAAGGGCGCTTGTTTGATCGACGGGGCTTTGCCTTTTTCGCCTTTCCACTGTTTGGCCAGGATTTCCGAGAAATTCAGGCTTGAGAGCATGCGCGACTGACGATGCAAATCCTCGACGATGGCGGCGACGTCGCCGCGGCGAGAGATCTCGCCGGGGGACTGTCCCTCGCGACCGCTCACGGACTGGTTTTCCAGGTTGGCGAGATAGAGCGCGTCCTCATCCGGCGGCAGGCTGTTCTGGAAAAAAAACTCGAGGCCGCGGGCTTTGCTGTCGGGGGCGGCGTTGGCGTGCAAGCTCACCAGGAGATCGGCCTTTTGCTCATCCGCTTTTTTCACCCGCTCCGGGAGAGTGAGGGGATGATCCTGGTCGCGAGTGAGGCTGACGCGCAGACCCGGCTCTTTTTGCAGAAGATCGCGCAGCCGGAAAGCCAGGTCGAGAACGAGATCGGCCTCTTTCAATTGCGCATGCACGGCGCCGGTGTCGACGCCGCCATGGCCGGGATCGATCATGACGTGAAAAGCCTGGGCCCGTTCTGCGAGCAGAGCGAATAACAACGCGGACAGCACTCTCATTGTTTCATTTTGGGGCAGCTTTTCAGAGGGGGAAATAAAAAAGGCGACCAGGTCCGGGGGGGGGGAGACCTAGCCGCCATGGGGGGGTACTTGACTCTAGAGCAAGGGCGGTGCCAGGACCTTTTCCGGTGCGAGGCCCTTTATTTTGATTTCAGCCTGGCTAGCCTTTGGACAGAGACGCAAAACGGCGCGCGCTTTGGAGCGCAGACCGGGTTTTTGGGGTGAAAACACATCAAAAAAGGGGGGTTCTGAGCATGAAAAAGCCCTGATTTTTCATCAGGGCCGGTGGAAAAACAGGGATTTTCAAGGGCCTTTTATTCGTTGAAACCCTTGTCGTCATAGGAAGGAACCGTTCCATCGCCAGCGGCCTTCTTGAAAGCTTGCGCCGGAGCGGCCGCGGCTTCGCGTTTCAGCGGCACCACTTTGGCGCTCGGGGCGGCGGGTTTTTGAGCCGGCGTTTTCACCGGCGCGGGAGTGGGGGCGGGGGCGGCGAAGTCGCGGCGACCGCCTTCGATGGTGACCACCAAGTGGGCGACGGCTTGGCGCATGGCCTCGGCTTGGGCCGAGAGCTCTTCCGCGGCGCTGGCGGCCTCTTCGCTGGTGGCGGCGTTCTGCTGAGTCACTTGATCCAGCTGGCCCATGGCGCGCGTGATTTCGGTCACACCGCGGGATTGCTCCTGGCTGGCCGAGGAGATCTCGTTCGCCATCGAGGACACGTTCGAGACGTTGTGCACGATTTCGTCGAGCACTTCACCGCACTGGCGCGCGACCTGAGTGCCGGATTCCACGGTCTCGCGGCCATCGGTGATCAGCTTTTCGACGCGGGTCTTGGTCTCGCTGACGATGGAGTTGACCTTGTTGACGCTCTCTTCAAGCAGGGAGCTGATCTCTTTAGCGGCGTTGCCGCTCATCTGCGCGAGGTTGCCGACCTCTTCGGCGACCACCGCGAAGCCTTTACCGTGCTCGCCGGCGCGGGCTGCTTCCACCGAGGCGTTGAAGGACAGAAGCTTCGTCTGGAAGACGATGTCGTTGATGACCTTCGTCTTGTTGCCGATCTCCTCGATCACGTTGACGATCTCGGCGATGCGGGCGTTGCTCTGGTTCACCTGCTCCATGATGTTGTTGTTGCTGCTGTTGATCTCATCCATGGAGGAGATCATCTTTTCGACGACGTTCTTGCCTTCGCCGGCTTTTTGCTGCGAGACCACCGAGGTGCTCGAGGTCGAGCGGGCGTTCTCGGAGTTCTTGCCGACCATGGAGTTCATCTCTTCGATGGCGGCGGCGGTTTCACCCAAAGAGGCGGCTTGTTCCGTCGTGGCCTGCGAGAGCTCCTCGGCGGCGGAGGCGATCTGGGCGGCGGCGGCGCTGACTTGCGTGGAACCGTCGGACAGGTTCCTCACCACTTCGGTGATGGCGCGGTTGGTGACGCGCAGGACGATGAAGGCGACCGTCAAGGAGACCAAGATCGAGGAGGCGGCGATGAGGATCGAGATCCACAGCGCGCGGCTGGCGGCTTCGTTGGCGTCGGTGGAGGCCGCGGCCAGTTGGGCGGCGGTGAGCTCGTTCATGGAAGCGAGCGTCTTGCGCATGCCCACGCGCTGTTCTTCGGCGGAATTGAAGGCCGCCAGCGCCTCACGGTCCTTGCCGGCTTGGGCCAGGTCCATGGTCTTCGTCATGATGATGTCCCAAGTGGCCATCGTCGCGAGATAGTCTTTCAGGAAAGCTTTGCCTTTTTCAGAGGCCAAGGATTCATAGGTCTTGGTGCCCTCGTCCTGGTCTTTGCGAGCCTTGTCGAAGCGTTCGCGGGTTTCCTTCATGCGATCGGCCTCGGTTTGCGCCAAGGTCTCGAGGGCGGAGATCGTCATTTGGCGCTGGTTGTCCTGCAGTTGTGAGGTCAACTGGTCGCGCTTCACGATGTCGCCGGTGATCAAATTCAGGCTCGCCTGTATCTTGTTCATGCTGTGCAGGGCGTAAACCGTGCTGAAGACGAAGGCGAAGGACAAAAGGCCCAGGACGGACCAGATTTTTTTACTCAAACCCCATTGATTCATGATTTCCCTCTTTTATGCGGATTGTTTGTTCGTATTTTGGTTTTTCAGAATGCTCAGGTCCTCGAGATCCAGCGTGGCGCGGATGTTGAGGATGAGGACCAGCTTTTTGTCGCGCTTGACGATGCCGTTCAGGTACGACGTCTTGATGCTCGTGCCGATTTCCGGGTTGTCGCTGATTTCCTCGGGCCGCACGGCCAGAACGCTGTCGACGGAATCGACGATGATTCCCAACGACAAAGGCGCCAGGTCGAGGATGACGATGGGCGTGTCACTGCCGACGCGGGGGTCTTTGAGGTTCAATTTCGAGCGGAGATCGATGATCGGGATCACCTGGCCGCGCAGGTCGAGCACGCCTTTGAAGTGCGCCGGCGAGTTCGGCAGCGAGGTGATGTTGGTCATCGCGATGACTTCTTTCACTTGTGCCAGGGGGATGGCGTAAGGTTCGCCGCCCAAAGTCAGGGCGAGATAGCGCGAAGTCAGGTCGCGGATTTTTTCGCCGCCCGTGTTGGCCGCGGAACTTTCGTCATTCATTTTCAAACCTCCGGTCATGAGCCACGCTCATCGGAGGTGAGTTTTAAAAGTTTAATGTTCAATTTACATTACTGTGCGTTAAATGTGCGATGTCGCGATGTCTTCACATCGCGCACTCGCGTTTTCTTTTCTCATGCCGTTCAAGGGTTTAAGCGGGCAATTCAAAAGAAGCGCGGCGTTGTTCTCGCTTTCAGAATAAAAACAAACAAACAAAAAAACAAAACAACGACATGCTGAATTTGTCGGCAGAAAGAAAATGAGACGATCCGTTGGTCTTTTTTGAGAACAATAAAAATTATTGATAAATAAAATGTCGAGCTCGCGACGCGGTTTTCCGCGGCGGCGGCGGGCGACGAGGAAGGGGCCGAGCGCACACCTTTGGTCTTGCTGGCCGGGCCGGGAAAACGGCGGGTGGAAGACTTTGGTCCCGTTCATGACGCGCCCCTCTTCTCGGCGGCCCGGACAGTCGTTATTCTATGGAGCGAACAATCAGACAGCGGATACGGCAATGACGGAGGCTTCATGAAGATGACCCATGCTTTTTGGATGATGGCTTTGATCGCGGTGACGGGCGGCTTGCGGGCGACGACGGCTTTCGCGCAAGTGGATGCCAGCCACATCGAGGCGGAAGAAGCCACGGCGGACATGGAAGCGGCGAAAGCCGAAGCCGGCGAAGCCAAGCGCCGCGCCGACGAGGAGAAAAAACGCCGCGACAAGGCCCGCGCCGAAGCCCAAGCCATGACCAGCAAGGCCCGCGCCTCGGAAGCCCAGGCCCGCAAGGAGATGGCGGAGGCCGAGCGCGACATGGCCCAGGCCCGCAAGGAAGAGGCGGAGCATCAGCGCGCCCAAAGACAGAGCGAGAGCGATCAGAAAAAAGCCGAGCAGCAGATGGCCGCGGCGCAAGCCAGCCGTGAAAAAGCCAAAGCCGTGCAAAAAGAGGCCGAAGAGCGCCGCAAAGCCGCCGAGAAAGCCCTGAAAGACGCGCAAGAAAGCGCCAAAAACGCCGAGCGCGAGCAGAAAGAAGCTGAAAAGAACGCCGCCCAGGCGAGCAAAGATGCGGAGAAAGCCCGCCTCGAACAACGCCAGGCCGAGTCCCGCACCGCCCAGGCGCAGTTGAACGCCCAGAAGTCCCTGGCCGCCCTCAAGGCCGAAGAAGCGAAGCTCAAGCAGGAACAGGCCCGTCTGGACGCCGAGAAAGCCAAAGAGGAAGCGGTGATGAAGCAGATCCGCGCCTCGCAGGAGCAGGCCAAAGCCACGGTCGACAAGCTCCAGGAGGAGCGCAAGAAGCTCGACGGCGAACTGAAGGGCCTGCAGGGCGAAGTTGAAAAAGAGAAGAAACAGATGGAGGCCTTGCGCAAGGAGTCCGTCAAAGCCCAGGAAGCCGCCCAGAACGCCCGTCGCGATCTCGACCGCAACCGCGCCAACCTGCAAAAAGAGCAGGCCACCATCCAGTTGGAGACGGCGAAGCTGAAAAAAGCCATCAGCGACGCGGAAGCGCAAACGGCGCGCGACGAAGCGGACCTGAAACGCTTCAAGGAGGAGATGGACAAGGCCCGCGCCGAGCGCGAGCGCCTGGAAAAGTCCCTGGGCTCCTTGAGCGACAAAGCCGACAACCTGCGCCTGCGGACGGAAACCGCCAAAGCCGAGGCGGAAACCGAGAAAATGAAACTCGAAGCCGCCAAGATCCGCGCCGAGACCGCCGGCATCAAGATGCCCGGCGAGAGCGCCGCCCGCGCCGCCGCCCCGGCCTCTGAAAAGTCCAAGGCCAAAGCCAAAAAAGGAAAAAATAAAAAATGACCCGCCGCTGGTTCGCCACGGCCCTTGCCTGGTCCCTTTACAATCCCCTCAAGGGATGGACCTTGCACGGCCTGAGCAACCGCGAAGCCCGCCTCTTGCTGCAGACCCTGAGCCTGGCGGAGAAAAGAGTCCTCTGGCTGTGGCACGAGGGCTGGACGGAGTGGCGGCACCTAGACGCCGCCGAATGCGATTCGTTGTCGGAGAGATTGGATTGCCCGGATCCGGGCGCGCCGAAACTGCCCGAATTTGTCGGGGAGGATGAGACCACCGCCGTTCGCAGTTCCTCGTACCGTCCCGCGCGCCGTTCGTGGGGGCGGGAATCCGAACGCTGCGCCATCAACGTTCCCGCCGAGATCGTGCAGGGCCCGCAGACTTTCCGCACCCGCACGGAGAACGTCTCCATGGGCGGCATCAAATTCACCGATCAACTGCCGGACTGGCTGGCGGGTTACTTCACGGTCATCCTGGGGCTGCCCAAGGGGCAGATCGAAGTGACCTGCATGCTGGTCGAAGATCAAAAGAACGCCAAAACCCGCGTCGAGGTCGTCGAGACCGACGACGAGGAAAGCCACCTGCCGACCTACCGCGATTGGGTCAAGTCGCTGGGCTGATCGGCCCCTCGCTGTTTTTCACGTACAAAGTCTGCGTCGGGTAGGCGAACTCCACGCCGGCCTTTTTCGCCGTTTCCAGGATCTCGATGAAAAGAGCTTGGGTGACCGACTCCTCCTCGTTGCTGTCCGACACGTCGATGATGTGAAAAGTCACCTGGATGTCCAGAGAGGCGGCGCTGAAGTTCTTGAAGGTGACGCTGACCGCGTCGCGCGCCACTTTCGGATGTTCCTGCAGCAGATAGCGGAGGGAGTCGCAGAACTCGGCGATTTTTTCCGGCGGGGTCTCGTACAGCAAACCCAGGGTCTGCCGCACGCGGCGGCGGCGGCGCGCCCCCATGTTGTCGATTTTTTCGTTGGCGATCACCGAATTCGGCACCGTGATCAGGGAATTGTAGAAAGTGCGGATGCGGGTCGAGCGGAACCCGATCTCCTCCACGTTGCCCTCGGTCTCGCCCACTTTGATCCAGTCGCCGACCTTGAAAGGATTGTCGAGGAGGATCGTGACCGAGCCGAACACGTTGGCGGCGGTGTCCTTGGCGGCCAGGGCCAGGGCCAGACCGCCCAGGCCGAGACCGGCGAGGATGCTGGCGACGTTGACGCCGAAGTTCTGCAGCGCGATCAGCACGCTCAAAACCACGGCGAGGATCTTCATGGTTTTGGTGGCCAGGGGCACGAGCTGGTCGTCGAGGGGCGTTTCCGTGCGCGACGCCAGACGGGCGAGCAGGCGCCCGCCGGCGTCCACGGCCAGGTACAACAGCCGGATCAGGTTCAGCACGAGGGTGATCTGCACCAGAAGGGTGAGGTACTTGTCCATCTTCGGCGGCAGGCCGATGTTGTCGATGGCGGCCAGCCACACCAGGCAGACGAAAATCCAGGCGGCGGCCTTCTGCACCGGCGACTCCAGCAGGTACTGCCCGAAGTGGCGGGCCTCATCCCGGCCGCGCAGGGTGCGGAAGAATTTCCCGAGGGCGATCTGCAGCGCCGGCACGAGGAGCAGCCCCAGGAAGAGAACGAGCCCGAGCGCCAGCCACTTCCAGTTGGGCATGGCGAACCAGGTGTTGTTGAAAAGTTGCAGCACGTCCGCCGGCAGG
This sequence comes from Pseudobdellovibrionaceae bacterium, assembly GCA_019637915.1. GTDB lineage: Bacteria > Bdellovibrionota > Bdellovibrionia > Bdellovibrionales > Bdellovibrionaceae > JAHBUV01. Next base: position 1,008,579 of record JAHBUV010000001.1, on the reverse strand, counting down.
AACCGGGCTTGCGCGATCAGGGCGTCTTTCATCCGGGAACTCCTAGAGATTCAGATCCGTTCCCTGTGCTAGCAGAATCAGCAGGATGATGCCAACGATGATGCGGTACCAACCGAAGAGGGCGAAGCCTTTTTTCTGCAAAAAGCCGATGAAGGCCTTGATGGCGACGGCGGCGACGATGAAAGACACGATGAAACCCACGCCCAGGAGCTGCCATTGCTCGCCGGTGAAGCTTTCCCCGCCCCGGATCATTTTCAGGAGCTTGTAACCCGTGGCCGCCGCCATGGTGGGGACGGCGAGGAAAAACGAGAACTCCGCCGCCTCGGCGCGCTTCATGCCGAGGAGCATGCCGCCGACGATGGTGGCGCCCGAGCGCGAAACCCCCGGAATCATGGCCAGGCTCTGGAAAAGGCCGAGCTTCACGCAGGCGGGGAGATTCAGGTCCTCGATGTTTTTCCCCGCGGCGGCCTTGTTCCAGCGGTCGATGAAGAGCAGCACGACGCCGCCGAGCACCAGGGCCCAGGCCACCACGAGGGGACTTTCCAGCCAGCGATCCACCTGGTTCTTTAAAAAGAAACCGATGACCGCGGTGGGCAGGAAAGCGACGAGGATTTTCTGATAGAAGCTCCAGTTCGGGAGGAAGCGGCGCCAGTACAAAACCAGCACGGTGAGGATGGCGCCCATCTGGATGATGACCTCGAAAGCTTTGGTGAAGGGATCCCCGGCGATGCCCATGAAGTGCGAGGCGATCACCATGTGGCCGGTCGAGGAGATGGGAAGGAACTCGGTGATGCCTTCGATGATGCCGAGAAGGAACGCTTGCGACCAGGTCATGGAGAATACCCCGCGTCATGAGAGAGGTTTTTGCGATGAATTTCTTTTGGACTTCCAAACAGTCGTCTTATGATTTCTTCGAAACAAAAAAAAGGCAAGTCCGCAACGACGCGGCCTTCGAGCCGCCCGCGCGTTGCGGGACGAACTGACGAAATCAGAGCCTAAGGAGGGGTCATGAAGTCTGTCTTTTCCGCATTCGTTTTCATTTTGATTTCCACGCAAGCCCACGCCGCCGAGTACCTGGTGAAGTACAAGAACCAGAAGGCCTTCGCGCGCCTCCAGGAAATGGCGGCGGTGAAATCCTCGGGCCTGAGCGTCCGGGACGTGCACCAGCCCGGCTCTTTCATGGTGGTCGACATCCAGACGAAAAACGAAGCCGCCACCGTGGGCGAGCTGCTGTCGGCTCCCGACATCGAGTGGGTGAACCCGAACTTCGAACTCAAGGCCTTCGAAGCGCCTTTCGACAAAGCCAAGCTGAAGGAACAGTGGGGCATGGCGAAGGTGCAGGCGCAAAAAGCCTGGGAACGCGCCGGCAACCGCGGCAGCCGCGGCGTCATCGTCGCCGTCATCGACACCGGCGTCGACTACCACCACAAGAACCTCGCCGCCAACGCGATTCCCGGATACGACTTCAACGGCAACGACGAGGACCCCATGGATGAGGTCGGCCGCGCCAACAAGGGCCACGGCACCCACTGCGCCGGGGTCATCGGCGCCACGGGCGTGGTCGACGACGGCGTCGTCGGTCTGAGCCCGGACGTTTCGATCATGCCGGTGCGTTTCCTGGGCGCCAACGGCTCCGGCAATCTCGCCGACGGCATCAAGGCCATCGATTTCGCCATTGAAAAAGGCGCCCATGTGATTTCGGCCAGCTGGGGGGCCTCGGTCCGCCGGGCCACGGCCACGGCCTTGATCGAAGCGGTGAAGCGCGCCAGCGACAAAGGCGTCATTTTCGTCGCCGCCGCCGCCAACGACGGTCGCAGCAACGACAAAACCGACGTCTTCCCGGCCAACGCCAACTTCGAGAACACCATCACGGTCGCGGCCTCCAACAGCAACGACGGCAAGCCGAGCTGGTCGAATTACGGCAAATCCACGGTGCACGTCGCCTCGCCCGGCGAGGGCATCATGTCGACGATCCCGAACGACGAGTACGTCAGCATGTCCGGCACCTCGATGGCGACCCCGCTGGTGGCCGGCGCCGTCGCTTTGCTGAAGGCCCAGGACCCGACGCTGACGGGCGCGCAGATCCGCGCCCTCCTGCAGACGACGGGCGTGAAAGCCAACATCGAAACGGCCTGCAACTGCCGCATCGACGCTTTCGCGGCGGTGGACCACCTGCTGTCGCGCCGGCCCTGGATGGTTCCGGCGGCGGCGACGATGAACGCCAAGGAGACGCAGGACATCACCATGATGAACGCGAACGGCGCGGTGACTTACGTCTCCAGCGATCCGGCGGTTCTGACGGTGGACGCGAACGGCCTGGTCACGGCGGTGGCGAACGGCACGGCCCGGATCACGGCGACGGACGCCGCCGGCCACACGGCCGGCACCCTGGATTTCGACGTCAAGGGCGGCGGCGCCGGCAAGCCCGAGTGCCCGGTGAGCAGCGAGACCATCTGCCGCGGCATCTGCTGGCTCTTCCCGCGCCTCGGTTTCTGTCAGTGAGGGAGTCCGCCGTCTTCACAGGGACAGGCGGCGGAGATCGGCGATCTTTTTGTCCAGCATCTTCAGGGCTTCCCCGCGCTGCTTGTCGCTGAGGGAAGCCCACAACTTCACCAGATAATCCTTCACGGCCTCTTCCCGGCGCAGGCGCGCCCGCTCCGATTCCTCCGTGCGGAAACGATCGGGATTTTGATGAAAACGCCGGATCCAGGCGGGGCGTTCGGCCTTCGGCGTCGCCAGGAATTCACCGAGGAACTTCTCGCGGCTGCGGGTTTGCAGCTCCACCGGAGTCGGATGTTCCGAGAGGAATTCCTTCAAGCCTTTTTCCTGCTCGCGGTTCAGATCGAGGGCGAAAAAATCCAGCCAGCGTTCGACGCGTTTGCGGTCCTGGCGCAGGGCTTTTTCCGGCGTCGAGTATTTGTCGCGCAGTTTTTCCGTTTCCTTGCGGAACGTCCCGGCGAAATGCTTTTCCTGTTTTTCGTCGGCGAAGTCCGCGACCTTCAGGGCCAGGGGCTCCAGGCGGGCGATGGAAACGCGCAGCAGCTCACGGGCTTCCTGGAACCACAGATCCAGGCGGGCGCGGTCGGGGTTTTTGCTTTTCAGGGAGCCGGAGACTTTCTCCAGGAAGTCCGCGATCTTCGGGAAATCCTCGCGCCGCACGTCCGCGACCAGGGCTTTCACGTCCGGCTTGAGTTCCTTGTCCTGGGCCGAGGTGAGATCGAAAAAACGATCGGTCTCGTACATCATGTAGGTGTCGGCGAAGCGCACACCCACGTCCAGCCGGCTGCACGCGGCGGTCAGTAGCAGCAGCGCGAGGACAAAAAACTTTTTCATCACAGCCTCCCGGACGTGAAGTCCACCGCCTTCCCGGAATGGGGGAGAAGGATCTCGTCCTCGCGCATGGCGATGCGTCCGCCGAGAACGGCCATCACCGGCCACCCCGTCGTCCGCAGGCCGTCGAAGGGCGTCCAGCCGGCGCGGCTGGCGATCCACTTGTTCTCGATGCGGCGGGTTTTTTTCAGATCGACGACGGTGAGATCGGCGTCGGCGCCGACGGCGATGCGGCCCTTGCTTTCCAGGCCGAACACGCGGCGCGGCCCTTCGCCGACGAGTTCCACGAAGCGCGTGAGCGGCAGGCGCCCGGCGTTCACGTGATCCAGCATCAGGGTCACCAGGGTTTGCGTGCCGGGAAAACCGCTCGGGCTTTGCGGGTAGGTTTTGCTTTTTTCCTCGAGGGTGTGGGGGGCGTGGTCCGATCCCAGCACGTCGACCGTGCCGTCGAGCACGGCCTTCCACAGGCGTTCGCGGTGGCGGCCGTCGCGGATGGGCGGATTCATCTGCGCCAGAGTGCCCAGGCGCTCGTAGCACTCGGGCGCCTCCAGGGTCAGGTGCTGGGGCAAAACCTCGACGGTGGCGATGTCTTTCTGGGTTTTCAGGAAATCCATCTCCTCGGCGCTGGTGACATGCAGGACGTGGACGGGGCGCGAGGTCTTGCGCGCCAGGGCCAGCAGGCGCTGCGTGGCGCGCAGGGCGGTGAGTTCGTCGCGCCAGACGGGGTGGAAGCGGGCGTGGGCGCCCTCCACGGCCAGGTGCTTGCGCTCTTTCAGGCGCGCTTCATCCTCGCAATGAACGATGACCCGGCGGCGGCCGGCGCGCAGGATGCGTTCGAGGGTGACATCCTCTTCGACCAGCAGCGTGCCCGTGGAGGAACCCATGAACACCTTGATGCCGGCGCAGTGGGGCTGGATTTCGAGTTCGGCGAGCTGTTCGACGTTGTCGGGGCTGCCGCCGATGAAAAACGCGTAGTTGGTGTGGCAGCGGCCGGCGGCCCGGCGCAGTTTTTCCTCGAAAGCCGCGCGCGTGGTGGTCGAGGGGTTGGTGTTCGGCATCTCGAACACGCTGGTGATCCCGCCCAACAGGGCGCCGCGGGTCCCGGTCTCCAGGTCTTCTTTGTGTTCGAGGCCCGGCTCGCGCATGTGGACTTGGGAGTCGATGACGCCGGGAAGGACGTGCAGGCCGGTGAGGTCGAGAATTTCCGTCGCTTCGGCCGCGAGACGGGGGCCGATGGCGGCGATGCGGCCGTCTTTGAGGCCCAGGTCGAGCTGTTGCACGCCGAGGCTTTCCCCTTGGGGAAGCGGCAGGACGACGTGGGCATTTTTCAGGAGAAGATCGAAGTGCTCCATGACACCCCCTCCTCCACGCTTAGCACGGCCTTGGGGCCAAGGTCCAGGGCGGGGCCGAAGCGCGTTTGACGGGGGTCTTTCCTGCAAGGACAATGATTCTGTGAGCGTCGAGCGATTTTTGATATTTTGGAGTCACAACAACACGTTGATCATCGAGATCCTCATCGGGTTGATCTTGTTGACCGTGATTTATCTGGCTTTCCGCTCTTTCTTCGGCCCCGAGCCGGAGGAAGAGGCGACGGCCGGAGCGCCGCGCTCCGCCCTGGACAGCGCCCAGCTCGAGAAGACCTTGCAGAAAATTCTGGAATCGGGCGCGGGGGCCGCCGCCGCGGCGTCCGCTTCCGCTGAAGCCGCGCCGCCCGCTGGCGCGGAGGGCGCCGCGGCCGCGGGGGGCGATCCCGCTGTCACCCAACAGTTGAAAACGGAAGTGGCGGAGAAAACCCGGCAGCTGGAAGAGCTGAAGGCGCAATTGGCGGCGCAGGCGCAAGCGGCGAGCCAGGGCCTGTCCCTGGACGACCAGAAAAAACTCGATGAGAAATTGAAAGACCTGGAAGCCCGCCTGGCCGAGTACGAGATCATCAGCGAGGACATCGCCGATCTGTCATTCTACAAAGAGGAAAACGCCCGGCTTCAGAAGGAAGTCGAATCCGCCGGCAAAGCGGCGCCGGCCGCCGCGCCCGAGCCGGTCGTCGAACCGGCTCCCGAACCGGTGGTGGAAGCGGCTCCCGAGCCCGTTCCGGAACCGGTCACGGTGGCGGCGGAGCCCGTCGCGGAAGTCGCGCCGGCCCCCGAAGCCCCGCCCGCCACGCCCGAACCGGAGGCGGTGACGGTGACGGAACCTGCCGCCGAAGCGGCTCCCGTTCCCGCTCTCGATCCCGACGCGGAAGCCGCTTTGCAAGCCATGGCGGAGGCCGCCGCGGCCCCGGCCGCCCCCGTCGGGGAGGCCGCGACCGAAGCTCCCGCGGAAGGCGCCATCACGCCGCCCGTCCCGGCCGATCAGGTCGCTTCGTCCGATGAGGCTCTGAAGGAAATGGCCGAAGCGGCCGCGAAGAAAACGCCGGCCGACGAGATCCCGCCCGGCGAAGCCTCGCAACTGATGAATCAATTCGAAAATTTCGTCAAAAAGGGGTGAGCATGACTCATTCAAAATTGTTGTTGGCCATCTGCCTGCTTCTCCCGGCCGCTTCCCAGGCCGCCATCCAGTCCCGGGCCATTTCGAAGATCCGCGAAGAGAGCGTCATGGACGCCCTGAAACTGCCGGTGAGGGAACGCCAGAAGGCCCTGGCCGAAATGCCCGATGCCGCCTATGACTCGCTGCTGACGATCTCCAACGACCAGAACCGCATGATGAGCATGCGTTGGCGCGCGCTGACCTCGGCGGCCCTTCTCCGCAAGCAAAAGGCCGTTCCGGATCTGCTCAAGGCCTCGAAATCGGAGGAGTGGTTCATGCGCAACGCCGCCCTGCTGGGGCTGTCGGAGTTTTCCGCCGAGCAGGCTTTGAACGTCGGCCGCCGCCTGGTGAAGGATCCCGCCCTGGTGGTGCGCTCCGCCGCCGTGGACGTGCTGCTGAAACACGGCGGTCAGCGGGAGCGCGAGCTGCTGTGGAGCGAGATCGACGCCGCTTACAATAAGCGCTCGGGGCGTTCGCTGTGGATCCGCGGTCAGATCGCCAAAGGGCTCGCCAGCCAGCCTCGGGACGGCGAATTGGCGCTGTTCTCCAATCTGCTGAAGGAAAAAGAGGAAGAGATCCAGATCGCTTCGGTGCAGGGCCTGGAAAAGCTCACCAAGGTGAAACTCGGCGACGCCGGCGTGTCCCGCCCGCGCCTGGTGCAGATGTGGCGGAATTACTTCAACCGGCCCGCTTCAGAGCTTCGTTGATCACGAGCTCGCGCTCGATGCGGTAAAAGAGCACGCTTTCCTCCAGCCCGTCGGATTCGATCGCGTCGGGCTCCGAGAAAAAATCCCTGAGGACTTCAATGCGTTTGTCGATGGTGAGCCGGGTGGACTCGCGGCCGTCGGTTTTCCCTTTGGCCATGATGAAGACGAGCTTGTAGCGCAGGCCCGCGCTGGGCGGGCGTTTCTGGTCGGGGGCCAGCCAGCCGTCGACGCCTTTGATGTACTCGGTCTCGATGACGCCGGTGTCGGGGTTTTCGGTGGCGATGGTGTATTTGAGGACGGTGTGGGCGGCGCGCCAGACCTGGTCCATGGGGGCGAAGAAGATGCGCTGCTGCGAGGCCTTCTTGATGATCTTGTCCCCGGTGTCCGGCGGCTTGTCGAAAAGGGTGCAGCCGGACGCGAGGACCAGAAAGAGCGGGGCGAGTTTAGAAATCCAACGAGCTGTGTGTGACATGTGTGGCCGCATCGATAACAGATTGTCCCAGTTCCACTTTATTCTGGCTGAGGCTTCCGAGGTATGTCACCTCCCAACGCTTTTTGGTGGGCTGCGCTGTGCCGCCGGGCCATTTCGGCAGGTTCAGATCCGTCGCCCACTCGGGGGCGAAGACCTCCCAGAGGCGCTCGAGATGCTCGATCGTCTTGCCGTTTTCGCCGGGCAGGCTCTTCACCGCCGAGTAAAGGGCGTGGGTGGCGAGCTCCGACACGCCCTGCACGGCGGCGGGACGGGGCAATTGCAGGTCGCCGTTCATGGTGACGCGGGGATCGGCGATCAAGGGCAGGAACCGCGGGGTCAAGCCGTCGGCGAAGGGCAGAATGGTGGCGGACAGGCGGGTCATGCCGGCGCCTTCGAACTCGTTGGAGTTTTTCAGGACGCTGACGGCGTAGGCGCTGGCGGGGTCAAGGACGGACAGGCGCATTTGCTGGCCGGAGGTCAGGCGCTTCACGTCGGTGGGCACGAACCAGCCGTTCATTTCCGCCGTCGCCAGGGCGATCATCACCTGGTCCGCCTGGATGGCCGGGGCCAGCAAGGTGCGTTGCGTGTCGAAGCGGAGTTCGCTGACGGGCAGGTCGACGCGGGTCGGGCCCTGCACGCTGATGTCGCGCACCACGCCGCCGGTGATCGAGAAGTGGTTGATCAGTTCATAGAACTGCCGGTCTTTCTGCAGTTCGCTCAGAACGGTGCGGAAAGGGAAACGGCCCTGGGCCGCGAAGACGCGCTGGGTGCCCTGTTCGCCGAAATACAGGCGGTAGGAGCTTTTCTCGAGGGTGATGGGGATGAGGTAGCTTTCTTTCTGGCGGGGCAGGGTGACGTTGCTGGGGATGCTGATGCGCTGGCCGACGACGCTCATGGTGTCGGAGCGCGACGAAATGACCTTGTTCAGGTCGAACGCCAGCAGGTCATGGCGGGTGAGGGCGGAGATGACCAGACCAAAGTCGATGTGGCCGTCATAGTCGCGGATCGGGTGACCGGTGGTCACGCCTTTCAGTTCCAGGGAGGGCTCCCGGCTGGCGGCGCGTAAACGCAGGGAAATGTTGCCGGGATTTTGCCCGAACAAGGTCAGGCGCACGTGACCGGGGGCCTCCGCCGTGACGGCTTGGGCGTTTTGCCAGGCGGCCGGGGCCACCGCCTGCCCTTGGGCATCGGTGGTCAGGAAGTTGCCCGGAAAGGGTTGGTCCAAGGCGTCGCCGATGAGGACCCGGGCGTCCGCCAGGGGGCGGCCCTGGGAATCCGTCACGGTGATGACGGCGTTGTCCTGCTGTTGCAGGCGTCCGTCCTTGGGTTTCGGGGAGGGTTTGTCCTCGGAGCAGGCGAACAGGAACGCGGGCAAAAGGAAACAAAGTGCAAGCCGTTTCACGGGGAGCCTCCTTGCTGACGTGCGGACGCGATGAAAGACGCGGGGGGACTCTTTGATTGCAAAGCATGGCGGGGCGAGCGTCAATCGGGCGGACGTCGAGACCGGGACCAGTTTTTTCCGAGAAAAGGTTTATTCGAATCCGGGGAGGCTTTTTGAGAGGAGGGACCCCGCCCGGACCGCCTGAAAGGCGCGTGGGCGGGGCATCTTGAGGGGGGACCTCCGGGGCATGTGGGGATCCCCGGAGCGGTGGGGTTTGTTAATTCCGGCGGGTGACGTCGTCTTCCCCGGCCAGGCGATCCTCGAAGGGACGCATGAAATCGTCGATGTGGCGACGGGCCTCTTCCTGCTGGTAACCGAATTTCTTCTGCAGGAGACCGGCCAGGCGGGTCATGTCGCCTTTCGTTTCCTCGATCTCGTTGTCGGTCAACTGAGCGAATTTTTTCTGGAGACCGCCTTTGATCTCTTTCCATTTACCTTTGATGATGTTTTCGTTGATCATAAGCACTCCTTTGTGGCTTCGGTTTTCAAACAAAATTCCTGGTCATATCCCTTCGATCCTGGGCGCCTTCCCTTCAAGGAAGAGAGCGCGGGCCGCGGCCGGTGACCAGAGAGGCCACGAAGCTGATGACAGCCAAGACCAGGAACGCGAAGAGCAGGATGCGTCCCACTTCGACGGACATGCCGGCGAAATTGTAGGCGCCAAGAACCATGGCAATCAGACCCAGAACGAAAAATGCAATCGCAGCTCGCAACATAAATCCTCCTTGCCGTTCTGTGAAAGCAAGGGCGATGCCAAGGGGGAGACGGCTTCAGCTCCGATGAATTGCAGTTGAGTCGTCTTGTGGCGGGATCGCGACGGGGCCGGGGGCAGTTGTCCCCGGGCGGCGGGGAAGTTTGTCGCGGGTGGGAACGTTGGTTTTCCGCAAAAAAAAAGGGAGGCTCGAGGCCTCCCTTCCGTGTTTTCCTCCGGGAGGAAAATCACTCTTTCAGTTTGATGAACACCAGGGCTTTGCCGGCTTGACCGGTCACCACGTTGCCTCGGCCGTCGGCCGGGGCGATGCCCATGGCGGTCAGTTCGTTTTTCAACTCCGCGTCGGCGGTGTTGAAGTACTCCGACAGGAAGTTGGGCTTCGCGCCCATGTTGTGCACGCGCACGCGGTAGCTCGAGACGTCCAGGTCTTTCGCCAGGAAGTCCTCGATCTTGTCACCGCGGCTGTCGGCCAGGTCGACCTGTTTTTTCGGGAGTTTGGCGTCCTTGCGGGCCGGGTACTCCATGTCCGACCACACGGCCACCGTCACTTCGTCGATCTCGCCCATCTGACGGGCCTGCGAGACGGCTTTGTTGAGCTCGCCGCGGGCGCCGGAGTTCAGGTTGGCGTTGCCTTTGTCGAAAGTGATTTTGCTGACGACGTGTTCGCCGCGTTTCTGGGCGACTTTTTCGGCCTTGGTCTCGAGAGGGGCGGTCTCACCGACTTTTTTGGTGCCGTGGGAGCAGGCGGCGAGCGCCAGCGCGGCCACGGACATGATCACGATCTTTTTCATGGGGATCTCCTTCAAATGGTTTTTAATGAACGGTGTTTTCGTGCAGGGACGTGTCGCGGCGGAGGGAGCCCCGCCGCAGCGGGGCTTCATCCACCTCGTGATCCAGGCGCGAACGGCCGTAGTAACTCTCGCGACGGGCCCTTCTTTCCTCGAGGTAATCGGTGACCAGGAGGATGAAGCTGTCCAGCACGGGGTTCTGGCTGCTCACGCGGGGCGGGACGGTCGATTGGGGCTGGGAACGGGTCCACGCATTTTTGCGAAAAGCCATTCCCAGACCGAAGGCGCCGCCGATGCCGATCACGGCGCCCACCGCGATCGAAAACACCCAGGGGGCTTCGTAAAAAGCGGACAGCTCCGCCATGCCGGACAACAGAAGCGAGGCGCCCATCAGCAGGAGCACGAGGGATCCCACGGCGGCGACCGTCAGCATCAGGACACGGCGGATGGCGAGGGCCGGCCACTGCACGATGGCCTTTTGGGCCCCGTAGCCTCCGACCACGCCTCCCACGAGGGAGACGATGGAACCGGTGATCAATTGCAGCAATCGCATGTCAAACCCCTTCGCTTAGTGGCGCATGCGCCCGATCAACGTGCCCACGACGGCGCCGACGGCGGCGGCTCCCAGGACGGCGGTGAGCGGATGGCGTTTGATGGTGTCTTCGGTGCTTTCAACCGTGGCTTGCGCGCTTTGACGGATGTTCTCGACGATCGATTGGATGTCGGCGTTCGTCAGGGTGCGTTCGGCCGAGCCTTTCAAGTCCTGGAACTTGTCGGACACGGCGCCGGCGGCTTTTTGCGCGCCGTCGCGCACGTCGCGGCTGAGGTCCTTGGCGCCATCGCGCACGTCGCGGGCGATGTCTTTGGCTCCGTCACGAACGTCACGGGCGGCATCTTTGGCTGAGTTCACATTCGGTTGCATGAAATCCTCCTTGTCGGATTGTTGTTTTGGTGTCCGTTTACAATTCAATAGGGAAGCCGACGCTCAACACGAGTCCTTTTTCCGTAAAATCCACGTCCGTTTGTTGATCGACATTCAGGATGCCGACCGATTGAATGGTGGATTTATCGAAAGTCAGATCCTGGTACTCGAGGTTGAGGGCGACCGAAGCGACGTGCACGCCGGCACCGACGCGGTAACCTTTGGCCTGGTCGAACTTCACGTCGAAACCCTGGGCGCCCGCGGCCGGATCCATGGCGCCGCCGAGAACGGCCGTGCCCCACAAACGCACTCCATAATAAGGAGTCTGCGCGCCGGCGGTGACGCCGTAGTTGTAGCCGGTGCTTTTCGCCGATTGGTAGGACGAATCGCTGAAATCCGTCTGCGAGTAGCGGCCGTCCGCGGCCAGGAAGAAGGTTTCGTTGACGTGGCCGCCGAAGCGCAGGCCCAGACCGGGACCTTGCGTGCGTCCCGACGTGTTGTCGGAGATGACGGGCAGCTGCGAGGTTTTGATCTCCGTGTTGTTGCGTTCGGCGAAGATCATCGGCTCGAGGAAAGGCCCCGCTTCCGAGCGCGGCGGCGGCACGGTCGCGCCTTCGCTGCGGCCGTCTTGTTGGGCGAACGCGTTCGAAGCCATCAGCATCGCGGCGGTCACGAAACCTGCAAAAATTCTTTCGTTCTTTCTCTTCATATCGACTCCTTGCGTGCTTGACGATTTCTTCAATCGCGCCCATGAAATTCGCGCACACACCGAATTCACAAGCGCTGCTCGAGGGTTAGAGAGCAACAGTCAGGCCAACGCTCAAAATCTCTGAGTCGGGTTTGAAGGGATCTTTCATTGCTTTGCGGGGAAAATCGACCTTATCGTTGGGGCAAGTTGGGACCAAAAATTAAACAGAGCAAGTAAAGGATGTCGAAAGATGAAACATCAGGCTTCGAGCATCAAACCCCGTGTGGTTTTTATTGACGACGATGCGGACGCGCGGGAACTCCTTCGGGCTTTTTTCCGTCCTCGCGGTTATGACATGCGCTTTTTCGATCGCCCCTCCCTGGCGCTTCAAGAGTTGGAAAAGACCCTCGATCAGACCGACGTGATCGTGACGGATTACATGCTGCCCGAATACGACGGCGTCGAGCTGATCCGCCGCCTGCGCAAGCAGGACATCCAGATCCCCATCATTTTGATGACGGCGCATTCGTCGATCGAGATGGCGGTGGAGGCCCTCGAGGAGGGCGCTTCGGATTTCCTGATCAAGCCCCTGCACCTGCCGCAGCTCGAGCTGTGCATCGAGCGCGCCTTCCGCATCCACGAACTGCATCAGGAGAACACCACCTTGCGCATGGCCTTGCAGCAGGGCGGGCAGGACGACAGCTCCATGGAGGGCATCGTCGGACGCAGCGCCAAGATCAAGCAGGCCTTCGAGCTGGCCCGCCGCGTGGCCGGCAGTTCCGCCAGCGTCCTGATCACCGGGGAAACGGGGACGGGGAAGGAAGTCATCGCCCGCGCCATCCACCGCTTCTGCGAAAACCGCAAAGGACCCTTCGTCGCCATCAACTGCTCGGCCATCCCGGAAAACCTCCTGGAGGGCGAACTCTTCGGTTACGTCAAGGGCGCTTTCACGGGCGCGGCCGGCAACAAGGCCGGCCTTTTCGAGGAGGCCGAGGGCGGCACCTTGTTCCTGGATGAGATCGGCGACCTGCCCTTGTCGCTGCAAGCGAAATTGTTGAGGGTCCTGCAGGAGCGCCAGATCAAGCGCCTGGGTGAGAACAAGTTCCGCGACATCGACGTGCGCATCCTGTCCGCCACGCACAAGAACCTGCCCCGCGAGGTGGCCGAAGGCCGTTTCCGCGAGGACCTGTACTTCCGCCTGAACGTCATCCCGATCCACATCCCTTCCTTGCGCGAACGCAGCGAGGACATCCTGCCCCTGGCGGACGCCATGCTGAAAAAGTTCATGCAGCTGCACGGCACGCCGGCCAAGACGTTCTCCAAAGAGACTTTGGAGTTTTTCCTGTCGCACAGCTGGCCGGGCAATGTGCGCGAGTTGGAGAACACCGTCGAACGCGCTGTCCTGTTGTGCGAAGGCGACGTGATCCAGATGAGTCATTTGCTTCTGGGCGCGGCTTCGCAGATGTCGGGCTCGCTGCCCGTCGAGTCGCACGGCGAGGCTGGCGGTCACGGGAGTTCCGCCGAGGCGGAAGAGGTGCGTTCGGCCCTGGATGAAGTGCTGAGCCTCGAGGAGCTCACGCGCCGTCACATCCTGCGCGTTCTTCGCCGCAACAACGGCGCCAAAGACAAGACGGCGCGCATGCTGGGCATTGACCGCAAGACCCTCTACCGGAAGTTGAATGAATACGAAGCTTTGATCGGCCGGCCCCCGCTGCCGCCGGAGAGATCCGAGAGGCCCGAATTCGTTCAGTGATTGATTGCTCAACGCGTCAAATGCCCTGAAAGAGGACCTTATTCTGGTTTCGGCGACTTGAAAAAATTTGACTTCAAGTCGCCGAATGAATAAATCATGGGGCTCTTGTCCCGTGGTGGGGTAGCTCAGTTGGTTAGAGCAACGGAATCATAATCCGTAGGTCGCCGGTTCAAGTCCGGCCCTCACTACCAAATTTTGCTGTCGCAAAATTCGAAAATGGAAAATCGAAATGAGAAAATAGAGAGGAAAGCGGGTTCCTTCCGAAAGGTGCCAGGTCCTGTTTGGTTATGCGTCGCATAACCAAACAGGACCTGGCACCTTTCAAAACCCTGTTGTGACTCAAGATCCGGCATTGAGTGGTGAAGCCTGAGCGCTTGAAAACCGATGAGAAACCGTAAGAAGGATTGGGTTTTCCAGGATCGTAAGGGTGAATCGTCTCAATTGAGGACGTTGTCGGATGAAGAGACTTGGACTTTTTCTCAGCCTGACGCTTTTCTCCTCGGGCTTCGTGTCCGCGGACGAGGAGATTTCCCGTTACGTCGTTCAGGATGGGGAAACCCTCTCGACCATCGCCCAGAAATACATCGGCAGTCCCGTTTACCCGAAACGCACCGGGTCCCTCGCGAAACTGCTGAGCTTGAACCCCCACATCAGCAACCCGGCCCACGTCCGCGCCGGGGAAAAACTCAACCTCGGCGGGCTCGACCTGCGCGTGCCGGCGACGGCGACGACGATGGTCCCGAACTCGCCGGTTCCGGAAAAAACCCCGACCTTCGCCCCGGTGCCCCTTTTGCCGGCGCCGGACGAGGGTGAGTTCATGCCGCGCAGTCATCTGCGCTGGGACGTCGGCGTCGAGTACTTCCGCATCGATTCGAAAGACAAAGCCAGCGGCGACAAAGCGGTCTTCCTGTCGAACCTGGCGCCGCAGACGCGCCTGAGCTGGGACCTCGACTGGACCGAGCAGTGGACTTCCCGCGTGCGCGTCAGCCTGCAGTCGGAAAAAATCCTGGGTGATGAGCAAGCCACCAAAACGTTCAACGACGCCTCCGGCTCCCGCGCCGGGTTTGAAGCCGGCGCGATCCGCCGGTGGCGGGATTCCAGCCTGGGGTTGTTCCTGGGCCGCGGCCAAGGGGTCTTCGCCCGCGCCGTGAACGCCGGCACCTTGACCTTCGATCGCGTCGAATCGTTCGAAGCGAAGATCTCCCATCAAAGAAATTTGCTGCGCGTGAAGACCGTGTCCCTGGATTTCGGCCTGGACGCGCGCTTCATCTCCCCGGGCCAGGGCATCGGTTACACCACCGAGTCGGGCACGGGCGGCGATGCCTCTTTGATCCTGCGCCACGACCTGAAGAATTTCTCCCTCGAGGCGCAATCTTATTACGGCGTTTTCCGCCAGAACAGCTCCCTCGCCGAACAAACGGGTTCCCGCACCGGACTGTACCTCGGCGTGACCTGGGGGTTTGAATGAGATCCCCCCTGCGGCGGGTCTTGGGGTCCGCTGTTCTTCTCATGCTGCTCGCGGCCTGCACGGGCAATCCTCTCGGGGACGGCAAGACCGGTTCGGAACTCGGCGCGGATTATCAGCCGGGCCTGCCGGCGGAGCCGACGCCGCCGACGCCGGGAACCAAGCTGTGGAACTTCCTGAACGCCGCGGATTACATTTACGATGCGGACGCCATCAACGTCGGCGGCGGCAAGGCCGTCCTGAAAACCGTGGACCTCGTGCACACGGGCGCGGACTTCAACACGGGTGATCGCTTCGGCCTGCAATACGCCGGCGGGCTCTTGAAGCTCAATGCGGACGCTTCAAGCACTTTTTTGGCCGCCTCCTGGACGCCGAAGTTCTCCTCCCTCGTCGGCTACTGGAAAATGGACAACGACGCCTGGGCGGACGCTTCCGGCAAAGGCCACAACGGCACGGCCGGCGGCAACGCCGCTTTCATCGCGCCGGGCGCGGTGGGGAGCCACGCCGGAACCTTCGACGGCACCGGGGACAAAGTCACGACGAACAGTTTCGTCACGGACCTGGCCGCGAACAAATTCACCTACACGGCGTGGGTGCGCGCGGACGCCATCAACGCCACCTACACCATCGTCGGCTGGAGCGCGAATGACGGCCCCGCGCTGACCCTGGAAAACACCGGGCTGTTGCGCCTCTCCATGCAGAACGGCACGGTGATCGGCACCTCGAGCGCCGGCAAACCCCTGGCCGGCGCCAACATCTGGCACCACGTCGCCGCCACCTACGATTCGAGCGGCCATTACGCCCTTTACATCAACGGTGAAAACGTCGGCGGCGGCACCAACCTGCAGACCTTCGTGATCAGCGACCTGGTGATCGGCATGAAGGCGGCGGGAACCTCCAATGAGTTCAAAGGGCGGCTCGATGACCTCGCGGTTTTTTCCGAGCCCCTGAGCGCGAGTGACATCGCGCTGATCTACCATCGCCAGAAGCAGAAGTACTCCGGCGTTTACACTTCGTCCGTTTTCAACATGGGCGGCGACGCCCCCTGGGACCTGCTGAAAATCGTGACGACGCGCCCCTACGGCAAGGAGCTTCCGGGAGCCTCGGGCAACGAGGACGTCGCGGATTACGACAACGCCGACACGAACCTGATGACGGGGCTGGTGGGACTCTGGCACCTCAATGAGATCCCGACGGGCGCCGCCAACGAAATCAAAGACAGCAGCGCCTCGGGACGTCACGGCACCAATTACAACTCCCTGTCCGTGACCAACGGCCGCTTCGGCCGCGCCCTCAAATTCAACGGCAACAACGACCGCGTCGTGGTCCTGGACGCGGACGAGTACGACGGCACGGACAAACTGAGCATCTCCGTCTGGGTCTATCCGACGGATCTCACCGGCACCCGGGGCATCATCTCGAAGCGCGTGAACGCCACGTCGGAAGCCGCCTACGGGATTTATTTCGCGAGCGGGGTGCTGACGATCGACATCGACGGCATGAACAACCGTTTCACCGCGAATAAAACCTTCGCCGTCGGCAACTGGTACCACATCGTCATCGTCTACGACGGGGCGAAGACGCAGACCGAGCGCGTTTCCGTCTACGTCGACGGCGCCCTGGACAAGGTCGCCGAGGAAGCCAGCTCCGCCATCCCGAACACCAACTCCGAACTGCAGATCGGCCGCCTGGGCGGCTCCGCCTCCCTGATCGGATACATGGATGAAGTGGCCATCTGGAAACAGCGGGCCCTTCAGCTCGCCGACGTGCAGAGCCTTTACCGCCGCGGCGCCAACCGCGTCCTTTATCAGGTGCGCAGCTGCGATGACGCCGTCTGCGACACCGAAACCTGGAAGGGACCGGACGGCAAGGAAACCAGCTTCTTCTCCGAGCTGCACAACTGGAGCGCCATTTCCTCCACCGGCGAAGGCGCGGGCTCGGTCCGCAAACAGGGGCTGCAGCTGAATTTCGCCGACTTCCATGCGGCGGGACTCACGATCGCGGACAACCCCTATTTCCAATACCGCCTTCTCATGACAAGCGACGAAGGCGTCGCCCAGCCCGACGTGAAAAGCATCGCGGCGGACCTGGGCACGCGCTACCGCGCCGGCAACCCGGCCATCGAGAACCGCTCGAGCGTCACGGCCTCCGCCCTGAACAGCCTTCTGCTGACGAGCGGTGGCGCCTGCACGCCGACCTATCAGCTCTCCAAGGACGGCTCGAACTTCCACTACTGGAACGGTTCGGCCTGGGTGCCGGCCACCCTGGGAACGCTGCAATCCAACGACGTCACCGACGTGCAGGCCCACTTCAACGCCTTCTCCCTGCTGTCGGGCACGCAGTTCTTCTTCCGCGCCTACCTGAACTCGGACACGACGCAATCCTGCGAGCTGAATTCGGTCCTCCTCGATTACACGCCTTGAGCGGGACGCCCGTCCCGCGCGGCTTTGAGCTCAATGAATTCAATTTTCCGGGCCGTTTTGAGACGGTCTCACTCCGAATGTCTCGGCGGCCTCGTGTTCGGCGTTTCAGTCCGGGAAAAAATCCCGGGATCGAACTCCCGAGACCAAACCGTGGGAATTTGTGGTTGGCTTTTAAATTCATTTCCGGATTTTCCCTGTCGAACTTCCGATCGAATTTCCGGCAAACCCGCGCCGAACTTTGCTCCCGGTCAGGAAGTGCCATGTCGAACTCATGGTCAGGCGAAAATAATTTAGTCTCATCCGTCGCAATGCCGAATGATTCCATTAGAATGGTGGGAAGGGCTCGGGAAGTCCCGGGGGGATCATGAAAAGATCAATGTTAACCGGTTCATCAATCACTGCCGTGACAATCATCGTTGTCGCGTTTCAAGCCTGCTCGCCGGCTTTCAAAGTGGATGTGGCCGATTTCGTTGCGAACAACCATTTGGACGGCCTCCAGGACGGGGCGCAAGTCATGATCCAATCGCCGGAAGCCGACAGTTACCTGCGCAACCGGATTCAATTGAAAGGCACTTGCTCGCAAACCATGGCCGTCGACATCGCCGGCGACATCACGCAGCCCTCGGAAGTTCCGTGCGTGAACGGCGAGTTCTCCGCCGATCTGGAGCTGACCTACACGGACGGCGCGAAAAACATCCGCATCCACGCCGTCAGCGATCCCACCGCCGTCGCCAGCCGCAGTTTCATCCGCGACACGACCGTCCCGGACCTCAACATCCTGAGCCCCGCCGCCAGCCTGTTCACCAAGAACCCGGTGGTCGTGCAGGGCACCTGTGAGCCGGGCACCGACGTGGTCCTGACGGAGGCGGGCAGCAATTATTCCCTGCCTTGCTCCGACGCCAAGACCTTCGCCACGACGCTGACTTTGAAGTCCGCCGACGGCGCCGTCACTTTGAGCCTCTCGCAGACGGACAAGGCCGGCAACGTCGCCCAAAAAAGCGTCGGCATCACCAAAGACACGGTCGCCCCGGTCGTGCAATTCGCCGTTCCGGCGGCGAACGCCACCGTGCAAAGCCCCCTCAACGTCAGCGGCACCTGCTCCAATGACGGCGACGTCACTTTGAGCGGCGCCGGCCTGACGGGCTCGTTGATTTCCTCTTGCCAGAACGGTCAGTTCACGGAGACTTTGAACCTGACCGCCGGCAACGGCGCGAAAATGATCTCGGCCACGCAAACGGACAAGGCCGGCAACGTCGGCACGGCCTCTTTGACGGTGCAGCGCCTGGACACCGCGGCCCCGGTGATCACGATCACGGGCCCGGCCGCCAACAGCGCCACCAAGTCCACCATCGCCCTGCAGGGGACCTGCACGAACGGCCTCACGGTCACGGTGGGCGGCATGGGCGCCACGGCCACGACGACCTCGTGTTCCTCCGGCAGCTTTTCGGTGACGGTGACTTTATCGGGCACGGACGGCAGCAAGAACGTCACGGTGTCGCAAGTGGATTCCCTCAACCGCACCGGCATGGATTCGCGCAACTTCGTGAAGGACGCGGCCCCGCCGATTCTTTCCATCAACGCGCCGGACGCCCTGACCGCCACCAAATCCGCCATCGCCCTGTCGGGCTCCTGCGAATCGGGCCAGGAAGTCACCATCACGGGCGGCACGCAAACCCTGAAAGCGAATTGCGTGAACAGCGCGTTCAGCTCCAGCGTCACCTTGACCAGCACGGATGGCACGAAAACCATCAGCGTCGCGCAGTCGGACGCCGTCGGCAACAGCTCGACCGCTTCGCGCCAGTTCGTCCTCGATACCAAGAGCCCCGTGGTGGCGGTGAGCTCGCCGGCGTCGGGCGCCATCGTGCAGGGCACGGTCACCGTGAGCGGCAGCTGCGAAACCGGCATCCCGGTCGAGATCTCCGGCACGGGCGTGTCCTCCACGACGACCACCAATTGCGCGAACTCCGCGTTCAGCACGTCCGTGGTGCTGTCCTCCGGCGACGGCACCAAGGCCCTCGTCATCAGCCAGACGGACGCCCCCGGCAACAAAGGCTCGGTGAACCTGAGCCTCGTCCGCCAGGACACGACCCCGCAGTACATCACGATCACGGGTCCCGCCGCCAATTCCCTGGTGCAGAACTCCGTGGTCCTGCAGGGGACCTGCACCAACGGTTACCAGATCAAAGTGAGCGGCGCCGGCGTGGCCGCCTCTTCCACGGGCACTTGTTCGAGCGGCGCTTTCAGCCTGACGCTGACCCTGTCGAGCAACGACGGCTCGAAGAGCATCATCGTGTCGCAGACCGATGCGCAGAACCGCACGGCCTCGGACACCCGCACGTTCATCAAGGACGCCACGGCGCCGCGACTGGCGATCAATTCCCCGGCGGAAGGCACGGTCACGAAATCCACCGTGGCCCTCTCCGGTTCCTGCGAGGCCGGCCTGACGGTGAGCCTCGCCGGCGGCGCGCAAACGTCCACGACCACTTGCGCTTCCGGCACCTTCAGCGCCACCGCCACCCTGACCGCGGGCGACGGCGCCAAAGTGGTGAGCGTGTCGCAGACCGACGCCGCCGGCAACACCGGCAGCGCCACCCGCAGCTTCACTTTGGACACGACGGCCCCGAACCTGACCTTCTCCTCTCCGGCCTTGAACGCCACCGTGCAAAGCCCGGTCGCGGTGACGGGCGCCTGCGAGACCAATCTTCCCGTCATCATCACGGGCGCGGGGGTGGCGATGTCCGCCACGGTGAACTGCGCTTCGAGCGCTTTCACGGCCTCGGTGTCTCTGACCGAGGGCAATGGTTCGAAAACCGTGACTTTGACCCAGACCGACGCCGCCGGCAACGTGACCTCGGTGAGCCGCGCCTTGAACCGCCAGGACATCCCGCCGCCGGCCATCGCCATCACGTCGCCGGCCGCGAACAGCGTCACCAAGAACGGCACCCTGTCGATCTCCGGCACCTGCACGGCGAATCTGTCGATCGCCGTCTCCGGCAGCGGCGTCACCAGCGGCACCGCCACCTGCGCGGCCGCGGGAACCTTCACCGCGACGATCACCTTCACCAGCGGCGACGGCAACAAGAGCGTCACCGTCACGCAGACCGATTCGCAAAGCCGCGTCGCCAGCGACTCGCGGATTTTCGTGAAAGACTCCACCGCGCCGGTTCTGGCCATCACGTCGCCCTCCGCCAACACGGCGACGAAAAACAACATCGTCATGATGGGAACCTGTGAGACCGGCCTGGCGATCACCCTGACCGGCGCCACGAGCTCGAACCTGAGCTGCTCGAACGGGGCCTTCAGCGCCAACATCGGCTTGTCGGGCAGCGATGGCAGCAAAACGGTGACCATCGCCCAGACCGACGCCGCCGGCAACACCGGCAACGCCTCGCGCGCCTTCACCCTGGACACGGCCCCGCCGGCCTTGAGCATCACGTCGCCGGCCGCGAACTCGTCCTCCATCACGGGCCTCACCCTGACGGGCGCCTGCGAGTCGGGACTGAACGTCTCGGCGGGCGGTACGGGCGTCATGTCCTCGGTGTCCACGACCTGCGCGGGCTCGGCCTACTCCCTGGCGATCCTGTTCTCGGCCTCGGAGGGCACGAAAGACGTGACGGTCACCTCGACCGACGCCGCCGGCAACACCGCCAGCGTGTCGCGCAGTTTCGTGCGCGTCGCCCCGGTCGTCGACGGCGCCACCCTGTACGCGCAGAACTGCGCCTCCTGTCACGGGGCGCTGGTCAGCACGGCGAAGCCCGGTCGCTCGCCGTCACAGATCACGGCCGCCATCAACACTCTGACGCAGATGCAGCACCTGAAAGGCCTGACCGCGGACCAGATCAGCAAGATCTCCACGGCCCTGGGGTACAATCCGAACGACGTCGGCGCCTGCCAGGGCACGCGCGTGGCCGACACCAACGCCGTCTTCAAAATGAACAAAGAGGAATACGTCAACACCGTGGGCGATCTGTTCGGCGCCCCGGCCTCGGTGGTGGAGGGCTTCCTGCCCGAGAACGACGTTGAAACCTACGCCAACACCGTCTCGCACCTGCTCAATACGCCGGAAGCGCAGATCGAGCAGTACCTGGTGGCGGCGGAAAAAGTCGTGGCCCACGTCTGGACGAACAACAAATCCCTGGTCATGACCTGCACCACGCCCGCGACCAACGCCGCGACCTGCGCGGGGAACATCCTGGACGCCTGGGGCCCGCGCATCTTCCGCCGCCCACTGGAAACGGCCGAACGCACGAGCTTGCTCGGCATGATCAAGACCACTTCGGGCGTCACCACGGCGGAATTCGAAGAGGGCGTGAAGACCGCCGTCACGGCGATGCTGTTCTCGCCGAACTTCATCTACCGCACGGTGAGCTCGAGCACGGGCGTGGTGAAGACCCTCGACCAGTACGAGCTGGCCGCGCGCCTGTCCTACTTCCTGTGGAGCAGCACCCCGGATGACACGCTTTACGCCGCCGCCAAAGCCGGCACGCTGAAGTCCGGGCTGAAGGCGCAGATCACCCGCATGCTGGAAAGCCCGAAGGCGAAACGCCTGACCCAGAACTTCGCCACCCGCTGGATCGGCATGGGCCTGCTCGCCAAGCGTTCCCCGGACACGACGGTGTACCCGGCCTTCAACGCGAGCCTGCGCTCCGCTTTCGAGACCGAAACGACGACTTTCTTCGACAATCTGTTCACCCAGAAGCGCAGCCTCATCGACATCCTGTCCGCCGATTACACCTACGTGAACGCGCAGCTCGCCCAGCACTACGGCATCAGCGGCGTCACGGGGACGAACTTCCGCCAGGTGAGCCTGACGAACACCCCCCGTCGCGGCATCACCTCGCACGCGAGCTTCCTGACGATGACCTCGCACCCCGACGACTCGTCGGTCATCGCCCGCGGCAAATGGATCATGCAGAACCTGATGTGCGACCCGCCGCCGGCCCCGCCGCCGGACGCGAGCAACAGCACCATCGACATCGATCCGAGCTGGACGAAGCGTCAGAAGATGGAAGCCCACCGCAACAACCCGAGCTGCTTCAGCTGCCACTCGCGGATGGAACCCCTGGGCTTCGGCCTCGAGAACTACGACGGCATCGGCGCCTTCCGCACGACCTGGTTCAACCAGGGCCCGGTCGACAACGCGGGCACCCTGCCGAACGGCGTCGGTTTCAGCAGCTCCGGCGAGCTCGCGCAGTACATGAATGATTCGAAGACCTACGGTCGGTGCGCCGCCAAACAAATGGTCAGCTTCGCCGTGGGGCGTGTCCTGAACAACAACGACGATTGCAACGTGCGTGACATCGCCGACACCACCATCGTTCCCGGGAAAACCGTGGTCGACACGGTGGAGGCGATCGTGAACAACGCGATCTTTAGCAAAGTGGAAGGGAAGTGAGTATGAGCTTCAAACCTCTTTCCAGAAGGGCTTTTCTGCAGGCCGGGGGCGCCTTCATCGCTCTGCCGGTCCTCGAGGCGATGCTTCCTTTCGGGAAAACCGCTTTCGCGGCGGGCAACACGCCCCTGCGCTACGCGAGCCTGTTTTTCCCGCACGCCTGTCCCCAGGCCTCGGACTGGTACCCGACCATCGTGAGCGGCAAGCTGGTGATGAACGCATCGGGCATGGTGAACCCCATGACCCCGTACATCAACGACATCTCCTTCATCCGCAACCTTTTCCCGGACAGCTGGGCCGTGCACCCGGGCGGCGTCGCGACCTTCGCCACGGGCGGCAGCGCTAAGGAGGCCAACAAGGTCCTCACCCGCCGCACGGCGGACCAGTTGATCGCCGATCTGCTGCAAGGGGACGGCCGCATCCACAGCATCGCCATGGGCTCGGACGAGCAAAGCGGCGGCGAGGCGGGCGTGAGCGGCGTCTACGGCACCAACATCTCCTGGTTGGGGACGGAGCAGCCGAACACGCGCTACATGTCGAATTCACAGATCTTCAACCTGATCGTGCCCGGCGGCGGTTCGACGACGCAGCCGACCTCCAACACGCGCCAGTCGATCCTGGATTTCGCGAAGGACAGCATCGCGCGCACGCAGGCGAAGCTCGGCACCGAGGACAAAAAGATCTTCGACTCCTACCTGACAAACCTGCGCGAAGTGGAAAAGAAGATCCAGGCCACGAACCCGCCGCCCTCCGGCGGCGGCGGCAACACGACCCTGAATCCCGCCATGGCGTCCTGCTCGACGGTGACGAGCGCCGGCAGCTGCTCGGATTACCCGACGGACATGGACATCAAGATGGACCTGATCGCCCTGGCTTTCCAGGCCGATCGCACGCGGGTCATCACCCACATGTTCGATCCCGAGCCGGGCTACCGCAACATGAGCTTCATCTCGGGCGTGAAGGGCAACAACCACGATATTTCACATTGGAAGACGGATCCGACCAAGCTGCTGCCGATGATGCAGAAAGTCTGCAACTTCTACGTGGGGAAATACGCGCGCCTGTTGAGCCGGTTGAAGTCGATGCCCGAAGTGGGCGGCACGGTGCTGGACAACAGCTACGTGACCTTGGGCAGTTCCTACATCGATTGCAGCGACCACGTCGCCATCGACATCCCGATGATCGCCGCGGGCCGCATGGGCGGCGCGATCACGCCGGGCACGCTGAAGACCCTGCCGGCCCGGACGAACATCTCCTCGTTCTACTACACGATCGCCAAGAAGATGGGCGTGACGATCTCCAGCTACGCCGGTTTCAGCAGCATGCTGGACATCGGCTGAACGCTCACTTCACCTGGCCGAGATACTTGCCGAGGCGGTCCTTGTTCATGACGAATTTCGTGGACAGGGCCGCCCCGGCTTTTTTCACTTCATCGAGATTGCCGGGTTTGCCGACCTGAATGACCCCGATCATGGCCATGGGCAGATGGCTCGCGCATTCGTACAGGTAAACGCCCTCTTGGGTGAGCTTGGTGGTGACGGCCTTGCCGACGCCGCCTTTCCAGGGCGTCGCGCCCTTCGGGATGCTGACCGAGGATGTGTCGTGGGCGGGATCGGTCGGCACGAATTTGACGGTGTCGCCCTTCTGGGCTTTCAGGAAGGGCGGCTCGAAAGCCATGATGCCGTCCTTGCCGTTGTTGAGCATCTTGATTTCATGGGTGGCGGCGGCGGCGGAGGTGGCCAGGGCCAGGCCGATCAGGGCGACGCAAAGAGCTTTCATGCTGACTCCAAGGAGGTGGGTTGTCCCTTGGTGGTATCAACCGGGCGAAGAGGGGGTCAACGCCCCCTCCGCCCTTGAAAGCCCGATGAGAAAGGCTGGACCTAGCGACGGGAGCCGAGGAGATAAATGATGAATCCGCCGCGGTTGTTGGGAAGCTTCCCGGCCCGCCAGCGGTAGTCATGGCGGCCCGTCCGCCGCGCGAGTTCCAGGAGCTGTTCGGGCGTGTGCAGGCGGAACAGGGCGGCGACGCCGTCCCAGACGATCAAAAAGGGCAACGCGGGGATGACGTAGGTCCAGAACAGACGGCTCCAGCGGAAGGGCTTGATGAAAGGGCTCGTCAGCAGGATGAACAAGGGGACGATCAGGGTCATGCCGATCACTTGCCGCAGGCTTTTGTTGTTGCCTTCGCCGATCAGCAGACCGTCATGCCGTTCGGCAAGCTCGCGCAGGCGCCGTAAGGACTCTTCCCCTGAAAAACGATGAAAGGAGTTGATCATCACGCCCAGGGAGGGTTTCTCCGGCGCGGGGGCCGCGCCGGACCAATCCAGGCCGCCGCCGGCGAGGTCGTTCAGGAACCGCGCGCGCTCGTCATCGCGGAATCCGTCGCGCATGATCCAGTGAAACTCTTCGGACTGCAGGGTCCGCAACTCGCGTCCGATGTGGGCGGGGCCGCCGCCGCCCAGGGCCTCTTCCACCGTCACGGAACGCACGGGACGGATTTGCCCGAACAGTTCCCGCAGCAAGGGCAGGAAGGGGTGATTGGCGCGCACCGAACCCACGATGAAATCCAGGAACTCATCGGTCATGCGCCGCAGGAAAACGGGTGTCCGGGACCAGGTGGAGAACTGAAAAACCTCAACGCGTTTCATGACGGCCTCCATTTTTCGCAGAACCACAGGATCATTTTTTTCAAGTCCTGGCGGCTGGGTTGAAAAGGGTGCCGCACGCCGGGCAGAGGGAAAAAGCCGATCAGGCATTGAAAGAAAATTCTGCTTTCCGCCGCCGGGGAATCGAAATGGAAGCGCCTGGTTTTTTGCCCTTGCAGCAGGATTCTTTGCAGGGTCTGGGCCCACAACTCGTTCTCGCGGCGGTTGATGTCGGGAGCCGCCCGCACCAGGGCCGCGGCGAAGTCGGGACGCCCCTCCTCGTCGCCGATCTCGAGGAGCCATTTGTCGTGACGTTGCAGGACGTACCGGGACAGCTTCTCGGCGGCGTCCATGTCCTCGTCCGCCAGCAGGTCTTTGCTCTGTTCCGCGTGCTCGTCGTGGAAGCGGCGGGCGCAGGCTTTCAGGATGTCGTTTTTATTCTCGTAATACAGATACAGAGTGCCCGTGGCGACGCCGGCCGCCTGGGCGATGCGGGCCATGGACGACTTGGCGTAGCCGAAGCGCCGGAACTGCTCCAGGGCGGCGTCGAGAATCTGATCGGACAAACCTTCCAAAGCAATGCGGGCCATAGGGGTATTTTGAATAAATGAATATTTAAATGCAAATATTCATTTATCCCGCGACGTCTTTCGTTTCCAAATGGCACATGACGCGGCTCGCTTGCCTCCGTTTCGATTTCACGATCACATGGGACTTCGATTTTTTTGAGGAGGTCGGGAATGCGGGGACTGAGCGGGCTCGTTCTGGGATTGGTCATGGGCGTGGCGGCAAGGGCGGCGGCGGCTCCCGGCGATTCGCCGAAAATGAAGCCCTTCATCGATCAGCTGATGG
This sequence comes from Pseudobdellovibrionaceae bacterium, assembly GCA_019637915.1. Lineage (GTDB taxonomy): Bacteria > Bdellovibrionota > Bdellovibrionia > Bdellovibrionales > Bdellovibrionaceae > JAHBUV01. The sequence continues at coordinate 982,466 of JAHBUV010000001.1, read as the reverse complement.
CGAAGATGACCCTTCAGGAAAAAGTCGGGCAGCTGGTTCAGTACAGCGCCGACATGGCCGTCACCGGGGCCACCATCCGCGCCGATTATCAAAATGAGATCGAAAAGGGCCAGGTGGGCTCGATCTTCAACGCCTACACCCCCGCTTTCACGCGCCAGCTGCAGCGGCTGGCCGTGGAGAAGACCCGCCTCAAGATCCCCCTCCTGTTCGCCTATGACGTCATCCACGGCCATAAAACGATCTTCCCCATCCCCTTGGGGGAAAGCGCCTCCTGGGACCTGTCCCTGATGGAGAAAAGCGCCCGCATCGCGGCGGCCGAGGCCTCCGCCGACGGTTTGCACTGGACCTTCGCGCCGATGGTGGACATCGCCCGCGACCCCCGTTGGGGACGCGTCTCGGAAGGAGCCGGCGAGGATCCCTGGCTGGGTTCGAAGATCGCCGCCGCGCGGGTGCGCGGATTTCAAGGCGACCGTCCCGGCCGCACCGATTCCGTCCTGGCCTGCGTGAAGCACTACGCCGCCTACGGCGCCGCCCGCGGCGGCCGCGATTACAACATCGTCAGCATGGGGGAACGCGAACTGCGCGAAGATTACCTGCCGCCCTTCCGCGCCGCCGTCGAGGCGGGGGTGGCGACCCTGATGCCCTCCTTCAACGAGATCAACGGCATTCCCGCCACGGCGGATCCGATGCTTTTGCAGAAGATCCTGCGCGAGGAGTGGAAGTTCCAAGGCTTCGCCGTCAGTGATTACACCGCCGTGGAGGAATTGATTCCGGCGGGTTTCGCCGCGGACGGGGCGGAGGCGGCGCGCCTGGCTTTCCGCGCCGGCACGGACATGGACATGCAGTCGGGTCTTTACCAGAAGAACCTGCCCAACCTCGTTCGTCAGGGCAAAGTGCCCATGGCCGAGGTCGATCGCTCGGTGCGCCGGATTCTGGAGGCGAAATACCGCCTGGGGCTTTTCCAGGATCCCTATCGCTTCAGCAACGAGGACCGCGCCAAGGGCGTGATCCTGTCGCCTCCCCATCAGGAGCACGCCCGCGAGATCTCCCGCCGCTCCATCGTGCTGTTGAAAAACGCCAACTCGGTTCTGCCCTTGAAAAAACAGGGCACCATCGCCGTCATCGGTCCTTTGGCGGACGACGGTTTGAACATCCTGGGCAACTGGTCGGCCGCCGGACGGGGTACGAAGACCGTGACTTTGCTCGAGGGCCTGCGCCAGGTCGGCGGGGAGAACGTGCGCATCGTGCACGCCCGCGGCGTGGATCTCCTGGATGACGAAGTCCTGCATCAAACGTTGAACGAGCACGGCGCGGGCCTGACGAAGGACCCCCGCGGCGCGGAGGAGATGCGCCGCGAAGCCCTGCGCGTCGCCCGCGGCGCCGACGTCGTCGTCATGGCCCTGGGCGAGGCCGAGAGCATGAGCGGGGAAGCCGCCTCGCGCACGGTGATCCGCCTGCCGGCTCATCAACAAGCCTTGTTGCGCGACGTGAAGGCCACCGGGAAACCGGTCGTGGTTCTTTTGTTCAACGGCCGTCCGCTCGTTCTCGGCATGGAGAACGAGGTGGCCGACGCCCTGGTGGAAACCTGGTTCCTGGGCACGCAGGCCGGGAACGCCATCGCCGACGTGCTCTTCGGGGATTACAACCCTTCCGGCAAACTCACCATCAGTTTCCCTTACAACGAGGGGCAGATCCCCGTGTCCTACCTGGACAAGAGCACCGGGCGACCGATGAACCCGAAGGTGAAGTACACGACGAAGTACCTGGATGCGCCGAATGAACCGCTGTTCCCCTTTGGTTACGGCCTGAGCTACACGAGCTTCGAGATCTCAGAGCCGCGCCTGGATTCCGAACGCCTGAAGGCCGGCCAGCGTTTCAAGGTCCGCGTGGACGTGACCAACACCGGTTCCCGGGACGGGGAAGAGGTCGTGCAGCTCTACATCCGCGATCTGGTGGCGACGGTGACCCGGCCCATGAAACAGCTCCGCGGTTTCCGGAAGGTTTTCCTCAAGGCCGGCGAGAAAAAGGAACTGGTGTTCGACCTCAGCGTCGAGGACCTGAAGTTTTACGACCAGAAAATGCGCTGGGTGGCCGAGCCCGGGACGTTCCAGGTCATGGTCGGCAACAGCTCCCGGGACGTGAAGGCGACGGAGTTCCGCTTTTAATCCGCCACGAAAATGACATCGACGTAATAAGAGGGCGTGCCGAAGACGGAGTTGGGGAATCCCGCGCCGACATTGAACACGCCGCCGCCGGCCAGGGATTTCACGCCGTAGGGGCCTTTGAACTCCGTGGTCAGGGCGGAAAAGGTGTAAGCGTATTCACCGCCCGTCGCGAAATAAGAGGCGACGTAGGTGGTGTTCGCGTTGATCGAAACGGGGGTGGCGAAGCGCACCTCCTGCCAATCGGGCAGAGTGCCTTCCGGACCCGCCGCCGAGTCGATCAGGATGCCGCCGGCCGTCCACAGGCTCACCGTGTAACCGCCGGGCTGGGTGGCGCCGCGATAGAAGCGCACTCCATGAATCTTGCCGTTCACGTCCGCCTGGAACTGCACGCCCAACTCCAAACCCTGGAAGTCGGCGGCGACGGGGACTTCGGGGATGTTCTCCGCCGTGAAGATGCGGCCTTCCGGGGCGTTCGTCGGATGGCGGATGCAGCGAAAACCCACCGAGTTGTTGGGCGTGACGAAAGAGACGTTGGTGTTGACGGAGAAAAGACCGGCGTTGTACGCGCCGGGATTGCCGCTTCCCCACGCGCCGCCGCGGACGAGAAGCCCGTTGGAGGCCGCTCCCAGACCGTCGCCGAGCCCGCCGAAAGGCTCCGCGTTCAGGGCCGCGTAGTTGCCTTGCGGGCCGAAGGACATTTTCATGCGCGCGCCGCTGAATTGCGACAGGGCGGTGTCTTGAGGGGCGAAGACGGGATCCGTGAACCAGTCGCCGCGCAGGATTTCCGCGACGTTGCCGGCGAGGTCCCAGACGTATTGCCCGTTGCTCAGGCGCTGGACGCGACGGTGGGAGTTCCAGGTCGAAAGATCGCAAGTCTGTCCCGTGCCCGCGCAGGCCTGGGCGTCGCGGGCGGCGGCGGTTCCGGCCGTCATGCCGATGCTGCGGCTCAATCCTCCGGCGGACCCGACGGCCGCGCCGCTCCAGTTCCAGGCGACCTGCTCGATGTTGCGGGCGACGGCCTGCCATTGGGTGTTGCTCATCAGGTCGTAGCCGGCGCCGAGGGCCCGGCACTCGGCTTGCGCCTCGGCCTGGGTGACGCCCACCCAAGGGGTTCCGCCCGAACGGGACTCGGCGACGAAGTTCGCGTCATAGGGCTGATCGCCGTTGTCGTTGCCGCGGATTTTCATTTCGTATTTGGACAGGCAGAAGTCATGCGCGGCGAAAGGCGGATTCGCCGGCACCCGCACGAAATTCCGCGGACAGTAACCGGTGGGATCGGCGATGTCCTCCTGGGCTTCCGAGGAAGAGGACAAGGAGGAGCGGATCACGCCGTCGCCGGTGCAGGAATTGACGGTCAAGGAGAGAACCGCAAGCAGGATTTTGATTCTTTTCATCTCAATACTCCCAACCCAGGCGCAGGCCGACGGAGGTGTTGCGGGTTTGTTGGGTGCCGCTGATCTGGTTGTTGGTTTGATCATTCTGGTAGGTGAACTGGTAGGAATGGTGCTGCAGCCCGAGCCGCAGTCCCAGGAGCAGGTTCTCGCCGGGTGCATAGATCAGATCACCGGTCACTTCGGCCACGCCGCGGGTCGCGAGTTCCACGCGGCCGCCGGGGCTTTTGGTCTGTCCGAGGGGCGCTTGCAGGCGGCCCTGGGCTTCGGCGCTGAGCTTTCCCGAGAGCGGCGTTTTCCAGGCGAGCCCGAGTGTGGCGTCCAGGGATTGGATTTGCGTGCGGGTGATCACGCCCGTGGCGGTGTCGGGATCCAGGAAGGGCAGGCGGGTGTCCTGAAGGCCCGCCAGAAAAGACCAGGAGTCCGAGCGCAGCGGCAGGCGGACTTCGGCCCGCAAGACATCCCAGGAGTAGTCGCCGTCCAGCACCCGCACCGTGTCCGAGGAGAGGACCGCGCCCGGGGCCCGCGCGAACAGCACGCTCCAGCCGAGGCCTTCCCCTTCTCCTTCGGCTTGCAGGGAAAAACCGATCTTTTGTTTGGAGTCGTAGCTGGACGTGGGACCGTTGAAAACCCGTTGTTCGAGATTCTGCGTGACGAGGTCCGCGCCCAGCCACAGCGTGATCCCGCGCCGCGCGGCGGGCCGGGCGGCATCGACGCGGGTCTCGATCGGCGACGGGGTCTTTTCCTCTTCGGGGGCGGCGGCCATGACCGGAGCGGCAGGAATTTCTTCCCGCGGAGGTTTCGCTGTGTTCCGGAGAGCGGGAACGGGAGCGGAAACAACGGGAACGGAGTGATCGGGTTTCGGCGCGGAATTCTTCGCTGCCCCGGGCTTCGCGAGGGGCGCGGGCTCCGATGCCGGCGCCGCCACCGGCACGGACGCTGACGAAGCGGCCGTGTTCGCGCTCGCCGGGAGACGCGCTTCATGGGAGGATCCCGAGGGCCACAACCAATAAATGGCCCCCAGAATCAGCATCACCACGATCAAGCGCGAGAAGTTCCGCACGTTCAACTCCTGAATTCCTATCGGGTTTCCCGCAGGCGAGATGAGGTCAGAAGACGGATGTTGTCCTATGTTCATCTTTGCCCGGGAGGGTCGTCTCAAAATGAGAAAAGAGGTTTCCGGGCTGTCTGAACTTTGGACAGTGATCGGCGCTTTTAAGCCCCTCTGTCTTGGGCCGGGCTGAAAATGGAATGAATTGATCCTCGCGCGGCGCCCCGCTTGCATCGCACAGGGATAGGCTCCCTGCCGGCGCGCGGGAGAGGTGTCCGTGGAACTCAAAGGAGTCTCTATGAAAGTCGCTTCCTCGTTGACCATGATCGTGATCGCCCTGTCGTCGTTGTCGGCCCGCGCGGAATTGAACGCGCGTTACACGGTCGTCCCCAAAGGCATGGTCAAGGCCACCTGTTCGGCCGAAGGGCAGACGCAGGAAAGCCGCATGAACCTGAAGATCAGCGGCGGCAAAGAGATCTGGCTCGAGGCGCAGGCGAAAGTCTGCACCGGCATTCTCGGATTCAAGGAGTTCTTCCTGTTGTTGCCGGTGGTTCTGCCGCAGCAGAACGAAGCACGCGAAGTCATGCCGGTCCCGAAAGGCCGCGCCGCGGCCCTCGCGAAGATGGGCATCACGCAAATGGCCGTGCGCAAAACCTCGAGCGGCGCCTGCCAGAACGTGCTGGAAGTTTCCTATCTGAAAAGCAACGGCAGCGCGGCCCTGCACGCCCACGTCTGCCTGAAAAACGGACGTCTTTCCATGAGCGCCCCGCCGAGCCGGATCAATTTCAACCTCGTGGACCGCGGGATCGAAATGGCGGCTGTTTTCGATCATATGAAGAAGTAGGAGTCATCCGGATGATCCAGAAAACGATGATTGTTTCCTTGATGCTGTCTTCCTCGCTGGCGCAAGCGTTGGTGTGCGACCGCGTTTTCAGCGATCAACCGGCGAACGGAGTGCGGCGCGAGACCATGAGTTTCGGGTTTGAAGTGGAATACGTCCCGCAGAGCAACCCGAAAGTTCTCGAGGACTATCGCCTGCCCCACCTCACGGATCAGGCCTGGAAAGCCCTGACGGGAGAGCAGAAGACGGCGCTTTACCAGCAGCACCTGACAAAACGCGTGCGCCTGACGGTGGACAACCTGTTGAACCGGGACGGTCTGGTCCGCGTCGAGGGCGCGCCGGATTGGTTGCCGGAATCCCTGGAGATCGAACCCCACGGAACGATGGAGGTCCGCGGGCTGGTCTTCAAAACCTCGCGGGAAATGAAGGACTACTCGAACCGCCTGGCGGAACGCTACGGCGATGGCTTCTATCAAAGCCATGTTGTCACCGACAAATCCACCTCGCTGCGTTTCGCCTCTTTCGCGGTGTTCGATTTCGAATTTTATCAGGCGAAGAACCTGAGCTTCTCGTTCGAGAAATTCGCCAACGAGACGCTGACCAATTCGGTCAAGACCCTGCCGAACGCCAGCTTCGCGCACTACGCTTTGGGGCCCCTTTCGGAGGCGACGCGCACCCACATTTTCCACGCGGAAAACAACGCCAACCTCGGGCTCAAGGTCGGCAAGGGCGGCAGCCAGCGCCTGACTTTCGGCAGCAGCCCGCGCGATGACGTTTATCCCGACACCAAAGTGGGTCTCGAGCTGCGCAACCACAACCGCCAGCGCGTCGAGCTGCAGGAGGCGACGGAGGACTGGGCGGTCGTGTGGGAGAAAGACCTGTCCCCGCGCTTCGACGCCTTTTACAAGGCCCCGCAGATTTCCGGCGAGATCCTGAAAGCCTTCGACTTCTCGCGCACGGGTCTGTCCCGTGAGGAGTGGGGACAGGTTTTCCAGCGTCTTGGGAAGCGTCTGGCCCAGAATTCCACCTTCAAATGGTCCACGGGCGGAGCGCCTTTCGAGCAGCGCTTCCTCTATTCGCTGCGTCCCTGGAGCGCGCACCCGATCATGGATTACATCCGTCAGCCGGAAGCGCGTCAGGGCATGAAGGCCCTCATCGAGCGCGCCCAGCAGGATTTCGTGATCTCCCTGGCGGACGCCACGCGGGACTTCAACGACGTGGACTGGCTGCTGGTCAAGGCCCGCGTCGGCACGGCCGGTTTCATTTACAAAACGCAAGTGCACCGCCTTTTCGAGGAGTACAAAAAACAGGTCATCACGAACGACCGTCGCGACACGGAGGTGGACCTGAGCGCCACGGCCGCGGAGATCCTCACGACCCTGCCGAAGCGCCTGCAGGTGGAGCAGTCCATCGCCTGGGACGGTTTGATGCGCACGGGCCCTCTCGCCGGCACCTCCCTCAGCCCTTACAAGAAACCGGGCGTCTGGGACGGCCGCTTCATCCGCAACATCCTGACGGCGCAAGGCCTGTCCTCCCTGGAGGGCATCCCGGCCGTGAGCAAGGCTTACCTCGTGCAGGACACGCCCCAGGGTGAAAAGGACTGGCACGTGTCCCTGCGCCTGGATCTGCGGTCGCCGGTGCGCCTGGTGAACGACAAGGGTGAGGAAATGATGACCCAGTCCCTGATCCTGAACGTCAACAACCATCGCTCCATCATCGATCGCGGGGCGGCGAAAAACGGCTCGCAGACGAAGATCTACCGGATCCTCGAGCGCAGCGCCTTCATGCACAAAATCGGGCAGGAGAAACATCAGCTCCGCGAGTTCGAACTGAAACTGGACGCGGAGGAAATGCGGCGCCTGATGCCCACCTTCCTGAGTCAGGGCGAGCGCGAGAACAACCGCGGCGCCTTGAACTTCTCCTGCAACAACTGCTCGACGTCGACCTTCGACATTTTGACCCTGGCCCTGAACGAATCCCGCCTCAAGTGGCTCGCCGAGCACATGCGCGGCGGCGTCTTCGTGCGCAGCGGGGCCCATCTGCCCATGGTGCTGAAAACGATGGGCCTGATCCAGGACGGCGGAGGTCAGCCTTGAAGAGACTCTCCCCCCTGTTGATTTTATTGATCACAGGATGGAGCGTTCTGGCTCGGGCCGAACTGCGCTTCGTGACGGCCCAGGTGGTGGAAGACCGCCTGGTCGTCACGGCGAACGACGATGGCCGGGAAGTTTTCCTGCGCTTCGAAAGCACCGCCGCCCTGGACGCGGCGGCGCGCTTGATCGCGAACACTTCCGCCGGCGCGGCGGCGTCGCCGATGTTGAGCGATGAAACCCTGCATTTCCCCAGTGAAGAGGAATTTCAGAAGTTCCTGCGTTTTTGGACGATCAGCCCGCGCCCTTTGACCTGGCAAAAAATCTGGGGAAACCCGCAGCGTCGTCAAGGACGCGTCGAGCTGCCCCTGAAAAGGGCCTGGCGCCTGCCGGGCGACCTGAAAGCCAAACCCTCCTCGACGGCGGCGGCCGTCCTGGGTTGCCTGGAAGAGGACTTCCGTTTCTGCCTGGGCAACACCCCGGAGCTCTCCAATCCCACGCTTCTGGCGGCGGAGGACCTCGATCCTTTGAGCGCCGATGACATCGAAAAACTGCGCGCGTGGAGCCTGCCCTCCACCGAAAACCTGCAGATGGTGTTCACCTCCGTGGGACTGCCCGCCGTTCTGGCCGAGTACTACGCCCATCAGTTGCGCGCCCGCCGCGAGGTGCTGCTCGGGGTGAACGGGGAGGATCGCGCCCGCCTGGCGCGCCTGACGATTTCCCCCTGGGTGAAGAACGGCGCTCTGGTGCGCCTGCCGGACCATGTGCAGGGCGATTTCACCCTCGAAAACCTCGAGACCCGCCTGAACATGGTGATCGAAAAAAGCCTCGACACCCTGAACAGCGCCGGCCAGTACATGCTGGGCCACTTCCCCTTCATGGGCATGGAGTATGACCTGGGCAAGGGCGGCTGGATGGTCGAGACGGGCTTCATGTACCGCGTGAAGCGCAAGATCGAGAAAAACATCGAGGCCGCCCAACCCGATGAGGCCTACCGCGTCCAGGACGTCCTGGAAGTCATGCTCACCCTGGGTCTCGGGAAAAAATGGGTGAACAAGAAAATCCGCCTCTCCATGGCGGCCGGAAGCGGTTACATCCGCAACTACTCCGTCACGTCTTTCGCCGCGAGCCCGGAAGAGGCGCGCCGCAAGTACTGGATGATCTCGAAGGAGCTGCTGTGGACGGGGAAAGACTTGTCCGCCCTGCGCCCCGGCGAGTCTTTCCGCGTGGCCCATGGCGGCCTGGTCATGGTCAACGCCAATGCCAGCCTCAAGGTCTCGAAGCTGTTCCGTCCAGGCGGTTACGTGATGCCGCTGTCGTCCTACCTGTGGTCTTTCCAGGTGACGCGGGATCAGCAGAAACGCTTCCTGGTCTCGTCCGGGAATGACTTGAATTTCGAGATCATCGCGAAGACCTTCTGGAAAGCCATCAACCGTTTCATCCGCATCCCGGTCACGGGTTTCAACGTGAAGAGCTCCACCACGAGCAGCCGCACCTATGTGTTCGATGAGGGCACGGTGACGCGGCCGGATTCCCCCTGGCGGCCGGTGTTTCTGGACTTCGTGCGCACCGGGGACGTGGCGGCTTTGCCGCCCAACACCCCTTCGGCCGGGGTGCGCGCCGAGTATTCCTCCTCGAACCGCTGGTTGTACCTGGGACTGCGCAACTCGGAAAAGCGCCGCTGGCAGGGCTGGATCGATCTGAAGGATCCGCAGAAGATCCTCTCCCGCGAGCAAGGCAAGAAGTACTACATCATCGAGCGTCGCGAAGCTTTGGACGGGAAAAATGTTTTTTCATCCACCAGTTTTCACGAACACTGCTCTTATTGGGGCGGCCTGCAAAAAGACGTCGCGAGCCAGCAGGTGGAGGACGGCAGTTTCCGTTTTTCCTGCCGCCTGGATTCGGAAACCCTCCGCGACCTGCCCCTGGAGGCCATGCTGCGCATGGGACGCCTGATGGCGTTGAATGACGATCAGATGCGCGAGCTCGTGAGTCTGAAGAGCCGCCCGCCAGGCCAGATCGCGATCACCTTGCGCGGCTCGGTGCCCTGGAATGAATTGCGCGGCCTGGTGGACGGCAGCGGCGGCGAATGGTGGAAGCGCTTCGAAAGGGAAGTGGAGTCGGTGCGCCAATCCCGGGACAACTTGAGCGCTCAGGACATGAAGCAGGGCCTTGAGCGCTTCCACCTGGTCATGGCGCTGAGTAACGCCTTGCAGGCCTCCCACGAAGAAGATCGTTTGCGGGGCTTTTTTGACATCATGAGTCCTTCGGAAAATCGCGATCTGTTCCTCCTGGGCTTCCTCGAGAGGTTGGAACGCCCGGCTTTGGAAATCCGCGTCTACATCCCTTCGGAGGTCACCATGGACCAGGGGGAAAAAGTTTATCAGCGCGGCGACTTCCGTTTGAGCCCGGACTTCGAGTTGTTCCAGGATCGTGAAAAAACGCTCAACATTCCTTGGTGAAATCCGCGGGCGTTCATGCGATTCTCGCGCCATGAAAATCGCTTTTTTCGACACCCACCGTTTTGAACGCCCGATCATCGAAGCCGCTGGCGCCTCCCACCGCCACGAGGCCGTTTTTTTCGAGCACCGCCTCACCGAACAGACGGTGGCGTCCGCCGCCGGTTTCCCGGCGATCTGCTCTTTCGTGAACGACCGGCTGAACGCGGCCGTGCTGCGCCAATTGCACCGCAACGGCACGCGCCTGATCGCCCTGCGCTCGGCGGGTTTCAACCATGTCGATCTGGCCGTCGCCCAAGAACTGGGTCTGAGCGTCGCGCGCGTGCCGGCTTACTCCCCTTATTCGGTGGCGGAGCACGCGGTCACTTTGATCCTCGCCCTCAACCGCAAGATCTGCCGCGCCTCCGCGCGCATTCACGAATTGAATTTTTCCCTGGACGGCCTGGTCGGGTTTGATTTGCACGGCAAGACAGTGGGCGTCGTCGGCACGGGCCGCATCGGCGCGGTCATGGCCCGCATCATGGCGGGTTTCGGCTGCGAGGTGCTGGCCTTCGATCTCGCGCCCGACGCGGAGGTCGCAGGGATCAAGGGCGTGAAATACGTTTCCCTGGACGAGATCTTCCAACGCTCCGACATCCTGAGCTTGCACGTCCCCCTCACGCCGCAGACCAGGCATCTGATCGATGACCGGTCTTTGTCCCTGATGAAGCCCGGCGTGATGCTGATCAACACCAGCCGCGGCGCTTTGATCGACGCCAAAGCTTTGATCCGCGCCTTGAAAACCGGCCACGTGGGGGCGGCGGGCCTGGACGTGTACGAGGAGGAGGAAGGGGTTTTCTTCCACGACCTCTCGGAACAGATCCTGGCGGACGACGTGCTGGCGCGCCTGCTGACTTTCCCCAATGTTCTGATCACGGCCCATCAGGCCTTTTTGACCCGCGAGGCTTTGCACAACATCGCGGAGACGACCTGGGATAACGTCACGGCGTTTGAAAAGGGCGAAAAGCTGGAGAACGAGGTCGTTTTGAAACTGGCCCCTTAGGGTGGAGATGGGGTTGAGAGGAGACGCTCCGGCGACTGTGTCGTTGGGATGAACTTCTAGATTGTCTTTGCGGTTTTCATTTTCGGTTTTTTCAAGATCAGATCTTGATTGTGCCTGAGGGCGTAAAGGGCGATGTGGAGAGCCAGGCGCTCTTTTTTCTTGGTCGTGCACCAGGTTCTTCGAAAAAGTCGGTTGATGTTGGCCCTCATCATGGCGCAGGTGTGATTAAGGCTGAAAAGTGGGTCAAAGCCGATTTTTTTGAGTTCTCCTTGTCCGGTCACGCACCCTCTTTTCCCTTTAAAGCGCTGATGATGGCAGCCCTGAAAATGTTTGGACACATCAGGAGCGTAGTGAGGGTTCTCATCGGACTTGATGAGGGCGGTGGGGGCCACCAGGGATTTGATTTCTTGAAAGAGCTCCTTTCTTTTTTTGGTTCTTTCGTCAGGCCTTGGGCCGTATTTTTTCTTTGCGAGATGACTTAAAAGGCCTTTGGCCGGCATTTGAGCGACACGAAAGCCCAAGATCCGGCGCGAATGAAATTCCACCGCCAAGGTGACGGAAAGGGGTTTGCATTTGGTGTGCTCACTTGTTTCGAGATCATCAAATTCAATGGTTTCAGCCGGGGGATGATTTTGGTTCAAAGCTGAAGAGAGTTTTGCGGCCCAGAGCCCGAGGAAGATGAACTTTCTAACGACTGTTTTACGGTTGATCTGAAGATCCAGGGCGGAGCGTCTTTGTGAAAATCCCCCCGTGAGCAGACGAAAAAGATGGGGGTTGATGTCTCGGCGCTTTTGCCGAAAACAAGGTTCAAAAGTGGCAGAGGAAAAGGATTTTTTGCAGCTTCGGCACAGAAAGCGTTGAATGGTTTTTTTGTCAGAAGAACGCGTGTAGAGCCCACGCCGTACGACATGGTTCCGGCATCCGGAAGGGCAAAGGGGAAGGAATGGAGAATCCTGAACAAGAGACATCGCCTTTAAGGCCTCAGCACGTCTCCTGCCATCTCCACTCTAAGGGGCCAGTTTTTAAAAGGCTAACTTGCAGCCCAGGTGCGGATCCCCGCCCATGAAACCCTGCAGGATCAAGCCGAGCACGACGGTGACGAGCAGCACGCGGGCCGGCCATTTGGACTTCGGGACCCAGCGACGGGCGACGCCGCTCAAGGTGGACGCGCCGAGCAGCCAGGGCAGGGACCCCGCCCACAAACAGGCGAGCAGCACGGCCCCTTTCCAGGGGCTGCCGAAACCGGCGGCGACCATCAGGAATCCGTACAACCAATGGCAGGGCAGCAGGCCGTTCAAAACGCCGAGGGAGAAAAACTCCGTCGTCTCGCCGCCGCGCGGGCGATGGCGCCACAAAAATTTCTGCAGCTTCTGCGGGAAATCCAGGTTCCAGGTCGACAGCAGGACCCACAGCGAAAGCACGCCGAACACGACGGTGATGATCCATTTGCGGTCATCGGGGATCCAGCCCAGCACTTGCGCGCCGAAGGCGGCGGCCAGGGTTCCCAGGATCACGTAGGACAGCAGACGTCCGGACTGGTACAGGGCGATGGTCTTCGGCTTGGTCGAGAGCGCCGCGATGGCCCCGCACATGCCGGCGCAGTGCCAGCTCCCCAGGAAGGCGACGCCCAGGGCGCTGCCGGCGAAAAAAACATTCGAAGAATCAAAAATGGGGAGCGACAAATTCCACCTCGTAAGTTTGCTCTTGCACGCGGATTTTCAGCGGCAGGCCGCCGCGCCCTTGCAGGCTGGTTTTCGGGACTTCCACGGTGAAGGGGATCATGCGGGATTGATCCTGCTTCAGCTCCAGCATCGACTCCGGCACCCGCAAGGTGGCTTCCGGCGTGGACTCCAGGCTCACTTGCATGCGCAACGCCGCGTCCGTCTGGTTGTGGGCGTGCAGCCGGTAGCTGTTGACGATGATCGCCTCGCCGTTCTCGTTCTGCCGTTCGAAGTAGGGGGTGTCCAAGGCCCGCAGCACGGTGACCGACAGGGTGCTGTGGCTGGACAGGGCGAAGATCAGGCTGCCGGCCAGCAGGAGCAAGGCGATCAGGTACAACAAAATCCGTGGACGGCGCCAGATCGAGGGGCCCGGGTTCAAGGCGAAGTGGCGGATCAGGCCTTTGGGCTGTTTGGTTTTCTCCATGACGTCGTCGCAGGCGTCGATGCAGGCCGTGCACGAGATGCACTCCAGCTGCAGGCCGTTGCGGATGTCGATGCCCGTGGGGCAAACGTTGACGCAGCGGTTGCAGCTGACGCAAGCGCCGGGGGCGGCGACGCCTTTGGCCTTGCGGGGTTCGCCGCGGGCGCTGTCGTATTGGACGACGACGGTCTGGCGGTCCATCAGCACGGATTGGATGCGGCCGTAGGGGCAGACGATCATGCAGAACTGCTCGCGGAACCAGGCGAGATCGAACAGCATGAGGCCGTTCGCGAACAGGATGAAGACGAAAGCGCCCCAGTTCTCGCGGGGGTCGCGGGCCAGCATCGACAGCACGCCGTCGGTGCCGAAGAAATACGCCAGAAACGTGTGAGTGAGCAGGATGGTGAAAAGCACGAACAAAGCCCACTTCAAAACCTTGCGGCGGGCCTTGTCGAAGGACCAGGGCGCGGCCGCAAGGGCGCGGCGCTGCAAATGGGTGCCTTCCGTCCAGCGCTCGATGCGGCGGATGACGCCGTCGAGGAACACCGTCTGCGGGCAGGCCCAGCCGCACCAGATGCGGCCGTACAGGGCGGTCACCAGGGCCAGGCCGAGAGCGAAAATGCCGAGCACGGGAAACAGCAAAGGCGAATCGTGGGCCCAGAGCTTCAAACCGAAAAAAGCGAAACGATGCTGGCCCAGATCCATCAGGACGGCGGGCGCGCCGTTGATGTGGATCCAGGGCAGGAGCAGGAAAACCAGCATCAGGACAACCTGCACGACGGTCCGCCGCGAACGCCACACGCCGCGCACCTCGGCCGGGAACAGCGGCAGGCGGCCGCCGTACTGGTCGAGCATGGAGGGACGATCGCGGAAGTCCGTGCTCATGGGGCCTCTTCGCCTTGCGGCGGCTTGCCGCCCGGGACGTTGCGGTCTTTCAGGGAATGAACGAAGGCGGCCGTCGCCACGAGTTCCTCCTCGGTCATTTGCTCCGCCCACGGAGGCATGCCTTTTTCGGGCACGCCTTTGGCGATGACCTCGAAGATGTCCGCGGACGTGCCCTTGCCGTGCAGCCAGAACTTGTCCGTCAGGTTGGGCCCGATCAGCCCGCCGCCCTCGGCCGCGTGGCAGGCGGCGCACTTGGCGGTGAAGATCTCATGGCCTTTGCCCACGGTCTCGGCGGTGAACAGGGCGTTCAGCTGATCCTCCGAGAACGACGGTCCGCTGCCTTTCACCGACTGGATCACGCCCATGGCGAGGTTCAGCTCCTGCACCTGGGTGTGGCCGCCGCCGAATTCGTAGTGCAGCCAGTAGATGAATCCGAAAATGATGGTGATGCCGAAGAGGGCCAGCCACCATTCCGGCAGGCGGTTGTCCAGCTCGCGGATGCCGTCGTACTCGTGATCGGTCATCGGATCGAATTCCTGGTCGCTCATGCGCGGTCCTTTCCGTCATTGTCTTCCAGGGGGAGTTGTTCCAGCCGGCGGTGCAGGCGGATCTGCGAGGGCAGATAGGTGCTCGCCACGAAGATGAAGAACAACAGGAAGAAGATGAAAAATCCGACCAGGGTCCATTGGGTGTCGGTAAAAAACTTCAGATGCTCACTCATCGCTGCCTCCTTTTTTGCCCAGAGCCTGCAGATAAGCGATCAGGGCGACCATTTCTTTTTTCTCGAGACCGGCCGGCGCGCCTTGCGTGACCAGGCCGTCGGCGATCGTTTTCGCCTGTTGTTCCGCCAGGCGGTCCGCTTCGGAGACCTGTTCGTCCGAGTAGGGGACGCCCAGGGATTTCAGCACCGAAACGCGACGGCGCAGGCCCAGGAAATCGGTGTTCTTCTGGGTCAGCCAGCCGTAAGTGGGCATGATGGACTTCGGCGTGACCGAGCGCGGATCCACCATGTGGCGCAAGTGCCAGAGGTCGGGGTACTTGCCGCCGACGCGGGCCAGATCCGGACCGATGCGGCGCGAGCCCCATTGGAAGGGACGGTCGTACATGGACTCCGCGGCGGTCGAGGGTTTGCCGTAGCGAACGACGTCGAAGTCGAGCTTGCGGATCATCTGCGAGTGGCAGGTGTAGCAGCCTTCGCGGATGTAGATGTCGCGGCCGGCGAGTTCGAGCGGCGTGTAGGGGTCGACCTTCGTGGTCGGCTTGACGTAGCGATGGATCGACAGGGTTGGGTAGATCTCGATGGCGCTGCCGACCAGGATCGCCAGGAAGGTGAGGATCGAGAACACCGTGGCCATGCCCTCGAGGCGGCGGTGGCCTTCGCCGGCGTGGTGTTGCTCCACGCGGGCCGGGACCACGACGGCCTCATCCTGCGGGGCGGGCGCGCCCTTGATGGTTTTGTAGAGGTTGTAGATCATGATCAGGAAGCCCGTGATGAACAGCATCCCGCCCACGGCGCGCACGGCGTACAGGGGAACGATGCGCACGACGGTCTCGACGAAGTCCGGGTAAACGAGCTGGCCCTTGTCCATCGCCATCCACATGGCGCCCTGGGTGAAACCGGCGGCGACCATGGACGTGTAGTACAGAAGGATCCCGAGCAGGCCGACCCAGAAGTGGGCGTCGGCGAGTTTTTTCGAATACAGCGGCGTCTTCCACAGGCGCGGCACGAGATAATAAACCATGGCGAAGGTCAGGAAGCCGTTCCAACCCAGCGCCCCGCCGTGCACGTGGGCGATGATCCAGTCCGTATAGTGGCCGAGGGCGCTGACCGATTTGATCGACAGCAGGGGCCCCTCGAAGGTCGCCATCCCGTAGAAGGTCAGGGCGGCGACCATGAACTTGATCACGGGCTCGGTGCGCAGGAGGTGCCAGGCGCCGCGCAGGGTGAGCAGGCCGTTGATCATCCCGCCCCAGGACGGGGCCCACAGCATGATCGAGAACACCATGCCCAGGGTCTGCGCCCAATCCGGCAAAGCCGTGTACAGCAAGTGGTGGGGACCGGCCCAGATGTAGATGAAAACCAGGGCCCAGAAGTGGATGATCGACAGGCGGTAAGAGAAGATCGGGCGGTTCGCGGCCTTCGGCAGGTAGTAGTACATCAAACCGAGGAAGGGCGTGGTCAGGAAGAAGGCGACGGCGTTGTGACCGTACCACCATTGCACCAACGCGTCCTGGATCCCGCCCCACACCGGGTAGGAGTTGAAGGCGGCGACGGGAATCTCGATGGAGTTCACGATGTGCAGCACGGCGACGGTGATGATGGTGGCGATGTAGAACCAAAGGGCCACGTACAGGTGCCGCTCGCGGCGTCGCGCGATGGTCCAGAAGAAGTTCACCGCGAAGACGACCCAGATGGCGGTGATCGCCAGATCCAGGGGCCACTCCAGCTCGGCGTACTCCTTGGACTGCGAATAACCGAGGGGCAGGGTGATGGCGGCGCCGATGATGATGAGCTGCCAGCCCCAGAAGTGGATCTTCGACAAGGCGTCGGAGGCCATGCGGGTTTTCAAAAGCCGCTGCGTCGAGTGGTAAATCCCGGCGAAGATGGCGTTGCCCGCGAAGGCGAAGATCGCGGCGTTGGTGTGCAGGGGGCGCAGGCGCCCGAAGGTCAGCCATTCGAGATTGAAATTGAACTTCCAGTAGGCGAGCTGCAGGGCCACCAGAAGCCCCGCCGAGAAAGCGATGCCGCCCCAGAGCAGGGTCGCCATCAGGAAATAACGGACGATGCGATCGTCGTAGTGGATGGTCTCAGTCGTGTTCTTCATGCGTGTTTCCTTCTTTCGCGGGGGTCTCGTCGAGAATCTTCATCGGTGTGAGGTCGAGGTCGTCCCATTGGCCGGAGCGGGTCGCCCACAGGAAGGCGATCATGAAGCTCAGGGACAGCAGGAGGGCCAAGGGCACCAGGACCAGGAGAATGTTCATGCGTTTTTCTCCAGGTGGCGCAAAAGCGCCGTGCCGTGCAGGGTGGAGGCCAGCAGGGTGAACGAGGCGATGGGCATGAGGATGGCGGCGCCGAGGGGCGTGATGAGCCCGCTCAGGGCGGCGGCGCCCGCGAGGAGATTGTAGGCGAGGGCCAGCCCCAGATTGCGCTGGTTCAGCTTCGCGGTTTCGCGGGCGATCTCGAACAGGCTGTCGCAACGGCCGAAGTCCGTGTCGAACATCAGGATGTCGGCGGCGGCCTGCGCCTCGAGGGAGGCGGCGCTGACGGCGATGGAGACCGGGGCTTTTTTCAGCGCCAGCAGATCATTGGTGCCGTCGCCGAAATAAATGTCCGGGGCGATCTCCTCGATTTTCAATTTTTTGTTTTCGGGCCCGAGGTCGCCGTGCAGGTTTTTTTCCGGGAAGCCGTGGCGCAGGCCGAACTCCAGCACGCGGCGCTGCTGATCGCCGGAGATGATGAAGAGCTCGTACTTTTTATGGAAGCGTTGCAGGGCTTCGGCGACGCCGGGGGCGGCGTCATCCTGCAACAGGAGCTCGATGACCTTGTGGTCGTTGCGGGACAGTTCGACGCGCAGGTGGCCGTCGGCGAAGGGCGAACCGCGCAGCTCGTAGGAGTCGCCCGCGATTTTCCCGCGCACGCCCAGACCGGGGATTTCCACCGCGTCCGTCACCTCCAGCACCGGCAGCGGTCCCCAGGCGTGGCGCAGGGACTCGGCGATGGGATGGATGGAGACGTTTTCCAGGCTCAGGATGATCTGTTTCCAATGGCGGTCCACCAGGGGGGAATGGGGCGCGAAGCTGAATTGCCCGCCGGTGAGGGTGCCGGTCTTGTCGAAGGCGATGCGACGGACGTTCAGGAGGCGCGACCACACCAGGGGATCCTGCACCCAGAAACCGTTTTTGAAGGCCAGGCGATTGGCTTTGGCGCGCGAGAGAGGAGCCGCGAAGGACACCGCGCAGGGACAGGCCACGATCAACACCGCCACCGCGCGCCGGGCGATTTCCCCCAGGCCCAAGGAGTGCCCGAAGAGCAGGAGCGCCAGGATGGCGCCGAAGCAACTGAGCACCAGGGCGGTGCCCAGACGCGCTTCAAAGGACGGACGGAGTTTGCGTCCGCCGCCCTGCAGGCTCTTCAGCAGGCGCGCGAACTCCGTGTGGGTCGCGGCCTGGGTGACCAGCACGTCCCCCGAGCGCGACAGCACGCGGGTTCCGGCCTGGATCAAACTGCCCTGCAGGCGCCAGTGCGGCGCTTTCTCACCCGTCATCCACGCCGTTTCCACTTCCAGGGACGGCGACACCAAACGGCCGTCGACGGGAACGCGATCGCCGGCCTCGAGATGCAGGAGATCGCCGGTGAGGATGTCCTGCCAGGGCAGGCGCGTCGTCACGCCGGCGCGGCTGAGGGTGAAGATCGGCTTGTCGAAGAAACGCTCGAGGCTCGGCGTTTCCAGGTAGTGCGACAGGGAATTTTCCAGGAGTGAACGGCTCCACAGGATCAGGAACAGGAATCCCGCCAGGCTGTCGAAATAGATTTCGTGGCCGCCGCTCGCCAGGGAGAAAATGGAAAAACCGGAACCCGCCAGGAAGGCGATGGCCAGGGGCAGATCCACGCTGAGCTGGCGCAGCCGGAAGGACATCCAGGCCGTGCGGTAAAAAGGCTGCGCCGACCACAGGAGCACCGGCAGGAAAATCAGGAACTGCACCCACTCGAAAACCGACTGCAGTGAGCCGGCCAGGCCCGCGTAGATCGGCACCGAGAACAGCATGATGTTGGCGGCGAAGGCGCCGGTCAGGCCCAGGCGCAAGGTGCGGCCGCGTTCGGCCTTCAGCAGGCCCTGATCGTCCTCGGTTTTCCAGCGCGGCGAGAGTTTCAGGTCCTGAAGGAAGGCGTAAACCCGCGCCGGCAGCTCATGCCCTTGCGCGAATTGGAAACTGAGCACGGATTGACCGCGGTTCCATTGCAGGTCCTGCAGGCCGGGAACGATTTTTTCCAGGCGCACCAGGCCCTGCAGGCAGGCTTCGCAGGCGAGGGGATCGACGTGGCATTCGAAACGGGTCAGGGGGCCGCGGCGGCGCCCGACCCGATCGACCAGCAGCGGGTCCTCCACCGTCGCGTCCGGCGCGGCGGAGGAAACGCCCGACACCTCGGCCAAGGTCCGGCAGCCATCGCAGCAATAAAGATCGCCGAGACGGGCGGGCTGAGCCTCGCAGTAGGAGCATGCCGGAACCGGTTGTGAAAACATGCATCCATGCATGGCAAAGTTGATGCCGTCCCGGGGTGGGATTTTTCAGGGGAGGCGGAGACAAATTGTCTCAAAAGACCGGGAGGACGATGACAAGAAGTCACGTCGGATCGTCGGGGTCCTCGTCGGCACCCGTCACGAAACCGTACTCGCGCTCTTTGCGGTACAAGGTGCGGCGGTTGATCCCGAGGATCTGCGAGGCCCGGTCTTTTTTCCCGCCCGTCTTGAGCAGGACGAACTGCATGTAGCGGCGCTCGAGATCCTCGAGGCTCGGCAGGTCCTGCGTCATGTGACCGTAGAAATCCTCGACCGCCGCCGACTCCGGCGCGGGGATGTCGCTTTCGTCCAGCAAGGTCTTGCGCGACATCACCACCATGCGCTCGACGAGGTTTTCCAGCTCGCGCACGTTGCCGGGCCAGCTTTGTTCCATCAGCAGGTGCAACGCGACAGGGGTGAAGCCGCGGGTGTTGGATTTGTTCAGGGCCGCGTACTTCTCCACGAAGGCCTGCGCCAGCAGGGGGATGTCCTCTTTGCGGTGGCGGAGCGGCGGCACGGGCAAGGGGATGACGTTCAGGCGATAGTACAGGTCCTCGCGGAAAATCCCCTCTTGAATGCCCTTCTTCAGGTTTTTGTGGGTGGCGGCGATGACCCGCACGTCGATGTCGAGGTCCTTGGTTTCCCCCAGGGGGCGGATGCGGCGCTCCTGCAGGACCCGCAGGAGTTTCGCCTGCAGAGCCGGGGGCATGTCGCCGATCTCATCCAGGAACAAGGTGCCGCCCTGGGCTTCCTCGAAGAGGCCGGGCTTGCGGCGATCGGCGCCGGTGAAGGCGCCCTTGGCATGGCCGAAGAGCTCGCTCTCGAGCAGGGTCTCCGGGATGGCCGTGCAGTTCACGGCGACGAAAGGCCGCGCCGAGCGCGGACTCATCTGATGAAGAGTGCGCGCGATGACCTCCTTGCCGGTGCCGGATTCGCCGGTGATCAGCACGTTGGACTGCGCCGGCGCCACGCGCTCGAGCAGATCGAAGATCTCCGTCATGGCCTTGGATTTTCCGATCAGCTGGCCCTTGGAGAAATTCCGGCGCAGCTCCGTGCGCAGCACCTCGTTGTCCCGGGTCAGCTGCGCCATCAGGGCGGCGCGCTCGACGACCAGGTTCAGCTCCACCAGTTTGAAGGGCTTGGTCAGGTAATCGAAGGCCCCTTTGCGCATGGCATCCACGGCGGATTCAATGCTGCCGAAGGCGGTCATCAGGATGACCGGCAGGTCGGGGAATTTCGCCTTCAGCCGTTTGGTGAGATCAATGCCGCTCATCTCGGGCATCTGCAGGTCGGTGAGGACCACGCTCGGAACGGCATCGCCGGCCAGCAGCGCGGCCAGGGCCTCGGTGGGGCGGCCGAAAGCGCGGACCTCGTAACCCGAGGCCCGCAGGTGGTCTTCCACCATGGAGCGCATTTCCGGATCATCATCAATCAGGGCGATCAGGGCCATGAAACCTCCGAGTTCCTGTCCTTGGCTTACAGCATCGTGAAAAGGGTGCCAACCATCATCCCACGGAGTATCCTTCGTGACATGGATGGCCGCGATCATAAAAACTTAATGAAAGAGCTTCAGGACCAGAAGTACGCCCTGGATCAGGCGGCCATCGTGGCGGCGACGGATCGGTACGGCCGCATCACTTACGTGAACGACAAGTTCTGCGAGATCTCCGGCTACCGCAAAGAGGAATTGCTCGGGCAAACCCACCGGGTCATCAATTCCGGCCATCACGGCCCGGAGTTCTTCGAGCACCTGTGGCGCACCATCAGCTCGGGCGAGGTGTGGCGGGGCGAGGTCTGCAACCGCAGCAAGTCGGGCAAGATCTACTGGGTGGCGACGACCATCGTCCCCTTCCTGGATCCGGAGGGGAAACCCTATCAGTATCTGTCGATCCGTCAGGACATCACCGCCCTCAAAGAGGCCCAGCAGACGGTTTTCGAGCAGCAGTCCAAACTGGTGGCGTCCTCCAAGATGTCCGCCCTGGGTGAGCTGTCCGCGGCGCTCACGCACGAGATCAACAATCCCCTGGGCGTCATCCTGGGGCGCGCCGAGATGATCCGCGAGATGCTCTCGGTCCCGAACCCCAATCTCGACAGCGTCCGGCAGATGATCGCCTCCATCGAGTCCACCGGTCACCGCATCGAGAAGATCATGAAAACGGTGCGGGCGCTGTCCCATGGCGGGGAAGCCGAGCCTTTGCAACGAATTTCGTTGCGCGCCCTGATCGACTCCACCCTGGACATCGTCGGCGCGCGACTGCGCCACGAGGGCGTGCGCCTGGAGGTGGAACTGCACGAGCCGGAGCGCTCGCTCGACTGCCGGCCGACGGAGATCTTCCAGATCCTGATCAACCTGCTGAACAACGCCCGCGATGCCGTGCAGAACCAGCGGAATCCCCACATCCGCCTGACGTCCCGCGAGGGCGCGGGCGGCGTCTGCCTGTCCATCAGCGATTCCGGTCCCGGTATTTCCGAACCCGTCCGGAAAAAACTCTTCAATCCCTTTTTCACCACGAAGGCGGTGGGCGTGGGCACGGGCCTGGGACTGACGATCTCCCAGAACCTGGCGATCCGCAATCACGCGCGGCTGTGGCTGGACACGGCCCAGGATCGGACTTGTTTCCACCTCTTCCTGCCCTGGCACGGGCCGGAGATCACGCAGGGCTAAAAAAAACCCCGATCCGGGGGATCGGGGCTGTCTCGAAAGAGCCGGGCGCGGGCGCCGGCGCGGTCATTTCATCTTCACGGACTCCGTGGTGCGCACCGAGGTCGCCTTGTCGTTGAAGAACAGGCTGTTGCGGCGGGACAGGGTGAATTCGATCCAGGCGGCGCGGCCCTTCGGCACTTCGACCGGGATGATCGTGCGCTGGCCGGAGAGCACGTGGGACTTGATGGCCTGCGTGCGGCGGTCGCCGCCGAAAGCGGCGCAGGTCCCGACCCAGCCCGGGTTGCAGGTTTTCACGGTGTAATCCATGACGAGCTGCGAGTTCTCGTCCTCCTGCGGCTTCGGCAGGAAAGCGGGGTCGATGTCGACGACGAACACCGGCGTGTCGTTGACGATCTCGAAGGCGTCTTTCAGGACGACGTTGGAGGGCAGGTTGCGCAGGACGCGATGGGTGCCGGTGACGTTGACCATGACGCGGTCGCCGGATAGGGAGCTGCTGACGTCATAGCGGTTGAATTTGCCCTCGATGGAGGAATCGAGGACCACGCCGTTTTCATTGATCCGCAGGGAGAGCGCCTCGTTCTCGCCGTCCATCAGCAGGGCGTTGCTGATCGTGGCGGAAACATCGAAGTTCTTTTGCGAGACGATTTTCTGACGGGTTTCCAGGCGCTGTCTTTCCACGGGCACTTCGACCGATTTGACGATCCATTTCGTGCAGGAGTAGGCGCGCTCGGTGCAGGCGTTGGGGCCGTAACCGAGGTTCAGGGCGTTTTCGGCGCGGTAGGTGATCGTCACCTGGGTCTGCACGCTCTTGGTGATGACGTCGTTGGCGGCGGCGCGCTTGATTTCATCGACGAACGCGTTCCAGCTGCGCGGCGTGGTTGAAAAATAGTTTTTGGCGACGAGTTGTTTGGCCGAGACCTCGCCGATGCCCTTGATGGCGTTTTCCAGGGCCGCGGCTTTGGCGGCGCGGGAGGCGCGATGGTAGTTGTCCCAGAGGTCGCTTTTGCCGCTGCCCTGGGAGCAGATCAGGTCGTAGCAGGTGCCGTTGACGGCGAATTCGCGGTCGCGGTACTCGAGGGAGGTGTAATTGACGAGTTCTTCCCAGATCATCACCTGCTTCACCGCGGCCGTCGTGTTGGCGACGTGGGTCTTGTTGTTGATGTCGAGGCGGACCGTGTCGGGTTTCCACACGATGGTGGGCGCCGCGGACGGCAGACGATCGCCTTCCTTGAGAGTGATCACATGATGCCGGGGGTTTTCGACCTGGGCGGGATTCACCGGCGCCGGGTGCGGGGACGAGGGATTCGTCGAGGCGCAGGCCGCGAGCGCGAGGCCCGCCAGAGAAACGCCGGACCAAAAGCGGAGCTTCACGGAAGTCGTCATAAGAACAGAGTCCTTTCTGTTCTCCGGAACGGGCCGGAGGATGAATTGTCGATGGATCCGTCCCCAGTATGGGGACGGCCCGATCAGGCTGTCAATTTGCGGGGTGAAAGAATGTTCCCGGAGAAACTCCTTGCGCCGTAAATGAAAAAGGCGCCCTCACCGAGGGCGCCTTTTCCGGATCGAAGTCCCGTGAAGGAGATTAGTTCACCGTGATCCACACGCGGCGCGCGCCGACGCTTCTCACCAGGCGGTTGAAGGCGTAGCCGTTGTCCGGGTGCAGGCGGATGCAGCCGTGGGAGGCGGGGCGGCCGAGGTGGCGCCAGTTGCCTTCCGGGGTGCCGTGAATCGCGAAACCGCCGCGGATGAACACGGCGTAGGGCATGTTGCCCAGGCCGCGGTAGTTGCCGCCGGGGAATTTCGTGGAGGTGTAACGATCGTAGACGCGACCGCTCGGGTGCGTGTCGAAGTTCGGGGTGCGGCCGCGCAGGCCCGTGGACACCGCCCACGAGAAGGTCAGGCGGCCTTCAATGTAAACGTTCATGGTTTGGGAGGCCTTGTTGACGTGGGCCCAGATGTAGCAGGTCTCGCGGTAGCAACCGCCCTGCATCGGCGTCATCAGGTCGTCTTCCAGGTGGGAGGGCAGGCCGGTGGCGCGCTCGTACTCGGCGTCGAAGCGTTGCAGGGTCTCTTCGATGTCGGCGTCGTAGGGGTTGAGTTCCTCGATCTCGTCGTTCGCCCACGCGGTGGCGCCCAAGGTCAGGGACGTGAAGAGGGTCAGGAATAGAGCTTTCAGCGGCATGTTGGCCTCCCAATGTTTTTTTTAGTGCCGCGAAACTACGGAAAGATCGGGGGCGGGGCAAGATGTTATTCGTGGATGAGAGGATTATGGCGGAAACCACTGTTCCGTCCCGTTCCCCCCTGAGGGAGCCCTTCGGCGGGGCGAAAAGGGCCCCGGGTAAAAAGTTCAAAGCGCGCGCGGGGGGCGTTTCAATGGCCGGGGCCGCGGATCACGGTCGGGACCGGGGCGTCGTCCGTGCTCTGACGGCCGCGGGCCAGGAGCAGGATCCCGGCGATGACGCTGAAAAGGCCGGCGCAGACGTAGGCCGCGCCCGGGAAATAAGGGTCGGCGTCGGCCCGCGTGAAGTGCGCGAAGAGCTCGGCGTAAATCACGGGGCTGATGATGGCGCTCAGGCTCATCAGACTCACCAGCGTGCCTTGCAGCTCGCCCTGCTCGTTGGAGGGCGTGTGCTTGGTGATCAGGGACTGCAGGGCCGGGGGGGCGACGCCGGCGACGGACGAGAGCACCATGATCACGTACATCATCCAGCCCGCCGGCGCGAAGGCGAAAGCGAAGAAGGTCAGGATGTAGAGCACGAGCCCCCAGAACAAAGAGCGGTACTCGCCGAGCTTCGGGATGACGACGCGGGTGAGCCCGCCCTGGGCCGCGGCCATCAGCAAGCCGACGAAGGACAAGGACAAACCGACCTCGAAGGGCGTCCACCGGAATTTCAATTCCGTGTACAGCGTCCAGTTGCTGGGGTGCACGTGGCCGGCCAGCCCCAGGAAGATGTAGATCCAGATCAGCAGCAGGATGTTCGACGGCTTCAGGATGCGGCCGAGGGAGCTGAACGGGTTCAGGCGCCGCCACACGATCTCGCGGCGCGAGCTTTCGGGGAGGGATTCGGGCAGGATGAGCCAGCCGAACGCGAAGTTCAGCAGATTCAGCAAGGCCGCGGCCAGGAAGGGCAGGGTGTGGTGGGAGGCGCCGAGCAAACCGCCCAGGGCCGGGCCGACGATGAAACCCAGGCCGAAGGCGGCGCCGATCATGCCGAAGTTCACCGAGCGGTTTTCATCGTTGCTGATGTCGGCCATGTAAGCGGAGGCCACGGTGAAGCTCGCCCCGGTCAGGCCGGAGATGATGCGGCCGATGAAGAGGACCAGGAGCGTCGGTGAAAAAGCCATGACCAGGTAATCGAGGCCCGCGCCCAGGAGCGAGATCAGCAGCACCGGCCGGCGGCCGAATTTGTCCGACAGCGAGCCCAGCACGGGCGAGGCCAGAAACTGCATCAGGGCGTAGCTCGAGATGAAATAGCCGAAGTACTTCGCCACCGCCGCCGGGTCCGCGGAAAAACGCCGGATCAGGTCGGGCAAAATCGGGATCAGCAAACCGATGCCGAGAGCGTCGAGGAAGATCGTGATGAAGATGAAACGCACGCTGGCGGTTTTCGATCGGAGCATGGATCGATTCTAGGGGCGGGGATTTTTGAAGTAAAACGTTTTCCGGACGGGCCTCAAGGGTAAAGGGTCAGGGAGAGGTTCTGGTAGCGCTTCGCCACTTCCCGGAAGATGTTGGAGCCCGAGGGCACGCAGCCGTCCGAAGCCGGGCAGAAGGATCGGTCGCCGGCGGCGTTCATGCCGCCCACGGCCCGGGCCGCCGCGCCCGGCGCGAGGCTGCCGGCGCCCGGAGGCATGAATTGCGCCATGCTCGGTTTGTCCGAGAAGGCGCTGTCCAGTTTGGAAATCGCGTCGCCGTCGGAAGAATCGTCGCCGCCCCCGGCCGGGCCGCGGGGGTTGAGAGTCCCGCCGCCGCCCCCGAGGCGCAGGGCATTGCCGCTGCCTTGAGTGCCGGCGAGGATATCGGCCGACAGGCGCGAACCGCCGCCGCGGTTCGGGGCATCCGGAGTGAAGCTGCCGCCGCCTCCGCCGCCGCCGAAACCGCCCCCACCGCCGGCGTAACCGCCGCCGCCGGTCGCCGCGGTGTTGTCACCGCCCGTGAAGCCCGAGGGGAAACTCAAACCGCTGCCGCTCAGATCCAATTGATCCCCCGCCGCCGAGGCGCCGCTCAGTTCGGCGCCCCCGCCCGGCAGCATCTGGCCGAAGGTGGTCGGGGCCGTGTTCTGGCCCGTGCAGAAACGCATGTTGCAAACGCAGGTGTTGACGTTCTCGGGGCGCAGGCAGGAGCCCGCGTCCAATTCCGCCGGCATCATGGTTTGCTGGGTGTAGTCCTGAAGCCCTTGGTTGGACCCGAAGGCGCTCATCAAGCCCGTGGCGATGCCGGCGAGGGCGCCCATGTTCTCGCTGTTGAAGAAGGAGGATTCTTTTTTCTTCTCGGCGTTGTCGGTGCCGGAGTCGGAGGTGGAGGCGCTGGCGGTTTTGGCGGAGGTGTCCTCGGCTTTGGCGCCGTCGCCGTTCTCCTCGCTGGAGGCGCTCATGGAGAGGCCGCACTGTTTGGCGTCTTCGGCCCTCATGAGGGCGACTTTCCGGTTTTGGATGAAAACCTTGAGTTCGTTGTCGTAGCTTTCGCATTTTTGCGCGCTGCTGAACATCGCCGTCGAGAAGTCGCCGCACTCCTCCGGCAGCTGGAGATCGCAGGACTTCATGCAGACGGAGCGCGCCTGCGTGCAGGTCTTTTGAATGTCGGCGAAGGTCTTCTGGACCTTCTCGTTGAACTTCTTCATCTGCTCGCAGGCTTTCTTGATGCTGGTCTCGCCTTCTTTTTGCGCCTCTTGGAGCGCCTTCTCGACCGCTTTCCCCTCTTTGAGGAGAGCCGAGTTGATCTTGGCCTGGACGGAATTTTTATCGCAGCTCCGGAAAGCCGCGGTGACATTGGAATCGCATTGGCGTTTGTAGCTCGAATCGCACTGATTCTGGCTGGGCTGGCGCGAGGCGGAGGCGGGCTGATCGACTTCGAAACACTGGCCGTCCTGCACCACGCCGCCGGCCTGCTCGCATTGCTCGATCGTCATGGCGCGGGCGCCATGGCCCAGCCCCAATCCCGCCGTCAAGAGAAACAAGGACAAGCTTCGGAAAACGAAAGCGTTCGGCATGCGATTCCCCTGTGGAATGATCTTAGTTGATATCGGAAAGAAACACGATGTTCTCGAGAGCGGAATCTCAACTTGAGACGGGGAAAAAAACCGGCGGTGAGTCGAGGTCGCCGGAATCGTCTTGCCCTTGGGCGGAAGTGACCGTAAATAACATGTAAATGAAGCCTTTGCGCGCCCTGTACGTCGATCTCAATTCCTTTTTCGCCTCCTGCGAGCAGCAGGAGGAGCCGCGTTTGCGGGGGAAGCCGGTGGCCGTGGTGCCGATGGTGACGGACTCGACGTCGGTCATCGCCGCCAGTTACGAGGCGAAGAAATTCGGCGTGAAGACCGGGGTCCGGGTGGGCGACGCCAAGCGCATGTGCCCGGGCCTGATCCTGGTGGCGGCCCGCCACGGTCCTTACGTGAAATACCACCATCAGGTGATCGAGGCGGTGGATTCGGTCATTCCGGTGCGTTCGGTGTGCTCGATCGACGAGATCGCTTGTGAACTGACGGGCACCCAGCAGATCGAGGAGCGGGGGCGCGAGCTCGCCCTCAGGATCAAGGCGGCCTTGCGCGAGCGGGTGGGCGAATTCCTGAAATGCTCCATCGGCATCTCCAGCAATTTTTTGCTGGCGAAGATCGCCTGCGACATGCAAAAGCCCGACGGCTTCACGGTGATCCGCGACGACAACCGCGTGGAGGCCTTGTCTTCGCTGAAACTGCAGGACGTGCCCGGCATCGGGCCCCGCATGGACCGCCGTTTGCGCGAACGCGGTGTCACGACGATGAGCGAGTTGCTGGCGCGGGACGAGCAGCAGATGCGCGCCCTGTGGGGGAGCGTCCTGGGGGCGCGCTATCACGGTTTGCTGCAGGGACAGTGGCGGGATTTCGAAAAACCCATCCCGCCGAAGAGCATCGGCCACTCGAACGTGCTGCCGCCCTCGGAGCGCAATCACCGCGACGCCCTGGCGGTGGGGCACAAGCTGTTGTGGAAGGCCGCCATCCGCTTGCGCATGGCGGGCATGATGGCCCGCTCGCTCAGCCTCGGCATCAGTTATATGGGTTACGAGTTTGACGAGAGGCAGTCGCGCTTCCATGAAACGCAGGACACCGGTTTCCTGCTGAAGGAATTGAACCGCCTGTTCGCCGGTTCCCCGATGATGAAGCGGCCGGTGAAGGTCGCCATCGTCCTCGGGGATTTCATCCCGGAGGAGCAGCATCAATTTTCATTTTTCGAGAACGAACGACGCAGTCTCGCCTACAAGGCCGTGGATCAGATCAACAAACGCTATGGACGCGACACGATCTACGCCGGCAGTCTGCACCAGCGCCTGAAATCAGCCCCCACCTGCATCGCTTTCAGCCGTATCCCCGGCCTGGAGGAAGTCGACGAGGAGGAAGGGTGACAGTTCCCTGTTTGTCGCGCGCCGCACGACAAACAGGGAACTGTCACTGCAGCACGCCCTGGAAGTTCTTGCACCACCAGATGGTGAAGGTGCGGGCGTGCTCATCGCCGCGGTAGGTTTTGAATTCGCTGGGCTCGCAGGAATCAAAACGTCCCCACTCGGAGGGTTGAGCGGGGTATTTTTCCGTCGTCACCACCAGGGCGTCCAGGCCCTTCAGGTTGTCGAAGTCCTTCGTTTGGTTTTGCGCCACGGTGTAGTGCGAGCGCGTGAAGGACATGTGGTAGGTCTTTTGCTTCGTGCCCCAATAGGTTTGCGCCGTCGTTTCGTAGCGCAGGGCCGCGATGAAGGGGCGCTTGTCGGTGAGGGCGTGGATCTCGCGCTGCCGGCGGTTGACCTCCTGGCCGAGCTCCTCCCATCCGGTGAACTCGTTCGACAGGTCCCAGGTGGTGTTCCACGGCTGGTTCGGTTTGAAGAACCGGTGGACCTTCGGCATCCACGGTCCCGCGAAAGTCGAATACACGAACAGATTGATCGGGACGAGGAACGCCAGGATGCCGAGGGTGATGGCCTTGGATTTCGGTTTCAGCCAGGGCCGGTCCCACAGGGTGAGCCCCTCGGACCACAGGGCCCCCGCGCCCATGGTGAGAAGCAAGTAGGCCGGTCCCGCCCAATGGGGCTTGTACTCCGCGAAGAAAGGCTGAACGGTGAAGATCAGCAGGCTCGGCACGGTGAGGGCGAACAGGAAACGCCAGCGCGCCTCGCGGCGCAGGAACCAGCTGCGGAAAAAAGCGCAGGCGATCATGAAGTACACGAAGGGCGTCAGGAACAAAACCTGCGCGGCGAACCAGCCCATCCAGCGCGCCAGGGAGAATCCCTCGCCGCTGTGGCGATCGTGGAACTGGTATTTGAAGCCGGGCCAGTCGACGGCGTGGTTCCACAGGAAGATCGGCAGGCAGATCAAGGTGGCGATCAGCACGCCCATCCACGGCCAAGGGCCCGCGAGCTCGCGGCGGCGGCCTGGCGACATCAGAAGGTACACGCCGAAGCCCGGCGCCAGGAGCGCCATGATGAATTTCGAATTGAGTCCCAGGCCCATGATCACGCCCAGCCACAGCCAGGTTTTGGCGGGGGACCAGCGTTTGTCGTCCTCGCGGCAGCCCTGCCAGAACACCCAAGCCGCCGCCATCCAGCACAGAATGAACGGCGTCTCCGGCGAAGCCACGAAGCCGCCGATGCCCCACAGCGGGGTGAACAGCAGCAGGAAGACCGCGAAGTGCGCCGCCCATTCGTTGAACAGCTCCCAGGTCAGGCGCCACAGGATGACCATGGCGCCGAGATAACACAGGAAAGCCGGCAGGCGCACGCCCAGCAGGGTGTCGCCGAACAACGACGTGGTGATCGCTTCGAGCCAGGCGATCATGCCCGGATGATCGAAATAAGAAAGGCTCAGTCCCTTCGTCCAGGACCAGTGGTAGGCCTCGTCGTCGATCAATCCCACGTTGAGCATGAAGACGATGCGGAACAGGAGGACGGGCAACAGCAGGGCCAGGGCTTTTTGAAAAGTCGTCGTGCGTTTCCAGGTTTTCGCGATCATGGCGCCAGTCTGGCGAAGAGCGCCGGAGGGGTCAAGCTTTCGTCCAGCCCGGGGATGCCGTCCGTCGCGAAGAAGGATAGACTGGAAAGAATGAAGCGCGGTTCATTTCGGAAAAAAATCTTGTTGATGCTGATTTGCGTGGGAACGGCGGCCTGCGCCGCCAAGGAGAGGCCCCAGGGCCGCCCGCATCCGGCCACCCTGGCGAACGATCTTTTCCAGGTGGAACAGGGCATGCCCGTGCGCGAAGTGAAACCGAACCAGCCGTTCTTTTTCAAGAAGTGCGAGATGTCGCGTTCGCGCCCGTACTTCACGAAAACCGAGTACGAGTGCAACGACGCGCCCTGAACCCTTCGGATATCCGATGTCGGATATCCGAATAGCTCAGGCTTCCGCGTCCTCGCCGTCCTCTTCGCCGTCGACCAGATCCAGCAGCATCCTTGAGCTTTCGCTCGGCAGCTCCTCGACTTTTTTGAGCTTGCGCGTGATGGTCGTGGTCTTGGAGCGCACGCCGGCGATCTTGTTCTTCGCCTCGTCGAGTTTTTTCTCGACGCCTTCGAGCATCAGTCCGAATTTGCCGAACTCGGTCTTCACCGCGCCCAACACCTGCCACACCTCGCTCGAGCGCTCCTGGATGGCCAGGGTCTGGAAACCCATGTGCAGCGAATTCAGCAGCGTCGCCATGGTGGTGGGGCCGGCCACCGTCACGCGGTGATCGCGCTGAATGGCGTCGAGCAGGCCCGGGTACTGGCAGATTTCCGCGAACAGGCCCTCGGTGGGCAGGAACAGGATCCCGAAGTCCGTCGACAGCGGAGGCGAGATGTACTGCTCGCGGATGTCCTTGGCGAAAAGCTTCAGCGATTTCGCCAGGCCGTCGCGGGCGACGCGCAGGGCTTCGCTGTCGGCGCGGTCCTGCGCCTCGAGGATGCGCTCGTAATCCTCTTTCGGGAACTTCGAGTCGATGGGCAGCCACACCGGTTTGTCCTCGGCCTCGCCGCCGGGAAGCCTGATGGCGAACTCCACCAGCTCGTTGCTGTCCGGCTTCACCTTGACGTTGGCTTCGTACTGCGAGGGCAGGAGGATCTGCTCGAGGATGGCGCGCAGCTGGATCTCGCCCCACGTGCCGCGGGTTTTGACGTTGGTGAGGACGCGCTTGAGATCGCCGACGCCGGACGCGAGGCTCTGCATCTCGCCCAGGCCTTTGTGCACCTGTTCGAGGCGGTCGCTGACGAGCTTGAAGCTTTCCCCCAGGCGTTTTTCCAGGGTGCCCTGCAGCTTTTCGTCCACCGTGTGGCGCATCTCCTCGAGCTTGCGGGTGTTGGATTCCTGGATCTGGTTCATCTTGGTCTCGAGGGTCTGCGTGATGCGGTTCATGGCCGTGGCCACCTCCTCGCGCAGGTCGCGGCCGCTCTTGCCCTGCTCCTCACGGGTGCGGGCGAACTCGTCGCGCAGGCCGCGCTCCATGCGCTCGTTCTGCTGGCCGAGGGATTTCAGCGGCGACTCCATGTCGGGGCCGGACGGCGGACGGCGCAGGAAAAGAATCAGCAGGACGGCAAATTGTCCCAGGGACAGCACGGCGAGGAGGATCAGCAGGGTTTCATTCATGGGATGGCACTCTAGCGAAGACCGACCCACTTGGTGATGCCCGGCGCGTCACCCCGCCACGTCACCCCTTCACGGAGGCGCTCGCGCCCTGCCAGCCCCCGCGGGCTTGGTTCTTGACAGCCCCGCGCCCGGTCGGGACAAATGGTTGCATCCACAGAGGAGTTGCCATGAGCCGATCCTTCCCGCTGCCCCTGCTCCTGGGCCTGATGATGCTGACGAGCTGCTGGTCGGCGCCGAAAAAAGAGGACAAGACCGCGGACCGCGCCGCCGCCTCGGAGGACCTGTCTTTCGCGGCCAGCGAAAACCTGCCGGTGATCGATGTCCACACCCACACGCGCTTCAGCGGCAAGCCCGAGCGCACCAGCGGCATCGTGCAGACCAAAGAGCAATTCCTGCGCGAGATGAAGGAGTCGGGCGTGGTGGGCGCGGTCGTGCACACCTCCGACAACGGCAGGACGGGCTACAACGAGGACATGAAAGAGCATCACGTCGTGCACTGCCTCGGGGTCGAGGAGAAGGTCGACGCCGCCCGCCTCGATCAGGCCCTGCGTTCGAAGAAGTACTCGTGCCTGAAGATTTACCTGGGCTACGTGCACCGCTACGCCAACGACAAGGCCTATCATCCGGTCTACCGCCTGGCGCGGAAGCACGACGTGCCCGTCGTCTTCCACACCGGCGACACCTACTCGTCCCGCGGCAAGCTCAAGTACTCCGATCCCCTGACCATCGATGAGGTCGCCGTGGATTTCCCCCAGGTGACGTTCGTCATCGCCCACCTGGGCAATCCGTGGATCCAGTCGGCGACGGAAGTGGCCTACAAAAACCCCAATGTTTACGTGGAGGCCTCCGCTCTGCTGATCGGCGACCTGAAGAAGATCAACGCCGCCGGTCTGGAGCGCTACCTCATCGAGCCCGTGCGCTGGGCCTTCGGTTACATGGAGGACCCGACCAAACTCATGTACGGCACGGATTGGCCCCTGACCGGCATGAAGGACTATCTCGAGGCCTACAAACGCGCCATCCCGCGGGAGCATTGGTGCGACGTCTTTTTCAACAACGCCGTCCGCGTCTTCAAAATGAAAGACCTCGCGAAACAGCACGAATGCCGCGTGAGCGCGAGGTGACAGTTCCCTTTTTGTCGTGCGCCGCACGACAAAAAGGGAACTGTCACCCTTAGGAAGAGGGTGAGGTGACGTGGACTTTGCTGGGTTCGCGCACGGCCGGCATGCGGATTTTTTGCCGTGGGTGGGGGTATTTGCCCTTCTTCGCCGCCGAAACCTTGACGGCGCGCCCTTCCTTCATCGAGGTGAACAAGGCTTCGATGACCCGCAGATCGGCCAGGCCCTCCGTGCCGGAGGGTTCGGGCTCGCGGTTTTTCAGGATGCAGTCCGAGAAGTAGGCGAATTCGGGACCGAACTGATCCTTCTTCGCGTAAGAGGATTTTTTTGATTTCTCGTTGATCACCACGTCCATCTTCATGGATTCGGCGTACTCGTAACTGTTGTCCAGCTGCAGGCTGCCTTTCGTGCCGACCAGGTCGTAGCGGGAGCGCGGCGCGGAGCCGAAGGAGCAGGTGAAGCTCGCCAGGCGCTCGTCGGGGAATTTCATCACGGCGGAGACCATCTCCTCCACCTCGCTGAAGCGCGAGTCGCCTTTTTTGCGCGTGCTGAAAGCGAAAACCTCCGTGGGCTCGGCGCGGAACAGCGAACGGGCGGCGTTCAGGCAGTAAATGCCGATGTCATAGAGCGGCCCGCCGGCTTTGTCTTTCTGCAGGCGGATGTTGTCCTCGTCGGTGATCTGGTAGGAGAAGATCGAATTGAAATAGCGCAGTTCGCCCAATTTCCCCGAATGGGCCAGCTGCGAGGCCCGCAAATTGGCGGCGTCGAAGTGCAGGCGGTAGGCGGTCATCAGTTTCACCTTGTGGCGCCTGGCGGCGGCGATCATGGCTTCACAATCGGCCGAGGAGGCGGCCAGCGGTTTTTCGCACAGAACGTGCACGCCGTGCTCCACGGCGATTTCCGCGAAACGGCGGTGGTGGGTATTGGGCGTCGCGATGTAAACCGCGTCCACCAGGCCGCTTTTCAGGCAGGCCTCGAATTCATCGTGGGAATAAGTGGAGGGGACTTTGTATTGCTTGCTGAGTTTTTTCAGCTTCACCGGGTCATCGGAAACCAGGGCGGTCAGTTGCGAATTGCGACGGGCATTTTTCAAGCCCGGCAAAGCGGCGGTTTGCGCGATGTGACCCAGACCCACGACGGCGTAACGGACTTTCTTCATAACACCTCCTTCGTTACCAAAAGACTTTTTCCCTTCATATTGAAGTGAAGATTTCCGGATTCCCCTCGGAGAAACGTCGAAACGGGTTAGAATTTCAGTGCTCAAAAAAGACGGGAGGTCACCATGAAGGAAATGAAATGCGAGAACTGCGGCAACGCTTACGACAAGGCTTTTCAGGTCATCATGGACGGTCGGGCTCACACCTTCGACTCCTTCGAGTGCGCCATCAACATCCTGGCTCCGCGCTGCGCGCATTGTGAAACGCGCATCATCGGCCACGGCGTGGAGGAAGAGGGCCGCATCTACTGCTGCGCCCACTGCGCGTCCATGGAAGGTGCGAAGAACGTCAAGGACCGCGGCGAGTCCATCGCGCCGACGAGAGCCATTCTGTCATGAACGAGGCCTTGAAGAAAATCGAGGTGCTGGGCGCGGGGACCTCGATTTTGATTCAAGCCGTGCAGGACCTGTCGAAGGCCCATGATCTGGAAAGGGTCATGGCCATCGTGCGCCGCTCGGCCCGCCTGGTGGCGGAGTCGGACGGGGCCACCTTCGTTCTGAAGGACGGCGAATTCTGTCATTATGCCGACGAGGACGCCATCGGTCCCCTGTGGAAGGGGCGCCGCTTCCCCCTGCGGGCCTGCATCAGCGGCTGGTCGATGCTCCATCGCGAGATCGCGGTCATCGAGGACATCCGCCTGGATCCGCGCATCCCCCAGGAGGCCTATCGCAGCACCTTCGTGCGCAGCCTGGTGATGATCCCCATCCGGCGCAGCGATCCTTTGGGCGCCATCGGCGTGTACTGGGCGAAGGTGCACCGGCCTTCGGAAAAACAACTGGTTTTGTTGGAGGCCCTGGTGGACAGCGTCTCGGTCGCCATGGAGAACGTCGAACTGCACGCGGCCCTGGAAAAACGCATTGACGAGCTGCGCGAAGCCAACCGCGCCAAGGACGAGTTCCTGGTCAACGTCACCCACGAACTGCGCACGCCGCTCACGTCGATCCTGGGCTGGAGCGAGCTTCTGCTGGAAGGGCAGGTGGCGAAGGACGAACTGCCCGACGCCTTCCAGTCCATTCACCGCAACGCCCGCGGCCAGCAGAAAATCGTCGACGACCTGCTCGATACCTCGCGCATCATGCTGGGGAGCATGGTGCTGGATCCGCGGCCCCTCGATCTCACCGGTTCCGTCGAGGCCGCCATCAACGCCCTGCGGACGACGGCCGCCCGCAAAGGCGTCGACGTGAACCTGCACCGCGACGCCGCTTTGGGCCTGGTGCGCGGCGATGCGGCCCGCATGCAGCAGCTGATGATGAAACTCCTCGACAACGCCATCAAATTCTCGAATCCCGGCGGCGAGGTCGACGTCACCCTGGCCCGTCGCGGGCCGAGCTGCGAGATCATCGTGCGCGATCACGGCGCGGGCATCGACAAGGAGTTCCTGCCGAAGCTCTTCGATTCTTTCTTTCAGAGCGATATGTCGCTGACGCGCAGATTCGGCGGCTTGGGATTGGGCCTGTCCATCGCCCGCGCCCTGGCCGAAGCCCAGGACGGCCGGATCACGGCCGCCAGCGAGGGGTCGGGCCGGGGGGCCACGTTCACCGTGAGCTTCCCGATCCTGCAGGAACGGCTGCGCGAGGTCCCGGCCGGGATGTCGCTCTCCTGCTAGACCGGGCCGTCGGCGGCCCGGCGGGTGTCAGGATTTCCCGCCGTTTTCCTTTTTCAACCGCCCCTTGAGTTGATTGTGCTGAAAGCGCATTTGCAGCAGCTCCACCATCAGGGCGAATCCCATCGGCAGGTAGATGTAGCCTTTCGGCACGTGGCCGTGGAAACCCTCGATGGTCAGCGTGACCCCGATGGTGACCAGGAAGGACAGAGCCAGGATTTTCAGGGTCGGGTGACGGTGCACGAAGGCGGCGATGGCGCCGGAGAAGGCGAGCACCAGCGCGAAAGACACCAGCACCGCGGAGTAAATCACCCACAGATTGTCCGTGAGACCGACCGCGGTGATGACCGAATCGATGGAAAACACCACGTCCAGAAGAATGATCTGCGCGATGACCGAAGAGACGGTGGTCCGCGCGCCGGTCTGGCCTTCGTCGGGCAACGTGACCTCGACGACGTGGTGGATCTCTTTGACGGCCTTGAAGAGCAGGAAGCCGCCCCCGACGATGAGGATCAGGTCCTTCCAGCTGAAACCGGAAAGCACCGGCTCGCTCAGACGCACGATGTAGGAGGCCCCGAGCAGCAGGACGCAGCGGCCCGCCAGGGCCAGGGCCAGCCCGAGCCGGCGAGTGCGCTCGCGGTGTTCGGCGGGGATGCGCGCCGTGAGGATGGAAATGAGCAGGATGTTGTCGATGCCGAGCACGACTTCCAGACCGACCAGCAGGGCGAACGTGGCGAACAGATTCGGATCCAAAGGGCCTCCTCCAAAGAGGCCCCATTCTGGACAAAAGCCCGCGGCGAAGCAAGAGCTATCGCGAAGGCCTCAGTTCGGGCAGCTGCGTCCCCAGGTGTTGGCGACGCTGTCGGCGATGCCCAGGTGCAGGCCCGTGCTGCCGTAATGCCCGATGGCCCGCAACAAGCCCTGTTTGCGCATCCGGCACAATTCCGAAAAGCCTTTGTTCGCCTCATCGACGCTGCAGAAACGCACGTCGACGGAGGTGCCGAAAGGATGCCGGCCCGCCGCGCCGCCGACGTTGTTGTTGTAGGGTTCGGGCCGCCACCAGTTGTAGATCTGGCAGACCCTCAGGCCTTTTTGCGTCAGCTGCTGGATGATCTTCACGGCGCGGATGGCGTTGCCCCAGGTGTTCTCATCGGGATGGATCAGCTGGTGGGCGAGGTTTTGCCCGTAGGTGCAGCGGAAGACCGACACGCTCTGCGGGTTCGGGCGGATCAGCTGCGCGCACCAGGGCGAGTCGCCGGTTTCGCGCGCGCAACGGGCGAGGAAGCGCTCGCGTTTGCCGTTGCCCTCGTTGACGACGCGGATCTGCGAGGTGTTGGCGCGCGTGCAGCCGAAGGGATCCAGGAATTCCGGCGGGAATTCCGCGTCGCCGTGCTCGTGCTCGGCGTGATCGCGGTAATCATAGGAATCCCGGGACAAGTCGCGGGACTCCTGGCAGGCGGTGGTGAAAAGCATCAGCAGCAAAGCCGCGCCGAAGATGGCTTTCATCGTGGTGTCTCCTTGTTGGGGTCTTCCCCTAGAATCCGCAAGGGGGGCGGATTCCGCGAGTCCCGGGAGGCATTTCCGGACAGAAGGTGGAGGGGGGATTTTTTTGCCTACCCCGCGCGGGATCGGCGTTTCCGGTCATGGGAGACGGATAAAACGGCGGCGGCGCCCGCGCCGGTGTCAATTTCCCGCACACTCCTGTTCTTCTTTCAGGAGGCGCGAAAAGTTCCCGGACGCGTCCAAGGGCCATGCTAAAAAAGTCCCTTATGAGCCGTATTTCATTTGTTTTGATGGCGTGTTTTTTATTCGCTGCCGCGAGCGAGGCGCGCGTCCGCATGACGGACGACGTGCGTTCGCTGGGCGAGGGCAGCTACCTGCTGATTGAAGACCCGCTCCTGATCCGCAAGGGCACGACCTCGCTGCGGGCCATGCGCTCCCGCGCCAAGGCCGACCGCCAGGGCCGCGTTCTCGGCCCGAGCTGCGACATCCGTCTGTCGAAAGCCCAGGGCTACGACATCTTCAAAAAGAATTTGATGCTGAAAGCCGGGACGAAACTGTATCTGCGGTCCGACGGCGTGGATCTCGCCCTGGTGACGGAGGATCAAAGCCTGAGGATCCCCCTCGATTGCCGTCACATGGTCCGCCAGAAAAAGGGCCTGGTGGCGACCTCGCGCTTCACGATCCGCCAGTTCTCCAGCGTGTTCTCGTTCGTCGGCACCTTGTACATGGTCCCTCCGGACCGCAAGATGGCCGAGCGCTAATCGCGCAGCGCCGGCGCGAAAACCTCCGCGCGGCCGTCCAAGGGGCCGGGCTCCGGCAAGGACAACAGCTTCAGCACCAAGGGCGCCACATGGGTGTTGTCCAAAGCGGGCAGCGTCCGCCCTTTTTTGAAGGCCGGCCCTTGCGCCACGAAAATCCCCCACATGTCTTTGTTCCTTGGATCGTAGCCATGGGTGCCGCTCTTGGCGCGGGCCTTGGCCATCCATTCGCGGAAGCCCAGCGTGTGCGGGGCTTGCGCGTCGATCAGGATGTCCGGGGCGGAAGCGCTTTTCCTCAGGTGGTAGCGCTCCGGGATGTCTTTCTTCAGATAAACGCGGAAATGCTTTTCCGCCTTTTTCAGGCGCTCGTAAACGGGCTGGATTTTTTCCGGAGTCAGGGCGTAGACGAACATCTGCGCGCCGCCGCCGACGACTTTCACGTCCTCTTCGGGCAACAGCTCGTCCATGGCGACGGCGTCCTTCGCCTCGACGGCGCTCATGCCGTGATCGGAGACGATGACGTAATTCACGCCGGGCAGTTCGAGCTGACCGGCTTCCCGGAACAGGCGCCCGAGACCGGCGTCGATTTTCATCAGGGCCTCTTTGACTTCCGGGGAGTGCGGGCCGAAGCGGTGCCCCATCATGTCGACGTCGGCGAAGTAAAGCATGATCAGCGGCGGCCGCGTTTCCGGCGGGCGCTTCATCCACTCCAGGGCCTGGTCAATGCGGGCGTCGATCGTCACTTTGTCGTCGTAATGGAAGAACTCCGTCGGACGGGTGCCGGCGATCTCGGCCTCGGAACCGATCCAGAAATAAACCCCCGAGAGCATGCCGGCCTTCTGCGCCACCCCCCACAAGGGCAGGCCGCCGTACCAGCGTCCGTCGCGGGCGCTGGCGGCCTCTTTGCCGCGGTACTCGAGGCCCGCCTGCGGATCGTAAAACTGGTTGCCGAGCAGGCCATGGTGCTCCGCCGTCAGGCCCGTGGCCAGGGTGTAGTGATTCGGAAAAGTCTGGCTGGGGTAGACCGGGATCAACCCGCGGGAGGTCACGCCCTCGCGGCGCAGTTTCAGCAGATTCGGCGGCGAGAAATGATCGAGATCATCATGGCGGCAACCGTCGATGGAGATCATCACCACCAAAGGCTTCTGCCGATGGACCTCGGCGTTCCGCGGAGGAACCGCGGGGACCGGCGCCGGGGCCGTGTGCGTGCAGGCCGTGGCGAAGAACGAAAGAAGGAGGGCCGTGAAAAAACAACGTCCGCGCATCAAGACCTCGCTGGGAAAGAGTCCTTGATGCTTCCATGTCTTGACGAGGGGGTCAATGGGGGAGGCCGCTCTTATTCAGAGCGGGTCTCGGCCGGCGCGGTTTCCGTCGCCGGCGCGGTTTCCGCGGCGGGCTCCGCGCTTTCGCTCTGATCAAAGCGGTCTTTCTCGATCTTGATCAGGGCCGTGTCGATGGCGCGGGCGATCTGCAATTTCCGCTGATTGGCCATCCAGCCGGAGTTGTCGGCGCGGATGCGCTCGAGCTCGCCCTTGGCGGAAGGATCATCGAAGAAATTCAGGGCGTTTTTGCCGGCGTCTTTCAAGTGCGAGTCGCTGGATTTCAGGAGGTCGAGGATTTTCGGCAGGGCCTGGGCGCCCAGTTTGCCCAGGCTCTGGCTGCACCAGTGGCGGACTTCGTCATTGCTGTCGCGGGCGCAGGCGTCGGCGGTTTCCAGGGCTTCCTGGGTGCTTTGTTTGACGTCCATTTCGGCCAGGGCGCGGGCCGCCACCGGACGATCCAGGTTCTGCGGTTGCAGGACTTCCTGACGGATGGCTTGGAAGCCCGTTTGTCCCAGGCACTCCAGGGCCTGCATGGCGGGCTCGCTGTCGGCGCCGGTTTTCAGCGCCGCGACGACTTGCTGGATGTGGGCCTCGGCCACGCCGCGCGTGGTTTTCGGCAGCAGGCAGATCATGGCCACGGCGCGCTCGCGGGCCGGCGGCGAAGTCTCCAGGTTGGCGGCCACGAATTCCGCGACCACGGTGTCCTGTTTGAAATTCTGAATCAGGGCTTTCGCGGCCGTGGTGCTGGCGCGCGGGGAATCCAACAGCGACTTCAGGCGGTTCACGGCGCCTTTGCGCTCGTCCTCGGGCAGGCGGGACAGGACCTGGGCGGCGGCCTCGATCACCTCCGCGGGCTCTTTTTCGCTCAGGCGTTTCACCAGCAGGTAGGACACCTGGCGGACATTCTCGGTGCCGAACTTCGGCATGGCCAGAATGGCGGCGGCGCGGACCTTGGTGCTGGGATGCTCCTGCATGACCCTCACCAGTTTCGGCAGGGCGACCACGGATTTCATCTCGGCGCACTTCACGGCCTTCACCGCCCAGTAGACGATCTCTTCGGAGTTGCCGGGCTCCAGGGCTTTTTGGATCTCGCGGCTCTCCTCCGCGCAGGGACGGCCGGCCTCGGCGATCTCGCGCAAACTCTGCGCGCGTTTGGCGGCGGGTGTGTTCGGGACGTCCTTCGTCTCCGCGGGTGGCGCGGCGGCGCCCTCGCTGTCGGCGGTGGCGGGCGGCGGGCGCACGATGGCGGCGGCCACCGTCAGGTCAGGACGGCTGGCGCGATAAGCCGAGACGATGTTCTGGCCCACGAAAAACGCCACCAGCGGCACGAACAGGAAAACCGGCAGGCTCAACAGCAAGGCCATGGTGCGGCTCAGGGACATGGTGGAGGACCACTTCAGGATCGGTCCCATCAGGCTGCGCACGGCCACGAACAGGCAGATGGTGAAGACCGCCGGGATGACGGCGGCCTGCCAGATGAGCGGCGTCCAGGGCAACTGGCCGAGCAGATAAAAAATCCCGGCGATGACGACGGCGAACACCGCCCGCCACAACCAGGGGCGGGAGTTGCGACGCACCTCGAAGGGCAGGGTGTAGGCGAGCCAGATCCCGGCGCGCGACAGCGTGCTCAAATTCAACAGAACGCAGCAGAGAGCGCCCAGGCCGAGGGCCGGCGGGATGAAACGATTGTCCGGCAAATGCAGATGCCATTTCACGGCGGACACGACCAGTCCGGTCACGGCGAGGATGAAAAACACGAACCAGGGAATGAGCAGGCTGCGCAGGACATTGAATTTCATGGGCTGGAGAATAAATGAAGGCCGCTTTTCAGGTCCAGCTTTACACGCGATGGCGCAGGGCAAAACCCGATGAAAAAAAGCATTCGCGCGGGGGGACAAAATTTTCCCGGATCCCTCGAAGGACTAGAGAAAGACTAGATTTTGATCGCCCGGAAAGCCGCGCCCTTTCAGGATTTCCGGTTCCATGACTTCATGGGGAGAGGCCATGGAGGGCTGACGCATGAGACAAGGACTGCTCGGTGCATTCGCACTGTTCTTCACATCAATGTCATTCGCCGCGATTCCGAATCAAAAACTTTGCCGCGGCATCGTTCCCGAG
Organism: Pseudobdellovibrionaceae bacterium; assembly: GCA_019637915.1. Classification (GTDB taxonomy): domain Bacteria; phylum Bdellovibrionota; class Bdellovibrionia; order Bdellovibrionales; family Bdellovibrionaceae; genus JAHBUV01. The sequence goes on along the minus strand of JAHBUV010000001.1, from coordinate 941,023 downwards.
AACGACCGCTGGATCGGTGTGGATGAAATCCGCATCAGTTCCATCAGCCGCGCGCAGTTCGATTCCGTGCTGGACCGCATTCAGGCCCTGTACGCCCAGGAGGTCTCGCAAAACGGCGCCTTCCTGAAGATCGAGCGCTTCTGGAGCGACGGAACGGTCAACGCCTACGCCTCGCAGGACGGCCGCAAGTGGACCATTTCCATGTACGGCGGCATGGCCCGCCACCCGGCGCTGACCCCGGACGGCTTCGCCCTGGTCGCCTGCCACGAGATGGGCCATCATCTGGGCGGCGCCCCGAAGATCAACGACGTGCGCGACCGCTGGGCTTCCAACGAGGGTCAGTCGGATTATTACGGCAGCCTGAAGTGCATGCGCCGCTTTTTCGCGAACGACGACAACGAAAAAATCGTCGGCCGCCTGAAGGTCGACGCCGAGGCCTCGCGCCGCTGCGCCCGCAACCACGCCTCGCGCAAAGAGCAGTTGATGTGCCTCCGCACCACCATGGCGGCGATGAGCCTGGGCGCCGTGCTGGCGGATCTCAACAGCGTTCCCTTGCCGAAGCTGACGACGCCGGACAAACGCAAAGTGAACGAGATGTACGAAAGCCATCCGCGCGCGCAGTGCCGCCTGGACACTTACTTCCAGGGCGCGCTGTGCCCGGTGCCGGTGAGCGCGGCCTTGAGCCCGATCGATTACCGCCCCGGCACCTGCGCCGATGAGGGCCGGTACCGCGACGGCCTGCGCCCTTTCTGCTGGTTCAAAACCCCCTGATTCAGGCCGCCCGCGTTAGCGCGCGGGCCCGCTTGCCAATCCGTCCCCCCTCGATTCCAATATTGAATCCTTCGAGGGGGGATTCATGCGTTCCTGGAAAAGTCTTCTGCTGCTGGGTGTTTTCATCAGCACCGCCGCCGTGTCGAACTTCGTGCTCGGGAAAAAAACCGATCGCTCGGGTCAACGGCTGCAACGTTACTTCATCGAGGTGCCGATGCGCAGTCCGTTCGACGGCCGTCAGCTGATCGGCTGGCTGAACCGCAACGGCTACGACGTCGCCGGTTCCGACTGGCAGGCCGGGACCATCGAGGTCATCACCGACCAGCAGGGCATCGACCGCCTGAACCAGCGCGGACTGCGCGGCTCGGCGCTGCAGAATTTCGTGGGCGCCGGCGCCAACGCCATCGACCCGCGCTACCTCAATCCGCAAAAAGTCGAGGACCTGCTGAAGTCCCTCAACGCCCGCTTCCCGGAGTTCACGCGCCTGGAGCGCATCGGGGTGTCCCTGCAGGGCCGCCCGATCTGGGCCCTGCTGATCTCGAGCACGCCGCGCGCCGATGATCCGCGCGCCCTGGAAAAGCCCGCCATCATCTTCGATGGTTTGCACCACGCGCGCGAGATCATGACCCCGGAGATCGTCATGGACGTGGCGCCGACCCTGCTGAACGGTTTCAAGGCCGGCGTGCCGGGCGCGCGCCAGGCTTTGCTGAACTGGAACGTCTGGATCGTGCCGATGCTCAACGTCGACGGCAACAGCATCGTCTGGGGCGAGGACGCCTGGTGGCGCAAGAACGCCCGGGGCGCGCAGAGCTCGATCTACGGCGTCGACATCAACCGCAATTACCCGTTCAAATGGAACAGCTGCGGCGGCTCTTCGGGGTCCTCCGGCGCCCAGGATTACCGCGGCGAAAGCCCCGGCAGCGAGCCGGAGACCCAGGCCCTGGCCCGCCTGGGACAATGGGTGCAACCGACGGCCTCGCTGTCCTATCACTCGTACAGCGAACTGATCCTGTACCCCTACGGCTGCAGCAGCGTGCTGACCGGGGAAAACGCCCTGATCGAAAAAATCGCCGAAGAGATGGCGACGCTTCTGCCGCGGGATCGCGGCCGCGGCAACTACGCCACCGGCACGCCCTGGCAGATCCTGTACTCCGTCGACGGGGACTCGATGTCCTACATGCACGCCGAGTTCGGCGCCCTGGCCTACACCTTCGAGGTGAACCAGAACTTCCAGCCGCCCTACGAGCTGCGCGAACCCACGTTGCAAAAGCACCGCAAGGCCTGGCAGTACTTCCTGACCCGCATGGACAACAACATGCTGTCCATCCAGGTGATCGACGGCAAGACGGGGGCCCCGGCCGTGGCGGCCCTCGAGTTCTCGAACATTCCGCGCACCTACGGCGAGAAAGCCTTCCGCACCAACGCGGGCGGCAACCACTTCAAGGTGCTGGATCCGGGACGCTACAACCTGCGCGCCACCCTGGCCGACGGACGCCGCGCCGAGGCCGTGGTCGAGATGAACGGCCGGCCGCAGTCCCTGCGTGTCGTCGTGCAATGATTTTTATTGATCCTTGAGCCCGATCTTCAGCTGCCAGGTGCGGGCGCGGTCGCCCTGCCGGGCGGCCAGGGGATCGTTGCCGACCCAGCCGAAATGGGGACCGCCGCCGCCGCCGAACATGGGGTCGCCGCCCATCCAGGCTCCGCCCTGCAGATCGAGGCCCTGCTTCTCGAAGCCCATCTCCTGGAACAAGCGGATCAGGCGCTGGTTGAGGACGGTCTCGGCGTTGATTTCCAGGAACTTCACTTCCGGGTGACGGGCGGCCTCGCGGGCGGCCACTTCAAAAATCACCACGATCAGTTTGGAAAAGGACATGTCCAGTCCCGGCGGGGCCTGGTCCGCCGGCAGCAGGCGGCCGTTCGGCCCCATGGAGAAAACCGTCGGGATCGAGAACACCATGCGGTCCCGGTGAAACGCTTTGCGGACCTTGAAGGTCAGACCGAAGGCTTTGAAATCCGATTCCATGGCCGTGATGACGGGCCTTTCAAACAAGCGATCGGACAGGCGGCGCGCTTCGGGGTCGCGCAGGACCCTTTGCGCGAGCCCGCCCCGCAAACTTGTCACCAGGCGCTGCAGGCGGGACGACACCGCGTTCAAGCGGCCGAGGAAAGACGAAAGATCCCCCGCTGACGAACTTTCAAACACCGCGGCGCAAAGGGGCGCCGGTTGGGCCTGGGCCAAGGGGGAAAAAGCCAATAACAGCGCGGGGAGCCAGCTTCGTTTCATCATGCCCGGGAGGGAGCAAGATGGATGCCGCCTCACCAGGTGGTGGGAAAGTAATCTTTCAGGAATTTCCCGCACCAGTGCTGACCGGTGAGGATGCCGTGGAAGAAGGGATCGCAGACCCGGGCCGCGCCGTCGACGATGTCGAGGGGAGGCTGGAAATCGAGCTCTTTCTGTTTGCGGGCCGAGATGGCGGCGGGATCCTCGTCCGTCACCCAACCGGTGTCGACGGCGTTCATAAAGATGCCGTCCTTCTCGAGGTCCGGCGCCGAGGTCAGCGTCATCATGTTCAACGCCGCCTTGGCCATGTTGGTGTGCGGATGTTTGTCAGTCTTGGTGTAGCGGGTGAATTTGCCTTCCATCGCTGAGACGTTGACGATGTGTTTTTGTCCCGTGTTGTGGCGGCGCATGAGCGGCGCGAGGCGGCTGCACAAGACAAAAGGCGCCACGGAATTCACCAGCTGCACCTCCAGCATTTCCGGCGTCGGCACGTCGGCGAGTCCCAGGCGCCAGCTGTTGGTCTGGCGCAGGTCGACCTGTTGCAGATCGGCGTCGAGCTGACCGCGCGGGAAGACCTCTTCCGTGCTCAGCGAGTTGTCGTAGGAGTAGGGGATCTGCGAGAGTCGCGCCGAGGCGCGCAGGCCGATGCCGGGACCCTGCCCGTGCCAGGCGACCGGCAGCGGGGAGTCGCCGCCGGACGGCGCGCCACCCAGCAGGTTCTTGCATTCCTCGTGGGCGCGCAGCACCGACCGCACCTCCGGGGCCATCAGCGACCACGGGGTGTTCTCCGCCTCCAGAAGGTGGGCGTAGAAGCCGGGCGGGCGGCGCACGGTTTGCGCGGCGTTGTTGATGAGGATGTCCAGGCGTTCGTTGTGCTGCTCGATGTAGCGGGTGAAGAGCTCCACGCTCGGGGTGTGGCGCAGATCGAGGCCATGGACCTCGAGGCGCGCGCCCCATTCGGAAAAATCCTTTTCGCGGGCGAAGCGGCTCGCGGCGTCCACCGGGAAGCGCGTCGTGACGATGACCTTCGCCCCGGCCCGCAACATCATCAACGCCGATTGATAACCGATTTTCAGGCGGGCCCCGGTGATCACCGCGACCTGGCCGTGCAGGGGGGCGGTCTGAAAACGTTTCTGGTAATTCAGCTCGGCGCAGGGCGGGCACATCGAATCGTAAAAATGATGGAGCTTCGTGTACTCGGCTTTGCAGACGTAGCAGTTGTTGGGTTTTTTGAGGTGCGTTTCTTCGGCCGCGGCGCTGTCCGGCGGCGGCGAGAGCCATCTTTCCGGCGCGGTGAACACCGTCTGCTGCCGAGCCTGGCGGATGCCGGTGCCGGCGCGGACCTGGCGGTCGGCCTCGTCGCGTTTTTGCCGGCGCTCGCGATCGATCTGCCGGTTGCGGGCGCGGATCTGATCCCGCGCCGGCCGCGACAGACGCCCCGCCGCGGCCATCAGGGATTGGCGCAAATCCTCGGGCAAAGAGGCGAAGCGGGCGGAGTCGGAAGAAAGCTCCTCCAACAGCTCCAGGCATTGGCGGAGATCGCGTTCGGATCGGGGATCGGGCATGGGGGCAATAAAGCACGGACTCGCCGCCGAGGCAAAGACTGCCTGAGGGCGGAAGGGAAGAGGCCCCTTGCGAAAGGGAAAAATTCTTCACAGGGGGTGCTCGCGTTTGCCAAGAGGCAAAGGATTTTTTATCCCAAAAAGGGGAGGTCGCGTGACCTGGAAACGATTTTTTCTCCGTCTTTTCGAAAAGATGAACGTGGATAACATTTTCGAACTGTCCGCCGCCTTGTCCTATTACACGGCCCTGTCCCTGGCACCCTTGCTGATCCTGCTGCTGACCCTGCTGTCGGCCTTGAGCCCCGGTTTGCAGGAGTCCCTGATCGTGCAGGTGCAGGATCTGGCGGGGACGGAGGCCGCTTCGGTCGTGAGGGTCGTCATTCAACAGGCCGACCAGCGCCCCGACGTCCGCAGCCTGGCGGGGCTCATCGGGTTTTCCGCTTTGCTTTTTTCCGCGAGCTTCGTGTTCGCGCAGTTGCGCAGCGCCTTCAACCGCATCATGGGTCACGCGCCGCCGGCGCCGGCCACGACGACGCTGTGGCGGGACACCGTGGACTTTTTCAAGGACAAGATCTTCAACATCGGCCTGATGGTGGGCTTCATTTTCCTGGCCGCCGTGTCCCTGCTGCTGTCGGCGTTCCTGAGCCTGTGGTTCCCCTCCGGGCAGGAGTGGCTTTACCGCGCCATCAGCAGCGTCGGCCAGTGGCTGATCTTCGCGCTGATTTTCGGCGGGATCTTCTTCATGACGCCCGAACGGAAAGGTTCTTTCCGGCTGAGCCTGCTCGCGGGGGTGCTCACCTCGCTGCTCTTCAACTTCGGGAAAATGCTGATCGGGATCTACCTCGGGCAGAGCGCCGTGGGCTCCGCTTACGGCGCCGCCGGCTCCCTCGTCGTGCTGCTGGTCTGGGTGTACTACACGTCGCTGATCGTTTTCGGCGGCGCCGAAGTCGCCGCCATTTTGCAGTTCGAGGGCGTTCCCGGCGGCAAGCGGAGAGGCCCGTTGCCGTTCCCGGCGGGTCCCGCCGCGGCGTCAGCCACCGCCGCCGCGAAAGAAACGTCACGCTGGGAGCGCGTGCCGAAATTTTTCAAGCGCTCCCAGAAAGTCCTGATCGCCCTCATCCTCCTCTTGATCATCGCGCGCGCCGTCCTGCCGGGCGTGATCAAGGATCAGATCAATCTTTACCTCGCCCGGAACATCGACGGCTACCACGGCTCCATCGATGATTTTGATTTGTCCTTGTACCGCGGCGCTTATCAGATCCAGGGATTGAAATTCGTGAAGAACGGGCAGGAGAAAACGCCGCTCCTGGAAGTTCGCGACATCGATCTGTCCGTGGCCTGGCGGGCGCTTTTCCGGGGACGCATCCTGGCGGACCTGGTGATCGATGGCGCGCGCCTGAACATCATCGACAGCGCGGACGGGTCGAAGCGTCAGACGGGAGCGGAAGAGAAGGACTGGAAGGACGTGTTCTTCACCTTGCTGCCGATCCGGGTCGAGCGGCTGCAGATCCGCGACAGCGAGATTCACCTGCTGAACTTCGACCTGAAGGAAACCCCCCTGGACGTGAAACTCATGGCGATCAACCTGAACGCTTCGAACATCCACAACAGCCTGAAGGAAAAAGACCCCCTGCCGACGCCGGTGCGCGCGACGGCGCTCTTTCAGGGCAAGGCGGCCTTGAACATCGAGGGCCGGGTCAATGTCCTGAGCAAGGACCTGCGTTTCGACCTGGACGGGCGCCTCGAGGAATTCCCGCTCACGGAGTTGAACCCGCTGCTCCTGGCTTATTTCCCTTTCACGGTGACCTCGGGCACCTTGACCCTGGCGGCGGAGGCCGCCACGCGCAACGGTCAACTGGTCGGCTACGTGAAGCCCGCTTTGCGGGACATTGACGTGATTTCCTCGCGGGAAACCTATCCGACTTTGCGGCGCGTGGGATTTGAAGTGGTCATGGCTTTGGGCAATTTGATTTTGCGCAATGGGCAAACGGTCACCGTGGCCACCAAGTTGTCCTTTGAGGGGCCGCTGAAAAGCCCCTCCTTCGCGGTGGGCGAGGCCTTCTGGAAGTCCGTGCAGAACGCCTTCGGCCAGCCGATTCCCGCGGAGGTGGAGAACAGCATTCATTTGGACAGCGTTCCGGGTTCATGAGGACATCGCGTTTTTCTCCATTGCGCGGCCGGGAAAAGCCGTGTATCCGGGGGGCCATGAAAAAACTTTTTGTGACCTCTTTGATTGTTTTGTTGCCGGCCCTGAGCCACGCCACTCTCACCCGCTGCATCGCCATCTCGCGCGAGATCGGCGAGCCCCTGGTTGAGCTGCACGTCCGCAGCTCCGCCCAAGGCGCCGTGACCACGGCCTTGTCCGTCAACGGCCGCCGCCTGGCTTTCCGGGGCTGCTCGACAGGGGAGAGCCAATCGGTGTTCGATCCCAACTTGCGCTGCAATCATGGCCGCGGCGCTTATCGCGCTGTAGTCTATCCGGTGATGAGCGTTCACACGGGGGCGGCTTTCTCCGCCCGCGTGGTGCTGTTCCCCTCGCGCCAGAGCGAAGGCGTCACCTTCGATTTGGGCGTGTGTTCCGCCGATCCCCGCGGCCCGATCCGCTAGACCTGGTCTGGCTTCGCCTCAAAAAAGCCTCTCGATCATGATCGAGGGGCTTTTTGGCTTTGAAGCGGGTTTCGTTTTCTTCAAAGTCCATCCAATGGCTGTCTAAGATCAGTTTCGGCCATCTCATTCCGGGAATCCCATCAACTTAGGTCCCAATCGACCGACAAGTTAAGTATGCAATCCTTGGCGGTTTTTGTTGCGAGAACGTTGATTGCGGCGATCTCCATGAGCCTCCTCATGGTTGCCTCATCATTTGCGCAGAGTTCGCAGGGATTCACTTTTCAAGGTCGCATCACCAAACCGGACACCACGTTGTTGAGCGAGTCCGGCCTCACGGTGAACGTGAAAATTTTGGCGCCGAATGATTGCGTCCTGTGGGATGAGAATCACAGTTCCGTCACGGTCACCGACGGCTATCTGAATTTGGTCGTGGGCAAGGGCACGCCGGCTTCGCAGCAACCCGTCGGCGCCAATTTCCAGAAGATGGCGGACAACACGGCGGTGCCGAAGACGGGTCTTGTCTGTTTGAACCCCGATGGCACGGTGAATGGCGGTTTGAACTCTTACACGCCGGGCGCCAATGACGCGCGCAAAGTGCGCGTCGCCATGACTTTGGCCAACAGTGATGAGATCGCGGCTTACTTCAATTTGCGCTCGACGCCCTTCGCGGTGAACGCGGACAATCTTTCCGGCAAATCGGCTTCGGCCTTCGTGCAGACGTCCGCCAACATCCAGCAGGCGCGTGTGGAGAGCGTGTATTCGCGTTACTCCACTCTCGATTCCATTTTGAATGGCACTTACCCAGGCCTGGGCACGTTGTCGACGTGGAGTCCCACGGGCACGGCCAGCAGCACGACCTACTTGCGTGGCGATGGCGCTTGGGCCACTTTACCGGCGGCCACTCCGACCGATTGGGCGGACATCACGAACAAGCCTTCCACGTTCGCTCCGAGCGCGCACAACCACAACGCCTCCGACATCAACGCCGGCATTTTGCCCATCGCCCGCGGCGGCACGGGGATCGGCGCGATCGGCAACAGCCAGATCATCATGTCGAAATCCGATGGCTCGGCCCTTGAGGGCTTTGCGAAATGCTCGGACGGGGAGGTCTTGGGCGTCACCTCGGGCGCTTGGGATTGCGTCGCCGCGGGCGGCGGGGGCACGGACAACACCAAATTGCCTTTGGATGGTTCCGGCACGATGGCTGGGGATCTGAAACTCGGTGGTTTTGATCTTTTGAATTCGGGTCATGTGACCATGAACGCGCAGAAGACTTTGCGTTTCGGCGCTTTGACCAATGCGCAAGAGACGTCCTTGGTGGCGACTCCTCTGGCGGGCGGCCATCAAGGTTCCGTGTGGTGGAATTCGGATCGCAAGGCCTTGAGCCTGTGGGACGGCGCGGGCGTGCAGGAGATCACGGGGGCCGCCGCCCCGGGCGCCAGCCAGGACGGTCAGTCCTTGAAGTGGAACAACACGAGCAAAAAGTGGGAGTACTTCACGGCCGGCGCTTCAGGATCCGGGATCGCGACCATCAATGGTCTGTCCGATTCCGCGCAAAGCCTGGCGGTGAACACGAGCGGCGCGAGCCTCGCGTGGGCGCACTCTTCCGCCACGCACACTTTGAGCATCCCGATGGCGGATCAAACGAGCGTGGCGGCCGGTTTGATCTCGAAAGCGCAGTTTGATGCCTTCACGGCGAAGATGGATGTGCCGGCGGGAACGGACGGGCATTTCTTGAAGCGCGTGTCGGGGGCGTGGACGAGTTCTTTGATCGACATCGGCGACATCAAGAACTCCGCCGGCAACAGCACCTTTGATTTCAGTGCTTGCGGGGCCGGCAAGACCCTCAAATGGCAGTCGGTTCCGGACCGCGTGACCTGTGAAAACATCTCGATCACGAAATCGCAAGTTTCGGACCTGGGCACGATCGGCGGTCTCGCGGCGAAAAACTCCGTCGATCTCGCGGCGGATGTCTCGGGGGTGTTGCCCGTGGCGAACGGCGGCACGGGCACGAGCACGGGTTCCATCACGGGGACCGGCGCCCTGACCTTCGCGGCGGGCGGTTCCAATCAAAACATCACCCTCACCCCGAGCGGCACGGGCAACACCCTGATCGGCGGGAAAATCGGGATTGGCACGAGCAACCCGCCAAGCACGGTGTCCGTGCACGCCGGGACGGGCGCTTCCGGCCGTTTCTCCCTGAGCACCTCGGGCACCGTCGACGGCCAGGAGCTCGCGCTCGATTTCATCACGAAATCGAACGGACAGACCGCTTTGGGCGGTGCGAACACCAAGGGTTGGACCTTCTACACCTTCGGTGACACGCAAAACACCGCGAACAATCGGAACAAACTCGGTTGGGGTTATTACGACGGATCTTCATGGCTGGAATACCTGACGATCGCGCCGGCGAACGGCAACATGGGCTTCAAGACGCCGGTGCCGGGGGCGTCCTTCGATTTCAGCGGAGCCGGCGATGGTTTGGTCATCCCCAATGGTTCGAACGGTCAACGCCCGGTCTCGCCGCCCAATGGGCTTTTGCGCTACAACTACGACACGAACAAGCTGGAAGGCGTGCAAAACGGCTCGTGGGTGAATCTGGTTTCGACGAACTCGAGCGGCATCGTGCCGGTGGCGAGCGGCGGCACGGGCACCAGCACGGGTTCCATCACGGGGACCGGCGCCCTGACCTTCGCGGCGGGGGGCACGAACCAGAACGTCACCCTCACCCCGAGCGGCACGGGCTACACGATTTTGAACGGGAAGGTCGGGATCGGCGAGGCCACGCCGGCCCACAAACTGACGATTTCGACGGTGAACGAGGACGCCCGCATTCAGGTGGTGAACTGGGACGCGAACGCCGCGGGACAATCAGCCTCGCTGTATCTGGGGACTTACAACATCGCCGCCAGCGGCAAACCTTCCACGGTGGCCATCGGCAGTTTCAAAGGCAATGCCTCGAGCCCCGGCAACGTCGCGGCCTCTGATTGGTTGGGCGCCGTGGAGTTTTTCGGTTACGGCGGCACGGCGAGCACGGTTTCGGCCCGTGTGGTGGGGGTCGCGGAAGGCACTTTCTCGAACACGTCGGCGCCGACCTCCCTGCATTTGCAGACCACGCCCGTCAACTCCACGGGTCCCGCGACGCGGATCCTGGTGGATCCTTCCGGGAACGTCGGGATCGGCACTCTGTCCCCTCAGGAAAGACTCCATGTCATGATGGCGGGCGCGAACGCCTTGCAGCTGCCCATCCGGATGCAAAACCCGGACAACACCAGCACCGGCGGCACGGCCACGGGGATGGGATTCAAACTGTCCAACGGCACGGCGAACTCGAACGTGAAGGCCGCGATCGCGGCCGAACGGGTCGGCACGAGCGGTCGGGCCGCCTTGCACTTCCTGTTGAACAATGTCGACGACGCCACCAACGTCACCATGGCGGATGCCCGCGTGACGATCCGCCCAACCGGCAGCGTCGGGATCGGCGTCGTCAACCCGGCGGCCAAACTGGACGTGGCGGGCGAGGTGAAGTTCGGCAACACCGCTTCGGCCTGCAACACCACGAACGAGGGCCAACAGCGCTACAACTCGACCGCGAAGGTCATGGAGTACTGCAACGGCACGGCCTGGACGGCTTACGGCGCGGGCAGCGTTCCCGCCGGCACGCTCTGCGGGAAAAGACTGGTGGTCTGCATGGGCGGCACCCCTCAGTATGACAATATGGGCGGCGGTTATCTCGGCACCAACGTGACCTGTCAGGGGAACGTGATCACCGTCGTTTGCAACGGAAGCGATGAACTGACCACGGTAAACGGCTGCCCCGCCGGCTACAACGGCATGGCGCACATCATTTCCCCACCGCTCTACCACGTCGGCTGCAGCAAGAACTGAGGAGCGGGTTCTCCGCTCACAGCAAAGGCCCCAGCAGGCGGGCCAGATCCTCCTTGAAATTTTTCAGGCGCCCGGAGACCTGATCGGACTCCAGGGCCACCGAGGCGGAGAGGTATTCCTCCTGCAACAGGCGCAGCTCCCGGGTGAAAACCTCGTCGTACACGGCGAGGGTGATCTCGAAGTTGATGCGCAGACTGCGCGGATCCAGGTTCAGGGAACCGAAGAGGCTCATCGCCCCGTCCACCGTCACGGATTTGGTGTGCAGCAGGCCGGGCTGATAGAGGGCGACGCGGGCGCCGCTCTCCGCGAGGATTTTCAAGGGCAGCTGGCTGGCGGCCTGGGTCAGGCGGGAGTCCACCCGGGCGGGGACGATCAGGGTGACCTGCACGCCCCGGCGCGCCGCCGAGGTGAGGGCCGAGAGCAGGGCCTCGCTGGGCACGAAGTAAGGCGTGGTGAGCAGGATCTCCTGGCGCGCCAGATACAGGAGACTGATCAGGACCTGCTCGATGTCGGAGCCCGAAGCGGCCGGCTCCGAAGGCAGGCACTGCACCTGGGCGCGGCGCGAGGAGGTCTCGATCGCGGAGAGGGCCGGGGCGAAGCCGGCGCCTTTGTCCTCGGTGCTGAAATGGTGGCGGGATTCCAGGCTCCAATCGCTCAAGAAAACCAGGTGCAAGGCCTCCACGGCCGGGCCCTGCACGCGGCAAAGGGCGTCGACCCACGGGCCGACCCCGACGCTGAGGTTGAAATATTTCGGATCGGCGAGGTTGAGGCTGCCCGTGTAACCGATGTCGCCGTCAATGACGAGGATCTTGCGGTGCAGGCGCAGGTCCGGCCGCGAGAACAGCGCCTGCCACAGACCGGCCGGCAGGGCCACGTGCACCTGCACGCCCGCCTGGCGCAAGCGTTCCACCATGGGGCCCTTCAGGAATTTCGCGCTGCCGATCTGATCCACCAGCACCCTCACCCGCACGCCGCGGCCGGCGGCGCGGATCAAGGCTTCGCCGAAGTCATCGGCGCGTCCCTTGTCGCTCCAGATGTAGAATTCCATGTCGCAGCTCTTCCGGGCCGCATCGATGTCCGCGATCATGCGCGCGAAGCAGCGGTCGGCGCCGGGCAAAAGCTCCAGGGAGTTGTTGAGCAGCAAGGGGGCGCCGAAAAGACCGCGCGCCGTGAGCGCCGCCGAACGCAAGGGTTCCGGCAGGACCTTCTCGTCATGACGGTGGGCGAAGCGTTTGCGGATCAGGTGGGCGATGGAACGATGGGCGACGCGCAAGCGGCGGCGGCGCCGCCGGCCCAGGCGGTATTCGCCGACGAAAAGATAGAGGAAAGTTCCGGCGAAGGGGAAAAACAGGATCAACCCGAGCCAGGCCCAGGCGACGCTGACGGGCAAACGGCGCCGCAGGATGCGGTAACTGAAAATCAGGCGCAGCAGCAGATCGAAAAAGAAAAAGAACCAGGTCCACATAAGGCCCAGCTCTAACACCGGCGAAAGGGGCCTGCCAATCTCATTCGGCCCGTTTTCCCAAGACGTCGCGTTTCATGACAAGAGCCGGTCCGACGGACCAGGTCTTTCGGGATTCGAACGGGATCGCGGCTCAGTGCTGGGATTCAACGCAGGAAAAGACCGTGCATGCGGAAGGACGCAGACCCAGGTCAAAAAGCTCTTGTCTGACTTCCTCGGCGGTCATGCCGGAAGTGCGGTCGCCGTAACGGCGGCCATCGAAATAAATACGGGAGGTGCTGCGCTCGTTGAAGATTTTGGCGATCACGCAGGTGTCATGGCGGTTCGAGTAGGCCACGGCCTTGCGGAAGAAATCGCGACCGAGCACCACTTCACCGGTGAACTCGCGGTCGGCTTTGATGTAGCAAAGCGTTTTGTCGACAGTGGCGTCCTTGGCGTGAGCCGAAACGCCCAGCAAGGTGGCGGCGGCGATCAGGGTCAGCATCATTTTTTTCATTTCCGTTTCTCCTTCAAAATTGTTTGGAACGGAAAAAGGGATAATCCGAAATCCGGGCGGCCACAAGGGGGTGCGGGAACAGAGTGTTCGCGGGTGTTTCCTGAAGCCGTTTTTTCCGGAGCGGGGCCTTTCAAGTGGATTTGGCGGCCGTTTTCGCGGCCCGGAAAAAATGCCATTTCTTGAGGAATTTCCTCCAGATGTTCGAGGAAACCGGTTTGCTGCGCCGGCGGCGCAGAATGGTCCCCGACGAGGTCTGGGTGAGGTGCAACGCCCGGTGATGGAACTCCATCAGACCCGCGCGGTGGGCGATGCTGAGAACGCTCGTGCCCTTCAGCTCCTCTTGAAACAAGGACATGACGAGGGCCTGGTTCTTGTCGTCGAGGGCGCTCGTGGCCTCGTCGAGAAAGACCCATTTCGGCCGGTGCAGCAGCAGGCGCGCGAAGGCCAGGCGCTGTTGCTGGCCCAGGCTCATGAGTTTGTCCCAGCGCTCTTTCTGGTTGAGCATGCTCGCGAACTCGGGAAGGTTCACCCGGCGCAGGGCTTCGGCCATGGCTTCCTCCTCGCCTTTCAGGAGGGCTTTCTTCGGGTAGCGCAAAGCCTCGGCGAGAGTGCCGAGAGGCATGTAAGGCTTTTGCGGCAAAAACATGGTTTCCTCCCGGGGCGGCAGGCGGATGATGCCGGAACCCCAGGGCCACAGGCCGCTGACGGCGCGAAAGAGCGTGCTTTTGCCGGTGCCGGATTCTCCGGTGATCAGGACGCGTTCGCCGGGGAGGATGTGGGCGGTGGCGTCGGCGATCACCACGTCCCCGTCGATGAGGCTGACCTTGGTCCCCTCGAAAGACAGGTGGCCCTCGGGGTGGGGAAGGAGCTGGATGCGCTCGTCCCCCTCCTCGAATTCGTCCACGGTCATGACGGCGTTGCGAAAGACCACCACCCGGTGCAGGGCCGCGCGCCAGTCGGCGATCTTCGCGAAATTGTCGACGAACCAGCGCAAGGACTGCTGCACCTGATTGAAAGCGCCGACCACCACCATCAATCCCCCCAGATCCAAACGGCCGTGCAGGTAACCGGGCAGGGCCACCAGCACCGGCAGCACCAGGGAGATCCAGCCGTAACCCGAGGTGATCCAGGTCAGGCGCGCCAGGGCGAAGGACACCGTGCGCATGATGTTCAGCACGCGGTCCATGCCGGCGCGGATGATTTTGTGCTCGTCATGCTCGCCGGAATAGAGGGCCACGCTCTCGACGCTCTCGTTGACGCGCACGATGGAGAAACGGAAATTCGCCTCCTGCGTGTAGCGCTCCTCGTTGAGGGGAATCAGCGGCAACCCCACCCAAGCGGTGACCAGGGAGCCGGCCAGGGAATAGAGCAAAGCCACCCACACCATGAAGCCGGGGATGCTGAAGTTGTGCGGCCCGTAACTGAACTGCACGTTCTGGGACATGCCCCACAAAACGCCGATGAAGCTGACCAACAATAAAGTCGATTGAGTGAGGCCGATGCCGAGGTCGGCGGACATCTCGGCCAGGTTGCGCACGTCCTCCTGGATGCGCTGGTCGGGATTGACGGCCTCGTCGGAACTGATGCTGAGCCGGTAGGCGCGGCCCGGCGCCAGCCAGTGCCGCAGGAGGCGCGTGGTCAGCCATTCGCGCAGTTTGATTTTCATGCGCTCGTGCAGCCAGGTCTGGGCCACCACCACGCTGAGCAGGATGGCGACCAGTTTCAGGAAAATCAAAAGTTCCATCCCGATCAGGTGCAGGTTTTTTTTCTCGATGGCGCGGTAGAAGGCGCCCAGCCAGTCGTTGAGGCGGACCTGGAAGATCATGTTGACGATGAGAACGCCGCCGAGGGAGGCGGCCAGCAGGAGGACGCGGTTTTTCTGTTCGGAGCGCAGCAGGTCGCGGCCGAGTTCGGCGAGCTCGCTCAGCACCGTGGAGTAATGGGAGACCGGCTCTGTGCGGAAGGTCAGGGTCTCGACCGGCGGGCGCGCGACGGTGGGAGCGGGCGTGGGGTTTTTTCCGGGTTGATCGTCGCTCATGGTCTCAGGTGCGCAATTCGGTTGGACGGGGGCCGTCGGCGTTCAGCTCGCCGGCCTGGAGCAAACGCGTGAAGAGGCCGCCCGCCGCGCGCAGCTCCTGGAAGCCGCCGCTTTCGACGATGCGCCCCTGATCGAACACCAGAACCAGATCGGCGTCGACGACGGTGGACAGGCGGTGGGCGATCAGGAAGGTCGTCTTGTTGGCGCGCAGGGTGTTCAGGGCCGACTGGATTTTCTTCTCCGTGTGGTTGTCGAGGGCGCTCGTCGCCTCGTCGAAAATCAGGATGGGGGCGTTTTTCAGGATCGCCCGGGCGATGGCGATGCGCTGGCGTTCGCCGCCCGACAGGGCCATGCCGCGCTCGCCGATGATGAAGTCGTAACCGCCGGGCTTGGCGAGGATGAACTCATGGGCCTCGGCCTTGCGGGCGGCCTCGATGACCTCCTCGTCCGTGGCCTCGGGGCGGCCGACGCGGATGTTCTCGGCGATGGAGCGGTTGAAGAGGCCGGAGTCCTGGAAGACCGCCGCGATGGAGTGGCGCAGGCTGGTCAGGGTGAAATCGCGGATGTCCTGGCCGTCGACGCGGATCGTGCCCTGCTGCGGATCGAAGAGACGCTGCAGGAGCGCGAGCGTCGTCGTCTTGCCGGAGCCCGACGGCCCGACGAGGGCCACGGTGCGGCCGGCTTCGGCGGTGAAGCTGAGATCGAACACCCCTTGCGGCCGGTTGGGGTAGCGGTAGGTCACGCGGTCGAAGACCACCTGGCCGCGGGCTTCGCCCAAGGGCCTGGCCTGGGGCGAATCCTGCGCGGTGTCCTCCTGATCGAGGAGATGGAAGAAGTTCATCAGCGTCGGCGCCTGCGTCACCGAGCGCACGAAGAAGGCCGAGATCTGATCGAGGCGGCTGATCAGCAGGCCGGAAAAGCCGGTGAACGCGACGATCTCGCCGACCGTGATCTCGCCGCGGCTGGTGAGGTAAGAGCCGTAGCCGACGATGGCCACCATGGTGATGGTGGAGGACACGCGCGTGATGACGGCGAGGAGTCCCCACCAGGTGAGCACCGGGTACTGGGCGCTCAGCAGCCGGCCCATGAGTTCCTGCAGGGCCTGCGATTCTTTCGACAGGCGGGCGTAGCTTTGCACGACGCTGACGTTGCCGATGACGTCGCCGACGCGGCCGAAGACGTCCTGGTGGTAGTTCTCGACGTGCAGCTGCCGGCCCTGCGTGCGCTTCAGGATGGCGAAGTTCGCGAAGAGGTAAACGACCGCCAGGCCGAAGAGCAGGCTCGCCAGGCGCCAGTCCATGGCGAGCGCCGTGGGCACCAGCACGATGATGCCGACCAGGGCCGGCAGGTGGTCGCGCAGGAACGACAGCCACAGGAAAAACAATTGATCCGTGCCGGTGAGGATGGCGCGCACGACGCGGCCGGAGCCCTGCTGGGCGTGGTAGCTGTAAGGCAGCGAGATGGCGCGCTCGAACACCTGATCGAGGATGGTGAGGCGCTGGCGATGGGCCAGGCGGTCCGCCATGACGGCCAGGAAAACGCTGACCACCACGTTGAAGAGCCCGAGGCCCGCCCAGGTCGCGAGGACCTCGAGAGAGGTCTGCTGCCGGGTCAGGGCATCGATCACGCGGCCGAAGAGGACGGGCTCCAGCAGCTGCACGCCGGCGATGAACAGCCCGGCCAGCACCAGGCTGATCGTGAGACGGGACTCATGGCGAAGAAGGCGCAGCGCGCGCCAGTAGACACGAAGATGGTTCATAGCTGCAAAACTAAGGCACGGCGGGCGTAGATGCCTGCGGGAAACGGCGCTTTCGTGCTTTCTTCAATTTTCAGGACCTCCATCGGGGGTCCGGGACGGCCGTCGTCCGAGTGAAAAGCCGCCTCGTGTTTCATAAGATTTGTTGGAGGGGGCTTTCGGCGCCCTTCGCGGGAGCGGGGGAAAAGCGTTTCGGAATGGAACGTCCCAAGAGGGGACCCGGGGGAGAATTCTGGAATCCCCCTCGAGAAAGCTTGATACCCTGAAGGGGGAGGGGAATGCATGCGCTCGGTGCACATGTTCGCGTTGCTCATTGTCGTGCTCACGCTTTCCTTTTTCCAGAATTGCTCCAACGTCAAATTGGTGCGCGACCCCGTCGAAGAACGGACTGAATACGCCTCGTTGTTCGGCGAGCTGCGCCCGGCCCTGGCGGTGCGCAACACCGGTTGCATCATGTGCCACGCCCAGATCCACGGCGATCTGATCTCCGACTTCGGTTTCGGCAGCCCCTTCTTCATGGGACTGGATCGCGTCGCCAACCATCCGGAGCAACCGCACTACAGCCCCTTTCGCAGCAAGCACTTCAAGCACGGCGGCACCACCTGGGAGGACTCCAGCGTCATGGGCGACATCTACGTCCCCGACACGATGCTGTCGGACGCGCGCCTGATCGGCGCCCACAACGACGCGCGCACGGGCAACACGCCGGTCGCCGAGATCAGCCTGACGGATTTCCTGGCCTCGTCCTTCTTCGATCCCGTCACGGAAAAAATCGTGCGCATGATTCCCTTCACCCGCTCGGACGACATCAACGTGCCGGGCCTGCGCGGTCTGTTCAAAAGCCGCAAGGAAATCTGGATCGACGCCCCCACCGAGGACGAGATCCGCTCCCTGACCCGCAAGCCCAGCGTGGTGAACGTCATTTCCGAACTGGGCGCCCTGGTTTACCGGGCCACCCCGAACGACGTCCTGCAGGGGATCGTGGTGCGCCAGAGCCAGGTTTCGCGCCGCTTGTTCCTGACGAACGAGAACGTGCTGAAGTGCCGCGGCGACATCATCGTCGACGGCGTCCTGCTGCTGAGGGATCTGGTCCTCGACACCGACCGCGGCGGCTGCCGCTTGTACGTGAGCGGCACGGTCTTCATCCAGGGCGGCGTCACTTACCTCAACGGCGACCGCAACGACGAGAACCTGCAGATCACCAGCGCGCGCGCCATCATCATCGGCATGCGCAGCCTGTCGACGCGGATGACCCAGGACGCGAGCTTCGAGGCCGTGGGCGGCATCCGCCAGGGTTGGACGGACGGACAGGAACTCGCCTTCAACAACCGGATCATCCAGGATCGCGATTCCGTCGACGGGCTGGTGAACGACGCCGGGCCTTTTCAGGTCGTCCGGACGATCGATTACAGCGGCAACGAAGCGCGCGCCGGCGAGATCGTCGGCGTGATCGATGATTATGACGACAAATTTCTGGCCCCGGTCCGCCCCGGCGTCGCCCTGCCGGACCTGTCGAAATGCGCTTCGACCCCGGAGGAGGGCAAGGCCCGCTCGCCGCGCGCCCCCTGCCTGCACCCCGAATGGGCGGAAGGCTTCCGCCGCAAGACGGTGGAGTTCCATCACATCCTGCTGAACGCCCCCAAGGTGCACAGCCGTTACTACGGCGCCTTCCAGGGCGTGGTGATCGCCGAGGACGCCCTGTTCGCGGTGGACAATTTCGTTTTTCGCAGCGACCCGGTGATGAACCGCGTGCCTTTGCTGCCCCTGGTGCAGGACCGGATTTTCCACGTCTCCGATCGCTAGGTCCTCCCGGCGGGAATCCCCTGTTTCGATGCCGCGAAGTGAAATGGCTTTTTGCGCGGGCAATCAATCCCCGCGGCTTTCTTGATGGCCTCCGCCAAGAGGTCTATGGTGGGGCCCTCGCGCAAGGAGAAAACGCATGGAGTATCGTCGTTTCGGCAAATCCGGTTTGCAGGTTCCCGTCCTCAGCTTCGGCACGGCCACCTTCGGCGGGCAGGGGGATTTCTTCAAGGCCTGGGGACAGACCGACGTGAAAGAGGCGCGCCGTCTGGTGGATATCTGCCTGGAGGCGGGGCTGAATTTCTTCGACACCGCCAACGGCTACTCGAAAGGGCAGTCGGAGGAAATCCTCGGCGAAACGCTGAAAGGCCGCCGCAACGAGGTGTTGATCTCGACCAAGGCGACTTTCGCGACGGGCGAGGGCCCGAACGATCAAGGCTCCTCCCGCCTCCACCTCCTCAAGGCCTGCGAGGACAGCCTGCGCCGCCTGCGGGTCGACCACATCGACCTCTATCACATGCACGGCTTCGATTCCCACACGCCCGTCGAGGAGACCCTGAGCGTCCTCGATGACCTCGTCCGCAGCGGCAAGGTCCGTTACATCGCCTGCTCGAATTTCTCGGGCTGGCACCTGATGAAGTCGCTCTCGGTGTCGGAGCGCTACGGCTGGAGCCGTTACGTCGGGCATCAGGCCTACTATTCCCTGGTGGGCCGCGAGTACGAATGGGAGCTCATGCCCCTCGCCTCCGATCAGGGCGTCGGCACCATGGTGTGGAGCCCCCTGGCCGGCGGCGCTTTGAGCGGCAAGATCCGCCGCGACCGCCCCGCGCCGAAAGAGAGCCGCCTGGGGCAGATCACCTTCGTCAGTTACGAGGATGAACAGCTTCACCGCGTCGTTGATGCCTTGGAACTGATCGCCCGGGAGCGCGATAAGACCGTTCCGCAGGTGGCCTTGAACTGGGTGCTGCGCCGGCCGACGGTGACGAACGTCGTCGTGGGCGCGCGCAACGAAGAGCAGCTCCGCCAGAATCTGGGGGCCCTCGGTTGGGAGCTCACCCCGGAAGAGATCGCGCGCCTCGACCAGGCGAGCGAGCCGCGGGTGCTTTATCCCTACTGGCACCAGCGGGGCTTTCCGCGGCTCACGCCCTCTTTGAACGACCTCTGAGCGTTTTTTGAAACGAGCCTTCCCGCGGGGAGGCCCGCCGCCGTTCAGTGCATCCGGATGATGACCTTGATGCACTCGTCTTTTTTCTCGTTGAACATCTTGTAAGCGTCGGGTCCCTCTTCCAGGCGGATCCGGTGCGTGATCACGAAAGCGGGATCGATCTCTTCCGCCAGGATCCTCTCGAGCAGGGGCTTCATGTAGCGCTGCGTGTGGGTCTGTCCCATCTTGAACGTCAAGCCCTTGCCGAAAGCCGCGCCGAAGGGGATCTTGTCCAGAAACCCGCCATAAACTCCGGGAATTGAGACGGTTCCGCCTTTTTTGCAGGCCTGGATCGCCTGGCGGAGGACGTTCGGGCGGTCCGTCGCCATGCCGACCGCCGCTTTCACGCGATCGACCTGGGCCATGAAGGTGTCGCCGTGCGCCTCCAGCCCCACCGCGTCGATGCAGGCGTCGGGCCCGCGGCCTCCGGTCAGGTAGCTCAATTCATCGAGCAGGCTGTCGCTGTTTTCGTAATTGATGACCTGAGCGCCGCTTTTTTCCGCCATGGCCAGTCGCCCCGGGTAATGATCGATGGCGATCACGCGCTCCGCCCCGAGCAGGAAGGCGCTGCGGATCGCCATTTGACCCACGGGCCCCGCGCCCCAGACGGCCACCGTGTCGCCGCGCTTGATGCCGCAATTTTCCGCCGCCATGTACCCCGTCGGGAAGATGTCGCTCAGGAAAAGAACCTTCTCGTCCGGCACGCCCGACGGCACCAACAGCGAGTTCGTGTCCACGAAGGGCACGCGGATGTATTCGGCCTGCCCGCCGGCGTAGCCGCCGTAGAGGTGGGAGTAGCCGAACAGGGCCGAGCCCGAGTGCCCGTACAGTTTGTCCGCCATCACCGCGTTGGGATTGGTGTTGTCGCACAGGGAGTACTCCTCGTCATGGCAATGCTGGCAGCTGCCGCAGGCGATGTCGAAAGGGATGACGATGCGGTCGCCGACTTTGGTTTTGCGCACGGCGGGCCCGATCTCGACGACTTCCCCCATGGTCTCGTGCCCCATGATGTCGCCTTTCTTCATCGTCGGGATGTAGCCGTCGTACAGGTGCAGGTCCGAACCGCAGATCGCCGCCGTCGTGACCTTGATGACCGCGTCGTGGGGATTGAGCAGGCGCGGGTCGTTGACGGTTTTCATGCTGATGCTGTGCTTTCCTTGCCAACACAATGCTTTCATTTCGTCGTCCTTTGTCAGTGGGTTTCCGATTCGCGGTCATTTTCATCACGTCCCGAAGGCTGTCCTTCCACCGTCGGGCATTCGCCGGTTTCCATGTAGGCTTTGAAACGCCGCAGGTTGGTGATCACCATGGTCTTCGGGTCCTCGCCCATCAATTTGGTCGCGACTTCAACCAGTTTGCCGCCCGGGATGGCGTAACTCAGGGCCAGGCTCACCACCGTGCCGCGATCGCCCGGGGCCGGCCGGAAACGCACGGAGCCCGCCTGCGTGACCTGCGAGTCGCCGATGCTTTGCCAGGAAATCATTTCCCCGGGACGCTCGTGAATGATCTCGGCGTCCCATTCCACTTTGGGCCCGCGGGGAAGATCCACCGTCCAATGCGAAACGGTGGGCGAGATCATCTCGACCTGCGAGATGTCCGTCATGAAGTTCGGTAGTTTTTTGAAGTCCCGCCAGATGGCATAGGCTTCAAGGGGGGTGCAGCGGACGGTCACGGACTCGCGCAGCTGGGGGGCGTCGCGCAGTTGCTCGCGGGTGGGCGCGCTCTTCCGGGCCGTCGCGGGGGATGAATTCTCAGGGAGGTCGGTGCGCATGTTTTCTCCTTGGTTGCCGGATGACAGTGAGGAGGGGAACGTCGAAGTCCCCTTCGTTCAGGGGAGAAGAGTGATGCAATTCCCGCACCGCGGACGAGGGGAAAGTGAAGACCCGCCCAACGCCTTCCGAGGCAATTCGCCCGGGCGGGCGGGGGTTCTTTGCCTCGGGCGCGCCTGCGGTCCTCCTGCGCGTTCCTTGGGCAAGGCATCCCCTTTGCAAACACGTTTTCTTTGAGAAACGGGAGGAGAGCCAATGACAAAAAACACAAGAGAAGAAAAAGACACCCGGCCGCTCGCGGTGATCACCGGCGCATCCAGCGGCATCGGCTATGAATTGGCGAATGTTTTCGCCGAGAACGGTTTCGACCTGATCGTCAACGCCGAAGACCGCGGCATCGTGGACGCGGCCCACGCCTTCCGACGCCACGGGGGGTTGGTGGAGGCCGTGCAGGCGGATCTCGCCACCTTCGAAGGCGTTGAGAAGCTCTACACCCACATCGTCAGCTTGGGCCGTCCTTTGGACTCCCTGGTTCTCAATGCCGGTGTCGGCGTCGGTGGCGAGTTCGCGGAAACCGAACTGCAGGACGAGCTTCGCCTGATCCGCCTGAACATCGTCTCCCTGGTGCACCTGACGAAACGCATCCTGCCGGATTTCATCGCGCGCGAGAGCGGGCGCATCCTTTTCACGTCGTCGATCGCGGCCGAAATGCCGGGTCCTTATTATGCCGTCTACGCGGCCTCCAAGGCCTTCGTGCAATCCTTCTCGGAGGCTTTGCGCGAGGAGGTGAAGGACAAGGGCATCGTCGTCACCGCTTTGCAGCCCGGCGCCACGGACACGAACTTCTTCGCCCGGGCCAACATGCTCGACACGAAGGCGGGTCAGGGCAGGAAGGACGAACCGGCGCAAGTGGCGAAGGATGGTTTCGACGCGCTCATGGCGGGCAAGGACCACGTGGTCGCCGGCTCGATGATGAACAAGGTGCAGGCCGGCATGGCGAAGATCATCTCAGAGAAGCGCGGGGCGAAGATCAGCGCCAAGCAAACGAAGCCCGCGTCCGTGCGCAACCGGAACTGACGGGGCCTCGCTCCTTTTTCCCCCGAGAAGAAGGGGCCAGAGGAACCGCCAGGCGGTTTCGTAAGTTTCCTCCACCTGCTGGGCCGTTCCCAGCAGGGGATTGATTTCGACGACGTCGACGGAGCACAAACCCGGCGCCGCGCCGAGGGCCTGGGCGATGTCGACGGCCTCTTGCCGCGACAAACCGCCGTCCACCGGCACGCCCGTCGCGGGCGCGTCGGCTGGATCGACGCTGTCGATGTCGAAGCTCACGTGCAATGGCGAACTTCCCACCCAATCCCTGATCAGGGCGTCGAGGCGTTGCGGGCCGAGGCGCCGCACGTCCTCGCTGCTGAGGGAGCGGATGCCGTTGTGATGGAGCGAGGCCTTTTCGAAGGGGTCGAGATCGCGCACCCCGAGCATCAACAGGTTTTCCGGCCGCAGGAAATGGCTCAGCCAGGGGAAGTGAAACTCCCCGATGCCGGCCAGATTCAGCAGCACCGCCAGAGGCATGCCGTGGAAATTCCCCGTGGGCGAGGTCTCCGGCAGATTCATGTCGGCGTGGGCGTCGATCCACACCACCTTGCCCCGGGGATGATGGTGCAGGAAAGCGCCGACGCTGCTGATGGCGACGCTGTGGTCGCCGCCCCAGTGCAGATGCAGTTCCCCTTGCGGGCTGTTTTGCAGGGCCCGGTAAGCGTCGCGGTAAATCTGCAGGGGGAACCGCTCGAACTCGTGGGAGGCGCAGATCTTCGGGGACCTCCCGTGATGAGCGGCGATGAAGTCGCCGAGGTCACACACGTGCAGGCCGCTGTTTTTCCAGCGTCCCCACTGCGAGCGGAAGGCCTGGGGGGACAAGTGCAGACCCTGCTGGCTTTGCCCGGTCTCGATGCCGAGACCGGTGAAGAGGATGCGTTCTCTGCTCATGCTTCCAAGTTCAAAGAAAAAGACCGGGCTTGTCACATGTCCGATCCCGTCCCAACCGAAATCAAACAATCGACGCCGGTCTTCCTGACAAAAAAAAGACAAAAGAGGCTTCACGTCCCCCGCGGCCAGGTCTCCGGGATTTCCGAACGCGAGAATTCCTGCCGCAGCGGCGTGAGGGCGCGGGTTTTCGAGAAAAACAGCAGGGCGTCGTAGCGATCCGAGAGCGCGCTGGGCACGTAGTTGCCGTGGCGCTCATAGGCCGGGTTGTAGACGACGCCGATGGCGCGGTGACCCCTGGTCTGCCGGAAGACTTTGCGCAAAGGCTCCTCCTTCAACCACAAAAAGAAATCCGGCGCGGCGATCCGGCGGGACACATCCTGGAAAATCTCCTCGTAGCTGAGCGGCCGGCCGGGGGGAACCGGGGTGATCTCCACGGGCCCGTCCCAGGCCGGCGAGGCGATGACTTCCCCCTCGTAGGTGCTGAAGCCCACCAACGACACCTGGTCCTCGCCCCATTTCTCGCGGGCCAGGCCGCCGATGTTGACCAGCCCCTGCTGCTGCATTTCGGTGGCGCGGTGGTCGCCGATGTGGGTGTTGTGGGCCCACACGATGGCTTTGCTCCCCGGACCGTAGTGCTTCAGCAGCTGGTCGAGGGTTTCCATCATGTGGCGGTCGCGCACGTTCCAGGAGTCCTCATCGCCATGGATCATGGTGCGGTAGTAATCCTCGGCGTTTTTCACGATGCGGGCGTTCTGCTGCAGGTCCAGCAGGCGGTCGGCGCGCAGGCCTTCCAGGCGGGTGGCCAGGAGCTCCTGCAGGGATTCGAGGACCTGTCTTTCGCAGCCTTCCGGGAAATGCACCAGGGACTTGGCGTAGGCTTTTTCATCGCGGCGGAAAGGCTCGAAGCACTCGTAGCGCAAGCGCGCCCGGCGCGCCATCGCGGGATCGATTTCCCGCAACTGCCGCAAAACCTCGTCGATGGATTCGAAGAGGGAGTAGACGTCCAGGCCGTGAAAGCCCACGGGGGTCCCTTCACGACCGGCGTTGTGCTCCCGCAGCCATTCGGCGGCCGCGATCATCTCCGTGTTGGCCCACATCCAGGTCGGCCAGCGGCGGAAATTCTGGAGGGCCTCGCGCGCCGATTTTTCCCGGGTCTCGCCCCGGATGAAGCGATGCACGTGCGCGCAAGCCGGCCAATCGCCCTCGACGGCGATGAAGTGAAAGCCGTGTTCCGCGATCAGCTCCTGGGAGATCAAGCGCCGCCATTCGTAAAACTCCTGGGTGCCGTGGCTGGCCTCGCCCAGCATGACGATGCGGGAACCGGCGATTTTCTCGATCAGCGGGCGCAGATCCCGCGTTTCCCGCAAAGGCACGGCGTGGGCGGTGGCGTGACGGAGCAAAGTCCCCTCATCGCGCCGGGAATTGCACAGCAGATCGAGCACCTCCTGATCGCCGAGTTGCCTGAAATCATGGAAGAACAAACTCACGGCGGAGAAGTTCTCGGACTGATGGAAGCAGATGACCTCGTCCAGATCCCCTTGAAGTTTCCGGGCGGTCTCCGCGGCGCAGACGGGCACCGCGAGCTTCACGGACTTGGCCCCTTGCGAGCGGACATATTGGGCCGCCACGCGGGCGGTGACGCCCGTCGCGATCCCGTCATCGACCAGAATGATGTTTTTGTCCCGGAAATCGGGGAGGGCGCGATGCGGCCGGTACTCCTGGATCCGGCGCGCCACCTCTTTTTTCTCCTGCTCGATCAGCGAGTGCAATTCCTCGGCGGGAATGTCCGCCAGACCGATGGCGCGGGGATCGATCCAATGAAAACCGCCTTCCGTGACGGCCCCGATGCCGTACTCGGGGTGCAAGGGGTGACCGATCTTGCTGACGATCAGAACGTCAAAAGGCAGGCCGGTCTCGCGCGAGATTTCAAAAGCGATGGGCACGCCCCCGCGGGGCAGGGCGAGAAAGAGGGTGCTGTCTTTCTCGGCTTCGCTGAGAGGCAGTTTCAGCGCCAATTGACGTCCGGCTTCACGGCGATCCTGGAAAATTTGATTCATGCGGCACCTCCACCTGGACCTCAAAGCAAGGAGGGAGCCACCAAATGCGCGCGATGGATCGCATTTCATCGCGAATTCAGCGGGGAGAATGTCAAAATGCCCCGAAATCGGGGTGATCAGCGACAAAAACAAAAATCAAGGATCCCGTTCTCTTCACGGGTCCTTCATCCCGGCTTCATCTCACCCGTTTAAAGTGACTTTCAGGTAAGAGAAAAATCCGGTTCCTAGTAATCGACGATTCCATCTCTTACCGAAAGGCACTGGGTTCAACTCAGTGCCTTTCACATTTTGGATGCCGGTTCTGGATCTTCGTCGTCAGGCGGCGATCCAGATCGCGGATCTGATCCGCGGTCAGCCAATGGATGTTCGGCTGATTGTGGTACACCCGGGCCGCCGTCACCAGATCGGACGGCTTGAAACCGTTGGCCGTGGCCTTGGCGATCAACTCGTCCAGCAGCAGATCATCGGACAGCTCCTCGTCGGAGAACGCCGCGGGTTCCGGCGGCAGAGTGGGGGACTCTTTTTCCGCCTTCGCCCGCGACGCCGACACATCGGCGCCCGAAAAAGCCGCCAGATGGCTGAGGAAATCCTTGAAGACCACGTCGCCGGTGAGCTCGAAGCCGACTTCAAAGGCCGGGCTGTTGCTTTTCACCACCTGAAAGACGCGCACGATCTCGCCGCCGCGTTCCTGCAGGGACACCTCGACCATGACGTCGACGAAATACTCGAGACCGCTCGCCGTCATCGGCAGGACGCGCCCGACCTCGTTGTCCTCCTTCGACTCCTTCCCTTTGGCGGGGATCTGGTCGACGATGACGACGGATTTGCCGCTCTCCATGCACAGGCGTCGCAAAACGCCCTGCAGGATCATCTGGTCCGCGGCGAGTTCCTCCGCCGTCGGCTGCGACAGGGGATTGCCGGTGCGCTCGCGCACGGCGGTGATCATCTCGCTGTGCTTGGCGCCGAAGTAAGCGGCCCAGGAGTCGAGGGCGAAACAGCCGTAGTTTTGCTCGCGGCCTTCCCCGGCCAGGGCCCAATCGATGAACTCGGGCAGCTCGTCGGGGCGTTCGACCTCCAGGCCGTCGAACAGGGTGCCGACGCCGGGAAGGAGGCGCGACTTGCGTTCCGTGTCGAAGATGCACAGGCGCCCGAGGCCGCTGTCCGCCATGCTGCGCACGAAATGACTTTTGCCGACGCCGGCCCCGCCCCGCACGGCCATCACGAGGCGCTGGGTCTTGGGTTGCCGGCTGAGGGGATTGATCTTGGGTTTTTGAAACGTTGCCATCTTGCCTTCCTTGGTTGCGGTCGTTGTCCGGTGAATGTGTGAATTCTAGGTAAGATGTCACGCTCCGTCAGTGAAAATAATAAGTAAGTGCCGGGTGACAGGATTCCGGCCCGTTTTTCCCCGGTCCCACTGGACCGCGAAAGGAAACGGGGGCTTGGTGAAATCATCACTGGTCACATTCAAGCGGTCGAAACACGCTTCCAAAAACGAGGTTTCTTTAGAAACCGAAGAAGCGAATCTCTCCATCCTTGAAAGGATATTGTTTATGGCAGAAAAAAAAGAAAGCCGCCCGGACCGCGAACAAACGAAACAGAGCCGCGGCAACGGAGCGGCCAAACAGCCCAACATCCTGGTGATCTGGGGGGATGACATCGGCATCTCCAACCTGAGTTGCTACAGCCGCGGTTTGATGGGCTACAAAACCCCGAACATCGACCGGCTGGCCGCCGAGGGCATGATGTTCACGGATTCCTACGGCGAACAAAGCTGCACGGCGGGCCGCGCCTCTTTCATCACCGGGCAAAGCGGTTACCGCACCGGGCTCACGAAGGTAGGCATTCCCGGCGCTCCGATCGGCATCCGGGCCGACACGCCGACCATCGCGACCCTGTTGAAGGGCCAGGGCTATGCGACCGGGCAATTCGGCAAGAATCATTTGGGCGACCGCAACGAGTTCCTGCCGACCGTGCACGGCTTCGATGAATTCTTCGGGAATCTTTACCACTTGAACGCCGAGGAGGACCCGGAGGATCCGGACTATCCGAACGAGAAGGAGTACCCCCAGTTCAAAGCCCGTTTCGGCCCCCGCGGAGTCCTGCATTGCTGGGCCACGGAGGAGGACGACGACACCGTGGAGGAGCGCTGGGGGCGGGTCGGCAAACAGAAAATCGAAGACACGGGACCTCTCACCCGCAAGCGCATGGAGACCTGCGATGACGAATTCGTGGCGGCCGCGAAAGACTGGATCACGCGCCAGCACGACGCGGGAACACCCTGGTTCTGCTGGATGAACACCACGCACATGCATTTGCGCACGCACACCAAGCCGGAGAGCCTTGGCCAGGCGGGCGAGGGACAATCACCCTACCATGACACGATGATCGATCACGATAAAAACGTCGGTGAACTGCTCGACCTTCTCGATCAGCTCGGCATCAACGAGGACACCATTGTCATGTATTCCACCGACAACGGCCCGCACATGAACAGCTGGCCGGACGGGGCGATGACGCCTTTCCGCAGCGAGAAAGACACCAATTGGGAGGGTGCCTTCCGCGTGCCCCTGCTGGTCCGTTGGCCGGGCCGCATCGCCGCGGGCAGCGTCTCCAACGAGATCGTGCAGCACCATGACTGGATGCCCACCTTCGTGGCCGCGGCTGGCGATCCGCAGATCACGGAGAAGTTGATCAAGGGACAGGCGGTGAACGGCGTCGATTACAAGGTTCACATCGACGGTTTCAACCTGCTGCCTTACCTGACGGGGGAGGAAAAGAAGAGTCCCCGCGACGGTTTCATTTACTTCAGCGATGACGGCGACCTGGTGGCCTTGCGCTTCAAGAACTGGAAAGCCGTTTTCATGGAACAGCGCTGCCGGGGCACCTTGCAGATCTGGGCCGAGCCCTTCACCCCTCTGCGCATCCCGAAGATCTTCAACCTGCGCACGGATCCTTACGAGCGGGCGGACACGACCTCCAACACCTATTGGGACTGGTACATGAGCAAAGCCTATATGCTCATGGCCGCTCAAAGCCTGGTCAGCAGGTTCCTGGAGACTTTCAAGGAGTTCCCGCCGCTGCAAAGGCCGGCCACCTTCACCATCGATCAGGCGATGGAAAAGATGACGGAAGCCGCCGGCTACAAGTACAGTGCGGACGCGCCCGTTCCGAAGGCGGAGAAACGCCCGGAGGGGGATGGCAAGACGGCGGCCGCCCCGCCGCCGAAAGCCAAAGCCCAGGAGCCCGCGAGCACGGTTCGCCATTGACCCATTGAATGACGGAGACCCCGGCCTTTTCAGAGGCCGGGGTGATTTTCATGAAACAACGAGTTTGTTCCATTTTGTTTCTCAGTGTTTTGGTCTTTTCCCTTCTGGCCGGCGCGGCGACGGACCCTTTGCCATCGTGGGCGGCGGGCTCTCGCAAAGACCGCCTGGTGAGGTTCGTGGAGTCCGTGTCGACGCCGACGGAAGACCACTACGTGGCGGAGAGTGAGCGCATCGCCGTTTTCGACAATGACGGCACCTTGTGGGTCGAGCATCCGGTGCCCACCGAGATTGTGTTCACCTTTGATCGCGTCCGCGCCCTGGCCCCCCGGCATCCCGAGTGGGCGCAGAAACCGCCGTTTCAGGCCGTGCTGAACGATGATCGCGCCGCGATGTCGCGATTCACGCTGCGGGACTTCGCGATTTTGCTCGGGGCCACCCATGGCGGCATGACGTCCGGCGAGTTCCGCGAGATCGCCAGGGTTTGGCTCAAGACGGCGAAACACCCCCGTTATCAAAAGCTCTACACGGAGTGCGTTTATCAGCCTCAGCTGGAACTTTTGAGATTCCTGCGCTCCAAGGGTTTCAAGACCTACATCGTTTCCGGCGGCGAGGTGGAGTTCATGCGGGCTTTCGCGGAAGAGGTCTACGGCGTCCCCCCGGAGCAGGTGATCGGCACCTCGATGAAAACCGTCTATCAGTTGAAGCCTGATCTGGATGCGGTTTTGAACCGCCAGGAGGAAATCTCCTCCATCAATGACGGACCGGGAAAACCCGTGAACATCGATTTGCAGATCGGGCGACATCCCTTGCTGGCGTTCGGCAACTCCAATGGCGATCAACAGATGCTCGAGCATTCGGCGTCGCAAACGAGACCCAGCTTGCAGCTGCTCCTGCATCATGATGACGGCGTTCGTGAGTACGCCTATGATCGTGACACGTCGAACGGCCGTTTGAGCACGGCCATGGATGAAGCCCTCAGGAGGAATTGGGTGCTCGTGAGCTTCAAAGAGGACTTCAAAACGGTTTTCCCGCCTGCCAGGCCATCAGGATCATCTGCAAAGCCAGCGCCACCTGCAAAACGCTGAGGGCCGTGCCGAGGGCGCCCATGGCCAGCGCGCCCGCCGGTCCCGTCAACCGCCGGATGTTCATCATGGACAGCAGGTTGAGGAGCATCACCAGAAGCAGAAGCCCCAGAACCAGGAGGGTTCTCTGCGGGCTCTGGCTCAAGGACAGAAGCATGATGACGACCGCCATGCCGTAGGTCGTGATGATCATGGAAAAGGCCACGGTCGGAGGTTTCGCCGGCGGCGCGGGTTCGCTGGAGGCGGCGGCCGGCGGGCGGAAAATGATCAGCAAGGCGGCGATCAGGAAAATGATCCCGCCGGTCAGCTCCAGCGTCGTCACGGGGATGCCCCACTTGCCCAGCAGGAAGCTGCCCACGAAGCCGCCCGTGATGGCCGCGAGAGTGGCGAGCCCCGTGCTGCGCCAAGCGGTTTTTCTGATCTCCGCTTCGCTCAAGGACTGGCTGGCTTTGGCGAAGGGGCCGAGCATTTTCAGGGGCCCCAGCATCACGAAGAACAGAGTGAAAATCTGCGCGGCGGAAGCGATGTAGTTTTCGGACATGGGGTCTCCTTCAGCTGCGGAACAGCCAGATGGTGGCGATCGTGCCCATCACCGCCACGACGGTGGTGAAGCCCAGGATCGACCATTTGGAGGGTTGGAATCTCAATTCGTCGATGGCCTTGGTGGTGCGCACGAAGCGGATCATCGACCAGAAGAGCAGGAGGCTCCCCAGAACCACCATGCCGAAACCGACGTTCTTCGCATCGTGCAGGAACAGGGTGTGCCCGACCTGGCTCGAGAGGTTCTCCTGGATCAGGAACAGGCTGAAGCGGTTGAGCGTGATACCGAAGCTGATCAGCGAGATCCCGGTGCGCAGGTACGACAGATGTGTTCTCTCGTTCGAGAGGTGGGAGCGGATATCGGACAGCTGCGTGCGGTGTTCCGAGAGGCCCGTGCGGTGCTCGGAGAGATCCGTTCGATGTTCCGACAATCCCGTGCGGAATTCCGACAGCGTGGTGGAGGCCGCGTCGCCGGTGCGGCCGTGGACGATCTTTTCCGGGTCCGGTCGTTCATGGGTGGGGTCGAATTCCATGTCAGGCCATCCTTTCTTTGGGGAGGAGCTTGTCGCGGTCGGCGGTCTCGAGATCGCGTTCCAAAAAGTAATTCAGGAAAGTGCGGATAAGGGCGATGGCGGCCAGTTGGCCGATGGAATCCCAGGTGGGTGCGATGGCCGTGCGCACGATGTCCGCGGCCAGGGTGAATTCCAGACCGAGGAGCAGCCAGCGGGCGAATCCGAGCCAGGCCGTGCGCCGCAGGCCCGGCACTTTTTGTCTCCGCAACCAGGGAGCCAGCATCTGTCCCAAGGCGGAGAAGGCCCCGATCATGATCAGGATGACGGCCACGGCCTCCAGGAAAAGCGCGGCGTTGTCGGCGAATTCCTTGAAGAGCTCTTTCACTCAAGGCTCCGTTCGCCGCGCACGACGCCGCGAAAACCCAGGTGAGAGGTGGAGGTATCCACCGGTTGCGCCATGCGCGCGGCGGGCCGGTAACGTCGGCAGTAGTTCGGCGCGCACAGGTGGGAGCCGCCTTTCATCACTTTGCGCGGGATCTTGAGTGGAACCCGCGGATCATGGCTTTCCGACTCCTGCGGGCCGCGGGGGTTTTTCGGGATGCAGCAGGCTTTTTGTTTTTCCTCAGGATGCCGGGGGGCGTACCAGTCCGCCGTCCACTCCCAGACATTGCCGATCATGTCGAGCAGACCGTAATCATTGGCGGGGAACGCGCCGACGGGGGAGGTGCCGTGGAAGCCGTCCTTTTCGAGGTTCTGCCAGGGAAATTGCCCCTGCCAGACGTTGGCGAGCTGTCGCCCGGCGGGTTCCAGCTCGTCTCCCCAGGAGAATTCCCGCGCCTCATGCCCGCCGCGGGCGGCGTACTCCCACTCGGCCTCCGTGGGGAGTTTTTTGCTGGTCCATTTCAGGTAGGCCTGCACGTCGGCGAAAGACACATGCACGACGGGATGATCCAGGCGCTGTTCGATGGAGCTGCCGGGCCCTTGCGGCTGCCGCCAGTTCGCTCCCGGGATGAAGTGCCACCATTGGTGGGGATCGCGCAGGTCCACGGGGCCGGGCGGGGCGACGAACACCACGGAGGCCGGTTGCAGCATCTCCGGGCGCGCGCCCGGGTAGTGAGAGGCCTCGATGGGCTTCTCGCAGAAGGTGACGTAGCCCGTGGCTTGCACGAAGCGCGCGAAGTCGGCGTTGGTGACCGGGGTTTTGTCCATCCAGAAGCCGTCGACCCTCACGCGGTGAGCGGGGGCTTCCTCGGGATAATGATGATTCGAGCCCATGAGGAAGGTCCCGCCGGGGATCCATTCCATGTGGGGAAAAGGCGCGTTGGCCGGGATGATGTCCAAGGCTTCCAAAAATGCCTCCTTCAAGGATGGGGGGCGACGATCAAGGTCAAACCCACCGCCGCCCCCCAGGCGGGGCGGGTGGATTCGTAATAAGCGGAAGCGAACAGGCGCAGGGGCTGTTCGCGCACGCGCACGAGCTTGGCGATCTGCAGTCCCGCCGGCGTGGACACCCAGCGTCCCGATGTCCAATCGAGAGTGAACAGGTCGTCGGACAGGCTCAGGGCCCAGGTGGAATCGATCTGCCAGTTGACGACGGGTTGGAAAATCGAAAAGGACTCCCGCGCCCCGATGAAGTTCTGCATGAAAAAGCCCAGGGTCCATGAGCCTTGTTGGGTGTTGAAGCCTCCGGCGGGGCCGAGTTGGAATGTTTCGTCGCCGCCGCGGGCCGCTTTCAGGTTGGCGGAAAGTCCCACGGCCCAGAGGCCCCAATCGGTGCGGGGGCCGGTGAGATTCAGGATCTGCACGTCCCCGAGCCCGCGCTGGGGTCGTTGGTGATAAGGCACGATGAAGCGCACCAGGTGCAATCGTCCGAAGGCGCTGTAGGGGATGGCGGGGACCAGGGCGAGGAAAGAACGGTCCTCCTGGCCCGGGTTCCAGGCTCCGGGCTGGAAGCTTTGCCGGAGGGTGACGGAGGGGGGCGGCGCGATGGGGTTGTCGGCATCGCGGTTGATGCGCTCGTCTTCCTGGGGTTGCGCCAGGGCGAAAACTCCCCAGGAGAAGACAGAGATGAAGATCAGCAATCGCAGGTTCATGACCCACCCTCCTTGTCGTTTAGAACTAAATCAAAAACGTCGAGGACGGCAGAGTCCGCTTGATGATGATTTCTGGATGGCAGGGTAACAGTTCCCTTTTTGTCGCGCACCGCGCGACAAAAAGGGAACTGTTACCCCGAAAGGATCCGCGCGGCGGCGGTTTCGGCGCTGGCGCAGGCGGATTCAAAAGAAGGGTTCAGGGCGTTGTCCTGGTTGGCGTAGAAAATCCGCCCGGCGGTGGGGGTGTTGAACACGGCGTCTTGCCGGGCCGCGAAGAACCCCGGGGCGGCCAGGGGCAGGGAGTGACCCCAGCGGGTCAGGCGAAGGCCTTCGACGCGGGCGTCGCCCGCGCCCAGGGCCTGCAGGATCTCGCCGGCGGTGGCGGCCATTTCTTTTTGGAGGCGGCCGAAGACGGGTCCGTCATACAGGCTCTTGCGGGCTCCCTCGTAAGGCAAGGGCCGGTACAGGGTCAGCACCGAGCGCGGGGCGCGATCGCCGGTCGACCAATTCGCGAAGCACACGTCGCTGTAAGGCCGGCGCGGCGGCCGGGATTTGCTGGGGCTCGCGGGTACATGTCCCTCCAGGTGGAAGGCGTCAAAGCACGGCGAGGGCACGCGGCGATCGAGCAGCAAATTGGCGACGACGTAAGGGCGGTAGGAGATGTCCTGCGCCAGTTGCCGCTGCTCTTTCGTCATTTGCGGCACGATCATGCTGGCCACGTTCTTCGGCAAGGCCACGACGCAGGCTTTGGCGCGGACGATTCTCAACTGACCCTGAGGGTCCTCGAACAGCACCTCCGCGCCTTGGGCGTCGGCCCGCACGTCCAGCACCATGGTGTTGGCGCGCAAGGAATCCGGGCTCAAATGGCGTTGCAGATGCTGGAACAAGCTTTGCGCGACATAAGCGTTGCCGCCGGGAAAGCTCATGATCCCTTCCGTTTCGGCGGTCAGGAAGTTCAAGGCCTGGGCGGCGGAAATCTCATCGATCGAGCCGGCGAACGACGACCAGGCGTAGACCTGGAAGTACTCGAGCAAGGACGCCGGGAGTTTTTCGCCGTAGCGCTGCTGCAGCCATTCGAGGAAGGTCAACCCGTCCAGCTGCTCGAGGGCGCGGCGATTCAAGCCGCCGGTCTTCCAGGGAATGTTGGGATAAGCGCTCCGCGCGATCCCGGCGAAATCCGCGGCGACGCGGGCGATGATCTGTTGGTTCTTCGCGTCCGCTTCGCCGTTCCACAAGGACCGGAAACCCGCTCCTTTCACGAGAACGCGCGCCTCGCTTTCTTTCTCGATCCGCGCCGCGGGCAGGGCGCCCGTCGCCTGCAGCAGGCGATGAATGGTCGAGCCCGCCTCCGGCACCGTCATATAGGCCGCGCCGATGGAAAAAGGCGTGTTCTGGTAAACCTCGCCTTGCGAGGTCCCGCCGAAGTGATGGCCCTGCTCGAGCACGAGGGGATTTTTCCGCTGCAGGAAAAAAGCGCTGCACAAGCCGCTGACGCCGCCGCCGATGACCACGACCTCGCGCCGCTCGCTGACGGCGGGGCGTCCGCCTTTGGCCGCGATGTATTTCTCCGTGTCCCACAGGATGTGGTGCGGGCGCGTGTATTCCTCGCCGTTGAAGTTGGCGTTGGTGAAGGGGCCTTGCACGGCCCGCAGGGGACCGGGGTCGAGCGCCGGCGCGCCGAACAGGCGGCTTTGCGCCCCGGCTTTGAGCAGGGGATGGAAACTCACGTAGGCGAGACCGGTCTGCAGTCCGAGCCTCAGGAAATGTCGGCGATCCAAGCGCATGGGGACCTCTCTTCGCGGGCGAAGTGCGCTTTATAAGGAAATCCTTTTCTTTGATCGAGGGGAAAAGGCGAGTTGCAAGGGTGATGAAAAAGGCCCTCGTCTCCGAGGGCCTTGGGCGGTTCTTCCTTGCTTTGTTCGATCTGGATTCCTGTTCGATCCGAGAGATCTATTTGGCCTTGCGGACGGCCGGCAGGTTCTTCGCGATGTCGCCTTCCTTGCCGTTGCAGCCCGGGTGCCCGAAGCCGCCGGCGCTTTTGCCGTTGGCGGCGATGTCATAGATGATGGCGTCGGTCTTGTCCGCGGCAACGCCACCCGGGACGTGGTCGAGATTCAGGGTGTGGCGCGCGCGCCAGGCGATGTTGTGGTCCGCGCAGGAGGTGTCGCCGCTCACGCCGAGGCCACCGAGCAGTTCGCCTTTTTCATTGTACAAAGCCAGGCCGCCGCCGAAGACGTTGACGCCGCCGATGCGTTCGCCTTTCAGCGGATCGCGGGTGGTGCCGTAGTTTTTCGCGTCGCCTTTGTAAGCGACCTGGATGTTGACGGGGTTGCTTTCCTGCAGGCCGAAGAGGCTGCCGCCCGGCTGCACGGCCGAGTAGAGGTTCGCCGTCGACAGGGCCAGGCCCTTCAGGCTGAAGGAGTTCGCCGTGTTGGCTTTTTGCGCCGAGATCACGCGGCTGCCGGGCCACTGCGCGCCTTCATCGCCGCCGGTGTAGGCGACGGCGCAGACTTTGCCGGAGCGATCGACGATCGTGCCCCACATGTCGAGGTTCAAACCGCCGTTGGCTTCGGCGCGGGCCTGCGTGAGGGCTTTTTTCAGGGCCTCGTGGTTGGGGAGCGCGGCGCAATCCTTGGCCAGAGCCGGGGCCGCCGAGAGGGTCGTCAAACTGAAAAGAGCGAGAAGGGCGCGTGTCATGATGCAAGTCTCCTTGTTGTTTTGGGGCCGAAGGCCGTTCTTATTCGTATCAGCCTCGAAGAGCATGTCAAGGCACGCGGGATATTGAAGATTCCTGCAAAAAAGATGAGAACAAGAGACGAAGCCCACCCGCCGCCGCAGGATGAGGGAGTTTTGCGGACGGTTTTCGAAGGAGAAGGAAAATGAAAACCAGAAAATTGGGAAATCCTGACATTCAGATCGCGCCCATCGTCTTCGGCGGCAACGTGTTCGGTTGGACCATCGATGAAAAAAAATCCTTCGAGGTGCTGGACGCCTTCGTGGACGCCGGCTTCAACTGCATCGACACGGCGGACGTCTACTCCCGCTGGGCTCCGGGCAACCAGGGCGGGGAGAGCGAAGCCATCATCGGCCGCTGGATGGCCTCGCGCAAGAACCGCGACCGCATCGTCATCGCCACCAAGGTCGGCATGGAGATGCCCGACGGCAAGGGATTGTCGAAGGACCGCATCGCCATGGCGATGGAGGCTTCCTTGAAACGCCTGCAGACGAATTACGTGGACCTCTACCAGGCGCACGCGGACGATGAAAGCACGTCGCTCGAGGAGTCGCTCGCGGCGTTCGAGAAAATCCAGAAGGCCGGCAAGGCCCGGGTGATCGGCGCCTCCAATTACAAGGGCGCGCGCCTGCAAAAAGCGTTGGAGACGGCGGAGAAGGCCGGCTTCAGCGGTTACCGCACGTTCCAGCCTCAGTACAATCTGTACGACCGCGAGGGTTTTGAAAAAGACCAGGAAGCGGTTTGCGTGAAGAACGACCTGTCGGTGATCACGTACTCCTCTTTGGCGAGCGGTTTCCTGACCGGCAAATACCGCGGCACCGCCGATGCCGCCAAAAGCCCCCGCGGCGAGGGCGTGCGCAACCGTTACCTGAACGAGCGCGGCACCCGGATCCTGCGCGCCCTGGACGAGGTCTCCGAGGAGGTGCGCGGCACGCCGGCGCAAGTGGCCCTGGCCTGGCTCCTGCACCGCCCGTCAGTCACCGCGCCCATCGTCAGCGCCACCAACGTCGACCAGCTGCGGGACATCGTGAAGGCCGTGGAGATCCGGCTGGACACCGGCCACCTGGAAAAATTGAACAAGGCCAGCGCGGGGTAACAGTTCCCTTTTTGTCATGCGTTGCATTCCAAAAAGGGAACTGTTACCTCCTCCAGGATGAAGCTGCAAAGCGTCCTCCGCCAGCACGATGCCCAGTCCGCTCCCCAGGCTCTCAAGAACGTGCTGGGGGACGCTTATCTGCTCCGGAAAAACCCCATGTACCGCCGGACGCGGGAGCTGGCCCGTGAGCTGGGCTTTCGTTTCGTGCCGGCCTGGGAGTCCTATCAGCGGGCGCCTTTGTTCGAGCTGCAGGGGATCCTGAAAAAGAAAAGGCTTCCCTACAACGACAGCGTGCCGACCTTGCGCCGCCTGGTCCGTGATCACCGTCTCAATGACGAGATGGAGGACGTGCCGGTCAATCTCGTGAGCGCCCACTTCCACGAGTCCGCCCACGGCATTTCGGATCGGCTCTTCCGGACGGTCAAGCCCCGCAACAAGCGGGAGAAAATCCTGCTCGCGCTTCTCTGCGAGAGTTACGCGAACGCCACGGAGTCCATGGCGATCGGCTGGATCGACGGCGACCTCCACCGATTTTTCTTCGAGCAGAATTCCTACATCTACGCCGATGCCGGGCGCATCGCCGCGCGCCGGAAAGCCCTGCGGGCCTGGGGCGCCGTGGGCCTGTTCCGTCTGCTGTGGCTGTCGTATCTGTACTCGAACTTCCTGGTCGGGAATCTGCCGCGGCCCGAGCTCGAAGGGCTCTTGCGGTTTGCCCTGCAAAAGGCCGAGCTTAGCCGCGACGACCGGCGCTGGGGCGAGGCGCTTTTCCAGGACGCTTATGAATTGAACGAGACTTTCCGCCTGAAGACTTCGCGCCTTTACATGCGCCTGCTGTCGATCAAGGGCGATGTCCGGCAGAATCTGGCGTTCGATTTTTCCGAGGTCTTTTTGAACCGTCCGGGTTTCCACGAGCGTTTCCAACAGCTCGCGGAACTCAGCGCGAGAGATCTGGCGCATCTTTGAGCGCATCAATGGCCCAAAATGGAACCGAGCTCAAGGTCACGGTTCCCTTTTTTGTCGTGCAAAGCGCTACAAAAAAGAGGCTGTGACCTCGGGGATTGCCAAAGCCCCGTTCGGGTGGGAAGACTGCGCTCATGATGACGGAGTTGCTCGCCGCACGACTGACGATGGCTTTTTCGCTGGGCTTTCACATCATCTTCGCGTCGATCGGCATGACCATGCCTTTCATGATGTGCGCGGCCCATTTCTTTTTCCTGAGGACCGGAAAAAAAGAATACCTTGAATTGACCCGCATGTGGATGAAGGGCGTGGCGATCCTCTTCGCGGTGGGCGCGGTGTCCGGCACCGTTCTGTCGTTTGAACTGGGCCTGCTGTGGCCGGGCTTCATGAAGTACGCCGGCCCCATCATCGGCATGCCTTTCTCCTGGGAGGGCACGGCCTTTTTCCTGGAGGCCGTGGCCATCGGTTTGTTCCTTTACGGTTGGAACAAGATGAATCGCTGGGCACATTGGGCCACGGGGCTCGTGGTGGGTGTGTCGGGGTTCGCCTCGGGAATTTTCGTGGTGGCCGCCAACGGCTGGATGAACGCCCCGCAGGGCTTTGATTGGGTGAACGGCGAGGCCCTGAATATCGATCCCGTCAAGGCCATGTTCAATCCGGCCTGGCTGCACCAGACTTTGCACATGCAAACGGCGGCCTTGCAGGCGGTGGGCTTCGCGGTGGCGGGCATTCACGCGTTGCTGCTGCTGAAGGGGCGATCGCGCCGGCTGAACTTGAGCGCCTTGAAAATCGCCATGGCTTTCGCGGCGACGGCCTCTTTGATCCAACCGCTGATCGGGCACTTCGCCGCGCAACGGGTGGCGGTGCTGCAGCCGGCGAAACTCGCCGCCATGGAAGGTCATTTTCATACCAGCACCCACGCGCCCCTCTATCTGGGCGGCCTGCCGGACGAGGAAAAAATGGAGATGAACTTCGGCATTCCCTTGCCGGGGATGCTGAGTTTTCTGGCCTTTGACGATTTCAAGGCGGAGGTGAAGGGCCTCGACCGGTTCCCCCGCGATGAATGGCCGCCGGTGCTGATCACCCACGTCGCTTTTCAGATCATGGTGGGGATCGGCAGCCTTCTGGCCGTGGTGAGTTTGCTTTACCTTCACTTCCTGAAAAAGAATTTCTTTCCCCGGTCGTTCCTGAAGATGCTGGTGCCGCTTTCGCCTCTGGGGTTCATCGCCATCGAGGCCGGTTGGGTCGTGACGGAGGTGGGCCGTCAGCCGTGGATCATCTACGGCTTCCTGAAAACCAAGGACGCGCTGACCCCGGTGCCGGGCATGCAGTACCACTTTCTGCTGTTCATGTTCCTTTACGCCCTTTTCGGATTGATGACGATCTGGTTGATGAAGCGTCAGGTGGACGCCGCCCACCGCAACATGGGGGACGAACGTGTTTGAGTGGCTGGTCGCGATTCTGGTGTTTTTCATCGGTGCCTCGCTGGTGCTGTACATCGTTCTCGGCGGGGCCGATTACGGGGCGGGGATCCTCGAGCTCCTGCCCAGCGGCGGCCTGGCGGACAAGCAGAAAAAAATCGTGAACATGGCCATGGGCCCGGTGTGGGAGGCGAACCACATGTGGCTGATCATCGTGGTGGTGATCCTCTTCATGGGTTTCCCGCTGGCTTTCAACACGATGATGGTGTCCTTGCACCTGCCCATGGTGGCCCTGCTGGTGGGGATCGTCGTGCGCGGCTGCGTGTTCACCTTCCGTCATTACGACGCCATCCAGGAGCCGCGCAGCCAGCGCTTCTACACCTGGACCTTCGGCCTTTCGAGTCTGTGGACCTCGATGTGGCTGGGGATCATCGCGGCGAGCCTTTTCCGCGAGCGCATCAACACCAAATCCGTGGATTTCCACGAGGCGTACGTGGCCCCTTGGTGGGGCTTGTATCCCTTCACGGTGGGTGTGTTCGTCACGTGCATTTTCGCTTTCCTGGCGAGCGCTTACCTGATCGGCGAGACGAAGGACCTCGAGCTGAAACGTCTCTTCGCGCGCCGGGCCTCCGTTTTCAACGTGCTGGTCCTTTTCGTCGGCACGGGCGTTTTCATGGCCGCCCGACGGGATGGCGACGATCTCGCGCGGGATTTCGTCTCCGACCCCGTGAGCCTCGCCTGCATGGTGGGCGCCATCCTGCTGTTCGGCCTGCTGTGGTTCCGCATCGA
The DNA here is from genome assembly GCA_019637915.1 of Pseudobdellovibrionaceae bacterium. Classification (GTDB taxonomy): domain Bacteria; phylum Bdellovibrionota; class Bdellovibrionia; order Bdellovibrionales; family Bdellovibrionaceae; genus JAHBUV01. The sequence continues at coordinate 900,856 of JAHBUV010000001.1, read as the reverse complement.
AACGCGCCACAGCTGGCTCACGCGGTTGGTGGCGGCCTCCCAGGCCGGCCTGATCCTCTTCGGTTGGTTCGTGGTGCAGGCGCCGAACGTCCTCGAGACCACCGACGGCCCGATGAGCTTTCAGGAAGCCGCGGCTCCCGCGGCCACGCTGATTCAACTGAACCTGGCCCTGCTGATCGGCAGCCTGCTGATCTTCCCGAGCTTGTTTTACCTGATCAAGGTGTTCAAGGCGAAGTAGGGCGGGCCCCTCCGCGTTTTCCCCTGATGGAAAAAGAAAGGGGGATTGCCATCCTTCATTTGTGAGTTGCGGGCTTGCGCCGCCCGTGTAGAGTTGAGGGATCAGCAAAATTCCAACGGAAAGGGACCCCCATGCGTTTCATGTCGATGATTTTCACGCTTCTTCTCGCGCAATCCGCCTTCGCCGGCTTGATGTTCGAGCCGTCCATCGGGTTTGGCTCGGGATCATTGGGTGGGACGACGAAAACGGGTGAGACCCTGACGCCGACGGAGTACTCTGGCCTGAACATCGGGGTTCGCTTGGGCTATCGTTGGGGGGAATCTTGGTTGGCGTTGGACGCGGGGCAGATTTCCGGTACCGGCAAGGCCGGCAGCTCGAGCTATGACATGAGCGACACCAACATCGGCCTGCTGTACGGGTACGATCAAAAGACCTTTCGTTTCTATGGCGGGTACATGCCGTCATCCGTGATCAAGCAAAAAGACAGCGCCTCGACCGAAGCTTCTTATTCGGGAAGCGCGGTCAAGATTGGGGTGGGCCGGTTCCTCACCCCCAAAGTCACCATCAATCTGGAATTGGTTTGGCACATGTTCTCGAAAGTGAAGGCCGGGGAAACCGAAGCGAGCGTTTCGGATGTCTACGGTTCCCTGAAGGCGGCCCCCATCGGTTTGACCTTCGGGTACGTGTTTTAAAGGTTCCGGCGTCCTGATCTCACTCCGAGGTCGAAGTCCTGCGATGTGAGTCGCTCGACTTCGACGCAGTGTCTTTTCCCCGCCGGCATGGACGCGCCGGCGCAGGCCTCTTTTCAAGCGTGGCTGGCGCGCCATTGGCGCCGCAGATCCTCGCGGTCTTCCGGGTGGGCGATGTCAATCAGGGCGCGGCAGCGTTCGTGGAGCGAGCGGCCGTAGAGATCCGCGACGCCGTATTCGGTCACGACGTAGTGGGTGTGGGCCCTGGTCGTCACGACGCCGGCCCCGGGCTGCAGTTCGGCGACGATCCTCGGCTTTCCGTGTTTGGTCCGACTGGGCAGGGCGATGATGGGTTTGCCGCCCTCCGACAGGGAGGCGCCGCGGATGAAGTCCATCTGCCCTCCCACGCCCGAGATCACGCGGTGGCCGATGGAGTCGGCGCAGACCTGTCCCGTCAAATCCACTTCGACCGCCGAATTGATGGCCGTCGCCCGCGGGTTGGTGGCGATGATCTGGGGATTGTTGACGATGTCGGCGCCGAGCTGGACGACTCCTGGATTGTCATGGACGAAATCATAGACCTGACGTGTTCCCATGAGGAATCCCGAAACGCATTGGCCGCGCCGGAAGGCCTTGCGGGAGTTGTCGATGGCGCCGCACCGAATGAGCTCGAGGATCCCGTCGGACCACATTTCGGAGTGCACGCCCAGATGACGGTGGTTCTTCAGGGCATCGAGGACGGCGTTGGGAATGGAGCCGATCCCCACTTGCAGGCAGGCGCCGTCGTCGATGAGCGAGGCCGCATGGCGGCCGATCGCGGCCTCCAGGGGAGTGATGGGCGCGGGCGTGAGTTCGGGCAGGGCTTCATCCACTTCGATGAAGGCGTCCAGATCATCGATGTGCACGGCCCCTTCCCCGTGAACGCGCGGCATGCGGGAGTTGATCTGCGCGACGAGAACCTCCGCGGAATCGACCGCGGCGCGGGCGACGTCCACGCTGACCCCCAGGGAGCAGAAGCCGTTTTCATCCGGCGGCGAAAGGTGCAGCAGGGCGACGTCGATTTTTTGCCGGCCCTTGCGGAACAGGGCGGGGATCTCCGACAGGAAGCAGGGAAGGTAATCGTTCGTTTCGTAATCGAGCCGACGGCGCATGTTCGCCCCGACGAAAAGGTTCAGGACGCGAAAACTCGATTTCAGGTCCGCGTTCGCGTAGGGCGCCGGACCTTCCGTGTGCAGGTGGATCAATTCCACGTCGCGCAAGTCGGTGGCGCGGGCGACCAGGGCTTCGATCAGGAGGTTCGGGGTGGCCGCGGCGCCGTGAACGAAAACTTTTTGTCCCGAGCGGATCGCGCTGACCGCCTCCGCGGCTGATGTCACTTTTCCCATGAGTGGCTTCTCCGGATCCGGAAAGTCGCGTCCCGAAGGACCGCGGCTGCCGGAAGGTAGGAGGATGTTTTCATGGAAATGACTCTATGGTCTCCGGGGGTGAAAAACAAGCCCGGGTGCTCAGGAGGAAACGAGGGTTGGTTGTCTTCCGGAGGGCACCACCATCTTCCGGAGCGTCTCGTACAGTTCCGCGCGGTTCACGGGTTTCGCGAGGTAATCATTGAAGCCTGACGCCAGGCACTGTTCGCGATCGCCTTTCAGGGCCTGGGCGGTCAGGGCGATGATGGGGATTCCGCAGCCTTGGGCGCGCAGGTGAATGGTCGCGTCGATGCCGCTCAGAACCGGCATCTGCACGTCCATGAGGATGACGTCGGGACGGAGCCCGAGGGCTTTTTTCACGCCCTCCTCGCCGTTTTCGGCGAAAGTCGTTTTGACGCCGGCGCGGTTCAGCAGGTGCCCGATCAGCATCTGATTGTCCTTCGAATCATCGACCACCAGAACGTGCAGGCCCCGCAGCGCCAGGTCCTTCACGGGGGACGCGTGGTTCGTGAAAGGGGCCGCGGTGGCGCGCGCCTCGTGCAGCGCGATCGAGATCTCGAAAGTGCTGCCTTGCGCGTAATGGCTCTCCACGAGCTTCACGTCTCCCCCCAGGGCCCGCGCCAGTTTCTGGGAAAGGGCGAGCCCGAGTCCCGTCCCCCCGAAACGGCGCGTGATGGATCCGTCGGCCTGGGAAAAAGCCTGGAAGAGCAGGCTGGCCTGCTCGGGCTTGAGCCCGATGCCGGTGTCGGTGACCCGAAACACGAGAAGTTTGCCGGTTTCGTTCTCTCCGGGGGATTCGCGGGCGGAGACGGAGATTTTCACGCTTCCTTTCGGCGTGAATTTGACCGCGTTGCCGATGATGTTGAAGAGGATCTGCCGCAGGCGGATGGGATCCGTTTTGATGAGCCCGGGCAGGCTCGGGTCGCGCTCCACGAGCAGTCGAAGCTCGCGGTCTTTGGCGCGGATCTTGAGGGCCGATGTGACCTCGGAGAGCATCTCGTCCAGGGAAGTCTCGATCAGCTCGATCTGCAGACGGCCCGCTTCGACCTTGGCGAGATCAAGGACGTCGTTCACGAGGGCGCTGAGGAGCTGACCGTTGCGCTGGACGATGCCGAGATAAGCCTTGCGATTCTCTTCGCTGAGCCCGCCTTCGGCCAGGAGCTCGGAAAAACCGAGGATCACGCCCAGGGGCGTGCGGATCTCATGACTCATGTTCGCCAGGAATTCGCTTTTCGCGCGGTTCGCCTCGATGGCCTCATGGAGGGAGTCCCGCAGTTCGTACTGGCGTTTGCGTTCCGCGAGCGCCGCCTGGACGATGGAAAGAAGAACGCGCGGAAGCACCGGTTGCTCGAGCACCGTGAGATTGGGCAAAGGCTTCAGGAGATCCAGCGTCCCGGGGCTTTGGAGGTCCCGGCGGCTCAGGATCATGAGGATCGGCAGAAAGGACCACGGCGGTTGTTGATGCAGGGTTTCACTGAGGGCTCGCAGGGAGTGGTCGTCCAGCGCGTTTTTCGTGACGATGACGGCGGCGGCGGTTTCCCGGATGCCCTGGGTGAGGGCGTCGATGTCGCCGCAAACCTGGCAGGAAATCCCGAACTCTTTCAGGACTTTTTCAATTTTTTCCGCATCGGGAGTCCCGGCGGACAAGATCAGGATTTTCGTCGAGTCCTTTCCATGCATCGTCTTTTCCCCCATGGAAAAATGAGGGCGCCTGGAAACTTGTCAAGTTTGTGCGGGAACCGGCTTGTAACATAAGGGTTGCCGCGCGCCACGTTGACGAGCCGGGCCGGGCCGTGAATCTCGACATCCGGCGCGCGACGGCCCCGACGTTGCGGACGGATGGCCGGTAACGATCGTAGTTTTCAATGCCGAAAAGGGAGTACTGGGCCGACTGCACGGCGATCACCACCGCGTGCTCGAGCTCGCCATCCGGTGAATGGAGAACCGGACCTCCCGAAGCCCCGGCGGTGAGGTCGCAATCATGGTGGAGCAGGGACCCGCGCCAAAATTGATGGATGAAGCAAGACGGGGAGAGGTAAAGTTCCTCCGGGTCGAGATCGTGATGAAACCCGAGCAGGAAGATCGGCGTTCTCACGCCTTCGTTGAGGCCCGCGAGATCGGCGTCCATGTCCACGCGCATGAAACCAAAGACGTTGCCCAGTGGTTTGTCGATCATGGCCGTCGCGATGTCATTGCCGCGATGAACGAGCGGATTGATCGATCGGTCGGAGGAAAGCCCCTTGATGGAGGCGCGGTGCCAGAACCCGTCCCGGTCACGGATCCGAAACTCCGGCAATGGATTCTTCGCCTCGAGCGTCCGCGGATCGAGAAAGCAATGCGCGGCCGTGAGGATCTCGGAAGGGCCGATCAAAGTCGCGGAACAAAAAGAGTTTGTGGATGAAACGATTTTCCCAACCGGAAAGCGGGCGGATGTCGCCGCGGACAGCGGGATGCGGTCAGCCGCATCAACGATGATGCCAAAGTCGAGTGCGCCCAGGCTCATCAGGTTTCCCGAGATACCAAAGAGCTGCATGAATCCGAAAGTTCCTAAGAGAGTGATCGGAATGCTGATCGAGACGACCAGGGCAGCTTTAAAATTCCCAAGCAAGAAGAACAGAATCAAAATCACCAGGGCTGCGCCAACCACTAGATTGTGTTCGACGGTTTTAAGAGTCGCATCGACCAGTTCTGAGCGATCATAGAGAGGAATGATCTCCACATCAGCTCCCAGTTCCCCGCTCTTCTGAATTTCACGGATACGGTCGCCAACGGCCTTTGCGACCGTTCGGCTATTGGCTCCTGAGAGCATCATCACGGTTCCAAGTACGGCCTCTTTGCCGTCAACCAAAGCGGCCCCTGTTCGCATGGCGGGAGCGAAAGTGACATCAGCCACGTCTCCGATCGTGATGTTGCGAAAATTCGCAAGCGTCTTGACCGGGGTTTTCTTCACTTGCTCGATATTTTGAAACTGTCCAACGGCTTGCAAAAGAAGTTGGCTCTCTCCACTCCGAACGGCGCCGCCCCCGGCATTGTGATTGGTTTGCTCAAGAGCCATTTTAAGGTCGGAAAGATTCACGCGATACTGCGCTAGTTTCTTGAGGTCAGGCTGCACTTGCAGTTGTCGGGTCAGCCCGCCGATAGTGTTAGAGGATTTTCAAAAGATCGAACACCCGCAAGCGCAAGAGCGGCAGGCTCTCTTGCGCGATCGTAGCTATTTCACTCAGCTCATGACATCTGCAAGACTACATCGAGGAGCTACTCGGAACGCATCAACTTCTTGATTGCTTCGAGCTGACCAAGAACTTCAGCGCGACCATCGGCATTTCCGGGGCGAGGCCGCTGCACATCCAAAGAAGTGCGAGCAAGATCACGGTCGCTCAGTACATGCAATCGGGCGACGAGGTTCTGCCGGACCCGGAAATGATCTTTCGACTGAACGAAGACGGCCAGTGGCTCCCGACCGAGGCGCACTTTGCAAATGGGGCTTGGAGCAACTGCATGGAAGGCTCTTGGCTCTCTAACTTCCGCGAGCGTCTTCACATGCAAACCCTTGCAAGCCGGTGGCTAAAGGAACTCTCACCGATGAAATACGAATGCGGTGAGGTTTTGGATCTATGGGGGGAAAACGAATGAGGGTCACAGTTCACGTTGAGAGCGACGAAGCCACCGTTTTGGCCATCGGATTAGCCCTGGCCCTTGTCTTCTCTTTCACGCTGATTCCGGCCCTGGCCGCCGTCCTTTTTTCCGCGAAAGAATCCGAAAAGGTTCCGTGGATTATGCAAAAGCTCGAAGAACTCTATGACGGAACACTTCGAACCGCTTTGAAGCACCACACTCCGGTCCTAATCGTCTCTCTGGTTCTTCTCGTCATCGGTGGTTTCTTATTCTCTCGGCTTGGCGCTGAGTTTCTTCCTCGTCTAGACGAGGGCTCTCTGGTCCTTCAACTGACAAGAGATCCATCCATGAGCCTTGATGCTTCGGTTGAACAGCAAAAGACCACCGAGGCGGCTTTGCTTAAGTTCGGCGCTATCGAGAAGACCTTCTCGCGGATCGGAACACCAGAGATTGCGACTGATCCCATGGGACCGAATGAGGTCGATAACTTCGTTCTTTTGAAAGACTCGTCTCAATGGATTCACGATGGTCAAAAATTTTCCTCGAAGGAAAAATTGATTGAAGCCATTTTGAAGCATCTGGAAAAAGGGTCTCCGAACCAAGAGATCTCGGCCACACAGCCGATTCAGATGCGTTTCAACGATATGCTGGAGGGAACGAAGTCCGATCTTACGGTCAAAGTGTATGGTGATGACCTCAAAACTCTTCAAGCTGACACTAAAAAAATCGCCGAGGTGATCCGCACGGTTCCGGGTAGCGGCGACGTGCAAACGGAAATCAAAGGGAGCGTCCCGCTCCTGACGATCAAGCCACGTCTAGAGGCTTTGGGGCGATACTCGCTTTCAGCAGCTCCTGTTTTGGATGCCATTCAGATTGGTATGGCCGGTGAAACTGTTGGCAATTACTACGACAAGCAGATTCCCGTCCCTCTCACAATTCGTTTGAAGGAAAGCCTAAGGGACAGTCCAGAAACGCTTGCCGATCTTCAGATCGGTGTCGATAGCAATTTGACCCTTCCACTTAAGGAAGTCGCTGAGTTTCAAAAGGGTGAAATTGTAAGCCCCATCCTCCGAGAGTTTTCAAAGAGACGTTCGGCGGTTCTTATCAACCCAAGGGGCCGCGACCTTCAGAGCTTCGTCGATGAAGCTCAAGGTAAAATCAATCAGGCCATTCAACTCGCCCCAGGGAATCGGGTCGAATGGTTTGGCACCTTCAAAAACCTCGAAGATACGAGAAGCCTCGTCACCTTCAACCGGCTTGGATACACAATCATGAAGGGCCTCGATGTTTTCTTTCAAAATGAAATCCTTCATGCGGATTTGAGCGCCGATAGCTCAAACACGGATCGCAATGGCCTTGGCCTTCAGTTCTACCCATTGCCGCATTTCGAGTTTTCTGGAATTTGGACAAAACAAAAATCAACAGCTCCTGGAAGTTTGGGGGAAGACTATGCGTGGCTTCTTATGCACTATTATTTTTAGCTGTCTTCTTTCTTGCTCTTATCACGTCGATAAGACGGGCGGCGCAAATCAATCTCAAGGTGATTCCGCCTTAGGAAATCAGGCGATCAGTTGGGATCTTATGCAAACCAATGTTTTGAAGACTTGTCTTCAATGTCATTCCGGCTCGAAGCAACCTCTGCTCTCGTCCTACTCCGACATGGTTCAGAATATCAACAAGGTATGGGCCGAGGTCAGTTCGGGCGCGATGCCTCCGCCAAGTTCAGGGATTTCGTCTCTCTCTGCTTGCCGAACTGCAATTCTTCGTAAATGGATTGACCTTGGTACTCCCGAAAATTCAACCGTGATGGTCTCAAGCCTTCCCGGGTGTCCTTCTAACGGCGGTGGTGGAGATTTGCCAATCAGTCAGATGCCCTTGAACTACCAAACACTCAGAGCAAAAATCTTGGAGCCGCGATGCTTGCACTGTCATAACGCGAGCGACACGACAGATGCCGGAGCCATTCTTTTCTCTCCATACTCGCAACTCATGCAGGGAGCCCGCAGATGGTCGTCTCCTGCGAAGGACAGTAAGGTCATCCGTCTTTTAAGGACCACGAATTTGGATGACCGAATGCCTCCTCCAGAAGATGGAGACGCACTTCATGAGGACGAGATCCAGTTCATAGAGAGATGGATTGATGCCGGAAAGCCAGAGTTTTGAGTCTTAATAATCAGAGTTCAAAGACATCAAAGCAGATGGCGGCCATAGTTTCGTCTTTGGACTCTTTCACGCGAGAGACGACTTCTTCGAGGATTTGAGAGAAACGCTCTCGGACCCACTCGTAGTCCTCGCGTGAAAGGCTTGCCAGCCCCGAATAAGATAGATTGCCAGGATCGTTCTTCCGAAACGACTCCATGGCTCTAAGCCGCCACTGAGTATGATGTTGCGGTAAAAGAAGCGACTCTCGCCCCAGATGAAGAACGGGGCGGGAAACGCGATAGCCGCTCTTTGTCTGTTCGATCAATTTGTGCTCGGTCAAAAACTCCAAAGCCGACATGATTTCCTGAGTGGAAAGACCGAGGCGGCTTCGCAAAACATCGGCGTTTTGAAGAGCAGGGATATGGCAGGCCATGTGAATAGCCGCGTAATACCAATTGCTGTAATAGACCAGCTGATCCTCAAGAGTCATTTCGTCGCGGATATTCAGCCGCTTCTTCAAAACCGTTTCGGCTTCCCGTCGTTTTGAAATCTGACGGGACGCCATCGCCTCAAGGTCGCGCGTGCCAGCTCTTTGGCGCATGACCAGAAGGACGAAGAACTCACCTTCAGCATCATTGAGTCCCAACCATCTGGCACAGGCTTCCGCCTGCTCCAGGCTCAGGTGGTAATCCCCCGACAAAACGTGAGTAATGAACGGAGTTTGACAGCCAATGGCTTCTGCCATGAGTTTACGCTGGCCACGGCCATTGTTGGGTGTGCGCTCAATCCATTGGAGTAAATAAGTCTTGTAGTCCTTGAATTCGTAAATCGAGAGTTTTCCCATAATTTAGTAATTTATAATTCGAATGGTATAATTTTGTAAATTGTAATGGTCAGATAGATCGGGCCGCGTTAGACATAAGCCTGAGTCTAGGGGAGGAATTTATGACTAAGGGGATTGTTTTGTTCTGCGCTTCGGCCACGTTGATGTTTTCCAATTCCAGCCATGCTCTTCTTTCGATGGGTGGAATCTCTGGCGGCGGCGGAAATGTTATCTACGCGACGGCCCCGGCAAAGCCCCATGACGTCTCGTTCGTTGAAACGCGAATTAAAACTGCCAAACCCGTCGTGCTAGAATATCTCTCACAAAAAGAGCAACAATATCGGGGCGGGGGAATGGACTCCAATCAAGCCGCTGTTTTCGCTCCCTTGTTTTCAAAAAATCATCAGGTCTCCGAGAAGGCTGCCAACATTGAATTGAAAGTGAAAACCACCGAGTCATGCTTCGACCAGAAGGGCCATGAGTTTGATGGAAGTATCCTTGCGACCGATGTCGATGACGTCTGCATGAGTGCCAAGAGAATTGCCGAGAAAGTTGAATTGACTGAACTCGATGCGCAATCGGCGGCTCTCATGATCCATGAATTCATCGAATTCTTTGGACTTTCAGATGAGGAAGCGATCCAAATCCAAGTCCTGGCACTCGGTCATTTCCAAGCCCCAGCTCCGGCCTCCGTTACCTCAACTGCGAATGGTCTCACTCTTGATCAAGAGCTTTGTATCGCTGTTAAAAGCCTTTTTGGAAGGGACGACTACACTCCTAGAGCAACCGTGCAAGATATTAAGATACTCATTGAGAAAGGCGCGAACCCGAACAGCGCCTGCATTGACGTGGATGGGCGCACACATCACCTCTCAACACCCATGCACCTGGCCGTATCAAAGTCCCACGCAATCAGTGATGCCGAAGAAGTCGCTCTTTTCATGCTAGGACTCTCAAATCCAGTTCCAGACATTCGCTCTTTCGATGGACAATCTAATTATAACGTCCATGAAGTAACCCCCTTTATGACAACGGCTCTCTTTGGCGCAAGCCAGACTGTTTTCGACAAGGTCCTGGCTTTGAATCCTGATTTGAATTTAAAAAGTCAGCGCGAAACTCATTACCCGGATGGCCGCATCTTTGTTGACTACAGTTCGATAAAAACTCCGCTGGGAGCGGCAATTTGGGCCTCGTTGTGGCAGAGGGCGGAACAGTTGGTCCTCGCCGGATCTGATTGCTCTGATATCGGTTATTATTATATCCCCGGACAAGGACTGATGCCTCATGTTTCGGCGCTAGCACAAGCAACTGATGTCGGAGCGCCGACTGGATTCCTTGATTTCTTAAAAGCCCAAGGCTGCCACTGAGTTTCGCAGGTAGAGAATGTCCAAGATCGTTCCCAATCAAAACGAAAGTCCCTTTGGTTTCCATGAATTCTTTTTCTCCACGACAAATGCCAGAGGGGTTATTCGATACGGGAATGATGTCTTTGTTCGGGTCAGCGATTATCCCAAAGATCAAATTTTAGGGGCTCCTCACAGCATCGTTCGACATCCCGATATGCCGAGAAGCGTTTTCAAAGTTTTTTGGGACACGCTGAAGTCTGGGAACGCCATTGGTGCTTATGTTAAGAACCTATCGGCCAATGGCAGCTATTATTGGGTCTTCGCTTTTGCATTTCCCATCGAAGACGGATACCTCTCCATCCGCTTCAAGCCTTCCTCTGAGATCTTCAAAGCCGTACAGAGCATCTATAAAGAAGTGAGATCATTTGAGGCCGAGAACAATGATCTAGGCGCCTCGGAGAGGCTTCTCATCGAGAAGATCCAAAGCCAGGGATTTAAGGACTACGAAGATTTCATGGTGAAAGCCGTCATTGCTGAACTGAACTCTCGGACAGTCCGGGCGGCAGACCTTGAGTCAAAAACTTTTGACCAGGAGAACGAACACGGTCGAGCCATCGCCGAATACAGCAAGAAGACTCTTGCCACTTTGACAGAAATGTTCGTGGGAACCAAAAGTTTTCAAAATACGAATAAGATCATCACGGAAACGGTTGAGTCACTGGGGCAGGGGTTTCGTAACCTGAAGCTCATTTCGCTGAATATGACTGTTGCTGCCGCAAAGTTTGGAGATATCGCGGCTGGCCTCGGTGTCGTTTCACAGGAGTTTTCCACCTTGTCGACGGAAATCGAAACACAGCTCAAGAACCTGGATAGTTTCGCTGAGCAACTTTCAAAGACCATACAGCAATGCACCTTCAGGATATCAGCATTGAACTCGCAAATGCTGATGGTCGATTTCTTTGTCAAAGAAGCTCTTCAAAAAATGAATTCATCTGATGATGCCTTTACCGAAATGAACGAGAACAAGAAGGACTTTTCCACTTTGTTTCGGGAGTACGCGACTAAAATGGGCGAGGAGGTTTCTTCGCTTATGTCCGATGCTTCTGGCATAGAAAAAAACGTCGAAGAAGTACGGCGACTAGTGACTGGGCTTGAGGTCATTCGTCAAATTGGAGGCATTGAATCCGCGCGCGTCGATGAAATCAAGCGAGTTTTCAATCATTACTTAGACGAGATGAACAATTTTGTCGCTTTGCTGCGAAAATCTACTGCCAATGTTTCGACCGAGGTCAGGGACTTAAGATCCCGCTGTAGCTTCATCGTGGATCAATCTGGAAAAATCGCTGGAGACGTTCAGAAAATTTTCGACCTGGCCGCAACCGTCAACCGACACAAGAACTAGTGCGGTCAATGCAGAAGTCTTGGCGGCATCATCTGTCTTATTCTGATGGCGACGTATTGCTCCCAAGTCATGAAATAGTCTGGTGGAACTCTATAAAGGCGAACCAAGTAAGCCAAATTTCTTACTTGTAGGTTCACATCCCCGGACTCTACCCAGCGAATATCCACCCCCGTTTTGCGAGCAACGTCGCGGACGGATAGCCCAGCTCTAAGCCTAGCTTTCTTCAAAAAGCGACCCTGTTCTTTCTTGAGCCATGCCCTATGTTTGGGTTCGGGGAGAGCATATTGATAGGTCATACGAATAGACAGTCCTACAATACGTAAGACAATAGTGCAATAATTGGGATGCCACGAAAGCCCAAAGTAAGCACAATCAATAAACAAACGATAGATAACGAGCTATCGACTATTGCAAAGATTCTAAAGGCCCGTCGTATAGAGCTGGGATGGACTCAAAATGACCTTGCCGAAAAACTCGAATGTGAGGTCACAACCGTTCAGGCGTATGAGCAAAAAAGAAGAAATCCCAGCCTGCCGACCCTTCTTTCCATCTGTAAAATTCTGAAGCTGAAACTGACGATCAACTAAAGAGCAGGGGCTCAGCGGGAAGTTCTAGCGTTTTAACGATCTATAATGCCGTGGATCGTAAGTGTTGCAGGCGTTCCTGTTAAAGACTGAGGGACACCCCCAACTGGAGTTGGTCCCAGCCAATGCTTTGCCCCGAAGCTCCGCAATCATCTTCCACGGAATATCTGCGCGGCCGATCATGGCACAGCCAAGATAAAAAGATAGAAAGGCTCCGGCCAGTATTGTGAGTGCGCCTTGAAAGTTCATGGGTGTCTCCTTGTTTAAAAAATGAATTTTTGAAAAGGTCGAATGGTACTTAGATTCTTGATCGCAAGGTCTTGCGAGTGAGTTGGGAAAAACGCCATGTGGGCTCGAATAAGATAGGTTTGACGAGGTTACCAGAGCGTTACCACTGGGTTACCAAACAGCGGAAATGTCTTGAAATGATCTGAAATAGTCCACTCTCGTGGTTTCTCTTCTGAAAATTAGCGAACCTTGCGGTTTGCTTTCACTTTTTTTTGGTTCAAAATTTCGACAGGAAAATTGGATGGGGTGGCAGGACTCGAACCTGCGAATGACAGAATCAAAATCTGTTGTCTTACCAACTTGACGACACCCCAACGAGGATCGAGAGGGCAAATTACGGAATCTGCCCCCGTCTGGCCAGTGTTAACGCGAGGCAGAAATGGCGACAAGGGCTCTTAAGGCCACAAATTCTTGTCGGACCAGAGGGCATCCATGACGGTGGTGGGGGCCGGCTGGTAGCTGGTGGCCCCCAGGGCATCCATGAAGCCGGCCACCAGGGCCAGATTGGTGACGTCCGTGGAGGCGAAGGCGCCGCCGATCTTTTTGTCGTTCAGGCCGGCCCGTTTCGGCAGGATGGCGTTGATCTGCTCCAGGGTGATCGCGCCGTTCGGGCCCACCGGCACCTGTTCTTTGATGGAGCGGGCCAGCACGCCGCCGATGCCGACCAAAGTGACATTGGACGAGCGCAGGCGCTGCCGGATCTCCGGCGGCACGCGCTGGCTCGCGAAGAGCTTCGCGAACTCGCGGGCTTTGGTGATCTCGTCAACCTTCATCGGGTTCGGCGTGGTCTTCGCGTGCAGATCCTTTTTCTGGATCCGCGTGATGACGTAATTCTTGAACGCCACCGAGGCGAACTGGCCCTGGTACATCAGGGCCTTGCCCTTTTCGTCGCGCACGGTGAGCTGCTGGCTGCCCCCGCCGATGTCCCACACGGCGATCTGCTCGGCCGGGCGGCCGGTCACACGGGCGGCGGCGTCGAAACCCAGAGAGGCTTCGTCCTCTTGCGAGATGATGCGGACAGTGATGCCGGTCTCGCGCTTGATGCGGTCGAGCAGCTCTTGCGAGTTCCGCGCCGAGCGCAGCGCCGCCGTCGCGATGCCCATGAAGCGCTTGGCGCCGGCCGCCTCGGCCCGCTCTTTCAGGTTTTTGATGGCCTGCACGCCCTCGTCCATGATGCCGCCGCCCAGACGGTTGTCGGCGACGCGCTCCAGGGCGTCCTTGTAATCGACGCGGATCTGGTCGCCGCCCAGGGCGATCAGCACGCGGCCCGTGCAGATGTCGACGCGGGCCATTTGCACTTTCGTGGAGCCCGAACCGACATCAAAGAGCGCCCGCACTTCCGAGGCGCAACGGGCGGGCGGCGTGGCGGCGGCGGCCGCCGTGGCGGGCGTGGTCGTGGTCTCCGTGACCGGCGGCCGGCTCTGGCAGGCGGTGAAAAGCAATAAGGCCGCCAGAACCGCGGCGTTTTTTGAAATCCATTTCGTCATGGCTGTCGTCCCTTCGTTGCGAAAAAAACCAAGGGCCGTGCCCATCGCTGGACGCGGCCCTCATCGGATCCCAGGTGGGTTCGTGGAGCTATTTTCTCGCAGGGACTCCCGAACCGCGGTCCTTAGAACTCGTCGCCACCTTGTCCCGAGGTCGGGGCTTTCTGGCGTCTCAAGTCCGTGAGGGTTGCACCCATGGATTTTAATTCATTTTCATAGGCTTCGAAAACCAGATCTTCGATCATGGCGCGGGTTTCCTGGTTCAAAGGGTGCGCGATGTCACGGAACTGGCCGTCTTTGCGTTTTTTGCTCGGCATTGCCACGAACAAGCCGCCCGGACCCTGAATGACCTTCAGGTCGCGGACGACGAAACAGTCGTCCAGGGTGATGGTGACGTAAGCCTTCAGGCGGTCCTCATTGACGGGGAAGATTTTGACTTCGGTGACCTTCATCGTTGCTCCCTTGTTGCCGTTCAAAAAAGTGAACATCGCGAATCTTTATCCGCTTCACATTCTTCTCGGCGGGATTTTGGTCGGGCTTGAGACCTAGGTCGGGGACGCCGTGGAAAGGCCTTAAAATGAAAATCCCGGCCGAGGTGTCTCAGGCCGGGATTTTTTTATGCGCGCCATGCATGGTGGCGCGGTGTGATACCAGAAAGGAGGCGGTACCTAGGGGGAGGCGACGGAGACGATCATGATGCGGTTGCCGCGGGCGAGCTTCAGGATGTTCTCGCCTTTTTTGAGCTTCTTCGTGACCTCGGCGGCGTTGGTGACTTCGCTGCGGTTCACTTCCAGCAGGATGTCGCCGGGGCGCAGGCCCACGAAACTGGCGACCGAACCCTGTTTCACGCCCACCACCACGGGCTTTTTCAGATCCTGGGGAAGATTGAGCTCCTCGCGCAGATCGCGGGTCAGATCCTGCACGCTGAAACCCAGGTTGAAGGGCGCGCTCTTGCCGGCCGGGGCCGCGTCGGCGGGCTCCACCGAGCGGCGGGCCAGGGTGTTGTCCTTCGGACGTTCGGCGATGGTGATGTCCAGCGTGCGCTCGCGGGGCTGCGAGCCCTCCTGGCGCAGCACTTTGATCTTGGCCTTGCTGCCCGGTTCGGCATCGCCGACCGCGTCCATCAATTCCGTGGGATTGCGGATCTTGCGGCCATTGAACTCGGTGACGATGTCATAGAGCTTCAGGCCGGCCTTGGCGGCGGGACCCTTCGGATCGATGATCGAGATGCCCGCGCCCTGCTGCGCCTCTTCGTCCTCGGTGTAAGACACCACGTCGCCCAGGCCGACGCCGATGAAACCCTTGCGCAAAGAGCCGCTGCTCTCGAGCTGCGGGATGATGCGCTTCACTTCGTCGATGGGGATGGCGAAGCTGATCCCCTGGGCCATGGCGTTGATGGCGGAGTTCACGCCGATCACTTCGCCGCGGGTGTTGACCAGCGGCCCGCCCGAGTTGCCCGGATTGATCGGGGCGTCGGTTTGCAGCAAAGGGAATTTGTTGATTTCGCCGATGGCGCGGCCTTTCGACGAGATGATCCCTTTCGTCATGGTGTGGCCGTGGCCGAAGGGGTTCCCGAAGGCCGCCACCCATTCGCCCACCTCGGTTTTCTCCGAAGAGCCCAGGGCCAACGCCGTCAGTTTCGTCGGGGCCTTGATTTTCAGGAGGGCGATGTCGCTGCGCGCGTCGCTGCCCAGCACCTGCGCCTCGTAGGTTTTGTCCGAGCCCTCGTCGAACTGCACGGTGACGATGTCGGCGCCGCTGATGACGTGGGCGTTGGTGATGATCAAACCGTCCTCCCGCACCACGAAACCCGTGCCCAGCCCCATCTGCCGGGGCTTACCGGGGGTCCCCTGGCGGCGCGGGGTCACGCCGTAAAAACGCTCGAGCATCTCCAGCATCGGATCGCGCTGCACGTTGCGGCCGAGGGTGGAGGTGGAAATATTGACGATGCCCGGGTTCACGGCCTTCGCCAGCTCCACGAACAGATTGGCCGGCAGAGGGTCGCCGCCTTTCAGCGCGGGCGGTTTGGCCCCGGCCCAGGTGGCGGTTTTTTGAGCCAGCGCGGGCGCAGCGCCGGCGAACGTCAGCAGCAGAACGGCGGAAAAAATCTTGCGAATACCCATCCTCATCTCCTCGCGGGAAATTCCCGTCACATTTGGATGAACTTCATTTGCAGATCGGTGACCAGCGAGTCGAGAAAGGCCTTCTCCTCGTCGGTCAGGTTGTTTTTGGTTTTCTCTTTCAGCATCAGCAGCAGGTCGATGTTGAAGCGGGCCATCTCTTTGTCTTTTTCGACCTTGCCGGTCTGCGGGTGGGGCGCGATGCCCAGGGACATGGCGGCGCTCGAGGCGATGGACATCACCAGCATCGAGAAATTGGCTTCCATTTTGGGGTTTTCCCCGGCGGTCTCTTTCATGGGGCGCTCCTTCTTAAGCCGTCGGTCGTCCCATCAGCCGGCGCAACCGGTCGGCCAAGGGCGGGTGGCTGCGCAGGAAAAAATTCTTCTGACGGAAACCTTCGGGATTCACGATGAACAAATGACTGGTGCAGGGCGGGATCCGCAGGGGGCGGGCCTGCGCCAACCCTTCGAGGCGCCACAGCGTCTCGCCCAGCAGCTCGCGATTCTGCAAAAGCTCCGCGGCGGCGCGGTCGTTCTCGAAAAAGGTGCCGCGCCGGATGGACAGGCGCACGATCAGCCACCCCAGGGGCGACAGCAAAGTCAAAAAAGGCTTCTGCTTGCGGTCGAGGAGGAAATTCGGCGGCCACAGGCCGTCCAGGAATTCGCCCACGCCCATCAGGGTGTTCGCCAGCACGCTCGCCACGCCGAAACCGAAGCTCTCCATGCGGTTCAGGTGGCACAGCTGCTGGGTGAGCACGGCATCGAGCTCGTCCTCGGACAGCTTGCGCAACAAAGCGCTGCTCACGCACAGGCTCGGGCGGCGGGTGGCGAAGCTGAGGCTGAAAAGGGTCGCCGTGTCGCTTTCCATCAAATACAGGTGGGGCATTTTCAGATTGAGCCGGCGGCAAAGACGCTCGATGCGGTCCCGCAGGCCCCACGAATCGTGGCCCTTCAGGATGCGCGCCTGCAGGTGCGAGAGAATCCGGGACTCCCCCAGGAAAAAAATCAGCGCGTTGACTCCGAGCGCCAGCAGGAATCCCAGGAGCAAGCCCCAGCGACCGCCGAAGCGTCCCCCCAGGAGGAGAAGGCTGAAGCACAAGGCGATCAGGAAGAGCCAGACTTTCGTCCCAGTCGTGAACATGGGGGAAATGATCCTGCCGGGCCCGGATCTTGGCAAGTCGGAGCGTGCCGCGTCGGCGCCCAATCCTTGCGAAGAACGCGGGATCATTATCAAATAGAGGCCTCATCAAGAGGAGGTTCCGGTGTCCGAAGTGGATGTGATGGCCTTGAACGCGGCCGTCAAGCAGGAGAGTCAGTTCATCGAGCGCATGATGAACGAGATCGGCAAGGTCGTGGTCGGCCAGAAGGACATGGTCGAGGGCATCATGATGGGCCTGCTGACCGGCGGTCACATCCTCCTCGAGGGCGTGCCGGGCCTGGCGAAGACCCTGACCATCGCCAGCGTCTCCAACAGCATCTCCCTGGATTTCCAAAGGGTGCAATTCACCCCGGACCTGCTGCCCACGGATCTGATCGGGACGATGATCTTCAACCCCAAGACCGGCGAGTTCGCCCCGCGCAAAGGGCCGATCTTCACCAACATCGTCCTGGCGGACGAGATCAACCGCGCGCCCGCGAAGGTGCAATCGGCCCTGCTCGAGGCCATGGCCGAAAAGCAGGTCACCATCGGCGACACCTCCTACCGCCTGGAGACGCCCTTCCTCGTGCTGGCGACCCAGAACCCCCTCGAGCAGGAAGGCACCTACCCGCTGCCGGAAGCCCAGATGGACCGCTTCATGTTCAAGATCAACGTCACCTACCCGGGCAAGGGGGAGGAACTGCAGATCCTCGAGCGCATGGGCAAAAACGACAAGCCCGTCATCCAGCCCGTCATCGCGAAAGAAGATTTGTTGAGGGCCGCCCAGCGCGCCGATCAGATCTACGTCGACAACAAGATCAAGAACTACATCGTCGAGATCGTCATGGCGACCCGCAAGCCCGACGAGTACGGCCTGACCCGCATCGCCGGCCTCGTGCAGGTCGGCGGCTCGCCGCGGGCGACGATCAGCCTCTTCCGCGCCGCCAAGGCCCACGCCTTCATCCGCGGCCGCGGCTACGTCACCGCCGAGGACGTCAAAGCCATCGCCTTCAACACCTTGAGGCACCGTCTGCTCCTGTCCTACGAGGCGGAGGCCGAGAACATCAGGTCCGACGACGTCATCAAGGAAATCCTCGGACAGATCGAGGTGCCCTAGGCATGAAAGTCCCCGCGGAGGTCCTCAAAAAAGTCCAACTGCTCGAGCTGCGCACGAGAAAACTGGTGAACAACCTGTTCGCCGGCGAGTACCACACGCACTTCAAGGGGCAGGGCATGACTTTCAAGGACTTCCGCGAGTACGTGCCCGGCGACGACGTGCGCTCCATCAGCTGGCCCCTCACGGCCCGCACCGGGAAAACCTTCGTCAAGCAGTACGAGGAGGAGCGCGAACTCACCCTGATCCTCGCCGTCGACATCAGCGGCTCCAATGACTTCGGCACCGGCGAGCGCTTCAAGGGCGAGGTCATCAACTGGCTGGCGGCCCTGCTGGCTTTCGCGGCCGTCAAAAACAACGACCAGGTGGGATTGCTGCTGTTCTCGGACCAGGTGGAGCACTTCGTGCCGCCGTGCAAAGGCCGCGGCCAGGTGCAGCGCATCCTGCGCGATCTTTATTATTTCCAGCCGAAATCCGCGCGCACGCGCATCTCCTCCGCCTTGCAGCACCTGTCGGGGATCCTGAAGAAACGCACGTCGGTTTTCGTGTTCAGCGATTTCTTCGACGACAACTTCGAGAAATCCCTGCGCCTCCTGGGCTCGAAGCACGAGGTCGTCGCCTGCGTGATCTCGGACCCGGCCGAGGAAAAACTGCCGGATCTGGGCGTCGTGGACCTGCAGGACGCCGAGACCGGCGAGATCCTGACGGTCGACACCTCGAGTCCCTTCGTGCGCCGGCAGTACGAGATGGAAATCAAAGCCCGCCGGGAAAAGCGCGATCGTTTGCTGCGCAAATCCCAGGCGGAGCGCATCGACATCAACACCGGCGGCGACATCACGGCCCCCTTGATCGAGTTTTTCCGCCGGAGGGGACGATGAGCGGCGCCTTCACCTGCCGCATGGACATCCCCGAGGCGCCGGGGCTCGCTCCCGGGGAGCTCACCGTCGGCCGCGAATTCCTTTACGGCTGCACGGGCCCCTGGCCCGAGTGGAAAGAGGGCGCGGTCCTGACGCTGGTTCTGCCCCCGGAGCAGCGTTTCCAGGCGCGTCTGCTGGAGGCGAAACGAACGTCGTCGGACACCTACGAGATGAAACTGACGGGCTACGCGGCCCAGCCGGTGAAAATCGAAAAACTCATCGTCACGGACGGGGTGAGCCAGGCGGACCTCGGTCCTTTGGATTTCACCGTGAAAAGCGTTCTGGATCCGGCGAAACCGGAGCAGGAGCCCTACGGCCCCATCGGGCCGATGAATCTGGGCATTCCCCTGATGTGGTGGGCGGGGGGCGCGGTTCTCCTCGTCGCCCTCGGTCTTTTGGTGGCGCGCCTGTCGTACCGCCGTTGGCAGCGCCGCCGTCTGCTGGAAAAAATCCGCGAGCACGACGCCGCCGTGTCGCCGCTGGCCCAGTTGCACCAGACCCTGCGCCGCCTGCACCGCGAATCCGCGCTTTTCGCCGGCGAGGACGTCAGCAGCGCCGAGGCGGTCCGCGTGGTGAGCGAGTTGGAGGAGGCCTTCCGGATTTTCCTGATGCGGCGGTTCCTGCTGCCGGCGCAGGAGTGGCGGGACGCCCTGATCCTGAAAGAGTTCCGCAAAGAGCACGAGGAGCTGGCGGAGCTCAAAGGCTCCGAGTTGCAGCGCCTGATGCGCGAGTTCCACGCCGCCCGCCATGCCCGGCACGTCGAGGGCCGCGATGCTTTGCAGCTGACGAAACAGACCCGGCAGCTGGCGGAAGTCCTCGACGCCAAAGGCGGTGAGGTCTGATGGAGTGGCGCAGTCCTTTGGCTTTTTCGCTGCTGATCCTGATCGCCGCGCTGATCGCCTGGCGTTGGTGGATGCGCCGTCGCCGCGTCCCCACCATTCAATTCGGCTCGCTGTCGGCGCTGCGCAAACTGCAGCCCTCCCTGCGGGCCCGTCTGGTGCATCTGCCGGTGGCGTTGCAGGTGATCGGCGTGGCCCTGATGATCGCGGCCCTGGCCCGCCCGCAGGAGGCGAACACCAAGGTCCGCCGCAACGTCGAAGGCATCGACCTGGTGATCGCGCTCGACGTTTCCGATTCCATGCTGATCGAGGACATGAAGCCCCTGAACCGCCTGGAGGCCGCGAAAGAGGTGATCCGTCATTTCGTCGAGGGCCGCTCGTCCGACCGCATCGGCCTGGTGATCTTCGCCGGCGAAAGCTTCACCCTGGTGCCGCCGACCCTGGATTACCCGATGCTGCTCTCGCGCATCGACGACATCAGGACCGCGCAGGACGCCCGCATCAAGGACGGCACCGCCATCGGCGTGGCCCTGGCCAACGCCGCCGGGCGCCTGAAGGATTCCCAGGCCAAGAGCCGCGTCATCATTTTCCTGACGGACGGGGAGAACAACAGCGGCACCATCGACCCGGAGACGGCGCTGGAGATCGCCAAGGGCTACGGTTTGAAAATCTACTCCATCGGCATCGGGCGCGACGGACCGACGCGCATCCCGATCTACCAGCGCGATCTGTTCGGCAACAAGGTGAAGACCTACCAGCCGTTCGAAAGCTCCGTGAACGAGGACCTGCTGGCGAAGATGGCCAGGGACACGGGGGGCAAGTACTTCCGCGCCACCAAGGACAACGCCCTGAAGGGCGTCTTCGACGAGATCGACAGCCTGGAAAAGACCAAAGTGGAAGTGAACAAATACACGCGTTACACCGAGATGTTCCTGCCCTGGCTGTGGGCCGGATTGCTGTGTTACGTGGGCGGCCTGATCCTGGGGCGCACGTTGCTGCGGAGGACCCCTTAGATGTTCCGCTTCGAGAATCCCGCGGCATTCATGTGGTTGTGGCTGATCCCCCTTTACGGGGCGATGGTGCTGATCGCGCTGCGCTGGGAGAGGAAGCGCCTGGCGAAGGGGCTGGGGCCGCGCCTGGCGCCGTTCCTGACCCGCTCGATCTCGACGTCGAAGCGCCGCTGGAAGATTTTTTTCCAGATGACGGCGGTTTTTTTCGCCGTCCTGGCGATGGCGCGCCCGCAGATGGGCGAGAGCAAGCAGGAGATCCGCAGCGAAGGCATCGAGATCATCCTCGCCGTGGACGTGTCGGAATCGATGATGGCGGAGGACGTGAAGCCGAGCCGCCTCGAGCAGGCGAAGATCGAGCTCGGCCGCCTGGTGGACCTGATGCCCGGGAATAAAATCGGCGTCATGGCCTTCGCCGGTTCGGCGGCGCTGCTGAGCCCCCTCACCAACGACCCGGCGGCGATCAAAATGTACCTCGAGTCCCTGTCGACCGACTCCGTGAGCAGCCAGGGCACTTGTTTCGAGTGCGTGCTCAGCGCCGCCGCCGACGCCTTCGAGCGCGGCGGGGTCAGCGCCGACGACACGGTGAAAGTCACCCGCGCCGTGGTCATCGCCTCGGACGGGGAGGATCATGAACAAGGCGCTTTGGACACGGCGCGGACCTTGAAGGACAAAGGCATCCGCGTTTTCACGGTGGCTTACGGCACGGAGAAAGGCGGCACCATCCCCGTGCGGGACGGCATGGGTTACATGCGCGGCTACAAAAAAGACAACGCCGGCCAGGTCGTGATCTCGCAGGTGCGCGGGGATTTCCTCCGGCAGCTGGCCGCGGCCGGCGGCGGCAGCTTCAGTTTCTCGAGCTTCGGCGGGCAGCACGTGCGCCGCCTGGCCGACGAGCTGGGCGCCCTCGAGAAAAGCCAGTTCGAAACCACGGTCGCCACCCAATACGATGAACGTTTCCAATGGTTTTTGCTCGTGGCTTTGCTGTTCGCCTCGGCCGATCTGGCCTTGGGCGAGCGCCGCGCCGGTTTCCGGCTGTGGAAGGGCCGCTTTGAGGTGCCGCCGGGATGAGGATTTCACTGGTCTTGACGTTTTTGCTGCTGAGCGCTTGCGGTCCGCGCGACACGTGGACGACCTTGCGGGAGAACCGCGACGGCGTGCGCGCCCTGAACGCGCAGGCCCCGGCGTCGGCCTCCGAGCATTTCCTGCAGGCGCTGGCGACGTCGCCCTTCCAGGCGGAAGTGCACGTCAATCTGGGCCTGGCCCTGCTGGCCGAGAAAAAGCCGGAAGAGGCCCTGAAGAGTTTTTTCGCCGCCGAACGCCACGCGACGACGCCGGACATGCGTTTCATCGCCCGCTTCAACGCGGCGGCCGTGCTGGCCCAGATGAAGAAAATCGAACCGGCTTTGGAGATGTACCAGAAGGCGCTCGAAATCCATCCCGATTCCCTGCCGGTGAAAATCAACATCGAATTGCTGACGAAGGGCGACCAGAACAAAGAGGGCCAGGGCGAAGGCGAGCGGCAACAGCAGGATCCCCAGGACGGCGACTCGAAGGATCAGGACCGGCAGGACAAACAGGATCAGAAAAAAGACGGCCAGGATCAAAAGGATCCCAAGGACCGGAAACAGGACCAAAAAGACGGCGAGGGCCAGGAGCAGAAGCCGAAGCAGTTCGGCTCCAGCGGCAAATACAAGCCCCGCGAGTTCAAAGGGGATCTGAACGAGGCGGAAGTGAAGAAGATCCTCGGCGAGATCAAGCAGCAGGAGCAGCGCATCCGCACGGAGTACAACCGCAAGGATGCCAAGGAGAGACCCCGTGATAAAGATTGGTAGTGCCCTGGCCGTGGTTCTGTGTTCCGTTTCCGTGGCGGCGCAGGCCCTGGTGTCCGTGCAGTCCTCGGTCGAACCGCGGCAGGTGGCGGTCGGTCAGGACTTCGTTTACACGGTGACGGTCCTGTCCCTGGACGCCCCCAACATCCAGAAGCCGCGCCCGCCGGATCTGGACGGCTTTGAACTGCTCGACACCTGGGAAACGAATTCGGTCTCCCAGAAAATGGTGACGACGTCGAAGGGCATGGATTGGCAGAAGCAGACCCGCACGATGTTCAACTACCGCCTGCGCCCGACGCGGGCGGGGCGTCTGGCTCTGGGCGCTTTCGAAGTGCAGATCGACGGCAAGACCCACACCAGCCAGCCCTTGGTGATCGATGTGGCCGCGGCGGGATCCCGGCCCGCGGCCCCCTCGGCGCCGTCCGACGAGGAGGATCTGCTGCCTCCGGGAATGGGGTTCCCGGGGATGCGCACCTTTGAGGACATGGAGCGCATGGAGGAGGAGATCTTCAACCAACTCCTGCGCCGTCGCGGGGGCGGCGCTTTGCCGGGTCCTTCGGGCGTTCCCCCCGGCGCGGGCTTCGGGGGCGTGCCGCGTCCCGAGCCGCAGCTGCGCACTTTGCCGAAAAACCCCAACGAGGCGTTTTTCATCCAGGTCGAAGTCGACAAGACCGAGGTGTACGAGGGCGAGCAGGTGACCGTCAGCTGGTACATCTACACGCGCGGACAGATGGAGACCCTCGACCGCGTGAAATTCCCCGACCTGCGCGGTTTCTGGAAAGAGATCATCGAGGAGGTGCCGACGATCCAGTTCAGCGAGGAGATCGTGAACGGCATCCCTTACCGCAAGGCCCTGCTGGCTTCGCACGCCCTGTTCCCGATCAAATCCGGCACGGCGGTGATCGATCCCTACAAGATCAAATCGCGGGTGCGCGCGGCCAGCCAGGGCTTCGGCGGCCTCGCCCTGGGCCGGCCCATAGAGTACACCAAGTCCTCGCAGCCGGTGAACATCAAGGTCAAACCCCTGCCGGTCGAGGGGCGACCCGCCTCTTTCACCGGCGCCGTCGGCAATTTCGACGTCAACGCCGTCGTCGACGCGGATCGCGTCGTCGTCGGCCAGCCGTTCACCCTGCGCGTGCGTTTCGAGGGGGCCGGCAACGCCAAGGGCATCGAGCTGCCGGCGATCCAATGGCCACAAACTGTTGAAGTTTATGACACCAAATCCGAATCGCGGTTCTTCAAGAACGGCCGCAGCTACAAGCAGTTCGAGATCCTGCTGATCCCGCGCGAGGAGGGGCCGCTGGTCATCCCGTCTTTCGACTTCGGCGTTTTCGATCCGCAGAAAGGCGGATACGAAGTGCGCGCCACGCAGGCCATTCCCCTGCAGGTGCAGCCCGGCATCCCGGGCGCCGTGCCGCCGGCGGGCTCCGTCACGGGCGCCGAAGCCCCGCCCGCGGCGCCTTCGCCGGCGCGCGCGGAAAACCTGCGCGGCGATCGCCTGCCCCCGCCGGTGATGGCTTTTCAGAACGCCGCGCCCTGGGCCGGATGGTTTTCCGGCCTGCCGTTCTGGGTCGCGATGTATCTCGGGGTGTGCGGCGTCCTGGTGGTGAAAGCCAGACTCGAGCTCGCCTCGAATCAGCGGCGCCGCGATCTCAGTGCCAATTTCCGCCGACGATGGAAAATTTTTGAAAAGACCGAAAAGAGCGGCGATCACCGGAAAATCGGTGCGGAGATGTTGAATCTGTACTATCTGGTTTTGGGTGGCGTGGCGGGCGAGCAGGGCGCTTCGGAGGAAGTGAAAAAAGTCCTCGAGCGCATCCCGCCGAGTCTGCGCCGCGATTTCGGCGACGAGATCACGCGACGGATCGACGTGTTCCAGACCATGACCTTCGCGCCGGAAGAGACCCTGGGCGATCTGAAATCCCCGCGGCGCCTGGAAAAGGAAATCAAGGAGTCGAAAAACCTGCTCACGGCTCTGGTGCGACGCTTGACGGAGAGCCAAGATGAAAAATCCTAGAACGCTTTTGCTGTTGCCCCTGTTCCTGGTCCTCGCCTTGCCGGCGCGCGCGGAAAAGGTGCCGCTGGCGCCCCTGCTGAAAAAATTCTCGGCGAACAACGTTTTCGATCTCGATCCGTCCAAGGCGCCGCCGAAACGCGGCGGCCTGATGGAACTCAAATGGAAAGAGCTGCGCGGCGAGTGGGCGGCCTGCCGGGTGATGGCGGAAAAACTGCAGAAGACCTCCCGGGACCTGGAACCCTGGGTGCTGCGCACGCGCCTGGAATGCTCGTTGCGCGAGTGGGACGACAAAAAAAACGCCCAGGGACTGGCGCGCGCCCTGGCCGCCTTCAAACCGGCCTTCCTGCGCGAGGGACCCTGGCGCGAATCGCTGAAGGAACTCTGGTTCCGCGGCGGCCTGGAGCTGGCGCGCTGGGAGATGAGAAAAAACCCGGCTTCGGCCCGGGCCCGCGCCGAAGCGCTGCTGGATCAACAAGATCTCTTGAGTCGCGAGCAGCGCTCCAACGCCCTGGCGGTCCTGGCCGAGCTCGCCCGGGGGGCGGATCCGGATCAGTCCTTGTTCCTGTACCGCCAGGCGGCGGAACTGAAGGCCGATCCGGCGCTCTCGGCGCGCATCGCGGAGTTGGAAAAAAGCGCCAGAACGAAAACGGTCCTGGCGGCCCCGGCCGCGCCGTCTTCCGAAACCGGCATCACCGACGAGACCCGCGAGGCGGAGGGCGCCGAGGCGCGCACCGACCGCGACATCGCGGAGCTTTTGGGGAAAAACCGGAAAGTCGAGGCGGCCCGCGCGATGGTGCAGCTCCTGAACCGTTTCCCCAACGGCCGTTTCGCGCGCCGCGACCGCGAGCGCCTGCCGAACATGCTGATGGCGGCGGTGGACCGCGGCGATGAGGAGGAGGCCGAGGGCCTGCGCTCGGTCATGGGGGACGCCGATCCGACGCGCCTGGCGGAATGGGCCGTGCAGTTGCACCGTCGCGGCGAAAACCGCGGCGCCCTGATGTTCGCGGAAAAAGCCCTGGAGACGCAGTACACCTCGCCGGCGGCGGCGAGCCTGCTGTGGGTGGCCGGCCGCGCGGCGCAGTTCCAGGGGGAGTCGGAGAAAGCCGGCCGTTTCTTCGACCGCCTGGTGCAGTTCCATCCCACCACGGACGAAGCGGCCGAAGCCTTGTTCCGTTTGTCCCTGCTCGAATTGCGTCAGGGTCACTTCGCGACGGCGGCGAAGCTGCTGGACAAGCTGGTGGCGCTGGACCGCGATCGCTGGAACGTCAACGCCCGCTACTGGCGCGT
Source organism: Pseudobdellovibrionaceae bacterium (assembly GCA_019637915.1). GTDB lineage: Bacteria > Bdellovibrionota > Bdellovibrionia > Bdellovibrionales > Bdellovibrionaceae > JAHBUV01. The sequence goes on along the minus strand of JAHBUV010000001.1, from coordinate 874,551 downwards.
GCGCGCTCTCGAGAAAGCCGATCCGGCGCGCTTCGAGACCGAGCGCGATGAAACCATCCGCCGCTATCCCTTCACTTATTATGGCCTGAAGTTGCGCGCCGAAAAAGACGGCGGCGCCCTGGCTTTCCCGAAAAGCGAGCGCTCGCCCCTGGAGGCCTCCGACGCCGCCATCTGGTTCGTCGGGGCCCAGAAAAAAAACTGGGCGCGCTTCCAGCGTCTCACGAGCGAGGGCTGGCTGCTGGAGGCCCAGGCGGAGCTGGCGGGGCTGCCGACGCCGAACGATCCCTGGAGCCTGCTGGAATGGTCGCGCCTGCTCGCGAAGGCGGGTCAGCATCCTTTGAGCATCCAACTGGTGAACCGCGCCCTCGATCAGGAGGAGACGCTCCGTCACCCGCGTTATCTCGAGATCGCTTTCCCGAAAACCTACTCGCGTTTCATCGACGAGGAATCCCGGAAGTACGGTCTTGATCCGGTTCTGCTGCGGTCCCTGATCCGTCAGGAGAGCGCCTTCGGCCTGAAGGCCGTGTCGACCTCCAACGCTTTGGGCCTGATGCAGCTGATCCCGCCGACGGCCCGCGAGGTGGCGGCCGAGCTGAAGTTGAAGATCACCATTCCGGAGGACCTGTTCCGCCCGGAGGTGAACGTGCCCATGGGTGCCTACTACATCTCGAAAATGCAGAAGCAGTTCGGCGGCACGATCCCGCTGGCGCTCGCGGCCTACAACGCCGGCCCGACGCGGATGAACCAGTGGCTGAAGTCGCGTCCCGACCTCAGTCAACTGAAAGGAAAGCTTTTTGAGAATTGGCAGGATGAAATCTGGTACGACGAGCTGCCGTGGAGCGAGACGAGTTTCTACGTGAAGGCCATTTTGCGCAACGTGCTCATCGATCGTCTGGTCGACCAAGGTCGGGTGACGGTGACGCCGGCTTTTTGGGCGGATTTACGCCCCGACGTGGCGGGAAATCTGAATGACGAGGCGAAGCGACGTTGAGAATCCGGCCCGCCTTTGTTAGCCTGAACGGGTTTCGGAGGTTTCATGCGTTGGATCTGCAACCTGACTTTGGTCGGAGCGCTGGCCCTTTCCGGCTGCGCCCACAAAAATTCCTCGTCGAACGGTGAGAACGTCGACAACGCCGCCGCCGTGAAAGACCTGCAGTCTTTCCATTTGTCCGATCCGGAAGCCCCGGAGCTGGTGGACCGCGAATTGAACATCATCCCGACGGAAGTGAACCCCATGGTGGACAAATGGGTGAACTACTTCCAGGGCAAAGGGCGCCGCCACATGGAGCGCTACCTCGCCCGTTCCACCCGCTATGAAAAACTGATGAAGAAGGTGCTCCGTGAGAACGGCCTGCCGGAGGATCTCTTTTACATCGCCCTGATCGAGTCCGGTTTCAGCTCGGCCGCCGTCAGCCACGCTTCCGCGGTGGGTTACTGGCAGTTCATCCGCGGCACGGGCTCACGCTACGGGTTGGAGATCAGCAAGCTCGTCGACGAGCGCCGCGACCCGGTGCTGGCGACGCAAGCCGCCGCCGATTACTTCAAAGGCCTCTACAGCGTGTTCGGTTCCTGGTATCTCGCCATGGCTTCCTACAACACCGGCGAGAACCGCGTGAAGCGGGAAGTGATGAAGCACGAGACCCGCGATTTCTGGGAGCTGTCGCGCCGCGCCCGTTTCCCGAAAGAGACGATGAACTACGTTCCGAAATTCATCGCCGCCAAAATGATCGGCAAAGACCCCGCCAAATACGGTTTCGACGACATCGATTACCTGCCGCCCATCGAGTACGACACGGTGATCCTCGAGAAGCCGGTCAACATGCGCATCATGGCCGAGAAGATGAATTACAACTATGAGGACTTCAAAGCCCTGAACCCAAAGTTCAAAGGGGAGATCGCGCCCTTGAAGGGCGACAAACTCGATCTGCGCATTCCCGCCGGCCAGCGCGAGCTCGCCGTGGCCGCCGCCGCCGACAGCGTGCCCGAGACGGTGGAGTACATCGCCGACGTCGACACGCAGGTGTACAAGATCCGCCGGGGCGACAATCTGTCGACGATCGCCCGCCGCTTCCGCACGACGGTCGCTTACCTGCGCGATTTGAACGACATCCCGAAAGGCCGTCGTTTGCGCGTCGGTCAGGCCCTGTACGTTCCGGACCGCACGCCCTTGCGCGACCGTCGCGAGCGTTCGGCCCGCACGGTGAACCGTCCGCCGAAGATGGCGCCGATCGCCGCCGGTTCGGCTCCCGCCGCGTCCTCGTCGGCCGCCGACTCGGTGAACCGCTTTCACATCGTGCAGTCGGGGGATTCGCTCTTCACCATCGCCCGTCGCTACGGCACGACCATTCAGGAGTTGTCGCGTCTGAACAATCTGCGCCGCGGCCGCGTGTTGAAGGTCGGCATGCGATTGCGCCTGCCGACGGACGACTTGGGTTCGCCGGGCAAATCGCAGAATCGCAGTGCCGGTGGCCAGGGTCGCATGACCCGTCCGCGTCCCCGCATCCATGTGGTGCGCGCCGGCGAAAACCTCACGGGCATCGCTGAACGTTACAGCATCGAAGTGACCGCTTTGAAGAAACGGAACAAAATCCGCAACCCCGCCCACATCGCCGCGGGGGCCCGCTTGATCATCCCGCCGGTGCAAGCGCAGGATTAATCCTTTTTCATTTTTTTCCGAAGCTGCTGATATTTTCGGCAGCTTTCTTTTTGTCTTCTGACAAATGATCCACACCCATTTCTTTTATTTTGAAATAGACATGGCTTGTTGGTGGACGCTGCGCTGCTTCTTCTTGTTTTCTTCAACTTCTGGTTTCGCTCATTACACCGGATTTCACTTTCTCATTTAATAGATGCGAAACCTCAGCAAACTCAAGGAGAGTCCGCATGGACAAAATTGGTGGAGAGGCGCTGCCCGTTCAGCGTCCAAAGACCAAAGTGAAATCTTCAATCAAGGCCCGTCCCGTCCCATCCAAAAAAATGCCCAAAGAGATGTGGGATGGCAGTGAGAGCCCGGATCTGTCCACCCGCTCGGTGAAAGAGCAGCTCAAGCAGCTTCTTTTCACGGTGAAGGCCATGCGCGGCGGGGATTTCTCGGTGCGCATGCCGATCGGCCAGGACGGCATCGTCGCCGAAATCGGCGAAGTTCTGAACGACATCATCGATCTCAATGAGAACATGGCCGATGAGTTCCTGCGCGTGCGCAACATCGTCGGCCAGGAAGGGAAGATGACCGAGCGGGTGTCCATCGGCCCGGTCAAGGGCGCTTGGGGGACCAGCGTGGACTCGGTCAACCACCTGATCACCGATCTCGTGCAGCCGACGACCGAAATGGCCCGCGTGATCACCTCCGTCGCCCAAGGGGACTTGTCGCAGAAGATGTCCCATCAAATCGACGGCCGGGCGGTGAAGGGGGAATTCCTCCGCATCGGGACGACCGTGAACTCCATGGTGGACCAGTTGAACTCCTTCGCCTCCGAGGTGACCCGGGTCGCGAAAGAGGTGGGAACGGAAGGAAAGCTCGGCGGTCAGGCCGAGGTGAAGGGCGCTTCCGGGATCTGGAAGGACCTCACCGACAACGTGAATGGCCTCGCTTCGAACCTGACGAACCAGGTGCGGAACATCGCGAAGGTGACGACCGCGGTCGCCAACGGCGACTTGTCGCAAAAGATCACGGTCGACGCCAAGGGCGAGATCTTCGAGCTCAAGAACACCATCAACGTCATGGTGGATCAATTGAACCTGTTCGCGGCGGAAGTGACCCGCGTCGCGAAGGAAGTGGGAACGGAAGGAAAGCTCGGTGGTCAGGCTGATGTGAAAGGCGTCTCCGGCACTTGGAAAGACCTCACCGACAATGTGAATGGCCTCGCTTCGAACCTGACGAACCAGGTGCGAAACATCGCGAAGGTGACAACCGCGGTCGCCAATGGAGACTTGTCGCAAAAGATCACGGTCTCCGCGATGGGAGAGATCCTGGAACTCAAGGACACCATCAACACCATGGTGGATCAACTGAACTCCTTCGCGGCGGAAGTGACTCGCGTCGCGAAGGAAGTGGGAACGGAAGGAAAACTCGGTGGTCAGGCCATGGTGAAGGGCGTCTCCGGCACCTGGAAGGACCTCACCGACAATGTGAACATCATGGCCTCCAACCTGACCTCGCAAGTGCGCGGCATCGTGAAGGTCGTGACGGCGGTCGCCGAAGGGGATCTGAATCAAAAGTTCGTCCTCGAGGCGAAGGGTGAAGTGGCGGCGCTCGCGGAAACCATCAACTCGATGACCGACACCTTGCGGACCTTCGCCGATCAGGTGACCACGGTGGCCCGCGAGGTGGGGATCGAAGGGAAGCTCGGCGGTCAGGCGAAAGTGCCGGGCGCTTCGGGAACCTGGAAGGACCTCACTGACAATGTGAACTTCATGGCTTCGAACCTCACCAAACAGGTGCGCGGCATCGTGAAGGTCGTGACGGCGGTCGCTGAAGGGGATCTGAATCAAAAGTTCGTCCTCGAGGCGAAGGGTGAAGTGGCGGCGCTCGCGGAAACCATCAACTCGATGACCGACACCTTGCGGACTTTCGCCGATCAGGTGACCACGGTGGCCCGCGAGGTGGGGATCGAAGGGAAACTCGGCGGTCAGGCGAAAGTGCCGGGCGCTTCGGGAACCTGGAAGGATCTCACCGACAACGTGAACCAGCTGGCCGGCAACCTGACCACCCAGGTCCGCGCCATCGCCGAGGTGTCCACCGCGGTGACCAAAGGGGATTTGACCCGTCAGATCACCGTCGACGCCCAAGGGGAGGTCGCGGCCCTGAAAGACAACATCAACCAGATGATCGGGAACCTGAAGGACACCACCCAGAAGAACACCGAGCAGGACTGGCTGAAAACCAACCTCGCGAAGTTCTCCGGCATGATGCAGGGTCAGCGCAGCATCACCTCCGTCGCGCAATTGATCATGAGCGAACTGACGCCTTTGGTGGACGCGCACCAAGGCGCTTTCTTCATGCTGGAAAGCGACAACGACGTGCCGTTGCTGAACCTCATCGCCAGCTACGCCTTCACCGAGCGTCGCAGCGTTTCGAACCGCTACCGCCTGAAGGAAGGCCTGGTCGGCCAGTGCGCTTTCGAGAAGAAACGCATCCTGCTGGGGTCGCCGGCGGAAAACGTCGTGACCATCGAATCGGCCCTGGTGCAGGTCAAAGCCGTCAACGTCATCGTCATGCCGGTTCTCTTCGAAGGGGAGCTGAAGGCGGTGATCGAGCTCGCTTCGACCAAGCCCTTCACGCAGAACTACATCAACTTCCTCGATCAGCTGATGGACTCCATCGGCGTGATCCTGAACATGATCTCCTCGAGCATGCGGACGGAAGAGCTCCTGCAGGAGCTGAAACGGTCCAACGCCGAACTCGAGGCCCAGGCCAAGGAGCTCGAGGACAAAGCCAAACTGCTCGAGGTCAAAAACAACGAGGTCGAGCTCGCCAGCCGTTCGCTCGAGGAAAAAGCCGAGCAGCTGTCCCTCATCTCGAAGTACAAGTCGGAGTTCCTGGCGAACATGTCCCACGAGCTGCGCACGCCGCTGAACAGCCTGTTGATCCTGTCGAAGACCCTGGCCGAGAACAAGGACGGCAACCTCACCGGCGAACAGGTGAAGTACGCCTCGACGGTGAACTCCGCCGGTCAGGACCTCTTGGCCCTGATCAACGAGATCCTCGATCTGTCCAAGGTCGAAGCCGGGAAAATGCCGGTGGATCCGAAGGACGTGCGAATGCTCTCGGTCATCGACTACCTGGAGCAGACCTTCCGCCCGGTCGCCGAGCACAAGAACCTCGATTTCGTCATCGAGAAGTCGCCGGAAGTGCCGATCAAGATGTTCACGGACGAGAACCGCCTGCAGCAGATCCTCAAGAACCTGCTGTCGAACGCCTTCAAGTTCACGGACAAGGGCCGCGTCGGCCTGTCGATCAGCCTGGCCCAGAACCGCGGCGATTACCCGCTCGACACCCTGAACCACAGCAAAAACGTGCTGGTCTTCAGCGTCACCGACACCGGGATCGGGATCCCGACGGACAAACAGAAGCTCATCTTCGAGGCCTTCCAGCAGGCCGACGGCACCACCAGCCGCAAATACGGCGGCACGGGCCTGGGCCTCACGATCAGCCGCGAAATCGCGCGCCTGCTCGGCGGCATCATCGAAGTGGAGAGCGTGCCCGGCCAAGGCAGCACCTTCCGCCTCTTCCTGCCGCAGAAGTACATCGGTTCGGACGGGTTCATCGCCGATCGCCGCAGCGAAACGGAGCCCATCCGCGCCATGCCTCTGCCGCTCAACGCGGACTTCACGGGCCGCAAGGTGCTGATCGTCGACGATGACATGCGCAACATCTTCGCCCTGTCGACGGTGCTGAAGGCCCACGGCATGCAGGTGATCTACGCCGAGAACGGCCGTCAGGGCCTGAAGGTCCTGAGCGAGAACGAGGACACGGACCTGGTCCTGATGGACACCATGATGCCCGAGATGGACGGGTTGGAGGCGATCGGACGCATCCGCGAGATGAGCGAGTTCCTGAACCTGCCCATCATTTCCCTGACGGCGAAAGCCATGAAAGGGGATCGCGAGAAATGCCTGGCCGCGGGCGCTTCGGACTACGTGACGAAACCCGTGGATGAAAGCAAGCTGCTGGCGGTCATGCACCAGTGGCTTGAGCAGAAACAGCAGGAAGAGGCCACATGAAGGAGAGCCGTGTCGACATCCTGATGGTCGACGATCGCGAGGACGGGCTGATCGCTCTCGAGGCGGTGCTGGGAGGTCAGGGCTACAACCTGATCAAGGCGCAGTCGGGACGCGAGGCCCTGGGGCTGTTGGGCCTCTATGAATTCGCGATGGTGCTGATGGACGTGCAGATGCCGGAGCTGGATGGCTTTGAAACCGCCACCCTGATCCGTCGCCAGGCGCAGTACCGTCACGTGCCCATCTTGTTCATCACGGCCATCAACAAGGACGAAAGCTACGTCCACCGCGGTTACGAGCTCGGCGCCGCGGATTACCTCTTCAAGCCCTTCGACCCGCACATCCTGCGGGCCAAGGTGGCGGTCTTCGTCGATCTGTTCAAGAAGACCCGCCAGATCCGCGAGCAGGCCCACCTGATCAGCCAGATCAAGGAGCGCGAACGCCAGCACGAACGCACCCGCCTCGAGCTGGACAGCCTGCGCCGTTACCAGGCCCTGGCGGACGCCATCCCCCACATCGTCTGGAAGACCACGCCGGACGGAGACCTCACTTACTGCAACAAAGGCTGGATCGATTACACCGGCCTCAACCTCGAGAGCAGCGCGCGCACCCAGTGGCACGATGTCCTGCATCCCGACGACCTGAAGAAGCTGTTGAAAACCTGGCTGTCCACCATGTCGGACGGCGATCGCTTCACCCTGGAGTGCCGCTTGCGCCGCCATGACGGCGAGACCCGATGGCACTGGATCAACGCCATCCTCGAGCGCGACGAGTACGGCGACGTCGTCGGCTGGATCGGCACCTGCACCGACATCCACGACCGCAAGATCATGGAGACGAAGCTCGTCGACTCCCGCATGCAGGCGGAGTCCGCCAGCCGCGCCAAAACCTATTTCCTGGCCAACATGAGCCACGAGATCCGCACGCCCCTGAACGCCATCCTGGGTTTTTCGGAAATCCTCTCCAATCCGGACCTGACGGTGAGCGAGCGCATCAACAGCGTCGCCACCATCCACCGCAACGGTCAGCAGCTTTTGCATCTGATCGACGAGATCCTGGACATCTCGAAGGTGGAGGCCGGGCGCCTGGAGATCGAGCGAAAGCCCACGGATTTGCGCGAGCTGCTGGCGGATCTGGGCGCGTCCTTGAATCTCAAGGCGGTCGAGAAGGACCTGAAGCTCGTGGTCGAGAACATCGGCCCCTTCCCCCGCTGGATCACCACGGACCCGGTGCGTTTGAAGCAGATCCTCATCAATCTCGTCGGCAACGCCGTCAAGTTTACCCGCCAGGGCGAGGTGCGGGTGGTGGCGAAGTGGTCGGCGGCGGCCCCGGGCGAGGAAGCCGTTCTGCGCGTCGAGATCCTGGACACCGGGGTGGGTATCGACTCCCGCCACGTGGAAAAACTCTTCAACCCCTTCGTGCAGGCGGATTCGTCGACGACGCGCACTTTCGGCGGCACCGGCCTGGGACTGGCGCTGTCCAAGCGCCTGGCGTCCGCGCTCGGCGGCGACGTCTGGCTTGAAACCAGCGAGCTGGATCGCGGCAGCCATTTCGTCATGGAGGTCGCGGCCCCGCCGACGTCCTCCACGCCCTTTTTGGATCACCTGCACCAGGGTTCCGTGAAGAGCGCGCCGGATGTCGAAGGGGCCAAGGCGGACCTCGACGGCGCCCGGATCCTGCTCGCCGAGGACGCCGTCGACAACCAGGTGCTGATCACGCGTTTCCTGCAGATGGCCGGCGCCCGGGTGGAGATCGCCAAGAACGGCGAGGAGGCTTTCGAGAAGGCCCTGACCGGGGATTACGCCCTCGTGCTGATGGACATCCAGATGCCGCGCATGGACGGCTATGAAGCCACCGTCCGGCTGCGTGAGCGGGGATACAGCCGTCCGATCATCGCCCTGACCGCCCACGCCCTGAAGGAAGAAAAAGAAAAAAGCTTGCGAGTCGGTTGCGACGATCATCTCACGAAGCCCGTGGATCGGCGCACTCTGCTGGAAAGCGTTTCTTTGTATGTGCGCCGTTCATCCGGCGGACCACGTGAACAACGGGCTCCGCGGGACGCCTTGCCATGACCGAAGAGGAAATGAAGAGGTTCATCAGCCGTTACATCGATTCCGTCGGGCGCCTGGAGGTCCTGCTTCTCCTGCGCTCGCGCGAGGACCGGCCCTGGTCCGCGGAGGAGGTCAGCCGCGAGTTGCGCAGCAACCCCACCATCGCGACCCACCATCTTGAGGCCCTCGCGAGCTTCGGGTTGTTGCAGGCCGAAGGGGCGGGGGCCTCGTACAGTTACGCCCCGAAAACCCCTTCTTTGCGGGAGACCGTGGGCGAACTCGCCTCTCAATATTCCAGTCGACGGGTGACCATTATCGGGTTTATTTATGAATCGCCGGTGGACCCGTCCATCCGGTCTTTCGCAGACGCCTTCAAGATCAGGAAAGAGGATTGATGATGTCGTATCTCATTTACATCCTTTGCGCTTTGACGAGTTGCGTGTGCGCCCTTTTGCAGTGGCGCGCGTACATGAAGGCGAAAAGCCGTTTCCTGCTGTGGACGACGATCTGCTTCGTCGCCATTTTCCTGAACAACGTGATGCTGTTCGTGGATCTTTTGACCGGACCCACGATCAATCTGGTCCTGCCGCGTTCGTTTGTCCTCCTGGGGGGGTTGTGCATCCTGTTGTACGGCTTCATTTGGGAGACGAGCTAGGAGATGGGAATGTTTGTGGTGACACCTTTTGGCTTTTTCCTGTTCGGCGCCATCACCATGGTCTGCGCGGTGATCGGACTGTATTTTTACAAGTACTACCGGAGGACGGGGGACCGTCTGCTCCTTCTGTTCGCCGTCGCTTTCTGGCTGATGTCCCTGGAACGCCTGCTGCTGATGGGCACTCCTCAGGAGTACGAGGCCCGCAGCGCGATCTACGTGCTGCGGCTCCTGGCCTTCATCCTGATCATCGTGGCCATCGTCGACAAGAACCGCGCGTCGAAGGACGGCGGGTCGCCCTGAAGGGCCCGCGCGGGACGTGACCGCGCCGGAAAAAAGGAAACCCGCTGGTGGACAGCGGGTTTCAACGATGATCGATCAACGATTTCTGATTCTTAAAAAATTTCCCCTCGCTCTCAGGTCCTTATAAGGTGCCTGCGGGATTCTTCCGTAAAAACCACGCAGGCTAAGGGGAATGAAACCAATCCATGATATATTTTTGAATCTTTCCTTCCATTGTCCACCTCAGTATTCCTCCGGTGACTCTATTACCTTTGGCAGCTGGCTGGCTTCGGTTGCCCGGTGAGCCCCTCTAGCTTTGCGTCCCGCGCTTTCACGCGGTTTGCCTTGAGGCAAAGGAAGGACGAATCCTTAAAGAATCAAACTATTCGAAGGAACCTCCTTTGTATTTTTGGTTCAATCGTTTTCGTTGATGTCCGTCATTTCGCTGCCGGACGGACCCGGCGCTTTTGCAATCCTGGTGACGCATCTTCACTTCGGTGACTTGTCGCGATGGTCGAATTTCCGACGTCTCATCCGATCCTCCCTTTTCGCCGGTCCAGAGCTTCCATGTACGGACCTTGGTGCGATAGGGACAGGCTAACCCGACCAAGGTCGTGGCCACAAGGGTGATGGTCGATATTCTCAAATCATATCGCGCACTTGTCTCAGGCTGGGACGAAACGCGGGTCGACTGTTCTGAAGTCAGGCGTTTTTTAAAAGATTATGAAGGAACGAGTTCGCGCACGCGTTCGGCCAGGGTGAAGAAGGCCTTCGCTTCCTCGCCTTGCGGATGGCTTTCGACGACGGGCACGCCCGCTTCGCCGGCCAGGCCGACGCTCGGATCGAAGGGCACCTGCACGAGTTTGGGCAGTCCCTTGGCGTCGAGGTAGGAATCCATCTCGCCGCGCGGGAAGAGCTGGATCTTCTCGTTGTTCGCCGGGTTGCGCATCCACGCCATGTTCTCGACGAGGCCGAGCAGCGGAACCCCCGTTCTCTGCCACATGTCGACGGCTTTTTTCACGTCGGCGAGGGCGATGTTCTGAGGGGTGCTCACGATCACCGATCCCGCCACGGGAACTTTCTGCGCCAGCGACAGCTGCACGTCGCCCGTGCCCGGAGGCAGATCGATGATGAGGTAATCGAGTTCGCCCCACTTCACGTCGCGCAGGAACTGGTCCATGGCTTTGAAGAGCATGGGACCGCGCCAGACGACGGCGGCGCCCTCGTCGACGATGAAGCCGATGCTCATCAGTTTGACGTTGTGGCGGACGAGGGGCTCGAGCTTCTGATCCTGCGATATGACAGGTTTCTGGTTCAAAGTCCCAGTGAGGCGGGGCAGGCTCGGGCCGTAGATGTCGGCGTCAAGCAATCCCACTTTGTTTTTTTTGGAGAGCGCCAGCGCGAGGTTCACGGACACCGTGCTCTTGCCGACGCCGCCCTTGCCGGAGCTGACCGCGATGATGTTCTTCACGCCGGGGATGGGACGTTGCTGGTCGAAAGGGGTGGAGTGGGGTTGATTCATGAAAATCCTTTCGTCCTTTTTTGCCTCGGGACCCTGGACCGGGACCTTGCATGGCTCGCGGCCGTATCGAATAATTGAATTTGGGTGAACAGCCAACTCTTTTTCTTACTGAATCTCGTTGCCGGGCTGGCTTTCGTCGTCTGGTTCCTGTCTTCCCGCCGGGGAGGCGGTTCTCGACCCACGCGCTTGAACCTGAAAGAGCGGGACGGGGACGCCCCGCTTTCCGAGACGCCGCCGCCCGCCGAAAAACCCGCGGCGCCGCCGTCCCGCGACGCCGGCCTGGAAGAGCGCGAGGCCCGGGTGCGACGGGCCAAAAACCTGAATGTTCTTTTCCTCTACAACGGTCACGACTGGGACGCTTACGCGGTTCTCGGCCTGCCCGCCGGGGCGAGCCTGCCGCTGGTCACCGAGAGGTACCAGCAGCTGATCCGCCACGCCGACAAGGGCGAGCTCGAATTCTACGAAGCCGCCTATCAGGCCATTCTCAAAAAGCTGTGATCACGAGGGCCGGCGCGTGCGCGCCAGGGCCGCGTCGCAGAACCATCCCAGCGCGAGGGTCGACCACACGGGCAGGAAAAATCCCAGGCCCGGCACCAGGGACAAAAAAGCGAGCGCGAGGCACATCAGGAACAGAGGCCCGCCGAAATCCCGCTGCAGGCGCCGGCGCTCCTCGTCGCTCGCCACGTCCTGCAGGAGGTCGTAGGTGAGCACGCGGCGGTTGAGCCAGGCGGTCAGGACCACCGGCACGACGACGGCGCCGCCGGGCAGGAGCCACAGCGGCAGGGTCAGCGCGAAGAGCAGCAGGTAGAGGGTCCCCGCCGCGAGGGTGTTGCCGACGCCGCCGGAGAGGCTGCCGCCGCGCCGGCGCTCGAGCCCCGGAAATTCGTTCTTCAACAAAAAAGATTGCACGAGGGGCGCCACGAACAGCGACGTCAGGACGAGGGTCGTGACGTAGGACAGGGGGAAAAACAGGATCAGCGCGAGAACGAACCCGCCGCCCCGGCCGATGTCCGCCGCCGACCAGGAGAACCAGGCCAGCGATTTCTGCTCGAGCCAGCCGCCGCCGAGCCACGCCGTCAGCGCGCCGGTGATCGGCGTCCAGGTGAAGTAAAACACCGCTCCCCAGAGGAACAAGGACAGGACCGGCAGGCCGATCACGACGCGCAGGATGCGGGGGTGGAAGAACAACCGGAAAGCCGCGCGCAGCGCGGGGAAAATCAGGCTCATGGCGCGGCCGGCATCTTCGCCGGCGGTTTCAAGGCGCCGCGGTGGCACATGTAGCAATTCGCTTCGGGACCGCCGCGGCCGTCAAAACCGTTCGCCTTCATGACCGCGACGAGCTTCATGTGTTTGGCGGCGACGCCGAACTCCGCTTTGCCGGGATGCTTGAAGTCGTTGACGTTGTGGCACTGGGTGCAGGTGGTGCCCAGCTCCTTCGTGATCTGCAGCATCTGCTCGCGCACCTGCGCGTCGCCCGCTTTGATGTCGCGAACGGATTCGGTCTGGGCCGCCGGGGTCACCAGCAGAATCAGGGCCAGGGCGGAAAAGGTCAGGAAGATCGACTCTTTCATCATGAATCCCATTGTGGGACAGAGCGCCCCCGGGAACCAGCCTTTTCTCGACGCAAGTCTGTGGTTTTCGGCGAATTCTTCCGATAAGGAAGGTGATGATCAGCGCCGCGTCTCCGATCGAAAACCTGATCGCGATTCCCTCGTTCGAGTTGCGACCCGAATCGGCTTTGCCGTTCGATCTGTTCGTGCGCCTGCCGGTGACGAACCGGGTGATCCTTTACCGCCGCGAGGGCAGCACCCTGGACCAGGAGAAGTTCGACAAGGTGTCTTCGCGGCAGCTGAACTTCTTCGTCCCCAAGGACCATTACGAACGCTACCTCGAGTACGTCACGCGCCAGTTCCTCGACCTGCTGTCGAAAAAGCCCGCCGATTCGCGCAAAATGCAGGAGGCTGCCGGCCGCATGCTCTCCAACGCTTTTTCGCAGGAAAACGTCACCGACGCCCGCGAGCTCCTGCACAGCATGGGCGATTTCGTCACCCACTTCGTGAGCGACATCGCCAGCGAGGGCTTCGTCAACCGCCAGACGCTGTTCCTGAAATTCGCCAAGCTCGCGCAGACGGGGACGGACTTCCAGCGCCATCCGCTGCACGTGGCCTCGTTGACCATCATGCTGGTGGTGGGCCTGGGCATCCAGGATCAGCGCACCCTGGTCGAAGTCGGCCTGGCGGGACTCATGCACGACGTCGGCCTCACGCAGCTGCCGGTGTCGGTGATCACCGAGGCGCACAAGTACCGCGAGCTCGGCACGGTGTCGCGGGCCTTGTTGAAGCTCCACCCCCAAGGCTCGTTGGATCTGCTGCGCAGTCGCGGCATCAATGTCTCGAAGCTGATGGAGTCGATGATCCTGCAGCACCATGAGGAGTTCAGCGGCAACGGTTATCCCACCGCCCTGATCGGCGAGGCCGTGCACCCGTTGGCGCAAGTGCTCCATGTGGCCGACGACCTCGATGAGCTTCTGGCCGAGGCGAGCGACGGGCCCCAGCACATCGAGGCGCGACTGCGCCTGCTTTTTGAGCGTTATGAGCGCGAAACCACTCTGGACCCGGCTTTGCGCAAGCGTTTGCACGCCCTGCTGTTCTGAGAAAACATCCATCACATCGCGTTAGATTTCCCCCTAAACCCTTTGAATTCCTCAGGAGTTTGAGCTCTAGCGCAGCTCGCATTTCTTGACGCGACCAAAGTCCGGCGGTAGCCATGAAGGGACCCCATCCATCCCTCAGGAGAGCCGGAATGAAAATCAAGTATCTCGAGGACTTGAACACCCTCGTCAGTCTCAGCAAGCGCCGTGGTTTTGTTTTCCAAAGCTCGGAGATCTACGGCGGTCTCGGCAGCTGCTGGGATTACGGTCCGCTCGGTTCCCTGATGAAGCTGAACGTGAAGCGCGCCTGGTGGAACGCCATGACCCGCCGCCAGGACATCGTCGGCCTCGACGCCTCGATCCTCATGCACCCGATGGTGTGGAAGGCCTCGGGCCACGTCGACGGCTTCAGCGATCCCCTGGTGGACTGCAAAGAGTGCAAGACGCGTTTCCGCGCCGACAACACCGAGTCCTACCTCAAGGACAAGAAGTGCCCGAACTGCGGCTCGAAAAACCTGTCGGAGCCCCGCCAGTTCAACCTGATGTTCAAGACCCACATGGGCCCCGTCGAGGATTCCGGCAGCGTCGTCTACCTGCGCCCGGAGACGGCGCAAGGGCATTTCGTGAACTTCCTGAATTGCCAGCAGAGCTCGCGCTACAAAGTGCCCTTCGGCATCGCCGCCATCGGCAAGTCCTTCCGCAACGAGATCACGCCGGGCAACTTCATCTTCCGCACCCGCGAGTTCGAGCAGATGGAGATGCAATTCTTCGTCAAGCCGGGCACGGACGCGCAGTTCTTCGAGATGTGGAAGGAGATCCGCTGGGGCTTCTACAAGAAGTACGGCATCAAGACCGACAACCTCGAATTCCATCCCCACGGCGAGGGCGAGCTCGCCCACTACGCCAAGGCGGCGGTGGACGTGCACTACCGGTTCCCCATGGGTTTCTCGGAGCTCGAGGGCATCCACAACCGCGGCGACTTCGACCTCACCCAGCACATGAAGTTCTCCGGCAAGTCCCTGGAGTACTTCGACGAGGCGACGAAGGAGAAATTCATCCCTTACGTCATCGAAACCGCCGTGGGTTGCGACCGCCTGTTCCTGGCTTTCCTCTGCGACGCCTACCGCGAGGAGATCACCACCAGCGAAAAGGGCGAGGACGTGCGCGTCGTGCTGGGACTGCATCCGGAGATCGCGCCGATCAAGGCGGCGGTCCTGCCGCTGTCGAAAAAAGAGGAGCTGGCGGGCCCGGCGGAAAAACTGCGCGCGCAGCTGGCCGAGGATTTCGACGTGCAGTACGACGAGGCCGGTTCCATCGGCAAGCGCTACCGCCGTCAGGACGAGATCGGCACGCCGTTTTGCTGCACGGTGGACTTTGACAGCCTGAATGACGGCGCCGTCACGGTCCGTCACCGCGAGACCATGCAGCAGGAGCGCGTCAACATGACCCAGCTCAACGCCTACGTCGCGGCCAAACTGAAAAACTTCTCGGCGAACTGAAACGAAGTCGCCGCCAACTTTTTTCCCTTGGGGGGAGCATGAGCGAGAACCTGAACCCGTCGATGAAGGCCGCCGTCAACGCCGCCATTCCCGAAAAGTTCGTTTATTTTTTCTCCGCTGGCGAGAGCGAAGGCCACGCCGGGATGAAAAACATCCTGGGCGGCAAGGGCGCGAACCTCGCGGAAATGACGTCCTTGGGCCTGCCGGTGCCCCCGGGTTTCACCATCTCCACGGAGATCTGCGGTCACTTCTCCGCCGCCGGCGGCAAGCTGCCGGACTGGGTCCGGCCGAAAGTGCTCGAGGCCCTGGCCCGGGTCGAAAAAAAGATCGGCAAGAAATTCGGTGACGAGAACAACCCCCTGCTGGTCAGCGTGCGTTCCGGCGCGCGGGCCTCGATGCCGGGCATGATGGACACCATCCTGAACCTCGGCCTCAACGACAAAACCGTTCTCGGCCTGGAAAAAGGCAGCGGCAACCCGCGCTTCGCTTGGGACTCCTACCGCCGTTTCATCCAGATGTACTCCGACGTGGTGATGGGCATGAACTCCTCGTTGCTGGAAGTGACCCTCGAGGACATGAAGGATGAAAAGGGCTACAAGCTCGACACCGAGCTGAGCGCCGAGGACCTGAAGTCCCTCGTCAAGAAATTCAAGGACATGGTGCGCTCCTCCACCGGTCAGGCCTTCCCGGAGGATCCCATGGATCAGCTGTGGGGCGCGGTGAGCGCCGTGTTCCGTTCGTGGAACACGCCCCGCGCCATCACCTACCGCGAGTTGCACGACATCCCGGCCTCCTGGGGCACGGCCGTCAACGTGCAGAGCATGGTGTTCGGCAACATGGGCGATGACTCCGCCACCGGCGTCGCCTTCACGCGCGATCCCTCGACGGGGGAAAAGGCCTTCTTCGGCGAGTTCCTGGTGAACGCCCAGGGCGAGGACGTGGTCGCGGGCATCCGCACGCCGCAACCGGTGACGAAGGTCGCCGCCGCCAAGACCGGGGTGAAGTCCCTCGAGGAGCTGATGCCCGCCGCCTACCGGCAGCTGGTGGAAATCTACCAGCGCCTGGAAAAACATTACCGCGACATGCAGGACATCGAGTTCACCATCGAGCGCGACGTCCTGTGGATGCTGCAGACCCGCAACGGCAAGCGCACGGCGGCCGCGGCGTTGAAAATCGCCTGCGACATGCTGGATGAAAAACTCATCAGCGAGGACGAGGTGCTGCTGCGACTGGATCCGCATTCTTTGGATCAGCTGCTGCATCCGACCCTGGATCCGAAGGCCAGCAAGACCTTGCTCGCCAAGGGCCTGCCGGCCTCGCCCGGGGGCGTGCACGGCAAGATCGTTTTCACCCCGGAAGAGGCGGTGGAATGGCGCGAACGCGGGGAGAAAGTCATCCTCGTGCGCGTCGAAACCTCGCCGGAAGACATCGCCGGCATGGTGGCGGCGCAGGGGATTTTCACCACCCGCGGCGGCATGACCTCCCACGCGGCGGTGGTGGCCCGGGGCATGGGCAAGTGCTGCGTCGCCGGTTGCGCCGACGCGGAAGTGAGCTACGCCGACAAGACCATGAAGGTGAAGGGTTACGTCCTCAAGCAGGGCGACGTCATCACCCTCGATGGCGGCACGGGCGAGGTTTTCCTCGGTCAGGTCGACACCATCGAACCGAAGCTGGATGAGAATTTCCAGCGCATCATGAAAATCGCCGACAGCCGGCGCCGCTTGAAAGTGCGCACCAACGCCGACACGCCGAAGGACGCGCAGACGGCGCGGGGTTTCGGCGCGGAAGGCATCGGCCTGTGCCGCACGGAGCACATGTTCTTCGGCGCCGACCGCATCGACGCCGTCCGCGAGATGATCCTGGCGGAGAGCCGCGAGGAGCGCGAAGTCGCCCTGGCGAAACTCCTGCCCATGCAGCGTTCGGACTTCTACGAGATTTTCAAGATCATGGACGGCCTGCCGGTGACCATCCGCCTGCTGGATCCGCCCCTGCACGAATTCCTGCCCCACACGGAGGAAGAGGCTGAGCTTCTGGCGAAACGCATTCACATGGATGCCGACCGCCTGCGCTCCAAGGTGAAGATGCTGCACGAGTTCAACCCGATGCTCGGTCATCGCGGTTGCCGCCTGGCCATCACCTATCCGGAGATTTACGAGATGCAGACCCGCGCCATCGCGGAGGCGGCGGCGAAGCTCGTCAAGGAAGGCCACCAGCTCGTTCCCGAGATCATGATCCCCTTGATCGCCACGGACAAAGAGCTCGAGACCCTGCGCGCCCTCGTGGTTCGCGAAGTGGAAAAAGTCTTTCAAGCGCAGTCCGTCAAATTTGATTATTTGGTGGGCACCATGATCGAGTTGCCGCGCGCCGCCGTCACGGCGGAGGCGATCGCCGATCATGCTGATTTTTTCAGCTTCGGAACCAACGATCTGACGCAAACCACGCTCGGTCTTTCCCGAGACGATTCCGGTCGTTTCCTGGGCAGCTACGTGGGGGAGGGGATTTTCCCCAAAGATCCTTTCGTGAGCATCGATCGCGACGGGGTCGGACAGCTGGTGAAAATGGCTGTTGACTTAGGTCGTCGAAGCCAACCAAATTTGAAGACCGGAGTTTGTGGCGAGCATGGCGGTGATCCCGAGTCCGTGGAGTTTTTCCACGCGGTGGGTCTCGATTATGTCAGCTGCTCTCCGTTCCGGGTTCCCATCGCACGACTGGCGGCGGCCCGGGCGGCTTTGCAAACGCGAAAGGTGCAACATTGAGAATCAAAAAGCTTGAGCTCGTTGGCTTCAAATCTTTCAAGGATCGCACGGTCATTCAGTTTGACGCCGGCATCACCGGCATCGTCGGTCCCAACGGTTGCGGCAAATCCAACATCGTCGACGCCCTGCTGTGGGTGATGGGGGAGATGTCCGCCAAGGAACTGCGCGGCAGCGCCATGACGGACGTCATCTTCGCCGGGGCCGAGGGCTATGCGCCCCTGGGCATGTGCGAAGTGTCCCTGACCCTGGAAAACGACGGCGGCCCTTTCCCGGCCCGCTACCTGAAGCACTCCGAGATCATGCTGACCCGTCGCCTGCACCGCAACGGCGAGGGCGAGTATTTCATCAACAAAGAACCGGCCCGTCTGAAGGACGTGCAGGAAGTCTTCATGGACACCGGCGCCGGCTCCAAGGGCTTCTCGATCATCCAGCAAGGCATGATCGGCAAGATCATCACGGCCAAGCCGGAAGACCGCCGTCACCTCATCGAAGAGGCCGCCGGGATCACCAAGTTCAAGGCCCGCAAAAAAGAATCGCAGCGCAAACTGCAATCCACCGACCAGAACCTGGTGCGTTTGCAGGACATCGTCGGCGAACTGAAGCGCCAGATCGATTCCTTGCAGCGTCAGGCCCAGCGGGCCGAGCGTTACCGCAATCTGAAAAACCAGGTGGAGGATCTGGATCTGTGGCTGTCGAGCCGCCAGTTCGTCGACCTGCGCGCCGCGGCCGACGAGGCGCAAGCCATCTTCAACGAAGCCCAGTCCATGGAAGTGGAAGGGGAGGCGAACCTCGCGCAGCTGCAATCCGATCTGGAAACGATGCGCTTGCAGCTGCTGGAAAAAGAGAAGTCCGCCGAGGTCCTGCAGCAGAATTTCTACGAGAAACAATCCGGCGCCCAGAAGGCCGAAATGGCCATCCAGGAGCTGCGTTTCGAGATCGAACAGGCCCGTCGCAATGAGGTGATGACCGGCAATCTGCTGCAGGAGCAGCAGGCCCGCCTGGAACTCCTGAAACGCGACCAGGCCCAGTTCCAGGCGCAAGTCGAGGAACTGCGGGGCGAATCCGAAGGTTCGTCCTCCTTGTACGCCGAAAAGAACCAGATCTTCCAGTCCGCTCAGGCCCGCATCAGCGAAGTGGATGAAGAGCTCACCGCCAAGCGCCGCGATCTCTTCGCCATGGGGCAGAGCGTGTCCTCCCTCGAGGCCCGCGCCCAATCGATGAGCTCGCAGGTCGATGACCTGCGCGAGCGCGCCGCCAACGAGCAGGCCGT
Organism: Pseudobdellovibrionaceae bacterium; assembly: GCA_019637915.1. Taxonomy (GTDB): domain Bacteria; phylum Bdellovibrionota; class Bdellovibrionia; order Bdellovibrionales; family Bdellovibrionaceae; genus JAHBUV01. The sequence continues at coordinate 855,149 of JAHBUV010000001.1, read as the reverse complement.
GCTCACCGAGCTGCGCGAGAAAAAGCACGAGTTCGAAGAGCGCCGCAACCGCGTCTTCAAGGACCTCGAGAAAGAGCGCCAGCTGCACCTGGACCTGGCGAGCGATGTGGACTCCTTCGAGGCCAACCGCCGCGTCCTCGGCGAGGCGGCGACCCAAAAGCGCCAGGAAGTGGACGCTTTCAAGGATCAATTGAACGAAGTGACCTCCCTGCTTTACGGCCTGGAGAACCTGCACAACAACTTCGAGGGCTTCGAAGAGGGCGTGAAGAACGTCATGCTCTGGCAGAAGACCAAATGGACGGAGGTCAGCGCCGACGGCAGCGTCGTCGAGCATTTCCGCCCGGTCTCGGAAGTGGTGGAAGTGCCCTCCGACTACGAAGTCGCCATGGAGGCCGCCCTGGGCTCACGCCTGCAGATGCTGTTGTCCACCGACAGCGGCAAGGCCGTGGAGGCCGTGTCCTACCTGAAGGACAGCAAAGCCGGTCGTTCCAGTTTCCTCACCGAGGGCGCCGGTCGCGGCGGTCTCGCCTCGGTCCCGGCCGGCGAGGGCGTGGTCGCGCTGTTGAAGGACGTGGTCCGCTCCAGCGACAAGTACCGCGACTCCGTGGATTATCTTTTGGACGGCGTGGCGGTGGTGGACTCGATCCGCGCGGCCCTCGCCCTGCGCCCGGAGCATCCGGGATGGACCTTCGTGACGGCCGATGGCGATGTGCTGTCCGCCGACGGCGTGCTGACCGGGGGGGCTTCGGAAGGGGCCGAATCCGGCGTGTTGAAGCGCCGTCGGGAAATCAAGGAACTCACCGACAAGAAAAATGAATGGGCCGGAAAGCTCGCCCTGGCGCAAGCCTCTTTGCGCAAGACCGAAGAGCAGCTTGAAAACGTCGTGAACGATTTCGAGGGCGCGCAAAAACGCCGCATCGAGCAGGAGATCAAGGTCGCCGGCCTCAAGAAGGACCTCGAGCGCGCCGAGCACGAGCTCGGCAACGCCCAGAACGCCGTCGAGCGCCAGGAGCGCGAGGCCCGCCGTCTGGAAGAGCAAGCCAACGCCCAGGACGAGCGCCTGACGGAGTTGAACGCGAGCCTCGAGGAGAACCGCCTGAAAAAGGCCGAGCTCGAGTCCGAGGTCGAGCGTTTGAACGAGGAGCTGGTGTCGACCCGTCTGGGTTTCGAGGGCCTGCAGAACGAAGTCACCGAATTGCAGGTGAAGTCGGCCTCGAAGTCCTCCGAGTACCAGGGCGTGCAGCGCCAGCTCGACATGGTCACCCGCCAGGTCAACGAACTCGAGGGCCAGCTGTCCCGCATGAGCGAGGAGAGCGAGCAGAACTCGGCCAAAATGACCGAGTCGCAACTGGCCCTGGAAGAACGCAAGATCGAATTCGAACGCCTGCTGGACGAGGTGGAACAGCTCCGCCAGCAAGTGGCCCTGGCCAAGGACGAGTACGAGCGTCTGGCCGCCACCGTCCGCGAGATGGAAGAGAGCGCCTTGAACAGCCAGCGCGCCCGCAACGAGCGCCAGAGCCGCATGAACGAGGCCAATCTGAAGCTGGAGCAGGCGAAACTGAAAGAGCAGTACCTGGTCGATCAGATCCGCGAGCGCTACATGCTGCTTTTGCCCGAGATCATCACCAAGTACGAAGGCCGCGAGGAGGACCCCGTCGCCGCCGAGGCTCAATTGAAAGAGCTGCGCGAGCGCCTGGGCAAGATCGGCGAAGTGAACCTCTCCGCCATCGAGGAGTACGAGGAGACCGCCAAGCGCTACGAGTTCCTGACCCAGCAGCACAACGACCTCACCGAGGCCAAAGAGCAGCTGAAGCGGGTCATCGACCGCATCAACAGGATCTGCTCGAAGCGCTTCAAAGAGACCTTCGACCTGGTCAACGAGCGTTTCCAGCGCGTCTTCCCGGTGCTGTTCGGCGGCGGCGAAGCCCGTCTCGAGCTGCACGAGGACCCGGAAAAGCAGGAGATGGGGATCGAGATCATCGCCAAGCCCCCGGGCAAGAAGATGCAGAACGTGACCCTGATGTCGGGGGGCGAAAAGGCCCTGACCGCCGTCTCGCTCGTGTTCGCCATCTTCCTGGTGAAGCCCTCGCCCTACTGTCTGCTGGATGAGGTGGACGCGCCTTTGGATGACGCCAACGTTTTCCGTTTCAACGACCTGGTCCGCGAAATGGCGAAGCGCTCGCAGATCATCTGCGTCACCCACAACAAGCACACCATGGAAGTGGCGGGCCGCTTGTATGGCGTGACCATGCAGGAGCGTGGCGTGTCCACGATGGTCTCCGTCAATCTGGCGGACCTCAGATAGAAGCGATGCGGCGAAGGCCGCATCGTCGTTACCCAAACAGGGCGGCATCCATTATGTAGTGCCCATGTCCGTGATGTCGCCTTCCCATCAAGAAGCCATTTATCTGTTGTTCGGTCTGATCGGCCTGTTGCTGTTCATCATCATCGGCGTGCTGGTGATGAGTCAGTTGAAACGGCGCCGTCCGGAAGAGACTCTGCCGCCGCCGGTGGAGGCGCGGGACGTGACGCCGGTGCCGGCGCCGGAAGAGCCGATCGCGCTGGAGCAGGACGTTGATTTGAAGGCGGCCCTGCGCAAGACCGAGGAGAATTTCTTCGGCCGCCTCCGCAGCCTGTTCGCGAGCCAGGGCGAGAACACCGCTCTCGAGGACATCGAGGAGGTTCTCTACACGAGCGACCTCGGGCCGAAGACCGTGCAGGACCTGATGGAGACCATCGGCGGCAAGCTCTCCCGCAAAGAGATCCGCGATCCTTCCTCCGTGCGCGACGCCCTGAAGTCCCGCATCCTCGAGATTTTTTCCGCCGCCGGTCCTCTGGAAGTGTCGACGGAAAAACCCCTGGCGCAATTGAAGTCGGCCTCGCAAGGCCCGACGGTGTTCATGATCGTCGGCGTGAACGGCGCCGGCAAGACCACCAGCATCGGCAAGATCGCCTCGCGCTTCGCCAATGAGGGCCGCCGCGTGCTCGTCGCCGCCGGCGACACCTTCCGCGCCGCCGCCGGCGCGCAGCTCAAGGTCTGGACGGAGCGCGCCCAGGTCGAGATCTTCCATCCCGAGAACGTCAGCGATCCGGCCGCCGTCGCCTTCGACGCCGTGGCCAAGGCCCGCGCGCAGAACTACGACGTTGTGCTGATCGACACCGCCGGGCGCCTGCACACGCAGGCGAACCTCATGGAGGAACTCAAAAAGGTGAAACGCGTCCTGCAAAAGCAGGATGCCGCCCTTCCCCACGAGGTGATCATCGTGCTCGACGCCAACTCCGGGCAGAACGCCCTCGTGCAGGCCCGCGAGTTTCACAAAGCCCTGGGATTGACGGGCGCCATCCTCACCAAGATGGACGGCACCGCCAAGGGCGGCGTCGCCATCGGCCTGGTGGATGAGCTCGGCATTCCGGTGAAAATGATCGGCGTCGGCGAAAGGGTGCGCGATCTGCGCCCCTTCTCCGCCCGCGAGTACGTCGACTCGATTCTGGGAGTTTAAGCCTTACTTCTGGCCGCCCGGCAGCAGCTTATCGAGTTGCGGCAGCGTGAAGCTGTGGTTGGTGTCCACGTTGTAGTTCTGCGGAACATCGAGGGAGTAGGACGTCGGCACGTTGACGTTGCCGGTGACCGTGAAGTTCTGCGGCACGTCCAGTTTCACTTTCGAGCGCGACAGGGAATACAACCCGTAACCGATGCCGCCGGCGAGAATCGCCAGGCCGCCGAAAAGGGCCCAGTCGAAAGCGTGGGCGCTCTCGATCCACAGCAGGGCGGCCTTGCCGGATTTCGGCTTCGGGTCGAAGGCGGATTCGATTTTGCGGATCAGGTTCCAGCCGTGGGCCACGTCCGCGTGCAGGATGTCCACGCCGCGCAGGCGGGCGAAGACTTTGGGGTCTTTTTTCAGCAAAGAGAGAACTTCGACGTTCCGGCCCATGCCGAACTTCAATTCGAGATGGTCGCCTTTGTCGAAGAGTTTGTAAGGCGGGAACTGCTCGTCCAGGCGCTCTTTCAGTTTGCTCTCCATGTGTTCGACGATCTCTCGGGGGGCGTAAGGCTTCATGGTTTGCAGCATTTGGCGGTACGAACGTGCTTCCGGCTGATCGACTTGGCGGAAGAAGCGCTGAATCGCTTCCACTTCCTTGGACTTGGGCGCGGTTGCGGCCGTCGTCGGCAGGGCCATCGTCAGACACAAAAAAGAAATGAGGAGTTGTTTCATCAAAGTGCCTCCACCCCGGACTGATCGGAAGGAGACGGATAAAATTGAGTCGCTTCGCTCCGGACTGGACAAGGGTCGGGGGATCGGGAACGATGGCCGCATGATGGGCCTGCTCACGGCGATGATCCCTCTTTTTTTCGCGGTTGCGGTTCTCGCCGCGCCTTCGGTGGATGCGCCGGCGCCGACCGTCCGCACCCACAAAAAACCGGTCTCGGTGTCCTATGAGGCGGTTTTGAAATGCTATCCCGCCCTGGAGGATCCACGCTTGGCCTACCGGGTGGATCTGCGCCTGCTGGCTGAGCGCATCAATGATGTCTACCTCACTCAGAAGTCCCAGACCCTGAGCCGCACCTTGCAGTTCCGCGACAAAGGCGCCGTTCTGCGCCGCGTGAAGCTGGAGAGCCCGACCGAGGTCCAGGGCGTCACGCGCTGGAACGCTTTGTGGGAAACGCTGTCGGAAACAGGCACCACGCAGGTTTGGGAAGATGCCGCTTTGAAAAGACAGAACCTGACTTTGGCGGAAGTGATGTCGGTGGTCGGCAAGGGGGTCATCGAGCGTGATGAAAGCCTTCAGGTTGACACAAAGCTTAAAGGGCTCAAACTCACCGCCCGCAAGGATCTCACCAAGACGCTCGAGCTGAAGCTGGAGGAGAACGGGGGGCGGAACCTTCTGACATGCGAAGACAAAAAGGATGTCGGCAGCATCTGCACTTGCCTCAAGAGATAAGCCTCAAGTACGATCGTTGCTGGATTTCCTTTTGGAATTTTCCAGAGTTTTGAATGGCTTAACGATTGCTTGAGGATTGACCGCGATTCATCGCGAACGGGCACGCAGCGGATGCGTCAGTGAGGTTGGCTTGGACTCAACGAAGGCTTCAGATAAAAAAACATACGATTTTCTGATTGCCGGGGTCCCTTACAAACTGCGCACGTCCCATGACGATGCCACCGTTCAAGAGCTTGTCGATTTCGTGAACGACAAGATGAATGTCGCCATGACTGTCACCAAAAACGGTTCCTTCCAGAACGCCGCCGTCCTGACGGCTCTCAATGTCGCGGAGGAACTGATCCTGCTGAAACGCAAAGCCCATCGGGAGCTTGAAAGGGTCGAGGAAAAGATCCTCAAGCTCTCCGTCGAACTCGAGAATTCCAAAGGAGCGAAATCCGCGGGTCTGTGAGGCTCGCCATGCCGTTCGTTTTTTCACCTCCGGAATTGCGGAACGCCAAAAAGCGTCTGCGCCTGGAAATGAAAAAGCGTCTGGGGCTTTTGCGCCCGGAAGACAGCCTCTTCCTGCGCGAACGCCTGCAGGGGAATCTGTGGGGATTCCTCTCTTCGCGGCCTGGCCTGTGGGCCTCCTACCGCCCCTTCGGTTTCGAGGCTTCGCCACCGCGCGAAGCGCCGCCCGGAGTGGAGTGGGTGTACCCGCGCCTGGAGGGCGAGTCCCTGGTTTTCCACCGCGGCGACGTCTTTGAAAAAGGACGCCACGGTTTGGAACAACCACCGGCTTCCAGCGAACGGATCGAGGTGTCGCGGCTCACCGGCGTTTTGGTGCCGGGCCTGGCCTTCGATCGCGAGGGACGACGACTGGGACGGGGAGCGGGGTTTTACGACCGGACTCTCGCCGCCTTCCCGGGCTGCAAAGTGGGCGTCGCCCACGCCTGCCAGATCGTTCCGGCCCTGCCGGACGAGGACTGGGATGTGACAATGAATGCGGTCGTCACGGATCAGACCGTGATTGTGTGCGGAGGAATTTGAAATGGAAATGTTGATTGCCGCGATCGTCGGCTTGGTGTTGGGCGGGGTGGGGGTTTTCCTGGTGAAACGCATCCAGGACTCGAATTCGAAAAAATCCGCCAAGGTCGAAGCCGAGCGCATCATCAATCGCGCCAAATCCGAAGCGGCGAAGCTGAAGAAAGATTCCGAGAACCGCGCCAAGGATTTCGAGGTCCGCGCCCGCAAGAACGTCGAGCAGGACATCCACAAGCAAAAAACCCAGGTCAAAAACAAGGAGCAGCAGCTCGAGCGCCGCCTGAAGGAGATCGACGATCAGTTCAAGGCGAAGACCGAGGACAACGAGCGCTACCTCGGCCAGCTGAAGGACCGCGAGGAGAAAATCGCCATCGCGGAAAACCGGCTCAAGGAATTGGAAAAGAAAAACGACGAGCAGGTGGACGCCCTGAAGCGCAAGCTCGAGTCCGTCGCCGCCATGACGGCGGAGGAAGCCCGCCGCCAATTGCTCGAGGCCCTCACCGAGGAGGCCAAGAGCGAAGCCAACAAGCTCATCGCCAAGATCGAGGACGAGGCGCAAAAAGAATCCGACCGCCGCGCCCGCCGCATCCTGAGCCAGGCCCTGTCGCGTTTCGCTTCGGAGTACACCTCGGAGCGCACGGTCACCGTCATGGCGCTCGCCAACGACGAGATGAAGGGCAAGATCATCGGCCGTGAGGGCCGCAACATCCGCACCCTCGAAGCCATGTGCGGCGTCGATCTGATCGTCGACGACACGCCGGAAGCGGTCGTGATCTCCGGCTTCGATCCGGTCCGCCGCGAACTCGCCAAGCGCACCATCGAAAAGCTCATGGAGGACGGCCGCGTCCACCCGGCGCGCATCGAGGAAGTGGCTGAGAAACAGCGCACGGAGCTGATGAAGTCGATCAAAGAGGAAGGCGAACGCACCGCCGTCGAATTGGGCCTGCCGAACCTGCATCAGGAACTGATGAAGCTCGTGGGCAGCCTCAAGTACCGTCAGACGCACGCGCACAACGCCCTCAACCAGGCCCGCGAAGTGGCGAACATCGCCGGTCTCCTCGCCGGCGAGTTGGGCGTCAACGTCAAGCTCGCGCGCCGCGCCGGTCTGCTTCACAACGTCGGCCTCGCGGTCGAGCACACGACGGAGGGCGGTTACACCCACGTCGGCGCCGAGGTGGCGAAAAAATACGGCGAGATCGAAGAGGTCGTGCAGGCCATCCGCACCCATCAGGGCGACGAGAAGCCGGTGTCGACCCTCGCGTGGATCGTGCACGCCGCTTATCTTTTGGCCGTGTCCCGTCCGGGGGCGCGCCGCCCGCAGATGGACAATTACATCCACCGCCTCGAGGATCTCGAGAGCATCGGCAACGGCTTCGACGGCGTCCTGAAAACCTTCGCCCTGCAGGCCGGCAAGGACATCCGCGTGCTCGTCGAGAGCAGCCGCGTGACCGATGACCTCGCCACCATGCTGTCCCGGGACATCGCCCGCAAGATCGAGCGTGAAGTGCCGCAGGCCGGTCAGGTCAAGGTCACGGTGGTCCGTCAAACCCGCGCCGTGGAGCACGCCCGATGAGTTTCCTGGATCCCCAGGAACAACTGGCGCGGATCAAGTTCGGCGCCGTCGACGTCTTGAGCGAGGCGGATCTCGTCCGAAAGCTCAAGCGCTCGAAGGACAAGAACCAGCCTTTGCGCATCAAGTTCGGGGCGGATCCCACGCGGCCGGACATTCATTTGGGCCACACCGTGGTGATCAACAAGCTCAAGACCTTCCAGGATCTGGGGCACAGGATTTTGTTCCTGATCGGCGATTTCACCGCCATGATCGGCGACCCTTCGGGCAAGAACGCCACCCGGCCCATCCTCAGCCGCGAGGAGATCGAGGAGAACGCCAAGACCTACGCCAAACAGATATTCAAGATCCTCGACCCGGAAAAGACCGAGATCGTCTACAACTCGACCTGGATGGACAAGTTCAGCGCCGCGGATTTCATCCGCCTCGCCTCCCAGTACACGGTGGCGCGCATGATCGAGCGCGACGATTTCACCAAGCGCTACAAGTCCAACACGCCCATCGCCATCCATGAATTCCTGTACCCGCTGACCCAAGGTTACGACTCCGTCGCTTTGAAGTCCGACATGGAGTTGGGCGGCACCGATCAGAAATTCAACCTGCTGGTCGGCCGCGACATCCAGCCGGCCTACGGCCAGGAGGCCCAGTGCATCCTGACCATGCCCATCCTCGAGGGCCTGGACGGCGTGAACAAGATGTCGAAGTCTTTGGACAACTACATCTCCGTCGTGGATTCGCCGAAGGACATGTTCGGCAAAACCATGCGGGTGTCGGATGAATTGATGTTCCGTTACTACGAGCTGCTCACCGAGATCAGCGGGACGGAACTGGACCGCATGAAATTCGAGATGGGCGAGGGGCGCCTGCACCCGCGCACCCTCAAGGTGCAGCTGGCGAAATACCTGGTGGCGCGCTTCCATTCGTCCGCGGCCGCCGACCAGGCGGAAGAGGAATTCAACCGCATCTTCGTCGACAAGGGATTGCCGGATGACGTGCCGGAGTACCCCGTCGTGCCCGACAAGGGCGTGGCGTTGACCGCCCTCATGGTGCGGACGGGGCTCGCCGCCTCGAACGGGGAGGCGCAGCGCCTGATCACCGGCGGCGGCGTGCAGATCGACGGCGAGAAAATCGGCGACGCCCGTTTGAAGATCGATCTCGAGGCCGGCCGCGCCTTCGTGCTGAAGGCCGGGAAAAAGAAATTCGTCAAAATCGTGGTGTCGTGAGGATCCTATGAAAGTGAAATTCGTTCCTCAAAATATCGAGATCCCGATTTCGCCGGAAAAAACCCTGCTGCAGGCGGCGCTCGAGAACAACGTCGAGATCTCGTCGATCTGCAAGGGCAAGCTCATCTGCGCCGAGTGCCGCGTGAAGGTCGTCTCGGGGGAGTCGAACCTCCTGCCCCCGTCGAAGGCCGAACTGAACCTGATCGGCACCAGCTGGCAGCTCGAAAGCCGCCGTCTCGCTTGTCAGGTGCGCTGCTTCGGCGACGTCACCATCGATCTCAGCGAGCAGGTGAAGAGCGAGGAGGCGGCCCGCAAGAACATCCGCGGTTTCAAATCCTCGCGCTCCATCAGCGAATCCAAGGCGGTCATCGACACGATGATTCTGAACGAACGGATCGAGGTCGCGCCCGAAACGGCCGGCGATGCCTCCGCTCCGCCCGCCTCGAACCGCCAGCAAGCCCGCAAAAAAGGCGGCGGCGGCGAGGGCGGGGGGCAACGTCAGGGCGAAGGTCGTGGCGGCAACCGCGGTGGCCGCGGCGGCGGGCGAAATAAAGGTCGAGGTCCCAAGGACACCACTCAATCCTGACCCCCGTTTTGCCGATCCATCGGGGAGATGTCCCACAAGATTCCGTTCCGTGAACACGGACAAGGGCCTATTCTGATTTTGTTGCATGGCTATGGCGGGAGCGTCATGCAATGGGACGGCGTCGTCGAGCGCCTGCGCGATTCCTACCGCGTCGTCGTCCCCAATCTGTCGCATTTGTACATGTCCCAGAACCGCCTACTGTTCCCGATGATCATCGAGCACGTGGGCAACTTCATCGAGGCGAACTTCCCGGGGGAGAGAGTCAGCGTGGCCGGCATGAGCTTCGGCGGCATGGTGGCCTGGGGCCTGGCCCTGCAGCGCCCCGCCCTGGTCGATCGACTGGTTTTATTGAATCCCCTGGTGCCGCACCCGGTGAACCATTTCCGCCGTCCCGAGCTCAGGTATTTTTTCGTGCTGCCCATGAGCGTGAAATCCGTGCTGCGCACGTTTGAAACGCCCATCGGCGAGGCTTTCCTGAAAACCGCCGTCGAGATCTTCCGCCCGGACCGCGAGATGGCCGGTCCCCTGGCGCGGCTGAAGGGGCGCAAGCTCGCCTTCGTCGCCGACCTGGTGGCGCACTTCGCCTGGATCCTGCGCAGCGAGGACTGGAAGTTCTGGGAGAAGCGCCTCGAGCAGAACCAGGCGTCCACGCTGATGATCTGGAGTCAGGACGATCCGTTGTTCACGGAGGACTCTTACCGCGATTTCGCCATGCTCAGCCGCGCCGGCCAGGCCCTGACCTGGGCGGCGGGAGGGCACATCCTCAGCCGTTCAAAGCCGGATGAAGTGGCGATCGCCATCTCCGAATTCCTGCGTTTGTCGAAAGCCGCCTGACATCAGACGTTGAAGCTGGATCCGCAACCGCAGTTCTTGCTGGCGTTGGGATTGTTGAAGACGAAGCCCCGGCCGTTCAAACCGCCGGAGTAATCCAGGGTCATGCCGATCAGGTACATGAAACTTTGCGGGTCGACGGCGATGCGCTGGCCGAAGCTCTCGAAGAACTTGTCCCCGGCGCGCTCCTGGGTGTCGAAATCCATTTTGTAAGAGAGTCCGGAGCAACCGCCCTTTTTCACCTCGACGCGCAGGAAAGCGACGTCCTCGCGCCCTTCCTCGGATTTGAGGTTGGCGATTTTTTTGGCGGCGGTTTCGGTGATTTGAATCACGGCGGACTCCTCGGGCTTGACCCCAGCCTACCACAAAAGGTCCTGGGCGGGAATCCCCGGCGGGGCCGTCCAAGGATCTGAAAGCGGCTTATATTCGATCTGAGCCAAAGGCGCTGATCAGGATCTCGGCGGCGCGGTCGACTTCCTCGGCCGTGGTCCACCGTCCCAGAGAGAGGCGCAGGGTGCAGGCGGCGTCGGCCTCGCTGAGGCCCAAGCCCGAAAGCACGTGGCTGACCGACACGCGGCCCGCGCTGCAGGCGCTGCCCGTCGAAAAACCGAGTTTTTGCAGTTTCGGCAGGGCGCGGTCCACCGGGCGGCCCGGCAGGGTGAGGGAGAGATTGATCGGCGAGCGCTCGTGCTCGGGCCCGTTCAGGCGCAAGGCCGGCAGGGCGGCCTGCAGGCGCGACCACAGGCGCTCGCGCAGTCCGGTCACGCGCTCATTCTCCTCGCGCATCTCATGGCGCAGGATTTCGCAGGCCGCGCCGAGGCCAGCGACGCCGGGCACGTTGACGGTGCCCGAGCGCAGGCCTTTTTCATGGCCGCCGCCGAAAAAGAGCGGCTTGATCGTGACGTGGGGGCGGCGTTCGCGCAGGTAAAAGGCGCCGACGCCTTTGGGGCCGTAGATTTTGTGCCCGGAAAGCGTCAGCATGTCGACGCCGGCGGCGTCGACATCCACGGCCACCTTGCCGACGGCCTGGGTGGCGTCGGTATGAAAATAAATTTGATTGTTCTTCGCCAGGCGGCCGATTTCATGGATCGGATTGACGCTGCCGATCTCGTTGTTCACCCAGATGAAGGACAAGAGCCGCGTGTGCGGTTTGAGGGCGCGGGCGACGGTGTCGGGCTCGACCTGGCCCAGGGAGTTCACCGGCAGGAAATCCACTTCGGCGCCGAGCTCCCGCAAAGCCCGCGCGGCGTTCATGACGGAGCTGTGCTCGACGGCGCTGGTCAGCACGTGAATGGGCGCGCCCGGGTTCTCGGCGCGGATCTGGTGGAACAGGCCGAACAGGGCCCAGTTGTTGCCCTCGGTGGCGCCGGAGGTGAAATAAACTTCATGGACTTGGGCGCCGAGGAGGGCGGCGACCTGGTCGCGGGCTTTCGTGACGGCGGCCTCCGCCGTCCAGCCCCAGGCGTGCTGGCCGCTGGCGGGGTTGCCGAAGTGCTCGAGGAAATAAGGCTTCATCACGTCAAAGACGCGGGGATCCAAAGGGGTCGTGGCGTTGTAATCAAGATAGATGCGATCCATCTTGTCGGGCTGTTTTCCGGCCTGAGTCACTTCGGGTTGCATGGGATCTTTTCTCTCACTAAAATCCCGAGGATGGCAAGACGAGTCGCAAAAGGCCTCCGGATCCCCCGCATTTTCACTCAGGGCCGCGAGGCTCACGTTCTGATCGAATGGAAAAAGGCCGACGCCGTCATTCGTGACCGCGACGGCACCATTCATTTCGAGATGAAGGGCATCGAGGCGCCGGCCTCCTGGTCGCAGCTCGCCATCGAGATCGCCGCCAGCCGTTATTTCCGCAAGACGGGCCTGCGCAAAAAGGAAAACTCCCTGCGCGTCCTCGTCGACCGCGTCGTCGAGGCCGTGGTCGGCGCGGCCCGCCGCCAGGGCGGTTACTTCGCCACGAAAAAGGACCTCGAGGCTTTCGCCGAGGAGCTGCGCTACATCCTGTGGACGCAACGGGCGGCCTTCAACAGCCCGGTGTGGTTCAACGCCGGCCTGTGGGAAAAATACAAGCTCGTCTCGAACAACTGCCTGTACGCCTGGGACGCGAAGAAAAAAACCGTCCGCCGCGTCGACAACGCCTACGAGCGGCCGCAGTGCTCGGCCTGTTTCATCCAGCGCATCGACGACAGCATCGAGGGGATTTTCGAACTCGCGAAAACCGAGGCCCGCCTGTTCAAGTACGGTTCGGGCACGGGCACGAATTTTTCCTCCTTGCGCAGCCGTTACGAGGAACTGCAGAGCGGTGGCACCTCGTCGGGACTGATTTCCTTTCTGGAGGTGCTGGATCGCGGCGCCGGCGCCATCAAATCCGGCGGTACCACCCGGCGCGCCGCCAAGATGGTGGTCGTCGACATCGATCACCCGGAGGTGCCCGAGTTCATCGATTGGAAGATGAACGAGGAGAAAAAAGCCCAGGCCCTGATCGCGGCGGGCTGGCCCGGGGATTTCGAAGGGGCCGCTTACAAGACCGTGTCGGGCCAGAACGCCAACAACTCCGTGCGGGTCACCGACCGCTTCATGAAGGCCGTCGAGAAGAACGAGGAGTGGGGACTGCGGGCGCGCGGCGACGGCCGGGTCATCCGGCGTTTTCCCGCCCGCGAATTGTGGGACCGCATCGCGCGCGCCGCCTGGGCCTGCGCCGATCCGGGCGTGCAGTTCCACGACACCGCCAACCGCTGGCACACCTGTCCCGCGGGCGGCGCCATCCACGGCAGCAACCCCTGTTCGGAGTACATGTTCCTCGATGACAGCGCCTGCAACCTGTCGTCCCTGAATCTCGCGAAATTCTTCGATGACGAGGGCACCTTCGATCTCGAGGGCTATCGCCACACGGCCCGCGTGATGTTCCTGGCGCAGGAGATCCTCGTCGATTACGCCAGCTACCCGACGGAACTGATCGCGCGCAATTCCCACGATTACCGGCCCCTGGGGCTGGGTTTCGCCAATCTCGGTTCCATGCTGATGCGCGAGGGCATCGCCTATGACAGCGACGAGGGCCGCGCCTGGGCGGGGGCGCTCACGGCGCTTTTGTCGGGCACGGCTTACGCGACCAGCGCCGAGATCGCCGCCGTCAAGGGGGCCTTCCCGGAATTCAGGAAAAACCGCGCGAGCCTGGTGAAGGTCCTCAAAAAACACCAGGCGGCCTTGCAGGGCATCTCCTGGTCGCGCCTGCCGCCGGAGTTGAGATCCCTCACCACGGAACTCTGGGCGGGCGTCGTGAAATCCGCCGCCGCCGGCAAAGGCGTGCGCAACGCCCAGGCCACGGTCATCGCGCCGACGGGCACGATCGGTTTGTTCATGGACTGCGACACCACCGGCATCGAGCCGGATTTTTCCCTCCTGAAACGCAAGAAACTCGCCGGTGGCGGCGAGGTCGAGATCATCAACCGCTCGGTGGAGCCGGCCCTGCGCCGCCTGGGTTACGATTCACCGCGGATCCTGCGCATCCTGCAGTACGTGCGCGATCACAACAGCCTGGCGTTCTGCGCGGATCTGCGTCCCGAGAACCGTCTGATTTTCTCCTGCGCGACCGGGCCGGGCGCTTTGTCGCCGCAGGCGCATCTGTCGATGATGGCGGCGGTGCAGCCTTTCCTGAGCGGCGCGATCTCGAAGACCGTCAATCTGCCCGCCAGCGCGACGGCGGAGGATCTGGCGCAGGTGTTCTGGCGTTCCTGGGAGTTGGGATTGAAGTCGGTGGCGGTGTACCGTGACGGCAGCAAAGGCGCCCAGCCTTTGTCCGCGGCGAAGACCGCCCCCACCGAGAATCCCTTCGTGAAGTGCCCGGAGTGCGGTTCGCCCACGGAGCTGCATTCGGGATGCTACCGCTGCTCGAATTGCGGCTTCACCGTCGGCTGCGCCTGAACCCAGAAGGCGATGGCGGCCTCCGCGAAATACTGCTGACGGCGTTCGGCCATGAGGGGCGAGCGCATCGGAGCCTCCAGCAGCAGCTCTTGCGTCTGTCCGTCCCACCGGCAGCCGGCGCGGGCGGCGAATTCGTTCACCGGCCGCAGCCAGAATTGTTTTTCAGCCTCTTGGTTCCCGCCGCGCGAGCGCCAGGCCCAGGCGGAGCGCGCCCAGGTTTCCCGCAAAGGCGCCGTCAGGCGTTGCAAAAGAAACGAACCGCTGACTTCATCGACGAAATCCACCGAGGCGGTGTCTTGCAGGCGGCGCGCGAAGAGCCGCGCCACGTCCTCGCCGTCGCGGGCGAGGGTCCAGGCGTTCAGGGCCGCTTCCACCGAGCGCACCACGTCTTCGGTTCGCGCCGTTTGCGACCGCGGGTGGGTGATTTTGAATTCCACGTAGGGGAGGTGCACGCGGTAGCCGAGCTCGAGGCCGCGCCCCCCGGCCAGGGGCTCGGTGATGGCGGCGACCTGGGATTCCCCCAGGCCCACCACGTCCCAGGAGCGCGTGATCAGGGGATCCAGGTCCCGGCCAGTTTGCTTGAGCCAGTCCCGCAGGTGATCGTCCCAGACGGCCTCGACCTCGCGGGGCGGGCCGGGGAGAACGACGAGCTCGCGATCGCGCGCCCGCAGGCGGAAGGCGTTGGCCGTGCCCTCGCGGTTGGTCAGCACGACGGCGCCGCGCGGGAAATAGCACTGCTGGCGCTGCATGTCCTGCACGGGATAATGGCGTTCGCTCAGGCGCTGCTGGATGTGCCGCCAGGAATCTTCATGGAACTCCAGGGGCGAACCGGTCCATTGCGCCACGAGCTCGCGGGTGAAGTCATCCGTGGTGGGTCCCAGCCCGCCCGTGATGAAAATCATCTCCCCGTGGCGCGCGGCCAGATCCAGCGCCTCGAGGATCAGGGCGTGATCGTCGGGCACGCTCAGGTGCCAGGTGGTGCGCGCGCCCAAGGCCTTCAAGCGGTTCGACAACCAGCCGGCGTTGCGATTGAGGATCTGTCCGTCGGTGAGCTCGGTTCCCACTGCCAAAATCACTGATTTCATCCCTCCATCTTTCCATGTAGTACGGCGCGTCAGCAATGATGCTTGCCTGCTCTGGCCGGGGCAAGGAAAACAGACCTTCTTCGAAGGAGAAATCATGTCATTCAGCTGGAAAGAATTCGATCTGTACAACCCCACTCCCGAGCACGGCATGCTGCGTGAAACGGTGCGCGCTTTCACGGAAGCCGAGGTCGAACCCCAAGCTCATGAATATGACCGCAAAGAGGAATTCAACCTGCCCCTGTTCCGCAAACTCGGCGAGCTCGGATTGCTCGGCATCACGGTGCCGGAGGAGTACGGCGGATCGGGCCTGGACGCGACGGCGGCCGTGATCGTGCACGAGGAGCTCTCGGCCTCGGATCCGGGTTTCTGCCTCGCGTACCTCGCGCACTCGATGCTGGCCGTGAACAACCTCGCCGTGAACGGCGGCGAGGAACAGAAGAAAAAATACCTGCCGAGGCTTTGCTCCGGCGAATGGGTCGGCTCCATGGCCATGTCGGAGCCCGCGGTGGGCACCGACGTGCTGGGCATGCAGACGACCGCGGTGAAAAAAGGCGATGACTGGGTGATCAACGGCCGCAAGATGTGGATCACCAACGGCACCATCGATGAAAAACGCACGCCCTGCGATTTCATCTGGGTCTACGCCAAGACCGGCGAGAAGAACGGCCGGCCGCAACTGTCGACTTTCGTCGTCGAAAAAACCGCCCCGGGCTTCGCCGTCGGTCAGAAGATCCACGACAAGCTCGGCATGCGCGCCTCCAACACCGCCGAACTGGTGTTCCAGGACTGCCACACGCCCCTGAACAACCTGGTGGGCCATGAGGGCGACAGCGTCCTGCACATGATGCGCAACCTCGAGCTCGAGCGTCTCACCCTGGCGGCCATGTCCCTCGGCATCGCCCGTCGTTCGCTGGAGATCATGAACCGCTACTCGCAGGAGCGCGAGTCCTTCGGCAAGCCGCTCAGCCACTTCGGCCAGATCCAGACCTACATCGCCAATTCCTACGCCGAGTACAAAGCGGCGCGGGCCTACGTGTATGAAACCGCCCGCCGCATGGACCTCAACAAAGAGGGCAACCGCGCCGACAGCGACGGGGTGAAGCTCGTCGCCACCACCATGGCGAAAAACGTCGCGGACCGCGCCATCCAGGTGCTGGGCGGTTACGGCTACGTCGGCGAGTACGTCGTCGAGCGCCTGTGGCGCGACGCCAAGCTGCTCGAAATCGGCGGCGGCACCATCGAAGCCCATCAAAAGAACATCACGCGCGACCTGGCCAAGCAGCCGGAACTGATTCAGCGCTGATGTTTCCCTTTGAAGCGCGGATCCCCATCGATGCCGGTTTGAAGATCGACCACCGCCTCGTGCTCGAGACGGTGGGCCCTTTGCTCACGGCCTCGCGCCGCGAGCGCATCCACGAGGTCGTGAAGAACCGTTGCTTCGACGTCGCCGTGGTGCTCGAGGGCATTTACGATCGCGGCAACGTCTCCGCCGTCATGCGCACGGCGGAAGGCCTGGGCTTCGCGAATTTCCACGTCATCGAGACGCAGGAAAAATTCAAAGAGGCGAACCGGGTCACTCAAGGGGCCGACAAGTGGGTGGAGGCCCGCAAGTGGAAATCCACCCGCGAGGCGGTGACGGAGCTCAAGCGCCAGGGCAAGCGCCTGGTGGTGACGGCCCTCACGGACCGCGCCAAGAGCATCACGGACGTGGATTTCTCGCGCCCGAGCGCCCTGGTCCTGGGCAATGAGAAAGACGGCGTCAGCGCCGAGATGATCGAGGCCGCCGATGAGGTGGTGGTCATTCCGATGACGGGCTTCGTGCAGAGCTTCAATATCTCGGTGGCCGGCGCATTGAGCCTGTTCCAGATCCTGCGCGACCGCGAGCTGCGGCGCGGGCGCAACGGCGATCTGACGGAGGAGCAGCAGGCGATTCTCGCCGCTTATTATTATTTGCGCACTCAGGATTCCGCGGAGGATGTCCTGCGCCAGAAGTTCGGCGCGGGCGGCGGCGGCACTCAGCGCGCCTGAATCACTCGGCGCCGGCGTCGATCCGTTCGGCGACGTCGCAAACGGACGCCACGCTTTTCACGTTGAAATTCACTCGGCCCCCCAGGGGGTGTTTGTCCAGGCGGCAACTGGACGTTCCCAGCCGCGCGAGCAATTCGTGGCAGGCGGCGCGCAAGGGGGCGATCTCCAGGGACGAGCCGGACTGGGCGTAACTTTTGGCCAGGCGGTCAATTTGATGGATGAGCCCGAGCACGGCCGGCGGGCACGCTTCCACGGGGGCCGTCGGCGCTTCGGCGGTTCCTTCGGCGGCGGCTTCCTCCGGGGAGGAGGGGGTTTGCGGGCTCGCGGTGGTTTCGCTTTTTTTCCGGGAGTCCGGGACGCTCAGCTCGGGGGACGGGAGTGACGAGGCCTGCGGACGGTTGCGGGCGGGCGCGCAGGCCGACAGCCCGATCAGGAGCAGTGAAGCGCTCAGGATCACCGACTTTTTCACGCGTTTTCTCCTTCCCGACCGGGAAGTTTTCTCATGGCGGGGGAGGGGTTCCAACTGTCAGGATCGCGACAGGTCAAAAGCACCCGGTTGTCGATTCTTTCGACATGACTTTTCCGGGGCCCGGGGCTAAACCCCGGAAAAGAGGTCAGCAGTGAAAAAACGCGGTCGCGGCAAGAAAGAATTGGCGAAGTTCTCTTTGGGTTCCGAGCGGACGGACTATTCGTCCGCGTACAGCCCTGATCTGCTGGAGGCCTTCGACAATAAAAATCCCGGAAGCGTCGCCTGGACGACCCTGGTGTGCACGGAATTCACCAGCCTGTGCCCGAAGACGGGCCAGCCGGATTTCGCCAAGATCTTCATCAACTACATCGCCGCCGACAAGATGGTCGAGAGCAAATCCCTGAAGCTCTACCTCTTCGGTTTCCGCAATCACGGCGATTTCCACGAGGACTGCGTGCAGACCATCTGCGACGACCTCGCGGCGCTGATGAAGCCCCGCTACATCGAAGTCATCGGCGAGTTCACCCCCCGCGGCGGCATCGCCATCTTCCCCTACGCCAGCGCCGCCAACGGCGAAAAAGAATTCCAAACCCTGCGCCGCGAGCGCCTGGCCGCCTACGCCCCGGGCCGCTTCTCCATGGCCCTGTCGCGCTTGTATTGATTCGCTAGCGTTTCACCAAGATGAGGCTTTTCATCAGGGGCTCGGTGTCGGGCCTCTCGAAGTCGAGGGAGGCCGGCGGGGTCGGCTCGATGGCGATCTGGTGGGTGGAGCGGTTGACGAGGATCTGTTGGCGCAGGTCTTCCAGGGTCCAGCCTTCGTAGTTCGAGGAAAAAAGCAGACGGCCGTTTTTCTCCAGGCAGGACAGGCAGAGATCCAGCAGCGGCGGCAGCTGGCGCTGGATCTGGAAAGTGCCTTCCTTGGAGCGGCCGAAAGAGGGGGGATCGCAGATGATGAGATCCCACTTGCGGCCGCGCTTCGCGGCGCCTTTCAGGAACAAGAGGCAATCCTGGTTCCAGAACTCGTACTTCAAAGGCTGTCGGGGATCGAGGCTGTTGATCTCGAAGTTCCTCATCGTCCAGTCATTGAACTTGCCGCTGACATCGACGGTGCAGACCTCGTCGGCGCCGCCGAGAGCGGCGTTCACGGAAAAGCCGCCGGTGTAGGAAAAAAGATTCAGCACTTTGCGATCGCCGGAGTTCCGGCGCACCCACCGGCGGTTCTCGCGCTGGTCGAGGAACAAGCCCGGCGACTGGCCGGAGTCGGTGCGCAGCTCGAAGCGCACGCCGTTTTCGCGGGCCTGCCAGACATCCTGCACATCGCCGATGAGCCAGGCGTCCTGGCGATTGGGATCGCGACCGCGGTTGTGCATGTGGCGGACGAAGATGGATTTCTTCGCGGTTTGGGAGACGAGAGCCAGGAATTTCAGGAAATCCGCGGAAGGATCCGCTTCGGCATACCAGTAGACCCACAGCTGCGGTCCGAATTGATCCACGCGGCAGAAGGCCAGTTCCTGATGGGCGAGGCGCAGGCACTCGTCCCCGAAGCGGGACAGGTCGAACAGATGGCTGCGCGATTGAACGGCGTCCAGGAACTGCGCTTGAGGGGCCTCGAGGTCGTTGCTCCAGGCCGGGGTTGAGGCCTCAAAGGTTTTTTCAGCGCCCCGCCAGTTGAAGCCGAGAAATTTGGAGTGCAGGCAAAGGCGCGCGAAGGGGCTGCCGCCGTGCTCGGCATCGCCCAGAATGGGAATGCCGCGGTCGGTGGCGTGCAGGCGGATCTGATGGGGCTTGCCGGTTTCGGGCAGGGCCTCCCAGAGGTCGCCGATCTTCAGGCTTTTCAATTTGCGGAAAAGCGTGCGGGAGTTCGGGTCTTTCGAATTCGGATCGCTGACGAAGCTCGCGCCTTTTTTCTCGATGCGCGAGGCGGCCGTGAAGGTTTCTTCCGATCGCCGCCTGTCGGTCAGGAGCAGGTAGCGCTTGCGCACCAGGTGCTTTTCAAAAAGCGCCGCCATGTCCGCGGCGGCCTCTTTGCTTTGCGCGAAAACCATGGCGCCGGAGGTTTCCTTGTCCAGGCGGTGCACCACGAAGAGCTTGCGGCCGGTTTGCGCCTCCAGGAGCTCCAACAAACCCCGTTTCCCCGCGTCCGGGGCATGGGTGTTGAAGCCCGTGATTTTTTCGACAAACAGCAGGTCGCCGTCATCTTGAAAACGCAGTTTGAGGGAGGAGGAGTCTGACACGCTGTCAGCATGGGGCCTCTCTACGCGGAAAGTCAATCTTCCGGGTTCCAGTTTTGATTGTGAGCCTCCGGGAAGTCCGCTAAATTCGAAACGATTTCCGAGGAGGAAAGAATGAAACAAAGCTTGCTCAAAAAATACGCTCTGGGTTTGGTTCTGGCCGTTTTTGCCACGGGTCTCAGCGGCTGCGGCATTCAAAGCATTCCTCAGGCGAAGAACGAAGTGGACGCTTCCTTCGCGGAGATCGCCAACCAATACAAACGCCGCGCCGACCTGGTGCCGAACCTCGTGAACGTGGTGAAGGGTTACGCCAAGCACGAGCAGGAAACGCTGACGGGCGTGATGGAAGCGCGCGCCAAAGCGACGCAGATCCAGATCGATCCGTCCAAAGCGACGCCGGAACAGATCCGCCAGTGGCAGGCCGCTCAAGGCGGTTTGTCCCAGGCCCTGGGACGTCTGATGATGGTGAGCGAGCAGTACCCGAACCTCAAAGCCAACGAGAACTTCCGCGATCTGCAGGCGCAGCTCGAAGGCACGGAAAACCGCATCACGGTGGCGCGCAACCGCTATATCGAAACGGTGAAGCAGTTCAACAATCTGGTGACGGTGCCGCCGACCAGCTGGACGAATTCCATTCTCTATCACCACGAGAAAATGCCCCAGTGGGACGTGGCTGAAGACGAAAAAGGCAAAGTCGAAAAAGCCCCCGCGGTGAATTTCTGATGCGTTGGCTGTTGGCGATCGGGGCGCTGTGGATCGGCGTCTCCGCTCAGGCCCAGTTCCAGGCGCCGGCCTTGACCGGCCCGGTGATCGACGAGGCGGGAATCCTTTCGCCTTCGGATCGCGCGCGCCTGGATGAGACCCTGCGCACCTTCCACGAGCGCGGCAAGGCGCAATTGCAGGTGGTCATCGTCGACAGCCTGGACGGCACGCCCCTCGAGGAGGTGACGATCCGCTTGTTCGATCAGTGGAAGCTCGGTCGCCAGGACCGCAACAACGGCGTGCTGTTCTTCATCGCCTTCCGCGACAAGAAAATGCGCATCGAAGTGGGCCGCGGGCTCGAGGGCGCCATCCCCGACGTGGTGGCGAAGCGCATCCTCTCCGATCAGGTGGTGCCTCTGTTCCGCGCCAAGCGCTACTCCGACGGCGTGATGGTGGGCGTGAGCGAGATCCTGCATCTGGCGGATGAGGAGTTCGCCGCCACGGCTCCTCTGGCGGAGTCGGGCCAGCCCACCTGGAAGGACTTCGTCATCTTTTTGGGTCTCGGCATTTTGATCCTCTTCATCCTTTTCGTGCGCGAGCTCAGCTACGGCGGCGTTCCCGGCCGTCGTTTGGGCCGTGGCCGCGGCTATTCGTCCTGGGGTGGACCCATGGGCGGAGGCTGGGGTGGCGGCGGCGGTTGGGGCGGTGGAGGAGGCGGGGGCTGGTCCGGTGGCGGCGGCTCCGGAGCCGGAGGAGGAGCGTCCAGTGGCTGGTGAAAAGATCCCCCGTTGGTTGAAGTCGTTTCTTTTCGAGGCCGACCTGGCCCACATTGAAGCGGCGGTGCGCGAGTTCGAAAGCCGCGTGTCCGCCGAGATCGTGCCCATGATCGTGCGCCGCTCGAGCGTCATCGGTCACCTGCCCTTGACCATCACGCTGATTCTTTCGCTGACCTTGCTGATCGTGCTGTGGCCCTTTCATGATTGGGTGAGCGCCCATGACGGCGCTTTGTACGTGCCTTTGGCGATGTTGTTCTTCGCCTTGATCTCTTTCCCGCTGTCGCGTTCGCACCGGTTGCAGCGCCTGTTGATCCCCGACATGGATGAGGAGCTGCAAGTGCGGCGCCGGGCCTGGTCGGAGTTCATGGCTTTGAAAATGACCCGCACCGAGGAACGCCGCGGCCTTTTGCTGTTCGTCTCGTTGATGGAGCGCAAAGTGGTTCTGCTGCACGACGAGGGCCTGGCCGGCATCGTGCAACCGGCTGATGTCGACGCCTGGGTCAGTGACCTGGCCCGCCGCTTGAAAAACGAAAGCTGGGGCGTCGCCCTCACGCAGGGCATCCGCCAGATCGGCGAATCCCTGCAAAAACCTCTGCCGCGCCAGGCAGGACTCACGGACGAGCTTGGCAATCACCTGCAAATCAAAGAATAATCGGTCCTCAAGCAATTCCAGCGTGGGGCCGTAGTTCAATGGATAGAATACCCGGCTTCGAACCGGTTGGTTGCAGGTTCGAGTCCTGCCGGCCCCACCATTAGTCAATCTTTTCGAACCGGCGTCTTTTGAAAATTTTGAAAGCGGTGGGTTCGTAACACTCTTCCGGCTTCAGATTGAGGTCCACCTCATAACCAATCGTTACGGTATGGAGCACGCCGCGAATCCGTGTCATGCCATCCGGAATATGCCTATCCACCGCCTTTAAGGCCGCCGAGAAATTCCATGAGGCGAGCGACGAGAGCTGCTGTCCGGTCATGAACTCCGCGTCGACCTGGCTTTGCCAGAGATCGCTGAGCGGAAGAATGAATTTAACGAAGTTTCAGAGATTGCTGAACTCAGCCGTTCGGAATTCCGAACAAAAGTCTCAGGCCGGAAGGGATTCAGATTTCCCGAATCGTCGTTAAAATTTTACGTCAATAATTCAGTAATATCTTTCAGATCTAGTTGGCGCGCCAAGGATACAAGTGTTGAAAGTTTCAAGTTGTGAGCCTGTCCTCGTTCAATGTCAGACAGGGTTGTAGTGGCAATCCCTGCGGAGGTTGCCAATACTTGTTGGCTCAGATTTTTTGCTCTCCTTAGGCGACATATATTTTGGGCAACACGATCCATTACCCGCTTTAGGTCCTTATCATCAATCTTCTTCCGTCTAGTGCGTGTCTCATTTTCAGCCATTTCCAGCTCCCAATTCTACAAATTGGGGATAGTGTTCGGCACTTCGTATAAACAACATGGTGTAAGCACTAATGTTCTTCCCTGAAAGACCGATAGGAGGAGGTGTTCTGCGCTCGCGGGCGGGGCGCCGAAAGAGGAGAAACTTTTGAATCGAAGTCATTTTATTAGGAAATCAGCCGCTCTCGTAATTGTTCTTGCTGGTTTCTATTTATTCTGGCGATCAAGAAGCGTCGAAGTCACTCAACGAGAAACAAGTTTAAAACTGACTCCCGCTGTGGCAAACGGAGCGGTCGTTTTCAAGTCATTCCAAAATGAAGCTCCGACTCTCGCCGTTCCGGATATCTCACGAGAGCCAGCATCGCAGAGGAAAAATCGTACAAAAGCCAGATTGATCGAAAAGAATCGGACTTCAATAAAGAAAAGAGGTAAGAAAGATGATGATATCGTCCATTTGAATGGCGCACCCTATGTCTGGCTTAGGTTACTAGCGGCAAAAAAAATAGATGGTTCAAGCAACACAAGTTCTCCAGATGGGTACAGCCTCTCGACTTTGTCTGTCCCCAGAAATGATTTTGGAGCCTTTGATAGTGATGCTTTATTTGTCGTAACTGACCGACTGGGGGTTGAGAAAAAAGTCATTACCGGAGCTTTCGTCATAGAAATTCATGACGATCTTGGTGAGGCAGACGCTATTGCCAAATCCTTGGACCTCGAAGTTACATACTTGGCTCCTCAGATTAACACAGCGATTCTTCAAGCTAGAAGCGGCCAGAATCTCTTTCGTGTGGAAGCATCTCTGCGAGCCGATCCTCGAGTTTCGAAAGTAACTTTAGAGATTTTGGGAAAGGGGGCGACGACTAAATGAGAAGGTCGTCGCGGCTAACCTTTATTTTATGGCTACTCATGTTATCCGCGTGCGGCGGCGGTGGAATGAGTGCGAATTCGTTTACCCCGCCGGCATCACCACCGACAATTACTGTCCCTGGAGTTGCCTATCAAGATAAGCGATACTCAATCGACCTCTCATCCGTATCTTCAGTAAGTACAGTCAGTCTTCAGAATGCCCCAAACTGGATGGCGTATAATTCTTCAACGAAGACTATTGGCGGAGTTCCAGATGACAACACGAATATTTCGAACTTAAAAATCCTTATTACCAGAGACGATGGAACCGTCGAGACGCTTGGGCCATACGCTGTGACGGTTAATGGGGATCCCCTAAGAAAATATCAATGGCATTTAAAGAATGTCGGCCAATCCAATTTTGCCACAAATATTGGAATTACCGGCAGTGACATCAATCAATCCCAGGCAATCCTTGATGGCATTACGGGAAGTGTCGTCAAAATCGCGGTCAGTGACTCTGGCGTTGAAATTGCGCATGAGGATCTTGCCGCGAATATCATCTCTGGCGCCTCAAAGAATTATGACTTGAGTGCGCCCTATTTAGGCAATCCCACCCCGACAAGTACGACAGATGGTCATGTCGGACATGGAACCGCCGTAGCGGGCATTATCGGCGCCGTTGGATGGAACGGAAAAGGGGGGCGAGGAGTTGCGCCAAACGCAAAAATTGCGGGTCTTCGATTTATCGGAACGTCACAAAGCACAGCGGCAACAATAGATCAAGCCAGCGGCAATTTCGATGTATTCAACTATAGCTATGGTGGCACTCCATTCCTGCCTAAAGACGATAACCCCACCTATTTCGCCCAACTCAGACACGGCACAACGAGCCAGCGCAGTGGGAAAGGCTCGATCTATGTCAAATCCGCCGGTAATGAGTATGACGATATCTGTCCATCTCAGGCTCCATTTCTAACTCAATCGGACGCGTCAGCAAATTGTCCAATTTCAGTATCTCTTGGTGGCGGAAATTATGCGTGCTCATTTCTTGGCAATTCTAACTTAGGTAGTTCCGAGAACACCACACCAGATATAATTATTGTCGGCGCACTCAATGCGAAGGGAAAGCGATCAAGCTACAGCTCTCCCGGCAGTAACATTTGGGTCTCTGCTCCGGGAGGCGAGTATGGCGATTCCGATCCCGCCATCATGACCACTGATATTCAGGGATGCAATAAAGGTCTATCTTCAACACTGATTGCTCCCCTGAATAGCTTTGAGAATAGCTCATCCTTAAATGGAAACTGCAGTTACACGTCAACAATGAACGGTACGTCCTCGGCAGCTCCAGTAACTAGCGGCGTGATAGCATTAATCCTCGAAGCAAATCCAAATCTCACCTGGCGCGATGTGAAATATATCTTGGCTTCTACCGCAACAAGGACCGACCCCACCGCAGGAAACACGAATCATGAATACGGATATAACCTTGCGGGCCATACCTACCAGCAAGGATGGGTTCAAAACGCTGCTGGGTTTTGGTTTCATAATTGGTATGGCTTCGGTCGAGTGAACGCTGATAGCGCAGTCACCCTGGCCAAAAACTATCTGGCCACGTTGAGTCCTCTACTCATGACTCAATCCACCAGCGGAAATTGGTTCTATTCTTCCGGCTCTATTTCTCAAGCGATTCCTGATAACTCGGCCACGGGCACAAGTTCTTCTATTAATGTCCGGCATAACTTCGTTGTTGAGGCGGTACAGGTTAAGTTTGGGACTACCCATCCATATATTTCGGACTTGGGGGTCGAGCTGACGTCACCATCCGGAACTAAAAGTATTCTTTTGAATATTAACAGCGGAATAATCCGCAATACCTCGATGACTTATGACGCCACCCTTTTGAGTAACGCTTTTCTCGGTGAGCAATCGTTGGGAAATTGGACATTAAAAGTAATTGATGGGACTGCTGGCGGAGCGGGAAATCTCGTAGGTTGGGCAATCAATGTCTACGGGCACAAGAACCCTTCTTCCGGGGATATAGCGCCTCCTACTCCTCCGAGCGGACTCACAATGGCCCAATATTTCAATTCTACATCGTCTTCCCCATCGGCCTCATTTACTGCAAGTACATCATCAGACGTGATCCGATATGAATTTTCGGTAGGAACAACGAGCGGCGGCACCTCCATTCGAGAATGGACACCGCTTGGGTTGCTTACTTCCTTCTCGGCAACTGGTCTGACGCTAACCAGCGGGGTAATGTACTTTCTAAATCTCAGAGCTGTGGATAGCTCAGAGAATGTTTCGGGAATTGTTTCAAAACCGTGGATTGTAGATACCACTCCGCCGATCGCCTCCATCACAAGTTTAGCAAATAATTCCGTCGTCAACTCCACAACAGGCATTTTGACCGGAACCTGCGAAGCAAGTTCAACGGTCAATGTCACTTCCGCTTCAGGTATTACGGTTGGCAGTGCAACTTGTAATGCTTCTGGCGAACTTACAATTTCATATACGATCACAGGTCCAACAGGAAAAAAGACTTTCACTTACACGCTCACGGATCTTGCGGGCAACACCAGCAGCTCCGCAACATTTACGATAATTTACATTGATAAATTTCATGAAGTTCTGAGCGTCGGGGACAACCACGCCTGTGGGATCAATAATGGTGCGGTGAAATGTTGGGGACGCAATACATCTGGCCAATTAGGGGACAACTCAACTACGACCAGAAATTCGCCTATAACTGTATCCGGTTTAAATTCAGGAGCCATTAGCGTAGCAGCTGGTTCTAACCATACATGCGCTGTAAAATCAGACGGCACAGTTTGGTGCTGGGGAAACAACGAATCCGGAAGTCTTGGAAACGGCTCTACGACAAACTCATCCATTCCGGTTCAAGTTAGCGGTATCACTACAGCAACCCAGGTATCAAGTGGCTATGAGTTTTCTTGTGCCCTTCTCAGTATAGGTTCCATCAGATGTTGGGGATTTGGTGGAGTGGGATCTCTTGGCAACGGCGCATCTTCTGACTCAAGCACTCCGGTGAATGTGCCTGGCATTTCAACGGCAGTTAAAATATCTGCATCTCGTGGCGGGCACATATGCGCTTTGCTGTCCTCTGGCGGGGTTAAATGTTGGGGCCATAACGTAAATGGGCAGTTAGGCAATAACTCCACGGCGGACTCAAGCCTGCCCGTTGATGTTGTCGGATTGATTTCGGGAGTTGATGATATCCAAACATCGAGTTTTTCGACCTGCGCAACAACGTCGACGTCAACGAAATGCTGGGGATGGAATCAATATTATCAGCTCGCCAACGGTTCGACAGTAAATAGTCTGACGCCATCGACAGTTTCTTCAGTTGCGGGATTTAAGCAATATGGATTGGGAGACGTTGCATCGTGTGCGATTAATAGCTCTGGTAAATTGCAGTGCTGGGGTTCTCCGGTAAATAATCTGCTTGATTCCACCACGCTTGTTGCTAGCACACCATCCGCTCAAGATATTTCAGGTCTGACTCAAGATGTAGTTCTTGTGCGTGTTGGATTTTCCTTCGCCTGTGGGGTGAAGGTTGACGGGTCCATAAAATGTTGGGGGAAGCGATCTGAGGGTGAGCTCGGAAATAATCAAGCTGGAGGAGACAGTCTACCCAACACTACGAAATACACGTCATTGCTTACTGGAATTTCAACATCGGTATCTGGCGAAAACCATACCTGCGTAGTTAAAAACAACGGCTCCGTTTGGTGTACTGGAAAGGATGGTAATGGTCAGCTGGGTCTAGGAAACAACTTCCTCGGAAATGATCTTGGGTTCGACCGTTTTCGCGAAATTTCGTCTCTCAATGGCCAAGTAGCCCAGATATCCGCAGGTCAGTATCACACGTGCGTTCGGACCACATCGGGTGGCATCAAGTGTTGGGGCCGCAATTTCAACGGCGAGCTGAGCACTGGGGACACGAGCGACCGAAGCACCCCCACAGATGTGGTCGGTCTTTCAGGTACCGTCGTAGACATTTCTTCTGGAGGCTATCACTCTTGTGCGGTCCTATCAAATGGATATGTTTATTGCTGGGGACAAAATAACTACGGACAACTGGGGAATGGCTCAACTACTACGGCGCCAGTCACGAGCCCTCAACAGGTATCCGGCGTAACAACGGCAACCAGCGTATCAACTGGCCTATATCATTCTTGCGCACGTCTTTCTGGCGGTGGCGTGGCGTGCTGGGGACGCAACGACAGCGGTCAGTTGGGTGGTGGCTCGGCGAACACTTGGAGCACGGCGACCACACCTTCCATAAGTAATGTGGTTTCAGTTTCGTGTGGATATTGGCATTCGTGCGCTCTTCAATCATCAGGGAATGTGATGTGTTGGGGAGAGAATGGCTCCGGTCAGCTAGGAAACAATGACACGGGTGCCGTCGATCAATCGGCCCCAGCACAAGTTTACGGAATTACTTCGGGCGTCGATCAAATTTCATCTGGTGGCTTTCACTCCTGCGCGAGAACAACGGGCGGCATCATTAAATGTTGGGGTGCGAATGGTTTCGGCCAACTCGGCGCTGGTCTGACCAGTATGAATTACGTTTCTTCTTGGGATGTTGCCGGTATTTCCTCATCGGCGAACGTTGCTCTGGGTGAAAACCATTCGTGCAGCTTGTCGACGTCAGCCACGCTTCAATGCTGGGGCAAACGCTTACTCGGCCAATTCGGTGACGGGACTACTTACGGCACTACTTCGTCAGTGAATTCGTTTGTTCTTTTCTAAAACGGAGGTGGCTAAAAATGTGGAAGGACCAAAATGGCCGAGACTTGATCGAAGGGGGCAGTGTAGCGGCCTACGATGAGGCCGGCAATTTCCTCTATAAATTGACTAACATAACCAAATTTGGCTCCCCTGCCGTCGATGAGAATAATCAGTACGTATGGGAGCGCCTGGAAGGAACGAGGTCGGGCACTACGGAACGAATCGTCGTTATGGTAAAGAATGCGGTAAAGATTTGAGCAGCTCCCGATTCAGGGTTATCGAGATTCGCGCTTTTCGGGTTGGCCTTGAGCTACCGAAGACTCGAGAACTTTTGCTAAAAGCTCCCCAAATTCGTCCAGTTCCGAAAGCATTCGCCTCAATATTTTCATTAGCTCAAGTGTATTTTCGGCGGCTCCAAGATCCGGCCCTTTCCCGGCCGCAAGATCCTTTAGAAGCTCATTAATCTCAATGGCGGCCTCAATGCGCGCATAAAATTCTGCCACATCGTGAGTGTGTTTTCCGAGCATCGCGATATTTGGAAGATTCGCTTCGTAAATTCTAACGAACTTTCGACCCAGCGGAGTGTAGAGTACAGGACCACTCATGCCCGGGACTGCCCTCAGAGCGTCCCACCTAGAAATTGCCTCTTGAAGGTTGGAAGCCCATTTTCTATCTCTGATTTGTTTGGCGACAAGGCGGACCTCCGAAGTAATAGCGACCTTCATACTATTTTGCCGCTCATGAAGCTCAACACGCCGCTGTTTCTCGGCCTGCCGTGTGGCCTGCCATGCGGCCACCATGACGAAGCCACCGCCGATCACTGTTCCCCAGCCCGGATCTATTCCAAAACCACATGCCCATTCCCAATTCATATTAGCCGACAGCTTTTTTGCTGAGCTTTCGCATGACCACTTCAATGGCTTTTTCGTCCAAGAGTTGATCCGTGGCGTACTTGTGCAGCACGCTCCCAATCAGCGTTTGATAGGGAATGCCTTCTTGTTTCGCCTTTTGCCGGATCTTTTCGACATCTTCGTGATTTAGGCGCAGGTTTACCCGCGCCTCTTTACTTTGGGCTCGGGCGGCTTCAACCATTTCCGATCCAAGCTTACGAAGCTCTTTGCTGGGGATGGATGTCCATTCGCCGCGCTCGATTTCAGATTCCAGTCGCTTTTCCTCCGCGCTCAGTTTAACGCTGGTCCTCTTTTTCATTTTTTGCCTCCGTATTGTTTCTGGTAGGCCCTGGATGGGTACACCGTGAACAAGAAAAACAAGTCCGTCGTTTCCTTGAAGGGCACCGCATGAGCATAGTTGTCGATCATCACGATCAGGATTTTTTGATCGGGATAGTTGGGGTTGATTAAGACATCGCGAAAGCCACCCTCCGCCAAGGCCTCCAGAACGTCCTCGAAACAAGGACGTCCCATCTCCTTTAAAAGATCATTCTTTTCAGGTTTCCAGGCCCACGATTTCATCATCCATATGATATGACAACGTACACGTTTTGTCAATTTTTATGAACGCGAAATTGTAAATGGGTGGAAAGGCTTTCCTATTCGTCGCGTATGATAGGTGGCGGGTCGAAAGCCCGCCGAGTGGTGGGTTGTTTTGAATCTGTCGCAGGAAATGACGAATAGTCGTCCGCCCAATCTTAAAATGTTCGGCCAGCCGCTCGTATCTCCATTTCTCGACCCAGCGCAAACGTGCCAGCTCGGCTAGGTCGATCTGTTCTTTCCGCCAGGAAACTACCCTCGGGTTAAGTGATGCACCACCAGGATTCTGTGGCTGGCAGGGTTCGTGCCGTCCAATTGAGGCCGTCCGTCGATGTGGCCGCTTTGTTGGAGTCGATGGCCACGGCACAGAAGGTGCTGCCGTTCCAGGCGACGGAGGTCCAGTCGGCCGTCGACGGCATCGTTCCCGTTGTCCAGGTGATGCCATCGGTGCTGGTCGCTGATTGATTGGATCCATGGGTGATCGCGCAGAAAATCGTCCCGTTCGAGGTGAACGCCTTCACGTTGTTGAGGGGGGCGGTGGTCTTCGACCAGGTGATCCCATCCGCCGAGCTCATCTGGACCTGGGTGTCTGAGATCGCGACGAACTTGCTGCCATTGGCCACGACATAGAATGATTGCGCGGAGGCGGGGCCCGGCAAGGTCACCGCCGTCCAAGAGGCGCCATTGCTCGAATAAGCGGCCTGAGCGGACGTGGCATCGCTCTTGATCGTGACGAATCTCGTTCCGTTAAAGGCGATGTTGAACCAATCTGCGGAAGAGGGCAGGGTTTGCGCGGTCCACGTCAGGCCGTCCGTGGATGTGGCGGCTTTATCAGAACCGCTGGCCACAGTGCAAAATCTGGTGCCGTCCCAGGCCAGACCCATCCAACTGCTGGTGGAGGGGAGAGTCCCTTGAGTCCAGCTCACGCCGTTCGACGATGTCGCGCAATTCGTGGAATAGACGTCGAGCGCGCAGAAAATCGAGCCGTTCCACCGAGCGATGTACCCAAAGCCGGAGGGAGTGGGCAGGGTGCGCGTGGTCCAGGTGATCCCGTCCGGTGAAGTGGCCGCGGCGCCGCTTCCCAGGGCAGTGACGCAAAAAACGGAAGACACGACGGGGACGCTTTTTTTTCTCCAGAATCCGAAAGGCATTATCTGCGCGACGGCATGAGGCAGGGAACCCAAAGTCGCGAAAACGCCCGTTCCGCCGAAAAAAGCCCCGCGCTTCAGGAAGTCCCTTCTTTTCATATTGGCCCCAAGAGCGATGAAGAAATGTCGTTTTCCTGATGATAGAGACGGCCTCCGTGGAAATCAAAAAAATTTGCTTCATGAGTCCAGTTGGTTGAGGCATCTCAAGATCGGCCCTCCAGGCGTGATCCTGCCTTCAAACTGGAGAAATGTTGAGAGCCGAGTGATTCTGATTGAGTTTTCAAAAATGATAGTGCCGGTATTCCCGCTCAAGGCGATCGGGCATCAGGACATCCTTCGAGTCGGTGTCGGCGCGGACAGCGAAACCGAAGTCAAAATCCAGGCTCATGGAAAACTGACAAATGGAGCTATTCAGCATATTGAGGATCATCGCATCCGAAACTGAGAGTCCGCTCTTTTCCACCAGCGCGGCAGCAACGGGCCATTCGAGCCTCCTGATAAAGAGACTCGCTTGAGTCGAATCGTTCGGACTGAGGTACGAGATCCCGCGCTCCATCAACTGCCGCTCAAAAAATTCGACGTAGCCTTTGAGGCAATCGCTGCAAAATTTCAACCAGCCAATATGTCCCGAGTGGCTGCCTGCCGAGAATTCGGATTTGATCTGCTTGATCTGATTGTCATTGAAAATCGGATCACTCCCGTCTCGAGCCTGTTTCGACTTGATGCTCGCGTAGGCTTTTCTGATTTCCTCAAAGGCGGCTTTGGGAACCCTGACTTTGGACTCCGCATCTAACAAGTCTGCCAACGCCTCCGTTAGCATCAATCGACGATAGAATTCCATGAATTCCGCTTTTGTCGTGACAGTTGCATACATCTCGACTCCGAGAATTTGAAGCCTGTGAATCAAATCCGTGATCTCTTCGTGCGTGACTTTGACTTCATAAGAAGCGGCGATAAGGACGTTTGTATCAAGAATGACTCGAACGATGTCACCTTTCGACCGCAATCCATTAACGAAATTCTCCATATTTGAAAACGGAACGACTTTTCCCATGGGTTTTTACGCTTCCTTTTCCAGTGGACGGGCGCTTTTCTGGTCGTCCCCCAATTTGGTCTTTTCAGAAGGTCCCTCTAAAAGTTCGTTCAATTCTTTGATCCGCTCTGGGGTGAACTTCCGCCTGCTTTCGCGGAATTTGCGCAAATCTTCCGCCAAAGTCTTAATTGATTGAGTCGCTTTTTTCTTGTCAGTCATGATCAATCTCCATCGACAGAATAACATGGGTTTTTTCCGCCCTAAGTACTGGTAACCATTGGCTTTAAGCCTTCAGATCATCCGATGTGGGCCGGAGCGGTCACGTTGGGGATCGTCTCTCCGGTTTTCGGATTGGAAGACATTGCCCGGCCTCCATCTGAAGAGGGGGGAGCCTTTGAGGAACCTGATCAGAGCGATTTGCATTTCTGGGACCACATGCAGGAGTGAGGGTCACAGTTTCCTTGCCTCAGGCCGATCAGGGCCGGCCCTGTTTTTGCTTTTTTCTTTCGCTGGAAGGCGTGCTTTCATGGAATCGAATGGGGGCGACGCGGAGATCCCCGAAAAGTCCTTGTGTCGACTTTTTTGACGTTTTCATTGGCGCGCTCTCTCAAGGAGAAGGTGATTTTGTCATTCCTTAAAACAGTCCTCATGGCCGGCTTCTTGCTGCCTTTCTGGGGAGGCCTCGCTCTCGCCTCTTCCGATTTTCTCCCCGTGGTCCTGGAGGACATGAACCGCGTTTATCAGCCGGCGGCGGAGTCCATGCGGCTTCGCCTGGAAACGCGGGTGATCCATGACAGCGTGTCGGTCGTGGCCAGCGCCCATCGGGACAAAGACCTCCTGTGGATTGAGATTCATGGGGGCCTCCTCCGCAGCCCGCGTTTGAGCGAGGATGGTCTGCGTTTCGTCTTATGCCATGAGTTGGGGCATTTCTTCGCGGGAGCGCCCCGCAAGGCCCACCCCTTCGATTCGCCCGAAGAGAGCGCGCCGGACGGATTGAGTTTTTTCAGCGCCGAGGGGCAGTCGGACTATTACGCCGCCTCCGCGTGCTTCCGCCGGATCGTGGCGGGGCAGGATCATGGGAGTTTTCTCGGCAAGGCGCCGGTCCCGCCCGCGGTTCGAGAAAAGTGCGAGCGGACCTGGGGGCGGCTCTCCGCGGAGTCGCTGGTTTGCCAGAGGACGATTCTCGCCGGGCTGAACATGCTCCTCCTCGTCAAAGACTTCCCGATCTCGGTCGAAACACCCAGCGAAGAGCGGGTGGAGAGAACCAATGCCTTCTTTTATCCCTCGCGCCAGTGCCGTCTGGACACGGCGGTGGCGGGAGCCTTGTGCCGCAGTTCGCTCCCGTTGCTTTTTGATTTCAACGACCCCATGGCCGTTCGCTGTGGCAACGCGGAGGGACTGCGCCCGCGTTGCTGGTTCAAGCCGGACTGAAAGGGCCCGCGGCGGGGGGAGGTGGACGGAGAACCGGTTTTGAAAATCGAGGGGAATGAAAAAACCCGCGCTTTCGGCGCGGGTTTTTTTTGACGTTCAACTGTCGTGTTCGCTCACTGAGCCTGCGTCGGCGCCAGATCGCATTTGCTGCTGCGGAGGATGGCGGAGGGGGTGTTGCCGTCCCACACGACGATGTTGGCGGAGGTCACGTTGTTGCCTTCGAAGTTGATGGTGGGGGCGATTTCGTAGCGGACGCCCGAGGCCGTCTGGTGAACGCAGGAGTAACCCGTGATGGTGCCGACGCGGACGCGGATGGCGCATTTCTGGCCGACGGCGGGGATGTCCTGGTTGGCCACTTTCAGGGTGGAGCGCACGACGATGGCGTGGCCGCCGTCACCGACGGGCAGGAGGTCGCGGCTGACGCTGAAGCCGACTTGGGGGCCGTTGTCGCCGAATTCGCAGTTCGATTGGATAAAGACCGGTTCGTCGGCCAAGGCGGCGGCCGAGATCAGGGACAGGACGGCGGTCAAAATCAGCTTTTTCATGGGTTCTCCTGTGTCTTGAAGTGCTGGGAGGGAATAAACCAAGACATCGAGTCCGTCAATGCGCCCGGACCCGCCGGGCCGCCAGAAATAATAAGGCCCGCCCTGGCGGGCGGGCCTGACAATTTTACCGGATGTCGCGGACCTTTCAGGGGTTCACGGTCTCGTCGACGCGGGGGGCTTGGGGCTCCACCGTCGAGTTGGCGCCCGGGACGTCCTTGCCGGTGTCCTTGGTTTTACCCGACTCTTCCGCGAAATAGCGGGGTCTGGTGTCGGTGTCGGGCGGGATCTTCGGTTCCGGAGGGCGCTGTTCCGGCGGGATGGGTTGGTTGTCGTCTTCGTGAGGCTTGGGACGATTGGCGGTCTTGCTGGCCATTTCTGTTCCTCCTTCATGCTGCCGGCAGTATGCCCAAGCACCCCGGAGGATGGAAACCGGGAGGGAGGTTTGGAAGAAATCCTGACGAACGCGCCCGGAGAAATAAAAAAACCCCGATGCCGGATCGGGGTTTTTGGGAAATGACAGAAAACAACGCTCAGCGCTTGGCGTAGCAGGCGATCAGGGGACGGCCGTTGCGCGAGATCGGCTTGGCGCTGTAGCCGTAGCCGTAGTACCAGCCTTGCGGGGCGCGCACCTCGATGTGGCCGTGACCGCTGGGGCCGCCGGAGTAAACGCAGACGTCGTTGACCTTCGGATTCTGCGGGCCGCGCTTCACTTTGACGAAGCCGTGCTTGGGCAGGGTGTTCTTCGCCATCCAG
Source organism: Pseudobdellovibrionaceae bacterium (assembly GCA_019637915.1). Classification (GTDB taxonomy): domain Bacteria; phylum Bdellovibrionota; class Bdellovibrionia; order Bdellovibrionales; family Bdellovibrionaceae; genus JAHBUV01. The sequence goes on along the minus strand of JAHBUV010000001.1, from coordinate 820,372 downwards.
GCGGAACCGCCGGGCAGGTAGACCTTCACCATGCCCTTTTTCAGCAGATAGAGTTTCACGTAGCGGTAGCAGTAGGTCATGCCGCGCAGGCTGCCGATATCCAGGCGCAGCCCGGATTGCAGCAGCTCGCTCGAGCGCAGCCAGAAATCCGAGGGCAGGTTGACGGCGTCGGTGTCCAGTCCGACGCGCGTGTAGTCCACGCCGTCGGCGCCGCGACGGGTTTCGATCTCGGTCAGGTAACTGCCCGCCGGGATTTCCAGGGTCAGTTCCTCCGTGGCGCCGTTTTCACCCGTGGTCACGGGATGGAGAATGACGGTGGTGGTGGCTTCATAGCTGCGCACGGTGGTGTCGAGGAGGGTGTCCTCGTTCGTTCGGGCCCCGGCCGCGCCGGCGCCCAGGATCATCAATGCGGCTGCCATGAGAGAGAAAGCTCTCGACATCTCGACCTCCTTGTCGGATTGAGTCTTTTTTTTGTGGATAAGAAAATCCGACCATGTCCGCGCACGGCGGTCAAAAAAGGAGATGATGAAAACGTCTTGAGACGATTTCACGACGAAAATCTGGACGTAGGACCGATCCAGTCCTGCCCGCAAAGTCGCTCTGGACGGGACTTTGCGGGAGCAAACTATTTCAGTCGAGAGATCATGAAAATAAATTTATTTCGACGGCGCGGGCTTGGATCCGCCGCGGCCGTGGAAGCGCCGGCGTCGGTTCCCGCCGCCGCCGCCGCCTCCCCCTCCAGGGCGCCCGCGACCGCCGCGGCCGCCGCCGGGGCGGGGCGCGCGGTCGTGATCCTCGCGACCTTCGATGAGGGCCTTGGCTTTGCCTTTCGAAAGAACGCGGCTCTGCGCGATTTCCTCGGAGTGGTAGGGGTGGTCGGTGATCACCGGGATGCTGCGGCCGATGAGTTTTTCGATGTCGCGCAGGAAGGCGCGCTCTTCGGCGTCGCAGAAGGAGATTGCCACCCCTTGGGCGCCGGCGCGGGCCGTGCGGCCGATGCGATGCACGTAACTTTCGGAGTCGTTCGGCAGCTCGTAATTGATGACGTGGGAGATCTCATCGATGTCGATGCCCCGGGCGGCGACGTCGGTGGCGATCAGGGCGCGGATGCGGCCGCTGCGCAGGTTCTCGAGCGCGCGTTGGCGCGCGTTTTGGGATTTGTTGCCGTGAATGGCTTCCGCCGGGATGTTGTTCTTCACCAGGCTCTCGACGACGCGGTTGGCGCCGTGTTTGGTGCGCGTGAAGACGATGACCTTCTGGAACTCGCGGTCCTTCAGCAGCACGCGCAGCAGGTCGCGCTTCTTCGCGCGGTCGACGTACATCACCGACTGCTCGACTTTCTCCGCCGTCGACGACACGGGCGTCACTTCGACGCGGACCGGGTCGTGCAGCAAAGAGTCGGCGAGTCTCTGGATGTCCTTCGGCAGGGTGGCCGAAAAGAAAAGATTCTGGCGCTTCGGCGGCAGCAGGGGAAGGATCTTGCGGATGTCGGGCAGGAAACCCATGTCGAGCATGCGGTCGGCCTCATCGAGGACCAGAATCTCGACGCGGCCCAAGCCCACGTGGCGTTGTTGGATCAGATCCAGCAGGCGGCCCGGCGTCGCGATCAGGATGTCCACGCCGTGGTGCAGGGCCTGCACTTGAGAGTGCTGGCTGACGCCGCCGAAAATGACGGCGCTTTTCAGGCGCATGTGCTTGCCGTACACGCGGAAGCTGTCGTGAATCTGAATGGCCAGCTCGCGGGTCGGGGACAGCACGAGCACGCGGGTTTGTTTCGGCTCCAGGCGCCGGGGATGTTCCGCCAGACGGTGCAGGATCGGCAGGGCGAAGGCCGCCGTCTTGCCCGTCCCGGTTTGCGCGCATCCCAACAGATCGCGGCCTTCCAGCAAGTGGGGGATGGCCTGACCTTGAATGGGGGTGGGCGTGGTGTAGCCGGATTCGGCGACGGCACGCTGCAAGGCTTCGTTCAGCTTCAGATCGGAGAATTTGAGAGATTGCATGTGGGCGCAATCTACAGCAGGGCCTCGCCGGAAAGCAAGGCGGAAGCGTCAAGGGCCCGTCACGGCGGCGGCGGGGAAAAAGCGCTCGAGGTAGAGCCTCAGTCCGTGCCAGTCCGATCCCGGCGTGCGATAGCCGACGTGGCCATCGGGACGGATGAAATAAATCGCGGAGTCGCTGACGCCGTAGCGCTCGAACAGCGTCTCGCGGCCCGGCGTCCGGGACAGCGTGTGGGTTTCGATCAAGGATTGCAGATGATCGGGCAGCGGCGGCGGCTTTGCAGACGGGGAGAAAAACAGAACATGAGCCTTCGGCGCTTTCATGGCGTTGAAAAGAGTTCCCCCATCCAGCGGGGCGTCCGGCGCCCGCGCCCCGGCCTTCGGGCCTTTTTGAAAGAACTCGTCGGCGTTCTCGTCGTCCTCCGCGACGAAAGCGCCGGGATGGTAATGAATCGCCAATTGCGAGATCCGACGGAAAGCGCGGCGCCGGCGGTTCTCGTTTGACAGCATGAATTTCACGAAAAGCGGCGCCAGGTTGACCCGGAAAAACCGGCCGAGCCGGGACTGCGAGGCCGCTCCACGGAAAAGACGGTCCGTGGTTTTCAGCAGGATCTCCGCGATGCGGTGGCGCTCGCCGTGATAGCTGTCCAGAAGATCGGGGTTCGCGCCTTTCAGCACCCAGGCGATTTTCCAGGCGAGATTGGCGGCGTCCTGCAGGCCGGTGTTCATGCCCTGGCCACCGGCGGGGCTGTGGATGTGGGCGGCGTCCCCCGCCAGGAAAACCGGGCCGACGCGATAGCGGGGCACGGCCCGGTGGTGCAATCGAAAACGCGACAGCCATTGCGGATTCGACAAACGCGCTTTCACGCCGGTGAAGGATTCGGTTTTGGCGGTGATCTCGTCCAGGCCGGGCTCGGTCGGCGCGTCCTCCCGGCGAAGCCCCGCGGTCAAGATCAAACGACTGAGGCGGGAGGTCAGGGGAAAGTGCGCGAGCACTCCGTCGGCGGTCAAAAAAAGCAGCAGTCGGTCCTGCTCGAAGGGCCATTTGACCTCGACGTCGGCCAGGAGAAAATCCTCGGCGTAAGGCGCGCCGGGGAAGGGCAGGTTCAGTGCATGGCGAACCGGGCTGTGGGCCCCGTCGCAGCCGATCAGATAGCGGCTGCGCACTTCGCGAACGACCTGGTCCGCGCCGCGCACCTGCGCGACCACGCCCTGGTCGGAGCTGGCGAAAGACAGCAGCTCCGCCGGCTGCTCGATGTCCACGCCGCGGGATTTCAGATCCTCCCGCAGCAGGCGTTCGGTTTCGGCCTGGGAGAGGAAAAAAATGAACGGAAAGGGCGTGTCCTTGGCCCCGATGTCGCCGAAGTCGGCCTGCACGCGCTTCTGCCCGTTGGTGTAGATCTCCAGGCCGATGGAGGGACGGCCGGTTTTCAGGAAACTCTCCGACAGCCCCAGATTCTGCAGCAGCTCGAGGGAGCGGGCGTGAATGACCAGGGCGCGCGACTCCTTCGAGCGGTCCGTCTGCCGGTCGATGATTTGAAAACGCACGCCGTGCCGGGCCAGCTGGCTCGCCATCATCAGGCCGGTCGGGCCGGCGCCCACGATCAAAACGTCCGTCTCCGCGTGTTCCATCATGGGCGTGATCGCAACACTTTCGTTTCCCCACGTCAAAAGCCGTGACGGGGCTTGGACGCAAGGCGGCCTTGTTTTTTGAAAAGAAAGTTGGCCTTCGCGAAATCATCTTGGGAACATGGAAGCATGAAATCACGGATGGTTTTGGCGATGATTCTCTCATCGCTGGGGTGCTCACTGAGTTGGAGCGCGGAGCCGGACTGGAGTCTGACGGCGTCAATCCCGCCGGGTGGTCGTTCGAATCCTTATCTCCTGAATGAGGCCGATCGGGACCGGGCGGTCGAGGCGGGGCGTCTGCACGCGCAGATTTATCCCGTCGACGTGACGGGCCTGCTGCCGCCTTACGAACCGGTGCGGCGGTTCATCGAGGAATCGCCGGCCGATCCTTTGCGTTTGATCCTACAAAGTTTGTTTCAGCGCTTCGCCCGCGTCGACTCGATGAACGATCTGTTTTCCTGGATCGGCCTGCAGCCTTACCCGCGCCCGGAGGATCAAGGCGTTTACGCCGTTCCCTACCCGGGCGGTCGACGTCCCGACACCTTGATGGGATTGGGACTGGTGGAGCGCGCCGGCGCCACCGGCTTCACCCTGAGTTGCGCCGCCTGCCACGCCGGGAATCTGTTCGGCAAGACCGTTCTGGGAATGAGCACTCGTTTCCCGCGGGCCAACGAAACATTCCGGCGCTCGGCCTGGGCGGCTCATTACTACCGGTCCAGCGCCTTCTCGAGCCTTTTCCGCGCGACGCCGGCGGAGGTGGCCTTGCTGGACGAGGCCGTGCGCAACCTCGCCTCCGTGGGAGTGAAGCGTCCCCTGACTTTGGGGTTGGACACCTCGCTGGCGCAGGTCGCGCTGTCGCTGAACAAGAGGAATGAAGACGCCATGGCCGGCAAAAACCCCCGCTGGCAAGCGCGCCCGCGCGCCGATCTCCTCGACTCGCGCCCCGCCGACAGCAAGCCCGCCGTGTGGTGGAATTTGAAATACAAAAACCGCTGGCTCTCGGACGGCTCGGTGATCAGCGGCAACCCGATCTTCACCAATCTCCTGTGGAACGAGATCGGCCGCGGCGCGGATCTGGATCGGATCAATCATTGGCTGAGCCGCAACGACGACGTCATCCGCGAGCTGACCACGGCGGTGTTTTCCGCCGAGGCCCCGCGCTGGACGGATTTTTTCCCGGCGGAACAACTCGATCTGCCTTTGGCGAAAGAAGGGCAGGGCGTCTACCGGCTCACCTGCGCCCGCTGTCACGGCGTCTATGAAAAGGCCTGGGATCAGCCGGCCTTCGATCAAGCCCCCCTGGCGGAGCGCCTGCGCACCACGCAGGTCATTTACCACCGCCAGACGCCGGTCATCGACGTGGGCACGGACCCCTTCCGTCACGAGGGCATGAAATCCCTCGAGCGGCTCAATCAGCTGGAGATCTCCCGCCGTCACGGCACCGTCATTCAGGCGCAAAAGGGCTATGTGCCGCCGCCCCTGGTGGGCATCTGGGCGCGCTGGCCGTACTTCCACCACAATTCAGCCCCCAGCCTTTGCGCCGTCCTGACGCGCTCATCGCAGCGGCCCGTGAGCTATTACGCGGGTGAAGCCCGGGACCGGCGGCGCGACTTCGACGCCGAATGCAACGGTTATCCCCAGGGCGAGAAAGTGCCGGCCGCGTGGAGGAAAAAAGAATTTCTTTACGACACCCGCCGCGCCGGAATGGGGCGGGAGGGGCATGACGAGGGGATTTTCCTGGAGCGGGGCCGTGAACTCCTCAGCGCCCGGCAGAAAAGGGCGCTGGTGGAGTTCCTGAAGACGCTGTGACCGCCGTCAAGGCAGTGTCCCGCCGCCCGGGGGAGGCAAAAAACTCGGGCGGCCCGTTGAGCCTCAGTGCAGGCGCTGCACCGGCGAGAAATCCGTCTTCGGCGTGATCGTGGTCTTGATCTCCTGCAACTGCTGGGAGTCCTGCGCGGTCCCGCCGGCCTCTCCGACTTTCACCAGCACGACGTAGACGCTCTTGGTGATGCGGAAGGGGGTGAGGTCCGGCTCGCCGACTTTTTCCACGCCGTTGTCCGTGCCGTTCGAGTATTTCACCCAGTTGTACTGGCGACGGCTCGACAGGCTGCTCTGGGCGGCGTCCCGGGTTTTCACCACCGGCTCTTTCACCTCGAAGAGGTATTTCTCCACCAGGCGGTTCGGCGCCTCCACCTTGTCGTAGTTGCGGATGGTCATGAAACCGAGATCGCGTTTCGCGGTGAGGACGATCTGATCGTCCTCGTAACGTCCGCTCCAGCGCGCCGTCTCTTTGGTGAGGTCCGCCATGTTGAAGCGCGTTCCCAGCTCCGAGAACATGACCCGCAAGGGCAGGCGGCTCAGGTCGCTTTCCGAGAGGGCCAGATCCATCGGCGGCCGCATGGACGTGCGGCGGCGCAGCTCTGCCTCGCCCCAGTAGAAGTTCCACGGGGTCATGTCGAGGCCGTCCCAGGTGGCTTTCCACCAGCGCGACACGGCGTTGGATCCCTGGTTGTAGCGGTAGACGGCGACGTAGCCGCCGTTCTCGCGGTCGATGGTTTCCTGCAGCAGGTTCTTCGACACGGCCTCTTGCAGGAAGCCGAAGTAGGGCGTCAGGCCCTGGCGGCGGATCTCGTCCTTCGAAAGGTACTGGACGCGTTTGTCGTAAGAGGTCACCAGCTGGCGCTGCGACGGGATTTTCAATACGATTTGTTGACCGGCCTTGATGTAGCCCGTGTAGCTCGCGCCTTGCGTGTCGTCGGCGACCGCGTACAGGGTTTTGTAACCCGGATCCGGGATCGCGCCGCGCACGACGACGTTCTCCGTGTAGGACTGGGTTTCTTTTTTGCCCATGTTCTCCCAGCTCAGATTGATGTTCTGCATCTGGCGGAGGGCGTTCAGGACGCCGCCCAGGTAGAAGAAGCGGCCGTTGTTGCCCGATCCGGGCGCGGGTGCCGGTTGCGGCGCGGGGTTGGTGGTGCCCGGCAATCCCCAGCCGCCGGTCGGATCCGGCTGCGGCGTCGGCGTGGTTTTCTTGCCCAGGACCGGACCCGGCGTGCCCACCGAGGGCGGCGGCGGCGTCATGAGCGTGCCGTTGCTGGCGCTGCCGGGATCGCCGGAGGTGCCGCCGCCCCAGCCCGTGCCGGTGCTGGGAAAGCTGGAGCCCCAGCCGCCGCCGTTGTTGCAGCCGTAACCGCCCGGATTGTTGATGCAGGAATTCGGGTTCCACGAGGAGCCCGGGATCTGCGGCAGGGCCGGCACCTGCGAGACGATGCGTTCGATCAGCTGGTAGGACAGGCGGTTGAAGGCCTCGTTGTCGCCTTCCTCCGTGCGCAGGTTGACGTTCGACTCGGCCATGGCTTTGGCGAGGTAGGCGCGCAGATCGGCGTCGCCGATCGGGATGTTGGCGAGGCCGGTCGGATCCTTCAGGCCCAGGGAGGCGTTGGCGGCGGCCTCGAGGCTGCGGGCCATGTTGTTGGTGTTCAGCTGGATGTCGACGCGCCCGTTGGTGGATCGCGCCGAGAAGTACATGCGGATGTTCACCGACAGACCGATGCGGCCCGTGAGGTGCGACTTGATCTCTTCGTAGGTCTGTTCATCGGGGATGGCGAAGTCGACGACCAGGTCGGAGTTCTGGTAGCTCAGCAGGTTGCCGTCGATGACGCCCACGGTTTTGGTCATGCCCTGGAAACCGTTGATCGAGACCTCCACCGCCGACACCGGCAGGGGGGAGAGCTCGACGATCTTGTCCTGGTAAATGGTGCCGTGGCCGTCGCGCTCGCTGGCTTTGCGGCCCTCGCGGGCGGCCTGGCGCTGGTCCATTTCGTTCAGCTCGGCGAGGATGATGTCGTCCTTGCAGGAGTTCAGAACCAGGTTCGAGCGTTCGCGGTTGAGTTCGACGGCGTCGTCCTTCAGCGGGAAGTACAACCCGAAGCGCAGGGTGTACTGGCCGTTGCCGCGCGGGATGATCTCGAAGAGGTCCTCGAGGTTCTTGTCAACCGACAGCATCACCTTGGGCATCTTGAAGGCGTAACCTTTGTATTTGTTGGTGCCTTTCAGGATCATGGTGCTGCAGCGGTTGTTGATGTTCACCGGGATCGGTTGAAACTCAACGCCGTCAACGCCCCCCGCGGCCGCGGCGGTGGAGGGCAGGCTGCCTGTCACCATGGACAGCGACACGAGGGCGCGAACCAAAAAATGAACCCGTTTCATCGAGGACTCCTGTCAGGGGGTTTTCACGTGCAAACCCTGTGGATCTTTTGCTCCGGCTCCTTCCCAGCAGGATCAGTGCCAGTCTTTCGGGCCTTCATCGGGCGGTGTATTGCAGGCGGGGCGGGCGCGGCGGCGGCGGTGACGATCTTCGCTGGCCAGCATTGTCGAATTTTTGGGCGTTTTGACGCGGTCCTGGTCCTCGCCTTGAGTCGGGAAGAGCGAACAGGACTGGGGCCCGACCGCTGTCCTGCCGTTAAGAAAGCATGGATGTTTCACAAACGCTCATCATTTTATCCGCCTCGCCGTCCGCGGTGACCCCGGCGGAGCAGTTCCTCGTGAACCGCGGCTGGGCGGTCCTGGTCACGGGCGATGAGCGCGAGGCCCTGCGCCTCGTGGTGGAGCGCCGGGTGTCGTATTTCATGATCAGCGTCGAGCACGGCAACCGCAAGACCCAGGGCCTGCACCGCCTGCTCAAGCAGACCTGCCCCTTCGTGTGCGTGATTTATTTCGCCGAGACCAACAACATCGAGAACTACCGCCGTCTGGTACAGATCGATCACCCTTTCCGCATCCAGCCGCCCCTGACCGGCCCGTCCATCGAGCGCGTGGTGAACCGCCATCAAAAGGACCTGCGGCAGAAAGAGATGCAGGCCGAGATCTTCCAGCGCTCCGTGAATCGCGCCCTGCCCGGATTCGGCAAGACTTTGAATTGGGCGGCGCGCGGGGAGGAGTCGGTTTTATCCCGCGGCGTGAGCCAGGCCCTGGACGCCTGTCTGCCGAAGGCGGGGGCGCCGGCCCGCGAGTTCCTGACCGGCCCCACCACGAACGTGTCCTGCATCGCCATCGAGTCGGAGCAGTTCTCGGGCTATCTGCTCACCGCCATGGCCGGGGACCATCGCCTGGATGAGGAATTCATGGAGCTGGTGCGCGAGAACCTCCAGCGTTTCCTGAATGACAACGGCGCGTCGCCGCGCCCCCTGGGGAATTCCTTCGCGATGAAGATCCGTCGCGTGAATTTCGAGAGCTGGGCCGCCGACTACGCCGAGTTCCTGAAGAAGGCCGTGCACGAAGGGCGGGAGATCGCCATGGCCTTTTTCCCCGCCGGCGAGGTCAGCGCGTTGCTGGGCGAAACCGCTCTCTCCGGCATGGTGAAGATCCGCGTGCAGGATCTGGTGGCGGACGAGAACGTCGACTTCAACGTGTATCTTTTTCTGCCCGCCAACCAGAAGCATCTGTTGTACACGGCGAAGGACACGGTCTTTCACCGGCAACAAAAAGAGAGATTGTCTCGAGGCCAAGTGGTGGAGCTGCATCTGCGCCACGATGAATTGCCTTTTTTTCAACGCTACCGCGCCCGTCATCGCATCAACTCGCTGATCCGAGAGTTCGAGACGCGAAATCAAAGCAGCGCGATGTGAGCGCTTTTTCAGAGTAAGATTTTCACCACAATGACATCTTGTGTCATCTCCCCCCTCTGTTGTATAAGGGAGTGCTCTGAAGCATTGGGTACTTGTAATGGGGAGGTTCGATCCGTGTTCGACAACGACGAAATGATGAATCCTGAGAACCATGTGGAACAAAATCTCGGCCAGGCCGCGGTTCACCTCAATCCGTCGACCGCCGTTCCCAGCATCAATGACGAAGAAGAGGACTTGAACCTCGATGAGATCGACAACATCCTCGAGCTGAGCGAGGACCAGTATCCGCGCTTCACCCTGGCGAAGAACAAAGCCCGTTTTTTGCGGATGGTCAGTTGGTACCGCGGCAAAGAGGAGTGGATCGAAGTCGCCCCCCTGTCCGGCGTGACCAAACTGTTCAAACAGCAGACCAAGGAACTGGAAGGCATCCGTTCCGCGAAGCTGGACTATGAAATGGAATTGGAAACGGGGACCTTGACCCCGTCGCAGCGCTCGTACCGCCGCGACGAACTGAAGATGTGCAAAGTGCAGGAAAAAATGGCCGTGCACCTGATCTCCAAACTCCAGGTGAAGATCAAGTCGGGACGGCGCTGAAAACCCCTGCCCGCGGGCCTCCGGGGATTCTGAAAAATCCTGAAGAGATCAATAAAAACCCCTGACAAATTTCAGGGGTTTTTTATTTATTTTTCTTTTTATGTTGTGACGTTTCGGTCACTTGCTGGCAAACAGATTCTGATTTATGTAGTCTCCTTTGGCCGCAAGAGAAGGAGCTTTATGGACTGTGTCCCCCGCCCGCGTGATCTGACACCCTTTTTGCGGGGGTTGTTCGTCCTGGTTCCTTTGCTGTTGATTCTCAACGTTTTCGTTTTTGCCCGAAGCATCAATTCCGCCGAAGTCATCGGCTCGCAGGTCCGCGGCAAGCAGAACATCATTATATTGAGCGGCCGTTTTCTCTTTCGCCTGAAAGAGGCCGAGGTCAAACAGCGGGATTACCTGCTGTCCGGGGACAGCCAGGATCTCAAGCAGTACCTGAAGGCGGAGGGCCGGCTGATGACGGCCTTCGCGCAGATGCGGGACGTGCTGATGGAGGGATCGCTTTCCAACGGCATGGTGCCGCAACTGGAAGGCAGCTTGAGCCGCGTCACGGAACGAATGCGCCAGACGGTGGAAAGACGCTTGCGTGAAAAGCACGGGCCCAGCCAGGCCACCCTGGACAGCCTGAAGGGCGATCTCGAGAAAGACAATCTGCGCGCCTATTTCGTCAATCTCGTCGAGGAGGAGACCGCTTTGCTGCAGCAGCGGGACAAGCAGGCCTCCTCGGACCGGCGCGCCCTGGTCGCTTCGACCGTCGCCCTGACGGCGCTCGATCTGTTCATGCTGATCCTGACGTTCGTGATCTGGCGGCAGGACCGCCGCAACCAGGAAACCGCCTCGCGCTCCCTGCGGGAGAGCGAAGAGCGCATGATGGTCCTGCTCAACAACTCTCCCGTGGTGATGTGGGCCCTGGATTCGGCGGGCTTCTGCACGATGGCGGAGGGGCAGGGGGCGCAGTTCCTCGGCCGGCCGTCGCGGGAGTTCCGCGGCAAGAATTACTTCGACGAGTTCTGGAGCCGGCCCGATCTCACGGATCCCGTGCGCCAGGCCTTGAGCGGCCGCATGCTGAAGGCGGAAAACAGCGTCGACGATCGCTGGTTCGAGACCGCTTACACGCCGATCCTCAATGAGCGCGGGCGGGTGAAGGGCATGGTCGGCATTTCGGTGGACATCACGGCCCGCAAGATGCGCGAGCGCGACGTGGAGCTGGCGAACCAGGCGAAGAGCCGGTTCCTCGCCAACATGAGCCACGAGATCCGCACGCCCCTGGGAATCGTCCTTGGTTTCGTCGACCTGGCTTTGTCCAACGACGCCACCTCCGAGGACAAGGAAAAGTACCTGCACAAGATCCGGCACAACTCCCAGGTGCTGGCGCGTTTGGTGGACGACATCCTCGATCTGTCGAAGGTGGAGGCGGGCAAACTCGACGTCGAGCACATTGAATTCAGTTTGATCTCGCTGCTCGAGGACCTGAAGGAGAACTTCAGCCTCAAGGCCGTGCAGAAACAGATCCGCTTCCTGCTCGAGATGGACCCGCACCTGCCGGGCGCCATCAAGAGCGATCCCGTGCGCCTGCGGCAGGTGCTGATGAATCTGATCGGCAACGCCATCAAGTTCACCGATCACGGTTTCGTCCGCCTGCGCGTGCGCGCCAAAGAGATCCCCAACAAGAACAACGTCGATCTCTTTTTCGAGGTGGAGGACACGGGCATCGGCATCGAGCCCCGCCACCAGGAAAGGCTTTTCAACCCCTTCACCCAGGCGGACGCCTCGACGGCGCGCCGTTTCGGCGGCACGGGCCTGGGGCTCGTGCTGTCGCGCCGCCTGGCCATGCTGCTGAACGGGGATCTGTACCTGGTCTCGACGGCGCCGGGGCAGGGGAGCGTTTTCGAGCTGCGCCTGAACGTCGAGCGCGCCAAGGCGCCCATCGTCGATCTGGCGGACCGCGTGCCCCGCGAAAGCCACAACCGCCCGGTGGTGAAGTCGGAGCGTTTGAAGGGCACGCGCGTTCTGCTGGTGGAGGACGCCATCGACAATCAGATGCTCGTGAAGATCATCCTCGGCATGAACGGCGCGGAAGTGATCTCGTGCAACGACGGGCTGGCCGGCGTGGAAGAGGCCATGCGCGGCGACTATCACATCATCCTCATGGACATCCAGATGCCCCGCATGGACGGCTTCGAAGCCATGCAACTGCTGCGCACCAAGGGTTTCAGCCGGCCGATCATCGCCCTCACGGCGCACGCCATGCGCGATGAAAAAGAGCAGGCGCTGCGCGTGGGCTTCGACGATTACCTGACGAAACCGATCAACCGCGCCGAGCTCATCAACGTTGTCGAATCCTATTCGCGAAAGATCCTCTCGGCCCGGGCGACGCCCGCGACCCGTCCGGCGCTTTCGCTCGCCCCTCCGCCTTGAGCCTTCCCGGACCCCCGTCCAGGGGCCGGTGCTTTGTCAAGATGATTGAAAATACCCAATGAATCCCGCTTGTTGGGAGCTTCGAAAATTTTTTTTGAGACACCCCTTCATTCTCACAATGGGTCGCCGATAGAGGGGAGTCAGCATGACAAATCTTTTAGACGTCTCAAAATGGGGAGGACGATAATGTCGCGTACGATTCTGGTCATGGTCAGTGAGAACCATGAAACGATCGAGCAAGCTCGGAAATACTGGGAAAACCACGATGTCACTTTTCAGGTTTATTCCCCGTCACAATGGCGTGAAGGACTGGACAACGTCTTTTTCCGCCAGCAACTTTCGGCCGGCATGCCGGCTCTGTCCTCGGGCAACAACCCGATGAACAGCAACCCGGTCGGCAGCAATGTCGTGCCCTTCCCCATGGGTGGCAACGGCGTCGAGCCGCGTGTTCAGAAGATGGAGGACCTCGAGGCCCGCGCCATCGAGGACGCCATCGGCCAGTACAAAGGCAACCTCACGGAAGCCGCCAAGGCCCTCGGCATCGGCCGCGCGACCTTGTACCGCAAAGTGAAGCAATACCAAATCGATCCCTCGGCCGCCCGCAAGAAGAAGCAGGCCGCCTGATCGTCCCTCCCTGGGAGTAAAAAAGCCGGCGCCCAGGCGCCGGCTTTTTTCATGGCATGAAAGTCATCGCGGCGTTTCTTTTCACTCTGTTCTGCGCGGGAGTGACCTTCGGTCTCTTCATCGACCGGCATTCGCCGAACGCCTATGCCCGCATCTGCGATCTCGTTGAAAAACGCATTTATCTCGACGCCAAAGACCTCGGCGATTGGGGTTCCCGTTGCCGCGCGCGCGCCGCCCTGGTGACGGCGGACACGCTTCCCGAGCAGCTCGCCCGGGATCTGCGCGCCCTGATGGCGTCGCTGAACGTGTCGCACCTGAATCTGTACCATCCCGATGAGGTCCGTCGCGCCTGGGCCGGCGAGGACCGCCAGACCGGCATCGACAGCGAGTTCGTCGACGGGGAGCTGGTCGTCCTGAAAGTCGAACCGGGATCGCCGGCGCAAAAAGCCGGCGTGAGGTTCGGCGACGTCATCCGCCGCGTGCAGGGCGAGCATCCGGCGCCGGAGATCGCCCGCGTCGTGGGCGGCTCGTTCAGCCTGAACCGCGGCGGGCGCGATCTCGAGGTCGAGATCTGGCCCGCGCCCCTGCAGCTGGATGAGCGCGTGCGCATCGAATCCCTCGACCGCGACACCGCCCTGTTGCGGGTGCCGTCGTTCCGCGCGGAATTTTTCGGGGCGGAGGAATGGCGCCGCCAGGCGCTCTCCCTCCATGACAAACGCCGCATCGTCCTTGATCTGCGCGGCAACTCCGGCGGGAATTTCGTCGCCGGCCTGCGTTTCCTGTCGTCGTTCATGTGCGGGCGGCAGGACATCGGCTACCTCTACAAACCCCGGTCGGGGCGCCTCCTGCAGGAGGAACTGCCGGACGACCTGTCGGACGAGGGGCAGCTCGAGGTCATGGACCGCTCCGACGTCGTTCACATGAAAACATATTCTGATTATGGCTGCGTCACCGGGCGCGTCGCCGTCCTGATCGACAGCGCCACCGCCTCCACCGCCGAGATGGTGACGCAGGCCCTGCGGGACTACGTGGACGCGCGCGTGTTCGGCATCACGTCCTCGGGGCAGCTGCTGGTGGGGGTGTGGTACCCGCTGCCGGAGCTGGGCGAGGACTGGCGGTTGTCGATCCCCGAGGCCGTCTACCAGAGCCGCCGCGGCCGCCGCCTGGAGTCCGAGGGGGTGCGCGTCGACCGGGCGTTTTATTACAACCTCGCGGACCTGAGGCGGGGACGCGACAATTGGGTCGACCAGGCCTGGCTCGACCTCCGCCGCGACGGCGAAAAGAAGGAGCCGCGCGCCCCGTCCCGGAATGAGAACGGCAAAAGCCTCTCAAACTGAGACGTCAAACAAAACTCCGGCAGCTGTACAGTTTCTCGCCGGTCAGGTCGAAAAGAAGGGTGTCCGGCCCGGCATGAAGCTCGCAAGAACGTTCAATGTCGAGACGTGATGAATGCCGTCAGGGGAGAATGCGGATGAACAAGAAAAGCAATGTCCTGCAGTTTCCGAAAGAGCAAAGCACCCGCGTGCGCGTGCACGAGCGGGCCCGCGGCCGTCATCGCGCCGTTTTGGCCATGTCGATTCTGTCCATCCTCATGATGTCGGTCCTGTCGAACCAATGGCTGACCCGCCCCGAAACCTCCGGCCATTCCGGCGGCCGCGGCATCGCCAGTTTTTCCCCGACCGACGTGAAGTCCGAGATCAATTGGGAGCACCGCCTGGCGCGCGAGCTCGCTTCGGGCCAGGGTCTGGACGCCCACCTGGGCGTGAAGCCTTCGCTGCGCGATGAGCTGATCTACGGCGCTTTGGAAGGCCGTTACGGCGTCAAAGTCGCCGCCGGCGAAAAAATCGAAAGCCTTGAATTCATCAATTCCGGAACCGAAACCTCCCCCCTCGTGGTGAAGGACCGGGCCGGATTCCTGCTCCGTTTCAGCGGCGCCTTCGCGGTGTCCTTCACGGAAGTGGGATTGGCCGAGCGCCAGGACGCCGCGGGCGAGACGTGGAATCTCGTCGGCGCGGACCGGACCATCGTCGGACAGGCTCTTTTCCATCTCGATGACCGGGGACGCCTCAGTTCCCTCGTGATCAAAAAGTAGAATCAGCGGCGGTCCCGGGACCGCCTTTTCCTTCAAATCCAGACCTGAGCGCCGGGGTGGAAACGCCGATAGGGCCTTATGGTCTATCCGGATCCCGATTTCGAAGAATCAAAAGCGCATTCCCCCCTGCCGCGCCTGGCGCCGGTCATGGACCGTCTCCTCGCGTTTCTCATCGACTTTCTGATCTTTTCCCCGGTCATCGGGCTCGCCATCTCGGGTTTGCTGAAAGAGATCCGGACGCTGCTCCTGCTGAACCCTGAATCGCCGGAAGCGGGCGTGCTGTGGATCCTGCTCGTCATCGCCGTGGTGGCGCTCGCGATCTTCAGCGAGGCTTTGTGCCTGTCCTTGATGGGCGGCTCGCCCGGTCAGAGGTTCCTGCATCTGCGCGTGCGTTCATTGCCGGATCAGGGTCCGATCGATTTCGTGCAGGCCTTGAGTCGCGCCGCCTTGTGGTGGCTTTCGCTGCCGTGGGTGATGCCCTTGCTGTCGGTGTACACGCATCCTTTGCGCCGCGCTTTCCACGATCGCGCCAGTGACACCTTGGTGGTCACGGACAGGGGCGTCGGCGACCTCGGCCCCTTGCCTTTGGAGAGGGAGTTTTTCCTTTCCTGGAGCCGCATGTTCCTGATCCTGGTTTTGTTCGGCGCCACCTTGAGCGTTCTGCGTTTGCAGGATTTGATCTCGCAGCGCCATTTCACCCAGCAGGCGATGTCGGAGGCGGGGGAACTCTGCCTGGAGGTCCCGGCGGAGCTGGCGGGCGTGCGCCGTCTGGACCGGGTGGTGGCGACCTTTCTGGCGGGCGGCGCCGACAAGGAATGCCTGGATCACGAGGCCGATCTGATGTTGTGGAGCGCCGGGAGCGCGGGCAAAGCCTTCGCTTATCTCGCCAAGGGCCTGGCCGCCGATGAATCCGATGTCAGCACGGTTTACCTGAACAAGGCCTGCGAGGTCGAAAGCAAGGGCGAGGCCTGCGCTCTGGCGCGTTTCGCCTCTTCGACGGAAGAGAGCCGCTCTTCTTTGCTGCGGGCCCAGGGTTTGTCGACCCTGACGTCGCGGGTGCTGTTGCTGCGGGAAAACGTCGACCGTGGGGAACTGGCGTCCGCCGCGGCTTTGATCCGCGACCTGCGCGCGGAAAAAGGCTTCGAGGATTACCTGAGCCGCGAGGAAGTGCGCACCGTCTGGAAAATCCGCGAGAGCAAAAGACAGGGTAGGACGCCGGCGTCCTCGGAGCTGGACGAAGTCCAGCGGGATTTCGAGGAAAGGTACGAGCTGCAATGATCCTCGCTTGCCCGGAGAGTCCCCAGTCCTGGCACAAACGCCCCGTCACTTGGTGCCTGGTGGCGGCGAACGTGTTCATCTTCATGCTCTTTTTCTCGGGTCTGCCGGACAGCTCGGCCTCGCAGTTGCTGCGCGACGAGAACCTGCGCGTGGCGGGCGAGATCTATCTGCGCTACGAAAAAAACCTGCCTCCCGCGCAGCGTCTGCGGCAGCCGGCCTGGTTGGACGAGATGAAGTCCGGGGATTCGCGGCAGATGGAGATGCTGGGTTCGATGGCGGTGCGCGACCGCCGTTTTCTGGATTTCGTCGAAAACAGCCCGCCCCTGGGGGACGAGATCGCTTTCGCGTCCTTGCGGGAGAAAATCCATCAGTTCCGCGACAACCTGTCGTCGCAGCCCCTGCACCGCTTCGGGCTGAACTCGGAGCGCACGAAGAGTTTCGCCTGGGTCACTTACCAGTTCTCGCACATCGGCTGGATGCATTTGATCAGCAACATGGCCTTTTTGCTTTTCCTGGGCTGGGTGATCGAGGGCATCTGGGGCGGGGGAGTGCTGCTTTTGCTTTACCTGACGGGCGGCTTCGCCGGCGGCCTTCTTTTCCTGAGCCTGAGTCCCGCGGGCATCATCCCGATGGTGGGCGCCAGCGGCTCGGTCAGCGCCCTGATTTCATTTTACTCGCTGGCCGAAACCCGCCGCCGCGTGCGCTATTATTTCATGCTTCTGCCCTGGCAGAACCTGCACGGTTTCGTTTACCTGCCGACGCTCCTGATCTGGCCGCTGTACCTGGTTTCCGATTTCGCCGGCCTGATCGCCGCTCCCGAAGGCTTCATCACCGGCGTCGCTTACAGCGCCCACGTCGGCGGCGCCCTCCTCGGCGCCACCCTCGCCCTCAACTTCCGCCTCTTCCGCCAACCCACCTAACAGGTGCCACACCTAACAGGTGCCAGCTCCTCTTTCGGGCCGCAGCGCAAGGCGAAAAGGTGCCAGGTCCTGTTTGGTAATGCATCGCATTGCCAAACAGGACCTGGCACCTTTTGTTATTCGGTGGGGGCGAAGCCTCGGCGCATGGTGTTTTCGGTGACCACGATGGGCTCGACGAACTGGCGCAGGTAATCCGGGCCGCCGGTTTTCGAGCCGATGCCCGACATCTTGAAGCCGCCGAAGGGATGACGATCCACCATGGCGCCCGTGATGCCGCGGTTGATGTAGAGGTTCCCCACTTCGAACTCCTCGCGCACGCGGGCGATGTTGGCCGGACTGCGGCTGAAGAGGCCGCCGGTCAGGGCGTACTCGGTGCCGTTGGCGAGCTCCAGGGCATGGGTGATGTCCTTGGCGCGCAAGATCGCCAGCACGGGACCGAAAATCTCGTTCTGCGCGATGCCGTCGCCGCCCTTCACGCCGCCGAAGATGGTCGGCGGCACGAAGAAACCGGTCTCCGGAACCTCGCCCTTGAACAACAATTGATGTTGAGTCTCGGCCTGGCTGATCGTCGCCATGATGCGGTCGTAAGCCTCTTTGTCGACGACCGGGCCCAGGTAGGACTCGGGATCGGTGGCGGCGCGCACCTTGATCGAGCGCGCGGCCTCGACCAGACGGCCGACGAAGACGTCGTGAACCTCGTCCAGAACGATGCAACGGCTGGCGGCCGAGCACTTCTGGCCCGAGAAACCGAAGGCGGAGTAAAGAACCCCGTCCACCGCCTCGTCCAGATCGGCGTCGTTGTCGATGATGACGGCGTTCTTGCCGCCCATCTCGATGATGCAACGTTTGACGTGCTGTTGACCGGGCTGCACCAGGGCCGCCCGTTGCAGGATGTGCAAGCCCACGGCTTTCGAGCCCGTGAAGGCGATGGTCGTGGTCAAAGGATGATTGACCAGGTACTCGCCGACCTCCTCGCCGTAACCCGGCAGGAAGTGCACGACGCCCGCCGGGAAACCGGCTTCGCGCAGCATATCCATCAGGCCTTGCGCGACGAGGGAGCTCTGCTCGGCCGGCTTCATCACCACGGTGTTGCCGGTCACCAGGGCCGACACGACCTGGCCCGCCAGGATCGCCAGCGGGAAATTCCACGGGGCGATCACCACGGTCACGCCGCGCGGGCGGTAAATATACTGGCTGTTCTCGCCGGGCACCGAGCCCACTTTCAAGGGCTTCAGCAGTTCGCGCGCGTGACGGGCGTAGTAACGGCAGAAGTCGATGGCTTCACCGATGTCGCCATCGGCCTCGGCCCAGGGTTTCCCCACTTCGAAAACCTGCGTGGCCGTGAGCTTGAAACGATCGCGCACCATCAGGTCGGCGACCTTGTCGAGCAAGGCGGCGCGCTCCTGCACGGCGGTTTTTTTCCAGGCCGGAAAGGCTTTGTGGGCCGCCTGAACGGCGACCTCCGCCATTTCGGAGTTGGCCATGCCGACGCGGGCGACGATTTGCGAAACCTGCGACGGATTGACCCGCTCGAACAGCTGGGCGGATTTCACCTCGCGGCCGTCCACCACGGGCTGCACGTTCTTCGGCAGCTGGGCCTGCACGCCCTCCAGGGCGCGCAGCATCTGGCGGCGGTCTTCCGAGACGGCGAAGTCGGTGAGGGGATCATTGCTGAACAAACCCTTGCGGTCCGGCCATTCGCCCGTCGGCGTGAGGCCCTGCGCCGGATCGCGCAGCAGCTTCTCCGAAGTCTGGCCCTCGGCGAACTTGCCGCGCAGCCAGGATTCGTTGGAGGTGTTCTCGAGGAGACGGCGCACCAGATAGGCCATCCCCGGGATGAGCTCACCCACCGGCGCGTACTCGCGCACGCGGTAACCCATGTCGGCGAGGGCGCGCTTGATCGGCTCGGCCATGCCGTAGAGCATCTGGATCTCGAAGGCCTCTTTCGGCAGGGCCAGTTTCTCGGCGTGCACGAGGGCGGCCGCGAGCGTGCGCACGTTGTGCGAGGCCAGGGCGGCGCGGATCCAGCGGTGATTTTCCAGCAGGTACTTGGCGCAGACTTCGTAGTTGGCGTCGGACTCGGCCTTGTTCGTGTAAACCGGGATCGGCCAGCTGCGCTGCTCGGCCTCGATGGTTTCGGAGTCCCAGTAGGCGCCTTTCACCAGGCGGATGGTGAAAGGCGTGCCGCGGCTGCGCGCGAAGTCGGTGAGGTCCTTGATGTCGGTGAAGGAGTCGCGCAGGTAAGCCTGGATCACGCAGCCGAAGAATTTGTAATGACGGAACTCGGGCTCCATCATGAGCTCTTTGAAAACCTCCACGGTGAGGTGCTTCACCGCGTAGTGCTCCATGTCCAGGTTCAGGAAGACGTTCTTCTGCATGGCCGCGCGGTAGATCGGGCGCAGGCGCTCTTTCAGGATCTCTTTCGTGCGGTCCCAGGCCTTGTCGTTGATCTGCGAGTAGAGCGCCGTCAATTTCACCGAGACGTTCACCTTCGGGATCGGTCCCTCGTGATCGCGGTCGAGTTGCGGCACGTCCTCCCAGGTGGCGGCGTCTTTCGCCAGCCAGTCGATGAGCTCGAGATAGCGGTTCTGGTACTCCGCCGCCTCTTTCTCCGACAGCGTGGCCTCGCCGAGGATGTCCACGGTGAAGGCCAGGCGGTTCTTGCGGGCTTTTTTCAGCACCGGCAGGGCGTCCTGCGGATTTTCGCCGGTGATGAACATCTTCGCCATCTCGGTGACGTTTTTCTTGATGGTGTTCGCCATCAGGCCCGGCGCCAGCGAGCCCAGTCCCAGGCCGACTTTGAAAACCGGGGGCATCTCGCCGCCCTCTTCAAAGTATTCCTTCAGGTGTTTGGCGACTTCGTTGCCGGAGTTGAGCGCCGGCAAGACGTCGACGAAGCGGAACATATTGGTTTTGAATTTTTCGTTCTTCATGCTCCATTCCATGATGGAGCCGTACCAGAAGTCCTTGGAGAAGAGCGACATCTTGCTCTGGCTCTCCATGCGACGAAGAATTTCCTCACCTTTGGCACGGATTTGGGCCTGCAGATCCTGCATTGATCACCTCGATTTTGGGCGGCTGCATCATCCCGTAGAGCAGAGACTTGAGCAAGGCTTTTTCAAGGGATCAAAACGACGCGGAGGCCCGCTGCGTCGCGGGTTTCAGCCCGCCACCGTCCAGGGAACCGTCAAAAGTTCTTTGCCCGCCAGGGACAGGCGCCCCTCCAGTTGATCGCCGGCATGCAGGGCGCCCACCCCGGCCGGGGTGCCGGTGAGAAGGACATCGCCCGGTCTCACCGGGAAGCGCGCCAGGATGAATTCCCGCAGCACCTCGGCCGGGAAAATCATCTGGGAAACCAGGCCGTCCTGACGGCTTTCGCCGTTCACGAAAAGCTGCAGGCGAAGTTTTTTCTGATCCTCTTCCGAGGCCGGCAATTTCACCCAGTCCGACAGCGGGCAGGAGCCGGTGAAGGACTTCGCCAGCGTCCAGGGGTGGCCCTGGCTTTTCAGTTTTCCCTGCAAAGTGCGCTCGGTCAGATCCAGGGCCAGGGCCATGCGGGAGAAACGCAGCTCCGGACCGAACTCCAAAGCCCACTCCAGCTCGTGGTGCACATCCTTCGCCCACGCCGGCCACTGCACGCGGGGACCGGTGGTCACCGAGCTGCCGGCCTTCAGGAAAATCATCGGTTCGCCCGGCACCGCATTGCCGAGTTCCTTGGCGTGATCGGCGTAGTTGCGGCCGACCGCCCAGACGTTGTGGATCATAGCGCCCTCCCGAAGGCCGTCACCTTCCACAGATCATCACCGTGCAAAATCATGTACTGGGCGGTGGACCATTGATCGTAGGGCGGGGCCAGCAGATTCTGTTCCGAATCGATGACGCCGCGGAATTCCTCGATCCAGTCCAGGTGCGAGCACAAGAGCACGCACCCCGTGCCCAGCTCCGAATGACTCAAGGCTTCAATAGTGCGGGCGATGCGGGCGCGGAAGTGCGAGGCGGATTCGTCAAAACGCCTTTCATCCAGATCCTCGAGGATCTCCACCTTGAGTCCCAATTTGTCCGACAGGGGCTGCAGGGTCTGCTGCGTGCGCGCTTTCGGCGAGGCATAGAGCCGCTGCGGCTTCGGCCAGCGTTTTTTCTGCATTTCACTGATCAGAGCGATGGCCTGCTCGCGCCCCCGGGTCGTCAGACCGGGATTGCGATCGGGGCTCAGGGTCTTTTCCGCGTGACGAAGCAAAATGAGGTCCATGAGCTGATCGTAAAAAACCTTGTGTGGGCCGGCAAGGCTTTGCTAGTTTTTAAATCTTCATGTCAGAGACGAAAAACCGCGTCCATCGTTTTGTATCCAATGATTTCACCGTCCGGGCCGCGGCGGTGAACGCCACCGATGTGGTGAAAGAGATGCAGCGGATCCAGACGCTGTATCCCTTGCCGACGGTGGCGGTGGGACGGGCCATGGTCGGGGCCTTGCTCATGGCGAGCCAGCTCAAAGAGGGGCAGCAGGTCGGTCTCTACGTGCGCGGTTACGGCCCTTTGAGCGCCGTCTACGCGGAAGCCCACTTCGAGGGCCAGGTGCGGGGCTACACGCCCAACGCCCACTACGAGCCCGCGGAGTACGGCGACAAATTGAGCCTGCAGGAATCCATCGGCATGGGCACCCTGACGGTGACCCGCCATCAGCCGTTCCAGAAGCAGCCCTATCAGGGCATGGTGCATCTGGTGAACGGCGAGATCGGCGACGACATCGCCCATTACCTGCATCAATCCCAGCAGATCCGCAGCGTGATCTCCCTCGGTGTGTACCTCGACTCCTTCGGCCAGGTGCGGGCGGCGGGCGGTTTGCTCATCGAGATCATGCCCGGCGTGGAGGACGCCATCGTCGAGAAGATCCAGGCCAACGCGGCGAAACTCGACACGGGCGTGTCGAAGTCCATTCTCGACGGCGTTTCGCCGCAAGAGCTGGTGAAACCGTATCTGGACGGCATCCCCTTCACCGAGATCGAGCATGATTTCGAAGTGCAATACGCCTGCCCCTGCGACAAGGCCCGGGTGCTGCGCGCCCTTGAAACCTTCGGCGTCGAAGAGCTGCAGGACATGGTGAACAAAAACGAAGAGGCCGACGTCACCTGCCAGATGTGCGGCAAACCCTATAAAATTCCCGTGGCGGAGATCGAAGAGATCAAAAACCGCCTCTACCGGGATTCGCTGAACTAGTTCTCCTCGAAATCCAGGTCGCGGTGGAAGGTTTCATCCATCCGCCACAGCGCCCACAGGGCGAGGCCGAAGCACAGGCCGGCGACGCTCAAGGCCGCCGTCGCGGCCGTCATCGATTCCTTCAGGAAGGCGAAGAGGCTCGCGGCGATCACGCCCGTGCCGCGCACGAAGTTCGGCACGGTGGTGGCGACGGTGCCGCGCACGTTGGTGCCGAACTGCTCGGCCGCCATGGTGACCAGCACGGCCCAGTAGCCGACGCAGACTCCGATCAAAAAACTCAAGCCGTAGACCATGGCGCTGGTCATCCCCGGCCACAGGGCGTAGACTGCGGTCAGGAAAAATCCCGTGAGCAGGAAAATCGCCACGGCCTTTTTCCGGCTGCGCAAGCGCTGACTCACGAGGCCCGCCAGCAGATCGCCGAGGGTCAGGCCGGCCGAGCCGAAGAGCAGGGCATTGCCGGCGCTGACCTCGCCCCGCACATTCAGGCCCGCCGTCAGCTCTGGCGCGAAAATGAACAGCACGCCGGTCGTGAAGTAGATCGGCATGCCGATCAGAATGCAGCGCAGGTACCTGCCGAAGCGCCCCCGCCGCAACAGGAGCCAGGGATTGGCGCGGGCGGCGGGGGAATGTTTTTGAAACAAGGCCGATTCCGCCACTTGAAAGCGCAACGCCAGCAGGGAGAGGCCCATGACCCCGCCCAGGATGTAGCAGGCTTTCCAGGGCAGCCACTGGCCGATCACGGCGGCGGCGAGGATGCCCATCATGCCGAGGAAGGCGACCAGGGTCGTTCCCAAACCGCGTTTGTCCCGGGGCAGGGATTCCGCCACCAGGGTGACGGCGGCGCCCAGTTCGCCGGCCAGTCCCAGGCCGCCCAGAAAGCGGCATAGCGCGTACTGCGGCACATCGGTCACGAAGGCGTTGGCGATGTTGGCCAGGGAATACAGGAAGATCGAACCGAACAGGACGGACAAGCGGCCGCGGCGGTCCGCGAGCACGCCCCAGGCGAGCCCGCCGATCATCAAACCGGCCATCTGCGCGTTGTAGATCAAGAGTCCGGAGCGCAGGATCTCGCCGGGATCGGTGAGGCCGAGATCCCGCAGCGAGGCCACGCGCAGCACGCCGAACAGGGTGATATCGAAGAGGTCGACGAAATAACCGAGACCCGCGACCAGGACCGTGACGTTCAGGACGGACCGCAGATCCTTCAGCAGGCTCATTCGTTCACGGTGCCGTTCGAGGCTTTTTGGGCGCGCAGTTCGGCTTTGCAGATGCTGACTTTCTCCTCGTACTCGTCCTGGCGTTTGTGCAGCAGGGACTTGTAGCCTTTGAAGCGGTCGAGGCGGTCTTTCAGGAACTCCTCCGAAACGCCGACGAGCTTCGCGTTGTCCTCGACGCCGATTTTGAATTCATCCTCTTTGTCGGTGACGCGGTCCATGGGCTCGGTCCATTTCAGTTTGCCGTCGCCGCCGTTTTTCGGGTCGGACATCCGCAGGCGGCAGTCGCGCAGCACGCCGTACAGGCCGAGGGAGCCGTACTTGCGGTTGCCGAACACGCGGTCTTCCAGTTCATAGACTTCATATTGCAGGCGGCGCAGCTCCTCGTTCATCCGGACTTTTTTCTGCACGATCATATTGCCGTCTTTGACGCCGACCGAGGTGTCGCCGGTGACCATGTCGGAGCTTTCGATCTTGGTGTCGATCTCCTCCGCTTTGTGGGGGTTCGATTTGCAGCTCGTCAGGGCCGCGGCCGACAGGACAAAAACCAAAATCTTTTTCATGGAAGAAACCTCCTTTGGGTTTGCTTCCACGGAGCTTACTGAAGGGTCTGGGGAAAAGCGACTGTGGTGCCGCCAGGAGTTAGAGGTGTGGCTTTGCCGTCACAGGGCAGGCGAGCGGGAAGAAGGAGCTGTGGTGTCAGCTCCCGTCCCGAAAGATCAGTTGGAAGGGTTCGATGAGGCCCTTAGCGGTCGCCACGGAAGTGGCCGGGTCCTCGGCGGGTTGTCTTGACTGGTCTTATAGCAAGGGCCCTGCCAAAGTGTTTCATTTTGAGATTTCAACGGCTTAGCTTGCTGGTGCCAAGAAGGAATCGGGGAGTCTGCCCCAGACTGGGGGCAAAATGACCTGAAACCAGGGGCAGGTCCTGTGACGTTTCCGGTCCGATTTTCCCCGGGCGCTGTCTCTTTTTTGAACACCATCAAAGCTGAGGTTTTCAAAGGGGTTAGGACATTTGGCCAGGTCCTTGGGAGCCGTCCAGGTAGGATTTGGCCACTGAGGTGTCTTGAAAGGAGACTCTGACCTAAGGCTGGAATCTGTTTCATTCCAGTACTTTAGGCCACAATCCTCAGGTCTGGCCTGAGGTGGCCCCGGCGTTGCTTTGCAATGCGTCAGGAGGCCAAGCGCATGCGGAAATGGTTCGGTTTGTTGGCAGGTTGTGCCGCTTTGTTGAGTCTGCAAGCTTGTGCCCCCAAAGCGCAGGATGATTGCGGTTTCGTTCAGAACGTCTACGGGGAGCGCATCTCCTGGAAGGGCCAGATCCCGATCACGCTGCAGCTCCATGAGAGCGTGCCGGATCAATATGTGGAGGCGATCAAGGCCGCCGCCAACAGCTGGAACAAGGCCTCCGGAAAGCCCCTCTTCCGCATCGATGAAACCAAAGCCACCGGCACCCCCACCGGCCGCGATCGTCAAAATCTGATCTCTTTCTCTTCCAACTGGGAACAGGAAAAATTGTCGGAACAAGCCAAGACCTCGGTCCACTGGGTCGGCGATCAGATCCAGGAAGCAGACATCCGCGTCAACGCGTCCAAGACCTCCAGCGGGCGCGAGGTTTTCCAATTTTACTGGCAGGATCCCAACGCCACGACCGTCAGCGGCGGTGGCGTGAATATTGAAGCTTTGCTTCTCCATGAACTGGGCCATGTGCTTGGTTTGAAACACAAAGATCGGGATTCGAGCGTCATGGCGACTTACCTCGCCAGCAACAGTGATCGCACGGAACTGGCGGAAACGGACAAGAGCAGCTTGCAATGCGAATATTAGTCAACAGATTGTCAGTCAGGCAGGGAAGGCACGACGGGAGCGGATGTTATGTCAATTGTTCATGACAGATGATTTCAGTTGTGAGGCGGGCTTTTCCGTTCCTAGACTTTTAAATTGAATCAAGGAGAAGACAAGAATGAGAACCGCAGATCAGAAAAACCTGACTGTCGCGACATCTTCTGCGTCCGAAGCGGACTGGGCCGTGTCGGCGCCGATGACTCACAGGGCTTATCACGAGATGGCCGATTTCCCCGTCGTTGAAACGGACGTGATGTCCGTGCTCGAGTCGAACATGCAAATGCTGGAAGATCTGCAGGGGCGTCTGTCGTTCCTGATGCGCGAGACCCGTTACCTTTTGAAGGCCTGAGCTGATCCGACCGGGTCAGCTCCTTAAACTTTTTTCGAAAAACCCAACAGCTTCGGAACGACGATGCGGACCCAGTCCCCCTCGCGTTTCCGGCTCATCCCCTCGGTGATCACCGGTTTGTCGAAGGGGAACTCCTCGCGGAAAGTCTGGTAGGAGCTGGTGGAGACTTTCTTGCCGTCCCCGTTCTCGAATTTGTCCTGGAAAGAGCGTTGCCCCTGCACGGTGGCGCGGTTCTTTTCCACGGTCACGCGCACGCCGTCCTTTTCGTGCCCCGGGGCGTAGGCGTCGATGACGTAGTAATTGGGTGTTTCCACCATGCGGCTGCCGCGGTCCTGAACCTTGTAGAAGGCGTCCGTCTCTTTGCCGGAGTACTTGTTGGCGTCGGTGAGGAAGTCCTTCTTCAGTTCGTTGAGTTCCTTGGCGGCGTTCAGGCGCTGCAACTGCAGGGAGCGCTCGTTGGACTCCTGGTTCTTGCTGTAAATGGAGTCAAAGCGTTTTTTTTGCTCCTTGAGCTGGCTCTCGTAGGACTCCTTGTTGCGGCCGAGTTTTTCGGAGTACTCCCGGTCCAGGCGCTCGCCGCGGTCGGCCCATTCCTTCTGGTCCTTCTGAAAGCGCAGCTCGTACTCCTGGGTCAGCTTCTGGCGTTTGCTCTCGTGGGAGGCCTTGTCCTCGGCGACGGCGTGTTCGCCCAGGGCGTGGGTGCGGGCGTAGTTGGACTCGTTCTCGCTTCGCAGTTTTTCCATCTGGTGGGAACCGCGCTCCTGCTCGCGCTTCTGGGCGATCTCGCCCTGCCGGCGCAGGGTGGTGAGTTTGTCCTCGTGCTGGCGCTCGGTGCGGCGGACTTCGCCGTCGCCGCGCTCCTTGGCGCGGATGTAGCGGTCGGTGGTGTCCTCGCGGAGCCTGGCGATCTTCTCCTCGCTGTCCTGGCGGATCTGCTCGGTCTTGGCGCGGGTTTTTTCGCGGGTCTCTTTGATGTCCTCTTCGCGGCCCTGCAGGGTGCCGGCGACTTTCTTGCGGTAAACTTCCTCGATTTTTCCGATCTGGTCCTGGGAGCGCTTCTGGATGGCCTGGCGCTGGTCCTGGGCGCGGTTCATGTCGTCGTCGGTCTTTTTGCGGATGTGGTTGACGGCGGCCTCGCCCTGTTCGTTGACGGCCTCCTGGCGCTCCTTGTGCGTGGCGCGCATGTCGTTCAGCTCGGACTCCTGCTCTTTGATCAGGCGCTTGCGCTTGCGGTTGTACTCCGCCTGCAGATCGCTCAGATCATCCTGTTGCTGACGACGCAGCGATGAAACATCGGCCATGGCTCTCCCTTCCCTGGGATGGCGGATTCGCTTCGGTTTTCAGGATATCAGATCAGGGGGCGGGGACCGAGGCCGGGTCCCGCGGATTTGGACAAAAGGGCCGTCCGCCGGTGCGCTCGCGGCACATCCAGGTGTCGGTGTAGGTGACGGTCTCGGTGGGGTGGATGGGATAAAAGCCCACGTACTGCCAGGGATCGAGGTTGCTTTCGATGAAACGCTCCTCCGCCGGCTGGCCCGGGGCGGGCGGGGCCTTGGAGATCTTCAGCACGAAAACGCGGTACTCGGCCCGGGCGGCGGGCGTCAGAGCCCCCACCAGACCAAAGACGAGCAGGCTGAAGATGCGATTCCTCATGGGGGACTGATCGGCGGGATCGCGCCGATCATGAAGCGGAAAAAGCGCCGGACCGCCCGGAAGGCCTTGGATCAGTGCTGGTATTCGTGGGTGGCGCGGACGGTGTTCTCCACGATGTGGAAATAAGCCCGCACGACCATCTGGAAGGCTTCGCTCTCGAGCGAGCGCAGGTAAGCCACTTTCTCGAAGTAGGTCTTTTTCGCGATGAGTTCCGTCATCACGTCCTGCACCTTCTTCATTTTGTCGAAGTCGTAAAAGTCCTTGTCGTCTTTGACTTCGCGGAGGGCTTCCGCGATGGACCGGTTTTCGAAGAGAACATGCACTCCCAGGGCCGAGTGACTGAGCAACGATTCCATTCGTTCCAAATTTTTTTCCTCGATCGACAAAGCCGCCTCCTTGCGCTCTCTCTCACTCTTTCGATGCTGAGGGATTTCGCCTCCCTTTTCAAGTTTCATGAGCAAACCCGGCGCCCTTTGACGGAGTTCGTCACGGTTGATGATTCGCAGTTGTGGGACGGGCCTCCATGATTGAAAATAAATCCATGGCTAAATCCAAATCCCGAGCGAAAAAAACCAAGTCTTCGGCGGATCGCGACGCCGAGCTCATCGTCATCGACGAATCCGCGGGATTGATCTTCGAATCCGAGGACGAATTGTCGGCCTATTTCCAGGAGTCCATCGACCGCCTGGAAAACGAATACCAATCCCTGCGCGCCGAGGACGACTACTCCGACGAGGAGCAGCTCAGTCTGGAAAATCACCTGGAAGAATGCCTGGATGACCCGGATGAGGTGTGGCGCGATGAAAAAAGCTTCCCGGATTTCCCCGTGCATATTTTCGTCCGCGAATGCGAGGGCTTCCAGTACATCGCCGTCGCGTACCTGTCGGAAACCGACGAGGAGCCGACCTTCGTCCTGAGTCATTTTCCCACGCGCGACGCGGAAATGGTCGCGAACTTTCAACGCGGTGAATTGGTTTATGACCGCCGTTACGAGCGCGTGCAGGGCGCCGCCATCGACGGGGACGCGCTGGTGGAGGGGGATCCCCTGGCCATCGGCCTTTACCTGTCCATGGTGAAGCTGCGTTCCGAGAAGGACGTGCCGGAAAGCGATTTCCCCAAGTACGGCGATCTGCGCGAGGAAACCATCGAGGCCGCCGACGAGATCTGGCGCAAGAACGATCTCGACGGCCACGTGCTGGTTTGTTTCATCAAAGAATTCCCCGATCACGAGGTGAAGGACATGCACTACATCGCCGTGACCCAGGAGGATGATCAGACCGGCGTTCACGCCCTGCTGTTCTCTTTTCCGACGACGGACATGAACCTCGTGGACCGCTATCGCCAAGGGGAGAATCTGCAGGCGGAAGAAATCGTCCAGGAGAGCTCCCACTGAATCTCCGCCCTGATCAATTTCTGTTCGATATTTAACCATTTCCTCACAAAAAGCTTGATATCCCCCCCGTCCCTTGGAATGAAAGAATGCTCTCTTCATCCATGGGGGATCCGGCATGAAATGGTGGCGATGGCTTCTGGTTGTGAGTTTGATTTCTTCATCGTGGGCCCAGGCCGCCACGGTGTTTTACGATCCCCGCCAGGAAGCCCAGCTGGCCCTGCAGCGCATTCAAGACAATCTGCGTGATCCGCAAATCACCCCCGGGGCCGTGATCGCCTCGCCGTCCCGTCAGGGTCCGGATTATTTCTATCACTGGGTTCGCGATGCCGGTTTGACCATGGGGACCTTGATCGACAATGCGCCGCGCACGCCTCAGTGGGGCAGCTTTTTCCGCCGCTGGGTGTCGTTTGAAAACTTGGTGCAGCAAAAAGCCATCGAGAACAATCAACTTGGCGAGCCGAAGTTCCACGTGAACGGCGAGGTCTTCCGGGGACCCTGGGGCCGTCCGCAAAATGATGGTCCGGCGATCCGGGCCCGCAGCTACATGCTTTTGACGGGCAGCGCTGACGGCTTGGCCATCGCGGATCTGGAATACACCCGTGAAAAATGGCGGGAAGCTGATTTCGATCTTTGGGAGGAAGTGAAGGGCCAGCATTTCTTCACTCGCTACGCTCAAATGTCGTCCCTGCGCCTGGCCGCCCAGCTGTTGATGGGCCGCGATGTCGTCCGCGCCCGCGCCTACATGAGCGAGGCCACGGCCATCGAGAACTCCCTGCATCGCTTCGTTGATTCGAACCGCGGTCTGGTGGTGCCCACCATCGGCCACGTGCAGGGCGTGCAAAAACCCTCGGGCCTGGATGTGTCGGTGATCCTGGCGCCTTTGTACTTCGGGGCGAGCCCGCGCTGGAGCTTCTCGCAGTCTTACATCCTGTCGACGGCTCAAAAAATCGAGGACGCCTTCCGCCGCCTGTACCCGGTGAACCAGCGGTTCGCCCACATGGCCCCGGGCATCGGCCGCTATCCGGAGGATGTTTACGATGGCAACGGCTTCGGTCAGGGCCATGCCTGGTTCCTGGCGACTTTCGCCATGGCCGAGCTGCACTGCCACCTCGTGCAGGAACTCGCGCAGCGCAGTTTCGTGAAGATCGATCCGATCAACCGCGAATTCTACCGGGCCGCCTTGCCCACTTTGAGCGTGCCTCCCCAGGGCGGGACGTTGAATCCCCAGCAGGACGAGTTCTGGGAGCTGCTGCGGTCCTTGCAGGACAAGGGGCAGTCCTACATTCAGCGCTCGCTGTTCCATGGCGGGGCGGACCGTCACTTCGCCGAACAGTTTGATCGCGACAGCGGTTACCGTCGCGGCGCCCGCGACCTGACCTGGAGCTATGCCGCCGCCGTGCGCGCTTACAACGCCTGCCACAGCGCCCACCGGTTCTTGAGCCCACGCCAATCTTTGAAACGCTAAAAAGAGGATGAGCATGACAGCGTCGCGTTTCTCCCGTTTCCTGTCGGTTCTGCAGAAACTCGGTCAGTCCCTGATGATCCCGGTTTCGGTTCTGCCCGCGGCCGGTCTGGTCGTGGCCCTGGGGCGGACCCTGCAGAACGCCGGGAAGGGGACTCTGACCCACGACATCGGCCAGGTCCTTTACAGCGGCGGCCTCGCGGTGTTCGAGCAGTTGCCGGTGATCTTCGCCATCGGGGTCGCCATCGGCTTCACCGGCGGCGCGGGCGTGGCCGGGCTTTCGGCCGCCGCCGGTTACTTCACCCTGGTGAGCCTGCTCAAGGTCTTCACGGAGATCCGCGGCCTGGAGCTGGCGCTGAACACCGGGGTGTTCGGCGGCATCGTCATCGGCCTGATGACGGCCTGGCTGTACAACCGCTACCATGAGAAGCAGCTGCACGCCGTGCTGGGATTTTTCTCGGGCAAGCGCCTGGTTCCCATCCTCACGGTGTTCTCGACGCTGATCCTGAGTTTCGGGTTCGCCTTTTTCTGGCCACCCATCCAGGAGGGCATCAATCACTTCGGTTTGTGGGTGATGAATTCCACCTACGGCGGGGCCTTCTACGCCGCCGGCAAGCGCCTGCTGATCCCGGTGGGCCTGCACCACGTTTTTTATCAGCCTTTCCTGTTCCAGTTCGGCGAATTTACCACCACTTCGGGCCAGATCGTGCACGGGGACTCGGCCCGTTATTTCGCCGGCGACCCGACGGCCGGGATTTTCATGGCGTCGGAATTCCCGATCATGCTCTTCGGTCTGCCGGCCGCGGCCCTGGCCATCGTCCTGCGGGCGCGGCCCGAGCGCCGCAAGGCCATCGCCGGCGTCATGCTGACGGCGGCTTTGACCTCGATCATCACGGGCATCACCGAACCGATCGAGTTCTCCTTCATTTTCGTCGCGCCGCTGTTGTACATCCTGCACGTCGCGCTGGCCTTCCTGTCGGGCTTCCTCACGCAGTTTTTCAACATTCACCTGGGCTACACCTTCTCGGCGTCGTTGATCGATTTCGGGCTGGGTTACTTCAATCAGCTGAACAGCTTCTATCTGTGGGCCGTGGTGGGTCCTTTG
The DNA here is from genome assembly GCA_019637915.1 of Pseudobdellovibrionaceae bacterium. Classification (GTDB taxonomy): domain Bacteria; phylum Bdellovibrionota; class Bdellovibrionia; order Bdellovibrionales; family Bdellovibrionaceae; genus JAHBUV01. Next base: position 788,961 of record JAHBUV010000001.1, on the reverse strand, counting down.
ATGGCGGTTTTGTACTTCAGCCTGTTTTATTTCCTGATCGGTTTGTTCCAGTACAAAACCCCGGGCCGCGACGCGGACGACGCTCTGGATGAGACGCCCGTGACCTCCGCGGGCGGCAATCCCACCGATGTCCTGGCGGCGGAAGTTCTCTCCGCCATGGGCGGGGCGGGGAACTTGAGTTCCCTCGACGCCTGCATCACGCGCCTGCGCACGGTGGTGGTGGATCCCTCGCGCGTCGACCAGGCCCGCTTGAAGCGTTTGGGCGCCGCGGGGATTTTCCACGACGGTCGCAGCAATTTCCAGGTCGTGTTCGGCACCAAGTCGGATATCCTGAAGGGCCGCATGCAGGTCCTCATGCGCCAGCCCGGCGCCGCGCCCGCGGGCGCAGCCGCGGCCCCTCCCGCGCCGGCCGCTCCGCCGGTGGCGAAGAACGCCGCCCCGAGCACGCGGGTTTTTTCGCCCCTGAAAGGCCGCGTTCTTCCGCTGGAGCAGGTTCCCGATCAAACCTTCGCCGGCAAAATCCTCGGCGAGGGCCTGGCCATCGAGCCCGCGGAAGGCGTCGTCTACGCGCCCTTCGACGGCACCGTCCTGCAGATGTTCAAGACCGGTCACGCCGTGGGCCTGGGCGATGACCGCGGCGTGGAGTTGCTGATTCATGTCGGCATCGACACGGTGAAACTGGGCGGCGAGGGCTTCCGGGCCCTGGTGAAAAACGGCGACGTGGTTCGTCGCGGGGACCGCTTGATCGAATTCGATCTGGAGCGGATCCGCTCCCAGGCGCCTTCGGTGATCACCCCGGTGGTGGTGACCAACACGGCGGATTTCAAGGCCGTGCGGGCCCTGGCGGCGGCGGGTGAAATCCGCCCGGGCCAGGAATTGTTGGATATCCAAATCTAAGAAAGCTCTCAAGAGCGGAAGAGGAAAAGTCTCATGACGGAATTCACGGTTCGATTGGAAAACGCCGAAGGCCTGCACGCCCGCCCGGCGGCGGTGATGGTGAAGCTCGCCTCGCAGTTTCAATCCAAGATCGAGATCAAAGCCAAGGGCCAGGTGAAAAACGCCAAGTCGTTGATGAGCCTGCTGTCGCTGGGCCTGGAAAAAGGCGACGAGATCCAGATCATCGCCCAAGGCGAGGACGGCGCCGCCGCCGCCAGCGCCCTGCAAAAACTCATTCAGAACCAATTCGCCGAATGAACGCCCGCAACGAACCGCGAAGATTCCAAGGCACCCCCGTTTTCCCCGGCATCGCCGTGGGGCCGGTCCTGTGTTTGCGCCCCGTCGCGGGATCTTTGGCGGATCGCGCCTTCACCACCGAGGCGGAGGAACTCCGCCGCCTCGACGCGGCCGTGCAGGCGAGTGAAAAGCAGATCCTGCAAATCAAGGACATGGCCGCCCGCAAGATGGGCGCTCAAGAGGCCATGATTTTCGAAGCCCACCAGATGATGCTGACGGATCCGGAGTACCTCGACGGCATCCGCGGCGAGATCGGTCAGGGCGTGATCGTCGAAAAAGCCGTGCAGTCGGTGACCGGGATGTTCGTGAAGATCCTCTCGCAGTCGACGTCGGATTACCTGCGCGAGCGGGTCGCGGATTTGAAGGACGTCTCGCAGCGCCTGATCCGCAATTTGGTTTCTTCGACGGCGGAGCTCTCCTCCACCGAGCCGATCCTGCTGGTGGCCGAAGACCTCGCGCCCTCGGACTTGATGGCCTACTCCCGACAGCCTTTGCGGGGCGTGGTGCTGACCAAGGGCGGACTCACGTCGCACACGGCGATTTTGCTGAAGTCCATGGGCATTCCCTCCGTGTTTCAAGTGAAGGATCTGGATCTGCATGCTTTGACCGAATCGGGCATGGCGGTCCTGGAGGCCCGGGACGGGCGTCTGACCTTGAATCCGGGGGCGGAGCTGTTGGCCCAAGCCGAAGAGCAGGCCCGTGAAGAGGAAAAACGTCAGGCCGCCTTGGCGGTCTGGAAAAACAAGGCCTCCCTCATGAGGGACAACAACGCCGTGATGGTGTGCTCGAACGTCGCCAATCAAAGCCAGGTGGACCTGGCTTTCGAGAACGGCGCCGACGGCATCGGCCTCTACCGCACGGAATTTCTGTTCATGGACCGCTCGTCGCCGCCGTCGGAGGACGAGCAGCTGCGCATTTATCAACAGGCCTTGAAGGTGGCGGCCGGTCGCCCGGTCACCCTGCGCACCATGGACGTCGGCGGCGACAAAGAGATCTCTTATCTGAAGATGCCGAAAGAGGACAATCCCTTCCTCGGCGTGCGGGGCTTGCGTCTGTCTTTGCAGAACCGCGGGATCTTCGAGACTCAGCTGCGCGCCCTGGTGCGGGCCTCGGAGTCGGGGCCCCTGGAAGTCATGTTCCCCATGGTGACGACGACCCAGGAGCTCGAAGAGGTTTTTGAGATCCTGAAACCCATGCTCGCGAAAAAAGCGCCGGGCACGCCGGCCATCAAATGGGGCATGATGCTCGAGATCCCCTCGAACATCTTCATGATCCCGGAATTCTCGAAATGGGTGCAGTTCTTCAGCGTCGGCACCAATGACCTGACCCAGTACCTGACGGCCTGCGACCGCATGAACCCGAACCTGCACGACCTGAGCGACGCCTACTCGCCGGGCGTTCTGCGCGCGGTTCATTATCTGGCGCAGGACGTGCGCCGCTGCGGCCGCGAACTTTCCGTCTGCGGGGAAATGGCTTCGGACCCCTTGCTGTGGCCCTTCCTGTTCGGGGCGGGCGTGCAGAAGATCAGCCAGAACGCGCGCCTGATCACGGCCAGCCGCGAGGCCCTGTCGCGCTGGACCCTGGAAGAGTGCCGCGCCCTCACGGAGCGCGTGATCCGCGCCGGCAGCCGCGAAGAGGCGCGCCGCCTGCTTCAGGAGTTCAGCGCTTTTTAAGGTACTCTTTGGTCAGGATCTTCCCGAGCTCCACGCCGGGTTGATCATAGGGATCCAACCCCAGGTGCTCGCCCAGGGCGCCGACCCACAATTGCAAGGTCATGAAGAACGCGCCCAGGTTGCGGTCGTCGAAGGAATCCACGGTCAACGTCAGGGTCGACACCGACTGACGGTGAAGCGCTTCTTCGGTGGCGACGGCCTCGGCTTTCAGAAGCTCGCCGATGGAATGGCCGCGCAGGCTGTCGCACTCCGTGAACTCCGGCTGCTCCAAGGGCTGATGGCCGCCTTCCGCCGCTTTCGAACGCACGAACACGATCAGTTTGTCGCGCACCACATTGTCCGCCAGCTGCTGCAGCATCGAGTGCTGGTCCACCGTCCCCAAACCCGCCATCGGCGTGCTGGCACGACGGGCGGGCTGGCCGTCAAAGCCCGTTTTTTTGCCCAGGGACTCGCCCCACAGCTGCTGAATCCAGCAGCCGAGCACGCGGGCCAGGGAATCGTAAATCCAGAAGTAAGTGATCCACTCCTGGCGCTCGAAGCTCAGAACGGATTGCGCCATCAGATTCGCCACCAGGTCTTTCTGCTCCAGGGCCCAGGCGGCGCCCGCGCGGAAGGACTTCACGTCCGCGCCATCGAAGGCGGCGGGGATCATGCCCACGGGGGAGAGCACCGAGTAACGACCGCCCACGTCCCGCGGAATGATCGTCAAGGGCACCTTGTTCTGTTGCGCCCAGCGGCCCAGGGAGTTGTCCGGGGACTCGGTGAGGGCATGGGATTGTCTTTTCAGGTCGACGCCCTGACGGGCCAGGAACTCGCGCAGATAATCGATGCCGGCCAGGGTCTCGATGGTGCCGCCGGATTTCGAGATCATCACGAAGGCCGTGCGCTTCGCCTCCAGACCGTGCATCACGCGCGACACGGCGAGGGCATCGACGTTCTCGAGGAAACGCAAACGGCTGCCCGGGCGTTGCGCGGCGATGACCTGCCCCCCGAGGGAGCTGCCGCCCGTGCCGATGACCACCAGGTGCTCGTAATGCTGGCGCAGCTCGCGGCCGATTTTCTCGGCCTCGGTCCACAGCGCCTCGCGCGCCGGCAGCTCCGGAAAACCGGAGCCTTTCTTGGCGAAGGAGCGATCCAGGGAATCGCGGCATTGTTGCAGGAGATCGGCGGGGGTGTCGAAGCGGGCTTGGGAGATTTCAATCATGGCGGAGAACTTACTTGCTCCGCCACGATCATTCAAGCCTAGCTGCTGAAGGCGGCGCAGAGGGACGTGGCGCCGCTCTTGTAAGCCTCGGTGGTCCAACTGGTGCCGTTGAAGGGATGGATGTCGCGCAGCACTTTCGGGCGGGCGCCGCCGCCGGGTTCCGTGGCGTAACCGGCCGGATTGGCGTCAAAGATCGGCAGCAACATATTGCTGTGGTCGCGTTGGCTGTTGTCGTTGCGATACAGCACCGTCATCAAGGCGTCGAACTGCGCCGACGGATCCTTCAAGTCGATGATGATCCAGACGCGGCGGAAGAAATCCTTCGGCGTGCTCACGCCCATCTGCGCCGCCAGGCCCGAAACATCGCTCCAGCGCAGGGCCGTGCGCGTCGACAGGATGGTGGCGCCGGTCGAAGGGTTCAGGATCGAGAAGGACAAAGGCGACGTGTCCAGATAAGTGGCCGAACCGGCGCTCGCTTGCCAGCGGTAAAACTGGAAGTAATCATTGCTGGTGGTGAAGTCCGAGGGCAGGGCGCTCGGCATCGCGTACATCAGGTCGTTCCGCACCTGGCTGTTTTCCGTGTAGGAATAAAGGCTCAACTTGAAAGACTGACCTTGGCTCAAACCCTCGTTGCAGTAGGACCAGGCGCGGGCGGTGTTGCTCGTGTCCGTGACCCGGGAGGAAAGGTCGGCGCTGTCCGTCGATTTCGCGGCCCCGCAACCGCTCAAGACCAGGGCGGCCAGCATCAGAACCACCATGCTCAATTTTTTCTGAGTGGGATTCAGATTCATTCTGTTTTTCATTGGGGCCTCCCCTTTGTTTGATGACTGAGGATGGAGCAAGGGCGGTGCCATATTTCAGGCTGAGACGGAGGGGAAAAGGGTGTGATCGCGGGGGCTTGGCGGAGTGGGGGTGTCTCGGTGTGGGGCGATCTTATTGTGGGACGTCGAGGGATGTGACAGGGGACGGAATTGGCATGACAGGGGGGGAGGGAGGGAGGGAGATGGAGCGAACGGTCTGTGCGGGCGGGGCGGCCCTCCGATCGGGACACGGGCTCCTGCCCTCAGGCCCGCATGGCCGCCCTTGGCGGCCAACGCCTCCGGCTTGCGGGAGGTCCCGATCGGAGGGCCGCCCCGCCCGCACAGACCTCGGCTGCTGCCGGTCTCTTTTTTTGGTTGGGGAGGGGGAAAGAGAGGAGAGGAGAGGGGGGATGTCGGGGAAATGGCGCTGGTCAAGGGAGGGGTGGGGGGCTATGGTGGCGGGATGAGATATTTTTTGCTGGTTGTGGGGATGATGTTCGCTGGTTCGGTGATGGCGGCTCCGGTGGAAGCGTCGAAAGAGGCTTCAAAAGAAGCGCCGCCGGCGGTGGAGACCGTGGCGGAGAGCGTGAAAGAGACGGCCAAAGAAGCCGGGGAGAAAATCGATCAGGCCGTGGTTCGCGTGGATGAACGGCTGACTCAGGCCCGGGCGTCGCGGGCGCGCGGCGGGTGGTTCGCGGCGGTCGAGTACTCTTACCTGGATATGATTCTGCCCAGCAAGTTCGGGCTGGTCGTCGGTAAAAACCGCGATCAGAACACCTCGTGGGAACTGGAATATCTTTCGGGCAGCATCAAGCCGCCGGGTTTTTTGGATCGCTTCGGCGGTCTGGAAGAGCAGCGTTACAGCTTTTTGTGGCGCAAGTACCTGGGCACCAACAGCTTCAATCTGTTCGCGGGCGTGCACTACGGGAAATTCACGATTCAGATCGGTGATGCCATGCTCTCGCGGGTCGCCGGCACGCCCACCATCGATGCCATGAGGCTCGAGGCCTTCGGGGGAACCGTGGGATTGGGCAATCGCTGGACTCTGAAAAACGGCCTGACGTTCGGCGTGGATTGGCTTTCTTGGGCCCAACCCCTGGTGGTCATTTCGCGCAAAGCCGCCTTCATCGATGAAGCCGGCACCGCCGATGACGGCAGCGACGCCCGGAGCGCCATGAACCTGGTGTCTTATTTCCCGCGCTTTTCGGCGGTGAAACTCCATCTGGGGTATTCGTTCTAGAACGGCGGCGGCCGCGGATTGGACGGCCGCTTTTCAAACTTTTGAGCGCGGATCACGCGCGGGCTTTGTTCAATCGTCCGCCACTTCGGCCCAGGTGACGCCGTCACCGCCGCTTTCCGAAGAACCGGCTTTCCATTTTTTGACGTACACCGAGCGCGACAGGTAAGTGCGCACGGCTTTTTTCAAAGCGTCGGTGCCGTGCCCGTGGATGATCTTCAGCCGGTCCTCTTTCTGGGTGGCGGCGCGGTCGAGGGCGATCTCGAGATTCTCGATCGCCTCTTCGACGGTCTTGCCGCGCAGATCGAGGGTGCGGTCCTCGTCGTGCAGGGCGATGGTGACGCCGCCCGAACGGCGCACCAGATTCGGCGTCGGGTTGCTGGGTTTTCCCGGCGGCTTCAGCTCCTGCCAGGGCAGCTGCAAACGGATGGAACCGGCCAGCACCATGACTTCGCCCTTTGAGTTCGGCGTGCTCTGCACGAGGGCGTCGCCGTTCAGGCTCGGCACGAAAACCTTCGATCCGGGCGGATAACGCCGGCTGAACTCGTCGGCGCTTTCGGCCGGCAACCCCAGGTTCACCGGTTTCGCCTTCACGATCTCGGGCAGCTGGTACTTGATGTCCTGCAGCTGGCGGTGACGGCGGAAGGTGTCGTCGGCGCGCGCGTGCTGGATGGCCTCGTCGACTTTTTTCTCGGCCTTGCGCACCGTCTTCGACAGCCATTCGTCTTTTTCTTTTTCGAAATCGCTGGCGAGCTTTTCGTATTTCTTTTTGGCGGCGCTCGCGGCCTGCATGTCCTTGCGCAGGGACTCCTGTAGCACGGCGATGTCGGCCTTGAGCTTTTCGATCTGCTCCAGGCCCTCGTAGCGGGCGCGGGTCGCCGGCGACAGGATCTCGACGGCGCGGCGGATGATGTTGTCCTCGACGCCCACGCGCTGGGCGGTCTGGATCGCCAGCGAATCGCCCGGGATGCCGGAAATGAAATGATACGTCGGGCGGCCCGTCCTGGGATCGTACTCCAGGGAGCCGTTGAGAATGAGGTCTTCCGCGGTCCAACCGGATTTCAGAGGGCCCAAGTGCGAGGTGATGATGGCGAAAACGCCATGGCGCGAGAAACTCTCGATGAAGGAGCGCGCCAGGGCCGAACCCTCTTCCGGATCCGTCGAGCCGCAGATCTCGTCGACCAGGATCAGGTTGTCCGGCCCTTGCAGCGATGACGCCCTTTGCAGGATCTTCAGGTGGGCGGCGAAGGTCGACAGCTCCTCGTCGACGCTTTGGGAGTCGCCGATGCCGATCAGGATGTGGCTGAAAAACGGGATCTTGGAGTTTTCCGAAGCGCAGACCGGCAGCCCGCAGCGGGCCATCTGGGCGGCGAGGCCGATGGACTTCAGCAGCACCGTCTTGCCGCCGGCGTTGGGGCCGGAGAGCAGCAGGATGGTTTTGCTCTCATCCAGGGTGACGGAGTTCGCGATCACGGCTTTGCCGGACAGTTGCAGCAGCGGGTGGCGGACATCGACGAGCTCCAGGCGGTCCTCGGAGAATTCGCAGGGCACGGCCTGAACGAGGATGGCGAACTGCGCCTGCGCGAAACGCACGTCGCAGGTTTCCATCAGATCGCGGCTGCGTTCGAATTCCTCGGTGCGCGTCGCCAGGTAGTGCGACAGGTCCGTCAGCAGGCGCTCGATCTCGTCCTCGATTTCGACTTCGATCTGGCGCATGCGGTTGTTGGCGGGAATGACCTTGTCGGGCTCCATGAAGACGGTTTGCTTCGATTGCGAGCTGCTGTGGATCACGCCCGGCAGGTGGTGCTGCATGCCGCTTTTCACCGGCAGCACCCAGCGTCCCTCGCGGGTGGTGACGAATTTATCCTGCAGCAGGTTTTCCATCTGATGGTCTTTGACCAGACGGTCCAAGGTGTTCTGGATCTCGCGGCCCAGGCGCTCCTTCTCGTTGAAGAGGGAGTACAGCCTTTCCGACGCGTCCGAGCGGATCTCGCCCGAGGGCGTGAGGATCTGATCGATGGCCGACAGGGGTTCGGTGGCGTCGATGAGCGCTTCGCCCAGGCGGTCGGCCCAGTCGTTGACGGCGAGCTTCAGGGCCTCTTTGAGGGCGATGGCTTCGTGGCAGAAGTGACGGACGTCCTTGAGTTCGAGATTTTTCAGGACGGCTTTTTTCTTCAGCCGCGGGATCCAGATCGGGTACAGATCCAGGCTCTGCAGATGAGGGCGCAGGCCCTGTTGCACGATGGCCCCGGCCTGCATGATGTCGTTCACGGCCAGGCGGGCGGCGGTGGCGTTGTCCAGAGGGCTCGTGGCCATGATGCGGCCGCGACCGGGCTCGCTGGTGGCGGCCTGACGGATGCGCTCGAGAACTTCGGTCCAATCCAGGGCTTGCAGATCAAGCATGGTCTTCTTTGTTTCCTCTCATCTTCAGCAAGAGCAATAAGGCCAAACAGAGCAACAGCCAATCCCAATGCCCGTAACGTGTGTAAAACGTCAAAGGGGGATTCTGTTTGTAGGGAATGCGGTAAAGCCCGGTCCATTCCTGATCCGAGGGCGAGCGTTGCAACTGCGTGCCGTCGGCCAGAATGGCCGTGCTGATGCCGGTGTTCGTGGAGCGCACCAGGGGGCGCCGCACTTCGATGGCGCGGGCGAGGGTTTTGTTCATGTGCTGGCGCGGTTCGAAGGGCGTGCCGAACCAGGAGTCATTGGTGACGTTGACCAGCACCTCGGCCCCTTTGAGGGCGAGCCCGCGGGAGAAATCGGGGAAGAGGCCTTCATAGCAGATCTGCGGGCCCAGGCGGACTTCGCCGGTCGGCCGTTGCCAGTTCAGCACCATCGGCCCCTGGCCGCGGCCGAAGTTCGAAATGAAGGGCAGCCACTCGAGCAGGATCGGGAAGGTCTCGCTCAAGGGCAGGTACTCGCCGAACATCAGCAGGTCGGTTTTGCGGTAGGGCTGATCGAGGGGCTTGCCGCGGGAATCGAGCAGAAACACGGCATTGTAAGTCAGCGCGTCGCGGGCGCGGCCCGTGGGCGAGGGGTCTTTCGAGTAGGCGCCGATCAGGAGCGGTTTTTCAAGGGGCCCGAGCCCGGCCGCGATCTGATCCAGACGGGATTGCGAAAACTCCGGACGGTCCGGCGAATCCGGGAAGGCCGTTTCCGGCCACACCACGAGGTCCGCGTCGGGGTGCTCGCTCAGGCCTTTTTGCGTGAGCTCCACGAATTTGGAGGTGATGCCGAAGAGAAAGCCGCGGCCTTGCTCGGCGTAGGCTTTTTCGAGATTGCCGATGTTCGCCTGCACCACCAGGGCCTTCACTTCGGCGTCGGTGTGTTGCCAGGTCCGGGCGTGCCACAGCCCGGCCAGGGTGAAGCCCCCCAGGAGGAAGGCCAAAACGCCGGCGTGCCGCAGGACCCGTTTCGTGTCGTGGCGTTGCACCCACATCCAGGCGATCCAGGCGTTGATCAGGAAAATGATGGATGACAGTCCCGAGAAGCCGATGACGTCGGCCCATTGGTAGACGGGCCATTGGGCCCAGAGCAGGGTGTAGCCCATGTTGTAGGGGAAGATCATGGGCCAGATGCGCTCAACGAGGGAGAACACGAGGGCCATGACGAAGAAAAACCGCGCCCCGCGCAGGTTCAGGCGGTTGCGCAGAACGACGGAGAGGTAGGAGGCCATGGGGACGTGCAGGTGAATGAATGCCGCGAAAAGCAGCAGGACGAGGATGGCGAGGGGCCAGGGGAAGTAGCCGAACTCTTTGGCGGTGTGGGCGATCCAGTGGTTGCCGATGAGGGTGAAAACGAACTGCGTGAGCCAGCCGCCGAAGAAGGCGCCGCGCCCGGTGCGCTGGGGTTCGTTCAGCCAGAGCCAGAGGGGCACGAAGCAGAAGAGGAGGGCCCAGGGCGGGAAGGGGACATAGGTGGTGGCGATGAGAACGCTGGACAACAAAGGTCCCCAAGAAGCCTTGAAAAATGCCGTAAAATTTTTCATCATGTGAGTATGAATCAACTGCAGGTCCGTTGTCCATCATGCGCGAAGCTCTACCAAGTGGATGTGACGGCCATTTTCAGCACCTCGCCGCACTTCCAGTGCATGAATTGCCCGACGCGATTCACCTTCGATTTCCCGCCGGCGGACCCCCTGCACGTCACGACCCGCGCCCTGGAGGCGCAGAGCCCCGCGTCAGTCGCCAGCACGGCGACCCGCAAGTGCCCGCGCTGCGGGTCTGAGAGCGCGGCCTCGGCGAAGGAGTGCTCCAGCTGTCAGGTGATTTTCGAAAAGCTCGAGGGCCTGCCGTCGGATCCGTCCCTGCGCGCGCAACCGAGCCTGGTGCGCCGGTGGAAGGAATTGCTGGAGGATTACACGAACGAGGACAAGCACCGCGATTTCGTGATGGCCTGCCAGCAGTTGGACGCGCTGGAGTACGCCCGTCATCAGTACGAGAACATCCGTCAGATTCAGGGCCAGGACGACATCGCGACGGAGCAGCTGCGGCGCCTGGAAGCGATGAAGTCGGTGGCGCCGCCGCCGACCTTGCGGATGCCGGTGAGAAAACCGGGCGACGTGCTGGCGAAGAAGGAGCAACCCGCCTCGGAACGCGTGCCGCTGCCGCAATGGCGCAAGGCACTCCTGGCGGCCCCCTTTGTGGTGAGCCTGGGCATGATCCTGTGGGGCATGATGCACACGAATCACCGCAACATGGTGGGCTCGGGTATCGCCGTGGCCTTGCTGAGCTATGGGTTGATCGTGAGCCTGCGCGGCCGGCTGACGTTAAGGGATTTCTGGGAGTAACGCTTCCGGCGATGGAAGTGGTTGGTTGAGGAATCTTCTCAAGTAAAAATCACTTAGATTATTCAATAAATCTTAATTTAAAGAATGCTTGTTTTTAATCGTTCGTGACCTGAACCCGATGTTTGATCCAGTTACATTGCGACTGGTCGAATCTCAACACTTGCCTGAAATGGCGTAAAAGTTTCCGGCGCTGGCGGCCGATAACCAAGAGAACTGTGTGGCCTAACGGTGTTGTAGTGCTTTCTCCATCTCTCAATCATCACTTGCGCCTCCTTCATTGAATAAAAGATCTCCCGATTCAAAAGCTCATCGCGAAGTTTGCCGTTAAAAGATTCCACATAGCCATTCTCCCAAGGGCTTCCGGGCTGGATAAAAAGGGGCTTAAGTTCCAAGGCCTCAAACCAAATTCGAAGCTTCGCCGCAATGAACTCAGATCCGTTGTCGGATCTAACGTGTGTTGGAACCCCTCTTTGTAAAAAGAGTTCACAGAGGGAATCGAGCACGTCCTGATGAGTGAGCCTTCGCGCCGCCTTGATCATCAAACACTCTCTCGTGAACTCATCGATCACGTTAAACATCTTAAACGTCTTTCCCTCATGAGTTTGATCGAATACAAAATCATAAGACCAGACATGATTGGGTCTTTCGGGCCTAAGCCTGATACAAGAGCCTTCTCGATCCCAAAGCCGGGCTCGTTTCTTTTGTTTTTTGGGAACTTTGAGCCCTTGCTCTTTCCAAATTCTCGCAACCCGCTTGGCATTGACCTTCCAGCCCTTTTCTTTCAGAAGGGCTGTGATGCGGCGATATCCGTATCGCCCGTAGGTTTGCGCAAGTTCAATGATGTCACGAGTAAGGCGGTCTTCGTCTGGTCGAAAGGTCACGGTGTAGCGCTGAGTGGATCTTCCCTGATCGAGGATTTTACAGGCCCGTCTTTCTGAGATGCCAAACACTTCGATCGCGTGCTCAACGGCCTCTCTTTTGCGTGACGGGCTTAGAAGTTTCCCTTGTTGATCTCTTTCAGAACGGAGTTATCTAGAGCGAGTTCGGCGACGACTTTTTTGAGGCGCTGGTTTTCAATCTCAAGTTCTTTCAGCCTTCGGGCTTGATCCACTTGCAAACCGCCGAACTCTTTTCTCCAGCGGTAGAAAGTTTGCAGCGTGATGCCGTGTTTCCTGCAAGCCTCTTCTTGGCTTATTCCTCGGCCTGTTTCGATCTCCATGTTTCTTAAAATCTGAACGATCTGCTCAGGGCTTCTTTTCTTGTTTGCCATAACCTTTCCTTTCATGCCCACAATACATCAAGTTGTGGACCGGTTTAAAGGGTCAAGGTCAGATACACATGGTGCAGCTCAGAATGAAATGATTGGTGTTCCTATGGCTGTTGCCGGAGGGTGGGCTGCAGGGGGCGGCCTTTGCAGAGCCACGGATACTTCGTTACAGTTTAGGAAATACCCGAACTCTGGTGGAAGTGGATTGGGTTTGTATCGAAACAATCCTTTGCCGGGCCAGTCTTCGAATATCATCCGGCTCGATGTTCACCCCATTAGACCGGGCGGGTCGAGCTTGCCACATGTGGATATTCCGGGAGTGGTCAAGCATTGGCCTTGGGGGAAATGATGAAGAGTGGCCTAGTCGTACAATTTCAGAGTATATTGGATTCCCATTTCGATTTCTCAAGAGAACTTGTGTCCTGGGAAGGATTTGAACGAGATTGGCGGGAAGCTCTGAAAAGCAATTCTTCCAGCCTCAGCTGTGAAGAGCGGGATTTTTTGATAGGAATTCAACAGGAAATTGAGGACATCTTGATTCATATGCCTGCCAAGGGAGTGTTCTCTAAATCTTTGGATTGGAATAAGTGGATGCAGGATGATGATTTCCTGCGCTTCACGCTGTCGAAGGAGGCCATTCAGTATCCTTTAACGGCAGATATTTTCAGAAGAATTATTTCGAGCGTCGTTAAGTCCGGTGTGATTCGCCGTCCGTACAAGAATGACGATAGTTTTCGTTCGGAAGTAAATAGATATATAGCGGCTTCACTAGCTTAGTTTCACTGGAACATGCTTGAAGCTAGCTCTGTTTCCCGCCAATACTTATGTGCAAATGGTATCTGTGGTGGTCAAGCCCGCGCCGGGAATCCATTTGCCAGCCCAGGTAAAGATTCAAATGACCTCGCTCTGGGGAGCGTAGGAGTGAGCTGTAAAGAGGTGCCAAAAGACAACAAAAGCAGCATGACAAGTGACGCCATTGTGCAATGCAATCGCACTTGTGAGGCGGATTAAAATGAAGAGTGTCATCAAGTATTTATGGATAAGTTTGTGTATTATACTGATTGCAATCGGAACTTATATGGGTGGGGAAACGGAGTTAGTGGCTCTATATGGACTTACCTTGCTCACCTTACCGGCTAGCATTATTGCAATGGTTCTTCTGTTTCCCTTGATAGGCGTTAACTCATCTCTTGGTGCCATTCTGTCTTATTCGCTCATGCTCTTATTTGGGTATATTCAGTGGTTTGTCTTGTTTCCTCGTGCTCTTAATAGAATGAAGGCTGAACGATCTCCTATGCTTTGGGGACTGGTCTTATTGGCATTACTTGCGGTTCTATTCGGGCTTTACCGCTTCTATATTCATGTATTTCCCAGTCATCATTGATGATATCAAGAAGATGAAGAAGGCCTGTTGAGAGGCGACGGCTGTTTCGCGCTCGGATTTTTAACAAAACCCTCGAAATTCTCTCTCACTTGCGTAAAATTGATCTTCAATGGTAAAGGAGTACCGCTTCTTTTATAACAAAATAGGAATTATTTGAATGATGTTTGATTCAAGGCCATATGCTAAGTTATTTGTTTTCTTTTTGCTTGTTGGTCCGACTTATATTTTTTTCAGAAATTTTCTAAAATTTCACAATGCTCAATATGCCTTTTTATTCGGTGTCTTGAGCATCCTGGAAGTTTGGCTACTCGTTTCGATAAGCAAACCGTTACTTCAGTCCATAAGGGGAAAAAACAATAAAGGTGAATGAGATTTCAGACTAGCGAAGCGAGTTTGTTAAGGTTTTATTCGTCTTTTGTGGGTTGGTGCCGAAGTAAAGACCATCAACAGCATCGCCCGTGAGTGTCAGGGCCTGACTCCGGAGATCGCCGGCCGGATTATGGCTTCCTTATTTATCTCCCAATCCGTACTCCGGACCTTGCTGAAGTTCTTTTTTGACTCGAATAACTTTTAAAAAGGCCTCTCTTTTGAATGGCGCCCCCATGAGCCGGCCCCCATTCATTATATCTTGACTAATTGTGCAATATACCGCACAATTTGAAATGAGGTTTTCTTGTTCAAAATTATCCTGACTGAGGAATTTGAACATTGGCTTCAGGAGCAAATGCCGAAAACGAGGAGTTTGGTCAGATCTCGACTGGATCTTTTGAGCTTGGGCCATTTCGGTGACTGTAAGCGTTTTGAGGGCCTGCTCGAGCTTCGCTGGAAGAACGGGATTCGCGTCTATTGTTTTTTCTGGGACCGATCAGTCGTTGTGGCACTTGACGGAGGTAATAAAAATGGCCAAAGCCGGGACATCAAAAAAGCAAAAAAAATCAGGGAAGAAATCCTTGCTGGTGTACGAGCCTTTCACGAGTAAAGAGCTCAAAAATTCCGCTCTCGTGGCTGAGACCCTTCTGGACTGTATCAAAACAAACGATATGAGCGCCTTCCGGGAGGTTTTGATCGCGCACCTGATGACGGTGAATAAATCCGAGGTCGCCAAAAAGGCGGGGATCGGGCGACGCACGCTTTATGATTTGATGGATCCAAACAAGAAATTCAATCCGGAGTTGGCAACCATTTCAGCCGTGATTCGGGCTCTTGCGGCCTGATTGAGGAACGCGAAATAAGTCCGCGCTCAATTCCCCACCGGCTCCGCGCCGCCGCCGCTGCCGAGCTTGCTCGGCTTCACCTTTTTGTCGCCCTTCTCGATCGCGTTGATCAGGCTCCGGCCGAATTGGGCGAAACCGCTGTTGGCGCGGTTTTCCGCGGCGGCCCCGCGGGCGTTGCCGCCGGCCATGCCCGGATCGGAGATGCCGTCCACGGTGAATTGCTCTTGCTTCGGGATTGCCACCACGCCCGAGGCGCCGACGCCGGAATCCAGGATCGTCAGCGACTTGTACAGGTTCAGCTGGCGCGACGTGCGCGTCTTGCTGGCCAAACTCGTCATCGCGTCGCCCGTCGACAGGACGTACTTTTTCACGTCCTCCGCCTTGAAGGACTGCTTGTGCGCCATGATCAGGGCCGCCGCCCCCGTCACGAAGGCCGTGGCCTGCGAGGTGCCCGTCATGAAGCCGTAAGAGTTGCCGGGCAGGGTGGACAGGATGTTCTGGCCCGGGGCCGCGATGTCCACCGTCTCGATGCCGTAGTTGCTCGAGGACAGCACCTGCGTGCTGGGGTCGATCGCCGTCACCGAGATGATGTTCTTCAGTTTGTAGTCAGCCGGGTAGTAGTGGTGCTGGTCCGAGTTCGAGCGCTCGTTGCCGGCCGCCGCGACGAAAAGGATCCCCTTGCGTTCGGCCTCGGCCACGGCGTCGTGCTCGTCCTGCGAGTACTCCGTGCCACCCCCGGAATAATTGATGATGTGGGCGCCCATCTTCACGCAATAGCGGATCGCGGCGATCGTGTTCTTCAGGTTGTCCGTGTTCGGGACCTTCGGATCATAATATTTCAGGATCATCAGGCTCACCTGCGGCGAGATCCCGGAAATGCCCTTGCCGTTCCCGGCCTCGGCCCCGATGATGCCGGCGATGTGCGTGCCGTGACCGTGGTTGTCCGTCAGGTTGTTGTTGTTGGACACGAAGTTCCAGCCGTAGCAGTCGTCGATGTGGCCGTTGCCGTCGTCGTCGATGCCGTTCGAGCACTTGTCGCGACCCTTGGAGTCCAAGCCGCTTTCACCCGGGTTCCTCCACAGGTTCTGCGCGATGTCCTCGTGACGGATGTCGATGCCGGTGTCGATCACGCAGACGTTGATGTCACGGCTGCCTTTGGAGACCGACCAGGCGCGGGCGGCGTCGGCTTTTTTCAGGCCCCAGGCCTGGTTGATGGCCGGGTCGTTGAACAAGGCGCTGGGTTCGTCCGGCACCTCGTTCATCTTCGTCGTGATCTCGGATTTTTCCAAAGAGCGGTTGTCCTTGCCCGGGCGGTAGGTGGAGCTCTGCGAACGCGACGGCGAGAACTGGTCGGAATTCCACTGGCCGTCAAAGGTGAACCAGGTCGCGAGGCCCGCGAAGAACAAAATGAAGAATCCGCTCAAACCGAAAATGACGTGCCAAGGTCGCATGCTCTCTCCTCGCTCGTCTTTTCCTATCGGATTTTCAGGGGGGCGGCTTAATGAATCCGGACCGTCCCGGTTTGAGAATCCCGCAGGGAAAACCGCGGGACTGTCGAAATCATGGGCGCTTCTGGGAGGCCGGCGCGCGTGACTCGCCCTGCATGCGCAAAAGGGCGTTCTTCACCGGCAGGGCCGCCTCCGGCTCCAGGTCCTTGCCATGGAGGAAACGCTTCGCCGTGCGCACGTGTTTTTTCGCGTCCTTGCCCGTCAGCATCGAACTCAGCAGGAAACCCTTGATGACCTGATCGCGGGGGGCGTAAATGTTCGCCGTTTCCAAAAGCTTTCTTTTCAAGACCGGGTCCTTCTCGCACTGCGCGAGCAACGAGAAGGTCTTCGCCTGCAGGGCGGGCGTCGTCGCCATCGCCGTGAGTTCCGCGAGCCAGGGACTCGCCATCTCGCAATCCGTGCCCATCACGGTCAGGAGGCTCGCGAAGTACAAGACCTCCGCCGGCGCCCCGCCGCGGGCGGATTTTTTGATGCGCGTGAAAAGACGCGAAAGATCCCTGTCCTTGCTGACTTTCTGCAGGAGACGGTAGTCATCGAGGAAAGTCTTCTCCGCCACCGGCAGGGGCTCCGGACGCTCGAAACGCACATGCTCTTTCCAGGCGCTGAGCTGGGTTTTTTCCTCTTCCGAAAGCTCCGGCCAGGTCTTGCTCCAGATCAGGCCGCTCAGAAGCTCCTCATCCGCCTGCACCTCGGGTTCGCGACGGTACTCATCCAAGGTCAGCGTGAACAAAGTCGGCGCTTCCGCGAGCTTCAGGTGGAATTCACCTTTTTCGTCGCGGAAGCAAGAGCAGGCCAGATCATAGCTGAGCGAACGCGTCGGCAGGCGCAGCGTGGCCCGTCCCGGGTTTTTCATCAGCTGCTCCAGCGCCTGACGGGCGAACTCCGGCGTCAGCTGCACTTGGCGGGGCAAACGCAATTCCACCTGATCCAGGGTGATGGGCGGGGCCGCGGCCACCAGGGGCTGCACCTGCAAACCATGCAGATTCAAAAGCAACTGATCCGCGTCCGAGACCACGCGCAACTGCCCGTTCAGGGCCGCGATCTCCGCCTGGAAAGGCGGGGGATCGCTGCGCAAAGAGGGCATTTCAAACGAGCCCTTCGGAGTTGAAGCTTGAAATTGACGGGCGTAAAACACGCCCTCCGGCCGCCAGTCCAGGGATTGCATCCTCAAATCCGTGAGCTCGAGCGTGACCTGCTCCAGCCGCAAGGACCCCGAGGCCGCCTGCCAGTCCTGGAAGACCACTTTCTGCTCATTCAGCAGAAGCTCATGGTCCAGGGCGAAGCGCGCCTCGCGCCATTGCCAGGACAATCCCGGGCGCTCCAGACGCACTTCGCGCGCGCTCAAGCCCGCCCACAGCGAGCCTTGCGGTTCTTCAATGATCACGCCCGACGGCGCGAGAAAGCCCGCCAGCAGGGGCAAAGGCCACGGCGTCAGCATCAACGCCGCGGGCGCCGCGATCAGAAGGCTCGCGAACAAGGCCAGGAACAAACGTCGATTGAAAAAACGCTTCATCACAGGGATCAATCGGCCCAATCACGGAGAAAGTTGATGAATCAGCGGGCATCCGCCGTGCCTTGGGCGGGGTCCTGGAACAAATTGAGACAATTTTCCGGGAATTCCGTGGGCAGGGCCGACAGCAAACGCTGGTAAAACACCTGATTGCGCATGACGAGCTTCACGTAGCCGCGGGTTTCATCATAGGGGATCTCTTCGATGAACTCGACCGGGTCCTCGCGGTGACGGCTTTTCAGCCAGCCGCGCACGGCCGCCTGATTGGCGTTGTAACTGGCCACCGCCGGGATCCAGCGGCCTTTCCAGCGGTCGAACTGGCGGCGCAGCTCGAAAGCCCCCAGGCGGATCGATGTCTCGGGCTCGTACAGATCCTCGGGGCTTTTCATGGGGATCTTGTTTTCCTTCGCCAGTGACGACGCGATGGAGGGCAGGAGCTGCATCAGCCCGTAAGCCTCCGCATGGCTGCGGGCCCGGGGATTGAACGCCGACTCCTGGCGCATGATCGCGTAAATCAGCTCGGGCGGGATGCTCGCCGCCTGCCCGGCGGATTCCACCTCGCCCAGCCAGGGGCGGGGAAAGAGCAGTTCGGGCCGTTCTTTCAGCAGACGGTCGCGCAGGTCCGCGGGCAGGCTGTTCATCAGCGAAAACAGCGGCAGGTATTCCCCGCCGCGCGCGTAGGCCGAAGCCAGGCGCAACCAGGTGTCCGTGCCGGTCTGGTTTTTCTGACGGGCCTCCTGCTGCAGATTGTCCAGGACGCGGGCCAATCCCTCGTGCCAGTCCAGAGAGATCATCCACTCGGCGGTCACCACGGTGGGGGTGCTCAAGTCCGACGACAGCCACAGGGACAGATCCGTCGTCGAGGCGCCGCTCTGAATGGGCGCCAGAGGCTCCTTCAGATCCCGCGAGGCCATCATGCCGTAGTAACCGAGCGGGTCCTCGTCGCGCACCTGGCGCAGCAAGGTCTGCCGTTCGTTCGCGTCTTTCAGGTGGCGCGATTTCCAGAACAGCGCGCGGGATTTGTCGGAAACCTCTTTGGCGTTGTCGGCCAGGGTCTGAAAGGCCGCCACCGCCTGCTCCGAACGTCCCAGCTTGTGCAGGATCCAGGCCCGCGCCCACGAGATGCGGTCTTTCAATCCCGGCGTCAGCGGGCGCTCGGCGAGGGCATTGTCGTAGTGGGCGATGGCCTCGGGGAAGCGTCCGATCTCCTCATCCATGCGGCCGAAAAGGAAATGCACTTCCTCCAGGCTGATCACGCCCTTCAGCTCGCGCCGGGCGTCGGCCAAGGCCTTCAGCGCCAGATGGCGTCGGTCCTCCGTCCACAGGGTGCGGGCATACAAAGTGCGCGCCTCCAAGAGGCGTTTCGCCGTGCCGGGGTCTTTGCGGCCCTGGCGATGATTCTTTTTGAAATCATCGCGGGCGAAGTTCACCAGCTCCGTCGTGGCCTCGATCATTTTGTTTTTCTGCTGGGCGACCTTCCAGGTCTGGCGGATGTTTTTCAGGATCACGAAGCGCTCGTCCGCGCCGGGACGTTTTTTCAAACGCCGGCGTTCCATCTCCACGGCCCGCGAGAACTCGCGGTTCCGGCGCAGATCATTGATCACCGCCGGCAGATCCTTCGGTGCGGGCGAGGGCATCAGGCGCGGCGAGTTTTTCCACAGGCGCGCCCGGGCCTCGCTGATCCGTTCGGCGTCGCCGCCTTTTTCGGCCCAGGACAAAGCTTCGGCCAAAGCGGCCTCGCGCCGACGATCGTTTTTCTCCAGCCGGGCCTGGTCCCACAGCAGCTGGATCTTTTCATCCGTGCTCAGTTGCGCGAAATGATTCTGGCGGCCGCGCACGAAGCTTTCCTCGAACCACGCCAGGGAGTTGGCGTTCAAAGAGGAAGCGGGCGGCAGATCGTCGACCTGCACGCAGAGTTCTCGGGCCCGCAGCACCACGAGATCGCGCAAAGGGAAACGTTCCTCCGGCAAGAGCTGACGATGTCCCTGGCAGGCAGCTTCGCGATCACCCCGGGCCACGGCGTTTTCCGCCTCTTTGAAGGCCTTCCACCAGCGCACGTTGGGCGAATCCGGATTCTGCGCCAGATCCTTGGGCGAAGGCGGCAGCAGATTGTAATCGACGCGCCCCTCCTGCCGCAGCAGGTGGGCACAGCTCAGGATCAGGCAAAAGGCCGCGAAGGCGGTGGCGCGCCAAAACATCGACCTCAATCATAAAAAGAAAAGCCCCGCAGAGCGAGGCTTAAATTCGGATTCTCCGGCAGGGACGGGAGCGGCCCCTCCTTTAGACGGGGGCCGACATGCGCATCTGCTGCAAAGCCTCGATGCGCACTTCCAGCGGCGGGTGGGTCATGAACAAGGCCATGAGCCCGCCGGGTTCGCGGTGCGAGATCTTCAGCGCCGCCAAGGCGTCACGTCCGCCCTCTTCGGCCTCGGGGCGTTCGTACACGCTTTGCAGGCGACGGAGAGCATTGATCATGTTCTGGCGGCCGGCGTACTGGGCACCGCCGCGGTCGGCGCGGAATTCGCGACGGCGCGAGAACCAGGCCACGACGATGCTGCCCAACATCGTGAAGGCGATATCGCCCACGATCGTCACCAGCATCTGGACCAGGGGACGGTTGCGCTCCTCGACATTGGAGGCGATCACCGACGCGAGCAGGCGCGAGAAGAAGAACGCGAAGGTGTTCACGATCCCCTGGATCAGGGTCATCGTCACCATGTCGCCGTTGGCGATGTGGGCCACTTCGTGCCCGAGCACGCCTTCGGCCTCCTCGCGGCTCATGCGGCGGAGCAGGCCCGTCGACACGGCCACCAGCGAGCGCGATTTGCTCGGGCCCGTGGCGAAGGCGTTGACGTCGTCGGATTCGTAAATCCCGACTTCCGGCATGGCCGGCAGCTGGGCCTGGCGGGCGTACTCATGGACTTTGCTCACCAGCCAGCGCATTTCCGGTTGCGCGGTGTTGGGGTCGATGACCTGCACGCCGTGCATGGTCTTCGCCATCCAACGCGACAACAAAAGCGAAACGAAAGAACCGGTCATCCCCAGCACCAGACTGAACAGCATCAGCGTGGCGATGTGGCTGTTGAGGCTCGGCAGGAAGTAGGCGCTGATCAGGCTCCAAATGACGCCGATCGTGACCATCACCAACAGGTTCGTGAGCAAGAACAAACTGATCCGCTTCAAAAAGGCCATCGTGAAGGCCCTCCTTCTGCTTTCTAATTTGAGGCCTGCGGCGATTTTGTCAATGGAATCAGGTCGTGACTCTCACTTTCGAACGTGGTCCCGAATCCGCACCGGTGCTGAAATGGAACCGCAAAGCGTTGTTCTCCACCTCAACGGAAACCAGGCCGCCGTCGGCGAGGCGCCCGAACAGCAGTTCGTCCACCAGAGGTTTTTTCAAGTGTTCATCGACAGCGCGCGCGAGGGGCCGCGCTCCATAAACTTTGTCGTAGCCTTTCTTGAGGAGCCATTTCAGAACGTCCGGCGTCGTCTGCAGAACGACTTTCTTCTCGAGCAGGCTCATGCGCACTTCGTCGACGAATTTTCCGACAATCTTCAAGACCACGTCCTCCGGCAGATCGCGGAAACCGACGATGGCGTCCAGGCGGTTCAGGAATTCCGGCGAGAACTGGCGCTTGATCGCCTCCAGCGACAGCGACGAACGGTTGTCTTCCAGCAAACCGATGGAGCCCTTCGCCACTTCCTGGGCGCCGGCGTTCGAGGTCATCACCAGGATGACGTTTTTGAAATCCGCGATGCGACCGTGGGCGTCGGTCATGCGGCCGGCGTCCATCACCTGCAAAAGCGCGTTGTTGATGTCCGGATGGGCCTTCTCGATCTCATCCAAAAGCAAAACCGCGTAAGGTTGCTTGTTCACGGCCTCGGTCAGCAGGCCGCCCTCTTCGTAGCCCACGTACCCCGGAGGGGCGCCGATCAGGCGCGCCACTGCGTGCTTCTCCATGTACTCGCTCATGTCGAAGCGATGGAAGTGCACGCCCAGGATCTGCGCCAGCTGTTTGCAGACTTCCGTTTTCCCCACGCCCGTGGGGCCGGTGAACAGGAAACTGCCGATGGGTTTGTTCGGCCGCGCGAGACCGCTGCGCGAAAGCTTGATGGCGGACGCCAGTTTTTCGATGGCTTCGTCCTGCCCGAAGATCACGGCCTTGAGCTTGCGGTCCAGATCCTTCAGCTGCGTGCGTTCGTTCGAGGACACCGCCGCCGCCGGCAGACCGGTCATGCGCGCCACGGTGTTTTCGATTTCGTTCACGTCCACGCGGATCGTCTCCGCCGCGGAGTTTTTCAGGCGCAGGTGGGCGCCCGCCTCATCCATCAGGTCGATGGCCTTGTCCGGCAGCAGTTTGCCGTGCATGTGTTTCAGCGACAGGTCCACGCAGGCCTTCAGGGCCTCATCGGTGTAGCGCACGTTGTGGAAGGACTCGTAGCTGGCGCGCAGGCCTTTCAGGATCTCCAGGCAATCCGCCGCCGAAGGCTCGCTGACGTCGACGCGCTGGAAACGCCGGTTCAGGGCGCGGTCCTTTTCAAAATACTGCCGGTATTCCGTGTGGGTGGTTGAACCGATGCAGCTGATCTCCCCGGACGCCAGCGCCGGCTTCAACAGATTCGACGCGTCCATGGAGCCGCCGCTCGTGGCGCCGGCGCCCACCAGCGTGTGAATCTCGTCGATGAAGAGCACGGCGTTGGGGCGTTTCTTGATGTCCTTGATCACGCCCTTCAGGCGGCCTTCGAAATCGCCGCGGAATTTCGTGCCGGCGAGGAGGGAGCCCAGATCCAGCGAGTAGATCACCGCGTCCTTCAGGCGCTCCGGCACTTCGCCCGCCACGATCTTCGCGGCCAGGCCTTCGGCGATGGCGGTTTTGCCCACGCCCGGTTCGCCGATCAGCAGGGGATTGTTCTTGGTCCGGCGGAGCAGGATCTGGGCCACGCGCTCCAGCACCTGATCGCGGCCGATCAAGGGGTCGATCCGCCCGGCTTTGGCCTTTTCGTTCAGATTCACGCAGAACTCTTCCAGCGGGCTTTTGCGTTTGTCGTCGCGCTCGGCCTCGTCCACCGCCGCCGGGTGGGAGGCCATGTCCAGGTCGTCCACATCCTTGGTGATGCCGTGGGAAACATAATTAATAAGGTCGAATTGGTTCAGGCCCTGTTGAGCCAGGGAATAGACGGCATGGGAGTCCTGCTCGTAGAACAGGGCGATGAGCAGGGTCTCTTCGGTGATCTGGTTGCGGCCCGAGCTCTTCACCTGCAGGGCCGCCCGTTGGAACAGGCGGTGGCAGGCGAGGGTGAACTCCGGATTCCAGGCGTCAAAGCCCCCGTAGCTGTCGAGCTGCTCGTCGGGGATGGCCGGGATCTTCTTCAGGCTCTCGCGCAGGGATTTGCGCAGGACCTGCACGTTCACCCCGCAAGCCTCGAGGGTTTCCACCAGGGACGGGGAGGAGCTGATCGACAGCAGGATGTGCTCCAGGGTGACGAACTCATGGCGGGCCTGTTTCGCCATTTCCGTCGCCTCGTTCAACTTGCGCTCGAGTTCGCGGGTCATCATCTTAAGCCTCCTCGAGGGTGGATTTCAGCGGGTGCTGGTTCATGCGCGAGAACTGATTCACCTGCATGACCTTCATTTCCGCCACTTCCAGAGTGTAGACCCCGGCGACGCCGGAGCCTTTCTTGTGAACGTCCAGCATGATCCGGGCGGCCTCCTCCTCGCTCTTCCCGAAGAAGCGGCGGAGGATCAAAATGACGAAATCCATCGGGGTGTAATCATCGTTCAACAACAGAACGACGTACATCTTCGGCGTTTCGACCCGAGGCAGGGTCTGGACGGAACTGTCTCCGTCGGGGCTTAAATCGGGCAAGTTTTTCTTGTCGCCAGTCATGTTTCTCCATCCCGAGAATTGCGCGGGCTCACATTTGGTCCAATCCCTGAAAACCAAGTGCACGATGTTGGTCCTGATCGCACAGAACGATCATAACAGCATCCATCTCACTTTGAGAAGTCCTTGCGGGGTGGGGTCGCTTCATGCAGACTAACAGTGTTCCCAAAAACATTAGCATAACCCCACACGGAGGTTCACTGTGGTACGTAATAACAAGGGTTTCTCGCTTGTCGAGCTCATGGTGGTTGTCGCCATCATCGGGATCTTGTCGGCAATCGCGATCCCGTCGATCAACAAATACATGGCGAAAGCCCGTCAGTCGGAAGCGAAGACCAATCTGGCTTCGATCTACACGGCGAACAAGGCTTTCTTTGCTGAGTTCAATATCTATGACTCACGCTTTGAGACCATCGGTTATCGTCCTGAAGGTAAGATGAGATATAACGTGGGCTTCCAAACGTCTCCTGTATGCCCTGTCATTAACTTTGGTTATCCTCGAAACCCGACAGCGACTGCTGCTCAAAACTCCGTGTCTGTTTGTACAGTCGGTTCAGCTATTCCCACAAACGGTAGCTGCGTCGTGCTGGCGGATGGTAACCAAACGATTACAGGCGATACCGTGAACTGCAACTCGGGTGCTGCGGCTTTCACGGCCGCTAGCGCCGGTCGAATTGCCTCAAGCACGAACAATATCGATCGTTGGACCATCAACAACAATAAAGTCTTGGCCAACACCTCTGATGGGACCCAATAGTCTCAATTCGAAGTCACAAGTTCTGCAAAACCCGGGCAGTCTTCTGCCTGGGTTTTTTCTTTGGCCCATGACCCTGGTGGGAGCCATCGCGATCCTCGCCGCCTCGATCTCCCTCCTCGAGCCCGGCCGCCCGCGCCCGCGCATCCCTTACATGACCCCGCCGCAAATCCAGCATCTCACCTTCGGCTTCAAAGAGCACACGGCCGACATGCTCTGGCTGCGGGCCGTGCAGGATTTTGACTACTGCGAAAACGAAATCGCCAAGCAAACCTGCCAATCCTCCGGCTGGCTCTACCACATGCTCGACACGATCACCGACCTGGCCCCCCACTTCCGCATGCCTTACGCCACGGGCGGTCTGGCCCTGACGGTGCTGGTGAACGACTTTCCCGGCGCCAGCAAGATTTTCGATAAAGGCGTCGGGCGTTTCCCCAAAGACTGGCCGCTTCTTTCCCGCGCCGCTTACCATGCCCTCTATGAAGAGAAGGACAAACCCAAGGCCGCGCGGCTGCTGAAGATGGCCGGCGAGGCGGGCGGGCCGCCGTGGTACTTCGCGCTGGCGACCCGTCTGTCCAACGAGTCGGGTGACATCCATTTCGGGGAGATCCTGCTGAAACAACTGGAAAGCGAGCCGAACACCGACCCTTTTCTGCTGAAAACCCTGCGGGAACGCGTGCAGAGGGCGCAAAACGAGGCCGCGAGCCCTCGTTGACCTTCCGCGCCGGACCTTTTATTGTCTGACCCCATGAGCACCCGCCGCGACTATTATGAAATCCTCGGTGTCAGCCGTGATGCCGATGGGGACACCATCAAAAAAGCCTACCGCAAGCTGGCGATGCAGCTGCATCCGGACAAGAACCCCGGCAATCGAGAGGCCGAGGAAAAATTCAAGGAGGCCGCCGAGGCCTACAACATCCTGAGCGATGCGGAAAAGAAATCCCGCTACGACCGCTTCGGCCACGCGGCCTTCGGGCAGGGCGGTATGGGCGGGGGCGGCTTCCAGAACATGGAGGACATCTTCCAGAATTTCGGCGACATCTTCGGCGATCTGTTCGGCGGCATGGCCGGCGCCGGAGGGGCGAGCCAGCGTCGCCGTCCGCAAGCCCCGCGCCGGGGCGCGGATCTGCGTTACCTGATCGAGATTGAATTGAAAGACGTCATCAGCGGCATGGACCGCGAGATCGAGTTCGACGCCGACGAATCCTGCGGCGAGTGCCACGGCAGCGGCGCCGAAAAAGGCTCGAAACCGGTTCCCTGCACGACCTGCCATGGCAGCGGGCAGGTGGTGAGATCGCAGGGCTTCTTCACCATGGCTTCGCCGTGCCCGACCTGCGAAGGCACGGGTCAGATGATCAAGAACCCCTGCCAGAAATGCTCGGGCCGGGGCCGCCTTGAGAAACATCACCGTCTGCGCATCAGCATCCCGGCCGGCGTGGACACGGGCACACGATTGCGCGTGAACGGCGAGGGCGAGGGCGGCTACATGGGTGGCCCGAACGGCGATCTCTACGTCGAGATCCGCGTCAAGGACCACCCCCAATTCGAGAGGGACGGCGATGACCTTTACGCGGAGCTGTCCGTGCCTTACGTGCAGATGCTTCTGGGGGGAGAGATCGAAGTCCCGACGGTGACGGGCACGGAAAAGCTGCATGTGCCGGCGGGAACGAACGCCGGCGAAGAGGTTTCTTTAGAGTCTCAGGGATTGCCCTCCCTGCGCGGCAAACGTCGGGGCGACATTCACTACCGGGTGAACGTGAAATTTCCCGAGACAATTTCGAAAGAAGAGGCGAGACTGTTAAAAGACATCGCCAAGCTTCACGACCTCAAGGTCGGCGAAGGACATGGGGGTCTGTTCGGTCGCAGGAGGTAGCGCTTGGTCAACCAGGACGTGTCCCAGCCCAAAGCGGATGTTCTCAGTTCCGCCTTGAAATTGGCGGCTTTGCTGAAGGCGGACATGACGGGTTTGGACAAGAGCGAGTACGACCGCGGCGACCGCGTTTTGTCCTTCTATGTCGATGCGCAATTCGGCGCGAACTTCCGCAATCTCAATGAAATGAAGATCGAAGTCCTCACCAACGTCATCGAGGACCTGGCCGATCGCGCCCGCATGCTGTCGAAGGCTTTTTTCGGCGTGAGCTTCGTGAACAATCAGATGGAAAGCTTCGTCTGCGATCACGGCCAGCGCCCGAAAGGGAATCTGGTTTTCAAAGTCTCCCTCAAGGATGTTGCGGCGTTTCAACGATGGCGCGCCGGGCAAGAAACCAACGTCCAGCCGGAGGATCTCCACGCCGCCATCTACCGGGCCACGGTGGAGTGGTCGAGATCCCTGTAAATACCTGAAATAAATCGGGTAAATAATTATCGAAAAAGTCGTTTTTGCGCCTTGACGGAAGCCCTTCCGCACTCACATTTTCACTGAGTTCAAATGGAAGGAGAATTCTCAATATGGGAAAAATCATCGGTATCGACTTAGGAACGACGAATTCCGTGGTGGCCATCATGGAAGGCGGCGAGCCGAAAGTCCTCGTCAACGAAGAAGGCGCGCGCACAACGCCCTCCGTGGTGGCTTACACCAAGGATGGGGAGCGGCTCGTCGGTCAGATCGCCAAACGCCAGGCGGTGACCAACCCCGAAAACACGATCTACTCGGCGAAACGCTTCATCGGTCGCCGTTTCTCGGAAATCCAGGAAGAGATCAAACTCGTCCCGTACCACGTCGTCGAAAAAGGCAACGACATCGGCTTCAAGGTGCGTGACAAAGTGGTCTCGGCCGAAGAGATCTCGGCCGCGATCCTGGGCAAACTGAAGAAAGTGGCGGAAGACTACCTCGGCGAGCCGGTGACGGAAGCCGTGGTGACGGTGCCCGCTTACTTCAATGATTCGCAACGTCAGGCGACGAAAGACGCCGGCCGCATCGCGGGTTTGGACATCAAGCGCATCATCAATGAACCGACCGCGGCCGCCTTGGCCTACGGTCTGGACAAGAAAAAAGACGAGAAGATCGTCATCTACGACTTCGGGGGCGGGACCTTCGATATCTCCGTGCTGGAAGTCGGCGACGGCGTCGTCGAGGTCAAATCGACGAACGGCGACACCCACCTGGGCGGTGACAACTTCGACTCCCGCATCCTCGAGTGGATGATCACGGAATTCAAAAAGGACCAGGGCATCGACCTGAAGTCCGACAAGATGGCCCTGCAGCGCCTGAAAGAGGCCGCGGAAAAAGCCAAGATCGAACTGTCGACGGCGCAAGAGACGGAGATCAACCTGCCGTTCATCACCGCCGACCAGACGGGCCCGAAGCATCTTCAGATGAAACTGACCCGCGCCAAGTTCGAGCAGATGGTCGACGACCTCGTGCAGCGCTCGATCGAGCCCTGCAAGAAGGCCCTGGCCGACGCCGGCTTGAAAGCCTCCGACATCCACGAAGTGGTTCTGGTCGGTGGTTCGACGCGGATCCCGGCGATCCAGAAATCCGTGAAGGACTTCTTCGGCAAAGAGCCGAACCGCACGGTGAACCCGGACGAAGTGGTCGCCATCGGCGCCGCCGTCCAGGGCGGGATCCTGACCGGCGACGTGAAGGACGTTTTGCTCCTCGACGTGACGCCGCTGTCCCTGGGCATCGAGACGATGGGGGGCGTGATGACCGTGCTCATCGAGCGCAACACCACCATCCCGGCGAAGAAGACCCAGGTCTTCTCGACGGCGACGGACAACCAGCCGGCCGTGGACATCCACGTCCTGCAGGGCGAGCGCAAGATGGCCTCGGACAACAAGACCCTCGGTCGCTTCGAGCTGACCGGCATCCCGCCGGCTCCCCGCGGTGTCCCGCAGGTCGAAGTGATCTTCGACATCGATGCCAACGGCATCCTGCACGTCTCCGCCAAGGACATGTCCAGCGGCAAAGTGCAGCAGATCAAGATCACGGCGCAGTCCGGTCTCAATGAAGAGGAGATCAAACGCGCCGTCCGCGACGCCGAAGCGCACGCGGATGAGGATAAAAAACGCACCGAGGCCGCCAGTGCCCGCAACAACCTCGACAACCTGGTTTACCAGACCGAGAAATTGTTGAAGGAGAACGGCGCCAACATCCCCGAGGGCGACAAAAAAGCCGCCGAGGACAGCCTCGCCGAAGCGAAAAAGGCTTTGGATGACAAAAACGCCGGCGTGGAACAGCTGAAGACCGTGTTCGAGAAGCTGCAGGCCACGACCCACAAACTCACCAGCGAGCTGTACAAGAAAACCGGTGCGGCGGGCGGTGAAGGCGGCGCGGGCGAAGCCCCGGGCGCCGGTGGCGGCGAGAAAAAAGAAGGCGACGACGTCATCGACGCCGACTACAAAGACGTGAACTAAGACAGGTTGAAAGACCGATCTGGAAAAGGCCGCCCCCGGGCGGCCTTTTTTTATGCGCTTTTCAGGCGGCCTTCTTCAAGGCCTCGTGGCCGGTGATGACCGTCTGCACGGCGCCCGCCGCCTGGCTGAGCTGCTGGCCCTGCTCGGTCAGCTGGGACGCCAGGCCGGCCGTTTCCTCCGCCATGCGGGTGTTGGCCATGGTCACTTGCGTGAGCTCCTTGATGCTGACGACGATCTCCTCCAGCTCTTTGGATTGCTGCCGCGAGGACTGCGAGATCTCGCTCGCCATGCCGGACGCCTCTTCGGCGCGGTTCTTGATCAGCTGGAAGGCCTGGGAGGACTCGTGCGCCACCCGCACGTTTTCCTCGACCTTGTTGGTGGCCTTCTCGGACAGGGATTCGATGCGCAGGGTGGATTGCTGCATCAGCTCCCGCACCTTCTGCGAGCTGCCCGTGATGATCTGCTCGATCTCGACGGCGACCTGGCCGCTCATCTGGGCGAGGCGGCCCACCTCTTCGGCGACGACGGCGAAGCCCTTGCCGTGCTCGCCGGCGCGGGCCGATTCCACCGAGGCGTTGAAGGACAGGATCTTCGTTTGAAAGACGATCTCGTTGATCATCTGCGTTTTGGTCGAGATGTTCTCGATCAGGTCGCGGATCGATTGCAGGTCGTTCTGGCTTTCGCGGAAGGATTGGATGACCTCCTCCACGGTGGATTTGAGATCGGCGATGCCCTGATCCAGGCGCTCCATGACCTCGCGACCGCGGTCCGAGGCGCCCAGGGCGTCGCCGGATTTGTGGGCGGCCTCTTCGGATTTGCTGACGGAGGCGATCAGGGACTGCCGGAAGTTTTCAATGACGGAGTCGATGCGGTCGAGCGTCGCGGCCTGCTCGTGCGAGGCCGAGGACAAGCGCTCGCTGATCGAGGCGAGGTCACGGGAATTGGTGTTCAGCTCTGACGAGCTGCCGTTGATCGGCTCGAAATTCGACTCCAGGGTTCTGGTGAGGCGGGTGAGCCAGAACCAGGCGGCCGCGAAGAACACCGAGACGACGGCGAGGTAAATCAGGGTGACGTTGCGGCGCAGGGCCACGATGTCGGTGAGGATCTCGTCGCGGTTGATGCTGGCGGCGACGAACCAGTCGTGGCTTTTGACGTGACGGAAGACGGCGATCTTTTCCGTCGCCGCCTGGGTCTGCGGATGGGGCCAGAGGTAGCTGAAATCGCCGTTCTTCATGTTGACGATGTTCTGGAAGATCTTGACGCCGTTCAGGTCGGTCTTTTCCCAGACGACCTGGCCTTCGAGCGACGGGTGCAGGATGAATTTCCCCTTCGAATCGATGATGTAATAATAGCCGTTCTCGAGGATCTTCTGGGTCTTCAGCGCCTGGCGGATCTCCTCGCTGGCCGAGTCGGGTGAGCCCACGAAGAAGGCGCCCGCCAGATGGCCCTGTTTGTCCTTCAGGGGGAAGTAACCCGTCGTGAACCAGGAGTGCACGACGAAGGCGCGGCCCGTGAAGTCCTCGCCCTTTTCCAGGGCTTTCGCCACCGGTGAATCAAAAGGGATGTAGGTGCCGATGGCCCGGTTGTTTTGGTCATCGCGCACGTTCGTCGAGACGCGCACGTAGCCGACCGGGGTGCGCGCGAAGAGAGTGGCGGCGTCGCCGTTGAAACCGGCGATCCCGTCGACGAAAAGATGCGAATCGGCGGGTTTCCCCTCGAGGAGGAACGACGGCACCTCGGTGAGGGTTTTTTCCTTCGTCACCTGGTTCGTCACTTCGATCTGGCGGCCGGATCCCGGCGCCACGGACCAGTTCTGACCCAGTTTGTTGCGCGTGCCCTCCATCAGGCGGCGGATGCGTTTGACGTTGTCATTGGTGCTGGTCTCCAGGGCCGAAACCGTCTGCGTCAGCTGCTGCGACAGGCTGTCTTCGGCCTTGCGGACCAGCTCGGCCTGCATTCTTTGGAAGAGATAAACGCCCAAAAGGCTGAAGGCCCCGAACAGGAGAACGACGCCGCTGAGCAATCTTGTTTTGAGGCTCCAAGTCCGCTTTTTCATGCCACCACCCACGTCCTGCGTTTTTGCCTTAACGATCCTTTCGGATTTTCACGAGGCCGCGCGAGGACTTTCCAGAAATCTGGAAGGTGCCGGGGTGAATGCCTTGCGTTTGGCGGGGAAAGCGAGGTTTCCAAGCGCTTGAAACGTCTCAATCAGAATCGTTTTTCCGGGGCGGCAAACGTGAGCCGCGTTCCGTCGCGGAATGAGACGCGGGCCTTGCGGCCGCGCGGATTTTCAAAAGTCCTTCGGCGCCTGCTTAAAAATGCCAGGGGAATCTGCTGAAATCCCGCGGCCGTTTTTCGAGGAAGGAATTGCGTCCCTCCACGGCCTCTTCCGTCATGTAGGCCAGGCGGGTGGCCTCGCCGGCGAACATCTGCTGCCCGACCAGGCCGTCGTCGATCAGGTTGAAGCCGAATTTCAGCATGCGCATGGCGGTCGGGGATTTGGAGTTCATCTCGCGGGCCCACTCGAGAGCGACTTTTTCCAGGTCGCGGTGCGGGATCGACGCGTTCGCCATGCCCATGGCCACGGCTTCGTCGGCGGAGTAGTTGCGGCCCAGGAAAAAGATCTCGCGGGCGCGTTTTTGCCCGACCATGCGGGCGAGGTAGGCCGAGCCGTAGCCCGAATCGAAGCTCGCCACGTCGGGATCGGTCTGCTTGAAAACCGCGTGCTCTTTGGAGGCCAGGGTGAGGTCGCAGACCACGTGCAGGGAGTGGCCGCCGCCCACGGCCCAGCCGGGCACCACCGCGACCACGATCTTCGGCATGAAACGGATCAGGCGCTGCACTTCCAGGATGTGCAGCCGTCCCAGGCGGGCTTGCGCGAACTTGTCGTCGGTGGGCGGCGTGCCGCCTTCATCCACGTACTGATAGCCGTCCTTGCCGCGGATGCGCTGATCGCCGCCGGAACAAAAAGCCCAGCCGCCGTCTTTGGGCGAAGGACCGTTGCCGGTGAGCAGGACGACGCCGACGTCGGGGCTTTGGCGGGCGTGCTCCAGGGCGCTGAAAAGCTCGTCGACGGTTTGCGGGCGAAAGGCGTTGCGCACGTCGGGACGGTTGATGGCGATGCGCACGGTGCCCTGGTCCTTGGCGCGATGATAGGTGATGTCGCGGAAACCAAAGCCGGGGATCTCGGTCCACCACTCAGGATTGAAGATTTCGGAAACCATGGGCACCCCCTCTTTCGGGAGGCAGAACTACACGAACAATTGATTTCCGGCAACGAACATGTTTTGTTGAAAAAGCGAAGGAGAATCCCATGCTTGACATCCAAAACAACGGCGGAATCCCGGAGGTTCATCCCCTGGAGGTGAACAAACATCACAAAGATCTGCGCGTCATCGACGTGCGCCGGTCCGAGGAGTTCACCGGAGAGCTCGGGCATATCCCCGGAGCGGAGCTGGTCACGCTGGGTCCCGAGCTGGTGCGCTTCCTCGAGAACGGCGCCCGGGATGAGCTCATCGTCTTCGTCTGCCTGGCCGGCGGGCGCTCCGCGCAGGCCACGGCCGCGGCCCTGCAACTGGGCTTCACCAGCGTCGTGAACATGACCGGCGGCATGAAGCTCTGGAACGATCTCGGTCTGCCGACGGAAAAGTGAGTTCGAGAAATGAGGTTGTCATGAGTGGCTCCCAGGTTTTCCCCGTTCCTCCGGACTTCGCCGCCCGGGCGCGCATCGACGCCCGCCGCTACGAGGAGATGTCGCAAAAAGCGCGGCGGGATCCCGAGGGCTTCTGGGCCGAAATGGCCGAGCGACTCACCTGGTTCAAAAAGTGGACGCGGGTGAAGAACACGAGTTTCCACAAACCCGTGTCGATCAAATGGTACGAGGGCGGGGAACTCAACGTCTCTTACAACTGCATCGACCGCCACCTCCCGCAACGCGCCGGCAAGGTCGCGCTGATCTGGGAGCCGGACGACATCAACCAGGCGGCGCGGAAAATCACTTACCAGGAACTCCACGACGAGGTCTGCCGTTTCGCCAACGTCCTCAAGAAAATGCGGGTGAAACGCGGCGATCGCGTCACCATCTATCTGCCGATGATCCCCGAGGCGGTCTTCGCCATGCTGGCCTGCGCGCGCATCGGCGCCGTCCACAACGTGGTCTTCGGCGGCTTCGCGCCGGACTCCATCGCCGGCCGCATCGAGGGCTGCGAGTCGGATTTCGTCATCACGGCGGATGAAGGCCGTCGCGGCGGCAAGACCGTGCCCCTCAAGAAAAACGTCGACCAAGCCCTGCAGAACCTGCCGGGCGTGCGCGCCGTCGTCGTGGTGAAAAACACCGGTGGCGCCGTGCCGATGAAAGCCGGCCGTGACGTCTGGTACGAGGACGCCGTGCGGGGCGAGGCGGCCACCTGCCCGCCGGAATCCATGGGGGCGGAGGATCCGCTGTTTCTGCTTTACACCTCGGGTTCCACGAACAAACCCAAAGGCGTGCTGCACACGACCGGCGGTTACCTGGTTTTCGCGAGTCTCACCCACGAGCTGGTCTTTGATTGCCGGGAAGACGATGTCTACTGGTGCACGGCGGACGTGGGCTGGGTGACGGGGCACAGCTATCTGGTCTATGGCCCCCTGGCGAACGGCGCCACCACCCTGGTTTTCGAGGGCGTTCCCAACCATCCCGACAACTCGCGTTTCTGGAAGGTCGTCGATCGTCACCGGGTGAGTCTGTTCTACACGGCCCCCACGGCGATCCGCGCCCTCATGCGCGAGGGCGAAGGGCCGGTGAAGGCGAGCTCCCGCCGTTCCCTGCGCCTGCTGGGAAGCGTGGGCGAGCCGATCAACCCCGAAGCCTGGCTGTGGTACCACGAGGTGGTGGGGGAGGGACGCTGTCCCATCGTCGACACCTGGTGGCAGACCGAAACGGGCGGCATCCTGATCTCGCCCTTGCCGGGGGCGATGGCGCTGAAACCCGGGTCGGCGGCGAAGCCCTTTTTCGGCATTCAACCGGTTTTGTTGACCCCCGAGGGGAAGGTCATCGACGGCCCCGGCGAAGGGGTTTTGGCCATCGCCGACTCCTGGCCGGGTCAGATGCGCACGGTGTACAAAGAGCATGAGCGTTTCGAGGAAACTTACTTCTCGGCCTATCCCGGTTATTACTTCACCGGCGACGGTTGCCGTCGCGACGCGGATGAGTACTGGTGGATCACCGGCCGGGTGGACGATGTCTTGAACGTTTCGGGACATCGTTTGGGCACGGCGGAGCTGGAGAGCGCCCTGGTCGCTCACCCGGCCGTCGCGGAGGCCGCCGTGGTCGGTTATCCCCACGATCTGAAGGGGCAAGGCATTTACGCCTACGTGACTTTGAAATCCGGCGTCACGCCCAGCGAGGATTTGCGCAAAGAGCTGATCCAGTTCGTGGCCCAGGAGATCGGTCCGATCGCGCGGCCCGACCTGCTGCAATGGGCGCCAGGTCTGCCCAAAACCCGTTCCGGCAAGATCATGCGGCGGATTTTGCGCAAAATCGCCGAAAACCTGCCGGATCAGCTGGGCGACATCTCCACCCTGGCGGATCCGTCCGTGGTCCAGGACCTTGTCGATCACCGGTTGTCCCGCTGAGCGCTTGAGTCGCTCCGGCGCGCGTGATAGGCCTGAGGCATGTCAAAACGTCAGAGCGCCCTCATCGGTTTGGTTTTTCTCGCGGTTTTCTCCCGTCTCTTGCCCCATCCCTGGAATTGGACGGCGGTGGGCGCGGCGTCCTTGTTCGCCGGCAGCCGCTTTGAGCGCCTGGGCGAGGCCTTGTTCATTCCGCTCGCGGCCCTGCTGATCAGCGACCTGATCCTGGGTTTTCATTCCACCATGGTCTTCGTGTACGGCGCCTTCGCTTTGATCGTGCTGGCCGCCTGGTCGTGCCGCGAATGGATCCGGGGCTGGAAAATCGGGGCGGCCGCCCTGGTTTCCGCGGTGCTTTTTTTCCTCGTCAGCAATTTCGGCGTGTGGTTGGTGGGCGGCTTTTACTCCGCGGACCTGCGGGGCCTGTGGACCTGCTACGTGGCGGGTCTGCCGTTCCTGGCCAGCCAGGCCATGGGGGATCTTTTTTATTCCGCCGTGCTGTTCGGGCTGTGGGCCCAGGCCGAAACGCGCCTTCCCGCGCTGGCCCCGCCGGTTCGCGCGGACTGAGAAACGGAACCAAGGACGGACCAATGACATCACGGGTTTTCATTCAAGGGTCTTTGCTGGTTTTTGTCCTGTCCGTGATGGGCTGCGCCCCGTCCCGCGGCGGTGGCGGCGCGGGGGAACCCACGCTCGAAGGCAATATCAACGATCCCGGTTACATCGAAAGTTCCTGCATGCACGGTTTCGATGAGGGCGAAGACGCCGTTCTGACCCTGCCGAACCCGCAATACTCCAAAGCGTCTTTCGGAAAGACCTACGACGGTTCGCGTTTGCAAAAGGTGGCGCGCGCCTCCACCCGCCGAACGGCGGAGCTGATGCGATTGGACGGGGTGGCGGTCTATTCCATTCCCACGGCGAAAAGCGATGCCTGCGCCACCCTGGGGCTTTTGCCTTCAGCGCCCGCGGGCCTGCTGAGTTATTGGCGGAGTTTGAAAATTCAGGGTGTGCTCGGACTCTACCTGCCGGTGAACCGCGTGCGCGAATTCGGGCAGGGCGGGCCGGTGATTTTGTTGCGCGCGGACACCGATCGCTACAGCCTCATGCACGAGTACATGCACCACGTGTTCACCCGTCTGCGCGAACGCGAGGGGCGCACGGATGAAATGTTCCTGAACGAGTACGGGGCGCGCGCGAAACGCATTCAAAGCCTGCCGATCCCCCAGGACGGCGATTCCCCGGAAAAAGTCCGGATTTACCTGACGGCCTGGGCGGAGATGCTCGACAGCGTGCTCGAGATGCTGGTGTCCTTCCCCTTGGAGGAGGCGGCCATCGAAGTGCAGATGACCCGGGCCGTTCGCGCGGGCTTGTTGGATCACGTCACCTCTTTCAACCGCCGCAACTCGCCGGCTTACATCTCCTCCAGCATCAGCAACAAGGCCAAACCGCGTTTGGACGACATGGATGATCTGGCGCCCTTGTTCCGCGACCTTTCCGTGAAGACGGGCCTGCGCGACCTGGCTTCGCGCTTCGAGGCCCTTCAAAAGCAAATCCGGGCTCTGCGGACGGAAGCCGATCAAATCCTGAAGGAATACGTGCCGGCGTCTTCCCCGCATCTCGCCCAGGGCTTCGTGCGGGCGGGCGGGGACGCCCATCCCCCGGGTTGCACTCACGGTCAGGACATCGATGAATGGAGCCGTCGTCGCGGCCTGGATCTGAGAACCTTGTCCGAGCCCCTGCGCGCGGCGCGCTGAAGCGCCGGCTCGGCGGTCAAAATCACGGGCGGCGGGAGGAACGCACCCGCCGGTTCATCTCTTTCACGCGGGCTTTTTGCTTTTTGCGGTCCTGCTCGAGGCGGGCTTGCAGTCTTTCATGGTCGACGCCGAGGATCCGCGCCGCCAGCAGGCCGGCGTTGGCGGCGTTGTCGACGGCGACGGTGGCGACCGGCACGCCCTTCGGCATCTGCACGATCGACAGCAAGGCATCCAGGCCCTGCAGTTTG
Organism: Pseudobdellovibrionaceae bacterium; assembly: GCA_019637915.1. Taxonomy (GTDB): domain Bacteria; phylum Bdellovibrionota; class Bdellovibrionia; order Bdellovibrionales; family Bdellovibrionaceae; genus JAHBUV01. The sequence goes on along the minus strand of JAHBUV010000001.1, from coordinate 752,538 downwards.
GTGACCGTGACGGGAACGCCGATCACGGGCAAGGTGGTGAGGCTCGCCACCATGCCCGGCAGATGGGCGGCGCCGCCGGCCCCGGCGATGATCACGCCATAGCCTTTTTCGCGGGCGCTTTTGGCGAAGTCGACCATGTCCTCGGGAGTGCGGTGGGCCGAGACGATTTTCACGTCGTGGGGGATTTTGAAATCCCGCAGAACGTCGGCGGCGGCCCGCATGACCTTGAGATCGGTTTCACTGCCCATGATGACGGCGACTTTGCGGAGTTTCACAGTTTGAATCCTTTCCGTTCCTTCACGGCGCGTTTCAGGCCGTCATCGGATTTGCTGCCCAGGTAAGTGACATGGCCCATCTTGCGGCCGGCGCGGCTGTCTTCCTTGCCGTACCAATGCAAATGACCGCTGAGCCGGGCGGGGGCCTGCGGTGTTTCGCCGCCGGCGCCGATCAGGTTGACCATGGAAAAACCCGCGGTCAGCGGCTCGGGGGTTTGCAGGTCCAGATCGAGGAGGGCCCGCCAGTGCAGCGTGAACTGATCGACATCGAGGGCCTCCAGGCTGGCATGACCCGAATTGTGCACGCGGGGGGCGATCTCGTTGACCAGGAGCTCGCGACCCGTGTCGAAGAGTTCGAAGGCGATCACGCCCGTGTAATCGATTTTGTTGAGAAACGACTTGAGCTTTTTGGTCAGCGCCGTCAGGGCCGGGTGTTTCACCGGGCCGCGCAGCCAATCCAGGCGGTTGGCGACCTGATGGGTCTGCACCAGGGGCAAGGTCACGAATTGGCCGCGCCGGTTGCGGGCGGCGACCAGGGCGAGTTCCCGCTTGAAGGGGATGAAGCGTTCGGCGATGCAGGGCTGCTGGCGCGGATCAAGGTCGGCGAAGACCTTGTCCAGATCGGCGCGTTCACGGACCACGAAGGTGCCGTAGCCGTCGTAACCGCCCTGGCGCTTCTTGAGCACGAAGCGGTTGTCGAACAACTCGGCCGCCTCCAGGAGGTCGTCGGCCTTGTTCACGGCGATGAAGTCCGCCGTGGGGACCTTGTGATCCCGCAAAAGTTGTTTCTGCGGCCAACGGTCCTGCAGCTGTCCCAGCACCGCCGGCGAAGGCCAGATCGGCGTGCCGGTTTTTTCAGAAGCCTCCCGCAGCAGTTCGGCGGAGTGAAATTCGCTCTCCACCGTGGCCAGGTCGACCTGGCCGAGAAAGTTTTCCAGATCGCGGGAGTCGTGGCAGCGGCCGGCCACCCAGCCCGAACTCACCCGGGCGGCGGGTTCATCGGCGGCGGGGCAGAGCACCCGCACGCTCAGGCCCATCTCCTGCGCTTTTTGCGCCAGCATTCGCGCGAGTTGGCCACCGCCCAAAAGGCCCACACGAAGTCCGAAAGGATAAGAGGTCCTCACTTTTTTGGTGCTGGTCATGAGAGCGCTCAGCCTATCCTTTCCATGCCGCGAAAGAAAGGGTAAAAGAGCCGCCATGAGACCTGATTCCGCCGAACTCTGGCGCCGGGCCCTGCCCGGGGACAGCCCCAATTTCCCCCTGTGTCTGGCCCCGATGGTGGGTTTGAGCCACGTGGCTTTGCGTTTGGTGCTGCGCTCTTATCTGCCGGCCGGGGCCAAAACCCCGTGGCCCACCGAGATGCTGAGTTCCCGCAAACTGCCGCAGCAAAAAATCGGTCTCACGCCGGAAACCGCCCGCGGCGAGGACGAAGACGTCCTGGTGCCGCAGATTCTGGGCAACGAAGAGGCCAGCATCCGCGACAGCGTGCGGTGCCTGCAAACCTGGGGGGCGGCGGGCATCGACATCAACATGGGTTGTCCGGTGGAGAAGGCCTTGCGCCACAATTACGGCGTCGCCTTGATGGGCGATCCGGCCTATGCCGCCCAGGTCGTGGAGATGACCGTGCGCCATGCGCGGGTGCCGGTGTCGGTGAAACTGCGCGCCGGCCCGCAGGGCGATTTCGATTTTCTCAAAAATTTCGTCGGCGGATTGAAAAGCGCCGGGGCGGCCTGGATCACGTTGCATCCGCGCACGGCCGAGCAAAAGCGCCGCGGCCGCGCTGACTGGTCGCAGATCCGCCGCCTCAAGCGGGAAACGGCGGGGCCCCTGGTCGGCAACGGCGACATCCAGACCGCGGAGGATGTGTTCGCCATGCTCGATGAAACCGGCTGTGACATGGTGATGGCCGGGCGGGCCCTGGCGGCCCGGCCCTGGTTGCTGTGGCAGGTGGGCGAGGATCTCGGCTGGGCGCCGCCCCCGGGCAAAGAGGGCCGCGAAGCCCCGCGCACGCCGCTCGAGGAGGGCGCCGAGTATGGCCGCGCCCTGTTGGCCCTGATCGCGCACTCGCGGCGGTATTTCAACGAGGACCTGGCTTTGCGCAAAGTGCGCTTTCACCTGCGCACGACGACGCCGTGGTTGACCTACGGCCACACCCTGATGAGTCTTTCGACCCGGGCCCGCCATTTGGAGGAATTCGCCCCTTGGGTGGAGGAATTTTTTTCCGCCCCCCAGGAGATGTCGCCGCGGACGGATCTGCTCTCCTGAGCCTCTTGTGAAATTCAGGTGATGTCGCTGGAAATCGGTTGCCTCGAGGGGGGATTTCCTCAAAATGCCCTGCGTGGGAGGCCTGCATGCGGTTTTTGCTCCATCTGTCGATGCTGTGTTTGTTCGGGGGGACGGCGGCGGCGCAAAATTCCCCGGTCCCGCGGGATCCGGCGCTGCTGGAAAAAATCATCGGGCAGGGCGTGCCCCGCGAGCTCTTGACGGAGCTGGTGGCGTTCGAAGCCGCGAATCTCGATCGGGAATTCCTGCAGAGCGAGTACGTGTGCCTGGGGCAGGAGTGGAGCAATCCCAAACCCTGCGCCGAAAAGCGCCGCCTGGGCCGCGATCGGACGGTGCGGCTCCATCCCCACGCGGCGGCCGTCATCATCGATTACTCTTTGCCTTCGGATGAGAAGCGCTTTTACCTGATTCATTGGGACACGGGAGAGGTTGAAAAATTCTTCGCCACCCACGGTTCCGGCAGCGGCACGGGCCGCTTCGCCACGCGCTTCAGCAATCGCAAGGATTCACGGCAGACCTCTTTGGGGTTTTACCTCGCGGAGGGCGTCTACAAGGGAACTTACGGAAAGACCCTGCGGATGAGCGGCCTGGAGCCGGCCAACAGCCGCGCTTATCATCGCGACATCGTCCTGCACGGGGCCTGGTACGCGAGCGAGGCTTTCTTGTCCCGCCGCAATCCGCGCACCGGGGAGGCCTTCGGCCGTTTGGGCCTGAGCTGGGGTTGCCCGGCCTTGTCCCTGGCGGTGGCCGGTCGGGTGATCGACAGTCTCAAGAACGGCGCCTTGATTTATCATGCCCATCCCGGCCTGATCGAGACCGCGCGCCGCCAGCGGGGTGAAGCCCGCGGACCGGACGAAACGCCCTTGCCGCCGCGCCGGCCGGTGGACCTGCCGGGGGATCCTCAGATCCCCAGCATCGAGTCGAGTTTGCCCTCGTCGTCGAGCGCCCTGACGTCGGAATAGCCGCCCACCAGTTGACCGTTGATCAGGATGATCGGCACCGTCATCCAGCCGGTTTCCTGTTTGATTTTCATCAGCTCGTCCTCTTTGCCGGTGAGGTCGACGATGCGCACTTTGACGCCCTTGTTTTCGAACAGGGTCTCGGCGCGGTCGCAGTAGGGGCAGGGATTTTTTTTATACATCACCACTTCGGCCTGAGCCATTTTCAACTCCTCATTTGGTCGTGCAAGTTCCTCTGAAAACAGGTACCTTTCCGCCGATGAAATGTCCATTGTGCGCCGCCGATCAGGCCGAAAGCTTCGAGATTCGCGAGAAAGAATCGAAAGTCTTCTGGCATTGCGGGTCCTGCGATCTCATTTATAAAGATTTTTCGTTGAGATTGGCCCCCGCCGACGAGAAGGCCCGCTACGACACCCACCGCAACGGCGACGAGGGGCACCGGCGTTTTCTCGAGCCCGTCGCCCGGGCGGTGGCGGAGAACCTGCCCGCGGGCGCCCGGGGTCTGGACTGGGGCAGCGGCCCCGTGCCGGCGCTGGCGGAGATGCTGGGCGAGCGTTCCTTCGACATGCGGATTTACGATCCCTTTTATCATGACGTGCGCCCGCAAGGCGCGTTTGATTTCATCACGACCACGGAAGTGATCGAGCATTGCCACGAGCCCGCCCGCGACCTGTGCGCGATGCGGGAGCTGCTGGCGCCGGGCGGCTGGCTGTTCGTGATGACGGAGACCCATCCGGGACCCGCGAAAATGGCTTCCTGGTATTACTGGCGGGACCCCACCCACGTCAGTTTTTTCAGTCCGCGAAGTTTTGAAAAATTCGCCACACTTTTCGGCCTGGAACTGGTGCGGGGCTCAGGGCGGTTGTGGGCCTTCCGCCAGGACGACCGCGCGGAGAAGATTTCATCTCGTCCTCCTGTGTCGGGGAGCGTTCCGGAGTAAAACCGGAGGGAGTGTCCCGCCCGGTCTGTCCCCGTTCAACCATCGAGGTGCCTATGAAAAAATATCTGGTGTTCCTCCCGCTCCTGCTCCTGCCGTGGTGCGCGCCCGCGTCGCCGGCGGGATTCGAAGAAGGCAAGAACTGCGTTTCTTACACGGTCCGCGAGCGCTTCCTGATGTTCGTTGAACGCACGGTCTCCGGGGTCAACTGCGATGTCCTCGTGCGCTTTGATGAGGTCGGCAGCAGCAGCTACCGTTTCAACATGATCATCCCGGTGGCGGGTTTCCACTCCGACAACGGCTTGCGCGACCGCCAGGTGCGCAAGATCCTGGGCGAAGAACGCAATCCCAACATGTTCCTGACGACCGAGGTGCGCGGGCTGGAGGAGTGGAAGCACATCCTCGCCCAGCCGGCTTACCAGCACACCGGCTACCTGTCGGTGGCCGGCAACGCCGTCACCATGCCGCACTTCACGGCCGACAACGTGGTGGCGGGAACGCGCTTCACCACGGGCTTCGCGGAATTCAAGTTCAGCGACTTCGGTTTGAAACCGCCGGATCTGTTGTGGGGCTTGATCGTCAAGGTGGGCGATGATATCCGCTTGGACTTCCGCTTTTACAACAATCAGGTGGAAGGCATCGAGAAGCTCGAGGGCCGCCCGCTGCTGCAATCGGCGAAACGTTGAGGATGACATGATGATGAGATTTTTCGCGGCGCTGACGGCGCTTCTCGCGCTGGCCCCCGCCGCCGAGGCTTCCCCGTGCTCTCCCTGGCTGGGGGAGTGCTCCTACTACCGCTGTCTTTCCGCCCAGCAGTCCTGCGGGGAGCGGGAGATGATCCCCCGGGTGGCCCTGACGTACTGCGAGCGTTACCATGACAACGAAGCGGCCTTCACCCCGCACGGGCGGAGGTTTCTGAATGACGTGCGCCGCTGCCTGCAGGAGAAAATCGAAGCCGCCGCCCCCGCGACCTGCGCGCGCAGCAGCGAGGTCTTTCAGGACGTGCACTTCGACTGTTACCTGGAAACGGGTTACTGCGATTTGAGCTGGGGGGACCGCGGCCGCATCGCCTGGATCGGGCGTCGCATGCTGGTGGGCACGGATTTCTTCTGGACCGGCCGTCGCATCGAAGCCGCCTGTCACGACAGCAGGCGCCGCTCCAGCTCCGATTGGAATTCCCTCGGTTTGCGGTAGGTCTTGACGCCGTCGAACAGCTCTTTCGCCTCTTGATTTTTCGTCGACAGGGCGCGCAGCCATTGTTTCGTCCGCGAGGTGGCGAAGTGATCGTTGATGTGATCCGTGCAAGCCGCGAAAAATCCCGGAATCAAGGGCTTCACATCCGTCCAGAGCGGTGCCTGGGCCGGCCGCCAGCCGCGCAGATCCTGGAACACGAAGGGGTTGGCGATGGCGCCGCGGCCGATCATGAAGCGATCGCAGCCGCTGACCTCGCGGCAACGCTCGAGATCGGCGCGATTCCAGATCTCGCCGTTGGCGACCAGGGGCAGTTTCACTTTTTCGCGGATCTTCGGCATCCACTCCCAGTGGGCGGGCGGTTTGTAACCGTCGGTGCGCGTGCGGCAGTGGACGGTGAGCGAAGAGGCCCCGCCCTCTTCGGCGGCCAGGGCGTTGTCGAAACAGGCGTTGGGGTCATCGAAGCCCAAACGGATTTTCACCGTCACCGGCGTCGTCGCGGGCACGGCCGCGCGCACCGCTTTGACGATCTGGAGAACGCGGTCCGGGCATTTCAGCAGACTCGCGCCGCCATCGTGACGGTTGACGGTTTTGGCGGGGCACCCGAAGTTGAGGTCGATGCCGGCGGCGCCCATCCGGGCGGCGCGCTCGGCATTGCGGGCCAGGGGCTCGGGCTGTCCGCCCAGAAGCTGCACGAAAACAGGCGTGCCGGCGGGCGTGCGCGAGTTCATGCGCAGCTCGGGGCAGAATTTGCGGAAGACGATCTCCGAATGCAGGTACTGGGTGACGCGGATGAATTCCGTCGTGCATTGGTCGATGCCGCCCAGGCGCGTGAGGGTGTCGCGCATGATCCAGTCGACCACGCCCTCCATGGGGGCGAGGGAAAGGTGCGGGGGCGGGGCGCTCACAGGCCCCCGAGTTTTTTGATCAGGTCGAAATCTTTTTTCGTCACGGGCTGAATCGACAGGCGCTGGCCGCGTTTCAGCACCAGCATGTCCTGCAGGTCCTTGTGGCGGCGCAGATCCTCGAGGGAGATGAAGTTTTTGAATTTCTTCGCGCCGCCGACCTGCACGCAGTACCAGACGGGCTGATCTTTTTTGGCCTTGGGATCAAAGTACTCCGAGGACTTCTGGAATTGCAGGGCATCCGGTTCGGCCGCGCGGGTGATTTGCGCGAGGCCCGCCACCCCCGGCGGTTCGGCGTTCGAATGGTAGAAGAGCACCTCGTCGCCGACGGACATCTCCTTCATCATGAAATTACGCGCCTGGTAATTGCGCACGCCTTCCCACCAAGTGGTTTTGTCCTTGAGCAAATGATCCAGAGAATAAACATCCGGTTCGGATTTCATCAGCCAGTGCTTTTTCGCCATGGCGGGCATTCTCTGCGATGCGTGGGCTTTTGACAAGGGTCGGGAACTGCGTTGAGATCCCGGCATGTCGAAAAAAACAGCACTGATCACGGGGGCCAGCTCAGGGATCGGCGAGGCCACGGCCCGTCGGCTGGCCCGCGCCGGCTTTGATTTGATCCTGGTGGCCCGTCGCGAGGACCGCTTGCGGGAACTGGCGCGCGGGATCGGCGCCGGCGTCGAGGTGAAAACTGTGTCCCTGGACGTCGGGGATCGCCGCGCCGTCGAGGATTTTTTTCAAGGCGAACAGGCCCGTCTCGCGAATCTCACGGTGCTCGTCAACAACGCCGGCCTCGCCCGCGGCACGGAAAAAGCCCAGGACGCCCGGCTCGAGGCCTGGGACGAGATGATCGACACCAACGTCAAGGGCCTGATGGCGATGAGCCGCCTGGCTTTGCCGTTTCTGATTTCCCGGCGCGGTCACATCGTCAATCTGGGCTCGGTGGCGGGCCGTTGGGTCTATCCCGGCGGCGCCGTTTATTGCGCCAGCAAATTCGCGGTGCGCGCCTTCACCGAAGGCCTGCGCATGGACCTCGCCGGCACCGGCGTGCGGGTGACCAACATCGCGCCCGGCATGGTGGAGACGGAATTTTCCCTCGTGCGCTTCGGCACGCGGGAGCAAGCGGACCGGGTTTACCAGGGCATGACGCCGCTTTCGGCGGACGATATCGCCGAGAGCATCGAGTGGTGTTTGCAACGACCGGCCCACGTGGACATTCAGGAGCTGGTGATTTTCCCCACGGACCAGGCGGCGGTCGGCCAGGTCCATCGGCCTTTGAAATGAATTTTTAAAACAGGAGAAAGTACAATGGCATTTCGGACTGAAAAAGACACCATGGGCGACGTGCAGGTTCCGGCGGACAAATTCTGGGGCGCGCAGACCCAGCGTTCGACGCAGAACTTCCGTATCGGCGGCGACCGCTTCCCCCGCGAGATGATCAAGGCCCTGGGCGTGCTCAAGAAATGCGCCGCTTTGACCAACACCAAGCTCGGTCTTCTGGACGGCAGGAAATCCGAATTCATCGTCAAGGCCGCCGACGAGGTCATCGCCGGCAAGCTCGACGCCCACTTCCCCCTGGTGGTGTGGCAGACGGGTTCGGGCACGCAGACGAACATGAACGCCAACGAGGTCATCGCCAACCGCGCCATGGACATGCAGGGCATCAAGCTGCCGTCGAAGGAAGTGCATCCGAACGACGACGTCAACAAGGGCCAGAGCTCCAACGACACCTTCCCGACGGCCATGCACATCGCCGTCGCCGATCAGATCCACCACCGTCTGCTGCCGATGATGGAGAAACTCGAAAAGGCCCTGGCCAAAAAATCCGAAGAGTTCAAGGACATCGTGAAGATCGGCCGCACCCACCTGATGGACGCGACCCCCTTGACCCTGGGTCAGGAGTTCTCGGGCTACGTGATGCAGATGAAGCACGGCGTGCAGCGGGTGAAAAACACCTTGCTGCACCTGCATGAGCTCGCCATCGGCGGCACCGCCGTCGGCACGGGACTCAACACCCATCCGAAATTCGCGAAGGAGGTGGCCGCCGCCATCGCCATCGAGACCGGTGTGCCCTTCGTCAGCGCCGAAAACAAATTCGAGGCCCTGGCCACCCACGACGCCCTGGTGGAGGTGAGCGGCGCCCTGAACGTGGTGGCCGTGTCGCTGATGAAGATCGCCAACGACATCCGCCTCCTGGGTTCGGGCCCGCGCTGCGGGATCGGCGAGCTGAACCTGCCGGAGAACGAACCCGGCTCCTCGATCATGCCGGGCAAGGTGAACCCCACGCAGAGCGAAGCCATGACCATGGTCTGCGCCCAGGTGATGGGCAACAACGTCGCCGTCACCATCGGCGGTTCCAACGGCCACTTCGAGCTGAACGTCTTCAAGCCCCTGATCGTTTTCAACGTGCTGAACTCGGTGCGCCTGCTGGCCGACGCCTGTGAATCCTTCACCGATCACTGCGTGTCGGGCATCGAGGCCAACCGCGCCCAGATCAAGAAGCACCTGGACAATTCCCTGATGCTGGTGACGGCCCTGAACCCGCACATCGGCTACGACAACGCGGCCAAGATCGCCAAGACCGCGCACAAAAACGGCACGACCCTGAAGGAGGAGGCCGTGAAGTCGGGCCTGCTCACGGCGGAGCAGTTCGATCAGCACGTGCGCCCGGAAGACATGGTCGGCACGTTGAAGATGTGAGGTCGGAACGATGAAAGTCTACGAATACCCGAAATGCTCGACCTGCGTGAAGGCGCTGAAGTTCCTCGACCGCAAAAAGGTCGGTTACGACCGCGTCGACATCACCGTCAATCCGCCCTCCAAGGCCGAACTCAAGAAAATGCTCAAAGTTTATGAGGGCGACCTGAAGCGCCTGTTCAACACCTCGGGCGTCCAGTACCGCGAGCTCAAGATCGCCGACCGCCTGAAGGGCATGAGCGAGGATGAGGCCCTGGACCTGCTGGCCGGCAACGGCCGCCTGGTGAAGCGCCCCTTCGTGCTGACCGGTGCCTCGGGGGTCGTGGGCTTCAAAGAGGACGAGTGGAAGAGGCTGTTTTGAGCGGGACGCGCGCTTCGGGCTGATCAGTGTCAAGCGTCGTCCGCCGGTCGGTAATGCAGTGCTTTAGCGCCAGGAAGGACATACCTTTTTGAGGCAGGCCACGTTACCCTGGGAGGGCGTGGCGAAACTGAACCCGATTTTGCAAAAAGCGTCGTGGATGGAGTCCGGGGATATCCGGCCCTATGTCTTCGTTCGCCCGGAAAACTCCATCGCCAATCCCGGGGCGCGTCACCAGTTGGATTGGTTCATTCACGAGCCGATTTACAAAAATCCCCTGAGCCTGGACGAATTGCCCTTCGCCGAGCACATCTACGACATCGAGGGCAAGGCCTTCGGTCCTTCGAACATGGCCATGCCGCGCTGGGTGTTTTACGACTGCTCGGTGGTGCCGGGCTTCGTGGCGGGCTTTGCCTGCCGCACCTCGAAATTGCCGGCGGCCTTCCGCGCCATTTTGCCGGAGCGTCCCGGCTGTGAATGGACCCCTTTGAGCCTTTTCATCATCATTCCCTCGATGCACAAGGGCGAGTGGGTGGCGCACAATCTCTGCACGATCAACTCCCTGGTGAAAGACAAAAGCGACCAGCTCTATGGTCTGGGCTTTCTGTCGAAGGCCTTCGGCCTGTGGTACGCCAACGTGGAGCAGTGCACGGGTTTTACGCAGTGGGGAAGCCCCGCTTTGAAATTGCACTCGCATTTCGGTTATCTCGAGGTGGTCGGGGCCTACGCGCCGGTGCACTCCCATGCGGAAACCATAACCTACCGCGCCAACATCTCCACGGCCTGCTGGGAGAAGTTTTTCACGCGGGAAGAGGACATGGCCTTCTTGGAAAACTACGAGCCGACGGAAATCATGATTGATCCCCGCGAGCAAAAGAGTATGATTGATCTTCAGCGCAAGATTGAGCGTCATGAAGGGCCGTTTTACCTGAATGCCAGTGAAATCGCCGGCAAAGATTTGAGCGAAAAACTCACCATCTATCGGCCCAAAAAAATATTTTAAATTCTTCGCCGCGGCGGCGCGGGAAGAGGGAACAAGGGAGCGACCGTGTCAGCTGAAACCGTGGAAATGCCTGTTGTCGGAAAATCCTTCTACGCTTTTTGCAAAAAGTGCGACACCGATCGTTACCACACTGTTTTGGCCCTCCCCACCGACACCAGCGCCAAACTGCAGTGCGAAGTCTGCAAAGCCAAGAGCACCTGGAAAAAAGCCGCGCCGAAAAAAGCCACGGCTTCTGGCCCCCGCGGCGCCGCCGCCAAGGCCAAGGCCAATGCCGCGGCCGCCCGCAGCGCCGCCCACACGGCGGAGTTTGAAAACCTGGCGAAGTCCCTTGAGTCCACCCCGGAAAAAGCCTACAGCATGAAGGTCGCTTTCGAAAAAGACACGAAGCTGAAGCATCCGACCTTCGGTCTGGGTTACATCCGCGCGGTGCAACCGGATAAGATCGAAGTCGTGTTCCAGGACGAAGTCCGCAACCTCGTTCACAACCGCCGCTAAAAGACCCGTCCATGTCGAATCGTTGGCTGCAGGGATTGAATCCTGAGCAGAGGGAGGCCGTCCTGCACGACCACGGCCCCTTGCTCATTCTCGCCGGCGCGGGTTCGGGCAAGACCACCGTGCTGGTGTCCCGCACGGGGCGTTTGATCGAGGAAAGGATCGCCCCGGCCGCGGGCATCCTGGTTCTGACCTTCACCAACAAGGCCGCGAAAGAACTCAAGCACCGCGTGTCCGCGAAGCTCGGCGACTCCGCCAAGGGTTTGTGGGCGGGGACCTTTCACTCCTTCGGCTTGTTCCTGCTGAAAAAATACTCCGAGCAGGCGGGCCTGCACCCGCGTTTTTCCATCATCGACGCCAGCGACGCCGTCTCCATCCTGAAAGACCTGATGAAGGACGTGAAGGTGAGCGGCAAGGACCGCTTCGACAGCGACCGCCTGCTGAACCTGGTGAACGACATCCGTTCCGGTCAGGCGAAAAAACACGAGGGCACGGACGAGTACCATGAGCTCGCCGAAGCGCTGGCGCCGAAATTCGAAAAGCGCCTGGAGCTGCTGGGCGTGGTCGATTTCGAGGCTTTGCTGCTGAAGCCCATGGAGCTCTTCAAAAACCATCCCGACATCCGCGATCGCGTCCGCCAGCAGTTCCAGCAGGTGATGGTGGACGAGTTCCAGGACACCAACCGCCTGCAGATGAAGTTGATCGAGTCCCTGGTGGGCGATCAGCGCAACATCGCCGTCGTCGGCGACGACGACCAGTCGATCTACGGCTGGCGGGGCGCGCAAGTCTCGAACATTTTGAATTTCCCCTCGGAGTACAAGGGCTGCAAGGTCGTGAAGCTCGAGCGCAATTACCGCTCGAGCGCCAACATCCTGAAGCTCGCCAATGAAGTCATCGCCCGCAACCAGAGCCGTCATGGCAAGGTGCTGAAGCCCGAGGGCGCGGCCGGCCTGGGCGAGATGCCCGAGCTTTTCGTGCTCGAGAACGAGGACGAGGAGTCCGAATTCGTCGCGGCCGAGCTCAAGCGCGCCCACGAGGCGGGCTTTCAGTGGAAAGAGATGGCGGTGCTCTACCGCTCGAACACGCAGGGCGGCCTGATCGAGAGCTCGCTCCGCCGCAACCGCATCGAGTACTCGATCTCGGGCGGCACCTCGATCTTCGACCGCAAAGAGGCGAAGGACGTGATGGCTTACCTGCGGGCGGCGGTGTCGCCGAACGACATCGCTTTCCGCCGCATCCTGAACGTGCCCTCCCGGGGCGTCGGGGACACCAGCCTGGAGCGCCTGGCCGACTTCAGCAAGAACCTGAAAATCTCCTTCATCGAGGCCGCCAAGCAATGGCAGATGGCTGGCCTTCACGACAAGGCTGGGGAGGGCATTGAGGCCCTCTTCCAATCCCTGAAGGACTTGCCGCGGCTGGTTCTGGAGTCGCCCGGCACGCCGGGCGAGGCCCTGGTGAAGTTCTTCGCCGACATCGGCTACCGCCAGGAGGTCATGGCCTCGGCGACCCAGCCCGGGGCGGGGGAGAAGAAGTGGGCCGTGGTGGAGATCACCGGCCGCATCCTGGATTCCTACGTGGCCAAGCGCACGCGCACCAAGGAAACCCTGCGGGATTTCCTGGACGCCATGACCCTGCGGGACGACGACGAGGAGGAGCGCGAGAAGAACCAGGTCTCGCTGATGACCTTCCATGCCTCGAAGGGCCTGGAGTTCCCCTATGTCATTCTGGCCGGCATCGAGGAGGACCTGCTGCCCCACCGCAGCCTGGGCTCCGACCACGACGAGGAGAGGCGTTTGTTCTACGTCGGCCTCACCCGGGCCAAGCAGCGCCTCGTCCTGTGCCGCTGCCAGACCCGCAAACGCCACGGCGCCCAGCGGGCGGTGGCGCCGTCGCGCTTCCTCTTGGACATCCCCCAGGGCCTTTTCCAGCAGCACCAGGGCGCTTACCGCCCGGTCACGGCCAGCGAACGCGACGATCTGGTGAGCGGCTTCCTGGCGAAATTACAAGCCCGCGGCCCCGCGCCGAAGATCTGAGCCCCTTCGGGGCGTCGCGATTTCCCGATGATTCGCAAAATGATTTCATTCCGGCGCGAGCTTGAAGATATGACCATTCTATGAGAATTCAAGAGGGGCTGTTTCTCTCTGAAAAACCGGAGGTCGTCATGGCAACAAAAAAACATGAGTCCAAGAAATCCCACAAAACCAGCCAACCGGCGCATCAGGCCGTTCCCGACGTGGAGCCGGCGAGCCTCGGCCTGGACGTGAACCAGGACGTGGAAAGCAACGGCCTGCCGCCCGAGGTGAAAGCCCGCACCGAAGAGGCGCGCTTCATTCAGGAATCCCCCGGCGCCGCCCAGGAAACCCTGTCTTCGGAGGTGCCGCCCGTGGGCGCCGTCGAGGTGAACATGGAGGAAGAAGCGGCCTCGGCCGCGGATCGCAAAAAAGTGCACCTGGATTTTTACGGCAGCGAAACCCTGCGCGCCAAAGCCCCGAAGGCTTTCGAGTTCGCCGAGGCCGTCGCCGACGACTGGGTGAACGACGGCCGTTTCGAGGGCCTGCCGGTGGGTCATCCCCTGGCGCAGTTCGCCGCCCAGGTGAGCTTCCGCAAAGCCAAGGACCTGGAAAAGAAACTCGAGCAGAAACTGGAAGAAACGGGTGTCCTGTCCATCGCCAAGTCGGTGCTTGAAAACGCCCGGACGCGCTTGCAGCGATGACGATCCGCGAGTCCCTTCAAGACAAGCTGACCCGGCACTTCGCCCCCGTGCATCTGGAGATCGAGAACGAGAGCCATATGCACGCGACGGGACCGCGGGCGGAGACCCATTTCCGCCTGGTGCTGGTTTCCCCCGCTTTCGAGGGCGTGGGACGGGTGGACCGTCAGCGCCGCGTGATGGCGCTCTTCGACGAGGAGCGCGCCCGGGGTTTGCACGCCCTGACCCTGCGGGTGCTGACGCCCGCGGAGTGGGAGGCGGTCAAAGACGATTTCGAAATGGTTTCCCCGGCCTGCCGGGGCGGATCGAAACACGACAAAAGGAAGTGACGGATGGTTTACGCGGGCTTCTGGCGGCGCTTCGGCGCCTTGTGCATCGATGCTTTGATCCTGCTCATTCCCACGATGGTCTTGGGGTCCCTCATCCCGGTGGCGGGCGGCATCGTGGTGGGCCTTTTTTATTTCCCGGTTTTTGACTCCTCGGAAACCCGGGGCACGCCGGGCCGCTTGTTCATGGGCCTGCGCCTGGTGACGGAAGCCGGCAACCGGCTGACCTTCCAGCAGGCCCTGGTCCGCCACCTCCTGTCTTACATCTCGGGCCTTTGCCTGTGCATCGGGTACCTTTTCAACCTGTTCACGGCGAAGCGCCAGACCTTTCATGACCTGATGGTGGGCACGGTCGTGCTGCACCTGCCGGAAGCCATCTCGATGGACGTGGATTGGGTCGGCGTGTGGAAGCGCCAGATGAAGGCTCTGCTGAGATGGGGCAACTTCTCGGGGGACGAGCCCGTTTCGCCCACCTCCGCTTCGGCCATGGCCGCCTTGGAGCAGCTGCACAAGCTCTACCAGCAGGGCGCCCTCTCAGAAGCCGAGTATCACGCCAAGAAGGAAGAGCTTCTCAAGAAAATTTGATCCTCGTCCGAGGATCCCCTCAGGCCTGGCCGGGGCCTTCGGTGCCGTCGTCTTCTTCGAAATGTTTGATTTTATCCTGGAGGTTGCCCAGCAGCTTGCGGATCTCCTCGAGTTGTTCTTCCTCGGGAGTCTTGCGGTTTTTGGCCTTGGCGGAGAGTTCCGTCCACGAGTCCAGGGCGGACTTGAGGTCCGTCTGAATCTGCATCCAAGGTTTCTTTTGGTCGTCCGTGTTGTCCGTCATGCTGAGGTGAAAAATTAAAATCCGCTTCCCAACACTTGGCAAGTCGAATAAAAAAGAATTTCGCGCCGCCATCCCAGCCAAGGAGTTCGAATGTCTCAAGATATCATCTACACGATGAAAGGTGTCTCCAAGGTCTACCCGCCGAACCGCTTCGTGCTGAAGGACATCTATCTGTCCTACTTTTACGGCGCCAAGATCGGCGTTCTGGGGCTGAACGGCTCGGGCAAGTCCTCGCTGCTCAAGATCATGGCGGGCGTCGATCAGGACTTCATCGGCGAGGCCTTCCCGGCCCGCAAATTCAAGGTCGGTTTCCTCGAGCAGGAGCCCCATCTCGACCCGAACCTGACGGTGAAAGAGAACATCTTCTCCGGCATGGGCGAACTGCCGAAGCTGATGGCCGAGTACAACGCCATCAACGACAAGTTCAGCGACCCGGATCTCGATCCCGACAAGATGAACGACTTGATCGAAAAGCAGGGCGAGCTGCAGGAAAAGATCGAGGCCCTGGGCGGCTGGGAGGTCGACCAGAAGATCGAGATCGCCATGGATGCCTTGCGCTGTCCGGACGGCGATCTGCCGGTGACGAACCTCTCCGGCGGCGAAAAGCGCCGCGTGGCCCTGTGCCGCCTGTTGCTCTCGAACCCGGACATTCTGCTTTTGGACGAGCCGACGAACCATCTGGACGCCGAATCCGTGGCCTGGCTCGAGCAGTACCTGGGCAAATTCCCGGGCACGGTCATCGCCGTGACCCACGATCGCTACTTCCTGGACAACGTGGCCGGCTGGATCCTCGAGCTCGATCGCGGCGAGGGCATTCCGTGGAAGGGCAATTACACCTCCTGGCTCGAGCAGAAAGACAAGCGTCAGGCCGCCGAGCAAAAGGATCAGGCCCGCCGCCAGAAGACCCTGGAAAGGGAACTCGAGTGGGTGCGCATGAACCCGAAGGCCCGCCAGTCGAAGTCGAAGGCCCGCGTTTCGAATTATGAAAACCTGTTGAAAGAGCCCTCCCCGGAGAAGCTGCAGGAACTCAGCATCTACATCCCGCCGGGCCCGCGCCTGGGCGACGTGGTGGCGGAGGCTCAGAACGTCACCAAGGCCTACGGGCACAAGGTGCTCCTGGACAACGTCAATTTCAGCATCCCGAAGGGCGCCATCGTCGGCGTCGTCGGTCCGAACGGGGTCGGGAAGACCACCTTGTTCCGCATGATCACCGGTCAGGAAAAGCCCGACAGCGGGACCTTCAAGGTTGGTGACACGGTGAAGATCGCCCACGTCGATCAGGGCCGCGAGACCCTCGATCCCAACAAATCCGTCTGGGAAACCCTCTCGGAGGGCAACGAGGTCATCCGACTCGGCAACCGCGACGTGAACTCCCGGGCCTATTGCTCGTGGTTCAACTTCAGCGGCGACGCGCAGAGCAAGAAGGTCGGCACCCTGTCGGGGGGCGAACGCAACCGCGTGAACATGGCGAAGCTCCTGAAGGAGGGCGCCAACCTCTTGCTGCTGGACGAACCGACCAACGATCTGGACGTCAACACCATGCGCGCTTTGGAAGAGGCTCTGCTCGAGTTCGGCGGCTCGGCGGTCATCATTTCCCACGATCGCTGGTTCCTGGATCGCGTCTGCACGCACATCCTGGCCTTCGAGGGGGACTCCCAGGTCTTTTTCTACCCGGGCAACTGGACGGAGTACGAAGAGGATCGCAAGAAGCGTTTGGGGGCCGACGCCGCCCCGAAGCGGGTGCGCTTCCGCAACATTCAGTGATCAGACGGGGCGCTTGAAGATCTCTTCCAGACAGCGGTGCTGGGTCTTCAGCGTCAGGAACAGGTCATTGCCCTGAGGGTGCACGTCGGGATGCAGACGGCGCGCCAGACGGCGGAAGGCCGTTTTCAATTCTTTTTCGTTGAAGTCGTCGGCCAGGGCCTCGCCCTGGTCCTGGAACCAGCCCATGGCGGTTTTTTGACGCTCGCTGAGCGCGTGCGGCGGGCCTTTCGCTCGAGGCGCCGGGACGGCGGGCCGGGGCTTTTCCCTCGAGGGGGAGGACGGCGGCGGGGAGGGGCGGGGCTTCGGAAAGCGGAAGACGCCGATCTGCCCCAGGAGATAGGCCAGATGGGCGGGTTCCCCCGGGGACAGAGTCCAGTCCGTCTCGGGAGTCGGGCGTCCGGCGCCCAATTTCTCCTCGAGAATCTCCTGGAAACTGCTGTTTTGTTTCATGCGTCACTGATCGGATGGGGGCGTTTCCCTCTCGAGTCCGGATTTTGCCCGAGGGGGAGCGGGCGGTTTTTCCCGAGGGGACAAGGGGCTTTTTCAGAGGGAAAAACCCCGTTCGGGAGCGCTTTCTCGAGGGGAAGCGCCTTTCGCCTCGAGGGAAAGGGCTTTTCTCTCGAGGGAAAAAACGCGACGCGCTTCATTTTCCCTATGGACAAAGGAGAAAAAGCCCTCTTACACTGACTTCATCCGAAACAACCAACCGTTTAACGGAGGAAAAAGGAAAATGGCGAAAGCGAAAAAAGCCACGAAGAAAGCGACCAAGAAAGCGGCCCCGAAAAAAGCGACCAAAAAAGTCGCGACGAAAAAAGCCGCCCCGAAAAAGGCTGCCAGCAAGCGCAAGCCGAACCCGGCTTTCATGAAAGCTCTCACCCCCAGCGCCAAACTCGCCGCTGTGGTGGGCAACTCCCCGATGCCGCGCACGGAAGTTGTTAAAAAACTGTGGGCCTACATCAAAAAGAACAACCTGCAAGACTCCAAAAACCGCCGCAACATCAACGCCGACGCCAAACTGAAAGAGCTTTTCGGTAAAGCCGTCGTCAACATGTTCGAAATGACCAAAATCGTGAACAAGCACCTGTCGTAAGACGGTTCTTGAGCGATTTGTTCAAGCCGGCTCCCCGGAGCCGGTGAAAAAGGCCTGCGCAAGCGGGCCTTTTTTCATTCCGGCGCCTGGGCGGGGACCTGAGCGTTGCAAATCAGCCCTCTCCTTGTTAGACCTGTGGGCATCCCGAAGGAGAAAACGTGGCCATTGTCCCTCTGAACAAGGATGAAATCCGGAAAATGGAGCGCGCCTGCCGTCTGGCGGCCGAGACGCTCAATTACGTGGAAAAATACATCCGCGCCGGCCTGTCGACGGACGAGATCGACAAGCTGGTCCATGACTTCACCTTGAGCCGTGGCGCCGTGCCGGCGCCGCTCGGTTACAACGGTTTCCCCAAGTCGGTTTGCACCTCCATCAACGAAGTCATCTGCCACGGCCTGCCCGGCGGCGAGATCCTGAGGGACGGCGACATCATCAACGTCGATGTCACCCCCAAACTGGACGGCTTTTACGGCGACAGCTCGCGCACCTTCCTGATCGGCAATGTCTCCGACAAGGCTCGTGACCTCGTCGAAGTGGCGAAGCTCGCCATGGAAAAGGGCATCGAGGCCATCACGCCCGGCGGCCGCACTGGCGACATCGGTTTCGAGACCAACAAAATCGTCACCCGCCGCGGTTACACCGCCGTCAAAGAGATCGGCGGCCATGGCGTGGGGCGCATCTTCCACGAGGAGCCCTTCGTTCCCTCCTGGGGGAAAAAGGGCAAGGGCGACCGCCTGGTGCCTTTCCACTGCATCACCGTGGAGCCCATGGTGAACGAAGGCACCGACGAGATCATCGAGCACGACATCCCGGGCTCGGCGATCAAGTGGTACACGACGGCGGACAAAAAGCTGTCGGCGCAATTTGAACACACGGTGCTCGTGACGGACACGGGCTACGAAGTTTTGACCCTCGCTTAATCAAAGGAACGAAAAATGGCCACGACGACGGCATCGAATGGGAAGGCGCAGATGAAGAAGAACGTGAAGGTCCCGGTGAAAAACGCGGCGAAGAGCCCGACGACCAAAGCGGGGCGCGTGGATTACCGCGTGTGCCAGGAGGCGATGGACAACCCGAAGCGCTTCGAGGAGCTCGCCCGCTGGGGCCGTGAGGAGATCCAGATCGCCGAGACGGAAATGCCCGGCCTGATGGCCTTGCGCAAAGAGTACGGCAAACAGCAGCCTCTGAAGGGCGCCCGCATCACGGGTTGCCTGCACATGACCATCCAGACCGCGGTGCTGATCGAGACCCTGATCCATCTGGGCGCCGAGATCCGCTGGTCCTCCTGCAACATCTATTCGACTCAAGACCACGCCGCTTGCGCCATCGCCGCCGCCGGCATCCCGGTCTTCGCCTGGAAGGGCGAGACCCTGCAGGAGTACGACTGGTGCATCGAGCAGACCATCGAGGGCTGGGGCGGCGAAGGCTTCAACCTCATCCTCGATGACGGTGGTGACCTGACCAACATGATGCACTTGCCGAAGTACGCGAAGCTGATGAAAAAGATCATCGGCGTGTCCGAAGAGACCACGACCGGCGTGCACAACCTCGTGCGCATGCTGGAAGAGGGCAAGTTGAAGTTCCCCGCCATCAACGTCAATGATTCGGTGACGAAGTCGAAGTTCGACAATCTGTACGGCTGTCGCGAGTCCCTGGCCGACGGCATCAAGCGCGCCACCGACACCATGGTGGCTGGCAAAACGGTCGTCGTCGCCGGTTACGGCGACGTGGGCAAGGGCTGCGCGCACTCGATGCGCGGCTTCGGCGCCCGCGTGCTGGTGACCGAGATCGACCCCATCTGCGCCTTGCAGGCCGCGATGGAGGGCTTCGAGGTGACCACGATGGAAGAGGCCGTGAAAGAGGCCGACATCTTCGTCACCGCCACCGGTTGCTGCGACATCATCACGAAGGACCACTTCGTGAAGATGAAGAACAACGCCATCGTCTGCAACATCGGCCATTTCGACATCGAGATCGACATCGACTGGCTGACCAAGAACAGCAAAACCCGCGAGATCAAGCCCCAGGTGGACATCCACACCCTGAAGAACGGCAATCAGGTCATCGTGCTGGCCAAGGGCCGCCTGGTGAACCTGGGCTGCGCCACGGGCCATCCGAGCTTCGTGATGTCGAACTCCTTCACCAACCAGGTGCTGGCGCAGATCGAGCTCTTCCGCAACCGCGACAAGTACCAGGAGCTCGGCGTGTACCGCCTGCCGAAGCACCTCGACGAGAAGGTCGCGGCCCTGCACTTGGGCAAACTCGGCGTGAAGCTGACGAAGCTCTCGGGCAAGCAGTCGAAGTACCTGGGCGTGAGCGCCCAAGGCCCCTTCAAGCCGGAGCACTACCGCTACTGAGCGGCTCTTTGCGGAATTCGAAAAAAGAAACGGGGCCTTTTGAAGGCCCCGTTTCTTTTTTTCGGGCGGTGAAAATTCAGGAGGGCGTGTCGCCGGGCGGGATGTGCACGAAGCTCACGTAGGTGCGCAGTTCCTGGATGCTCTCGCGGATGTCGTCGAGGGCGCGGTGCTGGTTGTGTTTCTGGTAGGTGAAGCCCAGTTTCTCGCGCATGATCACTTTCCAGGAGCTCACGTCCACCATGCGGTAGTGCAGCTTCTCGGCGAACATCGGCATGTACTTGTCGATGAAGAGTCGGTCCTGGTGGATGGAATTCCCGGCCAGGATGGGCTTGTCTTTGGGGTTCGGGAAGTGTTTCTTCACGAAGTCCACGAGGCGCGCCTCCGCCACCTCCGGATCGGTGCCGTTCGGGACCTTGGCGGCCAGGCCGGACTTGGTGTGGTGCTCGGTGTTCCACTCGTCCATGTTGTCGAGGTAGTGCTGCGGCTGTTTCACCACGATGTCGAGGCTGTCGAGCTCGCGGAAATCCAGGTCGGTGACGATGGCGGCGACTTCAATGATGACCTCGTGCTCGACCTCGAGGCCGGTCATCTCCATGTCGATCCAGAGAAGCTTGTTCATCAGTGCGTCTTGATCGGGGTGGTTTTTTTCTTGTGGTCGACGCCGGGCAGGGACGAGCTCTTGGTGGCCGTCGGATCGACGCCCTCCACTTTGCTGACGCTGTACTCGCCGGCTTTGGCGATGGCGCTTTTGACGACGTCGTCGTTCACGGCGGGGGCGGTGATCGTGACTTTGTTCAGCTCCACCTGGCAGGATTCCAGGCCGGGCAGTTGGCAGACCTGGGCTTTGATGGCCTTCACGCAGCTGCCGCAGGTCATGCCCTCGACTTGGTAGACTTTGGTTTCCGCCCAGGCGGGCAGGGTCAGACTCAGGGTCATGATCAGGCTCAAAACGCGCATAAAAGACCTCCGCCAGGGATTTTGCGACCGATGGGTGCCCCGGGACAAGCCTTTCCACCTATTTTGCCGAAAGATTCAGCACATTTTGTGGTTGCAAGGGGGTGGGAAATCTCCTAGAACCAACTCTCGAACTTAGCGGGGCAGTAGTTAAGTTGGTTATAACGTCCGCCTGTCACGCGGAAGGCCGCGGGTTCGAGTCCCGTCTGCCCCGCCACTTTCTCCAAGTGGAAATCCCAGCGAACAATCGAAAACGACCGTTGAAGTCCTTCAGGGCTTCCGTTTTCGCTTCAATCAAAGATTCAGAGCCTTCGATCTGTTTGGAGACCCTCAGATAAAGAGGGGGTGTCGTTTGACGGATGAGGGTGAATCCATAGAGTTCTTGGATTAAGATCGATTCATGGCAAAACATCCGATCTTTGCAATGAGCTTTGCAAGCGTCTATCCGCTGTATGTCGCGAAAGCCGAGAAAAAAGGGCGTCAGAAGGCGGAAGTCGATGAGATCATCCGATGGCTCACCGGTTACAGTCAAAAGCAGCTCGAATCCCAACTGAAAAAGCAGACCGACTTCGAGAGTTTCTTCGCGGCCGCTCCGGAGATGAATCCTTCGCGATCCCTGATCAAGGGGGTCGTTTGCGGCGTCCGGGTGGAAGACATCAAAGAGCCGACGATGCGGGAAATCCGCTACCTGGACAAATTGATCGATGAGCTGGCGAAGGGAAAAACGATGGAAAAGATTTTGCGCGGGTCGGATGACCGACATTCGCCTGGAAAGTGATCTCACGACCGTCCTTCAAAACCCATCTCACACAGCTCCAGCACGTTCAGGTCCTCGTTCTTTTCTCGGGACAGGGTTTTCGGCAGGTGCTGCTGGATCGTTTCCTTACGTGGGCCTGGATTTCATTTTCCTCCATGTGATGGGTCATGAAGGAAGGCAGAAGGGTATCGAAATAATAGTCGAGTATTGGGTGTGTTCCGGCGAGGTATTCTCCTGTCGAGAATTCGTTTCATCTGTCCTCTGAAGCCGCTGAAAAACTGCGGATCGACATTCAGCATGGGGAATCAGATGTCGAACAAGTGGCATTGGGTCTTCTATCTCGAAGATAAACCTTCAAAGATATCGGACGCATTTAGCGTTCGTGCAGTTTGCAAATTTGGCGTCAACGTAAATAAATTAGTACTCTCATCGTCGACGGCGGGCGTAGGTTCCTTCTCATAAAAGGAGGATTCTATGACCGAGAAAACCCATGACGACTATTACAGTGATCTTCAGAGCACAGCGCTCGATTTGTCTTACAAGCTTCACGGAATTCAGCGTTTGCTTGAGGGATACCAACCCGAGTCCCAGTGCTCGGCGCGAGAGGAACACGACGCATCGATTGGACTGTCAATGATTCTCGGCGATCTTCGAGCTCAGGCTTACGACCTCTACATCAAGCTCGATATAGTCGAAAGGCCGAAGGTGCTCTCAACAACGTCCCCAATCGAAGCAGCATAGATGCTATGTTGAGGAGGATTCGCTGGAGGGAAAAGGTTGTCCTGGCTGGCGGGTGGTCCGCCATTTTGATTTAAAATCAGATGGTCTAATCCCACGATGATTGAATAATTAAAGGAAGCCCGAAAGGCTTCCTTTTTTATTTTTAAAATTCAGCACGGATGAAATATGCATCTGTGCTATTGGTAGGCCAGGTTTTAACAGCTTCTTCAAAATCCTGTGCAAATATCTTCGTCAATTTGCTGGCGATCTTTCCATTCGGATTGAATGGCTTCATTCGTGAGCAGTCTTTCGCAAGGCATATTTTGGAGACTAAAAAAATATGAAGGCGATTTTCATAGCTACTTAATTCTTGCGCTCAGTTCCACATAAACGGCATCCGCAAGGGTAAGGCTTTGATTTGCAGTTTCGCCGTCAATGACGATATCCAATCCTTGGGCATCAGGATAGCGGATGGCGACAGCGTATTTGGACAGAATTTTTGATGAATCTAAAAGCTGCGCAAGATTCGGGTCGATCTTGGCAACCGATAATAAAAGCTCGCCGATGTCATGAGTTTTCCCAAAGGGTTCTTTATGAAAAGTGAGGAACGCCTTGATGGATTTTTCAACGGACTGCTGGCAATGAAAAACGATTTCATCAAAGAACTGTTCATCCAAAGTCATTGCGGCTTTCGAGAAACGTAAATCACGCCCCGCTTTTTTGAGCCAAAGATCTACCATCTTTGACTTAGCCAAGATCCAACTCCCGACCTTCGCGTGAGGCGACTTCAGGAATAGAGCTGAACTCGGTCTTCCAATCATTGAACTCTTCTTCGGAATAGAAAAAGACGTCGGCAGTTACGCCGAGGGGATAAAGAAGATCGGAAGCTCGCTGCATTCTTTCTATTTTAGAAAGAGAGGATATAGCCCCTACCAACACGAGGTCATAGTCACTATGAGCATGGTGATCGCCACGTCCTCTGGAACCAAAAAGTAAAATCCTTTTTGGCTGAAACTCTTGTTTCAGAGTTTGGATAATGTGTTGGAGTTTTTCGTCAACTACGGCCATCAATAAAACTATAGGGCTTACTTATAGGAGAGTCATCAATAGCTGATATTGACGCTTATTGTAAGGCATTAGAGGAGTACGTGGTGCTCTTATCTGCCTCTAAAGCTATTCAAACGTTTAGCCACTATATTGAGTTCTAAACTCGTCCCATACGACCCGCCACTTTTTCCAAGTGGAAATCCCAGCGAACAATCGAAAACGACCGTTGAAGTCCTTCAGGGCTCGTTTTCGCTTTCAATTAAGAGATTCACGGATTGTCGTTTGAATGACTTTGTTCATTCGTCATGACTACCCATATCTTTTCTTCAGAATTCGGGCCACCGCATGCTCGATTTCAGCCAAGTCCTCTTTGGCGAAATTCCAAATCATCACGGCGTCGATTGTGGCGTAGGCGTGATCAATTCTGTTTCTGAGCGCTTTGATCGCGGGCCAATCCACTTCATCCGGGAAATGAGAGATGATTTTGTCGGTATGCTTCTCCAGCAAACTCACTTGTTCACCCAACTGCGAGAATTGCATGCAGATAGCATCGTAGGACTCGAGACACTGGAGAAACTCTTTTTCGGTGGTTCGCTGCACGTATTCGTTGATTTTTTGACAGGCCCTTTGCATTTCCCGCAGGTAAACGGAGCTGTCTTTGTATTCCTTCGATTTAGACATAGATGAAATCCCGTTTTGCCTTGGTGGCGACTTCGGGAATCATCTTCTTGAATTCGACGATGTCCGTTTTCCTTCCGTCAAAGAGGGCCTCCAGAAAAACCGTGAGTCTTCCCAGGGAGCTGAAGGTGGGCGGCTTTGAAAAATGGATCGCGAGATCAATATCGGAATTTTTAGTTGCTTCATCGCGGGCGCAGCTTCCGAACAAAGCGATCTTGTCGACGGAGAACTTTTTCTGCAAGACAGGCTTCACCAGCTCAAGTGTTTCCAGAATTTGCTTCCGCCGTGGTCTCTTCATGGGCTGGTTTGCCGGACTGGCGATGATGTCACCAACCCTCAGCTGCTTTCCCATATACTCAAGGATTTGAGATGCCGTGGCGAGGGTCACTCCTCCGTATCCCTGCTCAAGATTGCGCAGAGCCTTGAGGCTTATTTTAAACTGACGGGCCGCTTGCGCCTGTGTCATGCCTAAAAGACGACGTTCTTCTTTTAAGGCCTCTCCGATGAGTGCGAGCTCATTCAATTTTCCCATATTATCCCCAATAGGGATAATATCACGTAAATAACCAAAACACTTAGTTAATTTCAATATTATCCCTATTGGGGATAATATTGAAATAGCCTATTGTTATTCAATGCTTAGTTTTTTAAACGATTGCCTTCGCTTTGGCATATCCGTTCATCAAGCCGCTTCCGGCGCCGGAAGTGATCTCGCGACCGTCCTTCAAAAATCCACCTAACACAGTTCCAGCACGTTCAGGTCCTCGTTCTTTTCCCGGGACAGGGTTTTCGGCAGGTGCTGCTGGATCGTTTCCTTGATCGCTTCGGCGATCTTGCGTTTCCATTGCGTGCGTCGCGTGACCAGGCTGATTTCCCGCGCTGGATAGGGCTTCTGGAATTTCCGCACGTGGGCCTGGATTTCATTCTCCTCCATGTGATGGGTCATGAAGGACGGCAGAAGGGTATAGCCGTGCCCTCTTTTGATCAGCCTCAGCAGGGTGTCGAGATTCCCGCCCTGGAATTGCACCCGCGGCAGGCCCGCTTCGCTTTTCGCGTCCAGGGGGCAGAGCTGCACCACCTGGTCCTTGAAGCAATGCCCGTCCTGCAGCAGCCATAAATCGGAGGGATCGAGGTCCTTCAAACGACAGCTCTTCGTCTTCAACAGGCGATGCCCTTTCGCCGCGTAAACCTGAAACGTCTCGTAGAACAACGGTTCCTCGTGCAGACCCTCGACCCCCAGAGGGGTCGCCATGAGCGCTCCGTCCAGACGATCCTCCTCCAGAGCCTTCAGGATCGATGACGTTTGCAGTTCGTCGATCTTCAGGATCACTTCCGGGTAGAGCTCGGAAAATTCGTGAATGAAACTCGGCAGGAGGGAGTTCGTGAGCGTGGGGATCACGCCCAAACGGAACTCGCCGCTCACGTCGTTGCCGCGCTGTTCGAAGAGACTGCGCAGGATCCGGTGCTCGCGCAGCAGAAGCCTCGCCTGGCGGACGAAGATCTCGCCCTCGGGCGTCATGATCACCGGTTTTTTCATCCGGTCGAAAATCTCGACGCCGATCTGGTCCTCGACTTTTTTGATTTGCAGGCTCAGGGTCGGCTGCGAAACGCAACAGGCCTTCGCCGCCTGGCCAAAATGTTTCATGTTTGCAACGGCGACGACATACTCCAATTGAACCAAGCTCGGCATCGCGGCCTCCCGGATGTTTGATCGATTTTTTCAATCATTGATAGAAACTATCAACTTTACATCTCATTTTATTTTTCGAATCATGATGGGGCAAAGCTGAATATCAAGTGAGAAACACATCACCAAGGAGACAGGTATGTTCCGAAAAACTCTCGTCAGCGCGGTCGTGATCGGCCTCGCTGTTCATGCTTCCTCCGCGTGGGCGTCCTCGGCCAAGAGCGCCGAAGCGCAACGCGGGACGCCCTTCGCGCCCACGGGCAACAGCTTCTGGTGGCCGGATCGCCTGGATCTGGCGCCGTTGCGGCAGCGGGCCACCGAGTCGAATCCCATGGGCAAGAACTTCGACTACGCGAAGGAATTCCAGAAACTCGATCTCAAAGAGGTCAAGAAAGACATCGCCAAAGTCCTCACCCAATCCCAGGATTGGTGGCCGGCGGATTACGGTCACTACGGTCCCTTCTTCATCCGCATGGCCTGGCACAGCGCCGGAACCTATCGCGTCGGTGACGGCCGCGGCGGCGCCGGGGGCGGGCAGCAGCGCTTTGAGCCCCTGAACAGCTGGCCGGACAACGCCAACCTGGACAAGGCCCGCCGCCTGCTGTGGCCGGTCAAACAGAAGTACGGCAAAAGACTCTCCTGGGCCGATCTCATGGTGCTGACGGGCAACGTCTCCCTGGAGTCGATGGGCTTCAAGACGATCGGCTTCGCCGGCGGCCGCGTGGACCAATGGGAACCGGACATCGTCTTCTGGGGAACGGAAAAGAAGTGGATGGGCGACGAACGCCGCACCAAGGACGGCAAACTCAACAGCTCGCCGCTCGCCGCCGTGCAAATGGGTTTGATTTATGTCAATCCGGAAGGGCCCAACGGCAACTCGGACCCCATCGCCGCCGCCAAGGACATCCGTCAGGCGTTCGGCCGCATGGCCATGAATGACGAGGAGATCGTCGCCCTGATCGCCGGCGGCCATTCCTTCGGCAAAGCGCACGGCGCCCATGATCCGTCGAAATGCGTCGGCGTCGCGCCCTCGGCGGCCGGCATCGAGGAGCAGGGCCTGGGCTGGAAAAACAAATGCGGCACGGGCGTCGGGAAAGACGCGACCACCAGCGGCCTCGAGGGGGCTTGGACGACGACGCCCACGCAGTTCTCGATGTCCTTCCTGGCGCACCTCTTCCAGTTCGATTGGGAGAAAACAAAGAGCCCGGCGGGCGCCGTCCAGTGGATCCCCAAAAAAGGCGCGGGCGCGAACATGGTGCCGGACGCGCACGATCCGAACAAGCGCCACGCGCCGATCATGTTCACGACGGATCTGTCGCTCAAGGAGGATCCGGAATTCCGCAAGATCTCGAAGCGCTTCCTCGAGAACCCGCAGGAGTTTGAAAAGGCCTTCGCGCGCGCCTGGTTCAAGCTCACTCACCGCGACATGGGGCCGCGCGCTCTGTACGTCGGCAAGGAAATCCCCAAAGAGGTCTTCGATTGGCAAGACCCCCTGCCGGCCGTCAGCGGCAAGCGCGTGTCGGGCGCCGACATCGCCCAGCTGAAAAAGAGCATCCAGAACTCCGGCTTGAAAAATTCCGAGCTGATCCGCACCGCCTGGGCCTCCGCGGCCTCTTTCCGCGGCACGGACAAGCGCGGCGGAGCCAACGGCGCCCGCGTCCGTCTGGCGCCGGCGAAGGACTGGAAGGTGAATAACCCCGCGGAATTGTCCAAAGTCCTGGCCCGTCTGGAAACCATTCAAAAGGACTTCAACAACGCCCACAAGGGCGGGGCGCAGATCTCCCTGGCTGACCTCATCGTCCTCGGCGGCGCGACCGGCGTCGAGCAGGCAGCGAAGGCCGGCGGTTACAAAGTCAATGTGCCCTTCACCCCGGGCCGCACGGATGCCTCGCCGGAGCAAACCGACGTCGAGTCCTACGGTCACCTGGAGCCCAAGGCCGATGGTTTCCGCAACTACTACGGCGAAGGGAACTATCTGCCGCCCCTGGAGTCCTTCGTGGACCGCGCCAACCTGCTGACCCTGACGGTTCCGGAAACGACGGCGCTCATCGGCGGCCTGCGCGTCCTGGACGCGAACTGGGACGGCTCGAAGCATGGCGTCCTCACCGCGAAGCCGGGCGTTCTCAGCAACGACTTCTTCGTGAACCTTCTGGACATGTCGACCAAATGGCAGAAAGCGTCGACGGAAGGCCTCTATGAGGGGCGCGACCGCAAGTCGAACGCCGTGAAATGGACCGCGACCCCGGTGGACCTGATCTTCGGTTCCCACTCGGAACTGCGACCCATCGTCGAGGTTTACGCCGCGGCCGACGGCAAACAGAAGTTCGTCAACGACTTCGTCGCCGCCTGGAACAAGGTCATGCAGTTGGATCGGTTTGACCTGAAGAATTGATGTCGTGAACAGAGGCCGGGCCCCCGCCGAGGAAGGCGGGGGCCCGGCTTTTTTTATTGGATCCCGTCGAAAGCGCGCTGAAGGGCGGCGATGTCGAACTTCACCATTTTGAACATCTCGGCCGTCACGCGTTTTTTCTTTTCCGGGTCTTTGGACGCCATCATTTCGTCCAACGCCGCCGGCACGACCTGCCAGGAAAATCCGAAGCGGTCTTTCAGCCATCCGCATTGCGAAGGCTGACCGCCGCCGGCGAGGAGTTTTTCCCAGTACTCGTCGATTTCCTTTTGTGATTCGCAGGACACCATCAGGGAAAACGACTCGTTGAATTTGAACTGGGGGCCACCGTTCACGGCGACGAATTTCTGGCCGTTGACTTCGAACTCGACGGTCATCACCGAGCCTTCGGGTTTGCCGTGGTACTCGAAGCCCTCCTTGCCGAAGCGGGCGATCGCGCCGATGCGGCCGTTTTTGAAAATGGAAGTGTAGAACTTCGCGGCTTCCTCTGCTTCCGTGTCGAACCAAAGGCAAATTCCGAACGGTTTCATGAGTTCCTCCTGGTCAGGGGTTGGGTTTCGATCGTCTGGAAATATCTTTTCAAAGAGCTGTAAAGCACATCGAAGGCCTTGGGGTCATGAAGGCCCTTGAGCAGGCCGTAAAAACCCTCATGGGTCATCACGAGGAAATGGGCGACATCGCGGGTGCGGACGTTCGGGGACAGGTAGCCGTCCCTCCTCGCCCTCTGCAGCTGTTGGTCCATTTCGTCGATCCACAGAGTCAACGCCCGCTCCAGGCGTTTGCGGAAACCCGCGTCCACCGGGGCCATTTCCTGGACGAGGTTGTTGAGGGGGCAGCCCCAGCGCAGCTCTTTGGGATCGGCGCGGCCGATCAGGGTGTCGAGCCTTTGCAGGATCCCCTCCAAAGGGTTCTTGAAATCCTTCAGGGGCGTGATCCAGCGGTCCAGAATCATGGGCGTGACGACCTCTTCGACCAAGGCGTAACCGAGATCCAGCTTCGTCGGGAAGTGATGGTAAAAAGCCCCTTTGGTGAGGCTGGTTTTTTTCACGATGTCATCCACGCTCACGCCTTGGAAACCCCGGGTGAAGACCTCAAAAAAAGCGACGTCCAGAATCTCCCGGCGGGATTTCTCGAGGTTCCTGGTCCTTCTTTTTGGGGCCTTCGTTGGCTTCATTATTAACATACTAATCGGTATGTTAAATTTTTTCATGAGAAAAAAGATGAAGGCGGGAGGATGCTGAAATCAAATAAAATTTTAACTACATGAAATAACTTGATATTTTGTCAGATGCACGGACTTGGGCGTCCGGTTTTCGTTGAAGCCGGTCACGGAAATTCGACTTGGGTTTCCCTCTTCTTCCGGAACCGGTGTGGGCTTATTTTTTCTTCAGGAGGCTAAAGGATTTCAGTGTTTGAGGCGACGGGAGCGGTTGCCGATAGGGAGAAAATCGGAGGGGGAATTTTGTCGAATCTCTTGAGGTTTGTATGGCGCTCACTCTGCGGTTTGTTGAGAGGCGTTGTGTGCCTCCCGCGGGAGAGCCGTCAGCGAGACGCTCGTTCGCCGCTCGTCCCGCCGGTGCGTTTGCTGGAAGTGAAGGTGCGCGAGGTGCTCGACGGAGATACCGTCATCGTTTCGGATTCGGGATACGACATTCGGATCCGCCTGAGTTCCATTGATTGCCCGGAGGACGGGCAACCCTGGGGAGACATCGCGAAAGCCGGGCTGATCAAGCTGATCGGCGGCCGGCGCGTGCGCATCGAAACCCATGGGACCGATGTCTACGAACGCACGGTCGCGACGATTTTCGTTCAACAGGATTCAAAGTGGATCAACGTCAACGAGCGCATGGTGATGTTGGGCCATGCTTGGGTGATGCGCCAGTATTACGGCCACCTTTCCAAGCAGCGGCGGATTCAGCTCGATCGACTCGAACGATGGGCGAAGACCAAACGCGTGGGGCTCTGGAAAACGGAGAATCCCGTGCCCCCCTGGCTCTGGAGAGACCAGATGAAGGGAAAAATCTCGTTCAGGTTCTGGGGAACCAAGGGGGTCACCTCCCGTGGCCAAGTTCACATCACCACGTTGACGTTGCGGCTGCCGGTCAGGCCCTTCCCGAATTCCATTTGTGACTTTCGCGATCAGACGACGACTTCGCCCGCGGAGATTTGGTCCCGCCGCCGCTCCGAGCGGCGCCGCGGTCCCAGCCGTCCGCGCCGACGAAGCCGGGCGGATTGAGGGCGGAGCCGCTCCTCACTTCACCCGCAGATTCTTCCCGTGCACTTCGCGGTAGGCCGGCAGGTCGCCCAAGGTGCTGGCTTCGTAAACGCCGCGGGCGACGGCGCGGGCCAGGCAGTCGGCGGCGACCAAGCCAATGCGGTTGACGAGGTCGGCGCGATTTTCGATGTCCCGGCCCCAGACGCCGGTGGCGGCGGCGAAGACGGTGTCGCCGTCGAAGGGCGTGTGGATGGGGCGGATCGAACGCGCGTAACCGTCCTGCGCCATCATGGCCACGCGCAAGGCTTCGGATTTCGTCAGACGGGCGTTCGTCGCGACCACGCCGATCGTGGTGTTCTCCCCCGCGCGGTTCGTGAGGCTGTCCAAGGGCGATCCTGTCCAGGCTTCTTCCGGGGAGTCGAAGTTGATCGGGCCGCTCGGCACCGGTTGGCCGCCGAGCTCATTGGCTTGCTCAAAGGGCCATGCCCACAGGCAAGACTGTCCCGGCATCACCGGACTGCCCACGCAGTTGACCGCGACCAAAGCGCCGACCTGCAAGCCATCGCCGGAAATCGAAGAGGCGCTGCCGAGGCCGCCTTTCACGGGTCCCGCCTTGGCGCCGAAACCCGCGCCGGCATTCCCCAACGCGAAATCCCGCGTGGCTTGCTCGAGGGCGCGGCGACCGAGGTCCGCATAAGGGGATTTGTCGCCCCAGTTTTTATCGCCGCCGTTCAAAAGATCGAACAGCACCGCGCTGGGCACGATCGGCGCGCGCGCCGGCCCGATCGGGAAGCCGATGCCTTTGGCCGCCAGCGCATCGGTGATGGCCGAGGAAGCGCCCAAACCGAAAACGGATCCACCGCTCAGCACGATGGCATCAACGCGGTCGACGAGGCAGCTCGGGTTCAAAGCATCGGTGTCGCGCGTGCCCGGGGCCCCGCCGCGCACGTCCACCGCGGCGACGACAGGGGAGTCGAAAAGGATCGCGGAGACTCCGGTCCACACTTCGTGATCTTCCGCTTGTCCGACGCGGATCGATTCGATGTCGGTGATGCGATTGCGGGGGCCGGGGCGGAAGTTGTGCTTCATCTCGTTGTCTCCTTCTTGCAAAACAGGGCCTTTTCGAAGGGAAATCATAGGACGAGAGGTCGCTCGAGGGCCAGGAGAAAGGTCTTGGCGCCCGCCTGAAAACTTTTTCGCCGCCGGAAGCGGCGACATTCCCGGACTTTTGTCGGTGACCGATGCCTTCTCCGGCATGCCTCCTTCCCCCGCGCCCGGTTCTTCATTTAAACTGGGATCCTATGAGCACAGGTCACAAAAACACTCTGTTCAAGGGCGCTGTTCAGTCTCTTTTAACGCTGAGCATTTTGGGCGTGTTGATGCCGGTGAAGAGCGAAGCTCAATCACCGGCCCCGTCCTCGGCGTCTTTGGCATCGGCCGCCGCCTCGGAAGCTCTGCTGCCCGCCGAGACGCTGGCGCCGACGCCTTACATTCCGGCGGGGACCCCGAGCCATCGTCATATCGAAAAACAAGGCGACGCCTGGATCTATCAAGTCAACGCGCGGGCGACCACGGTGTACATGGTGTCGCGGGATCTTTACGGCGACGTCCGCCACCACGGCGACATCATCCGCTGGAATGACTTGAAGCCCCCCTATCATTTGAAAGTCGGTCAAAAACTCCGCATCGAGACCGCGCCGAAATTGTCGGAAGAGCAGGGCACGGACTTCATGATCGTCGCTTTGCAAAAAATCGGTTCCCCGGTCACGGCCGCGACCTTGGCGAAAAGCACGGGCCGCCCTAACCCGTTGGCGAGCACAGGACCTGCGGCGCCCTTGGCGGAAAACACTTTGACCGCACCGGCGCCGGAGGCGGAAAAGCCGCACTCGCTTTACCAATGGAAATTGATGGCGGGCATGGTGTCCATGAGCCTGTCAGGGAAAGACCGCGCCAATGCCTCGCAATCCAAGCTGACTTCGAAGCCGAGTCCCCAGGTTTCCGCCAGCGTCACGCGCCACTTCGATGGCCTGGGGGCCTTCGGCGTGGATGTGGGCCTCACGAATTTGGCCTTGCAGCCGCCGGCAGAAGGCAATGCCCACGCTTTTTCCGAAGAGAGCTTCAACCTCAATCGCGGCGCGCTGATTTTCCATCGCCAGAATGAAGGCGGTTCGGGATGGCATCTGGCCCTGGGCGCGCAACAGCGCGTGCACATTCACGGTCACCACGGCAGCTTTGACCTGGAGCTGGGTTCGATGACTCTGCCTTACGCGGAGGCGGAATACTCCTTCAGCCCCTGGGCCTGGGGAAACCATCGCTTGTCCCCCTTCGTCGCGGCGGAGGTCCTCGCCCCCGCCAAGACGGAAGGCGAAAAGCTCGCGGCCGGCGGCGGGGGGCGCCTCGGGCTGAATTGGTCCTGGGGTTCTTTTCTGACGAACGTGGCCTATGGTTACAGCTCTCAGCTGGGCGAACGCGTGGAGATGAAAGAACAATTGTTGAGCCTCAACGCCGGCTGGTCCTGGGGCGGAAGCCACTGATCACAAGTAAAGTTCGATCGCCCGCTGGCCTTTTTCCGTGTGATAAGGATAGAGAAACCGCGCCAGCAGCCTCTGGCTTTCTTCCGAGACGTTCTTTTTGAACCCGTGCCTCGCCTCATGGTGCACCTGCGAAAAGCCGGCCAGAATCCAAATTGTTTCGATGAAGATGTCCTCTTCCTCCGGCTGGCGGAAGGGTTTGATCAAACCCTGTTTGACCCATCCCTGCAGTGATTCCTTCATGACAGAGAACAAACGCTCATAAACGCCCCGCCATTCGCGGGCGAGGATCGGGTCGTTTTTCAGGATCGAGGCGAGTTCGCGGAAAAAGAATTTGTGCTTGGCGAGGCCGCCGAAATAGAAGCTCATAAAATCCGCGAACCTCACCTCCCGATGGGCGGGGCTTTTTTCCCGCCATTTCATGACCGAGAAGATTTCGATCTCGTAGAACAAAGCACGGATGATCGCGTTCTTGTTTTTGAAGTGATAGTATAGATTCCCCGGGCTCAACTGGGCTTGCTCCGCGATGTCGTGAGTGGTGACCGCGTCGCTGCCGGATTCATTGAACAGCTTCAGAGCCGCCTTCAGAATGCGGCTCTTGGTTTCCAGGCTCTGGGAGGCCTTGGCGGAAAGTTCCTTTTCAGTCATGGATCTGATTCGGCCAGATCTAGACATTTTTGTCTAGATCTTTTTCTCGAGGCTCGCGGCCATGAGCGTCGCGGGCGCGTTTCTGTCTCAAAACAAGGCGGCCGCCCCGCGGGCCCCGGATTCTCGGATTGGGACGGGTCGGAACGCGGTCCCATTGATCCATGGGGCCCTCTTTTTCCGGCTTCATTTCGGCCGTGGAAATGCCGAAGAGACATGTATGAGAACTCGTCTTTTTCTTCTGACGATGGCCCTTTTCATGAGCGGTTGCGGGATCGACGCGAGCCTGATCGATCTGAATCCCGTGATTGAGAAGATCGTTCCTGAAAAACCGCGCACTTTCCCGGACACCGTGGCCGGCGAGGTCGTGACCAGCAACGGTTATGAAGTCCGCGCCGTGCTCGGTGAGCTGACCGAAAACCAGGTCAGCGGCGGTTATAAAATCGAAGGCGTCTTCGCCGAGAATCTCCAGTAAAAAATCTTGCCTTTGAAGAGCGGAAACGCCGGACCTTGGTCCGGTGGTCCCGTTAATCGCCCGTGGCCTTTCTCCGATAGGAAGCCTATGAAATCGGCTTCCTTTTTCAAAAAATGGCTGGCGCGCTACGGAGTGGAAGCCGGTCTTTTTTTGCTCTTGATCGGCGCCGTTCTCACGTTTCAAAACCTGTCCAGGGATCAAAATGCGCCGGCCTTCGTGACCTCCGCCGTCACGGTGGAGGTTGAAAAGACCTTGCAGCGCGTCCGTCAGCTGGAGTCCCGCCAGCAGGAGTTCCTGCGCACTTTGAAACCGCGGCTCCTGACCGAATACAACGGTGAAATCACGGCCTTGAATCAACAACTGAATTTATTGTCTCAGGCGGCGCGCGAGGACGATGAGCAGCGACAGCGCGTCGCGAAGCTGTGGAAAAACGTCCGCCGGCATTTTGAATTGGCGGGTCAGGATCTGATCTCGCGCCAGAAAAACCTGCCTTTGTATCACCAGCCCGACGCGGAAAAGCGTTTGGCCGAGATCTCGGGGCTGGCGGCGGAGATCGCGCGCGCCGACCAGCGCGCGCCGCTGCGGGCGCCCGGGGGCGGGCCGGTTTTGGTCCTGATCGGTTTCGCGATGATCCTGCTCAGCCGCTTTTGGCAGCGGGCCCTGCAAAAGGCGGAACGCCGCCAGCTGCTGCACCGCTCGATCCTGCTGGACACGATCCTGAACAGCATGAGCGAGGCTCTGGTCGTGATCAACGAGCACGGCGACTTCACCCATTACAATGCGGCCGCCCAGCGCATCGTCGGTTCGCGCATCAAGGACGTCGCGTCCGAAGACCGCGCCGAGGAGTTGGGTTTCTATCCGCCCGAGGGCGGCGACGTTTACGGCTTGAAGGAGATCCCCTTCACGCGCTCCCTGCACGGCGAGACCCTGGACGACATCGACATTCTGGTGCGCAACGCCACCCATCCGGAGGGTCTGTACGTCAGCCTGAGCAGCCGGCCCTTGTTCGACATCGATGGCCGCGTCAGCGGCGCCCTGGTGGTGTTCAAGGACATCAGTCGCCGCAAGGCGGTCGAAGCCGAGTGGGCCCGCGCCCGCGAGGCCGCCGTGCAGGCGTCGAAAAACAAATCCGACTTCCTGGCGGCCATGAGCCACGAGATCCGCACGCCCATGAACGGCGTCATCGGCATGACGACCCTGCTGGCGGACACCTCCCTGAACGAAGAGCAGAGGAACTACGTGGGATCGATCCAGCGTTCGGCGCAATCGCTGCTGATGCTGATCAACGACATCCTGGATCATTCGAAGATCGAGGCCGGCAAGGTGCAACTGCATCCGGCGCCTTTCGATCTGAAATTCCTGGCGCGGGACGTGCTGGAGATCTTCCGTCCCATGGCGCTGGAAAAGAACGTCGCGATCGAGCTGCGCCTGGATGAACAGGCCCCCTGGCATTTCCACGGCGACGGCGGCCGTTTCCGGCAGATTCTGGTGAATCTCGTGGGCAACGCCATGAAATTCACCGAGCGCGGTTTCGTGCGCCTGGAAGTGAGCGCGGCGCCCGGGGAGGGCCCGTCGCGCCGTTTGAAGTTCGAGATCAAGGACAGCGGCCCGGGCATGAGCGACGAGGAGTGCCGTTCGCTCTTCCAGCGTTACGTGCAGACCGCGACGGGGCAGAAGACCGGCGGCGGCACGGGGCTGGGGCTTTCCATCTGCAAGCAGCTCGTCGGGCTCATGGGCGGGGAGATCGGGGTCAGCAGCGTGCCCGGCGTGGGCTCGAACTTCTGGTTCACCGTGGAATTGCCGGTCAGCGCGGTCGAGGAAACCGCCCGCCCGGCGACGGCGAGTTTCCAGGCGATTTTCCAGGGACGCGTCCTGGTCGCCGAGGATCAGGTCGTCAACCAGAAGGTGGCCGGCAGTTATCTGCAGAAGCTCGGCCTGCAGGTGGATTTCGCGGCCAACGGCCGTGTGGCGGTGGAGAAGGCCCTTCAGGGAGATTACGATCTGATTTTCATGGATTGCCAGATGCCGGTGATGAACGGCTACGAAGCCACGCGGCTTCTGCGCGCGGAAGAGCGGCATTTGAACAAACGCCACACCATCATCGCGCTGACCGCCGAGGGCACGAGCGGCGAGAGGAAAACCTGCTTCGAGGCCGGCATGGATGATTTCCTGACGAAGCCTTTGGAGTTGGAGCACCTGATCCGGATCCTGCACAAATGCCTGAACCCGCGGGGCGAGGTTCTGGATCATAAGATTTTGGCGCGATTGAAGGACCACGTGGTGCAGGGGCAGGATCAGGGGTTGGTGAGCGCTTTGATCGAGGACCTGGCGCAATCCTCGGTGACGCTGATCGCGGCGATGCGCGAGGGCGCGGCCGCCGGGAACCTGACGGAGGTCACCCAGGCCGCCCACGCGCTGCGCTCGAGTTGCGCCACCCTGGGAGCGACGTTCTTGACGGAAATCTGTGAAAATCTTGAAGATCAAACGGACCTGAGCGGTGTTGATTTTTTGATTCAGCGGCTGGAAGATCAAATGACCAAAAGTCTGCAAGAGCTCAGATCCTATGAGGCCGGTCGCAAAGCGGCCTGAGGGAAAGGGGGAACGACATGGCGAAGATCTTGATCGTCGACGACCAGAAGAGCGTCCTTCTGACCCTGGAGGCGTTGCTCTCCAAAGAAGGCCATGTCGTCACCGCGCGCGAGAACAGCCGCGACGCCATCGACGCCCTGTCGCGGGAGCCTTTCGACCTGATGATCACCGACGCCATCATGCCGGGCAGTGAAACCGGTTACGCGTTGATCCGCACCGTGCGCCTGGATCCGAAGTTGAGCCGACTGCCGATCGTGCTGCTGACGGGAAAACGCGAAAAGGCCGACGTGGAAAAAGGCATTCAGTCGGGCGCGGATGATTACATCGTCAAGCCGGTGGACCCCGAGATCCTCTTCGCCAAGATCGCGCACCTGCTGGACAGGAGCGCGCACCAGAAAACGACTTTCGCCGAAGCCCCGGCCGCCGCCAAGGGCGTGTGGGACACGAAAACCGAGATCATTTCCGTCTCCGAACTGGGTTTGACGATCCGCTCAGGCCTGGCCGTGCCGCTGGGTTCATTGCAGAAGCTCGACAGCCCCTTGTTCGAAGAGATCGGGATCCCGCGCCCCATCCTGCGCATCGTCGCCTGCGACGAGCACAAGACCCCCGAGCCGCACTTCGTGGTGCAAAGCCATTTCGTGGGTTTGAGCGAAAAAGAGCTGATGCCGCTGCGCCTGTGGATCCGCGCGAAGAAGAGTTTCTAAGATCTCAAAGGTGAAACGAACGGGAATACGGGTCTACCGGTTAACCGGTAGACCCGTATTCCTGTTCTTTTTGGGCGTGATTAAGGGCAGCCGCCGCCCGTCCCGGGATCGGGGATGACCGTGCCGTCCATGGTGATGACGGCGTTGGCGCTGGTCACCTTCGTGAGGCCCGCCGTCAGTTCCACCTTGTAGGTGCCGACGTGGGCGCTGGAGGCGTTGGCGACGGTCAGGGTCGGCTGATTGGCGCCGCCGATTTTCACCCCGTCTTTGTACCATTGGTAGTTCACCAAAATGGACGACGCGGCGTTTTTGGCCACGCTCAGCTTGAAGGAGGCACCGGCCGTCACCTTCTGGCCCTGGGGCTGCTGCGAAATGGTCACGTTGCCCTTGGCTTGCGTGCGGCTGGTGGCGCTGGCCAGATCCAGTTGCGTGTCGCTGTCGACCGCGGCCGTCAGCGTCTGCAGATCCAGCTTGCGGCCGCCGTTGGCTTTCGTGTTCAGCGACGAGTTCGTCGGCGAGCCCTTCATGATCATCTGCTCCACCTGCGCGGGCAGGGCGTCGTAGCCGCGCGAGCGCGCCATGCCGATGATCATGGCGGCGGCGCCGGCGGCGACCGGGCTCGCCATGGACGTGCCGTGGATCGGGGCCTGCTTGCCGTCACTGACGATGGCGTTGGCGTAACCCGTCGTGGACAGGTTGGTCGGCACCGTGGACACGATCCCCGTCGTGCCGTTCGAACCCGGCGCGAGCAGATCCACGTAGGTCGGGGAGACGTTGGAGAAATCGCTCACCGCGCCCGTGCCGGCGTCGAAAGAGCCGACCGAGATCATGCCCTCGAAATCGACGCCGTACATGGCGGGGTAGCCGTTGATCTGGCTGCCGAGGACCTTGCCGTCGTTGCCGGAGGCGGCGGCGATGAAGACGCCTTTGTCGATGGCGTAGGCGATGGCCTCTTTCATGGCGGGCATGTCCGAAGGGCCGCCCAGGCTCATGTTGATCACTTGCGCGCCGTTGTCGGCCGCCCAGCGGATGCCGTTCACGACGGCGGAGGTCTTGATGCTCTGGCCGTCGGCGGACACTTTGACGGGCATGATGATGACGTTTTGACCCATCACGCCGCTCATGCCGATGCCGTTGTTG
The DNA here is from genome assembly GCA_019637915.1 of Pseudobdellovibrionaceae bacterium. Lineage (GTDB taxonomy): Bacteria > Bdellovibrionota > Bdellovibrionia > Bdellovibrionales > Bdellovibrionaceae > JAHBUV01. Next base: position 713,816 of record JAHBUV010000001.1, on the reverse strand, counting down.
GCGATGGCCGCGATCAGGCCGGTCACGTGGGTGCCGTGAAAGCCGGAGTCGATGACGTCGCGGCTGTTGTCCATGCCGTTCAGCCCGATGATCTGACCCTGGCTGTCGCGCGAGATCAGGTTTTTCAGATCCGGGTGATTGGGATCGATGCCGGTGTCGATGACGGCGACCTTGATCGTCTGATTGATGCCGTTCGCGGCGTTGTAGAGCTTCTCGACGATGAGGTTGTGCTTGATGGTTTTCAGGTAAGGCTGTTTGTCGGCGTAGTAGGGGTCATTGGGCAGGGCGTGCAACTGCAGGGGCAGATCGCGGTCGATGCGCAGGATGCACTCGTCGTTGCCGGCGGCGTCCATCAGTTCGGCGGCCGGCATGTCCTGATCCAGGACCAAGGACGTGGTGGTGGTCAAAGCGCGGCTGGTGACCAGAGAGCGCTCTTTCAGCGTGCGCGTCACCCAGCTTTTGCCGCCGCTGGCGTTGTAACAGTTGTTGTCGATGACCAGGAGAAGTTCGGAGGCCTGGGAGAGGGTGCCGCTCGACAGGGCGTTCACCACTTTTTGCGCGGCTTTGGCGGCGCGGGCCTTTTGAGGGGAGAGTTTGCAGTTGGGGTCTCCGAGAGGATCGCCGATCGAGGCGGAGGACAGCTCGAAGCCGTCCATCGCTTTCATGCCCGACTTCGCACAGTTGTTGAACGCGACAGACAACGTCACCATTGCCACGACGACAAAGATCCAGCTCTTCAGCTTCATGGTTGTTCCCCCACCTTCAATCCTACCAGGATGAAAGGATAGTTGTTTGGACGAAAGGGGAGATTTGGAACACTTTTCCGCTGGAACGGGAAAGACGAGGTTTTGGGGCCCCGGTGACTGTCTCATACTGGGCAAGAGGGGAATCCCACAATGAAACGTTTCATCTTGATGGCCTGTTTATTGGTTCCTGGGTTGGTGCATGCGGCGGCGCCGGATCAGGTGTTCGATGCTCCGCAAGTCGTCGCGGTCGAGCCGCGGGCCTACAATCCGCACTACGACGTGACGGGGATGCTGAGCATCCTTCCCCTCGACGCCTTCTACAAAGGCTTCGCGGCGGGGGTCAGCTACACGCAGTCCTACACTTCGTCGTGGAGCTGGGAAATCATCAACGCCAACTACAGCTCCAAGAGCGACACGAGCCTGAAAAACGATCTGATGGAGAATTGGAAGGTCCGTCCGCAAGGCCTTCTCGAGCACATCACCTGGTACGCGTCGACCAGCGCCATCTACACGCCGATCTATTCGAAGAACCTGCTGTTCAACAGCAGCTTGCTCTACGGTTCTTTCAGCTTCGTCGGCAGCGGCGGCATGGTGAATTTCTCCGGCGGTGAAACAGTCCCGATGATCGGGACGGGGCTGATCCTGCGCGCTTTCCATTCGGAGCGGATGTCTTCGAAGCTCGATATGCGCGTGCACTATCATATGTCGAAAGGCCGCAGCTCCGATTTGATCATGGTCATCGCTTACGGCCTTTCCTTCGAACTGGGTGACAACAAGCCATGGAACTGAAGCACGGAAGAAAATCCTGGCCGGTCATCGTGGCCGTGGGCCTCGCCCTCGGCGCCGTCATGTCCGCCAGCGCGCAGAATTTCCAGGCCATCGCCAACTGGCGCTACCTGCCCCTGCAGGAGGAATTCTTCCGCCAGACGGAGGAGCTGGGCGCGAAGGGCGAGGACCTGGAGGTCGTCGAGCTGGCGTTGCGCCAGCGCGACAAGCGCAAGGGCACCAGCGAGGAAGGCGAGGCCCGCGTCGTTCTCGCCCAGGCTTGCGTGCGCATGAAGATGCCTTACTGCGCGTTTCATTTCGCGCTGAAAACGGCGCAGGATTTCCCGGGTTCCATGCCCTCCCTGAAGGCTCTCGAAATCCTCGAGGGTCGCATCAAGGCCTTTCCCTTCGTGGAAAAAGACGTGCAGCGCCTGATCAATTCGGGGTCCTTCAAGGACGTGCCGGACGTTCTGGTGCCGATGGTGTCTTATTACGTGGCCCTCGACAACTCCGACAAAAAGCTCACGCCGTGGATCGATGCTTCGGTCAAAAAAATCGGCGAAGCCAATTACTGGAGATGGCGCTGGTCCTACCTGTCGGCCCTGGAGGACGCCCGCCGCAAGACCGCCATGGACGGCCTGAAGCGCCTCGAGGCGCTCGAGATTGAAACCGGTTCGGAGCCGCGCCTGCAGGCGCAGATCCGCCTGCAGATCGCCCGCCTGAAATTCGAGCTCACCGACTACGACGCCGCCCTGAAGATCTACGAGTCCCTGCCCCTGCAGGACCGCACTTCGGGTCAGATCCTGCGCGAGCGCGCCTGGGTCCACTTCGCCCGCAAGGATTACGCGGAAACCCTGGGCCTCCTGCAGTCGCTGAAGGCCCCGACCTTCCAGCAGGCCATGGACCCCGACGTGTTCTTCCTCGAGATGCTGGCCTTGCGCAGCCTCTGCCACTTCGAGAGCGTGAAGAAGCCGGCCGCCGATTTCCGCAAGATCTACAACGCCAGCATCGAGCACATCCGCGCCCGCAAACCCTTGAGCGACAACGTCGGCCTGAGCCGCATGAGTTTCATGCGCACCTCACTGGATCCCTACGTGCAGACGGTGTCGCAGATCCGCGAGGAGCGCCGGCTGCTCGAGAGCAGCGCCTTGGCGAAGCCGTTCCAGAACGAACTGAAAGGCATCTACGACCGCGCCGAGAAATCCCTGCGCGAGGATGCCGAGATCCTTTTGCGCGACAGCCAGTCCCAGGAGGCGCAACGCCTGCTGGAAATGGCCGACCAGGTGCAACTGGTGGAATACCTGTCGGGTCTGGACGCTTACCGCATCCGCCAGGGTTATGAAAAAGACGACTACACGGCGGCGACAGCGGAGCGCGGAGATTACAAAACTTTGTTCTGGCCGGTGCGTGACGATGAATACTGGCTGGATGAACTGAGGAATTACCGGGTTCTCGCGAACGACCGGTGCTCCGGAAAGAGTTCGAGATGATCAAGATCCTGTTGGCCGTCAGCCTGCTGTCCGTGAGCGCCCAGGCGCAAAACGCCCCCGCCAAAAAGGGCCGCGACCCGGTCGCCGTCAAGAAGCTCGAGGAGAACCTGCGCAAAGTGGAGGCCTCCATCGAGGTGACCCGTCAGCGCATCAAATCGCAGAAGGAAACGCAGTTCGCGCCGGATCTTTACTTCATGCTCGCGGAACTCCTGCACGACAAGGCCGCCGTGTCCGCTTCGCTGAAAAAGGAAAAGAACCCCAACACGCCCGACGGCGAGATGGACCTGACCGCCGAAAAGCGCCTGACCGCGGAAGCCATCGAGAACTACAAGCTCATCGAAGACCGTTATCCGCAGTACGCCGCTTTGGACCGCGTTCTCTACACCATCGCGCAGGAGTACAAGGCCCTGAACGATGACCAGAACGCCCTCGTGTACCTGAAGAAGATCCCGGAAAAGTTCCCGGATTCGACCTATTCGGTGAAATCCCTGATCGAGATCGGCGACATCTTCTTCGCGCGCAAGGACTACGAGTTCGCCCTCGGGCAGTTCCGCAAGGCCCTGCCGAAAGCGGTGGAGCCGGACCGTTCCAGCGCCAACTACAAAATCGGCTGGTCCCTGATCCACTCCGACAAGTGGCTCGAGAGCTTGAAGAGCTTCGAGCAGGTGTACATGCGCCCGGCGAACGCCGTGCCCCTGAGCGGCAAGGATGATTTGAGCGAGGAGGCCCTGGTCGCCTCGGTGTGGCCGTTGCTGGAGCTTTCGCCCCAGGACACCCTGAAACGCCCGGCTTATCAGAAGCCGATCGAGTACTATCGCTCGGTGGCGGGGGACAAAGCCCGTTTCCGCCGCGTGCTGACCCGTTTGTCGCAGCGTTTGACCTTGAAGAAACGCGAGCGCGAGGCCGCGGAGGCGTCCCTCGAGCTTTTCCGCCTGTCCGACGACCTGGGGGAGAAGAAGGCCGCTTTCGAGAGCGCCTACATGCAGTTCAAAAAACTGAAATCCGACTACTTCCCGGTGTGGATGGCCTCGGAGCTGCGCGAACTCCTGCTGATGATGAAACGCAACACGACGGATCCGAACATGCCGAAGGATGTCGTGAAGTACGAGGCCGTCTTCCGCGACCTGGTCACGGTGATGAACAAAAACGCCGTGTCGACCCGCCGCCAGGACGACCTGCGCGACGTCGCCCAGGCTTATGACGAATACCTCGCCATTTACCCGCGCAGCCCGAAGTCCCCGCTGATGAAGCTGAACCGCGCCGAGGCCCTCTTCCAGGCCGGTGAATTCGCCAGGGCCGGTCAATCCTACTACGACATCGTGCGCACCGCGAAGATCAAGAGCCCCAAGCGCCGCAAGGAGCTGCTCGAGTCCTCCCTGGATTCCTTCTACAAGGCCTTGCCGGAAACGGCGGCCCTGGTGGATCGTTTCCAATCCCGCGACGGTTACCGCGAGGTCGCCGCGCAGTTCGGCAAGGGCTTCCCGCAGGACGCCAAGCTGCCGGCCATCCAGTTCAACGTCGCCAAGACTTATTACGATGAACAGCGCTTTGACGAGGCGGCGAATTCCCTGTGGAATTTCCTGAAGAAGAACCCCGCCCACGAGGAAAGCAAGACGGCGGTGCTGTTGTACCTCGATTGCTTCTACTTGCGCGATCAGACCAAGGAGATGGCGGCGGCGGGCAAACGCGTGGCGGCCCTTCCGGGCCTGTCGGCGGCGGCGCTCGACACCGCGAAAAAAGCCTCGAGCCAGGCCGAGATGAAGGCCCTGCGTTCCGTGGCCGGGGACTTCGGTTCGAAGAACTACGCGACGAAGTTCCGCGAGTTCGCGAAAAAGAACAAAAACTCCGCCATGGGCGAGCAGGCCCTGTACGAGGCCTTCACCTCGATGAAAGCGGAAGCCCGCCGCGAAGCCTACGACATCGGTGAGGAGTACATCGCCAGTTACGAGAAGAACCCGCGCGCCAAAGAGGTGCTGCTGGCCTTGTCGCAATTGTCCCTGATCATGCTCGACTACCAGCGCGCGGCCTCTTACATGGGGACCTACGCGCAGAAGTACCCGCAAGACACGAACGCGCGCACCATGGCCCTGCAGGCCGCGCAGATCTATGAGAACCTCGGTTCCACCCGCGAGGCCATGACGGCGTACCAGATGGCCGGCGACTCCAACGCCGCCCTCAAGATGCTGTTCAAATTCGGCGATTGGGCGGAGCTGAACAAAGCCGCCGCCAGCGTGTCGGGTTTGTCGGGCCAGTATTACCAGGGCATGTCCCTCTTCCGCAGCGGCAACCAGCAGGCGGGCCTGTCCCTGCTCCGCCGCGTGGCGGAGTCCTCGGGATCGTCGCCGGACGAGAAGGAGATGACGGCCCACGCGGCGGTCATGGTGGCGGAAGCCGAACTCGCGGCCTTCAAGAGCCAGGGCCGCGGTCAGACCTTCTCGGCCGCCTTGCTGCAATCGAAAGCCAGCCAGTACCAGGGAATTTCGGCGCACCTGCAGGCGGCGGTGGGCAGCGGCGGCGGCCGCTGGGTCATCGGCGCGCTTTACAACCTCGGCCGCCTGAACCGCGACTTCGCGGATTTCCTGAAGGCCGCGGCCCCGCCGGCCGGCATGGCCCCCGCGCAGTTGCAGCAGCTCGTGCAAGGACAGGTGAAGGGCTACGAGCAGGTCGCCCAGGAAAACTTCGCCACCTGCCTGAAACTGGCGGAAGAGAATGAAATCCCCACGGGCTACGTGCAAGGTTGCCGCGCCCGCAACGACATCGCCGAGACCAGCGAGTTCACGCCCTGGCCGAAGTCCTCCCGCGCCCCGGCGAACGTGCCGGCGGATCTGGCGGCGGGCCTGCGCAAGGATCCGCGCTCGCCGGAGCTGTTGCGCCGTCTGGCCGCTTCGGAGATCCGCTCCGGTCAAAGCTCGCGGGCCTTGCTGGTCCTGTCCCGCGCCGCCGAGATCGCGCCCAATGATTCGCTCAATGAATCTTATTTGGGCGTGGCCTACCTGAACCTGAAGCAATACGGTTACGCGCAGAACGCTTTCCAGCAGGCTCTTTCGAAGAACCCCTCCGATCCCCTGGCGAACCGGGGCATGGCGGGCATCTCGAGGGCTTTCGGATTCGCCGCCAAAGCCAAAACCTACATGGCCAAGGGAGGCTCGTCCGGCACGCCGGGGGCCGACCTGCATCCGTGGTTGAAATAGCCGGAACAAGGAAAACATGGAAGCCGCCAAGCTCAAAGTGGAGATCAGCGAATCGGGGAAGGTGTTGCACCAGGCGACCTTCAGGGATTTCCCCGTGTTGTTCGGTCGCAATCCCGAGTGCCATCTGCGCCTGCGCGATTCGGACTTCGTGTCCCGCGTGCACGGCTCGATCAGCCTGGACCGCGATCAGATCATCGTGACCGACCTTGGATCCTTGAACGGCCTGAGCCAGGGCGGGAAGCGCGTCCAGAGCCTGAAAAACCCCAAGGTCCTGGATTTTCAGATCCGCAACCTGAACATCCGCCTCGAGCTGGAGGGTCAGGAAGCCCGCGACGTCGAGAAAACCGCCATCACCGTCATCAAGCCGCCGCCGAGCGACGGCATCCGTTTCAGCATCGCGCCGATCCCCGGGATCAGCGAGGTGCCGGCGGATCGCCTGGCCCTGCAAGGGGTGGTGACCTGGCAGGACGGCATTTATGACGTGCGCAATTATTCCCCCGGCGAGCGTTTGATGCTCGGTCCGAGCCAGACCGCGCCGATCTACCTGCCCATCACCGCCGAGAGCCTGGACATGGGCGTCTTCGGTTCCAAGGGCGCGAAGATCCGGCTTCGCCCGAGCCAGCATTGGAAGCTTTACCGCGACAAGCATTCGGTGACCCTCGATCAGCTGAACGGCGAAAAAAAGCTGACCATGGACAGCCGTAAAAACCAGGTCGTGACGATGGGTTTGAACGAAGTGCTCAGCATCGACCTGAGCAGCAACGTGACCCTGCATTTCCGTTACGTGAAGTCGCCGCGCTTCGTGATGAAGCGCACGCTCATCGAGAACCGCGAGGAGTTCAAAAAAGCCATCGGCGCCTCTTTGGCCGTGCATTTGCTGGTGAGCCTGGTGGCGATGATGTCGGCGCCGAAAACCACGGCCCCGCAGATCGACAACGTCCCTCCGCGCATCGCCAAGCTCCTGGTGGAGCCTCCTTCGCAGATGCTCGCGGCCAAACCGCCGGAGCCGCCGCCGCCCCCGCCGCCTCCTCCGCCGGAGGAGAAAAAGCCCGAGCCTCCGCCGCCGCCGAAAAAGCCGGCCGTGGTGCCGAAGACGAAGAACCCGATCAAGCGGATCGTGACGAAGCAACCGGCTTCGCCCCGTCCCGCCCCGACCAAGGTCGTGGAGGCGCCGCCGCAGCCGACGGCCCAGGAAAAAGAGCAACAAGAACTGGCGAACCTGCTCAGCTCCTTGCCCGCGCCCCCTTCCGGCGGCTCGGCCAACAAGGGCAATCCCATTCTCATCAGCAAGGACCGCATCGCTCCGGGCGGCATGAAGGTCGGCGGCATCGCGGCCGTGGCCGGCGCCAGCTCCCCTCCGGGCCAGGTGCACGGCACGGCGGAACCGGGCTTCAAAGTCGGCTCGGGCGGCGCTTACTCCGGCAAGAGCCTGTCGGGCAAAACCGGCAAGCGCGCCATCGGCGGCGTCGTCGTCGGGACGCCGGACCTCTCGCCCAAGGTCGGGCGGACGCAAGGGTTGAGCGACGAAGAAGTGATGAAAGTCGTCAACAAACACCTGGGTGATGTGCAAAGATGTTATGAACGCGCACTGTTCGAAGATTCGTCCCTGGCGGGACGGGTTGAGTACGAGTGGGAGATCGGCGCCCCGGGTTCGGTGATTTCGGCCCGCGTGCAGCGCAGTGAGATCGCCCGCGGGGACTCGTTGAACAACTGCGTGCTCGCGTTGCTGCGGAAAATGAAATTCCCGGCGGCGAAAAACGGGCAGTCGACGATCGCCAAGATCGGCTTCCCGTTCGGAAGAAACTAATCACGGAGGAACCATGCTCAAGGAATTCGGGCGGATTTTCATCGATCACTGGTACATCATGATGCCCATCGCGATCTGTTCGGCGGCCGGGATCGCCATCGTCGTCGAGCGCGCCTTGACGTTGAAAGCGGCCGGCGCCGTCAACAAGGATGAATTGCTGAAATTCATCCAGGCCTACTGCATCCAGGGTCAGATCCAATCCGCCGTCAGCACGGTTTCGCAAACCAAAGGCCCTCTCGCCAACATCGTCCGCGCCGGCCTCGTCGCCGTGTCCAACGGCAACGACGCGGAAGAGGTGCAGACCGCGATGGACGCCGTCGCCCTGCGCGAGATCCCCCGCCTGAACCGCCGCATCGACCTGCTGTCGGCCCTCGCCAACGTCGCCGTGCTGCTCGGTCTGCTCGGAACGGTGAGCGGGATGATCGCGGCCTTCGGCGCCGTGGCGACCCTGCCGCCGGCGGAAAAAGCCCAGGTGCTGGCCTCCTCCATCGCCGAAGCCCTGAACGCCACCGGCTTCGGTCTGCTCGTGTCCATCCTGCTCTTCGCCGCCTGGGGTTGGTTGAACTCCTGGTCCGCGAAAGTGATCGATGACGTCCATGAAGCCAGCGTGTCGACGCTGAACTTCATCCTGTCCAACAAGAGCAAGATCTTCAAAGAATCGGGGCATTGATCTATGGCGGGCGGTGGTGGTAACGAACCGAACCTCACGGCGTTCATCGATCTGTTCTCGGTGCTGATCTGTTTTCTTTTGATGACGGCCGCGTGGATCCAGCTGGAATCTTTCCAGATCCAGATCGAGGAAAAACCGAAGCTGAGCCCGGATGTGGCTTCGGATGTCCCGCCTCCGCCCGAGCCCCCGGAGAAAAAAGTCAAACTGACGCTGACCTTGCACAAAGACCGCGTGATCGCCCGCGAGGATCAGCTGGAAAAAAGCTTCCCGGTGAACGGCCTGGTCGTGCGCAGCGAACCTTTGGCCGCGCTGGTCTCGAACTGGCGTCAGCGCTTCAAGGCCGATCAGATGTTGATCCTGAACAGCGGGCACCAGGCGACTTACGGGCAGCTGATCCGCCTGTACGACCTGGTCAACCTGCTCGGCTGGAGCGAGGTCGCGATCAGCCCCTATGAGGAGGCCGCCCTTGGCCAGTAGCAGTAAAACCCGGGGTTCGGCCAAGCGTTTGATCGAAACCCCAGGGTACCATCTTCACCCGCGCTACGACCTGAAGCACCTCCGCCACGTGCTGGAGGAGCGCAAACGCGGCAAAAAAGACTTCGCTTTGCAGCTCGCGCCCATGGTGGACATGTTCTCCGTGCTCGTGATCTTCCTGCTGATGAACTTCTCCACCTCCGGCGAGGTGTTTTTCGTCGGCAAGCAGATCACCATCCCGAAGGCCACCAAGGGCGTGCCCATGGCCTCCCATCCGCTGATCAGCGTGGTGGGCGAAAAGGTGATGTTCGAGGCCCCCGAGAACGACAAGGGCCGGGGCGCCGTTTACATCGAGGAAAAGAACGACGGCGTCAACGAACGCCTGCGCAAGGAATTGCGCCGGATCAAAGAGATCGAGGAAAAAATCGGCGGCACGGAGAAATTCAAAGGCCAGGTCAACATCCAGGCCGATGAGATGATGGACGCCGATCAGGTGAAGAAAGTGATGCGCGTGCTGATGGAAGAGGGCTGGAACGTCATCAACTTCATTTTTGAACCGAAGCCCGACTCGGCGGCTCGGCCAGCAGGGGCGCCGGAAGCTGTTTGAACGAGGGCGGGATGGCGTCTTCCATCTCGCGGCGGAAATCACGGCGCACTTTCACGCGGTCATCCAGGCCGAAACGATTGCGATTCATGAACAGGTTGCGGTTCTTGTTGGCTTCCCCCTGGATGTTGACGTCCTCGAGGTTGACGCGGTTTTGCAGTTGCACGTCCTGGGCGAAGGCGGCCGGCGCGGCCAGGGTCGCCAGGGTCATGATCAGGGAAAGGAATCTCATCGGGCCTCCTGCGTGAGATACGTCTGCATGTCGCCGAATCCGCGGCGCCAGATCACATTATCGATGAAGTAGTGGTGAATGTTGATGAACAAAACGAAGGAGGCCATGAAAAACTGGCCTTTGCCGAAATGCTCCTGCGGGAAGCGCCCGTCCAGGAAAAGCGGGATGCCCTCGAACATCAGGTAGCCGGCCACGGCGGAGAAAGCGAAGAACAGGACGTGCCGTCGGAAGGTCCGGCGGCGGGCCACGGGCGCCTCCACGGGCCGCGCGGTTTCCTCGTGATGGACTTTGCCGCGCCGGTAAACCGCGACGAAGAGGATGTACTGCAGGGAGTGGAAGAACGGGATGAAGAGGAACATCACCGGATGGTGCATGGCCGGGATGTACCACACCATCATGGCGAGCCATGAACCCAGGGCGGCCTTGGGCGGCGTTTCACCGGTCGCGAAGTAGTGGCGCAGGCCCTGCAGCAGCACCATCGCCAGGCTCCCCACGAAGGCCGCCTGGGCGATCCAGGCGAAGGGCTGCGGGAAACCCAGCTGCGTGTAGCTGAAGCCGTAATTGTCGTAGGCGGAAAGGGTCGTGTTGAGGGAGATCCAGTTCATCATCCACAGGGCCAGGAGATTGAACTTGATGCTGTTTTTAAAGGCCGCCGACAACCGGTATTTTTTCACGTGGCAGGAAACGAGCGTGATGCCGAAGGTCTGCTTGGCGTAGTGCCAGCCGACGAAGAAGTACATGGCTTGCGTCATCCACGCCATCCATTTGGTTTCGGCCTGAACGAAGATCGCCGCGAAAGCCATGACGAGCGCCAGAGGACAGATCGCCGCGGCCCAGAGGAAGTGCGGGTCGCGCCAAGATTCGCGCGCGCGGCCGTAGAGCAATTGATAGGACATCGCGAAGTGCGGCCAGTTGACGAGAAAGCCCAGGTAATAGGCCGTCCATCCCACCGAGTTGGTGGAGGCCTGCTTGTCGATCAGGCAGAAGGCGAGGGCGAAGAGCACGAGGGAGGCGATCCCCGTGCCCAGGCCGTCCAAGGATTCCGACCAGAGAAAACTTTTCGGTTGAAGAGAGGCGACGGCTTCCGCGGCGGGCGGAAGGGCCGTCGCCAGGGGCGACGACCGTCGTCCCATTTTACGCCCCTCCGGGGTTCACCGGCGGTTTGGGTTGTGGGGCCGGCGGCTGCGGGTTCGGGGGCGACGGATTCGGCGGCGCTGTGGGACCCGGGGGCGGCGGCACGCCGGGAGGAGAGGGATTCGGCGGGTTCGGCGGCGACGGGACCACCGGGCAAGGGTCGCTCGCCTGGCAGTTGGCGCTGTTGCCGGCGTCGCACTCGTCGATCACTGTGCCCGTGCATTGCGCCAGGGGCGAATTGAGTTCGTGATCTTTGGTGATGCCGCTGGCCGCCGGCGGCGTCAGCCAGTAATCGGCGGAGGGACAGCCCTCGAAGCAGCAGGTCTTCTGGCGGAACAACAAACGTTGTTTGAAGGGGAGGGTGACGGGGTCCCGCGAGCAGCCGCGCTGGCGGATCTGGCAGCACGGCACGCTGACTTCGGTGCCGCCCTGGCAGACGGTGTAGCTGGATTTCGCGAGGTAAGCCTGGCCGCGCTCGACGGGCACGGCGTATTTGCACTGGATCGGCGGATCCTTGAACAGGGGCGGGCAGCAGCCTTCCAGGTGGACGCCTTCCACGCGCGGGCAGAAGTGATCGAGCTCGGTGCGGCCGGGCTCCTTGGCGTCGCACTGCTGGAACGTGCGCGCCGCCTGCGCGTCGAACGACAAAACGAAAATGAGAGAGAAAAAGAATCCCGCCGTTTTCATTGAGGCCCCCCCTCGGTCTTTTAGCGATCCACCCGTCCGGCGGACACGAAGTCGGCCATCGTGCCGTCGAGATTCTCCAGGGCCGGTCCGAGAATGACCGGCCGGATCAGGATCTCGGCCTCGCCGGTCTGGCCCGGTTGAGGCTGCAATTTCAGGATGATCACGGCTGTATTTTCATCTTCACCGCGGGTGAAGGTCAAGCCTCCCGTCGGAATGCCGCCTTCCAGGTCGTCGCGGACCGCGGGGGCTTTGACCTGCGTCAGCTGGTCCACGCGGAATTCCCACGATTCGCCCGCGCAGGACGGATCGCCGGTTTTCTTGGTCAGCGAGGATTTCACCTCCAGGGGGGAGGAGAAGGGCTCGTCGAAGTACAGCACGTTGCTGCCGCGGCGGATCTCGTCGAAGTTGCGCACCAGATCGTGGTCGGGATCGTCGAGATCGTCCTTCACGTTGGGTTGCGTGCCACGCAACAGTTCGATCAGGTCCGTCATGCCGTCGTTGTCGGAATCCAGACCTTTGTCGCGGTTCGTGCCGACCAGGTCCAAGCCGAGGATCTGCCAGTCGCAATCCGACAGGCCCAGCATGTTGGGCTGCTTCGAGCAGGTGGTGTTGAGCGCGCCGCAGTCGTTCGATCCCGACAGGTCCAGGCAGATCTTGTCGAGGTACTTGCCGTTGCTGCGGCGGTTGCGGGGGTCGAAGCCGTAGCGCAGCTCTTCGTTGTCGGTGAGGCCGTCGCCGTCGGAGTCCAGCTGGTAACCGCGGCCGCGGTTGACGACGTTGAGGTTGTAGGCGGAGGCCGACTCAATTGTTTTGGTTGAATAGGACCCGTCCAGGCAGAGCTTCATGGTGCCGGAGAAGATTTTCAGCGGCTCCTCGATGGAGGGCTGCTCCAGCTCCACGCGGGCGCAGTTCTGGTACAGCAGGGGCAGCGCGAGGGCCGTGCCGATGAGGGCGAGGCGGGCGAGCTTCTTCATGGCTTGATTTTCCCGATGGATTTGAAGTCTTCCGGTTTCAGCAGGCTCGGCGTGGCCTCGAGGGTTTCGTCGCCGACGTGGCCCGTCGCCTTCACGCGCACGTAACGGCCGTAGTACTCGATCTCCGGGTTCAGGCTGTTGGTGGGCGTCAGGCGGTAGACGACGAGGACGATCTGTTCATCGCGCCCGTGGCGCAATTCCGCCATGTCGCCGGGCTGGGCGCCGACGGGCTCGGTGCGCACCGTCTGCAGGCGGTCGACGGACAGGGTCCAGTCGCCCTGCTGGCAGGAGCTCGCTTCCGAGTTCGCCTTGAAGGTGAGCGAGTTGCGGTTCAGCAGGATCTCGAGGATGCCGTTGTCGGACAGGAACGGATCGGATCCGCGCAGGATCTCCTCGCGGGTGGTGCGGCCGTCGTTGTCGGGGTCGTCGGTCATGTCGGCGCGGCCCGGATCGGTGCCTTTGATGATCTCGACGAAGTCGGGCATGCCGTCGCCGTCGGAGTCGGCGCCGGGCGTGATGACGCCGGGGCGGCTGTCGAGGTTCAAGGCCTTGCGGTCGCACTCGGTGAGCCCCAGGGTGTCGAAGGAATTCGGGTTGCAGGTGATCGCCGCGCGGCGGGCGGCGCAGGCGGCTTTGCCGCCCAGGCGCTCGCAGATGCCGTCGAGGATGCCGCTGACGCCGCTGCTGCGGGCGTTGCGCGGATCGTAGCCGAGGGCCTCCTCCATCTCGTCGGACAGGCCGTCCATGTCGCTGTCGGCGACCAGGCGGCCGTTCTCGCGGCGCATGTTCATGTTGATGACCGTGTAGAGGTCCGGTTGGTAGTCGATGGCGTTCTGCGTGACCACGAGTTCGCACAGGGCGTTCTGGTTCTCGGCGAAGTTCTGCAGCTTCACGACCTCGGAGGTCCCGCCCTCTTTGGAGAGTGCGTCCAGCACCGCCGGAACCTCGCCGCCGGCGTCGCCGTAGTAGATGCCCTGGATGCGCAGGTCCTTGGCCTTCGAGAAGGCGGCCGTGCGGGTCATGGTGACCGAACTCAGGTTGGTTTCCAGGTAGCAGGCGGTTTTCTGCTCGGGCGTCATGTTGGCGAGGTTGCAGCCCGTGCCGGCTTTGTCCTCGGGCAGGCCGTCGGAGATGAAGAACACGCTGTAGCGGTCGGCCTGGTTCATGGTGTTCAGGGTCAGGTCGTCGACCACGAGTTTCTCGAGGCATTTGCTGGCGCTGGTGTAGCTGGTGACGCTGTAGATGAGCGAGTCCGGCTGCGCTTCCGTCAGGTAGCTGGGGTAGACCCAGCGCTTGTACCAGGCCTCATCGACGGCCTGGCGGGCCTTCAGGGCGTCGATGTGGGATTTCACCTGGTCGCGGGAGCCGAAGGCGACGTTGTCGCAGGAGAACTTGCCGTTCGCCAGCACGCCGGCGGCCTGGCTGAAACCGATGAAGGCGAACTGCGCGCCGTTCTGGTTGCCGCAGTTGTCGAGGAAGAATTTGACGGCCTCAAAGCGCGCGCCCGCGGCGTCGGTGGCCTTGCTGGGGTCCCAGTACCAGAGCTTCTGGTTGCCCTGGTTCTGCGAGTACCAGTTGCCGAAGTTCGAGGCCGACAGGTCCATGATGAAGACGAACTTACTGGTCTCGCCGGCGCTGAAGCGGGCCTGCGAGCAGATGTGGCTCTTCAGATCCAGGGAGGGCATGCCGTTGATGACCGAGGGCTGCTCGATTTTTTCCAGGGGGGTTTTCGCGCAGTTCTGATAACTGGTCATCAGCAGCGCGAAGCCGCCCACCACGACGATGAGTTCCGGGAGCTTCCAACGCCGCATCATCATTCGTTCCGATCGTTGGCGCGGATCATGCGGAAGAGCGACAGATCCAGGCGCGGCTGTTTATAGACGTTGGTCAGCGGGATCTCGGATTTGTAGATGCGCCAGTAGGCGCGTTCCGGATTGGTGATGTCGATCATGCGCGCCAGGGCCGTCACCGTGTTGCGGTCCGGGGAGGGCACGACGCTCAGCAATTGCTGTTCATAGGGGATGCGGTTGTTCTCGCGGGCCGCGGCGTCGGTGCCGACGCGGGACAGGTACATGGGCGGCAGGGTGGCGGCGTTGACGGCGCGGCCCTGGCGGGTCGGCACGTGGTGCACGATGAGCTCGAAGAGTTCGACCAGCACGTCGCCCAGGGCGGGGTGCGAGATGGTCTCTTTGCCTTGGGCGTTGAGCTCGTAGCGCGTGATCGCGGAGGACGGCGCCGTCTTCAGGGATTGCATGGGGCCGAGACCGCTGTTGAACTGGGTCATGTTCAGGTAACCGTCGCCGTCGGTGTCCTTGGCCTCGTCGCTGGCCAGGGCGTTGTAGCCGTAGATCCACTCGAGGGAGTCCGGGATGCCGTCGCCGTCGGTGTCGAAGTCGAAGGGATTGGTGCCGAGCAGGGACTCCTCGCACTCGTTCAGGCCGTCGCCGTCGGAATCCAGGGCCGGATCGCAGGAGTGGGCTTTCGCCATGGCGGCGCAGCGTTCGGAGAAGGCCGGGTTGGCCATGAAGGAATCCAGGCAGTAGCCGTTGGTGCGCGGATTGGTGGCGGAGGTGCCGAGCAGGTCCTCCTCCTCGTCGAAGAGGCCGTCGCCGTCGGAGTCGACCTTCACTTCGTTCTGCTTATTGACGCGCACGTTGCTGTTCAGGATGTACATGTGGGTGACTTTGTAGGAGCTCGCCTTGGTGGCGTCGGCGACGAGGCGGAAGGGCGTTTCGGCCGTTTCGCTCTGCCAGATCGACAGGCGGGCGGAGCGGGCGTTGAAATAAGGGCGCAGTTTTTCGAAGAAGGTGACTTCGCCCGGATAGGCCTTGGCGAGGCGGTTTTTCTGCAGCTGCACGAAATCCAGGCGCAGGTAGCCGGCGCCGAAGTAGGAGGGCAGGGTCTGCATCAGGCCGTAGTAGAAATCCATTTTGCTGAGATCCTGGTCCTGCGCGTACCCCCAGGCGTCGTTCATGCGCTGCACGAGGGTGCCGCAGGTGGCGGAGCAGGTTTCCGGCTTGGCGGCGCAAGCGGCGCAGGTCGAGTAGAACTTCAGCACGTCCTCGATGTTCTTCTGCACCGGCGTGAGGAGGCCGTCACCCAGGTGGATGACCTGGTAATCGGTGTAGGACAACAGGCCTTGTTGGTTCAGCGAGCGCATGTCCTTCTGGATGGTGTCGTACAGCGAAGCCAGCTGCGAGCCCGGGGCCGAGGTGCCCATGGTGCGGTTCTCGTAGCGCCAGACGTCGTCGCTTTCGGAAAGACCGAGGTTCAGATCCTGTTCCTCGCGCAGCCACTGCAGGACCCGCGGCAGCGAGGGGTCGGTCAGATCGAAGAAGCGGATCGGCGAGGGCTGGCCGGTGAGCTTGGTCCATTTGTCGTTGAGTTTTTTCTGCGAGATGCCGCCGGAGATCGGCACCACCATCACCTTGGTGCGGCTGACCAGGAGGGGCGGGTTCTTGTCGCGGGCGTCGAGGATCCACTTCTGCAGGATCTCGAGGCGGTTCTTCTCGTGGTCCATGCCCAGGTGGGTTTTGAAAAACACCGGCGGGTTGGCCTGCAGGTTCGGTTGCGTGTTGACGATGGAGGAACGGTCGATGGCGAGGCTCGGATCCACCTGGCAATCGATGCCGCTGGCGCGGTGGTCATTGGGGTTGCCGAGGCCCTTGTTCGGATCGTAGGGCGTGTAGGCGGGGGTCGTCGAAAAACCGATGCCGGCGTCCACGTCCTGGATGCAAGGGCCGGAGATCATCGACTGCGACATATCGACGAAAAAAACGAGGCGGCGGATTTGCGGGTAATCAACGGGGGGATCGAGACGAAAAGGGTTTTTCCCGAGGGAGAGAAACTCCACCTCTTCCCATTTCTCCAATTGAACGTTGCTGCACTGCTGTCCGCCGATGACCAGCACGGACAAAAAGAGCACAACCGACAGACGTTTAGCCCAACGCGTCAAGATCGAACTGGTATTCCCCACCATATGAAAAGGTTAATGGTTTCCCCTGCGAAACAGAAGAATAAAAAGGTCCCGTGTCCTGAATTGAGAAGAGGCCGTCAGGGTTGTTTCAATTTGTGCCATTGATCCACGGGGAAGAGCTGCAGGCTCAGGCGAAACACCGTGTCCACGTGCTCGGAGGCCGACATGAGCTTGGCCATGCGGTCCTGGAAGCGCTGGATTTCCCGCCGCGCCAGCTCCATCTTTTCCGCGTCGGCGGGAAAGGTCAGGGCCGAGAATTCACAGGCCTGGCCGGGGAGTTCCCGGGCGGCTTTTTCCGCCAGAGCCAGACCGTCCAGGTGCACGGCGAGGGGCGCGTCCTTGTCGGGCGCCCAGGCGGGCCCCTGAGACACCCAGCGGCCGTTCGGCCCTTTCTGCAGCAGACCCTGGCTTTGCAGCCAGTGCAGAGCGTGTTCGACGTCCTTCAGCGGCAGATCCAAGCGTTTCGCCAGCTCGCCCGCGGGCGGCGGCGGCTCCAGCATCATCTCATGGGCGGCCAGCAGGGCGAAATAATGCCACCGGTTCAGGCCCTCGCGGGCTTCGGGTGGCAGAACGGCCCGTTTGTTCTGCTTCAGGGCTTTGGCGGGCGCGAGGATGCGGTCTTTTTCCTCGGGCGTCGCCTGGATGGATTCGAGGATCTGATGGGCCTTGCGCAGGGACACGCGGCGCTTGCCCTGCAGGATTTCCGACAGGGCCCCGGGGCTCAAGGTGATGCGGCGGGCGAGGGAGCGCAGGGTGAAAGACGGGTTTTTTTTCTGCACCGCCTCGAGCTTCTGCTGAAGAAGGAGACGGAATTCTTTATGCCACATGTGACTTCAACCATACCGGGCTTGTTCGGGAGGGAAAAGGGGAAAAGGCTTTGGCGGGCCGGCCGGTTTGCCTCGCCCTTTCTGTCCATAAGTTCGTCACTCGGCACTCCTGGATGTTTAACTTAGCCCGCGAGTGAAAGAGGGTCAAAAAGGAAAACTGATCTTGGTCAATCTCTCTTCGGCATCGAGTGAAAAATCCATGTCAATAAAAGTGACAGGAGTTCATTGAGTTGCAATTCACGGGACATCGCATTAAAAATGTCCTCCAGAAATATCGAGTGTTCGAGGCCTCGGAGGTGTTGAATGTTGCTGGTGGAAGAAATGCAAAATTCAGGAGCGGATGCGAAGTTGGTGGGTGAATTGAGCCGACTTTCTTCTTTATTCGGTGATCGCCTCCCCTTGGAGCGAGTTTGGAGTCAGCGTGGATACGACAAATTCAAATCCTTGGCAGTTTCTCGACAACAAGAACTATTGAAAGCGTTGGCTGGTTATTATGAGCTCGTTTCGGGAGCCCTGAGCTCAGATCCGGAAGCGCTGAACAGTGAGTCCCGTTTGCTGCGTCAAGTGATCCGGAACATGAATCTGATCATTTCCGAATCCGTGTATTCCCTCATTGAGAAAGATGACATCATCGAGATTTATAGCAAGGATCTCGTCCAGGTTTATCGCGGCATGGGCTTCATGAGTATCTGTAATTACACTTTGTTGGAGCTCTTGACCCATGAGTTCCATGAGCTGTATGAACGCAGTCAGCAAATCAACGGTATGATGTTCGAAGCCGTCGGCCGCGTCGCCGAGGTGGATATGCATGAAGGTCTACCGGTCTCGAATATCCCTAAGCATCTGATGCGCGAATTGTTCTCCGAAGATCGTGGCGTTTTTCAGGTTGAGTTCCGCTACATGTTCCCGTTGTTTGTTTGGCCTCAAAAGTACTTTGGCTTCCTGGTGATCCAGAAAGCCAAAGTTTATCAGGAACCGGAAATCAGAAAAGAATCGGTTCACTTTCTCTGATCAAGCGGCCTTTTTGTTTTCCAGGCGATGATAAGTCGCCAGCGTTTCTTTCATGATGGCTTCGTAGATCGAGGCCGTTTGCTTCAGACTCCATTCGACGATTTCCAATTGACGATCGCTCAACTGCCGGAGAGCGGCCTTGGCCTTCTCAATGTGATCCATGTCTTCGGAGACGTGGACGCGCAGGAAGGTCGTGGCGGCATCGCCATGCGCTTTCTTCACGCGCTCATAGACCTCCGGTCCTGAAGTCAGCGACATACCCTCTAGATAGAAGATGCTGCCGAAGAGCGCGATGGGATCCTTGTAGTCGATCAGGTAGTACTGCGACTGATAAAGCTGCGCTGTCATCGGGAACTCCGGCAAATCCTCGATGCGGTAGCCCAAAGCCTTCAGGTCATTCAGGAAGAGCTGTTCGTGGTGCTTTTCCTCCTGGCAGTGATCAAGAAAGCGGATGTGCAAAGGATCGTTCGTGAGATCCAGGCGTGCGGCCGAGGCGGCCAACAGACGCGTGGCATGGGCGACGAAGTAAAAGAACTGCCCGCACCATTGGGCGTAAAAGCGCGGATCCTCCCAGGGAGAGTCCTTGAAAATACGGTCCAGGGTCGTCAGCAGTTCGTCGTGGGTGGTGAACAGTTGGTCGCTGGCTTTTTTTGGTTTCGACATGTGATGCTCCTTCAAAGTTCTTTGGTAAAGATGATTCAGTTTATTCCTCGCGGAGTCTTCAGGCCACGCGACGCGCGGCGGTTTTCGGCAGCAGGAGGTGATCCAGCGGGCCAGTGCCACGGGCGTTGTCCCACAGTTCCTGGGTCATCTCATCGAGACCCGAGGGCAACAGGGGTTTTTTCCGCAAGGGGTGCACGGCCAAGAGGTCGACCGGCACGTTGTGATAAATGACCTCGCGTTGGATAGGGACTCCGCCGGCCTGGTAAATCAGGCCCTGCATGTTTTTATCGACGCGCATGGTTCCGGTCATGGCGTCGATTTCAAGTTCACCGATCCGGCGCAAGGTCGTGGCGATGATCAGATCCTTAAGATTGTATTGACCGCCCGTGGCTTCGCGGCCGCGGCGGTTCGGGTCAATGGAGAGGTTGCTGGCGATCACGACACGTTTCCCATAACGGACCAGCTGGTCCAAGGCGTCCTCCGACCAGGCTTCGAAGTAGGAATCCTTGCGGGGTGTTGTCGTGCGGAAGTCGTAGTAGCGCAGTCCACACATGGCGACGCAGTTAAGGTCTTCAAAAAGGGCATGGATTTCATGCTGGCGGGTGAAATTGTCGGAAAAAATCCGACTTTTCCCGTCAAGCTCCTGAAAGGTCGCTCCCCACACGCTTTCCCAGTGGGTGTAAGCGCGCTCATAATAAGGTCTGACGGACTCATCTGGGTTGGACCCAGGCAGAACCACAAGTTTACAGAGGACGTTCTTCATTTGTGCTCCTTGTTCGGGTTGTGGAACCGGCGCGCGGGAGGGCACCCAGCGCCACCTGCGCTCGTTTTCGTGAAAATCCATGTCTCTTTGTGTTCATGTCGGAAACTTCATGAATTAAGTTTACAAACATTTTTTGAGACGACGCACCTGGACCTGGCCCACTTGATCTTGTCCGGTAAACGTTATTTAATGATCCGCGAGCAACGGAGTTTTCTCCTGACCGGATTTTTCCGGGCGGCAATGAGACAATTCTCAATTTTTTGTTTGGAGGTTGACGAAAAATGGTTTCCTACATCACGGCGGCTTTGATGCTGGGCTGCGGTTACGCCGACAACGTCATCCAATACATCGAAAAAACGATTCCGGAGCGGGCCTCCCACCGCGCCGGACTGCGCGGCCGTCAGGGCGAGCGTTTCCGCATGCTGCGCAGCTATTCCGACGGCAGCTGGTTCCTGACTTACGAGTTTTTCACCTCCGGCCCCGTCGAGGAGGACATCACCTGCATCGTCGCCCACGGCGCGGACGAGGAATTCCACCGGGTTCCCCTTTTCCGCATCCGCCAGCTGCCGGAAGGCGATATCGGCACCCCGGTCCCGCGGCCGGTCCTGCGCGTTCCCTCGGAGGAATAGGCGCCGGGGCGATTCATCATTGACAAGAGCGGGCCTTTTCACAAGGCTCATCATCAAAGCTCAACGGGAGGGGAATCCGAATGAAGCTGCCAAGCGCCTTGTTTCTGGCTTTTGCCGTCGTATCGTCCATGGCGCGGGCCCAGGAGGACAGTTCGGTCGCCGAGCTGCCGGCGGCGGAAGCCCGTCTGATCATGGAAAACCCCGCCGCGGCCCGCCGTTGGTCGGTGAGCCTGATTTCGGAGAACATGGCCAACGCCAAAGCGCTGGATGAGTGGGGCGCGCAAGCCCCGGTCCGCTCAGTGAATGGAATCGGTTTAATTTACAAAGCTTCCGACTCGACCACCTTCGAGCTCAGGCCCCGCATGGAGTACGCCAGCAATCACGAGCGCCTGACGGGTCGGGCCCGCCTGGCCCATGACGGCGCCATCGAGATGGCGGACCTGATGCTGCGGGCGATCCACGGATCCAAGGTGGTTCTCGGCGGCTCCAAACCGGTCGTTTTCGACCTGCAGTATTACGCACCGACGGACCGGGTGGCGCAGCTGCAAAAAGAGAACGGCCTGTTCCGCCTGGACACCTCCACGGAATGGATGCTGAGCCCGCGCTGGTCCGTGGGGGGTCTGGTGTCGTCGCGGGTCCTGTTGAACAGCAGTGAAAATCCGAAAACGGCTCGCGGTGCGGACGCGGAATATTACCGTGTCATGCTGATCCCCTCTTTGAACTACGCTTTCCGCGACGGCCTGAGCGGCTACTACGCCTATTACGCGGACGTGGCTTCCACGGACGCGCAGCGGGGGATCTGGCGCGCGGACGCCATCAACGGCGCTTACCACGAGGTCGGCGCGAGCTGGACGGTCGGCTCCGTGTTGCTGAACCCTTATATGATCAGTTCCGTGAGCCATGCGGACGCCTCGGGCTCGCTGTTCACCGCGGAGTCCCGGGTCTTCGCTTTCGACACGATCGATTGGGGCCTCACGATCATCGCCAAATTTTAAGGGTCCGCCGCCGGCCGCGGATTTCGTGAATTCTCCATGTGCCCGGTGCCGGCACGCGGTTTACCATTTTCTTGATGAGAAGGGGCCGCGTGATGGAACACTTGATTTGGGCCGTCGATGCCTTCGAAGAACCGGTGACGGGAAATCGCGCGGTGCTGGAGAGCTTGAAATCCCTGGCTCAGGTTTCCCCCATCCGCGTGACTCCGGTCTACATCCTGGGTCCGGTGGAATCGGCCCTGCCTTTGCCACGGCTCTACGGCGATCCGGCCTGGATGCCGGAAGTCCGCAAAGCCGCCGAGCGGCGTTTGAAAGAGATCCTCCCCGACAAATCGCGGGCGCCTTTCCTGGAGGAGCCCCAGGTGATCGTGCACTCCGCGACCAACATCGAAGAGGCCGTGAGCTTCTTCGCCTCCTACGCCAAATCCCAGCGGGCCGACGCCCTGGTGGTGCGCAGCCACGGGCGCACGGGGGTCGAGCGCTTTTTCGTCGGCAGTTTCGCCGAGTCCCTGTTGTTCCATTCGGAAACCCCGGTGTTCGTTTTCGGGGCCCACGCGAAAAAATGGCCGGCCAAGCCGCACATCCTTCTGGCCACGGACTTCGGCGATCACGCGAAAAGCGCCTTCCGCCAGACCATGCGCCTGTCGAACCAGTGGGGGGCCCACCTGACCCTGTTCCACGCCGTCGCCCCGCCCATCGAGGGGGGAGTGGATCTGGAGGCGCACTCCCGGCTTTATGAGTACCAGGGCGAGTTCGTGAGCCTGCGCCAGATCCTGGAGGATCAGATCAAACATCAGACGGAACGCGCCGAGGCCTGGACGGAATGGGCCCTGAGGGACGGCATCGCCGCCGATTACATGATCGATGAAAGCGGCGCGGGGGTTGAAAACACCATTCTGGAGGCCAGCCGCCGGCGGGAGATCAGCCTGATCGTCATGTCCGCCCAGAGCGGTCCCGTCATCTCGGCCATTCTGGGCAGTCTGACCCGGCGGGTGATCCGCGGCGCGACCTGTCCTGTTCTTGTTTATCCGCGAAAATATTTTGAATCACTGGGGAAAGAAGCGGATTCCGGGAAAAACCTCCCGCGCCGCGAAGAAGACTCCCTGAACGTCTGATCTTTTGACAATCAGGCTTATTTTTTCAATGCAGGCGGACGCGCCTTGTGCTGAGCCTAAAAAATAGGCAAAAATCACCCCCATGCAAACTTCTTTTGTCTTTGAGCAAATCGATCGGGTCGAGCGCCTGCGCTCGGTGTCGGATTTGTCGGAGGCGGAGTGGTTGGATTTGCTGGGGATGTCCTGGCACGGCTATCGCCGCTTCATGGCCGGCACCCGCACGCTGCCCGGCAAGAGCTACGAGCGCATGGCGCGCTATTTCCGCCTGGACGAACAAAGCCTGGTCGAGGGGAAAGTCGATTTCAAGGAATTGATCAGGGACTTCTCCCGTCAGCGCATGCCCGAGGAGTTCCTGGTGGGCGCGCACGGCCGCAGCCGCACGACGATCACTTCCCTCGAGTATCTCGAGGGGCAATTCGGCTGGCGCCTGAAGGACGACCTTTTGCGCCGTTTCGGCGTGGGCGCGGCGGCGCTCCAGGACGCCTTCGCGCCGATCAGCATCCGTTTGATCACGCAAATCTGCGATCATCTGCACAAACGACTGTTCCGCGAGCAGGATTTTTTCGCCATGGGCGCTTACTCCTACGAGGGCAACCGCCATTCGGTCGTGGCGCAGTCGCTGCGCGACGTGGAAAGCCTCGAGGAGCTGTACACGCGGTTTTTCAACGAAGTGATTTGGTTGTTCGAACGGAACTGTCATTATCATTACGAGCAGCTGAGCCCCCGGCAGGGCCTGTTGACGTCGAAAACCATCCCCGACGTGGCCCAGGCGCTGGAAGTGCGGCATGTCGGCAGCGAACAGATCTGCCATCTCAAGGCGGGGATGTGGGCGTCGTTGCCGGCGTACATCGGTTTGCCGATGGCCAAGGTGACGCGGCTGTCCTGCGAGCATCGCGGCGACGACGCCTGCCGCCTCCTGATCGAAACCCGGACGCCGGTTCAGGCCGCGCGCGGCAGCCTTTCGGCCTGAACCGACACGGGCGCGAGCACGCGGCGGTTTTCCCAGAGGGGACGCGCCTCCTCGGCGGCTTCCCGGGCCCGCGTCGTCCATTCCCGCAGGTGCATGACCTGCACGTCCTCCCCGAACAGGTGCTTCACGCGGATGTTCGGCAGCTCCTCGCCGTCGAGGCTCAAGGGGCGGTGGCCCAGGTCGGAGAACGTCCTTTCGGTTTTAAAGCGCAAAGTCCCGCCGAGCAGGATCTCGTCGATCCCCTCGTGGCTCAGGTGATAAAGTCCCATGAACAGCTGGAGGAGGGAGCGGATCATCGGACGGTCGCGGCGCACGATCGGATCCACGGTCCAGCTGCCGAAATAGGCGAGCTCCCGCCCTTCGGCCCGGCAGCGCCGCATGATCCCCTCGACGGCGGCGACGTGCCGGGGGGCCGCGGCCGCCTGCACCAGACCTAAACCTGGAAAGTTCTGTTGGTGGAGTTCGCAGCGCGAAAGGGTCGTGGTCTTGCCGGCCATGACGGGATGGAAACCCTGGCTGTTTTCAAATCCGACGATGGTGTGGGTGGCGAAAAAATCCGTCGTGTCGACGGCCAGCACGCCGGACGGGTATTCCGCCCCGTAACCTCGCAGTTTCAGGCCGATCAAACTTTGGAAGAGGGGCGCGACCCCGGTCTCGGTCCAGATGCGGCAGGGCGCGTCCAATGTCACGATCTTCAGGTTTTTCATGCCACACATTTCGGCGGATTGATAAAATGATTTAATTTATTTTTTCCGGCAAACGACCGATGAAGTCACCGCATCCCAAAAACACGGAGGTCATCGGCATGAAACCCGACTACAAGGAACGTTATTTGCGCAGCATCGGCATCCTCACCGAATCGCAGTTGGCGACATTCAAGAACACCACGGTGGCCGTGGCGGGTCTCGGCTTGGGCGGGTCGATTTTCATCAACCTCGCGCGCATGGGATTCGAGAAATTCCACATCGCCGATCCGGACATTTACGAACGCACCAACATCAACCGCCAGCGCCTCGCGAAAGAAACCACCATCGGTCGCCGCAAGGACGATTGCCTGATCGAGGAGGCGAAGGCGGTGAATCCCGACGTGCAGATCAAGGTGTTCCGCGACGGCGTGAAGCCCGCCAACGTGGAATCCTTCCTCACGGGCGTCGACTGGGTCGTGGACGTGGTCGATCTGTTCGCTCTACCGGATAAATTGGCGCTGAACGCCGAGGCCCGCCGCCGCGGCTTGCCGGTGGTGTCCTGCGCCACGCTGGGGTTCACGGGCTGCATGGTGGTGTTCGATCCGAAAACGCCGTCCTTCGCCGAGCTCACCGGCATGACGCCGGAAGCGCCCTTGCCGCAGAATCTCGAGCGGTTTTTCCGCTTCATCGCTCCGGAAGTCCCGTCTTACATGCTGGAGCAAGTGGTCAAGTCGCTTGATCGCTCCACTTACATCCCGTTCATCACTCCCGGAGGGGAGATCTCGGCGGCTTTCGCGGCCTCCGAAATCGCCAAAAATATTTTGGGATTGGGACGGCGGGTGCGCGCCCCGGAGGGGATCTTCGTCGATCCCGTTCAGCAGCAGGTCCGCGTTTTCGAGGCGTCCTACCGCGCCCGCGAATTGCCGATGCCTCTGCCGGCGCGGAAAGCCGCCTGAAAAAAAGGCGGCGATTCCTCGCCGGAAAAGAAAAATATTAAAAGTTTGTTTTTATCAATGTTCTGAAATCCGAATCTCTTCACGGAGAACGTGCATTTCCTTCTTGTGGGAATTTGTTTCCTCAGCTAGAGAATAATCTCTGCGAAGGAGAAGTGATGCAAGAGGGGGCTTACGCACCATCTCCCGGGGAGTTCAGCTCCATGGAGAGGATGTTGTCGATTTTCGCCAGAGCCACGGCGGAAGTCGGGTCCTCCCTTTGCGGGCGCCAGACTCTGGAGTCTTTGTTCCAGTTGGTGATTCCCGAACTCGCCGACAGCGCCTCGGTGTGGATGCTCGAGGATCAAAGCGTTCTGCGGCATATGGCTTCCTCACCTTCGTCTCTGGGCCGGTTCCCGGAAACCGGTCACGAGAACGGCATGGAGCCCGTTCTGCGCTCGGGCCGCGCGGTTCTTTTGGAAAACCTGACGGATGAAAAATGGACCGAGTTTTCGAGCGGTGGGGAACAGCTCGCGTTTTTGCGCCGCCAGCGGGTCAGTTCCGTGCTCTTTTGCCCTTTGCGCCTGCGCCACGACACCGCCGGGGTCCTGGTTTTCCTCCGCAACGCCGGCAGTCCCGCCTTCAGTGGGGAGGACCGAGTCATCGCCGAAGAGATCGCCCAACGGGCCGCCGTCGCTCTGGACAACGCGCGTTTGTACGAAAACCTGAAAATCACCGAGCAGCGTCTGGTCGAGGCGAAAAAGACCGCGGAGATCGCCAGCCGCGCCAAAACGGAATTCCTCGCCAACATGAGCCATGAGATCCGCACGCCCTTGGGGGCCGTGCTCGGTTTCGTCGACCTGATCCTTCATGCCCCGGACAGCTCCGAGAATTACCGTTTCTGGGGCGAGAAAATCCGCGCCAACGGCACGCACCTGCTGGGGCTCATCAACGAGATCCTGGATCTCTCCAAAGTGGAGACCGGGCACCTGGAGATCTGTCCCCAGCCCGTCGACCTCGGCCTGCTCCTGCAGGACGTCTCGCAGAGCTTCACGCCTTTGACCCGCCACAAATCCGTGCGCCTCACGCTGGCTTTGGAGACGCCGATCCCGCGCTGGGTGCAGTCGGATCCGACGCGCCTGCGGCAGGTGCTGTGGAACATGATCGGCAACGCCGTGAAGTTCACCGAGAAGGGCGAGGTGAACGTGCGGCTGTCCTATCGCAGCGACATCGGCCAACTGGCGGTCCTGGTGCAGGACACCGGCATCGGTTTGACGGAAGATCAGGCCGGCCGTTTGTTCCGCCCCTTCACGCAGGCGGACTCCGGTCATTCGCGCCGCTTCGGCGGCACGGGACTGGGGCTTTCCCTGTCCCGGCACTTGTGCCGCTTGATGGACGGGGACGTGACTCTACTGGAGTCCGAACCCGGGGTGGGCACGAGTTTCCTGTGCACGCTGGGCGTGGCCTCGCTGGGGGATCACGACTGGATGGGCGTTCTGGACGAGGTGACGCGGGTGGTGTCGGCGGGAGGCGCTGGCTTCGCGGCGTCGCCGAGTTTGCGCGGCCTGCGTCTTTTGCTGGTGGAAGACTCTGCGGATAATCAGTTTTTGGTGAGACATTTCCTGACCCATGCCGGGGCGGACGTGGAAGTGGCCTCGAACGGAGAAGAAGGCGTGCAAAAGGCCCTCACGGGCGACTATCATCTGGTGTTGATGGACATCCAAATGCCGATCATGGACGGTTACGAGGCTTGCCGCGTTCTGCGCGGCAAAGGTTATCAGATTCCCATCGTGGCGCTGACCGCCCACGCGTTCAAAGAGGAAGTTGAGAAAAGCCTCGCCAGCGGCTGCAACAGCCATCTGGCGAAACCCATCGACCGCCACCACCTGGTGCGCATGGTGTCCCACATGGCGCAAGCGGTGCTGCATTGAAAACCGCGAAGCCCCTGATTTTCTCCGACGCCCTGATCGAGAAAACCATGCGGCCCCTGCAGGAGGGGTTTTTCGAGCTGCCCTGGGCGGAAAAAGATTTCTACATGGATTTCCTGGTGCATTGTTTTCACGT
This sequence comes from Pseudobdellovibrionaceae bacterium, assembly GCA_019637915.1. Classification (GTDB taxonomy): domain Bacteria; phylum Bdellovibrionota; class Bdellovibrionia; order Bdellovibrionales; family Bdellovibrionaceae; genus JAHBUV01. The sequence continues at coordinate 686,414 of JAHBUV010000001.1, read as the reverse complement.
GCAGTCCTCCTTCGGTCAGGTTTTGTCGCAGACCGAAGAGGCCTGCCGCCGCCGCGCCGGCGGCTTGTGGCGGGATTTTTACGCCCACATCCGGCAGGAGGCCGGCCGCGCCGACCTGGCCTTCCGGGACGTGCGCGCTTTGGGCGGAAATCCCGAAAGCCGCGTGACGCTTCCCCTGGCCGCGGCCTTGTGGGAACCGCAGCTGACGAAACTCCTCCAGCAGCCGAGCGCCCCCTTGGGCTTTATTTTCGCCTGGGAAAACCTGGCCGTGATGCGCTTTTCGGAGTTGCTGGATCTGGTGGTGACTCTGTACGGGGAGGAAGCTTCGCACTACGTCCGTTCCGTCGTGGATTCGGCCCAGTACCTGGCGGAGGCCAGCCTGGATCGCATTCGTCATCTGCCCGAAGCGGAGTTGCCGGCGGTGATCTCCAACTTCATGCAAACCTGCCAATTGATGGAGGCCCTCTTCTGGTTTAAACTAAAATGATTTTATTCAAGGCCTTCGGGAGCTTCTTCCGAAGGTTCCTCGCGAATTTTGCCGCTTTTGTCGGCATAAATCTTGAGAAAATAAATGTTTTTCCGTCATGAAAACAAAAGAATGTTTTTCAGGCCCAAACGCGTGTAGACACTTGGTTCAGTTTTTTGATCCGATCTGAACCAGGAGTACATGTGGAAAGCATTTTGGGCTCTTACCTGAAGCAGAAACGCGCCGTGATCGGCCTTTCCCAGTCCGAAGTGGCCAGTCATCTCGGCTACTCGACCGCGCAATACATCTCGAACTTCGAACGTGGCGTTTGCCAGCCCTCCATGAAGATTTTGGCGCGTCTCGCGAAACTCTATAAGTTGAACATCGACGAGTTCTTCGATGTTGTTGTCGAGCAGCAAAAACAAGAGATCGCCTCCTACCTGTACCCCAAAAACAAGCGCAAGCGTTCGCGCTAGTTCCGGCTTTCCGCCCGGAAACGCGAACAAATCTTCAGGGGTTTCCCCTCCGGTTCTGTGCCACAGTTTTCTTGATTCCGACGATGTTCGCCGGAGGCATACAAAACCGAGGAGGAAACCCTTATGAAAAAGTTATTCTTACTCGCCGCGCTCCCGCTCTGTCTGGCCTTTTCCGCCCACGCGGTTGAAGAGCAGGACATGAATCCCATGAGCGCTCCGAACATGGAAGAGCAAGCCACGCCCGACAACGTCCAGGACAGCTACTACTATTATCGTGGTGGCCGTTGGGGTTACGGCGGTTACCGCGGGGGCTATCGGGGCTACTGCCGCGTCCGTTGTTACGGCGGATACTACGGCCGCACCTGCCGTCGCGCCTGTTATCGTCCTGGCTGGGGCTGGTACAACGCCGACGCCCAACAACAGCCCGCCGCCGTGATGGACGTGCAGGAACGTTAGGACGCTTTTCCCGTTTTCCGCGCGAAGCGTTTCTCCAAAGCCCTGATCACGACTCAGGGCTTTTTCATTTCTCCGCCGGGCTTCGTCCCGGCCGGAAACCTCATTTGGATTTGGGCAGGAAGAATTCGCCCGGCGAGCGCAGCAGGCGGCGTCCGGCCTGCCGAAAAATGGCCTTCACCCGCTGCGGGGACAGATCGCGGGCGCGCAGGGCGATCATCAGGGCCATCATGAAGCTCACGCCGAAATTCAGCAGCGCGATGATCATGATGCCGAGGCCCGTCCACAGGTAAGTCTCCCAGGGCACGTTGCTCCAGCCCAGGGCGGACATGGAGTAGGTCGCGGCGCCGGTGGACAGGGTGACGTGATGGGCGTTCAGGGGGATGCCGAAAAACTTGCCGAAGACCGGCGTCGCCGCCAGCAGAACCCCGAGGGAGATCGAGCTGACCACGCCCGAGATGTTTTCGATGTAGCTCTCGGCGATGCGGGCCGTGCGCTTTTCGCCGAAGATCCACACCATCAAAGGATGGGTGCGCAGGATGTCGGGCAAGCGCCCGTACACCGAGGCGTTTTCCACCCAGCCGGCGATCATGCTGGACAGCCACAGCAGCAGCCCGGTCAACGACGCGAAAAGGATGGTGGCGGAAAAAAGCGGGTGAATGCTGCCCAGGAAATAAAAGGCCTTGGGGGCGCTCAGGAAATTGTGCTGGGTGGTCGCGATGTAGACGGCGTTGATGGCGTAGGCGACGGGGATCACGAAGAGGATGTTCCCCAGGACCGCCGCGAACTGCGAGCGCGAGATGCGGGCGATCTCGTCGACGAATTCGCGGTCGTTGTCGGAGTCGTCGTCCTTCAGGCGGCCGGCCAGGGCGGCGGCCGTCATCGAGGGCTGCTTCGTGGCGAGTTTGAATCCCACGAAATGCATCAGCAGGAAGCTCAGCGAGTAATTGGCGGCCTGAAAGAGGAATTCGAAAAACAAGGGCCAGGATTCCGTCGGGAAGAGGTACTTCAGGAAAGCCGTCACCGCGGTGAGCGCGCCCCCGCCGCCCGCCAGGATCAGCATGTGGTAATACTCCTTGCGGTTGTGGGTGATGTAGTGCTCTCCGGTGTGCCCGGTGCGCTCGACGATCTTGCGCGACAGGATGCCGAAATTCTTGCGCAGGATCGCGTTGAAATCGCTGTCGCGTTCCTGCCCGCGCAGGAGCTCGAACCACAGCCCGTGCGCCACGGGAAGGACCTCGCGCCCGCTCAGGTCCGTTTCCAGCAGGGTCATCAGGCGGCTCAGTCGGACCAGGTCGTTGCGGATGCGGTCCATCTGGAAAACCAGGTCGACGCTGACGCCGAACTGTTCGAGGTGGGAGCGCACCGCCTGCAGGAAGCGGCGGGATTCGGCGAGGTCCTGGCGCAGGTTCTCGAACTCCGCGGTGCAACGATGCCCGGCCAGGACCTGCCCGCGCAGAACGCCGAGCCGGTCATGCAGCTGCGACAGCGGATGGTTGGCGGTGGCGAATTCGGGCGCGCGCAACGCCACATCCTCGCGGTAAGCGATGGCGAGGCTGCGGGCCGACAGGATCCGCATGGCGTCCAGCACCTGCGCCCGCCATCCCGGAACGAGTTCCTCCCCGGGGGGCAGGCCGGTGCGCAGCCATTGGACCACGTCTTTCAGCAGGTCCTCGGGCAGATTGGCGACCCAGGTGGCGTCGTCGATCTGGTAGAAGATCTTTTCCTGCACGCCCACCAGGTTCTCGGGGTCCTCGTAGTGGGGCACGAAGACATTGAACAGGCGGCGGCGGAACTCGCTGGTGAACGTCGGTTGCGACGGCAGGCCGACTTCGGTGTACAGGCGCACGTGACGGGTGTCGCGCAGCAGGCTGCGCAGGACAAGGGCGCTGCGGCTCTTCCATTCCGGCTGGCGTTCGAGCAATTGCAGAATGAAACGCACCCGCACCGTGGGGCTTTTCTGATCCCCCGGGGAACGGATCCATTCCACGAGGCTGGCGGCCCAATCGACCTTCGCGGCCAAGGGGGCGCCCGGGTTGGCGCCTTGCATGATATAGGGGAGGTCGAGTTTTTCCCCGGCCTGGATCTGACGGATGAATTGGCGAAGTTGCGCGAACATGTGGATCTAAAATAACCAAAAGCGCCGGCGCGGGCAATGCCTCAGTGCGGGGAAAAAAGAACCAGGGACATTCCCGCCAGCAAGCAGACGAAGGAGGCCACCAGAAAACGGCTGGGAGCTTTTTTCCGCACCCAGCACTCGATCGCGCCCGAGTAAAAAGGCCCCGTCAGGACGATGGCCGACAGCGAGGCGAGGTGACCCACCTTGAGCGCCTGCAGGTAGAGGCTCAGGGACAAAAAAGTTCCGGCCAGGGAGGCGAAGAGGACGGTGCCGCGCTCCTGGGCGTTCAGGGCGCGGAAGTGCCTGATCAAACCGATGGGACGGAGGCGCGACAGCAGGGCGAAAAACATCAGGGCCCCGGTGGCGCGCAGGAAGTTGGCTTGCGTCGCCTCGAGGGCCGGCGAGAGGTCGAAGGACCAGCGCGTGAGCAGGATGCCGGCGTTGTCCATCAGGACGCCGATCAAAGCGAACACCAAACCCTGCCACTCCCAACGGCCCTCGTCGCGGTAGCGCTCGAAGCTCAGGAAAAACAAACAGGCCATGAAAAACAGAATGCCGAGGCCTTGGGCCCCGTGCAGGGGCTGGCCGAACAGCAAGGCGCCGGCGATGGTCATGATCAGGGGCTGAAAACCGAAGACCATCAAGGTGCGGGAGGCGCCGATGCGGGCGAACGCGCCGAGCAGGAAGAGATCGCCCAGCGCCAAACCCAAGGCGCCGCTGCCGAGGAGGCCGTACAGGCTGCGCTGTTCCGGCCAGATCCAGGTGGAGGTGAGGAGCAGCGTCAACGCCAGGGCCAGCCAGCAGACGAGGGCCTTGGTGCTGTTCATCCACAAAGGGGAGATCTTTTGCGAGAAGCGCGCGTAAACGACGCTGGCCGTGGCGAAACTGAACGAGGCCCCCGATGCGAAAAGAATGGATTGCCAGTGGGGGGACAAGGGGGGCTCCTCGGATGATCGATGGGCTGATCATGACGAAAAGGAGGCGGGGGTGTCACGGGAAATTCCATTCGTTGATCTTGTCTTGTCGACCTCCCGCCTTTGGGTATATTCTACCTACCAAAAGGTAGGGTTGCATGAAAACAGGTCGTCCGGCATACATTTCCGTCTCCAAACGCATTCCTTTCACCAAATCCTTCGGTTCTTACGCCAAGAACACCTCTTTCGAATTGGCCGAGGCTTCTTTGAAAGCCCTGGTCCGCGACGCGCACCTGGAAGGCCAGGCCGTGGGCGACGTGGCGACGGGCTTCATGATGCGAAGCGGGCTGGATTGGAACTTCGGTCGTGACGTCGTGCTGGGGTCGGGGCTGCATCGCGAAACCCCCGCCTACGATCTGGCGCGGGCCTGCGGTTCGGGCCTCGAAGCGACCTTGCAGATCGCCTTGAAGATCTCGGCGGGCATGATGGATTCCGGCATCGCGCTGGGACTGGACACCAACAGCGATCTGGTGGCGTCTTTCTCCCGCGAGATGAGCCAGAAGCTGCTGACCATGAGCAAGGCCAAAAACACCGCCGACAAAATCAAGGCCGCCTTCAGGATCCGTCCCGGCGATTTTTCGCCGCGCTTCGTGGGCGTGGTGGAGAAACGCACCGGCCTCTCCATGGGCGAACACACCGAAAAGATGGTGCAGCAGTGGGGGATCGGCCGCGCCGAACAGGATCAGCTGGCTTTGGAAAGCCACCAGAAGGCCGCCGCCGCCCAGGCCGCGGGCTTCTTCGATGATCTCGTCGTGCCCTTCTCGGGCTTGAAAAAAGACAGCTTCGTGCGCTCGGACACGAGCCTGGAGAAGCTCGCCAAGTTGTCCCCGGCTTTTGATGTCACCGGCAAAGGCACCTTGACCGCCGGCAACAGCAGTCCTTTGTCGGACGGCTCGGCCGCGGTGCTGTTGGGCAGCGCGGAGTATCTGAAGTCCCGCAACCTGCCCTTGCGCGCCGAATTCATCGATGCCGAGATGGCGGGTCTGGATTACATCGCCGGCGAAGGCCTGTTGATGGCCCCCGCCAAAGCCGTGGCGAAACTGCTGAAGCGCAACGGCCTGGGCTTCAAGGACATCGCCGAGTTCGAGATCCACGAGGCCTTCGCGGGCCAGGTGCTGTGCACGCTCAAAGCCTGGGAGTCGGAACGCTACTGCCGGGACGTGCTGAAACTGGATTCCCCTTTGGGTTCCGTGCCGCGGGAGAAGATGAACGTGCACGGCGGCAGCATCGCCGTCGGCCATCCCTTCGGCGCCACCGGCGCCCGCATCGTCGGCACCCTGGCGAAGTCCCTGGCGGCCCGGCCGTCGGGCTCTTACGGCCTGATCTCGATCTGCACGGCCGGCGGCATGGGCGTGGCCGCTTTGCTGCGCACGCCTTGAGCGGATCAAGTCGATGAAAAGGCGGTTTTCCTTTCGATGGATTTTGTTGAGCGCCCTGGCGGGGATCCTGGCCGGGGCCTCGTCCTCCCTGTTCTTGATCCTGATCGACGCGGCGACCTCCGCCCGCGAACTGCGGCCGGGGCTGATCTGGTTCCTGCCGGCGGCGGGTTTTTTCATCGGCTGGATTTATCATCGTTACGGCCGTGACATCGCGCCCGGCACGAACCTCGTGCTCGACGAGATCCACGATCCAAAAAAAATCATTCCGGTGCGCATGGCGCCCCTGATCCTGGTGACGACGGTCCTGACCCATCTTTTCGGCGGCTCCGTCGGCCGCGAGGGCACGGCGGTGCAGATGAGCGCGAGCCTGGCGGATCAGCTGACGCGGTTTTTCCGCGTCTCGGCGGAAGAACGTCGTTCCTTGCTCGTGGCCGGCGCCGGAGCGGGCTTCAGCGCCGCCATCGGCGCGCCCTGGGCAGGGGTGGTTTTCGGCATGGAGCTGATCGAGGTCGGCCGCCTGCGGGTTGCCGCCTGGCTCGAATGCTTGATCGCGGCCTTCGTGGCGTACGGCGTGGCGCGTTTGCTGGGGGCTCCTCACTCCTTTCTCCCCCCGGTGACCTCGTCCTGGTTTGACGGGCCGACCCTGTTGGCCGCGGCCGCGGGCGGAGTCCTTTTCGGCCTGACGGCGCGGCTTTTTTGTCGCCTCACGCACGCGGTTGAATGGGGGCAGGAGCGTTTGATTTCCTGGTCGCCTTTGAAACCCATGCTGGGCGGCTTTCTGGTGCTGGGTTTGTTTCTGCTTCTCGGCACGGATCGCTATCTGGGCCTGGGCATTCCGGTGATTCAGCAGGCTTTGCAGCAGGCGGCGCCTTGGACGGATCCGCTGTGGAAGGGATTATTCACGGTTTTGAGCGTGGGGTCCGGTTTCAAGGGCGGCGAATTCGTGCCCTTGGTGTTCATGGGGACCACGCTGGGGAGCGCTCTGGCGGGAGCATTCGCTTTGTCCGGCAACGCGCTCGCGGCGTCGGGTTTCGCGGCGGTCTTCGCGGGGGCGGCGAACACCCCCATCGCCTGCACGCTGATGGCGATCGAGATCTTCGGCTGGCCGGTCGCCCTGCCGGCGGCGGTGGCTTGCTTCATGAGTTACCTGTGCTCCGGGCCGGAAGGGCTTTACCGTTCTCAAAGGACGGGGCCGAAGCACGAACGGCTTTTGGCGGCGTTCCGGCGGCGCCGGATTTTTTAGCGCTGCAGCCCCGCGATCAATTCCAGATCGCCCACGATCCACAGCAGATCGCCTTGTTTGAGGGTCAAACCCGAATCGGGATTCAGCACGCGGTTGCCTTCGCGCTCGATGCCGATGATCAAGCCCTGGATTTTTTCGCGCAGACCGCACTCGCGGATGCTGCGGCCGGCGAAGGGCGATTGCTCCTTCAGCACCAGGCTCTGCAGGCCGTAGTTGCCGTCGCCGCGCTCGGGGGCGGCGGTCTTTTCCAGGACCGGGGCGATGTTGGTGATCTGGCTTTCGGTGCCGATCAAAAAAATCCGGTCGCCGGGCAGAAGCAGGGTCTCGGCGCCCGGGGCGAGCAGGCGGCGCGAACCGCGCTCGATCAGGGCCACCATCACCCCGTAGCGTTCCTTGATCGCCGCCGACATCAGGTTTTGCCCGACCAGTTCGGAGTCCGCCGACAGGATGAATTCCGTGAGCGTCGCGTCCCAGGGGGCCAGGTCCGGGGAGGAGAAACCTTTTTTGGCGGTGCTCTCCCGCCAGCGGCCTTCGAAGACGCGGTAAAAAGGCTCGGCGTGCCGGGTGAAAAAAAAGGTCCCCAGGCACAGCACCAGGAGGAGCAGCCCGGAGGCGGCGAGCGCGCTCAGGAAATGGCCCACGCAGTAAGCGAGCAGGGCGGCGCCGAGGAGGCCGCGCGCGGTGCTGACGCCGATCTCCATGCCGCGCAGTTTGGGCAGCTTGACGGTGAGGGGCGAACTCATGACCAGGCCCCAGAAAAAAGGCGCGGCGGCGATGAGCACGGCGAGCAGGGTGATCAGGGACGCGATCAGGGGATCGGTCATCCCCATCACCATGGGGAGCACATGGTGTTTCCCCACCCAGACGATGGCGATGATGAGGGTGGTGTGCACGAGGATCTTCGGGCCGTAAGCGCGCAGCAGGAGCCGCAGGAGCGAGCCCGATTGCTGATCGCGCAGGCTTGTTTGGTACGCCTGCAGGCGGTGCCGAAGCGCCAAGGGCAGGGCGTTTTCAAAGCGTTGCGCCAGGCTGTCGGAGTGGCGGATGAACCACGGCGTGGTGAAGGTGGTGATCACCGAGACCGACACGGCGAGCACCGGCAGGCTTTCACGCGTCACTTGCATGCTGGCCGCCAAGCCCGCGATGATGAAAGAGAATTCCCCGATCTGGGTGAGGCAAAGCCCGGTCTGAACGCTGCGCTTGACGGGCGCGCCGGAGAGCAGGGCGCCCAACGTCACCGCCAGGATTTTGCCGAAGATCACCACCGCCACCAGCAGCAGGATAACGTCGAATTTCGCCCAGACCATGGCGGGATCGACCAGCATGCCCATGGAGACGAAGAAGACAGCGCCGAACAGGTCCTTCACCGGTTTGACCAAATGCTGCAGCCGCGGTCCGAGCAGGGTTTCGGACAGCAGGGAGCCCATGACGAAGGCGCCGAGGGCGGGGGAAAATCCCGCCTGGGTGGCGGCGACCACCATCAGAAGGCACAGCCCGAGCCCGACGATGAGGCCGGTTTCGTCGCTGAGCTCTTTTTTGATTTTGCGTAAAAAGGCCGGCAGGAGCAGGGTGCCGAGGATGGTCCAGAGGGCCAGGAAAAACCCCAGGCGCCCGGCCGACGTCAGCAGATCGAGACCCGAAAAGTTTTTCGACAGCGCGACGGTGGCCAGCAGCACGAGAAGAAGGACCGCGATCAGGTCCTCGATGATGAGGACGCCGAACACCAGGGGAACGAAGGAACGGTTTTTCTGTCCCAGGTCCTCGATGGATTTGAAGATGATGGTGGTTGAGGAGATCGACAGGACGCCGCCCAGGAAAAGGCTGTCCGTCACGGTCCATCCGAGGCTGCGGCCGGTGAGGTAACCCAGTCCCATCATCAGGGGGATCTCCACGAAGCCGGTGACGAAGGCGCTGCGGCCCGAGCGCGCCAGGCGCCGGAAGCTGAACTCGAGACCGAGGGTGAAGAGGAAAATGATGACGCCGATCTCGGCCCAGGTTTGCAGGCCCGCCCGGTCCGTCACCTGCGGCAGAAGACCGGTGTGGGGGCCGATCAGCACGCCGGCCATCAGGTAGCCCAGCACGACGGGTTGGCGCAAGCGGCGGAAAATCAAGGTGACGATGGCGGCGGTGACGAGAATGACGGCCAGATCTTGAATCAGGCTCGGAAGGTGGGCCATGGATGGAATCATTGCAAAATTCATCGGATGTGGGAAGCTGAAGTCGATGTTTTTTCGACGCCGGCGCGCACTTCGCCGAGATCGCGCGGCGTTGGCCGAAGATGGATCTGGCCCTGCTGCCGATCGGCGCTTATGAACCGCGTTGGTTCATGCGCGGCCAGCACATGAATCCGCGGGACGCCGTGCGGGCGCATCTGGATCTGAGGGCGTGGCACTCGATGGGAATCCACTTCGGGACGTGGCGCTTGACCGATGAAGGGTTCGACGAGCCGGTCCGCGCCTTGACGGAAGCCCGCCGCGAAAAAGCTGTCGCAGACGAGGATTTTTTCCTCCTCGAGACCGGCGAAAGTCGGGATGTGCTTTTGCGGGGCCCGACCTAAGCTCGGGGAAGGTCCTGTTCGCCTCAAGTCCCGCCATGAAACATCGATAAGTTCCTCGGGGAAAACCGAGGGATGGTCCATGGCATTCAATTATGAAAAGAACAAGCAGGCCCACTCGAACGACAGTTTTTGGACGTCGTACTCCGACCTTTTCCTGGGTCTGAGCACGATCTTCCTGCTGCTCTACGTGACCTCGAGCCTGCGCACCGGCACTGATGCCTTGCAGAACCAGGTGGAGAACCAGAAGCTCACCATGCAGGTGGAGGAGCTGCGCAACCAGCTCAAGATGTACGAGTCCGTGAAAAGCGATTACATGCAGAAGTCCGCCAGCCAGGACGAGGTGCAGGAGTACCAGGAGCTGATCGACAAGCTGACCCTGCTGGAGTCGGAGGCGAAGGACGAAAAAACCCGCCTGGCGCAGCAGTCCCTGGAAAACGAGAGGAAGGCCAAGGCCCTGAACAAGTACCAGCAGATGGTGCGCAACGTCCTGAACGCCAACAAAGTGGCGAAATCGCGCATCATCGCGCGCAATGACCTGATTCAGGAGCAGGACATCGAGATCGACCGCCAGGAGCGCGACATCGGCGACCTGAAAAAAGACATCGACGCGAAGAAAAATCAGATCAGCGAGGGCGAACGCAAGATCGCCGCCGCCGAGGCCGCCCTGGACGAGCGCATGAAGGAACTGCGCCGTTCCTACAAGGCCAACAAGATCAGCAAAAAGATCTTCGAGCAGAGGCAGCAGCAGCTCAAAGCCGAAAGCGAGGAGAAAATCCAGCGCCTGGCGGACGCCAACCAGAAATACGCCGGCCAGCTGAGCCAGCTCTCGGGCGAGCTGCAGTCGACGCAGTCGGCGCTCAGCGAGAAGGAGTCCGAGGCGAAGAAGCTGCAGGGGCAACTGGCGCGCGCTTCCGGCGAGGCGGAAGGCCTGAAAGGGCAGCTGGCCCGGGCGGCGGGGGAAGCCGATGGCTTGAAAGGCCAGATCGCCTCTTTGCAGGCCGGGCACGCCGCGGAAAAAGCCCGCGATCGCGCCGCTTTCGAGGGCGAACTGAAGAAGCAAAAACTGGGCGCCGCGGAAAGGGCCCGCCGCGAGGGCGAGTTCCGCGCCGCCGCTGAACGCAAAGAGAAAGAGCTGCAAGGGCGGCTGGCGGGGCTGCAGGGCCGCCTGCACGACACGGAGGGCGCCCTGGCCCGCGCCAAGGAAGAGATCGATGCCCGCCGCGAGATCGCCAAGGACATCCAGAAAGCCTTCAAGCAGGCGGGCGTGAAGGCGGACATCGACATGCAGACCGGCGAGGTCGTGCTCGATTTCGGCGACGCCTACTTCGAGAACGACTCGGCCAACCTGAAGCCGGAGATGCGCAACGTCCTGGAAAAAGCCATGCCGGCTTACTCGCGTTCGTTGTTCGGCAATCCCAAGCTCGCGGGCAAGATCTCCTCCGTCGAGGTGGTGGGTTTCGCTTCGCCGACTTACAAGGGCCGCTTCGTCGACCCTTACAGCACCAAGGCGGATGACCGCGCCGCCTTGAAATACAACATGGATCTCAGTTACCGCCGGGCCAACGCCATCTTCACGCACCTGGTGGAGGAGAAGGATCCGAACTTCCAGCATCAGCGGGAATTGCTGGCCCTGATGAAAGTCTCCGGCCGCAGCTTCCTGGAAGTCATGAAAGTGCAGAGCCGCGGCGTCGCCAACGCCGCCGAGTTCTGCCGGCAAAACGACTGCCGCAAGGCCCAGCGGGTCATCGTTCGCTTCAACATGGAAAACAAGGGGAAATGACCATGAGCACGAAGATTTTCGCGGAGTATTTCATCCTGACCCTGCCCTACGTGATGGGCCTGGTCTTCCTGGGTGGGGCCTTCTTCCGGGTGGTGATCTGGTACACGGTGAAACGCCACGAATGGTTCGCGCGCGAGTTCGAAAAGCGCGTCGCCCGCTTCATGGAGAGCGAAAAACCCGGGGTCGTGAAAAACGTCTCTTTCTACGTGCTGGCGAAACGCATGCTCGAGCGCTCCTTCTACGAGGGCTTCGCGGTCCGCGATCGCCTGCGCCGCCGCCGCGGCGACGGCGTCATGGCGCTGAGCGACCGCGTTTTCCTGGTGAAGCAAGGCTGCGCCTGGCTGGTGAAGGACATCCTCAATCAGCTGAAGTTCCTGAAGTGGACGCAGGAAACGCCGAAGCTGTTGGGCATCACGCGGGCCACCTTCCACCACAACCCCTGTTTCAACCGCGTCTTCGGCGTCCTGCCGATGACGGCCTTCAACGATCTGATCTCGATCCTGCCGGGTCTTTTCGTGATCGCGGGGATCCTGGGAACCTTCGTCGGGATCGCCGGCGGCCTGCAGGAGCTCGGCGGCATGAACCTGCAGGATCTGGAGAACACCAAGAACATCATGGACCGCTTCCTCCAGGAGATCTCTTTCGCCATGCAGACCTCGATCGCGGGCATCGTGTTCTCGCTGCTCTCGCACATCGTGAACGTCATGTACTCCCCGGAGCGCGTCTACGTGTCGATGGTGGACCGTTTTGAAAGCTCCCTGGATCTGCTGTGGTACCGCAGCGACAACAACGACTACCCGCTGGACGAGAAGGCTTTCGACGAGCATCGCGACCCGGTGGAGGCGCTGGCGGAGGACGCGGTCAACGCCGAGGCCGGACGCGCCTCGCGCACCCGCGATATGGACCAAGTGCGGCCGGTGAAGGCCTCTTAAGAGGAGACGGATGAAAAAGGGCGGGAGTTGCACCCTGCATATCACCATCACGGGGCCGGACGGCTCTTCGCGGGTGGACCTTTCCGGAGGGGAGCGCTGGACCATGGGTCGCGCTCCCGACTGCCATTTCATCGTCGAGAACGCCAACGTCAGCCGCAAGCACCTGTCGATTTTCGAGAAGGACGGCGGCGCCTGGGTCGAGGACCACGGGTCGTCGAACGGCACGTTCATCGACGGGGAACGTCTGCCCGCCAACAAGCCGCGCTCCCTGAAGGGATCCGAGGAGATCAAGCTCGGCAAATCCGGCTTTTCCATTTTCGTTCTGATCGAGCGCGCCGAGGAGGAGATCGCCCTGCCGAAGAGCGTTCCCGTCCCGCCGAAAGAGGAATCCGTGACGGTGCCGCGCGCCCTGGTGCGCGAGCAGTCGGCGGTGACGCCGGAACTGCCGGGGGAGAAAGCCCCGTCGATCCCGGCCGTGAAACCGGCGGAGGCCGCGCCGCCGCCGCCGCCGGATGAAGAGCACGCCGACACCAAGATTTTCGCCCGGCCCCAGGCGAAGACCGCCGAGGCGGAAAAGACCCTGCAGCAGGCGCGCATCCAGGCCGCCCGCACCATGCAGGAGGCCGAGGTGGCGGCGGAAAAGCGCGCCCAGGAGATCGTCGACCGCGCCCTGAACACCCAGCGCAAGGCGGAGGTGTTTTACAAGACGCACCTGCAGGAGGCGGCCCGCGAGGCGGACTCCCTGTACGCGAAATCCCGCGAAGAGGGCAAGGCCCTCGTGCAGGAGGCCCGTCAGCAGAGCCAGCGGATCCGGGAAGAGACGGAGCGCTCGATGCAGGCTTTGCGCCAGCGCACGGAAGAGGAGTGCGAGAATTTGCTCCGTCAGATGCAGGAGCAGGCGCGCGTCGCCCGCGAGGAACGCCTGAAAGAGGCGGACGAGATCATCCGGCGCCAGGAGAACGAGTTGCTGGCTTCGACCCGCGAGCGTTTGCAGGCGGAGGAAGACGGGCAAAAGGAACGTCTGGCCGTTGAGAAAAAAACTCAGGAAGATCGCTTGGCCTCGCAGCTGAGCGCGCATGAGGAGCGGCTGGCGACGGAGAAGGGCGCCCAGGCGGACAAACTGGCCCGCGAGCTGAAAGAGCATCAGGAACGCTTGGCGGCGGAGGCGCGGTCGCAGGAACAGCGCCTCGCGCAGGAATTGAAATCACATCAGGAGCACGTGGCTCGCGCCACCGGCGATTTGGAGACGGCTTTGACGCGTCAGAAGCGTGATCAAGAGGAGCGTTTGCGCCAGGCCCTCGAGGACCATGAACGCCAAATGCAGGAAGCCCGCCGCGCCCATGAGGAGAAGAGCGTCCGTGAGTTGCAGGCCCATCAGGACCGGCTGGCGGCGTTGAAGGCGGATTTGGAGAAAACCATCGCCGCCCGTGACGCCGAGAAGAAAACCTCGGAGGATCTCCAGGCGCGGATCGCCGAGCAGGAGATCCGGTACCGCGAGATGCTGGCGAACGACGCGAAGGAAAAATCGGAGCTCAGCGACGTCAAAGAGACGATGATCCGTCTGCAGCGCGAGGGCGATCAGCAGCGCGCCGAGATCGAGGCCCTGAAAAACCGCGCCGCCGAGAAGAACAAAGAGCTTGAGCAGGCGGGTTTGCGTTTGAGTGCCGTGAAAGAGCAGCTTCAGCAGGCGGAGAAGGAACATGAGGCCCGTCAGGCGCAGATGAAGACCCGCCTGGCGGAGGAAGAGGAGTCTTTGCGCAGGGCGGAGGAAGAGCGTCTGCAGCAGTTGCAGCTCGAGACGACCCGCAAAGTGGAGAGGTTCGAGAAGGAGCTTCTGGCGGACCTCGGCAAACGCCGGCAGTTGGTCGAGAAGGAGATCCTGCTCGCCACCGAGCTGGCGGTGAAGAACGCCGGCAAGGACGTGGACTGGTCCTCTTTGTCGCCGTCATTGCACACGGAGATCTCCAACATCCTTTCGGGTCAGCCGACGACGTTGAAGCCGGGGTCGGCCGCGAAGGAAGCGCGTCGCCAGCTTTTCGCCGGTCGCGGGCGCGAGCGCGCCTCATGGCTGGTGAGCGGTTTGGCGTTCGGTGTGTTGGCGCTGTGGGGGGCGCAGACGGCCTTGATGAAGGTGAACGAGGACAAATCGCCGATGACCCGTTTGATGGCGAGCGAGCGCGAGGCCCGGATCAGGGATTTGGAAGAGCGCAAGTTCAATCCGCCGCAGGATCCGGAGATCAAGGCCACCTACACGGACTCTGTCCTCTCGACGAGCCGCTTCGCGGAGATCTACCTTGACGAGAGTTTCCAGAGGGAGTGGTTCAAGGCGGCGTCCGCTTACCTGTTCAAAACATGGCGCCTGGACGAGGACCGCTCGCTGCAGGCCCTGTCGGCCGCGTCAGCCCTGGTGCGCGCGCTCGCCGAGCGCAAAGAGAAGATCCATCCCGACTTCGTCAAAGAGGGCATCGCCAAGATGCAGGAGCAGGAGCGCGAAACCATCGAGCGCTTGCGCGAAATCCTCGGCACCCAAGTCCGCCTCGAGTCCTTCAAAAAATTCGAAGCCCAATTCTTCACCTCCCACCGTTAGGTGCCAGCTCCTCTTTCGGGCCGCACCGCATCCCCCCAGGGTGCCAGGTCCTGATGGTTGTCACAGAATGTCACCATCGCGAATCAGCAATTTTTTTGTCACTCGATCCTTCTTTGATTTGAAATACTGATGTTTGAGCCCGAACCGAACCCCTTCCAGTTTTTCTGGCGAAGGGGCGGTATTGAGCCACTCGATGGTACTGGGAGGGTGAGCCATTAAGGTGAAGTCTTCCACAACAGGAATCAGCAATGGAGAGTGCTTCAGCTTCCCGGACAAAGTGCTATATGGATAGTCCTCAACACGAGTGCAAAGGCCTGCACTCACCGGATTCCGATAGTTGTATTTGTAGGCATTGAGGTAATAGTTCGGGTGCTGCAGAATGCACTTGTAATGCCTTCCTGCAAAAGTTTCATTGATGCGATTTCCAGCCAAGGTCAGCCGGCGGCTTGTGCGAAACATAAATTGTTGCATGCACTGACTGATGTTTGCCTCTGGAGTTGAAGCAATCAGATGAAAGTGATTGCTCATTAAAACAAAGCTGTGAACGACCAATTTCTGTTTTTCAATGGCGCGAGATAATTCTGAGCAGAAGGTCTCCCAGACCAGGGGCATTGGCAGCTGAAACCATTCTCGGTTAATACACCGGGCACTGATGTTGTACGGAAATTCTGATTGAAGAATGACTTTTGCTCTCGGCATATGCAGGTCTAAAGCAAAATCTCGGTCGTTCTCAGTCTCGTTTTAAGCAGAAAGTGGGATGCAGCGTGTCCGTAAACAGGACCTGGCACCTTGGGGGGATGCGGTGCGGCCCGAAAGAGGAGCTGGCACCTATTTGAGGTGGGTGGGGGTGAAGGATTCGGGGAAGAGTTCGCCGAGGGTGAACATCTTGGTGATGCCGCGGGGGTTGGCGAGGAAGATGCGGGTGTTTTCAGTGGCGAATTCGGCGAGGACCTGGCGGCAGAATCCGCAAGGGGGCCAGGGGTCTTTTTGCGAGCTGATCACGCAGATGTCGGTGATGGGACCTTTGAGGCCTTCGCTGACGGCCTTGAACACGGCGACGCGCTCGGCGCAGACGGTGCCGCCATAGGAGGCGTTCTCGACGTTGCAGCCGGAGAAAATCCGGCCGTTCGCCGTGCGCAGGGCCGCGCCGATCTTGTGCTTGGAATAAGGCGCATGGGCGTTCTTCTGCGCTTTTTTGGCTTCACGAAACAACACGTCCGGATCTAAGGATTTTCGATTCCGCATGCTGTCAGCATCCGCGATAAGGCGAGCAAAGGCAAACCCTGGATCGCCGTGAAATCATCGCTCTCCAGACGCTCGATGAGGGCGATGCCGTGCTTTTCGATTTTATACGAGCCGGCGCAATCGAAAGGTTCATCCCGGTCGACGATCTTTTCGATCTGCGCCCGCGACAGGCTTTTCAAAGTCAAACGCGTGACGTCGGTGTGGGACAGGACCCGCTCCCCGTCGATCACGCAGATCGCCGTCATCAATTCATGGGTCTTGCCGCTCATCGCCGTCAATTGCCCGATGGCGCGATCGCGCGAGCCGGGCTTGCCGAGGATCCGGCCCTCGAAGGCCACCAGCTGATCGCCGCCGATCACCACCAGGCCCGGCGCCGCCAGGCTGCGCGCCTTCAACAAAGCCAGATGCTCCGCCAAAGCCCGCGGCGACAAACGCGGGTCCTTCTCTTTTTCCTCATCGATCAAGGGGCGGGCGCTTTCAAACGGCACGGCCAGCCGCTCCAGAAGTTCGCGGCGATAGGGGGACGTGCTGGCGAGCAGAATCTTTTTCATGCTTGGCAAGTTACGCCGCCGCGTCAGGGAACTCAAGCCGGGAAAAAGCACGCCCGCGCCCGCGCTTTGTGATAGAGAAACCCGCATGGACACGCTCGAGCCTCAACCCCGCCGTCTCCCCGATGTCGCCCACGAGACCGACCGCGATTTTTACGCCCCCCTCGAGTGGGTGGGCATGTCCGACATCGAAGTGCCCGTGATCCTCGAGGCCGAGGACGGCGCTTACCGCCAAGCCGCCCGCGCCGACGCCCACGTTAGCCTCGACAAATCCCCTTCGCGCGGCATTCACATGTCGCGTTTGTACCTGCTCGTGCAGCAAGGCCTGGCCCGTCGGGCCTTGGGCGCGGAGCTGCTGCGCGATCTGGTGCGCGAATTCCTGAAAAGCCACGAGAGCCTCAGCCGTTCCGCGCGCCTGCGCGTGCGCTTCGACTGGCCCCTCGAGCGACCGGCGCTGAAGAGCGCCAACAAAGCCTGGCGCACCTATCCGGCCCGCCTGGATTTCGAGAGCGTGAACGGGGAGGAGAAATTCTTCCTCGAGACCACCGTCACTTACTCGAGCACCTGCCCCGCTTCGGCCGCCCTGTCGCGCCAGCTGATCCAGGAGAATTTCCGCGCGCGGTACGCCGGCCGCGCCGATGAATTGTCCTTCGAGGATCTGCACCAGTGGCTCGGCACCACCGACGGCGTCGTCGCCACCCCGCACGCCCAGCGCAGCCTAGCGCGCGTGCGCGTGCGGCTCGCGCCCGAAAGCCCTTTCCGCCTGCGCGATCTCATCGATCGGGTGGAGGACGCCCTGCAGACCGCCGTGCAGGGGGCCGTCAAGCGGGAGGACGAGCAGGAGTTCGCCCTGCGCAACGGCCAAAATCTGATGTTCTGCGAGGACGCCGCCCGCCGCGTGAAAAAAGCCCTCGACGCCGAGCCGGCCATCCTGGGCTATGAGGCGAGTTTCAACCACGTCGAAAGCCTCCACCCCCACAGCGCCATCAGTTTTATTCGCCGCTGAGCCTGTTTTCTCAATTGGTATTCAGTTAATTGAGACTGATTTTCAACTTCCTTGACTTGAAAATGGTTCTCAATGACAACAAGAGCACTCTCACGAAGGAGTGATCATGAGTAAGTCCGAAGGCAGTGGCAGCGAAGTTCCCTTTCTTCCCCGGCAGCAGGATGAAGACATCGTTTTGGTGCAGGAAGAGCGTGAGGACGCGGACTTCAAACGCATCATCCGTCAGCTCAATCTGAAGGTCACCACCCAGCGCCTGGCCATCCTCAAGTGCCTGCACGAGGGCCGCCGCCACGTGACGGCCCAGGAGCTCTTCGAAAAAGTCAGCGTGAGAAATCCCGAGATCGGTTTCGCCACCGTCTACCGTTTCCTGCGCACCCTGACCGAAGGCCACTTCGTGACGGAAGTCCGCATGGGCGGCCTGCCGGCGCGCTACGAGCTCGCGCCGAAGCGCCACCACGATCACCTGACCTGCACGGATTGCGGCAAGATCGTCGAGTTCGAAAACCGCACCATCGAGACCCTGCAGGAGAAGGTCGCCAAGCAGTTCGGCTTCCATCTCACGCACCACATTCTCGAGCTCTACGGCGTCTGCCCGTCCTGCCAGGCGAAGAAAAGCTAAGGCTCTCTCCCGGTGCCGGATCGCCCTGGCAACCGTCCCTCGCGGGCCGGTCGCGGGGCAACGGACCGCCGCCGTCCACGGCATGCCGGTGACCGTCCCCGCGCGGGACCGGTCCCGGCGGAGGTCCTTGTCCCCCTCGCGGTCTCTTGTCAGAAGACAGGGCCGCGCCTCAGAGGGCCCGCGTCAGCATTGGCGGCGGGCCGTGTTCGCTGTTAATCTCGTTCAATGGCTCGACATGATGACGGCATCCTCGTTAAAGGCGCCCGCGAACACAATCTGAAAGACGTCTCGGTGCGCATCCCGCGCAACAAGATCACCGTTTTCACGGGACTCAGCGGCAGCGGCAAATCCTCCCTCGCTTTCGACACCGTGTACGCCGAGGGCCAGCGCCGTTACGTCGAAAGCCTTTCGGCCTACGCGCGCAACTTCCTCGAGCAGCTGAAAAAACCCGAAGTCGATTCCGTGACGGGATTGTCGCCGGCCATCGCCATCGACCAGAAATCCGTCGGCACCAACCCGCGCTCCACGGTCGGCACCGTCACCGAGATCTACGATTACATGCGCCTGCTCTTCGCCAAGGTCGGCGTGCCGGAATGCCCGGAGCACCACATCCCGGTGAGCAGCACGACGCCGCAGCAGATCCTCGAGGAGATCAACAAAAAAGGCCAGGGCGCGAAGTTCCTGATCCTCGCCCCCATGGCGCAGGGAAAAAAGGGCGAGTTCCTCGCCGAGTTCCAGCGCTGGGCGAAGAAGGGCTTCGTCAAGGCCAAGGTCGACGGCAAATTCATCGAGCTCGAAAAAGCCCAGAAGCTCGCCAAAACCAAAGCCCACGACATCGACCTCGTCGTCGACCAGATCATCCTGAAGGACAACATGCGCCTGCGCCTGGGCGAGAGTGTGAACACGGCGCTGTCCCTGGCCGGCGGCCGCCTGGTGATCGAAACCCTGAGCGGCGAGCGCACGGCCTACTCCCTGCACTCGGCCTGTCCCGTGTGCGGTTACAGCTTCCCGGAAATCGAACCGCGCCTGTTCAGCTTCAACAACCCGCGCGGCGCCTGCGCCACCTGCAACGGCCTGGGCACCCTCGATCTCGTCGAGGAGGAAGTTTTCAGTGAGGGCGAGGTCGGCGGCCGCAAGCTCGAGCAGGTCCGCTACAGCTACAAAGGGAAAAAAGTCGGCGGCGACGAGGACGAGGGCGACGAGGAGGAGTTGCAGTTCTCGGTGTGCCCGGACTGCCAGGGGGCGCGCCTCAAGCCGGACGCCCTGAACATCCGCGTGCACGGCAAGCAGATCGCCGAGCTGTCGGACATGTCGGCGACGGATTTGCGGGCGTGGTTCGGCGGCCTCAAGTGGTCGTCGAAGGAAAGCCTGATCGCCGAAAAAATCACCAAGCAGATCCTGGCGCGCCTCGATTACCTGATCCGCGTCGGCACCGGTTACCTGTCGATGAGCCGCACCGCCCGCACCTTGTCGGGCGGGGAGGCCCAGCGCATCCGCCTGGCGACCCAGGTGGGCAGCGGCCTGATCGGCGTGCTTTACGTCATGGACGAGCCGAGCATCGGCCTGCACCCCCGCGACCATCACCGGCTGCTGCACATCATCGGCGAGCTGCGCGAGCGCGGCAACACCATCCTCCTCGTGGAGCACGATGAGGACACCATCCGCTACGCCGACCACGTCGTCGACCTCGGGCCGCGGGCCGGCTCCCTGGGCGGCGCCGTCATGGCGGCGGGGACGCCGGAGGAGATCTCGAAGAATCCCCAGTCGCTGACGGGACAATACCTTTCGGGGAAAAAGACGATTCCCGTTCCCAAAACCCGTCGCCGGGGGAACGGCCACAGCCTGGTCTTGAAGGGCGCGACCGGCAACAATCTCAAAAACGTCGACCTGAAAATCCCCCTCGGCGTTTTCACCGCCATCACCGGCGTGTCCGGATCCGGCAAGAGCACCCTCGTGCTGGACACCCTGTACCGGATCCTGGCGAAGGAATTCCACAAGGCGCAGACGCTGCCCTCGCCTTACCGCGAGATCAAAGGCCTCGAGCATCTCGACAAGGTCATCGACATCAACCAAAAACCCATCGGGCGCACGCCGCGCTCGACGCCGGCCACTTACGTGGGTCTGCTGCCGATGATCCGCGACCTGTTCGCGGCGCTGCCGGAATCCAAATTGCGCGGCTACGAGCCGGGGCGTTTCAGTTTCAACGTCAAAGGCGGGCGCTGCGAGACCTGCCAGGGCTACGGCCAGATCCGCGTCGAGATGCACTTCCTGAGCGACGTCTTCGTGAAGTGCGACGTCTGCAACGGCAACCGCTACAACCGCGAGACCCTGCTGATCAAGTACAAGGACAAGAGCATCGCCGACGTCCTGAACATGTCCGTCGAGGAGGCGCTGGGGTTTTTCAAGAACCACAGCCAGATCCACCGCAAGCTGGAAACCTTGCATCGCGTGGGCCTGGATTACATGACCCTCGGCCAGAGCTCGACGACCTTGTCGGGCGGGGAGGCCCAGCGCGTGAAGCTTTCGAAGGAGCTTTCGCGCCGGGGCACGGGCAAGACGCTCTACATCCTGGACGAACCGACGACGGGCCTGCACTTCGATGACGTGCGCAAGCTCGTCGAGCTTCTGCAGGAGCTCACCGATCAGGGCAACACGCTTCTCGTGATCGAGCACAGCATGGAGGTGGTGAAAACCGCCGACCACGTCATCGATCTCGGTCCCGACGGCGGCAGTCAGGGCGGCCTCATCGTCGCCCAGGGCACGCCGGAGGAAGTGGCCAAAGTGAAGGACTCCGAGACCGGCAAGTTCCTGAAAAAGGCGCTGTGAACCCGAGCCACGACGCCCGGAACGCGCGTGCCCGGAGGAGGATGCCCGGGACCGGTTGTGAAGCCGATTTCACGCTCTGAACGGACGGTCCTTGGCCGTCCCGACGTTTTCAGTCCCTTGAACAGAATTTCGACAGACCTTCTGGAAATGAGGGCTCTGCGGCCCTGGTCCCGGCTTTGCTGAAGTCCCGGGCTTCACGGAGGTTTCCATGGGTTCCTGGAAAATTTTGAAGGCGTTGTCTCTGGGTTGTCTCGGCGTGATGGCGGCGGTGTCCGCCCCGGCTCAGACGCGCGGCACTTATAAGGCGGCCTTCAGCGTCGCCCAGCCCGTCAAGAGCCGGAACTACGTCGCCCTGGAAACCTTCGATGTCCTGATGGACGGGGTGGGCGCGCGCTACGACCACTTCTTCAGCGATCATTTCGGCGCGGGGGCTTTCATCAACACCTACAAGATCGACGGATCCTCCGAGGGCCAGGCCCTGCGCAGCCGCGTGCAGCGCCTCGGCGCGCGGGGCCTGCTGACCTTGCGCCATCCTTCGCAGGGAACCGGGTACGCCGCTTTGGCCCTCACGCAAGTGGAAGCCAAAGCCTCCGGCAAAGGGTCTTTGAGCGGCCTCAGCGGCGAGGACTCCGACAGCAAAACCGGCACCCTGCTGAGCGCCGGCTATCTGTTCACGGGCGCGAACCTGGGAAGCTCCCGTTTCCTCGTCAACCTGGCGGCGAATTACGGCGAGGGCAACCGCCTGCGCCTGCACACCCTGGACAACAAGGGAACCTTCAACGACAAAGCCTACGAGTTGACCACGGAGATCGAGTCCTCCCTGGGTTTCGAAGTCAGCGTCGGATTGTTGTTTTGAGATGAGACACGGGGAGGCGCGGGCCGGGATTTCCCTCTGGCCCATCGTCTGATTTGCGGTCAAGAAACCGTGAAGCCCGTGAAGTGAGCCTTTGAACGAGCCGAAGAACCACCATCGGAGGTGGTTATGCGCTTCGGCTTCACGCTCATCACGGCTTTATTCATCACGGTCAGCGGCTTCGCCCAAGACGGTGTTCGCGAAGGCGACGACCGGCCGGAGAACATCCCCTCCGGGTATTTTCTTTCCCCGGAAAACATGTCCGTCGATCTGCGCCAGTACGACGTTTTGGACGCCGACCGGAAAGTGGCCGATCGCCCCCTCGAGCAGGCGGTGCGTTTCTATGAGCTGAATAAATCCAAAATCCGCAATCAGCGCTACATCACGATCGTCGACCTGAGCCAGCACTCCGGCAAGGCCCGCATGTCCCTGGTCGACATGAGCACCGGCGAAGTGCGCCGCTTCACCGTGTCCCACGGCAAGGGCAGCGACGCCGACAACGACGGCTGGGCGACGAAGTTCTCGAACGTCAGCGGCTCGAACATGAGCTCCATCGGGTTTTACCTGACCGGGGGCTTGTACGACGGCCGCAACGGCCGCTCCATGTACCTGCACGGCCTGGAGAAAACCAATTCCAACGCCTACCAGCGGGCCATCGTCATGCACGGGGCCGACTATGTGACGCCGACCCGCGCCGGCCGCAGCCTGGGCTGCCCGGCCATCGAGCGCCGCTACGTGCCTGAGTGGCTGCCGAAGTTGCAAGGCGGCAGCCTGTTGTACGTTTACTACAATCAATAGTAGACTGCTCCCGAATCAGACAAAGCGGGTGAAAGAAGCCCGCATGGCGCGCGTTCCCGGACCGCGGGCCATGCGGGCTTCTTTCGTCGTCATTCGGGAGGGGCCTTATGCTCAGGTATTTCCGCAGCTCGTTCATCTTCACGCTTCTGGGCCTGCCGTTGTGCGCCTACGTCGGTTACTACTACAATCCGACGCCGGCCGCGGCCATCCAGGCTTTTTTCATCGCCACCGTCCTGGCGGTGCTGGAGGTGTCGCTGTCCTTCGACAACGCCATCGTCAACGCCGTCGTCCTGAAAGAGATGACGCCGAAGTGGCGGCACCGCTTCCTGACCTGGGGGATGCTCATCGCCGTTTTCGGCATGCGCCTGGTTTTTCCGCTCTTGATCGTGACCTTCGCGGCGGGCTTGAACCCTTGGGACGCCTTGGTGCTGGCCGCGAGCGAGCCGAACCGCTACTCCGAAATCATGCTCTCGGCCCACGCCAACGTCGCCGCCTTCGGGGGCTGCTTCCTGATGATGGTGGCGCTGAAGTACTTCTATGACGAGAACAAGGAACTGCACTGGATCGTCTGGATCGAGAGGATCACGGCGGAGCTCGGCAAGGTGGAGGCGATCGAGATCGCCATCACCCTCGGTTTCCTGGCGGTCTTGAGCCGTTGGGCGCCGCCGGAAGGCCAGGCGTCGTTCCTGATCTCCGGCATGGCCGGCATCGTCGTCTACGTGGTGGTGGACGGCATCAGCGGTTACCTCGAGCGCTTCGGCGCCAGCAGCGCCGACATGCATCGCGCCAGCGCCGGTTTATTTCTTTACCTCGAGGTGCTGGACGCGTCTTTCAGCTTCGACGGCGTGGTGGGGGCTTTCGCCATCACCAACAATCTGTTCATCATCATGATCGGTCTCAGCATCGGCGCCTTCTTCGTGCGCAGTCTGACGATCCTGTTCGTCGAGAAAGAGACCCTGGATCACTTCACTTACCTGGAGCACGGCGCGTTTTACGCCATCGGCGCTCTGGCCATCCTGATGTTGTGCGATCCCGTCGTGCACATCCCGGAGTGGATCACCGGTTTGATCGGCGCCGTCTTCATCGCGGCAGCTTTCTGGTCGAGCCTGAGGGTGCGGAAGATGAAATCGTCAGCAGCGATGCCAGCAAAATAAGGCTCGCGCCCAAGGCCTGCGGGGCCGTGAATTTTTCCCCGAGAAAGACCACCCCCGCCGCCAGGGCGAAGGGGGATTCCAACAGGAACAGCATGCTCGCCGTCGTCGAGTCGAGGACCCGCTGCGTTCTCACCTGGATGGTGAAGCCCACGATGGTGGACGCCACAGCGAGGAATCCCACGCCGGCCCAGGCGAGGGGATCGGCGCTGAACCAGGTGATCCGCGGCTGCAGGGCGAGAAAAGGCAGGATGCTGAGCAGGCAAAAAAGCGTTTGATAGGCGTTGAAGCGGAAAGGGTCGCGGATCCGGTTCGAGATGCGGTCGATGTACAGGATGTGCAGGGCCGCGAGCAGGGCGCACAGCACGGTCCACAGATCGCCGTGATTGAGATCGGAGAGGTCCGCGCCCATCAGCACGAAGGCCCCGCCCAGGGCGATGGCCGCATAGAAAAACACCGGTTTCTTCACCGGCCGACGCAGGATGAAATGCGTGATGAGGGGCACGAAGATCACGTAGAGCGCGGTGAGGAACCCGCTCTTCGCCGCTGTGGTGGACTGCAGTCCGATGGTTTGCGGCAGCAGCATGGCGGCGAGCAGAACGCCGCCGGGGGCGGAGCGACGCAGATCCGCTTGGGCGTCGGCTCCGAAAAAAGCGCGGCCCCGGGGGCGCAGCAGGAGCCGCCACAAAAATTCCCCCGCGACGGCGGCCAGCAAAAAACGCCAGAGCAGGGTTTCGGCGGGGGTGAAGGCCCTGAGGGCCCAGACGGCGGCGACGAAACCGAAGCCCCAGAGGGCTCCGGCGAAAACGAGCTCAATGAGGGCCTGGCGCCGGCTCATCAATCGAAAGCTTCGGCCCAGATGCGGCTTTTTTCGACGCCGTCTTCCTCGAAGATTTTTTTGGCGTCTTTGATCATGGCGCCGTTGCCGCACAGGTAGAAAGTGGTGGGACGCTCGACGTAACCGAACTCGCGCATGAAATTCTGGATGTAGCCCTGACGGCCCGTCCAGCCGGCTTCGGGGCGGCTCAGGATGAATTCGTATTTGAAGTCCGGCAGCTCCGCGGCCAGGCGGTCGAGCAGCTCGCGGTGATAAATGTCTTTCTCGTGCCGCACGCCGAAGAGCATGCGGTAGCGCAGGTTCGGGTACTGCTCTTTTTTCGACAGCAGGTAGCAGAGGTGCTGGGAGACGCCCGAGCCGGTGTTGAGGAAGACGATCTGTTCGGTGGGCGGCTCCTGGAAAAACACCTTACCGAAGGGACCGGTGAATTGCAGGGTCTCGCCGCCTTGGAGATCCCAGACGTATTTGGAGGCGAGGCCGTTTTCGACGTATTTGAAAATCAGGCGGAAACCGTTGTCCTGCCGTTCGTCCGAAGCGATGGAGTAAGCGCGCAGGGCCGGCTTGCCCGTGGCCTGGGGCACGTGAAGCATCACAAACTGGCCGGCTTTAAAACGGAACTGGGCGGGTTCCTGGGTCTGCATCACCAACTCACGGATGTTGTGAGTGTGATCAATCAATTCCACGACCTTCATCTGGTAAATTGTGCGGGCCGACATCGGGATCCTTTCGCCAAAAAAGAAGACTGAACTTAGAACGAAAAGCCCAGACAGTCCAACATTTTACCTTGTCCGTCTTCGACGTGATCGGTTAATCTGAACGCAGCAAAAATCATCAGCGCGTCAGGGGTCCGGCAAACGTGAACAAGCTCCAGTGGTTCGGCTTTTTGGGAGTGATTTTGCTCGGGGCGCCGTCCGGGTTCGCCCAAAGCGCGACGGACGCGACCGCCGAGATTCCCGCCGCCCGTCAATCTTTGCTGAAAACCACGAAAAACAAACGTTTCGACATGCCGATGTCTTTCGATCCGAACGAGAGCGGCGTGGTTTTGCCGCGTCCCGAAATCGATTACGACGCCACCTTGGATGAGGGACACACGCTGCGCATCGGGGCGACCCTGGTGAATGCCGGCAGCTTTTCTTTCACTTTGGGATCGCTGGCCCATCTGAACGCCGAAGTGGCGCGTCTGCCGGGGGTGGACGGCCAGAAAGTGGTTCTGGCTTTGCGCTGGCCCGAGGTTTTGATGAAGGGGGGCCATCTCGAGATGATCTCCCGCGCCGGCACCGTGCTGTGGGAAACCACCATCACGCCGGACGAGGTGGAGGGCTGGCAGAAGCGGCGCGCGATGTGGCGGCAGACCCTGCAAAAGCGCGGCGTTCCCGAAAGCCAGTTGAAAACCGGGCTCTTCGCGACGCAGATGCTGCTGGAGAATCTGCCGGCGTCGCACACGGCGTTCTGGCGGCGCTTCGAGGTGTTCCGTTTCTGTTTCACGCAGACGGAAGGGGCGGGGCAGTCGCGCCTGTGCTCTTCCCGCTACGTCATCCAGGGTGAAAAGCAAAACGTGCGCTTGCAAAAAGTCCCCTCGGCGGTGGCGCCGCGGGTGGTGGTGATGAACCGCGCGGCCCCCTTGTCGGGGGTGGTGGCGGTGCCGCCCGATCAGAAAGGGCAGTTCTACGCCGATCTCGCGGGCGGCGAGAGTTACGAGTTCCAGTCCTTTCCCCCGAGCCTCGATCTGATGGACATGAGCGACACGGTCCGCCCGGGCCTGCTGCGCGTGTCGGGCTTCGGCGTGCGTCCCTTGGATCGGCATATTCTGTTGAACCCGGACCGCTACAGCGCCTGGGTGGTGATGCTGGGTTTCGAGCCCACCATCGGGGATCGCCGCAAATTCTGGGCGGCCCCGGTGCCCCTGCGTGACGCGAAGCTGTTCTTCCCCGGCGAGGGCGGCGGTGTTTTCCGCCAGCGCTTCGAGCTGTCGGAAATCCCGCGGGCGGCGGCGCGGCCGCACCTGGATTCGCAGACGACGAAGGGCACCTACATCGATGGCGTCGTGCTGCGCGGGCGCAAGCTGCCGGACTCCGCGGTGACCTCGGACGAGTACGCCATCAAGACGAACTCCTCGGACCCGACTTTGTTTTACTGGAAATTCCGCGCCACCGAGCCCGGGCAGCTCAATAAAAGTTATTTGTCGGTGAATTACCAGGGCAAGACCTACAGGAGTTTCTTCGAGGTGCACCGCGCTTACGCCAACGAGCTGTCGGCGCGCCTGAGCGGCTTCGTCGCTTCGGGGCGGCCTTTGTTCGTGGGCGAGGTGTCCTACAATCATTGGTTCGAGAACTGGTTCGGTTGGGATCAGTACTGGGTGACGACGCAGCGCTGGGGCGTGTCGGCGCGTTACTTCAAAACGATGACCCAGCTGCCGGTGGGCGGCGTGGAAAAAGCGGATCTGAGCGTGACGACGGCGGATCTGAAGTACCGTTTGACGCCCGGCTTGTGGACGCGCGATGAAACCCTGGTCCTGATGCTGGCTTATCAGGACGTGAACTTCGGCGCGCTCAAGGCCCCGATGACCGGGGTGGGCCTGATGTGGGCGCGCTCGATGCCGCGCTCGATCGATGACATGTTCAATCTGCTCCCTTTCATGGATTACCCGAAATGGGTGGACGTGGAGTTCATTTATTTCGTGAACTCCATGGACAAAAACATCCGCCTGAACCGCAGCATGGCCCTCAATTTCCACGGCCAGGTCCTGTGGAAGAAGAACTACTTCGGCGAAGCCGGCTTCGGCTACAAACGCTACGGTTTTCAGAACATCCTGTTGAGCAAAGAGGCCCGCCTGGACACCTTCTACGCCACCGTCGGCGTGGGCGTGAAGTTCTAGCGACCGCCCGCGCGCGGCGGGCTTTCCGTTCCCATTTCAGTAGTACACGGCCAGGCCGCCTTGGGCGAGGAAGCCCTGGGTTTTTGATTTCCGTCCGCCGGTGTTGTCGTCCTGGTGGCTGTAGCCGAGGTCGGCGCGCAGGGCGCAGGAGTTGCCGAGCGGGAACCACTTCACGAAAACGGAAGGGAACAGACTCAGGTTGTTGCTGCCGGCCCCGGCGGGGCCGCTGGTGTTGAGGAAGGCGGCTTCGAAGCCCACGCCGTAGAGGCGGGTCACGCCGGGTTTGTTGAGGCCGAAGTTCCAGTCGAAAAATCCGCCGAAGCCGAAGGTGGTGGCGGCGCCGGTGCCGCGGTCCGTGGTGCCGAGCACCAGGGTGGGGCCCAGCTCGGACTGGCCGAAGTTCCATCCGTAGCGGCCGCTCAGCGACAGGGTGTTGCTGCTGCTGTCGCCGAAGTCCGTGCTCACCTTCAATGAGGACAGGGTGAAACTCAACCCCAGGCTGCGATGGCGGGAGCTATCCTCGGCCCCGGCGGAGCCCGGGCCCTCGGCGGCGGGGATCGTTTCGCTTTCGGCGCCGGGCGCGCTGAGCCTGTAGGTGGCGCCGTCTTTCAGCTGGCCTTCGGTGATGTGAACCACGGCCTGTTTGCCCTTCACGCGGCGGACCACCACGGTCTGCGCCGAAGCGCCTTCGGCGAGAAAAAGCAGGGCGGGAAACAGGGCGGGCAGCAGGCTTTTCATCCGGGACTCCGATCGTGGAAAGTGACTTCGATTCTGTCCCATTTCGGGAAAAAAATCAGGGCTTGGCGGGACGGCTCGACGGAGGTCGGGGCGGCGGCGCGCGAAACCCTCAAGGCGCGCCCCGCGGAATCCGATGCGTTTCACAGGAGAATCTATGAGTTGGGGACAAATTCCGGAGTGGACCTATGAGGCCGCCAAGGCCTTGATGGCCTCGTTGAACACCGTGGATCCCCTGACCTACCAGCACTGCCTGCGCGTCGGCGAGATGTCGCGCAAGCTCGCCCGCGACGCCGGCCTCAACGAGTTCGAGCAGAAAATCGCCGAGTTCTCCGGCATGTTCCACGACATCGGCAAGATCGGCATCAGCCAGGAAATCATCGCCAAGCCCGGCAAACTCGATCCCAAAGAACTCGATATCATGCGCAACCATCCGATCCTGAGCGAGGACATCATCAAGCCCCTGGCGGTGCATGATTTTTTCGCCCGGCTCCTGCCGAACATCCGCGGCCATCACGAGCGCATGGACGGCGAGGGCTACCCGGACCGCCTGATGGGCGAGGACGTGCCGCTGATCGCCCGCGTGATCCTGGTCGTGGACACCTACGACGCCATGTCGCAGACCCGCGCTTACCGCAAGGGCCTTCCCGATGAAGTGGTGTACGCGGAACTCAAGCGCTGCGCCGGCACCCAGTTCGACGCGCAACTCGTGCGCATCTTCCTGCAGGCCCACGCCACCTGGAAAAACCAGGAGGACGAAGCCGAAACCAAAGCCAAGATCATCAAAGTGGCGTGACGGGGCCGTCGCCCCTCACTTCATCCGGTCCGTGCTCTCAAAAATCTTGTCCGCCGATTTCTCGATGAAGCCGTGGTAGAGCTCGCCGTTCGGCTGCGGGTAGCGCTTGGCGAATTCATAGTAGCAGGCCGGCACCTGAAAACGCCCGTCGGTGAAATCCACCGGCACTTCGCGGGCCATGGTGGAGCTCTGTTCGAGCATGGCCTCCGGGGAGCCCTTCACCAAACCGCCCGACGCGTTCATCACATGACCGTTTTCCTGCAGGAATTGATTCAGCCGGTGGATATCGTTGAACTTTTCCATGGCGTTGACGTTCACGGTGAAATGGTTCGGGCGGTAGCCGAAGGCCGACATCCAGGCCGCGTACTCGCTCTCTTTGGCGAGCATCTCGTAATCGGCGTGGGCCACCTGCCAGGGGCGGCCGGAGCATAAAAATCGCGGGTCCTTCACCTTGCTCTCCGGCACCTGCTCCACGAGCTCGCGCACTTTTTTCTGCAAAGCCGGGGAGAACTCGCCCACCAGCAACTCGCTGATGAAGATCTTCGGCAGGCGCATGTCGGTCGGTTCGTAGTGGCGGGCGAAAAGCTTTTTCTCTTTGAAGTGGTACTCGCCTTTGGCTTTGTAGCCGAAGTTCAGGAAAGGCTCGGCCAGACGGTCCAGGCCCACCTTCGGCAGGTTGTAAGTGCGGAAGGCGATGTGGTCGTTCAACACCGTTTCCCCTTGCCGGGTCAGCAGATCGTAAATGCTCTTGGCGGATGGGTTGAGAGCGCAGTAGTCCAGCCACATATCCTGCAGCAGTTGTTCGAGAGTCATGGGACCTCCTCAAGTCATCTTGATCGAATCATGACCGGGGGCCAAGCGTCAATTCTTGGAGCCCTCCGAAAAGAGGGTGACACTGAGGACCGTGAAGACACTCGAGGAAATCACCGAGATCGAACGCCTGACGGCCCCCCTCGGCACCCTGGCGCGCACCGAGGTTCTGGCGCGCGCCGATGAGGGCGGCCTGTCCTTGCCGATCTACAAAGTCACTTTCGGCACGACGGACCCGGCGGCGCCGGTGCTCGGCCTGGTGGGCGGGGTGCACGGCCTGGAGCGCATCGGCGCCCAGGTGTGCGTGTCCCTCCTCAATTCCCTGTCTCAACTGGTTTTGTGGGATCGCAACACGCAAAGCGTCCTCGAGAAAGTCCGCGTCTTTTTCATCCCCACCGTGAATCCCTGGGGCATCCTCACCAAGCACCGCTGCAATCCCGGCGGCGTGGATCTGATGCGCAACGCCCCTGTGGAGGCCCTGGGCAAAGTCCCCTGGATGCTGGGCGGTCAGCGCTACTCGCGCCGCCTGCCCTGGTACCGCGGCGAGAACGGGGCGCCCCTGCAGCCCGAGGCCCAGGCCCTGGTGTCGGCGGTGGAGAAGGAGATCCGCCACTCGCCGCTGTCCATCACCGTCGACTTCCATTCGGGTTTCGGTTTGCAGGACCGCATCTGGTTCCCTTACGCCAAAACCGTCGAGCCCTATCCCGATGTGGGCCTCATGCACTCTTTCACGAATCTGCTGGAGCGCACCTATCCCCATCATTTTTACCGCATCGAGCCCCAGGCCGTGAACTACACCACGCACGGCGATCTGTGGGATTACCTCTACGACCGCCATCTCGAGGCGAAAGCCGCCGGCCCGTACCTGCCCCTGGCCGTCGAGATGGGCTCCTGGAACTGGGTGAAAAAGAACCCCTTCCAGTTCTTCAGCGCCGACGGGTCTTTCAATCCCGTCAAGCGCCATCGCTTGCGCCGGGTTTTGCGCCGGCACAACACGTTTTTCGAATTCCTCCTGCGCGCCATCTCCTCCCCCGAGGCCTGGGCGAATTTGAATGAAGAGCAGAAAATGAAGCACCAGGAAAGAGCCTTGCAGCTGTGGTACGCCCACCTCAACGGAGTCACTCCGTGAGCGCTTCCGCCGACTGGATTTTCATTCGCGGCCTGACGCGCGGGCAGGGGCATTGGGCCGATTTCCTGACGATGTTCCGCGAGCGTCATCCGGGGGCGCGCCTCGAGTGCCTGGATCTGCCCGGCAACGGCGAACGCTTCCGCGAGACCAGCCTGTGGCGGATCGCGGGGATCGTCGAGGACCTGCGCGGCCGCTCGCGGTTGATCGCCGAGGGCCGCAAGCCCCGCTTTTTCGCCCATTCCCTGGGCGCCATGGTGGCGGTGGAGTGGGCGGTCCGCTATCCCCAGGATTTCGAGCGCCTGTACCTGATGAACACGAGCGCCAGGAACCTCACGGGGCCGCACCGGCGTTTCAATTTCCGGAACCTGCCGAAGTACGCGCGCCTGTTGCGGGCCCGCGACGCCTACGACCACGAGCGCGTCACCCTGTCGGTGATCGCCAACAACGCGGAACGGATCCGCCACGTGCTGCCGGTCTTGTCCGCTTACACGGCCGCGCATCCGGTGCGCTGGTCGAACGCCCTCCGCCAGCTGTGGGCGGCCTCGCGCATGGTGTTCCCGGAGCGGGCGCCGGTGCCGACGGAGATCATCGCCGCCGCCGGGGATCGCCTGGTTTCCGTTGAGAATTCCCGCATTTTGGCGCGGCGTTGGGGCTTGACGCCGCGGATTCACCCCACGGCCGGCCATGATCTGGCGGTGGATGACCCGGCCTGGCTGCTGGAACAGCTCTTCTGAGCTTGGCTTTTGACCCTGTTATTTCTACAATCAGGGGCATGTCTTCTGAGTGCCATCGGGGTTTTTTCCTCCTTCGGAAAGACCCCCCGCAAGGGTCGTTGACGCCTTTCATCGGATGCGTTTCTCATTGGGGGCGTATGAACGTGGGGTCTTGGTGAAAAGGCGGCGTTGGCCGCGACATCGACGTTGGTGGCGGAGGGTCCTGACCTGGGGACTTTTCGCGCCCTTGTCCGTTTCGGCCCAGTCCGTCAAAGCGCCGGCGCCCACGGGCACAAGCTCGCGCAAAAACCCCGGTTTGGCCTCCCCCCATCATTTGAGCGGTCAGCTGCGTTTTGAGTCCATGCAGTACCTGAGCACGGTGCCGGAATCGCCGGATCTGACCCGCAGCCAATTGCTCTCCGTGCGCGCCCAGCTCCAGGGTCCCGTGGCGGGTTCCGAGTGGCTGGCTTATGGCGGCGATTTCGCCGCCGGCACCTTCTTCAAAAGGGGCCTTAATCAGTTCGTCGTGCATGAGCTCTTCCTGAACGCCGGGTTCGGTTCCGACACCTCGCTGAGCGCCGGCCGCAAAAAAGCCAGCTGGAGCGAGATGGACGAGCGCTGGCAGCTCGGGCTTTGGCAACCGCATTTCGCCATGGATTCCCTGCGGCCGGAGTCCCAGGGTTTGACCGGGGTTTTCCTCGAGCACCGCCACGGGCGGTTCGAGATCCTGGGCTTCGCCACGCCGATTTTCATCCCGACCATGGGTCCGGAGATCCGCGAGGAGAATGGCAGCCTCGTGTCGGACAGCCGCTGGTACCGTCAGCCGAGTTCGCGTTACGACTTCAACAACCGCATCAACTCCCTGGTTTACCGCCTCGACGTGCCGGAGGCGGAAAAGCTCGTGGGCAATCCGGGTTCGGCGCTGCGGGTGCGCTGGGGCGATCGCGACCGGGGCCCGCGCGTGGCGGCGGCCTGGGGTTACAAACCCGTCAATGAACTGCTGTTGAAGCGCGCCAATTTCAAGGTCGTCGACCAGGACCGTTTCGATGTCACCGTGTCCCCCGACGTGACCTACCACGAGCTGGTTTCAGCCGATTTGGGTTACGCGACGGAGCGGGTGGATGTCTCGCTTTCCCACCTGGCGGACCTTCCCCGCGAAAAGCGTCCCGCCGCCGATTGGGTGGTGCAGAGAATCGACCCCTTGAGCGCCACCTCCTTCCAGATGGACATCCGTCCGCCCAGGATCCTGTCGCGGCAGGTTCTCCTGCAGCTGGGATACCTCAAGGTGCAGGGGGGCGGCATCACCGACATCACCGCGGAAGGTTGGTCGGACGATTTCAACATGTTCGATCAGCGCGTGAAGTTCACCGACGTGCTGTCCATCGGATTGCAAACGGAGATCACGCGCTTCAAAGGGCGCCCTCTGACGGTGCAATGGCGCTCGCTGTATGATCGGGCGCAAAAAGGCTCTTTGTTCAGCGCCGAGTTCACGTACTCCCCGGCGAAAGAGTGGGCCCTGATGGCGGGGGCCGACGTGCTGGGCGTGGAGGACGACTCCTTCCGTCCTTCGGGTTTCCTCAACCAATTCCGCGCCAATGACCGCGTTTACGGGGGCATGACTTATGTCTTCTGAAAAATGGCTGTCGCGTTTCCTGGTGGTGGCGCTCGCGGCCGGGACGGTGTCCTGCCTGCCGCGCCTGGGGGAAGAGGCCCCGGAGACCAAAGGTCCCGAGGTGGCGGGCACGGCGTGCCTGACCCATTCCATGGAAGTGGCCGGTCGTTTCGTCGAAGGGCGGGCGCAGGACCGCGAGGTGGCGGGCGCCTGGCAGTGCTTCGGTTCGGCCTTCACGCTGTTCTACAAATACGTGCGCGGCGAGAACCGCGATCTCTACACCGCCGCCGAGATCGCCCGCTTTTTCGAGGACAATTTCCTGGAAGACCGCGATCCCGTCACCGGGGACGTGCGGCACCTGAAGATCCCCACCGAGCTGCAGCGGCAGTTCATGAAGCTGAAGCAGGTTTTTATCGGCGGCAGCGCGGAGCATCTGTCGCGCCAGGAGCTCCTGAGCCTGGTGCGCCAGATCGATCAGTTCAAGGATCTCAGCCTGCGTTTGAACCCGCACATGTCGATCTTCGCGCTGAACTGGCGGCCCGAGGATTTCGGCACCCGCGACCGCGACCTCGAGCGCTTCGAGCAGGCCAATCAAACGGTGCAGGCCGTGGCCCGCGACCTGGGCGCCTTGATCCAGAAAAACCATCCCGCCTACGACATGGACGATTTCGTGCGTTTCATCGCCGCCATGTCGGATTTCGCGGAAGAACGCTGGGACATCGTGGAGAACCTCCAGCGCTTCATGCCGGTGGCGAAAAAAGTCAAAAAAGCCCTGACGGGCGGCACCGAGAACGCCATCCTGCCCGACGAGTGGCGCACTATCCTGATCATGGGCGCGCGCGGCTACGTGCAGTTCCTGCGCTATCGCTATTTCGTCGAGGCCCCGCAGCGCGCCGGCCGTTCCGTGCGTTTGAATTACGTCGCCCGCACCCTCGAGGACAGCGTGTCGATTTTCGAGGACCTGGTTCATGAGAAACCCGGCCACCAGGTGAGCCGCGCCGAGATCGACGGGATCCTCGAGAGCTTTTCGACGGCGTGGCCGGCCTTCAAGACCTCCGAGGTCCTCACCCGCGAGTTCATGCGCCTGAAGCAGGTCTTTTTCGGCGGCGCCCTGGATTCTTTCGCCGAGACGGATTTCCAGAACGCCCGGCTCAAGGTGGGCGTTTTCAAAGCCATCGCGGAGTGGTGCCTGCCGCATCTGTCCCTGTTGAGCGGGGAGTGGAAGCCCGAGGTCTTGCCGCCGGAGCAGGCCCTGGCGGAACTCGATCGAACGCGGGCGACCCTGGATCGCGCCGGCCAGGCGCTGGGCGCGGCGCTGGAATCCGGTTACGACCTCAGCCATCTTTCGGTGCTGCTGAAAGAGTGGCACCGTCTTTATGTCGATGAAAAAACGGACGAGGCGGCGCCGGCCCCGGATCGCTTCACGCCCCTGGTGCTGCGGCTGAAGAGCCTGCTGACCGAGGACGAAAGCAGCCTGGTTCACCGCAAGCAGTGGCCCCTGATGCTGGGCACGGCGGGCCGCTCCTACGGTCTGTGGCTTTTTTACGCCTACCTCCTGGAACCGCGCCCGCATTGGCGGGATCAGGCGGGCGTCGATTGGCTGAGCCTGTTCGTGGACCGCGGTTTTGATTTCACGCGCGAGATCCTCGAGGGAAAACCGTCCAAAAAAATCTCGCACAACGAGATCGTGTTCCTGCTGAGGGACCTGGAGAGCAGCCGGTTGCTGCCGGAAAAGCTCAAATCGTCGGATTTCGAGATGGTGCTGACGCCGGTGCTGAACCGCCTGGCCCAGCCGCCGGACCTGCGCCTGCGCGGCTTCCGGCCCAACGCCCTGGGGCCCGCCAGCGTCGAGTCCCTGCGCCAGGAGGCGCATATTTTCCTGCGCGCGCAGAGCTTCCTGGCGGGGCTGTTCGAGGACGAGAACTCCGTCCTGTCGGCGGCGCAGCTGCGGGAGAAGATCGCCGCGCGCCTGGCGGAAGAGCCCGGCGCGTCCGTTCTGCGCACCGGCCTCACCGAGTTGAACCTGATTTTCTCTTCCGACGGCCCGCAGGCCCTGGATCCCGACAACCGGCTGTACATCACGCCGAAGAGCCGCTTGAAATTCAATCTGGTCAGCGTTGAGCGCCACAATCTGGTGCGGGCCTTGAGCCGCCTGTTCATCGCCTCTTACTCCGGCGAGAAGGACCGCATCGAGAGCGGCTTGGGCCTCAACGTCGCGGAGGCGCAGCAGGCCTTCGTCGATTTCCGCTCCCTGGCCGTGTCCCTGGACCTGATCGAAAAGGACAACATGAAGTTCATGGAGAACCGCTTCCGCGAGGCGAACATCTTCATGCACCGGTCCGACGGCAACGACCTGGCGAGCTTCGTCGAGGTCCATGAGATGGTCTATTCGATCATCTCGGGTCTCGAGATCGACGCCCGCATCAAACCCAAACTGGTCGAGCGCTGCGTGCCCGTCGGGCGGCCCGTGCGCAGCGAGACCCCGATCCCCTACGACTGCCTGCTCTGGGTCTACCAGTCCATCGCCCCCTGGCAGATGAGCTCCATGCCGGAGCTGCTGCAGTTCGTGTCGGCCCAGAAGCCGGAGCAATACAACAGTTTCATCCGCAACGGCCTCAAAGGGGCGGGCTGGATCCCCAACGGCGCGAACGAGGTGAAAC
Source organism: Pseudobdellovibrionaceae bacterium (assembly GCA_019637915.1). Classification (GTDB taxonomy): domain Bacteria; phylum Bdellovibrionota; class Bdellovibrionia; order Bdellovibrionales; family Bdellovibrionaceae; genus JAHBUV01. Next base: position 650,234 of record JAHBUV010000001.1, on the reverse strand, counting down.
TCGGGGACGCGAGCCTGCTGCCGCAGCTCCTGCAGTACATTGAAAACGTTTATGCGCGCTTCGACGCGGACGGCGACGGGGTGATCTCGGTCCCGGAGGCCCGCCTGGCCTTCCCGGTGTTCGAGGACCTGTTCCGCAAACTCGCCAAAAAAGACCTCGAGGCGGGCACGATCCGGGAGCGCGACCTGCTGGCCCTGTTCACTTACATCCTGAAGTACGGGAAGCCGCCCGGCGGTTTCTTCGAGGGGATTTTCAAATGGTCCCCCTGGAGGGACAACCCCCAGTCCTGGTCCCTGGCGACGGACCGGGCGATGATTGCTCAGATTCTGGCCTTCATCGCCGACCAGATCAACGGGCAGACGAACGAGCGCATGATCCCCGACCCCCCCGTCAAGGCCTCCCCCCGGTCCTGAATTGAGACAAAGCCTTCTATTTCGGTTCATTTTGATTGATGATGGATAGTGGCAGGGGGAGCGATGAAACTGAATCGCCAAGACGGTTTCTCATTGGTCAATGTCATGATCGCGACGGCTTTGATCGCCCTGATGTCCATGGGCCTGGCCGGCCTGCTCAACAACATGAGCCGCGAGACCAAATCCCTCGGCAACAAAATGAACAAGATCAACCTCGCCCAGGATCTGCGCGTGATCCTGGCCGATTCCAAGACCTGCACGGACACCCTGGGCGGGCAGGCTTACAACCGCGACCCGAAGGGTGAAACGCCCCTCGTCGCGCAGCTGCCGAATTCCAAGATCCAGGTGAAGGACGGGGTCACGCTGCCGGAGTACGGCCTGCAGATCAAACGTTTCTACGCCAGCAACCCGGTTTCGGCCGGGGCCTCGGTGAACGGCACCCCGCTGTACGTGGGCGAGCTGATGTTGGAGGCGCAGGAAATGGCCCTCGCTCCCGGCGAGCCGGGTCGCCAGTTCAAGTCCTCCCATGCCGGCATGACCTACTTCGAACTCGATCCGACGGGCGCGAAAATCCAGAAGTGCTACGCGCTGGAGTCGGGCGACGATCTGCTGGCCCTGGCCTGCGCCAAATTCAACGGCCTCTACAATCCGACGACCCGCGAGTGCGACACGCTGTCGAAGCAGCTCAGCACCATCTGCACGTCGATGGGTGGGACCTACAATGAGGGCGCGCGCAGCTGCGTCCTGAAAACCCCCTCCGGCGCGGAATCCTGCAAGGCCCTGGGCGGTCAGATGGGCGAAGCGGGCTGTCAATTGCCGCCGCCGGAACCGAAGACCTGCCGCGGTCCGGTCTATTACGCGGGCAGGAATAAAATGCCCGGCATGGCGGACAAGGACTATCCGAGCGGCAGCGTCCTCCCCAGCGAAGCCGGCGGAGGCATGTGGTCGATCAATGATTCCGACATCACCATGGCTTGCGACCGTGTCTGCGTGAACGGAGTCTGGGCCCTCCACAGCTGTTCCACGAGCTCGCAGATGCGGGTTTCCTGCTTCACCATGGGCACGCGCGTGACCCGGGCGGACGGTTCCCTGATCAACATCGAGGACCTCAGACCCGGCGACGAGGTCGCTTCCGCCAGCGGCCGACCGAACCGCGTGGTGCGCCTGGAGCGCGTGCGCATGGGCGGACGCAGGCTGTACTCCCTGAACGGCGAGAAGGCCTTCGTCACGGCGGAGCATCCGTTCTGGACGCCGCAAGGCTGGAAGTCGATCGATCCGGTCGCCACGGCGTATGAGAATCCCAAGGTCGCCATTGTCGGCGCCCTCAAGGCGGGCGATCAGGTGAGACGCGACGGCGCCTGGGTGAAGATCGAGTCCCTGGGCTCCTTCACCGAGGACGAGAACACGGTGGTGTACAATCCGGTGCTCACCGGCGACCACACGTACTTCGCCGACGGCTATCTCGTGCACAATAAGCATTGACATGATGGACACGGAACGGACGCCGAATCAGATCATCGCCGGTGGAATGCTGGCGACGGCGCACCTGTTCGCCGTGCTGCAGGTGCATCCCCTGTGGAACACCGCCCATCTGGTTCTGATCGCCTTGTTCGTTTTCAGCGGCTTTTCACAAGCCATGCTGCGCGTCCTGGCCTGCTTCACCCTGGCGTATTTCCTGGTGGCCTTCGACGAGATGCCGGGGACTTTCTTCCTGCTGACCGCGGCCACCGCGCTGCTGGCTTTCGATGCGGCGGAAAAAAACAATCTCCGCCTGGCCCTGTTCCTCGGTTACGGCCTCGCCTTCTTCCACAAGCTCAACCGCGATTTCCTGGATCCGTCCCTGTCCTGCGCGGGCGACGTGCTGACGCTGGCGCCTTTCCTGCGCCCCTGGATGGAGGTGGCGTGGTTGCGGGAGGTCCTCCCTGGGGCCGCCCTGGCGGTGGAGGGGTTTCTCGCGTTCGGGCTTCTGTGGCGGGTGACCATGCCCTGGTCTTTTCTGGTGGCGGTGATGTTCCATCTGGCCATGTCGCCGGCGGAGATCTACGCCATCCCGCAGATCCTGATGCTGCTGTTCACCGGCTACTTCCTGTTCGACGCGCCTTTTTGGACCGCCCGGCGGGCGCGGCATTTCGTCGCCTGGCACTTGGCGCTGGCCGCGCCCTTCCTGTGGCGGAAAATCATGATGTCCTGGGGCGCCCCTTCGCCGGCGTGGTTTTTCGGCTGGGGCTGGAGCACCACGTATTTCATTTTCCTGATCTCGAACGCCCTGGTGATCCTGCATTTCGCGGCGGCCGCGATCTTCACGCGGACCCCGGCGCGGGCTTTGTCCTGGCCGGAATGGAAGCGCTCGCGGCGGGGGGTGGCGCTGCTCATCGTGATGCTGCTCTGGGGATTGCAGCCCTACCTGGGACTCAGCACCGCCCACAGCATGATCATGCACTCCAACCTGCGCACCGAAAAATCGTCCAACCATCTGTTGCTGGGCTGGCTGCCGCCGATTTTTGATTTTCAAAATGACGCCGTCACCTGGCAAGAGTACCGTCAGATGCTGAGCCATTGTCCTTCGTCCCTCGTGCACGCCATGCCTTTGTTCACGCCGTTGGCGGAATTCGGCCATGTGCCCTTCGGGGAGTTCGAATGGATGCCGCGCTTCGAAGCGGAAAAACGCGCCGCTTTTTGCCGCGGCGAACGCCTGGGATGGAGGCAGTATTTGATTTTCCGTCCTTATGATCATCCGGGGCCGAACCGATGCCGAAAATGAAAGGCATCCCGGAAGAAGCGGTCCTCGCCCTCGTCCTGAGCACGGGATTGCTGGCCCACACCTCGGACATCTACGTGACGCCCTCGGCCTGGGTGGTGTGGACCGCCGTCTGGCTGATGTCCCTGAGCCTCGCTGCGCGGGCCGACGCGCTGGCGGCGCGGCTCGGACTGACTTCGCTCTTCGCGCTGCAGGTGTTTTACATCGCCTGGTATTTCCCGGACATCACCAACCACGAGGTGGTGCTGTTTGTCCTCGAGATCTCCTTCCTGTGGGACGTGTCGCGCTCGGTGCACCGGACGGACGCCGTGGACCGTTTGCGCCGGCGTTTGCCCGTCGTGATCGGCGCCATGTACCTGTGGGCGGGCTTCCACAAACTCAATCCGGATTTTTTCTTCGCGCCCTTCAGTTGCATGAACGCCATGTGGGCGCGCCTGCCCCTGCCGCCTTTGCCCTCGTTCCTGCTGCCGGGAACGGCGGCCCTGGTGGCGGGCGGGGAGATCCTGCTCGGCGCCTTGCTTTTGTTGAACCGGGCCCGCGGCCCGGTGCTGCTGCTGGCTTTCCTTTTCCACTCGGCGCTGCTGCTGGCGGACTTCGGTCCTTTCACGATTCCTTTGTACGCGTTTTTGATCCTGCTCCTGCCCGAGTCCGTGCGGCGGAGATGGCTTGAGACCACGGCGAAGCGCGATGTCCTGTTCTTCGCGCTGCTGTCGGCGGCGGGCCTGTTCATCTTCGAGTGGTGGCGGACGGTGCCGGCCTTGCCCTGGCGTTTCGTGCCGGTGTTCACGGGTTCGCTGCCGGCCTTTCTTTCCGTTGTCCGTTGCTGGCGGCCGGCGGTGCCGGAGCGGCCCCCCGGTCCCACCCGGCTGTCGGCGGCGGTGCTGGGGTCCTTGATGTTCCTCTGGGGATTCCAGCCCTACATCGGTTTGCGCACCAACGGCGTGTTCAATATGTACAGCAACCTGCTCACCGAGAACGACCGCGGCAATCACGTCCTGGTGCCGTCCTCCTGGGCGCGCCTGTTCCCGTACCAGCATGATTTGGTGCGGGCGGATTTCGAGATCTGGCCGCGTTCCTGGGAGCTGCAGCGCCTGAACCACAAATGGGTGCCGCGCCTGGAGCTGCTCAAGCAAATCCGCAAACACCGCGACAAAGAGGGCCCCCTGGCGGGGCGCCTGACCGGGCCTTTGTGGGAGAAGGGTTTTCTCGACAGCCACGACATCGCCCGCGAACCGAGCCTTGAAAAGGCCGGCGACCGGTGGCTGTTGCCGTGGCTGCAGTTCCGCGCCACGGCCTCGAACCAATGCGAATGGTAGGGGGCGCGGCGCGGTCAGCGCTCCGTCAGTTCCAGGATGGTGGCGATCAATTCCGGCTTGTGAATGGGTTTTGACACATAACCGGTGAAACCCGACTGCGCGGCCTTTTCCATTTCCTCCCTCATGGCGTGGGCGCTGAGGGCGATGATGGGTTTGGCGTAGCCCTGCGCGCGCAGGGTCCTGACCGCTTCGTGACCGTCCATTTTCGGCATCTGAATGTCCATCAGCACCAGGTCGAAGTCGCCCTCGCGGGCTTTGCGCACGCCCTCCGAACCGTCGGCGGCGATTTGAAAACGGGCCCCTTGCTGGGTCAGGAAGATCTTGAGCAGGAGCTGGTTGTCCAGGGAGTCCTCGACGAGGAGCACGTTCAGGTTTTTCAGCTGATCGGGCTCGAGCGGTTTGGGCAGGTTGACCACGCTTTCGAAGTGGATCTCCTGGGGAGGGACGACGTCGCTGCCCGGCGAGGGGGCGACGCGGACGGAGGCCGCGAAACTGGAGCCCTGCCCGAGGGAGCTTTCCTCCAGAACGTAGGAACCGCCCATGAGCTCGCAAAGATGGCGGGTGAGCACGAGCCCCAAACCCGTGCCGCCGAATTTCCTCGTGGTGGAGGAGTCGGCCTGCGCGAAGGGCTGAAAAAGATTTTCAGCCTGCTCCGGCGAGATGCCGCGGCCGGTGTCCGCCACCAGAAAACGCAAGACCCCCTGGTCGGCGGTCACGTGCAGGCGCACGTGGCCTTTGGTGGTGAATTTGATGGCGTTGCCGACGGAGTTGATCAGGATCTGCCGCAGGCGCGTGGGGTCGGAGATCACGCGCTGGGGAAGGGCGCTGCCCACCGTGGTGAAGTAGTTGATGCCGTTTTCGCGGGCCCGGAACTTCATCACGGCGGAGAAGTCCGACAGGAATTCGATCAGCGAGAAATCCACCTTCTCGATCGACAGGCGGCCCGCCTCCACCTTCGACAGGTCGAGGATGTCGTCGATGATGCGCAAGACCTGCTTGGAGTTGCGGTTGATGATGGCGAGGTAGTTGTCCAGGTCCTGGCGGCTCAGATCTTTCTGCACGGCCAGCTCCGAGAAGCCCATGATGGCCCCGAGGGGCGTGCGGATTTCATGGGACATGTTGGCCAGAAAGGTGCTTTTGGCGAGGTTGGCGGCTTCGGCGTGGTCGCGGGCGGTGCGCAGGTCGTCCGTCAGCCGCGCCGCCGTCCGCTTCGCCTGCACGCGATCGGTGACGTCGATGGCGTGATCGTAAACGCCGTAGGGCTCGCCTTCCGCGCCGCAGATGCGCACGTAAGTGAAGTCGTAAAAACGCTCTTCCAGGGGTCCGTCGGGCGAGCGCCGGATCATGGCGGGGAATTCCGTGCCGATGATGGGCTCCCCGGTGCGCAGCACCTGCCGGATCATGGCTGGGAAGGGTTGGCTGCGCATCTCCGGCACGGCGATTTCGAAGGGCAACCCCAGCAGGGTCCGTCCCGGGAAGATTTTCTGATAGGCCGGATTGATTTTCTCGAAGACCAGATCCTCCCCGCGCCAGAGCGCCATGGCGGTGGGGGCCTGCATGAACATGGACTCGAGCTTGGCGATTTCAAGCCGCGGATTCGACCCGGGAAAAGGCGATTCGGAAGGGGGTTCTGGATCGAGCTTGTGCATGATGATTCCCGTGTGACCGAAAGTTCCCCAAACAAGAACAGGTGAAACTCTTTCACAAAACGGCATCCCTGGCAAGGGGGGAAGGCGGCTTCAAATCCGGCGTTTTTTTAGAATGATTTCAGGGGGATTGTGGGGCCCCCCGGAACCGCATTATGATGCCCTTCTTCACAAGGAGTCTTGTTTTGAAAATGCTCATTTTTGTTTTGTTGTCCGTTTTTGTCCTGAACGCCTCGGCCTCGAACGCCCTGCGCATCATTTTCCCTGATTTCTTCGCTGAGGCCCCGGACCGGGCCACCATGGTGTTGCTGGCGGAAGACTCCTGCGCCCGCGCCGCTCTCTTTTCGCTGAAGTCGAAAGTGCTGGGCGGCGCCACGACGGTGCGGATCCAGGCTTTGAAGAGGATCTCGCAGAACGCCCAGACCCGCATTGAAACATATTTTATTGTGGCGGGCGCGGCCCAGGGTTCGCCCGTGAAAGCGCTGATCGAGACCAGCCGTCACGGCGCCCAGTGCTTCGCCGGACAACCGCAGGCCGCCTCCCTCTAAGGGACCTTCCCGGCGGGATCCCCGGAAAGCGCCGCCCACGTTCGGTCAAAAAAAACGACGGTGTCGCCACCGTCGTTTTTTTTATGTTCATCGTTCCTTCGCTGAGGGCGGGCGAGGAAGAGCGTGGCCTTGCGTTCAGGATCGATGGAAGGGCGCCGCGGGATCAAAGGCCGGGCGAGTTCAGAAGCTGTTTTTCCACATCATGCTCTCCACGGGGATGGGCTTGATCTCGTTGTATTTCGCGGAGGGTTTTTGATTGTAGGGGTTGAGGATGGCCCCTTCGATCTTGAAATAGATCAGTTGGCCGATGGGCATGCCGTGATAGACCCGCACGGGCTTTTTCACGGAAATTTCCAGCGTCCAGAAGTTGCAGAACCCCACGTCGCCTTTTCCCGCCGTGGCGTGGATGTCGATCCCCAGGCGGCCCACGCTGGATTTGCCCTCCAGGAAAGGCACATGCTTCAGGGTTTCCGTGTACTCGAGCGTGACGCCCAGATAGAAATTGTCCGGCGTGAGCACGTGGCCCTCGTCGGGAATCTCGAAGGTTTCGATGGAGTTGTGTTTTTTGGCGTCCAGGACGGAGTCCTTGTAGACGCCCAGCGTGCGGCCGAGATGGACATCGTAAGAATTCGTGCCCAGGCATTCGCGGCGAAAAGGGTCGACCTTGATGTCGCCCCTTTCGATGCTTTCCAAAATCTCGGCGTCGCTGAGAATCATCGCGGCTTACTTGGTCTCGCGGTGAACCGTGTGGCGCTGCAGATTCGGGTTGTACTTTTTCTTTTCCAGACGACCGGGGGTCTTGGTTTTGTTTTTGGTCGTCGTGTAGCGCGACACGGGCTTGCCTTCGCCACGAGCTTCGGTGCATTCCAGAGTCACAACGATGCGACCGGTTTTTTTCGCCATAAAATCTCCTCTTCGAGGTCGGCGGGATTGCAACGCGCCGTCCTGGTATTGGTCCTGAAAGCCGATGCAAGCTATCAAAGGAAGAAGTGAATCTCAAGCCTTAAAGAAGGATTCCGATGCTCTCCCGCGCTTTTCCCCTGCTGATTTTACCGCTGTTTTTCGTTTCATCGGCCTGCGCCCATGGTCTGACGGGGTTGCGGCGGGGGGATGATTTGCGCGAGGTGACGCCGGCCGAGGTGGTTCGCCGGATTCCCCCGGGATCGGTGCTGATTTTGGGGGAAAATCACGGCCTGGCGGCGCACCGGGACCAGCATCTGACTTTGTTGCGGGGGTTGCGGGACGGGGGCCACCGGGTGTCCGTGGGGCTGGAATTTTTTCCTTTCCCCTTTCAACCTCTCGTCGACGAGTGGCGGCAGGGGCGTTTTCCGGAGGCTTTGTTCCTGGAGCGCATTCAATGGGGGCGCACGCCTTTTGAGTTTTACCGTCCTCAGGCGGAGTTTCCGCGTCTTGAGGAAGGCTCGCGAACCTGGGCGTTGAACTCGCCCCCCGGTTTGAGTTCCCGCCTGGTGAAGGTGGGATTGGAGGGCCTGTCGGCGGCGGAGCGCGCGCACCTGCCGCCGCGGTTCAGTCTCGGGCGGGAGTCTTACCGGCGGCGTTTTTTGGAGATGATGCCGCATCTGCCGGACCCGTCCGTGGGGGAGCGCTACTTTTTGGCGCAGAGCCTGTGGGACGACACCATGGCCTGGCGGGCGGTTGAGTTTTTGCGCCAGAACCCCGGGCAGACGCTGGTGATCGTGGTCGGTGAGTTCCATGTGCAGTACGGTGGCGGCCTGCCGGATCGTCTGCGGGCCCGGGCGCCGGGTGTGGGTGTCTTCACCCTGTCGCAGCTGAACGTCAGCGGCTGGTCTTCCGACGAGATCGCCGCGGCCGTGCGGCCTTCGCCGCGGGACGGGGTCCGGGCTCACTGGGTCTGGGTGTCGGAAAGTCCGGTTGCCTCACCCTGAACTTGTGGGGAGCTCCCGCGGTCTCTACAATCAGGAGAGACCTTGAGTGAGGAGAGAATCATGTTTCCCCCTGAGACCCGCATCCTGGTGATTGACGACATGCCTTCCATCCGCGACCTGGTGAAAAACCAGCTGCGCGCCATGGGTTACAAGAACATCCAGGAGGCGGAGGACGGTGAAGAGGGTTTGCGCATTCTGAAGGAGCGCAACACCGCCGGGACGCCGGTGCAGCTGGTGATTTCGGATTGGAACATGCCCAAGCTCAAGGGCCTGGACCTGCTGAAGATGGTGCGGGCCGTGCCGGAGTGGGTGGATCTGCCCTTCGTGCTGCTGACCTCCGAATCGGAGCGCGAGCAGGTGACCGAGGCCGTCCTGGCCGGCGTTTCGCAATACATCGTCAAGCCCTTCGCGGCGAAGATCTTCGAGGAAAAACTGAAAACCGTCTGGGCGAAGCACAACAAGTGAAACGCGCCGGCGCGGTGATTTTCGTGGTGGCCTTCGGGGCTTCGGCTTGGTGGGCGTCCCGCCCGATGCCGGGGGCCTCGTCGCGGGAACCGGCGTCTTTGGCGCGGGGGACCGTGTCCTTTCCAATGAAAATTGTTTGTTCGGGCCCGGCCATCGCGGAGGACGTGTTCCAGTTTTCCGCCGAACCCGGCGCGATGAACATCGTTTACGGGGAAGAGACGGCGCCGGCACGGGGGCTGGCGGAAGCCGCGCCGGGCGCGGGAAATCCGGCCGGTGCCGGTGCTGCCGCGGGGGCGATGGCGGAGGACGGCGCGGCCGGGGAGGCCCGGGTGAGGGGCGAGGCCCGCTTGTCCTTGCGCGGCCGGGGCGATGAGTCCGAATTCGACGGCGTGGTGGCGCTGCGCGGGCATCGCTCGGTGGACGGACGCACCTTCCGCCTCGAGGGCGCGCTCGGCCGCGATCGGGTGAGCCTGGTGCTGGAGACGGACGGCGACGGCCGCCTTGAACGCCGCGGCCCCAGCGCGGTGCGCGCGGTGTATTCATCCCGCTGCATGGAGAGCTTTTAGGTTTTTTCAGGACCTTTCGCGGTCAGGCGGTGATGGAAAGCGAGGGCTCGCCGTCGGTCTCGCCGCCGCCGTTCTAAGCCGCGTCCCGCTTGGCTGTTTCCGGGATGTCGGTGATCCAGGGGACTTCGACGATCAGTTCCGTGCCGGTGTTCACTTCTGAAATGACGTGGCAGCGGCCGCCGAGGTCTTCGGCGGCGATTTTGATGGCGTCCATGCCGACGCCGCGGCCGCTGGTTTCGCTGATTTCAGTGCGGGTCGAGAAGGAGGAGTCGAAGACGTGCTGGATGACCTGCTGGTCCGTCTCGGCGTCGCAGGGGACGCCGCGGTCCTTGAGGCGGGCGCGGATCCTGGCCGGATCGATGCCGCCGCCGTCGTCGCGCAGGCGCAGGCGCAGCATGCCGCCTTCCTGCTCGAAGCCCATGGTCAGCGTGCCGAGGGGGGATTTGCCCAGTTCGCGGCGGCGCGCCGGGGTCTCGATGCCGTGGTCGACGGCGTTGCGGAAGGCGTGCACGAAGGTGGCGAAGAGGTTCGAGTAGGCTTCCGGCAGCACGCGCAGCTCGGCGTTTTTCATGACCAGCGGGTGCACGCGTTTGCCTTCGTTCTCGGCGACTTTCTGGATGACGTCGTTGTAGGGCTCGAAGTGGGCTTTCACCGGCTCGAACAGGAATTTTTCCCGCAGGCCGCGGGCCATGAGCTCGCCGGCGGGGCTCGCCGATAAAACCGAACAGGTTTTCTGCAGGTCCGTCACCGGCACCTCGATCATGCGTTCGTCCGAGAAGGCGCTGGCGCCGAAGATCTCGCGCGTTTCCTTCAGGAAGGTCTCGAAGGTGGAGGACATGAACGACGTCTGGCGGCGCAGCGATTCGGCGTTTTCCGGCGTGGGCGAGTCGTTGTAGGCGCTCAGACGGTTTTCCGCCTCGTGGGCGGCCTTGGTCGTCGCCAGCACGTTGTACGAGGCGCAGCCGCCCTTGATGGTGTGCAGGGCGCGGAAGATCTCCTCCGTGTCCCACTCCCCCTGATCCTTCAGCAGGAACTTCTGCAGGCCGTTCAGGATGATGCGCGTCTCGCGCACGAAACGCGTGATCTGCTGCTTTTTGTTGATGAGGTTGAGGATCAGGCGGGCGTTCTCGCGCTCGCTCTCGGCCTCGCGCTGCGCTTCCACCAGGGAGGTGATGTCCGAGGCGACGACGACGATGCCTTCCATGCCGCCCTCGCCCTTCAGGGGGAAGTACTCGAGCTTGATGTGCTTGCCCTCGCTGTGCGGGAAAGCGGCCGGCCCCAGGACGGCGAGGTCCTCGAAGGGCAGCATCTCGGCGAACAGGGTGAGGAGCCATTTTTTGAAGCCCTCGACCTGGGACGCCTGCAGGCCCAGCACGTCCCACACCGGGCGCTTGTTCGGGCGGCCTTCCAGGACGTTCTCGCAGGCTTTCGAGGAGAAGTCGAGGCAGAGGCCCTCGCGGTCGAAGACGAAGAAGCCCTGGTTCAGGGAATCGAGGAGGGCGCTCATCAGGCGGTTCAACTGGCGGATCTCGGCGGTGCGCTCCTCGACCATTTTCTCGAGGTTCTTGCTGTATTTCTCCAGCTCGCCCTGGGCCTTTTGCAGCTCGAGGATGTAGCCCTCTTTCTGCTCGAGTTCGCCGCGGTATTTGTTCTGCAGGCGCTCCTCCAGGGTCACGTCGCGCACGAAGACGACCCAGTGGCGCTCGTCCTGGCCGCCGTTGATCTCCTGGCAGGTGATCTGCACTTTGCCTTCGCCGCCTTCGGAGGTCTTGAAATGCACTTCTTTGTAGGGAGTGGCGTCGGTGACGGCCTCGATCCCGCCCATCCATTCGAGCGGCTCGCTGAAGCTCATCAGCTCGGGGAAGGTCAGGCGCTGCATGCGACGGACGGTCTGGCCGCAGACGGTGGCGGCGGTCTCGTTGGCGTAGACCACTTTCAGATCCTTGTTCAGGATGAAACAGGGCTCCAACAGACTGTCAAAAAGCTGAAAAGGCGTTTTCATGGGATGTAAGCCTCGTTTTTCTGACTGTAGATCGTGAACTGCCGGGCGTCGGTCCATTCGGAAGCCTTGACGCCGTCTTCGGAGTAAGCGCGCACCCGCCAGTAGAATTTGCCGACCGGGATCTGGCGGCGCAGGAGGTAGCGGTTGTTCTCCAGACGCTCCGTCAGCAGGGGCCTTTTGAATTCCGGCTCCAGGGCGACTTCGATTTCATAGCGGCTGACGTTCAGGACTTTTCTCCACTCCAGCCAGATCATCGGCTGACGGGTCGACTGCAGGAAGATCGCCGCCTGATCGAAAGGTTCGACCAGGGCGGGGGCGCGCAAGGCGGCCGGCGGCGGCGCGGATTTCTCGTGCACGTACTCGTACTCCGCCATCTCGCTGTTCGAGAAAGCGGTGACCGGCCGGCCGTCCTCACCGAGGGCGCGCACGCGCACGTGGTATTGCCCCGGGCGCGGCAGGGGCAAGGCGGCGGAATCGGATTCGGCCGGCAGACTGAACTGCTGCGGGGCCGCGAAGTCGGACGAGCCGTCCAGCTGCACGAGGTAGGAGCTCGCTCCCGGAACCGGCGTCCAGCGGGCCTTCACTTCGCCCGGCGGCGCCTGCTCGAAGGGCAGGGGGCCGCTGACGCTCAGCTTGTTCATCGGATCCAGGCGCAATTCGTCGAGATTCACCTGCAGCTTCGACGCTTCGCTGGGCGCGCTGTTCAGGCCCTCCTCCGAAACGGCGGCGACGCGCACGTGCCAGGTGCCGGGCTTGGAGTCCGGCCAGGCGAGGCTTTGGCCCTCGACGCTGTACGATTGGGCGTTTTCGAAATCCGGGCGCCGCGAGAACTGCACGCGGTAGGACTTGGCGCGGTCCACTTTCGACCACGACACCACCGGCTTCGGCACGGAGGACGGGGCGCGTTTTCTCTGCTCGCCGGCGTTGAATTCGTATTGCTTGCGGCTCATGACCGGGGCCTCGGGCGGCGGGATCAGTTCCGGCGTGAGCTCGATGCGGTACTCGGCGATCCCGCTCCACGGGCTCTTGCGGCCGTCCTTGTAAACGCCGCGCACGCGGTAGGAGTAAACGCCGTTGCCCAGGGCCGGCGTCTCGACGCCGGCTTGCCTGGTTTCGGCCAGGTGCACGCGTTCGAGGAAAACCGGGTCGCGGGAGATCTCGTACTGGTATTTCTCGTAGAGCGGATCCGTCGTCCAGCTGAGGGCGGTGGAGGCGGTGCGTTTTTCCCCGGCGTCGATGGTGCGGAAGACCTGCGTGACGACGGACTTTTCCGGCGGCGTCGTGATCACCGGGGTGGCGGCGGTCTCGATGGCGCCGTCCGCGGAGACTTTCAGGCGGCGGCCGGCGGCGACGTTCTGTTCGCCTTTCTGACCTTTGACCTTGGCGCTGCCTTCGGTGACGCTGACGTCGATGCCGTTGCCGCTCTTGTTGATGCGCACGGTGCCGCTGCCGCTGAGTTCGTAGGTCTTGCCGTCGGCCTGGATCTTCAGCGGCTTGTTCGGGGACAGCTTGGTGTCGAGGTCCCCGTAACGCAGTTCCAGGTTCATCTGGCCGTCGCGGGTGTTGAGGGTGATCAGCGAGTTCTCGGACACCTCGAGGAGGGAGCCGTCCTCGAGGCGCACCTGGGCCTTGGATCTTTCGCCGGTGAAGATGGCGTCGTTCAAGTGAACCACGTCGACCTGCTGGGCGGGGAACCAGGTGAAGGCGGTGGCGCTTTTCACGCGCACGTCGTTGCCGGAGACGTTGATCCGCCCGATGCGGCGCAGGCCGCTCTCATCGCGTTGCGGGAACAACAGGGAGTCGTCGTACAAAAAGTACGAGAACAGCAACAAAAGAAGCGTTGCCACGGCAAGAATGAAACGATCTGCCGATCCCGAGTTCGTTCTGGACATAGTTCTCCCAGGGCTCTCTTCGGAATATGCGAGGAATTAGTCCACAGACGAAGGTCTGGAATTCAATCGCCCTGAACAGGGGAGGGGCTTCTGGATGAAGGTCCAGGCCGCCCGTGATCCGGACTGGCCGCGGGGGCGTGGAGGGGGCTATCCTGGGCACTGTGAAACGCCGTGGAATTTCCCTTCGTTACAAAATCCTCATATTGCTCACGACCATTCCGGTTCTGACCTTGGCCGCTTATCTCGTCCTGGCCATGCGGGTCTTCGAGTCGGACAAGATCGCCTACGTCTTCGACTCCACCAGCAACATGTCGGGCACGCTGGCCACGCAGGTGAAGACCCAGCTGAACTCGGTGCTGATCACCTGCAAACCGATTTTCCAGGATTACTTCTCGACTTTTTCGCGCACCGGGCAGAGGGCTTTTTCGCCCGCGGCCGGCGTGAGCCTTCAACAAGAACCATTGATCGGCGCGGTGGCCGCCTACCGGGTGAAAGAGGACGGCGGTTTCGAGCAGACCTCGCTGGTCGAGCGCGAGCCGGGCCTGTGGTCGCGGATCCTCGAGAGCCAGCGGGCGACGATCTCGGCGGACTTCGGGCTGGCGCAAAAACAAGGCCGTTTGCTGCGCGCGCCCTTCGGCGACGACCGCGTGCTGCTCTTCGAAAAATTCGAAACCGGCCAGGAGACGACGATCTTCGCGGTGGTGACGAGCCTTTCGGAGATTTCCGAGATGTTCAAGACGGCGATGTCGCAGCAGATGTACCTCATCGACCGTTCCGGCAGCATCCTGTTCGGCCCGCAAGACACCGGGGTCAGAAACCTGCGCGACCTGATGTCGTTGTCGATCCTCGCCGATCCGGGCAAAAAGGTCGTGCAGGGCGCGGAAACCAGCAACGGCGCCGACGGACGGCCGCTGCTCGTCTCCTACTCGAACGCCGGCTTCGGCGATCTGATCGTCGTGTCCACCGTGTCCCGCGAAAAAGCCCTGAGCGCGGTGTCCATGCTGCTGCGCAAATCCCTGATCTTTTTCGTGATCCTGATCTGCCTGACGGTGGTCATCAGCCTGATCGCGTCGGGCACCATCACCCGCGCCCTGACCTCGCTTTTCGCGGCCACGCAGAAAGTCTCGGAAGGGCAGTTCGACATCCGCGTGGACGTCACCTCCAACGACGAGGTCGGCGCCCTGGCGGACAACTTCAACGTCATGGCGGCCGAAGTCTCGCGCCTGCTCGAGCAGACCGCCGAAAAAGCCCGCATGGAATCCGAACTGCAGACCGCCAAGACCGTGCAGGAAACGCTCTTCCCCGAGACCCGCAGCCGTTTGCCGGGCCTGGAGATCGCGGGCTTTTACGAGCCGGCCTCCGAGTGCGGCGGCGATTGGTGGCACTACTGCGAGGTCGGGCAGCGGGTTTTCCTGTGGATCGGCGACGCCACCGGGCACGGCGCCCCCGCCGCCCTGATCACCAGCGCCGCCAAGTCGGCCGCCACCATCATCGAGAGCATGAACGTCAACCCGGCGCAGGCCATGACCTTCCTGAACAAGGCGATTTGCGAGGTGTCCCGCGGCCGCATCATGATGACCTTCTTCCTGGCCGCTTTCGACCGCCGCACCCAGACCCTGACCTACGCGAACGCCTCCCACGAGGCGCCGTTCCTGATCCGCCGCGGGGAGAGCGAGCTGAAGAAGCGCGACCTGATTCCCCTCAACGAGGTGAACAGCCCCCGTTTGGGTCAGGCGAAAGACACGGAATACCAGGAAACCTCGGTGCAGCTGCAGCCCGGGGACATGATCTTTTTCTACACCGACGGCGTGCCGGACGTGCGCTCCCCGGGCAACGAGGCCTGGGGCGAACGCGAGTTCATCCGCACCCTCGTGTCGGTCTACAAGGACTTCCCCTCGGCCGAGGACTCGGTGGAGCGCTTCGTGGGGACTTTCCAGTCTTTCCGCCAGGGCAGTCAACTGGCGGATGACGTGACCTTTTTTGTGATCAAGAATGAAGAAAGCGGAGGGGTGTGATGGGAAAATTGGATGTGAAAAAAGAGACCGCCGGGGACCGCCTGAACCTGATTCTGGCCGGCACGATCGATGAGGACATCGATTTCAACCAGATCCCCCTGTCCGGCGGCCAGATCGACATCCAGATGAGCGGCATCAAGAGCATCAACTCCTGCGGCATCCGCGAGTGGATCAAGTGGATGGGCACGGCCGCCGCCAGCCAGATCACCTGGCACGAGTGCCCCAAGGTCATCGTCGACCAGATCAACATGGTGGAAGGCTTCCTGCCCGCCAACGCCAAGGTCATGTCCTTTTTCGTGCCTTACTACAACGACGACGCCGGCTCCGAGAAGAACGTCCTGTTCCGTTATGGGACGGAATTCAAGGAGGGTTCCCTGAATCCTCCCGCGGATGTCAAAGATGACGACGGCAACGCCATGGAGATGGACGTCATCGAGGCGAAGTACTTCAAGTTCATCAAGAAATAGACCAAGGTCAGGTTTCCCCGCCTCATCCCGGCCCGGCCTTTGACCGATATAAAGCCGTGGCCAATGAGAAAATCCGCATTCTTTTACTGGGTGATGAACTGGGTCAGGGCGAAGCTCTGACCAAGGCTTTGGAAAAAGAAGGCCACCAGGTTCAGCACTGCCTCCGTCCCGACGAGGCCCTCACCGCTTTGGCCAAGCAGAAATTCGATTACGTCATCGCCGATTGCATGCTCCAGGGCAGCGTCAGCGGCGTCGACTTCGTCATGAACGTCAAGCAGGGCAACCCGCGAAGCGGCATGAAGTTCATCCTGATGAGCGGGATCTTCACGGACAAGGACTTCATCAAGGACGCCATGACCCGCACCAAGGCATTGTCCTTCGTCGAGAAAAAATCCCCCTTCGACGCCGCCCCGGTGCTGGCTTTGATCGCGCCCGACGAGGGCAAAGGCGAAGCCGCCCCGGTGAGGAAGACCCTCTATCAGATTTTCGCCAAGGAAAAAGTCTCGCAGCGGGAAAAACGCAAGATCATCGAGTCCCTCGAAGAGGTGAGCGGTTTCGACCTGCCCTTCATCTACAGCCTGCTGGTGGAAACCGATTCCTCGGGCTATTTGAACATCTACGAAAAAAACGGCTCGGTGTCGGGCATCTCCTTCAGCCAGGGGCAGATCGTCGGCGTCGACGTCGAGGACCGCACCACCTACCTCGGCGAGATGCTGATCCAGAGCGGCTACGCCTTGCCTCACCACGTGCAGGAGGCCCTGGCCGAGCGCACCAACCAGAAGATCGGCCTGCGTCTGCTGCGCGCCAACCAGCTGAGCCCCCATGCCTTCGACCTGATCCTGATGGAGCAGATGAACATCCGCCTGTCGCGCACCATCTCGGATCAGACGATCCGGATCAACTTCGCCGCCGCCGACGTCGAGGCCAGCCAGCCCAGCATCGACTCCGATCGCTTGCAGTATTACCTCCACGACTGGATCGCCTCGAAGGTGACGACCGGATGGCTCAAGTCCCTTTACATGCTGTGGGCGGGCAACGTCATCACGGTGTCGCCGGCTTTCCGCGAGGACCATCCGGTGCTCGAGATGGCCCTGGTGAAAACGCTGCACGGATTCCTCAGCCGCATCCGCCAGGGCGTCACCCTCACGCAGTTGCTGGAGGACAAGCAGAACCCCGAGGCCGCGATCTACAAGGGCCTGCACCTGCTGCTGTCGAAGGGCCTGATCATGTTCGGCCCGAAGTCGGCGTTCAAGACCGACATCGAACAGCACGCGGCCTTGCGCAAAATCTGGAGTGACGTGCAGGGGAAAACGCCCATCCAGATCATTGATTTCCTGGGACCGGAAAACCTCGATGAAATGGGTCTGGCGTCCTTGCTGGGCCCGCAGCCGAAGGACGCTTCGTCCCCCACCATGACCTTGTGGAAAAACCTGCGCGTCAAACTGACCGAGGCTTACCAGGTGAGCCTGGACAGCGGTTTCCGCGAGAAGAGCTACACGGAAGCCGTCGGCAAAGAGGCCGAGAGCAAACTGCAGGCGAGCAAGCGCATGGAGGAGGCTCGTCAGAAGCTCGCGATCGGGCAGTTCAGCGTGGCCGCCGAACTTCTGCACGAAGTGCAGCGCACCCATCCGCAGCTGGAGCACCTGCACATCCTGATGGCTTGGGCCAAGGTGGGGCAGTCCGAAGGCGGCAAAAAAACCAATCTTCTGAAAGAAGTGGAATTCGAGCTGGTGCAAGTCCCCGCGGAGGAGCGCTACGACGCCCACTATCCCTTGGTGATGGGGTTGTTCCAGCGGGCCAAGGGCGACACCATGGGCGCCAAGAAACAACTCGAGCGCGCCATCGCCATGAATCCGTCCCTGATTCCCGCCCGTCGCGAGCTGTCGACCATCGAGTCCCAGCTGAAAAAAGAAAAAGACATCTTCGCCAACGTCGACCTCAAAGGCTTCGTCGGCGGTCTCTTCAAACGCCGCTAAGGAAAAGGTACCGCCTACTTTCTGGTACCCCTTTGCGTCAAAGGTTCGGCCCACCGAACCTTTGACGCAAAGGGGTACCAGAAAGTAGGCGGTACCTTCAGTACCTTCAGAAGTTGATCAGGTAGCCGAGCTTGAGGTCGATCTGGGGGCCCTCTTTGGGGGCGGCCGGGGTGGTTTTGAGTTGCGACAATCCGGCGCCGGCCTTCCAGTAGGAGTGCGCGCTCGCGCGGCGGTAGACTTGCGCCTCGGTCTCCCAGCTGAAGGCGAGCTTGCCGTTGGAGCCCGAGGACACCGGCCACAGGCGCAACTTCGCATCCCACCAATCGAAACGCCGCGACCAGCGGCCGTCCTCCGGGGGCGGGGATTTGTAAACCAGATCCAGGCCGAAGGCCGTCGAGCCCTGACGGTTGGCGCGCACGGAAGAGGCGAGCAGGTTCACCCCCCAGCTGCGGTCGACGAAGGGCATGCCGTCCTGGAAGCGATAGCTCAAGGCCAGGGTGATCCAATCCAGTTCCGAGTGATCGGTCTTGGTGTTGAGCTGCTTGCGGTAGGAAAGCCCCCAGCCCCAATGGAATTCCGCGGCCTCGCCGCCCAGGCCGAAGAAGCGATCCATCCAGCGCTGATAGAAAATCTCGCCGCGGGCGATCTGGTTCAACGCCTGCAGCTGCAGGTCGCCGCCGGCCTCGTTGGGGCGGCCGCGCAGGATCTCGTGCTGGGCGACGAGCTGGCGATCGCCCTGCTCCATCAGCAGGCGCCGTTGATTCAACCCGGGCTCCAGCTGGCGCAGGGTCCATTCGAAATGGTTGCCCCGGCTCTCCAGGGAGTTCTTTTTGCCGTCGACCTTCAGGCGCACGCCCTCGGGCGCTTGGCCTTCGAGGGTGATCGACGAGGCGTAGGTGCGGGTGGGCGGGCGGCTGTTCAGCCAGGCCCGTTGGCTCTCGCGGGGCAGATCGCCTTTGACCAGAAATTCCTGTCGCAGGGGGATGCCGCCCTTGCCGAGCAGATAATAGTAGGGGCGAGAGACGGGCAGCACCACCTGATATTCGTTCGGTCCCAGGAGGCGGGCGCCTTTTTGATTGGCCGGTTCGGCGCCGCGACTGGTGAGGAGGATCTTCGTGCCGTCGTCGCTGAGCACGGCATCGGAGTAGGCGATGTCATTGCGCCGGGTGATGATATCGATGGAAACGCCGCTTTGCGTGCGGGCCTGCATGAAGAGCTGCTGATCGGGCTGGTTCAGGTACACGATCCCCTGCGGGCTCACGACGCTGCCGTTGATCGACACCTGCGCCGGCAGACGACTGAAACCCCGCGGCCGGACGGAAGCCTGCCCGCTTTTGTCCTGGCGCCAGGACAGGTCGGCGGAACACAGGTAAATTTTCGTGTCGGCGGTTTCATTGCTGATGCAGAAATTCAGGAACGGCAGCCGGCGCAGCTCCTTCACCAGGTTTTCCTCCAGAGGGGCGGAGGTGAAGCGGGCGCTCTCGGAGCGCAGGTCCTCGTCGGACTCGCTCCGGCCACCGTCGATGGCGATTTTTTTCGGGTTGAAACGCTCGCTCCACAGGGCCTTGCCGTTGTTGTTGAGCAGGGTGATGCGCCCTTCGGAAAGCAGGGCGGCGGGCCAGGTGAAGGTCAGGCTGGTGCCTTTCGCCGGATCGGAGGCGATGTCGAGGCTCAGTTTGTTGGAATCGATGAGAATGTCGCCGATGCGCAAGGTG
This sequence comes from Pseudobdellovibrionaceae bacterium, assembly GCA_019637915.1. GTDB lineage: Bacteria > Bdellovibrionota > Bdellovibrionia > Bdellovibrionales > Bdellovibrionaceae > JAHBUV01. The sequence goes on along the minus strand of JAHBUV010000001.1, from coordinate 630,548 downwards.
TGGGCGTCCACCAGGGCGTAGAGAAAACGCTGCGCCAGGATCTGGAGATTGTTGGGCTCCGACGGAAAGGGCAGTTTGGTTTTTTGCGCCGCCGCGGTTTTGGCGAACAACAAAACGAGCAGTAGGCAGGGCAGCAAAACTCTCATGGGAAGATTGTCACCCTCCCGGCGGTCAATGATCAACCCGAAAGAAGTTCGGAGAGGATCTCCTCGTAGGAGCGGCCGTCCAGAATAGCGCGGATGACGGACAAGGACAAAGTCATTTTTGACAGAAAATCCTCGTTCTGGGTGATGACGATGCGGCGGGGGTGATCACGCCAGGCTTTTTTCACGCGCTCGTTCAACTTCAGCGCTTCGCTGAAGGACTCGGTGCGGATGGGGTTGGTCGTATCATAAAAATTCCGCGACGCGGTGTCGAGGTGGATGACCCAGTCGTAGCGCTTCAATTCTTTGCGGCGGCTGCTTTTCAGGGCCTTGAAGAAATGGCTTTCGCCCCGCGGCCAGTAGGCGATGCCGTCCAGGGAGCCGCGATCGCACACCAGCAGCTGCGATTTCTCGTTGATGTCGGCGACCAGGCCTTCGAGCTCTTTTTGGATCAGGTAAATGGCGCGCTGGGCATGCTCCTGCGCGGCCTCTTGCTTCAGGCGGGGAAAGCCGCCGCGATAAAGGATGCTGGCCGCTTCGGGAACCAGGGCCGCATGGGGGCCGAGATCTTTTTTCAGACCTTCAATCAAGGTGGTTTTTCCCCCCGAGGGGCCACCAGTCACGACGATTTTCACTTGTTTCATGAAGCTTCACTTTGCCCTTTGAGCGTCGCGGTGGGCAAGAAAAATCACAAAAACCAGCGCAGGCGGAAGGCCCAGCTTTCCAGCCAGCGCTGCCACCAGGGGGCCGCGTTGATCTCGATCTCGGTGAGCACGCGGGACAGGCGGCGGTCGGCCTGCCATTGACGGTTCAGCCCCTCCACGTCGGCCGCGTCCTCGAAGACCGCCTCGACCTCGAGGTCATGGAAAAAACTCCGATGATTCATGTTGGTCGAACCGAGGGCGGCCCAGCCGTCGATGATCAGGAATTTGGCGTGCAGGATGCGCGGCTGATACTCGTAAAGCCGCACGCCGGCCTTGATCAGGTTGCGCGACATCGCCGCCGCCGCCCACTTCACGGCGGGCACATCGGAGGGGCCGGGCTGGATGACCTCGACGGGCACGCCCCGGCGCGCGGCTTTTTTCAGCGCCACCAGCAGGGCCCGCGTCGGCAGGAAATACGCCGATTCGATGCGCACGCGCTGCTGGGAGCGGCGCAATCTCCGCAACAGATCCGAAGTGAGGTGGCGGCGGTCCTTCCAGCTTTGGTTCAAGCGCACCGCCGAGGTCAGGGATTTGTAGCGCGGGTCGCGCAGGCCCCGCCGCCAGGCTTTGCGCAAGGGCTGACTGCGTCCGGCCCGCCGCCAGGCGAGGCGCATGGCGCGCAGGATGTGTTGCACGGCCGGCCCCTCGAGGGCGACGCCGCTGTCCCGCCAGGCGCGCAGGCCCATCAGGCGCTCGCAGTGCACCTGCGTCCAGTTCATCGAGCCCAGGAAGACCAGGCGCTCGTCAATCAAAGTGAGTTTGCGGTGATTGCGGCGGTTGAACTGCCGCAGGAGGCGGGTCACGCGGAAACCGGCGCGACGGATCAGACTCTGCAGGCCGAGGAAGCCGCGGGGCAGGGGCTTCCACACGCGCAGTTCGATGCCGGCCTCGCGGCATTCCTGGGCGAGGGTTTCCAGCCAGTAAAAAGAACCGAAGCCGTCCACGAGGATTTTCACTTCGCAGCCGCGCTCGCGGGCGCGGCGCAGTTCTTCCATCAGCAGGCGGGTCAGGGAGTCCCACTCGAAAATATAAGTTTCGACGAGGATGCTGCGTCGGGCGTGGCGGATGGCATGGAGCATGTCGCTGAAATACTCGTCGCCGGAGTGATGAAAGCGACGAAGGGTCCAGTTTTCCGATGCCATGGGGAGATCTTCCCTGACTTCGCCGCGATGTTCAACAGATCAGACAGAAAAGGCGTCGACAAAACGGGGCGCACTGAGTTGAAATGGAGCCTATGAAAAAGACCATGAATGCGATGCGAGCGATGTGGGGAGCCCTGGCCTTTTTTTCCGGAACGGCGACGGCCGTGGCCGCCCCCGCGGTGGTGGGTTACTTCTCGAAAGAGCCGGCGGCGGTGTTCGACACCAAGGTGAAGCCTTTTTTCGCCACCCAGTCGAAGTGCCCGGGCTGCGAGATCCGCAATCTCACGCCTTACAACAGCAAGGGTGAGTACAATCCCGACAAGCTGGTGGACGCCATTGAGGCCGTGCCCCAGGACGTGAGCTTTTTGTTCTTCGACTGGAACGAGCGCAGCGGCCCGAAAAACAAAGAGGTGCTGGACGCTTTGAACCAGAAAATCAGCGAGGGCCGCCTGCTGATCGCTTCGGCCGGCGTGCCGCCGACCAACGAGGGCACCTGTCCCTTGAACCGCACCCTGATGGGTCAGGCCAACGACGCCATCATCATCGGCGAGCTCGTCGAACGCGATCTGCTGCTGGCGCAATGCTATTACGGCCCGGAGATGCTCTCCGCCATCCGCCCGCCGAAAGAATTGATGGGCCAGGGCATGGCGCCTTTGTACTTCGTGAGCCGCCTGGCCGGCAGCTGGAACAAGCGCAAGCCCCAGGACTGGTCCTCCTACCTCAAAGCCCGCAAAAACAAGAGCAAACGCCTCTGGCCCGAGCTCGAAGAGTTCTTCCCACGCTAACAGGTGCCAGGTCCTGTTCGGGGACGCTCCGCATCCCCTTCGGGTGCCAGGCCGTGTTTGGAGATGCGGCGCATCTCCAAACACGGCCTGGCACCTTTTAGAGGAAGCTCAGCTGGTCGCCGGGGCGGGAGAAGTGCTCGGTGGTGAGGTGGAGGTCTTCCCTGTTCAGATTTTCGCGGCGGGTGTAGATCTTGAACATTTGCCGGAGGTTCTCGGCGATGGCGCCTTCGCCGCGCATGCGGCTGCCGAAACGGGGGTCGTTGAGCTTGCCGCCGCGGACGTCGCGGATGGCGGAGAGGATTTTCTCTTTGCGCTCCGGTTTGTGGGTGTCGAGCCATTCCGTGAACACATTGAGCACCGCGCCCGGCAGGCGCACCGGCGTGTAACCCGCCCAGCGGGCGCCGGCATCGGCCGCCGCTTTCAAAATGGACGGCAGTTCATGGTCCGTGAGGCCCGGAATGACCGGGGCCACGTTCACGCCCACGGGAATGCCGTGGCGGGCGAGCTCCTCGATGGCTTTCAGGCGGGCTTGCGGCCGTGAGGTGCGCGGTTCGAGCTTGCCGCCGAGATCGGCGTCCAGGGTCGTGACCGAGAGAAAAACCATGATGCCGTTGAGTTTCGCCATGTCCTGCAAAATGTCGATGTCGCGGGTGATGAGCTGATTCTTCGTGATGATGCCCGCCGGATTGCGGAATTCCCGCAGCACCTCGAGGCAGCCCCGCGTGATCCGCAGGCGCCGCTCGATGGGCTGATAGCAATCCGTGATGCCGCTGAAAAAGAGGCTCGCCGGCTGCCAGGAGCGCGACATCAACTTTTCGCGCAAAAGCTCCGGGGCCTTGTCCTTCACGAAGATCTTCGATTCGAAATCGAGCCCCGCCGAGTAACCCAGGTACTCGTGCGTGGGCCGGGCGTAGCAATAAGCGCAGCCGTGCTCGCAGCCGCGGTAGGGATTGATCGAGTACTCGAACCCCACGTCCGGGCTGTCGTTCTTGTTCACGATGGTCCGCGAGGTGTCGCGGAACAACCGCGTCGTGGGTTGAACCCTCTCCTCTTCGGGGAAAAGGGATTCATCGGTGAGCTCCAGGTGGAAGCTCAAGCTTTCAAAACGGTTGGGGGGATTGCTGACGGCGCCGCGGCCGCGCAAATCCAGGCGGGGATCATTCATCCCCGTAAACTTACCATAAAATTACATAAAGGAAAAATCGCTTTTTCGCGGTCCTGGACCTCTAGCGCCCGGGGAAAATCACCACGCGTTCCCGCTCCGCGGCGGGCAGGCGATCCTGCAAAATCCGCTCGGCCATCGCCGTCGGGTAACGGCTCGAAACGTGGATCAAGACGATTTTTTCCGCTTCAATCGCGGACAAACGCGGCAGCAGCTCGTCCAGATGCAGATGCCCCCACTGGCGGGCGTGCTCGATGGATTTTTTGTCGTCCAGGTACGTGCACTCCATCATCAGGATCTTGGAGCGCGCGATCCACGGCCGCTGATCGAGGAACTCGATGCGCGTGTCGCCGGTGAAACTCACCATGGGGATTTCCTCGATCTCGTTGATCTGCCGGCCTTCCCGCGCCAGGCGCGCCAGTTCGCCTTGCGGCAGGCCGCGGAACTCCGGCGCCAGGTGCTTGCGCACCTCGAACAACGTGTAACCCAGGGCCTCGATGCGATGAAGCGCGGGCCAGGCGGTCACGAAGTATTTGTCGTTCAGAACCACGCGCTCATCGGGCTTCAGGCCGATGAAGTCGTATTCGTAGGTGTGCTCCTCGATCTCCTCCCACGTCTTCATGATGCGCGTGAGCGGCTCCACCAAGGACGGCGGCATGTAAAAGCGCGGCTTCGGCTGCCGGGTCATGGCTTTTTGCGAAAGGATGTAGGGCACCCCCACGGCGTGATCCATGTGGCCGTGGGTGAGGAAGAAATTCTTCAGGTTCAGAACGAAAGGATAAGCCTGGGCGACGTCGAAGCTCAGACTCAACTCCGGCATCGCCATGCTGGTGCGGATCCCCGACAGGGACAGGCCGTGGAATTTCAGCCCGTGAGAGGTCCAGCTCTCGCCCGCCGTGACGCTCATGCCAGCAAGGCGCGGGTCACGCCGTCATGGCCGATCCAGCGCACCGGCTCGTTGGCGGTCCAGGAATCGTGCAGCATCAAGCGGCCGCAGGCCTCGAAGACGCTCTCGCTGAGCACGGCGGTGATCAGCTGCTTCGGGTCCTTGTGCAGATCCTGCAGATCCTGCGACGCCGCCAGCATGGTCTCCAGCTGCTCGCGGCTGGTGTGCTGGGGCCAGCGCTCGAACAGGCAGTGGGCCCGGATCTCCGGATTGGCGTAGTAGGACGAGATGATGCCGCGGATGCGCTCGAAGGTCGCCTCGCCGTCGACGAGGAGTTCGGCGCAGGCGCGCTTGATTTTCGCCGTGACCGGGGAGGAGGCGTCCTCTTTGTCAAAGGCGTCGATCAGGGGATAGAGCGACAGTTCAACGCCTTGGAAGATCGAACTCGAGTTGGTAAGGATCTCGGGGCAGTTGTAAACGGCGACATGGCGGCCTTCCCGATGGAACTCGCGCGCGATGTTCTCCAGGTCCATCTTCGCCCAGCCCTGCACGTAGGGCGTGTAGGTCTGCCAGCGGTAATCGCCTTGCAGCAGGATCTCCGTGCCGTGGTATCCGTAGGCGAGGTAGCTCACGTGCCGGCCGCGGCCCTCGATCTCCTGGCGCAGCGGGGTCGACTCCACCAGCAGGTGGCGCAGGGTTTCGGCGGTCACTTCGCGGAAATTCATGGCGCAAAAACGGCCGATCGATGAATCCCAGAGTTTTTGCGAGGGCAGGTAGCGATCGCCGGTTCCCTTCACCACGCGGTTCAGCAAAGGCATGACGACCTTGGTGCGCGGAACGCCCCCCGCCATCAAGTGGGCGAAGAGGACGTTGGCGCCGGCCGGGATCAGCGGGCGCAATTGGCGCATGAATTCCGCCGTGTTCCGGCGGAACCGCTCGATGCCGCGCTCGCGGCTTTCCTCCAGAGCTCCTGCGGGGAACTGGAAACCCTCCCAGTCGGAAAGTTTCACGTCCTTCATCAGCTCGACGGGAGACAAACCCTGCGAGTTTGGTTCGAGATCGAAGCCGGCTTCCAGGGGCACGTTGATGAAGGGGGCGGGGATGGTGGCCGCCTCTTCCGCCGTCAGCGGGCGGAGAACGCCGTCTTTCTCGCGGCGGCCGACGGTGGCGCGCACGATGGTCATGCCCAGGCGCTCGGCCTCCTCCACCAAACCGTTGGCGTAACCGCGGCTGAACAGCTCGCCGAACAGAACCAGCACATCGCCTTTCTGAAAAGGACTCAATGCGGGCGCCTCACGAAGGGCCGGCAGTTTTGACATGGCGCTCTCCTCTCTCGAAGTGACCTCACTTTGTCGCAAAAAACGCGGGGGGCGGTCAAGGCTTTGCCCTCGTTGACTCATCTTGTAAGGAGCCCGAGGATGAAGGCATGAGAGTGATTTCCATGGTTCCCTCCTGGACGGAGACATTGCTGGAGGCCGGAGTCGAGGTCGTCGGTCGCACGCGTTTTTGCGTTCATCCCGCGGAAAAAGTGAGCGCCATTCCCATTGTCGGCGGAACAAAAAATGTTGATTGGGGGAAAGTCCGGGCGCTGAACGCGGATCTCCTCGTCCTCGATCGCGAAGAAAACCCGAAATCCTTCGCCGAGGAAAGCCCTCTGCCCTGGGTGGCGACCCACGTGACGGATCTGCCCGGCATGGCGGCGGGCCTGGAGATGCTGGCGGCCCGTCTGCACAGCGCGACGCTCGCCGGTTACGGCGATCGCTGCCGGCTCCTGTGGCACGGCGGCGGGGGACCGCCGCGGCAAGCCCCGGACGCGGGCGTGCTGAGCCGTTGGGGGGAGTGGTCGGCGGAGTCAAATGAAGTGATTTACTTGATCTGGAGAAAACCCTGGATGCTCGCGAACCGCGGCACCTTCATCGCCTCGGTGCTGGAGCAGGTGGGCTACCGCCTGCGCGAGATTCCCGCCGCAGGCCTTTATCCCGAAGCGCCCGAAGAGCTCGTGACATCCTCCGTCTGCCTTTTCTCCTCCGAGCCCTTTCCCTTCGGCCGCCAGGTCGAGGAGCTGAAAAAGCTCTGCCCGCGGGGCGCCCTCGTCGACGGCGAGTGCTTCAGCTGGTTCGGCCTGCGGGCGTTGCGTTTCCTGGAAAAACAAAGGGTCCCCGGAAAACCGGGGACCCTTTGAAGCTGGGTTGTTTCTTTTCGTTCAGCGCAGGTTGAACCACACGTCGAAGACGAGGCGGTATTTGCCGTTGCGCAGTTTCGCGACGGATTTGAACTTCACCTCGTTGCCGTGCTCGTCGACTTCGTGGAAGCCGGCGTCGTAGCGCAGGTCGACGGTGACGATCCCGGCCTGTTTGAGGCTCATCAGCTCGCCGGCGTCGGCGCGGCCGTTGCGGTTCAGGTCGAACCACAGGCGCAGCTTGCCGTAGACCTCGTCGCTGTCGGTGATCAGTTCGTCCTGGTCGTCGTCGTACTTGGCCAGGGCTTTGTAACCGTTGGCGGCGAACTGACCGTCCGGACCCTTGGTGTTGTCACCGAAGAGTTGATCGATGCCTTTCACCTCGCCTTGGGCGTTCGGCAGGGCGATGAAGGCGAAGCCCTGGGTCTCGAACCACGAGATGCGGTAAGGCGTGAAGGCGGCCGGTTCGGCCCTTTCCCCTTTGATGTCGAAGAGGATGCCGTTTTCCAGCGAGCTCAGGTGGAAGGCGCCCGTTTTCTCGAACAGGTTGCGCATGTCCACGAAGAGCGGCGAGGCTTTTTCCTGGCAGTAAGCGCCGTCGGTGCCGGTGCCCAGGGAGCCGGGGCTGTCGCTGCCCAGGTTCGGGTTGAAGTCATAGTACAGGCCGGCGAAGCCGCTTTCCTGCCAGGACGTGGTGACGGCCCCTTTGGCGGACACGGACACCGTCGCTTTGGCCGGGAAGTCCATCATCACATCGTTGCCTTTTTCGTTCGTCAGTTTCACGCGGTAGGTGCCCGCGGCCACTTTCGAGCTGCTCATCGTCGCCAGGCAGCGTTTGAGGTTGAGGCTGCCGGCGCGGATCTCACCCTTGATGGAGTGCGTGCTCTGATCTTCACACAGAGTGGCTCCGGAGGAGCTGGCGACGGACAGTTTGAGGGAGCTCGCCGTGACGACGCGGGCGGCTTTGTCGCCGCTGCTCGGGCCATCAAAGGACGAGCAGACGCGGGAGATCGGGACGTTGTCGGGCAATTGTCCCGCCGCCGGAGGTTGCGGCGTCGGAGACGGAGCCGGTTGTTGCGGCTGCGGCTGCGGTTGCGGCGCTGGAGCCGGCGGTTTCGGCGCGGGCGGGCAGTAGTCGCCGTCGCAATCGCTGTTGCTGGTGGAGCTGTTCTGCTTGCCGCCCGCCGTTCCGGACAGATTGCCGTCCTCGAAGACGCTTTCCGTGGCCAGCGTTTGCGCTTTCATATTGTCATCGATGGACGTCATCGATTTCGAGCAGTTCTGGAAAGACACGATCAGAGCCAAGGCCCCGGTTCCTCCCAACAACAAGCGAAGCAGATTTTTTGATCTCATTGATTTTCCCCCAGCGATTCAAAATGAAACATCGGCCCCCACGAAGAAACTTCGCGAGACCTTCCCCAACCGAGGAGAAAGCAAGGGCCGTGCCTGAGCTTTTTTGGGACGAACGCCGTCTCAGAAAGCGCGTTCTCCCCGCCGCCTGCGCGGAGCGCGAGAAGAGAGGGTGAGGCCCCCCGAGGCGGGTGTCGAGGGAGTCGGCAGTAGCCCAGGGGTTGCACCAAAAGAAAAAAACGCCCTGACAACGGGCGTTTGCGCGGGAATTTCAGGGAATGTGGAATTTTCCTCGACGGTCTGCCGGAGACTTCCGCTTTCCTCGATATTTTGAGCCGGAAAAGCGACAAGACCTCAGAGCATCACGCAGGGCATGGCGCCGCGGCGGTCCTGGTAAACGAAGCTCTGGGCGCCCGTGCGGCGGATGACCCCGTAAACGTGGCCGGCGCGTCCTTCGATCATGGTCATGACGTTTTTCTCCCCGCCCTGCAGGCGGCCGGCGAGGTGATCCGTGAGACCAACGGGGCGACGGGATTGTTTGTCGAACTCGTAGATCTCGAGGCCCCAATTGTTGCTCTCGCCGGCGAAAGCGCCCACGCGCACGACCAGGCTCACGGCGGAGGCGGGATTGTCGCAGCTCAGGGACGTGGTCTGAGGGAAAAACGCCTGGGCCGAGAGCGGGGCGAGCAGGAAGAGAATGAGGAACAGTTGGTTTTTCATGGTGCGTCTCCTTCGGTCTTTGTTGTGCCCGAAAGATCATTCACTGCCCAATGAATATTGAACAATGAATCATTCGCGAAACGCATGATGATTTTCAAGGGCCTTCGTACAGGCCGGAGCGCAGGAACTGATAGCGGTTGCGGATTTTTTCCCACTGACTGCAGTGGGGACCGGTGATGCCGTCGCGGGCGACGCTGGCGCAGGAACCGCCCCGGTCGGCGGCGCCGCTCACCTGCGAGGGCAGGAATCTCGACAGATCCGGTTTGTCTTCCGGGCTGACGGGGCTCTTCGTTTTCAAGCCGGCTTTGTCCGCGGGGCCGGCGGAGGAAGCGGGGAGGGTGAAGCCCGTGAAACCGCGCCCGCCGCCGCTTCCGCCGTCGGTGCCGCTCAGGATGTCCGCGGCTGTCCCCTTCGCCGGAGCGCTCTTGTCTTTTTCATCCCCGCCGGCGGGAGGGGGGGCGGATTTCGTTTCGCCGTCGGAAGCCGCCGTCAGGGCGGCGACTTCCGCGCTCGCGGCCGGGGAGCGCGGCAGGTCCCAAAGAGCCTGGCCCGCGCCGGAGGAGGCGCCGGTCTTCTCGGCATTGGCCGTCACCGTCGGTGAGCTTTCGAAGGAGAGGGAGTTCGAGCCTGCGGCCGCGCCCGGCGCCCGGCCGCCGGCGCTGTCGGTCGCGGACACCGTGGTGGCCGCTGCCGCCGCGGTGTCCGCCAGAGTCGCGGCCGCGCCCTTGTCTTGAGAATCCTTGAGGTTGGAGGCGGTTTGCGCGGCGGTGTTGGCGAGGCAGGACGCCGTTTCCGTTCCCGACTGTTTCGCGGCCTGCACGTTCTGCCGGGCATTGCCGAGCGTGGTCTGGTGGGTGGTGAACATGCCGAGGCCCCGCGAGACGCTCTGGTTGTAGCCGCTCTTCACTTTGGCGGCGCAGCCGGAGGAGTCGATCATCTGACGGGCGCGGGCGCAAACCGCCTGGCCCTCGGTGATGGCCGGCTCGCAGCGCGCCTCGAAGTTGCGCATGGCGGATTCCGCCTGGGCGCTGAAGTTTTGCATCTCCTGGCAGGCGCGTTGCTGGCTGGAGCTGTCGTTGATATTCGTTTGGGCGCGCCGCCCGGCCATCTGAATGACCTGCTGGGCCTCCTCGGTGCTGCAGCGGGTGCCGGCCACCTCTCCGAGGGACAGGCAGGAGTTGGCCGCCGCCTGCAGCTGGCTTTGCGTGGCGCTGGAGCAGTCGGTGGCCATCTGCGGGGGCGTCGTCACCGCCGTGTCTTGGCTGCTGAAATACTGGCGGCAGGTGTTCTCGATGGTGCTGACGTAGTCCTCGCCGTACTGGTTCTGGCAGCTGGACTGGTTTTTCCCCTTGCATTGCTGGGTGAGGTTGCGCTGATCGAGCCGGCTGCGGTGGTACTCCAGGCATTCCTGCTGGCTGGAAAAATCGACGGCCCCGGCCGAAAGAGAACAAAGAAGACCGAGAAAGAAAATCAGGACTGTTTTTCCCACGGTCTTTCATCATGGCATGGAAGACCCGGGATCGCCACAGGCCTTGCCGCCGATCCCGTTTTGAGACGGGCTTTTTCAGCGCGGCGCCAGGCGGTGGCCCGGGGTGACCGGCGACTGCCGGAAGTAAGCCTTCAAGGCCTCGCCGACGTCGGAGAAGTTCATGTCCTCTTTGGCCGCGCCCTTCGGCACGCGGGCCACGCCTTTGACGAGGTTGACGAAGCGCTGGTAATCCGCCGTGCCCCTGAGCACCATGAAGAAGGGGCGGTTGCGGGGATCCGCGCCGTCTTGGGTTTCGCTCGCGCCGCTGGTGTCCTGAGTGACGGTGTAGTAGGTCTCGGTCCAGTCCTCCCGCATGATTTCGTCGCGGCCCGCGCAAGCGAAAACGCCGCGGCGGGCGAACTCGATCCGTTGATTCGGGCTGAGCTCGCGGCGGAAGAACGATTCGAGGGCCGGCGCCCGCAGGAAAGACCAAAAGCCGCCGCCGTGGCCGAAGAGATCCGGATTCAGTCGGATGACCGAGCAGGCCTCGGCGCGGTCGACGCGCAGGCGCAGGCGGTTTTCGAACACGTTGAGGTTGAGTCCCTCGGCGACGCCGACGGCGTTGCCCGCCCCGCGGCTGTCGCTGTCGCTCCAGGACATCGAGTAGCCGCCGGTGACGCCGAGGCTCAGCACCTTGAAGAAATCTTTGCCCAGACTGGCGCTGGCGCCCGCCGACCATTGCGAACTCGTGCTCTGGCTGCGGGTGCGCTCGACCCCGAAGGAGGCCTCCACCCCCAGGTTGAAGCGATTGCCCTCGATGGCGGCGATGGGGTCGCCGTCTTTGAAGCTTTTCAGGACCCAGCGGTGTTCGATGCTGAAGAATTTCCCGGGGTCGCTGCGGCCGCAGTCATTGAGGAAGGACGGCACCAGGGCGGGCATGAGGGCGTCTTTCAGGATCTGGCGGGCGAACAGCTCGCACAGTTTGGCGCGGTCCTGCGGGCCGAGGCGGCCGTGGCCCCACTCCTCGTTTTTCCCGATGAAGAGATGGTTCTGCGCGCGGGCCGCGGCGGCCGGGCTCACGGCCGTCGACAGCTCGGTGATCTGCTGGCGGCGCAGCTCCTCGCCCCGCTGGATCAGGGTGTCGAGCAGGCGATCGCCCGGCCCGGCCGGCAGTTGCAACTGGGTGAGGTAGGCCGCCAAGGAACTTTGATCGAAGATCTGCACCGGGCCCGTGCCCTCGTCCTGATTGAGGATGATGGTGCCGCGGAAGACGCCGCTCACCAATTCCGTCGACGCGACCACGGCGTCCGAGACGCGGCTCACACCCTCTTTCAGGCGCGGGCGGCCCTTGTCGTCCAGGCGCACTTTCGCCGCGTCCACCGGGCGCACGTCCAGCAGCAGGGTGCTGCGGTTGCCGAGGGCCTTCAGATCGTGGGAGTGGAATTCCAGTTCGACATTGAGGCTGCCGCCGAGATTGTTGGCGAGCCCCTCGGCGTGCGTGACATAAGAGTTCGAGGAATCCAGGGACAGGCCGCGGGTGATGACGGCGCGCACGGCGTAGACGCCGTCGCGCAGGCTTTGCCTCGCTTCCAAGCCCTGGTTGGTGCTTGAATACAACAAAACCTGTGGATCGACGCTGAGATGGATCCTCTTCTTCACGGAGAGGTTCAATCCCTGATCCACCTGGTAGGAGTAGCCGCCCTCGGGCGTCGTGTAGGTGTAATTGCGCAACATCATCTGCGCCCGGGGCTTCTGGACGGGGTCGCACTTCAGCGCGAGGTTCTTTTTGTCGCCCGCGTCGCGGCCGTAGATCGCGAAGGCCGGGCCCGTCGCCCAGGGGTTCAGCAGGTATTCGTATTTCTCGTTCAGCCCGAGGTCGTCGTTGCGGATCTGCACGAAGCCCGGGATGTAGTGCTGGCAGGCGTAGGGATCGAAGCGCACCGTGTCCTCCCAGTACAGGCAGGAGGTGTTCTGGGTGTTGAGGCTCAGGGTCTCGGCGCGATCGGATTCCTGCGAGCGGAACTTCGTCACCTGGAAGGAGCGCGCGATCACGGGTTTTTGGTCGACCCCCGAGCGCAGGCAGGCCGACACGCGGTAGGTGATCTGCGACTTCAGCGTGCCTTCATCGCCACGCTGGCTGGGCAGAATGGTGAACGTCTCGATGTAAAGGCCGGCCTTCTGGGCATGGGCGGGCGGCGGCGTGAAGTTTTTGTCCCCGCTTCCGGGAGGCGGCGCTTTCTCCGTGACGAAGTTGTCGAGGCGGAAATCCTTTTGTTGCAGCTGCGCGGGGCTGACTTTCAGGAAGTTCGGCGTCTTCAGGCTCTTGTCGTCCCCCATGGGATAAAGGCCTTCGAAGCCCTTCAGGCCCGGCGGCGGGTCCAGGGGCTCCAGCCGCAGGGTCAGGAACAGTTGCCCGGCCTGGGGGGTTTGCGCCAGCAGCAGGGGCACGCGCAAGGCCAGCACGTCGTTCTGGATCGAGACGTCCTGCAGATTCCGCGTCGCCAGCACGCGGCGGGTTTCGCGGCCTTCGATGAAATCCTGGTGGATCAATTCCACGCGGGCGTTGAAGCGGCCGCGGCTCAGGGGCTGCAGAAAACGTTCGCCGTTGATCGTCGAAAGCACCACCTTCGGCACGCCGTAAATCTGATAGGTCAGCGTTTGGCCTTGCGCGGTCAGGCGGTCGTCGGTCACCGACAGCCGGGCGTCCTCCATCCACAGGCCGCGCCCGGTCCGGGGCGCGTCCTTCAGGCCCGCGTGCAGTTTCACGACCTGGGTTTTGCTCAGGTCCACGGCCTCGGTGGCCTTGGCGTCTTCGCCGTGGGCCCACGGGTTCAGGGCCAGGCGCAGCTGGCGGGAGCCGCGCGCCAGACCCTTCGCCTTGAGGGTGCGGTCGAAAGGGACATAGCCGGATTCCGCCAGGTAATCGAATTCGATTTTTTCCGACCAGTGCACGCAGCCCCTGGCGTCGGCTTTGACGGTTCGCGCGGTCTCGACGACCTCAAAAGGCTGGCCCGTCAGGGGGCGGCCGCGGTCGAGGTCATGCAAGCAGGCGGAGAAATCGTAGATCCGCGCCGTCGGCAGGGAAAAAGATCCTTTGAATTCCGAGCTGCTGACCTTGCCGCTCACGGATTCGACGAGGAAATTGCCGTCGTCCTCGCGGCCTTCGCGGCTTTGCGGTTCCGGCAGGTGACAGGCCGGCAAACTCAGCGCCAGGAAAACTCCGAAGAGCCATTTAAAAATCGGCATAGTCCGTCTCCAGTTTCATGATCACGAAGCGTTCGCGGCTCTGCGGGCTGTTCTGATAGATCAGTTGTGACTCGCCGGCGCCGCCCACCAGGCGGGCCGCCTTGCGCTTGCCGAAGGCGATGCCGGCGTCGACGCGGTAACCGGCGCGGTTCGTGCCCGAGTAAGCGTCCTGCACGAACGAGGCGACCGCGGCGTCGGGCTCGGCGCGGAAGGCCTCCGCACCGAGCAGCAGATCCCGGCGCGTGTCCCAGCGCCATGTCAGATCGGCCGCGAATTGGGAGGCCTGGTTGAAACCGTCCGGCGCCGAGGTGTTGCGCACGTGGCTCGCCCGCAGGCGGCCGTCGACGGGGCCGGGCAGGGGGAACCGCAATTCGCCTTGCGCCTCGACGCCGGCGTAGCGCTCGCGGAAGCGCGATTCGGTGTCCGACACCGTGTCGACGGTGTTGCCGAGCAGGCGGCTGTCGTTGGCGAGGCTGGTGGGCAGGGCGCTGAAGGCGAAGGCCCCGGCGCGCAGCATGCCCTTCCACAGCGGCCCTGATTTCCAGTCGTGGCGGAGGGAATAGCTTTGGAAAACCGGCGTCGGTTCCTTTTCGCCCTGATTGGTGTTGAGGCCCACCGTCGTCGGCACCGCCCCTTCGGCGAGAAGGCTCAGGCGCCAGTCGCCGTCGCCGTAGGAGATTTGCGCGCGCGCCGCCGGAAAGGGGCGCGGATCCAGCAGCAGCGGCGAATGCGTCTCGCCCATGTCGAGGGCGCCCGCCTTGAGCAGGGCGAAAGAGCCGGCGCGCCACAGGGCGGAGGCCTCGCGGAAATAAATTTTATTTTCAGGGCTCAGGCGGCCGTCGGAGGACTGCGTGGCGCCCGATTGCAAGCGGGCCGCCGGCGCGATCTTCAGCAGCACGTCCTCGCTCAGGCGGTATTTCAACTGCAGATCGAAGCGGAAGTTGACGAGCTTCGTGGAGGTTTCCCGGCTGTCGAAGTCGCGGCCGGACAGTTCCATGCGCCATTGCTTGACCCAGTCCGGGGCCGCCGCGGGCGCCGGCGCGGAGAGGCGCGTTTGCAGGCGATGGTCGGTGCCCGGGGACGCGTCACGGGGGCCGGCGGCGGGGGTCACCGTCGCGGCGAACGTGAGGCTTCCTAACAGAACTCCGACCGGGAATCTCATGCGATCCACTCCTTCACGGGGAAGGGGTTCAAGAGCCAGGCCGGGGGAAATCAAATCAGAACGCAATAGCGGGGCAACGGCGGGCTGCCGCTGTCATCCCCGGCGACGCAGGGACAAAAAAGGCGAACAGGTGCGAAGGGGCGTTTCAATTTGGGACGACGGTCTCGCACCATCGCAGGACCCGCTCGGTGGCGCCCCGGTGCAGGTTGAGGATGTCGCGGATCTCGTCGCGTCCTTGCGCGGACAGCAGCGACGGTTTCTCGAGGGCGGCGATCATGTCGGCGCCGTCGCGGACGGGCAGAACCAGGGGATCCTGATCCGCGAACTCCTCGCGGAACATGAGGGCCTCGCGGTTGTTCAGGTGAAACGGCCCGACCAGCACGCGCAGCCCCGCCGCCAGGGGCTCCATCACCGAATGCACCTGGCGGCGGAAGGAGCCGCCGACGAACGCCAGATCGCCCCAGGTGTAGAGCTCGGCGAGGACGCCGAGGCGGTCCACCAGCAGGACCGGGGCCGTCCAGCGGCCCTCGGCGGAAAAGCGCTGGGTGGCGAGGCCCATCTCGGCGAATTTTTTTTCCAGCGCCGCCAGGCGCTCTTCGCTGACCTCGTGGGGCGCCAGGATCATTTTCCAGTTTTTCGCGGCGGCGAAGGCCGGCAGCAGCACCGCTTCGTCCTCGGGCCAGGTCGAACCCGCCACGAGGATTTTTTCCGGCCCCTCGGGCTTCAGCGGCGCCGGCAGGCTTTGCGGGTTCTGCAGGCGGTTGAACACCTGATCGAAGCGCGTGTCGCCGGAGACGCGGACGGGAAGCCGTTCTGATAAATCACCCAAGTTTTGTTTGTCCTCCTCGGACACCACTTGCAGTTCCGACAAGGCGCTCAGGGAGCGGGCGGTGAGGCGCCGGGACAGGCCGCGCAGCCGCGAGGAGTTTTCCGCGAAGGTGGCGGCGAACATCAGCGTCGGGATGTCGTGCCGGCGGAGGGTGTCGGCCATGACCGGCCACAGGTCGGTGCGCGCCACCAGCGCGGCGCGCGGTTCGAAACGCCGCAGGAATTTCTCCACGCTGCCGCGGAATTCCCAGGGCACCGCCCCCCAGGCGTCGATCTCGGCGAGTTGCCGCAGGATGCGCACGGCGGAGGGCGAGGAGTAGGTCACGACCAGGGGGATGTCGGGATGGCGGCGCTTCCATTCGCGCAGCACCGGGCGGGCGTACTCGATCTCGCCGCTGGAGGCGTGCACCCACAGCGGGCGTCGGGCCCGCAGCTCCTTCGGCGACAGGCGGTTGAAGTGGAACTCGCCGCTGTTCTTGGCGCGCAGCAAGGCCCGCCATTTGTCGTCGCCGATCCAGCGCCCCAGCTGGAAAATCAGCCAGGCCCCGGGGAAAAGCACGAAGCGGTAAAGGGCGAAAATCATGGCGCCGCCTCGAGGGCTCGCCCGTGCCAGCGCGCCACGATGGCGCCCACCGCGCCGGGCGTGATGTCGACCAGGCAGCGCTGGTGTTTGTCGTTCACGCACGGACCCTGCCCATGCTTGCTGCAGGGCCGGCAGGACAAGTCCAGTTCAAGTATTTTTGTTGTCGGGCGGCAGGGGAAGCCGAAAGGCGCCGGTCCCATCAGGGCGACGGCGCGCACGCCGAGCTGCTCCGCCACGTGCAGCAAGCCGGTGTCGTTGGTCACCAGGCCGCGCGAACGCGCCACCACCGCGGCGCTGACCGTGAGGCCGCAGCGGCCGGCCAAGTTCAAAACGCGGTCCGGGGCGACGGCGACGATCTCCTCGAAGAAACGATCCTCCGGTCCGCCCAGCAAAACGAAACGGCTCTCGGGGTGGTCGGCGATGAGCTTTTGCCAGTGCGCGACAGGCCAGCGCTTCAGCAAGTGCGCCGCCGACGCGGCGCACGCAATGAAATCTTCATCGCCCCAGCTCCCCAGCAATTGCCGCGCCTCCGCATGATCCGAGGGCGATAAAAACAACTGGGGCGCCGCCGGAGGGGGGAATTTCGGAATTCCCCAGGCCTGCAGGGGTTCCAGCAGGTCCCTCTGTCCGGCGAAGGGCTGCTCAAAAAGATTGATCCGAAAGCGGAAAAGAAGGAATCTTTTCCACCGTTTGATCGATCGTCGTCGAAAAACAGGAGGACGCCAGAGTCGACGCCAATCTCCGGGAAACCTCAGCCCGGCGCACAGCAGACGGGAACGCAGATTGTTGTGCGCATCGTAAATGCGGTCGAATTTTTCGGCGCGCAGCGAGCGGAGAAGATCGAACAAGCCGCCCAATCCCTGGCGGCGGTCGAAGGACCAGATCCTGGCGACGTGGGGATGGTTCCGCAGCAGCGGGGCCAGATCCGATCGCACCACCCAATGGACCTCCGCCCCCGGGAACCGGGCGGTGAGGGCGGAGGGCACACTCAGACTTTGAGTGACATCCCCGAAGCTTGAAAAGCGGACCATCAGGATCTTCATGTCATTCGATCATAGACAAGGGGCCGAAAAGTGTCACCTGTCGAAGTTTTGAACGAAACGGCGGCGCTGAAACGGAGGCTGCGGGGGGCTCGCTCCCGGGCCGGGGGCATGAAGCTTGAACACGAAGGGGAAGATGAGCTGGTCGCGGAATCTTTTATTTCTGCCCCTCGGGGCGCTCCTGTTGCACTTCCCCGCTCAAGCGGAAGTGGCTTCCGAGCTGCGTTTGCTGTCGGACAGTTTCCTGTCCCCGGCCTACAATTCCGGCGATCAGACCACCTATCAGTTCGTCGGCGCCAATTTCGCGTCCGACCCCATCACCCTCGATCCCTTGAAAGTCGACCTGCGCGCCGCCTACGCCTTCGGGGCGCCCCTGATGTCCTACATCAACATCAAGGAGCTCTCCTACCGCATCGAAGTGAACGACAACCAGGTTTTCACCATGGGCCGTCATCGCCAGCGCTGGAGCGAGTTGGACCGGCGCTGGAACTTCGGCCTCATCGAGCCGGTGTTCAAATGGAACCCCCTCTCGCCGGAGTCCCAAGGTCTGACCGGTCTTTTCTGGGAAGTGCAGACCGGCTGGTCGCGCATCAGCCTGTTCGGGTCTTTCATTTACCTGCCGGATCAGGGACCGAGCTTTGACATCGATTCCGATGGGCAGTTCGTGCGCGGCAACCCCTGGTTCCGCCGGCCGCCCGAATCCATCCACGTCATGTCGGAGGCCTCGCAGATCGAGTACAACCTGGACCGCCCCAACGACTCCCAGGTGGTTTTGCAGAGCAGCTACGGGGTGCGCCTCGATGTGGGCGAGGGCACGCCTTACCGGGCGCGCCTGGCCTCCCTTTACAAACCCATGAACCAGCTGGCCCTGGGTTACAAAAAAGGCATCCTCAGCATCCCCACCGATCGCGCCCTGGTCGACGTGGTTCCCCAGGTCATGTACCACAACGTCACCAGCGGGGATGCTTACTACCAAGGCCAGCGCCTGCGCTTCGGCGTGTCCGCCGCTTATGACCGGCCGACGAAGGACAACCGTTTCCAGGCGGACTGGAACCGCCCGATCTACTCGGACGCTTTTTTGATGAGCCCTTTCTTCGATGCTTTGATCGCCAAAGGCTGGACCTTGAGCGTGCAGCACCTGAGCGTGCGCGGCGGGGAAATCAGCGAGGAAGGCCCCGACGCCAGCCCCGACCGGCCCTCGATCTCGAGCCGCTACCCTTATCTGCAGGCGAACGCGGTTTCCCTGGAGGTCGACCGCCGCCTGACCCGCAGCCACCGCCTGATCATGAAGGGCTCCTACACGCAGAGCGAGAAGAACCAGTTCCGCCTCCTGCGCTGGGAGGGGCGTTTGGAATTCTCCCGCCTGTGGAGCGTGCAGTCCGAACTGCAATTGGTGGACGCCGCCGAGCTGACCAAGGACAACCGCAACGAAATCTCCGAATTCAACAACAACGACCGGCTGCAGGTGGGAGTGGGTTATGTCTTTTGACCGCCCCGGGCCGCGCGGTCGCGGCGCTTTCCTGTCGATGGCGCTCTTGGGCCTGGCCCTCGCGACCGGCCTGACCGCCTGCGGGGATTACCTGAACGGCAAGAAGAAAGAGGCGCAAGTCATCGAGCTTTCGGACGAGCGCCTGAAATGCCTGGATCAGATGCCGGTCCTGCTGCGCGATTTCTCCGTGGGCGACGCCAAGGAAGACCAGATCCGCGCCAACCTCGGTTGCATGCGCGAGGCTTTCCAGTACTTCCGCGAACGCACCGTGGGCAGCCTGCCGGAGGCCTACACGGCCGCGGACCTGCGCAAATTCTTCCGCAAGTACTTCGTCAAACAGACCGAGATCACGCCGCAGTTCTCGGAAGGTTTCATGCGTTTGAAGAAAGCCCTGATCGGCGGCTCCGACCGTTACATCACCAAGCCGGAACTGGATCGCATCGTCGACATCCTGCGCGTCGTCGAGGATGAAACCGTCAAGATGGCCCCGCACATGAAGGTCCTGCTCGGGGACAAAAAATCCGCCCCCGGACCGGAACGCCTGCAGGAGTCAGTCGAGCAGGTGCGCAAGACCCTCAAGATTTTGCTGAACCAGGTGGAGCTCAGCCGCAGCGATTACTCCTTCGCCGATCTGCAGGAGATGTTCACCGCCCTCAGCCAGTTCGTGGAGGAGGCGACGGGCCCGCGGCCGGCGCCCGCCCCCGTGTCCCGCCTGGCGCTCAAAAACAACGGCGGCATCGACCAGATCCGCTCCTGGCTGCCGCTCCTGAAGACGGTGAAAGTCGTGTTCTTCGGGGAGCGCGCCAACCTGCAGGGTCAGCGCGAGTGGTACGACGCCATCAACACGGTCGTGGATCTTTACGATCTGGTGCTGCGCTACCATTATTTCCTGCAGGGCAGCCGTTACGACACCCCCCGGGATTTGAAGATCGCCCTGGATTTCGCCGACCGCATTTTGCGTCTGCTGGAAACCTCCCATCAAATCAACCGCACGGGCCGCCTGCCGTTCACCGCCCTCGATCAACTCATCGACGAGGTTTACGCGCGGAAGATCGTGGACCTGCCGGCTTCGGCGGAGGTCCTCAAGCCGATGTACCGCCGCATCGTGCTCGGCATGCTGGATCCCGTCCGGCGCGGCGACAGCCGCGGCGCCGACGCCATCGAGCGCGTGCACCTGCTGTCCCTGCGCCGCGAGTTCAACATCTTTCGCCTGAATCAATTCTTCGCCGACTGGAGCTTCAGCGCCGGCGCCCGGCAGCTGGATCCGGAGTCGCGCCTGCGCGTCGCCCGGCAGTTCCCCGCGGCGGACGTGGCGAAGAGGCTCACGGCGGACCCGGGAGAGGCCGAAGCCCTGGTGGCGGCCTGGGCGAAATTCAAGGACCTGCTGCTGAAGTCCCGCCCGGTGGCTTTCAATGAAAAAGGGCGCATCTCCATCCTGACCAACACCAAGGATCTGCGCTGGACCTGGCACGGCCTCACGCGCTTCAACGTCATGCACTTCCTGGTGCGCGGTTTCATGCTCGGCTACGGGGATCACCGCGATCCGGTGCTGGCCCATTGCTCGGAAAAAGACATGATCCGCTGGTACGCCGACTTCCAGGATTTCGGCATCGCCATCCGCGCCTTCGACCCGCGTTCCGGCAACTCCGGCGCCCGCAGTTTCAAGGAGGCGAGCTTCTTCACGTTCAGCGGCAACGGCGATGACCGCATCAGCATGGACGAGATGTTCGAATTCGTGAG
Organism: Pseudobdellovibrionaceae bacterium; assembly: GCA_019637915.1. Classification (GTDB taxonomy): domain Bacteria; phylum Bdellovibrionota; class Bdellovibrionia; order Bdellovibrionales; family Bdellovibrionaceae; genus JAHBUV01. The sequence goes on along the minus strand of JAHBUV010000001.1, from coordinate 609,921 downwards.
CATGCTGGTGTCCGGCGGCCTCAACACGGTGAACTCCGTCACGGCCTCCCTGCATGACCTGTCCTGCGAGGTCGCGCAGCGGGACATCTTCGACCTGCCGATGCTGAACGAGGCCTGTTTCAAGCGCGAGCTGCGCGGCCACTTCGGCGATGACTTCGACAATCTGCCGGGCCTGGTGAAATACGTGTCCCGCCTGAACGACCAGGAGTGGAACTCCTTCTACAACGATTGGATCAGCACCGCCCGCACCTCGTCGCCGGACAGCGGCCTGATCGAAACGGCGGATCTGCGCACCGGCGTGATGATCCTGCATTACGTGGAAGCGCTCTTCACGATCTACGACACCGACCGCGACGAACGCCTGTCGGTGGCCGAGGTCGAGGCGGCGGCGCCGCGTTTCATGAACTTGCTGCGGCAGGTGAGCGGCCTCAACAACCGCACCCTGGTGACCCAGGGTTTCGTCGCCCTGGTGTTCAAAGGGCAGAAGCCGGACGCCGTGGGCCTCGGCGACAACATGCTGGATCGTTTCAGGCAATGGCTGACCGGCAGCCCGAAGTACGCCGATCGCGGCCACCTCGTGCGCGTGTTCAGCAATCTGAAGGATGAACTGGCCAACCCCTCCTCCAAGGCGAACCCGTGATCCTGAGCGCGGCTTCCTGGTGCGTGATCCTGGCTTACCTGTCCTTGTTCGCCTACGGCCTGGGCGACAACATCCGCGGTCCTTTGTACCCGGAAATCCTGCGCGCCTACGAGCTCAGCAACACCGCCGGTTCCTGGGTGTTCGGTCTGTCGTCCCTGGCCGGGGTGCTGGGCAGCCTCGCCAGCCACGCGTTTTTCCGCCGCTGGGACCGGGTCCGCACGCTGAATTTCTCCCTGGTGGTGATGGCTTTTTCGCTGGCGGGCATGGGGCTGGCGCCGGACTTTTTCTGGATGCTCGCGGCCTGCGCGGGTTTCGGTTTTTCCATGGGTCTGATCTCGGTCTGCCAGAACGCCCTCGCCTCGGTGGGCGCGCCGGAGCATCGCCGCCGCCAGATCCTGGGCGGGTTGCATTCCATGTACGGCCTGGCGAGCTTGCTGGCGCCGATGCTGGTGGCCGTCCTCGTGCCGTGGACGGGGAGCTGGCGCTCGCCGTTCCTGATGGCCGCCGCGGTGACGGCGCTGCTGGCGGTCTGGACCCTGTGGAAACTGCCGCGCGAACCCGAAGAGACCCTGCACAAGGGCTCCCACCGCTCCGCCCGGGGCGGTCCGCCGCCGCGACGGGCGGAGCAGCTTTGGGTGTCGGTGATCCTCTCCTGTTACGTGGTCGCCGAAATCCTGATCGGCACGCGCCTGGCTTTGTATCTGCGGCGCGAATCCGGCGCCGACCTCGAGTCCTCCAGCCTGGCCGTGACCATGTTTTTCGTCGGACTGCTGGCGGGCCGCCTGCTGATGGCCGTCCTGCCCGGGACCGGGTCTTTGCGCCGGATCCTGGCGGGAAGCCTGATCGGTTCCATTTCACTGCTGATCCTGGGGCTTCAGGGATGGACATGGGGTCTGATCCTGAGCGGCCTCGCCATGGCGCCCTTTTATCCCGTCGTCGTGGCTTTCATCGCCCAGCAGATCCCGCGGCACATCGATTCGACCATGAGCTGGGCGCTGACCCTGCAGAGTTTCATGGTCGTCGTCATGCACGTTCTCGTGGGTTGGCTGACGGATGAGCACGGCATTCACGCCGCGCTCTGGACGGGCCCGGCGGTGCTGGCCGTGTCGCTTATTTTTTTGGTGAGTTATGGACCGTTGTTTCATCGTCGTTCCACCGGGATTTGAAGAGGACGCCGAGCGCGAGTTGCGGGAGATCTGGCCGGATCTCCTCGACTCCGCGGCGCGCCCCCACGCCGAGGCCCTGCCGGAGATCCGGCGGGAGCGCGGCGGTTTGGAGTTCGAAACGGACCTCTTCACCGCCGTGCAGTTGAATTTTTTCCTGAAAAGCGCCAGCCGGGTCTTGTACCGCCTGGCGGAATTCCGCGCGCGCGATTTCCCGAAGCTGCACGAACGCCTGCGCCGCCTCGATGTCAAAGCCTGGGTCGGGGAGGGACCGGTGCGCGTGGAGGCGGCCGCCGCCAAATCCCGTTTGGGCCATGAAAAGCGCGTCGTGGAAACGGCGCTGAAAGCCTGGGGCCTGCGCGAGGACCCCGCGGCGGAGGCGGGATTGTACCTGCGTCTCGACAACGATCTCTGCACCGTGAGCCTCGACACCACCGGCGAGCACCTGCACCGCCGCGGCGTCAGCCGCCTGCGCGGCGAGGCGCCGTTGCGCGAGACTCTGGCGGCCTTCTGCCTGGGGCGAATGATCGGGGACACGCCGGCGGCGGACGTCGCCAAAGTCGATCTCATCGATCCGATGTGCGGCTCGGGCACGTTCCTGAGCGAAGCCATGACCCTGTGGAGCGGCAACTTCCGGCGCTCTTACGCCTTTCAAAGCTACCGCCGCCTGCCGAAGCTTTTCCGGCAGGAAAACTTCGCCGCCAATTACCGCCTGACGACCCTGCCGCCTTTTCGTTTTCTGCACGGGCGCGACGTCGACGCGGGGATGGTCGCGATCAGCGCCAGCAACCTGGAAAGGGCCCGCGCCCTGCTGCCGGCCTCTCAAGCGGATTTGTTGTCCCTGGACCTGGGGGTCGAGGATCTGTACGCCGCCGCGGCGCCGGCGGATCTCCCCGGCGACGAGCGCTGGGTGATCTGCAATCCGCCTTACGGCGAGCGCCTGAAGGCGCCGCCGGTGGAGGATCTCCATCAGGCTCTGCTCAGGCGGTGGAAGCCGCGGCGCCTGGGTCTGCTCATTCCTGAACACCAGGCGCGCGTCCTTTTGAAGCGCTCCGGAAAGGGATTGATCGCGGACGCGGCGGTGAAAAACGGCGGGATCGACTGCCGGTTTTTGGTCTGGGACCTGTCCGGGAACGAGATCCGGGGGACGCCGTCGGCCGGCGAAATTGACCCGACTCAAAACAATAATAATTGATTGCGGGACCCCGTCGCCCCTAGACTTGAAGGGCGGGGGTTTGCGATGAAACACGTTCCTTTGATCACCTTGTTTTTTCTCGTGGCCGGCCTGGTGATCTTCTACGTCAATCCGTGAGATCCAAGTCGGGAAAAAGCTCCCGCCAGCGGGCCGGCGCCTCGCTCCGCACCAGGCCGCCCTGATCGGGATCGCGAAAGACCAGGACGCAGGCGCGCAGACCGATCACCTCTTCTTCCCGCCGCGGGCGGGCTCCGTACAATTGATCGTTCCAGACGGGATGACCCAAAGCCGCCATCTGGGCGCGGATCTGATGGGTGCGCCCGGTGTGCAATCGCAATCGCAGGCGCGACAGGCCGCCCTTCAGGGGGGCGGCGCTCAGCACGTCCAAACGGCACTCCAGGGAGTCCTCGAAATCCGCGTCGCGCACCTCGCGCGGCGCCCAAAGGCCTTTTTTCATCCAATGCGTGACCGGTCCCGTGCGCGTGAACTCGCCTTCGACGAGGGCTTCGTACTCTTTGCTCACCTGATCTTTCAGCATCAGCTTGTTGAAACGTCCGGCGTCGCGGGCACTGAAGGCGAACATCAGGCAGCCCGAGGTGGGACCGTCGAGGCGGTGGGTGATGTGCACGTTCCGGCCGAGGATTTCCGCGAGCCACGTCAGCAGGTTCTCGACGCCGTTGTCGAGAGTCGGGTGGCAGGGCACGCCGGGCGGCTTGTCCAGGAGCAGCCAGCGCTCGTCCCGCCAGAGGATGCGTCGCTCGAGACCGGCGGGACGTTGGTAACGTCGCGGCTCCGTGTGCACGCGCAGGTAATCGCCGGGCCGGACCGGAGCGTCGGCGTGATGGCGGCTTTTGTTCAAATAAACGGCACCGAGACGGAAGAGTTCATGGATTGAACTTTCGTCGAGGTCCAGACGCCGTCGGAGTTCAACCGCGATCGTCGACGTGAAAGCCTCGCTCAAATCTTCTGAGACGGGGCTCGCCACGATCAAATGCCGGATTTTGTTGCTCCGCATGGGAAAAGCCCATATCACGGGGCGAAAGGGCTGTTCAAGCCCCGCATCTTCGTGAAAGATGATCGCATGGAATTCGCGCAGCACGAAATTTTCATCTGGATGTCCCAATTCGCTTATCAACCGCTGATGGTCTACACCGCGGTCGTGCTCATGATGCTTCTGTCGGCTTTCGGTTTGCCCTTGCCGGAAGAGGTCACCCTGCTCAGCACGGGACTGCTCGCCTTCATGGGCGCGAATCCCGATCTTTTCCCGCCGCCGTATCCCGGCGCCCCCGTCGTCAACCCCACCGAGGCGGCCATCGTCGCCGCCCTGGCGGTGTTCGGCGCGGACTTCCTGATTTACTGGATCGGCCGCCGTTACGGCCGCCGCCTCGTGACCCATCCGCGCATGTCGCGCTTTTTCTCGGCGGCGTTGCTCGAGCGCGCCGAATCCTTCGTGCGCAAGTACGGCATGCTCGCCACGGGCATTTTCCGTTTCACGCCCGGCGTGCGTTTTCCCGGTCACCTGCTGTGCGGGATCCTGCGGTTCTCGCCCTGGAAGTTCGCCCTGGTCGACGGCCTCGCCGTGCTGATCAGCGTGCCCACCCAAGTCCTTTTGATCGCCCACTACGGGGAGCACATTCTGGGCGCTCTGAAACAATTCAAAATGGTCGTCTTCGGCGTTCTCGGCGCGCTCTTGATCGTGGTCATCGCCATCAAACTCCGCGACCGGGCCCGCGCCAGGCAACTGGCGCGCGCGCACGTCGCTCCGGAGGCGATCCTCAATCAAGCGGAAAACGCCGCGGAGCAGGCCGGTCTCGACCGCTAACCAAAAAGCGAGGTGCTTCGAGTGACGAACCCGAAAATTCATGGCGACACCCACGAATTTGTCATCGAAGGCCCCCTGGATGAAAAAGCCCCCCTCTTCCGTCACGATCTGACGGGCGCTCAAACTCTCATTCTCGACATGAAGGGACTCAGCTTCATCAACTCGGTGGGCGTGACGAACTGGATCCAATGGGCGGCGAAACTGCCCCCCGGGCTCAAGGTGAAAATGCGGCAGTGCCCGATGCTGCTGCTGAACCAGCTGCGCAACGTGCACGGCTTCATGCCGAAGGGCGGGGTGGTGGAATCCCTGCAGGCCCCCTATGTCTGCCCCTCGTGCAACGCCGAAAGGACCCTGCTCTTCGAGGACGGCGTCCATTACGGTTCCGGATCGGCGGAGAACCCGGGCAAGCCCTTCACCCGTCTGCCGGAGCCGGTGGATTGCCCGGATTGCGGCGATCCGATGGAGGAGGACTTCATCGAGCACCGGCTTTTCGGTTTCCTGACCCTGCGCCGTTCCTCCTGAGAAGCGTTCGAAAGCGGGACGTCTCATTCTGATCCCGCCGGATGGAATCTGTGGAATGTGACATCAGCTGCCCAAGCTTTCGACGCCGAGAGGGCCCCAGTTCGCCCTCGTCTGGCCCTGCTTTTGCTTTTTCTCAAGGGCATGAGACGAAGACAACAACGACGCTTGATGCTGTTCCTGTCGGCCATCCTGATCGCGGCCACCGGCGCGTTTCTTTCCGAGACGTCCGAGGCCCGCCCCCGGAAGTCCACGTCCTCTTCGTGGAAGAAGAGCCGTTCCGTCGCCGGCAAGAAAACGGCCGCGCGCAAGAAACGCGCGAAAAAAAGAAGCGACGGCTTTCTCTGCTCGGACCGCAGCATCGCCACGACCAGCGTTTACTACACGCCGGCCCAGAGTGAATACTGCCCGAAGGGCGATCTGTGCCCCGAGTTCAAACGCATCGTCAGCGCTCCCGGTTACGGCACGGGCTCGGGGCGCCTGAACAACGGGCAGATCTACCGTTACACGGGTCGCACCGAGCGTCCCCCGAAAAACTGCGAAACCACCACGGGCGCCGGCGGCCCCTGCCTGATCCCTTACGTCTCGGTGGCGGCGGACATGCGCTACTACCGCACCGGCGACATCATCGACATGCCGAGCCTGCGCGGCAAGAAGATCACGCTTCCCAACGGCAAGAGCTTCGAGCATCCCGGCTACTTCGTCGTCGCCGACGTCGGATCCGCGATCCGCGGCGTGAACCGCTTCGACACCTACTCGGGCCTGGTCGGCCCGAAGAATCCCCAAAACCCCTTCGGTCATTCCGGGCCCGAGGACATGCGGATGGTGGACAAGAGCGATTGCGACAGCCATAAAAAGTTCTCGGTGATCCGCCGCGGTTCGGACCGCTGGGAACAGGCCAAAGCCGACATCGGCGAGGCGATGAACGGGACTTCGTCCCAGGTCAACCTGGCGAAAAACCGCGATGACGATCAAACGGCGAACGGCAGCGGAGGCGTGCAATGAGGATCTTCAGCCTGATGATGGTGGTGCTTCTGGGTTTCGGTGTCGCGCGGCCCGCCGGGGCCGCCCAGCGCGAGCCGCCCTTCCGCATGGCGTCCTATGACGAGTTCAGCGATTGGGACGAGGAACAGAAAAAATTCTATCTCAAGGAACTCTCCGAACAGATCGTGGAGATCCCGTCCTTGAACCTGTTGAAGCAAGCCAACCTGGAGGAAGCTTCGGTGTGGGCGGAGGGATGGGACGTCATCGAGAGCAAGCTCAACCGCGCCTGCGACGACAACAAGGACCTGACGGACATCTGCGACGACATCGCCGAGATCCGGCAGGAGACTTTCGCGCTCCGCGGCCGTCCTTAGGCGGCCTTCGAAACGCGCCAGTCGGATTCGCGCAATTCAAAACACAGCGACAGATTGAAGGGCTTTTTCTTGGGGCCGTCCTCGACGTCGCGCCAGAAGATCCGGTCATAGCCGTTTTGCAGGCCGTAGAGCTCCTCGCGGATGCGGAAAAGCAGTCCCGCCGGGCTTCCCAGCAGCCAATCCATCTGCACGTGGTAGAGGGCTTCCTCGAGATCCGCCGGGCCCATCTTTTCCAGGAAAGAGGCCGGCAGCTGATCGATCAGGCAGCAGGCGTTGTGCGAGGTCTGGTTGAAGGCGCTGCGCAGGGGCTCCACCAGCAGCTTCTCCACTTTCACGTCGGAATTGCGTCCGGCCACGAAGGGTTGGCTCAATTTTTTGAAGTGCCAGTACAGAAGGGCGTCGTTGACGACGTACTCGGCCTTCGGGACGTAGTCGGTGATCGAGTCGACTTTGACGGCCTCGTGGGTGGCGTCGTCGACGTGGGCGTTCCAGTCGACCGCGACGATCGAGCGCAGGTGGAACAGGAAGGAATAAAGCGCGTGCAGGCGGTCGACGAACTGGGGCGTGAATTTCAAACCGAAATTGTAGAGCAGGGGGGAGTTCTTGCGGCTCTCGAGGTCGTTGACGGTGTCGATCAGCGCCCAGAGATCCTTCAGGTCCAGCCCTTCCGGCGTCATGGCGTGCTCGAGGGACCCGTTGAAGCGCTTCTCGAAATCGGCGCAGGTGCGTGCGTCGACCTTGTTCGATTTGCCGTGCAGGGATTGCACGCGGTCCTGGGCGCGCTGCCACAGCTCCCAGTGGGGATCCAGGGCCTGCCAGGCTTCGTCGCAGAAACCGGCGTTGGCGCCGGGACGCGAAACCGGGCACTTCAGGTTCGGGTTGAGGCGGATGAGGGCCAGGCCGCACAGGGCGTCCGCCAGGTATTTGAAGGGCTTGTGGGGGCCGCCTTTGTCCATTTTCTCGAGGGAGCTCCAGGCCTTCACGGCCACGGGCCGGGGCATCGAGGCTTTTTCCATCACCACATCGAATCCGAATTTGAACGAGCGACTCATCAGTGTGTCCTCCACATCCCCGCATCGGATTTTCCCGTCCAAAAATGAGTCGGGTTTTTCAAGGGTCCGGACGACCGGCGGGAAGGCGGCGCGCCATGGGGATGATGAAAGTCGGGGTTTTCCGCTTTGATTCCCGGGACGAAGGGCGTACTTTGCGGGGCATGTGGATTGATGCGCACTCGCATTTGGCGGATCCCCGTTGGGGGCAGGAGGCCGACCAGGTTCTGGCGGAGGCCGTGAAGTCGGGCATTGGTTTTTTCCTGCAGGGCGGGATCGGTCCCGAGGACTGGGAGGCCCAGGAAAAACTGCGGGCCCGTCATCCGGGCCGCATCGGCCTGTGCTTCGGGTTGCACCCTTACTTCGTGGCGGCCCATGACGAGGAGGTTCTGGAGATCGCCCTGGACGCCCTGGCGGTGAAGCTCCCGCGCGCCATGGCCTTGGGGGAGACCGGTCTCGATTTCCGTCCGCACATCATGAAGGACAGCCGCGACAAGCAGATCACTTTTTTCCAGCAGCAGCTGGAACTCGCCACCGCCGTCGAGCTGCCCGTGGTGCTGCACCTCGTGCAGGCCCATGAGGAGGCCTTGCAGATCATGGACCTGTGGGGCCTGCCGAAAGCGGGCGGCCTCGTGCACTCCTTCAACGGCTCCTGGCACAAGGCGCAGGATTTCCTGTCGCGCTCCCTCTTCCTGTCGGTGGGCGGCCCCGTGGCCCGGCCCGACAACGGCAAGCTGCACCAGGCCGTCCGGCAGATGCCTTTGGAATTTTTACTGATCGAGACCGACAGCCCCGACCAGCCTCCGCCGGCCTTTCAAGGGGGAAAAAACCCGCCCTCCGCCCTTTGGCACGTGGCCCGGGCCATTGCCGATTTGCGGGGGGTGACTCCCGGCGAAATCCTTGATATCACCGCCTCGAATTTTCGACGCCTTTTTCAACTGTAAATCGAGGACGGATGGAAACACTGAATCCCGCGCCCTCTCTTCCGCAGCCGGTGGAGAGCGAATACGTTCTGCACCGCCGTTTCGACCGCATGGGCCGTCTGGTCGGCGACGAGGCGATGAAGAGCCTTTTCAATTCCCACGTCATGGTCATCGGCCTGGGCGGCGTCGGCTCCTGGGCGGCGGAGTCCCTGGCCCGTTCCGGCGTGGGTCGTCTGACCGTCGTCGATTTCGACGACATCTGCATCACCAACGCCAACCGCCAGCTGCACGCCCTGCAGGGCCTGGTCGGCCGCAAGAAATCCGACATCATGGCGGAGCGCCTGCGCAAGATCAATCCCCAGGCCCGCGTCGACGCTTTGCCGGTGTTCTACAACCAGGAAAACGCCGAGAGCATCCTCGCCCTCCGGCCGGATTACATCATCGACGCCATCGACAACCTCACGGCGAAATGCCATTTGCTGGCGACCTGCCGCGAGCGCGGCATCAAGGTCATCACCAGCGCCGGGTCCGCCGCCAAATTCGATCCCTTGCGCGTGCGGCTCGTCGACCTCGCGCAGACCACGGTGGATCCCATGGCCCAGCAGGTGCGCAAGATCCTGCGCCAGAAGCACGCTTTCCCCGAGGAGAAATTCTTCGGCATCCCTTGCGTGTTCTCCGACGAGGCGCCGCGGGAACCGGTCGTGCTCAAGTACGACAAGGGTGAAGGTTTCAAATGCGTCTGCCCGCAGAAACAGAACGATCTGCATTCCTGCGAGCACCGCAACGTCATTTACGGCACGGCCAGTTTCGTGACGGGCACGTTCGGCCTGGTCGCCGCCTCCTGGGTGGTGCGGCAGATCGTCGGGGAGGCTTGAGATGTCCATCGTGATTTATTTCGGCATGATGATTTCCGTCGTGATCTTCGGTTTCATCGTCGTCGGCGTGACCTTGTACCAGTATCGGATCCAGAAGATCGAATCGCGTCGGAAGGAAAAAGAGATGAAGAGCATTCCGGTTCACAACACCATGACGGTCGACAACGAGGCTCTGCTCGCCTGGGTGTCGGAGATCGCCGCCCTCACCAAGCCGGATGCCATCCACTGGTGCGACGGCTCCGAAGAGGAAAACCGCCGGATGCTGGACCTGATGGTGCAGAAGGGCACGCTGAAGGCCCTGAATCCCGTGAAACGCCCGGGCTCCTACCTGGCCTGGTCGGATCCGAGCGACGTCGCCCGCGTCGAGGACCGCACCTTCATCTGCTCCGAGAAGAAAGAGGACGCCGGTCCCACCAACAACTGGACGGCCCCGGCGGAGATGCGCGCCACTTTGGGCGGTCTGTTCGACGGCTGCATGCGCGGCCGCACCCTGTACGTCATTCCCTTCTGCATGGGCCCTTTGGGTTCGCCGATCTCGCAGTTCGGCGTGGAAATCTCCGATTCGCCTTATGTCGTCGCCAACATGCGCATCATGACCCGCATGGGTCGCGCCGCCTTGCAGGCCCTGGGCCGCGGCGAGTTCGTGCGTTGCGTGCACTCGGTGGGGATGCCCCTCGCCGCGGGTCAGGCCGATGTGGCCTGGCCGTGCAACGCCGATCAGAAGTACATCGTGCATTTCCCGGAAGAGCGTTCGATCTGGTCCTTCGGTTCGGGTTACGGCGGCAATGCTTTGCTGGGCAAAAAGTGCTTCGCCTTGCGCATCGCTTCGACCATGGGCCGCGACGAGGGCTGGCTCGCCGAGCACATGCTGATCCTGGGCGTGCGGAATCCCCAGGGCGAGAAGAAGTACATGGCCGCCGCTTTCCCCAGCGCCTGCGGCAAGACGAACTTCGCCATGCTCATTCCGCCGAAGGAGCTCGACGGCTGGACGGTCAGCACCATCGGCGACGACATCGCCTGGTTGAAAGTGGACCGCGAGGGCGTGCTTCGCGCCATCAATCCCGAGGCCGGTTACTTCGGCGTGGCCCCGGGCACGTCTTTGAAGACCAATCCCAATGCCTTGCGCACCATCGAGAAGAACACGATCTTCACGAACGTCGCGCTGACGGAAGACGGCGACGTGTGGTGGGAAGGTTTGACGGACCTGCCGCCGGAAAAACTCACCGACTGGCAGGGTCGGGAATGGACGCCGGGTTGCGGCCGTCCCGCCGCCCATCCGAACTCGCGCTTCACGGTGTCGGCCGCGCAATGTCCCTCGGCCGACGAGAACATGGAGAATCCGGCCGGCGTGCCGATCTCGGGCCTCATCTTCGGCGGTCGCCGCGCCGACACCGTTCCTTTGGTGTTCCAGCCGGAATCCTGGGAGAGCGGCGTGTACTTCGCGGCGACGATCGGTTCCGAAACCACCGCGGCCGCGACGGGCCAGGTGGGTGTCGTGCGCCGGGATCCCATGGCGATGTTGCCGTTCTGCGGTTACAACATGGGCGATTACTTCACGCACTGGCTGAAGATGAAGGACCGCGCGGCGCGGGTGCCGTCGATCTTCATCGTCAACTGGTTCCGCAAGGACGAGGAAGGTCGTTTCATGTGGCCCGGTTTCGGTCAGAACATGCGTGTCCTGAAATGGATGTTCTCCCGCGTGGACGGCCAAGGCGGCGCGCAAGCGACGATCTTCGGCGCCATGCCCCGTTACGAGGACCTCGACTGGTCGGGCCTGGATTTCTCCGCGGAGCAATTCGCGCGCGTCACCTCGCTGGACCTGCGCCGCTGGGAACAGGAAGTGGCCTCCCATCAAGATTTCTTCCTGAAATTCAACGACCGCCTGCCGCTGGAATTTGTGAATCAACAAGAGCGCCTCTGGGTGAAAACCAAAGCGAGCCTTTCCCAAACCTCCGCCGCGAATCCTTGATTCGCGGCTCGAAGGTACCGCCTACTTTCTGGTATCGCGCTGCGATACCAGAAAGTAGGCGGTACCTTCGTTCCGGGGTAATCTCGTGTCATGGACATGAAAACGGCCCTTTTCCTGACCTATCAGACCGCCCGCAGCGCTCACTACGCCGGACAACAGCTCACCCTGCCTTTTCTTGATCGCTTGGCGACGGGACGAAAGCGCCCTTTGCCCGAGGACTTCGAGGCGAAGCGTTTGCAAACCTTGAACGCACTGTTTGATCTCTTGAAAGAGGATTCCACGCGCATCAGCGCCGGCGTTTATCCTTGGGAAGTGTTGAAGCCGGAGGGGCCGGGGACTCACTGGGGCCGTTTCGCCCGCATTCTCATGGATGGATGGCGCATTTCCCACCGCAAGGAAAAAAAAGACGCCCATGATTTCGATGACGAGGCCCGGGTTTATCTCGAGGAAGTTCCGGAGTACTACCGGCGCAATTTCCATTTTCAAACGGGCGGCTATCTGACCCGTCAGTCGGCGCGTTTGTACGAGCACCAGGTGGAGATTCTTTTCGCCGGCGGCGCGGACGCCATGCGGCGCCTGATCCTGCCCCTGATGAGGGAAAAATGGCCCGGGGACGGCGAGGGCTTGCACTTTCTGGAGGTGGCGGCGGGCACGGGGCGTCTGTCGCGCTTCGTGAAGCTCGCTTACCCGAAGGCGCGGGTGACGGTGACGGATCTGTCGTGGCCATATCTGCAGGAGGCGCGCTCGCGCCTGGCGGATCTCGACCGCGTGGAATTCATGCAGGCGGCGGCCGAGAACCTGCCTTTCAAGGACGCGACCTACGACGCGGTCTACTCCTGCTTCCTGTTCCACGAGCTGCCCCACGCCGTTCGGCGCCAGGTCGTGCGGGAGGGGATGCGTTTGCTGAGGCCCGGGGGCCTCTATGGCCTCGTGGATTCGTTGCAAAAAAACGACGGCGAGGAATTCCAATGGGCGTTGGAGCAGTTTCCCACGGAGTTCCATGAGCCGTTCTTCAAGAACTACACCTCGCACCCCATGGAAAAGCTCTTGGAGGACGCGGGCTTGCAAGGGGCGCGTTGCCAGCGTGGCTTTCTGGCAAAAGGTCTTGTCGCTGAAAAGCCATAAGACTCCGCGCTTCCCGGGAAAAAACCACCTGCTTTTGTTTTGTCCTCCATCTAAAATCATTGTCAAAGACACACCATCAGTCGCCGCGCCCGCTCGTCGAGCGGCGGGCTCCTGATCAACATTTTTTATGGAGTGACCATGAGAAAGTTCCTCTTCGTCTTGGCTGTTTTGTCCCTGTCCGCCTGCGCCCACCACCGCGATGTGCGCCCGGGCCCCAACGGCCTGAACCGCGTCCTGGTGAAAACCGACAACACCGACGAAGGCTCCCGCGACGCCATCGCCCAGGCCAACCACTACTGCGATCAATTCGGCAAACACGCCGTTTTCATGGAAGAGAAGCAGAGCTACACTGGCACCATGAAGGAGTCCGATTACCGCAAGGCCAAGACCGCCGCCAAAGTGGCGCAAGGCGTGGGTGGGGCGGCCTGGGTGTTCGGCGGCCAGAAAGAATCGAATGTCGGTGGCATCGTCGGTCTGGGTGGCGGCATCGCGGACGGCGCTCTGGGCAATGGTTACGCCGTCGATATGCAGTTCCGCTGTCAGTAGGACCGAAGGTACCGCCTCCTTTCTGGTATCGCGATGCGATACCAGAAAGGAGGCGGTACCTTCGGATTGCCTTTCCTGCCGCATTGTCCTAGAACCTCGGGTTTGCATCACCCTTGGGAGGACGCCATGCACATTTCCAAATTCATTGACCATCATTATCGCCACTTCAACGCGGCGGCCATGCGGGATGCGGCCATCGGTTACAAAGCCCACATCGACGGCGGCGGCAAAATGCTCGTCACCCTCGCCGGCGCCATGTCCTCGGCGGAACTCGGTCTGTCCCTGGCGGAGATGATCCGTCGCGGCCAGGTGCACGCCATCTCCTGCACCGGCGCCAACCTCGAAGAGGACGTCTTCAACCTCGTCGCGCACAATCACTACGTGCGCGTGCCGAACTACCGCGACCTCACCCCCGAGGACGAACAGAAGCTTCTCGACAAGCACCTGAACCGCGTGACGGACACCTGCATTCCGGAAGAGGAGGCCATCCGCCGCATCGAGAAGGCCGTGCTGGAGGAGTGGACCCAGGCCGACAAAGAGGGCAAGTCCTACTTCCCCCATGAGTTCATGTACAAGATCCTGCTGTCGGGCAAGCTGAAGCAGCACTACCAGATCGACCCGAAGGACTCCTGGCTGCTCGCCGCCGCCGAGAAGAACCTGCCCATGGTGGTCCCTGGCTGGGAAGATTCCACCCTCGGCAACATCTTCACCGGCCACGTCATCGCCGGCGACATCAAGAACGTGCACACCGTGCGCACGGGCATCGAGTACATGAAGTCCTTCGCCGAGTGGTACATGTCCGCCGCGAAAACGAACTCCACCGTCGGTTTCTTTCAGATCGGCGGCGGCATCGCCGGCGATTTCCCGATCTGCGTCGTGCCGATGCTCCATCAGGATCTCGGTTACACCGAAGTCCCGCTGTGGGGTTACTTCTGCCAGATCTCCGATTCGACGACCTCCTTCGGGTCCTACTCGGGCGCCGTGCCGAACGAGAAGATCACCTGGGGCAAGCTCGGCGTCGACACGCCGAAGTTCATCGTCGAGAGCGACGCCTCCATCGTCGCGCCGCTGATGTTCGCCTACATTCTCGGCTGGTAGGGCCCGTGAAAGTCCTCTCGCTGCATCGCTATCCGGTGAAGTCCCTGCGGGGGATCGATCTGCCGGAAGCCCCGGTGGACGAGAGGGGACTGGTCGGTGACCGCGAGTTCGTGATCACCGATCTCGAGGGGCGCTTCCTCACGCAGCGCCAGTTGCCGATCATGGCGCTGGTGCGGGCCTCTTTTCATCATGAGCACTTGCATTTGCGCTTCGAGGGCCAGGAGATCTCGGCCCATGTCCCCGATCAGGGGGATGAAAAAATCATCCAAGTCTGGAAGGATCAGGTCCGCGCCCGGCGCGTGTCGCCGCAGGCCGATCATTTCCTGACGCAGGCCCTGGGGACGCCGGTGCAGCTTTTCCGGGTCTCGCAGCCGCGGCCGGGCCGGGACAAAAAAACCGGCGAGGCCTTCGAGATCCGTTTTCCCGACCAGGCGCCGGTCCTTCTCACCACAACAAAAAGTCTTGAGGCCCTGAATGCCGCCATCGAGCACCCCCTGCCGATGAGCCGCTTCCGTCCCAACATCGTGATCGATGGCTTGGAGGCCTGGGTGGAGGAGTCCTGGGGAAAAATCACCATCGGGGACATGGAATTCGCCGTGTTGAAACCCTGCTCGCGGTGCAAGATCATCACCATCGATCAGCTCACCGGCCAGGTGGGCTCGCCGGAGGCCCTGCAGGCCCTGAAGAACGATGTCAAAGGCCATCGCCCCACGGCGGATTTCGGCGTGCACCTCAGGGTTTTGCGCCCGGGCGTTCTGCGGGTCGGGGACGCGGTTCAGCAGCGGCCGGTGTAGAGATCCGTCACGTAATGAATGCGAACCAGGTCGTTTTCCGAATAGCGCTGGAAAATCGCGCGCAGCAGTCCCAGGGCGTCCTGGGCCTGGGGTGAACCCGGCTTCGCGGCGTAGGAGCTCGAGAGGTAGCGGCCCCAGAAACTCTCCCAGTCGAAATCCTGGTGATTCTCGAAGCTCTGGTGCCGCAGGCTGCCTTCCGTGAAAAAAGTCTGGAGATTGACGATGGCCTTTTTCGTTTGGGCGCGGACCTGCGCGTACTCTTTCGAGGTGTCGGTCAGGAAATTCTCGTAAGCGATCTCCACGGGCGACAGGACCTGGCGGTTGTTCCAGAGGATGGCGGCCCGGCCGTCGGGTTTCAGCAGGCGGCGGAACTCGCGGCGGGTGGCGCGCGGATCGAACCAATGAAAGGCCTGGGCGGCGGTGACGAGGTCGAACTCCGCCGCGGGCAGCCCCATGCGCTCCGAGCTGCCTTTGAGGGCATGGAAAGACGGGTAGGAGGCGAGATCCTTTTCCGCGACGAAGCGCATTTCATCGTTGGGCTCCACGGCCCAGACCTCATGACCGGCTTCCAGCAAAAGACGGGTGAAGATGCCCGTGCCGGCGCCGACGTCGGCGATGCGCAAAGGACGGCGGTCGGCGGGGAACAGATCCTGCAGCGAGGTGATGACCCCGGCCGGATAACCCGGGCGGAATTTTTTGTAGTTCTCCACCCGGTCCGAGAATCTTTCCGTCGGGCGAAGCGTGGACATCAGACCGACACCACTTCGATGATTTCGGGAATGGCTTCTTTCAGGCGGACTTCGATGCCGTCCTTCAGCGTCGCCGACGAGGACGGGCAGCCCGAGCAGGCGCCCTTCATGTGCAGGAAAACCACATGGTTCTCGTACTTGGCAAAGGTGATGTCGCCGCCGTCCAGTGCCACCACGGGGCGGATCTCGCGGTTCAGGATGTCTTTGATCTGGCGCACGACCGGGCTGTCGTCGGGCGAGGCCTCATTGCTGCCGCGGGCCGGGGCATCGACGACCAGGGGCTCGCCGTTGTCGAGGTGCTCCTGGATCAAACCCGCCAGAGGCTGGGCCAGCACCGACCAGTCCACCCAGTCATGCTTGGTGACGGTGATGAAATCCGTGCCCACGTAGACGCTGGCGGTCCACGGAAAGCCGAAAATCTTCGAGGCCAGGGGGGAGCGCTCCGCCTCCATCGGCGTCGGGCAATCAAAGGGATCCGAGGCCACCGGGCGGAACAAAAGAAATTTGAGAGTGGCCGGATTGGGCGTGGCCTCGAAGCTCACGGGGGCGGACGGATTGACTGCTTGTTTCATGTCGATTTCCATGGCTGAAGTCCTTGCTTTAAGAATGGAATATGACTACTTTTTCGGAGTTTTTCAATCACCTCAAGGGAGACCGAAAAAATGACACCTGCGGTAAAGAACATCCTCAGCTGGTACGGAGCTGACAATCCGGGCGTTTTGACCAACCTCGCGCGCCTGATGAACCACGGCCGCCTGGCCGGCACGGGAAAACTCGTGATTCTGCCCGTGGACCAGGGTTTCGAGCACGGCCCGGCCCGTTCTTTCGCGAAAAACGCCGCCGGTTACGACCCTTCCTATCATTTCCAACTGGCCATCGAGTCGGGTTGCAACGCTTACGCCGCCCCCCTGGGCTTCATCGAGGCCGGCGCGCGCGAGTTCGCGGGTGAAATCCCCCTGATCCTGAAGATCAACAACTCCGACACTCTCTACGGCCCGAAGTCCCCGATCTCCGCCCTCACGAGCGGCGTCGACGATGCTTTGCGCCTGGGTTGCGCCGGCATCGGCTTCACGATTTATCCGGGCTCGAGCGAGCGCAAAGCGATGTACGAAGAAATCGCCAAGGCCTCGGCCGAAGCGAAAAAAGCCGGCCTGGCCGTGATCGTGTGGTCCTACCCGCGCGGCGAGCAGCTCTCGAAAGAGGGCGAGACCGCCATCGACGTCATCGCCTACGGCGCGCAGATCGCCTGCCAGCTCGGCGCCCACATCGTCAAAGTGAAGCCGCCCTCGGCGCACATCGAGCAGGACGCCGCCCGCAAGGTCTACCAGTCGGAAAAAATCCCGGTGGAGACCATGGCCGAGCGCATCCGCCACGTCGTGCAGAGCTGCTTCAACGGCCGCCGCATCGTCATCTTCTCGGGCGGCGAAGCGAAGAGCACGCCGGATCTGCTGAAGGAAGTGCAGGGCCTCGCCGACGGCGGCGCCTTCGGTTCGATCATGGGCCGCAACGCCTTCCAGCGCCCGAAGGGCGAGGCGGTGAAGCTGCTGCAAGACGTGATGGACGTGTTCGCCAAAGCCGGTCCCGCCAAGTAAAGGATTTCAAAGCATGTCGATGGAACAGGACAATCCGATCAAAGCCGAAAAACGCCGCAAGCTGCACGCGCTCCGGGAAAAGGGCATCAACCCCTTTCCCTACGCCTTCGATCGCAGCGGATCGGCCGCCCAGGTCAAAGCCGACTTCGATTCCCTGAAGCCCGGCGAGAAGGCCGAATCGTCCCTGTTCCGTCTCGCCGGCCGCGTGATGACCCTGCGGTCCATGGGCAAGGCGGTGTTCTTCAACCTGCAGGACATGACGGATTCCATCCAGGTCTACCTCCGCCTGGAGGACCTGAACGAGAAGGACCGCGCCGCTTTCGATCTCACCGATCTCGGCGACATCGTCGGCGTCGAGGGTTTTCCCTTCCGCACGCAGAAGGGCGAGCTGTCCCTGTGGGTGAAGTCCTACACGATGCTCACCAAAACCCTCGAGCCCCTGCCGGAGAAATTCCACGGTATCCAGGACGTCGAGATCAAGTACCGTCACCGCCACCTGGATCTGGCGACGGACGCGGAGTCGCGCAAGGTCTTCGAGACCCGCAGCAAGGTTTTGAAATTCATCCGCCGCTTTTTGGACGACCGCGGTTTCCTCGAGGTGGAGACGCCGATCCTGCAGCCCATCTACGGGGGCGCGGCCGCCCATCCCTTCACCAGCCATCACCGCGCTTTGGACATGAAGCTCTACATGCGCATTTCACCGGAGTTGTACCTGAAGCGCCTGATCGTCGGCGGCTTCGACAAGGTTTACGACATGGGCAAGATGTTCCGCAACGAGGGCATCGACCGCACCCACAACCCGGAATTCACCATGGTGGAGTGGTACGAGGCCTACACCGACTACAACCACCAGATGAAGCAGTTCGAGGAGCTGGTGTCCTCGATGGTCAAGGAGCTCACGGGTTCCTTCAAGGTGAACTTCCAGGGCAAGGAAGTGGACTTCACGCCGCCGTGGCGCCGCCTGACGGTGCTGGACGGCATCCGCGAGCACAACGGCATCGATCCCGACAAGATCCTGCCCATGGAGCTCTATGAGCTCTGCAAGAAAAAAGGCTCCAAGCTCGAGAACCCGGTGTCCAAGGGCGAGATGCTCATGGAGCTGTTCGAGCTGACGGTGGAAGAGCATCTGTGGCAGCCGACCTTCGTGATGGATCATCCGGTGGAGATCTCGCCGCTGACGAAGATCCATCGCCATGATTCGCGCCTGGTGGAGCGCTTCGAACCCTTCGCCGCTTGCATGGAGATCGGCAACTCCTACTCCGAGTTGAACGATCCCGAGGAGCAGCGCGCCCGCTTGAAAGAGCAGGAGCAGAAACGTTCGACGGATGAAGAGGCCCATCCCATGGATGAGGACTTCCTGGCCGCCATCGATTTCGGCATGCCGCCCACGGGCGGCGTCGGCATCGGGGTCGAGCGCCTGGTGATGCTGATCACCGACCGCGCCAGCATCCGCGACATCATTCTTTTCCCGACGATGAAGTTCAAATGAGCCGGGAGGCGGGGATGTTTTCGGTGAGGCGAAGTCTCATTCCGGCCTTGTTGCTGACGGGCCTGGTGGCCTGTCAGATGCAACCCACGCGGGTGCGCGAGACCCCGCAGCCCGTGCCGCCCGGCGGACAAGAGGACGCGGCGACGTTCGTGACCCGCGTGCTGGCGCAAAAGCCCGTCATCCTCGATGTGCAGGCGCCGATGGATTACGGCATCAGCCACGTGCCCGGCGCCATCAACACGCGCTGGGAGGACTTCTCCCCGTCGGGCGGGAAGAGCCATGCCCTGGATCCGGACCACTTCGCGCTGGCGCGCCGTCTGGCCCTGTGGGGCCTCGATCCCGGCACGCCGGTCCTGGTGGTGGGGATGGGTCCCGAGGGACGGGGCGAAGAGGGCCGCATGGCCTGGATGCTGCGTTTTCTCGGCGTGAAGCAGGTCGAAACCGGTTCGATCCGTTTGTTCCGCGGTCAGATTCCCCGCGAGGATGAATCGCGTCCCGAGAACAAACCCTCGTGGAAACCCGCGACGCGGGACGAGCTGGAAATCGCGCCGGCGGAATTTTTCAAACGGGCCCTGTCGAAAACCCGCATCGCCGTGCCCACGAAGGCCCGCGCCCAGGCCCTGCAGGGCGGGGGGGCGCCCGTGAATCCGGAGCCGGCGCGCGTGATCCTGGACGTGCGTCACCCGGCGGAGCAGAAAGTGAAGCCTTTGTCGGTCCTGGCGCCGCAATGGCCGGTGGTGATTTTCCCCTGGCGCGGTTTGTACGATGAGTTCGGCCGCGTGCGCTGCGCCGGCACTCAGGATCTGGCGAAGCAGGGCGTGCGCGAAGGCCAGGAGATCCTCGTCGTCGATGAGGACGGCGTGGCGGCGGCGGCCGTGGGTTTCGCCCTCGACGTCTGCGGTTTCGGCAAACCCCGCGTGCTGTCGACGGGGTTGCGGGGCCTGGGGTCCGTCCGGCCATGACTCCCCGGGAATTCACCCAGCGGTTGCATGAACGCATTCCTTTGAGCGCGGCCATGGGCATCGAGGTGAGCGAGTTTTCGCCTCAACGTGTTTTGTTGTCGGCCCCCTTGAAGGCGAACATCAACCATGTGGGCAGTGTTTTCGGCGGATCGATTTATTCCGCCGGCGCCCTGGCCTGTTACACGATGTTTCAGGCCGTGGCGGGGGCGGAGAGGCCTTTGACGGACGACCTCGTCATCCAGCACGGCCAGATCCAGTATCTCAAACCCGTGCGCGGCGACTTCCAGGTGGAAGCCTCGCGTCCTGACGAGGACCTCATCCGGCGTTTCTTCGATCAACTGGACCGCATCGGCAAAGGCCGCCTGGAAGTGCGGGCGCGGGTTTTGTACCAGGGCGAGGTCTGCGCCCAGTTCGCGGGCCGTTACGTCTTCAGCCTGGCGTAGGCCGGCGCTTCAGCGCCGGATTTTCATGTCTTGATATTCTTTTTTGACGGGCTTTTTCGCCGCCGGGCTCGAGGCCGGCAGGCGATCGCGCTTGGCGTTTTTCAGGCTGATGCGTTTCAGGCAGTCGCGGCGTTCGCTGTCGGCCATGTCCTCGGTCACGCACTCCACGAGGTCCGGCGGCGAGTAGTGGCGGCCGTTGACGTCCTGCCAGCAGCTCATGAATTCGCTGTCGCTGTCGACCAGAGCGCACACCGAGGCGGCGTACCAGTCGAGATCGAGTTTCTTCGCCTGCTGGCGGCAGGACTGGCGGTCGGCGTCCTTCAGGAAGCGTTCGCACAGGGTTTCCGGATTGACGGCGTCGATGGCGGCCGCGGGCAAAGCGAAAGACGACAGGAGGAGGGCCAGCAGGAGTTTCTTCATGGTCAGGCCGCTTTCATTTTGAACAGGACGGAGTACATCGCCTTCAGCATGTCGGGATCGTAGCGGCCGGCGAGTTTCTCTTTCATGATGGCGACGGCGTCCAGGGGCTTCAGCGGTACGTTGTACGAGCGCTGCGTGGTCATGGCGTCGTAGGTGTCGGTGATGGCGACGATGCGGGCGAAGGGGTGGATCTCCTGCCCGGCGATTTGCTGGGGATAGCCGTTGCCGGACCAGGATTCGTGGTGCTCGAAGCAGGCGGCCTTGATGGCGTCGGAGATGTTCGGGTGCTGGTTCAGGATCTGCAGGCCGTACTGCGGGTGGCGCTTCATCTGCTCCCACTCGGCCTCGTCCAGGGCGCCCTTCTTGCAGAGGATGTCGAGGGAGACGTGGCGCTTGCCCACGTCGTGGAACAGGGAGGCGACGCCGAGCTCCTCGAGCTCGACCTTGTTGAAGCCCAGCACGGTGCCCAGGCCCAGGGAGTAGATGCTGACGTCGAGGGAGTGGTTGTAGGTGTAGAAGTCATGGCCCGAGAGCGAGATCAGGAACTGCATGGCCTCGGGCTCGCGCTCCATGAACTTGATGAAGTCGGTGATGATGGGGCGGGACTGATCGAGGGCGGAGTTCACGTCCGGGTTCTCGAAGAGGTCCTCCATGATGGCGACGGAGGACTCGCGCAGGATCTTCGCTTTGGAAAAGGAATCGAGGTCGTCGCGGTTCATCTCCTCGCGGACCCAGTTGCGGTATTTCTGCTGGTCCTCAATGCGCACGAAAAAGGAATTGCCGGTGTCGCGGGCGTGCAGGGACTGGATCTTGCCGTCGCTCAGCTGATCGCCGGCGCGCAGGTAAAGCACCATGCGCCCGTCGAGGAGCAGGTAGATATCGAAGGGCGTGAGTTTGCCCGGATGGATCGTGCTGAGTCGGATGCGAAAATATTGGGCGAGTTCCTGGCCTGTCATGACTCCTTGATTTTGACACGCTTCCGTTGACTCGGAAACGGAAAGGTGGAAAATCGGCTCTGGATGGCCCTTCGTCGAGACACAGCGATTCAATTCCTCAAAGGCGTGGGCCCCAAGCTCGGGGATCTGTTTTCCCGCAAGGGTCTCAAAACGATCCAGGACCTCCTCGAGTTTTACCCGCGTTCCTACGAGGACCGCCGGGCCGCCCGGCAGATCTCCTCGCTGCGCGCCGGGGACGTCGTCAGTCTGAAAGCCCAGGTCGTCACCGTCCACAGCGTCCCCATGGGGCGCTCCAGCCGCAAGATGGTGGACGTGGTGGTCCAGGACCCGACGGGGCGCATCCACTGCAAGTTCTTCCGCGTGCCCTACCGGGGATATTTCGAGCGCTTCACGCCCTTCAAAGAGGTCCGCGTCGTCGGCAAGGTGCTCGAGTACCGCGGCCGGCTGGAGTTCCATCACCCGGATCTGCGCGACATCGAGCCCGACGAGGAGGTCCAGGACGACCTGGTGCCGCTGTACACCGAGATCGAGGGGCTGGCGAGCTCGAAGATCCATAAACTGGTCAAGTTGGCGTTCGCGCAGCTCAAGCCCGCCGACTGGGGGGACGAGGTTTTCCCGGAGTGGTTGCGGAAGACGTACGACGTGATCCCGCGCTGGGACGCCCTGAAGCGCATCCATCATCCGGAGTCGGACAAGGCGCGGGAGTACCTCGACATGAAGAGCGCGGCCCACCGCCGGCTGATCTTCGAGGAGTTCTTCTGGCTCGAGCTGTACCTCGCGGCCCGCCGCACGGGTTTCAAAAAAGAGCAGGGTCCCCTCATCGATCCGCCGGGGGAGGGGGCGAAGCGCTTGCGGGCCTCGCTGCCGTTCCAACTGACGGCGGCGCAGGAGCGCGCCTTCGAGGACATCCGCCGCGATCTCGCCAGCGGCTCGCCCATGCACCGGCTCGTGCAGGGGGACGTGGGGTCGGGCAAGACGCTGGTGTGTTTTCTGGCGGCGGTGACGGCGGCCGAGAGCGGCTATCAATCGACTTTGATGGCGCCGACGGAGATCCTGGCCGAGCAGCATTTCAAAAACGCCCGGAAATTTCTGGAGCCTTTGGGTCTGCGCCTGGCCTTGCTGACGGGTTCGACCAGGGCGGCGGAAAGAAAGGCCCTTCTGGCGGAGCTCGCGGCGGGGAACATCGATCTTCTCATCGGCACGCACGCTTTGATCGAGGACGAGGTGAAGTTCGCCCGTCTGGGCCTGGTCATCGTCGACGAGCAGCACCGCTTCGGCGTCGAGCAGCGCGGGGAGCTGAAGAACAAGGGCGTGAGTCCCCACTTCCTGGTGATGACGGCGACGCCGATCCCGCGCACGCTGGCGATGACGGTGTACGGCGATCTGGACGTGTCGGTGATCGACGAGCTGCCGCCGGGTCGTTCGCCGATCCAGACGCGGGTCATCTTCGACAGCAAGAAGGCCCAGGCGCTGGACTTCATGATGCAGCAGCTGGCGAAGGGTCGCCAGGCCTACATCGTCTACCCCCTCGTGGAGGAGAGCGAGAAGATCGACCTCAAGGACGCCGTCAGCGAGTTCGAGGCCTTGAAGGCGCGCTTCCCGGCGGTGCGTTTCGATCTCCTGCACGGCAAGATGAAGCCCGCGGAGAAGGACGCCGTCATGGAGCGCTTCCGCGCCGGCGAGACCCAGGTGCTGGTTTCAACAACGGTGATTGAGGTCGGCGTCGACGTGCCGAACGCCAACATCATGCTGATCGAGCACGCCGAGCGTTTCGGCCTGTCGCAGCTGCACCAGTTGCGTGGCCGGGTGGGGCGGGGCGAGTTCAAGAGTTTCTGCATCATGATCCTGGGTTACGCGGTCTCGGAGGAGGCGCGCCAGCGCACGGAATTCATGGAGCGCACCACGGACGGCTTCAAGATCGCCGAATTCGACCTCGAGCTGCGCGGCCCGGGCGAATTCCTGGGCACGCGCCAGTCGGGCCTGGCCGGCTTCAAGATGGCCAACCTCGTGCGCGACCTCGCGATCCTCCAGGAAGCCCGCGAAGCCGCTTTCGAAGTCCTGCACCACGACCCCCAGCTCAAGCACCGCGACCACCAAGCCCTGCGCAACGAACTCATCCACACCCACGGCCCCACCGCCGTGCCCTAAGGTGCCAGGCTCCCCTTCGGGCCGCACCGCCTCACCGCCTCCCGAAAAGGTGCCAGGTCCTGTTTGGGGATGCGCTGCGTCCCCAAACAGGACCTGGCACCTTTTGGAAGTTTTTCCCGATTGATGGGTTTTTCGACAGGGCTTTGAGGCCCTTTCGAAGCCTGCTCTTCGGCAGACTGGCATCCCGCTTGCTGAGAATCTTGCTACGAAATGAATTTGGCGGGCCTTTTTCGCGCCGGAAGGAAGACTGATGAAAACCGTTTTTTCTCTCTCAAAACTTGTGCTGGGTGCCGCCCTGCTCTCCGCGTTCGCCGATCCGGCCTTCGCCTGGGAGTTGCCGGCCGTCGCGAACATTGATTGGAAGTGCGAAGAGGGTGTTGGGAATCTCGACCATCCCGCTCCGCTCCTTCGTCTCTCAGGGACTTTCGAGACGGCTCGCAGCCGGTCATTCACCATCGAGGAGAAGAAAAAACTCCGGGTGATCGTGTTCCAGAACGGCGCTCCCGTGACGCTTTCTCCCGCCTCCTATGATCTGATTTGGGAGAACGACGGCCGTTTTCAGTCCATTTTGATCCGCACCAAAGAGGCGACCTATGAAATCGGCACCACGACCGGAAGCGCCTTGCTCCTTCGGATGACCGTACCGGGTTTGATTTACGGCACGCGCACGAAGATGGGCTCTTGCTGAGCTTTGCAAAACAACGAGCCTGGCTCGTGACAGCCAGGCTTCATTGTTAGCTGTGCGCGAGGATATTCACGAGTTGTCCAAATGGATCCCGGACGAAAAACCTCCGGACGCCCCAGGGTTCATCGGTCAAAGGATATTCGATTTTGAATCGTGCCTTTTTCATCCGCCGGAACGCCTCATCGACATCGTCCACTTCAATCGAAAGGGCCGGCACGTCCGTGCCAGAACCTCCTTCAGAGGCAAAACTGACTTGTACGGCCATTTTCGCTGAGCTTCCGTAAGTCTTTATCCACTCATGATCCATGAAAATTTCAAGACCAAGGATGCCCTGATAGAATCTCTTGGCCGCAGCAGGTCTCTTCGCTTCGATGTTTGCGACGATTCTTTTGACTTTCATGACAACAAGTTGAGCACGTCAAATTTGGTCCGTCATTCACGAAAGCATTTCCTCTGGATCAGCGTTCCTGAGTGGGGAGACGAGGTGTGATTCCACTTCCGGTGCCGGAAGTGCCTGAGGATCACGAATTCTGCCCAGGCTTTCAGCAAAATCCTCCGTGGCTGGTCCGGACCTGCGGTCGCAGTTCGCGATTCAACGAAATTTCGCGACGAAAAGGTGCCAGGTCCTGCTTGGGGATGCAACGCATCTCCAAGCAGGACCTGGCACCTTTTCTCCTCTTTTCTCAAATCGTTTCCGGTGTGGAAGTGAGTGATGTCGGGTGACTTGGAATAGTTCTTGTCACCATATTGATTGCTACTCATGATCAAGAGAGGAGGATTTCATCATGGGGAAAACTGCTTTATTTGTGGCTCTTGTCAGTTTCACAAGTGGTTGTGCATCTTTTGGGACGCGCCATCCTGCGTCGGACGTTGAGGCTCAAGCCAGCAGGCTGAATTTTTCAGTCGATGCTTTGCAGGTTGCGGCTCAGTTGCATGGTCTGACAGTTGAGTCCATCGCTTTGCATGCGGCGAATGTTTCAAAGTCGGATCTTGCGGGTTACAAGGCCATTTATACGCGCACCAGCCAGCAGGAAACCGAGAGAAAAAAGAATTTGTCCGATGCTCGCCAGAAGTTTATTGGTGAATTTTCCTGTGCCGATCTGGCAGATCAAATCATCTTAGCGCAAATGGAAATCGGTGCGTTGAATGTGGATCGCTTATATGTGGGCGCGAAGCCTGGTTTACCCATTGTTCGTCTCAAGTTTCCCTCGGAAGAGAGTTTCAACAGAGCCTTCAATCAAGCCGCGGAGCGTGCGGCGGATTTGCGAAACTCCATCCTCAATCAGTGCCGGGTTCAGTCAAATTAAGTGCCGCTAGTGCCGCTTCGGAAAGGTGCCAGGTCCTGTTTGGGGATGCAGCGCATCCCCAAACAGGACCTGGCACCTTTAATTCTGCCTAGGCTTTCAGCAGAATCCTCCGTGACTGGTCCCGACCTTCGGTCGCAGGTCGCGATTCAACGAAATTTCGCGATGGCGCGGTGCTTTACGCGCGGGCACGGCTGACCTCCGGGTTGCATCGGCGGGGCGGCTGGAGGAAGATCGCCGACGATGTGCAACCATTCACGGAAATGAGATGCGTGATGAAATTCCTGGCCCTTTCCCTGTTGATGTTTTCCCTGAACGTCCCGGCTGAAACCCGCCTCGGCGAGCCCCTGCAGATCCTCTTCACCTCGCCGGCCGTGCAGGAAGTCTGCGCCGATGTGGTGACGCCGCATCCGACGAAGCCCGGCTTCTGGCACCTCGAGCGCCCGAACTTCGCCCTGTCGGAAACCACCTTGTTCGCCACGCGCCACCTGCGTCCCACCGCCGCCGGCGCCTTCGCCATCACGGCGATCGATCGCGCGAACCCCGTGAGCGCCCGCGAAGTCATCCGTTTCCAGGAGCGTCCCGCCGACATCCAGTTCCACGGCGGCAAGCTGTGGGTCCTCTTCCGCAACCGCCTCCTCAGCGTCGATCCGCAAGACGGCCAGGTGCTGAGCGAAGCCCGCACCCACGACCCCTCCTTCGCTCCGGAAACCCACGCCGCCGCCCACAGCATGACCTGGGTGGGCGACCGCCTGATCATCGCCCATGGCTCCCGCGGCCTCGCGCTCTATGACGAGCGCGCCAACCACGTGCAGCCCCTGAGCGATCTCGGCCTGCAGGACCAAGGCGGCCACATCTCCAAAGCCATCGACGTCACGCCGATCAACGAACGCCAGGTGCTGGTGGTCGTCGACAACGTCACCGTTTCCGAAAAGCCCCCCTTCGCCTTCAACGGCCTGATGATCGTCGACGTGCAGAGCCGGTCGGTGACGAAGTTCCCCTCGAACCGCGCCCAGGCCGGCGGCCTGTCCTACGCCCGCGCCAAAGTCGTCGGTGACAAAGTCGTCATCAACAACTGGGGCCTTCTGCAGGTCGCGAAACTCTCCGACATGAAGCAGTCCCGCACCATGCAGGGCAGCTGGCTCGTCACCCGCACTCAACAAGACAACTTGTTCGTGGAGCTGATGGGCGACTTCTACGTCGAAAACGACCAGGTCCTGGTCTGCGCCCAAGCCTACGGCAAAGACGCCACGACCGGCCGTCCTTCCCGCCAAGGCATTTTCTACTCCCGCGGCCTGGAATAGGCTCCGGCCTTGCATCCTCTCCCCATGACCCTTCCGGAGCACGGCCCCTGACCGCGCGGAAGGGCAGGAGAGCGCATGCCATTCAGTCAGCTGTCGAACAAGTTGTCGCTTTGGGCTCTGGGTTTCCTTTTCCTGGGGCTTTCGGCGTCCCTCCCGGGCCAGGCTCAAACCCCGGCCGCCCCCACCGCCGACCAGGACCGGATCCAATGGCAGCAGCAGCTCGCCCAGAGCGGGGAGAGCCTGCAAATCCGCCTGAACGGCCTGAGCCTTGGCAAAAGCCAGCACGCCGATCAGATCGGCCAGATGCTCCGGCAAACCATCGCGCGCCTTCAACAAAGCCCCGCTTCGAGCGCCCACCTGGAAATCAACGGCCGCGACTTCCGCCTGAAACTGCCCGCCCTGGGCGAAGGCGCCCGCGGCGTCGTGTACGCCATCGAGGGCACGGACGAAGTGCTGAAGCTTCCGAAGGGCACGCCCCGGGATTTCCTGGTGCTGGCCGAAGAGGCCGATGGCGCTGCCCGCTGGGACAAAGCCCGCCGCGACAGCCGCGCCACTTACCAGGTCCTCGAACACCGCTTCACCCATCCGGCCGGATTTTACTCCGTCAAAAAACGCGTCGAGGGCGAGACCCTGGCGGAGTTTTTCTTCCGCTACCGGGTCTACAGCCTGGACGGGCAGAGCGGCGAGGCCATCATCTCCCGCCTGGCGAAGGACGTGCTCACCCACGACGCCCGCGTGCGGCAGGTGATGAAGGCAACGATGGAAATGATCCGCGCCATTCAGCAAGACCCCTCGATCGGGCTCTCGCTTTCGCCCCACAACATCATGGTGAGCTACGCGGACGACTCGCGCTCCCAAGTGAAGGCCGTGACCCTGATCGACGTGGGCCTGGGCCCGCGCGCCGGTCGCCGCTACCGGGACTTCACCCACGAGATGCAGTACCTGGAAGAAGGCCTCTCGTCCGTGAACATGGACATGCGCCTCGGCCGCGATCACCTGAAGAAGCGCACCTTCCATCAGGTGCAGGAGGACCGCCGCCAGTTGAAGGGCGTCAACGTCGCCGGTCGCGAGCTGCGCGTCGCCGGCCTCACCTCCGAAGTGCACACGCTTTTGATGGGCACCATCGCCGAAGTCCTGCGCCGCCGGCCGGGCCTCTCCCTGCGCGGCGGTTTTTTCTACGGCTCGCGGGTCATGCCGCGCTCGGAAGTGAATGCCCAGTCGGGCACCCAGATGCCGGTGGCCGACGATGGCGTGCAAAAAAACTCCGTGCGCGAAGGCGGTCTCACGACGATCTCGGATCTGGAGACCCTGGTGCTGCTCGATGCGCCCCGCGAGCTCAGTTATGATGAGCTCAACGACATTCGCACGGAATTCCGCCAGAAATTCACGGCCCGCTTCATGGGCTTTCCCATCGGCATCCGTTTCTTCTCGAAGCCCGCGGATGCCGCCTACGCCACCGACTTCGACTGGGTGAAGGCGATCCAGGCCGAACGCCAATACATCCCCGCGCCGGAGCAGTACCTGGAATTCAAGAAGGTGCAAACCGCCCCGGCCTGCGACTTCGTTTTCGCCGCCGCCCTGTGAGCGGGAACTTTTCTCCGCCATGACGCCCGGCTCCGTTTGTCGGGAGCCGGCCATTGACGCCGCTCTTCCGCCGGGGGAAAGCTAGGCCCCATGAGTCGCAAAAACAATTCCCTGTTCGAAGAAGAAGCCAAGGCCGCCGACGATTTCGGCGCTTTGCTGGATCAATCCTTTCGCGGTCTCGAGCGCGGCCTGCGCGTCGGCGACAACTTCAAGGGCGAGATCCTGTCCATCGGCAAAGAAGAGTCCTTCGTCTCCACCGGCACGCCGACGGACGGCCTGATCCCGACCCTCGAGCTGCTCGATGAGAACAAGCAGATCAAGTACAAGGTCGGCGACCTGATCGAGGTCGTCGTGCTGAAAGTCCGCGACGGCGAAGTCCGCCTGCGCCTGCGCTCCGCCAAGGGCGCCGCCGAGCTCGACAGCCTCGAGGACGCCTTCGACATGGAATTGCCCGTCGAGGGCAAGGTGCTCGAAGCCGTCAAGGGCGGGTTCCGCGTCAGCGTCATGGGCAAGACGGCCTTTTGCCCGATCAGCCAGATCGACTCGCGCCCGGTGACGGACACCACGCAGTTCATCGGCAACAAGTACGAATTCGTCCTCACGCAATTCGAGAAAGCCGGCCGCAACATCGTCGTCTCGCGCCGCAAGCTCCTCGATCAGCAAAAGGCCGAGGCCGAAGGCGAGTTCATGACCGCCCACAAGCCCGAGGACATCGTCGAGGGCAAGGTGACCCGCCTCGACACCTTCGGCGCTTTCGTGGAGCTCGTTCCCGGCGTCGAGGGCCTCGTGCACATCTCCGAGATCTCCTGGGCCCGCCTGCAGCATCCCTCGGAGCTCCTGCAACAGGGCATGCCGGTGCGGGTGAAGATCCTGAAGATGGAGGACCACGACGGCCGCCTGCGCATCTCCCTGTCGATCAAGCAGGGTGGGGGCGAGAGCGATCCCTGGCTGCAGATCAGCCAGAAATTCCCCCTGGGCAGCGTCTGGGACGGCACCGTCACCAAAAAAGAAAGCTTCGGTTTGTTCGTGAGCCTCGCGCCTGGCTTCCAGGGCCTTCTGCCCCGTTCGAAGTGGCGCGACTCCACCGAAGCCGCGAGCTTCGAAAACAAAAAGAAGGGCGACCCCATCAAGATCCGCATCGACGAAATCCGCGCCGAAGAGCGCCGCATTTCCTTGGGTGTCCCCGGCGAGGAGGGCGATGAGTCCTGGCGCCAGCATCCGGCGGGTGGGGCGATCACCGCCGGCAAAGGCCTGGGGACTTTTGGAGATCTCCTGAAGGACTTCAAGCCCAAGCGCTAAGTGACTGAAAATCGTTTTGTCTTGGCTGCTGTCACCCTGCAATATGCCGCAGTGCTCAGCAGCCATGGCCGCGTTTTCAGGTGTTTTTTTTACAGCCCGGTGCCTTTTTTCGCTCGCGAAATTGATAACTTGTGTCAAATTTGATAGAACATCGACGGCTCAAAACTCGTCCGGGTCTTGAGCACCATCTGCGGGGCTCTTCAAAGGGGTTGAATTCGTGATGTTTAAAGTCGGTGATCATGCAGTGTATCCGGGTCATGGGGTGGGTCGCGTGGCGGCCATCGAGATCAAAGAGATTCTGGGGACGGAGCACACTTTCTACTCCCTCCAGCTGCTGGAAACCGGAATGAAGATCATGATCCCGAAGAACAACGTCGCCTCCGTGGGCCTGCGTCCGATCATCTCCAAGGACGAGGCCGACAAGGTCGTCGAAATCCTCAAAGTCAAAGAGGTCAAGGTCGACAATCAGACCTGGAACCGCCGTTATCGCGAGTACATGGAAAAGATCAAAACCGGCTCGGTCTTCGAAATCGCCGAGGTCCTGCGCGATCTGTTCCTCCTGAAAGCCGACAAGGAGCTCTCCTTCGGCGAACGCAAGATGCTCGACAGCGCCCGCACCCTGCTGCTGAAAGAGCTGACCCTGGCCACCAGCCAAGAAGACCTCTTCAAAGAAGAAGAAGTCCGCCTCATCTTCGGCGTCTGAGGACGCTGAAGACCCGCTGGCGGCGTTGGTCGTCGGCGGCGGGCAGGGAGCCCGCCTTTCTCCTCCCGTCTATATCGCGCCATTCAACTTGTTGATTTTGTTGAGTGTCCAATGGGACACTGGGCGCTATGTCTTGGCGTCAAATTTCTCCGAAAGTCCGCACTCGTTTCGCTCCTTCACCGACCGGCTATTTGCACGTGGGTGGGGCGCGCACGGCTCTTTACAATTATCTCTACGCGAAAAAAAACGGCGGCGAGTTCATCCTGAGGATCGAGGACACCGACGAGGCGCGCTCGACCGAAGAGTCGCTGAAGATGGTGATCCAGGACCTGGTGTGGCTGAACCTGCTGTGGGACGAGGGCCCGGACGCGGGCACGTTGAAGGATCAGGGGCCCGTGGGCCCTTACCGGCAGAGCCAGCGTCTGAGCCTCTACAAGGACGTGGCCGACAAGCTGCTCGCCGAAGGCAAGGCCTACTACTGCTTCCTCACCGATGAGGAGATCGAGGCGCAGCGCCAGGCGGCGATGGCGGCCGGGCGTCCGCCCCACGTGAATTCGCCCTACGCCGACTGGAGCCTGGAACAGGCCCGCGCCAAGATCGCCGAGGGCGGCAAGGCCGTCGTGCGCTACAAGACGAAGCACCTGAAAAAAGACTACGTCATCCAGGACCTGATCCGCGGCGAGGTGAAATTCCCCTCGGACATGGTCGGGGACTTCGTGCTCCTGCGCACGGGCGGCATGCCGGTCTACAATTTTTGTTGCGTGGTCGACGACCACCTGATGCGCATCACCCACGTGCTGCGCGCCGAGGAGCATCTGTCGAACACCCTGCGCCAGCTGATGATCTACGAGGCCATGAACTGGCCCGTGCCGGAGTTCGGTCACGTCTCCCTGGTGCTGGACGAGGACCGCCAGAAACTCTCGAAGCGCAAGGGCGCCGTCTCCTGCAACCAGTTCCGCGAGGAAGGCTACCTGGCCGAAGCCGTGGAGAACTTCATCGCGCTGCTGGGCTGGAGCCATCCGGAAGGCAAGGAGATCATGTCGATGAAGGACATGGAAGAGGCCTTCTCCACGGACCGCCTGAACGCCGCCGGTGCGGTGTTCGACCGCGTGAAGCTGAAGTGGGTGAACGCCATGCACCTGCGCGCCCTGCCCGAGGCCGAGCTGTGGGCGATGGTGCAGCCCTTCCTGGCGAAGGCCGGCGTGCAAACGCCCGCGGACCCCGCCTGGCGGGAGCGCTCGCTGAAGGTGTTCAAGACCTCCATGGAACTGCTGGCCGATGCCGTGCCCCTCTACAGCCTCCTCGATGACGGCAAGTTCACCGTTCTGCCCGAGGCGGAAGAGGCCCTGGGCTGGGAGACCTCGAAGGCCGTGGTCGGCGCCTGGCGCGATCTGATCGCCGCCCACGGGCGCGAGGACTTCACCGAAGAGGAATTCCTGAAGATCCAAGACGAGGTGAAAAACCGCAGCGGCGCGAAGGGCAAGAATCTCTTCATGCCCGTCCGCGTGGCGGTGATCGGCAAGCCCCACGGCACGGAGTTGAAAATCCTCGTGCCCTTGATGAGCCAGCAATCCCTCCTCCGCCGCGCCGATCAGGTGCTGGCGCGCTGGAATTGAGAAAAGGACCGCGAGCGTGGCCGTGCAGCTTTACAACACCCTGACGCGACAGAAGGAGGACTTCGTCCCCTTGCGGCCGCCGGCGGTGAAGATGTACGTCTGCGGACCGACGGTCTACAACTACCTGCACGTCGGCAACTTCCGCGGTCCCGTGGTGTGCAATCTGCTGCGCAATTGGCTCGAGCACCGCGGTTTCCAGGTGCACTTCGTCCTGAACTTCACCGACGTCGATGACAAGATCATCAAGGCCTCGGTGGAGCAACAGGTGCCCCCGGAGCAGATCAGCGAGAAGTACATCTTCGAGTACAAGAAAGACTTCGCCGCCCTGGGCCTGCGCGCCCACGAGGCGAATCCCACCGTCACCGGCAGCATGCCGGAGATCATCTCTTTCATCGCGACGCTGATCGAGCGCGAGCACGCCTACGTCACGCCCAACGGCGACGTGTATTACGCCGTCCGCTCCTTCCCGGGCTACGGCCAGCTCTCCGGCCGCAAGGTCGATGACCTGCGCTCCGGCGCGCGGGTCGAGGTCGGCGAGATCAAGCGCGATCCCCTGGATTTCGCCCTGTGGAAGACCGCCAAGCCCGGCGAGCCCGCCTGGGCCTCCCCCTGGGGGCAGGGGCGTCCCGGCTGGCACATCGAGTGCTCGGCCATGGCCTGCAAGCACCTGGGCGAACAGATCGACATCCACGGCGGCGGCACGGACCTGATGTTCCCCCATCACGAGAACGAGATCGCACAGAGCGAGGGCGCTTTGAACGAGCGTTTCTCGAAATACTGGTTCCATTGGAACATGATCAACTTCGACGGGCAGAAGATGTCGAAGTCCCTGGGCAACTTCACGACGATGCGGGACTTCCTGCAGAAGCATCATCCGGAGATCTACAAGTGGATGATCCTGTCGGTGCATTACCGCAACACGGCGGATTTCAATCCCGAGGTCATGGACCGCGCCGTCACCGTGCTCGGCCGCATTTACTCGGCGCTCGCCACGGCGGAAAGCCTCCTGCCCCATGAAGGGGAGGGCGTGAAGGCCGATCCGGCTTTCGAGAAAATCGCCCAGGAAACCTGGGCCCGCGTCGAAAAATCCCTGGATGACGATCTCAACACGCCCGAGGCCTTCGCCGCGATGTTCGATTTCCTGCGGCAGTTCAACGCCCAGGTGAAGCGCGGCGTGAAGGTGAGCGAGGCGGCGCAGGGCAAGGCCCTGGTGTTCCGCGACCTCATCCGCCGCCTGGGCTCCATGATGTCCCTCTTCCAGCAGCCGGCGGCGAGCTTCCTTCGCGATCTGGATGATCTGCTGCTCGCGGCGAAATCCCTGGATCGGGCCGAGATCGATAAACTTGTCGAACAACGGGCGGCGGCGCGCCTGGCGAAAGATTTCAAGACGTCGGACGAAGTTCGCGATAAACTGGCCGGAATGGGCATCGCCGTTTCGGACACGCCGAACGGCAGCCACTGGGAAGTCGCCAAATAGCCGGGGCGCATGGTCGCGACCCCACGAGGTCCTTGATGTCACGGCAGTACAAAAAGAATTTCCAGCTCAAGTCGGACTTCCAGCCGTCCGGGGATCAGCCGAAGGCCATCGAGCAGATGGTGCAGAACTTCTCCCAGGGCCTGAAGCACCAGACTCTGCTGGGCGTGACCGGCTCGGGGAAGACCTTCTCCATGGCCCACGTCATCGCGCAGCTGAATCAGCCGGCCCTGGTGCTGGCGCCGAACAAGACCCTGGCGGCGCAGCTTTACGCGGAGTTTAAGGAGCTCTTCCCGCACAACGCCGTCGAGTACTTCGTTTCCTACTACGATTATTACCAGCCGGAAGCCTACATCCCGTCCTCGGACACCTACATCGAAAAGGACTCCGCCATCAACGAGCAGATCGAGCGCATGCGCCACTCGGCGACGAGATCGCTTTTCGACCGCCGCGACGTCATCATCGTCAGCTCCGTGTCCTGCATCTACGGTCTCGGCAGCCCCGAAGCCTACGAGGGCATGATGATCCAGGTGGCGGCGAACACGGAGATGAAGCGCGACCAGTTGCTGCGCGAGCTCGTGCGCATTCAGTACCAGCGCAACAACGTCGATTTCCACCGCGGCACGGTGCGCGTGCGCGGCGACATCGTCGAGGTCTTCCCCCCTTACGAGGAGGACAAGGTCATCCGCATCGAGTTCTTCGGCGATTTCATCGAGCGCATCTCCTGGGTGGACCCGGTGACGGGCCAGGTCCTCGACGAGCTCGATCAGATCGGCATCTATCCCGGCTCCCACTACGCGACCGGGGACGAGGACCTGAAACGCGCCGTCCGCACCATCCAGGACGAGCTGCAGGTTCATCTGAAAAAACTCAACACGGAATTGAAACTGCTCGAGGCCCAGCGCCTCGAGCAGCGCACCTACTACGACATCGAGATGATGGAGCAGATGGGTTTCTGCCAGGGCATCGAGAACTACTCGCGCCACCTCACCGGCCGCGGGCCCGGCGAGCCGCCGCCGACCCTGCTCGAGTATTTCCCGAACGAGTTCGTGACCTTCGTCGACGAGTCCCACGTCACCATCCCGCAGATCGGCGGCATGTACCGCGGCGACCAGGCCCGCAAGAAAACCCTGGTGGAGCACGGCTTCCGCCTGCCCAGCGCCCTCGACAACCGGCCGCTGAATTTCCAGGAGTTCGAGGGCCTGATGGACAAGGTCGTCTACGTCTCGGCGACCCCGGGGGCCTACGAGCTGCAGAAATCCGAGGGCATCATCGTCGAGCAGATCATCCGCCCGACGGGCCTCGTGGATCCGATCATCGAGATCCGCCCGGTGCGCCACCAGGTGGACGACCTGCTGAAGGAGATCCGCCTGCGCATCGGGCTCAAGGAGCGCGTGCTGATCACGACGCTGACGAAGCGTTCCTCCGAGGATCTGACCGAGTACCTGGAATCGGTGGGCGTCAAGGTCAAGTACCTGCACTCGGACATCGCCACCATCGAGCGCTCCGAGATCCTGCGCGATCTGCGCCTGGGCGTGTTCGACGTGCTCGTCGGCATCAACCTGCTGCGCGAGGGGTTGGACATCCCGGAGGTCTCCCTGGTGGGGATCACCGACGCCGACAAGGAGGGCTTCCTGCGCTCCGAGCGCTCTTTGATCCAAACCATCGGCCGGGCGGCGCGCAACGCCAACGGCCGGGTCATCCTCTACGCCGACGTGGAGACGGATTCCATCAAAAAGGCCGTGGCCGAGACGGATCGCCGTCGCCGCATCCAGGAGGAGTACAACGCCCTCCACGGCATCACGCCGGTGACCATCCGCAAGCGCATCCGCGAGGGGCTGGGCGATCTGTACGACGGCTCTCCGGCGACGCGCCTGCTGGACGGCGGGGCGGAGAAGACGGGCCTCGCGAAACTCTCCGGTGACCCCAGCAAAATCCAGAAGGAGATCGAGAAGCTGCGGGAAAAGATGCGGGCCCTGTCGAAGAAACTCGAATTCGAGGAGGCCGCGAAGATCCGCGACGAAATCAAACGGCTGCAGATTCTCGAGCTTTCCCTGCACTCCGGGGAAACCGAGAAGGACAGCCAACGGGTGATCGATCATGGCCTCAAGTCGGACTGAGGAACTGCGCCTCAAGGTTCGCGATTTCCCCACTCAGAGCGGCGTTTACATCATGAAAAACGCCGCCGAGAAGATCATCTACGTCGGCAAGGCGAAGAACCTGCGCAACCGCGTGCGCTCCTACCTGGGCGAGGGCGAGCTCACGCCGAAGACGCGGCTCCTCGTGCAGG
Source organism: Pseudobdellovibrionaceae bacterium (assembly GCA_019637915.1). Taxonomy (GTDB): domain Bacteria; phylum Bdellovibrionota; class Bdellovibrionia; order Bdellovibrionales; family Bdellovibrionaceae; genus JAHBUV01. The sequence goes on along the minus strand of JAHBUV010000001.1, from coordinate 573,827 downwards.
CCCTGAACGAGATCGAGTACATCCTGACGAAGACCGAGGTGGAGGCCTTCCTGCTGGAGGCCTCGCTGATCAAGAAGCACCGGCCGAAGTACAACATCCGGCTGCGCGACGACAAGGCTTACCCCTACATCAAGTTCAGCTGGAACGACGATTTCCCGCGGTTGTACCTGGCGCGCAAGGTGAAGAAGGACGGGTCTTTGTACTTCGGCCCTTACACGAGCGGCTTCGCCGTGCACGGCACGATCCGTTTCCTCAACCGCACGTTCAAGATCCGCGACTGCACGGACGTCATGTTCCGCACGCGCACGCGGCCCTGCCTGACCCATCAGATCGGGCGCTGCTCGGCCCCTTGCGTGCGCTACGTGAGCCGCGAGGAGTACCGTCACGAGGTCGAGGGCGCGAAACTGTTCCTGAAGGGCCAGAACCGCAAGGTGCTGGCCGCCCTCAAGGAGCGCATGATGAAATCCGCCGACGAGGAGAAATTCGAGGTGGCGGCGCGCCTGCGGGATTCCATCGAGGCGGTGAAGGCCATCCTGCAGAAGCAGGCCGTCATCAACGACACGAGCGACAAGGACCAGGACGCGATCGGGTTCTTCGGCGACGAGCGCGGCACGTTGGTTGAGACCGTGCACGTGCGCGCCGGCCGGGTGCTGGGCACGCGCTCGCACTTCCTGCCGCAGATCGACCCCCATGATCCGTTGGAGGACGTGCGCGAGTGGCTGGTGGATTTCGCCAACCAGTACTACGAGGACAACTTCATCCCGGACGAGGTCCTGCTCGGCGCCGAGATCGGCAGCGACATGATGAAGCTGCTGGAGGCCGTCTTGAAGGAGCGCTCGGGCCACGCGGCGACGGTGCGCTTCGCCGTCGGCGAGAAGGGCCGCGAGCTCGTCGACATGGCCGAACGCAACGCCGAGGCGCATTTCGCCAAGTACGTCTCGAAATCGGAAGAGAAGATGGCGGGCCTCGATGAGATCAGGGAGAAGCTGCACCTGCCGGCGCGGCCCCGCCGCATCGAGTGCTACGACATCTCGACGTTCCAGGGGGCGGAGACGGTGGCCTCGCAGGTGGTTTTCGAGGACGGCGTGCCGGCCCGCGAGCATTACCGGCGTTACAAGATCAAGACCGTCGTCGGCACGGACGACTTCGCCTCCATGCGCGAGGTCCTCTCGCGGCGTTTCCGCCACACCGAGTACGAGAACCCGGATCTGCTCGTCATCGACGGCGGCAAGGGGCAGCTGACGCAGGCCCTGCGCATTCTCGAGGAGATCGGCCGCAAGGACATCCCGGTGGTCGGTCTCGCCAAGGCCCGCACCGAGAGCGATTTCCAGGCCCGCGAGGTGCGCTCGACGGAAGAGCGTTTTTTCCTGCCGGGGCGTTCGAACCCCGTGACCTTCCGCTCGAACTCGGAGGGCCTGCACATTCTCGTCGGCATCCGCGACGAGGCCCACCGCTTCGCCATCACCTATCACCGCAAGCTGCGCGAGAACACGAGCCTGTCGAGCGAGCTCGACGCCATCGTGGGGCTGGGGGAAAAACGCAAGCAGGCCCTGCTGCAGCGGTTCGGCTCGGTGGAGGAGATCCGCGCCGCCGACCCGGAAGAGATCGCCCAGATCAAGGGCTTCCACCGCGTGCTCGCCGAGCGCATCCTGCTCCACCTGAACGACGAGGACGACGGCGGGGAGAAGGAAGACCTCGACGCCGACACCTCGCCGGGCTTCAAGATCCCGGTCGACTGAAGCTCAGCCGCGCTTTTTCAGCAAGGCCTCCAGGGCCATCCGCGCATCCTCCACGTCGACCAGACGGCCGGTGACGTAGCGGTGAACGATGCTGCCCAGCAGAGTCTGGTAAGGGATGCCTTCCGCGATCGCCCGTTGTTTCAGCGCGCTCAGATCGTCCTTGGAAAAACGGATGTTCACGCGCTCGTCCTTCAGTTGCTGGACGGCCTCTTCGATTTTATTTTTGGCGCGGTGAAGCCGTTCCTTGCCGGCGGACTTCCAGGAAGGATCTTGGGACATCTTTTTTTCCATCGCCGATAAATCGGAATCCTTTTTCTTATTCATCCCGATACCTCCGGTGAAGCTGTCGATCCGGCCACATGGTGATCAGTTTGTGGGTCCGGATTTTGTAGATGACGGCCCATCAACTCCCCAAATCCTATCATCATCTGAGCCGTTTGTACACACAACGGCATCAGGTCAATTTTCAACAAAGATTTTGAGGATTTATGCAGAAAGCGGGGAGCCTTTTCTTGGCTCGGGAAGAAGGGGGCAAGGAAAGCAAGGAACGAAATCCGGAAATGGGGGGCGGGTCCTGGAGTGAGGGCGCTTTCAAGCGGCTCGTGAAAGCGTCTCAATGCACCGGGTGAAACGACGCGGCCGTGTGGCCGCAAGCGGGGCAGTCGGCGACCTCGTGCACTTCGGTTTTGGCTTCCAGGGTGAATTGCACTTCGAAGTTCTTCACGGTGCCGCAGGCGGGGCAGAGGTTGACGCTTTGTTTGAAGGTTTCCTGGCGGTTCAGTTCCTCGTGATGAGAGATGTTGAAACGAAAGATCTCCATGGCGTCCTGCTCCTTTGAGAAAAGCGTCCTGCTTTTCTGATCGGCGGATCCCGTCCCAACTTGAGACGGTCCAGGAAAGAAATCCGGTTACTGCCCCGCGAAAAAGGCTGGATCATGGGCGGGGGCCCGTGTATCACCAGGACGTGAGCGATGAGGTGCAAGATTACCTGCAATACGTGAAGGACGTCCTGGGCGTGAACCAGGTCATCCAGCCGCGCGCGACCGATCAGCCGGAGCGCGAACTCACGCCCGTCGCCCACACCCGCACGGGGCATTGGCCGCCGCCGCAGGAATTCGATCTGCTGGTGCTTCACGCCGGCGAGGGCGCGCTCTTCCAGGGCGAGACCGCCGAGCTGTGGGACAAGATGAAAGGCGCCATGAACCTCGGTTCGCGGCGCGTGCTGGAGATCGAGACCGCCCGCGAGGATCTGGAGGGCGTGCTGTTGCAGGTGCTGGAAACCTATCCCGCCGCGGTCTCGCTGATTCTGTCGCCGGCGCCGAATCGCCGGCCGGAACTGCATGTCTTGGGCCCGTCCAAGGTCCTGGAAAGTTTTTCTCCGCAAAATTTATTGCAGGCCCCCGATCTGAAGAGAACGGCCTGGGGCGATCTGCAGATCGTCATGAGGTCCCTCGGCGCGAGCGCCGCGCCTTCCCGCAAAAACTAGACTCCCGGCAAGACCAAGGACCGTGCTCTCATCGAAGGGATGGATCTGTGGCTGCCCCTGATGATTTCCCTCATTCTGCCCGCCGTCGCCGGCGCTTCCCCCGGCCGCGACGTCGAGGAGCTGGTGCGCGTGCGGGTGGAAAAATCCGTGAAGGACATCACCCTGGCCGGCCAGGGCCTCCGCTTCATCGGCGACACGGCGCCGGTGGATCTGCTCCGGCAATCGCGCTGGAACCTGCGCTGGTCGTCGACCCGCCATCACTGGCAGATCGACGAGGTCGGCGGCGAGGAACGGCGTCTGACCCTGCGCGGTCCCGTGCTGGAAGTGCGCGGGCAATTCCTGCGCGGCCCGCGCCAGGCTTATCCGGAGCGCCTGAGCCTGCGGGCCCGGGGCGGCGGCTTCGCCATCGTGGCGACGATGAACCTGCGCGATTATCTGACCGGCGTCGTGGCCCACGAGATGCCGCCGAAGTGGCCCCTTGAAACCTTGAAGGCCCAGACCGTGGCGGCGCGCTCTTACGCGCTCGCCGTGCGCGAATCCCGGCGCGGGGAATCCTGGGATCTCGAGGCCACGGTGGAGGATCAGGTCTTCCGCTACGATCCCGACAAGATCGAGGAGTGGGCCCTGGTCCGCGAGGCGGTGAAGTCCACCGACGGTTTGATCCTGCTGGATCCGGACCGGCGCGTGCTGAAGGCCTACTATCACGCCGACTGCGGCGGCCGCACCGTCGATTCGGCCCGCGTGTGGGGCGGCGATCCCGGCATGGGCGTCGCCGTCGATGAAAGCTGCCCGGTCAGCCCGGCGGCGCAGTGGTCCTTGCGCCTCACCTGGCGGGAACTCACCGCGCGGCTCGCGAAAAACCTGCAGGGCCTGCGCGTGCTGGGGCTGAGCCTCGTGCCCTCGCTCGCCGACGGGCGGGTGATCGGCGTCGATGTGCGCACGCCGGCCGGCGTGAAGCGCCTCAATGCCAATGAATTTCGTTTGTCCGTGGGGGCGGCGGAATTGCGCAGCACGAATTTCGACTGGAAGGAATCGGACGGGGGGCTCGAGTTCCGCGGCCGGGGCTTCGGTCACGGCGTGGGTCTGTGCCAGTGGGGGAGCCAGGTGATGGGAAAAAAGGGCGAGACGGCGGAAAAAATCCTGTCGCACTATTATCCGAAGGCGCGGCTCAGCGCGCCGGTTTCGAAACGGAACTAAAAGCTGAAGAACACTCTGGCGGCGAAGAGACTCACCGTCATGAACGCAATCAAGCTGTAAATATTGGTCGTCACCATTTGATCACCTCGATATAAGTCAGATCGGTCTAATTTTTGGAAACTTGACCGGAATTTCAGCGGCTTCCGTTGGAAATCTCAAGTGTCTCAGCCTGAGTCGATCCTTTTGACACTTTGGGGAGGGTGACTGCCAATCTTCGTCCCTTGTCGAGGGACGGACAGGGGCACTTCGTCTTCTTTCGAGACACCCGGAGCTTGAAGCCACCTGATTCCGCGGATTTGCGCCGCGGGCCCGCTTCGGCACGACCTTGGCATCAGACTCAGTCAAGTGAGGCCCCCGAAACCGGGAGCCCGCTTGAAAGAGGTGATTTATGAAAAACACGAAACATCTGCTGCTGGCGCTCACGGCCCTGCTCGCGATGGGCTGTTCGAATAAATTCACCGCCATGGACGCCTCGAGCGGTTCGATCATCGACAACGGTCAGGATTGGGAACCGCAGATCCCGCCGGGCGACGGTGGCGGCGGCAGCGGCGCCGCCGGGTCCAACAAGGTGACGTTCGTGCCGGTGTCCTTCGAAGAGATGAACTCCTACGTGGCCATCCGTCCTTTGAACTACCCGACGGACTACACGGTGCAGGTGGATCTGCAGAACGACGGCACGAACCTGTTCTCGGGCTCGGTGCGCATCGGTTACACCGACAACAACATGCGCTACGAGGGCGTGTTCCTGTCGGGCACGGGCGTGAACAACAAGATCGAGTACAACAACTACAACTACCTGAAGGAATACCAGCACAACTTCTGGTTCCAGAACTCCTCGAAGTTCACGGGTTACTTCCAGGACTCTTACGGCGCCATCGTGCTGGTGATCGACTCGGTCAGTTCGCAAGGCAACGGCGACGGCCTGAACACCACGGTGCTGGGCGGTTCGATCTGGTACCGCAATTTCCCGGCCTCGCAAGCGCCGCAGAGCCCGTACCGCAAGTGCTGGCACGTCGAGGGCGGCCCCTTTGACTGCCGCTCGTGGGCCGTGTCGACCAAGGCCGGCGTTGAACCCACGGATACGTACCGCAAACTCGGAACCTTCAGCGGCTTGTCCCTGCCCCAGGCTTTCAAATGAGAGAAATGAGAGAAATGAGAGAGGATGTTATGAAAAAGTTGAAACTGCACTTCTTCACCGCGGCCCTCCTGGCCGGTCTGCTGAGCCTCACGGCCTGTCAGAAAGGCGGCAACGGCGGCGAAAGCGCCAGCACTCCCTGGGGCATCAGTCAGTGCCCGAGCTGCGCCGGCATGAACGCCCAGGTTCTGTTCCAGCAACCGATGCAATACTCGGGCGCCGCCGGTCAGATCACCTTCAACATGCAGATGCTCGGCGACCTGATGTCGATCCAGCAGGCGCAATACTCCTCGCAGATGACGGGCTCGGCCCCGCCGATCACCTACCAGGGCCGCTACGCCCTGGCGGGCACCATCACTTTCAGCGCCTTGTCGACCTACTGCGGTTACATGCCGGGCGGCACTTATCAGGTGGCCACGGTCGTTCCCGGCAACAAGAGCGGCGGTTCCGGTTACTACGCCATTCAGCAGGCGCAACTGGTCGGCGGCATGGCCGGCATGACCATCGCGTTCGAGGGCGATTATTTCGGCACGCAAGGTCGCATGAGCGGCACGCTGTACTTCGCGAATTGCCCTCAGGATCCCGGTTTCCCGCTGAATTGATCCGGTCTTTCCCATCCTTCTCGAAAAACCCCGCAAGGTGCTTGCGGGGTTTTTTTTCTTGTGATCTGATCGGGGCATGGAATTGCCACTGTGGATCGACTTCTTCGATGATCTCCAAAACATCCGCGGCCGTTCGCTCAACACCGTCATGGCGTACCGCCGCGACCTGGAGCTGTGGAAAAACTACCGCGCCGAAGGCGGCAAGAACGTCGGCGGCTTCTACGAGTTCATGAAAAAGCACAAGCTCTCGGTGCGCTCGCAGGCGCGCATCATCTCGAGCCTGCGCACCTACTTCCGCTTCTGCGAAGGCCAGGGCATGACCTGCCCCGAGCTGCGCGAACTGCGCCCGCCGCGGGTCAAGGTGGCCTTGCCGAAGAGCCTGACGCCGGAGGAATTCGACCGCCTGTTCATCGCGGCCTCCGAAAGCGGCGATCCCCACCGCGATTCCCGCAACCGTTTGACCCTGATGTTCCTGTACGGCCTGGGTTGCCGGGTCAGCGAGCTCGTGGGCCTGAATCTGAACGACTACAATCCCACCGAGCGCTGGGTGCGCATCGTCGGCAAGGGCAGCAAGGAGCGCCTGGTGCCGTTGACGGAGGCTCTGGCCAATCACCTGAGCGATTACCTGCGTGACGTGCGCCCGCATCTGTTGAAGGAGCCCATGCCGGCGATCCTCGTGAACGACCGCGGCCATCGTCCCTCGCGCGTCGACATCTGGCGCTGGCTCGCCGCCTGGTCGGCGAAGGCGGGATTCCCGGAGCCGGTGAACCCCCACCGCTTCCGCCATGGTTGCGCCACGGCGCTGCTCGAAGGCGGCGCCGATCTGCGCTCCATCCAGATGCTCCTCGGTCACGCCAGCATCCAAACAACTCAAATTTATACCTCCGTGTCGACCGGCGTCCTCAGCCGCACCGTGGACGAACTGCACCCCCTGAGCGAGGAATAGGGTTCCAGGTTGTTTTTTCTGACCCGGGTACGTTGAATGCGCCTGGGTCCGAAAAAGGAAGCCGGAGCCTGAACAGCTGTCGAAGGATTGTTTGACAGCGTCGGGGCTTCGGCAGGGTTTTCAGGGTCTTTCGCGCCGAAGTGAGGCGCTTTTCGTTTCACGGCCGAACAAATCCCGTGGCACCGGCCTTGCTCTCTGAAAGAGCAGGCCCGGCTGTTTCAATGGGGGATTCGATGAAACAACTTCTGATTCTGATGTCGATGGTGATCGGATCTTCGCTGGCCCAGGCGCGCGTCGCTGATTTCAACGTCCTGATCGACGAAGTCGCCGAAGGACAGGCCCAGACCGAAGTCCTCGTCAAAGAACAGATCAGTGAAAGCGGCAGTTCCGGGGAGTTCACTCCGGCGGCGGAGGAACTGCCCGTCCCGGCCGCGCCGAGCGCTGTCGTGGCCACGCAGCCTTGAGGGTTTTTTGCGTGGACGGGAAGCCGTGTTTGGTTTTTTGGGCTTTCTGGAAACGCGGGAAAATCGAGAATTGAAAATCGAGGAAATTTTGCTGTTCGTCTCCGACCCCAGCTCTTCCTATTTTCGATTTTCTCATCTTCGATTTTCGAATTTTGCGACAGCAAAATTTGGAGGTGGCAGAGGGACTCGCACCCCCGTACGCGCTTTTGCAGAGCGCTGCCTAACTCCTCGGCCATGCCACCTTATTCGGAGTTGAAGGAAGCACACACTACCCGCGGGCCTCTTTCTTTGTCAAATGCCGAGGCTGGCCGTTCGCAGGCGTTCGAAGTTTTTCAAGGTCCACTCCAAGGCCTCTTCCCAGTGCCGGCCGCGGATCGTCGGGGAGGCATCCAGGTCCGCCAGGCTCCTTGCGACCCGAAGCGTCGAAAGGCGCCGGCGCTCGGAGTGAAAGAGGTTGGATTCGCGGAATTCCGAACGCCAAGGTTCTTCGACGTCCTCCCAAAGGGCGCGGACCTCATCGTCCGGGGACATCCCCGGTTTCCCCCTGGACGGCCTGTTCGCGCGAAAGGCGCGGGCGGCCTCGAGGCGGAGGAGCAGGTCCTCCCCCGAGTGATCCCGGACCTGGCGGCGGCCATCCGCGAAAGTCAGAAAATCAAAGCGATCGAAAAAAGGCCCCGAGATGCGCTCCAGAACCGAAGCGCAACGCCGCAAAGAACGGCCGCAATCGACCTTCACGCCCGGGGCCCATCGGCCGCAAGGGCAGAGGTTGGTGGTGGCCACCAGTTGCAGGGCCGCCGGAAAAACCTGGCTGTGATGCCCGCGGCTGAGACGGATCACGCCCCTCTCGACGGGCTCCCGCAAGGCCTCCTGCACGGCGGGAGAGAATTCCAGAAGCTCGTCCAAAAAGAGAATGCCGCCGTCGGCGCGGGAAATCTCCCCGGGGCGGGGAGGCATCCCGCCACCCACCAGGGACAGCGCGGACGCCGAGTGATGAGGCGCCACCCAAGGACGCCAGCCCTCTTGCAGGCGACCGGTTTTCTGATCCAGGGCGCTGGGTGGATCCAGCAAAGACCAAAGAGCCCGCGCCAAAGTGGTCTTGCCGCCGCCGCTGGCGCCGGCGAGCAGCCAGTGATGCCCGCCCAGCGCGGCGATCGACAAGGCACGGGCCTCGACGGCGGTGAACGAGCGCCGCAGCCCTTCGGGCGGGCGACGGATCTCGAACATCGGCGCCTCCATGGGATGGAGCTCCGGGCGATCCAGGTCCGCGAGCTGGCGGACGCGCAGCCGGGAAAAGCCCCTTTGCGCCGTCCCTGATCCCGTCATCACCAGATCGCCGTCCTCGGGCAGGAAATCCGTGGCGAGATCTTCCGGCTCGATCACTTCGCCGGACAGACTGAGTTCGCCGTACACGTACAAGCCTTTTTGTTGAAGAGGCGGGGGCTTTTGCCCCGTTTCCCAGAGGAGGCCGGCGGCGATGGCGAATTCCAAACCGCGCGAACTCTTGCGGCGGTCCACGGGGCGGATATTGACCAGCACCTGACGGGCTTTCGGCCACTCGAAACCCTGGCTGCGCAACGCGCTCCTCACCCGGTGCAGGCTTTCTTTGATGACCTGGTCGGGAAGGCCGAGGAGGTGGATGTGGGGGAGTCCGGGCAGCAGCAGAACCTCCACTTCCGCCGGGACGAGACGATCATGTTCGCGAATGAGGGATTGCAGGATCATGCGCCTTCAGCAAAAACAGTGTTCTCGCGGCGGAAGGGCCAGAGCTGCGCCCGGCGCTTGAGTTGGCCGGAAGGCGGATCCTGCTCGATGGTCCGCCTCCGCGGGCGATTCAGGTGTTTTCAACTGAGTTGACGGGGTCGATCTAGACAAAAAATATTTTCTTTTTTTTGGGGCCTTCCCTGAAAGCTCCTTGAGAAGGGTGTCTCATCTTGAAGCGAATTTGATGAGGCTTTTTCCCATATAAAATGATGGGGCTTTTGTTCAAGTCTTGTGAAAACATGACGAATAATATGAGATGAGAGTTTTCTGCACGGCCGTCACGGCCCTTCTCATTCTCATTTGTGCACCTTCTGTGAAGGCGCAAAGCTCGCAGGGCCTCACGTTCCAGGGCCGCATCACGAAGCCGGACACGACCCTTTTGACGGAATCGGGTCTCACGGTGAACGTGAAGATCTTGTCGCCCAATGATTGCGTGCTGTGGGACGAGAATCACTCTTCCGTCACGGTGACGGATGGTTATCTGAATCTGGTGGTGGGCAAGGGCACGCCGGCTTCGCAGCAACCCGTCGGGGCCAATTTCCAGAAGATGGCGGACAACACGGCGGTGCCGAAGACGGGCCTTGTTTGTTTGAACCCGGATGGGTCGGTGAATGGCGGTCTCACCTCCTACACGCCGGGTGCGAATGACGCGCGCAAAGTGCGTGTGAGCATGACTCTCGCGAACAGTGATGTGATCACGGCCGATTTCAATTTGCGCACGACGCCTTTCGCGGTGAACGCGGAAAACCTGTCCGGCAAATCGGCCTCGGCCTTCGTGCAGACGTCCGCCAATATCCAGCAGGCGCGCGTGGAGAGCGTGTATTCGCGCTATGCCACTTTGGATTCCATTCTGAACGGCACCTATCCGGGTCTTGGCACTCTGGCCGCCTGGAGTCCCACGGGAACCGCCAGTGGCACGACCTACTTGCGTGGCGATGGCACGTGGGCGATCCTGCCGGCGGCTGCCGCTCCGGCTTGGACGGACATCACGGGCAAGCCTTCCACGTTCGCTCCTTCGGCTCACAATCACAATGCCTCTGACATCAATGCCGGAACTCTTCCCATTGCTCATGGTGGGACGGGGATTTCCACGATCGGTAACAGCCAGATCATCATGTCGAAGTCCGATGGCTCGGCCTTTGAGGGTTTTGCGAAATGCTCGGACGGGGAAGTTTTGGGTGTGACTTCTGGTGCCTGGGATTGCGTGACTCCTTCAGGCGGTGGCGGCACGGACAACACGAAGCTTCCGCTGGATGGTTCTGGCACGATGGCGGGAGATCTGAAGCTCGGTGGTTATGATGTGCTAAACGCTGGGCATGTGTCTTTGAACGCGCAAAAGACTTTGCGCTTCGGGGCGCTGACAGATGTTCAAGAGACGGCTCTGGTGGCTTCGCCCTTAGCGAGTGGACATCAAGGCTCTGTGTGGTGGAATTCGGACCGCAAGGCTTTGAGCCTTTGGGATGGCACTGGTGTGCAGGAAGTCGCGGGAGCCGCGCCACCGACGGCCACGGAAGACGGCAAGTCCTTGAAGTGGAATAACACGGCAAAAAAATGGGAGTACTTCACGGCCGGTGCTTCAGGATCTGGCATTGCCACCATCAATGGCCTCTCGGACTCCGCTCAAAGCTTGGCCGTGAACACGACGGGCACGAGCCTCACGTGGGCTCATGGTTCGGCGACTCACACGTTGAGCATTCCGATGGCCGATCAAACGGGTGTGTCTGCTGGTCTCATCAGTAAAGCGCAGTATGATGCCTTCAATGGCAAGATGGATACACCATCTGGCACGGACGGGCATTTCCTGAAGCGCACGAGTGGGGTGTGGGGAAGTTCCTTGATCGACATCGGCGACATCAAGAACTCAGCCGGCAACAGCACCTTTGACTTCAGTGCTTGCGGGGCGGGGAAGACCGTAAAGTGGCAATCCGTTCCGGACCGGGTGACTTGTGAGGACATCTCGATCACGAAGTCCCAAGTGAGTGATCTTGGCACGATCGGCAGTATCGCCGCCAAGAACTCCATCGATCTCACGTCGGATGTGTCCGGTGTTTTGCCGATCGCCCATGGTGGGACGGGCACGAATGATGGCTCCATCACGGGTTCAGGGGCGTTGACCTTCGCGGCGGGCGGCGGCAATCAAAACATCACCCTCACTCCCAGCGGCACGGGCTCCACCCTCCTGAACGGCAAAGTCGGGATCGGCACCACGACGCCTTTCCGGCAGTTGACGCTGCATGAATCCGCCGACGCCAGTTCCGCCATTCAACTCAGCGTCACGGGCGCCACCGCCAATCAATCGGCGAACATCAATTTCATCACCAAGGGCACGGGCAACGACAACTTCGACGCCACCACCAAAGGGTGGGAGTTCGTCGGTCGCGGCGACGCCTACGGTACCGCCGAGCAGCGCAACGATCTGCTGATGTCCCATTGGAACGGCTCGAGCTGGGGCATCGCCATGGCTTTGGATTCGCTCACTTTGAACGTCGGCGTCGGAACGACGACGCCCGCCGGCGCCCTGCATGTGGCCCGCCAGGTGTCGGGTCTGAGCCTGCCTGTCCGCATGCAAAACCTGGATGCGGTCAACGGCTCTTCGACGGGGATGGCCTTCAAAGTGGCTTCAACGAGCGGCGACACCAACTACAAGTCCGGGATCGTTTTCAACCGCACGTCCAACGGCGGCATCGGCAACCTGCATTTCTTGATGAGCTCTTTGACGGACGGGAGCAACGTCGCCCTCACCGACAGCCGCATGACCCTGACCAACACGGGTCGGTTGGGGATCGGCCGCACCGATCCGCAATCGACCTTGGATGTGGCGGGCACGATCCGCGCTGAGCAGATCTGCGATGAAACCGGGAACAACTGCCATGACATCTCGACGGGATGGTCGGGCGGCGGTGGGGGAGCCGGATGGACCCTGCAAACGATCTCCTCCTCTCAGACCCTGACTTCGGCCGATGCCGGCAAGATGTTCATCGTGACGGCGGCGGCCACCCTGACCTTGCCGGATGTCGGCACCGTGCCCAGCGGCTTCCGCTTCGCGGTGAAACGCACGGGCTCGGGCGCCGCGAACGTCATCCTGGACGGGCACTCCACCCAGAAGATCGACGGCTTCGAGACGAAAACCCTGAAAAGTCAGTATGACAGCGTCACTTTGGTGAGCAACGGAACCCAGTGGCTGGTGGAAGCCGGCTACTCCCTGGGATCGGTGGATCCTTGTTATCAACACGGCTCACCCGCGGGCACGGCCTGTGAAGGGGGATCGATTTACGCCGGTTCCGCTTATGGATACCGCTACATGATCATGCCGTCCGGTTGCACGAACTCGACAACCAACCCCACCTGCAACGGAGATGGTTCGGAGAACATCTCGAAAACGTGGAACAACGGCACCACCAACTATGCTTTCCTCACGGGGGTGGATGACATCGTCACCGGGATGATGGAAGGCCCCGCGTCCTCCGCCCTGATCGCGGCGGTGACGGCTCCGGCCCAGGGCGGTCCGCACCAGGCGGCCCGCTATTGCGAAGACATGGTGTTCGGCGGTTACTCGGACTGGTATCTTCCGACCGCGGCCGAGTCTTATATTTTCGTTTGCAATGTCTATGGTGTGGCCGCGGCCACCATCTGCGGTTACCTGGGGGTCACGGCGAGCATGGGATTGGCGGGCCATCTCCCCACCACCGCATCTTACTGGGTGGCTTCGCAGACCAGCGTGGACAACAGCCAGGCGGTCTATATCGACCTGGGCAATATGACGGTCACGGAAGCTTTGAAGAACAGCAGTAAAAACGTCCGTTGCGTGCGTCGGTACTGATGATGAACATCCTGAAACACCCCCTGGCCCTGGCGGCCTTCTTCATGATGAGCGGTTTGATGGGAGGAGTGATCGGCGGGCTGATCGTCGCCCGGACGGGCCTGACGTCCGCGCCCGCGCCCATGCCCGAGGCGCCGCCACCGCCACTTCCCCGGGCGGTGGTGTCCTCCCGTTTGCAGGTGCTGCGCGTTTGCCAGGCGGATGTCCGTCGCCTGGGTTGCCTGCGGAAAAAATCGGAGAGCGTGGAACCCTGCCTTCGTGAAAATGAAAACTCCCTTCAGGCCGCCTGTCGCGCGGCACTTCTCAAAGCCCGGGATCAGGAAAACAAGCCGGGCGGGTGAGCGCCGACCGGCAAATCACAAAAACCGCGGAAGATAACGTCGCTGTCTTCAAGCCTTTTGTTGCGGCAGAGTGCTGGGCAGGAGGTCCTATGGACAACAAAAAGAGCGCCCCGCAGAATCAACAGAAACAGACGAGCCAGAATCAAAAAATGAATCAGCCCGTCTCCGGCAATCAAAACTCCAAGAACGCCTCGCAAACAAGCGGCAAACAGGCCAATCAGCAGCAAGCACCCGGCAACAAGCGGTCTTGACGTCGTTTGACAGGAAAGAAGGGGCTTCGCGCTCCTTCTTTCTTCTTGGGGAGGTGGAAAATGAAAAACAGTTTCTGGCGCGAGCCCCTTTTCTTCATGACCCTCGGCGCTTTGTTGTATGCCGCCTGGAAGAAAGACTCACGGCCCTCGGTGCTCGTGATCGCTCCTCCGGAGAATCGTGTCGAGCCACAAGCCGAACGCGAGACGGAGTCGAGACAGGAGAGGATCGACCCGGTCGACGAGGCCTCCTGGGAATCCTTTCCGGCCAGCGATCCCCCGGCCTGGACGCATTGAGCGCGCGCCGGTTGGAATCGCGTCTTTTTGCCCTCTGACACTCGTGAAAAATCCTTTCGAATTCCCTCGGGGGAAGCTCGCTTTTTTTCGTCGTTATAATCAAGTTTGATTTCTTATTTTGCCTTGACAGATTACATATCATTAACATATTCTGAGGTACTGCCCTGGATGAATTTTTTGAGGTGATCCAGGGGGAATTAACAAGGCGCCAAGATCTTTTCCAATCGGGCCCGGTCGGGAAGGAACCCGCGCCACTTCAAAGGATGAAGACATGCCGACGACAAGAAGTTATCGAACAGCGAAAGGGACGGAGCTGCCGCTTTTGAATCTGCGCGGGAAAGAGTATCTCGAGGTGAAGTACCGCCTGGTGTGGTTCCGCGAGGACCATCCCGACTGGTCGATCGAGACCGAGCTGATCTCCGTGACGGACGTTTCCGCCTACGCGCGGGCGACGATCCGGGACGAGGCGGGACGGATCATCGCGACCTCCCACAAATTCGAAAGCATCCAGGGTTTCCCTGATTTCATCGAGAAAGCGGAAACGGGTGCCATCGGCCGGGCCTTGGCCCTGATTGGTTACGGCACGCAGTTCTGCGCGGACGAACTCGACGAGGGCAGTCGCATCGTGGACGCGCCCGTGCCGAGCCGCCAGCGCGGCGAGCGTTTCATGGGACCGACCGCGGCCCGCGATCGCGGCGCGATGACGGCGGGCAACAGGAACAACGAGGACCCCTCGCGGAGCGAAGACGCCTCCGCGGCCGTCGCCGGGGCGGAAGCGGAAGCCGGGGAAATGGCGTCGGCGTCCGAACCCGGCGACTATCTCATCAACTTCGGCCGGAAATACAAAGGCCGGAAGGTGAAAGAGATCCCGAAGTCCGAGTTGCAAAGCTATCTTCGCTGGCTGGAAAACAGCGACGTGCGTCCCGGCACGCCCCTGGCCCATCAGGTGAAGTTCCTGCGTGACGCTTTCGAAAAGCTTTACGCGCCCGCCGAGCAGCAACAACCCGCACCGCCGGCGGCCCACTAAGGTCCCATGCGACAGATGCGTTTGACGGAACTCGTTTCCGATGATTCCTCCAGCGCCGGAGCGCCCGACCAGGGCGACTCCGGCTTTTTGCGTGGAAGCATCGAGCGCGTCGTTCATTTTCAGGAGGACAGCGGGCAATGCGTGCTGGAGGTTCTGCTGAACAACGGCAAGGAGCGCCTCCTGGTCGGCGGTCACGCGGCCGATGTTCATCCCGGCCAGAGCGTGGAGATCAAGCTGTCGGAGTCGTCCGTGCCGGGGGCGGGCGTGCGCCAGGCCTCGCGATTGAAAGCCGACTGGCCGTCCTCGGAAAAAGCCTTGAGGAAATTTTTGCGCTCCGGGGCCCTGCCCGGCGTGGAAGGGCATCTGGCGACGGTGTTGGCCCGGGCCTTCCCCTCCCGGGAGCTTCCGGAAATTCTGGAGCACGCGCCCGCGCGCTTGCTGCAGGTGCCCGGCATCGGCCCTCAAAAACGTCAGCGGATCTCCCGCGGCTGGAGGGAATTCCGCGACCGCCATGAACTGGCCGATTTTTTATTCCGTGAAGGCTTGCCTCTGTCCTGGGCGCGAACTCTCAGCCGCCGGTCCTCGGCCGCGGAGGTGATCGAGTCTTTGCGCGAGCGTCCTTACGATTTGGCGCGCGAACAAGGCTTGGATTTTGAAATCATCGACGCCTTCGCCCTCCGGCAAGGACACGCCGCGGACTCTTTGCCGCGCTTGCGCACCGGCCTTCATCATCTGCTGAATGAATTCTGCCAGCAAGGCCACTGCGCCTGTCCCGAGGAAAAACTTCTGTCCCAGGCCGCGGAGACTCTGTCCGCGCCCGTGGATCTTTTGGATGAGGCCCTGGAGATGGAAATCCTCGCCGGGGCGTTTTTGCTGGAGGACATCGCCGGCGTGCCTTGCGTTTACCCGCGCGGGATCTGGGAGCTCGAGCGCGAGGTCGCCGCGCAACTGCGCGCCTTCCGTGAGCGCCCGGCCCCGTGGGGCTGGGTGGATTCGCCGAAATTCCTGCAATGGGCGCAGCATCTTTTGAACATCCGGCTGGCGCCTTTGCAGAAAGAAGCCATCGAGACCGCTTTGTCCTCCCCGCTCACGGTGATCACCGGCGGGCCGGGGACGGGGAAGACCACCTTGATCCGCTCCCTCGTGACCATCCTGCAAGCGCAGTTCGCGCGCTTCGCCTTGTGCACGCCGACGGGACGGGCGGCGCAAAGGCTGGAGGAGGCGACCGCCGTTCCCGCCACCACCATCCACCGTTTGTTGCGCTACAACGGCCTCACCGGCGCCTTCCATTTTCGCCGCGGCAATCCTTTGAACGTGGATCTGGTGCTGGTCGACGAGGTGTCCATGGTCGATCTGGAATTGATGTCGCGCCTGCTGGAGGCCCTGCCCCCGCACGCGGCCCTGGTCCTGGTCGGCGACGCCGACCAGATCCCCTCGATCGGCGCCGGCAGCGTTTTGCAGAGCCTGATCGCCTCGGGCGTTTTCAGCACCGTGCGCCTGACCGAGATTTTCCGTCAGAGCCATGAGAGCCGGATCCGCCTGAACGCCCGCCGCATCAACGAGGGCCTCATGCCCCTGGAGGACGACGACGGTGACTTCCATTATCTGCCGGTGCGCGGAGTGGAGGAGTCGAAAAAAGTTCTTTTGGACCTCGTGACCCGGGTGATCCCCGGGCAGTACGGCATCCGGGATCCCAGCCAATTTCAAATTCTCGTGCCCTTGAACAAAGGGGCCTTGGGGGCGCAGCGCCTGAACGAAGAATTGCAGCAGGCCCTGGGACCGACGGCCCGGCCCCCGGCGGCCGGGGGCGGGCTCGAAACCGTCGCGGGGTTCGGCCAGTCCTTCCGCGGCGGCGACAAGGTGATGGTCACCCGGAACGATTACGGCAAGGGTGTTTTCAACGGCGACATCGGTTTCATCCAGGCCATTGACCATCGCGCCCGGAAAGTCGAAGTCCACTTCGACGCCCGCTCCGTCGTTTTCCATTTCGAAGAGCTCGGGAACCTGACCCTGGCTTACGCGATCTCGGTGCACAAGGCCCAGGGCTCCGAGTACCGGGCGGTGATCGTGCTGCTCCACCGCGAGCATCTGCCCCTGGCGCAACGCCATCTGATCTACACCGCCGTCACCCGCGGCAAGGAGCAGGTGTTCCTGGTCGCCGACCCGGACGCCTTGCGGATCGCCGTCGCCAGCGATGAAAACAGCCGCCGCTGGCAAAAACTCACGGAACTCCTGAAGCAGTGAGGGATTCCGTCCCGTTCCGGGACGGTCTTTCCTGGGCGGGATTTTCTTCGCCCGTTTCTGAGACGCTCAAGGGTTTTTTCCCCCGGCCGCCGCCTTTCCGTTCAATACTTAAGGCTGTGCGTCCGATGAGCACAGGGTGGGGGGAAAGACCATGCGCAGACCATTGAGTCGCTGGGTGGGTATCGCAGGACTGCTGAGCGCTGTTCTTTTCGCCGTCACGGCGGGTTTCCAGGCCTGTTCCAGAGTGAACCTCGAAAGAATCCCCAACGAAGTCGACAACAGCCTCGCTTCGAAAGCCGAGTTCTGCGTCTCGTCCTCGACGGGCGAGATCATCGTGCAAAACGTCATCTTCGTGATCGACCAGAGCGGCAGCAACGTCCCGCACACCCGCTCCGGCGCGCAGAACCCCGGCAGCGATCCGAGCAAAACCTTCCGCTACGGCGCCATGAACAGCGTCTACGAGCTGAACAAGGACAACCCTTACTTCCGCTGGGGTCTGGTGTCGTTCTCCGGCGTCGAGGTGAAATCCCTGATCAGCGACGGGCAGGGCCCGCGCATGACCCAGCAGGGGAACACGGGCGAGATCGCCCAGGCCCTGGCCGACTTCCAGTCCTCGCAGGACTTGTCGGGACCCCTGGGGACGGACTACGATTCGGCCCTGGCGACTTTGCAACAATTGTTGTTGCGCGACCTGAACGAGCGCAAGACCGTCAACGATTCGAAGAAGTACAAGGACATCTACCACATCTTTTTCATCAGCGACGGGATCCCCGAGGGCGAGGGCGGCGAAAAGCTGATCACCAGCGCCCAGGACACCCGCGTCCTGCTGGTGAAGGACCTGGCTTCGCGTAAACCCGGCCAGATCACCCTGCACTCGGCCTTCTACCAGGCGCCGCCGTTTTACCGCCGCGCCGAAGCCATCCAGGGTTTGAAGTACATGGCGGGCGCCGGCGAGGGGACCTTCACGGACGTGAGCGCCGGGGAGACCCTCGATCTGGTGAAACTGATCACCGGGGAACGCACCACGCCGCGCATGGTGAAGGGCGACCGCGTGCAGGCTTACAACCTCAACGCGGCTTTCTGCATGAACGGCGAGATCGGCCTCGATTCCGACATGGACGGCCTCTGCGACGAGGATGAGGTCGCTTTCAACGAAAAATACAAATCCGCCCTGGATTCGCGCTACCAAGGCAAGCGCTTCGATCCCTTCCGCCGGCACTCGCTGAACCCGTCGTACTCCGACGCCTTCGTGTGGCGCTTCGACCTGTTCGGGAACCGCGCGGCGCTGCCGACCTGCACGCTGGTGAAACCGGACGAGGATTTCGATCTGCTGAACTCCTGCGAAGAGGCGGTGCTGGCGTCCACGTCGCCGACGGGACCGACCGCCGACTGGACGAACAAGATGTCGAGCGTCTACAAGAAGCACCTGTCGCCCACGAACTTCGACAGCGACGGCGACGGCTTCCTCGATTTCCATGAGTTCTTCCAGCTGCTCCCGAGCACCAACGCCGAGAGCGGACCCCTGGATTTCCAGAACATCTACCAGCGTCCCGCCGCCGAGATCGAGATGAAGGACGTGCTGAGCCTGCACCGCCATCCCTTGCGCCCCCTCGATTCCAGCCACGACTACCGCGTGCAGTTCGAGTTCACGGGTTACAACAACATCGATGAGCCCTGCTACCGCTTCCGCGTGAACCGCGTCGAGCAGATCGCCACGACCCGCGATTACGACGGCACGGCCGACGGCATGCCGCAGTTGAGCTACAAAAAAGGCGAGAACGTCATGCTCTTCTATTTCATCAGCACGGCTTACGACCAGCCGCAGAGCGTGGGCCGCCTGCACTACGTTTACCGCAAGGGCGTCTCGGGTTCGAACATCACCCTGTTGCCCCAGGACTTCACCGTCTTCCAGAGTCCGGAGGAAGAGGACGACGCGCCGTGAATTCAACGGATTCCGATCAGGAATCCGACACCTTCGCCTTTTCGACAGAATCGAAGACTTTCCTGCCGCCTGAGCCGAGTTCGCGCCCCGCGAGCTTGGCAGGGAGCTTGCAGACTCATGCTTTTGTTGAGCTCTGGAAAGGATGCAGGAGGAGTACGTGCAGCAGGTTCCTTTCGAGCGAACTCTTCGCTCAAAGTTTTTACACTTTTCGACGATCGCGCTGGTCTGGGCGTTGTCGTCGGGCTGCATGCCGCGTCCCTTCGATTTCAACATCGCCTCCCAGGCCGAGTCTTTCTCCCAGGTCGGGTTCGATTACAACGCCAAGGTCGACATCCTGTGGGTGGTGGACGGTTCCAGCACCATGGCCGTGCACCAGAACAACCTGGCCAACAATTTCGGCGTTTTCATCTCGGAGTTCGCTTCCAAGGGCTTCGATTACCAGATGGCCGTGTCCTCGACGGACGCCTGGGTGCGCGAGCTGGATTACAATCCGACGATCTGCGCGCAGCCCAGCAACCCCAGCAAGAATCCCGCGACCATTTACACCTGCAGCGCCGACTGCACGCCCACCGCGGCGACCTTCGGTGAGCTCGCGGCCTTCCGCGACGGCGACATCTACGGCGGCGCCGGCGCCACGCCGGGCGTGCGCACCGGCGAATACCTGTTGAGTGGCCGCATGGGCCTGGCGACGGTGTTGAGCCTGTTCTCGACCAACATCAAGGTCGGGGTGCGCGGCGACGGCTCCCGCGAGTCGGCTTTCCAGAGCCTGCGCGCCGTCTTGCGCCGGGATGAAAACGGCCTGCCGGCCTACGACGGCGAGACCCACACCGTCTTGAACCAATTCCGCCGCCCGGACGCCTTCCTCGCCGTGATCATCGTCTCCGACGAGGACGACCAGAGCCGCCGTCCCAACGGCGCCGCTTACGCGGACGTGAACGACTACGTCACGAACTTCAAGACCTTCATGGACGGTTACACGGCGGGCGCCCCGTACAGTGTGTCCAGCATCGTCGTCGACAACATCGCCAACTGCTCGGTGCTGAACCCCGAAGCCAAACAAGGGGATCGCTACGTGGCCGCCGCCCACGCCATGAACGGCGTCGTGGGCAACATCTGCCAATCGAATTTCTCGGCCCAGCTCTCCGAGATCGCCCGCCAGGTGGTGACCCTGCTGACCCGCTTCCCCCTGTCCCGCGAACCGTCGGTTTCGACCATCTCCGTGGTCATCAACGGGAACAGCATCCCCCAAAGCGCCACGAACGGCTGGACCTACGGCGCCGAGAACGGCAAGTTCTACCTGAGCTTCCATGGTTCCGCGGTGCCGCCTCAAGGCGCGCAGATTCACGTCGATTACGTGCCGACTTCGCCGCGTTGATTCTTTCCAATTCCATCCCTTGTCTCCCTTTGAGCCACCGCGTTTCCGCCCGCGCTTTTGAAGTTGCCTGGACATCGCGCCCGCCTGTGATCCAATTGTGATTGAGATGTGAAAATGCGTCGCGCTTTTTAAAAGCCCTTAGGATTCCGCTCTAAAAACCGATTGGTTATGAAACCTGAGGTTAAGGGACGTATGTCGGATTTCGATGTCGAGTTGCAGACGATTTTTCTGGAAGAGGCGCAGAGCTCGCTGGCGGACACCGAGCAGTGTTTCCTGCGGCTGGAACAGGATCCTTCCGACGCGGAGAACCTCGGGAAGATTTTCCGCCTGGCGCACAACCTGAAGGGCAGCTCGAAAGCCGTCGGTTTCGACCAGCTGGGCGAGTTCACCCACCACTTCGAAACCTTCATCCTGAAAATCAAGAACAACGAATTGGCCGCGAGCCCCCCGGTCGTGAGCTTCCTCCTGCGTTGCAACGACTTCCTCACGCAGATGATCGACGGCCTCAAACAGGATCTGAAAAAACAATTCGACATCCATCCCCTCATCCAGGAGATGGAGCAGCTCTCGTCCGGCCAGGCGTCCGCCCCCGCCGACGATCCCCCCGTCGCCGAAGTTGCGGCGAAGGCGGACGAACCCGCCATCGAGCTGTCTTTCGCGATGCCTTCGCCGCCGGCTCCGGCGGCGACGTCGGCCGTCCCGGCGGCCGAGGCTCCGGGCCACGGCGAGGCGGCGAAAAACAAAGCCGGTGAAGAGACCATCCGCGTCTCGACGACGAAACTCGAGAACCTCCTGAACGTCGTGGGCGAGATGGTGATCCTGCACTCGGTGCTGCGCGAGCAGTCCTTGAAAAGCAACAACCTCGAGCTGCGCAAATCCCTGCATCAGCTCGAGAAGATCGGCAAGGAGATCCAGGACCTGTCCATGAGCCTGCGCATGCTGCCGATCAAACCCACCTTCCAGAAGATGCAGCGGATCGTGCGCGACACGGCCCGCGCCATCAACAAGGACATCGACCTCGTCCTCGAGGGCGAGGAGACCGAGCTCGACAAGACGGTTCTCGAGCGCATCGGCGATCCGCTGGTGCACCTGGTCCGCAACTCCGTCGACCACGGCATTGAAACCGCCGACGTCCGCGCGGCGGCCGGGAAAAACACCCGCGGCCGCGTGCGCCTGTCGGCTTACCACCGTTCGGGCCGTCTGGTCATCGAGGTGGCGGACGACGGCGGCGGGTTGAATCCTGAAAAACTCAAGCACAAAGCCGTGCAGAAAGGCCTGATCCAGCCCCACGCGCAGCTGTCCGACCGCGAGGCCTGGGGCCTGATTTTCCTGCCCGGCTTTTCCACCAAAGAGCAGGTGACGGAAGTCTCCGGCCGCGGCGTCGGCATGGACGTGGTGAAGACCAATATCCAGGAGCTCGGCGGCGAGGTGGAGATTGAATCCGCGCTCGGGCAGGGGACGACCTTCCGGATCATCCTGCCCCTCACGCTCGCCATCATTGAGGGCCTGGTGACGACGGTGGAAAACCACCGCTTCGTGATCCCCCTGTCCACGGTGGCCGAGACGCTGAGCCTGAAGCCGAGCCAGGTGCACCACCGCTCGGGCCTGGGCGACGTGTTCCTGCTGCGGGACGAGAACCTGCCGTTGTTCCGCCTGGGCGATTACTTCAGCATTCCCAGCCGCAACCAGGACGCCACCTCCATCGTTCTGGTGGTGCGCTCGAACGGCAACGCCTTCGGTCTCGTGGTCGACGACATCCTCGGTCAGAACCAGATCGTCGTCAAAGCCCTGGGCTCCGAACTCTCGAACCTGCCGGGCGTGAGCGGTTCGACCATCCTGGGGGATGGGAAGCCTTCCTTGATCATCGAACCTGTGGATTTATTCAAGAAGGGTCGTTTGAAGACCCGCCCGCCGGCGACGGCGAAAGGAGAAAGTGCCGCATGAACGACCTCAACCGGTATCTCTGCCTGGAACTCGGTGGCGAATCCTTCGCCATCCCCCTCTTGTCGGTGAGAGAGGTCATCGCCCGTCCCGACACGACGCCCGTGCCGCAGATGCCTTCGGCTTTCCTGGGCATCATCAACCTGCGCGGCCAGGTCCTGTCGGTCCTCGACCTGCGCTTGAAGCTTTCCATCAAACCGAAAGACAGTGAAGAGAGCGCCGTCATCATCCTCGATCTCGAGGGTTACCGCATGGGCGTCCTGGTGGATCGCGTGAACTCCGTTCTGCCGATGAACCCCGAGGAGATCTCGGCGAACCCCATGGAGCACGCCACCGGCAAGACCCAGCACATCACGGGCGTTTTCCGCCACGATGAAAAGCTGATCCTCCTGTTGGACGTGTGGAAGGCGTTATCCGGCGAGGAGCGCGCCACGGTCACCCAACAACAGGCCAAAAAGGCGGCTTAAGCCGCCGCGAGGTAGGATCCGATGCCGAACCAACAGGTCGAATCGCCGGAGCTCGTCGCCTCCGTCGTCGCGGAAGTTTCGCGCGTGATTTCAGGGATGACGGGAGTGCAGCTGGGGTCCCGGCAATCCTCCATGGTGGAGAACCGCCTGCGCAGCCGCATCATCCGCCTGGGGCTGAACGGTTTCGGCGAGTACGAGAAGTACCTGAAAAGCCACAACGAGGACGAGACCCGCGCCTTGCTGTCGCTGCTGACGACCCACCACACGTATTTCTTCCGCGAATTCTCGCAATTCGAAGTGCTGCAGCAAAAACTCCCGCAGATCCTCAGCCGCATCAAAAGCCGCGGCGACCGCAAGTTCCGCATCTGGTCCGCGGCGAGCAGCCGCGGTCAGGAGCTCTACTCCCTCGGCATGTTCTTCACGACCCTGCTGAAAGCGGCGGATCCCTCCATCGAGCTGGAATTGTGGGGCACGGACATCGACCATGAATCCGTCGACTACGCCAAAAACGGCGTCTACCGCCTGGAGGAGCTGCGCCAGGTGCCGGCCGTGTACGGCAACGATCATTGGATCCCGGGCAAAGGCGCCGTCGAAGGTTACGGCAAGGTGAAGGACGCCATCCGCCGCCTGTGCCGCTTCCAGACGGCGAACCTGCTGGATCCGAAGACCTATCCGTCCGGAGTCACCTTCGACGTGATTTTCTGCCGCAACGTTTTCATTTATTTCGAAGAGGCCCAGATCCGCCAGTGCGTGAACGATCTGCTGGGCCGCCTGGATCCCCAGGGCCACCTGGTCATCGGGATCTCGGAGAGCCTGCACGGGCTGAAGATGAGCAATATCCACACGGTGGCGGCTTCCGTTTACACGCCGGCCGCCGCGGTGGCGGAGGGCAAAGCCCCGGCGGCGAAATCCGCCGCGCCGGCGAAGAGCGAGCCCTTGCGCATGTTGTGCGTCGACGATTCGCCGACGATCCACCAGATCCTGCAGAAGATCTTCGTGGCGGAAAAAGGCTTCCGCATCGCGGGCACGGCGAAAAACGGCCAGGAGGCCGTGGAGCTGCTGAAGAAGCAGGAGTTCGACGCCATCACCCTGGATCTCGAGATGCCGGTGATGACGGGTCTCGAGTTCCTGGCCGCCACCTCGGGCATGAAGCGCCCGCCGGTGATGATCCTGTCCTCCATCGACCGGGACCGCCCGGACCTGGGCCGCGAGGCTTTGCGCCGTGGCGCCGCCGATTACATGGAAAAACCCTCCCTGCAGAACCTGGCGCAGGCCGCGGATCAGATCCGCACGAAATTGAAATCCCTGGTGGCGGTGAAGGGGGTCGTCCCGGCGCACCCGCAAGGTCCCGCCAAACCCGCTTTCAGCGAAAGCCCGGCGGCGAAACCGGCGTCCGCTCCGACCCCGGGCCCGGCGGTGAAACCGGCGGGCGCGAGAACGGGACCCTCCGCGGCGAAAAAAGGCCCGAAGAAAGTCCTGATCGTCGACGACTCGGCCGTGATCCGCCAGCTGCTGAAGAAGATCCTGTCGCAGGACCCGGAGCTGCAGGTGGTGGCCGAGGCGGAGCGCCCGTCGCAGGTCGAAGCCCTCATCCGCCAGCACAAGCCCGACGTGATGACCCTGGACATCAACATGCCCGAGATGGATGGCGTGACCTTGCTGAAGAAAATCATGCCCACCCATCGCCTCCCGACGGTGATGATCAGCTCGATCAGCCGTGACGAGGGGCCCGCCGTGCTCGAAGCCCTGGCCAGCGGCGCCATGGACTACATTCAGAAACCGACGCAGGCCGAGATCTCGTCCGTGGGAGCGGAAATCCGCGACCGCGTCAAAGCGGCGGCGTCCTCGGTGGTGAGGGCGCGCTTGCGCGGCCGCAAGGCCACGACGACGGCGAAAGCCGTCGAGGGCACGTTGATCGTGCTCGGCGCCTCGACGGGCGGAACGGAAGCCCTGCGCGTGGTGCTCGAGAGTTTCCCGGCGGAGATCCCGCCGACGCTGATCGTGCAGCACATCCCGGCTTTTTTCTCCGCCGCCTTCGCCGAGCGTTTGAACCAGATCTGCCCCTTCGAGGTGCGCGAGGCGAAAGACGGCGACGAGGTGAGAAAGAACCTCGTGCTGATCGCGCCCGGCGGAAAACAAATGGGATTCGTCCGCGGTTCCGGCGGCTCCGTCCGCGTCAAAGTCACGGATGATCCGCCGGTGAACCGCCACGCTCCGTCCGTGGATTACCTGTTCGACACCGTGGCGCAGGAGAAAATCGGTCATGTCGTGGCGGCTTTGCTGACCGGCATGGGCGCCGACGGCGCCCGCGGTCTGAAAACGCTGCGGGATCGCGGCGCCCGGACCATCGCCCAGGACGAGCAGACCAGCGTCGTCTTCGGCATGCCCCGCGAGGCCATCGAGCGCGGCGCCGCGGAAGCCGTTCTTCCCCTCGAGCAAATCGGCGAGGAAATCATCCGTCTCTCTACAGTCAAGCCGGCCGCCGGCCGAAAAGCCTCATAAGGAGTACCGACATGTTTGATCCCAATACGCGCTTTCTGGTCGTCGACGATTTCAAAACGATGCGCACCATCGTGAAGAAGACCCTGTCCGGTCTGGGCTACACCCAGATCGACGAGGCGGAAGACGGCAAAGTCGCGCACGCGATGGTTCAGAAAGCCCTCTCGGACGGCAAACCCTACGGTTGCGTCGTGTCCGATTGGAACATGCCGAACACCACGGGCCTGGAGTTCCTGAAGCTCGTGCGCGCCAGCGATCCGACGAAGGGTCTGCCCTTCATCCTGGTCACCGCCGAGAACGAGCAGAGCCAGGTCATCGAGGCCGTGAAAGCCGGCGTTTCGAATTACCTGGTGAAGCCCTTCACGCCCGCCGACTTCCAGAAAAAACTCGAAGTGGCTTGGGCCAAGCACTTCAAAGCCCAGGCCGCCTAAGAGGGGGACCCCGTGTCGGAAGTCGACAATCGCCTTCGTTCGTTTTTTGACGAGCCGGTCGGCCTGGCCTTCATTCAAGCGGTCCGCCAGACGGTGGAAATGTATTTCGGCGAGCGGCCGATCATGACCCGCCCGGTGATCACCAAGGACCTGCAGGTCGGCTACGACGTGGCCGGCGTGATCAACTTCACGTCCCTCGACGTCGAGGGCTCTATGGTCATCGCCTTCCGCCGCGAATTCATCCTGAAGATCTACGCCCACATGCTGGGCGAGAGCGCCACCGACATCACGCCGGAGGTGGAAGACTGCGTGGGCGAACTGACCAACACGATTTACGGTCTCGCCAAAGCCCCGCTGGTCGATCAGGGTTATCGTTTCCCCATGGGCCTGCCGCAGGTCCTGCGCCAGGTGAACAAGGAATTCGAAGCCTCCAAGTGCCTTGAACTGCCTTTCCGTTTCGACAGCGACAAGGAATTGTCCCTGGTTCTGGTGGTGAAAAAGCTCGTGAAACAGGCGCAAAGCGCCTGAGTTTTGTTCCCAAACATTTGCTGATACATGGGCGGAGCGTCATCGCTCCGTTTTTTATTCTTCTGCAAATCAGGGCATTCCCATTCATATTCATCATAAGTGTTGCTTATAGAACGGCCTCAAATGCCCCTGATTTTGAGTACAGGTGCCATTTCGGAACCATGCCCCTGCCTGACAGAAGATTTCATTTTTCAAGCCACTGATATCTCGTGATTTTTTTCGGAAATCTTCCTTGCGTGCGCAAAAACACCGCGATGCAATTTTCCCCGGAGCTTCAAGAACGAAGTCCGAGGTTGCTCACGAAGGGGGAAAAATGGGTTCGAGATTCTTCGTTTCCGCGGTGATTGTGTTGAGTGCTCTGTTCGCCCACGCCGAGGGCCGCAGAGTGCTGGTGGTGATGAAGTCCGGTCGCGCTTATCAGACCGCCCAGCAAGTGATGAACAGCCGCGAGTCGGGCGGGGTGCTGGACACCCAGGCGAGCCTCGTCGCCCGTCACTGGTTCGCCGTGAACGCCGAGCTGCAGGATAGTTTGAAGCACGTGAAATCCCTGGTCGTGAAAGTGGGGGACAAGGCCGACATCGAGCGCCTGCGCCGCATGCCCGAAGTGGCCTTCGTCGAAGAAGAGGTCTTTCACCCGGCGCCGCAGCCGGTGGGCGCCGTCGGGCCGTTGAAAATCAATTTGCCCCGCGCCGTGGCCGCGCGTCCCGCGCAATCCGTTCCCATGGGCGATTTCCATCCCGGGGAAAAAACCCCCTGGGGCATCGGCGCCGTCAAAGCCATGGACGGCTGGTTCAAGGCGGCGGGCGGCGAAGGCGTCCGCGTGCTGGTGCTGGACACGGGCATCGATAAAAACCATCCCTCCATCGCGGAGAACTTCGAGGCCGGAGAGGACTTCGTCGGGGACGAGGCGGAACCTTATCCCTATTTCGACCGTCACAGCCACGGCACCCATGTGGCCGGCACCATCGCCGGCGTGATGGACAACGCGGGTTTCACCGGTGTCGCGCCGAAGGCCCGTTTGCTGGCGGGACGGGTGTGCTCGGCGTCCGGCTGCTCGAACATCGCCATCGCCCAAGGCGTGAACTGGGGCGTGGAGCAAAAAGTCGACATCATTTCGATGTCCCTGGGCGGGGCTTGGGCGACGCCGGCGGAACGCGACGCCATTCGCGCCGCGGAAGCCGCGGGGGTCACCATCATCGCGGCTTCCGGCAACGACGGCACGTCGCGGGTCAGTTACCCCGCGGCCCTGCCCGAGGTGATCGCCGTGGGCGCCGTCAACAGCCAGCTGGAGCGCGCCGCCTTCTCGCAGTACGGGCCGGAGCTCGCCGTGGTGGCGCCGGGAGTGAACATCAGCTCCTGCGTGCCCCTGGGCAGCGGCCGCGTGGCGGACGTGCGCATGACCATGAACGGCGAAGAGGGCGCGTCTTTGAACAGCAACACCTTCAAGGGGGCGGCCGACGTGCCGGTGCCCGTGGAGAACGTCCTGGTCTACGCCGGCCTGGGCCGCGCCGAGGACTACGCGGGTCTGGACGTGCGGGGCAAGTTCGTGCTGGCCGCGCGCGGAGAAATCAAATTTGTTGAGAAGGCGCAGTTCGCCGTCGACGCGGGCGCCGCCGGCCTGATCATCTTCAACAACGCCCCCGGTTTGGTGCAGGGGACCTTGGTGGAGAACGGCAGTCCGTCCCTGCCGATCCCGGTCTTCGGCATCGAGCAGGCCGCGGGCGAAGCCGTCCGCGATGCGCTGCTGCGCAATCAGGTGGTGAGCGCGCGCCTGGCGGTGCTGGCCACGGATTACTCGGCCTTGGATGGCACCTCCATGGCAACACCCCACGTTTCCGGGGTGGCCGCGTTGATCAAAGCCGTGCGCCGCGATCTGACGCCGGCTCAGGTGAAGGACATCCTGCAACGCACGGCCACGCCCCTGGCTCCGAATGCCGGCAATGAATTCGGCGCGGGACTGGTGAATGCCGGGGCCGCCGTGGACGCGGCGCTTGAGATGCGCTCAGCACCGTTGAAAATGGCGGTGGGTTCGCGCTAAAAATCAGTCATGAGAAAAATCGCCCTGGCTCTTTCGTGTGTCGTGATTCTCGGAGCCGGGGCTTTTTTTTGGTTCATTCCCCATGAAGTGGACCGGCGCTACAATCATCTGGGCGCCGGTATCGACGAATCGCCGCCGGCGTCCGTTCCGGAATGGCATCACGAGCTGCGCATCGTGGACCTTCACGCCGACACCTTGCTCTGGGACCGCGATCTTCTGGTGCGCGCCCGTCGCGGCCACGTGGATCTGCCGCGCCTGCAAGAGGGGCCGGTCACCCTGCAGGTTTTTTCCATCGTCACGAAAAGCCCGCGCGGCCTCAACTACACGGCGAACGCGGCCGACGCGGCGGATGACATCACCCTGCTGGCGTTGGCGCAGCGCTGGCCGCCCTCCACGTGGGGCAGTCTGACCGAGCGGGCCCTCTACCAGATCCGGCGTTTGCAGCAGGCCGAGCGCGATTCGCGCGGGGCCTTGCGCCTGATCCGCAGCCGCCATGATTTGCGGGTCTTTCTGGAGGACCGCCGTCAGAACCCGCGTTTGGTCGCGGCCCTGCTCGCCATCGAAGGGGCGCACGCCTTGGAGGGGGATCTGTCCCGGCTCGACACGCTGGCCGCGGAAGGGGTGAGGGTGGTGGCGCCGGCGCACCTTTTCGACAGCGAGTGGTCGGGATCCCAGCAGGGGGTCGCGAAGGGCGGGCTCACGGAGAAGGGACGCCAGTGGGTCGGCGCCATGAACGAAAAAAAGTTGATCATCGATCTGGCGCACGTGTCGTCCCCGGCCATCAACGAGATTCTGGCCCTGTCGAGCCGCCCCTCGATGGTGTCCCACACGGGGGTGAAGGCGGTGTGCGACAACAACCGCAATCTTTCGGACGCGCAGTTGAAGGCCGTGGCCGAACGTGGCGGTTTGATCGGCATCGGTTTTTGGGAGGAAGTGGTCTGCGGCCGCGACCTGGATTCCGTGGCGCGCAGCCTGCGCCACGCGGTGGACGTGGCCGGCATCGATCATGTCGCCCTGGGGTCCGACTGGGATGGTTTTGTCTCGACACCGATCGATGCCGCCCGTCTGGGTTGGTTGACGGCCAAATTGGTTCAATTGGGGTGGACTTCCTCGGAGATCCGCCAGGTGATGGGGGAAAACGCCCTCCGCTTTTTCCAAGACAACCTGCCTGATTGAGATGAAGATTTCGTATTTCATTTAAAAAAAATTGAATTTTGAGTAAATCTTGAGTGGTGATCTGAGGACCTCTCGTGGATTCTTGAAACACGCTTGAATGTTGACGAGGAAATGAGATGACACCCGGCAATGAAGACAAAGGACTCCTCTTCTCCCATGTGTGATCACATCAACCAAACTTCTCGCCCGCCCCCGGTGTTCCGATGAAAGCGCATCTTCTGATCGTTGACGATGACGAGGATTTCCTGCAGTCCCTGCGTCTGGGCATGGAAACCACCTACGCCGTGCACACAGCGAAAAGCGTCGGGGAAGCATTGAATCTGTTTTCCAAGCACTCCATGGATTTCGCCCTGGTCGATTACCGCCTTCAGGAAGATCAAAACGGACATGATTTAATTGAGGAAATGCGTCGCCGACGCCCGATGCAGGGTCATTTCCTTCTGATGACCGCTTTCGCGGACAAAGAACTGGCCATTCAGTCCGTCAACCGCCGTTTGGACGGCTTCCTGGAAAAGCCCTTCTCCCTGACCAGCCTGGCCCATCTTCTCGAGCAGTTGCTCCAGTCGCGCCACCTTCCCGACGAGATGAACGTCGACACTGCGCGCCGGGCGGTGGAGTACCGGGGCAAGGTCGTCGCTTTGACCCGCACCGAGCTGTCGATGCTGAGTCTGTTCCGTGAAAGCCCGGGCATCTTCTTCACGCGCCAACAAATCGAAGCCAAAATCTGGCCCAATGTGCAAGTCGCCAAAAACAATCTCGACACCCATCTGTCGCGCCTGCGCGCCAAAATCCCCCTCCTGAAAAAACGCCTGATCTGCGTCCGCGGCGAAGGCTTTGTGTACCGCCCCCACGAACGCGTCGACGACTGAGCGGGCCAGGATCGGCCGCGCTTAAAAACATATTCAATTTATTATTCGGGGTTTTGTGCCTGAAGATTGGGCGATTCGGGAGAAACATTTTGACGAATGGCTGAAAAATCGAACAATGGGAGGGTTGTCATTTTTTAGATGAGGAGGACGGATGAAGGCGGCTTTGGATCGACGGTTGGGATGGGTGGCATTGACCATCTACGGGGTCGGCGACATTCTGGGGGCCGGGATCTACGGACTCGTGGGCAAAGCGGTCGGGGTTCTGGGCAACGCCGTGTGGATGGCGTTTTTGGCCGGACTCGTGGCGGCGGCGCTGACGGGTTTGTCCTACGCCTCCTTGTCGTCGCGTTTTCCGAAAGCGGCCGGCAGTTCCTTCGTCGTCTTGAAGGCCTTCGGCTCGAGCTTCGGCGCTTACGTCATCGGCCTGGCCGCCATGGCCTCGGGCCTCACCTCGATGGCCGCGGCCAGCCGGGTTTTCTCCGGCTACCTGGGCGGTTTCACCGGGCTGCCGCTGATCCCCGGCGCGATTTTGTTCCTGAGCTTTTTGGGTTTCATCGTGTGGCGGGGCTTGCGCGAGACGAGCTGGCTGAACATCGTCTGCACCACCATCGAGGTGTCGGGCCTGCTGATCGTGATCGCCGTGTGCCTTCCCTTCTGGGGAAACGTCGATTACCTCGACATGAAGACGGCCGGCAATCCCGCCGGTGATTTCTCCGTGCCCTTGCTGCTGTCGGCGGTGGTGCTGGTGTTTTATTCCTTTGTCGGCTTTGAGGACCTCATCAATCTGGGGGAAGAGGCGAAGGATCCGACCCGCGATCTGCCGAAGGCCTTTTTGCTGGCCCTGAGCATCGCTTCCCTGATTTACCTCGCCGTGAGCGTGTCCGCCGTGTCCGTGCTGCCGGCCGCGGAGCTGGCGCAGTCCCCGCAGCCACTGGTGGACGTCGTGTCGGTGGCGAGCCCCGGCTTTCCGCCGTGGTTGTTTTCCCTGATCGCGCTCTTCGCCGTCATGAACACGGCGCTGCTGAATTTCGTGATGGGCTCGCGCTTGCTGTACGGTCTGTCGCGGTTGCGGATCATGCCGAAGTTTCTGGATCAGGTGCACGCCACGCGCAAAACGCCGGTGCGCGCCGTCCTCACGGTCTACGTCATCGCCGTGATCCTGGCCTTGAGCGGCGACATCAGCACCCTGGCCCGCGCCACCAGCCTGTTGCTGCTGCTGGTCTTCGTGCTGATGAACCTGTCGCTGATCCGCCTGAAGATGCGCCCGGTCGGAGCGCCGCCGCCATTTGACGTTCCCTTGATCATCCCGGTTTTGGGCGCGGCGATCTGCTTCGGGCTCTTGATGTTCGGACAAATGAAGGATTATCTTGTGGCGGGTGGCCTCTTGGCGGTGATCGTCGTTCTGTACTTCGTGATGCGCCCCGATGGCGAGACCATCCGGAAAATGATGGAAATGGAGGAGTCATGACGATGAAAAAAACGAGGACGCGGATTCTGGGACTGTGCCTGCCGGCCCTCCTGGTTTCCTGCTCCAGCACGACGGAAAAAGGCTCCGTGGGGGTCGAGCGCCGGCAATTGCTGCTGGTTTCGCCCGAGCAGGTGGCCGAAGCCTCCAAGGCCGCCTACGACAAAACCAAGAACGAAGCGGCCGGCAAAAAAGCTCTCGATCAAAACGCCGATCAGGTCCGGCGCGTGAACGAGATCATGCGGCGCCTGATCCCGGGCGTGGGCTCCTTCCGCCGCGATGCCGTGTCCTGGCCCTGGGAGGTCCACGTGATCACCAGCCCCGAGCTCAACGCGTTCTGCCTGCCGAACGGCAAGATCATGTTTTACTCGGGCATCATTGAAAAGCTGAAGCTCACCGACGGCGAGATCGCCGCCATCATGGGGCACGAGATCGCCCATGCCCTGCGCGAACACGGTCGCGAGCGCATGTCCGAGGAGATGGTCAAGCAACTGGGCGTGAACATCCTGATCAGCTCCGGCAAGGTCGATCCGAAATACGCCGGCGCCATGGACGCGGCCTTGGCGGTGGCGATCTCTTTGCCCCACAGCCGCGGCCAGGAGTCCGAGGCGGATCAAGTGGGCCTCGAACTGATGGCGCGGGCCGGTTACAACCCCCAGGACGCTTTGAGCTTGTGGAAAAAAATGGGCGCGGTCAGCCAGGGCAAGCCGCCGGAGTTCCTCAGCACCCACCCCTCGGACCAGACGCGCCTGAAACGCATCGAAGCCCTGCTGCCGAAAGTGATGCCGCTCTACCGGCCGGCCGCTTCCTGATCCAGTTTGCGGATGCGCTGACGATCTCCCACAACCCACACCACGTCCTGGGAGTGAAGCTCCAGGCCCGAATCCGGGTTGAGCAGGCGCTGGCCGTTTCTCTCGATTCCGACGATCAGACCGCGGATGGCCTCGCGCAATCCGCAATCACGGATGGCCTTGCCGGCGTAGACCGAGTTGTCTTTGATGATCAGGGACTCGAGCCCGTAGGACTCGTCCGCCGGCGGCGGCGGACGGTGGTCGGCGGCCTCGATCACTTGCCGGGCCTGGGCCAGCTGCTCGTCGGTGCCGATCAGGTACAAACGATCGCCCGGCAGGAGCAGGTCGTGGCGGCCCGGTGACAGAATGCGCTGATCGCCGCGTTCGATCAGGGCCACGGTCACGCCGAAGCGCTCTTTCACCCGCGAGTCCTCCAGGGACTTGGCGATCAGCTCCGAGTGGGGCGACAGCACGATCTCTTCCAGGGTGGCGTTCCAGGGGGCGAGGCGCGGCCGGTTTTTCTGCACTGACAGGGCCTCGCGCTCTTTGTCGTTGAGATTCTCGATGAAGCGGTTCTCGACGGTGCGGTAGAGGGGCTCGGCGAAACGGCTGAGGTACAGCGCCGGCACGGCGAGCACGAGAAGGATCAGGCCGGACGCCGCCTTGGCCGAGGACATCTGCGCCACCAGGGGACTCAGCAGCAGCAGGACGATGAAGATCCGGCCGAAGGAGATCCCGAACTGCAGTTCGCGCAGGCGGTCGATGTTGTGCACGTCGGAGGTCACCGAGCGGTCCGGTCCCCCGAGGGCGATGGCCCACAGGAAAGGGATGGACAGGAGGAAAGAGACCACGGCGGCGATGACCGGCATCCAGCTCTCCGGGTCGGCCCCTTCCAGCAGCCGGGGCAGCACGAGTTTTTCCATGCCCAGGTAGAGGGCCAGCACGATGATGGCGTTGAACAGGATCTTCAGGCCGTAAGCGCGCCACAGCAGCGAGGTCATGCTCTCCGAGGTGCGGGAGGCGACGGCGTGCTGGTACTTGTTCAGGCGCTCCACCACCGTCTGCGGCAGGCGTTTCTCCAGCCAGGCATAGAAGGGGTCGGTGTACTTGATCATGTAGGGCGTGGTGAAGGTCGTGACCGCCGACACCGCCACCGCCACGGGATAAAGGAAGTCGCTGGTCACCTTCAGGGTGACCCCGAGAGTGGCGATGATGAAGGAGAACTCGCCGATCTGCGCGAGGCTCATGCCGCTCTGAACGGAATGGCGCAGGGTCTGGCCGGAGATCAGGGCGCCCAGGCCGCTGCTCAGGAATTTTCCGAGGATCGTCACCAGGGTGATCAGGAGGATGATGCCGGCGTAATCGACGAGGATCTTGGGATCGATGAGCATGCCCACGGAGACGAAAAACACCGCCGCGAACAGATCGCGCACCGGGATGAGCAGGTGCTCGACGCGCCGGCCCTCGCGGGTCTCGGCCAGGATGGAGCCCATGACGAAGGCGCCCAGGGCCGGCGAAAAGCCGACCTCGGTGGCGAGCATCACCATCATCAGGCACAGCGCCAGGGAAACGATCAGGGTCGTCTCGTCGGAGAGCAGGTCGCGGATCTTGTTCAGGAACATCGGCAGAAGGTAGATGCCGATCAGGAACCACAGCATCAGGAAGAAGATCAGCCGGGCCGCGGACTGCATCAGCTCCGAGCCCGAGACGGCCTGCGTGACGGCCACCGTGGAGAGCAGCACGAGCAGCAGGATGGCGACCAGGTCCTCGACGATGAGGACGCCGAAGACGAGGGAGACGAAACGCCGTCCCTTCAGGCCCAGCTCCTCGAAGGCGCGCACGATGATAGTGGTGGAGGAGATGGAGAGGATGCCGCCGAGGAAGATGCTGTCCATGTTGGACCAGCCCAGCAGCTGGCCGGTGAAGAAACCCACGCCCAGCATGAAGAGGATCTCGACGAGGGCGGTGACCGAAGCGCTTTTGCCGACCTTCGCGAGTTTCTTGAAACTGAACTCGAGCCCCAGGCCGAAGAGCAGGAAGATGACCCCGATCTCGGCCCACACTTTCACGCTGGCCTCGTCCTTGACGGTGGGCAGGAAGGGCACGTGGGGGCTGACCAGGAAGCCGGCGATCAGGTAGCCGAGGACGACGGGTTGGCGGAACCGGCGGAACAGCAGGGTGACGATGGCTCCGGCGACGAGGATGAAACCGAGATCATAAATTAAGTCAGGGAGATGCAGCATTGGGAAAAGATTCTCAGATGACCGGGGCTCGGATCAATTCGCGCTGAATCATTGTCGAGAAATAGGACAGAGATTTTTTTCAGTCGGGATCGACGGGATTGCA
Source organism: Pseudobdellovibrionaceae bacterium (assembly GCA_019637915.1). Lineage (GTDB taxonomy): Bacteria > Bdellovibrionota > Bdellovibrionia > Bdellovibrionales > Bdellovibrionaceae > JAHBUV01. The sequence continues at coordinate 538,653 of JAHBUV010000001.1, read as the reverse complement.
TCTGGCGACGGAAGCGCGGACGCCTCTTTACGGTCCCTCCCCGGAGCGCTATAAGTTTTGTTCAATTGTTCCATCACTCTAATTTTTGGGAGAGACCCGTGAAAAAAACTTTGTTGGCCTTGATGATGTTCGCCGGCGCCCAGGCCTCGGCCGCCACCACGATCCTCGATTGCAACCTGATCCAGGGCGACCTGCAGCAGGTGGTCGTCGTTGAAAACGGCGGCGCCTACGTGCTGCGCGAACTGACCAACTACGGCCGCTGGTTCGAGCGCGCCCTGACCGCCCAGGAAGTGAAAAGCCAGAAGATCAACCTGTACGCCGAGTTCGGCAAGGCGACCCTGACGAAAACCCGCTCCGGCTGGTTCTTCGAAGCCACCGGCAGCGTCGGTCACGACCGCGGTTACGCCGACTGCCGCTAAAAGAAAGTCAGTTGAATGAACGGCTGACGCCGTCAAGGCGTCAGATCGAAAGCCCGGAGAACCTCCGGGCTTTTTTTATGGAAAAAAGGACGGGGGATTTTCGCCAGGCCCTCGGGAAGAGGGCGCCTGCCGTCGGATTTTCCCTTCACGGCTGGAATTTCCAGCCGGCGAGGTCGTAGATCATCGTCCACTCGACGACCATGCTCAGACAGCAAAGCAAAGGCGGAGCCAGAAAAGGCTGGCCGAAGCCGCGATTTTTGCTCACACTGAGGCCCTTTCCAGGGAGGACCGATGGCTGAAGACCTTTTGATTCAAGGACGTTTGCGGGATATCGGGGGCTTTGCCGTGCACCGCTCGCTCCCCAGCGCCAAGAAACGCCAGCTCGGGCCCTTCGTGTTCCTGGATCACATGGGCCCGGTGCGGCTCGATGAGACCCATGCCATGGACGTGCGCCCCCATCCCCACATCGGCTTGGCGACGGTGACCTACTTGTTCGAGGGCCGCGGCTTTCACCGCGACACGCTGGGGTCGGCGCAGATGATCACCGCCGGGGATCTCAACTGGATGACGGCGGGCCGGGGCATCGCGCACTCCGAGCGCACCCCCGAAGAGGACCGCCACGCCGATCGCCACGTGACCATGCACGGCGTGCAGATCTGGGTGGGCCTGCCTGCGGCGGAAGAGGAGCGCGAGCCGAGCTTCGCCCATTGGCCCAAGAGCGAATTGCCGCTGATGAATTTCTCCGAAGCGCTGGACATCAAAATCCTGCTCGGGGAGTTCGCCGGCCGGCGCTCCCCGGTGGAGGTGCTGTCGCCGATCCTGTTCCTGGATCTGCAGGCGAAAAAAGACGGCCTGGCGGAGCTGTCCTTCGGGGAAAAGGAGATCGGTTTTTTCCTGGCCGCGGGCACTCTCCGGGTGAACGGCCAAACCCTGGCGGAGGATGATCTGCTGGTGGCGGGCGATCCGTCGAAGGCGAAGATTGAATTCACGGCGGGCGCCCGCATGGTGGTGATCGGGGGGGAGCCTTTCCCGGAACCGCGCCACATCTGGTGGAACTTCGTCTCCTCCCGCAAGGAGAGGATCCATCAGGCCGCCGCCGACTGGCAGGCGCAGAGGTTCGGCCGCATCGACGGGGAGAGCGATTTCACGCCCCTGCCGACGAGCCCGCCCCTGCCATAAAAAAACAGCGGGGTTTTGCAACCCCGCCGGACCTCACTTGGGGAACCACCAAACCCAAATTTCGGTCATTCTGATCTTTGATTCCGCTCGGGGATCCTCCGCGGCCGAAGGGCCATCAGCGTGGAAAGCACGACCCCGCTGTACAATGCGCCGAAGATGATCACGTCTTTCAGTTCCGCCATGTCCCTGGCTCCTTGCCGGTGAAAGTTGTCGTCCCAACCGGGGCGTGGGCCACACCATCCTGGTCCGGCCTTTTCCCCCTCCCCTGGGTCGCATCCTGCTCCCATTCTGAAGACAGAAGGGCGGTGGGGGACGGTTAAGGAGTTGCTGAAGAAAAGTGCGATTTGCTGAAGGGCAAGGCGAAAAAGCATGTGTTCCTGAGGTCTTGGGGGTGAAACAAAAAGGTCTGGTTCGGCCTTCAAGAGCGTTTTTCGGGGAACTTCAAGTGGCTTGACGGGGAACGCGCGGACGTGGTTTAAGTGAGGTCCTCTTTTCACAAAGAGGATTGAGCGCGCGGGTGGTGGAACTGGTAGACACGCATGTTTGAGGTATTTATGACGCTTTCGAAAAAGCGGAAAGGTTTTAAGTAGTTATTGATTTTTGGTAGATAAAATTTAACCCTCTTTGGTAGATTAGCTACCAAGTTTTTCTCAGGGCGCAAGTGGCGGAATTGGTATACGCGCACGTTTGAGGGGCGTGTTCCGAAAGGATTAGGGGTTCGAGTCCCCTCTTGCGCACCACTTTAAGGACTTATGGCTAGTGTTTTGAGTATTGACGAATTAAAGGAAGCGAGAGAATTTGCCGATCTTATTTATATGGTGAACCGACGAAAGGTTGGCACTTTGGAGATGGCAAATGAACTACGGCTTCACGGTAAAGAAACCGACCCACGGTCGGAGAACCTTTGCCATACACAAAAAGATTTATCAGAAAGTCGGCAAACCACTTCAGCCGCAAATCAAAGACGAGCGTTTAAACTCTATCAATTCTAATTTCCTCGCTGGTCTACTCACCGAAGAACAAGCCCTCATCCAAGTTAAGCTACTCGTTGATACTCTCCGAAGAGAGGCCGGTCTCTCTCAAGAAAAAGCCCACATCCGCGACCAAATATTAAAAGCCAATTATAAGACTTTTGAAAAGCTCTGGGAACGTGATTACATTGGCCGTGATATTGTCTCTCCCGAAACCGCTGAGCGTGAGTTTCTGGTCGCTATGAAAGGTATTGACCCACTACCGCTGGCGTCAGCCTCTAAATTGGAACTTCAGAAAAAAGTCGATGCCGCCTGGGATAGCACCGGTCACAAACGCTATACGACCAGAGTTAATTCTTTGCTTAAGTTCTTGGGAAGACCATTCATCCTCCATCGCAAGAAAAGACCTCACAAAGAAGTTAAGTTCGTTACCTTTGAAGAACTCCAGAAAATTTTAAATCATGTAGAATCCCCAGAACTCAAAGCTCTGTATATCACTCTCTTTGGCACCGGGATGCGTTTGGGCGAAGCCTTCATGATTGATTCGGATAGTTTGAAAAAGAACGGTAGTATCTACGTTTCCCAACAAATGGATAAGAACCTAAAAATCCGAGGCCTGAAAAACTCAAAGAACCATCACACTGTTCTGTTAGACATCTGTAAAAAGGGTTTTGAAGAATGGGCCGCCGTTGAAGATAAAGAAGAATGGCGGAAGTGTTGCCAACATCCTCTAATCAATGCCGCCCGCAAGAGTTTTAAACTAGCTAAGAAACAAATCAGCCCACACTCTCTCAGGCACTCATATTGTATTCATCTTCTTGGTAAGGGCGTTCCCCTTGACCGTGTCGCCAAGCTTATTGGTGATAGCATTAAGACCACCGAAGAATATTACGCTGGCTATGATATGACTACTGACGAAGTTAGTGTGGTTCAGAAAATAATAGGGCAATAACCCAATCCTACTCCACTAACTCCCGTGGCGATTTTTGGTTGGTATAGAATCTATACAACCTATGGTATAAGTTTTTGATCGGTATAAAATCTATACAACCTAATTGGTTTTTTTTAACCACTAAAAGTTGCTTTTAAAAACAACTATTCAGCTTCTTCTAAGTCCGGCATTTCAACTACGCGACCTTTTGATTCTAAAGTGGTTAAAAGTTGTTTGATAGTTTCGTTGTGAGCTTTAATAACGTCCTTATATGGCGACTCTAATTGCAACTTCTCACCAATTTGCTCCTCAATTTCTTCATCAATTTCCCTTTGAAGCTCTTTTTGTTCTTCCTTCAGTTCATCGACCTGTTCTTTGAGTCCGGCGATTTTAGTCTTGTGTTCATCCCACTGTTCGTCGTCACGATGGTTTTTAATTTCAGCGGTTAGCTCTGCAATTCTAGTATTGGCCTTGAGTTCGGCTTTGGTGTTTTTCACAATCTGTTCAGCATCTACCAATTTTACTTCCAATTCTTGAATTGATAGTTTCTCGAATGGATTCTCTGGGGTTTCGTTCTCTACTACCTGTGCGTCCGGTTTAACTTCTTTTTCTGTCATAGTCTTATCTCCTATGAATCCAGATACCGGTTTTTTAGACAGAGCCCCCAAACAACGGGGACTATCTATTTGTCGTAGTATATGTTAAGCTCAGTTAATGTTTGGAGAGGATTGGAAGCTTAAGAAAAAGCTAAACGATATCAATGATACGATTTCTAAAGAAGGAAATGTCGGCTTAGCATTATGTGCGGTTGGTTTAGCTGAAATCTTCTTAAACTCCAAGACTGAACGCCGGAAACATTCACTTCGCTATCTTCAAGAAGGTCGCCTAAGGGCTATTGCGGACATTCAAGATGGGGTTCCCCACGGTGACCTACTGGCCTTCTACCCCGGCGGGAAAATTTGGATTAAAGGTTATTATCGTAAAGGGAAAATGGTCCACGAGGCGTTCACTCTTTTTATGCCTGACGGGTCCATAGCCCCTCAATCTCCCCGTAACAATGTGATTCCATTACCTAAGAAACAGTAACCTTACCCATTTAAAAGTTAGAGGTTATTATGCTTAAAAATATTAAGTTCGTAGGAAAGATTGTTTCAGAACCCACCAAGGCTGATGGATCAGTTAGTTTTTTACTAAGCTTTAAGCGTAGATGTATTACTGAGTCCGGGGACATGGAACTTCGCTCTGAAGTTGCGGAAGTAGTTATTAAAACTCCTGGGACTTTAAAGAGAGATTTAATTAAGGGCGATAGAGTCCAAGTTCAAGGCGACCTTTCACTTACCAATAAAATTCTTAATATTTGGTCCACACCAGTTCTTACTTTGTCAGTAGATTTTGCGAATGACCTCCACTTCATCCTCATTAGAGATTTAGTAAGTATCCAAATTTAATCGACTTTTTCCAGTCAAAGATTCTCCCCCGAAACCGGTATTAGTCTATAGGGGGATGGATGGAAAAAGAGTTTGAGAGTTTCCGAAGACAACACCAATTAAATTACAAAGAGGCTTACCGTATATTTTTAAAACTATGTGCTGGGGGCTTGGTTGGGAAATTACCTAAAGAGTTCCAGCCCTATGAAGAATCCGCTCTACCGTTAATTAAATCCTTTCTTGAGACCGCAAATAAAAATCCTTACCGCGATAACTTGGGCGAACTATGGATGTGGGTAGTTAATAACTATGGGAAGGCTGAGAATGGTCAGTTCTTCACTCCTAAGGACGTTTGCGAACTTATTAGTAAGATGATGATGGACCGAAGTGATTATTTGAAATTGGATAGATACAATTCTTTTGATAACCCCTTTAAGTTTGAAGAACCTTGTTGTGGTTCGGGGGCGATGGTTATTCCCGTCTATAGAGACCTTATGAATAACAACCCTGATTTACACATTGAGCTTTTTCTCAATGACCTGGATGAGGTCTGCACGATTGCCGCGTTCATTCAAATTACTCTTTTGATGATTCACTTAGATTCTATGCACCGAACTAAGTTGGTAGTTACCCGGGGAAACATTCTAACTCACCCACACGGGGAAGAATTACGATATGCCGTGGGATTATCTAATGATGAAATTTTGAAAACCGAATGGCGGATTTTAAATAGTAAGTAAGACCCTGTTTTTAATGATTTGGTTTCTTCTTAGCTTCGTCCGTCTTTTTTAGCTTATCTTGATGCTCTTCCATCACCGCAATACTCATTGAAGAGGCATTCTTGGCTTTAAGTTTGCCGTCCACATTGTGGTAGGCCTTAACGCCGATTTTATAGAGGTCGTTACCGTAGAGTTCAAAGAGTCTATTGGTGGAGTTTTCCAATAAGTCCCTTTCTTCGTGAGTAAAGAGAGATTTCCCCGTTTCCCGATTAACATATCTCATAGGGTCGTCATCTGGGTGATAAAGAAAAGACCAAGTCGTCATCAGGTTTTCAATCCAAGTTAAAACCTCTGACTCTGAAGGGTCTTCTTTAATTACCAAGGTCAATTGTTTGTCGGTCAGTAGAGGTTTCACTCTTTCCTCCAAGCGTCGTACAACTCCTGAGCTTCAACCCCAATTGCATAGATTTCCCTTTGAAACTTCTCAAAAAGAACTCCATTAGACTCTTTTAAGGCTTCGCACTCTTCCTTGCTGAAGGTCGGTTTCTTTGTTGTAGTGTTAATATAATCCTCTGGTTTCTCATCAGGGTGATAACCTAGTCGGAAAATTTTCATTAAATGAAACATCCATTTTTTGGCTTGTTCCCTAGTCGGCTTTTCTCCCACTCTAAGAGCATACAATCTATCTTCTTCAGATAACGGAGTATTGGCTAAGTGTGCTTTTTCAACATTGTTAAAATACTTTTCCAGTTCCCAATCTTTAAAATCGACCTTTATTTCTTCAAAAAGGTGCCGTCGCCACTCTTTTTCCAACGGCATTTTGAAACAGATATTATCCCCGATATAGCGATAATCATTTAATTTGCTATTCTCTTTTAATCCGAAACCCATAGCGTCTTCCGGAGCATCGGCTCCGAGAATTTTAAAGTCAGACCCGTTATTGATGGACTCTAAAGCCTCTTTTGCCCGTGCGATATTCACAAGAATTAGATTCGCATTGTAGGCATTGGTGTAATAAACCGTGATGGACGTAAGAGCATAGCTAGCGGTATTTTTTCTTTTAAAGACATATTCGACACTTTGAACCGTATGGTGCGTAAGTGTAACGCAAATCAACGAAGGGTCGTGGAAAGATCCATAGTCTTTGTAAACGGCCACTTCTTTGATGTCGAAAAATATCTCGTTATAGTCCTCATTCAAGACCTTATTAATATCCGGGTCTGTGTAGCTTCGGTGATTCACAAAATCATCGTAGATATTCGAAAACTCCTTGGAATCCATATCGTATCTGTTATTCATTTCTTCCCCTTCTTTTTGTCTCTTAAAATTAACGAATACATTTCATCCAGTCTTTCATAAACAGTGTCCGCCGACGGTTCAGCTTGACTGCGCAACTTACTATTCCACAGCCCATCTATTAGCTCTTCCCTATCTTTTTTGCTGAGCCGATATTGGTTATCTTGCGACCAAACCGTAACTGCTTCCTTAAAAAATGCGAGTTTCTCTTCTTCAGTCATTACTACCCTACGCGTTTCGTGTTCAATTTTTTGGCGGTTTTTAGAACCTGAATAGTTTGGACCTTTTTAACAACCTCAACTGAAATCAATCCAAGTAGCTTCAAAGTATCTAAACTTCTTTTCACATGATTGTTACAGCTAAGCTCCGCCCCTTCTCTAATTTCCTGATAGGTAATATTGAACTTCGTTTTGGTGTTGTTAGTTCTTTTCAATATAAAATGAAGTGCCCGAATGGCCTGTTCATCTAACGCCTCTGTTAAATAGGAGTTATAAAACAGGTCGTTATTGGAATAAAACATCAAAGGTTCTGTGGGCTTCTTTGGAGTTCTTTTTTTCTTTTCAAACATTTCTCACCCTCACTAAATTGTCGTGCACTGGTATAGAATCTATACTAACTCGACCAGTTATTAAAGTCCAGATTGCTGTAGTATTTTATACCCGCCCATTTTTAATATTCTAATGCTCTCCCGAAAAACCGGTATTCCATTTATAGGGGGACCTATGACGAGAGAATTGAATAAAAAAGAAGTCACATTATTAAAACTATACGACCTTTACAAAGCCTTGAGTAAGTTCGGTAAAGTTAGATTTGATAACTTCCACTTTGAAGTTTTTGGTGAGCGAATTAAAAAGATAAAAGACTACTGTGATCCGAGCGACCATTGGCACGGATGGATTGAATACAACTTCTCCCGTTTTTCAATGTCCCGAACTTATAAGAAGAAAACTAAATCCCAAGAACTCTATGATTCACTGACCACCGGAGAAGTAAGTGTAGAGTTAGCTAAAGTTGGATGGAAGTTTAACGGTTTTGTCTCATCCGATAATGAATGCCTTAAAGGTTGGTTTTATTGTGATGATGAAAACGTAGTTAAGGAACTTATCAAACAATACAAAGACCAAAAGAAAGAAGTCCGCGAACACGCCCCGAACGTAGCTGATTTAGATAAGCTCTATAGTCTTTTAGTCTCTTCCCCCTTCTTGAAAGATGTCCTACCTCCCACCAAAGACAGTGATAGAAATTGTAGTAGTGACCGTCGGGAGACTTGGGAGAAATTAGAATATGAACAAAGGAAGTATCACGAAGAAATCCTTGAATTAGCCTTACTGAAGAAGATTTTAGAAGATATCAATTCTAATGAAGCAAAATTAGCGGCCATCTTGGAGTAAGACTCTATGAAAGAAATCACTCAAGAGATGATTGAGGCTAAGGTTAAAGAACTTAGTAAATGGGCCGAGGATAAGGCTGAGGAGATTAGAAACTACGACAACCTACCTTACAACAAGAGAAGTAAGGTTAAGTGGCCCGGATATTATTCAGTTCCCCAAGAATTAAGTCCTAAGTGTATGTCTAAAGAAGTAACCCTACTGAAACAAGACATTAACAGTTTTGGTGGGTTTGAAGAAATGCTGAGAGAGCTACTAAAACTCCGAAGTAAAAACAGGGACAAATTTCTCAGCTATTACGTTCATAAAAGCGATGACTCTTACTCAACTGATATTGAGATTACTTACACCCAATACGAATCCCCGGAAGACGCTAAATCCCGAATGATTGCTCTGGCTATCAAGACCATCCAAAAAGAACAACAACTACAAAAACAACAAGCTAACGAAGAACAATTAGCCTTAGCCCGTGAGAAGAAAGAATTTGAGAGATTAAAGAAGAAGTTTGAAAAATAAGGTCTTACTCGCCGAAATCTATTTTGGAAAGGTTGGCGGTTTTTTCATAATGACCTCAATTCCACCCCATTTTCCATTTAGATACTCATAAAGGAGACCTTCCTATGAGTATATCACTTGGCGATTTAGAAGACGTTTTTGAAAACAGTAACCCAGTTCTTGGTGGACCTAATTTAGTTCGTCCATTACTTAAGGTTTGCTCTTATCCTGAGCGTTTGGTTGAGCTGATTTTCAATGACTTTGACCAACCAAAAATCCGTAACCACATTATGGGATTAGGGGTTAAGGAACTACTCACACTCCAAGATAACTTTGCGAAGGTTAAAACTATTGAAAATATAAGTTTTAGAAAACCCAGCGAATGGTTACTTGATTATGGGCATATGAATAGAGGAACTATTGTTTCCCATTGGGTTGAGCGTATGGAGTTTATCGAGTCCATTATCACCACCTTCTACAACGACTACAATCTCTTCAAGAATGATTTAAGTAAAAATTTAGATAAAGTATTTAAAGCTGAATCTCAAAGACTAACTATTTGGGCGTTTCTAAATCCAACCATTACGGATGAAAGAGATCAAAAGAAGTATATGTATGACTTTATGATTGGTAAGACTTCTTTGGAGCGTCTAAAAACTGAATTACACGCCGAATTCATCAAAGTTGGCTTGAATAAAATTGGTGAGCCGGAAGAGCAAACTGTTAAAAACTTTTACTTCTTCTTCTCTCCCGATATTAATCAACACGTTCTGCTTGAGATGGTTTTTGGACGGTAATTCGCGTTTTAGTAATCCGGCCTCTGGTAGGTGCCGTTAAATCTTTAAGTTCTTTCCCGGGCCACGGTTTGTATTTCAGCCACTCAACATAAGTTGGCCCGTTAAAGTGAACTCTCAATAATTCTTCTTTTTTATAAAAAATAAGATAATAAAATTCTCGGTCCCTTTCTCTCATCTCTTCTACAGTCGCTTCTTCAATAGATGAAACTTTCATAAGACCCTGTTTTTGTAGTTCCAGCTTAATCATCACTACTTCACTGGTGATAAGTTCTACAGATTCTAAAACAGTAGTTAGGCAACGGGAGTAAAGAGAATCTTCAATCATTGGTTCCAGAGTTAGTAGGTCTTGAAAAATCATAAAACCTCCACCGATAGAATACCTTAGATTGTAGCTATACTCAAATGTATCGTTCTAATGGGCGGTAGAGATTAGATTAAACACCACAAGCTCTTTTAAAAGCGGCGGAAATGGGATTGAGACCGGCTAAATCAAATATCTTATCTTGCTTCGCCTTTTCGCGTCTTTGCTTCTCTTTGATTTCTTGTTCCCGGATTTCTTCCTCTTCGGGAATATATTTGAAATAACGAGGCCATTCAATTTTAGGTTCTACTTCACTGGCAATTAAACAGGAGAAATGAACCCCGTTAGAATACTTTGTCCCGTCCCACCAATACTCCGCACTCAACCCGTCCCCGTAGACAATAGATGGTCCGCTGTTTCTATGAAGAACTCCGTTCGTGTAAAAGAACTTATTTCCCTCATAATCTTCATAGACACCAAACTTTGATTTAAAGCGGTTGTGGAGATATTGGCAAAGCTGAATATAGTAGTTAACTTGGAGGAACAAAACTCGCATATTTCGGTTTCGTAAATCCATTAATGTCATATCCAAGTGATGATGTAAGTCCGACCGAACTCGTTTTAGTTCAGTTAATATAGCTTGAGTTGGTGGCCCATCATCTTCATTAAAATCTTTAGTAAGTTGGCGACCAATTGTATTTCCCCGAAAGTAGTCCAAGTAGAGTCTATCTAAGTGGCGGAAGAAATCGGGGTTAGCGTAGAGACTTTTAAAGTGCCCTACCATCTCTTCGTCACCGATGGTGAAATATGTGGATTTAAAAACCTTACGGGCCTCAATAATATCGGTTGGGTAACCTCTAAGTAAAACTTGGCGTAAAGTAATGACTTTTTCTAATTGTGGTAAATCAATAATAGGATCAACGGTTCTTCTCCGTTGTAGTGCTGACATCGCATCTTGCATAATCTCCCGATAACTGACTTCCATTATCCAATCACCGCACCTTTGTGGATTCTAATGTTCTCGTATCCGGGAACATCGTCTCCGTTATTGTGGATAACGAATAAAGTTTTAATACCGTGTTCATTAGGTGGCGTAACCCGACCGATGTAGCCGTCAGTGTGGCAAATGATTCCATCCACACGTAGTTCTTTAGCTACGGCCCAAATCCAATCACAATTCGTCCCACCACCACCAATAAAGGTAATAGTTTCGGCGGTAAAGTTCTGCACCTTGCTTAAATCAATTCTTCCAGTCTCTTTGGTGTCCCCTAGAACGACGAAGATATTACGGCTCATATCCCACAAGCCCTTAATCTCTGAGTTAATACAGTCCATTAGTTCGGGACTCCACATAGAGCCAGACGTATCAACCCAGATTAAGAATTTAGGTTTAATCTTTCTCTTCTTACCTTTGGATTGGTTAGGATACTTACGGTTTCTACGACTCCAGGTTTTATTCTTCTTAATCTCCCGAGCGGAAGCGGTAGCAAACCGTTGAATGAGAAGTTTATAGTTAATCACTGGCTTAGAGAGTTCTTTAATTCTCATCTCCAAGCTGTTAGACATTCTCCCCAGACTTTGTTTTGTGCGCTCAAACTCTTGGGCGGTTTCTTTTAAAATCTCATCAATAATTTGCTGGGACTCTTCGTTAAGAGATTCCAACGGGAACTTTTCGCCTTCGCCTTTACCTTGAATAGGTTCCCCATTTTCCCCTTTACCTAAATTCGGTAAATTAACATTCACTTCTACTTCACCAAAACCTTTACCTTCGCCTAATCCAGAAACGTGACCATCAGTGGTTTTAATGAGTTGAACAATTTTAGTAAATTTAGAAAGAATTTTGTAAAGTTCAATAGAGGTCATATCGGCAATACGACGGTTCTTTAATTCGGGAATCCATCTTAATTGAGGAGCCAAGCAAGTATTCCCAAAGAAACTTTTCTCCGCATACTCTTTCCGCTCTAACTTCGGGTACTGTTTTACAATCCGGGGAATATTGTCGTTGATGATGTAATCACAGGCGATATTATAAATATGGCGGTCAAACTTCTGTTCTCTTTGAATGTTCAAGTGATTAAAACAAACGTGAAGCAGTTCATGTTCAATCACGGCAATAAAATCATCTTCAGGTAGTTTGTGAAGAATTTTAGGATTAAACCACATCTCAATTCGGTTTTGACGAGAGTTAAAACCTACACAGGCCGCACAATCCAAATACTCACTATGGAACCTATCAATCCGTTGAAAGACCGCATAGTAAAACGGGGCCTCAGCCATCAAAGCATTCATAGCTCTGGCAAATAAGAACTCATATTGCTCTTGATAGCTAGGCGTACTCATTAGGCCACCTTTTTAGTGCTAAAGACCCGTAACACGAAGTCGTATAGTTCAGTTCCTTTGATGAAGGTTTCAGTAAACCAAATCTCAGTGTCTTTTGAGTTAATCCCGTTAAATAATGAAACTTTGAATTCGTCTTTAATCATCTTCATGTAGATGCGTAAGAACTTAATCTCATCCACCGTGAAGTTTTGCTTGTTCTGGTGACGAGAGAATACATCCGCCGTAAATCCTCTATTGATAGCGGTGATAACGTCGTGACGATTAGCGTTCTCTTTAATGAACTTAAAGGCGTCCACGTTTCCTGTGCGGATTTGTTGATAAGATGCCGTTCCTCTCAAGTTGAACATTTGCATGATATTATGAGACGCCTCCACCCCAAGCTCTGAACCCAAAATGCGTTGAATTAAATCTGGAGCCATTTTGTCGTAGTTCAAAGTTGCCCTGATAGCGTATTCAAATGTCCGGGGACTAATTCCGTTACCCTTGAAGGAAATAAAATCCACATTAGATTTTAAATAATTAATTAAAAAATGTGATGGATATTTTTGTTCTAAGTGAGCCAAGGTTTTCATAATGTCCCCGACCATCACCACTTTAGCGACACGGTCTTTTAAAGCGGAGTCAAACTCTCCAACTTCATACGTTCCTTCTCCTGCTTCTGTTTCAGACGGGTTGCCCGCTAAAATAGGTAACCAATATTTACCCATGTTGTGACCGTTCACGTTTCGGTCTTCTAAAAGAGTTAATAGACCTGAACGGATTTCTGATTCTACGCGGTTAGCTTCATCCAAGAAATAAAGACCAAAACCCTCTTTTGGTAAAAGCATTGGTGACGCGAATTGTGTTTCATTCTTGGGATTAACAAAGGCGAGACCCATGAAATCGGGACGCTCACAAAACTGAAGATTTACTGTGCGACATTCAACTGGTTTTCCACCGAGTTGGACCTTTAATTCTTCCGTTAATTCCTTTGCGGCTTGCTGAACGATTTGTGTCTTACCAATCCCCGCGTGTCCTTCGATGTAGATAGGACGAACTTTAATCTCGGGGTTAGCGATCATTTGTTTAAATTTGACCATAATAAGTTCTTTAAGTTGGTCAATTGGAAGTTTGATTGCGGTGTTGTTTGTCTTTGCCATACATCCTGATACCGGGAAAATAGATCATTATTGAAAAACCACTAACCTTTCCGAGTAAAAATCCAATCCCGCTCCCGATAATATCCATCAACAATCAAGGAAGAGTCCCGAGCGTTGAGACTTGTCAGTTCTTGGAAGATATAGGCCCACACCTTTTTGGTCTGATTATTCTCATTTTTAATAATTATTGGTTCCAGTCGGTAATAATGAGGATGCCCTTCAAAGACATTCAGGGGTCTAATGTCAGGAACCCTATAAAGTTCGCCTATAACCGTCCCAGAATGGGCTCTGGTCATCGTGGCTACACCAGCCATGCCTCGGTGTAGAAAACGCAACTCATAGCCTTCTACGGTCTCTACGGAGCCTAAGAAAACCCCACCATAACGCGTCATGCGGTCGTGATTAGAGTGTCCTCGCTTTAACGAACCATATACGAATAGGAGTCGTTGATAATTCGGCATGATACATAGAAGTATAGCACGAATATTAATAATTCTTGAGAGTTAATTTATAATGGGTGGTTAGTTGGCGATACAAACTTGCTTTAGCTTCGTGTGAATTTTAGAGATGACTGAAAGTTCGGCTAAATCGTCGGAAAACTCTTGATAAGCCTCTACCCGCGCTTTTAATTGAACAAAGAGCTGAATCTTTTCTTCTTCATTCGATGGAATAATCAATGGCTCTTTTACGGGAACCTGAGTCGGTTTGATTTTGAGAACGGTGACTAATTCATCGGGAGTTAGAACCCTTGCTAAGTCTTTTCCAAGACTGGTCACATAGCCTAATATTTCTTGTTTCTTTCGGGCTAAGGAAATTAAGTCACTATCAAAGATAGCGTATTCCTCTAAGGTTCCTTTTAAGAGAATAATATTTTTATCAAGATTAGAACTCATACCCTTTTTCCTATACCTAATGATACCTCAAATTATAGCACAGGTAAAAACAGGGTCTTAGGACTAATTTATAAAGGGTGGCCTACTATGATTTCTTATGTCCACTTCTTCTAACAAACTCTTCAAATTCGCGGAGAAGACTTTTCTCTTCTGAGGGAGTCTCTGTCTGAATTAGAGAATTCAGTTTCACCCATAAATCACGATAAGAATTCAAGTCCGCAATATCATCCTCAGCGAACTCATAAAAACCAAGTTGTTTTTGTAGAGCTTTAAGATATTCAATTTTATCGGCTTTAGTTTTAACCTCTACTGAGTCAATTGTGGGAACGAATTTAATGTCTCTTGCGGAATCGGATTGGGCTACCGAATACTGTTTTCTTTCCGCTTCAGTTAAGCTTGATAAGCAATGCGGATGTTCACGAATTAGTTTCGCTACACCATTCTTGTATTTCATCAAATCTTGAAGGTCGTTCTGAACAATTTCATATTCAGCTAGACGACTTCTTTCTTCTTTAATTTTTTCATCTAAAACTAATTCTGATAAAGACTCAAGGTCAGGACTTAGGAGCGGTTCTCCGCCCACGATAAGGTCTTCTACTCCACCTCTACCGTAATAAATCTTACCCTCCGCCTCTAATCGCTTAGCGGTATTCAGAATAGTCTGTTGAGCCGTTTCAACATCACACAAACGAACCACACCCAAAACATTGTAATCAGACTCAATACATTGCTTATCTCTATTAGAGAAACAGCTTAGGATTTTGGTTTTTAGAATCTCTGGGGTAGTCTTAAGAGCAACAATTAGTGTCTCCCTACTGACTTCATTGAAAATTACCTTTAATCCGCGCACATCAATACGAATTAAGTCTTCATAAACGAACATTAGCATTTTGATTTCGTCAGCTAAAGGAACATCACGACTTTCAATACGGGAGATAATACTTTTTTCGGTCATCTTATCTAGCCCGTTAAGAGTTTCAGCGACCTTAACGACCCCACCAAGATCAACTAGATTATGGGGATTTTGATAGAGTTCATTTTCTAATATAGAACAAACCTTTTCTAACAAAGGTTTCTCAACGGATTCTAAGTTAGCAAAACGCATCATAGCTTCAGCTTGAAGTTCTTCAGGAAGTCTTTTTAAGACCTGACCGCGTTTTTCTACTTCTAATAGAGCAAGAATAACGGCAATAACCTGAGGGTGTTCGTTGACTAAAAAATTAGCCAAGTCTCTTTCAGGAATATTCCTAAGCAATGGAGGAGATAGTTTAGAGTTCACTTTACCCGCCTTTAATAATGTCTGTGATACGAATTCCGAACTTCTCGTTGATAACTACTACTTCACCTTTGGCAAATAGTGTCTCACCGATAAAGAGATCCAAAGGTTCCCCGGCTAAACGGTCTAGTTCTAAAACTGAACCTTTAGATAAATCAGCCAGTTCTCCAACAGAGATTTTTCTACGACCAACTTCTACTGATGCTAACACTCGGACCTTATCTAACTCTTCTTTGGCGATAACCTTATTTTTCTCACTCATACTATTTTCCTCCCATTACGGTTAATTTGATTGTTTGGCTTTTATTCGGCGAAATTTCATACTTCAGGCCCAAAACTTTTTTCCCATCAATAAAACCACCGATTGGGTCATTAGCGTTTTGGCTTAATACCAATTCGTCCCCTACTTTTAGATTTCTCAAGGTAGAGATAGGGACTTCTACTTGACCTAACATCACTGTTAAGTCTGCTTTGGTTGCCAGTAGATTTGATTGGGCAACGTCTTTAACTTTTTCAGCCGAAGAGCTATCAGCGTCGGAAATTTGAAACCAATTGGATAATTTTTCTTTGATGGGTTCAATAGTTCCATATGGGACTACGAGGGTGATAACGCCGCTTTGGTTCTCTAATTCCACCTCAAAGGTGGTCGCTATTACAATATCAGTTGGTGGGCAAATACCAACGAACTGGGGATTAACTTCTGTTCTGAAGGTTTGGCCTTTAATATCAAAAACACTCTCCCAAGCCTGATTCAAATCTTTGATAAAGATATCTTCAATTTCTCTGACCGTGGACAATTCAATCTTGGTAAATTCCTTACCTTCAATTTTCGTAAAAGGTCGTCCACCACCACCAAATATTTTATCAATAATCCCGTAGGCCAGTTTACTTTGAGTCACCAAAAGAAAAGGTCCGCGAAGACCTTCAACTCTAATTACCGTCATTATCGTTGGAATTGGTAATGTGTTGATGAACTCACCGAACTTAAGAAACTCTGTTGAAGTCATACAAACAGAGGCTATGGAACGAAGGCGATTACTTAAGCTGACCCGAAATAAACGCATTAACCTTTCATAGATAACGTCTAATTGCGGTAGTCGTCCGCGAATGAGTCTGTCCTGACTGGTTAGGTCGTAGGGAACGATATTGTCTTTTTCTCTTTTCATAGGCTTTCCTTGTTTAAGCTCCCCTTCAGCCACGGCGGCCAATAAGGCATCCACTTCACTTTGTGATAAAACTTGATTCATAAAATCCTCTATATATTGATACCGGTTTTTTGATGGATTCTTAGAATTCATCAGTAACTAAATGGAATGAGAGCCAAATCTAATAGGTCGGCATTTCGTCTGATACATTAAAATATACTAAATTTAATATTTGAAATCCATTTACTCCCCTAAGGAGACTTTATGGATACCAAAAGAATAAAAGAAATTTTTAACGAGATTGAGTTGATGGCAGGAAATAGCTTGGGTGTTTATCTAAGAAATGGTGGTCGTAACTTTCAAGAACTAAACCGAATATTTGAAGATGAATTTACTTGCACTCAAGTAGAGGCTTTAAAAACATCTTTGGATAGTTACATTTTAGCGCACCAGGGTGATATTGAAGCAATGGACCCTGAGTTTAAGGATCAACACAATCAGATTATGGCAATGAGAAGTGTTATATCTCTCACCATAGGTGATTTGAATTACAAGATTTCCAACTTACCAAATCTGTTAGAGTCTGTGATACAAGCTCAATTTAAAAGTATTTACGATTGTTACACTCAAAATCATAAACAAGACTTTTTGAATATGAAAATGACCTTCAATAGCTTGAAAGAACAAGGACTCCAGGAAACTGATGCCAATAAAGAAAAATTCACTGTGACATACTTGAAGGCGTATTTCCGTAAACTCGTGGCAACAAGTATTTCATCAGGGGCTTACAAGAAGTATAAAGTTGGAGTAATTAATCGTTTTCACGAACGATACGAAGAAATGTTAGCTGGCTAATTTCGGCCAAGCTTCGTGCTGAAGAATCGCCATCTCCCTTAAGAACTCTAAATCAAAAATATTCGGTTCTTTAATTACAGCTTTAGTTGAGAAAGAACCAATCGTATCATTTATAAAAGTTAATACGACCGTGTGTTTTGTTTTTCCCCAAGCCTCTACAAGAAGTGCTGTTCTAAAGTTAAGCTCTATTACTCTAAGTAGTTCTGGTGAATAACTCTCCCACTCAGGAAGAGTGTCTTTAATGTGCTGAACGACAACTTTTTGCATTAAAGTGATATTCTCCAGACCTATTCCGAAAACTCCACTTTTCCCAGCGAATTGTTTCGTATCAATTTTTAGAAAGTCTTCGTAAAACTTTAGGGGGCGGAGTGGTCTATAGTGATAATTTGGCTTCTTATTCATATCTAAAGATACCCCTTTTATGAAATCGCGGAGAACATCCCAGATTTAGTTTTAATAACCGCACGGAGCCAATCCATTAGAAGAACCATCAAATAAGTATCCTGACGACAATACTTTCTAAGAGCCGAAATAAGACCCTGTTTTTTCACTTCATCTTTTTCAGATAAAATTTGGTCAAAATACTCCTGTGCCATAATCCCGTCTTGAACTTCCAAGTTTAAGTAACTGGCCTTTTCACCTAAAAGAGCTGGGGCCACGGACTTGATACTAAAGGAACCTTGAAAGGCCGGATGATAAACCCCTTCCCGAAAACAAGTTAAAGGGTCAATGAAACGGTCTAAGAGCGCCAATAATCCATCACGATACTGGGGGAAGTCCTTAGCCATTTCACGAATGCGGGAGACCTCAAAGGGAGCGTTATAGCTGATAATACTCCCTTCAGTGCCAAGGTTCGCTAAAAGGCCCTTAATGACCGTTTCCCGAGGGTCTGACTCATCATTGGCCAGATAGTCTACCCACTCAATAGCCCCGTCTTCTTGCTCAATATGGAGCGAATACTGAAAGACCACTTGTTGATAAGGTCTGGTCTTCATCAAACGGGGCACGGCCTTTTGTTCTGTCTCAAAGTCCAGGTAGTAAAGTGGGTATTGAAGTTGGGATAGGAAGTTACTGACGACATCTAAATCACTAATTAACTTCCCCTCCAAATGAGAAACAATCATTCGGAATTGAGTTGGCGACCACTTTTCATTTATCAAATCCGTTAGAGCTACTTTCCCCGTTTCGTAGTGGAACCATTTTTTCTTGTGATTAGGAATATCCAGAACACTAACTTTAGGAAGCTTCTTTTCCGCCTTACATTTTTCCCACAAAGGACAATCGTAAGGATTAGAACAATGTTTACCAATATCAACTTGCGGAGCTTTCTCTTTACTCAAGATAGTCTTGTAGCGGTTAACTAAAATCTCTACTTGCGAGAACATGGTGTGAGTAACTTCGCCGACGGAGAATAGATTAAAAATATTCTCACCCTTAGTAACTTTAGAATTAATGGTCATCACCGAGCATTTTTTAATTGTAAGACCGCAATTAGAAAGCACCCAGTTTTGAATAGCCACATCATTAATGTGTTCGTCTTTAACTTCAGTAGAGGATTTAACCTCTATAATTTCCCATCCACCTTCTACTGGATTAAGAATATCTACCCGTACCAAAACGCCCTCAAAAGCAAAAGTCGCTTCAAACAGGGTCTTATTCTCGGATAACAATGTTTGGGTTTCTTTAAGGGCCTCTTCCATCTTGAAAGCGGGAGCCTTAATCATAATCCCATCGGGATATTGCTTCTGGGCTTCAAACCCAACCACATGACCTTGTTTAAACACCCGTTGCGTGGCTAGATCAGGAGTAGGAAGTTCTTTAGGTTGGTGATGGGAGATAAAACCCAATTTTCCGCATTGAAGAAACTGGATTAATCTTGATTTAGTAATGTATCTCACAATCCAGTCCTTTCTTTTATTGGCTTGGTTTTTTGCCTAATTTCGCCTTTATATCTTCCCTAATCTCTCTATCGGTATTTTCGTCCCCGGACTTCACCATCACCATGAAGCCCCCACCAATATCTTGACTGCCCAGAGAGTTTAAAACTTCAATCGCCAGTGCTTTATCCTCGTCTTGTTCCCACTTTTGACGTATTCGCACCGCCTGGGCTTCGGTAAAGTCGTAGATGAAAGGTTTAAAGTAGCGGTCATCTTTTACTTCCAGCTTAAAAAATGCTTGGTCGTCATCGGGTTGATATTTAGTTCTAACGATTTGCACTTTTTCACTTTTGTATATAATGTCGCACTGGAAAGTTCCCTTTCTCCCCACCTTAAACATTACGCGGCCTCCTTGAAGAAGTTATCCACTTCAGTGGTCGTATCCACGTTACTGTAGGTATAAGCCATAGACACATTAGACCAACCCTGGATGGCGGTGATTTTCTCAAGCCCCTGGTTTTTGTTCTTCTTCAAAAAATACGAGATAAACGAGTGGCGGTAATCGTGGCAACCGGTCCCGAAATAACGATTAAGTCTACGGAATGGTTGATGGCGATTAGGGAACTCTAAAATAAAGTCATCATTGCCTTTATTCGCAATTGCGGAACGAAGAAATTCAATAACTACTGGGTGAAGAGGTTTAGTCAAACGGAGGTCATGCTTTCTCTTCTTCAAGATTAAAACTCTCTCAACTCTTATTGCTTCCAGATTTAGTTGGTTTACTTTAAGATGCATAACCTCAGTAATACGCAAACCAGTTGTAAGTAATGCCACCAATTTTTTTGTTTCCAAATCAATCTGTGGATCTGCTAAAACAGTCTGGAAATATTCAGCGTAAAAGTCTTCTTTAATAATTTTTGAATACTTACCTAGAGAGGAATTAACCTTAGGAGAGACGCGGAAGAAGTGTTCGTATCGGTCGCGGATTTGTTTAAAGATTCTATTGTTCATTTAAAGCCTCCATCTCTTGATATATTCTAAGATAGCATTGATTTTAATAATACGCAACCATTTTAAGTTCCTATTGGGCGGTAATGAGACAGTTCAAGTAAGTGTGTGAACCATATGGAAAATGAACCAGTAACCAACAATGAAGGAGTAGTTATGGCTAAAAAAGGTAGACCAAAAGGAAGTAAGAACCTTCCCAAGGAAATGATAGATTACAAAAAAATAGAGGCTATTTTAAGGAAAGTCGTTGAGGAGACTTTAGGTGGAATGCGGGCGGAGATTAAGTTTACACCACCGAAGAAAAAGGGTCGCCCATTTCAGAGCTGATTAATTAGGGTCTTACGAGTCTTTTGATTTCGTAGGACCCTTCTCTGTTTCAACAAGAAACTTAGAAAATCCTCCGGCTTGTTTTACTACCTCAGTTAGTCGTTTTCCTAACTTCTCAGATTCGTTCTCTGAATTAGGTGTATAGACCACTCTTGATGGCCCACCTAAAAATCCTTGTCTTATTTTAGCGGTATTCTTTTCATTCATATTATTCCAATATCTTTGATATTTCGTTGGCGCATGGGGCTTTGAGATAACTTTGTAAAATACCTATCGCTTTTTTGGCTTTTATTCTCTCTGTCTTCAGACATTCTCTATTTCGCTTCGTTGAGGCTAAAGTTTCGGGACAACTATTGATCGCAATTAATACTGTTTTTAATCTATCAATTAATTCAAATAGCTCTTTATCATCATAATCATTGAAATTGAGATTTTGCTGGATAACTGGAATACCAGCTCTGTTTTCATGAGCCTGGATAATGAGTTGTGGAAGGAATCCAATATTACGGATTACGAACATATCAAAGAGATCAAAATCTCTAATGCTATTTTCGGTATAATGGTCGTCCCCACTGATTATAGTTACGGTTGGTTTTTTCTTCGTTCTCACAAATATCTCCTTTTTACTCAAGTATCTTTGATATTTCGTTGGCGTATGGGGCTTTAAGATGTTTTTGGACAATCTCCATCGCACCTTCTACGAGTTCAATTTGGGATTGAAGTAGCACTACATCTTCTTTGGTTTTCAGAATGTCTGGTGGGCATTGATTCAGCGCAATCAGATCCCCTTTTAAAATATCAATTAGCCTGAAGAGCTTTTGGTCAGAGTCTTTTTTAAGATTTACTTCTGAACTTCTTTTATTATCCGCACTGTCACCATGTTGTCCTCCGGCGACACCACAACCTTGTTTAAAACTTAGGAATATTAGTTCAGGTAAAAAATTGCTATTCGTTTGCTCAATGAAATACCGAACCGTTCCTGGAGCATTACCAACCCAATGATTCACCGCATTCCAACTATCGTCGTAGATGATAACTTTATGGCTCCAATTGGTAGGTGAAGAATTATCGTTGTAATTCATATTCATCGGACCAAAAGTTGCTACGGTTTGAGATTTGTTTTTTGATTTCTTTTTATTGCGAGTCATCATTCCTCCACATTTCAGTATATCAAATGGGAAAAGTAGATCGCAAATTTCTAATAAAATTAATAATCCATTTAAAGGGAGTTGTTATGGGAACAACCACCTTTTGATTCCATTGGGGTGTAGAGGAGCCTAAAAAGCTCCTCTTTTATTTTTAAACCATTTCAGCAAAACGAATGCACTCAATAGTCTCGGGCGCAAAATCACTTAAGTAAGTTACGCTTGTTAAGCCGTAGCGATTAGACATTTGAATAACGGCACCATAAGGACCGTCATTTACTCCCCTAATAATTTCAAAAATTAATACTCGGGAGTTAGTTATTTTCATAAAGGCTTGAGCTTCACACCAGAAATTGAAAGCACATTCCCGAAGTTCAGTGTCTTCAATGTTGTTTAATTCTTTGATTCTTTCTGCCACTTCAGCTTCGGTGAATGTCATCATATATTCCTCTTCCGTCCTCTTTAAGAGATACCGGAAATAAGGTATTAGTAGATCATTCTACCGTTACGAATACGGATAACTTGGGCTAAACCATCCGCGAACACATTCACTAATGAATGTCCCCAGTTAGTAGCTTGTCCTTCGTTATAATCCATATTAAGACGGCTTAAAGTAGCAACTCGGATTACGTTCTTCTTCCACTCTTCAAAGTGTCCGTGACCGTAAATACCTGGTTGAGCTAATTTGGTGAAAGTTTCAGTAGAACCTCTTGCTCCACCTAAACCATCATCACCGTGTTTAGCGACCATTGTTTTATTAATAGAAAGATTTGAACTACGGTCTAAGAAAACCGTTCGGTCTAAGTCCTTCATCAATTCAATTTCTACTTTACCGCTATAATCGTGCTTGTTCATTTTCTTCACGACTTCTTTAACGGCTTTACGGATGGCATCTTCAGCAACCAGTGACGCTTGGAATGCATTACCGCCGTGAACCTTAATCAAGGCTTGAATTAATAGAGCCTCACAAGAATAAGGGTCAAAAATAAATTCTCCACGCTCCAATGCTTGGTCACGGTGTTCGTTGTGGTTAGAGGCTACGATGTGGGATTTACCTTTAATAGTGTCCTGGATTAACTTAAGAACACGACCATTTTCGCTTTGTTCCTGTTTAATATCCAACTTCCCGTCCATTGCTAATTTAGCACGGGTAATATTCAAACCCTCTAAGTGGTGGGATTGACCATTACGGAAATCGTCCGCATCGTGAATAAAGGCATCTTGAGTTCCAACAAGTTTCATCATACTAAGACTTGCGGCCAACGCTTTCTTGTCCACTGAAATTGGATGGAGGTCTCCTAAGACCGTATGAACTGTCTTCTCTTTCGTAATCTTCCCGTTCGGGTGATATCTCTTATCTACATACACGAACGAACCATCTTTAGCGGCGACAATGTGAATAAATTCACTGTGTCCTTGGTCATCACGAATTAATACTACCGCACCACAGTTGTGGTTTTGTTTAGCAATACGACCAGCGATATTGTTTTTGTATTTAGGTTTAACGATAGCACCAGTAGAGGTTACGAATCGTAAGGCACGGTTTCCATCGGCATCAGGGTAAGAAGCTAAAGACTTTAAACTAACTGATGTTCCGGCTGAGACGAGAGTTTGTTCAATTCCACAGAACCCCTCAAGACGATTTACCGCCGAACCGGTTTCGGCTCTCAATCCCTCTAAGTGAACTACCCGAATGTGACGGGAAAAATTAATATCATCTTTAATGATAAGATTTTGATCAATCTGTGGGTCAAACTTATCTTCCTTATAGTTTGCCTTTACCTCTAAAAGTTTTAGTTGCGCGTTCTTATCCTTACAGAACACATCAAGAGCTTTCTTAAACGGTTTATTGAGGTCCATCCCTTTCGCTACGGTTGAGACCACTAAGTATTTCTTTGCCATTGATATTTCCTCCAATGGCTAATACCGGTTTTCCGAATAAATCTTAGAATATTAAAAAATAAGCCCCTGCAAACAGTACATTTTAATATATCGTTATGAAAAAACCGCTAACCTTTCCAAAATAGGAATTCTCGGCGTTTTCACTCTCTTTTTCTATTTAGTGAAATAGGAGAAAGTGATTATGCCCCAACACAAATGCTCAAGAAAAGGATGTCCTTGCGGTGGTTCAACAGAAACTACTCGCTATAGAAGTGACGCCAATATTTGGTACTGTCCAATTGCACGAGAAACGGCACTACAACAAAAGAAAGACGCGAGAAAGATACGCTTAGCGAAGCCGATATCACCTGTATGCAATGTTATTTTGGATGACGGGACTAAATGTGGAGAGCCAACGGCTGGACGATATCGTGAAGTTGATAGATGTCTTTGCCACATTGAAGAAGCGAAAGAAACTCGCACGGAACAACACTCTCATTGGTATGAAGAAAACAGAGAAGAAAAACTTCAATACTCAAAGGAATATCACCAAGAAAATAGAGACAGTATTTTGCTTAGACAAAATGAGTATCGTAAGAACAACAAGGAAGACTTTAAATTAGCCACTGATTTACTCTGGGCTGTAAAATGGTTCCGTAACTTTATGGTAATGAAAACTCTAGACCGCAATTTTAATTTTGATACTTTCTGTGATCAACAAAGTCGCCAGTTTGTAATGATGGATTTTGAAAAGGTAGGATTATTTATCAGAAATGAGCATTCTCTAATAAAGCCTGATTCTTTAAGAGAGAGAAAAAGTATTGACTGTTCTATCGTTAGTCTTGGTTTGTATATTGAAACAAAATCTACAGAAGCGACTTATAGAGAAAAGGAAGTTCAGCAACAAGTCAGTGAGTATAAAGACTTATTAGAATTTGAAATGGCTAATGGCTACACCAGAAAACATAAGGCTACTTTTATCTCTTGGTCTCCAACTGGAGATAACTCTGATATGAGTCTTCGTGAGTTCTACTTGTTCATCAAAGATAAAGTAAAATACGAATATAAAAGATTGGGTCGTGAGCGATTTAAAAGACGTTTTCCATCGGTTAGGTATATGGCGCTACTTAGTCTTTGCGACAAAAGAGCTAAACAATTGAATAAGGTAGAAAGATATAGTCCCAAGTCTCCAAAGTATAATTCGGTTGATGTAAAACAGGGTCTTATTGAACGACTTTTGAGCGGTGATTTAGTAATTCGAAAAATCAATATGAATAAGTTAAGAGAAAAATACGCGTAATAGGCTCATCCTTTGAGCCCTGACACCAATCCTTGATTACCCCTCTTATTCTTCCGTAGGCTCTTCTGGGGCCTCTGAAGAATCATTATTAGACTTCCCTCCACTAAGAACTTCCAAGTTATCCACTTTTAATTCGGTGACGGATATTTCTTCATCACCAACTTTTCGCTTACGGGTAGTTAACTCACCACCTACCGCAATCAAGGTTCCCTTTTTAATCATCTTAGCAAGGGCTTCGGCTTGTTTTTCCCAAACCGTTAGATTGAACCAATTGGTGAGAGTTTTACTTTCACCCTCACTATCTTTGTATCGCTTATTCACGGCCATAGACATATTGAGATAGCTCTTACCGTCTTTGGTTTTTTTAAGCTCTGGGGTTTGTCCTACATTGCCTATTAGGGTGAACTGATTTTTAGTGCTCATAATTACTCCTTGGTTTAGTTAACTTTGATTTCTAAAACAACTTAGAAACCTTCACTTCAATCAGTATAAAACGGCGTTTGAAAGAAGTTGGGAGCTAACCTGTCATCACCCGAATTTTGATGAATTCACGCACTAATAGGATTTCAATCCACTCGCCTAATATTAAAAGCATCGCCTTTAATATTAAAAACAAAAATAAATTGTAAATACATTCAGAAAACTTCCATTATAACTGTGGTTCACTTGAAAGTAATATTTCAATGAGCTATACTAATGGTATGAGTTGATACATTTCGGTGTATCTCTCGGTGGTTAAAAGAAACAAGACAACCACTTTATATGTGATTTAGTAGTCCTGAAAAGACCGGACTCCAATGAGGCAAATCGCACTCAGCGGTTAATCACAAATAAAGGAGTCTTATGTCTAATAACCAAACATCGCCCTCAGTAACGGTCCACACGGATTATCACGTTTTACGCTATATTCCGCAGGTCGTAGAGGAACCTGAAATCCCTTTAACGGAACGGGAAAAGAAAATGATTGTGGAGTTGGACTTTCCAACTCTTGCGGGCATTTACGCTAAAGCTTTTGAATCTCTCTTAGAGCCCGGGGAAACTAAAGATGACCTAATCCAAGAGGCCTGGATTCGTTTACCTATCTTTTTAAAGAAATACGATAAAGCGTATCTCACTAAGTCTGAGCAACGATTAGTTAAAAAAGATATGCATGAACTTATTAAGAAGTTCCGTGGATTCTTAAAAATCCATAGTCAGTTTTATAGCAAGAAAACTTTCGACTCGGCTGCGGAAGCTGAGGATACCAAATATATTCGGGGTGAAAATCATGAAGTGATAGTAAATCAGAATTATCTGGATGATTTACATAGCATCACTTCAGGCAACCTTCTTAAAGAAGAGTTTATTCGTATTCGTAGGGAACTTTGGAGTCAACTTCCAGCTACTCCGTCTATCACTTCTAAAAAGTATAAGCCCAAAACAAACGATAAAAGAAACTGTCTTCAATATATTGTGGATATGAAAGATGAGGGGTCAGTTTCCGGCACCATAACTTTAGCAATGCGCACTTTCGGGTGGGATAGAGCTACTCAAATCCAGGCCTTAGAAATTATTGAGAGATACAATGATGTCCTTTGGGAACGAACTAACTTCATCACCAGTCTCCCCCATTCCAACTGGGCTAGTGATTGGTTAGAGGCATTAGAAGATAGAACCTTCGCCGCTTTAGTTAAAGGCGATAAGAAGGTGGCGTAAATGAAGGCTCAAGTATTTAATGTTCGCCATCTTAAGTTTTTAGCCAACTACCCTTATAGCAAATGGGCTTTTGGTGTTTACACAAACGCAATCTTTGATGAGGATAAGTGCGATAGACTTTTCCGGTTCTTAGGAAGGTCATATGAAGATAAAATTGATATTCTACAAGAGGCCCTCCAAAAACAGCACCCTACTATCCCTAAGGATATTCTGTTTTTAGTGGCTCAAGAGAACTTTAAAGAGCTTCTTTTAGTGGTTCGTAGATATGAGCAACAAAAGGTTCAGTAATAAAACACACAAACTACCTCTTTTCCATTTAGATACTCAAGAGGTGATGTATGAAGAAGAAAGTTAATAAAACAAAAACAAAAACGAGAACGTATTCCCGCAATGGTCCGGTGGATTTTCAAATTGCAGACTTGGCACCCTTAATTAAGGCCTCTGGGAAATCTCTCTATCGCATTCAAAAAGAAACTGGCTTACCCTCTGGATTTTTGTTTCATTTAAAATCCAAAAAGAAAAACAGACTTAATCCGAGTTGGGCTACGATAACCAGAATTAAACGGGCGTTAGGATTATCTTGGGATCAACTGATTGAGCCAATTCCAGTTAAAAAACCAAAAAAACGTAAAACATCTAAGAAGCGAAAATAAGACCCCATTTTAAAAACGATGAAATAAAGCTCCCCGGAAACAATTAAGTTTACCGGGGATTTCTTTAGGAGGTTACTGACATCCAGCGGAAGTATCGCAAATACGAGTCAGAGAGTTGTTTAGGTTAAACCAGAGGGCATTATCAACTACCGCTGAAGTTTCTCTTATCCGAGTACAACTTCCCACCTGAGCTAACTGTTTTAAAGTAGTCCCGTCATATTGGAAGATGGTTGGAGTAGAGCCCACCGTTACGCACATATAGGCATTACCGTTATAAATCCCAAGGAGAGGTAAATTGCCCGTAATGAAATCATCTCCAGAACCATTGAAGTCTCTGAGTTTTTTGTAAGAGGAATCAGCCTCGTTGTAGACGAAGATTTTGTTTTTACCAGCACTGTCTTTAGTTGCAATTACTACCTTATTCGTAAGAGCCTTCCCTTGAACAGCACCAGTAGAAGAGAGTTTCTTCATCGTAGTAGCGTTCATTGAAAATACTCCGTTATCCGGGTCGATGATGTAACCGTTAGATGTAGTTGTGACTGGAGGGAATGTGATTGGTGAACCAGAGTAGAAGGTCAGACCTAATCTTGTCATGGCGGTGCCTGTCCGACGATAAATACCAGTACCCACAACTGTGAAGACCCCGTAATCAGAACCACCCGACGAAAATACTGTGTTCCAACAACCTGTACTACCGGCTGAGGTTCCGTAAGTGACAGAGAAATCTGATGCAATCAGAATATTTCTTTTATTCGTTGAACAAAGGTTTAGGACACCATTAGTATCGATGTACCCCATACCAAGAACAGCCCCATCGTTTACGCCGACAGTTACTACGACTGCAAACGAATCTGTTTGAGGGTCGTATGATATGACTCTAAGAGCTGAATCGCTCGGATCTGTACCTAAGAAGATAAATCTCCCGCTATAAAAATGCGTGAATAATCTTGACATATAGTTAGAGCCTGAAGAGATGTTACTAGCTAAGCGAGTGATGGTTTTATTATCAATATTCCAAACCGAAGGGTAATACGCATCATCAAGCATATATAAGTTTTTACCTGTTCCGCCAGCGACGGCGATAGGACTAGTAAATACATATTGTTCTAAAATAACTTTCTTAGCGGTAGGAAGAGTATTTGAAAGACGATAGTCTTCCGGGCCACCCAAGTTAGAGCTTTGAACTTTGATTTGAAATGCTCCCCCAAGAATTTTGTCTCTGGTAAAACTCATGGTGCTATTCACTGAACAAGTTAGTCCGTCCACCGCTGGATTTACCAAGGAACAAGAATTAGCCGTTACGCCTGATGGGAAAGTTGCCGTAGATGTGATACTAAGAATGTCACTTGGTGAGGAGACGTTGGTAATAGTTAGGCTCAAGTTAGTTTCTGAACCTGGAGTGCTATCTACTGGAGTTTGAGTTCCTGAACCAGATTTTGCCCAACCTCTGTTTGAAGGAGGAGCTGAGCCCGGAGCTACCGTAACAGGGCCCAAATAAGTTCGGTCGGCATTGACGATAGTTCTGGAAGTAATCGCTGAGTAAGTTAAATCATCGCTAGACGAAATCGTAGCTGTTAGTGGCGCGTAGTTATTCACAGTTAAAGTGAAGGAAACTGAAACAGATCCACTTGAAGCCGTAATAGTTTTATTTCCCGTCAATAATGGTGTCGGATAGACCACATAAGTAGACCCTGATGTTAAAACAGAAGTTGTGCTCCAAGAGACACCATCGCTCCAACTTACAGTAGGGCCGGACTTCGCGTTTAATGCGGCATCGTAACCTTTCAACACCAGTGAGTTAGAACTAACCGAGCGTGGCAATACTTGGTTGTTTCCACTATCAATGACCAAAGAGGCCAAGGGTCCCGCAACTACTGTGTAGCTGAACGTCTGAGATAATGAATTGATGGTTGCGGTTACAGTAAAGGAACCGGCTACTGTTTTAGTTCCTGGATTATATGTAGCGAGGCCCGAACCATTGGTAGTTACGCTATTTCCACTAAACGAAATTGTCGCATTAGGAATTAAGTTATTTTGGGCATCCTTAAGCTCTACCACCATACTTGAAGCCGTATCACCAGAAATTAAATTCTGATTGTTACCGCTGATGATTGTCAAAGTCGCGGGAGCTGACGGATTAACAGTGTAAGAGAAGGTCTTAGACAATCCACCTGAACTAGCCGTGACGGTAAAAGAGCCAGAAGTATTTTTAACTCCACCATTATAGGAAGCTACGCCGGACGCATTAGTTGAAGTAGTGGTTCCGCTGAAATCTACGGAGTCATTTCCCCGTGCGTTGGTAAAGGCATCTTTTGCCACGACAGACATGGTCGCTAAAGCCGTTCCAGCGGTGATAGTTTGATTATCACCACTTACGATTTCTAAAGAAGCTAAAGGTCCTACCGTTACCGCGTAATTGAAAGTTGCGCTTAATGGTCCGCAAGATAGAACTTCTGAATAGGAACCAACTAAAGTTGGAGTCGTAGTGGGGGTTAAAGTTAAATCGCCGTTAAAATCAGAGATTACTGTTCCGCAAACATAGTTAGGAATAGTGTTGCCAGAGCTATCTTTAAGAGAGGCACTCATAACTCCAGCGGAAGTTCCCGCAACAAGAGATTGGTTGTTACCACCAGTAATAGTTAATGATGCTGGGCTTGACGGAATAACTGAATATGAAACCACCAACGAAGCACTATTAGCTAAAGTCGCGTTGAAGTTATAAGAACCAGTTAAAGTATTAGGATTTGAAAGAGTGAAGTTAACTTCCCCGTGAGTATTTGCGGAAACAGCGGAGCCATTAATCGTAGCCGTCGCATTAGGGACTAACTCCCCGTTCGCATCTTTAATTAAAAATTTAACTGGATTAAGAGCTGACCCAGCATCAATTGTTTGATTGTTTCCAGAAACGATTGAAATAGAATCCGCCGGACCAATAACTTTTACGGGAACCAAAAGAGGAGAAACCACATTAGACGAAGTTGATGGTTCAATTTTTACTGATAATCTACCAAATACGGTAGGAGTAATATTTAGTGAAGCAATACCATTGCTATCGGTAGTTGCTGTTTGGGTTAAAACTTGAACTGAGTTTTGATCCAACACAGTAAAAGTGATGGTTTCACCAACAATTGGTCGTGATTTAGAATCAAGAACTTTTACTTCATAAGCACTACCAAGAGCGATATTTAAAAGACCAACTTGGTTAGCTCCACTTAAGAGTGATAAGTCTTTCGCGTCCCCGACTGTTCCCGTTCCCCCACCACCTGGATTATCTTTAGGACTCTTATCAAAGTTGTAAAGGTCACAACCGCTTAAAAAGATAGTAAAGATGAGTAAGGATAAAATCTGTTTCATAAAAGGTTTCCTCTTATGAATAGATACCGGGAAAATGATAAGTCGTTTTAAATTAGCAATTGTGATGGGATACTTTTTTACTGTTTTTATTAATTACCAAGGTAGTTCCCAAGTCTTCCCGACCGAGAGATATTGGCTTTCGGCTCCGATAATACCGCCACCGACATTAAGACCTTTAACTTCCACTGGCCCAACCAATGGAAGTGGCACCTGAAAAGGTTTAAATTTATAAACGATCCCAATTCCGCCAATAGCTCCTTTTTTAGGGTCACCATAGACTGTGTTTCCATCAGCGGAGGATTTAATATCAACGGATTTAATACCTCTCCCGAAGTTGAACAATAAGGTTAATTCATCCTTAGGTTTTGCTTTTACCTCCACTGGCTCATACACACTAACCACTACATCGCGGTATTGAGTCTTGGTGGTCGCTAATTGCTCTTGTAATTGATAGATGGTCTCTTCGTATGGTCTGTAATCACAACGCTCTATAACGGTCTTATAGACGATTTGCGGAGGGACTGGAGCCTTAACTGGGATTTCAGGTTTAGATTCATTTACAGGCTCTCTAATTCGCACAGTAACTACTTTAGGTGGTAGTAATTGATGACCAATCACTATCCCCAATAAAAATAGAAATAAAACCGAAATCCACTTCATACTTACATATACCGGTTTTATTCATATATCTTAGAATTATTAAAAACAGGGTCTTACTTAAGAATATTAAAGACCGCCGTTAATATTACGGGGACGAGTATTGATGGAGTTTTCCAGATTTCGTTTATCTTCCATTCTTTGGAACTGCTCTTTAGGCAAAACATTGAAAGTAGCTTTAGAGTCCCTACAGGTTCCATTACAGGTGATATCCCAAGTCCCCTTTTTACGGGCATAGAAAGACCAAACGCGAGATTTCCCCGGTTGAATTGAGCCACCTACTGCGTGATTTTGTAAGCTGAAAGAAGAGCCAACAGTTCCTTTAGCTTCTACAATCAAACAAACCTTATCACCTTCTTTTACATATGAAGAAGACGGGGTCACACTCCAATCACTCAATTCAAGGACTATAACGGCGTTCGCATACGAACATTCCGCTGGCAAGGACTGGCTTGTGGCACTGGTAGAGGGAGTTTGAATCACAATAACTTGAGTCTGAACTGGAGCCGTATTTGGGACAGTGACTTGGGTTGTTTTAGGAGCATTAAATTTCTGATTGTAGTCAGCCTTATACTCATAAGCCGAGACCACATTCGGGGCTACTAAAGACATGGTTAAAAATACTAATATTACTTTCATGATATCTTTCATTATATCACTCCCTTGTGCAAATGTCCATAATTCGTTCTTTATAAGTCTTCTCCGCGTATTGGCGAACTGTCTCAACTTTATCCAATAATAATTTTTGAATGACGAAACCAGGGGTGTTCTCATTATCGGCTACGTTCCTACGAACACTGTCGTAGGAGTCATCACTTAGTTTAATTAAAAGAGCCGCTGAGGTTTTAGGATGTAGAGCTACCGAACACCGAACCTTAGGATGTGGGTCATTAGCTAATTGCTCCAAAATCTCTAACGGACAATTGGGGTCATCGGCCACTTGTCTACGAATGATTCTATCTGGGTCGTTGGCTTTGGTTTTTAAATCCTCACACATTATACATTTCCCTCCGGCTTAAACTTTTCAAGATAAGCTTTCAGGCTATATTGAATGTCCCGTTCCTTATCCAATTCGGGAGCATCTTTGATGGCGTAGAGAATTTTACCAATATCTTGTTTGTGGTTATAAAGAGGCGGAATTATCTGAAACCAAATACTATCGGCTCCGCGTTTATCTCCCTTGTTAATGTACTCTTCCATTTGGTCGCGTAAATGACGACTGTCGGCATCGTCGCGTTTACGAATTCCACCTTTAACTTCATCAATAGCTTTATTGCGGAAGAATTGATGCGGATGATGGTCCGAGGCATCTTTATTCATCTTGTGGAGGTTATCTAATTTAACTTTGATAATCCCCTGACCGTCACCGGCCAAAGTCATATCGTTATCCTTCAAAATAGAATGACGACCATTAATAGTTTTTTCTTGGCTATTGTAAACGGGAACAATTCGCTTTTGTGCGCTCTTCGGGATTTCGGGAATACCTTCAAAAGAAACAATTCTAATCTCACCCTTTTTAGTGGCGACTTCTACGGTGACATCAAGACCACTGTCTTCACGTTTGGAGTGAATATAGACTTTGAGCAATTGTCCTTCGGCTTCGGCGTTCTTTAGAAATGAGAAACCAGGATGTTTAAATTTAGAATTAGATCCACCTCTACACTTGTTACCATGACAATCCTCATGACCACATTTTTTAAATCCGTGCTTTGAAGCCTTTGATTTTTTATACCCAAGTTTTTTAGCCATAGACGTTTTCTCCCTTACAGATAGATACCGGGAAAAAACATGGTCTTATTGGTGATATAAAAATTATTAAGTGGTGTAAAAAACGGGGCTTGAGTTCTATAGAGATTTCAAGGGTTTAATAATCACTAATAGAATAGATTTAAAAACCAATATATTGCCCCTTAACTCACCATCATATTGACTAAAGTCCAATAATCATTGAGCCTATTCATAAACAAAAACACACGGAGAGTTTTTATGAAATTAGTCGCCATCGTTTTGGCTTTTATTGGTAGTTCGGCTTTTGCTTCCACCAATGGTTATGACTTGAAAATGGATTTGTCTTTGAACGGAAAACATATCTCATCACCCAGAGTAATTGTTAAAGCTGGCGAGACGGCTACCATCACTCAAAAAACTGATACAGAAGAAAGTTTTATTGAAGTAGTTGCTACTGAAGGTTCTATTCAAAATCACAAAGGTATTTTGATGAACTTTGTTGTCGGTGTAATTGGTAAAAATGGAGAACGGACTATCAAGGCAAAGCCACAAGTATTGGCTAAAGAAAATGAGCCAGCACAAATCACAGTCGGTGAAAAGAACGGTGATGAAGTTTCCTTATCTGTTGTCGCCAATAGAAAATCTCTTTAATTTTTTTAAAGATTGAATGACTGACTAAGCCCGCTCATTGGCGGGCTTTTTCGTAAAAAACAATCTCGTTCCCATTTAATTCTTATGGGAACATCAAATGTAGATGAAAGAAAAAGACAGTTTTTAGGTCTATTGAGAGGACACTTAGTTGAGGTCTATCCAATTTTTGACCAAAGCCAAGCCTCTTTTCGTATGAGGTCCAATGATATTAAGGTGGCAATTTCTAATCTTTCTGGAATTAGATTTAAAACCTATCTTGAAATTCAAGCAATCTGGGAAAACAAAAGGACCACTGTATGGACAGATCCTCCTTTTGGAATTGAACATGATTTTCTTACAGTGATGTTTAAATCACTCAAAAGTTATGAAGATGAGGAACTTCGTGAAGCAATTGAAAATAAAATGAAGTTATTTGAAGAAGAACGGCAGGACTTAAAAAATGAACTAATTAGCCGTGGATTTAGTGAAAATGATATTGAAGAAGGGTTTGAGCGGGTTGATGATAGTTTTGATTTATCGTTTGGAAAATTGTTTTCATCTACAGTTGATACTCCATTACAAGCATTAGATAAAGAATATGAGCAGTTGATGAGTTCTTATAAGTTTGATGTAGAGCAATTCACTATTATTCACAGAAACAACAGAGACTCTTTTTAAAAATTGATAAAAAACTTTCGTTTTATATACTCTCTCATTTGTTTTCTTTCGGCTACAGAAAATGTATTTAAATTACTCTCATCAGTAAATCGGCTGATATGGCGGAAGATTCTTATCGCACTAAATTTAGAGAACTCATTATAGAACAAGGAATAAGTTAGAGAAATATATCCCCTAATTTTAATAAGATTCCTGTCTGTATTTTTGGTTTTATAGTAGGCACGGCGGAAAAGTTCTTCTGGAACCATCTCTTTGGGATTTTTAGTCTCTTGGTTCAATAAAATAACGGAGACTTTGATTTTTTGTTCATCTGATAAATCAGTACTGGAAAGTATTTCATCTATTTCTCGCCCCATCTCTTTAAGGTTTAACATATTGCCTCCCATCTATAAAATACCGTTTTTTTTCCTAAAAAAGTTATTTAATAATTTTTACCGCCAGATAGTGTTAAATTAGTTTAAGCAACCTTCTTAGTCTTAGATACCGCCAGTAGAGCCTTCTTCTTTTGCCAAGTCGCTTTCAATTTTTGGATTCTCTGTTGCTTCTTTAAAAATTGCGGATAAGTAATCACCGCTAAAAGTTGCTTTAACTGTTTAAGTTGTTTTCGTTTAGTCCATTCATCTTCATAAAAATCGCCTTGAACAATCCCATGTTTCAAAACTTCGTTGAGGTCATATTTATTGTAGCGGGCAATCATTAAGTAAAAATGCTCACTCAAACTTTTCATAGTTTTAGCAGTGTTGAGCTTTCGCCGCCCCATTGTTCCAGTATAAGTTCGCAAGTAAGCACACACCGAGCGGAATCGCCCCAAGCCTTGACGGTCTTTGGAGTCCTTCAAGTTTATTTTAGATAATTCCTGAACAAATCGCACAGTAGGAGGCAAACAAGTCGCAACCACTGTAATGTAGGCGGGTTTATCATCACTAAATAAAAGCCCTGATGGAATTAAACTCTTCTTTACAGACTTCATTAGTTCCACCAACATCGTAGGGGAATTATTGGGACGACTCGCAATCTTCACGGGCAACACACCATTACAGTCGGCAATTACTTTTTTCTTCAAGGCACCTTTAATTTTTATTTCCGCCACTCTTATATCAATGATTCTTTTATAGCGGGCATCGTAGGCAATTCCCACACTCACGGGATAGACTTTAGAGTGTTCAAAAGTTTCCATTTCATCAAAATGAATTTTATCGGTGGTTAAAAAACCTGAATCCAATAAATCAAAGTGATAAGTTCGGCATTTGTCCGCCAGATATTCAATCATACTCAAAGCCGTATTCTTACAGATTCCAAGCTCTTGACTTAAACGGCTTACAGAATAACCAGAAGTGTAGCGGAGAAAAATCTCTTGGAGTAATTCGGGTTTATGGAAATGGTTATCGGTGAGTGAGGCAGAAGTGAATTGCTGACCGCAGGCTTTACATTGGTATCGTTGAACGGACTTACCGTTTTTACGGCTATCTTTACCCTTCTTGATAAGCATTGAAGGTTCGTGTTTTTCGTGATACAAACAAACAGGGTTTTGGCATTTAGGGAGGATATACATATCTTTCCATTATAGCCAAAGTAGGAGACCTTCGGTTGTCCCAAGGTAGGAAGATTTTTAATAGTCGGTTTATTTAGTTCCTATCAACACTTAGCTTATTTTCCGTCTCAAATTAAGTCGCAAAAAAGCCCCGTTTTTTACACCACTTAATAAAAATTAGGTACAACTTTATTAAAGTAGGAACAGAAAGTCCGAAATCAGGGATAAGTGAGGTATAACCAAGTTATTAAACCAGGTCGTCTTCCCCACCGCGATTAATTTGAATTTCTTTATCAGCCTCTAACTTTAACGCTAAGGCCACGATTTGTTGTTTGGCTTCTTCAACATCTTTACGGGGAACTGGCTTAGCTCCCGACAGTTCATCTTTTAAGTTTTCTACCGCCCGTTTTGACATATTGCTAAAGACCTTATTTTTAATGGCCTCACTGGCGGTTTTTAAACTCAACACTAAGACCTTGACATCAACCTTACTCAATAGAGTTTGGAAGTAACGGTCTGGAATTCGTAAGAGGTCTTCGTAAGTGAACATTTCCTTTTTAATCTTATCGGCTAAGATGGGGTCGCGTTGTTCCAGCTCTTCAATCATTCGGTTAGCTTGCTCTTGGTCCATTCCCGTGAACATATCAATGAGAGATTGAACACCACCTAATTTGTTGGATGGGTTTTCCGCGATATTAGCGAATTGGGTTTTAAGAGTTTCATCTAAGTTTTTTATGATGGCTGGATCTACTGATTCTAATTTTGATAAGCGTTGAATGACTTCCCCCTGGAGTGCTTTCGGGAGAAATTGAAGAACAGTCGCTCTTTTATCTTTTCCAAGATGGGCTACAATTAAGGTTATGGTTTGTGGGTGTTCATTATAAAGATAGTGAGCTAAGGTTTTAGCGTCCACCATCTCTAACGATTCCAAATTAGGTCCGTTATCCCCAGAGAGACTCAATCCACTTAAAACATTTCGGGCACGGTCTTCTCCGAGAACGTCTTTTAGATTATCTCTGCTAAGAATATCGTTGGAGAATAGATAGTTCTCAATCTCACTTATGTTGGTGTAGTATTCATTTAAAACCTGATTCACAATCCCCACGGGAACCTTATTAATCTTTCCCATTTGGTTGAGGATTTGCCTAATCTCTTTATCGGGTAAACCTTTAAAGATAATCTTCATAGCTTTCGGTCCAAGTGTGTGGAGCAAAATAGCTGATTTTTCTAATGCCGTTAAATCGTTAAAACTTTTATCACCCATACCTATAGATACTGGTTTTGTAAGTGGGCGATTTTAGTTGGGGTGATTGATGTGAATTACGGATTTCTTACCGTTTTCAATGGTAACTTTGTAGGTTTCAATTCTGGTGGGACTAACTTCTAAAATTACTTCGTGAGTTCCTGGAGATAAAGTAACTCTCCCGATTTGGATAGCTTTAGGTAACAGTTCCCAAGTCCGATAGTCGTGAAAACCCATTCCAAAGGCGTTGCCGATAGTTCCCACTACCCCTGAATATCTATTTTTATAATTAGCCTCAGCAAGGTCATCAAAACTCATGACCTCAAAAGTTTCGCCGTAGTCTTTATCGTCCACCGTAATTTTAATGTTATTAACAGTAGAAAAACGCGTAGAAAGTTTGGTCGCAAATGGTCCTGTGGGGTCATCAGTCTTACGGGGACCAAGTCCGTAGGTGAAAATAATGATTAACTCCCCAGACGGAACTTTACGTTTGATGTGTTCTGGATATTCTTTGGGGACATAGGGAAATTGTTTTTGCCAGTAATCCACATCGTTTGGTCGGTTCAATTGAACGGCTAACCGAGTTAAATCAAATGGGAGATATGGGATTTTCCTGTTCTTAAAGTTGTAAGCCTTTTTGTAATTAACATAGCTCGTGTCTAACGCGGACCAATCCCCGCTCTTTTGACTCTCCCAGATAATACCTGAGAAGTAAGTATGAAATGCGGTCTCTTCTAAGAGGTTATACTTTCGGGTGTCTGATAAAAGATTTCCTACCCGTTCTAAGCGTCTACTCTCAGCTTGGGCGTTTTGAATGTTTCCACTATTAAGAGCATTCAACATTTTAAAAAGAGAAATACTTAAAATTTCATATTCATCAATGGGATACTTTTTCGCTGACGGGTCTATAACCACACCCGTAGCTTGCTGCACCGAAGTTGAGTCGGAACCGTAATCAATGTATTGTTGGCACTCACTGAAAACGGCATTACTTTCTTTATACTTCCCGTCATAATATAAAACCATTGCGTAGTTTAGTTGGTGGAGAAGATAATCCTTTTCTTTTACGAAAGGCTTTTTAGCCACCATATCTTCCAAGACTTCATCGTAGCTACCGCTTTTAATCGCCATATCCCGTTGATAGTCATTCATTCCTTTAGGAACGGACGCACAACCAACTAAGAATAGGGTTAAAAGAAGATATCTCATTTTACTTGTCCATTATCGGTTGAGAAAAGTTCAAGTCCAAAGATGCTGGAGAATTTGCTTTAACTGGAGCCTGGGTCGGTGTTGATTCTGGAGCTTGAGAAACTTGTGGTTGCTCAACTGAAACAACTTCCGGGGTTTCTGTTCCCTCTTTCGGAATAACCTTAGGCGCAACTTTAATTGGTTTAGTCTCTTGTTGTTTTAAACTCTCGCGTAAGATTCTGTTTTGCTCTTGTTCTTTTTTAAAGGCCCTTTTGATATTTTCATTCTCTTTGCGTTGACGTTCAATTTCTTGGGACTGGATTTGATCGGCGGTATAAGGATTTTCATATACGGCTTTAGAACCATACTGCTTATAAACGTCATCAACCGTCTTGGCTTGTTGAGAAGCACAGGAAGTTAACGATAATACCGTAATGATGAGACTAACTATTACGACTACTCTCATAGTTACTCCCGGTGAAGTTTATATACAGGACGAGCACTTTCAGTAGCGGTGCACTCAATAGCTCCCGTTTCTACATTGATTAGTTGAACATCAAGTTGATAATAGATGGTTTTATCTTTCCCAGCTTGTTGAACGATTGAGGTTAGTTCACCATTCAAAAGTAAATCCGCACCAATTTGATTACCTCTTGATTTACGGCTCCCCACACTTACTGAACCACTTTCGTTATATTGATATTCGCTCTCTAAAGATTTGCGGGAACTTGCATCTACGAAACGGAATTTTCCTGAACGAATCAGCGAGGTTCTAATTTTATTAGAGACCATAACGAGGTCAATAAGCTCTTCAGAGCGATTTGAAATCCCTTTATCAGGGTCAATCGCCACAAACGGAAGAGGTTTCATTGGGTTAATGTAGGACAGGTTTTAAATTGTTCTACTACTGACTTAGCCAACAATTCAGCCGTGCTTTCGGTAAACTTGTCGTTCAGGAGATTTACTTTATTAGTATCACCAAACTCCCCGCGACTATATTGAGTGGTTCCACAGCCACTTAAAAACCCCACACCTAAAATCAAGGTCATCAAAGTAATGAGACCTTTCATCGGTTTAATTGATAGACTATACATAAAATCCTCCTATTAATCTTAAGATACCGCTTTGCAGTTGCTCCATTATAATATATCATAGAACTAACTAATAAGCCAGAATGGATTATTCCACCCTACTTACTAATACCGGTTTCAGGTGACGGTCTTAGAATATTAAATTCAGGTAAAAACAGGGTCTTACGGAGGGAATAGTCACTTTTTAAGACGAATTTTGGTAAGAATAGAGCGATTTCTTTCGTCTATTCTCACCAATTTTGAGTCGTTTTAGTGAATGGGATTAACCTAATAATTTAGATAGGTCTAATTCGGCTTGGCTACTAACTTGTGAGGCAAGAGCTTCGGTTCTACGGGTTAACTCTTTATCAAACCCAGAGATATCTTCTTTGGCTTGTCTGATAACATGGAAATCAAACAATGGGTTTCCGTTAAGAAGAGTATTTCTTAAATTTTGTTCGGCGGTAGCCCGAAGGTTTTTTAGAGTGTTAATTTGTTCATCCAAATAGTGTTTTGGTGCATTGGCGTGATTTCTGGCTGACTTACTTACTTTAGAATCCGTATCGTTACAAAGTTTAGCAATGACATCTCTTGAGGCTGATGGGTTAATAGAGATACTAAGTCTTTCCGTAACCTCCTCGCTATCAGCATATTTAGTGATGTTATCCTGACTTAATTTCGGATGCTGTAAGAAGACTTCTTTTACTGCACCTTTATATTCTTTAACTTTGGAGTTAATCCAATGACCTTCACAGTTTGGGTTCTCTAATAAAACTCTAGCGGTTGCGGAAGTTACTCCTCTACGCATAAGTTTATCAACTCCAAGTCCTTTGATGGATGGATGTTTTAGAGATAAACGTAATCGTTCAAATGCGTGATCTCTTTGTAATTGGAAAGCCTCAGAACCTTGACCAAGATTAGATCCAAGCATTCTAATTGCATCATTATACAGTTCAATATCTTCACTGGCTTCTTTGAAAATGATTGCGTTGGGAGTTTTAGGGTTAAGACGCAAAGCTAAGGTGCATTGTTTCCTAATTTGAACTAACATCTTCTTATCACCCATCGCTTCTTTTTGCGCTTCTAAGTCCCAATTGGTGAAGGTGTCTAAACTAAGATTTGGATTTAACAGAGCTTCTGACATACGCATTCCCTCATTGCGTAATTGATTGATGTCCTTTTCGGTTAGTAAATCGGAACTT
The DNA here is from genome assembly GCA_019637915.1 of Pseudobdellovibrionaceae bacterium. Classification (GTDB taxonomy): domain Bacteria; phylum Bdellovibrionota; class Bdellovibrionia; order Bdellovibrionales; family Bdellovibrionaceae; genus JAHBUV01. The sequence goes on along the minus strand of JAHBUV010000001.1, from coordinate 497,915 downwards.
GCCACTTGAGCGGCCATTAAGTGGTCTTTTCGGAAAACTTCTTTAATACCATCTACGTTTTTAGATTGGATAGCTGAGTTAAGTTCATCGTTCAGTTTAAGATAGATAAGAACTTGGTTCTTTGAATTATCCGCATCTGGTTCGTTAACAGTTTCGTTGCCTTGAAGCTGTAAAACTACAGGTTTAAGTTCATTTAAGATAGTTAGGCCATCTGGTGTTAGTGGAAACGGTTTGGATTTGCGTTGCTTCTTCCCGATTGCGTTAGCGTTACCATCACCGCCACATTTTTTGCCTTTACAATCTTCAGCTCCACAAGTGTGGTAGCCGTGTCCAGTTTTGGTTTCTTTAAAGTTATTGCCCATAAGGTTCTCCTATTTCACTAAATGGAAAATGATAGTCACATTGGAGGTTTCTTAAACCATTCAGTAATTTCAAACCATTCTCGCAACTCACTCTTTTGCACTTCCAATAGCTCTTCACCACGAATAATGACTAAAGAACCTTCATCATTGAATAGACCCAAAAGACCAAGAACTTCGTCTTCAGTTAAATCCTCAGGTTTAACTTTACGAATATCTTTAGGCCGGTTCATTATCGTCCCCTTGATTCTGTTTTCTTCGTTGCTCTAACAATTTGGTGATATCTATAATTTCCCCACCATCCTGGTTCCGTCTTTGAATTAAGCGACCGTAAAGGTCTTGAGATCGTGGCCTTGTGGCAAGTGAAAGTCTTTGGAACTTGTGAACATTAAAAATAAAGTGAAGACGATAAGCCGTGTATATCAGTCCTTGCATTAGAGCCATTATCATCAGTGGAATAGCAATCACATACGCCGGAAAATCTCCGGGATAGATTAGCTTCAAACCTAAAAGTAGAATACTGGTGGAGATAAAGAATATATTTACCATGATTTCTTCTCCTTAGGTTGATTGGCCCAGATAGTTCTCATTTCACTCATGATTTTATTTCGGGCTTCGGTGTTATCCGCCAAGCCATCGTCTTTTATGGATTGCTTGTATTTTTTGATGTCAATTTTTTTGGTGAAATCCCAGAAGTTATCTTCTTTATCGTAATCGGGTTTTACTTCTGCATTTTCCTTTTCAATTTCTTTCATCTTACGAAGACGGCGCAATTGCTTTTTAGTCATCATATGTTCCCTCATATTTAGATACCGGTTTTGAAGGGAAAACTTAGAATATTAAAATGAAGGGATAATGAGGCGATTACTTCTCTATTGGCGTTACATTATATTTGAAACCGCAATCTCATTATTAAAATGAGGGGATTATTGATGGTCGTAGTTAATAGTTAGATCGCCCTCAAGAGAATCTAACTTGGGGGTCATAATGTAGTAGCAATTGAGCCAGCGCGAATTACAAGCCCCTTCGTAGAGTTCTTGTTCGCTATCTACTTGGCGATTTATTTTAATTTGCCAACCATTTGTAAAAGTAAATTGGGGTTTGAAGTAAGAGTATTGGGTTTCTACTGGAGCGAAGAAATTAATTGTCCAAAGAATCAAAAGACCAACAAAGACACCGGATAGAAATTGTAGAGTGGATTTAATCATACATATAGATACCGGAATTTTAATAAGAGATTTTTAGGCAATAAAAAACCCCAGTGTTTCCACCAGGGCTATCTGGATCAGTCTAGGAATTGTCATCAATCTCGGTGGCTCCTTTTTCTAGTGAGCAGAAACTTAAATCACTTATAGGTTTCTAGCCATCGTTATTGGCATCATACCTGTTGTGCAAAAAAGCTCTTTCTTAATAGTACGCTCAGTGCCTCCCGCTGATCTAAAACGTCCGATGTCGCCAATCTTGCGAGACTTTCATTAAATGGAAAGAGTGACTTTTTCTTTTAATAATTGCTAGTGCGTGAATTCATCCAAATTCTGATGATGACAGGTAAGCTCCCCACTTCTTCAGAGCGACGTTTTAAACTCTTATTATAGGTTCAATTAAGGACCTTAAAATAGGAGTAAATATGGCCCGTAAAGCTAAGTTCCAACCGTCAAAGTCAGGTCTTCCTTATATTCACGTTCGCTTTCCTAAAACAAAAGCGGCCAAGATTAAGGCGAGAATCGTAAATCCCGTAAATGATAAAGTCTTATGGTCTCAAGTTTATCTACCAGGTTCTAATCCGGAAAACATTTTTGCTGAGGCCCGTAAGGTGTTGCGTAATCTCAATGTGAGACACCTCACAACACCCTTTAATCAAATCCAAATCAAGAAGGCTTCGTAAGGGGAAAGGTAAATATATGAATAACAATGAATTAAAAAAAGAAGAGTTCCTTAAATTAGAAAAACTCATTATTTGGGCGAGTGAGTTTGGTGAGCAACAATGCCCTTGGGATTTTTATTGCCAAAGAGCGGAGTCCATTTTGGGTAGGATTCTTGATAGGGATGAGAGAATTAGTTTGATTACAATGGCGGTGGTTTATCGCCACCGTGACGAACTGATAGAACATCTTATAAACACCATCGGCCCTGGAACCCTGAAAAAACCGGGGCAAGTATGAGTAAGTCTATCTTCCATAATCCTTTCCTTAATCAGAGATATAACTTGGCCGATGGGCGTTGGCTTGAGCTTGGTGATATCTACGCTTTATCGTTCTCATGTTGTTATAAGAGCAAGTATCGCCACCAAGCTGAAGACTTCGCTATGTGGTGTATTGAGAAAGCGATTCATAAGGGCAATCAATTAGGCCCTTACGCTCACTTGAATAATATCGGATGGCTGTTCAGTGAGTGGATTTACACTTACTACGGTGACGGTAAACCAGGTGCGAAACCAAATAAGATGAAGGAAGTTCAGAGATTGGTTGAAGGTAGTGTCTCTATTCACCAATTTGAGGAGATTTTAGTTCAACCTCAATCTGATGAAGAAAGAACCCCAGAGCAAATTGAACAATGGGAAAAGTTAGAAGATGTTTATCTACCCAAGCTTCGTGGGCTTATATCTAGAAATCCGGGAAAGACTTTTTCGGAGCTATTAGAGATTGCTAAAAACGAATTACCTAGTTGGGGCAAAAGTAGAAAAGGTAAAGTCTATGACTTAAAAATTACAGTGCGCCAAACGGAGGCAATTAAGTTAGCTCAAGAGGGTCAAACTCTTCATGAGATTGCCACTAAACTATCAGTGAGCACCACTACTATCAGAAATGACTTAGTCAAAACTGGAAACTCTAAATTAATTAGAGTCATTTCCCCTCATAGAAGGAAAGTGGCTTAACTATATGGCTAAAATGAGAAAGGTAAGAGACTTAATTGAGAAAACTATCCTTCAAACTGATATTCACTGGCCTATTTTCTTTCAATTGATGGAAGAAATTGTCGGTGAAATATCAGAGGAGAAAAAACAGGGTCTTAAGGTCAGTGTTTTAGAACTTAAGGTTATTCGTTTAGAAGAAAAATTGATTCAATCTGAGACCAAGTCCGCCGGTTTGGAAACTACCCTTAGAGGTTTGGGCGTAGTTGGAATTATCAAAAGTCGGAACTAAATCCTAAAATCCTACCCCATAAAGTTCGTCTTGAAACAAGACACTTTTCTACGATATAAGTTAACTTCACCCCGAGCAGTATATTTGGATATATCGCATATTTTGGTAATTGACCGAAAACTTGCCCGCACTTTATCAAAATATTGGGCGACTGAGTGTTAAACAACCCTCTAAGTTATTGAACTTATTAGTCTGACCGTAATTTTTGAGAATTGGTTATAAAGTGCGATTGAATTGACTCAATCAGAGACGACGGTTCCCTTTAGAAAACCCCGTAAAGACGATTCTGGGCGGTTAAAACCGGTGTTTATTCGGAGTGGCTGATGTCTGTGGAGAGCATTTCGTCGTTCTTTTGCATTCGTAGCTCTTGTTCTTTAATTTTAGCTTCTGTTTCTTTGGCTTCTTTATATTTGAAATAGATAGATGGAATCATAATTAGGAAGCAAGCCAAGGAGCCGGTTAGAAATGCGGTGCCAAAAGTAATTGAAGTGCTGGTAGCTCCGATAATCGCAATAGCTCCACCACCCAAGATTGAATCATTGAGGCGACTTCTAACTTCAGTTTTAAGAGTCTCATTAACTAATTCGGAGTAGTCTGGTGATAGTCCCGATGAATAGGAATGATTTTGCAAATCCTTTGAGGCTTTCTCTTTTTGGATGTCTCTGGATAAACCACTACCTAAAACAAAAGGACTCAATTCATCAGAAGATGAATGACCGCGACCGGCTTTAATAACCTTCCCGTTAACTACGCGACTATGAGGTCTTTTGCTTTTTATACCCAAAGTATTTCCTCCAATTACATTTTACTTTGTTCGTAACGAATACGAGACTTAAGGGCCTCTACCCGTTTAGAGTTTTTAGCTTGAGATACAATGTTGCTAACTTGAGCTTCCATTTGACGAACCTTTAAAGTAATTTTGTCTCTACGAGCATTCTCCCGAGCACGTTTATTAAGGTTTCCAAGTAAACGAGCTTTAGGAATACCCATCAAGTCTCCACCAACGAAATAAGCCCAGTTACTTGCTCCACGCCAAACAGTAGTTAAACCGTCTTTAATTCGGTGTTGTAGCTTTGGATTGTAGGCATCGTTAGGAAGTTTCTCTTTACGATTTTCTTTATCAATCTGTTCCCACTCTTGAACGATTTCCTCAGCTTCTTCCGGAGTCTTATTATCTTTTTTAGTTAGGAAAGATTTAGCGATATATTTATCAACGCTATCGGCGAAGTGATAGAGAGCGGTAATACCGACAATGAGTGGAGCTAAAGGAGTTAAAGACATTGCTAACGCCATCCCAGCGGCGACTCCAGAGGTTGCGCCAACTAATGTGTAGAGACCAATTAGAATAGCAGTTGAGGCCACCAAGCCTTTAACACCACCTTCAAGCGTATTACTCAATGCCGGTCCAAAGAACGGAGGACTTTTCTTTTTAGGTTTCGTTTCTTGATGAAACTTTTCAACCGCACCAGAACGAAGACTACCTTGAACGGTTTCTTGGGGTTTGTTGGTTCCCAGGCCCGCTTTAACTACGCGACCATCTTCTAATTTGCGGTTATGTGGTACGTTGTGTTCAGACCGTCTAACATTGCTCATAAGTATTCCTCCGTATGTATATAGATACCGGAAAAACACTTGATACACTCAGGTGTATCATTGCTATTTTTCGTTAGTTATTAATTGCTTTTTTATGGTAGGATTTTAGGTAGATGGTTTATCGTCTGTCTTTAATTTCTCAATTTTTTTCATTGAAAACATTAGGTCCAAAACAGGGTCTTATCCCCGGTATTATTTTAGAAATACCGAAAGTATTGTTCTTCAAATACCCATCACAAAAATATCATTTAAGAACCCGTCTACAACCGAATCAAGACTTACCTTTCAGCCACCACGGCAAATCCCACTTTAAAACAACCCTAAATAGCCTTTACAGCCCTGGAGCCAATCACTCTGGAGTTAGTGCCATGTTGTCTTCAAAGAGCCTTATACGGGCATTTAAGCGAAATGGGCGGACACGGAATCGTTCTCTCAGGATTCCATCACTCCTTCCAGCCCAAGGTCCAGCAAGAGTTACCGCTGTTACTTCCCATCAGATTTGTTAATCAAGGCTCCATTGTGGAACCTTGAAAACCACAAACTTATGAAAAGTCACTTTTGTGGTATTTCAGGTTTTAATAGGAATACGGATTTTAATAAATCCGGAATTAATATTAATAATAATTTTAATAACTGAACGACAAAGTAGATTTTTGATTTTTGTTCCAACTCTTGAGAATGCAAAAACTCTTTACAATTACTACCTACAAAAAAGTGAGACCAGTTGAGGTGTAACCCACTTTCACGAAAAAAGTGATTTCAGCGGAAATGTGACCCACTATCAGTAGAGAGGTATTCCAAGAAATCATCAGTATAGTTGTGTCCCACTATTTTGGGGCTTTAATATCTTTTCTAATTCAGAGGCTAACATTCTTGCGTGTCTATAAACACTCATGGGATGTAGGTTAAACTCTTTCGCAATGTTTCTATAAGACATTCTTTGAATTATGAATAAGTCATAAAACTCATGATACGAATAGCTACGGGCCATTGGTTTGTTGGTGAGTTTACTCAAAAGGTTTCTATGAAGCTCCGCTTTGGCACTGGAATCTTCTTTGTCTAATAAGTCTTTCTCGGGATTAGATTTAGCTGGACCCATTACCTTATCAAAAAAACTATGGGCGTCTGTGTTGTCCTCACCCTTAAATTGACTGGCGTAAATCTCTTTACCGTTGGTTTTTGGTGTGAGCCTTAAATCTTTTAGCACCAACCGAACATTTGTATCCGCCGTGGTGAATGTGTAGGCGTAGAGGTGTCCTAAGTGAGTGAACTTTAGTTTTCTCGTAGGAACAAACTTGTGTCCTTTTTTGTTTCTCCACTTTTCAATTCTGGCTTTAGCATCTAAGTCCTTATGGTTTTTCCAAAGATGATAATCATAGATGGCTACCGTTTTTAAAATGGCCTCGTAGACTATGTGTTGGTAATCATCCTCGTTCCCAATGTAAGTGCTTAGTCTTGGATTGTTTTTATATTTATCGTAAAGATGTTGACCTAATCCAACGGTGTGAATGAGCAAAAGGTCCGTGATTTGTTTTGGGGTCAAACCTTTCAGTTTGGTTGCCTTCAGAACTTTCCGTCTACTGACGGTATTGATTCTCTTGATTGACGACATACTTCCTCCGTAACTTATTATCGTTCACGGAAAGGAAGAAATGGGGAGCTAACCTGTTATCACTTAAATTTGGGTGAGTTCACGCACTAACTTATTCAATTTCTCTTAAGTCAGCTAAGATAGCTCTGGCTTGCGCGGAAAGATTATTAAAATCTTCTTTAACCAGGTCATCAGTTAACCGGTAAAGGGCCTCATTAGTTGAAATTTTCTTTTCACTAATTTTATGAGTTATCATTACCGATTTAAGTCGGCGTTTTTTGAAACTTCTTAATAAGCTCTCTTCCGTCCGACCTTTATTTTTGGGATGGAATAAATCCTTCATCAAATCTATTAACTCATCATTTCCGTTGGTAAGATTTTTTAGAGCCGTTAATCGGTCTCCCCAGACTCTATCTTCTTGGTCAGCAATCCAAGAGCTGGAGTTCAATTCTCCTTGTTGGAATTGTTCTACGGAAATATCCAAAGAGTAAGCTCCCATATCACTACGGGCACGATTTAAGCGTATGTGGTTCTCAGCTTTTGACCAACCAACATATTTACGGAACGCGGAATAGAATTGACGACGAAGCCATTCCTTTAGTCCATTCAAGTAAGGAGTATATTGGTGCTTATAGGCCCTCTTTAATTTTCTAATTCCCAGATTAGAGATTAGAACTTGGCGAACGAAGGTAGCGAACTTTTTAGTGTGATAGATTTCATCGTTTAAGTTCGCATAGACCGCATCACCCTTTCTTCTCATTTTAACAGGAACATAGGTAATTTTGTTCGGGTCAAAACGAATAGCGGTTAATCTCACGCCTTCATAGATTTCCTGACCTAAGTCCTCCTCTTTTTCACCGACATTTAAGAACTCTTTCATTTGTTCGGTGTAGATGCGTTCACACGATAGGTAACACTCTTTAATCAACCAATCTCGCCACTTTTTAGGCAAAACAGGTGTTTGCTTACGGTGTTCTGTAACCCGCCTTTCGGAGTAGCATTCAATTTGATAGCCTTCTATACGTCTTTTTTCGTCCATGATCCCTCATGGACTAATACCGGTTTAATTCTTGCCTCTTAGATTATTAAAAATTATTCGATATCGTTTCTTTTTAATATTCTACTGACGGTATTACCGTGAACTCCCACTTTTGAACCTATTTGGGCAAAACTAAGTTTGGCTTTTCTTAATTTAAGAACTTCTTTTTCAATTTCTTTGGTGACTACAGTTCTTCCATCTTCAGCGGACAAACCTAAAAACTCTAAGTCCCGTCGCACATCATTAGGGCCTACGCCGATTTTCTGGGCAATTTCTGTTTTAGTTTGACCTTGTTTCGCTAATTTCTTTACCAACTCCCGTCTTTTAGCCAAGGTCACTAAATCAACTCTATGCCCACTTCTACGGTTGGGATTATATTTGCTCACGGTTTTATTGGAAACTTTGGCAATCTTAGCTACTTCCCGGGTGGTCTTACCGCTCTTAAGTAATGATTTAATTTGTTCGATTTTCTCTTCCGATATACATCTAGGCTTTGAGTTCTCGAAAGAAGTTGCTGACAATTTGGCGCTAACTGGAAGCACTTTTACAACCGTATTGGTGCTAATTTTTAACTTCTCTCTAATCTCTCTTTTATTCAGCCCTTTTTGGTGGAGCTTTAGAATCTTATCTTTTAGCTCTGCTTCGTATCTATCAATAATGTTTTCTTGTCCCATATTAGGTAATACCGGTTTTGGACAAGAGTCTTAGAATTATTAAAAACAGGGCCTTACTGAGCTTTTAAACTACGATGATAAAGTCTGGTATTAGCTTTTTTTACCAACGCGAACAGTTTTGATTTTGGAATCTTCTTACTATCCAATGATTGGTCGTTATCAATAATTTCCACACCTAATCGGTTGGCGGCATCACGGGCGGCCACAGTTAACTTCGGTGAAGTGGTAATTAAAATAGCTCTATCAAAAGGGACGCCCATTAAATCTTCGTAGTAATCTTTAGCGGAATTGGTTTTGTGAACGGCTTCGTTTCCTCCAGCATCATCCAAATACTTATACGCCTTACACTGGATTAAGAGTCGCTCCACTACTTCTTTTTTCTCATTATAAAGAACTGCAATTACATCCCCGCCTTGGTCAGTACCTTTCATTTCTTTTAGTTCACCGTTAGCTTTCATTTCTCGAACGGTTTTAGCTTTGTAGCCAAGAATGTGATAAATTTCTTTCGTCAAATCCTCTAAGGCATCGCCCTTAGCTTTCGTGTCGGTCATATAGTAGATATCGTTGATACGAGAAGTAGGAATAGATTCCGCCAAGGTTCTTTCAGTATCAAACTTACTTTTACCACCCAGATAAGAGTGTAAGAGAGCTTTATTCTCTACGGCTCCGGATTTACTATCCCGACGATAACGATAGATGGTGTAACCTAAAAGACAGACGCCATAGATTAGAATGCACATCATTACTGGATGAACGGCTCTGATTGAATCTAAGAAAGAACTAAAACTAATCATATTCCTTGATACCGGAAAATTAGATTATTATGAAAAAACCGCTAACCTTTCCAAAATAGATTAGTTGGACGAACAGGCTTGGGCTTCTTCATCTCTTAAGTGCTCAATGCGCTTTAAAGTAGATGGGTGAACTTGAAAGTGCTCCATAAAAGATTTTGTCCCACCGTCTTGCCTATTGAGTTTTTCGTAGACGCCTTGAAGTTTACTTAGAGCACTGGCTAACGCATCAGGAGAACTTACGGCACCGCCATAAAGGTCAGCTCTCTTTTCTAGTTCTTGCATTAGTGAATAATAGTTTCGTTTAATTAGGAGGGAGCCCACAATAAACATCCCTAATAATGCATACCAGGGTAAAACCAAGGCCGAACCAGCAATTACCAAGTAAAGAATAATACTTTGAAGGGTTTTACTTTCCCCTAAGCGGTTATAGTCTTTATATTTTAAGTGACAAAGTTCGTGGCCTAATACGGCTTTAAGTTCTTCAATATCTAAAAGACGAATTAAAAAAGGTGTGACAATAATTTTTAGCTCACTAACCTTTACTACTCGCTTAGTGACCTCATCAACCTTGGTGTGTTCTTCAACGCCCGCGTAAGCATTGATTTCATAAGATTGGGGAATCTCCACAATCGGCATTAATCGCTCACCATTAGTTTTATAAAACTCGTCCTTAAATAAAGGATGGTTCATAATTGAGTAAACCATATGTCGTAAATCTTGCTCTCTCATTACTCGTTCTCCTCGTGTAGACAGTCTCCGGAATCAGTTGTCGCACTATAACCACCCATTGACGGGATATAATCGGGATCAAATCCATTGGAGCCCGCGTTTTGAGCGTAGCCTCTGATAACTCCCAGTTGTGTGGTGTCAAATAACTCGCTTATGTAGGCTACAATGTGATTCAAGTAAAAATTTGAAATATCAGAAGGAAGAGTCATTAGGATTATTGGATACATGATTGAGAGTGGAACTGAGCGACCAATAATCGGAGCAAACTGAGTATCACTGATGTGGTCCCGATATAAAAGACAGTGTCCCAGTTCGTGATAGATTAGGTTCTTCCTTGCTTCATCACTGACACCGTCCCAGAAATCTTTTTTAACTTCTACATAAGGGTATTGTCGTTGACTGGATGGATAGAAACAAACTCCTACGGTGTTAGCCGGTAAATCAGCGGAGAACTTCTCCACTTCAACTACGACTAAATTTCGTTTAAGCGTAATACCTCTTAATTGAGCTTGGTCATAGAACTCATCCACTAAACTATTGAATTGTGCTCCGATAGCATAAGTCGGAGGTAATGGTTTTGGACTGGAGTCTCCTGATTTACTACAAGCAGTTAATCCTAAAATTATAAGGGGCAAAAGAAGTTGTATTCTCATGCGATCTGATACCCGTTATTTAGACCACTCGTTTTTCTTAGAATTAATAATCGAAAACAGGGTCTTAGCGACGGGTTTCTGTATTTTCCGGTATCTATAGATAAGAGGAAAATATGTCAGAACAAAGAATGCAAAATCATAGGCAAGTTCAGAACCAATATTCTGGTCAAAATGCCTACCCACATATTCAAGCTAACTCTGAAGAGTTGGCTAACTTACTTACTCAGGCTACGTCCGGACATATGGGAGGTGGATTCCTTTCTTTAATAATCAACACCTTAAAGATGTTGTGGAATTTGATTTGTATTTTCACTATCCACATTTACCGAATTCCTATTCGGTTCTATTTTTTTAGTTATTTGATTAATACGGTTTTATATAAGCCACTTACTTATTTCTTTGAAGAATACTTAAACCGAAATTCTCCGGTCTTATTTGACCCGCACTTCTTAGCGAATTTAGGTTATGAATACCTCTCAGCGATTGCTCCTGGTTATCCGATCACTAATCCAGTAGCTAACTACATTTCTTCAATCATCGGTTCAGTCGTTGGTTGGGGTTCGTTGTTATCAAACTTAGACCAAGGATTATCTTGGATTGTAGTATTTGCGGCCACTTTGCCTTGGTTGTTCGGAAGAAGTTTATTGATGGGTCGTCCAGCATTAAGTTTATATGCGGCGATTAACTTGTTTTGTTTTTTCCATTCAGTTTGGATGGGAAACTTCAGTGCGGTTTCTAAATTTGACCTTTCAACTAGTGGAGCACAATTCTGTTTCACTTGTTTGATGTCCGTTCTATTTTGTCTAACCGCTTACTGGGCCAACAAGAAAATTAATAACACCTTCGCAAGCAATAACTTGAACTCGCTGGGAGAGAATCATGGAGGATTCTTAGAAACTCTTACGGCGGATAACAATTTAAAAACCCCGATTAAGAGTTAATTATGAATAGTAATACTTCACTCTACATTCTTTTAAGCTTCCTCGCAGTGGCCTCTCTGTTTTTCTTAGTTCTATTTTTAAAGAACCGAAATAAGAAGTCTAATGGTGAAGTCGCGCCGAAAGTTCCTTATCGCTGGAATTATCCAATGTATAATGATGTGGAAGAGCGTGTAGTTAAGCTTAAACACTTTTGGTCTCGTATCTTTTACGCGACACTACTTATCTCCGGTATTTATGCTGGCGTAGATATCTATTTCCGTGTCCCACTTAAATCCTTCCCAGTTAACGAGGCTGAGAGGATGTCTATCTATAAAACTCAATTAGTAAAACACTCTCTGGTTCAATTAGAGGATTTAACTAAAAACAGAGTTATCCTTGTGAAGTGGATGCAAAATGCGGAGGTATGTAAGCAAGTGCATTCTAAGACTCGTAGTTACCTTTTAGATAATTATAAGAAATCTCCTGAGTGGTTAGTTCAAAATCGCGGGGACTTATACCGTACCGGTCAAAGCACTTGTGAATACGTTCGCGGATTGGCTGAGGAGATTTTAAGGAAGTGTTCTAATAGTGCTTGTGTAGCTAAACTTTATAACGAAATCGTGACCTATCTAAATTCTGAACTTGGAATGAATTATCCGGATACTAACCTGGATCTAAGTTCCTTTAAAACCCGTTCACAAGAAACCAAAGACACTTTCTCTTATGTTGGCTGGTATCTTAATAACAAGGAGAAGAAATAATGCTTAGAGGATACGAACAAGAATTAATGGAGGTTTTGCGTATCACTTATCCGATGGTGACTAAGGAAGATGCCTTGGACCGTCAATTGGTGGGTGGAACGAAAGTTCAACGGATTGCCTACAAAATCTATTACCACCTTACCTTGGCCTCATATGACATCGTAGAGACGTTTATGTGGCTAATCCTTGGGGCTTACTTCTATAGTAAGGCACTCTATCATTGTTCTAAGCGTCCGGGAATGCGGTTCGTGATGGATGGGGTAGATTTTGAGTTCGGGGGCATCCGTCAATACGAATTCGGTCCAATGGTTTGGGTTCAGTTACGGATTATTGAAATCCTAACTTATAAAATCGGTTGGTATAAACTGATCTGTCACAAGATTTAATCTTCAATTTGAGACTTTTTAATTAAATCCACTAATTCCGGTTGAACCGCTTGAACTACTTCTAAGTCATTGGGCTTAACTTTCTTCCCGATTTTGGCGATACGTTTCTCAATGGCTATTTGAGTCTCTTTATTCATAATCTCAATTTCACTAACAACCGAATCAATGGTGGGAAGGTTTTTCTCCCCGCCTTTTCCATTCTTTAGATTAGCCAACAAATCCATCTTCTTTAAAGACGTGTCAGTATCATCGTTAGGGTCGGCTTTAAGATATTGAGCGTAGAGTTCTTCAATCAACTCAGCAAACCAAGTGTTCTTTTCCCCGACTTCGAAGTCAGCAAAGGCCTTTTTTAGGGGTTTAATGTATTGGGCACTTGGAATAAAGAAGAAGTTCTTCGGCACCAATCCTTCTTTTTTCCAATCTATAGTTGGATTCTTGGCACCGAAATCAAAGTTTAAGAAGAAGACATATATTCCGGCATTCATTGCTTTCATCTGGGCAATATTACGGGAAGCAATTTCAGGAACTAACTCAGTTTTATCTTCTAAAATACCAAACCCAATTCCTTCAGGAAACTTAGGATGAGTTAAGTGAGTGCAAATATCCATCGTATCCACTTGGTGGTCTTGTGTGAATTGTTTTAAAATAGTGAAATATTGCTCTTTGAAGAAGAGCTTTTTCATCAATCCATATTTTTGCGCAACCGTAGCGCCAGCCATATCCACAGTTTCACCACGGTTATAAATCATCTCGTAGTCAAAGTTCTCTTGCTTATGTTCTCCCGGGAAACCTCGCTCAAGGAGTTCTTTAAGTTCTGAAGATGAACCAATGAAGGGGCTCCGTGCCTTAACATGAGAGATATTGGTAACTGGGCAAGTTAATCCATCTAACTTCAAGAGGAAGGTCCCTTTTTCCATATCGTCAGGCATTACGATGTTTAACACGTTTTGGTCAGCCGTTTGGAGTTTGTGACCAAACACAGTTGGTAAGTTGGTACGGATAACTGGTGGGAATGAATCCTCTTGATAACGCTGAGATGCGAAAATGAAAGTGAAACCGAAAGAACGGGCTTCGGCTAATAAACGCGTTAAAAGATTAGGAATAGTTCCTTCAATCTTTACTAATTTATTCCAGTCCATATCAGATAAGAAGGCCTTGAACTCGTCAATGATTAACCAGAAACGCGGAAGTGGTCCCACTTCTTGGCGATATTCAAAAATGTTTCGGACTGATTTTCCTTCTTCACGAGCTTTTTGGAATAGTTTTTGACGGCGTTGATATTCCGACCAAGTAATACGAACCATGTTTGCTAATTCAATAAGTGGATCTGACCCAATAGGTTTCATCGCCACACGATAACGAGAAAGATATTTAGCCAGTAAATCATAGTCTCCCCCGTTCTTTCCGTCGGCGAACAGATAAATATCCGGATAACCATTCAATGCTTTTTGAATAGAGGCGTTAATAAAGATATTAGATTGTAAGGTTGTAGTTTTACCTGAACCAGTTTGTCCGGGAGAAACACCGTGCACGAACGCATCAATGGTGGAAATAATTTGCGTAGGTAATTGAAGTCGTGGGTCTTCAATTTCACCCAAGAAAATCATTTCAGTATTACGCTCTCTACTTTGCTGAACCACCATTTGAATAAGTTTTTGAAACTTCTCATCTTGACCATAGATTTTTTGGCCCATCGGGAACAATCGGTCAGCCCGTGGCTTTTGGTCTTTCATTCGGTAAACCGTAGGCGATTCTTTGATAACTTGAGTATAGTTCTTATTTAATTTCGCACTGAAACGATTAAAACCCCCTTCAATTTGCTCCTTAGTGACTGGGCAATCTAAAATATCAAAAAGTAAGTCGTCCCCATCTCTGGTAACGGTTGGATACACAGTCTTATTATCTAAAGTGTTGTGATAGATTTTCTCTTTAGTGAGAATCTCAATAATCTCTAATTCACTGGCCATTTCATCAGTAATATATTTGAAACGAATAACCCAAGGTAAGTGACCCGCTTCCGGGAAAAGTCTTGGGTGTTCAATCATATCGCGGTCGTAGAGCAACTTAGAATACTCATCAGCAATTTCTTGAAGATAAGACATTTTAGGTTGTTCATTCATCGCGTAGGTTAAAACAATGGCATCGTCCGTGAACTCATATTTCGGGTCTTTGTATTTTTCAACGGTAACCATTCTGGTTCCGTATGTTAAATCTGGAAGCGGAAACTTCTCTTCTTCTGTTACTTGATATGAAGATGAAATCCCGAGGTCTCGGTGGATTTGAGTTAAGTCCGGCAGGTCTTGCTTGGCTTTGACTGGGGACTCTTCAATGATGTCCTCTACCCGTTTCGCTGGAGCGGGTTTTTGATTCATCATATTGCGAATGTTAATCACTAAGGTAGCGATAACAGCTACCGCGACGATTCCAATAACGACGAAAAAAATAAGCTTAAAAAAGAAGCCAATATCCATACATATAGATACCGGTTTTATTGATTCCTCTTAGACCGTTATGAAAAAACCGCTAACCTTTCCAAGTATTATTCCAAGTAGGTGACCACGGCTTTTATTAATCTTTCTTGGTATTTAAAGTTTCGCTTTTGCTGAGTCCAGTAATGCCAACTACCCTCACTGATGGGTTGGCTGGGGGTAAAGGAAAAACTACCATAGTCTTTAACCCTAATAGTCGCTAATTTCTTAGTCCTGGGGGAGATAATCTTCACTACGGTCTCATCCTCATAATGAAGTCGCAGTCCATAATTAGTTAAAAGCTTGTCTCTAATTTCTTCTAGAAGAACTAACTCATAGGGTTTGGTTTTCATAGACCCACCTTACTTAACCCTAAAAAGTTGACCGCTTCTTTAATAAGATTTTTTGAATGTTTAAAAGTTCTCTTCTGAAGAAACTCATAACCATCATCAGTCTCTAAAAGCTCCAAAGGCGTGAGAGTTAGTTTTCCACTGGCATGGATTTCAACAGTAACTACTCTCTTATCGCTCCCGGGATGTTCTATACTAAAAATCGAATCATATTCAGAGACGACATTAATTTGATATTCAGTTTTTAGTTCCTGGAGAACTTGTTTGATGGGAGTCATTAGGTACTCTCCCCATCATCACTACGGTCATAAAATACTTCCCCATCAAAGCCGTATTTGATTAAAGCTTCTTTAGAACAGTTGACCCACTCATCTACTACCACTTCCCCGTTTACAAACTTAATTGAACCGACAAAGTTATCACCCCATTCAAAGAAGTTGTGAGTGATGGTGCAATTCAGTTTCTCAGAGAGAATACACATTGCTTCTCTTGGCGGAGTCCAAGCGGTTAGAAAACTGATTCCAATTTCTGTTTCAGTTATATCAAACTCTAAACCATCAACATCCCACTTCGTTCCCCAATATTCGCAACACCAAGTATACCACTCAGTGGGTTCTCCGTTCTCATCAAGGACACCGATTCTATCGGAACCAACATTACCTCTGAAGATATGGTCTGGTATCGGCAGGATTTTTTCTAAAAGTTTATCACCGTCTCTTTTAGCTTCCACCAATAACTGACCAATCTCCAATAACGCTTCTTTACTACCTTGAACCTTGATTTCGTTGTAACACCAATTAGGCATAACTACTCCTATTTTTAAGGTCCTTAATTGAACCTATAATAAGAGTTTAAAACGTCAGTTGTGAAAAGTGGGGAGCTAGCCTGTCATCACCAGAATTTGGATGAATTCACGCACTAACAGATATCCGAGAGGCCTTCCAGAGAGCTTGAGGGTGAGATAAGCCTTGTTCTTTAACTAAAACACTGGCTTCAATTAGGAGGGTTTTAATACTATCAAATTTTAGAATGGCGATTTCAACTTCACAAGAATCAATCTGTTCTGAAACTTTCCCATCAGTTTCTTTAGCCAATTCACTTCGGTCCAAGATTGAAAAAACAGAGTTTATTAAATCATCAGTTCGCGTGAGGATTACGTCTCCTTCTTTGAAACTATCAGTAAGTCTCAAAATGAAACTATCTACTTTCTGATGAAATGCTTGGTGGATTGCTTCTTTTAAAACGTCCTTCCCACATCCACCTTTACAATGCTCTTTTTGACAAAAATGTTTCCCGTGTCCGGTTTTAGTTGGTCGCATTAAGGAACCTGTCTTTTACGTTTTGGTATTATTATTTAGTTTAGCTTTATCTTGCCTTTGCTCCTCTAAAGACAAAGCTTTAAAAAAGTTATAGGCTAAGTTCGCTAAAGTTTCAGAGTTTTTGGCAACAGTTTTAGGATCAGCACTAACTACTTCTCCAAAAATAGTTTTGGATACCCGAGGTTTTTCACCTTTGAATTTTTTAAGTTGTTCAATCGCAAATTTTAAATCGTTGCTCATTTTTCTCTCCTAATGGTTAATACCGGTTTCTGGGATAAATCTTAGAATTATTAAAAACAGGGTCTTATTAGCGATATCGTTTAGCGGTGGGAAGATTACTCATAGTGAGAATTTCATCTAAGTCCCAAATCTTAAAACCGTAAGTATAGACCACGATAGTGTTCTCTATCTTAGAAACATGGTTGTCTTTCGGGTAAGTGTGACCATGAAAGAGAATTTTAACGGGATTAGACTTTATATATTCTAAAGTTCCGTAAAGTCCTTGATGACTCTCAGTACTCCAATCATCATTAACTCCCAGTGGTGGTGCGTGAGTTAGGAGAATATCTACTTTAGGAAAGTTTTTAATTAGATCCACAGACTCTTGATGGCTGAATTGGTGATGACCGTTTTCTTTATATCGGTGACAACCTTCAAAGCCCCCGATAGTTAACTCACCTAATTTTTCAGTTTGAAGGTGTAAGTTCTTAATTCCCAGTTCGGGCATATACGCTTCACTACAATGGTTACCGTAGACGCCGAATTTAGGTATGGAAATATTTTGAAGTTCTTTTAAGTGGGAACTATATAGATCACCTAAAGTGAATATAGCATCCACTGGATGGGTTTTAATTAATTCCGCAATGGAAGTTTGTTTGGAGAAGTCGTCGGCAATAACTAATATCTTCATATAAGAAGATACTGTTTTAATTTTCGCCTGATTCCATAATGGTAAGAACTAAAGCGTAATCCTCTTCTTCGGGATTAGCTCCATATTCAAAATTAAGGTCGTAGTAGTCAAACTTGAAAAAGTATTTAGTTTGACCAACCATAACGAAACCAAAATCATGCTCTTCGTAGGGGTCATTATGTTTGTTGAAATCATCAAAGGATCTAACCGCTTCAATGATTGCCTCACGGTTGGGAGATTCATTAACAGAGGCAGTTAAAACAATTCTGTTCTTTGCGTCTTGTTGGAGAGTGGTTCTTAAAAGGTCGTTTCTATCTTTAGTGCTCATAAACTGATAAATGGTAATGGGGTTAAAAGTAATAAAATTAGCCGATAAATCGGTTAAATAGGTCGTGGGTATTGATGGTTTTGGTATTGTAATACCGATTGAAATCTTTGGGAGTGCATTTTTCAGCCCGTCTAACTTTAGCTATTAGGTAGTTACTTAAGCGGTCTCTCATCTCTATGTAGATAGTATTTTTATCTTTAATTCCTGAAACGAAAGAATAACGGAATTCAAACTGGTCTCGTGAAGAAAACGGCATCATATTTTGACTAAGAATAATTCTATCTAAAACCATATTCTTATTCGCATCAATCATCGCCTTTAAGTTGTCTTCTAAACTGTCTTTATAAAGTTTAAAGTTAGTGACCATTTCATTTAAGAACTCTTCCAGATTACGAATTTCAATTACGAATTGAGTAATAAAGACTTTATCCTCTACTGGCTCTTCAGCTAAGTTGGGAATGGTTAAGCACAATTCTGAGAAACTGGTATAGGATTTTCCTTTAAAACTCTTACTGGAGAATAAAGAGTCGTGAAGGCTGAGGACGTTTTCCATCTCGAAGTTTTCATTTAATTCTTTGAAGAGGTTTTGGGAAATCTCTTTACCGAAGACGAATCTTTGCACCGTCATTGGTAGTTGTCTTTTAATCAGGTCAAAATCTTCTTGTGTAATTGCGATGTTCATAATCACTCCCTTATATTTTCACTAAATGGAAAATGAGCTTATCTTCGCCCTAAATCCATTTATTCCCCTATAGGAGATATAAAATGGATGAAATTAGAGGGATGTTAAAACAATTGATTGAGTTGCTTAAGGCAGAGTCTTGGAATGAGGCTACTAAATTAGCTAAGCAAATCTCGGCTTTAGCGGAACCGAATATCAATAGAGATAAATATCAGCGCGTTTTCAATTTTACTAAGGCGTTTGCGGAATCTTATCCCGCTATGAAAATCTACGACCTGGAAAAACCTCGGTTAGCCACCATCTATGGACACTTTAAAGAACTTCACATCAGTAATGCGACTTCTTTAGAGAAGTATTTAGCTCCAGAAGAGAAGAATTAAGCCACATGATTGTAGCCCAGTTTGTTAGTTGGCACCTCATTGGGCACCAACTTCCCGTCCGCGTCCAGGTAATGAGTTCCGTCTTTTGACCAACTAATCATATACTCAGCTTCAGCTTTTACTTTGATATTAGGCATGACCATATTCATCCCTAATATCATCAGGCTCTTAATTTCCGTTTCCGCCTTTTTAAGGTCAATGGATAATGGTAATTCAAAAATGAACTCATCGTGAATGAAGTTTACAATCTTATATCCAGCAAGGGTGAGTAGAACCATAGCCCACTTGGCACCATCCGCTGACATTCCTTGGAAGGGAGTGTTTTTAGATTGAGTGTAGGTGCAACTTCCCCGAACCCGTCCGGACTTAAACTTTACCACATTGAACTGACGAATAAAGTCCCCGTAGAGTTTGTAGCTTCCACTCTTCTTACTGATGGCTTTTTCGTATTTGTCTTTATTGAAAAAGTTTTGGTTAGCAAGAATATCATAGGCCCAATCAATTTCTTCTTGAGTATAATCCCGTCCACTCTTAGTGGAGATTTGACCGTTGATAATTCCTTTGAAGATAAAGGCGGCGATTTTATCATCACCATATCGGCCCGTCTCTTTCCCATAGTGTCTCATCAGTCCTGACTTTACTAAGTCCGTAATATCATCGTGCTGGAGATAGGTTTTCATTTCCGGGAAGGTATTGAGCCACAAATCCTTTAAAGTTCTGGCCTCATCTTCACTTAAGTTAACCCCGTAAGCTAAGCTTGAATAATCCACGAAGGATTTAATCCCTAATCCACCGGGAAAACCGAAGTTAACGGCTTTTGCTTTTTGTCGGGCATCTTTAGTTACCAATTCTTCCGCACAACCCAAGATTTTAGAAGCGTAGTAAGTGTGTAGGTCACGGCCCGCATTAATCAGTTCCGCCATTTTAGACGAACCCGAACGGTCAATGTTTTCTTGAGCTAACCCATTCATTTCCAGTCCCGAATAGTCTACGGAAACAAAACAGTGTCCGTCTCTTGCCTTAAAGATTTTTCTAATCCGTGCATCTCTGGGAAGATTTTGAATGTTAGGTGAATAAGAAGAAGTTCTTCCGGTAGCCACCAACACATTAAAACGTGCGTGAACTTCCCCATCTTTTTTAGCCAAGAAATCCATTAGTTTTTTAGTTTCCGTGTAGCTGATGTAAGCGGCAATAACATCAAACTCTTTATACTTACCCAAAACATTGGCACTGACTTTAAGTTTTCCAGTTTCAGTTCTGGGGAAAGAATCCAAATCAATTCCTAAGTTATTTAGGATATATTGCATTCTCTTAGCTGAACCAGTCCCCGGTTCCCAGCCTTGAGATTTTAAGACCGCTAAATCCTTATCCATTTCCGCTTGAAGTTCAGAGCGGATTTTATTCAAGTGACTCATATCAACATTCAAACCGTTGGCGGAGATTTGGTCTAAGCATAAATCCGCCATTAATTGTAGGTCATGGGAAAGTCTTAAACCCACATCTACCCCGTGATGTTCACAAACTTCTCTATTTTTTCTGATAACCACTTCACCTACTAAGAAAGTAGCAACGGCATCAATCCCGGCATATCTAAAATATTCTTGGCCCATTTTATCGTAACTAATAGAGCCATCTTGATTTAAGAACTTACCGTAACCAATACGAACACTATTACCTTCTTCATCAGTGGCATCTTTAGGTAGACTGGTTTCTAAATACTCTTGAGCTAATCTATCTAATGATGGGTTGGTATTTTTCCCGTCAGTAGCCAACTTGATAAGTTTATGATGTAAGAGCACATCTTCACCGTAGATAATTCTATTCTTGATGGATAAGAGAGCATTGGAGATAGCTTGAGCCTTTTCAGCTACTCTTAAGTCAAAAGAGCCTTTGGCTAAAAACATAGTGGTTCTTTGGTGATTATCAAAAAATGATTTTAGGTTTTCCTTTTTGATAAAGTAAATCGTCTTACCGTTGTAGGCCATCCCAAGGATAAAGTCTGGAGTTTGTTGGTTTTCAATCATAGTGGTCTCAGAGTCATAACCACAAACCCCAATGTTCCCGTCAGTTGGTTCATACCATTTGGCCGGATACAAATTGCCGTTAAAGAGGATATTCCAGTTACTCATTACTTAGTCCCTTTCTCAGTTAAAGTGTTTTGAGTTTCAGCCATATATATGACTTTGCGTTCCGCACTATCAGTAAGTTCTGATTTCTTTAGAATAAAAGTTGTTCCGTCTGGGAGCGGAAGTTGAGTTTTAGATTCCACCAGCTTATTGAGCTTAATTCCCAAGGAAACATTTGGACTGGATTTAGCTAAAATATCTCTGAAACAATTTTGTTCCCGGCAGATATTTACTAACTCAGTAACCTTCATCCATTTGTTGGTGTGTTCGGTAAATAACTCACCCACTTCTTTAGCTTCTTGAGTGTAAGAGATTTGAGCACCAGCAAAATTATCCATGAAGCCTTTGAATCCATTGGCTTCTAAAATCCCACCAATATAGAGGGGCCACTCACTAAAACGGCTTTTTACTTTAGCTAAAGGACAACCGGCGGATTTCCATCTTTCTACCATACCCACAAGTTCTTCAATTAAGACCTTACGGTTATCTAAAGCCCATTTTTTCAAATCAGATTTAGTGAAGTCTCTAAGTCTTGGGTCAGTCTTGAACCAAAACTCAATGGGACACATACGGGTTAATAAGTCTTTCCCGAACATGGCATCATTGATGGAAATGAAAACTACGAACGTATTTGGTTTTTCAATTAATTCAGAAACACCTAATTTACGAAAACTTGGTCTTGGAGAAGTAATTGACCGCTCTAATGGTCCGCTGGATAGTTCTTTGTTGGACTTGATATTATCAAAGTTCAAAATATCCGTGACTTGAATAGTTGAGGCAATTCTATTTCCCATCTCATATTCATTGGCAATGTAGTCAATGTCTGGAGACTCTTCCCCAGTAACTATGATGGAGATAACCTGAGCTAAAAGAGATTTACCCAGTCCTGGCTGATTTCCCGTGTTGGCAAAGAAAGCCTTAGAACCTTGGAACTTGTGACGGAATAAGGCCGTAAGTAAAGCCCCGATAGCATTCACTCTACTGGCTTCATTTTTAAAACAAAAGTCTTGGAGTAACTCTTGAATAGCTGAAGTAGTATTACGGGGTTTAATGTCCTTGAACTTTTCTGGCGGACAATAAAGGATTTTAGAACCGGGGTTATAGCCTACTTTGACCAGATTCCAATTATCATCATAGGTAATTGTAGAGGTGAATAACCCAATTTCTTTCACATCATGTTTGACGGTAGGAGAATAGAGAATACCTTGCGCAATATCTGGCGGCATCAAACGGAAACGGCCATCAATCTTTAATTCTGATAGTTCGTTGAATGATGCCGGGAAGTTTTTGACATTTAAAAACTCACGGCGGCCTTTGTCCACCATGATGAGTTCGTTACCTTCACGATAAAACCGTCCGTCTTCTACTAGTTTCTCAGTAATACCTTTTAGTAAACGCCCCGTAGGCATAGTCTCACTATCATAGATAATGACTTTGAATTGGGGGCCTTTAGTTTTTTTCAATCTGGTTTGTTTTTTAATGTCCCCGAAAATGTCCCGTAAGACATCCTTGGGAGTTCCGGTAGCGTCTTTAATTTTATCTACAAAGCGTTCTACCACCACCGCACCTTTACCGGCGATAGCGTAGCTGGCGGTCTTGATTTTATTCTCTACTTCTTCAGTGCTTAAATCTTTTAGGTCATTGAGGTAGGTTTCAATATCACCAATAGAAGTGTTGATGGGAAGACAAGCTAACTTGGCTAACTTTTTAAACTCTTCTACACCGTGCTTGAGAATATAATCATCAATCCCTACTTTACTTTCCCCGCTACTTTCTGGAAAGCGTAAGACTCTTACTTTTGCACCTAAAGATTGTAGGTAGTTGGCGAACTCATTCTCAGCATTCAATACGTTCTCATTAGTTAAAACGTCTGAATCAAAACAAATAAGCACTTGGCGGCCATCAAGATTTAATTTCTCAAAGACATCAAGTGGTTTAGAAGTCCCGTCATCACCTTTTGTTTTCCAGTTTTGCACCCCGTTTAAACCAATAGTCAAAAAGCCATTGATATTGGCGCAAATAGTTTTCTTTTCCCCTTCAGTAAAGAGGATGGGATTTTTGATATTCAGTAAGTCCAATACTGTGATGAACTTCGGAATATACAAATGGTTAGAGCTACCACTGGGGCGAAGATATTTTTGCTCTTTACCTTCCACCATAAACGGTTCTTTTGATTTCACATTTACCGTAAGAAGTTTTTCCCGTTCAAAGGGGTCATAGTATTCAAAGACCAAGTAAGGTCCGTGGGGAGTTTTAGTAAAATCCCTATTCAAGAGTTCGGCTATTTCTTTGCGGGAACTATCTGGTAACTCATAGATTGCACTCTTATTAACCCACTCAGGGGTAATTAAAGATGCCCGTAGTTCCTCCTTAAAATAATTTGGGCTAATTTTGTTTTTACTCATTTGCGTTCCTACAACCTTTCATTAATTCAGAGTTAATTTATAAACCCTTGATTAACTCCAGTTTAAAACGTCGCTTGAAAATTGTGGGGGCCCTACCTGTCATCACGGGAATTTTGATAAATTCACGCACTAACTTCGGAGAAAACATCAAGCCAAATCAGTTATAACGATGAGCGGAGCGGGTTGAGGGGGTTAGAAGGAGGTTGGAATTTGAACCCTACCAGAGCCTTCCTAAGTGATTTCTGGGGCTTACTGGAACCCCGAAGGGGTCGAATGGGTTTAAAATAAATACTTTCGTGTGGGGAATCAAAATTCAGGTTCTTTTCTTGGTGGTCGTAGCCTTGAAACCTATAAGCTCCACGAAAAGAATTAATAGAGGGGGATTATTAAAAATAGAAAATTGAGTGTCTCGAAATAAAACGGGACTAAGAAAGTCCCACCTAACTTAGTCCCTAACTCGCAGTGGAGGATGATCTGAACCCCCAGTACTAGCTACTCATTAAATAGAGTTTTTAAATAAAAGTATCTAAATAGGTGGACACTTTATACTTACCTATCGTTCTAATCGTTTTGTGGCTGAGCTTGTCTCTGTCAGGTAACCGCGTTTGGAGTAAATCTCTCTTTGTCCTAAGTATCTTGACCTTACCGTTAGTCCTTCACTCCCAAGCCATCTACTTTGTCGTAAATCTCTTATTGAGTGTAATTCTGTTTCCTAAAAATTCGCGTTGGTTTTTAGAGTCAATCTCCCAAAGACTTTTCTTGGTCTCAAAATCCTCTGTCAAACACTCCGCTGAAATCATCTCAGAGACTTGCAAGATTTTATCCGAGAATAAAACCGGCGCGATTATCATTCTCAAACAACACGACCATATTCCAGAAACCAATAGTGGTATTACTTTAGACGCCAATCTTTCTACATCATTATTACTGGCTCTTTTTAACGATTATTCTCCACTCCACGACGGAGCTGTAATCATCACTGGTGACAAAGTTCATCAAGCAAGAGTTATCTTACCGTTAGCTAATAGCGAAGAGTTAGCCTACTACGGCACTCGTCACCGGGCAGGACTGGGATTAAGTGAAGTTTGTGATGCGAAAATTATTGTCATCAGCGAAGAGACTGGATCAATTAGCCTTTTTCATAAAAAACAGTTCTTCAAAGATTTAGGTCCCGAGAACCTACACCAGATTCTTCAACTGAATTAGCACTGGATAATTTCCCGGTATCATTATGTATGAAAACGAAAGTTAAAAAACCAAACAAGAAGACTGTAAAAGCAACTAAGCCCATTTCCGTAAAAGAAGCTCCCGAGGAAATTCCTAAAACTATTAGGGAACAAATTGAAAAAGACTTCTTCAAGTTAGTTTTAAAAGTTCCTTATGAAACACCGTCTAAAGATAAAACCTTAGCGGACTATGTTCCTAAAGAATATCAAGGCAAATGGACTTCCGCTTACACTCAAATTTTTATGGACGACATCTACATGAAAATGAATATGCAAGTTCCAACAAGTCTCAAGAACAAGAAGGTCGTTGAAATTCTTGATTACTTGGAAAAACAAAGACGGAACACAATTCGTTATGGACGTTAATAAAACCGTCCTCTTCTTAGCTACCGTCTTAATATTATACATGGTTCTTCATTAGCGAATTGAACAGCCAAAAGCTGTTAAAAAAGTCGATTTTGGGGCTTCAATTTGCTATAATCTAAAGTATCATGAAAACACTTAATTCCCGTCAAAAGCAATTAATCAGAGAAATGAAGCTTAGAGGCAAGGTCTTGGATAAAATGCGGTCCTTGGCCTTTGCAAGAACCAAATCCAGTCGTATCAAGATTCTTCTGTTAACTTATCTTCTTCGTATAAGTCTTGGATTAGTGCGACTTGTTCCTGTGAGGTAGCGGAATAAAAAACCGCCTTATAGAAATAACGGTTAAGTTTTCTAACCAAAAGAAGTTGGTCCGTGGTCGGCACCGGTTGATTAATCCAACAAAATAAATCGCTATGTTCAAAATTCTCATTAATGATGACTCCAGTGCCTCGGGACTCCATTCTTGCCTTCACAAATTCTTGCTTAGCTCTTTTAGCTAAATACTCATTAGGCCCTGTCCCCACTACCGCCTTACACACTGGACCAACCCCTTGATGCTTAGTTAAGTCCTTTCCACAGACAATGCAAAAATCTATTTTCATATATCTAGATACCCGAAACCTGACGCTATAGCGGAGTATATCGGACCTAATTTAATAATCTAAGAGCCGTGAATAAAACCGGTATTAGATATTAGAGGGGTTTGAAATATGAAAGTTAGCTATCAGGATAAAGACTTTAAAAAGATTATTGATTTTATGACACTAATTGGAGTCTCAAGTTTTAATGTGGCTCACTTGCTGGGAAAAGATGAACCGGATTTAGATGACTCTCCGTTTTACAATAAGATTGACCAGTCCATCACTATTCCTGACTCTATGGCGGAAGAAGCCATCAAATACGCCCTCCTTCACGAAATCGGACACCACTTGGAAGCTATCAAAAATCGTTTTACTGATTTCTGGTTACATCAATCCGGGAGAGCGAGAGCTGAAGATATTGAAGAAGTCATGCAAGAAGAACTGAACGCTTGGGTGAATGCGGAATCTGTAGCCCACACTCTCGGAATCAAATTGGGTCCTAAGTATAAAGAATTTAAAACACAATGCCTTAAAACCTATCAAGATATTTACGATGCTCAAATAAAAGAGCAAGTAAACCCATTGAATATGCAGTTCAAAAAACAGGGTCTTAAGCGTTAATTTTTTGTGGGGTCTTTAGTAAAAGTAACTTCGTCAATTCCCAGAGACTTTAGAACTGAGTGAATATCGCCAATAACAACTTTATCTACGACCACTAACCAATCAACTCCGTGATACAAAAAGCTCACGGGTTTATCGTAGTGTTTTTGAAGTTCCTGTTGAAGAGTATTAGCTGAGACGATCATCAACTTCTTCCTTAGTTAACTCCCGTTTATCTTCTGGAATTGAATTATAGAACAAACGATAAAAGCCCAAGTAAATTAGGTCGTAACAATCCTTCCAAGATTTTATTGGCGCAAGAGAATCCCCCGGTTGATTTGGTCTCTTCAAGTCAACTTCTACTTTTTCTAAGTTTTTAGGATTACTATTATCTTTACTCATAGGCCCTCTACTCCAGATACCTCATTTTAACCCATTCCAAAAATATTGTGCTATCTTTCAGTATATCGGTGAGAAATAAGACATTCTGACCGCACCATTAAATCAATAGGGCGAGTAATGTGGTTTTGAAGGAGTTTTAAACCTGTGGATCTGGTAATTTCGGATTATTTGCCCTACAATTATATTTAATAAGTATGGATTTCACAAAATTACCCCTTAAAGAAGACTTGGTGGCTCAAATTAGAAGTAAGAAAATTACTTACCGCGATTTTGCGGATAAGTTCTGTGAAATTCGCTTAAAGCCCAAAGACACTCTAACTTCCGACGACTACCAATTTCTTAGAGACAGTATTGAGGTTTTCAAATTAGACCCCAAAGAATTTTCTACCCGTAAATAATCCTTAGTGCGTGAATTCGGCAAACTTCGGGCGATGACAGGTAATCTACCCACCAATACCTATTTTTAAACTAAACTATCTAAGAGTTTGGAAGATTAACGCCGTTTACGGCCTAACAAAGGTGGTGAGATATGAAGACTAAAGCTGAAATCCTAAAAGAGGTTCGGGAACAAGTTACCAAAGAATGGTCAAAAACAGGTCCTATTGATGATTTCATTGGAATCTTTATGGACCAGGAAATCGTCAACCGAACTGAACGGGAATATCTAAAACAACTTGAGTCCGCCTCAGAAAAGCAAGAAAACTCAAGAAAAACAACGCACTACGACAAATAGACAGTCCTACTCATTGTCGTACCCCTACACAATGGGGTATGCCAAGAAAAGCAAAAGTATCCACAGACCAAAAAACCAATGTCGCTAAGGATTTAGCAAACATCGCAACCACTCTTCGTAATCGTCGTAAGGAATTAAATTGGAGCCAAGACGAATTAAGTAATAGGATGGACTGCGATATCACCACGGTGCAAGCGTGGGAACAGCAACGGCGGACTCCAAGTCTTCCAACTCTATTAACTCTGTGTAGAGTTATGCGGTTAAAGTTCTTTATTGAGTAGTCCTTACGGAACCGTTTTTTCTCGCATCCGAAAAACTACTTAAACTATTTAGCCTTTAGTTGTATATTACGGGCCGATGCAAGACTACCTTAACGACCCTAAGATTCAAGAATTACAGGCGGAGATAAAAATCCGTCTCAAGGATTTTTTGGGTAAGCAAGAACGAGGTAGCCAAATCTCTGTCATCCGTGTTGCGCGCCGAACTGGTTTTGACCCATTCTACGTCCGTCAAATCTTAGCCGGAAAATCAGTTCCTTTTGATGACGTTTGCCAAGTTCTTCAAGCCCTGAACTGTCCGTCTGTTTACGTTCAGGATTTTATGAATAAGGTTAAAATGTTCAGCGACGAATTCAAACGGATTCACGGCATAGAACAAAAAATGCCTAACCTGCTCAATGAGTCCCCCCGCCCATAATAAGCTAAATCTAAAAGTCCGGTATCTCCTGATATGCGGACTTTATTTCTATTTTTACTATTACTTTTTCCCTTAACAACTCAAGCCGAAGAACTCCAAGTTCATGTTTCCGGAATTACTCTTCACGGACTTCGTAATACGGGAGTTGCTCCCAGAGCGATGCCCCGACGAATTGATAATAACGGTCAGCTAGTCTTCACTCCCGGCGTAGCCCTTCTTTACAAAGACAAACAGAACTACCTCTACAACATCTCTTTATTAAAAGATTGTTACGACCATTGGGCAGGGACCCTGTTGTTCGGTAAAGAGTTTGAAACCGGAGTAACAGGTCTCTCCTGGTCGCTTCTGGGGGGCCTATACGCCCGTCAGGAGGCTTGGCTTTGCGTGGATGGCACTTGCGTGAGGGGTGTGGATATGCCCTTAAGGGTAAGCACTGGGGGAATGGATTTAATGCCGATGGCCTTCGCTGGTCTTCACTACAAAATCCCCGTCAGGGAAACTGAGTTCTTCCATATTAATATTCTCTCTAATTTCTTCCTAACTCAAATGAGCGTTGGGTACGGTTGGAGTTTCTAATAATTCTAAGCCCCAGTCCTAAAACCGGTATTTATCTTAAACAGGCTCTTTTTCTATTTAGATAACTGGAGGACTTATGAAAAATCTTATTAACCAACTAATTGAAAGTCTCAAAGAATTCATTGAGGGAGTGCACGACGGCCTAGCCGAAGTAGGTATTCTAAATAAACGTAAAAGACGCCAAAAATGGGAGCTAGTTGAACTCTTTCAAATGCTTGACCGATTTCACGGATCGGAGCCAGGCGATTTCATTGATCGGATCCACCCGATTTCATAGATCGGAGCCACCCAATTTCATGGAACGGATCCACTTATATTGGATTTGAGCGAAGTTGACTTTGAGCATCAGCGACAACCCTAAAGGGCCAATGCTGCCATTGATCCACCAAGGAGGTGGTTATGGGAGCGGTGGCAAAGGTGTCAGTCGCAATGCAAAAACAAATTCTGGAACTTCATGCCCAAGGCATGACGGCGAGAAAGATCGCCAAGGTTTTAAAGGTCGGCCGGAATACAATCCGTAAGATTATAAACAGAAATAGTGTATCAGAGCCTGGTGCATCGATGCCATCGTGGGCAAAGACCATCGATTGGGAAAAGGTTCGGCTCGAAGTAGCCCGCGGTGTGCCGGTAAATATTCTCGCCCGCGAGCATGCCAGTGAGGTGATCAGCTATGTTCAGTTCTGGCGCCAGTTCCACAAAAAATATCCTTTAGTTCCGAAAGTGACGATGCGGCTTGATCATCGGCCTGGCGAGAAATGCTTTTTTGATTATGCGGAAGGAATCGACATCGTGAATGCTTCGACTGGCGAAGTGCAGACGACGTCGATCTGTTGTGGAGTGATGGCGATGAGTTCGTACACCTTCGGCGAGTTCACAATGACTGAGCGAAGAAGTGACTTAATTCGGTCGATGGAGAATGCGTTCAGATATTTTGGCGGTGTCACTCCATACGTGACTGTCGACAACCAGAAAGCGGCAGTTAATCAGGCCCACTGGTACGATCCGGAAGTGAACCCAGCGTTTGTGGACTTCGCCAATCACTGGGGCTTTGCGGTGATCCCAGCAAGACCGTTTAGGCCAAGAGATAAGGGCGGCAATGAATCCGGCATCGGCGTCATACAAAAGCAGTTTTATCAAGAGGTGCGTGATCGCACGTTCTTCTCGTTGAATGAGCTCAATCGCGTGTTTAGGGAATATCTCGAGCGGTTGAACACAGCCGTGATGAAGGACTGGGGGGTGAGTCGCCGCGACCGCTTTGCTGGCGAGCAAGGCCTTTTAAAGCCGTGTCCGCCGTCGAACTGGGAAGTGGCCGAGTGGAGACTCGCCAAAGTACACGCCGACTGCCACGTGCAAGTCTTAAAGAAGTTTTACTCTTGTCCGTTCAAGTACGTAGGGCGCGAAGTTCGCGTGAAAGTTACAGCCAAACTGATTGAAGTATTTGATCAAGATCTAAATCCGCTCGCAGCGCACGCGCGGCTTCTTGGAAAAGAAATCTACTCGACCGATCCCAAGCATTACCCCGAGGAGAAGGTGGCGCTGACTCAGTTCTCAGTGCAGCTGGCAAAAAGGGCTGCGGAACAGATCGGCCCGGAAACCATCAAGCTCGTCGAAGAACTGTTGGGCGGCAATTACCCGCTCAAGTATCTGCGCCGCGTGCAGGGAATATTGCGGCTTGAGCAAACGGGCCGCATTACGCGCGCTGCTTTAGAGCACGCGGCGAAGATGGCGATGACTTACCGTAAGCTGCAGTTCGCCTATGTGCAGTCCACGGCTGAATACTTCGACAAAAATGGCAATCGCCCGAGCGCCGTTCGCTCGGCACCCATGCGTGAAGAAAACTCAATGTATTTACACAACAACCCATCTCCAAAGGAGGAGAAATGATCCAGGATCAGATGAAAAACTTAAGTCACCGCTTGCGGCTGTTCGGAGTGCATGCCAACTTCGAGCGCCGGGCCGCAGAGGCGGCCGGCCAAAATTTAAACCACCTCGAGTTCTTGCGACTCGTTCTCGAAGACGAGGTGCTGAACCGCAAGGAGCGTGTCGGAAAGGCGCTCACGACACGAGCTAAGTTCCGCTCTGGCTCCGAGCTTGAAGACTGGGACCAAACCTTCGAGCGCGGCATCACTAAAGCAAAATTGCGCGAGCTCGCCGTGGCGAGCTTCGTCGAGGGGAACGAAAACCTTTTGGTGCTGGGCAAAACGGGACAGGGCAAAACACACTTGGCGGTGGCGATCGGCCGTCGACTGTGCGCCGAGAATATATCGGTCTTGTTTATGCCGGTGAACTTCTTGTTCGAAGAAGTGATGGCGGCACGAGCTTCCGGAAAATATCTGGCATACGTGAAACGTCTCGGACAAAAGCGAGTACTGATACTCGATGACTTCGGACTTCGCGGTTACACGCACGAAGAAGCAACAGTGCTGGTCGACTTACTCGAGGACCGACATCGCAAAGGTTCTGTGATCGTCACGAGCCAGGTTGACCCGCGAGGTTGGTCGAAGCTCTTTGAAGATCCGGTGATTAGCGAGGCCATCGTCAACCGCCTCGAACACCCCAGCCAGCGGATCCAGTTGACCGGCGGAAGTTACCGGGAAAAATTGCAATCGGTGCTCCCGGCCGGGAAAAAGCTTGTCGAAGGAAAGTTGCTCAAATAATCATCACGTCGCTGACGCTCCGGTGGCTCCGATCCTAGAAATTGCCCGGCTCCGTTCTGTGAAATCGGTCAATGCTTTTCCAAATCTTCCAACTCTACCGTAAAGATGGGCCACAAGCAGTTGAAAGACACATTGAATCTCCAGATACATCCGAAATTTTTAAAGCCTACCCCTCAGTAATGAGGAACAAACGATTGGTGGAAGCAATTTGCGATTCATTCAAAGTTACGATGAGTACCGATATCTCCGCCGAAGAACTTCAAGATTATATCTTAGAACAAGATAGTGATGAAGAACCTTTCTCAGTAGCTCAAAAAGCTACTCATGTCGCTTTAGTAATGTTCCAAACTGGAGCCCCACCATTAATTTGTATTGAAGCCGGACGAAAAACGACTCCATATTCAGTGCGTCCTAGTTTTGATGAAATGGATACGGCTACTAAAGGGTATCCTAGAAACCGAAGCAAATCTTCAGTGAATCAAACTAGCAGTAAATCAATCACGCATGAGCAAATGGAAACTCTATCTCCATTACTTAAGGAAATTAGTGACCTGAAGCTAGAGATAGTAAAATTAAAAATTGATAGATCAAAACAATCATTCGCGCCAGTAGCGTCATCTATGAATGAGGACGCGATTGAAAGATTATTCACCATTAACGATTTAGATTTGATTGATGATAAAGGCATTCAAACCGCCCTCAAAGAAATCCCTAATGATAAACTACTTTTGGCAATGAAGACTCTTCCCGTTTCCATCAGACTTAAGTTTTTTAAGAATATCTCCTCAAGAGCATCTGAATTACTCCAAGAAGATTTAGCCAATATGGGACCCGCACGGATTAGCGATGTAGATGCCGCTCAAAATGAAATCCTGGAAGTTGTGAAGCGTTTAGAGGCGGAAGGTAAAATCCTAATTGCCCGTAGACGAGACGATGACCAATTAGTTTAAAGTAAAAAGAGTCGTTAAATCTTACTTCTTCTATTTAAGAAGTAAGATGGACGATAATAACTTAACCAATACATTTTTAGATTACTTAGGCAACGGAATGAATGTTGAACCGTCTTTAAAGGTCGCACTGGATCACTTAGTTGCGGATTTAAAACCTTTAGAGTTCAATCAACATTTAGACTCCTTCAATAACCAATCCAATAATTTCGTCGCCGTTAGTTTTATCTTAAGAAACCCTGGTAGCGGACCAGACCTTAAAACCGATTGTTTCAATATCATGCTCCACCACTTTACTTTGATGAAGAGCCTTGAGCCCACCATCAAGAAAATTGACTTGGAAGTAAAACAATTTGAATCCGAGTTCCCTAATCAAAAAGATTTCCCGGTGGACCTAAAGAACAAAGCTATTGATATTCGTTGTAAAACTCTATGTGTGTTTGAATACTACAAAGATTTAGCGATGATGAACGATATGTTAGACCGCTCCTATAAGTTCTTACCCAACACTCCCAAAGTTCAACTATTAAAACGTCTCCGCTAAGACCCTATTTTTAATAATCTAAGATTACCCTCCGAAACCGGTATTAGTTAATAGGAGGATTTATGCTAGCTTTTCTGTTCTCAGTTTTAATCTTGGTTCTATTCTTATTGGACAGTTACTTTCACGCCAACCCAAAACCTTTTACCTGCGGTGGTCTTCTGGTTAAGTGGGCGAATAAAGATGAAGAGATATCATTTTATAAATCGTTCTATGAACGTGCCTGGAAGAACTTTTACCGCTACGTCTGGTTGGGCTTCTTGGTTTTCTTTATTCAATTTGTAGTGAACCAAAATCAGGCTCCTAAAGAAGCATCAGTAAAACCACCGGTTGCGTGTGAGAAAAATGAATAAACACGAAACCTATTTCATATCTGACTTACACTTGGACCATAAGCGAATCTTAGAGTTCTCCCCGTGTCGTAAAGGGCCGAGCATTACAGACCATAACGAATGGTTGATTCAAAATTGGAATAATACCGTGACCGACCAAGATAAAGTCTATGTCCTGGGAGATGTTGTATTCTCCCAAGAGGCTCTGGAATTAATTGGTAAACTTAAAGGACATAAATATTTGATTCGCGGAAACCATGATAAACTCTCTACTCAGGCTTACCTAAAATACTTCAATAACGTCTATGGGATTTTAAAGACGCACGGATTTTGGTTAACTCACGCACCAATACACCCGAATGAACTACGGGGGAAACTCAATATCCACGGCCATGTTCATGAACGCTCTATAACCCTACCTGATGGCTCATTAGACGAGCGATATATTAATGTGTGCGTGGAAGCCTTAAACGGAATCCCCATCTCTTTGACTGAAATTATGAAAAAAATCAGTTCCAACCGCCCAAAATAAATCCTCAACCACCCATTATAAATTAATCCTAAGACCCTGTTTTTACCTCTGGTATATTTCGAGGTATCATTAGGTATGAAGAAAGAACAAAAAACCTCCACAGATAGGGAGCTTAACAACTTATTAAAGACCTGGGGTCGTTACCTCAAAGAAGCCGAGAAAATGGGTTGGGAATATAATCCTGGGCCTCACTATTTGACCCCTATCGATTTGATTCCGCCCAAGAATGAAAAAATCTTATCTAAGAACAGTAACTATCACCGTTCGGCTTGTAGTATTTTAAACCGTCACTTTAAAGAGCTAGGTGCAAAGGGAACAAGTGGATATTATTTTAAAGTAGAGCCATCTCACATAGAGATTTACTCCATCTACCCGCACGACTTTAACGTCCCGCCGCTATTTACTATTCCTGATTACTCCACTGACCAATTGGATTCAGAAAAAGGGCAAAGCTTCGTTATCGCTATTGACCCTAATAGAAAAAGCACTTCCGTAGAAGTTAAGACTATAAAGTGGGGAAGCATTCTCACAGTACCAGTTCAAAAGGTAGTTATCCCAATTACTGAACTACGCACGATGAGTTCAGTTCAACTCCATGCTCACTACTTGAAATGCCAAGCCTTCAAAGAAAAAGCATTGGCTCCAATTCTCTGGGGCTATCTCATCACTGAATTCTGTAAGAACCCTCCAGAAGGGGTAACGAACTTACTTAACTTAGAGCATTTCTTTATTAGAGAAAGTGAGAAGTATCTCCGCTCTCTTGGAGTTCACGTTCCCGATAGAACCAATACGGCACCCCAACCACCTCAACCAACACTTACTCAAGAAGAAGTGGATGATTTATTAAGCGGAAAACCCAAAAAGAAATATTAATTAAATCCTAATTTAATATTCTAAGACCTTCCTTCTTAACCGGTATTCAATAGTAGGAGGAAGGAAGGATGGAAATAGCAGTAAACAGGCCCCTACAGGATTGGATTGGTAAACTAAGCAACAACAATTTGGTGAGTAGTTTTAGGAACAAAATAAAACGAAAAACCGTAGTTGAGGAAATTAAAGAGCCACCAGTAGATAACAACTATGAAAGTCACTTACAAAGAACCAACCGGAATGAAATTTTGATGGAAGAGATTTTAAAAACCAGTGCGTAACCTAAAGGAGAGTTATGAAAACGAGTAAGGACAAACTACTAAAGCTATTAGAATCTTTGAAGAGTGATTTAAAAGGTAAAACCCTCTATTACTCCCAAGATGATAAACGCGTAGACCCTGACCCCAAACACCGTCTCTACAACGAAACTGATATCGACTGTTGGGACGAATCTACTTACAGTTTCATTTCAAATGTAAATACTGATTACATTCAAAAGATTATTGATGTCTTTGGGATTTATCTTTTTATCTGTGAAGACTACGAGGTCGCACTACTTGACCCCATCATCGCTAACCCGAATTTTTCAGCTAAACAGAAAAAGGAAATCAAAGATTTATTCCAAGTAGCAAAAGTTCAATTTGATAAAACAGGATATTCACTAAATTGGCGCTACGGGAAGTTTTAATCATTTCTGATATTCTAAGAACCCCCATTAAAACTGGTATCTATCAATGGGGAAAAAATGATTAGAGTGACCATAGGAAAAAAGAAACACTATATGCCGATGGTGGTTAATCTGGCGGAGCGAGTTTATAAGTCAGAAGATGTTTCCCCACTTAAGAAATACTATGCTCTTTTTGACAAATGCCCCGAAGCTTTTATCTTTGCCTTTGATGAACAAGATAAATTGGTCGGCTACATCATCTCCCTACCGCTAATTAAAGAGTATTTTCCACAAACCATTAAATCTGATTATACCGAACAAGACCTAACTTTGGATAAAGTAAAACCCTACACCAGAGGGAACAATTACGTTTACCTATTCTCTATTGTCTCTGATTTGAAACACAAAGACCGTCACGCCATCTTTAAAGCGTTATCGAAGGCCTATATCAATCAATTACGCCAATTAGCCATTGATGGTAAGTACGTTATGGAATCCTCAGCGGTAGCCCTATCTCCAATTGGTCAAAAGATTTGCCAGATTATGAGGATGCAAGAAGTTGGAGTTAACCCTAAGGGAGTCGTTTACCACCAACCAAAGTTTCATAAAATCTTCGTAGATACAAAACCAGAAGTAAAAGACATGGTGCGGGACAACTTCGTTAGGCACCAAAAACAAGAACGGGAAAAAGAGCGATTACTGGCCCAAAAGATTCCAGCATAAGACCCTATTTTTAAGTTAAACTTTTGAATTAGCACCAAAGAGAGAAAAACGAGGCTTATAGGTAGAACTTTCTTCCAGAATATTCCCAGGAAGATTCCGTTTTAGTGAGAACATATCAAAATCCTTATCCTGACCAACAATAGTCCACTCACTACCAAAACTCACAAAATGTTGAAGAGTCTTTAAGCCCGACTGTCTAACAGCTATTCTTGAGTTTATATAAGTCTCAAAGGATTCCAGGACATTCCAGTTAAGCTCATTAGCATTGGCGATATCAGCGGACATCACCCCGTCAGCATTGATTTCTACTTTAATTAAGGCCTGACCGATGTTGTTACAATCAAGCAATACGTCCACGGTCTTGTCCTTCTTAACAAAGATAGCTACAGGTCTAATACCCAATCCCATAATATTCATAATACCTGATACCTAAAAATATAGCAACGGCGAGCATTACAACCTATTAGTCCAAACACCAAACATCATGAGACCCACGAAAGTAAGGCGTCCCAACTTGATAATACTCCGGCGTTTTAGTTCTGACCGTCGCCACCCGTAAATACTTACTCAATAGCTTGAACGCGGTTTTGGTGGTCATTTCCATTTCGCTTTATACTTTCAGAGCTAAATCTGAAAACAGAATCCTTAAGGCTGTCGTTTAGGCTTTAACTTATTATTACAGATTCTTCACGATGTCGCTTAAAGGTACGTCGAGTGACTGTGCAATTTTATTAAGGGTGATAAACGTAAGGCTTAACTGACCAGCTTCAATTTTTTGCCAATGCTGGCGAGATTTAATTGGCAAATCTTCTCCAGTGACATCGTAAACAGATAGCTTCTTCTTGTTCCGTATTTTGCTAAATCTCGACGTTACGATGCAGGAAGATTCTCTTTCAATGTCGCCAAAGGAAGATGCGAGAACTGTGAGGGTGAAGGCTTTGTAATAGTAGAACTTTTATTTCTTCCAAGTGTTTATGCTCCATGCCCCGTATGCCAAGGAGCACGCTTCAATGAACAAACACTAGAGGTTAAGTATAAGGAAATGAACATTGCCGAAGTCTTAACCAGAACGCCCGATCTTGATTGTCGATGAGGTGAGCGAGCACGAAGCCGGAGTTGAGTTCGTCACTTTTTGCTGTGTGGTCCCCCTTCTATTGCCTGGCTCAACTACGGGCACTCATGACGTGACAACACCTATCAGGATTTACCACTCTCATCCATTCGGTCTTCGCGCTCTCGCAATAACCAATAGGTTACGCCTAGGGAAATCGCCATTCCAGCTAAGGCAGCAAGTTTTGCCGGTTCGGTCTCATTTACATCAACGATCACAAATTTTCGGGCTATGGCAATCAACCCAATGAGCACCACGGTCTTGACCTGCACAAAACTGTCCCTACGAAGGGCGACTTGAATAATTGAATGCTTAAATTCCATAGCGATTAGGACGGTCATGATCATTCCAAAAATCGCCTGAAAGCTATTGTGTTCGAGAGGGTCCAGAGCGCCAAGAATCAATGAGAAGAAAACATTTCGAATCAATTGCACTACAGATACTAAGATAATCACCGAGATAATACCCGTGAGGGTAATCGCAATAGTTTGTTCAAAACGATCGTAAAATTTCATGATGTTTGGCTGCAAAAAATGCTTTCTAAGCGACAAGGTGCCTCCTCATCCCTGCCATTACACATGTTGTAATGAGAGGGCCCTTTCTGCTTTTCGCAACTTTAACCCCAAAAAGATTAAAACAAATCCTGATAATAATGCGTAGACTCCCATCAACCAGCCGAGGGCAATGACGGTTTCTATTGGGCGAGTCAAAAGAAGCCACAGAATAACCGTGGCAAAAATGATCGACAGAATTCCATTTAAGACCAACCAAAACTCGCCCTTGATCTCTCGACGCAACCGAATTGCGGCGGCAATCTCAAGCACGCCGGAAAACGCCGACCAAATTGCAATATTGGCCCACAAAAATGTGGCCAGCACAATTGTCGCAACAAAAGGCGACAGAAGCACAACCACACCCACCAAAATTCCTAAAATCCCACTGAAGGCAAGCCATCCCCAACGAGAGCCTTTGCGCATTCGCCTAAACGCTGAAACTAAACCAAAGGCACCGTCGACCAATGAAAAAGCTCCGAAGACTAATGAAAATGCAAACAATGCTTGCACCGGCAACAAGAATGCAAGAACCGAAAAAATCAGAGCCAAAATTCCGCGAAGAACAAATAACCACCAGTTTGGAGAAAGCGAGCAGACGACATGCCCCCAAGCTTCCTGAGTTCGTGTAGTCATGCTCTTTTCTCCCTTCCTGCGATTATAAATATAAACGCGTCGAGTTTAGCCAAACAACTCAGAAACTTTCTTTTTGATATTATCAAACCAGCCGCGACCACTTTTCCCGCCGCGAGACTTCTTTTCAATTTGATCGATTTGTTCATAGATTGGCTTATAAGTTTTCTTTTTACCGTATCCCAGCACCTCAGCCAAGCGAACTTGCTTACGGGCCTCAGACAGTTGATTCGATAGGGACTCATTTTCCTTTTCAGAGCGGTTGCTTTTCTCAGCCAATTTCTCTGCTTCTTTAAGAAGGAGTTCTGCCCTAAGCACCGGTAGCGGGATAATCACGTCAGTCACAACTAGCGTGCTTAGCGCAGCTTCAAGTGCTGTCTTTGCCTCGTTGAGCATGTTTTCGTCAATCAGTCGGGCCACAGCTTTTATCGCCTGTGGGTAGGTGGCAAGCGGGATGTTGATCGTGCTGAACACCATCTCGCTAGAGAGGTTTGCCAATAGTGGACGAGCCTTCTGAACTTCGCCGTCGCCAAGCAGATCTCTCGCTTCTTTTAGGATGACCTTTACAGTATCCGGATCAGCCAACAAATCCTGGACCGCAACATTCATGTCAATAGGAGCCAGCGCCAGGCCCGGTTCACGCGAGATAATCAGCTCTAGCTTACCTGTGACTCGCTCCAATGCAGCAAGTGCCTCCTTCGAATTTTTCTTATCAAGAAAGGCTAGAGCTTTCTTTGTGTCATCTATCGCTAAGGCCGCTTCTGCTAAAAGTTTTTTGCGAAGCTGGGTAGCCTTTTCAGCTTGTTTAGATTCGACTTGGGATTGCACCCCCTCGGCCGTAGATGAACGCGATTGCGGGTTCGTAGGGAGCGATGAGCCTTCGGCGAACATGGAATTTGTAAGAATTCCAAGCGCCGCAAACGATAACAGCATTCTTTTGATTTTCATTAGTAACCTCCATTGGTTTTTCCGACATGCATTTTGCGTGCCTTAAGTTAAGCTTTTATTGTTTATTCATAGCATAGCCAAACTAGCAGAAAGTTTCCTTATGTCAACTTCTTCAAGAGTCTCTCGGATAAGTAAATCCTTGGCGCATTGATCTAGAATCACTTTGTTGCGCTCCAAGATTCGATAAGCTCGGTCAAAATTTCGGCGTTGTCCCTCGATCAGTTGAAATTGATCGAGGGACAACGCCCCGCTTCAGGATGACGTTCGATCAAACGGTCGATGGCGTCTGAGAATCGTCTTTGATTGACTGATTGATTTGAAGACCCAGTCTGTCGAATTAAGTTCCAAGCTAGGGTCGCCATAACCTTACCTCCTTTTTGGGCGTCTATCGAAGTGCATTGGCGTCGCACGTAGAAGCTGTTAGCGACCGGAAAATTCTCAAGCCCGCGTGCGCCCAACGCCACACTTTCAAATTTGAAAACGGGTCAGTTTCTTGTCAAGAGCGTCACCTTGACGGATGAAATGCGAAAGACAAATTTCCTTTTGGAATTAGCAAGGAGGTCAACAATGAAAAAATCGGGTCTTATCGCTGCGGTTGCTTTGGCATTTTCATTCGGCCATTTCCCTGCGCCAGAGTCGATGGCTCTAGCGGACCGACAACAAGAGC
This sequence comes from Pseudobdellovibrionaceae bacterium, assembly GCA_019637915.1. Taxonomy (GTDB): domain Bacteria; phylum Bdellovibrionota; class Bdellovibrionia; order Bdellovibrionales; family Bdellovibrionaceae; genus JAHBUV01. Next base: position 457,948 of record JAHBUV010000001.1, on the reverse strand, counting down.
CGTTTGAACAATCAGTGCTTTCACCTCCGCCGAAAAAAGAAATTTATCAAGAACGTCTTCAATGTTTAGGAACGCCGACCGTGAGCTTACGCGAAACGCTGAATAAGTTTCTGGAGCCTGGGTACGAGAGGGTCGGCCTGTTGCCGCTTGGGGCAGGAAATCAGTTCGTCTGTTACGAGGGCGCGGTCGACGCTCAAAGAGTTTCGGCGCGATAAGTTGGGCATGCTAGAAGGCGCTAGGTGCCGAGCCACTTGCGCCTTTTGGCTTTTCCGAAAACTGCCGATTCGCTTTCGCTGCCGTATCCCGAATGTAGGCTCCAAACTCTGGATCTTCACCCAGAAGAAGTTCAGGGAGTGATTCCCTGAAGTCCTCTCTTCGGCACCAGCTCTCAATGAAGTCTTCCCACGTCGACCAGAGACGTCTTGTTCGACGGTTCATGTTCTTTTGATGCACAAGAATGAAAGCACGCTCAAAAATGGAAATCAGAATATCGAAGATGACCTTCTTTCGCTCTTTTTGTTCAGGTGTTAAATCGCCATCGGACAGAACTTCTGACATCAGTCGCAGATCGGCGTTTTCAAGTAGGAGCTTCGAAAATTCCGCGTAGTCGTCTGAGAGTTTTTGATAGATGCCGGCCTCCTCGTTTTCCCGCTCTTTTCGCTGCTCGAGCATGAAGACGAAAATAGCAAACGGAAAACCGATCACGGTCACGATATAGCTGAGCGTCTCCCAATCTATCCCTAATTCAGAACCCATAAACAGAGCTTATTCGATCTCGACTCCAATGTATTCATTAAAATGTTCGAAACCGCGAAGTTTAAAGCCTGTGACTTCCGGTCCCGTGAGCTAAGTCGATACTTCATGCTCTTAAGAGCTGGGGGCACAGAAACCATACTTAGGAACGAACTATCTTCAACCGGCGCGATACTTCGCCAACTCCTCGCGCGTCGCTGATAGCGATTTATACCCAAAACTAAATATAATGCTGAACCAACTATCGGCAAAAGAACAAAGGTCTGTAGCCAAAGAATCGCTGAACGCGGATCACGCTTGAATATAACGGCATGTCCCGCCGTAAGAATTCCTACCAAGATAGAAATGATCGCGACAAACCATTGCCAGATCTCAAAGGGAAGAAAGCGGCTCATGCACTCGGCTAATCCGATTTACTACGATCTTGACCCTTCATTTTACCTTTTTCTTTTTGAGGAACTGGTTTATCGCGAGTCTCTTTTTTTGCTGCTGAGCCCGCCGCCTTGGTCTCATCTTTAGGTTTAGGGGCCTGGATTCGTTCGAAGGTCACTCGATCAGCTGAAGCATCCCAGCAAACTCTGATTGAATCTCCCTGCGCGACGCCTCCGCCAAGCATTTCTTTCGCCAAAGCGGTTTCAAGCTCAGTTCGAATCTGGCGTTTAAGTTCTCGCGCGCCGAATTCAGGTTTGTAACCCTCCTCAGCAAGATGATTAATCAAAGAGTCATCAAACGTGAGTGCGACGCCCTGGCTAGACGCATTTTGAGCGACCCGGGCGAGTTGCAAGTGAACAATACTGCGAATTTCCTCTTTACCCAAAGCGTGAAAGACGATGATCTCATCGATACGATTCAAAAATTCAGGCCTAAAGTGTCCGCGAAGAATATCCAAAAGCTCTAGCTTTGTCTTCTCGTATTCTTCTCCGACCACACTACGTGCGCTTAGACGTCGCTGAATAATGTCCGAGCCCAGGTTCGAGGTCGCAATAATGATTGTATTGGAAAAATCAACCACACGCCCTTTACCATCGGTCAACCGACCGTCGTCGAATACTTGAAGCAAAACATTGTACACATCGGCATGAGCTTTTTCGATTTCGTCTAATAGTATGACGCTATATGGGCGACGCCTTACTTTTTCCGTAAGTTGACCGCCTTCATCATAACCCACGTATCCAGGAGGAGCTCCGACTAGTCTTGCAACAGTATGACGCTCACCGTACTCGGACATATCAATACGCAAAAGCGCGTCTTCGTCACCATAGATAGCTTCAGCTAAAGCTTTCGCAAGCTCAGTTTTTCCCACTCCCGTCGGACCTAAAAATAAGAAAGTCGCAACGGGTTTTCCGCCCTCACGTAAGCCTGCTCTTGCCAAGCGAACGGAATCGGCAACCGCCCGTACAGCCTCATCCTGGCCAACCACGCGCTTATGTAGCTTTTGTTCAAGATGCAAAAGTTTTTCTTTTTCTTCAGTCGTCAGCTCAGTAACAGGAATGCCTGTCAGGCGCGACACAATTTGCGCGACATGCTCTGATTTAACTTCGGCGCTTCCTGATGCGCGTTCTCTTTCCCAGTTTTCAACAAGCTTTTTAAGTTCAGATTCCTTGGCTTCAATTCGTTTGCCCAATTCGGAAGCTTTATCAAACTTCTTGCCGGCAGCTAAGGAATCCTGCTCTCTGCGCAATTGGTGAAGTTCTGCATCCAGCTCTTGAACCGCAACCGGACGAGAGGTCGTTGAGAGTTTGACTCGAGCCGCCGCCTGATCCAACAGGTCGATCGCCTTATCGGGCAAGAACCTGGATGTGATGTAGCGTTTTGAGAGTTCGGCTGCGGCAAGAATTGCGTCGTCCGAAATGCTAACCTTGTGATGAGCCTCAAAGGTGTCCCTGAGTCCTCGTAGAATCATGATTGCCTGAGATACGGTTGGCTCTGCGACCATTACAGGCTGAAAACGCCGCTCAAGTGCCGCGTCTTTTTCAATGTATTTTTGATATTCATTTAGGGTTGTGGCGCCAATTAAATTAAGTTCTCCGCGCGCCATCATCGGCTTAAACACGTTGGCAATATCAAGCCCGCCTTCGCCGCCGCCTTGTCCGGCACCGACTATAGTATGAACTTCGTCGATAAATAATATTAGTTCACCATGGTTGCTTGAAACCTCTTTAAGCACTTTTTGAACTCGCTCTTCAAATTCCCCTCGATACTTCGCACCAGCGACAAGAGAATTGATATTGAGTTCAACAAGCCGCTTGTCGCGTAAAATCTCCGGCACTTCTCCAGAGACCATGCGCTGAGCGAGCCCTTCGACAATGGCTGTTTTTCCAACACCCGGCTCGCCGATTAGGACCGGATTGTTCTTCTTGCGTCTTGCAAGAATTTCGATGGTTGTTTCAATTTCTTGAGCTCGTCCAATAACAGGATCAAGTTTTCCATCACGGGCAAGCTTCGTGAGGTCGCGCGAGTACTTATCCAGCTCTGGAGTATTTGTTGGGGAGTCCGCACGACCGCTCTCAGCCCCTTTACCCACCACTTTGATAACCTGTTGCCTGAGTGACTGCGGCGTAATTCCATAGCGGCGAAGCACATTAGCGGCAAGACCTTCGCCTTCTTCTGCTAAGCCAACCAAAAGGTGCTCGGGACCAACATAGGAATGCCCCATCTCGTTGGAAGCCACAAAGGCCCGGCCTAGGGCATCTTTTACTCGTGGGGCAACGCCCATTTCACCTTCAAAGGGCTTTTCTCCGCGCTTTGCTTCGGATTCAATTTGGCGCCCTAAATCTTCGATATTGATTTTGAATCGACTCAGTATTGTTTTAACCACGTCACTTTCAGTAAGTGCCAACAAAACGTGCTCGGTATCGACATCTGACCGGCCGTATTCCGCTGCACGTTTTGCGGCTTCTTGAAGTTGTGTTTCTGCTTGCTCGCTTAAGCGGCCAGCAATCCCACTTCCGCGTCGGTGGGTCGGGGATTCGGCGCTTGCTTCAGTGCTTTCCAAGTGAACGCCAGTATCATTCTCTTCTGATGCTTCATCAGAAGCATCCATCGGGAAACCAAAGCCTGAATTAAAAAAATCACTTCCCCAAAAGTTTTCAAAAAAACCAGAGCGCGGACCGAACAAAGACTCCATCGGAGAAATTGAACGTTTCTGTTGCAGTAAAAGTTGGCGATAATGTCGATCACAGAGCGGTGTAACAGTCCTACGACCGTTCACATCCGCCGCAACCTTAACCGTGGCGGGCTCTTCGCAAACTTGACATCGATATTGGGGGCGCTTTGACATAGCTGTCTCCTTGACTAATGAAAATAACCACCCTTGTTTAATTCCAAATTCGGTTATAGGCAAGCAAAAACTGATGTAAAAACGTAGGGATCGGCCCATACCGCTCCCTACGAGTAACTAGCCCGTGCCATGGCTTCCTTTTACGATGCAATGTCGAGATTGGTGGTTTCTACTTCAAATGCACTGACAAAGAGACTTTATCGTTCTCACAAACAATTACTTCCCTGATAATGTGGTTCGCATCTACCGCTACTAAGATAATCACTGATTCTGTTTCCATAAGCACTTCCAACTAATAAATGTAGTCTTTCACACCAAGAAAACAGTTCTATTAGTTAGAAGTTCAAAATTATGTCTTATCAGATTAGTTATTGTGTTCCCGAAACAAAGGAAACCGTGACTTCAACCCACCATTAAGTCCGGCTATCAATTCCGGTGATGCGCCTTCTTTTGGAGATAAAATATCATAGTGAGGTTCATGGGCAATTACCAACCAATCATCAGAATTGACATACATAGACTGAACCGCACTGGCCGCCATCCTATGCGCCTCTCTATAGAACGTGTGTAACCCTCTATCAGTTAACTCATTGAGCATTTGTTTTTTCTGAACCCCTACCGTCTGAACTCCTAAAGTCTCTCCAGACTTAGTGACCTTACAAACAATATCGCCCATCAGGCTACTGCTTAAGACAACATGAACTTCCCCGTTGTCTCTACTAATCAAGGCCGCCAAATCCACTCTCATCATCACCACATTATTCTTTTTCATAACTCTGTCCTCCTATAACCAGTATCGTATAGGTCCAACAGATTGTCGGTCGCTTGCCTGTCATCACCAGAATTTGGATGAATTCACGCACTAACTAATTCGCGTAGTCTTTAAAGAGCGGAAACCGGGGCTTACACTTAATCTTCTGACTTAGGGTCTCATCATCTAAAAGCTCTTTCTCAACCAATATCTCACAATGAGAATACTGTTCTGCCACTACCCACTTATTAGGAGACAAATAGCAATCCCGCACCGAATCCGCGCTAAGCTTAGTCATAGCCCTTTGGAACTCCTTAAACCCTTCTAAAGTAAACTGAGTAATTAACGGCTCTTCGTTCTCAACTCTCTGTAGCTCAGCCTCCAAGACATTAAAATCAACCCTTATCACCCGACACACTACCAAGCCCAATAACTCACAATTAACGATAGTCTCTACGCTCCCGTCGTTAATACTCACTACCGCCACCGAACTCACACCTAAATTAATCTTCTCTGTTTTAGCCATAATCACCTCTTGGTAGCTAAATGGCTCAAGAAGAAGTTATTAGCAAAAATAGTTAGACCCAAACCAGGTCTTAGCCCTGAATCATATCTGCTATTGGCTGGATACAATCTATCGGAAGTCGTCCGAAATCTGAGGTGTAAGTTTATCTCCTATGAGCGGAATGGAAAGAGGCGTAATCATAAGAACTTAAGCTATATCCAAATGTATCAAATTGTAATGCCCCATAGGATAATCCGGAACTTCGAGCTATACTCTCATAGAGGTGCCAATGAAGAAGTTAACCCCAAGCCAAACAAAGCTTTTAAAAACCATAGAGAAGGATAAGACCGAGCAACTCAAAGAATATGAAGACTACTCTGGCTATCCCATCCCTAAACATCACCCAGACAATGAACTCAGCTCCAAACAAGCCAAAGACTTTTCCCAACAGTCTCTTATTGCCCATAGCCTGGTTAAACTGAAACTTCTTAGACTTATTCAAGATGACCGTAGGATTGAAGTGTTCGCCCCAGCTAAAGAGAAGCTCTCAAAGTAAAGTCCCAACAAGGTCTGAGCCTGTTACTTTCTAAACTTTTAATATAAGTTCTTTTACTTATATAAGCGATTTCTCTTATATTAGACCTGCTATCTTCCCGTGTATCAGTAAGCCTTATTAGATAGCCTTAAACAGCCCCAGGCACGGTCTTAGTTCCCACTCCACCCATTCACATAGCCCAAGCCCTGAGAGGCCTTAAACAGGCTTATAGAGCGTCCCTTTTAGGTATGTAGTTTTACCTTCTGACGGGTATGGGACTTTGCATACCGAACCTACTTACAACCCCGTCTTAGATTCATAGAAATAATAAAAATATAAATTTAAAACTAGGTCTTATTGGCGGACTTCCACTGGCTCTGAACTAACCCTATTCAGTCCTTACCCTATTGGTCTAATCCTTACTGATATACCGAAATACACCAATAAGAAGAAAGTAAGTAAAAAGAGAGATAAAGATTAAAAGATATACTTAGGGGGTATGAAATCGCGGAAAAAGTGTATCTGATCTAAAATATATCGCTTTATGGGGGATTATCCGGCTTCGTAAGACGAATATCCGTCTTCGGAAGACGGATTTTTTGGCCTGTTTTCCATTTATTTTAACAGGAGAACAGATGAAAGCCCCACTAAGACAACAATTCAAAGCCCTAATTCGGGTTGATCTACCCGATGGTAAGACCGGTTCGGCCACAACTATTCCTGATTGGGTAGATGACCGAATTAAAGATATCTGGGGGAGAGATTTCCTACGATTTCTACTCAAAAGAGCCCGGGTTAATATTCAAACCGGCAAGCTGGAGGTAGTTGGAAGCCGGGGGGAAATGGAAACCGAATGTGGCATTAGTAAGACCAAAATTAGGGAACTAATTTACTTACTTGAAAGACTGAAAATTATCAGTCTCCAGTCCACCAAGGATACCAAGTCCCACAATATGATTATTACTTTTAACGAAATAGAAGAATGGTTCAAGGATGTAGCTTATGACAATGAATAAACGGCAAGATTTAATAGACGCCTTAAAGTTTGGGGTAACTCTCCCGAACTGGGCCACTACTGCCTTGAAAGACCCGTTTGCGGTTATTACATTGGCTCGTATTAAGAAGGCTCAAGAAGAAGCTAAGAACTCAAAACAGACCATTGAGATTATTGATGCTCCGTTAAAGTTCGCGGAAAAAGCTGGGATTAGTAGAACCAAGTTTAAGGAGATAATTAGTCTATTCATCCAGTGCTCTATTATCAAATACATAAGCCCAGAAGAACGTGTATCTCATACTTTCGTTATCGTATTAAATCCTGAGGATATGTGGTTTACAACCGGCCCAATCCCCCGTCCTGATACGACTAACTTTATGGATCTATTCTTTCCAGATATTCTTTGGAATAAAGCGTTCCCTTTTGCGGATGCTACTCCATTAATTAAACTTGCTTGGGTGTTCTTAGTTAAGAATTTAGACCGTAATACTGGTAGAACTTTTATTGCCCACAAAGATGGAATTGAAAACCACATGGGGGTTTCTGCTTACAAACAATCTATCTACACTTTTGTTAATCTTAATATCATCAAAGATAAGACGCACACGACTCCGAATGTTTTACGGGGATATAGAACTTTTGATATCAACAACCCAGCGTTTTGGAACCAACCTGAATTCCAATTACTGGCTGAGAAAGAGAATCAAATGGTGGTTAGTAATGCCGGTCAGTTTGATCACGACGCTCTATTAGATTCTAGAAAAAAAGAAGCCAGAGCTATCAGAAGAGTTCTTACTGAACAATGGATTAAGAGTAACGAATACTTAACCCTTGGTAGCAACGAGGATGAACGGGATTTAGGTATCCTGTCGGCGTTCTATGGTTTGGGGATTTTAGATTATGGTTTCCCTAATGCATTGGATGTTTTCAATCGTCTTTCTGATAAAACTACTGATAAGCCCGTGAGTAGAAAAGAACTTACTGAGGCTCTGGACCAAGTTTGTTCTGATGCTACTCTTTTAAAAGCTAATCCTCTTGTGATGTTTGCTGAGGCCCGTAAGCGTTTAAAGAAAATGGCTCCAACGCTCAATCCTGAAGAGATTGATATTCAAATGGCTCTTTATAAGAAGACTGGTAAGTTCAACTTAGACCCAAACTATCGTTTTCCTTTTACTCCTAAATTAGTAGTTCCCACTTCTAAAGGGGGTAAGAAAAAAGGCGGTAAAGCTCCGGTGCAAATCACTGGACAATCTCAGGCTAAAATTGATTCGGCTAAGAACTATAAAAATAAACCGAAAACTCAAACTATTACTGGTGAAGTAGTAAAGTCAGATACATTAATTGAAGGTGCGGTGGTGACTCCTACTGCGTCTCCATACATCAAGCAATTAGACGCGCCGAAAGTTCAAGAGGCTCCAGCTCCGGTTGCGCAAAAAGCTACTACTACGGAAAGACCTCAAGCTAAGAAAGAAATCTTGATGGCGATTAAGTTCCCATTTTGTTTAATCCAACGGGTCCGTAATGAAAAAGACTTAGAGAATCTTAGAAACTTCGTTCCATCACCTGAAGATAGAAAAGAGGCTGATAGACAAGTTAAGGCGAATGCGGAATCTGCTCAAGAGTTTTGCGAAGAAATCGGTCGGACTGATATTATTGAGAAGTATTATTTCAGTAGTATTGATATGGCTAAATTCCACTCTATTTTGAACTTCTTCAGAAAAGACGCCCATATTTGGCCTCTGGATGACTTAGAATTCTATTTAAAGAATTATGATGATTTTGATTGGTGGGCTATCACCCAAGATGGAATGCCGAGACACAAACATTTAATGTAATCGTTAAAGTTCCACAAACTATGAGGGTATGGTTATGGAACTACGTCTTTTACAAGCGGCAATTCTAAAGTCTTTAGAAGAAAAACTTTGTTCTAATGATTTTGCTAAATTTGGTTTGGAGTATTCCCTACGGGGAAATCAAGCCATATTCGCGGTGGATCGGTACTATGTTATCGCCGTTAAGAAAGAGAATGGTCGGTTCTATCTACGGGCTAAAACTGTGGGTATGAAATTAGAGTCAGATTGGTTTTTAGTTTTAGATGAAGACCGCTTGGTTCAACGGATTACCAAGCTCTTAATAAACTACATGATGAAAGATAGAGATGTCCGCAATTAAGACCCTGTTTTTATCACCTATTTCTACTGTCCTAAAAGATTTAGTCCACTTCTCTTTTTGAACTCTTCGTAAGTGATAGGCGGAACCATTTTGGCATCGTCACTATTACTAATCCAATGAACCCAACTCTTCTTTTTCCCGGCATCATAAACTACCTTGAAAAGATGTTCTGGAACCGCAACCTTATTACGACCAATCGTTTTAGGATTTTTAGAGTAAATTGGACCTGTGAATACATACACATCCCCGACCGAATTTTTCTTAATATATTTTAGAGTCGGCGTTTCTACATTCTTGTTCCAAACCTTACGGTTACTATTCTTAGTTTGGGGGACCATATTAGCTAAACTGAAACTCTCCTCCATCGCTACTTCATTGCGGCGGAACTGAGCTGGACAGATATGACCTCTATCGTAGCCACTATTTTGATAATCTTTTAAAGTAGAGCGTTCGCTTTGTTTTAGCATTGGCTCTTCGTGGAAGTGATTACTTCGCTTCAGTTTATTGTGCTTAGTCGTTAGATAACTTAATCGCTCCACGCAATATATTGGTGACTTAGTTTTAACTGAATACAAAATCGCAAAGTCATTAAAACAAAGGGGCTTAGTGTCGGGAATATTCAATGTGGGAGCCTTACCGCCCGGGAAGAATGAATTGCACTTACCAAAGTCAGTTGCCCAAGCGGAAGTAGAAATTAGCAGTGATAAAAATATCGTCTTAATCATTATTTACCTCTTAATATGATACCATTTTTAATGCGTAATTGATTGAGCTACTATGTAGTCAATGAACGCGGCCAAGTTTCCACCAGTATTCATAAGCATTCGCACTCCAAAACGAAATCCTAAATATTCATCGGTCTTGAAGAATGGATGCTCAAAAATCTGGTCCAATGAAATAGGAGCTTCGGTTTCTAGTGTTGCGCCGACTTCTTTTTGTCCCGGAATAGGACTGTTCTTTAGGGCTCTAATTACGGCGACTTTAAATGAGTCACCATCGTAACGAATATAATCCGCTACAATCCGTAGCAATTCTATTTGGCTATCATTTACAGTTGAATAGACGACTGGATACTTTTCAGATCGGAGAGTTACTTCATAATATGCCCTTGCGGTTTCATACTCCAATCCCGCCTCCTCTGAAAACTCCAACAATTGCTCTCGTAAAACACCAATAGAATATTTCATAAATTTACCCCGCATACTTCATTTGCTTAGTGACGTGCCAGTGCTGGCAATGGGGACAATAGTATTTCCGAAGAGAAACTCCGTCCTTTTTAGCCTTCAAAATGGTTTTATCCGCCCACTTTTCCTGAAGCTTACTTTTCCGTAAACACTCTCCGACCCATTTGTTAATACTCGTCACCTTTCCCAATTTTTCCCCCTTAATTTAGTTTTGAATACCAACCCGACTTAGTGACCGAACAAAGAGACTGGTAGTCGTTTAAAACAATCGTCCCATCACGTTTCATTTCATATTCCACCGAAAACTCATTCACTCTCATAACCACTCGGTAGATGTGCTTAATCTTGACCACATAAACCAAAGGCACGGAGTGGAGAGAGTCCCAAACGAAATCAAATAGCTTTTGCGGTTCTTCAAAATCTAAAACCTTATCGACTTCCCCAGAACTATCTAAAACGTAAATTCGCTTAGTTCCCATTGGGGATTTCTCTAATAAGTCTCTAAGTTCCCGGTCACAATTCTTCAGATTAAAAGATTTCATTACGCTACCGCCTTGAGTTTTTTCTTTACAGCGGAGTCAATGAGTTTTGGGAGTCGGTTTCTATCAATCAATACGACATTGTTCTCTTTGGCTAAATTAATTGCTGATTCGGTGAAGTATTGATTAGTAACCACCACCGCTAAATCTCCCTTATACATTTTCATCGCTCCTACTATCTCTTGAATGGCAGAATTTCCGACATTCTGGGAATAGTGCTTACACTGAACGATGATGCGTTCTTTTTCTTGATTTTTATTAATAACGTCCACGACTACATCTACGCCCTGGTCTCCACACCCGCGTTGTTTCATTATCGCTTTGGGTAGAGTCCCGTTAGCCCTCATTTCGGTGGTTGTCTGGGCCTGGTGACCCATAGCTCGGTAGAGAGAGGCAATATACTCCTCAAACCACTTTCCAGACGTGCTCCCCATCTTGTCTATTTGTCCGACGGTGAGATTGATTTCCGGAAGTTTACGGGGGAACAACTTGTAGTAGAGACGTAAGACCAAGAACTTAAGCAAACGATAGACCACACGAATTAGAATTAAACGTAAAAACCAACCAACTATCTTCAGGCTCCATTTGACTGGAAGAAAACCAATATGGACCAACATATAAAGTCCACGACGCGGTAAGAAGCTAAAGAGATAATAAAGAGCAACATTAACCAATACTGGGAGAATTGGGTTCAAGGTTTTAATTGTGAGGTATTTTTCCCAGAAATGCATATTCTCCCTTCATTGACTATTGCTCCATTATAATATATCATAGAAAACAGAAAATAACAAATACGGGACGAGTTCCTATTTATTAGGTAAGGAGTTTAGTGATGTATTTTTGTAATGAATTAATAAAGCTAAGTGAAAATTCACCGTTCAAAGAAAAGGTAGAGGGAATCACCTTCTTTTATCAAAACGCCCATAAGATGCCTGACGGGAAAATTAAGGTGTGGTTGAGACCTACGATGCCATCAGGAAAATTCGGCTCTTATTTCATCGTGTTTAAAGATGAGACAGAAATGAAAGAGATGCTGATTAAAACAGGCGAATTCGTTTAATGATTTTTGGCTAACTTAATTAGGTGAGCAATATACTGGCCTTCATTTTGGAAGGCATTAATTGTAGTTGCTGACTTCTCTTTCTTGAATCCAAGGTTTGCATACTGAACATCTTTACGACTTTTAATCTTCGGGTGGAGTAAATCCATCCGACCACTTTGGATGATTTCTAACTGTTCATTTAATATCGTAGCGACTTTTAATTGGCGAAGTAAAGCCATCGCAACTTCTAACGGGTCACTCCCCTCAAGATTAGGAATCGACCACGCCAGAGTTAATAGGTTCACATTATAGTTTTCTATTTCTTTTAATAAATTATCTAACATTTGCTCTTGGTTCATCGTTTAGCCCTCTATAGCTAAATAGAAAAAGAGCCTAAATATGGCCGGTATCTATTTATATTCATATGAAGATACGATTATTAAGAAAATACATTCAGTGTAGAAACAAAATCAGATACTTTATCTACCGAGTTAAAAACATTCCCCGCTTTCGTGATTTAGAGAGGGCATCAGATCCAAGAACCAATCCGAATAAACTTTTAAAGATATGGAAAAAGTATCGCCTATTAAACGACCCATGGACTTGTAATACAGTGGTCAGTAATCCCAATTGCCCGGTAAAATTACTGGAGTATATAGTAAGTGAATACCTCAACGGGCGGCCCAGAGATTCTGCTATTGATGCGTTAGTCTATAACCCAAACACTCCCAAATATCTTTTAGACAGAATTGCATTAGCAAAATCATTAATGAACTGCCAATACTCACTAGCGACTTTGTTTTTTCACGGTAACTATACAGACCGGTTAAATATTTGGTTATATGGGACTGAGGAAACGAGAAGAAGAATTAGTGAGAATTGTGGTGACCCCAGTAATTTAATCTTTCGCATCAGTGAGATGCCTAAACCAAACATTCTCCTAAAAGATTTTACGGATAATGATTTATTACAGATTGTTTCTCACATTAGAAATCAGATCCTTGAACATCAAGCATATCTAAACGAAGACCGAAAGCACACGGGTCATATTTCTGTTATTAGGAATGCTCAAAAAAATATCGTAATAGTTATCGGATTAATCAAAGACCCTGCAATGCGGGAATTAGCTAAAATCTTAGAATAATACTTGGAAAGATTAGCGGTTTTTTCATAACGATAAGTCGTTACTCTAACCAATCCGCCAAATCCTTTATTTCTTTACTAAGGTTAGGATGCTTACTGATTACCAACTCCATTGTGTCCACCATACTCTGACAAAATAGAACCTCCTTTTTAATTACGGCAATTTCTTTCTTGGACTTCTTTAGTTTCTCAGCTCTGTGGAGTTGATCTGTATAATCTCTTAATTGGTCTTTCTCCAGACGTAGTTGATTGGTGTAGTTATGAGCCAATCCTTTATCGTTGTCTTCTACTAATTTTACTTCGTAATCCATCAGCTTGTAAAATTCAGGAACTAAAGTGGCGCTATCTTTTGAATTATGGATCGAATTCACAATATCGGTATTAAAATAGGACGAGTTCGCGTGTTCAATAAGTAAGACCCTATTTTTAATTGGAATATTTTCATCACAAATCATCTGAGCATTCATTTGCTCTCCGGACATATCGTTATTAGTAAGCCATTGGTGAATATCTTTAAAAACAACTGGAGTAAGATTTGGATTTCTGTAAATTGCTAAAGCAGTAGCGTAGTTATTTCCGTTAACTCTGGTATTCCGCTCTAAGTGTAAACGTCTTGCTTTAAAATCAAAGTTCGGGTGTTGGTAGGCCTCTACGATTCCGCAATAAGTGAGAGTATCCAGTGTCTCGCTATTGATGTTTTGGTCTTGCAAAACCATTTTACCCAATTGAGCTAATTCTTTTGGGTCGGTGATCTCTTTAGCGCAACGGTAAATCATGGGTTGGTTGTTAATATCCGCCTTTGATAACTTGAAAATTAGTTCGGCATTTTTCTCTACCTTGTTCCAATCCTTCTTATACTCACCACTTACCCAGAATTCCTCTTCATCACTCAAGACCAAATTATCCAATTGGCTCTGACTGTAATCTTTTAAAACTAAATTAGCTGGACGAACACCGGGAACCTTAGCTCCGCACTTGGGGCCTAAGCCAATGTAAGGACTCTTGGACTGGTCAAACGGTTTTTTACAATGAAGACAACTGGACATCAGAACACCTCTTATATTGATACCGGTTTTTGTGGTCCGATTTAGAATTTATATTGGGCTACGAATTTACTTACTTACTTTTGATATATAGAAAAATAGCGTCGTTTTTATCGAAAATTCGCCTATTTTATTAAAAATGTACCTATCGAAAATCATTGAGATATTAACCGTTTATAAATCGCATTCCGATTTCCAGCCCCAAAACCGGTATCTATATATAGGGGCAAACGATGAAGCTAAAGAAATTTAAAATCTATCTCAGAGCAATTAAGGCTTACTGTAAGGCCGTCAACATCAAGTTGATTCCTGTGCGTGGGTTTGAAGGGTGTGGAGAATACGACCCTAATCGCCGGGTTATTAAATACGATAACACCTTAAGTAATAGCGATATCATCTCCACGCTATTGCATGAATTAGGTCATTACTTGGACGACCTCCGCAACCCTAACAAGTATGCTGGGGCTCATCATTATTACGGTAGAACGCGCCTAGAGCGTAATTATGTGTATTTAACGGTTAACCAGAAACAAGTCCTTTTCTCTACAGAGACCGAGGCTTGGGATAATGCTGAAGCTATCGCTAAACAATTAAAAATCCCATTGGGCAACTGGTTTAAGAAAGACAAAATCAGTTCTCTTAATACTTACCGTTCAATCCGAGTTTATTAAATTTGCGGTGCCAAAAAGACTTCGCAAATATGTGGTGCCTACTTTTAGGCACTAATATTCTAAGATGTTCCTCAATAACCGGTATTAGTTATTAGGAAGTCATTTAAATGAAAAAAGAAAAAACGACCGCTACTATGAAAGACCGTCTAAAATTCTGGTCCATCATATTTCTAAATCTTTCTCTTGAGGGCTTAGGAATTTTGTCTCTTACATATTTTGCGGTCTTAGCGGTTTTCTGGATCCCCATCCTACTGCTTTGGATTTTCGCCGAACAACAAATAACTCCAAATATGATTTATATGCCCATCTGTGCATTTGTATTTGGGATTGTTGCGCTAAAGATAAATGAGCTACTGGAGCCGTTCTATATCAGAAATCTAACTGAACCAGAAAAGGTGGAAGAAGCTCTGGCTACATATAAATACCTAAAGGAAAAAGGAATTAGATGAAAGTAATTGGAAATATTCTTTTCGGTGTCGCAATTATATTTATGACCGCCTTGTTGCTGTTCAAAGTCGTTCTATTTTCTCTATTCATATTTTTAGAAGTTAGTAATTCAGAAGGTGCTCAAAAACTACGAATGGAAAAACAATCGGAACTAACTAAGTTTCTCAATGAAGATATAGGTTGTTCGGCCCCGACTTTCAATAAAGGCTTTTTCGACTGTCCTAGTATGGAGAACAGTTTAAGATTCCAATGTTTTAAAAATCAAAAGAAAGTAACGGGAACCCTTTGTTACAGATTCAATCGCGTCCACATATTCTACGACTTGGTCAATCCTACTCAATAAGACCCTGTTTTAATATTCTAAGATTCCTCTCCGAAACCGGTATTAGTAAGTGGAGGAACCATGAATCACAAACTATTAAAATACTTCGGCTACGCTCACTTACCACCCCACCTACAACAAATCTCAAAACCATTTCACGATTTAGCGGAAAGTCTCTCAAAGACACTACCTGATGGCGAAGAGAAAGACTTCGCTTTACGGAAGTTATTAGAGGCCAAAGATTGTGCGGTTAGAAGTCTAATTAAGTAAGTATGGGTCCAAAATGAAATGTCTAAAATTAGAAGTTAATGAATCAGTGAAAGATGTGGTTAAGAATAATGACGACTCTGGTGGTCTTCAGGTTCTCTTTACTCCGTTTCTCAAATCTGAAGACGCCTTATTTCGAGTAAAGGTCTCTAAAAATAACGCCGTATTAGGATTTTCCAAGTTTGATACTATCGGTATTGGTTTTGAGAAGGAAAAAGACTGGAACACCAATCTTCCTTTTCATTGTTGGACGGACCAAATCTACAACCACATCAAACATAACGGACGTGGAATACCTAAGGCGAAGGTCATCTCAGCGATTGCCTTAATTCAAGCTGCCGCATCAAGCTACCTGAATGAGGTAGAGAATGAACTTCAAAGAAAAGCATTTTACCAGAAGAAAAAGAAACGAAATAAAAAGTCAGTTTAGATAAGTCTCCCCACAATACCTCATTTTAATATTCTAAGATTTTTCTCCAAAACCGGTATCTATCTGTAAGGAGAAAACGATGCAAAAAACATTTGATGTAGTTAAAGAAATTGAAAAGATAAAAGAGATTGAAAAACAAAAGGGTAACGAACAGGTCTTACTCTTCAATTTTAGTGATGATAAGGGTGAAGAATATTCCGCCACAATTTCTATAAATGACTTCGTTCATGCTATCGTTCCAGGCCAAACAGGTTCGGGCAAATCCACAACCTTAATTAATTTCGCGCTACTTCACTCTCTACTTAATAAAGAGAAAGGAACGACTTGGTTTTTTGCTGACGGAAAACGCGGTGGTGATTACGATGCGGTTAAAAATCTATCTCCACTTCCCGTCGCCCATAATTTTTCTGAATTTGAAACGCTAATCAACACTGTCTGGGCTGAATATGAATATCGTCAAAAGCTATTTCAAGAAGCTCGTGAAGAAGGAAAGAAAGTTCGTAACCTTCATGAGTATCGTCAAGAGGTAGGACCTCTCCCTCGTGTGTGGGTGGTTGTAGATGAATTAAAAGCCTTAATTAGAGATGTTGATTGGGATAGTTTAGCAAAAACCAATGGAACCGCGATTAACCGATTAGAGCGACTATTATCAGAGTCCCGTTCGTTCGGATTTACTTTTATTTTTTCCTCTCAAAGAGTTTACCAAGATTCTTACCCTACCTCTATCCGAAGAAATCTTCCCACTATGTTAGCTCATAAACTCCAATCGTCCGACCAACAAATGCTTGGTCTAAAAATGCCAGATGATATGGACAAAGGCGAATACATCGTCAGGGCGGATGGTTTAGACCCTTCCCGTGGACATTTCCCAGTTATCTCACTACGGGCAAACGATACGGTGAAGTTTGTGGAGCAACACGAATTAAAATTTACTCCGCTATATACTCCGAAATTGTCTCTATGGGCGCGAATTAAATCGTTTATTAAGACCTTGTTTTAATATTCTAAGATTCTTCCCGAAAACCGGTATTAGTCTATGAGGGGTTTCAGCTACGGATGGTTGGCCCCTTACTTTTTAAGGAGTAATTAATGACTAAATCCGTGTTCACTAAAACTTTATACTTAACTGCCAAAGTGGTGAAAATTTGCTTATACGCTCAAATGACTATCGTAGCTTATCTCTTGCTTTCTAATAGTTCTGCAACGCTCTACAGCCACACGCAAACACTGGTTTATATTTTCGTATCCTACGCGGTGTTGAAAATAATCAAATACGTTCAGATTGGTAATCTTGCACTTAAGCTATTAAAAGAAAATCTTAAAAAGAAATCTAATGGAGTGTCTCAATGAGATTTCTAACTCCAAACACTAAATTAGCCATCATCGCATTCATCAGTCTGGTTTTGAATGTAGTGCTTAATTTGTCGTTGGTCGGTTTTGCCTTCTACTTAATTCTTTCAACTATTCATTCAGTAGTAACTGGTTTTGATGCTTCCTTACTAATTTTTAAATTAAAAGTCTTCACCGCTATTTTGATTGTTTGGGGACTTCATAAAGTCATTTATTTCCGCGTTCGCAAATCTATTCAATCCAAATTAGGTCTGCCCGATGTTCTCGGAGCCAGGGGTAATGGTCCGATTGAATCTTTGGTAGATGAAGTTAATGAAGAAACAATAGCGACTAAGCAAAAGGTCGCTGAATTAAAAGAAAAACATAAAGACAACCCAGAGCAACTCCGCAAGGAAATGGTGAAGTTGTTAATTAGTTTAAGAGGAGAAAAAGAGTAATTTTATAGGAAGGTAGCTCAGTCGGTAGAGCGCCCAATTGGTGAACTTAGGTTTAGTTGCAATGAAATCTAAGTAAACAGTCACGAAGACGGATGGAGTAGTTTTCTAGAGATGAAACTCCGCTAGTAAGGATTAAAGAGATTGTGAGGTCGGTGGTTCAAGTCCATCCCTTTCTGCCAGGAGGATAGTAAAATGCAAAATAAAACGATTGTAGTAATAGAAAGTCCGTATGAGGGAAAAACAACCCGGGAAACGAAACAGAACGTGGAGTATGCCCAAAAGTGTTTGGCTGATTGTCTTAAGCGTGGTGAAGCCCCGTTCTCTTCAAGTCTCACCTACAAACAGGCTAATGTCTTAGATAGTAGTCCTGAGAGCCAACAACTTTGTGAAAATGCGGGCGACCAATTCTTGAGTGTAGCCAGTAAAGTTGTCGTCTACATTGATAAAGGTATTAGTCCCGAAATGGATAAAGGAATTGCCAAAGCTAAGACCGCCGGAATTACCGTTGAACTTCGCTCACTAAAAATTCAAGTGGGTGCGTAATGGCTGAATTCATTTTTAACGGTGTGTTGTTTGTCGGCATCATTTGTATGGCTATTATGTTCTTCCAATTCTTTAGGACTCTAGCTCACAACCTTTTTACCTATGCGGTGCAAGTAGTGCTCGACGAAATTCATTCCTATGAAAATTATGAAAAGACAGAAAATTGTCAGGGTGAGGGAATGAAAGAGGCCAGAGAGAAAGACCGGCAAGCAAAACTTTCTGAAGAAAAGAACGCGTTTGAGATTAAAGAACTCAAAGCTCAAGGTAAGTGGTTACTTGGTCCAATAGAAGAAAATCCAGAGT
The DNA here is from genome assembly GCA_019637915.1 of Pseudobdellovibrionaceae bacterium. Taxonomy (GTDB): domain Bacteria; phylum Bdellovibrionota; class Bdellovibrionia; order Bdellovibrionales; family Bdellovibrionaceae; genus JAHBUV01. The sequence continues at coordinate 439,237 of JAHBUV010000001.1, read as the reverse complement.
TAGTTCACGGAAATATCCCTGGAAACACTAAATCTGGGATGAACGATTCTTTAGTTTTAAAGATTTGTGATAAAAAAGATTCCGCTTAAATATGTCCCTCTAGCTCAGTCCGGGCGAAATGAAGAATCACCTGATCAGTGATTTGATATAGTAGCAACAGAGCACTTATGTAGCTTAAGACAATGCATAGGAGGTCGGTGGTTCAAATCCATCGGGGGACACCAAAATATTGCAGGTTTTTATTCTCAAAACCCCAATCATTTCCAATCAACTCAATCCCAAGCACCTTAGTTTCAACATTAAATTAGTCCCGAATAACGCCTGTATTTGGGACAAGAGCTACTCCGACAATTTCAAAAATATTTTTGCCTCTCCCACCCATTATAAATTTTCACGTCTCGCCCATTACAACACGACTTTCTAAATTACCGGTATCTCACTGATATACGGAAGTAGATCAAGCCATATTGGGCGGTGATTACTTTTATTAAAAATGTTGAGATAATAGGAGTCGGTGCAATATGAAGTGGCTAAAGAACTTATTTAAGGCTGAAGATATGAAGGGAGTGGCATACAAACCACTTGCTAATAAACCATTGCCTCAAGCTCCTAAAGATAATCCTGAACCGAAGGCTCCAGTTAACCTTAAAACATCTCCTTCTAAATCCATGAAGTCGCAAGACCAAATGAATCAAGAAGAACGAATTGAACTCTATAAGAGCCTTAAACACATTCCTAAACCTACAATTGAGTTTCCAGCCAAACCTCCCAACACTGATTTTCAACCGGTGCCACAAGAGATTTTAGATTGTTTGAACTCAGTTCAACGAAAACTGATTTCTACGACTCAAGATTATGGTTTTATGGTTTGGAAATCTCGAAACCCTAATAAGAACACCATTGCCCACGGTGAAGTTCTCGCTATTAGTGCCGAAATTGCTGGATTAAAGAATGACTACGACCTCGCAATCAAAACTGGGGACTACCAAGCATTCCCGTTCACGGATTTAATTCAAGGTGAAATCCGGGCGAAAGTTTTAAATACTATCTCCTCTACTGATACAGAAGAGAAACTTCTGGCTGAGTTCTTTGAACTATTGCCTACCTATGCCAGCCCTGAAGACGTAAACATCATCACCACTTTAATTGAAACAGCCCGAAAAGAACTCCCGAAGCGTTCTTATCAATTCTCTGGGTCTATTAACGGGAAAGATACATCGTTTACTGAAACCCGTAATGACTCATTGGATTTGTTGGCCTTGAAAGAGCTTAATTCAGCAATGGATGATACAACTCTTGCGCCACTTAATTTAGCGACTGGATTCTTTGCTAAACTAACTGAGTTCTCTGACTCCGTTCAAGGTCTAATGAAATACCGCCAAGATTTTGCGGGCATCATTATTAAAGTTGAAGATGGTTACATTAAAGAGATTCGCGTAGCCCAAGTTCCCCGTGCTGGAAAAGTTGGAGTTCATGGGAAAGATGTCAAAAACGGTCTTTCTCGTTACTCTCCACTTTTAGCTTCGGTCGCAATGTATTTGACTCACTTCTTGAAAGTTGAAGTTCGTGACCCAGAGGATGGGAAGACTTATATCAATGATGATACAGTTGATATCGTCGGAGCTAACTTTGAAAAAGGAAAAGCGAAGTTTTATTTCCCGAATACTCGCTACTACGCCATCGTTGATGGTTGCGTGGCTGGTCCTAATGATTTCCGTTATTATGGTCACCAATACTTGACCGCTAACAACACGCGAATTTACGCCGGGGAAGTTTTCATGTTCCACATGGTGGAGGGTGTTGAAGACGGTAAAACTAAATGGCTCCCCCGGGGAACAAGAATCGCCTTTACTCCCCGGGACTACGCTCAAGTTCACCCGCAACTACGCACTGGTGGTTTAGTCTATGGTGACCAAGATATGTCTTATCAATCCGTGCCTTGGTTTGAACAAGATATCGCCGAAGATGTAGTGAATGATTATAAAGACTGGTGGAAAGAAAAGGTTGATGGTGGGAACCCTCACGGAGACGCATTTAGTCCGGCGTTAGTGATGGCTCGTAACCTTTATTTCATTAAAGATGAAAACGGAAACCCTACTAATCAATCTGATGTTTTTAAGACTGGGAACTATCCGGCATTGGGATTGGTCTTAGCTTCTATCAGTGAAGAAACTCAATTCACTCGTGATTGGTGGTTAGATAACTCACATCTATTTCATATGTTCTACACTTTGGATGTTCGTAGCGAGTTTAATAAGAACTTTTACTCCCACATCACAATGCTTAACCGTCACTGGAATTTGACGAACTATTTAAAAGATGGTCTTGGGGTTACTTTTGAAAAGCAACCAACCTTGGTTAAAAACTTATGTGAGAAAATGCAAAAAGCCAAAGAAGCGAAACAACTCCAATTCGTTCTGGAACTCTACTCGGGAGACACAGAGGCTTCTAAAGCCTTCCGTGAGAGTTTTCACAAGAAAAGGGCTTAAGTTCTCAATTTGGTATATTGCGATATATCGCCCATTATGTTAGAATATTTTTATGACTATTAGTAAAAAACAATTCAATGATGCGATAGATGAGCTGTTCCCCATTCAAGTGGGGAATACTTATCTCTTTAATGGTCAGGAAGTAGTGGTGATTGAAGCTACTACTGAGAACGGTGTTGAGGGTTTTAAAGTTTCTAATAAAAAATCCCAAAAAGTTCTCTTCGCCCCTAAAGACTCTTTACTAACAAAATCGATATTTTAGTGAATACATATCATAGACATTCCTAAAACCTGATATATATCAAAATTCTTGATATATATTTTCATCCCCTAATTCTATCTTGGAAAGGTTAGCGGGAAATTCATAACGACATCTAAAAAACCGGTATCTATCTATAGGAGAAAAATCTATGGGTAGAAAATCGTCAGGCAACCATATCTATCCCGGTTACAAGGATATGTTAATCGGTGGTCGCAAACTTTATAATTACTGTCTTAAACACCCGGCCTCAAAATTCAATTCAGTTTCTAATATTAATCCACCCGAAACTGTAACGAACGCATTCGCTCCAGAAGGCCCTGAGGGCTTAAATGCTGATGACGGCTCCACTATCTCTCTGGACACGCTTAAAACGCTCTCCAAGGGCTCCAGAGAGGTCTTATCGCACCTCCTTGAAGGTTTCTCCGGACCAAGTGAACTGAAGCAAAAGGACCTGGCTGAAAGTCTGGGTTATAAAACTACCCAACCAGTCAGAGCTTTATTAAAAGAATTAGAAAGTTCCGGCCTGATTAGAACTCTCCCGGGCTATACGGGAACTAAATTTGATTTCAAGGTGGATTACCAAACCTTGAGTAAACACCTTAAAGAAAATCAACGGGAACTATCCCTATCTAATACCGGAACTAAAATCTTAGATTTAATCCGCGCTCAAGGAGACAAAACTTTAACCAGTACGAATAAGGATATTCGTAAAGAGATTAACTGTTCCTCCCCCAACGAGATTTCCCGGGCCGTTAAGGAATTACAAGAAAGTGGTCTGGTCAAACGGGATACATCCTCTAAGAAAACCGTTCTCATTCTGGAGGATAATTAATGAGCGAACATAACCTATCTGATTTGGATGTAGAACTGGAGCAATTAAAAGTAAAAGCTCTGACCAACCAAGTTCTTGATATTCACCAAACACCTCAATTAATTTTTAAAGCAATCGCTTGGAGTAATCACTTGGCCTGTAAGAGTCCGGCTAGTGAGATGTTTTATAAAAAACGTATCATTGAGATTTTAGAGAACATCTACGCCTTCTATCATCAGAACTTATCTTTAATTTCTTTTTCGGGAATTTTACTAAAAGGATTTTATGATCCAAGCGGGAGAACTAACCGAATTGGGATAATGACCGAAGAATTCTTAAACCATTTTTCCGATGACCAACTCATTACTCTCAAAGAAGCTGTTATAGACTCCACATGGAATCTTGGTCCCGAAGACGAAGCTGGCGTGATGAGAGTTTTTAATAAAAATCGGGTCTTAATTGATGATATTCTTATGAACCGACCTGACCCCGGAACGAAATTGAACGGTCTAATAGATTAATAATTCACTGATCTATTCAAAATATTAATTGTTGAGCCTTATTGGAAATTACCATTTTAATTCTGTATAATACATTGGTGATAATTTTTATCACCCGGTGGTTATCAAGAAACGACCACTTTATTTGTGATTTAGTAGTCCTGAGAAGACCGGACTCCAATGAGGCAAATCGCACTCATGAGGTTAATCACAAATAAAGGAGTCTTTTATGATTAGTATTGAGAGAACGAAAATCAGATTCGGATATGAACCTAAGGATTTAGCACCTACCACGCATTCACCGGTAGCTCTAATCTGTGATAAATGTCAGTGCGAAACCACTCACGCCTACGGATATGCTCTTATCAAGGCTAACAAACATCCAGAACAAAAAACATTTTGCCAAAAATGCCTCTATGTTCCCCGTGTGAATAGTAAGAATAAAAAATCAGCTCTTCCACTACCGCCTGAAGTAGACGCGGAGTTAACGCAAAAGAATTTTGGATATTTACCGACCGCATTGCGTGGATGGTCTCGCAAATTATTAGTTGTCCGTTGTGCCGTAACCAAAGAAATATATTTCGTTCCAAGATGTGCACTAAACAATATGAAGTGCGTCCGTGAAAAAGGACATTATATCTCTGTTAGTGGCTGGTCTCACTTAAGTCTTACACCGAAATTAAAAAAAACCACTCTTCATAGAGAAAAAATGAAATCCGGCCAACAACTCCGTCGTGCCTTAGAGAAACAACTCAAATCAAGCACTTAGCTCATCATTTTTTAATAATCTAAGATTCTCCTCTAAAACCGGTATTAGTAAGTGGGAGTAGTGGTGGGTCCACGACTGAAAGGACTTTACCAGGAGGCATAGGTTGTGCGCCTTTGCCGAAGGTTCGAATCCTTCCTGCTCCCTCTTTTAGGAGGAAAGATTATGACTGAAATTAAGGTGCCCAAAAAGCGTGGTCGGAAGGCCAAGGATCAAGATAGATTGAAAGCGGTCTTATTGCGTAAGACTGCTCCACAATTAATGACTCAAATCATTTATCCTAAATCAAAAAATAACTCGGCTAATAAGTTCATCGTTCAAATTATTCACCCAAACACTAAGAAAGTTCTATGGGAGAAAACTTACGGAGCTAAAACCCCAATCGCAAGAATGCGGGTGGAAGCCAATGAACGTCTTAAAAGACTTCAAGGAGATGTCCAAAATAAAACTTGGGTAGATGGAATGGAGAAATTTGATAAAACACTACCCCAAACCAAGGTGAAAAAATGAAATGTAAGACCCTATTTTTAACAGTTCTGTTATTAGCTCTATCTTCTTGTGCGACATCAGGAAAAACCTTTTGCGAAAACTTTGAAGATGCAATGGATAAAAATGACTCTGATAAAGCCATTAGTCTTTTAGACAAAGAACTGAGAGATAATAAAGAAGCCAAAACCATTGCCGAGCGTGAAGCCGTGCTCACCAGGAAACTCAATTCGTGTGGGTATAATGTTTCGGGAATTACTTCTGACCAATTAACTGACTAAGGATTAATCTTGAAACCGTGGGTAGATGTTTACTTAAAGATTTTAGTGATGTTTAAGCCCGTGAAAAAAGACGGCTCACGGGATATTCAATCATCATATAAAGTTTTGGATATTAAGCCCAGTAGTGGGTTTGACCCGGCAAAAATGGGTGAAGTTTCTTTCCATTTTCATAATGATTTTGTATTCCAGCAAGAAAATGAGTTCTACAAATTAGACCCATTAAAACAAGAAGAAATCAAATTACAGTGCGCGAAATCAGTAGAGGATAATTTTATTCAATTTTACCCAAAGAAAAGTATTAAACCAGTTATTCACTAAGCCTTAATCAAATCAGTAATTTTCACGCCTAAGGCGTCGGCGATGTTACAAAGCTTGTTAAATGTTGGGTTGTATTTATCATCTAAAATTTTAGCTACATTACTACGAGTAGAAGCTGGATTTTCCATCCCCATTGCCTCAGCAAAATCTTGCCAAGTAAAGGTTTGACCTTTCTTTTCCATTTCCTTTTGTTTCTTTTCGTAAACTTCTCTAATCAATAAATACGGTTTCTTCTTCATCGTATCCGCTCCCGGTGTGTCTGACTTCGCTCCCTTCAAATATATCACTGGCTTAGACCCAAGTAAATATTTTTGCAACAGAACCATATATCTAATTGGGCGGTATCTGTTGGAGTATGGCAAAGAAACGCGTTTACACCATTCCAGAAGACTTAAGAAGTGATCAGTTAATTCAACTGGCAAAAGCGCACGGGAATACTCCCGTCTCACAGTGGCCCACGGAAATTGAATTGGAATTACCGTTTAAGATTCTTTATCTGGAGCGAAATAAACTCCATGCCCATCTCAAAGCTAAAGGGTTTTTGAACGGCTAAGGCCTAGGCCAAAGTATTGACGATAATTTCTTATACGAAATTTAGTCCGCTGCTGGACGCAACCGCCCCGTTGATTCACCTTCGGTGCGGGAACTCAACCGCAATCCTTTAAAACCCACTCTTGATATATTTCGATACACCGCGTTGATATATTAAAATATCTATGCTATCTTTTTATATATCAAGTCTCTTTAGAGAGAAAAGTTTTTCGGATGGGAAATATCTCTCTACCGAGAGTAAGGAAACGACGAAAATAATGGGTATGAAAATTTGTATAGCCGACAATATAAATATCCTAATGAAGGCTCGGGGTATCAACTCGCTGAAAGAGTTGGCTTTGATGTGTGACATCCCCCTCACAACTCTCCATCACTTGAAGAACGGGAGAGTGCCCCGTTCATGGCAAGCGGTTGCAAAGCTTGCGGAGTGTTTGGGGGTTTCAATGTTTTATTTGGTCTTCGGTTGTGAAGACCCCGTCCATGCCCAATTCACAGAAAAACTGTTGAAGGAAGTATTCTCGGGGAAATTTGAAGTCCAAATAAATGTCCAAAAGAAACTGTAAATAACAATAAAGGAGAGAGGGAATATATGAAAAAACAAATGATTGCTCTAGGAATGTTGATGACCTTGTTGACTGCTTGCGGAGGTTCTGGTGGTGGCGGTAGTGGTGGTTCTGGAGATACGTTCTCACCGAAGATTATTAAACCCGCTCAAGTAAAATGTGGAAGCAAGGATTGTGTTACCGGCTCTACGGTTAATACCTTGTCCGCTAAAGTGATGAGTCAAGGGTTAATTAACGCAATGTCAGCCGATGGTGACAGTGCTTACTCTACAATTAAAACTCAATATTCAACCACGCAAATTCTGGTGAATAATACCAATCAGGTAATCAACACTCTTAACGATATGGCTTACGATAATGATATCGCAAGTTGTGAGTCTATTCCGACTTCTGGTAGTTTTACTTTTGCCGGTTGGAATATCAATCTGATGGCTGGTAGCGGTTCCTGGAATATCGGTGACGGCTCTGTAGTTCCTGACCACGCTTTGAAGATGACGAATTCTTCTGGTGACTCAGCCTACATTGCTTTCAAATGCGGAAGCCCACAAAACATCCACGTTATCACTGAAGCAAGCAACGGCGACCTCTATGAAGTATTCTACCGCGTTGATACAGCTACTAACGCTTTGAAACTTCAGTACGGCTCTGTGATTTCCGCAATGAATAACTACGGCTACTTTGTTAACAACGGGAGCACATCATTCACCTGGGCACTTTTCCAAAACACTACTACCAACACAAGTCCTAACGGATTTATGGCCGGTTCGGTAGGCGGTTCGTATCTGGAGTTCGCCTCTACTTATGTGGTTAATGAAGATATTGATTCCGTATCTTTCGGTGGGAATACTCTCCACTATCGCTCGTGCGTGGCAAATTATCTGAATGGCGGTTCGGCTACTTCAGACAGTGCTTGTGGAGTTAGCTTGTCGGCCTCTGGCTTGCCCGGGAACTTAATTGGGAACGCGTCTACTTGGACTACGGCTGATGTGGCCGGTCTTAGCATTACTCGTCCTCAAGATATGTAAGTACAATTAAAAGCAATATCCATTCGGGGCTGACCTTAATTGGTTGGCCCCTTTTTGTCCTCTGAGAAGAACTTCTTTTTTGACAATTATTTTACATTTAATAACTGGGGTTTAATGAGCAGGGTTTTAATGACGTATTTTGAAGGCCAATTAGTCAAAGGCAAGAGAAGTGGTAAGTTAATGAAAATTGACCGTCTACTTTCCGACCAAGTGAGGATTGTTACCATCTCTGATGGAGAACATCCCCAAGGGGTCTGGATAAGCCTAGAACGACTGATAAAGGCCTTTGAGGTAGTCAGCCCTGCCAACCCTTCTTCTTCCCAGTAAAACTCACTGAACCCTTATTGCCAGCCCTTATGGGCGGTAAGGCAATGAGGGGTATATATTAAGATGTATCAGCCTATTTTATTTTAATAATAAGTTTAGAGTAATAAGACGATCATCTATAGTAGATACACCCCGTATCTATGGTAGATACACCTATATCTGTAATAGATACACCTCGTATCTTTGATAGATACACCCCACCGATAAAAGAAAAAGCCAATTTTAATAACCAATTCCATTTAGAAACTAAGAACAGGATTAGACACCTTGTTCACAAACCTAAAAGGAGTCAGTTATGAAAGAATTATTTTTCACCCGTTTACCGTCATTTTTTGAAGGCAACCCATTACTTGAGAGCTTAGATAGAGAGATTCTTTTTAATATCCTCAATTCGCCTCATGGAAAAAAGAGAGTTAGCTTAAGAACACTTTCTTCCCGTTTCAGCCTTTACTCTGGAGAAAACATTGGTCTTTATCGGATTCAATACTCACTTCTAAAATTGGAGTTTATGGGATTAATTAGAAAAGAAATCATCATGGCTCATAAAGGTAAAGCGACGACACGATATTCTTACAACTCGGATACTAACCAGTGGGCTCTATACAAATCCTTAAGAGCGTTATTAAACCTTCAAGAAGACAAACGAGATATGGTCCGTTCCAGCAACCACAACGACTACCCCGACCAATTCGTTTGGGTTTTAGAGTTTGAAAAACAAATTGCTAAAAGTTTGCGTAGATTTTTGAATGCTGACAAGAAGTTCAAAAAAGGAATGCACGACCATTTAGTTGAAATCTCTAAAAAGGCTGACATTATCAACCGACTTGATGCTGGATTACCGTTAGCGGACCAACCTTTAGTTCCTCTTGAAGAGTTACTTAAATCAATCGGCAACAAAGCCTAATATTTTCCATTTATATAGTGTTCCTCCTTCCTGGAACTTTAATGTGGTTGATTTGACTCCGACCACTCTGTCTAAGGCAAAAACCCTCATAGAAATATGGGGGTTTGCTTTTTAAGTTCCATTTATAAAGAGAACGGCAAAGGAGTTTTTATGAATAAATCCAGTATTACAGTAATTAAGTACGGAAATAGATTTTTAGATTTGAGCAACAAACAAGAGGTTTATAATTTCCTATTTGAACATCAAGTTGCTTCTCCTTGGCTGGCATCCGCTGGCAACTATGTAGATGTAGTTGATTTCGTTTTTAAGAAAGTTGTTAATGGTGAATTAGGATTTAGTCCTGAAGCTATTGAAGCGGTAAAATCATTTGTTCAAATCTGGTTCTTATTTATCACAAGACCTTGGTATTATAAGTCCGTTGATTGTCGGGTTCCGTATATGACTCTACTTTCCGCAATCAAGGAATTAAAAGCAGAAGGAAAACTTAAAAACACTTTTATTTATATTCCATCCAAAAAGACTAACAAAGAAATGAAGTCCTATTGGGAGAAAGTTACCATTTAAAAATTGTTCCATCCAACCTCTATGGGGGCATAGAGGTTCTCCTGGTAAGGCCTTACGAGAAATCGTGGGGCCTTTCCTTTTTAAGCACTCTCTTTTTTACGATAGATGGATAAGAGCTTAGTGGCTTGTTGAACGATAGCCTGTCTTAACTTCGTGAGTATTTCTAATTGTTCCGCATTCATAATCCCATGACAGTTTTGAATAAGGAGATTATAACGACGAGTCCCATTCCAGAGTTTTAAGACTTCGGGAACTCTTCCCGGGTTCTTTACTTTCAAATCGGGCAACTCTTTGGGAAATTCATTTTTGATAAAAGCTAATTCAATTTCTTTACACCACTCAAACTCTCCATAATTCAGTGCGATAGTTAAAGAGCTAACTTTATGGGTTAAGTGTTCGCTTAAAGTTTGTCTGTCTTGAAAGCCAACTTTATCGTTGTTAATTCCCACTTCCTTATCTTCGGTTACGCCAAGAGAACCATCTTGAGATTTCTTTTTCTCTGCCGTTTGAATCTGACCAATTAGGTGCTCTTTTCCTTTTGGATTGAATGAAGTGATATAGTCTAAAATGGGGTCAAGGAAGACATCTTCGCTGGAGCCACTATACCTTAAGTGTTCGCTGACTTTATAGCGTAGGTCTATAACATCAAATCCTCTGGCATCTTCATCCCAACGGGGAGAATAAAGTTTTTTTAAGGCATAAAAGACTACATACGGCGTGAGACCTAATGGTGTCGGGTCTTGAACCTTTCTGAATTCACTGAAAATGTAATCGGAAATCTTTTGGATTCTGGTGTCACTCATATCTACGTTTCGGTAATCCAAATTGAAGAGATAGATATTATCATAAGTGGCTGGCAAATTGAAAAAGTGAGTAAAGAGCTTACTTTGATTTCTTCTGGTTCGTTGTTCAAAGAAATCACGAATTTTATCGTAAGCTACATTAAAGTCTTTTTCCCCATAACCGTTCTCTAATAAGTCTTTATAAATCCACCAAGCCTTTTGTTTCTTAGGCGGAGCATTGAATAAAGAAAAATTAAGGGCGTCGGTTATTCGCAAACCGGCCACTAATCTACGAATCTCTTCTTCACTAAGGGATTCGGGTTTTACATCCATTAGATGGCGTCAAACTTGTGGTAGGGTTTAATATAGCGATTTAAATAAGTCCCGTGAGAGTCGGCACTAATAAATTCGGCATAAGTTGTTTCGGAAACATTGTAGTATTCGTATGAGTCCTTGGATTGTAAATGCACCCGAAGTATTTTCTGGCTCTCACTATACTCACAACTATCCACCCAAGAACTGGAACTTAAATCTGTAAAAACGAACTCTTCACTATCCATAGATCACCTCTATAGATAGATACCGGTTTTTCAGGTGAATCTTAGAGTGAAAGAGTCGAGCAAAATCAGGGTCTTACTGGTCCAATTGGATAGTGCCAGTGAGCTTGAACATCAAAATTCGCTTAGCCCACTTATTGTCGTAGGGATTACTAATATTATTAAAGAGAGCCAAGAACATACAAGAAGCGAAATTATCAAAGCTGGGATTGAAAGAAGTTTTAGATTTGGAGTTATTAACTTCCATAAAAGCAAGAGCAATAGCCCGTTCAACACATGACTTCATTTTTGGAGATACATCATATAACTCCGGGAAGACCGCACAAAGGCGACGAAAGATAATCCCGCAAGCATCGGTTAAGTCTACATTCCCATATACCGCTGGATTATCTGAAAAGGATTTTTGATTAAACCTTGGCAACGACTCCCAATTCACTTCAAAGAGTGAATCTAAATGAGCCGTCGCTGGGTTAGTTCTTAGAGGTAGCATTTGAAGTGTCTTGTTCCTTAATTTTAAAAGCGTCGTCTAAGTTAGATTCATGCGGAGCTATCATGTGGTCCAATGTTCCCGCAGGGGTGATTACTGGCTTACCTTGATAACGCTTAGAAGGGAGACCGGCCTTGATTCGGGCCACACCCATTTTACGCTCACAAGCACCGCGAGTTCGTTTAACTTCGCTAAGCATAGTAGTCATTGCGGTCTCATACTGGCGCTCAACTTTTAATTCATCCTCAAAAGAAGAAGTTTTAACCACGACCAAGCGTTTATCCTCTAAACCAAACTCTTCTTTTACAGCCACGGAGTTTTTAATTTTCTTTAGGTTCGGAGCTTCAGAAACTTCACCGTTTCCACCTAAACGAGGGTCAGCTAAATCGTCATAGCACCAAAGAACCATGTAGTATTCGTGGTTGAGGTCATTTTCTAATTGATAGTTCTTCCAGACCTGAACGCGAAGTTCATCTTCAGCGGATCGCTTCTCTTGAATAACCGCTTGGTTATCCTTAAGACCAATGACACCGTTTTGGGTTTGCCCTTGAACTGAATCCAATTGCGTGTCCAGTTTCTTAACTCCAGACGCACAACCCACCATTAAACCAACTACTAACAAAAGACTTAGGTATTTCATAAAGTTTTCTCCTCTCCCTTATGATACCGGGTTTTTTATTAGTATATCCGCGTCCGTGATATATTGAAAGATAGCGTTTATAATGGGCGACTATCCCTCAATAAGACCCTGTTTTAAGAGTCCCCGTGTCTCATCCCTAATCTATTTTGGAAAGGTTAGCGGTTTTTTCATAACGATGAAAAACCAGTATCTATAGATATGAGTAAAATGAACTGTAACTACTGTGGAAAAGCGTTTGATTTAACCATTGGGCAAATGGCTATCCCATTAGGACCAGTTTGTCGGGCCAATACCATCGCCCAAGGTTTTGGGATTATGAAAAACTTCACGGAAGAAGAAGCGGAGAAAAAGATTGCCGTGTTTGTTGAAAGTAAACCTGAGGATTTAGCCCAAGAATATTTAGAGAGCACTTGTACTGACCCAGTGGATTTTTATACGAGAGTGAATGAGCTAAGAAAGAATCTTCAGGTGGGTAACTTAATTAGTCCTGACTTTAAACAGCTCCAGTTATTGGAATTAGAACAAATAAAAAACCAAGGAAAGAAATCACGTCCAGGAATGGAGAAGTTACTCCGCCTGGGATTTACCGCCGATGAAATCCGTTACGCAAAAGACTTTGATAGTTTACTTAAAAAATACCTACTCAGAAATCCGGGAAAACAATTTGATGTGAGTAAGGAAGAAGTGGTGGAGACCTATTACCAGGCTCTTGATTACCTGGATAGATTTGACCGCCAAATGCTTTTACAAATTGAACTCAATCCTTCAGAGAAAAACCGTAAGATGGCTGAGAAACGGGAAAGAGAATATCAGCTCATGAGTTCTTGTGGTTTCACTTTAGAAGATATCACCAATCATAAGGACTTAATCCAACGGTTAGAGACTGACCCGAAAGTGCAACAAAAGGCTTATAGGATGTTGATGGCTATCGGTAAAAAGAAGACCCCACCTCAAGATGATAACGCCTTGGTAAAGGCCATCCAGGACGATATTAGGTTCTTTAAAGCAACCTTTAAATCCGCCATGTGGTTTTCAGTCTTGGCGATTGATATAGCCTCTAAGGTCGGGGAAGTGAGTGGTTTTAAAACCAGTAAGCGAAGACTCTTTAAGCGGAGCCGATATAAGACTCCGGCAAAATTATTTAAAGAGTGGAAGAATTATAGCGAAGGAAAATCCAAACAGGCTCCAACTCAAGAATACATTCAAAAAGAGAATGCCAAGGATTTTGAATTACCTGATGTAGATAAGTTTTTTAAGAACATCAAGAAAACGGCTTAAACATACTTACCGAAACGAAGTCGTTTCGTTAATCTATTGAACTCTTCATTATGATTATCAAAGAGGTCAAAAACCCCATCAATCATCTTAGCCCCGAGAGGACTTTCTAATACAAATTCTTGTCGCTTATTATTTTTAGAGCGTAGAGAGTTATCAATTCTGGTTCTAACCAAGCCCGCATTAAAATGCTCATTGAAGAACTCTTCATTTAGACGAAGGTTTTCGGAAACATTCCCCATGTGCTCATACTTTATCTTTTCCACAAGTAGAGAAGTAACTGGGAGTCTTTCTTTTCGATTCTTAAAAACCTTACTGAGAGCATATCTCCAGAAGTGATGGCCAGTAAGAAGGTAATCAGTAAAATAGCCGAAGTATTGAAGCTGAAACTCCATCCCATTTTCCGTAAACTTAATTAAATCTTCTACGGACCTATCGGCGATTTCTAACCCTTCAGCTATTCCTTGTTGGTAGGCATCAATAATTGTTCTCTTAGTGAAATCGTCAAATATAGCCTTACCACTCTTGAATTTGTTCAGGTCTAAACTCTTTACGAAGTTTTCATAATCAGACATTGCGATATTCAAATTAGATAACTTCACGATTCCGATTTTAGTAAGTCCCAATTCCTGTTTGTGTTTAGAGAAGTGTTGGTTCACTAAATCATTCACATCAGAAACAAACTCTTTGGGATCGGTAGTTCTTCTCATCGCGGCGTCTAAAGTTTCTCTAGAACCCTTCAATCCTGGGAAGGTGTCGTAAGAGTAGCCCCCGAAGGCATATCGCTTGATAGCTTTGGTTTTAACTTCTTCAATTACTCCGGAAGACATGAGTGCCCGAAAGGCTACTTCTAATATCTGAAAGACCTTAAAATTAATATTGTAGTCGTACTCAATCAAATCTCTGAAGGCGGAGGCTGATTCTTGGTTGGGGTTTACAGTGTCGTAGAAGTTCCATTGGCTCATATACCCAATACTATCGACAAAGTCATTTAAAGGCCAATCTTGGAGTTTTAAAACGGTCTTTAGTCGTCACTCCAGATAAGCATAACTACCGTCAGAATTAATATTAAAAGTTAGTGCGTGAATTCATCCAAATTCTGGTGATGACAGGCAAGCAACTCTCTCCCTCAAAAATCCGGCTTACAACAATTCTAAGACCCATTCCCAAAACCGGTATTAGGTCTTGAGGGGTTAATTCGTCGCGTCAGCGTAAAAATTATTCCCCGACCAATTCGCTCTCCCATCAACCAATCCACCCAAAAACCTATTGCCCAATGAAATCGTAGGGGATACCCTTATTTGGTAGACGCATAAGTTTGAGGGGCATGTGCTTAACCGCGTGGGGGTTCAAGTCCCCCCTCGCGCACCAACTTAATCCTCTTCAACCAACGAAAAATGACCACAGGAAGACAGGAATCCCGGTCTTCCTGAATCAGACCTGCATCATACCTGAATTCAGGTAGACCGGTTAACAGGTATACCCGAATTCAGGAATGATCTTCTTCCTCGTATGGAGTTTCTGGATGGAAAACGAATCCTCTCACTTGATCCTGTCCTGGTTGGTGTCCGGTCTCGCCGTGTTCGTGACGGCCTGGATCGTGCCGGGCTTCCGTATTTCCGGCTACTTCGCGGCGGTGCTGGCCGCGCTCGGCATCGGTCTCGTCAATGCTTTGCTGTGGCCCCTGCTGTTCTTCCTGACTTTGCCGATCAATCTCCTGACCCTGGGCCTTTTCACCTTCGTGGTGAACGGCGCCATTCTCAAGATCGCGGCCTTTTTCCTGCCGGGCTTCGAGCTTTCCTCCTGGTGGTCGGCGATCTTCGGCTCCATCGTGCTCTCGCTCGTGAGCGTTTTCCTGCACTGGGCGCTGTTCTGAGCCCTCCGCCGTCTTTTGACGGTGACTGACCAGGATTTCGACGTTTCCGGGGCCCTCTTTTCGATCTGAAGGGGCGCGCGCGTGGCCTTTCTTTTGCCTCTGAAAGCCCCGAGAGGTGCCTATGAAATCCATTCTGGCTTTGATGTTGTTGATGACGGTGACCGTGCAAACGCAGGCGGCGGGCGGCTTTTCCGGCCGCGGCCAGGGCGTTCAGATGGGTGAGCTGCGCCCGCAGTCCGATGTCAGCCTGTTGCTGGGCCGCTGGACGGGTGTCGCGCAAGTCGGCGCCAAATCCACGCGCCTCGAAATGACCGTGGAGCAAGAGCTTCATCAGACCGGCCTGCGCAGCGCTCAGGGCGTGCCTTTGCTGAGTCTCGATCCCAAGGTGACGGTCACGGGCCAGGATCTGGGCCAGCGTCTTTTCCAGGGCGTTTACGATGAAGCCAGCCGCACCTTGAAATTGGTGACGGCCGAAGGCGAAACCCTGCGCATGACCCTGGTGCACGACGAGGACCGCGCCTCTTTCGAAGGCCGTTTCGAGGCGGGCGCTCAAAGCGCCGTCGTGAAATTCCAGCGCTCTTTGTAATTCGCACATTTTCCCTCTGAATCTCCCCGCGCCGGTCCGGCCCGAGCTTGACCGGCGTTTCTTTTTCCCGGACAAACGGGCTCCCATGAAGACCGCGGATCTGGATTTCCCTTACCCCGAAGAGCTGGTGGCGACCTCGCCGTCGCGGCCGACCCGCGTGATGCGCGTCACGGGCGGGGAGCCGGAGGAGATCACGTTGGCGGAGCTGCTGGCCTCCATCCCGGCCGGCGACGCGCTGGTGTTGAACGACACCAAGGTGCTGAAGCGGCGGGTGTTCGCCGGCGACCTCGAGATTCTTTTTTTGTCGCCGGTCGCGGGGTTCGATCGCCGGTGGCAGGTGCTGTTCCCTTCGAAAAAATTCCCGGTGGGTTCGGTGATCGGGCTGCCCGGGGGCCGGCGCATGACCCTCGTGCAAAAGGGCCGCCCGCAGATCGTCGAGGTCGACGCGGAATTGGACGAAAGCTACTTCGAGCGCGCCGCCGAACTGCCTTTGCCCCCGTACATCCAGAAGGCCCGGCACGAGCGGCACAACGTCCCCAGCGACGACCGCTGGTACCAGACGGCCTGGGCGGCGCGCCCGGGAAGTTTCGCCGCGCCCACGGCGAGCCTGCATTTCTCCGCCGGTGATCTGCGGGACTTGCGCGAACGCGGCGTGGAGATCCACACCATCACCCTGCACGTGGGACTGGGCACTTTCCTGCCGGTGACGGCGGAGGACCTGGATCGGCACGAGATGCACTCGGAGTGGGCCGAGATCCCGCCCGGGGTGGCGCGGGCCGTGCGGCGGGCGCAGGAGCGCGGGGCGGGCGTCTGGGCGCTGGGCACGACGGTGACCCGCACGCTGGAGAGCGCCGCCCTCGGCAAGCTCGCCGGCGACTGGGACCAGGGCTTCCAGGGGTTCACGGACCTGCTCATCCAGCCCGGCCACGAATGGCGGGTGGTGAACCGCCTGCTGACGAATTTTCACCAGCCCAAAAGCACTCTCCTCGCTCTGGTCGCGGCTTTCGCGGGCCTGCCGGCGGTGAAGGCTTGCTATCCCTGGGCGATCCGGCGTAAATTCCGCCTTTTCAGCTATGGAGACCTTTCCGTTTGGACACGATGAAACCCGGTGATTTTCAAATTCACGAAACCGTCGGTCAGGCCCGGCGCGGCACCCTCATGACGGCGCACGGGAAAATCGAGACGCCGGTGTTCATGGCGGTGGGCACGCGCGCCACGGTGAAGGCGATGAACGTGGAGGAGCTCGAAGCCTGCGGCACGCAGGTGGTGCTCGGCAACACCTATCACCTGCATTTGCGCCCGGGCGAAAAGACCATCCGGAAACTCGGCGGCCTGCACAAGTTCATGAACTGGCACAAGCCCATCCTCACGGACTCCGGCGGCTTTCAGGTTTTCTCGCTCGCGAACCTGCGCCACCTCACCGAGGCCGGCGTGGAGTTCCGCTCGCACCTGGACGGCGCCAAGCATTTCATCTCGCCGGAAAAATCCATGGAGATCCAGATGGATCTCGGCTCCGACATCATCATGGCTTTCGACGAGTGCCTGAAATACCCGGCGGAGGAGAAAGAGATCCGCCGCTCGATGGACCTGACTTACAAATGGTTGCTGCGCTCGAAAGCGGCCATGACCCGTCCCGGGAGCCTGCTCTTCGGCATCGTGCAGGGCGGACTGAGCCTGAAACACCGCCTGGAAAGCCTCGCGCAGATCACCAGCGTCGATCTGCCGGGTTACGCCCTGGGCGGCTTCAGCGTCGGCGAGCCGATTCATCTGATGCATGAACTGCTGCCCGATGTGGCGCCGAAGATGCCGGCGCACAAGCCGCGCTACCTGATGGGTGTCGGGACGCCTCTGGATCTGATCATCGCCGTGGATGCCGGCATCGACATGTTTGACTGCGTCATGCCGACCCGCGTGGCGCGCAACGGGACGATCTACACCTGGCGCGGCAAAGTCAGCATCAAGCGCGCCGAATACAAGGAAGACGATTCGCCCCTCGATCCCGAGTGCGATTGCTACACCTGTCGCCACTACTCCAAGGCTTACCTTCGCCATTTGTTTTTGAGTGGTGAAATTTTAGGCAGCCGTCTCAACACCATCCACAACATTCATTTTTATATGAAGTTGATGGAGCGGGCGCGCCATCACCTGGCCGAGGGAACTTGGGAGAGCTTCCGCGACGACTGCCTGTCGCGTTTCGTCAAGAACCGCGCTGAGACTTAAATGATTGATTTCACAGAGGGCCCATGCTGAATTTCCACTTTAGCATTTGATCAAGTGGAGGTTCCTCATGCATTGGCTTCTGACATCCGTGTCCGCTCTCGCTCAAACGCCGGCCGCAGCCCCCGGCGCCGCCGCCGAGCAGCCGAGTTTCCTGATGTCCATGGTTCCCTTTCTGTTCATCCTGGCCGTGATGTACTTCCTGGTGCTGCGTCCGCAGTCGAAACGCCAGAAAGATCATCAGAAGTTCGTTGCGGAGCTGAAGCGCGGCGATGACGTCATCACCGCTTCGGGCATCCTCGGCCGCGTCGAAGGCCTGACCGAACAATTCGTCACCTTGGAAATCGCCGACGGCGTGCGCGTGAAAATGCTGCGCTCGCAGATCGCCGCTTCCGGCAAAGTCACCGCGGAAAAAAAAGGATAGACCGACATGAATAGCTACAGAGTCCGCCTGACCCTCGCCCTCATCGGCCTGGCCATGGCCATCATCTGGGTTCTGCCGAACGTGGTGAACCTCGACAACGTCAAATGGTGGCCGTCGAAATCGAAACTGAACTACGGCCTCGACATCCAGGGCGGCCTGCACTTGGTGATGGGCGCCGACGTGGACGGCGTGCTCACCGAAAGCACCAACCGCATGGTGGTCAGCCTGCGCGCCGAATTCGACAAGGACCAGATCCCGGTCCGCGACATCAAGGTCGTGGACGCCACCCGCGGCGAGATCAGCATCGTCACCGACGCCGCGGCCAAGGCCCGCGTCGAGTCCCTGCTGAAGGACCGTTACGGCACGACCCTGCAGATCATGGAATCTTCCGGGGACACGGTGAACGCGCGCTATTTCGACGCCTACATCGCCGACTACAAGGAAAAGGTCATTCAGCAGGCGATCGAGACCATCCGCAACCGCATCGACGAGTTCGGCGTGGCGGAGCCCTCGATCAGCCAGCAGGGCACGAACCGCATCCTCGTGCAGTTGCCCGGGATGGCCGATGCCGAGCGCGCCAAACAGCTGATCAACACGACGGCCCGCCTGGATTTCATGATCGTCTCCCACGAGATGGATCCGGCCCAGCTGCAAAAGCTGATCGATGAGGCGCAAAAGGCCGGCGGCTATTCCATGGAGACTATGAAGTACTCCGACTACGTCACCCGCTTGAACAAAGACCTGGCGGGAAAGCTTCCGGCAAAACACGTCGTTTACTTTGAAAAATCCCCGAACGCCCAGAAGATGGAGGACGGGGCCATTCCCTTGCTGCTCAAATCCGACAGCGGTCTGGGTGGCGGCGATCTCGACGGCGCCTTCGTGACCTACGGTCAGTACGGCGAGCCGGAGGTGGCTTTGCGTTTCAACCCGGCCGGCGGCAACAAGTTCGCCGAGATCACGGGCGCCAACGTCGGCCGCCAGATGGCCATCGTGCTCGACAAAATCGTCAAATCGGCGCCGAACCTGAAAGAGCGCATCTCCGGCGGTTCCGCCGTCATCACCCTCGGCGGTCGCGATCGCCAGCAGATGATGGATGAAGCGAAGATGATCTCGACCTCCCTGCGCGCCGGGGCCTTGCCGGCCACCCTCGAGCAGCTCGAAGAGCGCCGCGTGGGTCCGAGCCTGGGGGCGGACGCCCTGGACAAAGCCAAGCTGGGCTCCTACGTCGGGATCGCCTTGATCCTGATCTTCACGATCGCTTACTACCGCGCCATGGGTGTGGTGGCGACGGTCTGCATGGGCGTCAACCTGCTGACCATCTTCGCCTTGCTCACCACTTTGGGCGCCACCCTGACCCTTCCCGGGATCGCGGGGATCGCCCTCAGCGTCGGCGTGGCCGTGGATGCCAACGTGCTGATCAACGAAAGGATCCGCGATGAACTGCGGGCCGGGGGTTCCTTCAAGCTGGCCATCCAGGAAGGTTACAACCGCGCCATGTCCGCCATTCTCGACTCGAACATCACGACGGGGGCGACCGCGTTGGTTCTCCTGTACTTCGGGACGGGCCCGGTGCGCGGCTTCGCCGTGACCCTGCTGGCGGGGATCGTGGCGACCATGTTCGCCAACGTCTTCGTTTCCAAAGTGATCGTGGACACTCTCGTGACCCGTTTCGGCGTCAAAAAGCTTTCGGTGTAAGGGACGGAGCGGAATATGAATCAACAACATGATTACGGACGTTTTGATTTTGTCGGCAAAGTGTGGCTGTTCGGCGGGATTTCCCTGCTGTTCATGATCCTGTCGGCCGGCTACCTGATGGTGAAGGGGATCAACTACGGGATCGATTTCCGCGGGGGAACCGAGATCCAGGTGAAATTCGCCCAGCCGCTGTCGATCGATCACCTGCGCGAGGAGATCGCCAAGCTGGATCTGGGCGATGTCGGCGTGCAGGCTTTCGGCGAGGGCAATGAGTACCTGATCCGCTTCCAGGGACGTCAGGGCGCCAACGACAAAGAGACCAACGAGATCCTGAACAACTCCATCACCAAGCTGCGGGCATTGATCGAGACGGGCTTCGCCGCCAACGGGCCGGAGATCCGCCGCGTCGATACGGTCGGTCCCCAGGCGGGCGCGGAGTTGAAGCGCAACAGCTTCCTCGCCGTGTTTTACTGTCTGCTCGTGATCCTGATCTACATCGGCTTGCGTTTCGACTACGTGTACTCGCCGGGCGCCGTGGTCTGCCTGTTCCATGATGCCTTGATCACCCTGGCGATCTTCGTGGCGACGGGCCGGGAAGTGAACATCCCGATCCTGGCCGCCATCCTGACCCTGATCGGTTTCTCGCTCAACGACACCATTGTCGTGTTCGACCGGATCCGGGAGACGGAAGATCACTATCGCGACCGCGGCTGGAAGTTCATCATCAACAAAGCCATCAACGACATGTTGGGGCGGACCTTGATCACCTCCGGAACGACCTTCGTGGCCTCTTTGTGCCTGGCGATCTTCGCGGAAGGAACGGTGGAGGACATCGCCTTCTCGATCACCATCGGCGTGTTCTTCGGGACTTATTCATCGATCTACGTGGCGGCGCCGTTTATCCTCCTGGTGGATAAACTGAAAAAACGTCGCCCCGCTTAACCCGGAGCGGAGGTTCCATGGAGCCGATCTGGAAATCCCGTTTGGCGGAAAGTCCGGTGGAGGAGACTCCGCCGGCGCTCGCGAAGGGGCCGGGATCGGCTCTGCCACCCTTGATCCTGCGGTTGCTGCAGGGCCGGGGCGTCGACAATGTCGAGCAGCTGCAACAGCTGCTCTATCCGCGGCTGGCGGATCTCAAGGATCCCTTTCTCCTGAAAAACATGGACAAGGCCATCGACCGTTTGGTGGAGGCTTTCGAGCGCCGTGAGAAGATCTGCATCTACGCCGACTTCGATCTGGATGGCACGTCGGGTTTGGCCCTGCTGTGGACGGGGTTGCGGGATCTCGGTTTCGCCGAGGTTTTGCGCTACCAGCCCAAGCGTTTGTCCGAGGGCTACGGGTTTCACGCGGCGGCCGTCGAGGACCTGCACCGTCAGGGCGTGAAGTTGATCGTCACCGTCGATGTGGGCATCACCTCCCTGGCCGCCTGCGAAAAAGCCCGCGAGTTGGGCCTGGACGTCGTTCTGACGGACCATCATCTGCCGGGCGAGGTTTTGCCGCCCGCCGTGGCGGTGGTGAATCCCAATCAACCGGGGGATGACTCGGGCTTGGGTTACCTGTGCGGCGCAGGCGTGGGTTTCTATCTGCTGCGCGCTTTGAAAAAGACCCTGCACGACCGACAATCGGGCGCCGGCGAGCTGGATTTGAAATCCATCCTGGATTTTTTCACCATCGCCACCCTCACGGACATGGTGCCCCTGCGCGAGGACAATCGCGTCCTCGTCAAACACGGCCTGGTGGTGCTGGCGGAGACCCGGCGTCCGGGACTGCGCGCCCTGCTGAACGAGCTGGAACTTTCCGGCCGCCCTCTGACCAGCCAGGATGTGGCGATCCGCTTCGCGCCGAAGCTGAACGCGCTCAGCCGTATGGAGGCCGGGGTTTTGCCCATCGATATTTTCCTGTGCGACTCCGACAGCGAGGCCCGCCGCCTGATCCATCACGTGATGGAAAGCAACAGCACCCGCGTGCAGCTGCAATCGGATGCCGAGCAAAAGGCCCTGCGGATGCTGCAGGGCTGGCCCCACGAGGATTTCGTTTTTGTCGCCTCCGAGAGCTTCCACCGCGGCGTCGTGGGTTTGATCGCCACGAAGCTCGCGCAGAATCTGAACCGCCCGGCCTTCGTCGGCTCCCTGGATGAGCAGGAGGGCGTCATCGTCGGCAGCGCGCGTTTGCCCAACGGTTCGGACGCGTGCCTGGTGGATGCGATGGGTTCGGCGGCGGACGTCTTGACCCGTTTCGGCGGTCACTCGGCGGCGGCGGGTTTCGAGTTGCACCGCCCGCGCGTGGGGGAATTCGTGGCCCGCCTCAGCGCCTATTTCCGCGACATGAAGCTGAAGCCGCGGCCCCTGGAAATCCTCTACGATCTGGACGTGAACCTGGGCGAGATCGGCCCTCACGTGATGAAGTGGCATGATTTCGTCGGTCCCTTCGGCACGGGTTTTCAGACGCCGCTGTTCCGCCTGTCGCGGGTGAAGGTCCTGTCGCAGCGGGAGCTGCGGGGCGGGCACATCAAATTGAAAATTTCCGATCCTGAAGGTTCCGCCAGCTGGGAGGCGCTGCTCTTTTCGCCGACGGAGCGGCAGAAGCACGCGCTGGACGGCGACGCGGAGTCTTTCGATTTTCTGGGCGAGTTGCAGTGGAATTACTTCGCCGGCAACCGCTCGATGCAGATCCTGATCCGGGATCTCAAGGTGAACCCATGGCAGTGAAGAAGCGAAAAAAGACCTCGAAAAAATCCCCCGCCAGGACCGGCTGGGTGAAGACCTCCAAAAAAATGGTCGACCAGGTGCTGGTGCGGATGAATCCGCAGTTGCAGGACAAGATCGACCGTCTGATCGTGACGCTGGAAAGCAGCCGCGAGGGCAAGATGGGTGATCTGTCTTTGCTCGCCGGGAAAATCCTCATGCGGGCCCAGAGCATCAGCCAGGGCCTGCGGCGCCTGAAAAGCAAAAAACGGGGAGCGAAGTGAAGGTCTCCGCCGTCGTCCTGCTGTCGGCGGGGTTGGACTCCACCACGAATCTGTACGCCGCCCGGGACGCGGGCTGGGACGTGCGATTGGCCCTGACGCTGGACTACGGGCAGCGTGCCGCCCGTCGCGAGGTGGCGGCGTCGCAAAGCCTCGCCGCGCGTTTGAACATTCCCCATCGGGTTTTGGAACTGCCTTTCTTTCGCGATATCGGCCAGTCCTCTTTGCTGGATCGCACGCGCGAGGTGCCGGTGGGGGACGAAGTCAGCATGGACGATCACGGGCGCTCGCTCGAGACCGCGAAGTCCGTGTGGGTGCCGAACCGCAACGGCATTTTGCTCAACATCGCCGCCGGCTACGCCGAGGCTTTGGGGGCGCAGGTCGTGGTGCCGGGTTTCAACGCCGAAGAGGGCGCGACCTTCCCGGACAACACGCCGGCCTTCATGAAGGCCCTGGACGGATCGTTCGCCTACTCGACGTCGAATCACGTGCGGGTGGGGTGTTTCACGCAGGATCTGGACAAGCCCGCCATCGCCGTGTGGGCCCGCGATCTGGGCGTGGATTTCTCCTGGCTGTGGCCTTGTTACTTTGATGGAGCGCGCCCCTGCGGCCGCTGCGAATCCTGCCAGCGCGACAAACGCGCCTTCCGCGCCGCCGGCGCCGACGTGAACCCGCTTTTTGAGGACCCGACATGAAGACCCTGTGGATCGAGAAGAATTTCCCCTATGACGGCACTCAACTGCGTTCGTTGTACGCCTACCTGGACCATGGCCTTCTCGGTGATTCCACTGTGGCTTGGGAGGGCGCTTGCCGCATCGATTTTGCCCACATGGTGGACGGTGAGGACCTGCTGCAAAAAGCCGAGATCCGCGGCGGCGGCATGCTGCATTTCATCATCGAGATCTTCGACCGCGATCTGTTCGCGGGCGTTTGCGTGCAAAGGCTGATGGCCTCTTTGGCGAAAGACCTGCTGCAGGAGCACGGGGCCGGCCAGCCTTGGGCCCGGGAATTGCGCCGCGACGGCGATGACATTTATTGGGGTGGGAAAAAGCTCAGCATCAGCATCGCCACCCGCTCGCCGGTGTCGACCCTCGTGCACTTCGCGATGAACGTCGTGAACGCCGGCACCCCGGTCGCCACCTGCGCCCTGCGTGACGATTTCGGTTTGGACCCGAAGCCCTTCGCCGCCGAACTGCTCCAGCGCCTCTCGGCCGAGTACGACTCCATCTTCACCGCCACCCGCAAGGTCCGCCCCGTCCCGTAGGTCGTCGGCCACAGTTCCTTTTTTGTCGCGCATCGCGCGACAAAAAGGGAACTGTGACCTTGGACGCGAGTCTTAGCTGCGAAAGATGAAGTACACGGCGCCGACCAGGCAGCAGCCGGCCCAGAGGAAGTCGAGCTTCAGGGGCACTTTCATGAACCAGACGCTGAAGCCGGCGAAGACGACCATGGTGATGACCTCTTGCAGGATCTTCAGTTGCGGCAGACTGTAGTGCTCGGCGCCCAGGCGGTTGGCCGGGACCTGGAAGCAGTACTCGAAAAAAGCGATGCCCCAGCTGACGAGGATGACGATCCACAGGGCGCTGTCGCGGTGGCTCTTCAGGTGGCCGTACCACGCGAAGGTCATGAACAGATTCGACAGGACCAGCAGGCCGATCGGCGTGACGGCGCTCATCCCTCCGCCCTCGCGGACAGTTTGTCCTGCGCGTAGGCCTGATTGCACAGGAGGCTCGCGATGCGGCGGTACTCGCTCAGCAGATCCAGGTGGATGGAGCTCGTGTTGATCGAGGTCGTCAACCCGCGGTTCAGGCGGGTGATGTGGTTCTCCCGCAGGTGGATCTCGAATTTCGTCAGCTCGCGCTTCATGCGGATGGCCTCGTTGGCGAGCTCGCGGTTCTGGAATGAATTGATGGCGGTCAGCGAGACGCGCACCACCTGCTCGTGCAGGTCGCGGATCTCTTTCCAGCCCTCCTCGGAGAATTCCAGGTGCAGGGCGTTTTTCTTGATGGCGAGCGCGATCAGGTTGATGTCGATGGAATCGGCGGCGCGCTCCAGGTCTGACAGGAACATGATCATCGCCATGATGTTCTGGTGCACGGCCGTCGACGAGCGGTTGGCGTGATCGAGCAGGAACATCTTCACTTCGCGGTAGAGGAAGTCCACCTTGTTGTCGCGGTCCTTGATGGACTCGAGCAGCACCGGATCCGGCTTCTCAAAGAGCAGGATCGAGTCGCGGATCATCGACAGCACGATGTCCGCCGTGCGCATGATCTCGCGCTGGCCGTAGGACACCGCCAGGGCCGAGCTCTGGTAATTGTTCATGTTGACGAACTCGGCGCCAAACACTTCCGACGGATGGCGCGGGAACATTTTCTCGATCAGGTTCGCGGCCTTGTTGATGAAGGGGAAGAAGATCACCGCCGAGGCCAGGTTGAAAACCAGATGGCCGTTGGCGACCACGCGGGCGGGCGTCGTCTGGAACTGCTCCACCAGCACGATGAACCACTGAGTGAAGGGATAGAAGATCACCACGCTCAGGGTTTTGTAGAAGAAATGCGCCCAGGCCACCTGGCGCCCGATGTAGTTGCCGCCCGCCGCCGCGATCAGCGCCACCGACGTGGTGCCGATGTTGGCGCCGTACACCCACAGCATCGAGTCGAATTGCGTGATGGCGCCGGCGGAAACCAGGCTCATGGCCAGACCGATGGTGACGGCGCTCGATTGCACGAGGGCGCAGAAGATCATGGCGATCAGGAACGAGTACACCGGGTTTTCGCGGATGTTCTCGAAGAACTCGCGCAGCAAGGGGTTGTCGGCGAAGTGGTGGGAGGACACCGAGATCATCTTGAGGCCGAGGAACAGCAGGCTGAAGCCCATGAAAACCAGGGCGACATTCTTCACCGCCGGCTTTTTCGCCTGGAAATAAAAAGCGAAGGCGAGGGCGAAGGTCGGCAAGGCGTAAGCGCCGATGTCGAAGGAGATCAACTGCACCGTGATGGTGGAGCCGATGGCCGTGCCGATGATCACGCCCATCACCTGGCGCAACGTGATGACCTTGGCGGAGCCCAGGCCCACGAGCATCGAGGTCACGGCGCCCGAGCTCTGCAGCAACGTGGTCAGGGACACGCCGGTGACGATGCCCAGGAACTGGTTGCCGGAGAGTTTCGTGAGCAGGCCCGTGATCCGCCCGGCCATGAGTTTTTCGAGGGAGTGCGAGGCCATGCTCATGCCGTAGAGGAAGAGCGCCACGCCGCCGATCAGGATCACGAAAAAGGAATTGCCGAAATCGATCATGCCTGCGAACCCTCCGTCGCCGCCGCAGTCTGCACCCGGAAGCGCTTCATGGTCATGACCCACAACACCGAGGCGACGAGGGCCGGGAGCAAAAAGCCCCAATACTGCTGCGTGAAGAAAACGAAGGCGCCGGCCGTGGAGCCGAGGATGAAACTGCCGATGATCCCGAGACGCATCCACACGGCGCGGATCTCATCCTCGCGGGACAGCACGCGGGTCTGCGAGATCACGCGCACCAAACCGATGCCGAGATCCGTGGTCAATCCCGTCAGGTGGGTGGTGCGCACGACCGCGCCCGAAGCCGAAGTCACCATGGCGTTCTGCAAGCCGCTCACGAAGCACAGCAGGGCGAGGAAAGCGTAATCCCGCGCCATCACCATGGGGTGGTTGAACACGCCGAAGAAGCCCAGGTTGCCGGCGACGACGACGGTGAAAAGAATCAAGCAGACCAGGCCCATGACGGCGGAGTACAGGGGCTGCTGCCCCTGGATGCGGCGGCGATCGACGAGGAAGGCCGACAGCATGGCGCCGAGGAGAAAGTAGCAGGGCACCGAAAGGATGCCGATCCCCGCGGTGAGTTCCCCGCGCGCCAGCTCCGTGCCGAACAGCGTGGCGAAGCCCGTGGTGTGGGTGACGAAGCGGCTGCAGGCGATGAAGCCGCCGGCGTTGATGGCTCCGGCCTGGAAGGACATCAGCACCCAGATGAGCATATTGCGGAGGGAAAAATGAGAGAGGTTTTCGCCGCGGAACATGATTTGAGTGTAGCAAGATCGATGAATCCCGGGCAAAGTGGATTTATGAATCAGTCGGGTCGTCGTTACATCCGCGTGGTCGGGGCGGTGCTGGTCGAGGGGAAGAAAGTCCTGATCGTGCGCCGTCCTCCCCATGACACGGGGGCCGGCATGTGGGAATTCCCCGGCGGCAAGATCGAACCCGGCGAATCACCGACGCAAGCCTTGGCCCGGGAGATCGAGGAGGAACTCGGCGTGACCGTCAGCGTGGGCGCCTCGCTCGGTCGTCACGTGCACCATGCCGACACGGCGGACATCGATTTGGAATTGTTCCTCTGCCGGCACCGTTCCGGCGAGCTGGTTCTGCACGAGCACGACGCCATGGAGTGGGTGGCGCCGGCCGCGTTGAGGGCGGACATCCTTCTGGCGGCGGACCGGCCCTTCGTCGAGGCGATCAGGGGTGCGATCCCGACATGAGGCGCTGCCTCATCCAGGCCACGGGTTTTTTCATCGCCCAAGGCAGCAGTCCCAGCGCCAGAAACGACGCCCACAGCACCGGACTCAGCAGATCCTCGGGCTTCTCGACCACGCGCAACTGCGTGCCGGCGTTCACGTAAAGCAGAACGCTGGGGATCATGCCGACCGCGCTCACCCACAAAAAAGTCCATGCCTTCAGCGGGGTCAGGGCCATCAGCGGGTTGACGGCGAAAAACGGCAGGATCGGCACCAGGCGCATCGTGAAAAGAAAAAGCGCGCCGTCCCGCTGCAGGCCCTCCTCAATGGGTTGCAGGTGCTGCAGGAAACGCCGGCGCAGGCTTTGGCCGAAGAGCCAGCGCGCCAGGAGGAAGGCGAGCCCCGCGCCCAGGGTGTTGCCGATCAAGGCGATCAGGATTCCGGGGATCAGCCCGAAAAAAGTTCCGGCGGCCATGGTCAGCAAAGCGGCCAGGGGAAAGGGGATCACCGAGCTCAGCAGGCACAGGGTCCAGAACAAAAACACGCTGCCGACGGGGTGGCCCGCGATGAACTGGCGGCCGCGCTCCTGCTCGCGCAGGAGATGCCCGAAGCTGAAATCCCACTGCGCCACCTGCCAGGCGAGCGCGGCGAGAAGCATCAGCAGAAGGATTTTGCACAGACGCGAAAGCAAGGGGCCGCCTTTCAATCCAAAAGAAACCGTCGTTCTTGTTCCGT
Source organism: Pseudobdellovibrionaceae bacterium (assembly GCA_019637915.1). Classification (GTDB taxonomy): domain Bacteria; phylum Bdellovibrionota; class Bdellovibrionia; order Bdellovibrionales; family Bdellovibrionaceae; genus JAHBUV01. Next base: position 410,672 of record JAHBUV010000001.1, on the reverse strand, counting down.
GGGAAGGCGGCAGCTGTCCGCCTGACCGAACCAAGCATAGCGACGACGGGCGATGAACGAATAGATCGCGTCACGAAGTCTTCGCGGCAGCCGGCGGCCCAGGCGCGCCAGCACCGACCAGGGAAGGGGCAACCGCGAGAACACGCTCAAGACGGCGTCGGAGCGTTTTTCAATGCGGCCGTCGTGAAGCACGAGCACGCTGTCGAAGTCGCGGCGATCCTCTTCCGAGAGCAGGCGGGCGGCGGTTTGGCCTTGCAGAGGGGCGAATCGCAATCGCCCGGCGCGATCCCGTCGAACGACGAAATCCACGAAAGCGCTGCAAAGATGACAGACACCGTCAAAAAAAACGATTGTTTGTGTGGAGTCCGGCTCAGCCATACAATCATTGTAAGTCTTGGAGTCGTCTTGTCATGGACGTTTTTTTGTTTCCTCTCATCAATGTGACTCTTTTTCCGCGGACCACCAAACCGCTGAATATTTTTGAGCCACGCTATCTGGACATGGTTCGGCAATCCGTCGAAACTCAAATCCCCATCGCCTTGGGTTTCATCGAGGATCCGACCGCCGTCACCGAGGTGGTGCCGGGGCAGAAGGTGTCTTTCGTCCGTGAGATCGCCGGCTTCGGTTCCACTCAGGTCATTGAGGAGCGCGCCAACAGCACCATGCTGGTGTTCATCCAGGGCATCGGCAAGTGCCGCCTGGGCGAGGTGAAGAGCGCCGAGGGCGGCGTCATCCTGTGCGAGGCCGAGCCGGTCCCGGAGGATCTGCACATCGATCCCGAGCTGCGCCCCCAGGTGCACGCTTTGAACAAGATCCTGGCGCGCTGGATCTCCTCCCACATTCCCGACACGCAACAGAGGGACCTTTTCCTCGCCAACCTGACGGGACCGGAAGAGATCGTCGGGGCTTTTTCCGCTTACTTGATCCGCGACTACGACTTGCAGCAGATGGTGCTGGAGTTCAACAGCCTCAATGAGAAAATCCGCTTCCTGCATCGTCTCGCCGAGTCCAGCGAGATCACCGTTTAAACGCCCGGTTTGGGCGTGAATCCCCAGCGCACCAGCGCCGCCCACAGCAGGTGGGCGAGTCCCAGGTGGGCGAGCTTCATCCACACCGGCGACAGCATCAGCAAAGTGAGAATGCCGAACAGCAGGCCGCCGAAAAGGAAAACCGCCGTTTGCTGGTGCAGGCGGCGTTCGGGACCCGTTTGATCGAAGCCCTTCATCCACAGGTAAACCGCCAGGCCGCCGCCGCCGAGCAAGGCGCTCAAGGGATGCAGGACGCGCAGACGCAGCAAGTGATGGGAGTCGGGCGCGAAGTCCTTCATCAGGCCTTCCCAAAGATTTTCGGAGGGGAACAGTGTGGAGGCGAGGGCGGCCCAGGCCCCGGTCACGGCGATCGCCAGGAAGATCAACCCCACGAAAGCGCCGCGCGGGCGCCAGCGCAGGGCCGGATTCGACAGGGACATCCACAGCAGGGTCACCGAGCCCGTGAGCAGCAGCGAATTCAACTGGTGCAGGGACATGGCGAAGGTCCGTCCCCAGGAACTGTTGGCGCTGACCAGGCCGAAGATCACGAGCTTGGCGCCGAGCAGGGCCTCGGTGATGGTGAAGATCAGAACCGCGTGGGCGGCGCGCCGGCGGCCCGAACCCGCGGGCGCGACTTTCACGACGGCCCACCACAGGCCGAACACGAAGAGGCCGTAAAAGCCCGACATCAGACGGTGGGTGTACTCCACCCAGGTTTTGCCGTGGCTGGTGCCGGGCACGAATTCGCCTTGGCAAAGGGGCCAGGATTCCCCGCAGCCGTCCCCGGAGTGGGAGATGCGCACCCAGGCGCCCCACAGAATCACCAGCAAGGTGTAAAAGAACAGGATCTCGGCGGCTCGACGCAGTTTCATCGGGGCGAAACTACAATGCGGGCGAAGCATGGGTCAAGGTTGACGGCGCGGGGCCTTCGCGGGACCATCGAGGGATGGGCTCGGGTCATCACCACCACCATCATGGTCACTCTCACGGTCATTCCCATGATCACGCCCCGGGCTCCGGCGGCGGCGCCATGGGGCGGCTGGGTTTGGTTTTCGCGCTGAACCTGGGTTTCGCCATCCTTGAAGTCTTCGGCGGTTTCTGGACGGACTCCGTCGCGATCCTGTCGGATGCCTTGCATGATTTCGGCGACGCCTTCGCCATCGGCCTCACGGTGGTTCTGGAGCGATTGTCCTTGAGATCCTCCGACAAACGCTATTCCTACGGCTACCGTCGCTACTCCGCGGCCGCGGCCCTGATCACGGGACTGGTGCTGGCGTTGGGCTCCGCCTGGATCCTCTCCGAGTCCGTGCCGCGCCTGTGGCAGCCGCAGGCTCCCCATGCCGACGGCATGTTGATCCTGGCCTTTCTCGGCGTCGGCGTGAACGGCTTCGCCATGTGGCGGGTGTCGAAGGGCACCTCGCTCTCGGAGAAAATGATCCTCTGGCACCTGCTCGAGGACGTGCTGGGCTGGGTGGCCGTCCTGATCGGGGCCGTCGTCATCAAGCTCACCGGCTGGGTGCAGATCGACGCTTTGCTGGGTTGTGGGATCGCGATCTGGATCCTCTTCAATGTCCTGCGCAATCTGCGCGGCGTTTTGTCGGTCTTCCTGCAGGAGGTGCCGTCGGCGGTGGATTTCGAGGCCCTCGAGTCGAAGGTCCGCGCCGTGCCGGGCGTTTGCGAATTGCACCACTCCCATCTGTGGTCCATGGACGGCGATCGCCACGTGTTCACGGCCCACCTGGTGGTGGATGCCTCCTTGTCGGTCGCCGCGGTGGCGGAGCTCAAAAAGAAAGTGAAGACGCTGTTGCGCGAGGACGGCGTCGTCGAGGCCACTCTGGAGGTCGAACCCCAGGGCAGCGACTGCGTCGATCCCCGGCATCAGGATTGAATTCTATTTGGCCAGCCAGGCGTCGATCTTGCCGGGCAGGGCGCGGCGCTTTTGCACGGTGAAGCCGCGCTCGGTGCCCAGCACCTCGCCGTCGGCCTTCATCGCCACCAGGGCGGGGATGGCCTGCAGCTGCAACTTGTTCACCAGGTGGCGGTCCTTGTCCCAAACGGCGGGGAAAGAGAATTTGACGTTTTTCAAAAATTCCCGCGCTTCTTTTTCCTGCTCATCGGCGCTGACGGCGATGAACAGCACGCCCTTGGCGGCGTATTTCCTCTGAAGCTCGTCGTAAAACGGCAGGGACTGCCGGCAGGGCTCGCACCACGAGGCCCAGAAATCCAGGAGCACCAGTTTCACCCGCGGCGAAGCCTCGGGCTTTTCGCCGCGCAGGACCTGCGTCGGCACGTCGGCCCAGGTGATTTTTTTGGACGATTCGGCCCGGGCCAGGGAGCTCACGCTCATGGACAGCAACAGCGCGGGCAACAACGAACGAAGTGACATGCTCATCCCTTTCAGTCCCCGATCTCGGACAGATAGCGCAGAATCAGATCGCGCCCTTGGATTTTCGCTCCCAACAAAGACATCATGATGAACACGCCGCCGGTCTTGCGGTCCAGGAAAAGCACCTCGCGCGGCGGCGTGCGCCACGCGAAGCCCCTCAGGATCTCGAGCACTTTGCGGGAGGTGCGCTGGGGCAGATCGGTGTTCTTCCAGTCAAAGCCGTTCTCGCGGAAGGGCTCGACGATCATGAAGCAGAACTCCTCGAAGAGCTTCTCCAGAGCGGGGTCGTCGTTCTCCTGCAGGAAACTGAGATCGCGGGCGGCGCGGTGGAATTTCTTGAGATCCCCGAGCACGCTCGCCTTGATCATGCGCCGGTAGGGGCCCATGAATTTCTCCCCGTAAGGGCGGGTCGCGCCGAAATCGAGCAGCACCAGCTGGTCGCGGCCGTCGGGGCGCAGGCGGACGCGGTAATTGCCGGCATGGGGGTCGGTCTGCACCAGGCTCCAGCGGAAGATCTCGAGGAAATAAAGATCGAGGTAATTTTCCGCCAGGCGGTGGCGGCGCCCGGCGGACAGGGACTGCACCAGGGGATCATCGACGCGCACGCCGGCTTCGAAGCTCAGCGCCAGCACCTTGCCGGTGGAGTAATCGCGGAACACCCGCGGCACCACGTAGCGTTCATCGCCTTGGAGTTCGGCGGCGTAGCGCTCCGTGAGGTCGGCCTCGAGGCGATAATCCGTTTCCTGCTGCAGCATCTCGCGCAGCTCATCGAAAATCGGGTCGGCGTTGAAGTCCTTCGGGAAGACCTGCATCATGTTCAAAAAACCGCGGATGGCGCGCAAGTCGCTGTCCACGGCCTTGTCGACGCCGGGGTACTGGATTTTCAAAACGATCTGCTCACCGGTGGCGCGGATGCGGGCGCGGTGCACCTGTCCCATCGAGGCCGAAGCGAGACTGTCCTCCTCGATTTCAAGTTCGGCGAGCTTCGCTTCGCCCAATTCCTTGACCAGCGTGGCGCGCATGGCGGGCCAGCGCACGGGGGGGCTTTCATGCTGCAGGGATTTCAGGAATTGGTTCACTTCCGGCGGGAAAAAATGCTCGCCGTACATGGAGAGCATCTGCCCGGCCTTCATCAGCGACCCTTTGAGTTCGCCCATCTCGCGGGAAAAACGCCGGGCTTGCTCGCTGAAAAAGGCCTTCCATTTCTCGTCGCGGAAATCCTTGTTTTCCCAGAGCTGGGCGATTCCGCGCCCGGCCAATTGGGCCCCCGTGCCAATCCCGAGACGCGCCAGGCTCAAGCCCCGGGAGAGGACGCCGGATTTGATGCGATCGATCTTTCGCGGACCCTTGTTTTCTGACATGGCAGACCGACACCTCGATTTGATGTTTCGATCACCATTGAACTTAGATCTGGTGCTGATCGCGCTCAACAATTATCATCGTGTCATGTCCGAAATCACCGTTTTTTGGTTCCGTCGTGACCTGCGTTTGGAAGACAATGCGGGACTTTTTCACGCTTTGTCGGAGCAAAGAGCGGTTCAACCCCTTTTTATTTTCGATACGGACATTCTGGGGCGTCTGGAAGACCGGGATGACGCCCGCGTCAGTTTCCTTCATGACAGCCTGGGTTTTCTGCGGGAGGCCTTGCGCGAAGAGGGAGCCGAGCTGTGGACGCGCCGGGGTCCGCCTTTGGACGTCTGGAAAAAGCTCGTGCGCGAGCACCGCGTGCGCGCCGTGTACTTCAATCATGACGACGAGCCCGCGGCCCGCCGCCGCGACGAGGAAGTGAGCGGGTTCCTGCGCGGCCAAGGCATCGAGGTGAAGTCCTCCAAGGATCAATCCCTTTTCGAGAGGGACGAGGTGCTGACGGAAGCCGGCCGGCCTTACACCGTCTTCACGCCTTACAAGAACAAGGTGCTCAAGCGTCTTTCGGAGCAGGATTTGAAACCTTTCTCCTGGGGGCGTCACCGGGGTCATTTCCATCGCCCGAAATCCCGGGAGGAATTGCCGTCCCTCGGAGAACTCGGTTTCACGCGCAGCCTGCTCAAAGCCCCGCCGCGCCGGCTGTCCAAGGCCCTCATCCGCGATTACGACAAGACCCGGGATTTCCCCGCGTTGGAAAACGGCACGACCCATCTGGGTCCGCACCTGCGTTTTGGCACGGTCAGCGTGCGCGCCCTGGCCCGCCTGGGGCGTGAGCTCAACGCCACCTGGCTGTCGGAATTGATCTGGCGGGATTTCTTCAAGCAGATTCTTTGGCATCATCCCCGCGTGGTGGAGCGGTCCTTCCGGCCGGAGTACGATGACATCGCCTGGCGGAACTCCCGGCGCGATTTCGAGCGCTGGGCGGAAGGGAAAACCGGTTATCCTTTGGTCGACGCCGGCATGCGCGAGCTCAACGCCACGGGATTCATGCACAACCGGGCGCGCATGGTGACGGCGAGTTTCCTCTGCAAGCACCTGCTGATCCACTGGCGCGAGGGCGAAGCCTATTTCGCGCGCCGCCTGCTGGACTATGACCTCTCCGCCAACAACGGCAACTGGCAGTGGGCGGCGGGCAGCGGCTGCGACGCCGCCCCGTACTTCCGCATTTTCAATCCCCTGACCCAGGCGAAAAAATTCGACCCTGACGGTGAGTACATCCGTCGTTGGGTGCCGGAATGGGGCAGCGCCGGGGCGCTCAAGCCTTTGGTGAACCACGACGAGGCCCGCGGCCGCGCTCTGCGCGCTTACGCCGCCGCCTTGAAAGGAGCCGCGGTATGAAAATCCTCCTGACCGGAGCCACCGGACTGATCGGCAAGGAGCTCGGCAAAGCCCTGGTGCGGGCCGGGCACGAAGTCTGCGTGGTCTCCCGCGACCAGCGCAAAGCGCGGTTGCAATGCCCCTTTCCTTGCGAGGTGATCGAGGGCGATCTTCTGCAGGGGCCTTTGCCGCCGGCCCGCCTCGAGGGCGTCGAGGCGGTGATCCACCTGCTCGGGGATTCCGTCGCCGAGGGCCGTTGGACCTCGAAAAAGAAAAAACGCCTGGTGGATTCCCGCGTGCTGTCCTTGCGCCACCTGCGCGCCAGTTTCCGCACGCCGGTGAAGACCCTGGTCTCGGCCTCCGCCGTGGGATTTTACGGCGACCGCGGGGAAGAGGAGCTCACCGAAAACGCCGCCGCCGGCACGGACTTCCTGGCGCAGCTGTGCGTGGCCTGGGAAAAAGAGGCGAAGGCTTTTTCCGAGGACGGCACCCGCGTCGTCTGCCTGCGTCTGGGCGTGGTGCTCTCGCACAAGGGCGGGGCCCTCAACGAGATGCTGACGCCGTTCCTGGCGGGTGTGGGCGGCTCCCTCGGCGGGGGCGGGCAATGGATGAGTTGGATCCATCTCGAGGACGCCGTGGGGCTTTTCCTGCACGCCTTCGACAACGTGGGTTTGAAAGGCTCTTTCAACGCCGTGGCCCCGCAGCCGGTGCGCCACCGCGATTTCGTGAAGACCTTGGCCGCGATCGTGCGCCGTCCTCACCTGATGGCGGCGCCGAAATGGGCGCTGCGGCCCTTGCTCGGGGAAAAGGCCCAGATCATCACGGATTCGCAGAAGGTCTCGTCCGTCATGATCCGACGCACGGGTTATGATTTCCTGTTCCACGATCTCAAGACGGCTTTGTTCGATCTGCTGGTTCCCTACAACCGCGGCGAGCAGATCTTCGTGGCGGAGCAGTACCTGCCGTTGCCGCCGGACCAGCTGTTCCCGTTTTTCTGCGAGGCGGGGAATCTGGCGCGCCTGACGCCGCCCATGCTGGATTTCCACGTGCTGTCGATGCATCCCGTGGACATTCAGAGCGGCACCGAGATCGAGTACCGGTTGAAAGTCCACGGCCTGCCGGTGAAGTGGCGCACGCGCATCGAGGACTGGAACCCGCCCTTTCATTTCGTCGACACGCAATTGAAGGGGCCGTACAAGCTCTGGCACCACACGCACCAGTTCGAACGCCTGGGATCCGGCACGCTGATGACGGACACGGTCCGTTACATCCTGCCGGGCGGTTACCTCGGCTGGCTCGGCGGCCACGGCCTCGTGCGCGCCGACGTGGAGAAGATCTTCACCTACCGCCGCGAAGCCATCGGCGAGATCTACGGACAGGTCCCCCTCCTCGGCCGCCACAGCAAACCAGCCCTCGCATAAAAGGTACCGCCTACTTTCTGGTATCCCACCGCATTATCAATCTCGCGTTCCGGCCTTTCCACTCTGCAAGCAAAGAAAGACTGACCGGAGACAACGCGGCGGGATACCAGAAAGTAGGCGGTACCTTCAGGAAGCTCTCTGGACTTTCGCCGGGGAGATTCGGAGCGGATTGAAGGGGCGGGTGCCGCGTGCCATGATGGGCCATGAAAACGAAAAGCGTCTTCATCACGATGTTTCTCTCCGTCGCGCCGATCGCCGCTCAGGCGCAAGTTCCTCCGATCTGCAATGACCTGGCCCGCATTTCCTGTGCCCCGGGAACTCACAAGGATGCCACGGGGGAAGTGATCAGCTCGTCGACTTTTCAGAAGAAAATGGCGGATTACGCGGAAAAATCCCGTGGCCGCATCGAGGAACGCTTCAAAAAATACCTCGATGACCCGGAAAAGAGCTACTTCAAGGACCAGGCACTGGCCGCATTCGGATTGAAAAAATCGCCACAATGCCTGAGTGAATCGTCGGAGGATCAAAAATCCTGCAATGACAATCTCTTGGATGCGCTGACGACGCTGACCCAGCGCCAGATCATGGGAAGCATGATGCCCATGGCGGGCATCACGCAAGGAATGAACTTGAAAGAGATCAGCTATGTCATGCACAGCCATGAGTACCAGACAGTGGTGTCCGATCTCAGCCAGCAGGGACGAGTCGACTTGCTGGATGCCAAAATGGAGAAGAAGATCCAGGACCGCATTTTTCCGGACATCAAGGCTTTGATTGCCCAGCGGATCGGTCAGCTTTCGATTCCTGATGCTCAGAAAAAATTCATGATCGGCAAAATCAAAGGTATCCGCTTCGACGGGTCGGATTGCTCGGATATGACGCCCAATGCGACGCAGGGCCTTTCCCCCTTGCTCACTCCCAACGCTTTCTACAATCCCACGAAGAACATTTTTAAATACTGCTCGGGTTTCAGCCAGCAATCGAACAGCGAGTTTCAGATCGCAATGGTCATCGCCCATGAGCTGTCCCACAGCATCGATCCCTGTTTCATCGGCTACGGTCCACAGGATCTTGGTTTTAAATATCAAAATAAAGGCGCCACCGAGAAACTGGAGAAACAATTTCCTTTCCGGAACGTGATTTCCTGTTTGAGGCGTTCAGACTCCATCGGCGCGAAGAAAGCGGCCGGAACGTTCTTCGCGGGTTATGGTCATAGCCATGGCGCGGTGGGCTCTTCTGATGGGACAAAGCGGGTCGAGCCGGAACCCTTCTGTGATGCGGACCAAATCACGGAAAGCTTCAGTGATTGGCTGGCCATGGAGATTCTCCCATCCTACATCGAAAAGAATCACAAGCTGGACCAGCGACAATATCAGGATGGTTATGCCAATGCTTACCGGATGCTGTGCTGGCAAATGGACCCCAATAACCCGGTTGGGGTCCACCCGAACGCGGCGGAGAGGATTAACAAGATCGTCCTGAGCCAACCCAAAGCACGAGGCCAAATGGGATGCCCGGAACGACATTCGGAGATCGTTTATTGTGATTCCGAGGTGGAGCTGCCTGCGGAAAACGAACAACGCGGGACTGAATATCCCGCGATTCCCGCTCCCGGCGCCGGAGGCACCCAATGAAGTTTTTTGCGTTCAAACAACTGATTCTCGCCCTGACCTTGGCCGCCGCGCCGGCCTTCGCTGCGAAAAAGAAAACCGCGCGCGCGGCCATTCCGCCGGCGAAGAATGAGCTGCGCTTTCAGGTGGTCTATGGTGATCGTGTCAGCCAGTTCTCTATCACGCCGTTTGCCAAAGGGGCGACGGTGAAATTCATGAACAATGCCGGCAGCCAAGGTGTCCGTGACATCAGCCAAACGGATTACCAGTTCCTTCGCGAGAAGATCGAAAAAACCAAAGGCAAGACGAATGACCGCGGCCTTTGCCCGCGCAGTTTCGTGACGGCGATCTCCGGCAGGAAGCAGCTCACGGGCTGTCTCGGCGCCAACAACCCCGTCGCCCGCGAATTGCAGCAGACCGTGGGTGTTCTGAGCGTTCTGTTTTAAAAGGTACCGCCTACTTTCTGGTATCACTTCGCGTTATCTCCGGTCAGTCTTTCTTTGCTTGCAGAGTGGAAAGGCCGGAACGCGAGATTGATAATGCGGTGGGATACCAGAAAGTAGGCGGTACCTTCAGAAATGATTCCGGCGTTCGCGGAGGGTGGTGAACTCCGCGATGTTTGTGGCGCCCAGGAAAGGGTTCCAGCGCTTTTCCCTCTCGAGGGACAGCGGCACGGTCGGTTGGCCCTGCCGCCGCTTGCCGCGCACGTCCTGTTCCAGTTCGCTCAAGTCGCGTGTTTCATCGAGGCTGCGCAGGAAGCGCAAATTCGTTTCCGTGTACTCATGGGCGCAGAAGACCCGCGTGGCGTCGGGCAGTGCCGTCAAGCGCCGCAGGCTTTGGTGCATCATCGCCGGCGTGCCTTCAAAAAGACGGCCGCAGCCCAAACCGAACAGCACGTCGCCCGAGAACAGCCAGCCCCGCGATTCCTCATGATAGGCCACGTGATCCAGGGTATGGCCGGGCAGGGCCATCACCCGGAAGGAAAACCCGGCGGTTTCGACCAGATCCCCCTCATCAACAAAATCCGTTGTGAAGTCCCAGCGGCCGCGGTCCCGGCGCGGGACGAAGACCTTCGCCAGGGGATTGGTGGTCGCGAGCAGTTCCGCCACGCCGCCCACGTGATCGCCGTGATGGTGGGTGATCAGCACGGCGTCCAGGATCAAGTCTCGCTCCCGCAGGAAGTCCCGCACCTCGCGCGCTTCGCCCGGATCGACGACCACGGCGCGGCCGTCGCGGGAGACCGCCACGAACACGTAATTGTCTTGCAGGATGGGCACGAGGTGCACGGCTTCCGTCATGGGGCCATGGTGGGCCGGGAGCCCGCGCGGATCAAGGCGAGCCGCGTGAATGTTCAGCGCAGCAGGGCCTCCGCCTGGCGCACGTAGGCCGCGGCGGCGTTGACGCCGGTGATTTTTTCGAGACCTTCCAGCCCCGGACAGCCGTTCACCTCATTGATGATGGGGCCCTGCGGGGTGAGCATCAGGTCCACGCCGGCCACATGCAGGCCAAAGACGTCCAAGGCGTCCATCACCAGGCGCTTTTCCAAGGCGGAGGGCTCATGGATGCGGCCCCGGCCCCCCAAGGACAGGTTGCTGCGGAAATCACCGGCGGCGGCCTCGCGCTCGATGGCGGCGATGATGCCTTCTTCACGGGTGACGAGGAAACGGCGGTCGCGCCCCTCGGCGTAAGCCATGTAGGGCTGCATCACCCACTCGGGCACTTCGGCGGGACCCAGCAGAGCCAGTCGGTCTTCATGCTTGCGGATCAAAAACACCCCTTCGCCCTTGCACAGATCCGGGATCTTCACCACATAGGGGTACTGCGTGGGCAATTCCGCTTTCGTCAGGCAGGAGGTCGGCAGCACGGGCAGTTCGGCCTCGCGCAGGGTCAGGTAGGCGATCCATTTGTGGCGCGCGTCCCGCAGGGCGTTCGGGCGGTTCACGCAAGGCACGCGGCGTTTTTCAAAGGATTGCAGCAGGCTCAAGGACTCCTCGAACTTCCAGGCCCCGAAACGCGGCACGATGACTTGCGGCTCGAATTGCCGGCACTCATCGCCCAGGTCGGGGTCCAGGAGGACGGACGTATGTCCGGCCTTCTCGAACTCCTCGAGAAGGCGACGGGGCGAATACAAAGAGGGCCGGCGGCTCAGGATCAAGACCTTCATGGAAAACTTTCCCAATTGTCCCCTCTCCCGATAGAATGGGCAACATGAACCCGACACAAACCTGGACGGCGCTGTTGCACGGGCGCGATCTGCTGGAGGCGACCCTGGAGAACGGCACCTGCCGTTTGCGCCTGATCGGCTGCGAGGCCCTGCTGCAGCAGGTGCGCGCCCTGCGTGAACGGCACGGCGACGACCCGCAGAGCTGGGCCCTGCCGGCGGGGAGCGGTCACACGGACATGCTGATCCGCGAATTGATCCTCAAACGCCGCGGCGAATGGGATTTCCCCTACAAGGACGCCGAGATCTGCCATTGCCGGCTGGTGGCGACGGTCATCGTCGATCAGGCCATCGTCACCGGCGCCCACACGCCGGAGGTGGTCAGCCGCTGGACCTCGGCCAGCACCTCGTGCGGCACCTGCCGCCCGGACGTGGAGAAAATCATCGCTTACCGCTTGGGGAAAACTTCATGAAGCTGCGGCTGTGGGCGGGAAGCCTGCTGCTGCTGCCGTCGCTGGCGGCGGCGCGACCGGCGAATTTCGACGAAGTGCCCGTGCTGTTCAAAAACGTCCGTCGCGAAACGCGGGTCGCCGCCGACGGCACCAGCCGCGACAAATGGTTGTGGCACATCCGCCTGCAGCGCCAGGACGCGCGCGAGAGCGTCGGCAGCCGGGCGATCCGCTTTTACAGGAATTTCGAGTCGGTCCGGATCATCAAGGCCGGCAGCCGCACCGAAGGGCGCTGGCGCGCCCTCACGGATCAGGACATCCAGGAGCGCGGGGTCACCGACGACAATCCGGGTTTCAGCAGCCTCACCGAGATGGTGCTGAATTTCCCCGACGTGCAGGAAGGCTCCGAGATCGAGTTCGAGTACGAGATCAGCACGCGCACGGCCCTGGAGCCCGGCTTTTGGGGACAGTCCTTCGTGCTGGATTCGGGGGCCTACCGCGCCTTCTCGTGGAACGTGAGGGCGGAAACGCCTTTGTTCCAGGCCCTGCAGGATCCCACCGGCGCCTTCGAGGTGAAAACCGCGTCGGGGGGCCGCGAGCTGAGTTTCAGCGCCCGCAAGCCGTTCAGCCTCGCGCTGGCGGACGAGGACGACGCCCACCTGGGGCACCATCGCCAAGTGATCCTGCTCGCGAGTTTTCTGTCCGACTGGAAAGTCTACGGCCAGCACTCGGCGAAGGAATTCGACAAGCGCCTCGAGGGCCGCCTGTCCAAGGGCGATGAGGATTTCGCCCGCAGCCTGCGCAAGGAGAAGGATCCCGATCGCCGCATCCAGAAAGTCCTGACGCGCATGCATGGCAAGCTTCGTTACTTCGGCGACTGGCGCGCCTCCGAGCAGATGTACGTGCCGCGCAGCCTCGCCGAGATCACCCGCACCCTGTCGGGGGACTGCAAGGACTTCGCCCTGGTCGCCATCAAGATGCTGAAGCTCGCGGGGCTGGAGGCCAAACCCGTGGTCATCCTCAATTCCGAGGAAAGCCCCGGCGATTTCCTCTACCGCATCCCCACGGACAACGTGTTCAACCACGTCATCATCCGCGTCACCGACGGGGAGCGCTCGTGGTGGGTCGATCCCACCAACCCGGCGGCGCGCGTGAACTTCCTTTCCGACGAGATCGCCGGCCGCCCGGCCCTGGTGCTCGACAGCGCGGGCAGCAGCCTGCTCCCGGTGCGCGCCATCGCGCCGGAGGACTACCGCACGCTGTCGGTCGCCGAGGTGATCGGGGAAAAGGACGGCGTCAGCAAGGTGCGCATGGCCACGCGCTACGAGGGTTTCAATCCCGTCGCCGCCGGCGAGCAGGTCAAGACCGATGGCCTGCGCTCCTACGTCGAGCAGCACGTGCAGCGCCTGATGCCGCAGGCCTCGCTGCTGGACGTGAAGGTGGACGACGTCGACATGGCCCGCGACACGGGCGATCTGCGCGGCTACACGGCCACGGCGCAGTTCGAGAACTTCTGGGTCCGCAGCAGCGCCGGCCCCGGCTTCTCGCCCGTGCGCGAGGACGTGATCGAACGTTTCCGCAACCTGCCGCTGAAGGACCGCGGCGGCGACATCCTGCTCGGCAAGGTCTACACTTACCGCGAGAGTTTCATCCTCAAGGGGTTCCGCCTGCAGGGCGAGACCGATCTCGACTGCCAGGTGCGGAGCCCCTGGATGGACTTCGAGCAGAAGGTCGTGTCCGACAGGACGGGCCTGATCTACCAGTCGGTTTTTTCCCTGAAGCGCCCCGAGCTGCGCCTGAACGGCGAGACCCTGCCGCAGGCGCGCCGGCTGCAGAAGGACCTGCGCGCCTGCGCCGGCCGGCAATTATTTTTATTGAGAGCGATCTGAGGGCGTCATTCCCCGTCGTCTTCGTCGGGGAGGACGCGGCGGTCCGGATCGACGCGCACGGAATTGTCCTCGACGATCTTGTCGGGGAATCCGCCGGTCTTCAGGAAGTGGTCGAGCAGGGGCTTGAGCTTGCGCCGGCAGCTGCCGCCGCAGGGTCCGACCCCGGCCGTCGTCTCGTCGAAGATCTTGTTGAGGGTGTCGCAGCCGCCGCGGATGGCCTTCTCGATCACCTCGCGGGGCACTTCGTTGCAGCGGCAGATGATCTCGGAGCGCCGGCGCTGGCGGTTCATGTTCCCGCGACGGACAGCTTTTTGCTGAGTTCGCGCACCACCAGGTCCTTCACCTCGTTGTAGGGCCGTCGCACGAAGGCGCCGGCGGCGTGCACGTGGCCCCCGCCGCCGAGCTGTTCGGCGACGCTGACCACTTCGATCTGTCCTTTGGAGCGCAGGGAGACCTTGTACTCTCCCGGGGCGTCCTCGCGGAAGAGCGCGGCGGCCTCCAGGGTCTCGATGTTCATCACCATGTCGATGACGTCGCGGGACTCGTCGGGCTCGAGATTGTAGTGGAACAGGTCGGCGTCGCGCAGTTTCAGGATCGCCAGCTGCCCGTCGCAGAAGTACTCGATCTGCCCGAGGGCCTTCGCCAGGAAGGCGAATTTCTGCACCGTCTGGTGGCCGAAGAGGTGGCGGTGGATCAGCGTCACGTCGATCGGGTAATCGAGCAGTTCGGCGGCGATGCGGTGGGAGTTCGCCGAGCCGCGGATGTAGCGGTAAAGCTGGGTGTCGAAGGTGATGCTGGTGTAGAGCGCCTTGGCGATGTCGGTGTCGAGCTCGATGCCCAGGGCGCGGATGATGCGGTAGGCGATCTCGCCGGTGCTGGCGCTCTGCACGTCGATGAAGGAGTCCCGCGTGGGTTGGGGCCCCTGCTTCAGCACGGGATGATGGTCGATGAAGGCGATGTGCCGGCAATGGGGCTTCAGCACCTTGGAGTAGAGCGGCTCAAGCAAACGCTCGTCGTTTGTATCGAAAATCAGGCAGAGATCGGCCTGCGCCTGCAGGTCGGGCTTCTCGCTGAAATAGGTGATGTGGAAATCCGGGCTCAGGAAGCGGTACTTGCGCGGGGTTTCATCGACGTTGATGATGCGCACGTCCTTGTTGATTTTTTTCAGCGCGAAATAAAGGGCCAGCTCGGCGCCCAAACCATCGCCGTCGCACTGCCGGTGGGTGGACAAGAGAATGGATTGAGATTTCTGGATGAGTTCAATGAGGCGTTCCAATGAGGTCTCCCGTCCCTTAAGGATATCGGCCGCCCCTCCCTCTGGGTAGAACGAGGGAGGAAAATGCCCGCAAACCAGACCTCTGATGCGATGCACTATATTGTTGCCGCCATGGGGGATTTTGATCTAGAGTGCTGGGCTTTGAAGTGAGGTGCTTATGGCCAACCCGTCTGACAAACTGCCGATGACCGTGCGTGGGAAAGCCCTGCTGGAAGCGGAGCTGAAAAAGCTCCTCCATGAGGAGCGCCCGGCCGTGATCAAGGCCATTGAAGAGGCCCGCGCCCAAGGCGACATCAGCGAAAACGCCGAATACGAATCCGCCAAAGAGCGCCAGGGCCTGATCGAAGGTCGGATCGCCGAGATCCAATCGAAACTGGCCACGGCCGAAGTCGTGGACATCAGCACCATCAGCGCCGATCGCATCGTCTTCGGCGCCACCGTGAAGATCTGCGACTCCGAAACGGAAGAAGAGTCCACCTATCAAATCGTCGGTGTCGATGAAGCCGACGTGAAAAAAGGCATGATCTCCGTTCTTTCCCCCCTGGCCCGTTCCCTCATCGGCAAAAAGATCGGCGACGCCGTGACCGTGCAGAGTCCCAAAGGGGACAAAGACTATGAGGTTCTTTCCTTCGAATACAAATGAGGACTCCTTCCCGGCACCCTCGGTTCAATGACGACCGCCACGGCGTGGCCGACCAGCCGGGGGGAATGATTTTTTTCTCCGGCCTCGTGGTGGCCCTGGTGCTGGGGCTTTTCATCCGGGGCCTGATCAATCCGTCCAAGGTGCGCCAGCAGGTCGAGAACGCCGCCGTCCGCATCCATCCGGACGTGCGCGTGAGCTTCGAGGACGCCCGCATCTCCTTGGCCGACGGTTTCCTGCCCCGCCTGGCGGTGGTGGTCAGCCGCGTGCGCATGGAGTCCAACAACTCTTGTTGGATGTCGCCGCGCCTGCTCGCCGATGAGATCGTGCTGCCCTTGTCCGTGCCCGCCTGGTTGTCGGGGCGCGCGCCCTGGCAGACCGTCGAGGCGGGGGAAGTGGAGCTGCGCCTGACGGCGACGCGCCCCGCGGCCTGCGAAAACACCGAAAGCCTTCCCGGAAAAACGGAGGAGTCGCCGGCGGCGGGACCGGTCTCGGTGGTCTCCATCGTGCGTCGCGAGCAGAAGCCGTCCCTGGCCGCTTCCGGCGACATGGAGCGCTTGCGCATCCGCCGTCTGACCCTGGTGTCGGAGGTCTATCCCGAGGGCTCCGTCGACCTGAACGATTTCGAATTCCACGTGCGCTCGTCGCAACCGCGGGTTTACCAGGTCAAGGCCCGCACCCACGGTTTCCGCGACGAGGGTCAGGTGGACTCGCTGTCCATGACCAACATGGAGCTGGAGTACAAGGAATTCCCCGAGCGTTTGCTGGACATGCGTTTCTTCGGCCATTGGCGCGAAGGCGCCTACACCTTGCAGGGTCGCTACTCCCTGGAGACCCGCGAGCTGCACGCGGCGGCGGATTTGCGCCACCTGCCCCTCAGCCAGCTGCTGATCCTGGTGCGCCGGCTGGGCGGTCGCGCGGTCGACTTCAATCCGCGCCAGTCCTGGCTGTCGCTGAAAGCCGACATCAACGGCCCCCTGGACAAGCTCAAGGAGGCCCCCGTCGTCCTGCGCGAACTGCGCCTGGAGGGCGATCTGGGGGATCTCTCGGCCGAGCAGCTGGTGATCGAGCGCCTGTATCCCTTGAAGTTCGCGCCGTCGCGCCTGGACATCCGCTCCCTGGATCTGGATCGTTTGCTGCAGTTCCTGCAGCGCTCCCATCCTTCGCCGGTCCTGAACAAGGTCGGGCGTTTCACGGGCGTGCTGGATGTCCAGGACGACCAGAATTTCCTCTTGAGCGGCGAGCACTCGGGACTGGAGTTCATCTTCGCCAACCAGGGCCAGCGCGAGATCCAGACGGTGAACCGCCTGCATGGGCGCGTGCGCCGGGACAAGGGGCGCTGGCTCATCGGCGTGGACCGCGCGGAGTTCGACCGCGGTGAATTCCTGGGCGAGGCGCGCCTGGAGTCCTCGCCGGATTTCCATGATTCGGAGCTGCGCCTGAAGATCGAACGCCTGGTGCTGGCCCCGGCCGTGCAGAAGGTCATGACCCGCAACGGGGAGATCGGTCCTTTGCAGGGGCATCTGCAGGCGCGTCTGCGCGACGGCGTGCCGGAGCGTTTGAAGGGCGCCTTGAAGTGGTCGCATTTGACGATGGAAGGGGCGCGGCTGCGCGGTCTGCAGATGCAATTCGATGAGACCGCGGGGGACATCGTGCTGTCGCCGCATCTGGATCTTCTGGAGTTCGGCGCGGACTCGACGGCCTGGAAAATCATCGAGCCGATCCTGACCCCGGAAACCCGCGAGGGCGGCGCGGCCGCCCTCAAGGAGCTGAGCGGTCAATTCCGTTTCAGGAACTTCAATAAAATCAGTTGGAATCGCGTCATCGCCCATCTGGAAAAACCTTCCGGCGTCTTGACGGCGGACGGGGGTTGGGAGCCGACGGGTCAACTGCGCGGTCAGGTGCAGCTCCGGAGCAAGGACCGCGTCCAGCGCTGGTCGGTGGAAGGCACGCGGGATGAGCCGCGCCTGGTGGAGGAGAGGAAATGAAAATGACCTCTCCCATCTGGCGGCTGATCCGCGCCGAGCCGTGGCCGTCGGCGCACCGGCCTTTGCCTTTGCTGCAGGCCCACCGGGGTTACTGGGCGGCGGGCTTCCAGGAGAACACCACGGAGGCCTTCCGGGCGGCGCGCCTGGCGGGTTTCGAGATGTGCGAACTCGACGTGCGGTTGTCGAAAGACGGCGTCGCCGTGGTTTTCCACGACGAGGATCTGTCCCGTTTGGGCGGTCGCGAGGATCTCATCCAGACGATGACGGCGGAGGAACTGCGCCGTCTCGCCAAGGCGCCGGCGCTGAAAGACGTGCTGGTCGACGCCTCGGTCACGGAGAGCTTCAACATCGAATTGAAGAGCCCGCTGAAGGGCCTGGGCCGTCTCGAGGCCGCGGTCGTCGAGGCCGTGCGCGCCGCCAAGGCCGAGTCCCGGGTGATCTTTTCGTCTTTCAATCCGTTCTCTTTGGCGTTGTGCTCGCGCCTGGCGCCGGAGGTGCCGCGGGCCTTGCTGGTGACGGAGCAAAAAGAAAAAGGCAACTCCTGGCCGTTGCGCAAACTCCTGTTCGCGCCTTTCCTCAGCATCCATCTTTTGAATCTGGATGAGCGCATGCTGACCCCGGAGGTCCTCGCCGAACTCAGGCGCCGCGAAATTCCTTTCGCGGTGTGGACGGTGAACGATCCCGGTCACGCCCACGCCCTGCTGCGCGCCGGCGCCCGCAGCCTGATCACCGACAAACTCACCCCGGCCTCCCTGCCGGCGGAGAAATTCTAAAATGCGTTCGGCCACGAACTTCCGTTTGAAAACGAAGCTCTGGGCGCTCGGCCTGATCCTCGCCCTCGGCGCCGCCCTCGTCTTTTTCGACGGCCCGGGGTAACAGTTCCCTTTCTGTCGCGCGAGGCATTGGAGACGGTGGCTGCGACCCGGGCACCTGCCGGCGGAGGTGGATCCATCCCGGAATCTTCCGGGCATCAAAAAAAAATCCCACGTCCGGTGCCGGGCGTGGGATTTTTTTTGAGCCGGATTGTCTTTGATAACTCAGGCTTGCGGTTTTTTATCCGACTCGGCGCTGCTGGCCGTGGCCGGGGCCGCGGTTTCGGTTGCCGCCGGTTTTTGCGTCGGGGCCATGTGGGCTTGTTGAGTCACGTCCGGCGGCGGGGGATTTTGCAGACGCTGGTGGGTGACGTCCTTCGAGTCGATGTTGATTTCATTCAGGCCGTCTTTGAAGCCGCGGATGGCTTTGCCCAGGGACTGACCCAGTTGCGGCAGGCGGCTGGGGCCGAAAAAGATCAGAAAGATCACGGCCACCAAAAGAATATGGGTCAGGCTGAATTCTCCCATGGAAACCTCCGACGAAGTGGAAAGGGCCAAACTAGTCCCGGAGTTTGGAAAAAGCAAGAGAGGTCCCGGAAAGGCCGCGGAAAACAAAAAAGCCGGCTCAGGGCCGGCTTTGGAAACGGAGAAACGGTCAGGATTCCTTGTGTCAAAGACTCACATGAAGCCGGAGGTGTCCTGCTTCGACAGATCGCCGCTCTCCGGCAAAGTCACCGTCTCGGAGGCGCTTCTCGGCACCACCACGGCTTGGGGGATTTCATCCACGCTGTTCATGGGGCGGGCGGGACCGTTGTTGTTCTGCTTGGCCGGCAGCTTTTTCGCCATGCCGATCACCGGCGTTTCAGGAACATAATTCTTCGCCGCGCCTTTGTTCTGCACGGACCGCGTCGGCGCCGCTTTGCCGCCGCTCTTCGCGCCGGGCTTTTCGGCCGGAGCTTCCGAAGAGGGTGAAATCTCCTGCATCATGCGGTCGTACTTCGCTTTGACGTCGGCCATTTCACTTTTGTAACCATCGCGGATTTCCTGCAGGCGGGTCGCCCGGGTTTCCGTCACGCAGCCCTCGTAAGCTTGCAGGGCGACCTCTTTGGCCTTGGCCCGGCAGGACATCTCGATCTCCGTCTGAGCTTTGGCGGCCATCGAGGCCAACATCACCGAGACGATCATCATCAACATCAGAAAGTATTTGTTTTGTTTCACCGGCATGCACCACTCTCCCGGCGGAAGACCATCCAAGGACCATGCCGTCGGGAGGGGCTTTAAAAGGCCCCTCGGGGCCGTTTCGTTGAAAAAAGCACAAGGCTGTCACGGCGATTGTCAGCCACCCCGGCGAAATGACACCGCCGGGGGGCCGGGAGCTTAAAGATTCTGTCCCTTGGGGAGTTTCTTTTCACATTCCTTCGAGGCTTCGGTGGCTTTGAGTTCGCAGCCGCCCTTGGCGTCGGCCGCGCAATCCATGAGCTTGCGGCAGGCGAATTCCTCGCGCCACACGCAGGTGCTCATCATGTCGTCGCGTTCCCGCGTGGTCAGGCAGAGTTCGCCGCTGCAGCCGGCGCGCACGCAGGTGACGGCATCGGCTTTCTTGGACGCCCCCCAGGCCGGCAGGCCGAAGGCGACAACGAGGCTCATCAACAGTTTTTTCATGTCACTCTTCTCCCGTGCCGGCCAGCATGACGCTGGAAGTAAGGCCGTATTGATCGCGGACCTGCACGACGCAGCTGTGGAAGCCGGCGCGCAAGGGACGGTACCTCACCTGAAAGATGCAGTTTCCGTAAGGGGGCATGGGCGAGTAACAACCCGCCGGCCAGATCTGGAAATCCTGGGTGCAGCTCCAGTTGGAGACGGTCAGGCGCGTTTCCTCGTTTTTCTGCGAGGAAACGAAAACGGATTGGGGGACGGCCATCTGTCCCACGGCCACGCGGCCGAAATTGACCTGGCTCGGGGACACGGTGAAATTCGCCCGGGCCAGAGAGGCGGGGCCCGCCACCATCAACAGGATGATCGGAAACAAACGTCGCATGGACACTCCTTGGCCCGCGCTGGGTGCGGGCCTTTAGCGGCGGATGGACTTCGGATCCATGGCGTCCTGCAAGCCATCGCCCAGGAAATTGAAGCTGACCACCGTGATTAAAATCATAAGCCCCGGCAGAACGGCGAGCCAAATATTATTATAAATCACTTCCTGCGCGTTATTGAGCATGTTCCCCCAGCTGGCCGCCGGCGGCATGATGCCAAGCCCCAAAAAGGACAGAGCGGCCTCAAAAAGGATGCTCTCACCCACGCCGAGAGTGATGGCGACGATCATGGGCGCGATGACGTTCGGGAACAGGTGCCGGGCGATGATGGTGCGGTCCCGCGCCCCCAGCGTGCGGGCGGCGAGAATGAACTCGCGCTCACGCAGGGACAGGATGCTGCCGCGGACCAGGCGCGCCACCGTCATCCAGGAGAACAGGCACAGGATCATCACCATCTTGAAGATGCTCTCGTGCTCGCCGCCGATGAGCGAGCTGAGCCAGGGGATCTTGTTCAGGTCGATGGCGGCGAAGACGATCAGCACCGGGAAAATCGGCAGGGACAAGAGCGCATCCGTCACGCGCATCAAAAACGCATCGATCAGGCCGCCGTAAAAACCGGCGAGCGAGCCGATCAGAAAGCCGATCATCCCCGAGGCGAAGGCCACCAGCAAACCGACGCCGATGGAAACGCGCGCCCCATAGATCAAACGGATGAAAACGTCGCGCCCGATCTCGTCGGTGCCGAACACGTGAAAGCGCTCCCACCCCTGGGACATTTTCACCAGTTCGTCACCGCCGGGCAGATCGCGGATGGCCTGCAATCCCTGCTTGGCCTCGACGATGTCGCGGGTGACCACGTCGTAAAGAGCCTCCTCCTCGTCCCCCGTGGCGAGGTTTCGTTCGATGAGGGCCTTTTGCAGAACCGCCGCCTCGCCCGGGTGCGCGTTGATCCATTGCTCCATGGCGATCTCGCGCTGATCGGACGGGATCACGGCTTTTTGAAAGGGCAGCAGGTAGCGGGCGCCGACGTTCTGGCTCTCCGGCGACAGGCCGGTGAGGGCGGAGATCAGGGGCGCACACAGGGCCGTGGTCAGCAGGAAGGCGATGATCACCGCCCCCACCACGGCCAGGCGGTGATCCAGGAACTGGCGGAAGACGATGGCCTTCATCGACTGGGCCTGTTCCATTCGCTGCATCGTCGCGGTGTCGTTCACGGGGGGGTTGGCGCTGCTCATGGAATGCCCTTCACGAGTAGGAGATTCGCGGATCCGCGAAACCGTAGAGGATGTCGGCGACCAGGTTCATCATCAGCACCATGCTGACGGAAATGATGAAGGACACCATGGCGACGTTGAAGTCGTTGGCGATGATGGAGTCGTAAACGAGTTTGCCGACGCCCTGGTACGAGAACACCGTCTCGGTCAGAATGGCGCCCGAAAAAACGTTCGACAGGCTCAAGGCCGCGATGGTGATCAGCGGGATCAGGGCGTTGCGGAAGGCGTGCTTCCACAGCACGCGGCCGCGCGAAAGACCCTTGGCCTTGGCGGTGCGGATGAAATCCAGCCGCAGCACCTCCATCATGGCGGAACGGGCATAGCGCATGAAGGTGCCGATCTGCTGGATGCTCAAGGACATGACGGGCAGGACCAGGTACCAGCCGCGGTCGAAAAACTCGCGGTACCAGGAGGCCCCCTCCATGCCGATGGTCTGCGTGCCGCCGGCCGGGAACCAGCCGAGCTTCACCGAAAAAACGATGATCAGCATGATCCCCAGCCAAAACGACGGGATGGAGATGCCGGCGAAACTGAAGACGCTGAAAAAAGAATCCAGCCGGCCGCCGGGCTTCAGGGCCGACAGCACGCCGAGCGTGATGCCGACCAACAAGGAAAAACTCAAAGCGCAGACCGACAGAATCAGCGTGTTCAGCAGGCGCGGGCCCATCAGCTCCATCACCGGCACGCGGTAGGTCCGCGAATAACCGAGGTCCCCCTGGCTGATCGTGCCCACCCAGTTGGCGTAGCGTTTCCAGGCGGGCTGATCGAGGCCGTAGAACTCGCGCAAGCGCACGATGTCCTCGGCGGTGATCTTCGGGTTCGAGGCGATCATCATCTCGACGGGATCGCCGGGCATGAGGGCCATCAGCGTGAACACCACGTAGGACAGCAGCGCGATCACGACGAGGGTTTGCAGGACTCGGCGGAGGATGTAAGTCAGCACATTCTACTCCAGGGTCCACTTCTCGGCTTCGTTGGTCTCGGCGAACTGGTGTCCCGTCATGCGGTAGTTCTTCAGGTTCTTCGGGATGACCGAAATGTCCGAGCGGTAGAACATCGGCAGCACCGGCACGTCGGCGGTGTAGTGCTTCTGCAGTTCATGGGCGTACTGCAGGCGCTTCTTGGCGTCGAACTCGAGGTCGATGGCCTCGATGGCCTGATCGACCTCGGGATTCACCCAGCCGGAGATGTTCTGTCCCGCCCAGCCGTTTTTCGAGCTGGGGATGGATTTCGACGACAGGGTCGAGCGCGGATTGCTCTCCGGCGCCGACACCCAGGCGAACATCACGAGGCCCGCGAATTTGCGCTTGCGCGTGGTCTCGCCGAAAAACACCTTGGCCGGTTCGTTCTTGATCAGGACCTCGATGCCGAGCTGTTTCCATTGCTCCTGAAGGTAGGTCTGCACGAGCTCGCGGGTCTTGTTGCCCGAGGTCGTCATGAACACGAAGGACAAACGCTTGCCGTCCTTCACGCGGTAGCCGTCGGGTCCGACTTTCCAGCCGGCCTCGTCGAGGAGCTTCTGCGCCAGGCGCTTCGAGTAACGGTAGGTGGTCACATATCCCGGGTCCGTCGTGTACCAGGGATCTTTCGGCGAGATGAAATGATAGGCCGCGGATTGCCGTCCTTCGAACAGGGCCTTCACCAGATCCTCGCGGTTGATCCCGTGCAGGAGGGCCTTGCGCACGCGCACGTCCTTCAGGGCGGGCGTGTCGAGATTGATGTCGATGTGCTCATAGGTGCTGGACGGCGTGTAGAGCACCGTGAAGGGCAGGGCTTCGGCCTTGGCTTTTTTCTCGAAGGCGATGGCCTGGTCCAGCGCGAGGCCGAGGCTCGACACCATGTCGATGGTGCCGGAACGCAGGTTCGCCTCCATGGTGCCGGTGTTGGAGATCAGCTTGACGATAATTTTCCGGATCTTCGCTTTTTCGCCGTAGAAGTGGGCGTTGGGCGTGAAGGTCACGTGATCGCCGAGCTTCACCTCGCTGATCACGTAGGGGCCGTTGTACAGGCCCGGCGTGGTCGGCGCCTTCACGTAGTTGGAGTTCTTCTCGTAGCCTTCTTTTTGTTTGCCGTATTTTTCGAAGACCGGGCCTTCGACGTGCTTCGGCAGGGGGTAGAACTGCGGCAGCTGGTAGAAGTCCCAGCGGGCTTTCTCGTAGGTGAAAGTGCATTTTTTCGGCGTCTTCGGATCCCAGTCGATCTTTTCGACCAGGCCGAAGGTTTCGCGCTCGCCGACCGAGACCGTCGGCGACAGGGCCACCTCGCGGGCGAAGGCGAAGTCCGCGCAGGTCATCGGCGTGCCGTCGCCCCAGTTGGCCTTGTCGAGGATCTCCCAGTGCGCGACGATTTTCTTTTTGCCGCCAGCCTCGACGATTTTGGCCGTGCCCTTTTCCAGGCTCGGGATGTCCTTGGCGAGCTGCGGGACCCAGCGGTTGTCGGCGTCCAGGGTCACCAGCGCCCGCCCCACCAGGCGGGACATGTAGGTCGTCGCCATCATCGACATGATCAGGGGATTCATGTTCTCGAACTCCTGCGAGATGCCGATCTTCAATTCGCTGTTGTCGGGCGCGGCGAAGGCCGGGAGGGCGAGGCTCATCGCCAGACAGGTCCACAGGTATTTCATCTCACACTCCTTGTCGCGCGGGGGGTTGTTCGTAGAGCCAGCAGGCCACCGGATTGTCCTGACCGGGGCTCGGTTGCAAAGTCGGGATCCGCGAACGGCAGACGTCCATGACGTGCGGGCAACGGGGATGGAAGCTGCAGCCGGAAGGCGGGTTGATCGGGCTCGGCACTTCGCCGGAGAGGGATTTTTTCATGCGCTTTTTGCCCTCGCCGACGCGCGGGATGGCCTGGATCAGGGCCTGCGTGTAGGGATGGCGCGGATTCTTGAAAAGCTCGTCCTTCGGCGCGAGCTCGACGATTTTCCCCAGGTACATGACGGCGACGCGATCGCAGAAATAATCGATCACCGACAGGTCATGGGAGACGAACAAATAGGTCAGCTTCAGCTTTTCCTGCAGGTCCTTCAGTAAATTCAGGATCTGCGCCTGGATCGACACGTCCAGGGCCGACACCGGCTCGTCGCAGACGATGAGGTCCGGCTCCAGGGCGATGGCGCGGGCGATGCAGATGCGCTGGCGCTGGCCGCCGGAAAACTCATGGGGGTAGCGGTTGACGTGGGCGGCGCGCAGACCCACGAGCTCCAGCAGCTCGCGGGCGCGCTGGATGCGCTGGGCGCCGTTCAGCAGGCCGTGGATCTCGAAAGGCTGCATGAGGATCTGGCCCACGGTCATGCGCGGATCCAGGGCGGCGTAGGGGTCCTGGAAAATCATCTGGATGTTTTTCCGCGCCTGTCGCAGATCGCGCCCCGACAGGCGGCGGAAATCCTGGTTCTCGAAGCGGATGTCGCCGGCGGTGGGTTCGTACAGGCGGATCAGGGTGCGGCCCAGCGTGGATTTGCCGCAACCCGATTCGCCGACCAGACCCAGGGTCTCGCCCTTGCGGATGGTCAGCGACACGTCGTCGACGGCCTTGACCTGGGCGACCTCGCGGCGGAAGAGCCCCTTGCGGATGGGGAAGTATTTTTTGATGTGGCGGGCTTCCAGCAGAATGTCGTTCGGGGGTGCACTCATGCTCGGCCTCACAGCGGGTTGAAGCAGGCCACTTGATGGCCCGGTTTGATCGTGCTCACCGGCGGGCGTTGGACGCGGCACTCGTCCAGCCGGCGCGGGCAGCGATTGTAGAAGGGGCAACCCGGCGGCAGCTCGTGGGGCGCCGGCACGCTGCCTTCGATCGTCGTCAGGCGATGGGGGCGGCTGCCGAACTTCGGCCGCGAGGCGATCAGGGCGGCGGTGTAAGGGTGGCGGGGATTGTTGAAGAGCTCGACGGTGTCCGCCGTTTCGCACATCTGCCCGCCGTACATCACCAGCACCCGGTCGGAGATCTCGGAGATGACGCCGAGATCGTGCGTGATGAACTGCACCGACATCCGGAACTTCTGCTGCAGGTTCTGAATGAGCTCGAGGATCTGCGCCTGAATCGTCACGTCCAAAGCCGTGGTCGGTTCATCGGCGATCAGGAACACCGGATCGCAGGACAGGGCCATGGCGATCATCGCCCGCTGCCGCATGCCGCCCGACAGCTGATGGGGGTAATTGTGATAACGCTCCTCCGGCGAGGGGATGCCGACCAGCGAGAGCATCTCGATGGAGCGCTCGCGCGCCTCCTTGGGAGTGACTTTTTTGTGGCGCAGGACCTGTTCGTCAATCTGATGGCCGATGGTCAAAACCGGATTCAGGGCCGTCATGGGTTCCTGGAAGATCATGGCCATCTCGCCGCCGCGGACATCCTCCATCCGCGCTTCCGGCAGCTGGAGAAGATCGCGGCCCTGCAGGAGGACCTGACCCCCGGTGATGCGCCCCGGATGCTCGATCAACCGCATCAGGGAGAAGGACGTGACGGATTTGCCGC
Organism: Pseudobdellovibrionaceae bacterium; assembly: GCA_019637915.1. Taxonomy (GTDB): domain Bacteria; phylum Bdellovibrionota; class Bdellovibrionia; order Bdellovibrionales; family Bdellovibrionaceae; genus JAHBUV01. The sequence continues at coordinate 384,493 of JAHBUV010000001.1, read as the reverse complement.
AGCCGCTTTCCCCGACGATGCCCAGGGTCTCGCCGCGGTGGATGTCGTAAGAGACATCGTTCACGGCGCGCACGGGCCCCATCTTCGTGAAGAAGCTCGTTTCGAGGTTGCGGACTGACACCACCACGGAGTCTTGCATCGTCATTCCTTTACGGCGCTGGCCCGCCCTTGACGGGCAGGGGGGTCCAGTTAACTCACAGCGTCCTTCAAATCAAAGAAAGACTTTTTATCCCTTCCATAAGGGGAAGCCCTCACGGCCAACGGCGGCTCTCCAGCTCCTCCACCGAGGACAAAAGACCGCGGCGCAGGGCTTGGCCCAAAATGCCGCTGAGCTTTTCACTCATGGGTTGTTTCTTATGGAACTTCACGTGGATCAGGCGGCGATCCGGCGCCAGACGGTGCAGCAGCTCGTCGCTGGTCATGACCTCGTCGATCAGGGCGAGATCGCGAGCCTGCACGCCGTACCAGTGCTCGCCGGTGGCGACCTTGGCGAGGTCGACGCGGGGGCGGTTCTCCTGAATGAAAGACTTGAACAAAACGTGGGTTTCCTCCAGTTGTTCCCGGAATTTCTCTTCCCCCTTGGTGGTGATCTCCCCCAGGAAGCTCACCGTGCGCTTGTATTCCCCGGCGGTGTATTCCTTGTAATCGACGTCGTGCTTGCGCAGCAGGCGGTGCAGGTTCGGGACCTGGGCGACGACGCCGATGCTGCCGACGATGGCGAAGTGCGCGGCGCAAATGCGCTCCGCCGTGCAGGCCATCATGTAGCCGCCGCTGGCCGCCACCTTGTCGACGCAGATCGTGAGGGGCACGCCGGCCTTTTTCAATCGCATCAGTTGAGCCGCGGCGAGCCCATAGCCGTGCACCATGCCGCCCGGGCTCTCCAGGCGCAGCACCACGTCGTCCCCGGCTTCGCGGGCATCCAGGATGGCGCTGATCTCCTCGCGCAGATGATCCGTCGCCGAGGCCTTGATGTCCCCCTTGAAGTCGAGGACGTAAGTGCGCGGTTTCCCGCCGCTCCTGGTTTTTTCGGCCTTCATTTTTTCTTTGAGCTCTTTGCCCTCGGCTTTTTTCTCTTTGGCCGTCAGCCAGGAGGCGCGCAGGCGGCGGGCCCGTTGTTCGAAGCGGTGGTTGAGGTGCTCGATCTCCAGGTCCGGTTTCTGGCTGGAGCGCGCCGCCACGGCGACGAACACGAGCAGGAGGGCCGCGATGCCCAGGATGACGATCAAGAACTCACCGGCGAATGTCAGCAGATCCCAAACATGTTCCATCTTCACCTCGAAGGAAGAAAATATCATAGGACCCATCCCTTCCAAGGTCGAGGTTCTTTTTTCATCGCGCGATTTACTCGGAACGGGCTGTTAAGATGGGGGAGTGAAATCGTTTTTCCCTCTTCTTCTCGTTCTGGCGGGCTCTGCCGTGGCCCACGCCGATCCGACGCCTCCGAGCTGGGATGAAAACCGCCGCGCCGGTTTTTTCGAGCATCGCCGCAACGAGCGCGTCTTTGACCGCGAGCGCGAGAAGGGACGCACCGCCTACCTCGAGGAGCTCGAGAAGTGGGAGCGGCAGCGCGCGGCCGCCATCGCCGAATACAAAAAACGCCGCCACGCCCAGTCGCCCCGCGAGGGCGGCCCGGAAGACCGCGAGGATCAGACGCGCCGCCAGTCCCAAGCCAGGGACATGCGCAAGCACGAAGCCGAGTACATCCGTCAAAAACAAGCGATGTTGAAACGCGGCCGTCAGCGCAGCGGCTTGAGCGACGAGCGGGAGCTGGGTCTCGACACCCAACGCCCGCGCTTCGAGGTGTCCAAGCGCCAGTTGTTCGGCGCGCCGGGAGCGAAGGGCGGATCGTCCTTCGGCGGGGCCGGCGGTGGCGGCGGAGCCACGCCGAATTTCCCGCCGCCGCCCAGCTACAACGAGGACTTCGGGGGAGCGGGCAGCGGTTACATCCCGCCGCCGCCGATGTCGGAGTACGAAGACATGCCGCCGCCCCCGCCGGGCGTGGGCGTGCCCTTCGAGAGCGGCGAGGGCTTCCCGCCGCCACCCCCGGTGCCGGACTTCGGCGATTTCCCGCCGCCCCCGCCCATGCCGGAAATGCCGGAAGGCTTCTAGCCGTTCACTTTCATGAATTCATCGTCGCTGAGGCCGGTGATCTGCCGGATGCGCCGGATCACGAAATAAAGGATCCCCATCAGGAAGGCCATGGAGGGCACCAGGATCACCAGCATCGACCACTGGGTCATCTGCGCGATCTGCTCGTTCAGGCGGGCGCTGCGCGCGTCGGCGGGAAGATCCAGGGGCAGATCAATAAAAATTCTTGAGGCCAGGGCGAAGTTCAGCACGGCGCTGAAAAAAAACGACAGAGCCAGCCAGCGCGTCGAATCGCGCAGCAGCTGCGAGAACTCGGCCTCGCGCCCGTGCTGGCGGATGCTCTCCTGCATGCGTTCGAGCTGGAAGAGGTTCGGGTTCAGGAAGATCGTCTGCACGGCGGGCTTGCGCGTCCACGACGAGCCCAGCACGAAAAGACCGATCAGAAACGGGAAAGCCGCCTCTTTGACGGCGAACCAGAACCCCGTGACGCCGATCAGGGCGAGTCCGCCGGTGATCAGGGTGTTCAACAGGCCGAGAATGGAAAACATATTGGCTTTGCGCCGGCGCCACCAGTCCCAGAGGCCGTAGCCCAGCGGGAAAGCCAAAGCCAGCACCAGGGCCGTGGCCGGTCCCAGGCGCGCGGTGAGGTGATTGAGGATCACCACGGGCAGCACGATGTTGCAGCCCAGGCTCACGAAGGTGTTTTCAGCGGGTGGAGTGGGGCGGGGTTCAGGCATGCCCCTGATCCTCGAGGAGGCCCTGCCAAAAGGCAAGAAAAACAAGGGGCCTTGAACCCGCGGTCAGGATCAGGGTTTGATGACGGCGCGTTGGTTCTTCAGGCAGAGCATCGCGACATCCTCTTCGAATTCGAAGAGGGCGTTGTTCTCCCCGTTGTCCACGGCGCCGTGCTCGACGCCCCGGTAGAGCTCGGTGAGGAGACGCACCTGGCGGTCATCGAGTTTTTTGATGGCGAAGTTGCGGCTCATGCAGGCGCAGACCTCTTTGGCTTTTTTGTGGCCCTCAAGCTGTTCGCGACAAGCTTTCTCGAACGCCGCGTACGAAGGGGCCGCCGAGGCGACGACCGGCGAGAGGCTGAAAACCGTGAACAGGATCAAAAGTTGTTTCATCGCGATCTCCTCCTCGCCTCGCTCAGCGGTTGCACATTTCTTTATAGCTGAAAACACGTTTCGGATCGACTTTCTTCCCGGAGGCGCTGATGACCGTCAGGTGCAGGTGGGGTCCCGTCGCCAGGCCGGTGCTGCCCACGTAGCCGATGATCTCGCCTTTTTTCACGGAACCGGAACGACCGTACTTCGACAAGTGGGCCACCAGGATGCTGATGCCGTTGGCCATTTTCAGGGTGACGGCGTTCCCGTAACCGCCGCGGCGTCCGCGGCTGACGATGTGCCCGTCCATCGGGGCGCGGATCGGGGTGCCGCGTGCGGCGGGGATGTCCTGGCCGTCGTGGAAGCGGTACATGGGGATGCGCACGCGGCGGCCGTGGCGGTAAACCGTTTTCTTCAGGATCGGATGGTGGCGCATGCCGAAGCCGCGGCCGCTGATGCGGCAGCTGCCGCCGGTGATGAGGGGCTGGTACTTGCTGAAGGCGGACAGTTTGATCGCCGGCTCCTGGCGGCGGGCCTCCGTGCGCGGCGGGTGTTTCCTCGCGACCGTGGCCGTGCCGCTCGCGGTTTCGCCGCACAGGGCGCAATCCTCATCCGGGCGGTTGACGTTTTTCACCTGGCGGTTGGCGGTTTCGATCTTCCGGTTGAGCTGGCTCGCCACCTGGAAACTCCAATCGAAGGCCATGCCTTCGCCGGGGGCGAGAGTGAGGCCGCTCAGAATGAGACAGGCCATCACGAGTTTCCAGAGGGGCCGGCGCGGGTGCCGGGACGTGCGGAGTTCCATGCCGAAGGGCATTGCAGGTTCGGGGCCAGGTTTCCGGCGTTTTAAAGCCCCTCGAGGGAAAGCGCCGTCGAACTTTCAGGCGGCTGTTGAGACCGGAACGTCACCGGAGCCCGTTTCCAGGCCCCTTCCGGGATCAGAGCTCGTAGGCGCCGCGCACGCGGACGGCGGCGGGCAGGGTTTCGATCTGTCCCGTGATCTCCTCGCCATTGGGGCCGAGAATCCACGAGTTGGCGTTGAGCCAGCGGGACATGGTGTTGGCTTCGAAGGAGCTGTTGGGAACGCGCAAACCCGCGGCGCTGAACATGGACACGGGGTAAGAGGCCGAAAACTCCGGGCTGCAATCCGGCGGCGTCAGGTTCAGGTCGTTCTCGCGGCGCTGGCACTCGCGGGCGATGGGTTGGAAGGCGCGCAGGCGCAGGCGCACCTGCGCGGATCCGGCCTGCAGTTCCCAGCCGTAGGCGACGACGCGGCCCTGGGAACCCAGCGGGAAATCGCCGGGACGGGCGACGAAGGGAATGGTGGCGCTGAGGCGCAGGTAAGAGGCGCGCTCCGCCGTGTGCGCCAGGATATGACCGCGCAACAGGGCGGTGTAATTGCGCCAACCGTAAGAGGCGGCCATGGCGCAGTGGTTGCCGTGGGCCACGCCCGTCACGCCCAGCTGTCGGTTGGGCACGGCCCCCAGGCTGCGCACCAGGCGCGTGGAGTTGACCGTCGGCACCACGAACTCGTCGTCGTGGGTGTACAGGGCCAGCGTCGGACGGCGAACGAAGCGCGCCCAATTCTGAAAACGGTTGATCTCTTTCAGGTCCTGGCTGCTGTTGATGCGGCGGCCTTGCAAAGGCTGCAGGTCCCAAGGGGCGCGGCCGTTGAAGCCGTTGTAGTAGCTGACGACGCCTTCGTTGAACAGGATTCTCAGCGGGTTGTTGCCGGAGGCCTGCAGGGACGGCGCGAGGGCCGACAGGATGGGAATGTGGCGGGTCACCTGCTCCAGGAACACGCGGGTCTGGCTGCGATAGTAGGAACCGCGCAGGGCGCCCGTCATGCCGCGCTCCACGGAGGCCTGCAGGTCGACGACGGGGCAGACCGCCGTGAAACTCGACACCGTCGGAAAGCCGTTCGCCGCGAAGGAGTCATAAAGCGAAGCGTAGAGCACGCTGTGGCTGCCCAGGCTCACGCCGGTCACGTGGATGCTGGTGATTTTCTGGTTCAGGGACGAGGCGCGGACCTTTTTCACCACGTCGAGGATCATGGCGCCGCCGTCGAAGCCGCCCATGGCGACGGAGCCGTTGTCGATGCTGAAATCGGCCCCGGTGGGGTTGCCGAGCATGATCAGGTGAAACGGGCTTTCCTCGAAGAGCTGCATGTAAAACGCCCGCAGGCTGGGGCCGTTTTCGATGCGGCAGAAAACGCCGCACATGGCGATCACCAGGGGGCGGGGGCGGTTGCCGGGCTTGAACGCGGCGAGGCCCCGCAGGATGCGTCCATCGGACAAACCGAACGTCACCCGCTGCAGATAGGGCGCTTGTTTCAAGGAATGGTTGACGTTGATGAACTGCAGGAGGTTGAGGGGCGAGGGGCGGCGGTCTTTGGACAGCTCCGGGCCGCAGCGGCTGAACCATTTTTCCAGGCGGCCGGCCAAAGCGTCTTCACTGCCGCCGGCCCAGAGAACTTTTTCCATCCGCGTCCAATGGCATTCCGCGGAGATGGGCGTGCTCTCGTAACCGCTGGGCTGCCAGTTCCACTGGGAGGAAACGGCTTCGGACTTGAGGGAGGCGGTGGGGGCGGAACTGATCCAGGGCAAGGCGGCCGCGGCGACCCCGGGCCCGAGCAAGGCGGCAATCAGGACAAAGTTCTTCACGGCAAAGACCTCGTTGGCAAAAAGATGATTTCACTTATCGCAGCGCGTGGCGAAGGGGAAGGGAAGAGTTTTCAAGAGGGTGGGCGCGGTCGGGATTTCTTCACATCCGGAAAAGCCGGCTGTGTCCCGCGGGGGCATTGCATAGGCTGGGGCTCTCGAAAAACGGAGGATCCAATGCGTCCAGGACGTGAAATCGACGCCCGCGTGGCCCAAGAAATCTTCGGTCACGAAGTGTGGGCGAAAAACAAGGTTTTGCATGAGCGCACGGACAAAGGGGAGCGCCCTTTGCGTTTTTATTCCCGCGACATCGAGTTCGCCTGGGAGGTGGCGGAGAAGCTGCGCATCTCCCTGGTTCCCATCGAGGACGGCCAATGGTTCGCCTTCGCCGGCGACATGAAGGGATGGCCGAGCCCCCAGGATTTCCTGCGCTATTTGGAGCAGGGCGATTTCTCCCACTGCGGGGCCGCCGTGGGTCCCAGCGCCGCCGCCGTCATCTGCGAAGCCGCCCTGGTGTCCTTGGGCAAGCGCCGTCTGCATGTCGTTCCAGAGCCGAATCCGCTTTTGGAACACTAAGGCTCTTTGACTCAGTGTGAAGTTAATGCGATCCAAGGGGGAGTGATGATCTTCTGGAGGCCTGTTTCAGGGTCAAGATCATCACAAGATCTGGAGGGTCGTCATGGAAACCTGGTTCATCATCTCCGCCGTGGTGATTTTTATCCTGTCCTTCGTGGTGTACGGGGCGATCGCCGTGTTCTTCCCGGAATGGGTGGGAATCTCGGGCCGTGTCCACCACGAGGTTGAGCGCACCCATGAAGAGGGCACCTCCGCCGGTCCGCATTGGGACGGGGAGAGCGCGAACCCCAACCTCCAGGGCGGCGCTTCGCCCGGGGCCGGCCATCCAGCCGCCCGCAAAAAAAGCGAATAGGAAGATTATTTTTCCGGCACCAGACGGTGGATGAAGGCCATCATCACCAGGCTGATCAGGGCCGTGCCGACCATGATGTATCCCAGGGTGTTGAAGTGCTCGAGTTTGCCGTCGGCGCCTTCGATGACGATCCAGCCCGCCAGCAACGAGGCGAGACCCCCGGAGACCTGCTGCAACGAGGCGCTCACCGCCATGAAAGCGCCGCGACTGGCGGGCTCCGGAATGGCGGAGGTCAAGGCCTGTGACGGGATCATGCGCGAAAAAATCCCCACGAACATCAGTGCGTTCACGACGATCACCCAGGACAAAGGCGTCACGCCGAGATTGGTGTAAACGACCACCATGAGGATGCTCATGGCGGTGCCGAAGGTGAAGACCTTGAATTTGCCGAAGGAGTCGCTGGCGCGCCCGACGAGGGGGCCCATGAAGATGGCGCAGACGCCGGTGATCAGATAAATCGTCGGCAGCTTGTCCATGTCGATGCCGAGGTTGTGCACGGTGAAAGCGCTGCCGAAGGGCATGAGCATGAAGCCGCCGATGGACAGCAGGGACGTGGCGGCGAAAGCCAGCAGGTAGCGCGGCACCGAGACCGTCATCAGCAGGTGATGGAAGGGGTTGCGGTCGGGATGCAGGGCCAGATGGGCGTTGATGGGCTTCAGGAACAGCCAGATCAGGACGCCCACCGCGGCGCTGATCGCGACGATCATCAGGAAGGGCGCGTGCCAGCCCCAGTGGTTCGAGACGAAGAGGCCGGCGGGGATGCCGAGGATCTGGCTCGCGGCGAAGGCGGTCTGCACGTAGCCCATCACGCGGCCGCGCATGTCCAGCTCGAAAAGATCCGTGGTGATGGCGAGCACGATGGAGCCGATGACGCCGCCGAAAAGCCCGGTCACGACGCGCGCGATCAGCAGCATGTGGTAATTCGGCGCCAGGCCGCACATCAGGGTCCCGAGGACGAAGCCGGTGTAGAAAAAGAGCAGCAGCTTCTTGCGGTCGAAGCGGTCCGCGAACCCCGCCGCGAGCAGGCTCGAGATCCCGGCGCTGAACGCGTAGGCCGACACGACGCTGCCGAACTGCGCCGGCGAGATGTGCAGGGAGGGCATCAGGACCGCGCCGAGGGGCGAGAGGATCATGAAATCCAGGATGATCGTGAACTGCAGGAAAGCCAGCAGGGCGACGACGAATTTCTGGTACGACGAGAAGGAACGCACGGGGGCGGCGACGGGTGTGGACATATGCCTTCATTGGAAGAGCATTCCCCGGGGGAGTCAACGGCGCCGGAGGAGAGGTCTGGGTCGCAGTTCATGATTTTTTCATGGCTCGCGCCGCGGCTTGCGGGGGCTCGCTTTCCCCCCTGACAATCGAAGCGTTTCGGGCCTTGAGGGGGATTCTGTGCGCACGTCCGACGTCTCCATTCGCAATTCCGTGTTCGCCTGGATGTTGATGGCCGGTCTCATGGTGTTCGGCGCCGTCGGCTTTTCCCGCATGGGCGTCAGCCAGTTGCCCGACGTCGACTTCCCGGTGGTGACCGTCACCATCACCCTGCAGGGGGCGGCCCCCGAGGTCATGGAGAGCACCATCTCCGATCCGCTCGAGGACCAATTGATGTCCATCGAGGGCCTGCGCACCCTCACGACGGTGTCTTCGGTGGGGACCCTGACCGCCACTTTGGAGTTCGAACTCAGCCGCAACGTCGATGCCGCCGTTCAGGACACTCAGACGAAGGTGACGGCGGCGCAAAAACTTTTCCCGCAGAACGTCGACCCGCCCACCATCACGAAGACCAACCCCGACGACCAGCCGATCGTCTGGCTGGCTTTGACCAGCGACAAGGGGGATCTGCGCGGGCTCATGAGTTTCGCGCGGGATTTCGTCAAAGACCGTTTCACCAGCATTTCCGGCGTCGGCAACGTCCTGCTCGGCGGCTACGTCGAACCGGCCATGCGGGTGTGGCTGAAACCGCCCGAGATGCTGCGACGGAACATCGCCGTGACGGACGTCATCGACGCCCTCAACCTCGAGAACATCGAGATGCCCGGGGGCAATTTCAGCGAGGACGGCCGCAACTTCAACCTGCGCACGCTGGGCGAGGCCAAAAACGCCCAGGACTTCGGCAACATCGTCGTCATCCGCCGGGCCGGGCAGCTGAACCAGGACCCCACCAACGTGGTGCGCTTGCGGGACGTGGCCCGCATCGAGCCGGGGCTGCAGGAGCTCACGCGCCTGTCCCGCTTCAACGGCGTGCCGGCGGTGGGTCTGGGGATCGTCAAGCAAAAGGGCTCCAACGCCGTGGCCGTCGCCCGCGCCGTCAAGGGGCGCGTGGAGGAGGTGTCGAAGTCCCTGCCGCCGGGCTACGCCATCGCCATCAACTTCGACACAACACGTTTTATTGAGGACTCGGTCCATGAGCTCACCACCAACCTGTTTCTGTCGGCGGCCTTGACCGCCGTGGCCTGCTGGATCTTCCTCGGCAGCCTGTCGGCGACCTTCAACGTGATCCTGGCCATCCCGACGTCGATCATGGGGGCCTTCATCGTTTTGTACTTCATGGGCTTCACCCTCAACACCTTCACGCTGCTGGGTTTGAGCCTCGCCATCGGCATCGTGGTCGACGACTCGATCATGGTGCTCGAGAACATCTTCCGCCACAACGAGGAGGGGCAGCCGCGCCTGAAGGCCGCCATCGTGGGCGCGCGGGAGATCACCTTCGCGGCGGTGGCGGCGACCGTGGCGATCGTCGCGATTTTCCTGCCGGTGGCTTTCATGACCGGCGTGATCGGGCAGTTTTTCTTTCAGTTCGGGGTCACCATCTCGGTGACGGTGCTGTTGTCGCTGCTCGAGGCGCTGACCATCACGCCGATGCGCCTGTCGCGTTTCGGCTCGGTGAAAAAACGCACGGACTTCATCGGCCGTCGTTTCGAGGCCTTCATGGACTGGCTGCGCGCCGTTTACACGCGCAGCCTGGCCGCGACCTTGAATCACCCCTGGAAGGTGGTGATGGTGGCGACGCTGGTGATGGTGCTGTCGTTCGGCAGCGTCTTTTTCCTGCGCAAGGAGTTCTCGCCGCCCCAGGACCAGAGCATTTTCCTCGTGCGCGTCAAGACCGACGTCGAAGCCTCCATCGACCGCACCGACGCCCTGATGAAAAAGGCCGAGGAGTGGATGAAGGGGCGGCCCGAGATCCGGCAGACTTACGTGGCGGTGGGGGGCTTCACGGGGGCCTCCTACAACACGGCGATCATTTTCGTGACCATGCACGAACCGGACAAGCGCCCCGTCGATCCGCGGACCGGACGGCGTTTGAGCCAGCAGGAATTCATGGCCGTCCTGCGCGAGGGGCTCTCCGCCATCGATCCGAGCCTGCAGGTGGTCTTGCAGGATCTGTCCATGCGCGGGTTCACCGCCTCGCGGGGCTTTCCCATCGAGTTCACCTTGCGCGGCGATGATTGGGACAAACTCTGGAAGATCGCTTCGGGCATGATGGAGGAGATGAAGCAAAAGGGCCTGGCGACCGACATCGACACGGATTACCTGCTGGGGAAACCCGAGGTGGAGATCCTGCCGGACCGCCTGCAGGCGGGTTTGCGCGGGGTGAGCGTCAAGGACATCGGCGACACCATCGGGGCCATGATCGGCGGCATGCGGGTGAATCAGTACACGGAGAGCGGGCACCGCTATTACGTCATGCTGCAGGTGGAGCCGGCTTACCAGAACCTGAAGACCTTGCGGGACCTCAAGGTCAACAATCAGCGCAACAACCTCGTGCCCATGCGCGACGTGACGGTGGAGAGCATCCAGCCCGCCATGCAGTCCATCACCCGCATCGACCGGCAGCGGGCCATCTCCGTGTTCGCCAATCCGGCTCCGGGGCATTCGCAGCAGGAGGCGATCAACTTCATCGAGTCGAAGGAAAAAGACCTGCCGCCGGGTTACCGCCTGGTTTTGAGCGGCAGCGCGCAGACCTTCAAGGAGTCCTTCGAGAGCCTGATCTTCGCCCTCGTGTTGGGGATTTTCGTGGCCTTCATGGTGCTGGGCACGCAGTTCAATTCCTTCATCGATCCGATCTCGGTGCTGATCGCTTTGCCGTTCAGCGTGAGCGGGGCCTTCCTGGCGCTCTTGATCACCAACCAGTCGCTGAACATTTATTCGATGATCGGCTTGATCCTGCTCATGGGCATCGTCAAAAAGAATTCCATCCTGCTCGTCGATTTCACCAATGCCGTGCGCGATCGCGGCGAGAAGGACGTGAAAAAGGCTTTGCTCGAGGCTTGCCCCGTGCGCTTGCGTCCGATCCTGATGACGTCCTTCGCCTGCATCACGGCCGCCATCCCGCCGGCCTTGTCTTTGGGCGCGGGTTCGGAGACGGGCGTGCCCATGGCGGTCTCCATCATCGGTGGCGTCACGGTCTCGACCTTCCTGACGATCTACGTCGTGCCCTCGGTCTACGAGCTCTTCAGCCGCATCCAAAAGCGCCAGCAAAACCGCGAAGAAATCCGCCGCGCCTTCACCGAAGTCGGCAACGAAGGCCTCGCCTGAAGGTACCGCCTACTTTCTGGTATCCCTACGTGTCATAACCACAAGCCATCGATGAAAGAGGCTGTTGATGATGCGGCGGGATACCAGAAAGTAGGCGGTACCTTCAGGATTTGGTTCGGGACGAGAAAGACTTTTCGAATTCCTCGAGTTTGCGGAAGGATTTCTTCAGGAAATCCATGCCGGGGATGCTCTTCAGCACCAGGGCGCTGACATCGAAATAATCCCGGTGCTCGATGATCAGCCGGCTGATCGGGTCTTCCGTGACGACGCTGACGCCCTTCAGAGTGATCTCCTGACCGAGGTTCAGGTAGCGGTGCTTCAGGGCCATCGTCCATTCCACCACGGTGGTGAAACCGGCATGCACGAATTTGCTTGGCTCGAAATGACAGCTCTGCACGTGCTGATATTGATTGTGCAGGAATTCCTTCAGGTCTTTGAGGTTGTGGAATTCGTGCCGAGGATCCCGGAATTCGATGATCGGGGAATAGAGCTTGTCCAAGACATCCATCTGACCTGGAGCCAGGCTGTTGAACACTCGCACCAAACGTTCACCGGGGTTTTCATCTCTCTCCGCCATGGCATGATTGTAGAGGGCCCGCGCCATCCTGGCACATGACGAATTGTTCATCGTCCAGGGAGGGGCCGGTAAGCGCAGGGGCCGGCCTGGATCTCCTCGTTGCTGATCCCGGGATCGTTGTAAATCGTCAGGCATGACCGCAGGATTTTTTGGAAGATCTCGTCGTTTTGTCGCGAGAGTTCTTTTTCTTCGCCGTGCGGGTCCAGGGGCAGGCGCGCGGTGAGCAAAGGCGCGCCGCCAAAATCAAGGATGATCATATTGGCTTGGAGCCTCGTGAGTCGGGGGCCATAAGCCTGAATCCGGCTGAGCTGAAAAGGAATCAGACCCGGACGAGAGCGGTTTTGATCGGGCGAGGAAGAGAGAATTCGAAGCGTGGCTTGATCCGCCTCCTGTCTGCTGGGACCATGCGGAGGATTTTCACCCAATAAGGCCGCGCTCTGGGCGATGTTCTGCTCATCGTCCTGATCCCGCACGAGAAGATCTTTGGCTTTTTGCCATGACGCGAGTCCTGACAGATCCGCCGGGCCGCCGGAGGCCAGATACTCCATCTCCTCGATTTCCTTTAAACGCCCCGGCGCATCCGCCAAGGTGTTGATGGAATCGGGGAAGCGGCGTTCGAGAGACAAACGAAATCGGGCCAACAGGCGGTGTCTTTCTTTGCTCTGGTAGGTGAGGCGCAGTGTTTTGTGCAAAGGTTCAAACTCGTCGGATGATTTTTCGAGCTGCGTCAGAGGGCCGCATTTGAAAATCTTTTTCCTCTTCCAATGTTTGTAGAGGGGATAGGCCGTTGACTCTTCGGCTAAAACAGCCGGCATCGCCATGTCTTTGAGATAACCAAAGAGCTCGTAATCCTCACTGGCTTCCTGGTAGAGATGACGGACATAGGCCGTCAGAGGCTTGTTCCCCTCGATTTTTTTGGTGTCGCTGTAATAGGCTAAAACGTCCGCGTCGATCGCGTTCGGATCGATGATGTTGATGGCTTCCGCCCGCGTGTTGAGGCAGTGGGGAAGGGAGTTGGACGAAGTGTAGTCGTAGAGGATTCCACCGACATGCAGTTGTTGAAGCGATTGGATGATCAACCGTCGGCAGTCCTGGTTCAAACTATCGCGGAAATGGGTGATGACGTTCACCGCATAGCCAAAAGAAATCCTTTGGGCGACATTGTTGTCCGTGAGGCAAGCCATTTGCTCGTGGATCTCCTCAAGAGCGGATTTCTCCTGCGTCCCATTCTCGCCCCGCACATCGAGAAGGAGGCCATTTTTTTTGAGCGTGAGCACGTACAAGCTGGGATTTTTTTCCCCGCCATAACCACGGCTGGCGTAAGGGTCCGTGGCGACATAGAGGCCGGGACCCGCCATCATGTCATGGGTATAATGAGAGGGGTCCGAGAAAATGAGGGGTTTACGCAAAATCGTTTTCTGCGCATCCGTGAGAGTGCGAAGACGCTGATCGAATTCCGGATTGAAGCTGTAGTAGCTGAAAGTGATCAGCTCCCGCTCGACGCGTTTCACCCGGGGGGCGATAACTTGCGACAAGCGCTGGACCTGTCGCTGGAACTGGACTTCCGAAAGAGGGGCGGCCGTGACCGGATTTTGGGCGAAAGCCGCGGAGCTGAGTCCGAGCAGCATCAGGGCAAGGGCTGTTTTCAAGCTTTCGGTCTTCGTCATGTCAGACGTCCTTCAATCGCGAGGGTGTTGATCCGGGACTCCGTTTCCTCACGGCCGTAATAATAACTGAACGTCACGATGTCGCGGTCAAGGCTCTTCACCCGGGATTCAATGAGACGGGCGAGCCGGTTGGCCTGCTCCTGCAGCTGGGCGGGCGTCGGTCCTTCCTGCGCCAGGGCCATCCCGGGCAGAGCCAGGAGGGAAGAGGTGAGCCCGAGGGCGAAAAGGCGGCGTGTTGACGGAAAGGACATGATTTTGGCCATGCTGCCCACCGAGCAGGATCGGGGCCAGCCTTGGCGAATGAAAAACGCCTTCCCAGCTGTCGAAAGAATGGTCGATCGACAAAGTGGGGCGCTTGATCAGCCGTGACGGCGGGTTTGAAAACCCGCCCACGCCAAACCCAGGGCGGTCAGGGCGGCGCCGATCACATAGACCGACGGGATGTTTTCCAGGCTCAAGGAGAGCAGGAATCCGCCTCCCGCGGCGAGGGCCGCACCGAGAACGAGAAAGCCTTGATGGGCGCGGAAAGACCGCGCCCGGCGCGCGAAAAACACCGGCAAGGTGAGGGTCAAAATGCTGAAAGCCAGGCCCAATTTCACGACGGCCACCGACAGGATCAACGCCAGGGCGGTGTTTTCAGCTTGCGAAGCGCGATCGCGACCGCGACTCAGGCTTTGATCGAAAGCCCGGCGCAGCCAGCGGTGGCGGCCGAACCAAAGCAGGGCCGCGGCCACCAGGAACAGCGCCCCCACCCACAGGCAATCGAGGGACGAGAGCAGACTCGGATCCCCGAAAAACCCGGCGGCTCTTCGTGACTCCAGATCCGGCGACAGGGCGAGAACTCCGCCGGCCGCGAGCAGGAGGATCAAACCCATGCTGAGCTCTTCCAGCTGGTCTTCTTTTTTGTTACCGCGCAAACGATCGAACAACGCCACGGCCAAAGCGGTGGCCAGCACCACGAGATTTTCCGGAACGGATTCAAGGAATTTCGCGAACAGGAGTGAGATCAACAAAGCCGCTTGCGACAAAGTGAAGACCGCGAGCAAGCGCCCGCGCGCCGAAACCTGCGCCCCCGTCAGCGCGAGCGCGGGGCCCGTCACCAGAAGCAGCAGCAGATTCGGCCAGAAGGTCAGGAGGGCGACGCTCACGCATCCCCCAGCCGCAGGCTCTGCCAGCGGGGATCCTCCCGCAGAACGTGGTCGATCAGGATGAGGACCGACTGGGGCGCGATCTCGTTCCAGCGGCCCAGGATGTCCTCCAGATCCTGACGGGATCTTTGATCCAGATGGTGCGAAGGCTCGTCCAGAATGATGAGCTTCGCGCCCTCATCCAGGGCGCGGGTGAGGAGAATCTTCTGCCGCTCGCCCCCGCTGGCCTCGTTCCACAGGCGGTTCAAGGGCACGTTCTTGAGCAAAGGGTGCCGGCGGGCTTTTTCAGAGAGGATCTCGCGCAGCTGAAAGGGGATTTCGAAATCGCGGCCGCCGCCTTGGGGCAGCAGAAAAACTTCGTGGCGCTGAAAACCCCGTTGCACCTGCCCCTGGTGATCCCGCGAGTGACCCGACAGGATCTGTGACAAGCTCGTTTTGCCGCTGCCGTTCGGGCCGAGGAGGCGGAGCACATCGCCGGCCTGCAAGCGCAGATCGAGATCGCGCAGCAAGGCGCGTCCGCCGCGGGAAAAACTCAAGGCGCGGGTTTCCAGAATCACTTCGCCGTCCCGTCCACGATGGCTTGGGTGAGAGCGCGCAGGGTGTCTTCCACCGAGCGCGACTTGCCGGCCATGAAGTCCGTCTGGCGAAAGGGAACGCCGGAAAGATCCTGGATTTTTTTGAGCTGGGACTCGGGATGCAGGCGCGAGGCCAGCACCAAACGGACTTTTCGGGATTTCAGGTCCTCGGCCACGCGCGACAGTCGCGCCGCCGAGGGCGGCAGACCCGGTTTTTCCTCGACGCTGCCCAGGACGTGGAGGTCGAAGCTCTTCGCGAAATACGCGAGTTCGCGATGATACTCGAACAGCCGGTTGCGGGCTTCATCCCCGGTGACGGGTTTCAAGGTCTCGCGCAGGCTTTTTTCCAAGGCGTTCATGCGGGCCGTGAAGGACGCCAGGCCTTTTTCGTAAGCGTCCGCCTGGGCCGGATCGACCCGCACCAGGCAGTCTTTGATGAAGCGGGCGGCCTGCACGAGATGGGCGGGGCTCAGGGTGTAATGCGGATTTCCCGCCGGGTGCACGTCCCCCATGGAGCGATCGACGGGCCCCGAGGGTTTGTCGAGGACCTCGATGCCCTGGCCGGCCTCGCAAAACCCGCGTCCACCGGGTTGCAGGTCGGCGATGCCGGCTTTGGACAGAACCTTCGGCAACCAGCCCACCTCCAGATCCAGGCCGTTGCTGATCACCACGTCCGCTTTGGAGGTTTTCAGAATCAAGGCCGGACGGGCGTCGAGGAAATGGGGATCCTCGCCGCCGACGAGCAGGCTTTCCACCCGGGCCTGGGGCGCGATCTCGCGCGCGATTTCCGCGAACTCCGGCAGGGTCGTGACGACGGTGAGCGCCGTCGCGAAGGGGGAAAACAAGCAAATGCAGAAAAAAAGGATTTTAGAATTCATGGGCCGGATGTGCTCCCATCAGGTAAACGATTTGAAAATCCAGTCGCTGTTCGGTTTTGTCATCGTCCCCTTGCGTGGTGTCGACGGCGCGCGTGTAGGCGGCGCGGAAGGTCGCGAACTCGCTCGAGCGCCAGGTCACCTGCGGCACCAGGGCGTAATCGAAATCCCGGCGCAGTTCCCCGGTGGTCACGAAGCGCTTGTTGTGGTCGCTGTAGCCGTCCACGCGCAGGCCAGCCGCCCAGGATGTATTCAGGCCGCGTTGGTAGAAAGCGTAAAAACCCGTGTCCCGCAGGGCGTCCACGTCCGGGGACTGGCGCTCGCGATTCCACAGCTCCGCTTGAAAGAGGTGCTTCAGCAAAGCGCCCTCGCGATGTTTCAGGACGAAATCAAGTCCCCACAGCCGGGTTCGTTCCTGCTGCGCGCTCGTGCGTTGCAGGCCGTTCAATCCCAGGCTCCAGGCCGGACCACTTTCGGTTTCACCGGAAATTCCCTGGCGCAGATAAACCAGCGGATGGGGCGGGCGCTCGCCGCCGTCGTGGGCGTGGCCGTACACGTAACCATTGGTCACGCCGAGCGTGGTGTCCAGCGGCGTCTCTTGCCCCCACAGCCGGCTCGTCTCGAAGCCCTCGTCGGCGACGCCTTCGGCGGCGAAAAATTTCGTGTGATAAAGCGGCGCCTGAATGAAAGGCCAATCGTGCTGATGGGTCTGGTTCAGGCGGCCGACGCCGAGAAAGAATTTTCCCAGCTTGAAATTCATGCGGTCGACCAGTTTCGAGGAGCGGATCAAGGCCTCGTGCAATTCAAATTCGAATTCGCCGCCCTCGTGGGGATGGCCGGCGACGTTCAAAACCGCATCGAAGATCGGGTCCAGGGGACCATAGAACATCAGCTCCATGCCGCGCACGCCGAGCTTGTTGTCGGCGGGCGTTTCCGTCCCCGGTTGCACCAGATCGACGGCGCCGGAGAACTGCACGTTCTCGAAGGCCGTGGAGACGAGGGGGAAAAACAGAAGGAAAAGGAAAACTCTCATCGCTGCGTGCCTCAGTGCGTGTCGCGGGCGGGGCCCACGGATTTGGACATCAGGACGGCGTCTTCCAGCAGGAGTCCCCAGACATCGCCGCGGCCTTTGCCGGGCGTGCCGTCGGCGTCTTCCGCTCCGTCGAAAAAGGCGTCCTTCTCGTCGTTCTTCCAGAACAGCACATGGGCGTAATCATGATGGGTGGGGCCGTTGTGCACGTCCACCGAAAGGACGATCTCCCCCGAGGCATCGATCCCGGATTTTTCCTGGAAAGCCTCGCTCCAATCCACGGTGCGGTCGGCGACGCGGACGAAGATGGAAAGATCCGTCCCCGTTCTTTGGAAGCGGATCTCGATGCCGTTTCGCAGGTGGCGGTCGGCATGGGCGACCAGGGTCAGACTGCCCCCATCGTTCAGGGAGAAGCGCAAACGGAAATTGTTGTCGCTCTGGCTCGAGGACAGCGCTTCATTCGAGCGCAGCACGCCGGTGCCCTGATAACTTTCGCCCGTCTTGGTCAGGCCGCCGTCGTTCAGGATCTCGAAAGCCGGAGCCCGGCGATCCGGATTGTCCCCGCCGCCGCAGGCGGCGAGGCTGAAGGCGAGCAAAAGCGGCAAAGCGTTCCGCAACATAAGACTTGTCCTTACGGCTGGCCGGGGCCCGGCGCGGGGTTGTTGCGGCAGTCAAAGGTCGACGAGCCTTGGGCGCTCGGGCGACAGGCAACGTTGACCGTGCCGACGCGGCCGTTGATGTTGTTCTCAAAAACGATCTGCACGAGACCCTGCATCTGCCAGATCTTCACGCCATTGACGGTGGGCGAGGGGGCCACGTGGCGGACGTACAGGTTGAAGGCCGTCTTGTAGGCGGCTTCCAGCTGTTCCAGCGTCAGCAGGCGCGGCAGCGGTTGAATCGAACGCGGTTGTTGCAAAGCGGCTGCGTGACAGTCCCAGGCGGTCGGCCCGTGCCAGTGACAATCGTAATCCAGTCCTTGCAGCGAATTCAGCGTCGGCTGGAAGTGCACGGTCAGGTCCGTCTCGCGCTGGTTCAACTTCACGGTGAATCCGTACACTTCATCGCGGTAGGGGCGGCGCAAGGCGCGCTGCAGGTCCTGGGGAATGGCGCGCACGGCGAAGCTCACCGACATGGTGAGGGGGTGGTTCAGCACCGGATCCGGTTGTTGGGCCCAGGCGGGAGCGACGGACAGGGAAAGCAGAATCGGCAACAGGTATTTCATGATCAAGGTCTCTTTCTTTTTAGGGACGGCCGGGGCCGGCGTCGAGTTGGCGGTGACAATCGAAATGATCCGCGTCGTGCTGGTGGCACATCATGTGGCTCTGCTGGATCTTGGTTCCTTTTCGGTGAATGAGGATGAGCTGCACGTCTTTTCCGGCTTGCCAGATCGTGATGGACTCAAGGCTCGAGAGCGGACCCACCTTGCGCGCGAAGAGCGCCAGGGACTCCGCGAGGGAGGTCTCGAAAATCTCCACGCCGAAGCCCGGCCGCGGGCCCGGCAGCGCGCGAGGCGCGCCCTGCTCGGCCGCGTGGCAATCGAAATGATCGCCGTGGGAGTGGCAATCAAACAGCAGGTCGTTCAGCTGATCCTGCGACACGTAGTGGAGCTTGGCGACGGCTTCTGAATTTTGCAGGGAGACGGTGAGGCCGTACAGCACCCCTTCGGGCGCGAGCCCGGTCAGACGTTGCAGCTCCGAGGGCGCCTGCTCCAGCACGGACAGCGCGGATTGCGCCAGGGGCGTGTTCTGAAGATCGGGCGGCAGTTCCGCGCGCTCGTGGGACCACGCGCTCAGCGGCAAAAAGAACAGGGAGAAAATCCAAAGCTTCAAGGCGAACCTCCATCGATCGGAATGTGGGGCGAAGTAACATGGCCTCGTTGAACATGCAAACGATTTGCAGGTACGAAATATTTGCCCGCCGTCTCCGGCCCGCCGCGCCCGGCTTGACAGGAGGGAGGTTTCGGATGGATTCAAAGGGCCATGAGCGAAACCGAGCTTTCTCATCTTCTTTCCAACAAAGGCCTGCGGCGCACGCCCCAGCGCATCCAGGTTCTGAAAAGCCTGGAAAAGGCCCGTCAGCCTTTGTCGGCGGAAGACATCCAGAAATCGTTTCGTTCTTACGTTTGCGATCTGGCGACGATCTACCGCAACCTGCAGCAGCTCGAGCAGGCGGGTCTTCTGGAAAAGACCTTCTTTTCGGATCAAGTGGCGCGCTATCGTTTGTGCGGTCCGGGAAAACCGGCGCATTCCCATCATATTGAGTGCCGCAAATGCCACAAGGTTCAGGTCATCAACGACTGTCTGTTGTCGGCGCAGGTGAAGAGCCTGGAGAAAATCGGTTACCGCCAGATCTCCCATCGGCTGGAGTTTCAAGCCACCTGCCCGGACTGCGCCTGACGTCCCAATCCGGGATTTACGTCCTCTTCTGGGTCACTGTTTAAATGACAGAAAACCGGGAATGCCCGGGGAAGGGTTGATCTCCCTGATTTCCCGGTGGAATCAGGAAAAGTCAGTTCTTTTGGCTCCTGAAGATCGACATCCCAGCCTGGGAATTCGGCTCTCGCGTGCAACGAGGACGTTTTCGCGCCTGGATCGGCTTTTGCTTTTTCATGGGTCGATGGGGGTCACATGAATCAAAGAAAAATTCTTGTTGTTGTCGCCGCGGCTTTGAATTCGATGTGGCTCGCGCCGGCTCAGGCTGGGACGGAGTACTTGCGAGAGGACGTCACGATCTCGAAAGAGGTTCTCGGCTCCACGCTGTCGGTCCGTTCCGCGCACCAGTTCGCCGGGGCCATTGATTCCTTGATGTGGCAGGGCGTGGAGTTCATCAACCGCTACGATCACGGCCGTCAGTTGCAATCGGCCGCGTCCTTTGACGGCTTCGGCGAATGCTTCAACCCCACCGAGGCCGGCACCTCGGCGGACGGCACGAAAGTGACGAGCTCCAGCGTGTTGTTGGACCGCGTGGCCTCGGGCAATTACCTGCAGACCACGAGTCAGATGTCCTTCTGGCTCGCCCCGAATTTCAAGTACCCGCAGAATTGCGGCAGCACCACCCTGCGCGTGTCGCAGAACAAGACCGTGCTCTCCACCCACAAGCTCACGAAGAAGATCTCGATCGGTTACAATGACCTGCCCAACGTGCTGGATTACCAGGTCACTTTCCACGTGCCGGAGTCTTACAAATCCGCCACGTTCGAGGCTTTGACCGGTTACATGACCACGCGGTTCACGAAGTTCTACGCCTATGACGCGAAAAAAGCGGCTCTGGAATCCTTGAGCGACGGTCCCGGCGAGCAATCCAAGCCGGTGGTGTTCTCGAGCGCCGATGAGAAATACGCCATGGGCGTGATTTCGCCGCAGGCGGCGGGCTACGGGCGCTGGCGTTTCAAGAATCCTTCCAGCTCCACGAACAAATGGAACTGCGTTTTCCGCGCGAAGGATCTGAAGGCCGGCGATTACACCTACAAGTGCCTGGTCGTGGTGGGTGATCTCAAACAGGTGACCGCGACGATGAAAACCCTGTCCGAGCGCCTGAAGAAAGACGCCGACATGTCGACGCCGAAAAAAGGATCGTCCGCCTTCGCGCCGGTCATCAGCACGCCGGTGGGAAAGGAGTTCACGGGCACGGCTTATTACGTGAATTACCTCTACAAGGTGTTCTTGAACCGCGTTTCGGATCCCGTCGGCCTGGATTTCAACATCGGCGTCATCCGCAATTATGGTTGTGCGGCCGCGGTGCGCACCTTCGCCTATGCGCCCGAGTACACTTCGGTCTACCGTTCGAACAGCAGCTTCGTGACGTCCGTGTACAGTGGCACTCTGCTGCGGGCCCCGGATGCCCCCGGCCGGCAGTTCTGGGTGGACATGCTGGCGCAAGGCCACCTCAACCGCGACCAGGTCATCGAGATGTTCATCAGCAGCGCCGAGTTCGCGCAAACCTGCGCCAAGTACCGCTTCGCCAACTGAAGGTGCCAGGTCCACGCGGTCTTGCCGGACGGAGTGGCCGGTTTTCAAGCCCACCACGAACCAGCCGAGAGCCAGGATGCCGATCGTGAAGACCGTGTCACCGATGACGCGCATCCAGCGCAGGGTCCCCATGTGCGGCTGCTGCATGAACTCCGCGGAGCGCGCGTACCAGAGCCCGGTTTCCACGCTCGCCACTGTCTGCAGGAGACCGATCGGCAGCACGCTGAGGAGCACCATCGCCGCCAGGCCGATGTTGATCGACCAGAAGGCGAAAGAGATCACGCCGTCTTTCCACTGGTGACGGGCCGCGAGCCCTTTCAGGACGAAGAGCATCAGCCCGATTCCCAGCATGCCGTAAACCCCGAAGAGGGCCGTGTGTCCGTGAACGGGCGTCGTGTTCAGACCCTGCATGTAATAAAGCGCGATGGGCGGATTGATGAGGAATCCGAAAATCCCGGCGCCGACCAGGTTCCAGAAAGCCACCGCGATGAAAAAACGGATCGGCCATTTGTAAGCCTGCAGCCAGCCCTGGGACCGGCTGAGGCGCACATGGTTGTAGGCCTCAAAACCGATCAGCACGAGAGGCACGACCTCGAGGGCGCTGAAGGTGGCGCCGATCGCCATGATCGCGGTGGGCGTGCCGGTGAAGTAAAGATGGTGAAAGGTCCCGAGGATCCCGCCGGAGAGGAAAATGATCGTCGAGAACAGCACGCTGGAGGTGGCGATGCGGTTGCCCAGAAGTCCCATGCGCACGAAGAGAAAGGCGATGACCACGGTGGCGAAGACCTCGAAGAAGCCTTCCACCCACAGGTGAACCACCCACCAGCGCCAGTATTCCGCGACGGCGAGATTCGTGTGCTGGCCCCACATGAGACCGGCCCCGTAGAAAAGCGCGATCGCCGCCGAGGCGATGAGGAAGAGCGCCAGCAGATGGCGGTTTTCCTTTTGTTGCCGGAATGCCGGCCAGATCGCGCGGCCCATCAGGAACAGCCAAAGGAAGAGCCCGACCAGAAGGAAAATCTGCCAGAAACGCCCCAGATCCACGTACTCGTAGCCCTGGTGACCGAACCAGAAGTTGACTTCAAAGCCCATTTTCTGCGCGACACCCATCCATTGCCCGGCCATCGATCCGACGACGATGATCAAGAGCGCGACGAAGAGGAAATGAACGCCCGCCGCCTGGTACTTCGGCTCGTGACCGGACACCGCGGGACCGATGAAAAGACCGGTCGCGAGCCAGGACGTGGCGATCCAGAAAATCCCCATCTGCACGTGCCAGGTCCGCGTGATCGAGTAGGGCAGATACTCCGACAAAGGGAAGCCGTAGAAGCCGTTGCCCTCGACGCCGTAGTGGGCCGTGACCGCGCCCAGAATGACCTGCACCACCATCAAGGCGCAAACGACCCAGAAATATTTCAGAGTGGCCTTCATGGAGGGCGTCGGGTTCAGGCCCACGAGGGGATCTTGCTCCGGCACCGATTCGAGATGATGGTCGTCTTCACGGTTCGCGGCGTAATAGGACGCGAGCAAGGCGATTCCCGCGAGCAGCAGGACGACGCTGAAACCGGTCCACAGCAAAAGCGAGCCGGTGGGCACGTTGCCGACCAGGCGGTCCGGCGGCCAGTTGTTGGTATAGGTGATGTTCTCCCCGGGGCGGAGGGTGGCGCCCGCCCAGGCGCCCCAGAAGAAGAACGCGTTCAGGGCTTTCATGCGCGCGGGGTCTTTGACGGTGTTCGCCGGCATCGCGTAGGCGTCACGCAGGCTCGCCAGGGCGGGATCATCCATGAAGAGGCCCTGATAGTGCGCGCTGACGTCGCGGATGGCCGCCGCCCGGTCCGCGGACACGGTGATGTCGCCGGTCGCGGGATCATAGGTGTTCTTCTTGATCTCCTCCTGCAGGCGCGTCTGGAGCAGGGCTTTTTTCTCGGCGACGAGGGACTCATAGGAAGCCCCGTATTCTTTTTGCGCGAAGCGCTCGACGAGGGCATTGGCCTCGCGATGGATCCAGTCCGCCGTCCAGTCCGGGGCGACGTAAGCGCCATGCCCCCACACGGAGCCAAGCTGCTGCCCGCCGATGGATTGCCAGACGTTGAGGCCGTTTTTCACGTCCTCCTGTGAAAACAGAACCTCGCCACCGGTGCTGACCACCTGCCGCGGGTAGGGGGGAGCCTTCTGGTAGATTTCGATGCCGTAATACCCGAGAACGGCGAAAGAGACGCAGAAGACGAAAGCGAAGCCCAGCCATAATTTTTTATAGTTCACGCACCCTCCGCTAAATTTTTCGATCTCAACAAAAAACAATTAAATCGAAACCGAATTGAAAACAAAATGAAAGCGAAATATGACATTTCGCGAAATGATCAAATTCGAGGGGTCGGCGGAGAAGTCGGCCAAGTTGGCTGTCGCTGAGTCGTCAAGTTTCCGGGGCCCTTTTCGGACCCCGGTGTGTCGAGTGCGGGACAAGCCTCAGTGGGCGGCGAAGATCCTCTCGCAGCGGCTGACGTTGTAGGCGCGCTCAAAGCGTTTGGCCGTGAAGCGGGCGGCGTCCAAGTCGCCGGAGACGGCGTTTTTCATGAGCAAAGAAGAGATCAATTCCACTTGAGCTCCGTAGCTTCCCCAGGAGGGTTTGAAGCGGTTGGTGCCAAGCTCGGTCATTTTCTCGGTGAGACGGGCCTGCGCCTCTTTTTCGAACGCGGCGAGGTCGGTGCCCGGCATGTTCAGCAAGGTTTTGACCATTACCTCGCGCAGGCCTTCGGCGCCGCCGACTTCAGCCAGCAGCACTTGCGGCACGATGACCTCGGCATTGAGGCGCAGGAACTTCGTCGTCGCCGAGGTCTTGAGGAGCTGCGCTTCCGCGGCGGTCAAGGTGGATTTCAGGTTCTCGATGACTTCCGTCACGGTGAGCAGGCCGAAGGCTTTCCGGGCGCGCAGGCTGAGGAGAGCTTCGACGGTTTTGTCCGACAGGCCGAGGCGGCGCAGCTCCTGGCGATCGGCCACGTCGAGGTTGACCCGGCGGGCGTCGGTTTCAACGAGGGCCTTGGTTTTGGCTTCGTAAACCTGGTTGAAAATCTGCTCGGCGTTGATGGTGAAACCGAATTCGGCGGCGATGTTTTGCGCGGCCTTGAGGACATGGCTCTTTTGACCGTAGGCGCCTTCCACGTCCGAACCGGGTTTGTAGTTCAGCGGATCGTATTTGGCCTCGCCGAAGTCGACGAGCTCGGCGATGCCCAGGTTGTCCTTGTTGTTGTTGGAGGATTTGACCCGGGCGTGCTCTTTACCGGCCAGGGTTTCGGCCGTGGCCTGCAGCAGCCACTGCGCGAATTCCGCCGGATTCGGTTTGCGGCCGATCTCGTCGGCCACGACATGGGACAGATGTTCCACGGTGGCGCGCAAGTCGGCGCCATGGCGGTCCATCAGGTCGTTCATGCGCAGGGATGAACGGCTCAAGCGGATGAAGTTGGCGTTGAGTCCGCCGCTCGAGGTCGGGCGCACCACGGCCAGGGCGCCGATGTACGTGTCGACGTTCTTTTCCATGAGGATTTTCGACAGGAGGGTGTCGCGGTAGGCTTCCGGGGCATCCAGGCTGCCTTCAGGTTGCTGCCCTTTGCCGGCGTTGCCGCCGTAACCTTTGATGGTGAGGCCTTTGAGGGGGCGGCCATTGACGAGAGCGAAGGCCTGACCGCTTTGCGCGAGCTCCCACACGCCGCTGCGGCCGACGCCGGCGCCGGCGTAGAACAGGGACTGACCGGCTTGCACTTTCGTCGGATCCGCGGTGGTGCGCACGCCGAAGGCCTCGAAAATCCCGGCGGCGTTCGGACGGAATCCCGTCTGGGCGTTCCAGCCCGGCAGGTTCACGCGGGATTCCAGCAACAGATCGTTGTAAAACAGACCCAGCCTCGATTTGTCGGGAATGTCCTCCACGGCTTGCAGGGAAGAACCCGGCACGCTTTGCGCCAGCATCACCGACGGGACTTTGTCCGGCGGCACGACGGCGAAGGAGTTCGAGGCGAAAAGCGTGGCGAGGGCGATGGCTTTCAGTTTCATGGTCCTTCTCCTTACATCCAGACTTTCGAACATTGACGGGCGCGGAGGTCGAACTCCTGGAGCAATTCCGAGCGCTCCTGGGCGGTGGGGATTTTCATGTCGTGCCTGTTGTGGGCCACCAAGGGACCTTGGCCACCCGTGGAGCGCACGACTTCCGCCAGGCTTTTTTGAGCGGCCAGACCGTTGACGGCGCGGTTGGAGTCCACCGGGATCGGGTTGAGGGCGATCGTCACCGGCATGCGCGCGAACTGGTCCGGCGTCACGCCGTAGTCGGCCCATCCCGGATCGGAGATGAGGGACATGGTTTTGGTGCGCACTTTGTAGCCCTGGTATTTCATGTGCGTGGCGAACTTCCCGAGCACCGACATGGGGTCGTCGACGGTGAACGCCTTGTCGAGGGCCTGGGTGACGGCTTTTTTGTTGTTCACCCAGTCTTCGTAGGGAATGACCTGCTCGAAGGTGATGTCGCGCCATTTGGTTTTGATGTCGACTCGCACGAAGCCGTGGCCGCCCATGGGATTGACCGTCGTGCCGTTCAGGTTCAGGGCTTTCAGGCCCAGGGTCTGGCCGACGCCTTTGATGGCGTAGGTGAGGACCAGGGCCTGGTCGAAACAAACGCCGCCGCCGCAGGCGCGCAGGCCCATGCCGCGTCCGGATTGCGAGGGGGCGTTGCGGTTCATCTTGAAGTGCTTGAAGATCTCGAGCAGCAGCCGGGTTTGTTGTTCATAAATTCTATCCGGCGATTGCGTCCAGTCGATCTGGAAGCCGCTCTCGCTCATTTTGTCTTTGAAGGACTCGAGCTTGTCGAGCCAGATCTTGTCGTTCTTCCAGTCGATGAGTTCGCCGACCTGGTCTTTTTCCAGGGAGCTCGCCGGGGAGTTCAACGTGTCGAGTTCGTGGCGCGAATAGACGCGGCGATCGACGGTCAGCTTGTAATCGTCCTTGTAATAGAGGATCTCGCCCTGGCGGCCGTCGTAGAATTGCCCCATGCGTTTCGCCATCTGATCGGGGCCGTCCACCAGCACGTCGACCAGATAGTAGTCCGCGCCGTTTTTGCGGACGTGATCGCGGATGAGGGCGCGGTGGTTGACCTGGGCGATGCCGTAGACGGCGTCGGCCTTGCCTTCGGCTTTCACCCAAACCGTGTCGCCGGCTTCGTAGTTGAAGGCGTGATCCAGGTACTCGTAGTGGGCGCGCAGCTGGCGCTCCAGCGCGGGCGTCAGTTGAAAGGGGCCTTTTTCACGGGTCACTTTCCAGTAACCCATGTCTTCCAGAAGGGCTTCCGCCTCCGGGGTGGAGGACAGGAGCTTGCCGGAAGCCGTCTGCAGGAGGCTGAGCGCCGACGGCAGGTCGTACTTCAGCCGGGCGAAGTAATCGCGGTTCGCCGTTTCGGCCTGGGCCAAGGTTGAAAAAAAGGCGGCGGATAAAAGAAATGAAATGATGCATTTGCGCATGCCAGGCTCAAATGCAGAAACCCCGCCAGGACCCGTCGTTCTAAGTGCTTGAAAGGTGGAGTCGAGAAGTCCTCGATTTTCCTCGGAACGCGTCTCAAAACGGGACGCGCTGGAAAACTGTTCAACAGCTGTCACTTTGAAGAGCGGCGGTTCCGTTTCAGGCCGGGAAGTACTCTTTCCTGATGCGCTCGACGTAGGCCACGAGGTTCGGCAGCCCGCGGGCGAAATCCCCGATGGGGGTCGTGAACTCCGCGCACTGGGCGCTCAAGACAAAAGCGAAAACCGTGGCGTCGACGCCGCTGATTTTTTCGCCCATGAAATAAGGTTTGTTCCCGAGGAAGTCCGAAAGGGCTTGCAGGTCCCGCTTGGCGAGGGCCTCGATGTCGGCGCGCGCGTGACGGCCCATGCCGTGGCCTTGGATGCTTTTGCGCAGGGACTTCGCGACCATCCTCTCGATGAAAGGGCGCAGGAAAAACGGCAGCCCTTTGAAAAGCGTCGCCGGCCCTTTGCGGAAATTCTCCGGCACCAGCCAGCGCGCATCGACGATGCCCCAGTACAGGTGCTCTTCCGTCATTTTCTGGAAGGCCCAGGCCACCGCTTTGTCGCTGGCCGAGAGGTGGGCGTCGAAATCCAGGCCGCGGGTCTTTTCGAGGTGCCAGCGGATGAAGCTCGAGTCGGCGACGAGGGTGCCGTTGTCGTTGATGTAGGGGAGCTTCCCCTTGGGGGCTTTGTTGAGGCCTTGGCGGGTCGGCTTGTATTCCACCTTCGCCATCCGCAACAGCAAGTGGGCTTTGATCACAAAAGGACTGGCGTCGACCAGGTCAAAGAGCGGGCCGTAAGTGTGCAGCGTCACCATGATGAACTCCCCCTGATTCAGCAGGATAGCGGGGGATCGGGGGCGCGGCAAGGAGCGGGTGGTGGAAGGCTCTTAAGGTTGTTCTTTTCTTGACCAGATAAAAACCAAGGCCGCGAGCATCGTCGAGAAAGCGGCCCCCTTCCCGAAGGGCGGGATGTTCGGGCGCGAAAGCAAAAACACCGCCGTGGCCGCCATCATCAAACTGGCGATCACTTTGGCCCGGCGGCGGATGACCCGGTGCCGTTGCCAGTCGACGATGGGCGGTCCCAGGCGGGGGTGGTGGATGAGCCAATCATGGAAGCGCCGCGATCCGCGGCTGAAGCAATAGGCGGCGACCAAAAGAAAGGGCGTGGTGGGCAAAACCGGCAGGGCGATCCCGATAATGCCGATCACCAGGAAGAGGAAGCCGGCGGCGATGAAGAGGAGGTCGCGTGTTTTTTTGATCATGATATTTTAATCTGTAGCTGCAGGAATCTCTTTTTTAGACTGCTTCAATTTCTTCAGCTCATCCAGAAACTGTGCAAATTTTTCGGGATTATTTTCGTTGATCGCCCAACGTTTGATCTTGGCCATATTGATGGGATGTCGTTCGCAAACCCAAAGCGCGTGAATCAAGCTTCGTCGGTCATTCCAATGAAACCATGCCGCCAATCGATCCATCACGCACTGGGTCGGGGAGAGCATTTGAATAATGGTGTTCCCAACTTTCAGATGATGTTCAGGCTTCACGGGGACTTTGTTTCCAATACCGATGGGGCCATTGGGGAATTCAAGATATAATTTCGACGATGGGTGTTTGAAGTAGCGACCTTGTTTTTCAAATCCGATTTCAGATAAAGCTTTTGCAATTTGTTCGTGTGAGTAAGGGGAAATGAAGTCCAAATCTTT
Organism: Pseudobdellovibrionaceae bacterium; assembly: GCA_019637915.1. Classification (GTDB taxonomy): domain Bacteria; phylum Bdellovibrionota; class Bdellovibrionia; order Bdellovibrionales; family Bdellovibrionaceae; genus JAHBUV01. Next base: position 356,096 of record JAHBUV010000001.1, on the reverse strand, counting down.
CGATGCGTGTCTCTCATTGGTGTAAATCGAAACGCAAGCGCCGCCGACCAACACGCAAGAAATGCCGTGTTTTTCAAGCTGTCTGACCGCTACGGCGGCGAATTGTTTTCGGCTCATCATTTTGGTGATCTTCAATTCAGGTCACCTTATTTTTCTTACGAGGACGTTTTCGCTTCATAAAATACTTCTCTTGTTCCTCTAAGGGCATATTCAAAATCACTTTGTCGAGCATGGCTTTGAGTTCTTTTGATAAGAACCATTTTTGATTAAGTGAATAGACTCGGGTGCGGCCCATCTCGCGACCGATCAAGATATCGGCTTGTTCAAGTTTGTTGAGGGTTCGATTCACTTGCGAATTACTGATCTGAAAAGTTTTGGCGATTTCCAATGGGTATCCTTCGCCAAGGGCTGAAAGATAAATGAGACATTTTTCTGTGGTTTGACTGCCAAAAAGCTCAGAAATCATATTTACCTACTTTGGGATAATATCGTCCTAATTTAGGTAAATATCAAGTCGAGCTTTTTATTGGCTTTTATAAAAGTTTTGGCGTCCCAAAAGCAGGCAAAACCACCTGAATAGGGTGACAAGCGGGTGATAGGGCTTTTTGTGCGCTTTCGTGCATTGCAAACTTCAAAAATTCCCGCTACTTAATGAACCCTATGCCCGAACTCCCAGAAGTTGAAACCGTCCGTCGTGGACTCTCTGTTCTCCTCCAAGATCAGCCGGTGATCGCGGGCTTCGAATTCCGCCGCAAAGACCTGCGCGATCCGATCCCGATCAAAAAAATCCGTCGTTTGGAAGGGCAGGCGATTCGTTCCGTGCTTCGTCGTTCGAAGTATCTGCTTTTCGAAACCGACGAAGGGGCCTTGCTGTCCCATCTGGGCATGACCGGAAGCTGGCGGGCCGCCGTGCCCGGGGATGAGCGCGGCCACGACCACTTCGTGATGAAATTCACGAACGGCCTGAGCCTGGTCTACCGGGATCCGCGCCGTTTCGGAATCCTCGATTTCGTCGAGCGGCCTTATGACAAACACGCGCGTTTGAGGAACCTCGGCCCCGAGCCTCTGGAAGAAGGCTTTCACGCCGATCTTCTCTGGGAGCTCAGCCGCTCACGCACGGTGCCGGTTAAAAATTTTTTAATGAATGCCGCGACCGTTGTCGGTGTCGGCAACATTTACGCGAGCGAGGCCTTGTTCCGCGCCGGGGTCCGTCCCCAGCGCCGCGCCCATCGCCTGACCCGACCGGAGGTGGAGCGCTTGGTGCAAACCATTCGAGAAGTCCTGCTCGAGTCGATTCGCGCCGGCGGCTCATCGATCAGCGACTACGTTCAGGCGAGCGGGGAGGAAGGGCTTTTCCAGGCGAACTTCCGCGTGTACGACCGGGCGGGGGAACCTTGTGTGGTCTGCGGGCAACAGGTCCGTCGTCTGATGCAGGCCGGCCGCAGTTCCTACTACTGCCCAAAATGTCAGCGCTAACATCTTGAGTTCTCAAGAAAAGTGCTTGTCTCCCCGGCGGGGCTCCGTTAGCCTCGACTTCAGTCATATGCAATCAAAACGGTCGAGAGTTCGGCCGTTGAGGAAGGAACAACCATGAAGAAGACTCTTGCCGTCACGCTGATCGCCTTGTCGTTTGCCACGGGTTTCACCTGCTCGAAACAAGCCCCGGAAGCTCCGCCGGCTCCGGAAGCCACCCAGGAACAAATGGCCACGCCCCCGGTTGATGGCGCGGTTCCGGCCGAGCCGACGGCTCCTCCGGCTGACGCTCCCGCCGCCGGTCACTAAGACCCGTCGACGGACGCATCATCGTTCCATGACAAAGGCCTCCTCGGAGGCCTTTTGTTTTTTGGTTTCCTCATGTTTTTTGCCCGAGCATCTCGACCTTTTTTGATCCTGCTTGCCCTCGCGTTTCCCAGGTGGTGTCATTTGAAGGGAATCATCAAAGGAGTTGCATCGTGGATCTTCCGTATCATGGATTGTTGTGTGGAGAGAATCTGATCTGGTCCGTTCCCCTCGCGATTTTGCTGTTGCTGTTCGCGGGGTTCTTCGGCAGCCCGTTGTTCGTTTGGGCCATCATCGTTCTGGGCTTGCTCTGCGGTTTCGGCGCCCCGATGGGCCTGCTGATCGCGGTCGCCGTGATCTTCGCCCTCTTTATCATCACGCCGATCCGCCGCGCGCTGATCACGGCGCCGCTTCTGTCCTTGATCAAAAAACTCGAATTCCTGCCGAAGATCTCCGAAACCGAGCGCACCGCCCTTGAGGCCGGCGTTGTGTGGATCGAGAAGGATCTCTTCTCCGGCCGCCCGGATTTCAAATCGGTGCTGCAGGAGCCTTACCCGCAGCTGACGTCGGAGGAAAAAGCCTTCATGAACGGCCCGGTGGAGGAGCTCTGCCGGCTCGTGCAGCCCTGGGAGATCTGGCGCAACCGCGAAATCCCGAAGGAAGTGTGGGACTTCATCAAAGCCAAGGGTTTCCTCGGCATGATCATCCCGAAAGAGTACGGCGGTCTTGGTTTCTCCGCCCTGGCCCACTCCGAAGTGGTCTCGAAGCTGTCATCGCGCAGTTTGCCGGCCTCCATCTCCGTGATGGTGCCGAACTCCCTCGGCCCCGCTGAATTGCTCGTGCACTACGGCACGGAAGAGCAGAAGAAATACTACCTGCCGCGTCTGGCTCGCGGTGAGGAAGTGCCCTGCTTCGGCCTGACCGAGCCCACCGCCGGTTCCGACGCTGGTTCCATCACGTCGACGGGCGTGCTGTTCAAGGGCCCGGACGGCAAGATCCACATCCGCCTGAACTGGAACAAACGCTGGATCACCCTGGCGGCGATCTCGACCGTCATCGGTCTCGCTTTCCGCCTGCGCGATCCGGAAAACCTGCTCGGCCGCGGCGAAGACCTCGGCATCACCTGCGCCCTGATCCCGGCGAAAACCCCCGGCGTCGTGCTGGGCCGTCGCCATGATCCTCTGGGCATCCCATTCTACAATTGCCCCACGCAAGGAAAAGACGTCGTCGTTCCTTTGGATGCCGTCGTCGGCGGCGCTGAAGGTTGCGGCAAGGGTTGGAAGATGCTCATGGAGTGTCTGGCCGCGGGCCGCGGGATCTCCCTGCCGGCGCAAGCCACGGGCGGCGCCAAGATGGCGGCGCGGGTGGTGGGCGCTCACGCCGTCATCCGTCGCCAGTTCGGTGTTTCGATCGGCAAATTCGAAGGCGTTGAAGAGCCCATGGGCCGCATCGGCGCCGCCACTTACGCGTTGGAGGCCATGCGCCGCTTCTGTTTGGGCGCTCTCGACAAAGGCATCAAACCTCCCGTCGTCACCGCCATTCAGAAATACTACTCGACGGAAATGGGCCGCAAGGTCGTCAATGACGCCATGGACGTGATGGGCGGCGCCGGGATCTCCCTCGGTCATCGCAACCTGATCGCGGAAACCTACGTCGCCATGCCCATCGGCATCACGGTGGAAGGCGCGAACATCATGACCCGCACCTTCATGATCTTCGGTCAGGGCGCCCTGCGCGCCCATCCCTATGCCTACGCGGAAGTCAGCACGGCCGAAGCCAATGACGTCAAAGGCTTCGACCAGGCCTTCTGGGGCCACATCGGTCACGTGACGCGCAACTTCTGCCGCAGCATTCTGCTGTCCGTGAGCCGCGGTTACCTGGCGGCGACGCCGCCCTGCCATCCGCAGATGCGCCGTTACTTCCGTCGTTTGAGCTGGACCAGCGCGAGCTTCGCCATCCTTTCGGACATCTCCATGGCCGCCCTCGGCGGTCAGTTGAAGATGAAAGAGAAGATCACGGGCCGCTTCGCCGACATCCTGGCTCACATGTACATCGCCACGTCGATCCTGCGCCGTTTCGAGGCTGACGGTCGTCGTGAAGAGGACCTGGCTTTCGTGCACTACAACCTGAAAATGTGCATGGCGGAAATCCAGAAAGCTTTCGATGGCCTCTTCGACAACCTGAAAGTCCCGGGTTTGCGTTGGCTGATCAAGGGTTGGTTCGGTGCCTGGTCGCGCATCAACTCGCTGGGTTCGCAAGCCTCCGACGGCTGGAGCCACGCCATCAGCCGCGCCATCATGAAGGACAGCGAGCAGCGCGAGCGTCTGACCGACGGCATCTTCATCCCGAAAGAGAACGAGTGGCAAAAGGAGCAGCTGGCCCGTCTGGACCGCGCTTTCCGCATCTCGCTGAAGTCCGAGGCCGCCGAGCAGAAAATCCGCAAGGCGATCAAGGACGGCGTGCTGCCGAAGAAAAAAGTCCCGATGCTGATGGACGAGGCCCGCGCCAAGAACATCATCTCGGCGGACGAGCTCAAGCTCTTGCAGGAGTCCGATCAGATCCGTTACGACGCGATCCTGGTCGACGACTTCTCCGAGGACGAGTACCACAACCGCGCTTAACAAAAAGCCCCGGTCGTGCCGGGGCTTTTCCGAGGATTCGTTTTCAACCCCGGCGTGCCGCCGGGGTTTTTCTTTTCAGAGCAGGCGCAGGATGTTAGCGGCGGCGATCTCGGCGTTGTGGAAGGCCGACTCGAACGACGGATTGGCGTCGTTGTCCTGGTTGGCGTAGAAGATGCGCCCGTCGGTCGGTTGCTTGAAAACCTCGTCGGCGTGGCTGGCCAGGAATCCGGCCTGCGCCATGGGGACGGCGTGTCCCCAGCGGGTCAGGCGGATGCCGGCGATGGTTTGGGAGGGGACGCGCATGGCTTCCAGGACCTCCGCCGCCCCTTGCAGGAATTCGCCGCGCAGGCGGTTGAAGGCGGAGGCCGAGGCCAGCACCGTGCGCGCATCATAGGGAAACGGGCGATACAGGGTCAGCACCGTGCGGTTCGAGCGGTCGCCGCCGGCCCAATTGGCGAAGCACACATCCGTGAAGGGACGGAGTGAGGGATGACCGAAGGTGGGCGAGGGCGGCACTTCGCCCTCCAGGCGGAAGGCGTCGAACGTCGGCGAGGGCGCTTTGGCGTTCACCAGGACGTTGGCGACGATGAAGGCGCGGTATTGCAGCTGGCGGGCCGTCTGGCGCTGGAGCGGAGTCATGCCGGGCACGATGTACTGGGCGACGTACTTCGGCGCGGCCACGACGCACGCGCGGCAGGCGATGGTCTGCAGCTGGTCGTTTTTCTCGACCAGGAGCTGCACCTCATCGCCGACGGTCTTGATCTCGAGCACGAGCACGCCCGGGCGCAGCGAGTTCGGCGAAAGCCGGCGGCTGAGGAACTGCAACAAGCCCCGCGCAACATAAGAGTTCCCGCCAGGGAAGGCGATGAGGCCTTCGCTCTCGGAGGCGAGGAAGTTGATCGCCTGGGCGGCGGACACTTCCTCGACGGAGGAGGCGAAGGTGGACCAGCAATAGAGCTGGAAGAACTCCTTCAGGCACACGGGCAGTTTGTCGCCGTACTGTTTCGTCAGCCACTGCTGGAAATTCAACTGATCCAGTTGATCGAGCTCCGGGCGGCTGAGGCCGCCGGGGCGCCAGGGGATCGTGGGATAGGCCTGCTGGTTGATGCGGGCGAAATCTTCCGCCACTTGCCGGATGATCTCGCGGTTGGCGGGGTCGATCTCGCCGTTCCAGAGGCTTTGAAAGCCGCGGCCCTTCACGAGGAAGCGCGCCTCGTCGCCGTTTTCGTGGCGGGCGGCGTTCAGCGCGCCGATGTTTTGCAGCATGCGGAACAGGGTCCCGTTTTTTTCCGGGGTGCTGATGTAGGCGGCGCCGATGGAAAAAACCGAGTCGTCGAAGGTTTCGCCCCGGCTGTTGCCGCCGAACTGCGCGTCCTGCTCGAGGACGAGGGGATTTTTGCCCTGCAGGAAGTAGGCGCTGGAGAGCCCGCCGATGCCGCCGCCGACGATGACGACGTCACGGCGTTCGCTGACGGGCGGGCGGCCGCCGCGGGAGGCGATGTAGGCCTGCAGGTTCCACAGGCGGTCGTGGGGGCGCTTGATGTCGTCGCCGTTGAAGTCGGTGTTGCTGAAGGGGCCGGCGACGGGGCGCAGGGGCGAGGCCGCCAGAAGGTCGTCCGGCGGGACGTCCATGAAGTTCCGCGCGGCTTCGGCCAGGGGGCTGAAGCTCAGGAAGGTGAGACCGGACTGCAGGCTGAGTTTCAGGAAATCGCGGCGGTTCGACGGAAGGATCATTCAAGCTCCTGTTGAGAGGCTTGTTTTATCGGACTTTCCGCCGGACGGGAACAGCCATGACGAAAATAAAAAGGGGGCGACGGGCGCCCCCTTGAAAATCATGAAAAAAAGCCAGGCCGGTTTATTTGGCGAGCTTCTGGAGCTCGTCGTAGCCGGGCAGCGACGACAGGTCGGGCACGACGACGATGGCGATGCGGCGGTTGGCGGCGCGGTTTTCGGCCGTGTCGTTGGGTTTCACGGGCAGGTATTCGCTGTAGCTGGCGGCGCTGACGCGATCGGCGGGCATGCCGGTCTCAACCATGGTTTTGACGACCGTCAGGGCGCGGGCCGAGGCCAGTTCCCAGTTGGACGGGAAGACGGCGGTGGCGATCGGGATGTTGTCCGTGTGGCCTTCGATCTGGTAGCGCTTGCCGGGGATGGAGGCGAGCTGCTTCGAGACTTCCTTCACGGCCTCGAGGCCGGCGCTGGAGAGCTTGGCGGAGCCGGAGGGGAAGAGGACATCGGAGCCCAGGGAGACGACCATTTTGCCGTCGACGATCTGCACGGCGAGGGTGCCGGCGTCGGTGAGGCGTTTGAACCGGCGGGTCAGGTCTTCGAATTCCTGCAGGCGTTTGCGCTGTTCGGCTTGGCGTTCGCGCAGCTCGGCCATGGCCTTTTTCATTTCGTCCAGGGAGGCGCGCAGCTGGCCGCGGTCCTTGGCGCTTTTCATCAGGGCTTCTTCGGTGGTGGTGAGTTTGTCACCGAGGGCGGCGCGTTCCTGGGCGAGGCGTTCATTTTCGGTTTTCGCGGCCTGCAGCTGGGAATTGCGCTCTTCGAGGTCTTTCGTGGCCGTCTTGTATTTGCCGGAGGACACGCAGCCGGACAGGGCCAGGCCCAGCAGGGCGGCGGTTCCCAGAACTTTCAACGTCAGCTTCATCATTGATCTCCTTTTCTTGATGAGTGTCGGTGTTGTGAAAATCAGGCGTGGGCTTTGTGGGTCATGGTGCTCTCGGTGGCCAGGGTCTCGCGCACGATCATGACTTTGATCTGTCCGGGATAGCTGCACTCGTCCTCGATCCGTTTGGCCATCTTGCGGCTGAGCTCGAGGGCCTGGTGGTCGTCGACTTTTTTGCCATTCACGAAGACGCGCAGTTCGCGGCCGCCGCTCAGGACGTAGCTGTCGGTGACGCCGGGGAAGCTGCGGGCGATGTCCTGCAGGTCGTTCACTTTCTGGTTGTAGGACTCCATGGTCGAGCGGCGGGCGCCGGGGCGGGCGCCGGAGATGGCGTCGGCGGCGATGACGAGGAAGGCCGTGTCGGTGGCGGGCTGTTCATCGAAATGGTGGGCGCGCACGTTGTGCACGACTTCCGGGTCTTCCTTGCGTTCCTGGATGAAGTTGGCGCCGATGACGGCGTGGCCGCCCTCCATGGCGTGGTCCATGGCTTTGCCGATGTCGTGGAGCAGTCCCGAGCGGCGGGCCTTGCGGATGTCGACGTCCAGCTCGGAGGCGAGCAGGCCGCAGAGCCAGCCGACTTCGGCGCAATGGAAGTACTGGTTCTGGGTGAAGGAGTAGCGGTAGCGCAGGCTGCCCATCATCTGGCGCACTTCGGGATGCATGTTCTCCAGGCGCAGCTCTTTGGCGACGGCGTCGCCGTCCCGCTGGATCTGGCGGAAGAGCTCTTTTTTCTGGTTCTCGGCGATCTTGCGGATGAAATCGGGGTTGATGTTGCGTTTTTCCTTCAGCACGCGCTCGAGGGTGCGGCGGGTGAGTTCGCGGCGCACGGGATCGAAGCCGGCGACGCCGACGGTGTCGCTGCCGTCCTCGACGATGATGTCGCAGCCGCAGGCTTCCTGCAGGGTCTTGATGTTTTTCCCTTCCGGGTCGCAGAAGAGCTTGCGGACGTTGGCGTCGGGAAAGTTCACCGAGCCGATGCCGCGTTCGGCGCAGTAGGGCCGGGCGAAGCGGTTCAGGGCGACGTCGAGGATGCTTTTGGCGCGCATTTCGGCGTGCAGTTTGACGTCGTCCTCCTCGATCTCGATCGTGCGGCGGGCGCGGTCCCGGGCCTCGCCCTGCATGGTCTCGATGAGTTGGGCTTTCACTTCCTCGGAGGTCGTTTTCAGGCGTTCATTGAGGGCGTTGACGAAGTCGCGGACGCGTTCTTTGGTGGCGTCGCGCTTGGCCCGCAGGGCGGCTTCGGCCTGACGGATGGCCTCTTCCTGGGCTTTGACCTCGCGGTCATGCTCGACCAGCTTCTGGCGCTCCTGCGAGTACAGCTGGTCGGCCTTTTGTTTTTTCTCGTCGACTTTTTCCTGCAGCTCCTCAATGCGTTCTTCCGCCTTGAGCATGTCAGGTTCCACTTTCGTCCAAGCCTCGGATTCAATTTCCTGAACGCGCTCCTGGCGCTCGAGATCGGCGATCTCGACCTCGTCTTTGACCTCTTGCAGGATTTCCGCGGCCTCTTCCTGGGCCCACTTCAGCACAAAACGACGAATCATCGACCAGGCCGCCCATCCAAGAGCCGCGCCAACCACCAAGGAGCAAATCAGAGTGAGAATAGTTTCCATCAGAGGGGAATAGTAGCAAAACAGGGAGCGATGGGGGAGGGAATCAGGGGGATGATGCGGGGCGCATGGGAGTTATGTGGGCGCAGGAGGGAGCAGTATGGGGAATACAGGGAGTTATGACGAAAAACGATGCGGAGAAAAGCGGCTGACTTAGTTTTTTTACCAAAAAGGGCGATTTTTGAACCCTGTAAGAGATTGTTGCCGGTGATCACGGTGGCCATTTTTAATGGGAAATGATGGTGTTGGGAGACATTCAGTTGTTGTTGGTCTCGTCGGAATCCCGTGAAATTTTTATTCGTGTTTAGAGTTGGTTGAGACTCATTTTGCCATCTCTAAGTTAGTAATTTGTGTTTTAAAATTATGCATTGGAGGGGTTTCCGTTATTGTGATTTGCTTAGTTCTTAGTGCCAAGTGAATTAGCCTCTTTTTCACCTTATGTTTTCATAAAATGTATTTAATACCCCTCAATACATAGTTCGTTTCTACTATATATTTTTTAGTTTAAAAATAGCTTCGGGAGGTTTTCGTGATTCGTATTATATTTTCTGTAATGACGGCACTTAATGTGAAGGCGTATGAAAAAGAATCTTCTCGCCAAATTCAGAAGCAGCGCCAGCTAAATAGTGATCAGAAATCTCACAATATTTCTTATAGAGAAAATTCTGAGGATTATTCTTGGGACTACAGGGCCTCATCAGACAGTCTCATTTCACATGGACAAATTGAATCTGCAGATTCAAATTTATTGGAAGCTCTGGGCACTTGGACAGAAGCAAAATAGTATTAGCAACCTTGTTCTTTAAGACATTATTCATCTGCGGATATGCAGGGGGAAAGACAATGTCAATTACAGCAGATCTTTTTAAGATGCCCGAGACTATTGAGCTTTCGAGTATTACTACCGCAGGTCATTACATTCTCTCGTCACATTTGGTCCGTTCATTAACAAAAATCAATAAGGTTGGTGATATTGAGGGTGATTTAGCCGCCTCATGGACCATTAATGATGGGCAGTTGGATTACAAATTTATTTTAAAAGATTCGAAGTTTTCAAATGGGGAGCCCATCTCCGCAGATGACATAGTGGAATCCATAAAGCGGCAAATTAAAATGAAAACCGCAGTTCATTTTAATTTTGAGAGGATCAAAGATGTTAAGGCTCTTTCAGGGAATGAGATCCAAATCTCACTTAAAAGTCGAGATGTGAATTTTCTCTTTGATTTATCTAAGCCCGAATTTGGGGTTCTTCATAGAAATGACAGAATGCTCGGGAAAAATCTTCTTAAGTTTTCGATTTCTTCGGGGCCATTTTCTCTAGAGAAGAAAGAGGACTCCATTTATTATTTGAAAGCGAATGAATACTTTGTTGGATATCCTCGAGCACCCAAAAAAATTTGTCTGCAAGGAAGGGACGGGCAATCCCAACTGAAAGATCTATTGTCCGGTAAAATTGACTTCATGCTTCCCTTTGATGGAATTTCTTTAGATCAACATAAAAAAGTCCTCTCGTCGTCAGAATTTACGGCTTTTAAGCCCCATATCGGATTTTCTTATTGGATCTCCTTAAACCCCCGTAGCGATTTATTCAAATCTTTAGATGAAAGATCATCTTTTCAAAAGTTCGTATTCAGCTGGGATAATAAATTCGTCGACGGAATCTTTTATGAGAAGGCCACTCAGCTTTATTTGCCAGATGGAGATGGGCGGCCGACAGCTAAGGAGCTGGATCAAATCTGGAAAAAGATTTTGTCCGAAAAATCTAAAAGAAATTTTAAAAATAAAAGAAAGTTACGTGTCCTGCCATTAAAGTTTTCCAATTCAATGATTGATTCGCTTTTGAATTCCTTAAGAGATTTATATAAGGTGGAAATCATCTCTTATAGTAGTGAGGACGAACTGGTTTCCCTTTTAAAGGCAAACCAGTTCGACATAAAGATATCCAACAATGATTTTTCATCAATAGATCTGGCTGAAAATTTAAAGACGACATTTAATTCCAGCCGACCTTATGTCTTTCTTGAGGAGGCTGATCCAATTCGTAAGTTTATGGATGATCTTGAAGAGGAGTCTTCTTCTTCTGAGAGATCGAGCATCTATAAAAAAATTTCGATCAGTCTTCTCGAGCGTGGCCTTATTGCTCCTTTAGTCCACCAAAGGGTGTGGTTTTACCATAAAAAAGAATTGGATATTTCTGCATGGGCTACGTCTTTTCCTGAAATTTCCTTCTGGAAAACTGTGGTTAATGGCTCGCAGAATCAATAATTTCTTAAAGTCCCCCAAGCTAAAAATAGCATTTGCGCGTACCGCATGCGGAGATGGTTGGCACTCTGGTGTTGTTTTTGATGATTTGTCTGTAAGCGGATTTGCTACAGGGAAAGAGCGAGAAGCAACCATCAGAGTTGCAATATTTGAAGCCATCGAGCGGTTTATTTTCAGGAATTACTCGAGCAGCAAGGATGCTAGCTGTTCTGGCTGGGCAGCTCATACTAACCTGCTGCTCGCAAGGAAAAATGCTTTTAATGAGCTTGTGGAGCGTGATGGCATGCTTGTCACATGGCTGACCAAAAGATCACCGAAGCAGCTTTATAACGCTGGGTTGGATTTTTCGACGCTTGGATATGATGCACATATTTTTACCGTTTCGTCTGGTGCCAGATGTTGTGTCTTGGGTGCAGTTGTCAAAAGTAAGGATCATGACAAAAAAATTTTTTTAAGCGCTGGAGGTTCTAGCGAGACGGATTCTATCAATAAATTGTATTGGGATATACAAAGAGGAATTGATTTTTTAAATACCGGAAAATACATGGATCTTAATAAGGAGATGTATCTTCATTGGGAGAAATTTTGTGAATTCGTTGATAATGATATTGGCTGGTTATTTAAAGATGGCCCAGGTTTATCTTATCCTCAGCTGAATGCAGAGTATGATGATTATGAAGTTCCCTTGTGGGATGGAACCACGGCTTGGGTTTCAAGAGCTAGATGTGATTATCTTCAGGAAGTTTTTTGGGGCCTGCCGACAGCGAAAAATATTAACATTCATCGTTTTATGGATCTCGGGGTGCACGATATAAGTTCTTTAAATATGGAATTGCACCCAATCCTATGAGCCCAAAATCATTTTTCCTCATTTTCGTTTTTTTGTGGTTGTTCTTCGGGGCTGTTTTCTCGTCCATGGTTTTTCGGGACTACTCCAAGGGGAGAAGATTGCTTTCCGCGTCCGCGGTCGAGGTTCATCGGAGCTATCTGTCGAACATCGTCGACAATTTTAGAAATGATCTCATCCAAGGCAACTTCCGGACGTTCCGTTTGTACATGAACAAGCTGAAAGAAGAGGGTGTGTTTTCGGCTTACCAGGTCGTGCAGAATGGGGTGGTCACCGAGGGGGACGCGCGTTCTGATTCAACACCTGGCGGCTTGAGCGACATCGCTTTCGAATTGCCGATTTTCTTCGAGTCCTCCGGCGAAACCTGGGGGCAGGTTAGGATCTATGTTTCGCCAGGATCTATTTTCAGCAGTTTCAATAAGGTCTATGAAGAGACGGCCCTGAACTTCGCTTTGGCTTTTCTGGGGCTGTTTTTATTCGCCGTTCTCTGGATCCGGTTCCTTGCCTACCTTTATTCTTCGTTGAGGGTTGAGATCAATGCTCTCTTCCTGGGGACGCGTGCTCCCTCAAAGTCCAAATTGCTGAATTTTTTCTGGGGGCCTTTGCTGCGCCAGTTGTCCTTGGTGAAAGCTGATTTGGATCAAATGCAGAAAGAGCGGGCTGAATTGGCGGAAGAAGCGGCCATCGGTTCATTGGCGCGTCAAGTGGCCCATGATATACGATCCCCGCTGACGGCTCTGAACATCGCCTTATCGGAAAACAATGCGCCGGAAAACGAACGGCGCGCGTTGATTGCCGGGGCGACGCGAAGGATCGGTGACATTTCGAACAATCTTTTGCTGTATTCACGCAAAAAAAATGAGATGCAACGCTCGGGCGAAAAAGAATCCATCCTCCGGACGATCGAGGGCCTTGTCCTGGAAGCGCGCGCGCTGTTCCCCTCAACGCAAATCATTCTGTCTTCGCAGGGCGATGGGAGTTTGGATCGCTCCCATTTGCGGGATTTTGAAAGGGCCATTTCCAATCTGCTCGTCAACGCTTGTGAGGCCGTGGAGGGAATCGCTCAACCAGGAGTGAAGGTGCACTTCGCTTCCGACGTTGATAGAAACACCATTCATCTCTCTGACAACGGTCCCGGCATGGATTTCACTTTGGTTCAAAAACTGGGCTTCCAGAAGGGAGCCGTCATCAGCCGCAAGAAAAACGGAAATGGCCTTGGCGTTTATTATTCCGTCAAATTTTTCAGGTCTCTCGGTGGGGACGTGGAATATGTGTCCGAGCTTGGGCGGGGAACTTCGGTTCGCGTCACTCTTCCCGTCGCTCCCTGAGTCGAAACGAAGGACGGCCTTTCGGGCGTTGGCCCGCTGGCCCAAGATCCAGGCGCCGGCCGCACAATGATTTCAAGATCCGAGTTTTTCGCTCGCTCCGGTTCTGTCGACGGGTGGGCCTTGGGCGGAACTGCCCGTCATATCTAAGGCTTATGCGTCGAAGCTCTCCGGCGCGAGCGCTCGCGGACCTTGGCCCAGTTCCTGGCTTAACCTCTCGAGACCCTTCGTTTTTCATCCGATATCCATGAAGTGATAACGGGTAGAGGGCAATGACAGCACGGAATAAACGTCTCGAGGAAAGAATCAGTCCTTCGCTTCGGTTGTCGCCGATCTCCTGTCAATTGCGCATCGGTGAAGAGCAAATCGCCTTAACAATTGTTAATTACCACTACCGCGGTGCTTGTTTTAAAACGGATGTCGGTGATTACCGACTTCAAAGTCCTGGCGCGTACCTTCATTTCAAAGTCGGCAATAAATCACTGCAGGAAAAAATCGGGTTCCGTATCGTCTGGGAGACGATTTCAGAGAATGGCTTGTTCGGCGTCGAGTTCTCCGTCGAATCCGCTTATGTTCTTTCCCGGGCGGAGCGTTTCCTCACCCATGGCATCAATGCTCCGATCGTTTCGGGGCGCGATCCGCTCGATCCGAACCGCATCGTTTATTTCAAAGCCATCAATGTCTCTTCGACCGGCATGCTTTTGAACACTTCGATATCGAACAAGCACATGTTCCCCGGGATGGAAATCAGGGGGGCGATTGTCGAAGTCCCGAATATCGGGAAAGCCGAGGTTGATCTTTTCGTCGAGAATTCGAGGCCCTCGGACACGGATAAAACGATTCACTACGGCGTTTCCGTCAAGGGCAACAACGTGGGCTATCAGGAGCTCACTTCAAAGTATCTCTCCACCCTGGGCTTGGTCTCGGACCCCTCCGAGCGGATTGACAAGCTCCTCGCCTCCGGTTTCATGCAGAGGGAACTCCGCACCCACTTGACCATTCGCGAGGTCGGCACTCAGCGGGATTACGACGATGTCTTGCGGCTGAGGTACTTGGGTTACAAAAAAGCCGGAAAGACGAAAGAGAACTTCACCTGGGAAAACATGGGCGAGGGTCTTGATCAAGAGGGGATCGTCCTGGCGGCCTTTCTGGGCGGACAGGTCGTCGCGAGCGTCGAGCTGCGTCTGAGCGACCGGCACAGCATGCGTCTGGCGGACAAGGTCAGCTTCGCTTCCGTTCCCGCCCTGGGCGGCAGATTCTTTATCGAGATCAACAAGCTCGTGGTGCATCCGTCCGCCCAAAAAACGGATATCGTTGTCGGCCTTTTTCAAAAAATCCACACTCTGGCGATGCTCAACGGCAAGCCGGAAGGCCTGTTGATGGCCGAAGACAAACTGGTGCCGCTCTACCTCCGGTTGGGCGCGAAAAAAATCAACCTGTCTTTCGAGCATGAAACCAAGCCCGGCACCCGTTTGCACGTCATGACGATTCCCCGCGAGGTGTACGAGGACGCGAGCGGCATCAATCCTCTCGCGTGGTCCCACGTCTACGAAACCACCCACAGTTTCCTGAACGAACTCGGCCTCTCGAAGGAAAACAGATTCTCCTTTTCCAAGAAACTCCAGATTTTCGGGACGAGAATGGTCTTGTCGCTGCAGGAGCGGCGCAAAAAGAAACGCGTGTCCGCCAAGGTTTTTTCCGGCAACGAACTGGAGCGCGCCGGAATGACCGGGGATCTGCCCGTCATCGACCCCCGCTGGACCAAGCAGCACCTTCACGCCAGCGTCCTGCTCCCTTACCTGATCGTCGCGGATGGGTTGATCGGGAAAGAGCGCGTCGGCAATATTTTGATGAAATACGGGTTCGGCCACCGGTATTTCTCCTCCGCCAGTAACTGGATCAGCGTGGCGTTCTTTGACGAATTCATCGCCGGTTTCAGGCAGTACGGCAACGTGGACGAACTGCAAAAACGCGCGGGATACAAAAACCTGTCGCGCGAGGTCCTGGGCGTCAACCACTTTCTCCTGAAGCATTTTTTGACGTTGAACGAGGCTTTCCGCGCTTTCGGTTCCTACCTGACCAAGTTCAACAAGACGCGCACCTGCCAGGTTGTCGAGTCCGGACGCGGCTTCGCGCGGATCCGGATCGGCCTTCTTGACAAGAACCTGAAACCCAAAGACCCCTCGGCCCAACTCAATTGGGAGGCCATCCTGGACGCCCATGTCCTCGTCATGACGAACCGGCACGGCGAGGTGAAGAAGATCAAGTCGATCTTCGATGGCGACGAATACTGCGAGTATTTGGTCACCTGGAAGGTGCAAGTTGTTTCCACGAGGAGCGTTCTGTCCGCCGTCCTGGCCGGTCTGGTTTTTTGGCAGACGTACAGCTGGATCTCGGAACGTCTGAACCGAAGCGAAAGCGTCCTGGTGATTTCAGTCGTCGCCTTGTCCGTCTTGTGCCTGATCTTCCACCGTCGCTCAAAGATGGCTCAAAAACGCTACCATGACATGACGGAATCGCTGTCCTCGTTCCAGAAGGACGCGGAAGAACGCTATAAGGAGCTCCAGAATTCGAAAGGGATCCTCGAGAAGGGCTACCAAGAGGGGAAAATCATCGAGACGTTGACGAGGGAGATCCAGACCAGCGAGGACCTCGCCCGGATCTTCAGCATCTCGATCAACGCGATCTGCGAGAAATTTGAATTCCGCCGCGCCTTCGCGATGATCGTTGATCAGGATAAAAAATACCTCAGAACCGTGGCTTTGAAGGGCGCGGGCGACACCTCCGACGAAATTTGGAACTTCAAGGTCGATGTCACGGTGAAGCGCGACAGCCCGCTGGTCCTCTCCTCGGTCTACCACTCGGGGCAATCCATCCTGATTTCGGATATCGAGGAACACAAGTTCCACCTGAACGAGGCCTCGCGTCGCCTGACCGATCGTCTCAAGACAAAAGGCTTCGCCATGGTCCCGATCCCTTCCGAAAACGGCAATTGGGGCGTCATGATCGCGGACAAAGGCGCGGACACCGACATCATCACCCGGCGTGATCTCGTGGCCCTGCAGCGGGTCTGTCAGGCGATCGGCCTGGCGCTTGATAAAAAGGCCAAAATCGATTCGGAAGTGCGCGTGCGCAAGATTTTTGAAAAGTACGTTCCTTCGGCCGTGGTTGAAAGCACTTTGGGGCAGAAAGAACCGATTCTGGGCGGGGAGATCCGTGAAATCGTCTGCCTTTTCCTGGATATCCGGAATTTCACGAGCCTCTCCATCCAGCTTCCTCCTGAAATTCTCGTGGGCCTGTTGAACCAGATTTTCGACTTGCTCCAGCAGGTCGTGAAGGAGACCGGCGGAGTGATTGACAAGTTCCTCGGGGACGGCGCGCTCGTCACGTGGGGGGCGATTCCCGGTTCTGTGGCGGACGCGGAGACCGCGTTGGACGCCGCCGTTAAATTCCAGGAGTTGTTGCTCGCCTGGAACACGCAGCGCCAGTCCGAGGGGATCCAGAAGATCCGCGTCGGCATCGGTATTCACAAGGGTCCGGTGATTTCGGGAAACATCGGGTCGCAGGAACGGATGGAATACACCGTGATCGGGCAAACGGTGAATATGACGAGTCGGTTGGAGCAATTGAGCAAGGTCTTCGACTGCGAGATCGTCATCTCGGAAGCGATGAGTGATTTTTCGAAATTGGATGAGAATTGGACTATACATCAGGATGTCCGTGTAAGAGGCTTGGACAAAGCCCTGCGGGTCGCAACGCGGAACCGCGGCCCGTCCGGCGAGATCGTGAAAGAGAGAATCGATGAAGCAGGTTGAAGAAATCGTTGGCAATGCTCAGGTCCTTCTGCGTTCAGCCCTGGAGGACGGCGAGAAAAACGGCGGCCTCACGAAGGAGCGCTACGCCCGTTTCCTGACGATGCAGTATCATCTGACCAAGGGCGTTCAGAAGCATTTCCTGCAGATCGCTGGTCATCCGAAAACCGCCAAAAAAAGGGAATTGCGCAAGTGGCTGATCGGCTTCGCCCAAGAGGAGGAGTTCCATTTTGAAATCGCCAAGTCGGATTTGAAGGAAATGGGGCTTGAACCGGGCGCCTTCCCCCTGGACACCAAGCTTTGGTGGCTTTACTTCGATCATCTGATCCAGGACCGCCCCTTCGTGCGCTTGGGCGCGACGTGCGTCCTGGAGAACATTTCCGACGGTTCCGCGGAGGTTCTTGATCGCATGATCAGGACGAGCGGCTATCTCACTCCCAAAAACTTGAAATTCCTGACGATCCACCGGCACGGTCCGAACCTGGATCACGGTGATCAGGTCCTGAAGGCCCTCGAGGGGGCGAACCTGAGCGAAGAGGAAATGGCGGATGTCGTCGAGGGCGCGCGCACCGCGACCGTGATGTACATGCGCTTTATGCACTGGATTCTGACCGGGTCGGAAAAATAGCCGGACCTCAGGCCGGTTTTCTTTAGTCTGGACGCGGATTTTCCGAAGAGATCCTCAAGCGCCTCGCGCTGAGGAGATCCATGCTGCGTATCGAATCCCAACCCATGACCCTCAAGCCGGTTCCGGTTGATTTCGGCCCTCTGTCCGAGGCGCAGACCGTCTACCTGAAGATGTTGAAAGAGGGGCAGACCATCACCCAGTGCGTGGATGATCTGCTGGCGGAAGGCCGCCTGGTGAGTTTCACCGAGATGTACGACCTGGTCGAGAAGCTGCATCGCGCGAGCCTGATCCAGAACCCGCTCTTCAAGAACTTCTTCCAGAAACTGAGCGATCACGCCAAGCCCGGCGGCAAACCGGGCATGCTCACCTCGCTGTTCAAAAAAGAAAAGCCGGACGAGTACCTGCGCCGCCACCCCTTCTTCCGTTCGCAGAATCCCGTGATCACGGCCCTCTTCTGCCAGCACGCCGAGGTGATCGAGGCCAAGCCCGGCACCATGATCTGCCAGGCCGGGCATCTGGAGCGCGATCTGTTCTTCATGATCGACGGTGAGGCCGCCATTTACAAAAACATCGAAGGCCAGGGCCGCCGTCTGCTCGGCTTCCTGGGCAAGGGCGCCGTCATCGGCGAGGTCGGTTTCTTCATGGGCGAACTGCGGACGGCGGATGTCGTCGTCACCAAAGCCGCGAAGTTCGTGGCCATCCGTTACGATGAGGCCGCTTTCGGCCGCATCATCAACAAAGACATCGCCCGCAACCTGCAGATCCGTTTCCGCGTCGTGCACGCGCTGGCGAAATCCCCCTTCCTGAAGAACATCCCCGAGGAGGCTCTCGATTCCCTGGCTTTCGCGGGCCAGGTGCGCGACGCGAAGGAATTCGACGTCCTCTGCCGGGAAAACGAACTCGGCGACCGCTGCTTCGTCGTCATCAACGGCTCCGTCGTCATTTCCCGCGGCACCAAAAACGTCGGCGTGCTGGGGCCCGGCGAGGTCTTCGGCGAGATCGCCCTCTTTTTCACCGAGGGCCGTCGCACCGCCACGGCCATGGCTCAGCGGGACACCATGATCCTCGAGATCAAGGCGCAGGATTTCTACAAGCTCCTCGGCCGGAACCTCCTGCTGGGCAAAGAGTTCGAGAAATTAGCGCTTGAGCGCGCCGGCAAAATCAAGCAAGCTGCTTGAGGTATGAGTCGCTACCCCGGTCCGGATGAAGTTTGGTTCGAGGCGGTCCGCAGTCGCGGGCCCGGCGGGCAAAACGTCAACCGCACCAACTCGGCCGCCATTCTGCGTTGGCACGTGCCTTCGACGAAGCTCCCGGAGCACGTGAAAAACCGCCTGCTGGAAAAGCTCGCCAACAAGCTCACCGTGGACGGGGAGCTCGTCATCCGCTCGGAAGAAACCCGCGACCTCGAGATGAACAAAAAAAACGGCTGGAAAAAACTGCGCGACCTGATCGACGCAGCCCTTTTCGTGCCGAAGAAGCGCATCAAGACCAAGCCGGGCAAATCCGCCGTGCGCAAGCGCCTGGATTCAAAGCGCAAGCAGGGCGACAAGAAACGTCAAAGAACCTCGAGCTGGGAAGACTGACCCTCGCCGGTGTGCAGGCGTCGCACGGCCAGGAGCGCGAAGGCGCTGAACACCATCGCCACGTAACCGACGTATTCGTAGTTGATCAGCCGGCCGCCACCGCCGTCGAGCACGATCAGGCCCGCGATGTACGACGAGGAGGCCATCGCCAGCTGCTGGATGGAGCTGATGATGCTCATGAAGCTGCCGCGGAACTCCGGGGTGGCGGTCGCTGAAACCATGGCCATGGCCGGCACCATGCGGCCCGACATGGCGACGAAAAAGCTCGAGGATACGAGCAGCACGATCCAGGTCGGATTCACGCCCAGATTGGTGACGAAAAACATCGGGAACATCGACAGGGTCACACACAGCGAAAACACTTTTTTCTTGCCGAATTGATCGGACAAACGGCCCACCCCGGGCGAAGCCACCATGGAACACAAGCCGCCGAACAGGTAAATGAGCGGCAATTGCGCCTCCGTCAGGCCCGTGTTGGCGACGAAGCTCGGGCTCATGAAGGGAATGATGGCGAACTGGCCGAACACCAGCAGGAACATGAACGCCAGGCCCAGCTGCTGGTTCGGCGTGCGCAGGATGTGCGTCAGCGACTGCCAGGGCTTGTGCTCGAAACCGTCGGCGCGCAGATGCCCCCGCATCGAGGGCACGAACAGCATGATCAGGCCCAGGGCGATGAGCGACATCAGCCCCAGGAAAAGGAAGGGGGCGTGCCAGCCGAAGTGATTCGCCAGGTAAAGGCTGAAAGGAACCCCGATGACCGATGCCACGGAGAAAGACCCCATCAAAATCCCCATGGCCGTGCCGCGGCGCTGATAGGGGATGGCATCGGCGACAATGGAAAGGCCTAAAGAGCCCAGCACGCCGCCGAAAGCGCCGGCCAAGGAGCGCGCGATCAGCAAAAAAACGTAGGTCGGCGCCAAAGCGCAGGCGATCGTGCCCAGGGTGAAGCCCGTGTAGAAGAACAGCAGGCATTTTTTGCGGTCGAAACGGTCGATGAAGAGCGAGGCGGCAAAACCCGTCAGGCCGGCGCTGAAGGTGTAGCTCGACACCAACAAACCGAATTCGTGTGGTGAAATCCCGAAAATGCGGCGAAGCTGCGGGCCCAGCGGCATCAGGATCATGAAATCGACGATGTGGTTGAACTGGGTGGCCGCCAGAACGAACAACAGCAACCACTCGCTGCGAGAGAAGCGAACCCGGGTTTTTTCCTGCATATCATCAAAGCATACGCTCGCCCCGGGGACTTTGGCAGTTGATTGTGGCTGGCTTTCGGTCTAGTCATGAGGGGATGAAGCGAATCCGAAATATTCTTTTTATTCTTCTTTTTCTCGGTCTGAGCACCTTCGTGCTGGTGGAGTTCTACCCTTATATCTTCTCCCGCAAGGTGAGCGGCGTGATCACGGCCGTGGAACGGGTCAATCCCCCCATGGCCATCATGACCCGGCCCTCCCAGGACGTGACCGCGCAGATGTACTCTTTCGCCGTGGGTGTGCGTGACAACAAAACGGGCGAGATCGTCACGGGCTCGACCGAAGACCGCCAGTGGGCCGTCGCCCGCGAGGGCCTGTGCGCGGAGGCCGAATTTTTCCCTTATCCCCCGTGGAAACTGCAGAAGTGGGGGACTTACTTCAACGCCCGTTTGCTGAGATTGCATGAATGTGACGGCAGCGCCCCGGTCCCGTCGACCACCGCCCCGCCGGCGGCCGAAGACAGCCAGACCTGGCAATAAAGTTCCCCTCGAGTTCTACACGCGCTCCACGGAGCGCGTGGCCCGCGATCTTTTGGGTCGCGTCCTGTGCCGTCGTTTGCCCGGGGGCGACGTCTTGCGCGTGCGCATCACCGAGGTTGAAGCCTATGTGGGCGTCGAAGACCGCGCCTGCCATTCCTACGGTGGCCGCCGCACGGCGCGCACGGCGACCATGTGGGGTCCCGCCGGCCATGCTTACGTTTACCTGATCTACGGAATGTACGACTGCCTGAACATCGTCAGCCGCGGCGAAGGGCATCCCGAGGCCGTGCTCATCCGCGCGGCCGAACCCCTCGAGGGCGAGGAGTTCTGGAACCTGGAGTTCCCCGGTCAAAAACATCAAGACCTGTTGAAGGGCCCGGGGAAGCTGTGCCGGGCCTTGCGCATCACGCGCGCGCAGAACGCTGTGTCTCTCCTCGGGGACGAGCTTTGGATCGAGGAGGGCGTCAAAACCCCTTCGTCGCGCGTGAGCGTTTCCCCGCGGATCGGCGTGGACTACGCGGGAGCCTGCGCGGGACGCTTGCTGCGGTTCTTTGAAACGGAATCAAAAACGGTGTCGGGTCCCGCGCGATTCAACCAAGAGTGGAAAAAATCCGCTCCAGCGCCGCGCTCTCCGGCCGGGAAGTCACCAGCTCGGCGCGAAAGCCGTAAGCCGTCGCGCAGTCGCTGAGGAGGCGTTGAAGCAGGGCCTCCGTGCGGCCGCCCGAAGACACCACGCACAAGCTGCGTCCTTTGGCTTCTTTCAGGGCCTGCAGCAGGCTCAAGGTCGTTTTCAAATGCTGTTCGTACAAGATGCCGGGATCCGTGGCCGGTGAATCCTCCAGCAGGGCGCAGTGGATGAGATCCACGGCCGCGTGTTCCTGCAGGCTGCGCACCAGGCGCGGGGTCTCGCGGGCGTCGAATTTCACCAGGGGGCCCCGCTGAACGCGCTCGCCGGATCCGCTGCTGAGATTGTCCACGACGACCGGATGCCAACCCCGGGCCGCCAACTCATCGCACAGGCGTGAACCGAACTTCCCCGCGCCGCCAATCACCAGAATGGATTTTTTCGCCGGACTCATCATCAGGACCGGCTGATCAGACCCACGGCCTCGTAGGTTTTGCGCAAGGTTTCACGGGCGCGTTCTTGGGCGCGGTCGGCCCCTTGCTGCAGTAACTGATGGAGGTGGTCCTTGTTTTTCATCAGATCCAGATAGCGCTCGCGCACGGGGGTGAGCGTCTGGACGACGAGTTCCGCCAGATCGACCTTCAGGTGGCCGTACATTTTGCCGGCGTAGTCGTTTTCCAGCTGCTCCAGGCTCTTGCCGCTCAGGATCGAGAAGATGACCAGCAGGTTCGCCACGCCCGGTTTGTTCTCCGGATCGTATTTGATTTCCGTGCCCGAGTCGGTGGCGGCGGATTTGATTTTCTTCTCGATCTTTTTCGGGTCATCGATGATCGAAACATAATTCTTTTCGTTGTCATCGGACTTCGACATCTTCTTCGTCGGGTCCTGCAGGGACATGATGCGGGCGCCGACTTTGCCGATGGAGGGCTCGGGCATCTTGAAGACGCCCTTGCCGTAGCGATTCTCAAAGTAACCGACGAGATCGCGGCACAGCTCCAGATGTTGTTTCTGATCCTCGCCGACGGGGACGAGGTCCGCCTGATAAAGCAGGATGTCGGCCGCCATCAGCACCGGGTAAGAGAACAGGCCGGCGTTGATGTTCTTGACGTTTTTTTCCGCCTTCTCTTTGAACTGGGTCATGCGGTTCAGGTAACCCATCGGCGTCAGGCAGGTGAGGATCCAGGCGAGCTCGGCGTGCTCGTGGATCTGCGACTGCGCGAAGATGATGTTTTTCTGCGGGTCCAAGCCCAGGGCGATGTACTGCGCGAAAAAGCTGTAGGTGCGCTCGCGCAGCACGGCCGGGTCCTGGTGAACGGTGAGGGCGTGCAGGTCCGCCAGGAAGTACAGGCAGTCGTACTCATCCTGCATCCGCTTCCAGTTGTTGATGGCGCCGATGTAATTGCCCAGAGTCAGATCGCCGGTGACGGTGCTGCCGCTCAAAATGGTCTTTTTCATGCCGGGAAGTATGCATTTTCGGGCCGGAATGGTGAAGGGAATTCCGGCTTTGTGGCGTTGCAGGATTGAAAAAGGGGAGGGGACCCTCTAGGGCGCGCGAGCGCCCGGTCGGCCGGGGCGGGCCCGGCGGCCGGTGAAGCGCGGGAACACGAACAAGGTGAAGTTGATCAGCGCCATCGTCACCCCGAAAAT
Organism: Pseudobdellovibrionaceae bacterium; assembly: GCA_019637915.1. Classification (GTDB taxonomy): domain Bacteria; phylum Bdellovibrionota; class Bdellovibrionia; order Bdellovibrionales; family Bdellovibrionaceae; genus JAHBUV01. Next base: position 332,963 of record JAHBUV010000001.1, on the reverse strand, counting down.
CCCCAGCCCCATGAAGAGCGCGATCCCCAGGTGCATGCCGATGATCACCAGGGCCCAGAGCCCTCCGACAAAGGGGATGAAGGCCGCGATCGGATAGAAAGTCTCGAAGAACAAGGTGCTCCAACCGATCAGTTTCGGCAGCCACGGGACCTGCGCCATCCAGGTGAAGTCCCACACGCGGAATTCCGGCATGTTCAGGCAGCGCCAGATGGCGTTGCCGTCCCACCAGCCCGGCCCCGCGGCCTTCGACAGCCCGGCGTCGAGGTAGGTCAGCAGGATCAGGATCTGCAGCCAGCGAAGGCCGAAGGTCGATCGCCAATCGGGTTTTTCCGCCGGACCCCGCCGGTGCAGCGACAACGCCCCGTCGGTGCGCAGGAACATCATCGGGAAGAGCAGCAGGTGAAAATAGCGATCGACACCGTAAACGGCGAACACCCCGGAGCGCATCACCAGGACCTGGGTGATCCACAGCAAAACGGTGTGAAAGCGCGTGCCCACGCCCAAGGTGAAACCCAGGATCGCGTAACAACGAATTCCGTAGAAGATCCAGAGCGCCAGTCCGTAGGGCAGGCCCAGGGCGGCGATTTCCGCGGCGAAGCTCGCCGTCGAAGGGCCCGAGACGGCGTCCATCAGGCGGATTTCCAAAAAACCATGCGGGCCGAAAAGTTCCTGCAAGTTCGGCGCGATCAAGATCCACTCCAGCGCCATCATCGCGCCCAGGCCGACGCGCAGGAGCGCCAGGGGGCGGGGATCGCCGGGCGCGAAGAAAAAACGATTCCACCACTCGCTCACTCGCGACCACGTCATGGCTCTTCGGACTCCCGCGAGCCGCGCTTGAAACGCACCCGATACACTTCATCCACCTGAAAGCGCCGGCCGTCGGCGTATTCCGCCAGCATGGGGATCTGATGGGCGGAGGCGATCAGGGTCACCTCGTCCGCCGCCGGAAAGCGCGCGAAAACCCGTGTCGCCAGGGACGCCGCGACCGAGCGGCGCAGTCGTTCATCCTGGTAAGTCTGTCCCAGAAAGCGGTTCATGTTCCCCAGGCGGATGGCCACCTCGTGGGGCAGGAATTCCTCGAGCGAAATCCCGCGGTGCCAGGTTTCCCCCTTGCGCACATCGAACTTCACGACCAGCTGGGGCCCGATGTCGGGCGAGAAAAAACCGAAGCTCCCGCCGGCGCCGGTCAGGGCGTTCAGGACTTCATGGGTTTTGTGGACGAAGGGCGGCAACCCCTCGGGCAGTTGCCGGAAACCGGTGAGCGAAAAGGCGATCAGCAGAAAAGCCCCGCCCAGGCTCCAGCATTTGGTTCGCAGGCCGGGCGGCGTTCCGGTCACGGATGTCCCAGGTCGGGCTGCGGGAGATTCATCGTCGGCGCCGGGATCTTCAGGGGACGCATGTTGTTGTAGTACATATTCGGCAGATTGCCGGAGTTCAGTTGCGGGCTCGTGCCGCGGGTCATGGCGCTCGGGTAACTTGATTGCGTGTAGCTGCTCGGGAAATTGCCGTTGATGATGCGTTGGGGGGAATTGATGTTGGCGTTCACGGCCTGCATCAGCTCCATGTAGCGTTCATTGGGGATCGCGACTTCCTCCACCACTTCGAGATCCTCGATGCGAAGATCCTCCTGCTGGGCGACGGCCGGCAGGGAAAGGCTCAGGGACAGAACCGCGAAAAGCAAGGGCTGTGCGGGCATAACGACCTCCTCGCCTCCCGTATACCGCCGGCGGCTTCGGAAAGGCAAATCCCTGTGAAGATTTTGAAGCAAACGACTTCGCCCGAATCCGCCCGAAAAGGTGCCAAAAGGCACCCGCGTGGGGTCAGTCGTAACCCAGTCGCTCGAGGTCCTCTTCGCTGAGTCCGAAAAAGTGGCCGATCTCGTGAAGCAGGGTGACGGCGATTTCCTCGCGCAATCTTCGCCGCGACGAGGCGCCGCCGTCATAGTCGGCGAGATCCAGCAGGGCCTGGCGGAAAAGATAAACGCGATCCGGCAGCAAGGACGGGAAGGTGACCGAGCTTTCCGTGAGCGGGACGCCCACGTACAGCCCGCAAAGGCTCAGCGGATCTTCGCTGACGTCGTCCTGCCCCAGTTCGGCGAGCAGCTCCTCCGTCGCCACGTCCTCGATCAGGATGTGGATCTTTTGAAAATGGGCTTTGAGCTCTTCGGGGATGAGGGGGAGCAGGGAATTCCAGACGTCCTGGGACAGGTGATCGAATTCGCGGGCGGTCAGCGTGTTGTCGTCCGGCATGTCCTTCAGCTTAAATGAATTTCCCGCCCGAGCCAAAAGCAAAATCCCTTTTTGGAGCGGGTGGAGGAATTCCTTGAATATAGTTTCCTAGGAAACTATGATGGGAAATCAGAGGTGGACGATGGCCAAAGCCCGAAGACCCCGCGCCAGTGATCTGACATCGCACATCGGTTTTTGGATGCGCCGGGTGTCCAACCAGGTCTCCCATTCCTTCGCGCGCAAGCTGGAAAGCAGCGGCGTGACCGTGGCCGAGTGGGTGGTGCTGAGGGAAATGCACCGCACCCAGGAAACCACGTCTCCCGGCGCCATCGCGGAGATCACGGGGCTGAGCCGCGGGGCGATCTCGAAGCTCATGAGCCGGTTGATCGACAAAAATCTCGTGCATCGCCAAGAGGGCAGGGCGGACCGGCGCTATCAGGAAATCCGCCTCACCGAAAAGGCCAGGAACCTGGTCCCGAAGCTCGCCCGGCTGGCGGATGAAAACGATGATCTTTTTTTCTCGCCCTTGTCCCAGGCGGAGCGCCAGCAGCTCAAAGAGACCTTGATGAAATTGGTGGAAATCCACCAGTTGAAAACCATGCCGATCGAATAAAGGAGGCCCCGCATGAGCAAAGCCCTTGAGAATCTGATGGAAGCGCAAAAATTCGCTCTGAGCATCCGACCCAAAGTGGGAGGGTTCCCCTACCTGGCGGAAGCCCTCCGTCAGGCCGGCGTGACGCGAAACTCCTGGAGCCTTCCCTCCTGCCAGTCGCTTTACGTCACGGAGCTGGGACCGGTGCTGATGCAGGGAAGCCCGCTCGTCAGCGGCATGGTCGACGTGCCGAAATTCGATCGCGAGGCCCTCATCCGCGCCCTGCGCGCGGACCAGGCGGGAAAAAGCGCCTTCCCGGAGTTTCTGCAGGCCGCGTGGCAGGCCGGGGTTGTCGGTTACGATGTCGACTTCGGAAAGCGGCATGTTGTTTACCGCGGAGCTTCAGGGGAGGAATACCTCGAGGAGTACCCGGCGGTGGACGTCAAAAGATGATCAGACGCTCCGGCCTCTTCCGGCGGCCGGCCCCTTGTATCTAGATTTCTTCGTGTCCCTGGCAGCTTGGCGGTTGATTTTGCTCTTTCCAATCGCGGCGACATTTGGAAGTTTAGGCGGATTGATGATAAAGCCGGATAAATACGCCTGCATGATCGAACGCGCTGCTATCGGCATCGCCCAGGTGTCCATGGAGGGGACATTCCTCGATGTGAACCCCCGCTACTGCGAGATCACGGGTTACGCCGCGGAGGAGCTGATCGGGCGGCGTTTCCACGAAATCACCTACGAGAGCGACCTGGCTGAGCACGATTCGCCGGAACGCCGAGTCTTTGCTGCGCATCGTGAACGTCAATCTGGACATTTCCAAGGCCGACGCCGGAAAAATCGAGCTCGAGCTGGGGCGGATCGATGCCGTGGAGCTGCTCAAGGACATGATGTTCGGTTTCGAGGTGCAGGCGCGCGCGAAGAAAATCGATCTGCGCCTTGACGGGGAGCCCGAGATCCCGATCACCACCGATTCGCACCGTCTGCGCCAGATCATGATGAACATCCTCGGCAACGCCGTCAAATTCACGCCCGAGGGGGGACGCATCACCGTCTCGGCGCACGCCCAGGGCCGTCAGGCCGCCATCACGGTGCGTGACACCGGGATCGGGCTGACGCCCGAGCAGGCGGCGAGTCTGTTCCACCCTTATGCCCAGGCCGGAAGCCATATCAGCAAACAATTCGGTGGCACGGGGTTGGGTCTCATGCTGGCGAAAAAAATCGCCCAGTCCCTGGGCGGCGACATCCGTCTGGTGGATGCAGCAATCGGGAAGGGATGCTGTTTTGAGATCCGGATTTCCAATGGTATGGATACCCTCGCGCGGGATTTGTGATCGCGTTTTCAGGGAGGTCGGTCGATGGCGCAAAGAAAAAACCAGGGCGGTGGCGAGGATCTGATCATCGAGGTCTTTGACCGCGAGCGGAGCGAGATTTTCCGCACTCCCAATGCCCTTTGGGATTACCCTTACACCCTGCTGGATGCCTGCACTTATTCCCGCGATCAGCTCTTCCGCGCCAATGTTTTCGCCCAGCGCCGGTTCGATGCCTCTTTCGCGCGCGCTTTGCGCGGTGAATCCCTGTGGCTGGGGCGCGAGGGGTCCTGGAAGCACGAACTTCACGCCGTGATGCTGGAGGGGGCGGAGCCGCTCGCCAGCTGGTACACGGCCTTTTTGCCTTTGCTCAACAAGCGGGGTGAAGTGGCCGGCGTCATCACCCTGCGCTCCCGCGGCGAACCGAGGCCGGCGGGGCCTTCCTCGCCGGAGCCTTTCCGCCCGGACCCCTGGGGCGATCTGCTGAAATCCGTCGGCGCCGGCCTGGCGGCCTCCGCGCTGTATGACTTTCTGAAGTGGCTGCTGCTGAGCGGTCACTTGCTGCCGGACCTTCAGGAGCAGGAGATCAAGACCTTCCTGGAGGGTGAGGACCGTCGCCGCTCAGGGGTGGGGTGATTTCCCTCAAGATCTTTTTGGCAGGGCCAGGCGCTTCATGTAGGATGATCGCATGAATTTCATTCTGAATTTGCTTTGGCTTTTCTTCGGTGGGTTGTCGACGGCGCTGCTGTGGATGCTGGCCGGTGTCCTGATGTTTCTGACCATCATCGGAATTCCATGGGCGCGCGCGACGTTCAATATCGGCGTGATGACCTTGTGGCCTTTCGGCTCACGGGGAATTTCCCGCGAATCCGTCTCCGGATCCGATCTGGGCACGGGTCCTTTGGGTTTCCTGGGGAACATCATCTGGTTCGTTCTGGCCGGCTGGTGGCTTTTTCTGTACCACCTGGGCTGCGCTTTGGTGCTGGCGGTGACCATCATCGGCATTCCCTTCGCCGTTCAGTACGTGAAGCTGGCGATGATCTCACTGGCCCCCGTGGGGAAAACGATCGTCTGGAAGTAGATCAGCATGTCTTGGTCGGAATATTATAAGAAATTTGAGGGCAAGTCGCCGCGCCCCCTCCTTCTTGAAGTGCTGAAAATGTTCAATTTCACCCCCGGTCTGCGGGCGATCGATTTGGGCTGTGGGGCCGGCGTCGAGACGCTTCATCTTCTTCAGTGCCAGTGGGATGTCGTGGCGGTTGAAAAAGAGATTGCAGGGATTGAAACGCTTCAGGAGGGCTTGAGCGATTCCTTGAGGTCCAAGGTCTCAATCATCCACTCCAGCTTTGAAAATTTGAGGGAGCTTCCTCAAGCCCATTTGGTTTTCGCCGGCCTGAGCATTCCCTTTTGCCGGCCGGAGTCTTTGAAGCCTTTTTGGCAAGTTGTTGAAAAATCGATTTTGCCGCAAGGGTATTTCGCCGGAAATTTTTTCGGGCCCGATGACGATTGGGTGCGCGAAAAAGGATTGAGTGGCCTGAGCGCAGAAGAGCTGCGGGAGTTTTTCAAAGATTTTGAGATCATCAAATGGGATGAGAAAAATGAAATGGGCCCGACGGCTTTGGGGCCAAATAAGAACTGGCACGTTTTTACCGTGGTCGCGAGGAAACGGCTGTCTTCGTGAGAAGGCGCAGCTATGAGCGTAGACGCCTTAACGGATGCTGAGGTTTGTTTTTTGGGGAAAATTGGTTGCGGGGGCAGGATTTGAACCTAGGACTGATCAAACAAGGCACCCAGATGGGCGCCATTGAGGTCGAAAAGATCCTTATAGCCTTGATAAACTCAGTTGAAGACGTGCTGGCATGAAACGCCGGAACCTGTTTTAGGCTTATTTCGGAGATAATTTTCCTGCAGTGGCATCGGTTCGGACGGATTCTCCTTCAGAATTTTTTCGAATTGTTGCCGATTCATTTCCGGCTCTTTCGCAAGAGTGGCAACGAGCGCGCGGAATGTTTTCCAATGTTGACGAAGGCGGGTTTCGGCGAACTCATATCCTTCCCGCAGTAGAGTCTTCAGCTCCTCTTGAAAGGCTTCGTTCGAAGTGTCCACTTTGCCGTTAACAATGCGGAAGTTCAGTGTTTGGTCGCTGAGTCCCGCCACTAAAACGCGGGTCGCATAATTCCGGGCGGTCTCGAGATCTTCACTCCATGCCGTCGAGCCACGCTGGAAATACATTTTCTCCGCGACATTTCCAGCCAACATGGTTCCCAATTCGGCGATGACATTCTCGCGGTGAAGTGGCCCGTTTTTTCCGGGAGTCACTTCGCGGATGACATATCCTCCGGCCGATCCGGAAGGAACGGCTGAAATCAGCGTGACAACTCGCCTTGTGAGCAACGGGTCATTCACCAAGGCATGGCCTGCCTCATGAACACGGACGAGATGGGTCGTTTGGCGATCCAGAGAATCGACGCGCGGAGCCCGATGAACGATATCAATTTCATAGAAGCGCGGGTTCTGCTCATTTTTCGTCAGTTTTAGTGTCAAGGGGATGGATCGTGCACTCAGGCTTTTCGAGCCTTTGATCTTCGCGAAGTTGTCATTTACGATCAATTCAACAGCCATGCCTTCCGGTGAGCCGTTGCTCTCATAGAGGTCAATAATGGCGTCAGTGATCAGCTTCTTGAAGTCGATCTTTGGAACGGTTTGAATGGAACGGTGTCCCTGATCGATGACAAAAAAACTTTCGGCGAGCGTTGCAACGGTTTCCGAGTTGTATGCGATTGAAGAAAATCCGTGCTCATTTTTGAGTCCATTGGCGATTTGCTTCAGTGTGCGCTCCACGACATGTCGCCGCGCTTCAGGCGTGCTTGGTTTGAAGAGAGCGATGTTCCCATTCAAGCGCGCGACCAAAGCTTCCAGCCAACCGTAGCGATCTTTCAGCATTTGCCCTAAATGATCGGAATTTTTGTTCCGAGACCATTTTTCCAAGCGCTCGTGATCCTTGCTTAATCCTTGGAACAACTCTTGACCTTCGTTTGTTGTCCCGCCGATCTCGATGTTTTTCAAACTGTATGTCCGGCCAGTTGAGGGCGAAGTCCAGCGCCCGTTATCGAGGATAGAATATAAGTTCTTCAGAAATTCCGCTCGCGTTCGGCGGCCATCCTCGGTTTTGTCGTCACCGATGTTGCCGATCTCGTCAAAAAGGATAACTCCTCCGCTTTTTTCATACTTCATCAGGAAACTCTCAAGTGGGCCCGGGCTGTCGGCACCTTTGTATCCAGCCGGCACTCCGAAGAAGACATCAAGCTGGTGCGGCGATTTGATTTTTCCCAGGTCGATATCCAGGAGACGATCCAGACTGCCATAACGCTGCATAGTCCACACCTTGAAAATCTCGGATTTGCCGAGACCCGTGCTTCCCATGGCAAGCATGAAAATAGGTTGATCCGAAGGGGAAGATGCCTTCGCTTTAACGCTGTCGATGAAGATTTTCACGGCTTCTTCCTGCCCAAAGACTTCATTGTTCATCGTTTTTTCGATATCCCTCAAAAATTGACGAACACTCGGATCTTTTAAATGAAATTGTTCGTTGTTGAGTGTGGTGATCGAGCTTGAGCCTGACGGCTTCGGCGTTTGGGTTTGATCTTGGATCTTTCCGGCCGTTGTCCATTCACCTTGCTCGGTGATAACGCGGGTGTCGGCCACCAAGGTTTTCGCCTGTGAAAGCTCAAAAATGCGTCCGTCGTGATCGACCTTCACCGATTCCCCATTGACGCTTGAGGAAATCTTTCCGGCGAAATAAGTTTGGCCGGCGTCGAAGACTCGGCCATCAGACGTGATGACCAGTGTTCTAAAGTTGTCATTGTCCTTCCATGTAAGGACGGCTGAGGATATACCGTCCGGATTCGGACTCCACTGTATTGACGAGTGCATGATCACGGCAGGCAGCTGATTCTGTCCCGTTAAAAAAGAACTTGGGATTTCAATCGCTCTGCCGGACTTTATAAGTAAAAAATATTTATTTCCGATGGCGCCGAAGAGGACTGGGTAAAAGGCGCCTTCTACTTTCATCTCTCGTGAATATCCTTCAAGGAAGGTTTGCGGCGCTGGTCGAAAGGGCAAAAAAGTGATTGGTCCTTGGGCAATCCATTTCCCTTGCCCCTGAATTCCGTCAGGATAAACGGCTAAACCTGGATCGCTGCTCCCTTGACCGTCGAAAAAGCGGAATATGGTTTTCGAGCCCGGCCAAGAAACATCAGCGTGTGCGCCAAAAGCGCTAGCAGCAAGCGAGCTCATGAGAAAGAGAGCAAATTTTAGAATATTACTTCCCATATGGCCTAGAAGTGCATGACACATGCCAATTTCTTCCAGCTTGAATGGGGCGAACGCGCTTCGAGGAAGGGAGAATGACGAAGTTTGTTTGCGGATACAAACTCTTTATACAGTCTCAAAACGAGACATTTAAGCGAGTGCGGCCGTCGCTATATTGATTGGTATTCGGCGCCAAGGTCGCGCAAGGCTTTCGCCGCACGCAAGTCGCGTCCGGCGAAAATAAACCACTCTTGGGCCATTTTGGATATCTTAGCCAAGCGTGATTTCCTTGCCTGTCGTGACGGCGGTTTCAGGAATCGATGAGAATTCGTTCTTCCAATCGTTGAATTCCTTCTCAGAGTAGACAAAAACGTCGGCTTTCACGTCGAGTTGGGCCAGGGCGCGCCTGGCGCGAAGCATGTTGTCCGCTCGGTCGCCGCGCCTTTTTTTAACGACGACGACGAAATCGTAGTCGCTTTCATCCCGGTGTGTCCCGGTCGCCCGTGATCCAAATAGAAAAATCCGCAAAGGTGCGAATTCTTCTCGCAAGGCCTTGACGACCGCTTTGAGCTCTTTGGAATCGCGCGAAGATTTTTTTGCGGCCGACACGATATCCTCTTAACCTTGGGTGATGGGTCGAGGTTTTTCGATTTTGATTAGTTCGTTGTGAGACTGTCAGCATGTCTTCAGGCGAAAAATTGGTTGCGGGGGCAGGATTTGAACCTACGACCTTCGGGTTATGAGCCCGACGAGCTACCAGACTGCTCCACCCCGCGATCACCGTGAAGACTGAAGGGCCAACCTAGGCCTGCCCCTCCCTGAGGTCAACCTTTTAAACTATGACGCTAAGCAAGGCGTGGCTTCCCTCCTGCGAGGGGCCCTTGTCTTCGTGCTAGGCTCGTCCTCATGCTGCGGGTCCTGAGTGAAGTCCGCCAAACCTTGCGTGAATCGGGAGTGCGGGGCACTTTCCGCCGCTATGGCTGGAAGCTCGTGGCGGCGGTCTTTTGCTACTACCTGGTGCGGGATCTCACCCTTTACGTCCTCCTTCCTTATCTGGTCGCCCGCCAATTCATGAATTGACGACCGCGCGGTTTCTTCCCATATTGGGGGTCAATTTTTCGAAGGGATCGATGATGAAATCAGTGACGGAATTCCCCAGCTTCAAATTGGTCGAAGGGATCAAAGCCCACACCGCTCTCATGGCGGAAGGCAAAAACCCGGAAGAGATCCAGGCCATCCTGGGCGAGCAGTTCAAATTGGAAGGCGATAAACTCAAGTACTTCGTGAACGCCCTCGATGTGGCCGGCAAAAACCCGGACAAACTGCATCGCGTGAAAATCATGAGCCTGGCGGAAGGCGAGACCGCGCCGCCGAAAGCCACCCAGTTCGAAGAGCTTTATTACGTTCCCGAATTCCATCGCGGCGGCCAGGCGCCTGAGCCGAAAGCCGCTTCCGGCGGCCGGGGTGGGCCCGGTGGTCGTGGCGGCCGTCAAGGCGGCCGTGGCGGCGGTGGTGGACAGAAAGAATCGCCGTGGGGCCTGTCTCCGGAACAGAAAGCCGCGAAAAAAGGCGGCGCCAACAAGCCCGGCTGATCATGGACCACTCTCCCGACAGCGAACGGGATCGTGAACAACAGCCGCCCATCGAGGTGCCTCCCGCTCAATTGAGCGAGGGGGCCCTGGCGGCGTTGATCGAATCCTTCGTCCTGCGGGAGGGGGCCGATTATGGCCGCGAGGAAGTGGCCTTCGAAACCAAAGTGCGACAAGTGCGCCAGCAACTCGGGCGTGGCGATGTGATCATCGTGTTCGATCCGAACACGGAGTCGGTGACCCTGCTCACCAAAACGGAGTGGCGAAAGATCCGCGCCGCCTTCCCCCTCGGGGAGTGAGGAAGAATCCTGGATTCTTTCTGCAAAATTCCTGGAATTTCAAGAGGTTAAAGTGACAATCCGGGGCGCCTTTTCGGCGCTTCGACAGTGATTTTCGTTCCAGACCCCTTCCAACATCGCGGATTGACGAAGCGTCTGATGGGTTTAGGAGGGTCGGCCGCGGGGCCCGTCGCTGGCGGCGCTTTTGCTTTTTTCCGGAGTGAAAGGAAAAACACACGATGAAAATCATGAATGGGATCTTTCTTCTTTTTGCTTTGGCCCTGACCGCCTGCGGGAGCAGCTCCGGCAGTTCCTCGAGCACGGGCACGGTGGCGACCACGGGTTATTACCTGAACAACGGCACTTGCTACAACACCGCCGGGCAGGCGGTGCTCAACACCTACTGCACGAGCGCGACGACGACCGGGTACTACCTGAGCAACGGCTACTGCTACAACAACCTGAACCAGATGGTGTCGACCACGTACTGCTCGACGACCTCGACCGGAACGACCACCACGGTTTCCATGCAGTGCGTGGGTTACTATTACTACTACGTCACGCCCTACAGCGCGCAGATGGTGACCTGCAACGGCGTCAACTGCCGGGGCTACGCCCTCTTCGAATACACCACCCAGCGGCTGGTGACCTGTCTCTGAGATCTTCCGCGCCGACGAAAAAAGGCCGGGTCATTGACCCGGCCTTTTTCTTTTCAATCAAAATTATTGCTGACCGCCGCCTCCCGGGTTGCCGTAGCCGCCGCTCGATCCGAAGTTCGACCGTTCGCCTGCGCCGCGCTCCGGGCGCGGGGGACGCTCGCCGTCCCGGGGAGGCCGGGGAGGTTTGATCCCCCAGGACTCCAGCAGGGCGCGCCGTTCCTCCATGCTGCCCGCGGCCTGCAGTTCGGCCCATTGTTCCTCGCTCAATTGCGACTTCAGGCGCTCGAGCATTTTCTCATGGTTGGGCGGCGGCCGTCGGCCACGCCCTTCCTCCTGGGCCCGGGCGCTCAGGGCGACCGAGGTCAGGATCAGCAGCAGGGCCAAAGCGGTTTTGAGATTTTGCTTCATCGGGTCCTCCTTCTTCGTCCGGATAGCATGACGGAGGACCCTGGAAGCCCGGTGGAAGATCCTCAAGAAGGACGCGGGTGGGTGATTCTGAAACAAAGGGACAGGCGCGCCCCGCGCGTGTGGCCGTCGGGGTCCAGGATGTTTTCAATCTTCATCGTGCCGCCATGGGCGTCCATCACGGCTTTCATGATGACCGAACCCAGCCCCACCGACAGGCGGCCTTTCTGGGCGCTGTCCTGGATACGCGTTGGTCGCTTTTCACCGAAGCTCTCGGCGACGCCGGCGTCCAGCCCGGGGCCGTCATCCGCGACGCGGATCCAGAGCTGATCCCCGCGGCGTTCGCTCTCCAGCACCACCTGCTGGCGGGCGTGGGAGAAGGCGTTTTCGAAAGCGTTGCGGAACAGACGCTGCAGCAAACGCTCGTCGCCCTGGATCTCGATGCCTTCCTCCGGCAACAGCGTCGACAGGCGGATGTTTTTCGCGCCCGATTGGTGGCGCGCCTCCACTTGCTCGGCCTCCTCCAGGAGCAGATCCTGCAGGGGCACCGTGTTCACGTTGGTTTTGTAGCGCGGCTCCGTCACGCGGGCCAGGAACAGCAGATCCTCCACCAGGCGGGAGAAGTACTCGATCTCGCGCAAGGACAGCTGCATCAGCTCTTGCGAGGTTCGGGGATCGACTTTCTCCGTGCTCAAGGTCTCCAGCATGCTTTTCATCGAGGCGATGGGCGTGCGCAGGTCATGGGCGAGGTCCTGCAGCAGCAGGCGGCGGGACTCCTCGGCCTTGCTGATGCGACCCACCAGCTGCTCGATCTCATCGGACATTTTGTTGAACTCGATGATCAGGTGGCCCACCTCGTCGACTTTGCCCACGGGAATGCGGGCCTTGAGGTTGCCGTTCTGCATCTGGTTCATGACCTCGCGGGCGCTCTCGGCGCGGGCGCGCATGGAATAAAAAAGCACCGTGAAGGAAACGATCGACCCCAGGGCCACCGAGCCCACGAGGATCACGAAATTCAGCAGGAACAAGGGGCCCCCCATGCCCCGCGGCGGCGGGGGCGGGCGCATGTTCAAAAGCAGAAATTGCGCGTCGGGGCCTTTCAGCCGCACCAAGGTCCACGGTCCGCGCGCCTCTTCACCAGGAACCTCGCGCAAAATGGCGTGCTCGTAAGGCGCGGCCGGCAGGGCCGTCCCTTCCTCCAAAAGCTCCCGCGCTTGTGCCGCGCCCAGCAGCCGGATGGCGGGACGGGGAAAGGGCGGGGGAGGCGGCGGCCGGAAATCACGGCCGTTGTCGCGGGGAGGAGGTGTCGGCGGCGGGAAGCCGGGACGCGTTTCCTCGAGCAGCTTCAGCGCATCGGCTTTCGACAGCTCGGTTTTCTCGGCCATCTTGTCGACCATCTGGGCGAAGGACAAAGCGAAGGGCGAAAAGGAGGGACGCATGAACTCCGCTTCGCGCAGCAAAAAGCTCGTCAGCGATCCCAGGACGGCGAACAAGATGATGCTCAGGGTGGAAAACAGCAGGGCCTTGCGAAAGAGCGTGAATTTCATCGGGTCTCCAGTTTGTAACCGACCCCGTAGACGGCGCTCAGGCGCACCGAGGTGACGCCGGCTTTTTTCAGGCTCTGACGGATATGGCTCAGGTGCGAATCCAGGGTGCGGTCCAGGATGGCGCCCTCACTGTCGATGGCTTGCAGGAGGCGCTCGCGCGTGATCACCGAGCCGCAGTTCTGCGCCATCAGGTAGAAGATGTCGAACTCCTTGCGCCGCAAATCGACGGTGTTCTGCTGCCATTGCACTTTGCGCTGGCCCGGGAAGATCACCAGGTCCCCCACGCGCAGCTGGTCATCGCGCAACAAGGGCTCGCGCAAGGCGGTGCGGATGCGCGCCGCGAGCTCGTTGTTGCCGAAGGGTTTGCGGATGTAATCGTTGGCGCCGGCGTTCAGGCCCTCGACGACGTCCTCCTCCTGGGTCTTCGCCGTCAAAATCAGGATGGGGATGCGCGATCCCTCTTCCCTCAATTGCCGGCAAAAACTCAGGCCGCTGCCGTCCGGCAGGCCCAGATCCAGGATCACCAGGTCGCAGGGCTTTTCCCTGTTGATGGCTTGTGCCGATCGCAGGTCACGGGCCCATTCGACCTCGTAGCCCTTCAGTTTCATGAAGACCTGCAGACTGTTGCCGAGGATCGGATCATCTTCCACGAGAAGAATGTTGGCCATGCGAACTCCCATCAAGCGTTTTCATCTGATGGTAATGCTTGAAGATTGAAGGATCCTGGAATCCTGATTTATTCTGCCGCGTGTCTCGGGGTGAAACAAGAGGGACTAGTGAACGGCTCCCAGAAAGAAGCTCAAGGCCAGGCAGGCCAGGACGAAAAAGGCGACCCCCGATAAAATGAGGTCCTTTTGTCTCAGAAACAGCACGGCGGTCAAAAGCACGCGCACGATCGGCAGGCTGATCAGCGCGAACAGCCCCCCGTAACACAGCAATGTTCCGACCCGGCCCTGGCTCCAGGCTTCGCGCAGGATCAGTCCCAGATCATGGGGCTGATAGGTTTCAAGCCCCTGCAGGGGATGACCGCCGAGGCGTGTGCTCATCAACCAACCGGCCAACAGCAAAACACCGGCGATCACGACCCCGGCCCGCAGGAACAGGGAAATGCGCAGCTCGAGCTCCTCCATCCCGCGCGCCTTCATGACAGTCCTTTCATGATCATCTGCACGGACACGATGGCGAGCACCACCACGAAAATCCGCCGGATCCACAAGGCCGGCAGATGCACCATGGCCCGGGCGCCGACCCAGGAGCCGGCGATGATCCCCACCGCCACCGGGGCCGCGATCTCCGGACGCACATCCCCCTGCAGGAGATAGGCGCCGGCGCTCGCGCTCGCGGTCACGCCGATCATGAAATTGGAGGTGGCGGAGGAAACCTTCATCGGCAGCTTCATCGCCCCGTCCATGGCGAGAACTTTGAAGATCCCGCTGCCGATGCCCAGCAGGGCGGAGAGCACGCCGGCCCCGAACATGGCGAACAGCCCCAAGGGCACGTTTTCCACCGCGTAGGCGACCGGCTGATTTTTTTCCGGGTAAACGCCGGCGAGCTTCAGCCGCGCCGACCAGGGATGATCCCGCTGGCCGTGATGCTCCTCACGCCGGCGCAACATCATCAGCGCGGAAAAAAGCAGGAACCCGCCGAAGAGCAGGAACAAAACGGAAGCGTTCACGAAACGCGAAAAAAGAAAGCCCGCGATGGCGCCGGTCACCGTGCCCGTTTCCAGCAGCACGGCGAGCCGCAGATTGGTGAGGCGGTCTCGCAAAAAACCCGCCGCGGCGCCCGAAGAGGTGGCGATGATGGAAATCAAACTCGCCGCGATGGCGTAGCGGATATTGACGTGAAAAAACAAGGTGAGCACGGGAATCAGGATGATGCCGCCGCCCAGCCCTAACAGTGAGCCGATGAATCCGGCGACCACCGAAGTCGCCAACAAAATCAACGCGTCCATGGTCCTATTCCATCCGCAAAACCGGCAAAACACACGACGCGGGGTCTCGTGTTTTTTTGAGGCTTTCACGAAATGCGGGCGCCCCGGGGGGAAGACCCCGCGGAAGCATGAGAAAATCAGGAAAACCCGTTTTCAAGGAGGTCCACATGAGTCAATGGATCGTCGTCGCGAGCCGAGCTGACGCGCAGATTTTCAAACGCCGCGCCCACGGGGAGCCTGAACTGGTCACGAGATTTCACAACCCCCTGGGACGCCGGCAGGAGCGGGAAGAGCTGCCGACGCAGCCGGTGTTCGCCTCCGCCACGAGCGGCGGCCGCACCTCCCCTCAGGAGATCGCCCGCCGTTTCGCCCGTCAGATCGCCTCTTTCCTCGAGAAGGCGCGCAGCGGTCAGGCTTTTGATTCCCTGATTCTGGTCGCGGAGCCGCGTTTGCTGGGAGCGATCAAGCGTTGCCTGAGCACGCCGCTCTCGCGCATGGTGGCCCGCGTGGAGTCCAAGGACCTGGCGACGATTCCCGTCGGAAAACAAAAAGAAATCCTGCACCGCACGCTTTGACCTGATCCCGGGTCCTCGTGGCGCTGAGCGACGAGGACCTGTGACAAAGCCCGATGAAGCTGAGATGCTGTTGCAAGGAATTTGAAGGAGCCTCTCCGGATCGGGTGTTGCATGAAAGTGGCGATCGCCGGGGCCAGCGGTTTTGTCGGCCGCGCCCTGGTTGAAAAATTGCGCGAGCATCATGAGGTCATCGCCCTCAGCCGTTCGCCCTCACGTCAAGAACCCCCTCGGGCGGGCGGAAAACCTGTCGAGTGGCGAGGCTGCGATCTTTTTTCCCTGTTGGACATCGAAAAAGGCCTGGAAGGCGCCGAAGTCGCGGTCTACCTCGTGCACTCGATGCGCCCCTCGGCGCATCTCAGCCAGGGCCGTTTCGAGGACTTCGATCTGATCGTCGCCGACAACTTCGTGAGGGCGGCGGCGAAGCATCAGCTCCGGCAGATCATTTACCTCGGCGGCTTGCTGCCGGAAAGCCGCGCCACCTTGTCCCGGCACCTGCGCAGCCGCCTGGAGGTGGAGGAGATTTTCCGCGCGAGCCGGGTGCCCGAAACCATTTTGCGGGCCTCGATGATCGTGGGCGCGCAAGGCTCGTCTTTCCAGATGATGTGGCGGCTGGTGAAACGCCTGCCGGTGATGCTGTGCCCGCGCTGGACGCGCACGCCGACCCAACCCGTGGCCTTGACGGACGTGGTGCAGGCCCTGTCCTTCTGCGTGGGGCGGGAGGAGTGCCTGAATCAGGTGTACGATGTGGCGGGTCCGGATGTCTTGAGTTATCGCCAGATGATGGCGGTCTTGGCCCGGGTGCTGGGAAAAAAACGCCGTTTCTGGACGGTGCCTTTTCTGACGCCGCGTTTGTCGGTGCTGTGGATCCGCCTGATCACGGGCGCCCCCAAAGAGCTGGTGAAACCCCTGGTGGCGGGTTTGCGACTGCGCCTGACGGCGCGGGAGGAAAAAATCCTGCGCCTGCCCGGGCACCGCTTCCTGTCCTTTCAGGAGGCGGCCGCGGCGGCGGTGAAAGAGATTCCGCCGGGCGATCCCCACGCTTTCCAGCGACCGTCCGTGCCCCGCCATGAAGCCCGTTCCGTGCAGCGTCTGCCTCTGCCGCCGGGCTGGACGGCCGAGCATGTGGCGCAGGCTTATCTGCGCTGGCTTCCGCGCAGCAACTCGGCCTTCCTGATGGCGAAAGTGGAGGGGCGCCGGGTGTCCCTGTGCTGGCGCTGGCCGGAAATCCCCCTTTTGGTGTTGGAGTATTCCCCGGAGCGCAGCACCCCCCACCGGCAGCTTTTTTACGTGCGCGGCGGGCGGCTTTCCCGCCAGGGTCCGCGGGGGCGACTGGAATTTCGTGAAATCCCCGGGGGCCGGGCGGTCATCACGGCTTTGCACAACTTCAGTCCGTCCTTGCCTTGGGTGATTTATCGTTGGACCCAGGCCTGGGTGCACCTGGCGACCATGCGCCTCTACCGGGTCTATCTGCTGCGGCGGATCCGCAAAAAAAGCAAACCCTGGACGACGCTGGCCGAGGGCTCTTAAAGCCCGAGAAGAATTCACAGTCTTCGCGGCGCTGTAATAACTTCAAGTTTTTGACGCGTCTCAAGGATGGTGTTAGCCATGGGCGCGTGGGATTTCTCCGTCATTTTCTCCTGTTCATGGTGATGCCGGCCACCAGCATGGCCGCGGTCGCGGACTGGTCATCTTTGATCAGCGCGGCTAAGTCGCGTCATCCTGAATTGCGCGCGATGCGGGAGGAGGAAGAGGCGGCGCAGGCCACGGCTTCGGCGGCCTGGGGCGGTTATCTGCCCAGCGTTTCGCTCTTCGCTGATCGTCAACGCGCGGAAAACCGCACCTCGGTTTTGGGCGTCGACACCACGACGGCCCTCACCACCGACAGCGAGGGCGTGAAAGTCACCTGGAATCTCTTCAAGGGTTTTTCCACCTTCGGTCAGATCCGTCGGGCGAGGGCGCTGGCCCTGGGAGCGAAGGCCGGAGTCGGCCACACCTGGCTGACGGTGCAGACCGACCTGCGCAAGGCCTACGACGCCGCCCTGCTGGCCGCGGAAAGCGCCCGCGTCTATGAGGGATTGCAAAAGCGCTACCGCGATCAGGTGAAGGTCATCGAAGCCAAATACCGCAGCGGTCTCGAGGCACAGTGGGCGGTGGAGCTGGCGCGCTCCAACCTGCTTTTCGTGGAGGCGACCCTCAACGCGGAAAAACTGAATCTCGCGAGGTCGCTGGAAACCCTGGGACGCCTGACGGGCGAGAATTACGAGGGCGTGCGCCCCGATGCGCGTTTTGAGAAATCCCCCCAGCCGAAGCGTCCGGCTTTCCGGGTCGAGGAGCATCCGCGCTGGCGCCAGGCCGAGGCCGAGGAACGCGTCGCCACGGCGGAAGTCACCGTGGCGCGCGCGAGCTTCCTGCCCTCCCTGGATCTGAGCTGGCAGAACGGCCGCGCTCGCCCCGAAGGGCAGGACCCCGCCACGCAGACCTCTTACAATCTGACCTTGAGTTACGCGATCTTCGAGGGCTTCTCCGGGTGGAACAACGCCTCGGCGGCGCGCGCCCGGGCCCGGGCGGCGGAAATCCGCCTGGACGAGTCGCGAAAATCCCTGAGCGAGGAAGAGGATCAACTGTGGCGACAGCTGGACGTGAACCGTCAGCTGCTGGCGGCGCGCGAGGGCGCTTTGCGCGGGGCCCGGGCTTACGCCGAGACCACCAGCCTGCAATACCGCCTGGGGGCGCGCAAGTTCGCCGAGTGGGACACGGCTCAATCACGTTTGTTGGATGCGGAGCGCGACTTCCTGGCCGCCCGCCGCCTGTGGTTGACGAGTTACGCCGATTGGGAAAAGGCCGCGGGCCTGAATGGGGAGTCGTTGTGAAGCGCGGGGTGTGGATCGGAATCGGGGCCGTGGTCGTGGTGGCCGTCGTGAGTCTGGCTTGGACGTTGCTCCGTCCCCGCCCGGTGAAATGGAGCGAGTACACGGTGGAGAAGGGGAACTTCCGCGTCACCTTCAACTCCATGGGCACGATCACGCCGAAAAACAAGATCGTCGTCAGTTCCCCCCTGGGGGGACGCGTGGACCGCGTGCTCCGCGAAGAGGGCGACGTCGTCAAGAAAGGCGATGTCCTCGCCTGGGTTTCCAGCGCCGACCGCGTCGCCCTGATGGACGCCATCCAGAGCGGGGACGCCGACGCCTCGTGGACCGAGATGTACAAGCCCGCGCCGGTGCGTTCGCCCGTCGACGGCCGCATCATCGCCAAAACCGTCGTGCAGGGTCAGACCGTGGCCCCCGAGACGGCCCTGTATGAACTGTCCGATGTGTTGATCGTCGTTTCGAAGGTCGATGAGACCGACATCGGCAAGGTGCGCCTGGATCAGGTGGTCGACGTGCGCGTCGACGCCTTCCCCGACAACCCGGTGAAGGCGCGCGTCACCCGGGTCGGGGAAAAATCGACGGTCCTGAACAACGTCACGGCCTATGAGGTCTTCCTCGAGCCGGAACAGCCTTTCGCCACGACTTATCGCGCCGGCATGAACGTCAGCGTCGACTACATCGTGCGCGAAGTGGACGACGCCGTCGTGCTGCCCACCTGGATCACGGAAGGGCGCCAGCGCACGGAATTCCAGCTTAAAGTGCGCGATGAAAACGGCGACGCCGAGGATCGGGCCATCACCCTCGGCCCCTCCAACGGCCAGTTGGTGGAAGTGACCCAGGGGCTGCGGGCGGGCGACCGCGTCCTGTACCAGCCGATGGAGTACAAGCAGAAAGACAACAGCGGCTCACCCTTCGGGCTGGGCGGAGGCGGCGGACGCCGGCGTTGATGGAGCAAGAGCCCCTGCTGCGCGTGCGCGGCCTCAAGAAGGTTTACCGTCCCGCCGGACAGGAAGGCGGCTTTGAGGTCAAAGCCCTGGATCACGTCGATCTCGACATCCTGCCGGGCGAGTACATCTCCATCATGGGGCCGAGCGGCTCCGGCAAATCCACCCTCATGCAGATCCTGGGTCTGTTGGACCGCCCGAGCGAGGGGCTTTACCTTCTCGACGGCAACGACGTCTCGAATCTTTCCGACGACGACCTGGCGCAGATCCGCTCGCGGAAGCTGGGATTCATCTTTCAGTTCTTCAATCTCCTGCCGCGCACGAGCTGCCTCGACAACGTGTCCTTGCCGCTCGTGTACACCGGGGAGCAAGACCCGGCGCCGCGGGCCCGGGAGCTTCTGACGCAGGTGGGCCTGGCGGATCGCCTCGATCACAAGCCCCATCAGCTGTCCGGCGGTCAGCAGCAGCGCGTGGCCATCGCGCGCGCCCTCGTCAATCATCCGAAAATCATTTTCGCCGATGAACCGACGGGCAACATCAGCACCCAGCAAACCGAAGAAGTGCTGAACATGCTGGAGGAGCTCAACCGTCGCGGCGTCACCATCGTCCTGGTGACTCACGAGCCGGAGGTCGCCCACCACGCGCGCCGCTCCCTGGTTTTGCGGGACGGCCGCATCGCGGAGGACAAGCTGCTGCGCGACAGGACGTCCGGCGCGCTCCTCGAGGGCGACCGCGCGCCGCTCGCTGCGGCCGCGGAGAACGGCCACGGCCTGTGGGCGCGGGTGCGCGAGAACGTGCGTATGGCGTTGGTCGCCCTGCGCTTGAACCTCCTGCGCACCTCCCTGGCGACTCTGGGGATCGTCATCGGCATCGCATCCTTCGTGGCGATGATGGCGATCGGCGAGGGCGCCAAAGAGGCGGTGTCGGACCTGCTGTCGTCGATGGGCACGAACCTGCTGAACATCCGCCCCGTCAATCCGCGCACGGCCAAGGAGCTGGCGGGGGACAATTTCCGGAAATTCTATCCCGAGGATCTCGAGGCACTGAAGGTGTTCGCGCAGTCGCAGCCCTCCATCGCCAAGGTGGACGGGCAGATCTACGGCTACCTCACCGCGTCCCATGGTTCATACAACACGCCGGTGGAGGTGATCGGGGCGACGCCCGCGATCGAGACCATGCAGGCGTTCAAGCCCGTGGCCGGGCGCTTTTTCACGGAAGAGGAAAACGACAACCAGGCGCGCGTCGTGCTGATCGGGCAGACGGTCGCCAAAAACATGTTCGGCGATAAGAATCCCGTGGGCGCGTTCCTGAAGCTCAATCGCGTCGACTTCGAGATCATCGGCCTGCTGCCGCCGAAGGGCAGCACGAACAACAGGGACCGCGATGAAATGGTGCTCTTGCCCCTGAAGACGGTTTTGAACCGCATTTACGGGCGCAGCACCCTGCACGTGCTGACGGTCGAGGCGGTGAGCCGCGAGGCCATGGGCGTCGCCCAGGAACGGTTGCGGCAGTGGATGCGCGACTACCGCCAGCAGCGTCCGGGCGATCAGGACACCTTCGACATCCTCAACATGAATGACATCCAGGAGGTCTACAACCAGACGACGGGCATCATCTCGTCGATGCTGCAGGCGATCTCCTTCGTGTCGTTGCTGGTCGGTGGCACGGGCATCATGAACGTCATGTTCGTGTCGGTGAAAGAGCGCACCCGCGAGGTGGGCTTGCGCAAAGCCGTGGGGGCGCGCCGCTTCGACATCCTCATGCAGTTCATGATCGAATCCGTTTTGATCTGTTTGTTGGGCGGGGCCTTCGGCACGTTGCTGGGTTGGGGGTTGTCCCTGGCGGCCAGCAGCCTGCTCGGTTGGAAAACCGTCTTCACGGCGGGCGCCGTCGCGACGTCGTTCCTTTTCGCCTTCCTGGTCGGAGTGATCTTCGGTCTGTGGCCGGCGCGCCAGGCTTCGGAGCTCGCGCCCATCGAAGCGCTCCGCTACGAATAGTCGCGATCCGCTGGACCCCGGAAATCTTCATGTCTTCGCCATGCCGTTCGGATCATGAACGGACACTTTCATGCTGTTCGGCAAGTGCCTGAAAGCTGGTTGCTTCCGGGTGGCTCCCCGCGCGTGATCGCGAAGAATGCTCCGGAAAAACACGGGATCGCGATCGAAGCCTCCCTTGACGGGGCCGAGACAGGCCTCATGTTCTAAAGGAAGGAGGTTCTATGATTCGACCTCATGGTTATCTGCCGGTCCTTCCTCTCCGCAACACCGTGCTGTATCCCGGCGTCACGCAGGCTTTGCGCGTCGGACGGGAAAAGAGCGTCAAGGCCCTGCAAAAGTCATTTGAGCAAAACAACTGGATCGTCGTGACCGCGCAACGCGATCCCGGCGCGCGCGCCGACGTGCCCGATGATCTGCATCGCATCGGTGTGGTGAGCAAAGTGGAATCCGTGCGCGGCAATCCCGACAACGGCTACACCTTGATGGTGCGGGGCGTGGAGCGGGTGCGTCTGACGGACATCAAAGCCGAGCACGGTTATTTCGAAGCCATGACGGAAAACCTGGCGGATTTGGAAGACGCCGACGAGCCGACGCAGAAAGCGCTCCTGGCCAGCCTGAAGGAGCTGTCCCTCGACGTCCTGAAGTTCATCCCGGCGGAAACCCGCGAGCTCGAGGAACTGGTGAAGGGGATCGAGGATCTGCCTTTTCTGGTGCACACCGTGGCGGCCAACGCGGATTTCGACCTGAAGGAAAAGCAAAAAATCCTGGAAAGCCTTTCCGTGCGCAACCGCGTGATGCACCTGCTGACCCTGCTGCAGTCCCTGAAGGACAACCTGCAGGTCCAGGCCGACATCCGCGCCAAGCTGAACAACAAATTCGGCCAGAGCCACCGCGAGCAGATCCTGCGCGAGCAGTTGAAGGCCATCAAGGAGGAACTGGGCGAAGGCGAAGAGACCAACATGAACGACCAATACCGCCGCAAGGTGGACGAGGCGGGGATGCCCGAAGAGGCGAAGCAGCTGGCCGAAAGCCAGTTGAAGCGCCTGCAGGACATCAACCCGGCCTCCCCGGAGTATCAGGTGGTGCGCAATCACCTGGATCTGATGCTGAGCCTGCCTTGGAGCAAATCCTCCGAGCAGACCGAAGTGGATCTGGACCGCGCCCGCGAGATCCTCGACGCCGATCACTACGGCCTCGACAAGGTGAAGAAGCGGATCCTGCAGCATCTCGCCGTTTTGAAACTGAAGAAGAATCAGAGCGGTTCGATCCTGCTGCTCGTCGGTCCTCCGGGGGTCGGCAAGACCTCGCTGGCGGCGAGCATCGCCCGCGCCCTGGGACGCAAATACGCCCGCGTCTCTTTGGGCGGCGTGCGCGACGACGCGGAGATCCGCGGTCACCGCCGCACCTACGTGGGCGCCTTGCCGGGCCGGATCCTCAGCGCCTTGAAAAAGGCCGGGGAGAACAACCCGGTCTTCGTGCTGGATGAGATCGACAAGATGTCCCGCGGTTTCACCGGGGATCCGGCCGCGGCCATGCTCGAGGTCCTGGATCCCGAGCAGAACCGCGCCTTCGTCGATCACTACCTCGACACCGGTTTCGACCTGTCGAAGGTGTTTTTCATCGGCACGGCGAACAGTCTGGAAGGCATTCCGGGCCCGTTGCTGGACCGCATGGAGGTCATCGAGGTCAGCGGTTACACGACCTCGGAGAAATTCCACATCGCCAAGCAGCACCTGATCCCGAAGCAGCTCGAAGAGCACGGCATGAGCAAAGAGCAGCTGGTGGTGCCGGACGGCACCCTGCACCGCCTGATCACGGGACACACCCGCGAGGCCGGCGTGCGGGACCTGCAACGCAAGATCGCCGAGCTCATCCGCGCCTCGACGGAGAAAGTCCTGCACGCGGAAGGCGAGCCCGTGCGCATCGAGGTGGCGGATCTGGAAGAGGCCCTCGGGCCCGAGCGTTTCCAGTCGGAGGTGGCCGACCAGAACACCGAATCCGGCGTGGTGACGGGCCTGGCGTGGACGCCGGTGGGCGGGGACATCCTGTTCGTCGAAGCGGCCTTGATGCCGGGAACGGGTCAGTTGCTGATGACCGGGCAATTGGGCGACGTCATGAAAGAGTCGGCGCGCATCGCGCTGAGCCTCCTGAAGTCGCGCTTGCCGGGTATGGACCCGGACCTGGATCTGGCGAAGTCCGACATCCACGTGCACGTGCCGGCGGGAGCGATTCCGAAAGACGGCCCGAGCGCCGGCGTGACCATGGTGACGGCCCTGGCGTCGTTGCTGGCCCATCGCCGGGTGGATCCGAAGCTCGCCATGACCGGCGAGGTCACTTTGCGGGGCGCGATCATGCCCGTCGGCGGGATCAAGGAAAAGGTCCTGGCCGCGCATCGCGCCGGCATCACGACGGTGCTTTTGCCCCGTCGCAACGAGAAGGATCTCCGCGAAGTGCCCATGGACATCCGCTCGCAGCTGAGGTTCGTCTTCGTGGATCACGTCAACGAGGTCCTGAAATTCGCCCTCGGCGTCGACGCGGCGGTGGTCCCCGCGGACGTCGTCCCGAACGAGACGCCTCTGATTCCGCCGCCGGTGGATGCCTGAGGTTAATGACAAGCAATTGACAATGACGGGCCTCCACGCTCACACTCAGAGCGTGGAGGTGCCTCAATGGAATTTGCTGTCTTCTCAACCCAAGGTCTGAATTACGTCTTCAAGTGGCTGCACTTTTTCTTCGGGATCATGTGGATCGGCCACCTCTATTATTTCAATTTCACCCAAGGCACGGCCATCGCTCAGGTCGAGCCGGCGGGCGTTCGTCCTAACGTGCTGTCGAAGTTCCTGCCCGTCGCCATGTGGTGGTTCCGTTGGGGCGCCATGTGGACCTTCGTGACCGGTCTGCTGATGCTGCACTTCTCGAATTTCCCGCTGAGCGGCGACTGGGGCGTGAAGATCCTGACGGGTTCCGTATTCGGGATCCTGATGTGGGCGAACGTTTGGTTCATCATCTGGCCGGCGCAGAAAATCGTCATCCAGTCGAACCAGCAGGTGGCGACCGGGGGACAGCCCCTGCCGACCGCCGCCGCCAACGGCGCCAAGGCGTTGCTCGCCTCGCGGACCAACACGCTGTTCTCCATCCCCATGCTGTTCTATATGGGCGCCGCCAGCCATTTGCCCATGCAGATCGACGTCAGCCGCCAGTCCACCTGGTGGATCGTCCTCGCCATCCTGGCGGGAGGGCTGGAGTTCAACGCCATCAAGGGCAAACTGGGCCCCATGCAGACCGTGAAAGGCGTCATCACCTGCGGTTTCATCCTGGCCGCCGTGGTGTACGTGCTGATGGAAGTGATTCTTTAAGATTCTCCCTTTGAAAAGGCAGATTGAAACGGCTCCGAAGAGGGGCCGTTTCAGCTTTAACGCGCCGTCTACAAAAAGGTGCCAGTTTCCCTCGTGCCTGCTATAACCCCTGGATGCTTTCCACCCCTGCCGTTCAAAAAGAAATCCAACGCCGGCGCACCTTCGCCATCATCTCCCATCCGGACGCGGGGAAAACCACGCTCACCGAGAAATTGCTTTTCCACGGCGGCGTCATTCACACGACGGGCGAGGTGAAGGGCAAGTCGGGCACGAAGGCCGTCACCTCCGACTGGATGGAACTGGAAAGGCAAAAAGGGATTTCCATCACCTCCTCGGTGATGACCTTCGATTACAACGAGCTGCGCGTGAACCTGCTGGACACGCCTGGCCACAAGGACTTCTCCGAGGACACTTACCGCGTGCTGATGGCCGTGGACTCGGCCTGCATGCTGATCGACGTCGCCAAAGGGGTGGAGGAGCGCACCAAGCGCCTGTACGAAGTCTGCCGTTACCGACAGGTGCCGATCTTCACTTTCGTGAACAAGCTCGACCGCGAGGGCAAAGACCCCCTCACGCTGATCGACGAGATCGAAAAGACCTTGGGCATGCAGTGCTATCCGGTGACCTGGCCCCTCGGCATCGGCCAGCGTTTCAAGGGCATCTTCAACCGCATCACCAAAGAGATCATCATCTACGACCAGCGCCGCGAGGACGTGCTCGACTTCCAGGTGATCCCCTTCGACCCGGCGACCGACATGGCGAAGCTCGACGGCATCCTGGACGCCGAGTCCGCCGAGCAGGTGAAGAGCGAGCTCGAGCTGATCGAGGGCGCCTTGCCGCCCTTTGACGTGCAGGCCTTCCTGTCCGGGGAGATCTCGCCGGTGACCTTCGGTTCGGCGAAACAGAATTTCGGCGTCGATATTTTCCTGAACTTCTTCTCGAAGTACGCGCCGGGCCCGCAGCCCCGCAAAACCCGCGACGGCGGCGAGGTCGATCCTTTGGACGCGAACTTCACGGGCTTCGTCTTCAAGATCCAGGCGAACATGGACCGCCGGCACCGCGACCGCGTCGCTTTCCTGCGGATCTGCTCGGGCCGCTTCGAGCGCGGCATGAAAGTGCAGCACGCCCGTCTGGGCCGCGAGCTGCGGCTGGCTTACTCGAATCAATTCGTCGCCGCCGAGCGGGAGACCGTCGACGAGGCCTTTGCCGGCGACATCGTCGGGGTCAACGACACTGGCAACTTCGCCATCGGGGATTGCGTGTCCTCCCACGGCCGCGTGCTGTTCGAGGACATCCCGAAGTTCGCGCCGGAGCTGTTCGCGCGGCTGTCCGTGCGCGACGCCCTGAAACGCACCAAGATGCAGGAGGCCATCCGCCATATCTCCGAAGAGGGCGCCATCCAGGTTCTCATCGATCCCCTGGTCGGTCCCCAGGACCCGATCCTGGGCGCGGTCGGGGAGTTGCAGTTCGAAGTGCTGTTGCACCGGCTGCAGGACGAGTACAATCTCGACGTCAAATTGAACCGCCTGCCTTTTTCCGTGGCGCGCTGGCCGCGCACGGCGGACGGCAAGGCCGTGGAAAATCTCAAGGGTCAGTTCACCATGTACCGCGACTCCAATGATCAGCCGGTGATCCTGCTGGCCCAGGAATGGGATTTGAATTGGGCCCAACGTGAAAACCCCGCGGTGGAGTTCCAGACGTCCATCACCCGGGCGCGCTAGCCCAGGAGGCGAAATGACCCAGCCGACGACGTTTCCCCTGGAAGTGATTGACCTGAAAAAAAACTACGGCTCCTTCGAGGCCGTGCGTGGTCTCAGCTTCGAGGTGCGCGCCGGCGAGGTCTTCGGCCTGCTGGGGCCCAACGGCGCCGGAAAAACCACCACCATTTCCATCGTGACGACGCTGGAGCAGGCGACGTCCGGTCAGGTGCGGGTTTTCGGCATCGACGTGGCCAAGAACCCTTTGCTCGTGAAACGCCAGTTCGGCGTCGTTCACCAGGAGATCATCAATTCGGGATTCTTCACCGTGGAGGAGTTGCTGCAGTTCCAGTCGGGCTACCACGGCTTGAGGAGAAACGGCGAACGCATCCGCTATCTGCTGAACAAGCTCGGCCTGTACGAGCACCGCGACAAGCGCGTGAAGCAGCTCTCGGGCGGCATGAAGCGCCGCCTGATGATCGCCAAAGCCCTGGTGCACTCGCCGCGCCTGCTGCTGCTCGATGAGCCGACGGCCGGGGTGGACATCACCCTGCGCGAGAACCTCTGGGACTTCGTGCGCGATCTGAAACGCGAAGGCATCGCCGTCCTTTTGACCACGCATTACCTGGAAGAGGCGGAGCTCCTCTGCGACCGCGTCGGCATCGTCAACCGCGGCCGCCTGGAGGCCATCGGCGAGACTTCCCGGATCGTGCATCAGTTCGCCCGCAAGAAAGTGATCCTCGACACCCGTTCCTCCGGCCGCAAGGAGATCTTCGCCCCGATCGAAAAACCCCTGGGGGATATCCTGCGCGACGCCGGCGTCGATCCCATGGATCTGCGCGACATCCAGGTCGAGCAGGGCCGCTTGGAAGACGCCTTCCGGCGCCTGCTGACCGGAGACAAAGCCGCCCCGGCGGAAGGAGCCAAAGCATGATGGTCGCGTTCCTGACCCTGCTCGAGCGTGAGTGCCGCCGTTTCATGAAGGTCATCGTGCAGACGGTGGTCACGCCCTTCGTGAGTTCCTTTCTGTACCTGCTGGTGTTCGGGGTGTCCCTGGGCGCGGCGGTGGAACTGAAGAACGGCGTGCCTTACCTGTCTTTCCTGGTGCCGGGCTTGATGATGATGGCCTTGATCAACAACTCCTTTCAGAATTCCTCCAGCTCCATCGTGTCCTCGAAATTTTCCGGGGACATCGAGGATCTGGCCGTCGTGCCCCTGACGGACAACCAGATCATCTGGGCCCTGGGCCTGGGGGCTTTGCTGCGCGGGGTGCTGGTGGCCCTGGTCACCCTCGCCGTCGGCGAGGTGTTCCACGATCAGCAGCTGGGCGTGTGGCTGCCGGTGGCGCATCCCTTGTATCTGCTGTACTTCACCCTGGTGGGGGGATTGCTGTTCGCTTTCCTGGGGATCTCGGTGGCCTTCTGGTCGAAAGGCTTCGAGCATCTGTCGGCCTTTTCCAGCTTCGTGCTTCTGCCCCTGACTTACTTGGGCGGGGTTTTCATCTCGGTGGAGAGCCTGTCGCCCTTCTGGCAGCAGGTGTCGCGGTTGAATCCCTTGCTGTACCTGATCAACGGTTTCCGCTACGGCATGCTGGGCGTGAGCGACGTGGAGATCACGCAGTCGTTGCTGGTGTCTTTCCTCGGGCTCCTGGTGTTTTACGTCATGGCCCGCATCTCGCTCAGCCGCGGTTCTTTCCAAAGATGGTAGGGGATCTCAGCGTCTGGCACGTCCTGGGGGTTTTCGGTTACGTGGTGGGCGTGCTCACCGCCCTGCAGGCGCTCTATGAGGTTCGCACCCCGCAGGGCACCGCCGCCTGGGTGGTGTTCCTGGTGTCCTTCCCGTGGATCGCGGTGCCGGCCTACTGGATTTTCGGCCGCAAGCGCTTTGTCGGTTACCGCACGCCGCGCTTGAGCGTCGCCCAGGCGACGGGTTCGATCGCCGAGCGCGTCCGCGATTTCTTTCGGCGCCAGGGCATTCAGGTCGACCCGTTGAAGACGCCCTTCTCCAAGTCCATCGAGAAGCTGATCAACCTGCCTTTCACCAACCACAACCGCGTCGATCTCTTGATCGATGGGCGGGCCTGCTTCGACGGCCTCTTCGCGGACATGCGGGCCGCCCGTGAGTACCTGCTGGTGCAGTACTACATTTTCTGCGCCGACGGGATCGGCACGGCCTTCAAGGACATCCTGGTGAAAAAATCCCGCGAGGGCCTGCGCTGTTATTTCCTGTATGACGAGATCGGCACCAAGCTGCCGCGGGATTTCCTGCGCGAGATGACGGACGCGGGCGTTCGCGTCGAGGCGTTCAACTCGACCCGCGGCGCGCACAACCGTTTCCAGCTGAACTTCCGCAACCACCGCAAAACGGTGGTGGTGGACGGGCGCCTGGCTTTCACGGGCGGCCTCAACGTCGCCGATGAGTACATGGGCCTGGACCCGCAGCTCACCCCCTGGCGGGACACTCACGTGAAGCTGCAGGGCCCGGTCGTGCAGGGCGTGCAGCTGTCCTTTCAGGAGGATTGGTACTGGGCCTGCGGTGAAAGATTGGACCTGCGGTGGGAGGCCGAGCCCTGCCGCGATGAAAACATGGTGGCCCTCGCCATCCCGTCGGGTCCCGCGGATCCCCTGGAGACGGCGACCTTGTTCCATCTGCTCGCCGTGCAGAGCGCGAAGAAAAGACTGTGGATCGCCAGCCCTTACTTCGCCCCGGACGAGCAGTTCGTTTCGGCCCTGCAGCTGGCCGCCTTGCGCGGGGTGGAGATCCGCATCCTGATCCCGCGCCGCAATGACGGTTTCTGGAACACCATGGTGAGCGAGTCTTATTTCGCCGAGCTCGAAGCCGTGGGCATCCGCTTCTTCTGGTACGAAAACGGTTTCATGCACCAGAAGGTCCTGCTGGTGGATGACAGCCATTGTTTCGTCGGCACGGCGAATTTCGACTGCCGTTCTTTCCGTCTGAATTTCGAGATGACGGTGGCCGTGGTGGACGCGGATTTTTCACGCCAGGTGGAGGCGATGCTGCAAGAGGATTTCCGCCACGGCAGCCCCGCCTCCTCCGCCGAGTTGGCGCGGAAACCCTGGTGGTACCGCACCGGCGTGCGGGTTTGCCGCCTTTTCAGCCCCATTCTCTGACGCGCTCCATAATCCCAAGACGCAAGCCTGCTTCCCGGGTATCCCCATTCCATGTTCAATCAACTCTCGGACAAAATCCTCGCCAGCGTCAAAAAGCTCAAAGGCCAGAACCGCATCTCCGAAAGCAACATCGAAGAGGCCGTGAAGGACATCCGTCTGAGTCTCCTCGAAGCCGATGTGAACTTCAAAGTGGTGAAGTCGTTCACCGACCGCGTGAAGGCCAAAGCCCTGGGCCAGGAGGTTCTGACCCATGTGAACCCCGGCCAGATGTTCACCAAGATCGTGCACGACGAGCTGGTGACGACGCTCGGGGGCGGCACGGCCGAGTTGAACGTGCGTGAAAATCCCAGCGTCGTCTTCCTGGTCGGCCTGCAGGGCGCCGGGAAAACCACGACCGCCGCGAAACTCGCGCTGCACGTGCGCCAGAAGCTCGGCAAAAAACCGGGCCTGATCCCGGCGGACATCTACCGTCCCGCCGCCATCGATCAGCTGCAGACCCTCGGCAAGCAGAACAACCTGCCGGTGTTCCCGACGCAGGCCGGGCAAAAGCCCGAGGAGATCCTCGAGCAGGCCAAGTCCTGGGCCCGCGACAACATGGTGGAGGTCGTTTTCGTCGACACCGCCGGCCGGCTGCAGATCGACGACGCCCTGATGGGCGAGCTCGAGAACCTGAAGCGGATCTGGACCCCTCAAGAAATTTTGTTGGTGGCCGACGCCATGCTCGGTCAGCAATCCGTGAACGTCGCCGAGGGCTTCAACAGCCGCCTGGGCCTGACGGGCCTGGTGCTGACCAAGGTGGACGGTGACGCCCGCGGCGGGGCGGCCCTGTCGATCCGCGAGGTGACGGGGGTGCCGATCAAATTCCTGGGCGTCGGCGAAAAAGTCGCCGGCCTCGAGGTGTTCCATCCGGACCGGCTGGCGCAGCGGATCCTCGACATGGGCGACGTGCTGAGCCTCGTTGAGAAGGCCCAGGAGATCATCGACGAGAAGACGGCGCGCGAGTCCGCCAAGAAGATGATGAAGAAGGAGTTCAGTCTCGAGGACTTCCTGACCCAGATCCAAAGCCTGAAAAAGATGGGCGGCATCGAGAGCATCCTGAAATTTTTGCCCGGCATGGGGGAGCTCTCCAAACAGCTCAAAAACATGTCCCCGCCGGATCAGGAAATGAAAAAAATCGAAGCCATCATCCGTTCGATGACGGCGGCCGAACGCAAAAACCACAAGATTTTGAATGCCTCGCGTCGCTTGCGCATCGCCCAGGGTTCCGGGACCCAGGTTCAGGACATCAACCGCCTGGTGAAGCAATTCGAGGAAGCCCAGAAAATGATGAACGGACTCATGAAAATGGGCATGGGGCGCGGGGGAATGCGCTTCCCATTTTAGCCCTTGAATTTTCGCAGCGGAGCCTGTAATTCTTTTGCCTTCTTCTGCCTGAAGGAAAAGGAGCAGCAATGGCCGTTGTGATTCGACTGGCTCGGACCGGTGCAAAACACGAACCCCGTTACCGCATTACCGTCGCGGATTCCCGTCGTTATGCGACCGGCAAATTCTTGGAAGTGATCGGTCACTACAACCCCCTCGCCAGTGGTCAGGACAAAAAAGTCGTCCTCGATATGGCGAAGTACGAAGAGTGGACCAAGAAGGGCGCCCAGCCCACGGACCGCGTGAAGCACGTCGCGAAGTTGGCCCAAAGTTCCACCAATTAAAAAAAGACTCGAATTTCTCTCACTTCTTTGCCAGAATGGTGAGCGATTCGGGACCCGAGTCAAGGGAGTGTGAATGGACAGCCTGAAAGATTTGGTGGAATTTATGGCGAAATCCTTGGTGGATAAGCCGGACAACGTCGAGGTGGATGAGATCCCTGGCCAACAGACGATCCTCCTCGCTCTGAAAGTCGACAAAGACGATCTGGGCAAAGTGATTGGCAAACAGGGGAAGACCGCCGCCGCGATGAGAACGATCATCCGCGCCGCCGGGACGAAACTGAACAAGCGCTATCACCTCGATATCGTTGAGTAGTTTTTTGAGTTGTCAAAAAAACACCAAGGGGGGTTCACACGAACCCCCCTTTTTTTATTCTGAAGAGAGAAAACCATGAAGCTGGTCGGTAAAGTCAAAGAAGCCCACGGTCTGCGCGGCGAACTCCACGTGCTGATTTTTTCCGGGGATGTGTCGTGGCTGCCGCGCTTGAAGGAGTTCGGTCTCGGCGCGCTTCCGCCGCGCGGGGAAGATCCGGCCGCGGACGCGGTCCAAAAAATTCTGAAGTGCCAGAAAGCGAAGCCGTTCAAAAACGGCCTGATCGTCAAGGCCGAGGAACTCACCGACCGCAACGCCGCCGAGGCGGTGGAGAAGTGGGGATTCTACATCGCCGATGAGTTGCTGGTGTCCGAAGAGGGCGAGGGCATTTACCTCGAGGAAATCCGCGGTTTCACGGTGAAGGATGCGACGCAGACCACCCTCGGTCGCATCGTGGATTTCTCGAGCAACGGCGTGCAGGACTTGCTGGTGCTCGAGAAAGCCGGCGGTGGCGAGGCGGAGATTCCTTTCGTCGATGCTTTCCTGAAAAAAATTGATTTCAAGTCGAAAACCGTCGTCATGGATCTGCCGGAGGGTTTGCTCGATCTGGGGAAACTCGACGAAGCATGAAGTTCCACGTCCTGACGCTTTTTCCCGAGATGCTGAAGTCCGCCCTGTCGGCGGGTCTGGTGGGGCAGGGCCTGAAGAAAAACCTGCTTCAGGTGGAGACCCACCAACCCCGCGAGGCGGCGGAAGACGCCCATCGCAGCGTCGATGATCGTCCTTTCGGCGGCGGCGACGGCATGATCATGATGGCCGACGTGCTGGCCCGGGTCCTCGAGGGCATCCGCGCCCAGGGGCCGACGCGGGTGATTTATCTGTCCCCGCAGGGGCCGCGGCTCGATGACCGCAAGGTGCGCGAACTCGCCACCCTGCCGTCCTTGACCTTGGTGTGCGGCCGTTACGGCGGCATCGACCAGAGGGCCCTGAACCAGCTGATCGATGAGGAGCTGTCCATCGGCGATTACGTTCTTTCGGGGGGCGAGCCCGCCGCCCTGGTCGTGATCGACAGCGTGGCGCGGATGCTGCCCGGGGTGCTGGGGCACGAGGAGTCCGCCCATCGCGACAGTTTCGCCCAGGGTCTTTTGGAGCATCCGAATTTCACCCGCCCCCGGCAGTGGCGGGGGCAGAGCGTGCCGGAGGCCCTGCTCTCCGGCCACCACGGCCGCATTCAGGAATGGAAACTCCGTCTGTCGCAGCTGGTGACCCTGAAAAAACGTCCCGAACTCCTGGCGGGTCTCGCGCCCGCCGAGAGGGCGAATCTGAGGGCTTTTTGGCGGGAAATGAGCCCGGAAGAGCGGCAAGCCTGCGGCCTTCAGGGGCTGCAAGAAGAGGATTTTCAACGCTTTCTCGGGACGCGTTGATCTTGTATTGACCCCGGCTCGCGGAGCGTGCTAACTCCTTCGCTTCGGCCCGTACTAACGAAGGAACCAAAGATGGCGAAGTCGACGAAGAAAAAAAGCAGCACCTCCGAAGCGAAAGAGACCAATCTGGTCCGTCGCGTGACTCTGAAGCCCGCGAACAAAAACATCCAAGCTTTCTCCACCGGTGACACCGTCAACGTGCACGTGAAGGTGAAAGAGGGCGAAAAAGAGCGCATTCAGGTCTACAAAGGCATCGTCACCCGTCTGCAAGGCTCGGGCGCGTCCCGCAGCTTCACGGTCCGCAAAATCTCCGCCGGCGTCGGCGTGGAACGGATCTTCCCCTTCTCTTCCCCGGCCGTCGAAAAAGTCGAGCTCCTGGCCACCGGTAAAATCCGCCGCTCCAAGCTCTACTACCTGCGCGCCTTGGACGGCAAAGCCGCCAAGATCGAATCGGAACTGGCCGTGCAGAAAACGACCACCGAAGCCGCCGCTCAAGCCGAGTAGTCCGGCCGCGATCATTGATGTGTTTTCCGAAAAAACCCCGGCACCACCGGGGTTTTTTCTTTGGCTCACCCTCACTTGCAACATAAGATTTCAGGCGATGAAAAACAGCGAATGGCAACCGGTGGATTGGCGGAATTACGGGGAATGGGTGATCGGCGTGGACGAAGTCGGGCGGGGCTGTTTGGCCGGGCCGGTTTACGCCTCCGCGGTTCTTTTCACCCACGGTGCTTTGGAAAAAGAAGTCACCGACTCCAAAAAGCTCACGGAAAAACGGCGTGAGGAATTGGCGATCAAGATCCGCGAGCAGCACATCGTGTCCCTGGGATTCGCCACGGAAGATGAAATCGACCGCTTGAACATCCTGAAAGCCTCCCTGCTGGCCATGCGCCGGGCGGTGGAGGGATTGACGACCCTGCACGAGCAAGCCCCGCGGGCGGCCATCGTGATCGACGGCAATCAGAAGATCCCGGGCCTGGATCCGCTCCGCCAGAGCACTCTGGTGAAGGGGGATCTGCGTTGCGCGCCGATTTCGGCGGCCTCCATCGTGGCGAAAGTCACCCGCGATCAGCTGATGAAAAATCAAGCGGTGCTTTACCCGGGTTACGGCTTCGAAGTGCACAAGGGTTATCTCACGGCGGCGCACCGGGCGGCCCTGCAGAAGCAGGGTCCTTGCGCCATTCATCGAAAAACCTTTTCCGGCGTGAAGGAGTTGCTGCCGATCCGATGACCGGATCCAGGGCGGCGTCACGTTGAGACGTCCCTCCCGCGGGACGGGCCGTTTTTTTGCCTCCACGGAACGCGGAGGTGCTCATGCATTGGTCCCATGCGCGGGGGGAAGCCGCGGAACTCAAAGTGCTCGAAGAGATGCGTCGGCGCGGCTACCAACTGGTGCGGCGGCGTCTGCGGACCCCGGTCGCGGAGTTGGATCTGGTGATGAGGTCGCTGGCGGAGTACCTGATCATCGAGGTGAAAAGCGTCACCGCCCGGAGCTTTTTGCAGCATCGTCTGTCGGCGCGCCAGAAAGTGCGGCTGCGCCGGGGACACGCCTGGGTGCAGGATCGCGTGCGCGCGGATGTGCGCCTGATCCTGGCCACCGTGGATGAAAAGGGGAAAATCGAGCTTTTCAATCTGTCGGCCGCGGACCTACAATGAGGACATGCGATCACGATGGCTTTCCATTTTGTTGATTCCGATCCTGCTGAGCGCCTTCCGTCCCGCCCGGGCCGAGCCGGGAACGTCCTTGGCGGGTTTTCTGAAGGCCTGCGCTTGGGGCACGGTGATCGGAGCGGGGGTGGGAACGATCAC
Source organism: Pseudobdellovibrionaceae bacterium (assembly GCA_019637915.1). GTDB lineage: Bacteria > Bdellovibrionota > Bdellovibrionia > Bdellovibrionales > Bdellovibrionaceae > JAHBUV01. Next base: position 298,295 of record JAHBUV010000001.1, on the reverse strand, counting down.
CCTGGCTTTTGAGGATCGTCCCAGCGAGCACACGGTGAACATCGCGCGCGGCGCCTCTTTGGGCCTCTACGCCGGCATCGGCGCGGGTCTCATGCAATTGAACCCTCCCGAGGCGCCGGTGCCGAACACGGATAACCTGTGGGGAGTCGCTCCGCGCTGGGATGCGAGCGGGCTGCGGGGCGTGGATGTGATCGGCGTGATCAGCCGTTTTTAGAAGCTGTATTTGTCGAGGGCGCTGGCGGGCAGCGGCGGTTTCGGCACGCCGTCGAAATTGAATTCAAATCCCATCTCGATGCTCGTGTCACCGGCGACGACCTGCGCGTGGGTGAAAGTGATCAGCCAGCAGTCCCCGGGCGGTTTGAATTGCGCGATATAGGCCCAGGACTTCAGGCGCCGTCCGTCCTCGCTGGTGACGCTGTCGTAGGTGAGTTTCCCCATCAGATTGATGTAGCGGGCGACGAAGCCGCCGCCCAGGGTGTAATCCTCGAGGCGGGTCGAACTGTCGACGGGTTGGCCCGGCACGATGGTGAACTTTTTGTCGAGACCGAATTGAATGAAACGGCCCAGATCGTCGTTGAAACGGAAACGCGCCGAGCTGTTGGTGACCTTCTGGTAAGGGAAGTGGTTCACCGTCGAGTAGCTCTGGAAATAATCATAACGCAGATCGAAGAGCATGGAGATGTCGGACCAGGGCTCTTTGTTGGGATCGTTGAAACTGTCTTTCCAGGCGTCGTAGGACTGCGACAGTTTCACCAGCGCCAGCTGGCGGTACTCGGGGCGCTCGTTGACCCAGCGTTTTTCCGTGAGGGTGTTGACGATGGAGTAGGTGATGCGGTTGCGGTCGTAAATGCGGTCGCGGTAATCGAACTGCAGCCCGGAGTTGCCGTTCAGGTCGCTGTCCGACAGGGACAGGTTCTCGAAGGTCTGCACGTCGTCGTTTTGGGAAAAACCGAAAAAGGGATGGCGGTGATGATCGATCCAGGGAAGAACGGTGTAGTTCACCTCGGGGCGGATCTCGTGCTTGTAGCGCGTGGCTTTGGGGTCGTTCAGGTCGCCGTAGATGCGGCTGAAACTGACGCGGCTGCCGATCTCGGCGCGCAGGTAGCGGCGGGTGGTGTTGCTGATGTTTTCGATGGGAAAATTGTAATGCGTCTCCCGGTAGGAGATTTTTGGCAGGATGTCGACGCCGCTGACCGGGCTGAAGGGGCGGAAGAGGGCCGGCTGCATGTCGAGGCGCTGGCCGGCGCGGATCAGGTCGCCGTTGTTGAAAAAACCGTCCTCGACGCGCTGACAGCGCCTCTCGTCGCCGTAGAGGCCGGGGCCGCAGGTGTTGTTGATGGAGCGCGCGCCCGTGACGGGGTCCACGGTGAGGTCGTCGTAAGCGGGGCCGGAGCGGGTGAAGTTCGTGTAATCCAGGTCGAGGGAATAGTAAAAACCCGTCGAGCCGATGGCCTGCGGCACCTGGGCGTAACGGATTTCCGGAATGCGGTGGACGGCGTCCTCGTTGCCGCCGAGGGGATCGGCCTGCAGCAGGTTCGTGTAGTAGGACGAATCCACGCTGAAATGGCGCGTGTCGGTGTTTTTGGTCATCGACATGCGGGTTTCCATGGCGGGATCGCCGTGGTTCAAAGTCTCTTGGGAGAAATCCCGCGGGTATTGCAGGTCGCTGGCGTTGTTGATCTGGGCGCGGTAGATCCAGCCGCTGGGCATTTCCTGATAGTGGCTGTAGCGGATGAACCAGCGGCTGAAACCGTCGCCGTCGTCGTCGAGGCGGCTGAACCGGTTCAAGCGCTCGCTGTGGCGGAAAACGCGGTCGTAAATGTAACCCACGTCCAACTCGCCGCCGCTGTCGTCGTCCAGCAGGTAGCGGTAGTTGCCGAGCCCTTTGGCCCCGCGCAGTTCATAGTTGCGAAGCGTGAAGGTGGCGTCGGTGCTGCGCGAGATCGCCCAGAAGTAAGGCTGCGAGATGGCCAGACCCCCCTCGTCGCTCTGCCCGAAGCCCGGGGTGAGCAGGCCGCTTTGGCGGTCGCTTTTCAGGGGAACCACCAGGTAGGGCAGCCACAGCACAGGCACGTGGCCGATGCGCAGCAGGGTGTTCTTCATGTAAGCGTAGCTGCCCAGTTCGGCGCGGATGCTGGAGCCGCGGAAACTCCAGGACGCCGGGCAATTGGTGCAGGTCGTGTAGTCCGAATCCAGGACATAATATTCCTCCGGACCGGTTTTCTGGATCACCGCGCCTTCGAACATGACGGAACCGGATTGCACGAAGCCGTTGTAGATGACGCCGGTGCCGCTCTCGTAATCCAGGACGATGCGGTCGCCGCCCACCGTGGAGGACGAGGTGGTCAGACGCACGCGACCGTTCAGCTCCACCTGCCGGGCGCGCAAGGAGATGCGGGCGCGGTCCGCTTCGATGTGACGGTCCTGCGACACGATCTGGACTTGGCCGGAGAGCTCGACGGTCTCGGTTTCCGTGTCGCGGTCCATGGAGTCGGCGTTGATCACCAGGCCCTGGATGCGGGCGATGGGCTCCGCGCCGAGGGCGGGGAGACAGGGGATCAGCAGAAAAAGAAGCAGCATCCAGCGGGCCGTCACAGCAGGTCCATTGTAGGGGCGAGTTCGGCCCGCTGTCGAAGGGAAAACCGGTCTTTGGGTCTCTTCAGAAAGCCCGCGTCGAAACCGATGAAGCAAAGACTTCAGGAGTGTGCATGATCACGAAAGTTCACCAGCTCGGCGACGTCACGGTGGTTCAGGTTTCCGGACAATTGAATCTCGAGCAGAATGAGTCTTTCCGCCATGCCTGCCTGAAAAGCCTGCAGTCCCAGCGCGTGGTTTTCTGTCTCGACGGGCTGAAGTTCGTGGGATCTTCCGGCATCCAGGGTTTTTTCCGCGCCCTCGGCGAGGTCAATGACCTCAACCCCCATGGCGTGAAGATCAGCGGCGTGAAGCAGGATTTCCTGCGCGTGCTGCAGTACACGATGCCGGCGGGTCTCGAGATCCACGAGTCCGTGGACGCGGCCGTCAGCCGTTTCGCAATTCCTGCAGTTTCGAACTCAGATCAAGGTTGATTTTTTCGAGAGCGGACAGGCTGAGCTTCAGCCGCTCGTTCTCGTCGTTCCGCGAGGTCCACAGGTAGCGCAGGCTTTCCAGTTGCGCCTGCAGATCCAGGGATTGCTTTTCCAGATGCTGGATCCTGCCGTGGTCGTCGAGGACCTTGGCGCGCAGGTCCTCGTTCTCGATCTTCAGTTTGGCGCTTTCCCGGGAGGACTCCTCGCCCTGGTCCATCAGGCGCTGGCACTCGGACCCGAAGCGCTGCGAGAGCTCCTCTTTGCTGCGGCGGAGTTCGATGCATTCGTTCTCGAGCTCGTCGCAGCGCTGTTCGGTGCGGCGCAGGCGGGCGGAGCGCAGCTCCAGGTCCTGGCGCACGCTCTGCGAAACGCTCAGCTGCTCGCGCAGATCCTCGATGGATTTTTCATAGGACTCGATCAGCTCGTGGGTGCGGCTCTCGGCGATCTCGACCTGCTGGCGCGAGTTCTTCGTCACTTCGATGATCTGGTGGCGGAGGTCCTGGATGGAGGCGTCCCGGCGGGCGACTTCGTTTTCCTGGCGGGCCAGGCGCCCCTCGAGGTCCTTGGCGTACTCTTTCAGCTGCACGAGATGGGGTTTGATCCGGCCTTCGACCTTGTCCTGGAAACGGCGCAGGCGCTCGAGCTCCGCCTCCTGGGCGTTCAGGCGGCTTTCCAGGGCGCGATTTTTCTCCGCCAACAAGTCTTTTTGTTGTTGGAGCTCGTCGGTTTTCCCCTTCCAGGCGCGGTCTTTTTCCTTGAGGACCAGGCGCTGATCCTCGGCGACCGAGGCCTGGTGGCGGAGGTTCTCGGACTCGCGCAGGACGCGGTGGTTCTCATCCTCCAGGACGGACAGGCGGCGCAGGGCCACTTTCAGCCGGGCCATGAGATCTTCGTTCTGGGAGATCAGGTTTTCCACCGTCGAGGACTTCAGAATGTCTTTCGGGAGATCGCGGCGGGACGCGGGGGCCGGCAGTTCGTCCGGCAGGGGGATCGAGCGCAGGGAGAGTTCGGCGAAGGCGGGGATGCCCGCGGTTTCACCGGCTTCGAATTCCAAATTGCTCAATGAGGGTTGCCCCAGAACTCCGGATTCCATCGGCTTCCTCCATGAAGTCGAGTTGGACGTCTATGGACGATCGTCTCAGGTCGGGACGCCGTCGTCAAAACCAAGGGCCGGGTGCCGCCGGGATTCCGGACGGAGGTCCAGTTGTCCGCCGCACGCCTTCAGTCGGGCCGGACTTTGGCCGAAAGAAAAACCATGGCTGCTGCTCCGAAGATGTCCAACGCCCCGGTTCCGGCCGGCAACGGTGATCCCGCTCTGTTCCGCCTGGACAAAGAGCGCGCCGACATGGGCAAGGCGGACAGCCTGCGCTACAACATCCTGAGCTGGGTCCTCGACGAGCGCTACGACCGCGCCATCCAGGAGCTGCGCGAATTCGACCAGCGCCCCTCCGAATACCCGAATTTCCACGGCAAGGTCGAACGCTACATCAACCATTCAATTGATTTGATTTATGCGATCAAGGCCAAGCGCAATTTCCCGGGCATCAATTCGCTGACCCGGGCCAAGCAGCAGGAGCTGCGGGAGAAGTTCAAGGAGCACTTCAAGGAGCTCCAGCAAATCCTGTTGAAGATTGAAAAGGTCGAGACCGATCTGCGCATCGAGGACGTGCGCTCGACGATTTACGTGGTGCGGGCCTTGTGGCTCGCCGCCATCGCCATCGTCTGCCTGGCCTTCGTTCTGGAGATTTTCCGCGGGCTGGCGCAGACCACCGGCGTCGTCGTCGACGACGGCCTGAACAAAGTGACCGAGTGGCTGTTCAGCAGCCTCGGTCTGTGATCCCTCACTTCGTCAATTGCCGATAGGCGCCTTCCAGAACCGGGATCAACTGCCCGTTGGGAAGGTTCTTGCCGTTCACGAAAACGCTGGGCGTGCCTTGCACGCCGGCGGTCACTCCCTCCATGGCGGAGGCGCGCACCAGATCGCGGATCTCGCCGCTTTCCACGCAGGCCTTGAGGGCTTCGCAGTCCGCTTTTTGGTCGTCGCAATAGCGTTTCATCACCTCGTCCGGGGCGGGGATGCGCACCAGGGACTCCTGATTGTCGAAGAAATAATGGTGGGCTTCCCAGCCTTGCTGGCGGGTTTTCTGCTCGCACTGGACGATGGAGGCCATCAGGCAGGAAATGCCGTCGCCGCGGCCGCCCAGGGCCGGCGCCGGATTGCAGGTGCCGTCCAGGGGAAAATACTTGAAGACGAATTTCACGTCCGGATGCGCGTTGGCGAAGGCGTGCAGGGTGGGATAGGCGTGACGGCAGTGGGAGCAGCGGAAATCCGCGAACTCGACGATGGTCATTTTCGCCCCGTCCGGGTTCGACATCTCAAGACCGCGGCTGTGGTCGAACTCCGCCGTGGTGGCGGCATTGGACCAGCGGGACAGCGAATCGCGCACGATGGGCTCAAGATTGGCGCCGCCGAGGTTCTTGGTGGTGGAGACGTGACTCACGAAGGCCAGAACGGGGACGGCGATGAAGAGTCCGAGGATCCACTTCCGCTCCTGGAAAAGGGCTTTCACGTCATCCATGAAGGGGCCGAGGCCGCCCGCGCCCATCCAGGCGCAAAGCAAGGTCAGGATCGAGAGCACGTAGGCGGCGAGGCAGAAGAGGCAGTAGGTGTGCATCATGGTGAAGGAGATGAACCCCATCACGACGGAGGCGAGGAAAATCAGAATCGCCAGCCACAGGCTGTGGCGGGCGGCGGCCTCGCGGTCTTCGGTCCATCCCAGCCAGCTCACCAGGAGCAGGAAGGCGAGGACGAGGTTGGCGACGGCGCCGAACACCGCGACCGGCACGCCGAACACCGTGGAGTAAGAGCTCGCGGCGACCGCGTCGCAATTGAACTGGCTGTTGATGTTGCAAACGCTCGGGCCGGTGGCGCCGCCGAACTTCAGGCCGTAGTGCTGTTGCGCCAGGTAAAAGTGCAGGCCGACGGCGATGAGGGTGAAGATCAGGGCCAACATCAAAAAGCGTTTGCGGGAATTTTCCATGGCTCGATGACAGCACGGAAACTCGATTGAAATCAAACGATTTTGTGCCACAATCGAAGGCCGGGAGAGAGCTTTGAGCGAACGTTCATCATGGAACCGCATCCGTCGCGAGATGTTTCAGCAGCTGCAGGCGGAAGTGCGGGCCCGGCTCGGGCGCGAAGGCGCGGAAATCCGCCGTTACCGGCAGGATTATGAAAAAGAAGTCGGGGGCCGCTGGCGAGTTTCCTCGCGGGACAAGCTGTTGCGGGCCGCGGCGGAGCATGAGGTCATTCTCCTCGGCGATTTTCACGCCCTCCGGCAGTCGCAAAAAGCCCATGGCCGTTTTCTGCAGGGGCTTCGCGACAGCTCGTCGCGGCCGCTCGTGCTGGGCGTGGAGTGCCTGCGCGTCGCGGATCAGAAAGCGGTGGAGGCTTACCTCGCCGGCCGTCTGTCGGAAAAAAAATTCCTCGAAAAAGTGAAGTGGGACAAGCACTGGGGTTTCCCCTGGGAGCACTACCGTCCCTTGTTCCAGTGGGCCCGTCAGAACGGTGTTCCGGTGTGGGCCCTGAACAGCGCCGCCCACCGCCTGCCGGCGCGGGACCGGACGGCGGCCCGCCGCCTTCTCGAGGCCCGTCGCCGTTTTCCGGATCACTGTGTCGTCGCGGTGTTCGGAGACTGGCATCTGGCGAAAGGGCGATTGCCGCGGCTGCTTGAAAAACAACTGAAACAGCCCGTGCTGCGCGTTTTTCAAAACACGGAAGAACCTTTTTTCTCTTTGCTGCGCCGGGGGTTGGACCAGCAAGTGGATGTGATCCGTTATGACCGGCACCGCTACGCCGTGCAGAGCGTGACCCCTTGGGTGAAGTGGCAGAACTATCTGCTCTGGCTGGATCACTGGGTGGACGGGGGGCTCGGCGCGGAGGCCGTGGACGGCACGGACGCGGTGGCTTCCCTGGCGCGTTGGATCGCCCGCGAATGGGGCGTCGAGGTCAACGAGACGGAGCTCACCGTTTACACCGCCGGCGATCCGGACGTGTGGGGGCGCATCCAGAGAACCGCGGATCGCCGCGAGCGCGCCTGGATCGAGACCCTGATCGAAGATGGCCGGAGTTTTTATTTGTCCCGCGCGGGTTGGGGCTATCTGGCCCGCCCGTCGGTGAATCACGCCGCCTCCCTGGCGGCGCAATACATCCATGACCGCCAGTGCGGCGGTTCGGTGCTGGACTTCCGCATGCCGCGGGATTTCGAGCGCATGATCTGGATCGAGACCGTCGCGTACCTGGGCTCGAAATTCATCAATCCCAAGCGCAAGTCCGACACCTTGAGCGACATCCGCTTGAGTTTGTCGTCGCGCCAGGCGGACGATCGCGGCCGCGAGGCTTTGCGCCTGGCTTTGTCGCAAAAAATGAGCGAGATGGGGCGGCGGCCGGGGCGCTGGCGGCCGCGCCACAAATCGTCCTGGATCGCGGCGGCCCATCTTCTCGGCGGCTTGTCGGGGGAGCGCCTCTATGCGGGCTACCGCAAAGGGCGCATGTCGCCGCGTTTGCTGCGGGACTTGCTGAAAAAACCATTGGCCGGCGGGCAATTCCCCGTGATTTACCGTGAACTCCAGGACATCATTGAGACGATGCCGGTGCCTTTTCGCAGCAAGAGGGAGAAACTATGAGCTGGTTTCTGCGCGCGGGAGTGAAGCCCGTGGGGCCTTTTCAGGAAGAAGAAATCCGCGCCCGGATTCTGGCGGGGGAAGTGAGTCCGGAAGACCTGGTCTGGAAAGACGGCAGTCCCGATTGGATGGCGGCCCATCTGTGGCCGGAATTCCGCTCCATGCACTGGCCCGCCTGGCAGGAGGCCGGCATGGTGGACGAGGACGCGGGCGAATGGATCGTGCTGCAGATCACCCCGGAAGGACCCCGCACCACGGGGCCTTGGAGCTTGCGCGAAATCCGCCAGGCGCTGCGCGAAAAGCGCCTGCGGCCGGAGGATCATCTGTGGAAGAAGGGGCTGACGGCTTGGGCGCGCATCAGCTCGCGCCCGGAAAACCTCACCGCAGACGGTCCCGAAACTCCTTCCCCGCTTTGAAGCGGGGAACTTTGGCGCCGGGAATGTCCACGGCTTCGCCGGTCTTGGGATTGCGTCCCAGGCGAGCTTTGCGGATGGCGCTCGAGAAGGTGCCGAAGCCGACGATTTTCACGTCATCGCCGCGGGACACGGTTTTCTGAATGATATCCAATGTGGCGTCGAGAACCGCTTCCGACTGCGATTTGGTCATTTTGGTTTGACGGGCGAGACGGTCCACGAGTTGCGCTTTGTTCATCCTTGGGCACTCCCTGTGCAAGCGAGAAGGGAGTTTTAAATCCCCCCGCGAAAGGGGTCAAGACAGCTGTCGATTGGGTTTGGATTTGACGCGGTTCTTTGTTAAATCTGGGGGGCATGATTCAACGAGCAAAAACCGAAATCGCCCAGCGCTTGACAAGTCTCACCGGCCGTCCTGAATCCGAAATTTACGGGTTTTTGGAGGTCCCTAAGGTTTATGAGCACGGCCACCTGGCTTATCCCGTTTTCGCTTTGGCGAAGGACAAGCGCCGTCCCCCCGCGGAGTTGGCGAATGAACTGGCGAACGAGCTGCAAGGCAAGATCCCCGGCGTGAAGTCGATCCAGGCGGCCGGCGGCTTCCTGAATTTCACCCTGACGGCGGAGGCTTTGCAGAATTGGCTGTGGCAGTCCTTGAAGGACCCCACGGTGCCCCTGGGCCACAATCAAAAACTCTCGGGACAAACCGTGGTGGTCGATTTCTCCTCGCCGAACGTGGCGAAGCCCATGCACGTCGGCCACTTCCGCGCCACCATCATCGGTCAGGCCATCCGCAATCTCGCCGAAGCGCAAGGCGCCCGGGTGATCGGCGTGAACCACATCGGCGACTGGGGCACGCAGTTCGGGAAACTCGCCTGGGCCTATCAGCAGTGGCACCGGGAATACGATTTCACGAAGGACCCCATCGAATCTTTGCTGCAGCTGTATGTGCGTTTCCACGACGAGGCGGAGAAAAATCCGGAGCTGGAGAAATTCGGCGCCGAGACTTTCCTCAAGCTGGAGAAAGGCGATCCGGACATCCGTCGCATCTGGAAGGAGATGGTGGACGTGTCGTTCGTCGAGTACAACAAACTCTACGCCATCCTCGGGACCAAGCACGATGTGGTGCTGGGCGAGTCGTTCTACAACGACCGCCAGGAGGACGTGATCCAGCGCCTGCAGGCCAAGGGCCTTTTGCGCGAGAGCGAAGGCGCCCAGGTCGTTTTCTTCGATGAAAAAGAGAAGATGCCGCCTTGCCTGATCAAAAAGAGCGATGGCGCCTCGATCTACGCGACCCGCGACCTGGCGGCGGCCATCTACCGCCACGACGTGCAGAAGGCCGATCAGATCCTGTACGTGGTCGGCGTCGATCAATCCCTGCATTTCCGCCAGGTCTTTCGCGTTTTGGAGCTGCTGGGCTACGACTGGGCGAAGAATTGCCATCACATCGTCTTCGGCCAGTACCGCTTCAAAGACGGCAAAATGTCGACCCGCAAAGGCAAAGTGGTGCTGTTCGAGGACCTGATCTACCAGGCCATCGAGATGGTCACGAAAATGATCGACGAGAAAAACCCCGGTCTGGCGAACAAGGACCTCATCGCCCGTCAGATCGCGGCCGGGGCCGTGATCTTCAACGACCTGATCAACGACCGCGTGAAAAACGTCGATTTCGACTGGGACCGCGCCGTCAACACCGAGGGCGACAGCGGACCCTACGTGCAGTACACGAACGTGCGCTGCAAGAGCATCCTGCGCAAGTACGGCCGGGAAGTGCCCGGTGTCTTGCCGCGGGTCCTCGACACCGACGAGGAACAGCGGCTGGTTTTCAGTCTTTTGCAGTTCGGCCACGTGGTCGACGTGGCCTACCGGCAATTCAAACCGAATGTGTTGGCCCAGTACCTCTTGGAGCTGTGCGGGCACTTCAGCCATTTCTACCACAAAAACCGCATCCTCGGAGAGCCCGGGGCCGTCGAGGCCTCGCGCATCGCCCTGGTCGACGCGACCTCGCGCGTGCTGACCGCGGGCTTGGGCCTGCTGAACATTCCGTCTCCGGAAGCGATGTGACCGAACGCCGGGCGCGGGCGGCCTCTGCGGGGCCACCGACCGCGCGCGGCTGGTTCGGGAAACGGGCGTTTTTTTATTTTCCTCGCGTGAAACATAAGACTTTTTGGGATCTCTTCCCCCTTGTCCCGGATTGAGATCGCCGGGCCGGACTTTCGTCCGAAGTCCTCAATTCGAGACCGGAACGTGCCGAAGAGCGAAGTATGAAGTCGCGCAACGGTTTTTTTCTGGTGACCTGCCTGAGCATCACGGCCGGCCTGCTGTTTTTCTACTCGCAGTTCATCGTCTATTTCAGTGAGAACTCCGAGGATAAAGCGATCAGCGAACAGTACGCGCGCGAACTGCGCGAGGAGAAATTCCGTCGCACCCTGGCCGAAACGCGTTTGCGTGATTTCAGCCAGGAAGTGGCGCAGATCCTGCCGAAGGACGCCGCCCGGCAGATGGCGAAAGAGGACTACGCGACCCGCAACCTCGCCAGCGTCCTGCGCAGCGCCGCCGACCGCGAGATCGATCTGTCCGGCGTTCTTTTCGAGCGCGGGAAAAAGTTTTTCGCCGACAAGAAATTCAAAGAGGCCGCCAAAGAGTTCGCCCGCCTGACCGAGGAGTACCCGTTGTCCGAGCGGGTGGTCGACAGCTACTTCCTGCAGGGGGAAGCGGCCTTCCTGCTGAACGATCCCAAGGCCTGCCTGGCGATCTCCGACCTGATGATCGAGCAATTCCCCGACCACGAGTTGACTGGCTTCCTGATGCTGCGCACGGCCCAGATCGCCGAGAAAAACGGTCAACAGGAAGTCGCCGGGGAAATCTACGCCACCGTGCAAAGAAGCTTTAAAAACCCCGCCCTTCTCGAGCAGGCCAAGCGCATGGCCAAGGCGCTGGACGAACCATGAAGTTCGCACGCCTGCTGATTTTCATTCTGGCTTTTCAAGTCAATTTGCGGGTGAAGGCCGTTTCGGACGCGACGCCCGTCGGTGATCCGGAGAACTGCTGGACGCAGGCCGAAGGACGCTGCGACGTGCAGGCCGGCCGCCGCCCCTTGCGGCTGAAATCCGCCGGTTTGGAGCTATGGGCGGAAGGGGAGAGCCTGTTGTCGCGGGACTCCACGCAGTGGCGCTTCCTGAAAGGCTCCGTCCGCGCCAGCGGCGAAAAAACATCGGAGCTGTCGTTTCCCCAAGGAAAATTGTTGAGCCAAGGCGGCGAGTTCTGGATTTTGGAGGACGGACCGCGCTTCGTGGCCCGCGCCGTGCGTGGTTCCCTGCGGGTGGAAGTCCGCGACGGGCGGGAGCTGAACGTCCCGGAAGGCCTGGAGGTATGGATCGGCCCGATGTCGACGTCGGGGCAGATCGCCCATGGCGTCCCGACCTTGATCCCCCTCGAGGACCACCTGAAAAGATGGAGCCGCCTGGGTGACCTGCCCCGGGAAAAATTCGTCCAGGAAGCGAAAGAGCTGAAAGAGCGCTGGAAGGGCCGCGAGCAGTCCTCGTCCGACCTGTACCAGCGGGTGGCCGACCGTCATCTCGCCTCGATTGCCGAGGAAAAAGAGAAAAAAGCCGAGCGCGAGCGCCGGCAAAAAGCCGAGCGGGACCGTTTCCGCCGGCTCCTGTACGAGCGCGCTTTCGAGCGCTAGGAGGGGCCCCGCCCTCCGTCCAGATTCCCGCGTTTTTTCCCGTGGATTTTTTCGTCCGGACCTGTGGTTTTTCCCTCTGTGTGATAAGCTGTTTTTGACCAAGAACGGTCTGCACTCAGGAGGTCCAAGGATGGCTATCACGCCCGCTGAGCGTCGCGCGTACGATGAACGCGTTCGTCAAACCCGTGAAGAGTACGAGAACCGCGAAACGGACCTGCTGAAGCGCCGGAACGAAGAGATGAAGCGCATGGAAACGCGCCATCGCGAAGAGCTGAAAAGAATGGCGGAGGATTACGAGAGCCGCCTGAACGAAGTGCAGTCCCACGGCCGCGAAACCATTTCCGAGCGCGACATGAAGCACCGTCAGGACATGGACGAGATGAAAAGCATCTACATGGGCCAGATGCGCAAAAAAATGGAAGACAACGCCAACCAGCGCCGCGAGCTCGAGGCCACTTACGAGGCCGAGCTGAAAAAACAAAAGCAAGTCACCACGGGGCAGCAGAACAACCTCAGCGAGAAACAAAACGTCGAGCTCGCCAAGCGCGACGCCCGCCTGAACGAGATCCTCGATGAGGCCCGCGCCGGCATGCGCGAGGGGATCGAGGGCAACCGCCGCCGCCTGGAAGGGAAGCACGATCAGGAAACGGAAATGATGCGCCAGAACCGCGATGAGGCTTTGGCTCGGAAAGATTTCGACGCGAAACAGATGAAGCGCGCTTATGAGGGTCAGCTTCGCCAGGAGAAACGTCTGCGTGAAAACGGCGAAGCCGCCTGGTCACAAAAGTATTATGATACGGTTCAGGGCATGAAGGAAAATCACTCCGAGGCCATGGAGTCGCAAAAACAACTTCTCGGCCAGGAAGTGCGCAACCAGCGCGACAAGTTCGAGCAGCGCTGGGCCGACAAGCAGGATCAGATCAACGACAACAACGAAACCTTCCGGGAGACCGTGCTGGAACGCCAGAACGCCCAGGTGAGGTCGCGCGACAGCAAGATCCAATCCCTGCAGACCAAGCTGAACAACGAGATCATCAACGGCGAGCGCCAGAAAAACCTGGAGAAGCGCAACCTCGCCCAGTCGTATGAGGCCCGCGTCAACAACCTCGTCCGTCAAAAAGACAGCCTGGGCGAGGAGATGAAGGAACTCAGCAACGAGCGCGTCAATCAGGTGATCGGCCGCAACGACGAACTCCTTCGCGAGTCGACCCGCGACCACCGCAGCCAGATGAATCTGATCAACACCCGCAACCGGGAAGACCGGCAGATGATGGTCGAGCAGCAGAGGGATCAGCTGGATCAGGCGCGAAATTCCGCCGACAAGCGCGTGCGCAAGCTGCAGCAGATCAACACCGATCAGAACCGCGTCCTGGCAGATCGTTACGACGAATCGCTGGACATCCTGAAAACCGGGTACGCCGAGAAGATCAGCGAGCAGCGCGACAGCCATCTCAGCGAGCAGGCCAAGGCCAACAACATCATGACCAACCGTTTCCGCGACATGCAGAACCGCTATCAGCAAAAGCTCGATCAGACGACCGAGGGCTACGAATCGCAGATCGCGCAGATGAAGGAAGACCATCAGAAGGAAATGCGCCGTCTGGAGCAGTCCTACGCGCAGCGCTTGAACGCGCAGAAAAAGGGCACTAAGATCGAAAAGGATTCCATTGAGCAGAAGTTCGAGGCGAAGATGGCCATCATGGAAGAACGGCACCGGGAAGAAGTCGATAAGATGAACCGCCGCCATGAAGAAGATCTGCGCACGGCCGCTGCCCGGTTCAATTCCTACAGTCGAAAGGCCTAAGCCATGCTCGCGGATCGCCGCGCCAAGATCGTTGCCACCATCGGGCCCGCCACCAAAAACACCGCGGCCCTCGAGAGCGCCATCAAGGCGGGCATGAACGTCGCCCGCCTGAATTTCAGCCATGGCAGCCATGCGGATCACCAGGATGTCCTCCTGGCCGTCCGCAAGCTGTCCCGCGATCTGCAGGCGCCCGTGACGATCCTGCAGGACCTGCAGGGTCCCAAAGTGCGCGTCGGAAAATTCGAAAAAGGATCCATTCCCCTCGTCGCCGGGCAAGAGGTCCTGATCACCACGGATCAGGTGCTGGGCCGCGAGGGCCTGATTCCCAGCGACTTCAAAGAGCTGCCCCTGGCCTGTCAGCCGGGAACGCGCATTCTTCTGGACGACGGCCTGCTGGAGCTGCGCGTGCTGAAGGTGCAGGGCCACGAGGTCACGGCCGTGGTCGTCGACGGCGGCCTTCTCAAGGACCGCAAGGGCATGAACCTGCCCGGCGTGAGCCTGCCCGTGGACGCCATGACGCCGAAGGACCTCGCGGACCTGGAGTTCGGCCTCGCCAACAACGTCGATTACGTCGCTTTGAGTTTCGTCCGTCACGGCCGCGACATCCGCCGCCTGCGTGAGATCATCGACGCCCGCAAGTCACCGGCGAAGATCATCGCCAAGATCGAGATGCTCGAAGCCCTCGACAACCTGGAGGAGATCGTGCGCCTGAGCGACGCCGTCATGGTGGCGCGGGGCGATCTCGCCGTGGAGGTGGGGCAGACGCTTTTGCCCGGCATCCAGAAGCGCATCATCCGTCTTTGCAATCAGTTGGGAAAACCCGTCATCACCGCGACCCAGATGCTCGACTCCATGATCGAAAACCCGCGGCCGACGCGGGCCGAGATCACCGACGTGGCCAACGCCGTGCTCGACGGCAGCGACGCCCTCATGCTGTCGGCGGAGTCCGCCAGCGGCAAACATCCCTTCCGCGCCATCCGCACCATGCACGAGATCATCAGCGAGGTCGAACGCACGGAGGAAACCTATTACAAGATCTCCCTGGAGAACGAATTCCTGAGCGTGCCCGCCGCCATCGCGGCCTCGGCCTGTCTGTCGGCCTTGAAACTGAACGCCACCGCCATCATCTGCCTCACGACGAGCGGCAAGACGGCGAACATCATCTCGGGCTTCCGCCCACGGGCGAAGATCATCGCCGTCACGGACAACCTCGACGTGCTGAACCGCTTGGAGCTGGTGTGGGGCATCCAGACCCTGTCCATCCAGACTTACCGCACCATGGACGATATCCTCGGCCAGGTGGATCGTCTGCTCGTGGAAAACGGTCTCGCCAAAACCGGCGACCGCATCATTCTCACCCTCGGTCAGCCCATCGAGATGGGCTCCAAAACCAACTGCCTGTTCGTGCACACCGTGGGGGCGGAGAACTTCACGCGCATCGAGGATGCGCGCCTGCCGCTGCGCTGCCGTCGCGAGCCGGAGATCTGAAGGTTTTCCGGATTATCGATGTTCCGAGGCGCGCGGCGCTCGCGGAAGGCGAGCGGGCCCGCGTCCGCCGTGGCGACCGCGGGTTCACGGCCGCTTCATTTCAGGTGCTTTTTGAAGTCCCAGATCAGCTTCCAGTACTGAGTGGGCTTTTCGATGTTCTCGACGATGACGTTCACGAAAACGCCGCCCTCTTCCATGATCTTTTCTGAGATCAGGTTTTTCTCGATGAGGGGATTCACGTCGTCGGTCTTGATCAGAAATCCCAGGTCCCGCATGGAGTCGTTCTGCACGTCCGCGAGATTGATCTTGCAGACGCCTTTGCCGTCGGGCGTGGCTTTTTTGGCGAAGAAAAGGACGCCGTCGAGGATCTTGATCTCCTCGGCGCTGATGGAGATCTTGTCCTTGTCGGGCTTGAACAGCCACTCGTTGTACCAATCGACGAAATCGAAGAGCAGTTCGGGATTGAGGTTCACCAGGCGCTTTTTGCCCTCGCCCAGGTCCTCGATGGTGAAGTAGCCCATTTCCTTCAGGGCGTTCTGCATGCTGTCCATCTTGTTGGTGGCTTCCTGGAAAATCTGGATGGTGTAGTTGCGCAGGCGGTTGGCCGGCACCAGGATGCCCTCGCCCTGGTCGTTCTTCTGACCGTAGCGGTGGCCCACGAGGTTCAGGATGGACAGGAGCTTGTTGATGACGTGCGGGGGGAAACGGTCACCTTCCGTGTCCGTGTTCTCGAGGATTTTGATCTTCTTGTTCGCCTCGCGCAGGTTCTCGTTCATGGTGCGCATGATGGCCTTGATCCACACCGGCAGGTCGTTGAGCTGCTTGTCCAGGGCGTCGTAGGGCAGGGAGACGACTTCGGAGTCCTTGATGGCCTTGACGTTGGCGCTGCGGGGCTTTTTGTCGAAGATCGCCATCTCGCCCACCATGGCGCCGGTTTTGATCTCAGCCAGCACGACCTCGGAGTTGCCCTTGGTCTTCGTGATGGCGAAGGCGCCCGACTTGATGATGTACATCGCGTCCGGCTGATCGCCCTCGCGGAAAAGATATGCGTCTTTGGGAACTTTTTTCGACTGCGACATGTGCTTTCATTGTCGCAGTCCGGGGGCCTCGAATCAAGCCAGACGCATCGGTTTCACGTCCGGGGCGATCGTCATTTTCCCCTCCGTCGCGTCCAGGACTTTCTCTGGACTCAGGTCGGGGGCGTACTCCTTCAGAACAAAACCTTGAGGAGTCACCTCGATCACGCCGTAATCCGAGACAATCTTGGTGATGCACTTGCGGCCGGTCAGCGGCAGGGTGCACTTCTTGCGGAGCTTCGACGCGCCGGTCTTGTCGGCGTGCTGCATGGCCACGATCACGCGGCGGGCCCCCGCCACGAGATCCATGGCGCCGCCCATGCCCTTCACCATCTTGCCGGGCACCATCCAGTTGGCGATGTTGCCCTCCTCGTCGACCTCCATGGCGCCGAGGACGGTGAGGTCCACGTGCCCGCCGCGGATCATGGCGAAGCTGTCGGCGGAGCTGAAGAAACTCGCGCCCTTCGCCGCCGTCACCGTCTGTTTGCCGGCGTTGATCAGGTCCGGGTCGACGTCCTTTTCCAGAGGGTAAGGGCCCATGCCGAGCAGGCCGTTTTCACTCTGGAACATGACGAATTTGTTGCTGGGGATGTAGTTCGCTACCAGGGTGGGGATGCCGATGCCGAGGTTCACGACGAAGCCGTCCTCGACTTCCTGGGCGATGCGCTGGGCGATCTGTTCACGGGTCAAAGGCATGGTCTCAACCTTTCCGCACGGTCAGTTGCTCGATGCGTTTCTGGTAATTCTTCCCTTGGAAAATCCGCTGCACGAAAACGCCGGGCGTGTGGACCTCGTCGGGGTCGAGCTCGCCGATCTCGACCAGCTCCTCGACTTCGGCGACGGTGATCTTCCCCGCCGTGGCGGCCAGGGGATTGAAGTTGCGCGCCGTTTTGCGGTAGATCAGGTTGCCGAACTTGTCGCCCTTCCAGGCTTTGACGAGGGCGTAGTCGCCGACGATGCCGCGCTCGAGGATGTACTCGCGGCCGTCGAAGGTCCGCGTCTCCTTGCCCTCGGCGACCTTGGTGCCGACGCCCGTGGCGGTGAAAAAGCCCGGGATGCCGGCGCCGCCGGCGCGCATGCGCTCGGCCAGGGTGCCCTGGGGGACGAATTCCAACTCGAGTTCGCCGGACAGATACTGCTTCTCGAAGAGGGCGTTCTCGCCCACGTAGGAGGACAGCATTTTCTTGATCTGACGGTTCTGCAGCAGCAGGCCGAGGCCGAAGTCATCGACGCCGGCGTTGTTCGAAACGCAGGTCAGGCCCTTCACGCCCATCTCGCGCAAGGCGCCGATGCAGTTTTCCGGGATGCCGCACAGGCCGAAACCGCCGATGACCAGGGTCATGCCGTCGCTGACGCCGTTCAGGGCGCTCATGGCATCGCTGTAGACTTTTCTGCTCATGACCAATCCTTTCCGCGCTCAGACGCGTTCGACGATCAGGGCCACGGCCTCGCCGCCGCCGATGCACAGGGTGGCCAGACCGTAGCGTTTGTTTTGAGTGTGCAAAGCGTGCACGAGAGTGGCGAGCAGGCGGGCGCCGCTGGCGCCGATCGGGTGGCCGATGGCGATGGCGCCGCCGTGCACGTTGACGCGCTCGGCGGGGATTTCCAGGTCCTTCATCGCGACCATCGTCACGGCGGCGAAGGCCTCGTTGATCTCCCACAGATCGATGTCGGAGATTTTCAAATTGGCTTTTTTCAAGGCGCCGCGGATGGCGCCGGCCGGAGCGGTGGTGAAGTACTTCGGGTCATGGGCGAAGGTGCCGTGGGCGACGATGCGGGCGAGCGGTTTCACGCCGCGGGCTTTGGCGACGGACTCGGCCATCAGCACGTGGGCGGCGGCGCCGTCGTTGATTTTCGAGGCGTTGGCGGCGGTGATGGTGCCGTCCTTCTCGAAGGCCGGGCGCAGGGACGGGATCTTGTCGAAATTGGTGTTGAAGGGGTCTTCGTCGCGCTCGACGGTGACGGCGCCCTTCTTGCCTTCGATGACCACCGGCACGATTTCGTTTTTGAAAAGACCTTTGTTCCAGGCCTCCTGGGCTTTTTTGTAGGAGTTGATGGCGAACTCGTCCTGCTGCTGGCGGGTGAAGTGGTTTTCCTTCACGCAGATCTCGGCGGCGCTGCCCATGTGGAAGTTGTTGTAGGGATCCCACAGGCCGTCCTTCACCATGGAGTCGGTGATCGGGGCGTTGCCCATGCGGTAACCCGTGCGCGAGTTTTCCAGTAGGTGGGGCGCGAGGGTCATGTTCTCCTGGCCGCCGGCGACGGCGATCTTGGTTTCGCCGAGGCGGATGCTGTCGGCGGCGAGCATGACGGCCTTCAGGCCGGAGCCGCAAACTTTGTTGATCGTCATGCACGGGGTGCTGTTTTTCAGTCCCGCGCCGAGAGCGGCTTGACGGGCCGGGGCCTGGCCGACGCCGGCGGTGAGCACTTCGCCCATCACGCACTCGTCGACTTCGTCGGCGCCGACACCGGCGCGGTTCAGGGCCTCCTTGAGAGCGATGGCACCCAAACGGGGCGCGGTCAGGCTGGCGTAGGCTCCTTGAAAAGCTCCCACCGGGGTCCGAACACTCGAAACAATCACGACGTTTTCCATCTCAACGCTCTCCATCAAAGTTTTGCTTTCATTTTGCGAAACGCCCCAATGTTTTCTATTTTGAACTTCATGTCAAAGGAGGACACATGGCGTTTCTCGGGCTTTTTCTCTCGGCGTTCACCTGGGCCGCCCCCGCTGAAGTGACCGTGCAGCCTCAAGACCAGATTCTCCTGCGGGGCCTGAACGCCCAAGTGATCTACAACGCCGCGCCGGGCGGCGCGACCCTGCACATCAAAGGTTTGAGCGAAGCGGGCTGGACGATGAGCAAGCGCGAGGGCGTGGTCGCCCTCGACGGGCCGGAGGGCGACTCGCGCCGTGTTTTGTCGGCGCAGCTGAAAGACCACGGCTCCCGCCCCTTGATCGAGATCAGCGGCCCCTCGGTGCCGATCGAGATTCACCTGCGCGAGGGCCACATCACCCTGAACAAAGGCGCGCAAGATGCCCGCGTGCATTTGAAAAACGGCCGCGTCACCAGCGTCGGCCGCGGCGGGCCCTTGAAGATCTCCCTGCTCAAAGGCGACGTCAGCATCAGCGACCAGAGCGGTCGCGTGGACGTCGACGTGTATCAGGGCAATCTCACCGTGCGGAACATGCAGGGCGACGGCGAGCTGCAGCTTTTTTCGGGACAGCTGTGGCTGGACCAATCCCGCGGCAACGTCGCCATCAATATGAACAGCGGCTCCGGCAAAGTGCAAAGCTTCAGCGGCACCCTGCAGATCGACAACGTCAAGGCCGCCCTCAGCGGCAGCAAGCTGTCGGGCCGGATCGAGGGCTTTTCCGCCGAAGGGCCGCTGAACCTGCAGATCGCCGGGGAAAGCGACATTCACCTGAAGACCCAATCGGCCCGGGTGAACCTGCAACTGCCGCCGGCCTCGGGGGCTTCGCTGAATTTGCTGACCAATGAAGGCGAGATCATCGTGCCCAAAGAGGTCGGGGTGCTGCGCACGCATCTGGAAAAAACCGCCCGCGGCCGCCTGCGCGGCGAGGGCGGCAAGGTGACGGTTTTCGTGCGCTCGCAAGAGGGAAGCATCCTCGTCAAATGAAAGGAGTTGACAGCCTGAATGAAATCGATCAACTCCGAGGGGTATGGGAAAAACAGTGAAAAAAATGACGGACAGCAAAAAAACCAAGAAATCTAGCGCTTCGCAGCAAGCGTCTAAAAAGACTGATAAAAAGAAGGTCGCGAAAGCACCCTCCAAAGTTGCTGCGCCGCCCCCGAAGACCGCTGCTCCGCAGAAATTAACGCAGAAAGCCAAAAATCCCGAGGTCGCTCCGAAAAAATCGGAGAAAAAATCCAAGTCCGGCAAACCGGCCGCGATGGAGGACCAAGCCGATGATTTTGACGATCAACTCGACGGCGAGATGGATGAAGAAGCCCTGCTCGCCGATGAAGAGATCGGCGAAGAGGAAGATGAAACCGACAGCGATGACCTGAGCGCGGACGATGACGACGGCGACGACGATGATGATGCCGAGCTTGTGGCCGTGGAGGCTTCCGACGAAATCGTTCTGACCGACGCCGAGGGCAACCGCTACTGCCGCGCCCGTGACTGCGACCAGATCGCCGCCGTCGACGCCTACTGCCGCTATCATTACCTGCTCTTCTGGAAGAAAATCCAGGTGCGCAAAAAGATCCTCGCCGACGGCAAGCTGGAGCGCTACGTCGACGAGCTCACGTCCCGTTACCCGGACAAATTCCTCGAGATGATCCGCCGCGACCTGCGCACGGAGAAAGATTTCCTGGGCGCGATCCAGGAGCTCGAGATCGACGAATCGGGACTGGACAACGAGTACGAAGAGGACACGCAGTCCTTCGTCGACGAGATCCGCGGCATGGGCGGCGGAGAGTCGGAAAGCGTCGAAGACGATTTCTAAACCCTTTGCCCCGATCCCTCGCCTCCGGGCTGACGGCCGGGACAAAGGTCTTTTGTTGTTCACGCCTCGTTGCGCGCGCTGAAAAATCAGAGATGATGAAGGGAGGAGGCTCCCGGTGCTCAGCGCGCACCCCGACACACCGAAACGACTGCTGGACTGGGGACGCATCGCCCGCGATTACGCCCTCTATCGTCCGGCGCCGCCGGACTCCTACTTCGCGCGCCTCCAGGAACGGGGCGTCGGCCTCAAAGAACAAAATATTCTCGATTTAGGCACGGGCTCGGGACTGATCGCCCGCGGCTTCGCCGCGCGCGGCGCCCGGGTGGTCGGCGTCGATCTCGTGCCGGAGCTCGTGCGCGAGGCGGGCAAGCAGGCGCGCGAGGAATTCGTCGACGCGCACTTCGTCGTCGGCGATGTGGCCGACCTTCCCTTGCCGGACGCCTGGTTCGACGTGCTCACCGCCCATCAATGCTGGGGGGATTTCGAAGCCGGGGCCGCCTCCCGGGAGGCGGCCCGCGTCCTCCGGCCCGGCGGCCGGCTGGTCATCAGTCACTTCGCGTGGCTGCCGCGGGAAAGCGAGATCGCCCAAGCCTCCGAACGCCTGATCCTGAAGCACAATCCCCATTGGGGGTCTTTCAACTGGTCGGGGCAAGCGCCGCCGGTGAGCGTGGAGGGGGAATTCCGTTTGCTCGCCGCCTTGAGCTTCGACGAGGAGGTGGCGTTCAATCGCGAGTCCTGGCGGGGACGCCTGCGCACCTCCCGCGGCATCGGGCCCGTCCTGTCGGAGCCGGATCTGCGACGCTTCGACCGCGAGGTGGAGGACATGCTGAAGCGACGCGCCCCCGGGGAATTCCGCATCCCTCATCGCGTCGATCTGCGGCTCTACGAAATCTAGTGCAGGGTGGTTTTGGATTTTTTCTTGGTGCCGCCGCCGAACATGCGCGGCTGGCCGTCGTCATCAAGGCCCTCGTCGCCGGACGCGGCCTCGCCCTCTTCCTCGAGAACATCGGCGTCCTCATCGAGGACCTCTTTCACGAGATCCTGGCCGCCCGAGAGCTCCTCGTCGACCTCGGCGCGGGACAGGGCGTCCTCGGCCTCTTCCAGGTCATCGCCGTGGAGCATGCCGCTGTCGTCGGCGCCCAGCAGGCGGTCGGCCTCGGCTTCAAGCTCGGAATTCTCCGTCGAGAATTGCAGGTAAAGGGTTTTGTTCTGAAAGGGGAAGGGCTTCCAGGTGCGGGGAAAGTCGACCTCACCGTCGTTGTCGAAAAATTCCTGCATCATGGAGGCCGCCGCGTCCACACAGTTGTGAATTCTTTCCACGGCGTCTTGATCCTTCGCCGAATACTCCATGGAGACCTCGAAGTTGGCTTGCGCCAAACGGCCGGGCTCATGCAGACCAACGCGCAGCAGCACTTCGCTGGCATAGATGCGTCCTTCGACCTTCAGCTCACCCTGACCGATTTGCTGTGAAAAATTCTCCTGAAAGACCGCGCGGATCTGATCCAGGTATTCATTCGGCAGAGCGGTCCATTTTTTCGAACTTTTCAGGCGTGGCTCCATGCCGGTTTCTCCTCGGAAATTTGACTTCACCCCAAGGCCCCCGTATAACTCCAAACCACTCATGACACAATGTGAAATTCCCCCTTCCCTGGCCTTGAATTCCGATCCGACCCCGACGGGCGTGCGTCCGGACCGCGGCGTGTTCATTTCGACCTACGGTTGCCAGATGAACGTCAACGACTCCGAACGCATGATGAGCCTGATGGAAATGGCGAACTTCACGCCGGTCGACCGTCCCGAGGACGCCTCGGTCATCATCATCAACGCCTGCTCGGTGCGCGAAAAGCCCGTGCAGAAGGTGTATTCCGAGGTCGGCCTTTACCGGAAGCTCAAGAAGGAAAACCCCTTCCTGCGCATCGGCGTCGCCGGCTGCGTCGGTCAGCAGGAAAAAGAAAACCTCATCAAGAACCAGCCCCTGATCGATTTCGTTTTCGGCACGGACAACATCGACGAGCTGCCCCTGATCGTGGCCCGTCTGTACGAGGAGGACGGCCCCGGCAAGGCGGTGGAGGCGCGCTTCAAGCACCGCGAACCCTACCATGTCGAAACCCTGGTGCGGAACCCGGGGGTTTCGACCTTCGTGAACATCATGAAGGGCTGCGACAATTTCTGCAGCTTCTGCATCGTGCCCTTCACCCGCGGCCGCGAGAAGAGCCGCCCCCTGCAGCACGTCCTCACCGACGTCCGTCACCTCGTCAAACGCGGCGTGAGGGAAGTCACATTGCTGGGTCAGAACGTCAACTCCTACAGGGATGACGACATGGATTTCGCCGACCTGCTGGCCGCCGTGGCCACGCAGACCGACATCCAGCGCATCCGCTACACGACCTCGCACCCCAAGGACTTCAACGAAAAACTCGTGGAGACCATGGCGAAGCACCAGAACAAGATCTGCGAATACATCCACCTGCCGTTTCAGAGCGGCAACACGGACGTCCTGGCGCGCATGAACCGCGGTTACAGCCGCGAGGATTACCTGCGCAAGATCGAGATGATCAAAAAAGGCCTGCCCGATGTGGTGCTGTCGACCGACATCATCGTCGGCTTCCCGGGCGAAACCGAGGAGCAGTTCAACGACACGGTGAGCCTGGTCGAGGAAGTGGCCTTTGAAACCATGTTCGCTTTCAAGTACTCGCCTCGCCCCTTCACCAAGGCGGCGCGCTTCGAGGACCAGGTGGACGAGGACGCCAAGCAGTCGCGTCTCGTGCGCCTGATCGAGGCCCACGAGACGCAGGCCTTCGAGATCGTCAAAAAATACGAAGGTCAGGTCCTCGAGGTCCTCGTCGACCGCGCCGAGGACGCCACGGGCAAAGTCTCGGGGCGCAGCACGCAGAACAAAAACGTGCACTTCCTGGGCTCCAGCGCCGACATCGGGAAACTCGTGCCGGTGCGGGTGATGAAGGCCTTCCCCAACGTCCTTCGCGGCGAGCGGGTGATGTCGTGACCGTCGGCCAGGAACTGCAAAAGGTCCTCGACGGCGGGATGCGCTTCGCCTCCAGCCAGGCCGAGGAAGAGACCTTCCACCAGGATGACCTGATCCAGCTCTTTCCCTTCGGACTGAGCCTGAACGTCGACAGCGAGCGCCCGCTCCTGCTGCTGAAGGACGAGCGCCATGAGTTCACCCTGCCGGTGGCTTTGACGCCCATCGAGGCCGGTGTGACCCTCACGCAATCGAATCCCACGGCCGTGCCCGCCACGCCCCATCGCTTCACGCAGCTGCTGATGGAGAGCCTGGGCATCCAGGCGCGCCAGGCGGTCTTCGTGCAGATCAAAGGGGCGCACCAGTTTCTGCGTCTTTACCTGCAGGGTCATCCGAGCCTGAACTCCATCAAGGTGAGGGCCGATGAGGCCATGTCCTTGTGCCTGCAACTGGGATTGCCGGTGTTCGCCACGCGGGATTTCATCCAGCGCAGCCGCTTGATGACGGCGGAGATGGAAGGCTTAAAGCAAGGTCTTAAGAAAAACCCGCAAGTGCTGCGGCAGCGTGCCTCCCGGATTCTGCAATAAGGTCTTTTTGAAGCCTCGCGTTGCCGCGCGCCATTCAGAGTTGAACTTCCTCCGGGGAGCGCTAAATTCTCTCAATGAAAAACCTGATTCCCGCCCGGGGTTTCACCCCTGAAATCGGCCGCGATGTTTTTCTCGCCCCGAACGCCTTCGTGATCGGCGATGTGAAGATCGGGGAGCGCGCTTCGATCTGGTTCAACGTCACCGTCCGCGGTGACGTCATGCCCATCCGCATCGGCGCGGAAACCAACATCCAGGACGGCAGCGTTCTGCACGGCACGTACGGGAAATTCGGCTGCACCCTCGAGGACCGCGTCACCATCGGGCACCTGGTGACCCTGCATGGCTGCCACATCGGCCGCGAAACCCTGATCGGCATGGGCTGCACCGTCATGGACGGCGCGCAAGTCGGCGAGCAGTGCCTGATCGGCGCCGGCTCGCTCGTGACGGAAGGCATGAAGATCCCGCCGCGGCACCTCGCCTTCGGCCGGCCGGCGAAAGTGGTGCGCCCGCTCAAGCCGGAAGAAATTGAAAGTCTGCGCCTTTCCGCGGACAATTACCTGCTTTATCAAACCTGGTACGAACCGACCTCGCCGGACGAAGAACATCATCAAGGGGGATTCTGATGAGTTTTGAGAACGATTTTCCCATGGCGCTCACTTTCGACGACATCCTGCTGCTGCCGCAGTACTCGGAGATCGTGCCGTCGGACGTGATCCCGCGCAGCCACTTCGCGCGCCACATCGACCTCAACACTCCCATCCTGTCGGCGGCCATGGACACGGTGACGGAAAACAAGATCGCCCGCATCATGGCGCAGATGGGCGGCCTCGGCGTCATCCACAAAAACATGAGCATCGAGCGCCAGGCTCTGGAGGTCGAAAAGGTCAAGAAATACGAGTCCGGCATGATCATGGACCCCATCACGCTCGGGCCCGACGAGCCGGTGAGCAAGGCCCTCGAGATCATGGCGAAGTACTCGATCTCCGGCGTGCCGATCACCGTCGACGGCACCCTGGTGGGCATCCTCACCAACCGTGATCTGCGCTTTGAGACCAACACCTCCCAGGCCATCCGCGAGATCATGACGAAGGAGAACCTCGTCACCGCGGAAGTCGGCACGACCCTGGAGCAGGCGAAAAAAATCCTGCAGCGCCACCGCATCGAAAAGCTGCCGGTGGTGGACAAGAACAAGAAACTCAAAGGCCTGATCACCATCAAGGACATCGAGAAAGCCCAGGCCTATCCGAAAGCCACGAAGGACGGCCACGGCCGCCTGGTCGTCGGCGCCGCGGTGGGCGTGGGCCCCGACGCCCGCGACCGCGCCCGGGCCCTGGTGGACGCCCAGGTCGATGTGCTGTGCATCGACACGGCCCACGGCCATTCGAAAAACGTCATCGAGATGGTGAAGTGGATCACCGGGCAGAGCAAGGACACCGTCATCGTCGCCGGCAACGTCGTGACCGCCGACGGCACGAAGGCTTTGCTCGACGCCGGCGTGGACGTGGTGAAAGTCGGCGTCGGCCCCGGCTCGATCTGCACGACCCGCATCGTGGCCGGGGTCGGCATGCCGCAGATCTCCGCCGTCGTGGAGTGCGCCAAGGTCGCCCGCTCCCGCGGCAAGACCATCATCGCCGACGGCGGCATCAAGTTCTCCGGGGACATCACCAAGGCCCTGGCTTTGGGCGCGAACACCGTCATGATCGGCAATCTGCTGGCGGGGGCCGAGGAAAGCCCCGGCGAGACGATCTTGTATCATGGCCGCACCTACAAGCTTTACCGCGGCATGGGCTCGATCGGCGCCATGGACAAGGGCTCCAAGGACCGCTACGGCCAGGCCGACATCTCCGACATGGACAAACTCGTGCCCGAAGGCATCGAGGGCAAGGTTCCCTACAAAGGTTCGGCCTCCGCCATCATCCACCAGCTGGTGGGCGGCGTGAAGGCGGGCATGGGGTACCTGGGCGCGTCCAACGTCGATGAGCTGCAGAAGCGCGCCAAGTGGGTGCGCATCTCGCCCCAGGGCCTGCGCGAATCCCACGTGCACGACGTGACCATCACCAAAGAAGCCCCCAACTACCGGCTGGAGTCCTGAGCATGAATCAACCGCGGGGTTTCCTGGTCCTGGATTTCGGTTCCCAAGTGACGATGCTGATCGCGCGCCGTCTGCGCGAGCTCGGTTTTTACTCCGAAGTGCACGCCCACTCCTACAACCTGGAGGAGATCAAAAAGAAAAAACCGCTGGGGATCATCCTGTCCGGCGGGCCGAACTCGGTCTATGAGGCCGCCTCGCCGAAGCGCTCGGTGCGGGAATTGATGGACGTGGCCCCGGTGCTGGGCATCTGCTACGGCATGCAGCTGCTGACCCAGGAGCTCGGCGGCCGCGTCGACCGCGGCCGGACCCGCGAGTACGGGCTGGCCACCGTCCAGTGGAAGGAAAAAATCGGCGGGATCCCGGTTCAACAAAAAGTGTGGATGAGCCACGGCGACGTCGTGCAGGCGCCGCCGCCGGACTTCCGCGTCGTCGCCGAGACCGACCACCATCCCGCCGCCATCCTGGGCCCGCGCGCCATGGGCATCCAGTTCCATCCGGAAGTGGCCCACACGGAGCAGGGCAACGAGGTGCTCCTCGCCTTCGCCGAGCAGTGCGGGGCCCGGGCCGACTGGGACGCGCCCCACATCACCAGTCTCCTGATGGAGCGCGTGCGCGAGCAGGTGGGTCCCACGGATCACGTGCTGTGCGGTCTGTCGGGGGGCGTGGATTCCACCGTGGTCGCGACCCTGCTGACGAAAACCCTGGGGCCGGAACGCGTGCACTGCGTGTTCGTCAACAACGGCCTTTTGCGCCAGGGCGAATTCGACAGCGTGCTCGAGAATTACCACCGGATCGGCCTCAACGTGAAGGGCGTCGACGCCAGCCGGGAGTTCCTGACGGCCCTGAAGGGCAAGACGGACCCCGAGGACAAACGCAAAACCATCGGCCGCCTTTTCATCGAGGTCTTCGACCAATCGATCGACCCCCGCTGGCCGATCAAATGGCTGGCGCAAGGCACCTTGTACCCCGACGTCATCGAATCCGTGTCGAGCGTCGGCGGCAGCGTCACCATCAAGTCCCACCACAACGTCGGCGGCCTGCCGGAAAAAATGAAATTGAAGCTGGTCGAGCCCGTGCGCGAGCTGTTCAAGGACGAAGTGCGCCGCATCGGGGCCGAGCTCGGATTGCCCCACGCCCTGCTGTGGCGCCATCCTTTCCCGGGGCCGGGCCTGGCGATCCGCGTGCTCGGCGAGATCACCGAGGAGCGCCTGCGCATCATGCGCGAGGCCGATGACGTTTTCATCTCGGCTTTGAAGGAGAAAAACCTCTATGACAAGATCTGGCAGGCCTTCTGCGTGCTGCTGCCGGTGCAGTCCGTGGGGGTGCAGGGCGACGGCCGCACCTATGAAAGCGTCCTGGCCCTGCGCGCGGTGACCTCGAGCGACGGCATGACGGCCGACTGGTATCCTTTCGAGTTCGAGTTCCTGCGGGAAGTCTCCAACCGCATCACCAATCGCGTGCGCGGCATCAACCGCGTGGTGTATGATGTGACCAGCAAACCGCCGGGAACGATCGAGTGGGAGTGAGATGAGTTTTGTTCACCTGCACACGCATTCCGAATACTCCCTGCTGGAGGGAGCCTGCCGGATCAAGGCCCTGGCGAAAAGAGCCGCCGAGCTCGGCATGCCCGCCGTGGCCCTCACGGATTACGGCAACATGTTCGGGGCGATCGAGTTCTACTTCGCCTGCAAAGACGCCAATGTGAAACCCATCCTGGGTTTCGAGGCCTACGTCCATCACGACCGCTTTGAAAAGAAAAACGACAAGGACGCGTGGATCGGGCCCAGCCGCCTCGTGCTCCTGGCGATGAACCAGAAGGGTTACCAGAACCTTTGCCGCCTTTCCTCCATCGGTTATCAGGAGGGGTTCTACTGGAAGCCGCGCATCGACGATCAGGTGCTGCGCGAGCACAGCTCCGACATCATCTGCCTGACCGGCGGATTGCGCGGCCAGATCGCCGATCTTTTCCTGCGCGAAGGGGCGGACGCCGCCCTGGCGCGCATCCAGGTGTTGAAAGACATCTTCGGCGACCGCCTGTACCTGGAAATGAACCGCACGGGCCTGCCGGCCTGGGATCAGGTGAACCCTTTCCTGATCGAAGCCTCGAAAACGACGGGCGTGCCGTTGGTGGCGGGCAACGACGTCCATTACATGAAGCCCGACGACCAGATCATCCAGGAGGTCCTGGTTTGCATCGGTCAGAACCGCACCCTGTCGGATGAAATGCGCCCGCGCCTGGGCTCCAGCGATTTCTACTTCAAGAGCGCCGAAGAGATGCGGAAGCTCTTCAAGGACGTGCCCGAGGCCGTCGACAACACGCTGAAAATCGCCGAACGCATCGACATCAAATTCAAGCTCAAGGACGACAAGGGCAAGCCGATTTACCATCTGCCCACCTTCCCGACGGAAGGGGGCGTGTCCCTGAGCGAGGAGATCCGCCGTCGCTCCTTCGAGGGCCTGGAGCTGCGTTTCAAAGAGGCCGAGGCCCGCGGCGAGGCCGTGCCGGAAGAACAGAAACCGGATTACAGCAAGCGCCTCGATTACGAGCTCTCGGTCATCGACCGCATGGGGTTCAACGGTTACTTCCTGATCGTGCAGGACTTCATCAACTGGGCGAAGGATCACGACATCCCCGTCGGGCCGGGCCGGGGCTCGGGGGCCGGGTCCCTCGTCGCTTACGTGCTGCGGGTCACGGACCTGGATCCCTTCCCGTCGAAACTGCTCTTCGAACGCTTCCTCAATCCGGAGCGGATCTCGATGCCGGACTTCGACATCGACTTCTGTCAGGACCGCCGCCCCGAGGTCATCGACTACGTGACGCGGAAGTACGGGCAGAAGTCCGTGTCCCAGATCATCACTTACGGCAAGCTGCAGACCCGCGCCGCCATCAAGGACGTCGGCCGCACCCTGGGCATGGTGTTCTCGGAAACCAACGCCATCACGGACCTCGTGCCGGAAAAGCTCGGCATCACCATCGATCAGGCGGTGGATCAGGAGCCGCGCCTGCGCGAGCTCATGGAGATGGATCCGAAGGTCAATACCTGCATCGATCTCGCCCGCCGCATCGAAGGCATGGTGAGGAACGCCGGCATCCACGCCGCCGGGGTGATCATCGCCGACGGCGACCTCTCGAGCCACGCGCCCCTCTACAAAGGCGCGGACGGGGAGAACGTCGTCCAGTACGACATGAAGCACGCCGAGAAAATCGGCCTGATCAAATTCGACTTCCTGGGTCTGAAAACCCTCACGCACATCCAGCGCGCCCTGCGCCTGATCGAGAAAAACCGCGGCAAGAAGATCGCCACCACGGACATCTCCCTGAAGGATCCGGGGATCTACGAGATCATGACGAAGGGGGACACGCTCGGCATCTTCCAATTCGAAGGTGACGGCATGACCCAGGCCATCCGTCAGGTGAAGCCGACGAGTTTCGCCGACATCACGGCCATCAACGCCCTCTACCGCCCGGGTCCGATGGCCATGATCCCGGAGTTCGCCGCGCGCAAACACGGCGAACAGGAAGTGGTCTTCACCTTCCCCGAGCTCAAAGAGATGCTCGAGGAGACCTACGGCATCATCGTCTACCAGGAGCAGGTGATGGGGATCTCCTCCGTCATCGCCGGTTACAGCCTCGGCGAAGCCGACATGCTCCGCCGCGCCATGGGGAAAAAGATCAAAGAGGAGATGGACCAGCACCGCGTGCGGTTCCTCAAAGGGGCGAAGGAGAAGAACTTCGACCCGAAAAAGGCCGAAGAGGTCTTCGACCTCATGTACAAGTTCGCGGATTACGGCTTCAACAAATCCCACGCCGCCGCCTACTGCGTGATCGCGGCGCAGACGGCGTGGCTGAAGAATTACTACCCGGTGGAGTTCTTCGCGGCCCTACTGTCGACGGAGCTCAGCAACACCGACAACATCGTGCGCTACTCGAAGGACGCGCAGAAGCGCGGCATCCAGGTGCGCTCGCCCCACGTCAACCACTCGGAGTTCCTCTTCACCTGCCATGGCGACGAGATCTATTTCGGGCTGGGCGCCATCAAAGGCGTGGGCGAGGGCGCCGTGCTGGCTATCATCGAGGGCCGCGAGAAAATGCCCGGGAAGAAATTCGGGAACCTCGACGAGTTCTTCGAGAACATCGATCTCAAGCGCGTGAATAAAAAGGTCATCGAGTGCCTGATCAAAGGCGGCGCCTTCGACGGTTTCGGGGCCCACCGCGCCCAGCTCATGGCCGGTTACCAGACCTACCTGGACCGCGCTCTCGGCGTGCAGAAGGACCGCGAGCTTGGCCAGGCCTCGCTCTTCGATCTGGAGCCGGCCGAATCGAACAAGGTGAGCCTGCCGGAGGTCAAGGCCTGGTCGCGCACGGCGATGCTCGCCTTCGAGAAGGAAGTGCTGGGATTTTTCCTGTCGGATCATCCCCTCAAGGGCTTCGACAATCTCATGAAGCTGTGGACCACGAGCTCCGTGGCGGACCTGCCGTCGCAGATGCCGGCCGTCGCGTCCGGCGCCGAGAACGCGCCGCCGCCACCGCCTTCGGGCAAGGGCTGGCGGCGGGACGGGCCGAAAAAGCGCGTCGTCGTGGCGGGGTTGATCTCGGAGTTCCGCGAGCTTTTCACCAAAAAAGGCACGCGCATGGCCTTCGCGAAAATCGAGGATCTGAGCGGCGCCTGCGAGCTGGTGATTTTCCCCGACGCCTACGCCAAGTACGAGGCCGCCTGCCGCGATGAGCGGCCGGTCCTCGTGGCCGGCGGCCTCGAGGTGGAGGAAGGGGCCGCCAAGATCATGGTGGATTCCGTCGTTCCCTTCGAGGACATGATGAAGAAAGCCAAGAAAGTGGTGCTGCACCTGGAGAAAATCCCCGCCGAGGATTTCGGCAAGCTGCACTCCCTGCTGCGGGAATTCCCCGGCGCCACCAGCGTGTCCTACGAGATCCACCTGGAAGAGATGGGCCGTCGGGTCCTGATCGAGGGCGCCGAGGGCAAAAACATCGGTTTGCAATTGAACAACGACTTCCTGGAAAACGCGCACGCGCTTTTCGGTCGGACGGACTTCATCGAATTGAGGGCATCACCATGAAAAGACACCTGATGATTCTGGCCATGATCCTGATCGGCGGCGCCGCCTCCGCTCAGGAGCTGGTCGAAAAAAACCTGACGGGGACCTCCAAGAGCTCCAACATCGTCGAGGCGCGCCGGGAGATCCTGGAGTCGGTTTCCCAGCAAGTGACGGAAGAGCTCGCCAAGCAGGTCCTCGGCGAGGACAAATTCAACCGCCAGCGCCCGTTGATCATGGGCAAAGTGGCGAAAAGCTCGGGCGCGTTCATCCCCTTCCAGAAGCCCGGAACGCCGCAGCCCACGGCCGGCGGCTTTTCCATGACGGTGAGCATGAAGGTCAACCTGCCGGCCTTCCGGCAGGTGCTCCAGCAAAACGGCCTGTTGAACGAGAACGAGGCGGCGCCGGTGCTCCTGCCCCTCGTGGCGGTGGTCGACAAGGTCAACTTGCGCACCGATCGCTGGTGGCTGCTGGGCGAAAACGGCGGACGCACTCCCTTGCGCGGCTTCAGCCGCCAACTCGAGGGGGCGTTGCGCGGGGCTTTTTCGCGCCACGGTTTTTACATGATCCGCCCCCTGGCCTCGCATCTGACGCCGGCCGTGCCCGCCATCTTGCGCGCGGAAAAACCCGGCCCCGATGACCTGCAGCTGCTCGGCGACTGGTTCGGCGCGCCGTTGCTGGTGGAGGGCACGGCGCAGATCTCGCCCTCGGAGGGCGGCGGCAAAAGCTTCCGCATCGACGTGCGCCTGTCCGTCCTGCAGGTGAGCAACAACCGTCCCATCGCGGACGTGAGCCGGATTTACGAAACCGACCCCGGCGTCATGGAGACCGTGGTGGAGAAAAAACTCCGCGACGTGTCCGAGGCGCTGGCGAACGATCTCGCCTCGCAGGTGGCGGAGGCCTGGCAAAAGGGCTCGGTCGGCAGCTCGCAGATCCGCCTGACCCTGCAACCGCGCCCCTCCCTGCAGGAGCTCGAGCAGTTCAAGGAAAAACTGCGCTCCTCCAGCGTCGGCATCCGCTCGATCCGCGAGCGCACGGTGTCGGGGACTTCCGCCGTTTTCGAGGTGGACAGCCCGATTCCGGCGAAGGACCTGGCGGCCCGCATGAAGGGTTTTGATTTCAACGGACGCAAGCTGGACAGCAGCCCCGTGTCCGAAACGGAAATTCGTTTGAGTTTCACGCGCTGAAAGCGAGGAGATGGCTCATGAAGTGGATGTTGCTGCCCCTGTCGATGATGATGTTCAGCGGATGCTCCCTCTTCGATCGCCGCCCGGAAGACCCGCGTCGCATCGTGCGCGAAGAGAACATGGCCGCGGCGGCGAAGGCCGGGCAGGGGCCGCGCAAGCGCGTCCTCGTGCTGCCCTTCCTGGACGCCAATCCGGCCCGCTCCCCGGAGTTCCGCGAGAAAGCGCGCCAGGCCTTCATGATGGATTTGAACAAAACCGGCCAGGTCCTGGCGGTGGATTCCAACGAGCTCAAAAGCGATCCGAAAAAATTCATCGCGAACGGCGAGTACGTTTTCAAGGACTACGCCGCCTCGGCGCGCAACCTCGGCGTGTCCGCCCTTCTCGAGGGGAAGATCATCGACCTGAAGGTCAAGCGCAGCGCCGACAACATCGGCATCATCCGCAAGCTCACGACGTCGTTCGAGGCGGTGGTGCGCGTGCGCCTGGCCAACGCCCGCGGCGGTCGGGAGGTCTTCAACACGACGAAGACCGTGACCATCGAGCAGGACGGCACCCGCGTCGGCGAGCGCGTCGAGACGGATCAATACATCCGCGACAATCCGCAGGTGCTGATGGTGATCGTCAAGGACGCGTTCCTGGACTTCACCCCGCAGATCATCGGCGCCCTCGACAAGATCTCCTGGGAGGGGCGCATCGCCGCCTTCAGCGGTGATCGCGTTTATCTCAACGTCGGCCGCCAGTCCGGCGTGCAGATCGGCGATCTGCTGCGCGTGACGGAGGACGGGGACGACGTCTACGACCCCGAGTCGGGCGGACACATCGGCCGCGTTCCCGGCCGCATGAAGGGCACGCTGGAAGTGGTCAGTTATTTCGGCACTGACGGCGCGGTCGCCGTGGTCCACTCCGGCGCCGGATTCAAGGAAAACGATCGGGTCGAGTTCTATCAATGAACCCGTCCCTCCGGCTTCCCGCGGTCCTGCTGTGCTTCGCTTTGGCTCTGTTCCTGTTGTTCTGGCGTCTGGGCACGGTGCCGGTTTCGAGCTGGGATGAGGCCCGTTACGGCGGCAACGCCGTCGAGATGACGAGGTCCGGGGATTACGTCAATTATCACTTCCGCGGTCAGCTGGATCTGTGGAACGCCAAGCCCCCTTTGCAGGTGTGGCTGATCGCCGGCGCCAACCGGCTTTTCGGCGAGAATGAATTTAGCCTGAGGCTGCCCTCGGCGATCGCGGGCCTTCTCACCCTGATGGTGATTTTCGCCTGGGGCTGGCGGGCCGGGGGACCGACCCTGGCCTGTTTGTTCTTGCTGCTGGGCACCCTCAACCGCGCCTTGATCGGTTATCACGTGGCCCGCTCCGGCGACATGGACGCGCTGTTCGTTCTGGGCCTGGCGGTTTTTTCCTTCGCGCTCTTCTGGCTGCTCGAGGAAAAGCGCGAGGACAGCTTCGCTTGGGTGATGGTGTTCCTGGGCCTGGCCATCGCCTTCATGGCGAAGGGTTTCGCTTTTCTCCTCGTGGGCCCGGGCGCCCTGTGGGTGGTGCGTCGTTCCTTGCGGCGGATCCTGACATCGCGGCGTTTCTGGATCTCCAGCCTGGTTTTTTTCGTCACGGTCGCCGTCTGGCTCGGGACTTTGTCGTTGCACGGGAAATCGAATCCGCAATCGGACATCGGCCCCAACGCCGCCGCGGTGATGGTCTTTTATGACATCTTCGGGCGTTTTTTCGGCGGCATGAACGCGGTGGAGGAGATCGAGCCCTTCCTGGTCTTCATGTACATGGACGTGCGCTTCCTGGCGCTGTATCACGCGCTGATCCTCCTGCTGATCCTGGCCTGGTGGAAACGCCGCGCCTGGAAAACCCCGCCGGCGCGCACGGTTTTTTTCCATGACGTCGGGACGCGCGACCGGATGTTCGATTTCTCCGTCGCTTTGAGTCTGAGCGTTTTCGTTTTGCTGGCGCTTTCGAAAAACAAGATCAATTGGTACATCGCGCCCCTGGTCATCTGGATGCCCGTCCTGATCATGACCCTGGTCGACCGTCTGGCGACGATCTCGCGGCGCTGGAAAATCGCCGCGCTGTCCCTGCTGGCCCTGGCGTTGCTGGTGAATCTGGTCCATCAGGTGAAGGGCATCATCGAGGCGAGCCCGTCCACGTCGATCGCGCGCTTCGTCCGCGATAACCGCGAGTCGCTGCACGGCGCGCGGCGGATCACCGTGAACAAAATTCTTGAGCAGTCGGAGTACCTTTACCTGCGCTGGAGTTCCCACGCCGACATCATCGAGACCGGTTCGTTTTACGAAGACGGTCAGTTCCGGGGACTGACCTGCCAGGAGGGCGACTGCCAGATCATCGTGCTGCCCCCTGAGCAAAGATAAAGACACAATGCGTCGATGCTTGCTCCAATCCGGGCTTTCGCGCACTTTATGGCTCCTTTGCGATGTGGTCACTTGGCGCAGTTGGTAGCGCATCTCCTTGACATGGAGGGGGTCGCAGGTTCGAGTCCTGCAGTGACCACCAATTTTTTCCCCCATTGAAAACGCTTTTTCCTGCCGCCACCAAAAAACTTCCTGTCCGATTTCAATCTTCCTTGTTTTTCAAAATCAGCCTCATCGTGGGTGATCTGAAAAGAACTTCTTAAAAGGGAGTTTTTTTGCGTTCGAGGAATTTTCGCTTTAAACTCCCCCCATGTTTTTCTCAGGAGAGCGCCAACCCCTGGATCGATTGAAGACCCTGATTCGGGTCTATCTGGGGGCCGTGATTTTCCTGATTTTCCTGACCCTGGGCCTGTCTTTGTGGATCGAGTACCGGGGCGTTTACAATGTTTACGCGCGCGACTCCGGAAACCTCGCCCGCTTGTTGATCGAGCAGGTGGATCAGGCTGTTTCCACCTTGGACCACTCCATGGAGATGACGGTCAAGAGCATCGAGGCCGACCCCGGCCTGCTGCGGGATCCGGCGCGCCTGGATGCTTTGCTCAAGCGCCATCAGACGCGCGCGCGCGGGGCCTCGTTCACCTGTTTGTTGTCCTCTCAAGGAAAATTATTGGCGAGCACCCATCCGGACCTGGTGCGGCCCGATGACCTGGATTTGCGCACCCTCACGGAGCTTTCCCGGGACACCACCGGCTCGCAGGTGATCTTCAACGCCCTGGTGGACCCGGAAACGCGCAAGCGCCGGGTGATCTCCTTCAGTCGCGTCGCCCGGGACGCCCGCGGTCGGTTGCTGGCGGTGGTGGGCAGCGGCCTGGATCAGGACTATTACCACCGTCTCTTCAAACAGATCGCCGGCGATGAGAATCTGCGCACCAGCATCCGTTTGCGCAGCGGCCAGATCCTGTTGCGCTATCCGGTCCGCGAGGAACTGATCGGCCGCAACCTGCGCGGCCAGCAGCTGGTCTACGAGATGGTGGACCGGCAGGTCAGCGGCGTGCTCGAGGACTATTCCCCCATCGAGAACATCGACTCCTTCTACAGCTTCCGGCGCTCGGAGCATTACCCCTATTTCGTGCTCCTGGTGTACGGACGGGGGGCGATGTACGCCGGCTGGTGGGTGGCCCTTTACCAGCGCGTGGCCCTGGCCTTTTTCATGATCGTGGGCGTGGGGTTCCTGGGATATTACCTCTTCGCGCACCTCAACAAGATCGAGCAAGAGGAAAAGGACATCGAGCAGCTCGAGCAGCGCACGCGGGCGACTTCGAATCTCGAGGCCATCGGGCGCCTGGCCTCCGGCGTGGCGCGGGATTTCAACAGCGCCCTCACCGTGATGTCGGGCCAGGTGGAGTGGATTGAAAAAAGGGTCAACGACCAACCGACGGCCCTCGATTCCCTGAAGAAAATCCGCACGGCTCTGGGGCGCGCGCGGGATCTGGTGCAGCAGATCCTCGCCTTCACGCGTTTTCACCGCCCGGCCCGTCAGGCCGTGCACGTGGGGGAGCTCTGCGAGGAGATCGCGCTGTTCCTGCGCGCCGGCTTGCCGCCGAGCATTCAAATTCATTTGCAGCGCGAATCCGAAGACGTGCAGATCGACGCCGACCCGACGCAGGTCTATCAGGTGATCCTCAATCTGTGCGCCAACGCCGTCGATGCCATGAAGGACCACGGCGGCGTCCTGGGTCTGTTCGTGCGGCGCCAGGGTCACGACGTGGAGCTGGAAATTTCCGACACCGGCGTCGGCATCGAGAGGCAGAACAAGGACCGCGTTTTCGATCCGTACTTCACCACGAAGGGCCATGGTCAGGGGCTCGGCATGGGGCTTCCCATCGTGCGCGAGATCGTCAACCTGCAGCGCGGGCATCTGCACCTGGAAAGCGAGCCCGGACGGGGCACCAACGCCCGCATCCGCTGGCCGGCGCGCTCCGTGAGCCGTTCCGCGGAAGGGGAGAACCACCGCAGCCCCGGCATCCTCTTCGTCGACGGCGAGACGGCGGTGATGATCCTGGTGCGCGATTTCTTCGAAAGCTCGGGCATTCAGGCCCTGTGCCTGACGGACGGGGCGAAGGCCCTGGAGGAGCTGCGCCGGCATCCGAAGTCGTACCGCTTGCTCGTGGTCGAGGAGGATCTGCCGCCGACGAGCGGCGTGGCCCTGCTCCGCGAAGCCCGGCGCTACAATCCGCAGCTGGTGGGACTGTTGACCGTGAAGAGCGATTCCGTCGGACCGGTGGAGCTGCCGCCCAACACGGTGATCCTGCGCAAACCCTATGGCTTCAACGACCTTCTCTTCAGTCTGCAGCAGATGGGGTTTTTCACGGATAAAAACGACGGCAACGACAGCGTGGTGTCGCCATGAGAAAACTCGCCCCCCTGCAGAGTTTCCGCCGCCAGGTTAAGTTCGCCACCTTGCTCGCCTGCGCTTTGATCACGCTGTTGGCCCTGCTGTCGGTCTGGAGGGATTTCCGCCTGGCGAAAGGGCCGGTCATCCGCAACTCCGCCAACGTCACCATGGTGGTCGCGGAGCACCTTTCCAACGTTTTCCAGGCGGTGCACCAGCTCGACGAGCGCCTGTCCGCCGAGCGCGACGTGCGGGGCTTGTTGAGATCCCTGCCGCGTTTGCGCGCTTTTCTGAACGACAACATGGTTCCCATCAGCGGACTGGGTTTTGTTTTTGTCCTGGATCCGCAGGCGCGCCTGATCGCCTCCACCGAGCCCCTCCTGCCGGTCGGCGCGAAATTCAACCTCCCGGACCTGGAGCGCATGAAGAGTTTGGAGCATCAGGGCATGTGGATCGGGAACATCGACCGCTCCCTGGGCGAGGACCGCGCCTTCGTCCCCTTCGTGCGCATCATCGCGGACGCGCAGGGGAAAAACATCGGCCTGCTGGGGGGAGCACTCGACACGCGTTTCTACGACCATTTTTTTTCTGACCTGCGCATCTGGGGCCACGACGCGATTTTCGTGTTGTCCCGCGACGGCACCCTGCTGTTGCGTTACCCCGAG
Organism: Pseudobdellovibrionaceae bacterium; assembly: GCA_019637915.1. GTDB lineage: Bacteria > Bdellovibrionota > Bdellovibrionia > Bdellovibrionales > Bdellovibrionaceae > JAHBUV01. The sequence continues at coordinate 260,284 of JAHBUV010000001.1, read as the reverse complement.
GTGCGGCAGGCGCTGGGACAAAACTTCAGGGACTTGTCGTTGGTTTTCCAGGAGCTGCGCAAGAGGGAATCGGGATGGTTCTACGGTGTTTCGCCGGTCGACGGCCTGCTGAAGCTCTCCTATTTCCGGCAGGTGCCCGGGGCGCCGATCATCGCCGTGGCGGGCCGCTCGCAACCGAGCGTCTACGCCACGTGGCGGGTGTCGAGTTTCATCCACGTGATCTTCATGCTGGTGGGGGTGGGTTCCATTTTGTTCCTGTCGCATTTGCTGCTCAGGCAGGTGGCGCGGCTGGAGGCCGATCAACGCCACCGCCGCGCTTACGAAAAACAAGTGCGGCAGATCCAAAAAATGGAATCGATCGGACGCTTCGCCGGCGGTATCGCCCATGACTTCAACAACATCCTGACGATCCTGTTCGGACACATTGACCGCCTGGAACACACTCTGCCGGCGGACCACGAGATCACGCCCGTGCGTGAAAAATTATTCCAGGGAACGTTGCGGGCCCGTGATCTCGTCCGGCAAATTTTGGCCTTGAGCCGCAAGGATCGCGAGCAAAGTCTGGGGCAAAACGAAACGTCGCCCGGCGGGGAAAAACGCCCGGCGGAGGCCGCGCCTTTGCCGATGACGTTCTCGGCGAACCACGGGATTCTTTTCGTCGACGACGAGGAGACCGTCGTGGAACTGGTGCGGGAGGCCCTGCAGGCGCAGGGCCTGACGTGTTTCTGCACCTCGGATCCCCTGGGCGCCCTGGAGGAGTTCCGCCGGCGTCCCGATTTTTACCGCCTGTTGGTGACGGACATCAACATGGCCCCGATGGACGGCTTCGAGCTGCTGCGGAAAATCCATGAAATCAAACCTGATTTGCCCGTTTTGTTCGCAACGGCTTTCACCGAGCACCGCACGCAGATTCAAAATCATATTGCCGTGCAGAAAGGTCTAGGCCGGTTCCTTCCAAAGCCGTATAAATTGAAAGAGCTGACGGACCTCATCGATTCGATGATTTATCCCTGACGCGGGAATGTTTTTTCCTTGAACGGGAAACAATCCTGAAACATGCTCAATGCAAGGTGTTTATAAATAATGGAGTGTTTATGTTAAACCCTGCAGCACCGGACGCCTCGAGAACGAAAATGAAAGAGCAGAATCAATTCCTCGTTTTGATCGTTGATGATGACAAAGAAACCCGCGAAGTGCTGGAGATGGCCTTGTCGCCGGATTATCGCATCCTGCACGCGGCCGACGGCGAGGAAGCCGTCGGTCTGGCGCGCGCCAACCGTCCCGACATCGTCATTCTGGACATGAACATGCCGCGCAAGGACGGTCTCTGGGCCTGCGAGCAATTGCGCTCGAACGACGGCACCCGCCACATCCCGATCCTGGTTTTGAGCTCACGGCGCGAGCTCGAGCAGAAACTGGAAGCCTACTCCGTCGGCGCCGACGATTACCTGGAAAAGCCGTTCACCATGTCCGAGCTGAAGGCCAAAGTGGCGGCGAAGACCCGTCGTCTGGAGGAACGCCTGCCGAAGGAGATCGCCAAGGGCAATCTGGTCCTCTTCCTCGAGCGCATGGAAGCCATGGTGGAGGGGCGCCGTTGCCCCTTGAGCGTTCTGGAAACGCGCCTGCTGGCTTATTTCCTGATGAATCCCGACGAGGTTCACCCCCGTCGCCAGATCCTGACCAGTGTTTGGAAGGACGTGAACGTTTCCGACCGCACGGTGGACGCCCACATCGTGGGCCTGCGGCGCAAGATCGCCGGCTTCGACCATGAGATCGTCACGGTCTACGGCGCCGGCTACTCCCTCAAGCCGAAAGAGGAAAAATCCCAGAGCTCCCGGTCCAGCAACTGAGACGGCTTGACGTTCGCGAGCGCCGTCATCACGGAAGAACCGATGTGCGGGATCTCGTTTTCGAGATCCCGCATGAGTTTTTTCATGCGTTTGCGCTTGAGGCCTTCCTGACTGCCGCAAAGATTGCAGGGCAGGATCGGCACGTTCCATTCCTTCGCGAGTTGCGCCACGTCGGCCTCCTGCACGTAGGCGAGGGGGCGCACGAGGATGTTGCGGCCGTCATCCGAGCGCAGCTTCGGCGGCATCGAGGCCATCTTGCCGGTGTAGAACAGGTTCAGGAGCGCCGTCTCGATCAGGTCGTCGCGATGATGTCCGAGGACGACCTTGGTGAAGCCGTTGTCGACGGCGTGATCGTAGAGAATGGCCCGGCGCAGGCGCGAGCACAGCGAGCAGAAGGTGCCTTCCTTGATTTTTTCCGTGACGATGGAGTAGGTGTCGCGCTCCAGGATGGTCAGTTTCACGCCGAGCTTTTCGACCCAGGCCTGGAATTCGCCGGCGTCGAAGCCGGGCTGCTTCTGATCGAGGATCACGGCTTCCAATTCGAATTTGCGTTCGGCGCGACGGCCGATCTCGGTGAGCAGGGCGAGCAAAACGCTCGAGTCCTTGCCGCCGGAGACACAAACCATCAGGCGGTCGCCCGCCTCGATCATGTCGTAGTCGGCCACGGCGCGCACGATGTCCTTGCGGATTTTGATCGCCAGCGGATGTTCGAAATCGACGCTCATTTTCCCTGTCCCGGATCCCGGTGGATGATGTACTCGGTCCGAGCGAGTTGAATCCCATTTTGGGCGAGGCTGTCAACGCCTTTCCGGAGCACCTTGTCCCCGACCGTGAATTGCGCCCCGTAGGAGTCGAGGAAATAAATCAATTTCACGCCCAGCCAGGAATCCGTCGACTCATGGACATAGGCGAGGGGGGCCGGCAGCCCGCGGATCTCGGAGATCTCGGCGGCGGCCCGCTCGAGGAGGTCCTTGGCGAGGTCCACATTGGCCCCGTAGGGCAGGCGGAAGAGCTGGCTGCGCACGATGGGCTGATCCGGCGGCGAGAAGTTCGAGATCTGCGCCTGCGCCATCACGCGGTTGGGGACGGTGATGAGCTCGTCGGAAAAACCGACCAGTAAAACGCTGCGCCAGCTGATCTCCTTGACCTGGCCCGTGCAGCGCTGGATGCCGTTGACGACCTCCACCCAGTCGCCGATCTCGAAGTTCTTGTCGATCTGCAGGGAGATGCCGGCGAACAGGTTGCCCAGCGTGTCCTGCATGGCGAGACCGAGGATGATGGAGAACGCGGCAGAGGTGGCGACCAGGGGTCCGAGCTGCAGGCCGAAGAGCCGCGACACCGCCCAGAAGGCGATGGCCCCCGAGAGCAGCAGCGAGAACACGTTCACGATGAGCAGGGGCACGCCCTCGCGCATCGACTGCATGAACAGGTACTGCAGCACCCACAGGCGGCAGGACTTCACGAAGACGATGGCCCCCCAGAGGAAGGCGAAAAAACCGAAATAGGGCGCCAGCCTCTGCAGGGTCGTCAGCTGGTCCGCGCCCTCGCGGCAGAAAAGGAAAAGGCCGAAGAACACCGTCAGCAGCAGGAAGTGCCGGGTCAGGGTCTGGAAATGGCGCTTGAGGTTGCGGTGCCGCTCCTCGGAGACGTCCTGCAGGAAGAAATAATAAAACAACCAGCAGGAGAACGCGAGGAGGCCCAGAAGCACGTAGGGCTCGGCCTCAAGGAAAGAGTACAAGACCTGGACTTGAAGGAATTTGTCGGTGTCCAATGTGGGCATGGGGGGAGCTTAGCCTTCTTCCCCGGGGGCTTCAAGCTTTCCGACGAAGGTCCAGCTTGTGGGGAAGGGGACTTCAGTTTCCCCGTCGTTCGGGAGAAAATCTCCAGGAGAGACATTTTCCAAAAAAATGAGGTCTTCATGAATTGGATGAAAAGCCTGCGCGCGCTTTCGATCACCCTGGCTTCCGCGACCCTGGTGCTGAGCCCCGTCGCCGAAGGAGCAAAAGCTCAGGACCAGCGCCGCGAACAGATGAAAAACTTCCTGCGCGCCTCGGGCTTCGACAATCCGAAGAACACCCTGACGGTGGCGGAATTTCATCGCCGCTTCCGCGCCTGGTACCCGGAAGCCATGCGGGCCAAGTTCGACGAATGGGCGGCGATGCACCGCCTGGAGAAGATGCCGCAAGTCTCGGTGTCCACGTTCAAGGACGCCGACGGCCGCGAGCAGACCCGCCTGCATTTCACCCACCAGAACGGCCAGAGCTACACGCTGACCAGCGGTCAGACCAAGGAGGGCGAAGGCTACGTCCAGGTGGGCAGCGTGCGCATGACGGCGGCGGACTACCACAATCCCGACGCTTTCGCGAAAAAGCTGTTCAGCAAAGACGAGTACTTCAAGAAAATGCTGCGCAAAACGCAGCCGGTGAACCCGTTGAAGGCGTCCATCGTGCTGACGGCGCGCGAGTACGCGAACATGTCGCCGGAAAAACGCGCCCTTTACTTCCTGCAGCTGCGCTACCTGATGGATTTGTCCGCTCAGGTCCTGGAAGGCCAGCGCGAGGCCTACCTCGAGGAGACGACGGCGTCCTTCCGCTGGTCGCCGGCTTTCGAGGTCATCGCCCGCTGGGTGGTGGGCGAGAGCGCTTTCTGCGCGCCGCCGAAACCGGTGCCGCGCCCGAAATCAGGCGCGGCGAAGAAGGGTGGCAAGGAGACGATCCCCGCGCCTCTGGATACTTGCGTGGTGGCGGGTTACATCTCGAAGTACGACGAAAGAGGCGGTTCCTGCGGCGGTGACGCGGCCGGAAAGCAGGATTGGGCCCAGCAGGTCAGCCGTCAATTCGTCGAGACATTCCCCAATGCCCAGAAAACCGGGAAAACCGAGGTTTGCGGCAGCGGCGGTTACCCCTGCAATCCCCTGGTGTACGGTTTCCAGGGCGGCGGGTCGCCCTATTGCGTGGGCCGCCAGGACATCAAGTACGCCACGAAGACCTGCAACAACATGTCGCCGCTGAAGAGTGAAAACGACGTGGCCAACGCCAAGCGCATCGTCGAGTCCTGGGTGAAGGCCCAGGGGAAAAACGTCAAGCTTCGCTTCAACGACAAGGGCGAACTGCACGAAGAGGACTACAAACTCATCGAAAAAGAGCTGATGGGGCTGAACAACTTCATCGACAGCGCCGTCGCGGCCTGCGATTCGGACCGCGGTGCGAAGATCCAGAAGAAGCGCGAAGATCAGCAGTCGGCCTGCGAGGAAATCAGAAAACGCAAAATGGCCCTGCTGCGCTTCATGCCGAAACAAGTCGAAGGCGTCGCCGCCGTCAATTGCGTGGCGACCATTCCGGGCTCCATGCCGGGACCGGGCGGCGATTGCATGTGCGAAGGCAACGTGCCGCCGACACCGGGCGAAAAGGCCGCGATGAGCTGCCCGCCCGTGGTGATTCCGGCCCCGCCGCCGCCTCCGCCGGCGGTGGTCGCGGAAGAAACCAATTGGACCCCGTGGATCATCGGTGGCGTCGTGGTGGCGGGAATCGTCGCTTGCGTCATCTGGTGCTTCGGCGACGACAAAAAAGTGAACACGCCGGTGTACGTGCCGCCGCAACCGCCGCCGGGCAACAACCCGGATCCGGTTCCGCAGGATCCTTGCGTGGTCAATCCGACGGCCGACACCTGTCAACCGCCGGTCCCGCCCCCGCCGCCTCCTCCGCCGCCGGCCCCGGTGATCGATGAGACGGGCAGCGGTCAGGCGCCCGCCAATAGCGGCGGGGTCCGTTAAGGACGCCCGACGCATGGTGGTTGAAAAGAACACGCCCTCACAGCCGACGACGGATCCCCAGCCGGGGCGCGCTCCGGAGACGCCGCGCCCTTCGCGCATCGTGAATCTGGATCGCTTGTTCCTGCACCGGCGCGGGGAGCTGACCTGGGATCAGATGACGAACTTCCACGGCGGCCCCCGCCGGCAGGGTCATCGTTTGATCTTTTGGTCTTTCATGGCGGTGCTGATCGACGCTTTGATTCTGCTCTCGATGAGTTGTTTCTTCCTGCTGGCGTTCAGTCTGATCGTGCGCTCGCCCCTGGGTGAGATCCTGCGCGGTTCGGGCCGCTGGCTGAGTCCGCGCAGCTTCATCGCGGTGTTCGTGGCCTGCGCCTGGATGTACACGGTGAGCTTGCGCGTCTTTTTCGGTTTCACCCTGGGGGAATGGGCCTGCGATCTGCGCCTGGGTCAGCCCACGGAACGACTGCGTCGCGCGTACCCGCTGAAGGTCGCCCTGCGCATGAGTTTGATCGTCGGCACGGGGCTGATCTTATTGCCCTTGCTGTCCATCCTCTTTGGCCGCGACCTCGCGGGCCGCCTCTCCGGCCTCCGCATGATTTCCCTGAAGTAAGCGGTTGTTTTTACCTCCATTTCCCGTCAGAAGGATTTCCTGCGCCCGAGCTTGGCTTGGGGGAGTCTTCTCCCGCGACCCCTGAAGTCAGGAGATTCCGTCAGACAACCGGGAGAACGCGTTTGAAAGAAGTTTCTGTGGGTGTGTCCCTCCTCTCTCTGTCCCATTGTCTCTGTCCCACCCCCCACTCCGTCTCTCCCACTGTCTGTCTGCTTCTGTCTGTGTCCCTCGATCCATCTGACGCAACTCGCTTCCGCTGCGGAAGGGGATCTTCATCTGGCCTCAGGGGAAACCGGTGGAACTGATTGTTTGAGGGATTTTTATGCCCTGAGTGTGCGATGTTTCAATGGGTGTTGGAAATGAAACTGTTGCATCCATTGAGGGCCAAAGGACTTGATCGCATTCAGTTGGTTGTGGGTGCGGCAAAGGCAGCGCAGGTTTTCCAAGGTGTGGGTGCCGCCTTTCGCCCATGGGTGACGGTGATCGATTTCGATGAGGAATCGGCTCGTGCATCGTGTGCCTGTTTTTGGATCCTGATAAGTGCATTGCCCTTGGTCTCTCTGGAGAACCTGACGCCGTAAAGCCGCAGGAATGGCTGCTCTTTGAGGCCGCTTCGATGAAGTTGGGACTTCTGCGGCGTTTGAAGCCGGCGGCTGCGAAACAGGCCGGACCCGTGTGTTGGCAACCTGTGCGTTCACGGTTTGAGGACTCGTGGTTTGGCGATCAACAATTTCCGTGGCTGCGGCATCAAGGTGCGTTCGCGGCGTTTCCGGGGCGGAGGGCGAGGACCGCATTTTCTTCTGCAGAGGGTCCTGACGTTTGAGGTAAAAATCCATCATCTTTTCCAAAAGGGTTGCCCAGTCCTGGGAAGGGTCCTGGTGACTGGAAAGCTCTTTGATCCGTTGGAGCTTCTTCCATTGCTGGCCCGTGAAGATCAAATTCAGGCGGATCTGGTCTTCTGAAATGATTCGAGCCGAGGCCGTGGCAGGAAGGGCCGCAGGAAAAGCCTCGTGAAGGACACGCGCCGTTTCGTCAGATGATTTGGATTCAATTTTTTGAACAACGAGCGCCTTTGAGGCGGTTGTCAATTTTTGACCCGTTTGCTTTTCCTCAGCGCGCAAATGCGTTTGCACTTGGGCTAAAGTCGTCAAATTCAATTTCCCAGACTGGATCTGAGGCGCGATCTGCGGAAGTTCTCGCAGCAGCCGCGCCGCCTGGATCCGGCGATAAGCGGCGGCGTTGGAATATCCTAATTTTTTAACCATCCATTCAAAAAGACTCGAAAATCCCTCTTCCGCAAAAAGCCTTCTTGATTCCACTTCATTCAGATGCTCCAAAATCTCCTTCGTTATCCGCCTTTCTTCGCGCGCCAAATGAGAGATCCGCGACAAAACATCATGATCAGAAAGAGATTGAACTGATTTAGAAAGGGTTTCTTTCCGCTGGAAATTGTCTCGATGAAAGGACATGTTCTTCATGCTCTTCTCCTGGGTATTTTGCATTGAGGATTTTGTATTTTATATGTAACTTCAAGACAAGAAAAAAATGATTGTGCAATGAATTATTTGTCAATAATAATTATTGAATTGATTCATTAAATTTAATTTTTAGAATTACTAAGCCATCATCAAAAATAAATAAAAAATCGGCCTGAATTTAAAAGCAATCGTCTTTCGCCTTCATATGAGGCAGCTTGTGCCTTCAAGATTGGAAGACAAAAATGCTTTTCATCGCAGCTCTTCAAATTCAATAAAGAGGCCTCTGGTTTCCGCAGCGGAAGCGAGTTGCGTCAGATGGATCGAGGGACACAGACAGAAGCAGACAGACAGTGGGAGAGACGGAGTGGGGGGTGGGACAGAGACAATGGGACAGAGAGAGGAGGGACACACCCACAGAAACTTCTTTCAAACGCGTTCTCCCGGTTGTCTGCCGGAATCTCCTGGGGAGTTGCCTGCGATCGGATGACGAGCTTCCACTTTTCGGTGAAAGTCCTCTGGAGTTGAAAAAGGGCTTTCGGGGAGGGGCCGGTGGGGGCGGGCAGGACCTCCCGCAAGCCGGAGGCGTTGGCCGCCGTCAGGCGGACATGCGGGCCTTGAGGGCAGGAGCCCGTGTCCTGATCGCCCCCACCGGTCCCTCCCCGAAAGACCGCTCGATTCCAGCAACAAAACCCGGTCGAGGCCGCGACCCCCCACACACACACACAGGCCCAGACGGGCCCGCACCAGCACCGCCTCCATATCCGCAAAAACCGGGCCGCCCTCTCCCCCCATCCCCTCAGCGCTCAAACACCGCCAGGACTTCATAGTGTTTCGTCTGGGGAAACTGATCCAGAATGCGGAGCTTCTTCAACGCAAAACCCTCGCGAACCATCCGGGGAGCGTCTTCGGCGAAGCTCTCGGGGTGGCAGGACATCGACAGAATGCTTTCCAGCCCCCGCGCTTGCGGCAGGGGATCGAGGAATTTTTTAAGACCGGAGCGCGGCGGGTTGACCAAAAGAAGATCCGCCGACAGGAAGTCCTCCGGCGGGCGACGAAGGAAGTCACCGGCTTCGATGCGGACTTTCGCGCGCAGGTCATGGCCTTTCTCCGCCAGGGCCTCCAGGCTGCGCGCGAAACCCTGCAGGGCCAGGCGGTCGGTTTCACAGGCGGTGAGGGTCGCTCCCCCGGACAGGGCGGGGAAACTCAGATTCCCCTGACCGGAGCCGAACTCGACGATGTGCCGCGGGTTCCTCCTCCGCACTTCGCTCTGAATCCATTCCGTGATCAGGCGGTTGCTGCGCAGGCCCGGTTGAGTGAAGCTGCCGACCATCCCGTAGAGGGGCACCACCTCCTCCTGGAAGCGGCTTTCAAACCAGGGGAAGAGCACCGGATCGCGCAAAACCGGGCGGCTGGGCCCGCGATCGACCCATTTGCGGCGCTGACCCATCTCGATGACGACATCCGCGGGCCAGGACTTCAGCCACGCGGATTCATCCAGTAGATTTTTGATGTCCGCATTGGAAAAATCCAACCACATGCCGCGCCGGCCGTCCGGCGCCACCCGCAAACGCACGGAACCGCGCCGCACGCGCGGCAGATGGGCGCGAAACTCCTCCAGCCATGCCCCGAGCGAGGCGCTCAATTGCCCGCACTCAAGCAGATCCACGATCCGCGAACCGGTCCCGCCGGAAAAGTCAGGTCGTTCTTTGGGAGCGGCGAGACCCGCCCCGAACGCCGGGCCCGGCGGATTTTCTCCCGCCTCCCGGCGCGACTTTCCCGCCAAACCCAGGCGGCCTTCTTCCAGAACGAAATCCAGACGATCGCGCAGGCCGTTCAGGGCCGGGCTGATGAAATCGATGGCGGGGAAAGAAACCCCTCCGGCCCGCAGCAAAGAACCCAATTCCGATATTTTATGATCGCGCTGCCAGGACAGCGGCCGTCCGATGAAGTCGCAGCCGCCGCAGTCATCGGCATGGGGACAGTGGACGACCTCAGCGGCCATGATCCACTTCTTCAAGACCCGCGAAGCAGGAGTTCTTCCCCTTCACGGCGCCGTCTTGAGCGAACAGATCGCGACGGGTGAAACCCACGGTGACGTGGGGCTGGTAATCGTTGACGGGAAAGAGCGTTCCGTCGCCGCCGGCCATGACGAAGGCGTCGTGCACGGCCCGGCGGATTTCCAGGAGCTCCGGCGCCTCGAGGACCATGAAGAAGGTCTGCTCGGCGTCCGCGGCGCCGGTCGAAGCGCGGCCCAGGCACATGGGGTAAAATGATTTTTGTTGAATCTCCATGGAGCGCGCGATCTCGTTGATCCGCTCCATGCCGAGCTTCGACTTCAGCACCTCGTACTCCGGCGGCGTCACCACGGTCACATGGGCCTCGCCGCGACCCAGGAGTTTCAACTGGCGGCGCTCCTCCACGAGGCGGCGCAGCTCCTCCACCGGGGGAGCGTGGACGTTCATTCCCAGGAAGGCCGCGTCCGGCCCGTTGTGCTCGAGAAACGTCATGGGAAGATGCAGGTCCGCGGAGTAGGGAAAGGCTTTTTCCTTGTAACCGCCATGCGTGCAGGACAGCATCGCCAGCGACGACAGCCCGAGAGCGCAAATGAAAATGAAACGGGAACATGTGATCGTCATGAGGGCCTTGCTCTTGACATAATTTAGCTTCTGGCCGAGCCTCTGACAACGATGAAAAGCTTGATCCTCCCTCTCTTGCCGTTCGCCCTGTTCGCCGCTCCCGATGACAAGACCCCGACGCCGTCCTTCCGTCAGGAGCCCAACACCATCATCCAGGGGGCGCGGCAGCTGACCTTCGTCGGCAACCGCACCGGCGAGGGCTATTTCTCCGCCGATGGCAAAAAGATGATCTTTCAGAGCGAGCGCCAGGACGGCAACCCCTTCTACCAGATGTACCTGCTCGATCTCGCCAGCGGCCGCACGGACCTGATTTCCACCGGCGGCGGCAAGACCACCTGCGGCTGGATCCACCCGACGGGCCGCAAGGTCATGTGGTCCTCGACCCACTTGGACCCCCACTGGAGGAAAAAGGCCCAAGAGGAGGAAGAAACCCGCAAAAAACCGGTGAAGAGCCGGTACAGCTGGAGCTATGACGAGCACTTCGACATTTTCGAATCCGACCTGCGGGGCAAAAAGATCAAGCGCCTCACCAAGGAAAAAGGCTACGACGCCGAGGGCTCCTACTCGCCCGACGGCCGCCTGATCGCGTTCGCCTCGAACCGCGCCGGTTACACGGAACAACTCAGTCCCGAGGACGCCAAGATGTTCGCCCAGGATCCGTCCTTCATGATGGACATCTACATCATGGACGCCGACGGCCGGAACGTGAAGCGCCTGACCCGCGAGAAAGGCTACGACGGCGGGCCTTTCTTCAGCCCCGACGGCCGGCGCATCACCTGGCGCCGTTTCGCTCCGAACGGCGCCACGGCTGAAATCCACACGATGAACATCGACGGCACGGATCAGAAGCGCATCACGCACCTGAACTCCATGTCCTGGGCGCCCTTTTACCATCCGAGCGGGGATTACATCATCTTCGCCGCGAACGTCCTGGGCTTCGCCAATTTCGAACTCTTCATCGTCGACAAGGAGGGCGAAAAGACCCCCTTGCGCGTGACGTTCGACGACGGTTTCGACGGCCTCGCCACCTTCACGCCGGACGGCACGCGGATCTCCTGGACCCATCGCAATGAAAAGGGCGAGAGCCAGATCGAGATCGCCTCCTGGGATGACGCCCAGGCCAGAAGACTCCTGGGCCTGCCGCCGCGGGACCCCGCGCCCCGCGACTTCCATCCCGAGATCCGTGAAACGGATCTGCGCCGCCTGGTGGAGTGGATGGCCTCCGAGGAGATGGGCGGCCGCGAGGCCGGCAGCGCCGAGGAAAAGCGCCTGACCCGGGTCCTGGAAAATCTCCTGCGCTCGTGGGGTTTGCAGGGGGCCGCGCCGGGGGGATCCTTCCTGCAACGCTTCGAGTACACTTCCGCCGTGAAGCTGGGTGAAAAGAACCGCCTGAAGCTCGCCGGCGCCCTGGACCGCGAGCTCGTTGTGGGCCGGGACGCCGAGCCTTACTCGTTGTCGGCCACCGGGGAACTGATGGAAACGCCGGTGGTCTTCGCCGGCTACGGCATCAAGGCCGCCGCCACGGACAAGCAGCCCGAGTACAATTCCTACCGCGACCTCGACGTCAAAGACAAATGGGCCCTCGTGCTGCGCGATCTGCCCGAGGATCTGCCTCCCGAGCGCCGCCATCATCTCAGTCTTTACTCGCGCTTGCAGCACAAACTCACCGTGGCCCGTGAAGCCGGCGCCAAGGGCGTGATCGTCATCGAAAGCCTGGCGGCGCTCAAGCCCCAGCCGGATCGGGCCCTGCGTTTTGAAGGAGTGCTCTCGACGTCCAGTCTTCCCGCCTGGCGGGTGGGCGGGGAGTGGGTGAAGGATCTGTTCCGCCAGGCCTCCCAGGATTGGGCCGGAGTCAAAAAGCGCCTCGATGCCGGGGAGATGGTGGGCTTCACCGTCCCTTCGCTTTACATTCGCGCCCACACCGACCTGGTGACGGAAAAATCCATGGGCACCAATGTGATCGCCCGCTTGCCCGGACGCCGACCGGGCGTTTCCGCCGTTTTGCTGGGGGCCCACGGCGATCACCTGGGTCGCGGCCGCTCGGGCAGCTCGCTCGCCAAAAACAACGAGCTCGGCCAGGTGCACGGCGGCGCCGACGACAACGCCAGCGGTGTCGCGGCGTTGCTCGAGATCGCTCATCATCTGTCGCAACAAAAAAAGCCCGCCCAGGACGTGATCTTCGCCGTCTGGTCGGCGGAGGAGATCGGCCTTCTCGGCTCCTCGGCCTACGTCAAGGAGTGGGAAAAACTCCGCAAGAAGAACCTGAAGACTTATTTGCAAGCGGCCATCAACATGGACATGGTCGGCCGCTTCAAGGACCGCCTGCAGATGCAGGGCGTGGCCTCGGGCGCGAACTGGGCCCGCCTCGGCGAGGAACTCACCCTCAAGACCGGCGTGCCCCTCAGCCTCACGGATGATCCCTATCTGCCCACGGACGCCATGACCTTCTACATGGCGGGCATCCCCTCGATCAGCTTCTTCACCGGCGCCCACGGCGAGTACCACACGCCGCGCGACACCGCCGACACCATCAACTACCAGGGTTTAGAGCGCGTCGCGAACCTCGTCTCGACCCTGGTCGGGACCTTGTCGTCCGGCGCGACGCCCCTGGTGAAGTACCGCTCCGTCTCGGGCAATCCCAACGCGCGGCTCGAGGGCCGCAGCTTCCGCGTGTACCTGGGCACGGTGCCGGATTACGCGCAGGAAGGCGTGCGCGGCGTGCGCCTGTCGGGCGTGTCCGCGGGGAGCCCGGCCGAAGCGGCGGGCCTGAAGGAGAAGGACGTCATCGTCGAATTCAACGGCACCAAGATCGAAAACATCTATGATTACGTCTACACCCTGCAATCCGTGAAGCCTCAGGTTGAGACGGAGATCAAAGTCCGGCGGGGCGGGGAGACGCTGGGGCTCCGGATCACGCCGCGGCTGAAAGATTAATTTTTTTCATTTTCGCTCCGATAAGCCCTTTGATGAAAAAGGGCTTCGTGTTTCTCCTGCTGGGCATGGTGTTGTCGGGCTGTCAAAAGATGGACCCGCAGATCACCGCTTTGTTGAAGCTGCCGTCGAACGATCCCAATCCCCCGGTCAATGACACGAGTTCCCCCAAAGCGGGCCGCATCACCCTGGGCTCCGACAGCGCTCCCGTCACGGGAAGCGCTTACCGCCTGAAGGGGCGGGTGAGCCTGATGGAGTCGGCGCGGGGGACGGGCTCGCAGTACAAGCTGCAGAGCACCCTCAAGTTTTAATTTTTCCTCAATCCCATTCCGGGACGGCCGACTTCGCATCCCCTCAAGTGCCGACTTGAAACGTCCGATAATTAGATTAAGGACGAAAGTCGGGACAACGATGAGGAGGATCTTATGACGACTCCGAACACCGGTCCCCCAGTTGCGACGGGAACCGAGGAAGTGGCCACCAGCGGCGGCGGAAACGCCCTGAACGTGTTGGTGGCGGGAACGGACCTGAATTTTGCGAAAATGGTTCAGGTCGCGTTTCAAGCCGTGGCTCCGGATAATACGGACAAGTCTTTCCGAGTTTTCCCCGGGGTCAGCAAAGAAAAGATTCTCGAGCTGATCGAAAAACATCCGCTCCATTCCATCCTGGTCGAAGAAGAAGTGATCAACGACCGGACTCCCGAGCAATATCTCTCGGAACTGCGTGAAATGTGCAAAAAAAATCCGGCCAACGCGCAGATCCCGATCGTGATCGTCTGCTCGAAGACGGACCGCGAAAGGACGCTGACCCTGGTGCGTTCAGGCTGGAAGGACGTTCTCCTGAAGCCTTTGGACAGCAGCCTCTTCATCCAGAAGATGAACCTCTACAATCCGGCCCTGCCCGTGATCAAGGAAGCCGTTCTGTTTTCAATGGATTGCGAGAAAGAGATCGACCTGTCCTTCCGCTACAAGTCCAAGACCCTGTCCGAGTACGGCATGAAAGTGGAGAGCAACAAGCCCCTGGACGCGGGCACCGTGCTCTGGGCTTCGGCCCCGTACCTGTCGGAGCCCTTGGCGGCCGTGGTGATGGACTGCAAAAAGGTTTCGGACACGCAATTCATGGTGAGCCTGATGTTCATCGGCATCACGCCGGCGGAAACCCAATCGATCCGCAAACTCATCCGCCAGGAATACGCCGAAGAAAAGCAGGCGGCTTAAGGGGCAAGCGCTCGGGGAGAGCGCTTCAGCACTCGGGAACGTTGACGGCGAGGCCGCCGCGGGAAGTTTCCTTGTACTTCGTGCTCATGTCCTGACCGGTGTCCCACATGGTCTTGATGACACGGTCCAGGGAGATCGCATGTTGTCCATCACCTTTCAGCGACATCCTCGCGGCATTCAAGGCTTTCACCGCGCCCATGGCGTTGCGCTCGATGCAGGGGATCTGCACGAGGCCGCCGACGGGATCGCAGGTCATCCCCAGATGGTGTTCCATGGCGATCTCGGCGGCGTTCTCGATGTGCTCGTTGCTGCCGCCCATGACTTCTGCCAGGGCCGCGGCCGCCATGGAACTCGCCACGCCGACCTCGCCCTGGCAGCCGACCTCCGCGCCGGAGATCGAGGCGTTGAGTTTGTACAGAGTCCCCACCGCCGTGGCGGTCAGGAAGAAGCGCAAAACCCCTTCATCGTCACCGTTCAGGAAACGCCGGTAGTACTCGAGGCAGGAGGGGATGATGCCGGCGGCGCCGTTGGTCGGGGCGGTGACGACGCGCCCGAAGGCGGCGTTCTCCTCATTCACGGAGATGGCGAACGCGTTGACCCAGTCCAAGGCGTCCAGGGGATCGTTTTGTCCTTGGCGGGCGCGCAGGTCTTTGAACAAATCCGGGGCCCGCCGGCGGACCTTCATGCCGCCCGGCAGATTTCCGGGGTGATGGAAGCCGCGCTCGATGCAGTCTTTCATGACCTGGGCGATGCGTTTCACCCCTTCATGAATTTCCTGTGGAGTCCGGCGCACGAGTTCGTTTTCATGCACGATCTGCCAGAGCTTCAGGCCCGTTTCGCGGCCGATGCGCAAAAGATCCTCTCCGGTGCGGAAAGGATGGGGAACGGGTTGTTCCTGGCTCGAAGTCGGGTCCAGTCCCTCGCAGGTGATGAAGCCGCCGCCGATGGAATAAAAAAGATGCTCCTGGAGCAAGTGCCCTTGGCCGTCCCAGGCTTCGAAGCGCATGCCGTTGGGATGACCCGGCAGATTCTGGTTGCGGTGCCAGACCAGATCCCTGGAGGGATCGAAGTCGATCTCGCGCGCGCCCAAAAGCGGGATTTTTTGATCGGCGCGGATCTTCCGAACGATCGGCTCGATCAGTCCCGGATCGATCTGATCCGGCTCGTGGCCCGCCAGTCCCAATAAAATCGCTTTATCCGTGCCGTGGCCGATGCCGGTCAACGCCAGGGATCCGTAAAGACTCACGCGCAAGGTGCGCACGCGGTCCAATGATCCGGACTCCTGAAGCAGGCTCAGATACTGGCGGGCGGCCTTCATCGGCCCCACGGTGTGGGAGCTCGAAGGGCCGATGCCGATCTTAAATAGATCAAACACACTAATGGACGGCGTGGACATGAAACTCAGCCTATCGCAAAGGCGAACGAGAAGCTATGGGACTGAAGGATCCGGGAGGGAGGCGCCCAGATCGAAAGAAAACGGCCAAGGACCGTCCAAACCAGGCCTTTTTCATTTTTCTGATAAGTTATATTATGTTCCGACACAAGGAATGGGTCCAGGCCCGCCGGCGATGGATTGTCGAGCTTTTGCCCCCCTGTCGAACAAAACACCCCGCAGGGCCTGCCCGGGCCCCCTGGGAGGCCCTGGATTGAACCCCCCGGCCCCTGGTTCTTGCATTTCAAGGACTTGATGGGAACTCCCTCCGTCCGCTTCATTTTGGGGCACTGTTTGAACCAGGAGAACGGGAATGATTCGTGCGAGAAAACTCAGTCCGTCGCTTCTCATCGCCGTGGGAATGAATTTTTCGTGGGCCCCTCAGGCCTTCGCGCGCTTAGAGCCTCTTTCGCCCGTCTCCCGGACTCCGGCGCAGGTGAGCGCGTCCTTCGCCCCCTCGGCCAAGCTGCGCTGCGAGGCCGTGTTCACGGAGGCTCCGACGGCCTTGCAACTCCTGCTGCAAAACACGGAAACGATCCGGCAGCGCTACGGGAAAATCCAGCGTCAATACGAATGGCAGAACTGGGTCGAGAATGAATTGAACTCCCTGCAGTTCGTGCGCAAGGCGGATTACCTCGCCCAGCGCCTGGAGAAACACGCCACCGAGATCTACGGACTCGATCAGTACCACAATTACGCCCGGGCCCGTGATTTCCTCAACCAGATCCCGCGCGGCGATTTCCGCCTCACGCCGGAGCTGATCCAAAAACTCCACTCCCTGGCCTATGACCGCGGCGGGATGTTCGGCCTGGGTTTCCTCGCCGGTTACTTCGGCAAAGGGACGAGCGCGGCGCGGCCGACCGTTTTCAAAAAACGCAACAACTACGGCGAGGACCCGCTGAAGCATCCTTTGACGGAAGACCAGTACCTGGCCCTGAAAAACAACCCCTGGCTCAAGGGCTTCGCCGAACTCCCCTTCCCTTTCAGCCGCAAGGACAAACGTCGCGGCGTCATCCTGTACGGGGACCACCGCGAGATTCAACAAAAATTGTCGGAACTGATCCATTGGGTCGAAAGCAACCGCGACACCATGGACCCGATCGACCTCGCGGCGGGCTTTCAGCACGCCTTCGTGTCGTTGCACCCCTTCGTGGATGGCAACGGCCGCACCTCCATGCTCCTCATGAACCGCCTGCTGCGCGAGTTCAACCTGCCGCCGATGATCTTTTCCGCCGCGCAGTTCGACATCTACATGTCGCCGAAAGACTGGGCCCAGGAGGTTCGTCTGGGCATGCAGGAGTTCCTGGACCTCGGCAAGGAGATGAGCTTTTCATCGGTTCCCGCCGTCAACCGGTCGAATTTCGCCGATGCGCCGACCACCAATCTGTTGCCCTCGACACCCCGGCGCAAGGATCAAAAACCCGTTCTGGAGCTTCTCCGCCGCGACGTGATCGCGCGCAACCGCTGGATGGAGGAGAATCTTTTCCCCGAGAGCGACCGCAAAATCCTGCGCATCGGCGGCGAGAGGTTTTTATTCCTGGCGGACGGGTTTTTCTACAACGACAAAGGCATCCCCCACGTGCTGCGGGCCCAGGAAATGACCATGTACCCGATTTCGGACCAGAGTTATTTCCTCTACGGGGAGCGCGGCGAGGCCCGTCCGACGCGGTTTTCGCGCCGGCGGCTGAGTCCCGCGCACCGCGAGATTTTCAGTTCCCACTTCAAGGCCCTGCGCGCCGCCGAAGAGGGGCGATTGGATCTGTCCCAGGTCCGACTGACGGACTACGCGGTCATCGCGCGCGCCAACAAAGAGGGCGAGATCGCCCTCTACCCTTGGCAGCGCGAAGTCTTTGAAAACTCCATCACGATCCGCGACCGCGATCCTTTCCAGGTCCTGGCCGCCACGCGGGGTTACAACACGAACTTCGAGCGCTCCGTGGAGTTCGGGATGAAAGTCACGGTCTCGGAAGTGCTGGCCCAGTACCAGCTCATGGACCTGAAGTTCCAGGAGTCCTTGAAGTTCGCCCGCGACAGCCGCGAGCCGGATTGGGAGGGCCGCATCCAGAAATCCCGGGGCCAGCTGTTTCAGGCCGCGAAAAGCCTCCTCGCCCAGGTGGAGGGGCAGCGCCAGAAGCTGAGCGCCACGGAGCAGGCCGAACTCGACAAGGACCCGAAGTGGGCCCTGTACCAGGCTTATTTGCAGCACAGCGCCTTGAAGTACGCCTCCTTCGAGGAGGCCATGGGCCGGATGCGCGCCGGGCGCATCGTTCTTTTGCGCAGTGATATGAACGTCAGCCGCGTGATGGGTTTCCGCAGCAACCAATCCTACATCGAGCTCGCGAAAAGCCTGCCGGGTTACGAGACCTTGCGCGGATTCATTCAAGCCAACGCCCAACGCCTGCAGGCGGGCCAGCCGGCGGGCGACTTTTGGAGCCGCCGGGCCGAGGCCCTGATCCCCGGCTTCAAATCCCTCGTGCCGCGGCTGGAAAAGGTTCTCCGCACCCATCGCTTCGATGAGCGCGGCATCGACGTGGAGTTTGATCGGGAGTTCGTGAACCACTATCTGCACTCGGTGAACACGCCCCTGAAAGAGTCGGTGTCCTTCTCCACCTCGACGGATCTCTACATCCGCACCGAAGAACTGGCGGACGGGACGACGGCTTCCAAGCTGCCGTTCACCTTCACCGATGCCGTGAGCTACCTGTACTTCGTCGAGGTCAACGTCGGCCAGGTCACCGCGAATGAAGGCAGCAAGTACTTCCGACAATATGAAGTGCTGTCGTTCGAGAAAATCCCCGCCCGCCGGATTCTGCGCCGGGTTTCGCTGAATGAATTGGCCGCGGAGGCCGACACCACGCCGTCCGCCCGGATCAAGGCCTTCATGGAAGAGGATTACTACCTCAAGCCGCCGAAACCGCGGGACCGCTGAGCGGGGCGGCTCACTCCGCCGTCCATTCCTTGAAGCCCGCCTTCAGCGCGGCTTCCAGGTTCTGGCGGTCGATCTCATAGACATTGCTGTTGCCGGTCGGGGTGCCGCACATTTGGATGCGCATCAGGCCGTCGTGCTGGTTGAAGCTTCCATGCACGGTGATGCCCTTCAGCTCTTTCTGCATTTCACTCAAGGAGATGGTCTTGCCCTGGTTGCACTGCAGGCTGCCATCGGGCTTGTAGACGCGCACGCGGTCGGCATGGGACGGACGGCTCATGGGATCCACCTCCTGACGCAGCGGCGGCCGGGCCACGCCGTTTTTCTCGTTCAGACTGCGGCAGTTCTGGCTGGCGCAAGCCCCCAGGAGGAAAAACAAAGACAACAGCCATCCCGCGCGCATGCGATCACCTCAGGTAAGACAGGCCCGACGTCGAAACCCAGCCCGCCTTCAAAGCATAAACATTGGCCTCGTTGGAGATGAAATAAACGGAGCCGTTCTTTTCATCCACCGACGGCGTGGAGAAAACCCCCCGACCCGGTTCGAAGTGGGCCACGGGACGGCCGGTGCCGGCGTCCACGAAGCGCAACAGTCCCCGGGACTCCCCGAACACCAGCAGGCCTTTGAAAGGCACGATCGAGGTGGCGATGCCCTTGTCCTCGGGGATTTTGTAGGTCCAAAGCACCTGGCCGTTCTCACGGTCCAGAGCCAGGACCTCGCCGCCGCTGGTGGGGTAATAGACCCGCGTCCCCAGCAGAGTCAGACCGGCGTAACCGCCCTGATCGATTTTCCAGAGGACATCGCCCTTTTCCACCGACAGGCAGTACAGGCGGTCGTCATAGCCCGCCACGTACAAACGATCGCCGTCGATGACCGGAGTCGTGTCGACATCGCGGAAGCGTTTGTTGCGGTTCAACTGCACTTCCCAGCGCACCTGACCGGTCTTGGCGCTCAAGGCCGTGAAAAAACCGTCGCTGAAACCGACATAGAGATTGTCCCCTTTCAACGCCGGCTTGGTGCCGCCGCGAACGGAGAAATTATTGGTGTCGGTGCGGGAGTAGACCCACAGGGGCCGGCCCGAGTCCGCCTCCAGGGCGTGCACCACATTGGCGGAGGTGAGCACATAGACCACTCCCCGCTCGCTGTCGAGGAGGGGCTCGCTCAAGGTCTCGGCGTTGGTGGGGAAGGTCCAGAGAACGCGGCCGTTGCGCACGTCGACGGAATAAAACTGTCCGTCGCTGGCGCCGAAAAACAAACGATCGCGGATCAAGGCGGCGCCGCCCTCGACGCCATTGATGGTTTTCACGCGCCACAGTTCCTGGCCCGTTTCACGGTCCCAGGCGACGACCCCGTCCAGGGCGTTGCCCGTGAGCAGAACCCGCCCCGCCATCACGGGCGTCATGCGTTCAATCTTGCGATAACCTTCATTGGGCTCCGCCGGAGCGAAGCGCACCCAGGCCTTGTCGACCTGGAATTCGCGGTGTTCGCGGTTGCCCTCGGTCCATTTCTCCAGGGTGGCGCAGGCCGAAAGACCCATCAGCGCCAGGATCATCAGGCCGGCTTTCATGTCAGGACCCGCTCGTTTTTTTCAGCTTGAGCAGACGCAGCGAACGCTCGGCCTCTTTCACCGAGGCCTCGTCGCGCTCCTGGCCCGCCGCCGCCGGCACCGCGATCTCATTGTAGATCTGCTCGGCCTTGGCGAACTCGTTCATTTTTTCGTAGCAAAGGCCCATGTGCAAACGGGCATCGTCATGCAGGAAAGAGGCTTTGCCGTTGCGGGCGATTTTTTCCCACAAGCCGATCGCCTTGCCGCAGTCGCCCTGGTCCGCGGCCAGACCGGCGCGCATGTTGACGACCAACGCCCCGATCAGATCCGAGACGCGATCGCCGGTGTTCACCTTGTCGAGGGTGGCCACGGCCTCGGCCGGCTGCTTGTAGCGGGCCTGCAGCTCGGCGAGGTTCAGCGCCGCCATCTCCCCAGCTTTGGTTTTCGGGGCGGCCTGGATCAGGTCCGAGAGCTCCTTCACCATGGGGCCGTAATCTTTCTGCAGATCGCCGCTGGGCAGGGCCTTGACGGCCATGTCTTTGGCGGCCTTCGGATTGGCGGCACGGGCCTTTTCCTGCTGCCGGGCTTCGTCGAAAGCCTGCTTTTGATCGAGGATTTTCTTTTCGATCAGGAAGTACTGGCTCTGCCAGTCGGCTTCCTTCGAGAGGCTGATCTGCGTCCACAGAGCGGCGCCGGCTCCCACGGCCAGGCCGACCACGAGAACGGCGAAGATCACTTTGGCGTTCTCGATCGTCCAGTCGGACACCTGGCGCAGGCTGTCCTGGAACAGATCGCGTTTTTTCGCGGGGACACTGGTGTTGTTCACGATGTTTCTCCTCCGGCCCGGGGTTTAGCGATTGTGCACTTCTCTCAAGGTCGTGAACGCCCGGCTCGAGTTGCCGCCATGGCGCTGGCGCAGGTGACCGATGGTCTGCACGCGCTCTTCCGCCATGCGGTCGGCGGCGATGTGGGTGCCGATGTTGTCGCGCTTGGCGATCTCGAAGACCTTGGCGACATTGTCGTAGACCTTGCGGGTTTTTTCGAAAGCGCGCTCGGGGCTGTAGCCTTCGAGCTCGACGAAGACGTTCATCAGACCGCCGGCGTTCACCACGTAGTCCGGGGCGTAGAGGATGCCGAGTTCGCGCAGCTGATCGCCGTGGCGGGGTTCGGCCAATTGGTTGTTGGCGCCGCCGCAGACGACCTTGGCTTTGATCTTGCCGATGGTCTGGTCGTTGATGATGGCACCGAGGGCGCAGGGCGCCAGGATGTCGCAATCCGTGGAAAGGATCTGATCGGGGGCAACCGCCTCCACGCCGTATTTGTCGTGGTGGGCTTTCACGCGGCCCTGATCGATGTCGGTGACGGCCACTTTGGCGCCTTCTTCAATGAGGTACTTCACCAGGTTCGAACCGACGTTGCCCAGGCCCTGAACGGCGACGCGCACGCCCTTCAGGGAGTCCGTGGCGAATTTCTCTTTGGCGGAGGCTTTGATGCCCATCAGCACGCCATGGGAGGTGTACGGGGACGGATCACCCGAACCGCCGAAATCCTTCGGGATCCCGGTCACCCAGGGGGTTTCCATAAAGATGTATTCCATGTCCTGGACGGCGGTGCCGACGTCTTCCGCGGTGATGTATTTGCCGTTCAGAGAGTTCACGAACTGACCGAAGGCCCGGAAAAGCCCTTCGGATTTTTGCGTCTTGGGGTCGCCGATAATGACGGCCTTCCCGCCCCCCAGATTGAGGCCCGCCGCGGCGGCTTTGTAGGTCATGCCTTTGGACAGACGGAGCACGTCGACGAGGGCTTCGTCCTCATGCTGGTAGTTCCACATGCGTGTGCCGCCCAAAGCCGGGCCCAAGGCCGTGTTGTGAATCGCGATGATGGCCTTCAGACCGACGCTTTTGTCATGGCAGAATACCACTTGCTCATGATCACCATGCTTCGAAATGACTTCGAACGTCCCCACGTGTGCTCCTTCTGTGCTTGCTGTCCCGAGTAAAAACTCCGGGTCATCATGGTCGGAAGCCATGGAAAAGACGAGCGCTTATGCAGTGCGTGGGTGGGATTAATTTCAGAACATGCAGCCGACTTGGCAGGTCACCATATCGCATCCGAAGTAGGCGGAAACCTTCCATCCCCCCGAGGGATTCGGCGCGATCTGGCACTTCTGCATGGCGGAAAAATGCACCGGGATGCGGGGCTGATCGTACACGAAGCCGTGCTTGGATGTATAAGGATAGCTGAACGAGGCCGTGTCATCATCCATGCCCATCAGGAAACAAAAGCGGGCGTTCTCCGAATTGGGGATATTGCAGAAGCCATCGACGGGATGGTCGCAGCCGTAAGCGTTGGGTCCGACGGGATCCTGATTCCAGGTGTTGCAATAGCGGGCCATGAAGGGACGCGGTGTCGCGTTGCAGGTGGCGATGTGCTTGGCGTTCAAAGGGTCCCCGGCCACGGTGGTGAAAGTCACCGTGTGACGGACCGGCTGCAGGGCCGTGACCACCGAGACGGGGTCGAACTGCACTTCGAAGGTGCCGCTGTACTCGTCCTGGTTCCCGGTCGGATAGATATTATGGAGAGTGATCGTGCTCACGCGCAGACCGGTCTGCGATCCCGGCAGCAGGGAGTTCTCCCGCACCATCACGGGCGAGTCGACATCGGGCCCCTGGCGCAATTCCGTGAAAGTCAGTTGCGTCGGGCTGGGGTTGGAGGCGCTCAGCGGGCCGCTCACCGATACGGTCATGCCGGGATCGGCCAGCTGCCAGGTGCAGACGCTGGGGCTGGCCAGCCTTTGCAGCATGAGGTTCTTCAGCTCCAGGGTTTCCTGTTTTTGCTGGATGCCGCGGCTTTGCCGGCGGATGTGCTCGCCCAGCGACATCACGCCCAGCAGAATGATCATGGCGATCGCCATGGTGACGAGGGTCTCGATCAATGTAAAGCCAGCTTGCCAACCAGAGGAATGAGATGATCGTGGCGTCAAGAGCTCGCGGATGGTTCGGAAGACCATGGGCGTTTCTCCCTTTTGATCACGAATGATTCTCCCATTAAAGTATCGGCGGCTCCCTTGATTCCAGGAGAGACAAAATAAGACGGTCCGTCAGAATCCCAATCTGGGGCGTCGGGACCTTGGGTTGGATCAACAAAGTCGGGGAAGGGCGAGGTCATTCACTCGGCGCGGGCGCGCAGCATGGGTTCAAGGCCCACTTCATATTTCGAGCGCGCCGAGGGCGCCAGGCCGTAACGGCGCTGGATCGCGGCCGAGAGATCATTGAGAAGCTCGATCTTGCGGCGCACCTGCGCGGGCGCCGCCCCCGTCAGCTCGTCGATGATTTCGATCTCCATCTCGAGGTGGGAGCCTTTTTGCCGCGCACCTCGTTGCGGGCGTAGACCGCGTCCTGCAGGCCCTGATCGGCGACGGGGCCGTTCTTGGCCTGGAAGTTCGTGTAGCTCGGCTCGAAACCGCCTTTCTTGGGCCTTTCGTCGTAGCGCACGCGGTTTCTCAGCATGCCCTTCCGGGAGTACAGCAAGGGCTCCGAAGCCCGCCGCGGCCAAACATCGTAATAGGTGTCCTCATAAATGTAACGGCGGTGGTATTCGATGCGGTAGCGGAACGACCGGCCGCTCCGATCGCGCAGGACCAGCCTCTCGCCGATCAGTTCCTTCAGGGATTCAAAGACATCACGATGGGGAATGCGGAGCTTGGCCTCGAGCTCCGGCGCGTGCAGGCTCAGGTCCTGCAGCGTGGGCGCGGGTCCCCGCCCCCAGAGGGAACCACAGCTTTCGGCGCCGAGCGCCGCGCCGGGGAGAAAACAACAAAAAAGCAGGAGAAGCCAACGCCTTGCCATGCCCCTTGAGGAAGCAGAGGTCATGCCAGAGTCGCGCGAAAAAACCTCGAGGCGCTCAGGGCGAGATGACGGGCGCCGCGTGAGAGCACGGTCAGGAGTGTGTCAGGACTTGCCGACAAAGCCCCGCGGCGGCCGGCGAACTTCTGGGCGTTCGGGCTTAAAAAAGCCGGCTCAAGAGGAAGAAAACCAGGGCCGTGAGGGCGACGCCGAACCAGATCCGGTTCCAGCGCCGCAGAGTCCGCGTTTCAAGCTCGAGTTTCCGCCATTTTTCCTCGAGGAGCTGATATTGGCGCTGGGTTTGGCGCAGTCCCTCCGCCGTCGCCTCCTGCTGGAGGCCGGAATTTCCCAGGAAATAAGACGGTGTGAGGCCGGGGATTTTTTCGCGCACGATGAAATACCACTGCAAAGCCCGCCACACCGAGGGCGGCGCGCTCTCCCCGTCCCGGGTCCAACGCGTCCAGGCCGAGGGATCGACCATCAAAAGCTGCGACATTTTCCTTTGGGAAAGGCCTAAATCCTGGCGAATTTTCTCGAGATTTCCGATCTGCCCCTGAATGACCGCCACCTGGGCTTCATATTGAAGCCTGAGAGAGCTCCGAACCCGGGGTCCGGAGGCCTCCGTGGGGGGAGAAAAATTCGTTCGTCCAAAATGTGAGGGCTGGGTGGGGTCTTCCGTCTTCATTTCCATCCGCGGCTCACCTTTCATGCATGGTGAATCACAACAATCATGTTGTGATTCACCTCATTTCACGTTGTGAAATCCAAGATGTCAACGGGAGGGCATGTTTATGCTGCGCGCTAAGTCTTTGAAAGATCTTTGGATTATGGCCAGGGGTATCCCAGGATGCCTTTTTTCGAATTCGACTCTCACTTATAGTTATAAGTGTGAGTATTAAGTACTTGAAATTATTAAATATTGATACAGGGTAAAGTTTACAGACACGCCGCATTTGATACGACGCGCATAGCCAGAAATGTGATGCTTAATTCGAAGGCACTGCTTTCAGTTTGATCACGAGATGGCTTTCAACCTGAAATTTCCAATTGATCAGACCCCCTGCCCGATCGACCCTTTGGGTGCGAACAAATGAAAGGGGAAGTTTTGGCCGGGAACCAAAATCTGGAAAATCACTCAAAAGTGCGCAAGCTCAAGGCTGCTGCTCATGCCAGTTTCGAAGAGGTTAAAGGTCTCCTCCTTCGGAACTGCCATGGTGCAGAGGCCGTTATGGACGCCCTGGAAGGCCTTGAAAACGCCTACGAGAGCGCCGCTTATGCGTTTGAGAATCACCTGATCGAAGTGACCCCGCCCAAGGAACCCTTTTCGAAATAAATTTCCCCACGAGGCCGGTTTGCCGTTGAGGCTTTCCGGCCCGTGGGGATTCGCCACCGTCGAAGGAGTCGCGTAGCCAGCGGCGCGCTCGACGTGGAAATCCCGGCCAAGCGTGCAAGCACATGGGCGGGTGCGTTCTCATGCCTTCGTGAGGACTCGGACTGCTTTTGCCGTCGTGGTCGGGCTGGGAAATGGCCGATCGAGCGAGCAAAGCCCCTGGGAGAACAAAGAACCAGGGCGCGGACCGAGAGAAACAAGCGAAGGGGCCCGCGACGCGTGTAGGGCCCTCTGGAGTGATTCAGAGGGGTAAAAGGCGGGCCACGCCGACCGGCTGACGGACTCGGTGGAGCTGAACACGGACAACTATCCCAACCCCATTTTTTTGGGCGCGGGATAGGGCTCCTTGCGCCTCGCAGCATCTGGATCTGATGGAACTGGCCACGGATTTCCGGCCACTCCGCTGAGAAAAAACGAATCCCGCCCTGGAGGGTTATGATGACTGAAGCCGAAACGAAACCACTGCCGAAGCAAGATGCGACGGTCGAATCCACAGTCTCGTCCCCGGAAACACCGGATGCTTTCGAGAACATTGTGGCCAAGTCGAAAGAGAAAATCGACCAGGAGGCCGAAGCTCAAGTGAAGCGCGGTCGTGGCCGCCCTCCCGGCACCGGGAAATACCAAAAAGCCCAGGCCGAAGCCAAAGGAAAAACCCCTGGGGATCAGCCCTCCAAGCCCACCGATCCCCCGCCTTCCGCAGAGGCCGCAGCATCCATGCAAAACCTCACCGAGGAGATGGGGCCCATTTTGAGAGAGACCGTGAAGCTGCCGTTCAGCTTTGCGGCCGTTCACTTTGACACACCTGAAGTGGAGCTCACCGAGGATGAGGCCAAGCTCTCGAGCTACTACCTGAGCCGTTACATTCAGCTCTCGATGCCGGAGCTCGAAAAGCAAGAGCCGAAAATTTTCAACCTCTACGCCTTTTTGATCAGCCTGGTGCTCGTGGGGCTCAAAAAACTCCCGCACCTCATGCGTCGGAAAAGGGCGGCCGCCGCCGCGACGGTCACCGTGGAGGCCACCCCGGGCGAAGGAAAATCGTCCGCCGCGAGCGTCCCGGCCGTGATCGACGCGAATTGGGTGCCGAGCGGCCCCCCGCTCAATGAAAACGACGGCCGCGCGGGCTCCAGGAGGGGCTTCTGATGGCTTTTTTGGGCTGGAGCGCGTTTGTGATTTTTGCCCTCTGGACCCTGGCGGGCGCGATTTTATTTGCGCCCATTTTTTTATTTTTCTTCGGGATGTACGCGCTCGGGATTTTTATTTTCGGGCGAATTAAATCCTACGTCTGGTGGAGAGCGGAACATGGAAAAATTCTTTGATGATTTTCTGATCGCTGGCCTCCTTTTTTGCGGCCTCGTCTCTTTTCTGACCTCGGCTTATTTGTTTTTCGACCTGCTCCAATTTTTTTTCAGGAGGTTTTTTTAATGGAAGAAAATCAGCCCATTCCGCCGGCCCGAGAAGTGAAAACCGCCGACTTCGCAAGCCTGCAAATCCAGCTCTACGACCTGAAAAACCACGTGAGCATCGTCGTCCAGGACCTCGTGATGCAGCTCCAAGCGCTTGAGAACAAGGAAAATGAGCCGTGAACCTGGGTGTAACGGACTGTGTGACCGTGCTCGGCACGCGCGGGACCGGTAAATCGACGCTCGCGCGCAAAATCAACAGCCTTTGGCCGCGCACGATCGTGCTCGATCCCGTGCGGGACTGGACCGATGGCGAGATCATCACCTCTTTCAACGCCCTCGCGGAAAAATTAATTAATTTAAAAAAAGAAAATCAGAAGAAATTCCGCCTGATTTTTCGCTTTGACCCGGACTCGGAAAATATCGAGACCGTTTTTAACGAGGTTTTACGGCTCGCTTTCCATTTTAAAAACCTCCAGGTCGTGATCGATGAAATTCAATTATTTTCGAGCCCGCATTTTTTGCCGAATTATTTGAAAAACCTGCTTTTCATCGGCCGCCACCATGGAATTTCCCTGGTTTGCATCACCCAAAGGCCAGGGCAGCTCAATAAATCGATCCTCGCGCAGTCCCTCCATGTGTTCGTGGGCCAGCTTCATGAGAAAAATGACCTGCGCGTGATTTCTGATTTTATTTTTCTTCCGCCGGAAAAAATAATTAATTTGCCCAAGGGACGATTTTTTCATTTTTCCCCAGGCGAAAAAATCCAGGAAATTGAAATTTTCCGAAAAAAATAAAAATAAATCCTGTTGGCTTTTCCCCCTTGAATTCCTCTTCACAGCTTCCGAACCTGGAGGCACAACAACCCCACGAAAGGGAGAGAACATGCCTTCAAAGAAAACCATTATGGTCACCGCTGTCATCGCGCTCGCAGTCGTTTTGGCTGTCTTCAAAGTGCCGCAAATCCGCAACGCGCTGAAAATCTGAGAGAGGTCTGCGATGAATGCACTTCTTCAGAACGCTCAATCTGAGCGCACGCGCGTGCTTGGCACGATCAAATTCGAACCCGGCCAAAATGCCTCTTTGAAATTCCCGAACGACACGACGATCAAAGGGATCATTTTGTCGCTTCGCGGGTCCGTGCGCACGACCTACGCTTCGGGCACTCCCGTTGCGAAGGCCGAAGGCACGATGGATTCCCTGGTGAACCTCATCGAGTTTGCCGTCGATGGCCGGAACACCCTGAAATCCCTGCGTCCGCACATCCTGCACATCCAGAACTTGCTGGCCTTCGGCGTGGAAACGCCGCGCTTTGCGAGCGCTGGCGCGGCCCCTGCCCCTGACAACTACCCGACCACCCCGGGCGGCTTTGTTTTCGGGACCACGGGCCAGTACACGACCGTGCGTGAAACCGTCTACATGCCTTTCGAGCAGGTTTACTGCGAACCGGGCTGGGGCCGCGAGCGCACTTACGTGAACTTGCGCAATCACTCGAGCGCGGAACTTCGCTTGAGCTTCGCGGACTTCAAAAATCTGCTGGGCAACGGCAACACCGCCCCGGTCGTTTTCGACAACAGCACACTGCAAATCGAGGTCTCGATCGTCGAGCGCTCTGATGCGACCGCGAACGTCGTTTTCGACCAGTGGAAGCAGTACATGGTCAATCACCCGATCGCGGGCGAGGGCCGTGCTCTTCAATACCGCGTGAACACGGGCAATTACATCACGAGCCTGCTGTTTTACGCGACCGACGGCGCCCCGGGTTCTACCACGACCGCGACGGGCAAGCTCGCATCGAACCTGCTCGTGAAGAGCCTTGAGCTCAAAGCGAATGGACGCGATGGCATCCAGTCCTGGAACTGGAAAGACCTGCAGGACTACAACCGCAGCGTGTACGGCCTGGTGGCCCCCACCGCGAACGGTGTGTCCCGTCTTGACGGGATCGCGCACCTGAACCTGCTCAATCGCCGGCAGCTCGACACGATGTTGCCCACGATGCGCCCGGTGATCGACGACCTCAACATGTACGTCGACACCAACCCGAGCGGCATCGTGGACTACACGTCCGGCGCCAATCTGCTGATGGTGACCGAAGAGCTCGTTCTCGGAGCGGCTCCGAAGTGATCATTGAGGGATGATTTTCCCGCAGTTTTTTGGGCCCCCTTTTACCTGGGATTAAAAGGGGGCTTCTTTGGAGTGCAGTGTGAAACTTTTCGCGGCTTATCTCGCAGAACGACGGGGCTCCTTTCTTCTCCATGAAGAGGGGGTCGGGTTTGCCACTTACGAGATCAGCGGCGAAGAGTGTTACATCATCGATATCTTCGTTGCCAAAGAGCACCGCCGAAAAAAATCAGCCACAAGTCTTGCCGATCAGATCGCTTCGATCGCGCGGCTGAGGGGATGTAAATACCTCAAAGGCACGGTGGATTTGAGTGCTTCCGGTGCCCGAGAGTCCTCGCTTGCGCTGATGCAATACGGTTTCCGGCCAGTTCACGCCCAAGGTGACGTGATCTATTTCAGGAAGGATCTTTGAATGGGTGGCATCAAGCTTCCAGACCCCATAAAAGCCATCAACGATGTGGTGAAGGGTGTCGATAATGCCGTCAAGCAGGTGAACAAAGACGTCACCGAAAGCATCGCAAGATCCGACCTCGGACGCGTGGCCGGCGCGGCTCTGCAGCCCGTGGCCGCCGCCAAAGACGCCTCCATCGACGTCATCAAGGGCGATTTCGGTCGAGCCGCGAATCGCCTGACTGGAGCCGCCGTCAACGTATTGAACCCCACCTCGCAGATCATTGGTTCGAGCACTTCAATTCAGAAGGCTCTTTCAAGCGACTTCGGGAATGCCGTGACGCTCGGCTGGGGGCGCGATGCTGTCGAAGTCAACCGGCGCGCCACCGACCTCGCGCAAACAGGGCGCAATCTTGAGCAGAGCGATTTTTCCTCGTACGCGCGCTACGGCATTCGCTCGGCGACTTTGGCGGCCGGCGGAGCCTATGCCGCGGGCGTGATGGGTGGTGCCGGGGCTCCGGCTGCGGTTGCAGGCGGCACGAGCGGCGGCGGCGCCCTCACCGGGATCGGAGCCACGCTCCTACCCGAAATCGGCAACATCGCGCGCGATGGAATTAAAAACATGATCAACCCCAAAACCCCGGCAGGAGGAACCTCTCTGCCCGAGGTGAGTGGGTCTTCGAACCTGATGTTGCCGGTCGCCATCGGCGGATTTGTTCTTCTCCTCGTGGCGCTTGTCGCCCGCAGAAAGTGATGGAGGTTTTTGGATGAGCTTTTGGGATTCAATTCGCGAAACCGCACTCGGTGTTGGCGAGGATATCTGGTCCGACAGCAAGGACGACATCAAAAAGGCCGCAAGTGACGAAATCAAAAAGCGCCTGGGGATTCAATCGCCGACGGAACCAGCGACGCCGGCCGTGATCATTCAAGAGGTCGCGACAAACCCCCTCACCTACCTCATCTTGGGCGGCGTCGTCCTGGTCGGGGTTCTTCTTTTCAGGGGGAAATGATGGATTACAACACAGCGAAAGCCCTGGTCGACCGGCAGCGTGAGCTCTCCCAAGCGGAAGTGATCCATGGCTTAACAAACCGCGAGCAGATGTTCCAACGCGTGACGCTTGATTTGTCTGTCGCGCGCTCGGAAAACAATCCGTATCGGATCGGCTTCCCGTTCAGCTGCGTTTTCTTTGAGACTTCCTCCCGGCCGGACGCTTTTTTCTACCTGAAGCCCTCGAGCCGCGATTCGCAGCAACCCCATTTGAAAATGAGCTATCGGGATTCCTGGTCGGTCGCCGGAAAAGTTCCCGAGGCTTTTTTGCACTGGCCGGCTCAAACGGGTGCAAAAGTGGAATTGGTCGTGATGATCGATTCTGACATGCGCTCGGGCTCGCAAATCAGCCTCACGGCAGGTGGCGTGTCGATCAGTGACGGCTCGACGGTTGAGACGCTTGCGGCCGTCACGGTCGGAATCGCCGCCTCTCAAATTGTCCCTCAAGACCTTCTGAGAAAAGGCGTGCTGATCCAAAACCTCGGCGCCGAGGATATTTTCCTTGGCGACGTGAGTGTAACGATCGCAAGCGGAATTCGCCTCAGTTCTGGCGAGTCTTTTCAATTTAAAAATCAGGCTGCCCTTTATGGGATTTCCGGCACCGCCGGCCAGAACGTGCGACTCATGAAGGAGGCAGGCTAGTGGCTTTCATCAATGGAAGATCAGGGCTTCAGGTAAAGCAAAAAGCGGCCTCCGGGTATGTGCTAAAATCAGGTGAGTTTGCTGAATGTGATTACGTCGCCCCGAACGGTCCAGTTGGATCTATGGGTGCTCCCGCGACGGCCTTTCAAGCTTTCACGACGATTTATAATCCTGTCACCCGCAGATATGGCCCGGGCGATACAATTCCCGCGACGATCGTGATTCAAACCGTCAACAACCAAGGCACTAGCAGCTCTGCTCAACCAACCAGCGTTTCTCAGGTGACGATGTCTTTCAGTGGCGGCGTCGTTTTCAAAGGTGCATAGGAGGAGCCGATGGAATTGAATTCAGACACCCAAGCCGGCCTGCAAGCACTTCTCTTTTTTCATAATGCCTCTTTGCAGTACCCGGACTATAAGCCGAAGAGCACCGATGAACTTCTGGCCGCCTACGGCTCGAAGGGTTTGATTTATGCCGAAGGCCTGGGGCTTGCGATCAACTCGAGCAAGCTGTCTTCGCAGCAGGTTCAGACCGGCATGGAGGGCCTTGCGAAAACCGCCCAAGGCCGGCTCCCGCGCGACCACAATGACTTTTTCAATGCGCTGAGAGGGGCCACGAGCATCAGCTATCTCGATCTGACCAAGACTGTTTTGGGCGATGTGATTTCCGCAACCGCCTCGGGGGCCCAGACGCTTGGGAACAGCATCCTCACTTCCCTTTCCTGGCTCACGAGCTTGCTGCCCTTCATCGTGATCGGGGGTGCTCTTTTGTACGCGATCAACGCTTCGGGCGGCACAAAACATCTCGTGAAGGACGTCAAAGAGGTCGTGGAGAAAGCCCGCAAGCGCAAGAAAAAAGCGGAGCCGTCCGCATGACGTTCGCGATCGTGGCAGGACTCCTTTACCTGATCAGCAAAGACGGCGCCGCGGTCAAGGCCACGGGGTCGAATATTTTCACGGCTTTCGATGCCCTTTTCCAGAAGTACGCGAAGCAAAACGGCCTTGACTGGAAAATGCTCAAAGCGATCGCCATGAACGAGTCCGGGCTCGGCGTCGCCGCCAATGGGCTTGAGGCTTCTGTCGCGCGCGGGCTTGCCAACCCCAACGACGTGGAGGGCTCGAAATCATCCGATGGCAAATCCTGGGGCCTCATGCAGGTCACCGTCACCACGGCGAAGGATTTCGATTCGAGTGCCACGCCCCAAAAACTGAATGATCCGGAATATTCGATCCGCATCGCCGCGGAATTCATCGCCTGGCTGACAAAACAGTTCCCGACCTCTGAACCGCGTTACACCGAGTGGGTCGTGAAGTCCTACAACCAGGGCCGCGGGAACAGCGCCAAAGAGCGCAGAGGGGAAATCGCGGGCTATGCCGGGGTTTACTGGGATCGTTATCTGCGCAATTACGCGAAGATTTAAAAGGGGGCTCGTCGTGGAAATTTTGAAAAAGATTTTTTCCAAGAAAACTTTGATCCGCTGGATCGCGCCGATCGGCATCGCCCTGGGGGCCGCCGCCGCCGGCATGCAAAACGCCGAATTCAAAGAGGCCGTTTGCGGTGCTCCTGTCCTGGAGGCCAAGTAAATGGAAGTCATCATCGCCGAGATCGGTCAGCAGAACATCGTGGCTGCCTTCTGGATCGTGATCGGCGGACTGCTGCTTTCCAATGCCGGCCTGGTGATCCAGTCGGTCGTTTCGCACTTTCAAAAAATCAACAAAATGCGCGCGGACATCAATGAAGCCTTCAAAGAGATCCGCGAGCTGAAAAAAAAGGAGAAAGAAAAATGAAAGCAATCGCTGTCCATCTGAAAAACAAGTACCCGGGCGGAAAAGTGGAAAGCTCGGAAAACCACATCGACGCCTACGATGCCGCGGGCGACTTGCGCGTGTCCGTGCGCAAAAACGGTGCTGGTCAGCGTGTCGATGCCCAGCATGAGACCGGCGCTTTGGATCAGCTCTGCCTGTCGCCGATCCCGAAGAACGCGCGCGTGTACAAGCTTTTTGCCGACGGCCGCGTGGGCTTATCGGAAGAAGCGGCCGAGCGCAAGATCGCCGCCGGCCAACTCGCGGTCGCCGGCAAGGTGCTCTCGCTCGAGGATTACAAAAAAGCGGGCGCCAATATCGACGAGGCCGGGAATGTGATCATTCCGGCTCCGGCGGCTCGGAAAGAGCGTCAGGCTTCGTCGCCTGACAAAAAGGATCAATCCCAACAGTAACTGGCCCTTCATCCGGCGAGTCGGCGGCCGCTTCCAGGACGGGGGCGGCCGTCGTTATTTCATCCGAAGAAAGCCAATTCGGGTCCATCGAGTTCAAGACCTTCATCACTCGGACGAGCCGCGCGCGGTCGGCCATGCATGATCCTCCTCAGCGAAGTTTGAGAATAGTGAAAATCGAGATAGACCATGGTGTTCTGGATGTTCCGGTGACCGAGTGCGAGCTGCACCGCCCGAAGATCCCGTGACCGGGTGTAGAGATTGACCGCGAACGAATGGCGCAGCGAGTGGAGTTTTTTGCGCGGGTGCGGCCGGTACAAAACCCAGATTTGATGCAATCTGTGGTAGCGGATTTCAAAAATTCGGCGATCCGGGTCCAGTTCCGAGAAAACCGACGCTCCAGAATGCCCTATAAGCCACTTTTTCAGCAGGAGGGCCATAGCAGGCCTCAGTGGCAGCTCGCGTGCATTGGAGCCCTTTTTTGAGCGAATGAAGAGGGTTTTGGCTTCCGGGCGGAAATCCCCGATTAAAAGCCCCGTGAGTTCCGCAGCGCGAAGCCCGCATTCAAGCATCAGCATGAGCATCAGCGGGTCCCGGACTTCCCGGCCGCTCTTGATCAGCCGGCGGCAAAGGCGCACGAGCGCGGCCTGTTCTTCGCGCGACAGGACCTTCACGCTCGTGATGACGTACGATGATGAGGAAAACCGCATGCAGTTGGTTTTCGCAAACAAATGGAATTCGTTGAACCAATTCCGGCGCGGCGGAAAAAAAGAAAAAAGATCCCGCCCAAAGAACCAAAATTCAAATTTGCGTAAATGAAAGGATGGCCGGGCGGGATCAGGCCTCACCCAAGGAACCAAAAAAATCACAGTGCGAACAAATGAAAGGTTTTGGCTGGGCAAGGCTTGGGACGACCGTAAGCGGAAAAATGGGCTCGGAAAACGGAAAAGCTTTGAAACTTCGGCCCTGCGTCGCAACTTTTTTCGAAAATTTCAGAGCACCATTTTTCACATGATGAAACACCCCTGCAAATAGTTAAAGTATTACTTTAACAGTAGTTATAAGTGAGACTATTAAGTACTTGATTTTATATATATTTCGTTATTGAGTAGGGAGAGGAGCACCACCATGGCAACAATGACGCGATACAGCTTAAATAAGAATAAATACCTTTTACCTCCCGAAGTCGAAAGATTAGAAAAACTCATGTTCGACTATTTGGAGGAGGACACGCGGAACTGTCTTTTGATTCTCTTGGCTCTTCGGACCGGGGGGCGAGCTCAGGAGCTCCTCAATCTGATGAAGTCTGATTTGAACGCCTACGACGAAACGGTTCTGATCCGGGGTTTAAAAGGCTCCAATGACCGGGAAATCCCCCTGCCCCGACAGCTCTTCCAGAGGCTCCAGCGCTACGCCGAGACGGTTCAGGGGCACAAGCTCTTCCCCATCGGCTATCACCGCCTGCATCAGGTTTGGGAGCTTTACAGGCCCATCCCGAAGAAGTTCCACTCCTTGCGGCACACCTTCGCGATCCGGCTTTATCAGAAGACCAAAGACCTGCGCCTGGTGCAGGTGGCCCTCGGGCACCGGAACATCACCAACACCATGGTGTACGCGGACTACGTCTATTCCCAGCAGGAGCTGCGGCGGTTGATTCTTTAAGCCCCAGCCGGACCCCGCTCGCGGGGTCCGGCTGGCATTTGTCGTTTCGACAAATGCAGAGCTTCGGACTACCTGGTTTTTTTCTTTGCGCGTGAAACCGGCAATTCCCTCACCATTTTATCGAAGTCACTCATTGGTTCGCTGGCCTCGATCGCGCGACGGCGGACTTCATATTTTTCAAACTCTTTCTCAGCATGGTTGAGCGCCATTTGATGAGATATTTTCCCGGCATTCACCAGAATGTTCTTTTTATTGAATTGCAGAAAGCCATCGAGTTTTTTCACCCAATCAGCCATGGACATCGGATTTCTTTTGGCGGCTTGATCCTCGGCATAGTCGAGGTACATGGTGACAATGCGATTGAGCGCGAGGAGTTCTTCCATGAAGTCAGCCCCATATTTTTCTTTGAAGCATCAGCGCGCCGAACAACCAGCTCCGCGGCCGTGAGCCCATGAACGGCCCAGTGTAATTTATTTTGCACGGTCGCATAGAAGCCCTGGGTGGTTGGCGAACCTGTAAAAAACCCTTACAAGTTGCCTCCTCAAGAAGTTCGCCTTCCCTATAAATTGATTTCAAGTGGAGCGTGATATTCTGAGGAGTGGTTTGAAACAACTCCGCCATCGCGGATTGAGTCAGCCAGACGCTCTTCTCTTCGAAGCGAACTTGAACCTTGGCATGTCCATCGTAGGATTGAAAGAGAATGATCTCGCCCTTTTGCATCTCGCCGCTCCCGGCCGCCTGGGGTTCTTTGACCATTTTTTGTTTGCTGGAATTTTTTGTCATGTGCTTATCTCTAGCACCAAAAGAATTCATGTTCCAAGCTCTCCTGGAGAGGGCTTACGCGGAAAGACTAAAAAAACGGAAGGCTTTCGCCTTCCGTTCGCGGGGGTTCCCCAAGATTTGGGCCGGGGTTTAGAATTGGTATTCGGAAGCCTGGATCTCGTTCGCCAGGCGGTTGTTCACGTCTTTTTGCGACGGGGTGTGATCGACCATTTCCTTGCGGAAGCGAAGATCCGTCGTCGGCACGTTGATGTCGTGGCCTTTCGGATCGACGAAGACTTTCACTTCGCGCTTGTCCTGGCGGGCCGTGCGGGTTTCACCCATCTGATGGCGCATTTCCTGTTGCAGCTCTTCTTGGGAGCGCATGTTCTCGCCGATCAGGGCGTTGAAATCAGCCACCTTGGCTTGGCCAACCGAAGCGCCCAGAACCACCAGGAGAGAAAAGATGACTTGTTTCATACCGACCTCGCTTGTTTCGTGTTCAGGTTTCAAGAGAGAGAAGAGCAAGCGGGATGCCAAGAAAACGTCTCAAGACGGGTCGAAAACCGCCCGGGACTGAGACACCGGGCCGAGAGTGACGCGATTGCGTCGGGCCCTGTCAAAAGCTTGGTCAGCGGGGTCTTTCAGAGGGGAAAAAGCAAAAACCCGGCGCGGAAACGCCGGGTTTTTGCTTTGGAGATTAAAAACTCCTTCAACTTATTTTTTCGTCTTGAACCAGATGTCGAACATCAGGCGGTAGGCGCCGTTCTCGAACTTCACCACCGATTTGTAGGTGATCATGTTGCCGTGACGGTCTTTCTCGCGGTAGTTGCCATCGTAATTCAGGTCGAGGACGCTGATGCGGGCCTGTTTCAGCGAGATCAACTCGTGGCGGGCGGCGACGCCGTCGGCATCACGGTCCATCCACACGCGGAGCTTCGAGAACACCGCATCTTCTTGAGTGATCAGGCCATCGCCGTTGTCGTCGTACTTGGCCAGGGCTTTGTAGCCGTTGGTGGCGAACAGACCGTCCGGTCCCCGGGTGTTGTCCCCGAAGAGCTCGTCGATGCCATTCACTTCGCCCTGGGCGTTCGGCAAAGTCAGGATGCCGACGCCGCTGTGGCGATGGAACCAGGAGATGCGCATCGGCGTGTGCGGAACAGGCTCCGCATTGGCGCCGAGGATATCGAAGAGGACGCCGCGCTCCATGGAGGTCAGGCTGAAGGAGGCGTCTTCCGCGCCTTCCATGCCGCGCAGGTCGATGACCAAGGGCGAGGCCAGGTCATCGCACAGGGCCGTGGCGTGCTGGCCGCTTTCCGACGCCGCCACGTCCTTGGGATGCACATCGAAGGCCAGCCACAGATCGTCTGACGCCGCCAGAGTTCCCATGGCGGCCGTGTAGGCGCCGCTGGAGCTCTTCGACAGGGTCATGGCGGCCGCGCCCTTGCCGCTGCGGTATTCCAAGTTGCGGCTCGAGGCGGACGTCGCGTCCACCGCCACGTACAAGGTCTGGTTCGTCATGGAGTCGAGCTGGCTCGCGGACATTTTCTCCAGGCAATCCGACAGATCGAGGGAGCCTTTTTTGATTTGCTCGCGGTACTTGCCTTGCGTGTCGTGGGACTCGCAAAGCGCCCCGCCCGCACGGGTCGCGCTGCTGTAGACGCGGACATAAAGCTCGTCCGAGTTCATGACCCGCGAATCATGCTTGCGCGGGAAGGCGTTGTCCGTCGTGCAGACTTTTTTCACCGGGACCGGCATGGGCGGCAGATCCACCGGGGCCTGCGGCTCCTGCGTCACCGGAGGTTTCACGACGGGCGGCTTCACCACGGGAGGTTGCACCACCACCGGCGGTTGCGTCACCGGGGGCTCCGGGGTCGGCGGTTTCGGCGCCGGCGGGCAATAATCGCCGTCGCACTGACTGCCGTCACGGGCGCCGCCGCCGTTGCCCGGGTTCGTGCCGGCACCGCCTTCGCCGTTGGTGGCATTGGCCATGCCGTCTTCAAAGAGGCTCTGCGAGGAAAGCATCTGTGTCTTCACGGTCTCGTCAATGGAGTTCATCGACTGAGAACAGTTTTGAAAGGACACGATCAAGGCCAAAGCGCCCGTTCCGCTCAAAACCGCGCGAAAAACTTTTTTCCCTGAAGGCATGCAGATCCCCCTTTGTTCCCCGACGGACTGAAAAGCAAGCGCCGTGCCCGTCCCAAGGCGGGACAGGGAGTGTCTCAGACCGCATCCCGCGGGACCCCAGGGGCATCACGGTCGTCGTGACGGATTTTTTCCCATTTCGGGAGCCGATGATCTTCTGGTCAACCGAAGAGACATTCGACCATCGCGGGAAAGCCTGTCCTGTCGGCCGCTTGCGGGGGATTTTGAATGGATTTTCCAGTTTCGTTCGACAAAGTGGCGGGGGATCACGCCCCGCCTCCCCGTCCTTGCCCAACGTCGGGAATGCGTTTACTTTGAGGGGATATGTCTCAATCCGGGATTCTCACGCTGTTTCCGTGCTCCGTTTACCACGCGCCCTTGTTCCCGTCGGGCGCGGCCGCCCGCAATCGCGATCTGCGCGAAGAGGCCCTGCGCCTCAGCGAAGTGGACGAGGCCGGGATCGAGTGGTCGCGGAAGAACTACCCCGGCGGTTACACCTCTTACGGTTCCATGGACCGCCTGCATGAGTTTTCCAGCAGCTTCGAGGCGCTGCGAAAACGCCTCGACACCCACGTGGCGAAGTTCGTGAAGCATCTCGAGCTGGATGTCCAGCCCCGCGACCTGCAAATGCGCAGCTGCTGGGTGAACGTCATGCCCGCCCAGGTCGTGCACACCATGCACATTCATCCCCTGTCGGTGATCAGCGGCACCTATTACGTGCAAACGCCGGCGGGCGCGGGCAGTTTGAAGTTCGAAGATCCCCGTTTGGGATTTTTCATGGGCTCCCCTCCCGCCAAAGCCAAGGCCAAGCCGCAGAATCAGCGCTTTTACAACTTGAAGCCCAAGGCCGGCGACGTCGTGCTCTTCGAGTCCTGGATGCGTCATGAGGTGCCGCCCAATCAGAGCCATCAAGACCGGATCAGCATCAGTTTCAACTACGATTGGACCGAGCGGTGATCGGCCTCACGGCGCGCGATCTGCTGTTCAAATTCGGCGACCGGCTGATCCTGCGCGATTTGAACTTTTCCATCCAGCCCGGCGAGTTCGTTTGTCTTTTGGGTCCTTCGGGCTGCGGCAAGTCCACGCTTTTGAGGCTTTTGGCGGGCCTTCTCGCCCCCACCGCCGGGGAAATCCAGCGCACCCCGGGGCCTTTGTCCTTTGTTTTTCAGGAGCCACGGCTCCTCGCCTGGAGGACGGTGCGGGAAAACGTGCTGTTGCCTTTTGAATTGCTCAAGTCCCCGCCCGCGGATCCGGAGCCAATCCTGCGGCGGCTGGGCATGTGGGAGGCCCGCGATCTTTTCCCCCATGAGCTCTCCGGCGGCATGAAGCAACGGACCGCCATCGCGCGCGCCTTGATCACGAAACCGCAAATGCTCCTGATGGACGAACCCTTCTCCGCCCTGGACGAGGGCACGCGCCACGACCTGGAAAATCTCTTGAGGGAACTCTGGCAAAAGGACGGCTTCACGCTGGTTTTCGTGACCCACTCCGTGCCGGAAGCGGTGTTTTTAGGGGAGCGCATTCTGGTCATGGGCCGCCGCGCCGGGAATTTTTTGTTGGATCAAAAACTGATGTTGCCCCGTCGGCAAGACTCTTTGCGCACGGAAAGCGTCTTCAATGACGAAGTTCGCGCGCTTTCCTCCCATCTCAAACGCGCCCGGGAGAACGGATGAAACGCTTTCTGCCGCCGGTGATCGCCTTCGTCCTGCTCGTGGCGTTTTTGGAGATGGCCGCCGCCTTCGAGTGGGTGAATCCCTCCCTCATCCCGCCGCCCAGCCAGGTGCTGGCCAGCCTGCTTGAACAGGCCGCGGACTTTCGCCAGGCCTTTTTCGAAACGGCCCGCAACACGGCGCTGGGATATTTGCTGGCCTGTCTGGGCGGCTTCGCCCTGGCCCTGATTTTTTCGCTGAACGAATGGTTGCGCCGGGCGATCCTGCCCTTTGCCATCTTTTTCCAAACCGTGCCGATCATCGCCATCGCGCCGCTTCTGGTGATTTACTTCGGCTTCGGCGGCGGCACCGTCATCGCGGCCGCGGCCATCGTGGCGGTTTTTCCCGTGCTCGCGAACACCCTGCTGGGCCTTGAATCCGTCGATCCTGGCGAGCTCGAATTGTTTCGACTCTACGGGGCTTCGTCGTGGCAGCGCCTTTGGAAACTCAAGATCCCCAAAGCTTATGTTTCAATCTACGGGGGACTCAAAATCGCCGCCGGACTCGCGGTCATCGGTTCCGTCGCCGGGGAATTTGTGGCGGGCGGCGGCCTGGGGGCGATGATCGATTCCGCCCGCACTCAGCAGCGCATCGATCTGGTGTTCGGCGCCTTGCTGTTGCTGTCGTTTTTGGGGCTGCTTCTGATCGGTTCGCTGCAGCTTTTGAACTTTTTCGTGAACCGCGTCCGGCCCTACGGCCTGCACTTGAAGGATTGAATCATGAAAAGCCTCGTCGCCCTTTTGCTCGCCCTGAATTGGAAAGCCGAACCGCAGTTCGGCGGCTTTTACGCCGCCGGGGAGCACTTCCAGAAAGCCGGGCTGCAGGTGCAGATCCTGGAGGGCGGCTCCGGCACGCCCACGGTGCAGATGCTGGTGAACGGCAAAACCGATTACGCCATCGTCAGCGCCGAGGAGATCCTGATCGCCAACGAGCGCAATCCCAAGAACCGCGTGCTCGCCGTCTTCGCCGTTTATCAGACCAATCCGCAGATGATCATGTGCCACGCCGACAAAAAATTCGCCTCCCTGCGGGATGTCTACGCGTCGACGGCGACCTTGGCCCAGCAAAGCGGCCTCACCTACGCGCAGTACCTGAAAAACAAATACCCGAAATCCCGGGTGCGCGTCGTGCCCTATCTCGGCGGGATCACGAATTTTCTGGCGGATCCGAACTTTTGCCAGCAGGGCTTCATCACCTCGGAGCCCCTGGCCGCGGAAAAAGCCGGCGCCAAGGTCACGCCTTTTCTGATCGCTCATGAAGGTTTCAATCCCTACACGACGGTCCTGGCGGTGCGCGAAGACACCTGGAGGAAAGACCCCGATCAAGTGAAGCGAGTCGTGCGGGCCGTGCGCGCCGGCTGGAATGATTATTTGAAAAACCCCCAGCCCGCCAACCAAATCATGCAAGGACTCAACAAGTCCATGGACGCGGAAACATTCCGGAAATCCGCCGAAGCGCAAATCATCCTGATCCGCGACAACGAGACCGAGAAAAAGGGTCTGGGCTTGATGACGGCGGAGCGCTGGACGGAATTGATCCGTCAGCTGCGCGAACTGAAGGTGCTGAAAAAAGACGTGAAGGCCGGGGACGTGTTTCTGTCATTGTGATTTTTGACAGACCGCCCTTCCTGATCATCCGGCAGCGGCGCGGGCTCAAAGACGGCGCAGATCCTGGCGGCGGACTTTTTCCGCCACCGGCTCGCGGGCGATCAGCCAGCCCTCGCACGGCACGCCCGCCGACAAGGCGGGTGACACAGGTTATTCACGGCCGCGCGAACGATGACGCGGATC
Organism: Pseudobdellovibrionaceae bacterium; assembly: GCA_019637915.1. Classification (GTDB taxonomy): domain Bacteria; phylum Bdellovibrionota; class Bdellovibrionia; order Bdellovibrionales; family Bdellovibrionaceae; genus JAHBUV01. Next base: position 218,772 of record JAHBUV010000001.1, on the reverse strand, counting down.
GCTTCCACCGCGGAAGCGGCTGAACAATTCGAGTTTTCTTGAACTCGCCCATGGTCCTTTTCGAAAAAATTTTGTTGCGATTCATTTTGTTGGTGAGATCCTCAGAGACAAGTGAGGGCTGACGAATGATGAAGTTTCTCTTCGTGATGTTTCTTTCCGTTCTCAACATCGGTGTTTTCGCCTACTCCAACGCCGCCACCGCCGACATTCTCCACCCGGCGCACACCGTGACCCAAAAAGAAAATCCCGAGACCTTGGACCTCTCCTGGGTCGAGACCGAAGCCGTGATCACGCCCGGTGATTTCGTCTGCGCGTCCACCGACATGGATTCCCTGCACTGCGCACCGGAACTGATCCTCGACGCCGGTGTGGAAGGCTCGATGCAGATCTGCTCGGCCTTCCCTGATTCATCCCTTCTTTAATTGCATTTCATCAGGCTCATCGGCGCCCGGCGTACATTGTGCTTCGGGTTCAGCTTGTAAGCCCAGAACTCAATCACGCCCGGCCGGAAACTCTCCTGGACCTGCCAGCGCGGATCCTGGCGGCGGACCTTCTCCGCCACCGGCTCGCGGGCGATCAACCAGCCCTCACAAACGACCCCGCCTTCCGAAGAAGCTTCTCGCAAGGGCATGCGGCCATTCACGCGGAACACCTCCGGCAGCCAGGTCAAAGCCTCATCGACATTCTGCAAAGACGTGATTTCCGGGTGAGCGTCGAAAAAGCGCACCAAGCGGATCAAATGCCCTTGCGGTTCTGAAAAAGTGGCCGCCCCCCAAAGGACCAGGCCAAACGCCGCAGCACTGATCAAGCGCCAGCGGCGGCGCGGGCTTTCGCTCAGGAAATGCAAGGCCACCGGCACCATCAACATCACGATCAAGGGGACCAGCGGGATCAAAAAACGCTCGAATTTGTGCGTGAACAGCGAGTGTTCGGCCACGAACAAAACGATCATCCAGAGGATGGCGCGAAAACGCCGGCCATAAGCGCCCCAAAAGCCAGCCGGGTATTTCGCGATCCACCACGGACCAAAACCCAGCAGGAACAACAGCGGCAGGTAGTACCACCAGGGCTGCGAGCCGTAGTCCGAACCATGCTCGACGTTGTAACCGATCAAAGCCCGCAGGGAGTGATGGAAACCGCCGCGGATCCAGAGGTCCGGCAAACCGGTGAGCACCAGCAAAACCACGCCCCACGCGGACACCCATCCCAGATCCTTCCAGCGACGATGCCCCAAGGCCAGGAGCGGGAAGATCAGGCAGCAGATCCCCGTCTGCGGCCGCAGGCAAAAGGCCAAAGCGCCGAAGAAAGCGCCCCATAAAAGATCCGCCGTGCGGGCCCCGCGATCATAGCGGGCCGCGAACAAAGCCGCCCACGCCAAAAAGGGCGCCGACATCGATTCGAACATGGGCCGGGTGAGAATCGCTGGCGCGGCGAAATAAAGAGCCAGCAGGACGAAGGCCAAACGCCGCTCGGTTTCATCTTCAAAGAAATTCCAAAACGCTGCGAAGAGAATCGCCGTCCCCAACAGCCCCAGGATCAGCACCACGAAGGCATACTGTTGATAAGGATGGGTCATCCCCCCGGCGAGTGCCACCTGGGCCGCCGCGTGCAAAGGCAAAAGCTGCGTCGGTGACTTCACATCGTCGTCGACGAAGAGCTTGTCGATGGCCGACTCCTGCGCCGGGATGTAGCGGATGATGCCGGTCCAGTATTCGTCCGAGGCCATAAAGCCCTTGTTCCAGACGGCGGAAAAAACAAAGGGCGCCGCGCACAACAGAAGAAGCACCCACCACGAGGGACGTTGAATCAGGTTCAGGAATTTCATCCCCCGACTGTGGGGCTTCCCACAACGCCCATCAAGGGAAAAGTGTTTCAAAACAAAGCGCGGAACGTCCCAGGATAGGCCATCCCGGCAAAGTTCCCGGGTCAAATCGGGGGACTTTTGCGAAAATGGAGTTTTGCAGCCGGATTCAACAGGAGGTTGATGATGAAACGCCTGGAATGCCTGAACTTCACGCCCCGCGAGGACTTTCTCCACCATGTGCAGCGGGAATTCGAACGCCTGCAGGCGCAGTCCCCATCGGACGCCGAAATCGAAGCCAAGGCTTTTTTCAATGAAGACCGTTTCGTGATGGAGCTGGGGATTCACTCCTCAGAGGGTCATTTCCGCACCGCCATCGGCGTGCCCATCCCGAAAGACCACCCGCGAGGGCGGTCCTGGCAAAGCGCCGCCCTCGACGAGGCGATGAACGACCTGCACCACCAGCTCAGAAGGTGGCGGAAGGCTCGCCGTCTTCCTCCGGCGGCCTGAGCGGGAAGCGGGCGACCTCGCGGTACTGCGGAAAGGGCGTTTGGATCACCGATTCAAACAGGCTCAATGCGCGGACCTCGAGGCGCCCCGCCTTCGCCCGAATGAAGGGCGATAAAAAGTCCGTGAGGCTCTGAGGGCTGCGCAGCCGGCCCAGGGTCAGGTGCGGTGAATAAGCCTCTTCCGGGAAATCCCACCCCAAAGGCCGCACGGCCTCCACCAAATGATTGCGTGTCTCGCGCAGTTTGCGGGAGTTCTGCACGCCGAACCAGATCACCCGCCCCGCGCGCATCTCCGGAAAGGCCCCCAAACCCTCGATTTTCAGATTGAAGCCGGGGCATTGGGCCGCCCCTTCCCGCAAAGCCGTCTCCAGGGCCGAACGCGCCGTCGCCGGCACCTCCCCAAAAAACAGCACCGTCACATGACGCAATTCCGCGGGCACCCAGCGCAAGGAAAGCTCCTTGCGATCCGCACCGATTTTGAGCTTTTTCACCCACGGAGCCATGCCGGCCTCCAGGGAGGCCGCGGGAACGGCTAAAAACAGTCTCTGAGTTGTCTTTTCTTCCATGATCTTGACTCCATGCATCCTTTTCGATATTCATCATACTCTTTCATCCCTTGGGAGGACAAATGCGTCTTCGGCTTCATGATATTCCGGAAGAAGGAAAAGCCTTTCTTTGGGACCGCCAATCCGGTGAGTTGAATCACGTGCTGGCGGATTTGATCCGCGACCGCGAATACACTGCGGAGTTTTTCATTAAACCCATCAATTCCCGCAATTTCGAGCTCACCGGCATGATCCGCACGGCCTTGCCCGAGCAATGTTCACGCTGCGGGATCGACTTCGATTTCATGTCCCAGACGCGCTTTCACGAGATTCTGATCCCGGAGCAATCCGAGGACCGCACCGGCCGCTATGCCCGCGTCAATCACATCTCAGATGCGGAGGATTCAGGTTTGTCGGTCGCGGAATACGCCATCGATCACACCTTCGATATGGGAGAGTATCTGCACGAGCAGGTGGCCCTCACCCTGCCCTTCAATCCCGCCCCCGCCGAGACGCCGGCTGGGGATTGCCGCCTGTGCGGGGTGATGGTGAAAGGCCGGATCTTCAGCTACAACGAAGAAATGCCCGAGGAAAAGCCGCAAAACCCCTTTTCCGCCCTGAAGAATCTGAAGATTTAAGAAAGACTTGATTTTCCCCGGCTTCTGGCTACATTCAGGAGCTCGTTTTTCAATCACTGTTTTTTTAAAGAGGTCGATCATGCCGACACCCAAGAAGAAGACGTCCCGTTCCCGCCGCGATATGCGCCGTTCCCACGATGGCTTGAGCGTCCCTGCCATGGCCGTGGAAAAAAAGACCGGTGAGCTGATTCGCCCGCACCGCGCCCACAAAGGCGCCGATGGTGCTTTCTATTACAAGGGCAAACAAATCAGCGCCGCTAAAAACTAAGCGGACGGCGGGCTCTCCATGACACCCCCTTATCGATCACGCGTGGCCGGAACCGGTTCCTATTTGCCGGAAAAACTTTTGACCAACGCCGATCTCGAGAAAATGGTCGATACCAACGATCAATGGATCGTGGAGAGAACCGGAATTCGTCGCCGCCACATCGCGGCTCCCCATGAAGCCACCTCGGACTTGTCCCTGGTGGCCAGTCAGCGGGCTCTGGCCGACGCCGGCCTGACCGCTCAAGATCTCGACATGATCATCGTGTCCACCGTGTCCGGCGATCAAGTCATGCCCTCCACCGCCTGCGTCCTGCAAAGCAAGCTCGGCTGCCGTCAGATCATGGCTTTCGACATGCTGGCCGCTTGTTCGGGTTTCGTTTACGGGCTCTCCGTCGCCGATCAATTCATCCGCACCGGCATGTACAAGAACATCCTGGTGGTGGGCGCCGAGGTCCTGCACCGTTTCGTCAATTACAAAGACCGCGAGACCTGCATCCTTTTCGGCGACGGCGCCGGTGCCTGGATCGTCAGCCGTGCGGAAGAAGGCGACCGCAACGTCATCATGAGCTCCCATTTGCACGCCGAAGGCGCGCTGGGGGATCTGTTCGTCCTGGCGGCCGGCGGCTCAAGAATGCCCCTCACGCAGCAAGTGCTGGCGGATGAGGCGCAGTTCGTGCGCATGAAGGGTCGCGAGATTTTCAAAAACGCCGTGCGCACCATGACTGCCTGCTGCCATGAAGCCCTCGAGGCCAACGGCACCAAACCCTCGGAAGTGGACTGGCTGGTTCCCCATCAAGCGAACGTGCGCATCCTGCAAAGTGTCGCTGACCACTTCGAGTTCCCCCATGAAAAAGTCATCATGAGCGTCGATGAGACCGGCAACACGTCGGCCGCTTCGATTCCTTTGGCGTTCCAAATCGGCCGTGAAGACGGCCGCATTCAGCGTGGACAACTGATCCTGCTCGCGGCCTTCGGGGCCGGTCTCACGAGCGGCAGCCTTTTGATGAGGTACTGAAACATGTTCGTTCTGCTTTTCCCCGGACAAGGGAGCCAGGCGCCCGGCATGGGCCGCTGGCTCCATGACAATTTCCAAACCGCCAAAGACGTCTTCGAAGAAGGCTCCGAGGCTCTCAAGCAGGATCTGAAAAAACTGATCTTCGAGGGCTCCGAAGCGGATCTCGCGCTCACGGAAAACACACAGCCGGCGTTGCTGTGTGTGTCGACGGCGACGCAAAAAGTCCTGCGCTCGCAATTGGACTTGAAAGCCTCGGCGACCGCGGGCCACTCCATCGGGGAGTACGCCGCCCTGGTCGCCGCCGGCAGCATCCGTTTTGATGAGGCCATGCGGGCCGTGCGCGCCCGTGGTCAGGCCATGCAATCCGCCGTTCCCGTCGGGCAAGGCGGCATGGTGGCCGTCCTCGGCATGGAGGATGAGCAAGTGCGTTGGCTCTGCGAGCACGTGGTGAAAACCTCGGGCGAAGGCCCCCTGTCCCCAGCCAATTTCAACAGTCCGGGCCAGGTGGTGATCTCCGGCTCAGCCAAGGCCATCGCCTGGCTGCGCGCCAACTTCAAGGCCGACGAAGTGCCCGGGGCCCCCAAACGCGCCAAGTTGATCCCGCTCACCGTGTCGGCGCCCTTCCATTGCGCCATGATGAAGCCCGCGGAAGACAAAATGCGGGAAGTTTTGACCGCCATGGAGTTCCAGGCCCCGGCTTTCCCGGTCTGCCAGAACTTCACGGCGCAAACCGTGGTGGAACCCTCGGCCCTTCGCGAAAACCTCATTCGCCAGGTTTCCGCTCCGGTGCTGTGGACGCAGTCCATGCTGACTCTCAAATCCCAGGGATTGACCAGAGGCGTTGAATGCGGCCATGGCACGGTTCTTAAAGGATTGCTCAAAAAAATCGACCCGGAAGGCTTTTCCGTTGCGAGCTTGAATTCCCTGGAGGAATTCCATGCTTTTGAAGCGGAATTAAAGGCCCTCACGTAAAGCATTGGGTCAAGAAAAGCCCTTGAAGATCGGGAACTTCTCTATCATCATGGCCGAGTCTTAACACAAGGATTAAAGGACACCTCATGACAGGTTCGACACTGAAGGGCAAGCGCATCCTCGTCACCGGCGGCAGTCGCGGGATCGGCGCGGCCATCGTGCGTTTGCTGGCGGATGAGGGCGCCCAAGTGGCTTTCACTTACTCGAGCCGCGAAGAATCCGCCGCGGAAGTGGCGAAGGGCCTCTCGGGCGAGGGGCATTTCTACCTGAAGATGGACGTGGCCTCGGAAGAGTCCGTGAAAGAGGGCGTCGATCAGGTCCTCGCCAAATGGCCCGAAGTTCACGGCGTCGTGAACAACGCCGGCATCACCAAGGACAATTTGTTTATCCGCATGAAGGCCGATGATTTCGACGCGGTCATGGACACCAACCTCAAGGGCACCTTCCTGGTGACCAAGGCCCTGTCCCGTTCCCTGATGAAAAACAAAGGTTCGGTGGTCAACATCACCTCTGTCATCGGACAAACCGGCAATCCCGGTCAGGCCAACTACGCGGCCTCCAAAGCCGGCACGGTGGCCATGTCCAAGTCCATCGCCCTGGAACTCGCCTCCCGCGAGGTGCGTGTGAACTGCGTCGCCCCTGGCTTCATCGCCACGGAAATGACCAGTGCCTTGAATGAAGAACAAAAGAAAAAGATCATGGAGAAAGTCCCTCTGGGTTTCATCGGCGAAGGCCGTGACGTCGCCCAGGCGGTGCGGTTCCTGCTGAGCGATGAGTCCCGTTACATCACGGGCCACACGATCAGCGTGAACGGCGGGCTCTTCATGGAGTGATCGCGAATCGGAAAACAGAAAAAAGAACATCGAGTTCAAAGAACGACAAAGAAGAACAACAAAAAAGGGGAATAAAAATGGAAATGGATAAACAGGAGGCACAAGTGGGCTTGAGTCCGAAAATCAAAGATATCATCGTGGAACAACTGGGCGTGGATCCGGAGAAAGTGAAACCGGAAGCTTCGTTCATCGACGACCTCGGTGCGGACTCCCTCGACATCGTCGAGCTCGTCATGGCGATGGAAGAGGAATTCGACCTCGAAATCCCGGACGAAGACGCGGAAAAACTGAAAACCGTGAACGACGTCCAAAGCTACCTGGCCAAAAAAGGCAAAGCTTAAGCCATGAATCCGCGTTATGAACGCCCCGCCCGTCCGCAAAGACGGGTCGTGGTCACCGGCATTGGCACCATCACTCCCCTGGGCCTCACTCTGGATGAAACCTGGAGTCGCGCGCTCAAGGGTCAAAGCGGGATCGCCAATATCACGAAATTCGACTCGACGGGTTTCGATGTTCATTTCGCGGGCGAAGTGAAGGGGTTCAATCCGGACCCCTTCATCGAGAAAAAAGAGCAGAAGAAAATGGATACCTTCATCCATTACGCGATGGCCTGCACGAAGATGGCCCTCGAGCACGCTCGCCTCGATCTGACGGATGAAGTGAAGGAACGCACCGGTTGTTTCATCGGTGTCGGCATGGGCGGCCTGCCCATGATCGAAGAGCAGTACACGAAACTCAAAGAGCGCGGCCCCGGACGCATCAGTCCCTTTTTCATTCCGGCCGTGATCACCAACCTGGCCTCGGGTCAGGTCTCCATCACTTATGGACTGAAGGGCCCGAGCTACTCCATCACCTCGGCCTGCGCCACGGGCGCTCATTCCATCGGTGAAGCCGCCAAATACATCCGCGACGGCGTCTGCGACTACATGGTCGCCGGCGGCGCGGAAGCCACCGTGTGCCCCATGGCCATCGGCGGTTTCGCGGCGATGAAAGCCCTGTCGACCCGCAACGACGCCCCGGAAAAAGCCAGCCGGCCCTGGGACAAGGACCGCGATGGTTTCGTCTTGGCGGAAGGCGCGGCGGTCTTGATTTTGGAATCCCTCGAGGGCGCCGAAAAACGCGGAGCCCCGATTCTCGCGGAAATCACCGGCTACGGCGCGACCTCCGACGCCTACCACATGACGAGCCCCGCCCCGGAGCATGCCGGGGCCCAGGCCGCCATGCGCATGGCTTTGCAGGACGCTGGCCTCAAGCCGCAGGACATTCAATACATCAACGCCCACGGCACCAGCACGCCCATCGGCGATGTGCTTGAAGCCGTGGCGGTGAAAAAGCTTTTCGGTGAAGAGGCCGCCCGCAAAGTGTGGGTGTCTTCCACCAAATCGATGACCGGTCACACCCTGGGTGCCGCCGGCGCCATCGAGAGCGCTTTCTGCATCATGGCCTTGAAAGATCAGATCGTCCCGCCGACCATCAATCTGGACAATCCCGGCGAGGACTGTGATCTGGACTTCGTGCCGAATCAGGCGCGCGACGGCAAGATCACCCACGTGCTGAACAACAGCTTCGGCTTCGGTGGGACGAACGCGTCCGTGATTTTTTCCAAACTCGGATAAGAGTGGCTCGCCCAAGGGCGGGAAGAAAACCCTCTTGTCCCTGACGAGAGGAGCGCGCTCCTCTCAGAAACGAGGAGCTTCATGAAGATTTCCATCGCCGCCGATCACGCGGGTGTTGAACTCAAAGCCGCGCTGATCAAGGCCCTGCCGCAGATCGATTGGAACGACCTCGGCCCTTCGAACAAAGACTCGGTCGATTATCCCGACTATGCCGATCGCGTCGCCCGGCTCATCAATGAAAATCCCGCGCAAAAAGGCGTGCTGATCTGCGGCTCCGGCCAGGGCATGGCGATGCGCGCGAACAAATACCCGCAGGTGCGCGCCGCCCTTGTCTTTCAGGACGAGACGACGAAGCTGGCGCGCCAGCACAATGACGCCAACATCCTCTGCCTCGGATCCCGCTTCACCGACGAGAAGACCGCGGCGCAGCTCGTGCGGACTTTTCTGGAAACGCCTTTCGAGGGTGGACGCCACTCCTCAAGGGTTGCCAAAGTGAACAAGCCGACGGAGTGTTAATCATCCCCTTGCCGCGCCACCCGACACCGTGAAGGAGCCAACATGAATCCCCTCTCCCAGAACCTCGCCCAGTCCGACAACGAAGTGAACAGCCTCATCCTGAAAGAGCTCGAGCGCCAGCAATCGGGGCTCGAGATGATCGCCTCGGAGAATTACACTTCGAAGGCGGTGATGGAGGCGCAAGGTTCCGTCCTCACCAACAAATACGCCGAAGGTTATCCGGGCAAGCGCTACTACGGGGGCTGCCACTACGTCGACGGCGTGGAGACCCTGGCGATCGAGCGGGCCAAGAAGATCTTCGGTTGCGGCTTCGCCAACGTGCAACCGCACTCGGGCTCGCAGGCCAATATGGCCGTGTACCTGGCGAGCTGCCAGGCCGGCGACACCATCCTCGGCATGGATCTCTCCCACGGCGGTCACCTGACCCACGGCTCACCGGTGAATTTTTCCGGCATGCTGTTCAAGGCCGCGAGCTACAAACTCGATCCCGGCACCGGCCGCCTGAACTACGACACGATCCTGGCCACCGCCAAGGAAGTGAAACCGAAGCTCCTGATCGCCGGTTACAGCGCTTATCCGCGCACCCTCGATTTCGCCCGATTCCGCGAGATCGCCGATGCCGTGGGCGCCACCTTGATGGTGGACATGGCCCACTTCGCGGGACTCGTCGCGACGGGCGCGCACCCGTCGCCATTCCCCTACGCGGATTACGTGACCTCCACGACGCACAAGACTTTGCGCGGTCCCCGCGGCGGGATCATCCTCACCAACTCCGAGGAGCGCGCCAAGACCATGAACTCACGCATCTTCCCGGGCATCCAGGGCGGGCCGCTCGAGCACGTCATCGCCGGCAAGGCCGTGGCCTTCGGCGAGATCCTGCGTCCGGACTTCAAAACCTACATCGATCAGGTGGTGAAAAACGCCCGCGCCCTGGCGGAAGAGATGCTCGCGCAGGGCTTCGCCCTCGTCACCGGCGGCACGGACAACCACCTGATCCTGGTGGATCTCAGTGACTCCCCGGTCACCGGCAAGGTCGCGGAAAACGCCCTCGACGAGGCCGGCATCACGGTGAACAAAAACACCGTGCCCAATGAAAAACGCTCGCCCTTCGTGACCAGCGGCGTGCGCATCGGCACGCCGGCCCTGACCTCGCGGGGCATGGGAACGGCGGAAATGAAGCAGATCGCCCGCTGGATCAAGGCCGTCCTGGCCGAGCCGGAGAACGCCGGCACCAAGGCGCGAATCCGCGAAGAAGTGCGTGAACTGTGCACAAAATTCCCGATTTACTCGCAAAACTGACCTTCGGCGTAGGACCGACGTCTTTTTTTGCGGCGAAACCCCTGGATTCACTCCTCTTTCCCGACTTTTCGGGGTAGCGTGAATCCATGATTTCCTTGCCCGTGCGTCTTCTCTTGCTGGCCGTCGCCTGCGTGGGGGTTTTGCCCTCCTGCGGCCATCGCTCGACCGCCGTGTCGCGCTCCCTGCCGGAAACCGCCGACATGAGCGGCCCCGGCGTGCGCCGGGGCACGGCCGCCGACACGTCCCATGATTTCCTGTTCGATTGGCCGGTGGACTCCGCCCGCATGACCCGCGGTTTTTTGCCGCACAAACGCCGTCCCCACATGGGCCTTGATCTGGCGGCGCCGAAGGGCACGCCCATCCTCGCCGCCCGCAGCGGCACGGTGATCTACAAAGGCCGCGAGTTCCGCGGCTTCGGGCAAATGATCCTGATCGAAAGCGGCGACGGCTGGGCCACGCTCTACGCCCATCTGGACAAGATCATGGTGGTCCAAGGCCAACGCATCACCATCGGCCAGATCATCGGCGGCATGGGCCGCACCGGACGCGCCACCGGCGTGCACCTGCACTTCGAAATCCGCCGCGACCGCCGCCCCGTGGACCCGCTCTCCTACCTGCCCGGCGGCCGCCGCCTCGCCCGCCACATCGACGACGCCGACACGGAATCCCTCTAGGGTCACCGGGTAGTCGCGGGAACTGAACACGACACTTCGGCTCCAAAAGGCATCGGAATTGAACCCAAGAAAAAAGGCCCGCCGTTTGAGGCGGGCCTTTTGGATCGTTCGAGCGTCAGTTCACAAGTGTTATTATTCACCTGAATTATTCGAATTCAGCCTTTGAGCAACTTTCTGGAGCTTCTTTAAGAGCCAAGTCTTGCCACTCTTTTGGAAGGACCTGCGGAAATACGGCGAAGTGGCATCCGTAAACGTGATCTTCTTTGATGTTCAAGTTCGCCGAACTGTTGTGGGCATCATAATCCACTTTGACACCAACAAAGTGTAAAAACTCGTGAAAGAACGAGGCCGGAGTTCTCAAGTCGGCATTTGCACCACTTCTCAGGTAGATGGTTTGATCAGAAAAACGATAGAAAATACTTTCCGATTCTTTGATATCCGCACAACGCAACCAGAGCTTTCTCGCGTAACTTTCCAAACGAATTCGTGAAGTCAGCGAGGGATTAATAGAACCGAGCCTATCCATCGCCGCCGAAAATTCATCCACAAATTGGTCAGTGAGATTACAATTAGAGCGACTGAGCACCTCTGTGACGAAGCTACGATCGATCTCCGCTGCCACTCCATATTGAGCAAAAAAAGAGATCAATATTTGAAGTAATACTGTGGGAATAAGCCGCTCGGCCCTTGATTTCATTTGAGCGCCTCCAAGTCGGGAGAATAGCATAAACTTAAGATTGATCGCGCCTGTTATTATCCTGACGAAGTGCCGATTAACGGCGCTTCAAAAAACCAATGCCCAAAACCCGCCCTCCGATCATCTGAATCCCGGAAATTCGCCCGGAAGACCACCACAGTTCAAAAACCACTGCATTTTAGCGCTGAAACGGCACCCTCACCCGCCGGGGTTAACTCCTCGCCAAATAAAAAAGCCCGGCGGGTTCAGCGCTGGGCCTGGCAAACGAGGATGGTGACCTTTCTTAAAACATGTTCACAAAGGCGGACATGGCCACATTGGTGCGGGCCGGGCGGATGTCGAAAGGGGCGAACTGCACGTTCGGGTACACGTAGATGTCGCGCGTGATGGACATCCCGATACCGACGGATTGATAAGGCACATCGGCGATGACGGCTCCGGGATCACCCTTCGCTCCACGGGTTTTTTCGCTGCCGAAATAGCCGAACACGGTTCTGAGGGAGTAGCGGTCATTGAAACTGTATTCCGCGAACGGATACAAACCGAAAGCGTAATCCGTTTGGGTGTAGCCAGCGGTGGCGGCATAATCCGACATCTGCCCACTGTAGATCGGCAAAGCCAAGGAGAGGGCGGCGCCTGCCGTCCAGTTGGAGCCATCGAAATCCGTCAACATGGATTGTGAAAAGCTCAGGATACCCGCTTGCTTCATCTCATTGACGAACAAATTGTCCGTCGCGTGGGTGTAGGTCACGTTCGTGCTCATCTGGAAAGCCGCGATTTTGTCGCCACGATCATAGGACAGGTAGGGCGAGCTGGCTTTGTAGCGCTCCATCGTGGCGTTCTTTTTGCGCGGGTCCGCGAACTCGGAACGAGAAAGGTCACCACTGAAGGGGCTCAAGATGGCGAAACGTGACCCTAAGGTCAGGCTGTCTCGCTCGCTCAGGCTACGCTTCACACCAAGGCTTCCGTACAGGGAAGACAGCAAGTTCGGGCTCGTCCCACGACCGATGTCAGGACGAACAGGGTCCAGAGGGCGCTCGATCGTGCTGCCATCAAAACCCAAAGAGGTTTTGACCGACCACTTGGATTTTGAACCCAAGGAGGCGCGCAGGCGGGCGTTGGTGATCTCCTTGTCGATCTGCTCCTGAGTCTTTTCGACCGGCTTCACGTCCGAAGCTTTCAAGGTGCTGGTATTCGCCGATTCCTGGGCGTGGGCCAGCGCTCCGCCGGCTAAAATCAACAGGCCGAAAATGAAATTCTTCCCCATGGTTCCCCCTTGAACTGAAAGTTTTGGTCGCAAAACGACACCGCTGGTTTCACAGTACAAAAGTCGTGCCCGAAAGTGAAGAATTCGTCAGGATTCCGTGATCCCTCGACGATTTTTGATGTACTGCGAAAACGCCCCGAGAAACAGCGGGATCAGGCTGATCACGATGACCGCCATGATGAGGGAGGCGAAGTTGCGCTTCACCCAGGGGATGTTGCCGAAAAGGTACCCCATCGTCACGAAGAGCGAGATCCACACGACGGACCCGCTGACGCTGAAAAACAAAAACTGCCGGCGCTCCATGCGGCCGATGCCGGCGACGAAGGGCGCGAAGGTGCGGAAGATCGGCAGGAAACGCGCCAGGAAAACGGTTTTGCCGCCGTGACGGTCGTAGAACGACTGCGTTTTACGCAAATTCGAAGGATTGAAAAACAAGCTCTTCGGCTGCGAGAAGACCTTGATGCCGATCCAGCGGCCGATGAAGTAATTGGTGTTGTCACCGAGGATGGCCGCCAGGATCAGCAGCGCGCCCATCAGCACAGGGTTGAGCTCGCTGGCGGGAAGCGCCGTCAAAGCGCCCACGGCGAACAGCAGGGAGTCGCCAGGCAGGAACGGTGTCACAACCAGGCCCGTCTCGGCGAAGATGATGAAAAACAAAAGCAAGTACAGCCACGGGCCCATCCAGGCGGCGGTGGCGGCCAAATGCGCATCGAGATGCAAAACGAGATCGATCAGGGTGCTCAACATGCCCGGACGTTCCCATGAGACTTCAGTCGGGTCAACGTTTGCCGGATCATCCCGGGAGCGCTAGGCTTGAGGCATGGGATTGAAAATCGGCCTGGTTCTGTCGGGTGGCGGCGCAAGAGGCGCCTATCAAGTGGGTGTCCTCAAGGGCGTTTCGGAGATCCTCCGCAAACATCAGATCCAACCCGACATCCGCATCTACACCGGGGTTTCCGCCGGAGCGATCAACGCCTCCTTCCTCGCCTCGCAATCCCAGGACTTCCACGAGGGCGTGTCGCAACTCGTGAAGCTGTGGAGCAATCTCACCACCGACGACGTGTTCAATTCGGACGCCGTGCACATGGGCAAGATCGCCATGACCTGGGCGACGGAGCTCGGCTTTGGCGCCCTCGTCGGGACGACACCGGGACGCGCCCTGCTCGACACCGGCCCCTTGCGCCAGCTGCTGAAGAAAAACCTCGACACCGATGGCATCGCCCGCAACCTCGAGGCCGGTCATTTCGACGCCCTGGCGATCACGGCCGTGAGTTACGCCGCCTCGAACTCGGTGACCTTCCTGCAGAGCCGCGACGATCTCGCCCACTGGGACAAGGCCCGCCGCCGCAGCGTCAAGACCGCCATCAACGTCGATCACGTCATGGCGTCCTCGGCGATCCCTTTGCTGTTCCCGCCCGCCCAGGTGGACGGGGGCTGGTTCGGCGACGGCTGCGTGCGCAACCTCGAGCCCTGCTCGGCGGCGCTGAAACTGGGCGCCGACCGTTTGCTGGTGATCGGCGTGCGCAAACGCGGCGGCACCATTCAAGAGGCTTACTCCATCGTGCAGGCCGCGGAGGCGCCCAGCGTCGCCCGCGTCGTCAACCTGATCCTGAACGCCGTTCTCCTGGACGGGGTCGAGCGCGACATCGAGTACATCGAACGCGTCAACGAGTTCATCCGCCTCACCCCGGAAGGCAACCGCGGGCAATTCAAGTACCGCGCCATCGAGCACGCCATCGTGTCCCCCTCCGCCGACATCGGCCAGATCGCCGCCGGCAAAACCTCGCGCCTGCCGCGCCTGGTGCGCTACCTCATCAAGGGTTTGGGCGGATTGGACGACGCCGCCGAGATCGTGAGCTACCTGCTCTTCTCGCCCGACTTCTGCCAGCAGCTGATCGAGATCGGCTGCCAGGACGCCTGGGCCGCGGAAGAATCGATCCGCCGCCTGTTTCAAGAGGCGGACGCCTGACGGGCCTGCGGATCCCGCGCCGTTAAATCTCGACCTGGATGCCCACTTCAATCACCTGATTCGGCGGAATGCGGAAGAAGGCGGTCGGGCGCTGGGCGTTCTTGCTCATGAGGGCGAAGATCTTCTCCCGCCACAGCGACATGCCCGGCATGGTCGACGGCAGGATGGTCTCCCGGCCCAGCACGAAGGTCGTCTCATTGACGTTGAAATGAATGTCCTGATTGCGGCAGGCCTCGAGGATGTGCTTCATCTTCGGGGTCTCCATGAAGCCGTAGGAGGCGAGGATGCGGTAGAAGTTCGGGATGATCTCCTGGATCTCCACGCGCTCGCGCTTGGGCACCGTCGGCACCTCTTTGGTGAGGATCGTCAGGATCGCCACGCGTTCGTGCAGGATCTTGTTGTGCTTGATGTTGTGGAGCAAGGGCACCGGCACGCCCCAGGGGTCCCCCGCCATGTACACGGCCGTGCCGGACACGCGCAACGGCGGGCGGCGCAGGAGCTGCTGGCAGAAATCCTCGATGGACATGGAGCGCTCTTTCAAACGGCGGTACAAAACCTGTCTTCCCGTGCGCCAGGTGGTCATCAGCATGTAGACGCCGGCGCCGATCGCCAAGGGCACCCAGCCGCCGTGGGTGATCTTCAGGGCGTTGGAACTGAAGAAGGCCAGATCCACCGCCAGGAAAACGCCGAACACCAGCACCGCCACGGTGGTGTTCCATTTCCACTGCCGGCGCGCCACCTTGAAGGCCAGCATGGCCGTCACCACCATCGTCATCGTCACCGCCACCCCGTACGCCGCCGCCAGGTTGCTGGAGGTCTTGAAGGTCAGCACCAGCCAGACGGCGCCGGCGAAGAGGGCCCAATTCATGAAGGGCACGTAGATCTGGCCGATCTCGCGGCTCGAGGTGTGGATGATGTTGATGCGGGGCCAGAAACCCAGCTGGATCGCCTGGCGGGTGACGGAGAAAACGCCCGAGATCAGGGCCTGCGAAGCGATCACCGTGGCCAGCGTCGAGAGCAGCACCAAGGGCAGAAGACCCCAGCCCGGGGCCAGGAGGTAAAACGGATTGCTGATCGACTCCGGGTCCTTCAGCAGCAGCGCGCCCTGGCCGAAGTAGTTCAGCAGCAAGCCCGGCATGGCGACCAGAAACCAGGCGCGGCGGATGGGCGAGCGGCCGAAGTGGCCCATGTCCGCGTACAAGGCCTCGCCGCCGGTGACCACGAGGACCACCGAACCCAGCACCACGAAACCCTCCCAGCCGTTTTCCAGAAAGAAGCGCACGGCGTAGGTCGGCGACAAGGACAACAAAACTTCTTGATTCTGCAGGATGCCGTTCAGGCCCAGGGCGCCCAACACCGTGAACCAGATCAAGATGACGGGCCCGAAAATCACCCCGATGCGGGCCGTGCCGAACCTCTGCAGGAGGAAGACGGCGTTGATGATGAAGATGGTGATGGGCACGACCCAATGGTCGAAGACCGGCGTGATCAGACTCAAGCCCTCCACCGCCGACAGCACGGAGATGGCCGGCGTGATGGCGCCGTCGCCGTAAAGGAGCGCCGCCCCCGCCAGGCCCAGCATGGTGATGACCCACTTGCGCTTGTCCGCCCCTTTGCCCTCGTAGGAGCGCAGCACCAGGGCCATCAGCGACAGGATCCCCCCCTCGCCGCGGTTGTCGGCGCGCAGAACGAAAGCCAGGTACTTCACCGAGATCACCATGGTCATGGACCAGAAGATCAGCGACAGCACGCCCAGCACGTTGTCGTGGGAGACGCCGAGATGGTGCTCCGGCGCGAAGCACTCGCGGAAGGCGTACAAGGGGCTCGTGCCGATGTCGCCGAACACGACACCGAGGGCGCCCAGGGTGAGAGCCCAGGCGTTGGCCTTGACGGACTGATGAGCGCGGGTCACGGACGTTTCATGCATAGGCAAGTCCGAGGTTACCCCCGGTCATTCCGGAAAGTCACCAGGCTTTGTGAGACTTGACCAACGCCGACGCCCCCCTCACCATGGGACATGATGAGCGACACGAGCAAAAAATGGTTCCTTTTGCAGGCCGGTCAGATCCAGGGTCCTTGGACTCCGGAGGAGATCGAAAACAAACTGCCCGGCGCCAGCGATCCCCTGGTGTGGGGCCGCGGTCTCAGCGAATGGCTCCCGCCGGAGGCGTGGCGGAGCGCCCTGCTCTCCAGCGGCACCGTGCTGACCGAATCCATCGCCATGGAACACCCCCACTGGCGCTACCGCCTGGGCGAGCGCGAGTTCGGGCCCTACAACTACCCCGACCTGATCGACGTGCTCAAAAAAATCTCCGACTTCACCGACGTTGAAATCCTCAACGACACCGGCGGCGGCTGGCGCGAGGTCTACGACATCCAGAAAATCGTCGATGAGCTGGGGATCACCCGCCGCGCCCACCAGCGCGTGCCGATCATGGGGACCCTGAAACTGGATCTCCCCGCCGGCGGCCACGCCGAGGCCAAGGTCATCTCCATCAGCGAGGGCGGCCTCGGGGTTCACGAGTTCCCGCGCCTGAGCGTGGGGGAGAAAATCAAAGGCGTGCTCCGCAGCGCCAATCTCTTCATGGACATCCCCTGCAGCTGCGAAGTGGTCTACGTGAGCCACGAGGGTTCGGCGGGCCTGCGCTTTTTGCACCTGCCGATGGAGGCCCAGGCCGCCGTGGTCGAGTACGTGAACAAGTTCCGCGATCTGGGCGATCGCTAGAGGGCCTCGCGGAAAACCCCGCGGCGGCCCAGGGTGGAGTGACGCTTGCCCTGAAAGCCATCCCGCTGGATCATGGCGAAATCGGCCCCCTTCAAGGAACGCTTCAAAGCGCCCGTGCAAGCGTAGGTCGAAAACAGGCAATCCGCTTCCGTGCAGTTTTTCATGAAGTCCTGCAGGAAGGTCTCGGTCCACAGGTCGGGACAGGTCTTCGAGCTGAAGGCATCGTACAAAATGGCGTGATAGCGCTCCGCCGGCAGGCGATCCGGGGCGAGAAGCCCGCCCCATTTCCAACGGCCTTCCCGGCGGGCCTGCGCCAAGGACAGGCGGATCGCCTCCCCCTCCACGCCCAGGCGGCGGGACACCAGGTCCAGCACCGTGTTCAACCCCTCGAGAAGCTCGCCGGGCGGCAGTTCGCCGGTCAGGAAAGCCTCGAAGGTGCGCACCAAAGGCTCTTCGGATTCCAGGCTCAGGATCTCGTAGCTCTTGCCGTGGCGGACGCCGTGGGCGGCGGTGACGAGCTCCACGTAACCCAGGCCCAGACCGAGACTGAAGATCTTGGGCGCGTCCAGGCGGCGAAAAGACTCTTCGACGGGTTCGCCGTAAATCATCAGCGTCTCCTCGAGGGCGCCGCCCGAGTGGTGCATGGCCTCCCCCGTGACCCAGCCGGGCGACGGTTCGGCCTTGCGGAGCGTGGGACTGCCGTCCGCCGTGACATCCCAGAGAAAGCCCATTTCCTGCCAAGTTTTCATCATCGCCGGTCCTTTTGCCCCTTTCGGGAGCGTTCGCTTGCCCCGGAACGACGGGCCTTGTAGATTGCCGCCATGACGAGCTCCTGGGACGGCATCCCCTATATCACCATCGGTGAGCATTATCATCAGAGATTCGGCGGCAAGGTCTATAAAATCCCCGTCTCGGTGGTCGACGATTGCCCCAACCGCCGCGGCCTGAAGGGGATGCAGACCTGCGTGTTCTGCGACGTCTGGGGTTCCGCGGCCCGCACGGAAACCATGGTGCTGCCGTTGCGCGAGCAGATCGAGAAAGTGCAGGGGCTCCTGCACCGCAAGTACAAGCCCCGTCATTATCTCGTTTATTTTCAGGCCTACACCAACACCTTCACCAAGGTGAGCGCCCTGCGCGCCAACTTCGAGACGGCCCTGTCCTATGACTTCGTGAAAGGCCTGGTCATCGGCACCCGCCCGGACTGCCTGTCGCCGGCGGTGATGCAGCTTTGGCAGGAATTCCACGAGCACTCTTTCGTGGCGGTCGAGCTGGGCGTGCAGAGCTTCGACGACGGGCAGCTGGCCTTCATGCGCCGGGGCCACACCGCCCGGGAGTCCCTGGCCGCCATCGAGAAAATCAGCAAAAACACCTCGGTGGATCTCGGCATCCACCTGATCTTCGGCAATCCCGGCGAGACCGACGAGCAGATGATCGAGACCGCGAAAATCTGCAACGACCTGCCCATCACCAACGTGAAGCTGCACAACCTGCACGTCCTGAAGAACACGCCCCTCGAGGAGATGTACAAGCAAGGATTGTTTACCCCGGTGGAGCTCGAGACCTACGCCCGCCGCGTGCGCCTGTTCCTCGAGCACCTCTCCCCGCGCCTGGCCGTGCACCGCCTGGCCGCTTACTCCTCGCGCTGGGAGGAGCTCATCGCGCCCCGCTGGACGAGCGACAAGATGGGCAGTCATCAGAAGATCTTGATGGCGCTGAAAAAAGAGGGCGGCTACCAGGGACGCCTGTGGAATGGGAGCGGCGCAGAAGAAATTCAGCAAAAAATAAAATTGCAAAATCGCCTGGTCGCGAAAAGCTCATCCCCTCGTTCCTCCACGAATTCTTCCACAGACACCCGCCAAATTATTTAAGATCGTGTCAGATCCGAACAGGAATGAAGAGCGTTAAGCTCTTGATTCGTGGTGAAATTGCCCACAACTTCATCTCCTCTTCAATAGAAACTGCTTTCAATCCATTCAGTTGCCCTCAGACAGAACAATCAAGATGACGGCAAATATTGCTGAAATGATGGGCAGCGACACGGGATTTTTAGAAATTTAAAAGGTCCAGTTCAAGAAAAGTGTTTGCTTCTCCCCCAAAGTCTTCGCACACTGAACTCGAGATCCAGATAGGCCTTATGGACGAGGCGACAGGAACGAACCCCTAGATCTAGTGGTTGTCAAAAACCACACCGATTGACGGAGACGCTCCTGGTTCAGGCGGAAGTATCCCCCGCGGTCAATCTCAATCCACGTAGAACTAAATGTTTTTGATGCATCTTGTGAAAAACAGGGGGTTTTTCGCGAGAGGCCTTTTTTTCGCCCAAAACGGGCCCTAAGGAGAGGGGACAGACCATGTTGAACCAAGAGGGAATGAGCACGACGACGAGCCAACCTCACACCATGCGCGTGAAAAAACGCGACGGCAGCCTTGAGCCCGTCGACGTCACCAAGATCGTTGAGCGCGTGCGCCACTGTTGCCAGGGCCTGACCCAGGTCGACCCCCTGCGCGTCGCCACCAAGGCCATCAGCGGCCTGTACGACGGCGCCAGCACCAAAGAGCTCGACAACCTGTGCATTCAAACCGCCTCCCTGCTGATCGGCGAAGAGCCCGAGTACTCGAAGCTCGCCGCCCGCCTGCTGTCGATCTACGTGGACGAGGAGGTGCGCTCGCAGAAGATCAAGTCCTTCGCCGACGCCATCCAATTCGGCTTCGCCAACGACCTGGTCGCGGAAACCACCGCCCGCTTCGTCGAGCAGCACAAGGCCGCCCTGTGCGCCGCCATCGAGCCCTACCGCACCGACCGCTTCGAGTACTTCGGCCTGCGCACGATCTATGACCGCTACCTGCTGAAAAACCCGAAGAGCCGCCAGGTCTTCGAAACACCGCAGTACTTCTTCATGCGCGTCGCCTGCGGCCTGTCGACCTCCGTGGACGAGGCGATCGAGTTCTACCGCCTGATCTCATCCCACGATTACATGCCGTCGACGCCGACGCTCTTCAACTCGGGCACCCTGCGCCCGCAGATGAGCTCCTGCTACCTGGCGGACTCGCCGGACGACGATCTGTCCAGCATCTACGACAAATACAAAGATATCGCCCTGCTGTCGAAATTCGCCGGCGGCATCGGCCTCGCCTACCACCGCGTGCGTTCGCGCGGTTCCCTGATCAAAGGCACGAACGGCCACTCCAACGGCATCGTGCCCTGGCTGAAGACCCTGGATTCCTCGGTCGCCGCCGTCAACCAGGGCGGCAAGCGCAAGGGCGCCGCCTGCGTCTACCTCGAGCCCTGGCACGGGGACATCGAGGAGTTCCTCGAGCTGCGCGACAACACCGGCGACCACGCCAAACGCGCCCACAACCTGAACCTCGCCGTGTGGGTCCCGGACCTGTTCATGAAGCGGGTCGAGACGGACGCCCACTGGTCCCTCTTCGATCCCCGCGTCGTGCCGAATTTCCCGGACCTCTTCGGGGACGAGTTCGAGAAAGCCTTCGTCGAAGCCGAGGAAAAAGGCCTCTTCGTGAAGCAGATGAAGGCTCGCGACCTCTACGGTCGCATGATGAAAACCCTCGCTGAAACCGGCAACGGCTGGATGACCTTCAAGGACCACTCGAACAAAAAGTCCAACCAGACGGGCAAAAACGGCAACGTCATCCATCTCTCGAACCTGTGCACCGAGATCCTGGAAGTGACGTCGAACAAGGAAACCGCCGTCTGCAACCTGGGTTCCGTGAACCTGGGCCGCCACATCGTCGACGGGCAGTTCGACTTCGAAAAGCTCGGCCGCACCGTGCGCACCGCCGTCAAGTACCTGGACCGCGTCGTCGACATCAACTTCTACCCGATCGACACCGCCGAGAGCTCGAATCGCCGTTGGCGCCCGGTGGGTCTGGGGGTCATGGGCCTGCAGGATGCGCTTTTCCAATTGCGCCTGCCCTTCGACTCCGAAAAGGCCCAGGCCCTTTCGACGCGCATCCAGGAGGAGATCTACTACCACGCCATCGCCACCAGCGCCGAGCTGGCCGAACAGCATGGTCCGCACCCCTCTTACGCGGAAACCCGCGCCGCCGAAGGCCAGCTGCAGTTCGACCTGTGGGGCGTCAAGCCCTCGCAGCCGGAGCGCTGGAACAAACTGCGCGAGAAGATCAAACAAACCGGCCTGCGCAACTCGCTCCTGATCGCCATCGCCCCGACCGCGACCATCGCCTCCATCGTCGGCTGCTATGAAGCCATCGAGCCGCAGGTGAGCAACCTCTTCAAGCGCGAGACCCTGTCGGGCGAGTTCCTGCAGATCAACAAGTACCTGGTCAACGAGCTGAAGGCCCTGAACCTGTGGAACGAGGACATCCGCACCGAGATCAAGCTGGCGGAAGGCTCCATCCAGAACGTCGAAGCCCTGCCGGCGGAGATCCGCGAACTGTACCGCACGGTGTGGGAACTGCCCATGAAGACCCTCGTCGACATGGCGGCCGACCGCGGCGCCTACATCGATCAGAGCCAATCCCTGAACCTGTTCATGGAAAGCCCCACCCTGGGCAAGCTCTCCTCGATGTACATGTACGCCTGGAAACGCGGCGTGAAGACGACTTATTATCTTCGCTCGCGCCCGGCCACGGCCATCGCCAAAACGACGGTCCGCCGCTCCAACGGCGCCACCGCGCCCGTCGCGAACGACGCCATGAAAACGGCGCCGGCCGCGGAAACGGAAACGAAGAAAACCTACTCGGACTCCGAAGTCATCGCCTGCAGCCTGGAAAACCCGGAAGCTTGCGAAGCCTGTCAGTAGTCCCGCACCCGCGACTTTGGTGAGCGCGAGGGGTTCTGGAATCCCCCGCGCCGTCGACCCCTTTGAAGGAGAAAAACATCATGCTGCTCGATCCCGGCTTCAATCTGACCTTGCGACCCATGAAGTACCCCGTTTTTTTCGAGATGTACAAAAACGGCATCAAGAACACCTGGACCGTCGATGAGATCGACTTCTCCATGGACCTGACCGACCTGCGCCAGAAGCTCACGCCGGCGGAAACCCATCTGATCAGCCGCCTCGTCGCCTTCTTCGCCACCGGCGACTCCATCGTCGGCAACAACCTGGTGCTGAACCTGTACAAGCACATCAACTCGCCCGAAGCCCGGCTGTACCTGTCGCGCCAGCTTTACGAGGAAGCCCTGCACGTGCAGTTCTACCTGACCCTGCTCGACAACTACATTCCCGATCACGCCGAGCGCGCCCGCGCCTTCGACGCCATCGAGAACATCCCCTCGATCAAGAAAAAAGCCGACTTCTGCTTCAAGTGGATCGACTCCATCAACGAGCTCGAGAAACTCGAGACCACGGAGGACCGCCGCAAGTTCCTCATGAACCTGATCTGCTTCGCCACCTGCATCGAGGGCCTCTTCTTCTTCGCCGCCTTCGCCTACGTCTACTTCCTGCGCTCAAAAGGCCTGCTGCAGGGCCTCGCCTCCGGCACCAACTGGGTGTTCCGCGACGAGAGCATGCACATCGCCTTCGCCAACGAGGTCATCCAGACCGTGCGCAAGGAGGAACCGGGCCTGTTCAACGAGCAGATGAACGAGATGGTCGTGCAGATGATCGAGGACGCCATCGACTGCGAGATGACCTTCGCCAAGGACATCCTCGACCACGGCGTGGCCGGCCTGTCCCTGAAGGACATGCGCCAGTACCTCGAGTTCGTGGCCGACCAGCGCCTGGAGGCCTTGAACATCCCGCCGCGTTTCCACGCCAAGAACCCTTTCGGCTTCATGGAGCTGCAGGACGTGCAGGAGCTCGCCAATTTCTTCGAACGCCGCGTGTCCGCCTACCAACTGGGCGTGACGGGCCAAGTGGCCTTCGACGAGGTTTTCTAAGCCATGAACTGGCGGGAGGGCGCCCTCTGGGCCTTTCTCTTCGCGCTGTTGTTCGGGGTGGGCTGGTTCCGCGGCGCCCATCCCGATTTCCATTGGCAGGATTATTTCTCCTCCAGCAAGCCGTTGGTGATCCTGACCCCGAACCGCGACTGGCTCCCGGAGAGCTTCGTCCAACGTCTTTCCAAAGAGATCGATCAGGAGATCCGCATCGAGGTCGTCGAGGACTTCGCGGACTTCGAGGCGCGGCTGATCCCCATGGATTCGCCGCCTTTGCTGTGGATGCCGTCCTCCTGGGCGGAGGCCCTGGGATCGCAGGGCCTGCTGACGGAGCTCGCGCCGCAGTCCCCTTGGGTCCGCGATCAGGTGAGCGCCGACTTCATCCAACCGGTCACGGCGCGCCTGTTTTTCGTGCCCCTGCTTTGGGACGTCGAGGATCAAAGCCTGCGGGTCGAGGGCGTGGCCATCCCCCATGGCGGGGAAAACCGCGCGGCGGCCCTGGCGGCCTTGCGGAAGTGGCTGAAACCCACGGTGGCCCTGGCCCACGTGCGGGACGTTCCCGAAGCGGCTACCACGGTGCTGAGCCTC
Source organism: Pseudobdellovibrionaceae bacterium (assembly GCA_019637915.1). Lineage (GTDB taxonomy): Bacteria > Bdellovibrionota > Bdellovibrionia > Bdellovibrionales > Bdellovibrionaceae > JAHBUV01. The sequence continues at coordinate 194,981 of JAHBUV010000001.1, read as the reverse complement.
GAGGAAAAAAACCTTCCCCACGAGAAACGGGCCTCATCCTTGCGGGACTTCAATTTCAAGACTTTGAAAATCCGTTAGTTGGCGGGCGTGCGGACGATGCTCACGCGCAGCAGGCCCGAACCGGCGTTCCGGTGCTCCACGCCCTGGGCGTCGACGCCGACGATTTCGATCTGCGCGGTGTAGTTCCCGACGCCGAGCATGGCGTCGCCGTTGATGACGAAATTAAAACGACCCTGGTAGCAGGTCAGGGCGGTGTCGGCGGAGCGCACGCTCTTGCGGTTTTCCGCCAGCATCTGGATGGGGGACCCGTTGTAGTTCACGCTCAAGCTCAGGTAGTTCTGGGGATACGTCGAGGCGTAGCAATCGCCGCTGATCTCCACCATGTCGCCCTGGATGGACTTCTGATAAATGGTGGTGGACGGACGGTACAGCATCAAGTCGTTCTGGTTCGGCTCCTGGCTGGCGCAGCCGCCCGGAGGGCACTTCGAGCCGAAGTTCGCGTCGCCGGCGAGGGAATTGCCGTCGTTCGTGCACGCGGACAAAAGAGAGAGGACGCTCAACAGAGCCAACGCCCGGCGCTTGAATGAATCACCCATGGATCCCCCCGTCTGTCCCATTTTCGCTGAAAGCGGGGCCGGTTGAAAATCAAAAACAGGTCCGGTCCTGGATTGAGACACCCGATCAGCGCAGATCGGAGTCCTCGTCGATGTCGGCCGCCTCCAGAGGCAATTCGTCCTCGGGATGAGGGGCGTCTTCCTCGAAAAGGCCCGGCTCCTCCTCTTGCGCCTGCGCGGCCGTCATCGCTTCATCCACCACGGTCGTCTCAAGATGATCCGCCTCCGCCAGGTTTTCCGCGAGGGAGGCCCCGTCCGCGGTCGCGTCGCCGGTCGCGGCCCCCGCGTCCGTCGAGGGGTTTTTGATCGCGTTGAAGCGCGCCTTCTTCGCCTCGTCCTCCAGACGGACCAGGGTCGTGCCGGTGGCCAGGGCTTCATCGTATTTTTTCAACCAGTTGATGTCGCGGGTGGGAACGTCCTCGGCCATGGCCAGGGCGTCGCGGATGTTCTGGGAACGATCGCGGTCGCGGAGCTCGCGCTGGCGGATTTTTTCCTGCTCGAAGAAGTCCGAGCTGGTCGAGATCTGCTCCAGCTGGTCGGTGATCTTGTTGAGCTCCTCCTCGCCCATGGAGTAACTGCCCACGGCGATCTGCTCGGACATGGAGTCGGTGACCTCGGACAGGGTCTGTTTTTTCTGCTCTTCCTCCTCGCCGATGCCCTCCGGCAGGAGCTCATCGATTTGCGACAGGGTGGGCAGCTCCTTCAGATTGCGCAGACCGAAGATCTCCAGGAATTTGCGCGTGGTTTCGTACTGCATCGGGCGCCCGGGCAGATCGGATTTGCCGCCAAAGCTCACGAGGTTTTTCTCCATCAAGGCGCGCAGCAAATGACCCGACTCGACGCCGCGGATCTCGTCGATCTCGTGTTTGATGACGGGCTGCTTGTAGGCGACGATGGACAGGACTTCCAGGGCCGGCCCCGACAGCTTGAAGCTGCGGGTTTTCAGCGTGCGGCGCATGAACTCCATGTTGTCGATCTTGGTGCGAAGCTGCCAGCCCCCGGGAACCTCCTCGAGGGTGATGCCGCGGCGGCCGCCGGCGTACTCGACGGCCAGCCCGTCCAGGACGCGCTTGATCTTGTCCGTGCGCACGTTGGTGCCCTTGAAAACCAGTTTCAGGCTGCCCAGGCCCACCGGGCGGTCCGAGGCGAAAAGAATGCTTTCAATGATGCTCTCGACGCGCTCGTCCTCGATGAATTCCGTCTCTTCGATCTCGGCGGCCTCGAAGGAATCCAGCTCCGTGCCCTCGAGCTCCACGGCCTCGTCGACGGCGGCCGCATCGGCCCCGTCCTCCGGGCGCGCCAGCAACTCGTTCATGTCCTCTTCCGTCACTTCCGGCAGGAAAGGATCGGCTTCGTCGTCCACGGCGCCGTCCATCTCCACGGCCTCGGCCGCTTCGATCTCCGCCAGGGCGTCCAGCTCGGAGGTCTCGGTCTCTTCGGTCGTCTCCGTCGCGGCGACTTCGTTCAGAAGTTCTTCGTTGATCTGCTCCGTGCTCTTCTTACGCTTCGCCATCGAGGTCCTCTTTGCTGCTGTCGTCGTTCAAATCCGTTTCCGCTTCGGCGGCGAGGATGTCGTCATCCGACGCCACGCCCTCGACCGCTTCGCCGGCGGACAGTTCCAGTTTTAAATTTTCAATTTCTTTCAGAAGGTCGTCCTCGCCGGTCCCGCCGGCGGCGATGAATTCCGCCGACATGGCGCCCTCGAAGACCACGGCATCGCCCTCCGCCGTGCTCATCAGGGCGAAGTCCTCGCCCCGGGCCGGGGGTTCGGCTTTCTCCGTCAAACGCTCGGCCACCTCGTCGGCATGCAGGTTGTCGTACTCCTCGACGCGGGAGATGGCGTCGGCCTCGACGGGTTTTTGCGTGACGATCCAGATGTCGGCGTAGGGCTCGGTCTGCGCCAGGCGCACGAAGCCCAGTTTGCCCAGCTCGAGCAGGGACAAAAAAGTGATCAGGGTCTCGCGGGCTTTTTCCTCGGTGGAGGTGACCAGCTCCTGCAGCGTCAGGCGCGCGCCCACCACCAGGCGGTCTTTCATCTCGAGGATGCGGCCGGCGATGGACTTGGTTTTCGCCGCGACCTTGTGCACGCGCTTGTGGGCGGCGCGCAGCAGACGGCGGTAAGAGGTGATCAGACCGAACAGGCCGCTTTCATCGACCTCGATCTCCTCCTCTTTCGGGTTCAAACGCTCGCGGTGACCGCGCAGCCACAGATCGCGCCCCACCAGCGGGCGTTCGTAGAGGAGCTTCGCCGCCTCCTGGTACTTCTGGTACTCGAGGAGCTTCTGCACGAGCTCCTTGCGCGGATCCTCCGTCTCGACGATCTCGCCGTTTTCATCGTACTGCGGCAACAGCATGCGGGATTTGATGTGGATCAGCGTCGCCGCCATGGCGATGAATTCGCCGGCGACCTCGATGTCGAGCTCCTTCATCAGCTTGATGTAATCGAGGTACTGGCTGGTGATCTCATGGATCTTGATGTCCATGATGTCCATCTCGTCCTTGCGGATGAGATACAACAACAGCCCCAAAGGGCCCTCGAAATGAGGCAGCTGGACCGTGATTTGGTTCGTCATAAAGGGAGCCGTCCATTCGTCATCCGCGCCACGTCCTGTCGCGGCGGCTGACTCCGTCTTCGGGCGGGCTTCCCTGCACGCCACTCTCAAATCCCACTTCAAGGATTGAAGCAAGATGTTCGGGATGATTCAACAATTCTTTTTAAAGACCGAGAGCGAGACCGACGAGAAATTTCGTTGCCCAAGCAACGGGCAGCGCCAGGAAAGCCAGGGCACCCAGAATGATGAGCCCGAGCAGAATCAGGCTCGTCATGTGCTCGTTGCGCTCGAGCCACAGATTGGCGCGAATCGGCAAAAAGCGCGCGATGACCTTGCCGCCGTCCAGCGGATGCAGGGGCAGCATGTTGAAAACCGCCAGGAACAAATTGATCTGCATGAAAGCGACGAGCAGCTGCACCACCGAGCCGGTGAAGCTCGCGCCCGGCAGAAGGCGCGCGTAAATCCCCAGCACCAGGGTGGCCAGCAGCGCCAGGATCACGTTCGACAGGGGACCGGCGAGGGCGATCCAGAATGAATCGACGCGGGGGTTTTTCAAATTGCGCGGATCGAAAGGCACCGGCTTCGCCCAGCCGAAAAAAATCGGCACGCCGGAAAAAAGAATCAGCAGCGGCAAAACCACGGTGCCGATGGGATCGATGTGCGCCGCCGGGTTCAGGGTCAGGCGGCCCATGCGCTCCGCCGTGTCATCGCCGCGCATCTTCGCCATGAAACCATGAGCCCACTCATGCACGCACAGGGCGAGCAACAGAGGGATGTAGATCATGCCGATCTTCGGCAAAAATTCCGCCAGACTGCTGTTGAAATCCATGCACCCAGAGTAAGGGCGCGCGCCGGGAAAGTCGAGTTTTTCCTTGAACTTGACAGACCCCGACGTTAAGTTGGGCGGCAGTTTTCCCTCTCGAAGGAGTCACTGCATGTCACAATCGGAACACCGCCCCGCCCTGTCTGTTTTGTCTGAAGACGAACTCGCGTTTCGCGACGCCGTCCGCGAATTCGCCGAGGCGGAGATCAAGCCCCACGTCGGCGCCATGGACGAAGCGGCGGAAATGCGTTCCGACATCGTCGCCAAATTGTTCGAGATGGGCCTGATGGGCATCGAGAGCCCGGAAAAATACGGCGGCGCCGGCGCCACCTTCACCATGGCCTGCCTGGCCGTGGAGGAGCTGGGCCGCATCGACGGTTCGGTCAGCGTCTTGTGCGACGTGCAGAACACCCTGGTGACCAACGCCTTTCTGAAATGGGGCACGGACGCGCAGAAGGAAAAATACCTCTCGAAGATGGCCAAGGAATGGGTCGGCGCCTACGCCTTGTCGGAATCCTCGAGCGGTTCCGACGCCTTCGCGCTGAAACTTCGCGCCGAACAAAAAGGCGACAAGTACGTCCTGAACGGCAACAAGCTGTGGATCACCAACGGCAACGAAGCCAACGTTTTCATCGTGTTCGCCAACATCGACGCGACCAAAGGCTACAAGGGCATCACCGCCTTCATCGTCGAGAAATCCTTCCCGGGCTTCAAGGTCGGAAAAAAAGAGGACAAGCTCGGCATCCGCGCCAGCTCGACCTGCGAGCTGCTGTTCGAGAACTGCGAAGTGCCCGCCGCCAACGTCCTCGGCGAAGTCGGCAAAGGCTACAAGATCGCCATCGAGACCCTGAACGAGGGCCGCATCGGCATCGGCGCCCAGATGGTCGGCATCGCCCAGGGCGCCTACGAGGCCGCCTTGAATTACGTGAAGTCCCGCGAGCAGTTCGGCAAGCCCATCGCGCAGTTCCAGGGCGTGCAGTTCCAGATCGCGCAGATGCGCACGGAGCTCGAAGCCGCCCGCCTGCTGGTGTACAACGCCGCCCGCCTGAAGGACGCCGGTCTCGACTTCATCGAGTCCGCGGCCATGGCGAAACTCTACGCCTCGAAGGCCGCGGAGAAAATCACGTCGCTCGCCATCGACCTGTTCGGCGGCAACGGCTTCACCCGCGAATACCCGGTGGAAAAATTCTGGCGTGACGCCAAGATCGGCCAGATCTACGAGGGCACCACCAACATGCAGATGCAAACCATCGCCAAAATCGAACTCGACAAGTGATCCTGGTCGGCCTGTTTTTTCATTTCGCTCTGGCTCAAGCGGCGCCCCCGGCGCCGCTTTTTCGTTTGCACCTGCCCAACGAACCGACGAACCTGGATCCCCACCAGCAGAAAAATTCGGCCTCGTCCTACCTGCTCTTCAATTTGCACCGCAACGTGTTCGTCTTCGATGATGAGCGCGGTCTGGTGCCCGACCTCGGGGAGTCCTGCGAGCGCGGCCGCGACCGCCGCCAGTTGACCTGCACGCTGAAGAAAAACCTGCGCTGGAGCGACGGACGCCCCCTCACCGCGGAGGATTTCGTTTCATCCTACCGGAAGATCCTCGATCCCCGGACCGGATCGCCGCGCGCCGACCTGCTGTTCGCGGTGAAGAACGCCGAGGACATTTACCGCGGCCGCAAAAAAATCCCCGAGCTCGGCGTGCGCGCTCTGGATGAGCGGCGCCTGCGCTTCGAGTTCCGCGACCGCGCCCCCGACTTCGAGTACAACCTCACGCTGTCCGCCCTGGCCCCCAGCCGCGGCGTCCCCGAGGATCCGCGGCAGATCGTGGTGAGCGGGCCTTACCGCCTGCTGTCCTGGGACAAGGGGCGCCGCCTGCGCCTCACCGCCAATCCGCACTACCCGAACGGCTCGCCGTCGCGGCCCGACGTCGAGTTCGTTTTTGTCGAGGACGACGGCACGGCGCTGCGGCTCTATGAAAAAGGCGACCTCGATTTCCTGCGCCGGCTGCCGACGATCTACATCTCCCGCTACAAAAAATCCCCGGAGTTCCATTGGATCGGCGTCACCCGTCTCGATTACCTCGGCTTCGCGCCGAAGTGGGACGCGCACCCGGAGCTGCGCCGGGCCCTGTCCCTGTCGTTGGACTTCGAAGAGCTGCGGAAGATCTTCAGCGCCGAGGGCGCGCCCCCCGGCTGCCCGGGCCTGCCGGAAAACTGGGCGAGCGTCCCCTGGCCCTGCCTGCGCTTCGACCCCGCCGCCGCGCGCGCCGCCGCCCAGGCGGCGAAGCCCGGCCCTTTGCGCATGAACTACTCCACGCAAGGGGGCGAGGACCATCGCCGCGCGGCGGAGTGGCAGCAGGAACAGTGGCGCAAGAACGCCGGCCTCACGGTGCGGGTGAAGGGCCTGGAGAACAAAATCTTCCTGGCCGAGCTCAAGAAATCGCCGCCGGACGTTTTCCGCAAAGGTCTGGCCCCGGACCGACCGACCTGTTACGCCGCCCTGGAAAAATTCACCGACCCGGATTCGGGGAATTTCCTGGAGTTCAAGGACTCGCGTTTTCGCGACCTCCTCAACTCCTTGGCGGACGCCGAAAAAGAGGCGGACAAAAAGGACCTCTGCCTGCAAGGCCTCAAATTGCTGATCGAAGGGAACCGCCTGATACCCCTGGGCCGGATGCACTTCGCCGTCCTGGCCAAGGAAAACTTTTTTGGTTGGCGCCTGAACCAGATGAACCAGCTCGACCTGAGTGCCCTGCGGACGAGGAAATGAAAAACGCGAAATGGACGTCCGAAAGATCAATTTGGCGTTGTCAATTAAACAAAAATACCATTCAATGAACCCGATGACTTTCCTGCAGACCGATCCCGCCAGCATTCTCACCGCCACCCTGGAAAAACTCTCGATGGCGACGAGCCTTCCCGAGATCACCCGCTGCATCGCGCGCGCGGCGCGTGCCCTGACCGGCGCCGACGGCACCACCTTCGTGCTGCGCGACGGGGAGAACTGCTATTACGCGGACGAGGATGCCATCTCCGCCCTGTGGAAGGGCCGGCGTTTCCCCTTGCGCGGCTGCATCAGCGGCTGGGCCATGCTTCACCGCCAGGTCGTGCAGATCAGGGACATCTACCAGGACCCGCGCATCCCGCACGACGCCTACCGCCCGACTTTCGTGAAAAGCCTGTGCATGGTGCCGGTGCGCTTCGAGCAACCCATCGCCGCCATCGGCAGCTACTGGGCCCAGGAGCATTCCCCGAGCCACGAGGACCTGCGCCTGCTGCAGACCCTCGCCAACAGCTGCGCCGTCGCCCTGGAGAATCTCGATCTGCGCAACAAGGTCGAGCGCAGCGACAGCGGCGACATCGAAACCCCCCTGCACACCCTCGCCCATGACCTGAAGAACCCTCTCACCAACATCTCCCTGTTCGCGGAGCTGATCCAGCTGCGTTCGCAGGCGGAACTGGGCGAGGACACCCGGCGCTACCTCAATTCCATCGTCAAAACCTGCGGCAACATGGCCCAGCAGATCAACCGCATGCTGTCGCTCTATCAAGCCAGCGGCGGCGATCTGCGCCGCGAACCGGTGAACCTGACCCATCTGGCCCGCGAGATCATGGATCATCTGCGGGCCCAGTCCGCCGCGCGACAAATCGACTTCGTCGTCGACGACGATTTGACCGTGCAGGCCGATCCGGCCCTGATGCGCCTGGTGCTGGAAAACCTCCTCGGCAACGCCGTGAAGTACACGTCGAAAAAACCCGCGGCGAAAATCCGCCTGGGCCACGCCCCTCAGGACAAGCTCGCCGACAAACCGGGTTTTTTCATCGAGGACAACGGGGCGGGCTTCGACCCCGAGCAGTCCCACCGGCTTTTCCAGCCCCTGGTCCGCCTGCATCGTTCCGGTGATTTTCCGGGCACGGGTTTGGGATTGGCCTCGGTCGCCCGGGTCATCCAGCGCCACGGCGGGCAGATCCACGCCGAGGGCCGACCGGGCGACGGCGCGGTTTTTTACTTCAGCCTGCCCGGCGGCCACTGAGCCCGCGGCATCCGCGCCCGCCGCATCGCCGGGAAAAGCGTCCAACTTTTCGACAATCAGCGCCCGCCTCAAGTCCAGCCGTCGGCCTCCGATAAGACCTTTGTCGGTCCTGAAACAGGACCCAGAAGGAGAATCCATGGCTGACAAGAAGAACCTCGAAAAACAGATCCCCAACAATGTGATCGCCTTGGGCCCCACCAAGTGCACCGCCGAAGACTGCAAGCAAAAGCCCGCCAAAGCCGGATTCTGCAACGAGCACTTCGATTGGTTCAAAGCCGGCCTGATCACCAAAGAAGGCGCCCGCGCCCAGGACTTCGACAAGAAGCACTACCACTACATGCTGGGCAAAAAGAAATCGGCCTAAGCCCTTCTCTCTCAATGCAAAAACCAAAAAGGCGGCTGGTATTCCCAGCCGCCTTTTTCTTAGGTGCCAGGTCCTGAATGGTGGAGCGCCGCTCCACCATTCAGGACCTGGCACCTTTTAGATTGGCCAGGCTCCCCAGAAGGCGGCGAAAAACAGGCCGCCGAGGACGAACCAGCGCCAGGTGTTGGCAAGGGCTTCCCGCAAGCTCATGCCTTTCTTTCGGACGAGAGGCCTGTTAGGATGAGCCCGAAAGAGGGCCTTTTTCCGTGAATTCGTTCGAAATCGAGATCCCGGCGCGCTTTTCCAGCGCCCACCTGTACCACCAAAAGGCCTGGAGCGAGGAGCGGAACCGCCGCGAGTTCGGCCGCTGCTTCACCGAGCACGGCCACGGCCACAACTACGAACTGTTGGTGCGCTTCGAAGTGCCCGCGAACCCCGACCCCGAACTGATCGCCCGCCTGCGCCGCGTGGTTTCACAGGAAACCCAGAAACTCGATCATGAGCACTTGAACTTCGTCGTCCCAGAGTTCCGCGACCTGATCCCGACCACGGAAAACATCGCCCTTTACCTGCGCGACAAAATCACCGCCCATCCCCTGCCTGCCCCGTGGCGCGGCCTGCGACTGCACGAAATGCCCGATCTGTGGGTGGAGGTGACGGCATGAGCGACGACAACAAAATCCGCCTGTCGAAATTGATGGCCGAAAAAGGGCTCTGCTCGCGCCGCGAAGCCGATGATTTCATCTCCCGCGGCCTGGTCTACGTGAACGGCGAAAAGATCGACCAGCTCGGCACCAAAGTGAGCCCCGACGCGCGCATCACCCTCGACACCCGCGCCCTGGAAACGCAGAAAAGCCTGGTCACCATCATTTTGAACAAACCCATCGGGTACGTTTCGGCGCAGCCCGAGGACGACAAGACCCCCGCCATCCGCCTGATCACCGACGCGAACCAATATCGCCCGAACGAAACGCGGCGCCTGAAGATGGGCGACCTCAAAGGCCTCGCCGTGACGGGCCGCCTCGACATCGACTCGCAAGGACTTCTTTTGTTTACCCAGGACGGCCGCCTGGCGAAACGCATCATCGGCGAAAATTCCAATGTCGAGAAAGAATACATCGTGCGCGTGCGCGGGCATCTTTCGCCGGAAAACCTGCAGCTGCTCCGCCACGGATTGTCCCTCGACGGCAAAGCGCTGAAGCCCGCGCAGGTAGATTGGATCAACGAGGATCAGCTGCGTTTCATTCTGCGCGAAGGGAAAAAACGGCAGATCCGCCGCATGTGCGAGTCGGTCGATCTGAAAGTCATCGGCCTCAAGCGCGTTCGCCTCGGACGTCTGCGCCTGGGCGATCTTCCCGAAGGACAGTGGCGCTTCCTCCGCGAGGGTGAAGAAATCTAGACGGTTCGCCCCGCGCGTTTTCATGCAAGATGCGCTCATGTTGAACGCTCAAGACTACACCTTATTGGTCGTTGAGGACGACTGGATGCTCCGGAACTTGATGGCCATGGACCTGCGCCACCAAGGTTACAAGGTGCACACCGCCGAGTGCGGCAATCAGGCTCTTGAAGTCCTCAATAAGAATAAAATCGATTTGATCGTTTCCGACGTGCGCATGCCGAACGGCGACGGACTCTCCCTGCTGGATCAGATCCGCGCCAAGGATCCGCAGCACCCGGGACTGCTGTTCGTGACCGGTCACTCGGAGGTTTCCGACCGCGAGTGCTGCGCGCGCGGCGCCCTGCAGGTTCTGGCGAAGCCCTTTGAACGGCAAGCCTTGCGCGACACCGTCAACTATTGGGTGGAAACGCTGGCCGAGAAAAGGCCGAGGGCGACGAAGCTTCCCGCCGTGATCGCAAACGCCAATCTTCCATCTCGAGGATCTCTTTCATCGTGAAGCCCGCCTTCAGACGGATCTCCACCGCCAGATTCTCGGTGCGGTAAGGAAGGCGCTGGCGCAAGCCCCCCATGCGCACCGGAAAATCGTGATCCGGATCGATCCTTTGGGCGCGGCACAGCTCCCGGTACCAACGGCTGCCGAAGTCCACGTGGCCGATCTCCTCGCGATGAATCAGTTCGATCACATCCTGGGTGCCATCCGGCCGCCCCAACCCCTCCAAGCGCCGCAGGAGGCGATCCCCGGCATCCAGGCCGCTGGCCTCCAGGTAACGGTGCACGATCAGCACGCGGTCAAGGAGGGAGTCCTCCGCGCTCACCGCCTGCCACAAACTCAGATGCACCGGCCAATCGCCCCAGCGGTGCCCCAGGTCCTCGAGCGTGTCCAGACAGAGCTTCAGATGACCGGCTTCCGAAAGGGTCAGGGCCGCCAGCTCCTCGCGGAATTCCCGCGGCGCGTCCGGATACTCTTGCAGCCCGCGCAAGGCGAGCTCCATGGCCTGCAGCTCGATGCTGGCCATATCGTGAAGCAACCGGGCCCGGCCGAGGGGGGTGCTCAAGCCCTCCTTCGGCGGGTGCAGCTTCGCCTCCCGAACTTCAATGTCCCGCGCGACCAAAGCAGGAATCGCGGGCGGCGCGCGGCCCAACAAGGCCTCATGGCAGGCGCCTTCGACTTCACGCAATTTCTGACGCACGCAGGCTGTGGAGAGAACGGACATGCGCGTCTTCTATCACCCCAGCCGGCGCGTGACAAACATCGGGCTTTTTGCTGGAATCAGCCCATGGGAAAATCTTGGAAAAACGCATCGAAGACGGCCAACGCCGCTAAAAAAGGTCTGATCTACACCAAACTCGCCCGAGAAATCCAAGTGGCGGCCAAAGCCGGCGGCCCCGATCCCAACATGAACGCCCGCCTGCGCACGGCCATCGATGCGGCGAAAAAACAATCCTGCCCCAACGACACGATCGACCGCGCCATCAAAAAAGGCGCCGGTCAGCTGAATGACGGCAGCCTCGTCGAGGAGGTCGCCTACGAAGGCTACGGCCCCCACGGCGTCGGCGTCATCGTCGAGTGCCAGACCGACAACCGCCACCGCACGGCCCCCGAAATCCGCAACTGCTTCAAAAAGCACGACGGCAACATGGGGGAAAGCGGCTCGGTCGCCTGGATGTTCGCCAGCGTCGGGCTCATCGAGGGCACGAAAGACGGCAACTTCGATCCGGAGGAGGAGGCCATCGAGGCCGGCGCCGACTCGGTCGAAAAAAGCGACGAGGGCTACTCCTTCCACACCGCCGTCGAAGCCATGAACGACGTGCGCGCCGCCCTGGAAAAGCGCGGCTGGAAAATCACCACCTGCGAACTCAGTTACAAGGCCAACAACCTGACGGAACTCAGCGAGGAGCAGATGAAGGATGTGGAGGAGTTCCTGAACGCGCTCGACGAGATGGACGACACCCACCGCGTGCACGCCACGATCTAAAAAAAGAACCGGGAGACCGATCTCCCCGCTCACGGGCAGGCCGGTCTCCCGGTTCTTTAAAAAAAGGCCTCGTCCTGAGGCCAAAAAATGTGGTCCCGAGGGAGCCCGGGTCCACTTGAATTCAGATCAATGTTTCTGGTTCAACGCATCGATGATGTACGAGATGAGGGTGACGTCCTCGCCCCGGCACTCGCTGTCCAGGCAGCTGTTGCTGCGCTTGCACATGTTGCTGCTGTCGTAGCGGAAATCCCGCTCGCCGCGCACCAGGATGCCGATGACTTCGTTGGTCTCGGTGTTGAACACGGCCGAGCCGGAGTTGCCGCCATAGGTGTCGAGATTCGCCACGAAGTAGCCGGTCTCCAGACGACGGATGCTGGCGCCGCCGGCGACCTTCGTCGGCAGGCCGGACGGGTGGCCCACCACGTAGATGCCGTCGTTCAACTGCACGGGGTTGGCGGCCAGGCGCAGGGCGCGGCGGCCTTCCACCGGGCGGTCCAACTTCACCAGGGCGTAGTCCTGGTTGTTGGTGAGTTCCCGCGACAGCACCTGGGTGCAGCGGTAGACGTCGGATTGAGCCACCACCGTGGGCGCCGTTTCGGCGTTGGTCATGTGGTAGTTGAAAACGAAGCTGTTGCTCTCGCAGCTGCTCTCGGTGATGCAATGCCCGGCGGTGGCCAGCAGATCATCGCCGACCAGGAAGCCGGAGCACATGGCGCCGCTCGGTTGGCTGTAAAAAGCCTCTTCCGAACACAGGCCCATCTCATGGCCGTAAATGCCGGCGCGGACCGATTGCTTGCCTTCCTCGGCCTGCGAAAGATTCGCCGACGGGATCATCGCCGCCGTGGACAGGGCCACTTCGCGGACGATGGGATTCTCGATCATGTAGAGATCAATCCGGTCGTCTTTTCCATAGATGACGTTGGGCTGATACGTGAACGCGCTCGCGGCTGATCCGAAGACAACCACGAAAGACAAAATGAACATCCGTGCCATTTTTCCCCCTCTTGAATTTTTGAAGAACGGGCTTCCCCTCCACGTCCTTGTTCAAAAATTCAATCCTGGACCAATGACGGGGGTCAATGCGTTTTTTTCGATTTCCACAAATAGTCAAAGGCCACGGCATAGTGGCGAATTTGTTTAAGCATGGCGTGCAAACCGTTCGCTCTCGAGGGAGAAAGGTGGCCCTCGAAGCCCAATGTTTTCAGGAATTCGGGCGGAAACTGCAGGATGTCGCCAGGCGTTACCCCGGAGTAAACCTGCAAAAGCGTGGCGATGAGTCCTTTGACGATCAGGGCATCGCTGTCGGCGCGCAACCACATCCGACCCTCCTCATCCAGGGAGGCGTGCAACCACACCTGCGACTGGCAGCCGCGCACTTTGTTCTCTTCGGTGCGCAGTTCCTCGGGAAAAGCCGGCAGTTCGCGGCCCCACTCAATGAGCAACTTGTAACGCGCTTCCCAGTCGGACAGGGATTGAAATTTCCGGGTGAGGGCCGTGGCCCTGTCTTGCAACAGACTCATCAGGTCCGGGTTCTACCGGAAGCAGCGCGAATCCACAAGGGCTGTCTCGCGCAGGCGCGTCCCCGCCTCGCCCAGCGCCTCTTCGATCTCCCGGCGGCTGAAATCCCGCACCAGGCGGAAGCAGCGGCGGTAGAAATCCTCCTGCTCGTCGTAGTAGCCGTTCCACAGGCGCCGCGCCTCTTTCTCCGGCAGCGACCAGGAGCGTTTTTCCCGTTGCGTGCCGTCCTCGCGGTTCATCAGGCCCAGCAGATCGCTGACCTGGCGGGGGGAAAAATCCAAACGCACCAGCGCCTCTTCCATCATCGCCATCTCGAGGTAGCCGAGGAAATTCTCCAGACTGCGCCAGAACTTCAGGCCTTTTTTTCCCTCATCGCTGAAACAGTAGAACGACGAGCACACCGAGCCGCGGTGGCGCCAGACCGTGCAGCGCCGGGTGCTTTTTTCGTAGTAGGGGCAGAGCCAGTCCTCGCGATTCCCGAAGTCGCCGGGGCGACGCCGGTTGAACTCGATCTGGTAGCGCACCGGCGGCAGCACCCCCGTCGGCAAGGCGTACTGACGACGGCGGATTTTCTCGCGCAGGCGGCGCGCGCCCTCGCCGTCCTCCTCGAGCAAAGCCCCCACGGCGAAGTTCGGCAACCACGGATGGAAGGTGCAGCACTTCAGATCGGCGCGGTAGCTTTCGGCGCGCCGGTGTTTTCCCGGCGCCATGGCGCAGTCATCGCAAGTGGCCTTGGTTTCCACCGGGTCGAGCTCCCAGAGCTCGGCGGGGAACCAGGACCGGTAGGTCGGGGGCAATTGATATTTCAGCTTCATTTTCTGATCGCGGCGGGCGCTCCGGCATCCTCATTCTGAAAGCGCACGTCCAGCTGCTCCGCCCGGTGGGCGCAGGCCGATGAATCGCGGCACCAGGCCAGGATCAGGGCCTTCATCTGCTCGCGCGCCTGCTCCCGCACCAGGGGGATCTGACGTTCGGCGTTTTCCTTCAGCAAGGGCGTGATGGTTTTGCGCAGGTCCTCGAAAGCGGCGCGGGCGTCGCGGAACAGCCCGCCGCTCTTCACCTCGAACGACAACCCCGAGACATCCGGGGCCGGCAGGGCCGCCTTCAAAGCCGGCGCCTGGACCCGCAGGCGGCCGTCCGCTTCGCTCACCTCGAAGGGCTCCTGCAGATCGACGTAGTACACGTAGCGCACCGGCACGCGCGCCAGCACCACCATGTCGGGCAGCTTGAAGGTGTTCCAGAAAAGCGAGTACTGCGAGGTGCGCTCGATCACCTCGACGGAATCGGCTTCGAACAGCTGCACGCGCTGCACGCCGCGGGAGCCCGTCACGTAACTCGTGAAAGAGGACGTCATCTCCTGGGGCCCTTCGGGGCGGTGATTCCAGCGCGACAGGAAATACAGCGCCGTCACGAAAGACAGGATCAAGGTGAGCAGGGCGCCGAACAGGAATTTCGTCATATCCCCTCACTCTAGGGGTTTCCCCGCGCCGAGACAATCAGGATCCCCGCCTGTCCAGAGAGACGACAGACCCCCGGCGCAAATGGACACTTGTCGCCCGATCGGCCAGGCCCGCCGAACGCGCCGTTTTGAGACGCATTTTCCCTCCGGATTCCGCTTCCTTACGGGAGTCCCTGAATGAAACATGGCATCCGCCTTGCTCCTTCATCCGGCAAAGGGAGTTTTTATGATGAAGAAAATCCTGATCCTTCTGACCATCAGTTTCGGTGTCGCCTCGATGACGATGGCCTCGGTCGACCCGGCTCCGCCGGTCCAGGAATTCGTCTTCAAATTCCGCCTGAAGGGCGAAACCCTCGAAGTCCGCCGTCCCGCCACCAACTACGAAGAGGCTTTCGACAAAGCGGCGGACGTTTGCTTCAAACACTTCAAGAAGTCCTTGGGCGGTCACTTGAGCGAGGACCAGGGCCTGGATGTCATCGACGTCTGCGCCAACCCCCGCTCCTGAGTTTTGACAGGATGCAGCTTTCCCTGAAAGCTCTTTCCTTCACGTCCGCCCTGCCCTAAAAATCAAGTCATGGGCATCGCGCAGAAAATCCTCGGTTTTGTTTTTGGCAAAGATCCTGACATCTTCGATGACAAGGGCAATGTCATGCACAAGCTCCCCAAAAAGAAATGGGATGCCTGGCAGAACCGCACCAAACTCGACCCTCAATTCAATTGGCGCAATCACACGGGTGTCTCCGGCACGCCGGTCGTGAAAAAGAAAAACTGATCTTTTCCCGGCCCGTTTCTTGAAACTCCTCGGTTCAGAAGGACGTCTTGTCTTTCTGGAAACAGCGAGGTGTTCGATGCGACGACAACTGTCGATCCATTTGCCGGTGGCGTTTTTCGCGGCCGCTTGTTTGTCCTGGGCCTCCCCGGGTGCCGCCCAGGAAAGCTGCTCGGGAATTTTCGAGCCCTCCCTGTCCGCCTCGCAACGGGCGATGCTGCAGGAACGCTACGGCGTGAAGGCCGGCGACGTGCGATTGAGCCCGGAGCTCGGCTTGCCCGTGCTGATCCGCATGAACGACCACCAGAGCCTGGCCCCGAAAGTCCCCCGCAACACCGTCCCCGTGCGTGAGATCCACAAATACGACACCGTCATCGTCGGCGGCGGGCCGGCCGGGTTGACGGCCGCCCTTTATCTCGCCGAAGCCGGCCAGCGCGTCCTGGTGCTGGAGCGCAATCCCGTGATGGGCGGCCTCGCCGTGGGTTCCGAGTTGAAAGGTGTTCGCGCCGGCGGCGGCGCCGCCTACTCCTCCGGCCCCGACGGCGGCATCGAGTACAAGATCTTCCAGAAAATCGGCCTCGGCGCTTACAAGAAAAAACTCAGCATCCCGGAGCACATCGACAGCTACCTGTGGAAAAAGAAACTTTACCTGGGCGTCTGGGAAGAGCACAGCCTGCAGGAACTGCCGCAGTCCTTCCGCCTGTTCAAACACGCCCTGCTGAAGCTGGCGGCGCAGAAAGCCGGCGACACCGAAGGTCCCATGGCCGAATGGGCCGACGGCATGGACATGGCGACCCTCGTGCGCCGCATGCCGGAGATCGTCGCCACCTGGAAAGACAAGGAGTCCGCGCGCGTTCTTGAGCTCTTCCGTCAGGACCGCGAAGTCCCCCGCCAGGATCCGATGAAGGACGTGATCGATCTGCTGGACCTCTACGGACGTTCCGCTCTGGGCGGCACGGCCCGCGAGGTCTCGGCCCGGCAGTTCATCGATTTTTACGAATCCGAGATCTACACCCGCTACACCGGCACCCTGGGCACGGGCACCATCGCCGAGGCCTTGCTGAAAAAACTGAAAAGCTTCCCGAACGTGCATCTGCGCGTTTCCGCCCCGGTCGCCGCCATCGAAAACGGCGCGCAAAGCACGCGCACGCAATTCATCGAGGACGGTGTCCTGAAGGACGTGGTCACGGACCACGTGGTCTTCGCCGCGCCCTTGTCCCTGGCGCCGAAGCTCATCCGCGATTTCGAGCGTCAGGATCCGGAGAAAACCGCCGCCATCGCCGCCTTGAAAATGACCGACTACGCGGTGCACGTGGTGCGCCTGAAGGGCCATCCCTACCGCGCCACTTACGACACCTGGTCCGAGTCCGGCGGCGACCTCACGAAGCCCACGGACTTCATCCTGGGACGCTGGCAGGACCCGAAGATCAAGGCCTACGAGGGCACCCAGGACTTCGGCAAAAATCCCGCCGACGACAAAGGCGTCCTCTCGATCTACCACCCTTTGGGCGCCAGCAACGACAAGCGCTTCAGCGACGAAAACCAGCTCAAGCTCGTCGATCACGCGGTGAAGGACATGGTGGAAAAACTCGGCCCCGAGGCCGCCCGCCACGGGCAAAAAATCGAGATCGAACTGGTGGAAAGCTTCCGTTGGCCCGAATCCATCCACGTCGTCAAACCGGGTTCGCTGAAGCAGATGCCGCTGCTCGCCCGCCCGATGGGCCGCGTGCGTTTCGCCAACAACACGGTGGCCGCGCCGGAACTGGAAACGGCCATGGGCCGCGCCTATCAGGAAGCCATGGAGATTTTGAAAGAGTCCGCCGCGGCCGGGACGGCCCGGGCCTCCGGGCAATGATCGAAGGGCCCTCTCAAGGGCCCTCTTCGAAGCGCCGGCGGAGTCCCGCCAACAGATCCGCCACGTCCCCGCGTGGGACGATGTGGAACAGGTCGTCCACCTGGCGTCCCCAGGTGTGGACGCGGGCCGAGCGCAGGCTCATGCCCGCCTCGCTCAAGGCCAGGGCCGCCGCGGCCAGGCAGCCCGGCTGATCGAGGCCCTTGAAGCTCAGCACCCACTCGTTCTCGTCCTGACTCACCAGGGAGACCTTTTCGAACTTCACTTTCGGCGGCGGTTTCACCGGCCATTCCTCCGCCGCCAGCCATTGGCGGATTTGCTGCAGCGAGCGCCGGCTGCTCACCTGGAACCAATCATAGACGCCGATGCCGGGCAGCGTGTGCACGGAGGCGTGACGCACGCTGAGGCCCATGGAGTACAGCCGCTGCACGTATTCGGCGAAAATGCCGGCGTGGTCCTCGCGCTCGTGGAAGCGGATCCACACTTCGCCGCGACCGATGCTCAAGACCTTCGGTTTCTGCGCCGGGCCCGGCCGGGAGACCTCCGCGAGATCCTCGGCGAGCTTCGCGGCCGGCAACTTCAGGATCAAAGAGTCGTCGATCTCGGCGCTGCGGTCGGCGATGCCCCGCTTGGCCAGCTCCTGCTGCAAACGGAAGTACACCTTGGCGGAGGGCGAGCGCAGCGCTTTCAGCAGATCGCTCATCAGCCGCGCCTTCCAGGGTGTCCAGGCCTCGGGATTGGTGGCGAAGATGTCCACCGCCGTGAAAACCGCCAGGCGCCGCAGGCGCGCGCCCTGCGCGCCCATCTCGCGCAATTCCGACCAGGTCGATGGCGCCGCCGGATTCTTGCGGAAAGCCGCCTGTGACAGGGCCAGGTGATTTTCCACCAGCCACTCGACCTCGGTGATCAGGCTTTGCCCCTGGCCGAACTGGCGCAGATCCCGGCGCACGAGATCGCGGCCGAGCGCCGAGTGATCGCCCTCGCGGCCCTTCATCAGATCATGGTAGAGCACCGTCCACGAGAGGATTTTCTGATCCGCCGCGCTCAAGGCGGTGACCTCTTTTCCCACGCGGCCCAGGCGCCGCGGTTTGCGCAGGACACCCTGGAACTGCCGGCAGGCCTGCTGCAGATGAATGTCCGCGGTGTAGCGATGGTATTGATCATGCTGCACGTATCCCACCAGCGGCACGATCTCCGGGCACAAACGATCGATCAGCCGCGAGGCGAAGACCGCGACGATGAACTCCGCCGAAGCCCCGGGACGCAGCACGCGCTCCAGGCAACGGCCCCGTTCGCGGGGTTTGGATCTCACCCAGGACAGGGGGAAAAGCTCATCCAGCTTTTGCCGGATCCGTGACTGCATCAGGACGGACGGATCTTTTTCCAGCGCCCGCATCGCCTGCGCCCGGGTTTTCAGCGGCACGGCCCGCAAAGCGCTCAGACGTTTTTCCCCCGCGCCCGCCTGTTCGGCGATCCACTCGGCGTAGAAGCTGACCCGCGACAGACCACGCTGGATTTCGCGCATCAAAGTCTTATGTTGCATGCCGAACCAGGCGGCGAGATCGAACTGACTCGCGTTCATCAGCACGTCGCCCTGGCCTTCGAGATGCAGCTTTTGCCGCAGCAAAGTCCAGAAGGCGGCGTAGTACTCGAGCACCCCCAGAGCGTGGCGGAAGTCCTCGCCGATGAAACGCTCGGGGAAAAGGCGCGCGATCTGCCGGGCCTGATCGAGATCGCGCAAGCCGCCGGGACCGTATTTCAGGTTCGGTTCGAGGACATTGGCGATGGAGTCGTAGCGTTCCTGACGCTCGCGGCGCTCCTTCAAAATGACTTTCAACCAGGAACGGCGCTCGCGGGAGGCGCGCCGCGCGAGGATTTCGCGCTGACGGAGCAGCTCCGCCTCCGCCGCGGGGACCAGGGCCCGGGCCTCGAACAGCGCGAGCCAATCCCACACCTCCACGCCCACCGTCCAGTCCTCCGGGTTTTCCGGCACGCGAGCCCGGATCCTCAAGCCTTTTTGTTGACATGAACCCACGAAGGAACGCACGGCCTCTTCGGGGCCGGTGAAGAGCAGGTCCAGATCCGAGCGGGGGGTGAGCTCCCGGCGCGCCGCCGAACCGACCAGGACCGGCGCGGCCCTTTCAAAATCCGGATGGCGCCGCCACTCCTCGAGCAATCCCCGCAAAAGCCAGTCGGAAAATTCGCGGCTCACGAAATCCCCGTCCGCGCGGCTTTCGCCGTCGGGGGCGTGGGACGGGGGGCGAAGGCGTCGCCGGCCCTCTCCGCGGCCGGCGTCGTTCAGGAAAGATCGTGACATGCTTCGTGCAGGTGGGCGAGGCGGTTCAGGGCGTCCAGGGGCGTGAGATTCGGGATCGACAGACTCCGCAGTTCGCTCACCAGTTTGTCCAGGGCCCTTTGTTTTTCCAGGTCGACCGCCGGTTCCTCAAAAGCCCGGGGCGCGTCCAGCAAGGACATCTGTTGCGCCCCGCCTTGAGCGGAGCGACCTTCGATGTCGCGGAGCAACTGCTTCGCCCGCTTGGTCACGGACGCCGGCAATCCCGCCAGGTCCGCCACCTGGATCCCGTAGGATTTGGTGGCGGGGCCTTTTTCCAGGGTGTGCAGGAAACGGATCTCGCCGGATTTTTCACTGACCGTCATGTGGGCGTTCAGGATCTGCGGCCACAGGCGATCGAGGGCGGTGATCTCGTGGTAGTGGGTGGCGAAACAGGTCAGGCAGCGCACCTCGGACAGCAGGTGCTCGAGAATGGCCTGCGCCAAACACATGCCGTCGAAAGTGCTGGTGCCGCGTCCGACCTCATCGAGGACGACGAGGGAATTCACCGTGGCGTTTTTCAGCATGGCGGCGGTTTCCGTCATCTCGACCATGAAGGTGGAAAGACCTTCCGACAGCTGGTCGCTGGCGCCGATGCGGGTGAAAATCGCGTCGGTCAAGGGCACCTCGGCGCTCAAGGCGGGAACGAAAGAACCCATCTGCGCCAGCAGCACCGTCAGGGCGATCTGCCGCATGAGGGTGCTTTTCCCCGCCATGTTGGGCCCGGTCAGCAGCAGGCAATGATGGGCTCCGATGTCGACGTCGTTGGCGACGAAATCGCGGCCGACGCTTTGTTCGACGACCGGATGGCGGCTGGCGCGCAGACGGATGGCCCCGTCGGCGCTGAAGGTCGGACGGCAGTAATGGCGCTCCAGGCTCAACCACGCCAGGGCCGTGACGACATCGAGTTCGGAGCACTGTTTCGCCAGCTCCAGGATGCGCGAACCGCGGGACAGCACGTCCCGGCGCAAGGCTTCGAAAATCTCCGACTCCATCTCGTTGCGCCGGGTCTGCGCCGACAAGACCTTGCGCTCGAGATCCAGGAGCTCTTCCGTGCAATAGCGCTCGGCGTTCGCCAGGGTCTGCTTGCGCTGGTAGCGGGCCGGCGCCTTGTCTTTGTGGGTGTTGGTGATCTCGATGTAATAACCGAAGACGTTGTTGTAGCGGATCTTGAGGGAGGAAATCCCCGTGCGCTCGCGCTCCTCGGCCTCCATGCGGGCGAGCAGGCTGTGCGCGTCCGTTGACAGCTCGATCACCTCGTCGAGCTCCGGGCTCACGCCGCGACGGACCAGATGACCCTGCTTCGTGCTGAGGGGCGGCTCTTCGACCAGCGTGGAATTCACCCGCCCGATCAAGGTGGCGAGTTCCGCATCAATGCCGGTGCCGGCGAAGGACAAGGACGACAAGCCCGCCTCGATGGAGTGGGCGAGGCTCAGGAGATCACGGCCGTTGCAGGTCGGCTGCGGCACTTTGCCGAGACGGCGCTCCAGATCCCCCATCTGACCCAGGATCTCGCGGACCTTCTTCAGGTCCGCCGGGCGTTTGCGCCAGGCCTCGACGGCATCCCAGCGCGCGCCGATCTCCGCCTTATCCGTGAGGGGGAAACTCAGCCACTGGCGCAGCAAACGATGACCGGCGGAGGTGCGGGTGCGGTCGATCGAGTGCAACAAACTGCCCGGGCCTTCGCCTTTGTAGGTTTGAAAAATCTCGAGGTGGCGGACCACCGTCGGTGACAGGTTCAAGCGGCTCTGCAGACGGCGTTCGCTGAAAGGACGCAGGATTTTGAGCGCTTCGCCGCCCGACAGGCTTTCCACGTAGGACAGCAGGCGGGCCGCGCTGGGCGGCGCCCCTTGGCGCAGCAACTCGTGACCGGCGTCGGCCAGCTGATCATGCCGCGACACCATGACGGTGGTCTCCCCTTCGCTGTCGGCGTCGCTCGGCAACACCATTTCGGCGAGGGGCATGACCTCGAGGTAACGCCGGCGGGCGGCCTTGTCGACCGCCGGGATCCAGAAGGCCTCCCCGGTGGTGGTGTCGAGGAAGCTCACGTGCGCCTCATCGAAGCTCACGATGTAGTGGGCGCGGCCGCCGTCGAGGGTTTCGAGATCGTACACCATGCCCGGCGTGAGCACGCGGGTGACGGCGCGGCGGACGAGGCCCTTCGCCTGCTTCGGATCCTCGATCTGATCGCAGATGGCGACCTTGAAACCCGCCGCCAGCAGCTTGTTGATGGAGCCCGCGATCGAGTGATGGGGCATGCCGCACATCGGGGTTTCATCGCCGCCTTTTTTGTTCCTCTGCGTGAGGGCGATGCCGAGCACCGGCGCCGCTTTCACGGCATCGTCGAAGAACATCTCGAAAAAATCCCCCATGCGGTACAGGAGGATCTTGTCCTGGTGGAGGGTTTTGATATCCCAGTACTGCTTCATCAAAGGCGTCAGATTGGCGGTGGACATCCCTAGGTGGTAGCGATGGCGAAGGGGACTTTCAAGGGAAAAGGCGTGCTGTTTTGAGACACTTTTCCGGAGCGGGAATCGCCTTGGCTGACGCTGAATATTATGAGGTGATTTGCCCAAAACTTGAGCAATTCTCTTCAACCCAAGGTCGGGCTTTGCCGATAAAGAAGACGATGACCCAGGTGATCAGGACGATCTTTTTCGGCGCCATTTTCTCCCTGTCCGGCTGCACCAAGCTGAAGCCCAGCATTTCTTATCTGTTTTCGGCCAGCAAATCCGCCTCGATTCATATCCTGCTCAGCGACGGTCAGAGTTTCGATGCGCGAACCCCCGCCAGCGCCGAGTACGCCATCCAGGCCGACTGGACGAAGCTCTCCGCCCTCCATTACCGCGTCGGCGACGCGGGCACTCTGGATTGCTCGGACATGCCGGGCTCCCCCGTGCAAACCCTCACCAATGACACGAATCATCTCGATTGGTCCTCCCACGGCACCCACCTCAAAGTCTGCGCCCTGCCGGTTTACAGCGACGGCTCGGTGGGCGGCAGCTCGGACATGGTGACGAAGACCTGGACGCGCGTGGAGCCGCCGACCGTGCTTTCCGTGCTGAGCGGCACCCCCGACGGCGCCTACCGGGCGGGACAAGACATCGCCGTGCTCGTGAAATTCTCCGCGCCGATCCTCGTCGCCGGCGGCGTTCCCCATCTCGAGCTGCGGCTGGACGGGAGCACCGTCCAAGCGCCTTACCTGAGCGGCGGCGGCAGCGACACTTTGCTTTTCCATTACAGCATCAACCCCGGCGACAACAGCGCCCACCTGGATCAGGCCTCGTCCACGGCCCTCACCATTCCCGGCGGCGCGAGCCTGCGCGACGGCCTCGGGCAGGACGCCGTTCTTCTTCTCCCCGCGCCATCCACCAGTCTCTCGCTCGCGGGACAGAGCTTTCTCGTCATCGACACGACGGCACCCCCCGCTCCCGCCCTGAGCTTCGCGGACACGACCCTGGGTTCCGGCCAGCATTATCTCGGCGTCGCCAATCGCTCCCCCACCGTGAGCTGGGCCGCCCTCCCCGACACGACCGACTATCAGATCGCCCTCGACACCAGCGCCGGGGGCAACGGTCTTCGTGACTGGACCTCCATCGGCTCTCTCACCACCACTCAACTGAGCGGTCTGGCGCTGAACAACTCCTTCACGTATTATGTTTCAGTAAGGGCGGTGGACGCCGCCGGCAACCTTGGACCCGTCAGCAGTCTTTCGTGGATCGTCGACACCGCGCCACCCACCACGCCGTCGGGGGTGCAGGTCGGGATCAATGCGGGAAGTTTACTTTTCACGCCGCTCCTGGAGTGGAACGCGTCTTCGGACGCGGGCATCGGTTTTCAGGATTACATCGTGGAGATCGTCGATCAGCTCACCGCCACGCTGTTCCTCACCACCACCGCCACCGGCAACAGCTTCACCGGACCGCTCTCCTCGTCCTTGCCGCCGCGCACGCCCTATTTTTTCCGCCTGTCCGCCCGGGATCTTCTCGGCAACATCACCTCGAAAGTGACGAGCGCGACGTGGACCTCGCCCGGCTGGCTAGAGGTCGACGTCGCGACGGCCCCCTCGGCCCGCAACGGTCACACGATGATCTGGACGGGCAGCCGGGCGATCGTGTGGGGCGGTTTCGACGGCACCTACCTGAATTCGGGATCGATTTACGATCCGGCCACGAACTCCTGGAGCCCGATCACCCTGACGGGCGCTCCCGACGCGCGCGCCAACCACACCGCCGTGTGGACGGGGTCGGAAATGCTGATCTGGGGCGGCGCGAACGCGACGAACTTCTACGGCGATCTTCACGCTTACAATCCCGCCACCGACACCTGGACCAACCGCTCCTCCCCCCTGGCGGGCACGGCGCCCAACGGGCGCAAGCTGCACACGGCGGTCTGGGCGAACGGCGAAATGATCGTCTGGGGCGGCATCAAAACATCCAACATTTATGCTAACGACGGCGCCCGCTACAATCCGGCGACGGAAACCTGGACGCCGGTGTCTGCCGCCGGCATCAATCCCCGCGCCAACCACACCGCCGTGTGGACCGGCTCGGCGATGATCGTCTGGGGCGGCGTCGACAGCAGCATGAGCTACCTCAACGGGTCGGCCTACGATCCGGCCAGCAACACCTGGACGGGCTTGACGACGACCAACTCCCCCTCGGCCCGCGCCAATCACACGGCCGTGTGGACGGGGTCGGAAATGATCGTCTGGGGCGGTGTCGACAGCGGCAGCAACAAACTGAGCACCGGCGCCTCCTACAATCCCTCCAGCGGCGACTGGCACCCCCTGCCGACCGGCGCGCCCGCCGCCCGCACGGACCACATCGCCGTGTGGACGGGACAGGAGATGGTGATCTTCGCCGGCTCCGGCTCCAGCGGCAATCTCAATGACGGCGCCAAGTACCATCCAGCCACCGCCTCGTGGAATTCGTTCATCGACGAGGACGCCCCCACGCCCCGGCAAAAAGCCACGGCGGTGTGGACGGGAACGGATGTCCTGGTCTGGGGCGGCGTCGGCAGCGGCGGTTACGTCAACACCGGCGGCCTCTGCATTCCTTAGGCGCGGTCTTGCAAGCCCTTCATCAGCTTTTCGTAAATGCCGTCAAAGCCGCCGTTGCTCATGATCAGCACGACATCGCCTTTTTTGCTGCGGCGGAGGAGATCCGCGACGATGGTGTCGGCGGAATCGAATACCCCGGCGCTGACGCCGCGTTTTTTCAAGTCGGCGATCAGCTCTTCCGAGGAAAAACGGTTTTCCGCGTCGATCTTGCTCTGATCGAAGGCCTTCGCCAGCAGCACTTCGTGCGCGACGGAAAAAGCCTCGACGTAGTCATTCTGGAAAACCTTGCGGCGCGAGGTCGCCGAGCGCGGCTCGAACACCGAAAACACGCGCCGGCCCGGATAGCGGTCCTGCACGGCCTTGACGGTTTCGCGCACCGCCGTCGGATGGTGGGCGAAATCCTCGATCACCAGCACGCCGCCCGGTTCGCCGAGAATGTCCTGACGGCGCTTCACGCCCTCGAAGGTTTTCAAGGACGAGGCCACGCGGTCCGGCGGGAAGCCCAGCACCTTCGACAGGGCCACGGCCGCCGTGGCGTTCAGCACGTTGAAGTCCCCCGACATGGGAATCCGGAAGGGACCGAGTTTCTCGCCGCGGAACTCGACTTCGAAGCGCGTGCCCTGGTCGTTCGACTCCAGCACGCGGGCCAGGAAATCGCCGTTCTTGAGCCCGTAGGTGAAATTGTTTTTGGCGCGGCAGAGTTTTCTCAACTCCAGGACGTTGGCGTCATCGCCGCAGGCGATGAGGGTGCCGTCCTCGGGGATCAGCTTCATCAGGCGCGCGAAAGCGTCCTTCACCGCCGCGAGATCCCGGTAGATGTCGGCGTGATCGAATTCGACGCTGGTCAGAACCACGTGGCGGGGCCTGTAGTGGATGAACTTCGGCACTTTGTCGAAGTAGGCGGTGTCGTACTCGTCGCCCTCGATGATGAAGTACTTGCCCTCGGGATTGCGGAAGCTCAGGGAGAAATTCTTCGGCACGCCGCCGATCAGGAAACCCGGTTTGTGGCCGGCCCCTTCCGCCACCCAGGCCATCAAGGACGTCGTCGTGGTTTTGCCGTGAGTGCCCGAGATGACGATGCTTTCGCGATCGGCGATGATGAATTCGCCCATCGCCTTCGGCAACGAGGTGAAGGGGATCCCCAGGCGGACCATCTCCTGCGCCTCCTCGTTGTTGGCGGAAATCACATTGCCGACGATCACGAAGTCCGGGCGCGGATCGAGGTTTTTCGCCCCGTAGCCCTTCATGAGGGGGATGCCCAGGCGTTCGATCTGCGTCGACATCGGCGGGTAAGGATTGGCGTCACTGCCCGTCACGCGGAAGCCGCGGTCCTTCAAAAGTCCCGCGAGACTCGCCATGGCGGTCCCGCAAATCCCCATCAAATGAACATGAGAGCCGGCTTTGATTTCCATAGGGAAATCTTGAACCGGCTCCCGGCGTTTGTCGAGGGGGAATTAGAGCATCATCACGCGGCCGCAGGCCATGGCGACGGGCTTCAGGCCGCCGTCTTTTTCCAGGCGCTTGAGGAAACCCTGCCAGCCCGGCTTGTTGATCAGGAAGTACTGCTTGCTGAAGTAGTCGCCGTTGCGGCCGTAGGTGCCGTCCGCGAAGAGCTCCTGCACCGGCACGCCCGTGACGCGGGAGAATTCCTTCTCGAACTCGAGGAAGAACACGCGGCCGTATTCGTTGTAGACCGCCTCACTCACCCAGCTCGGCTTGCTGTTGCCGTGCAGGATGCCCTGGGCGATGAACATCTTCGACTTGATCTTGTTGTCCTTCTCCCAGTACTTCAGCAGCTCCGTGCGCTTCATGGCCTGGGCCATCTCCACCGTCAGGTAGGAATCGCCGAGATCGCGGAAAACGATCTTGCCCGTCGGTTTGAAGTTCTTGTCGAGCTCGACCAGGAAGTTCTGCGAGTGCGGGGAGTCGTAAGCGAGACCCGTCATGGCGGAGAGCTCCGCGATGGCTTTGGCCAGGGGCTTCACGTAGTGCTCTTTCCAGAACTCGGCCGGATCGTTCGAGCCGTTCAGGCGGGCGATGTGCAGGCCTTCCGCCTCGTGCAGGGCCGAGAAGCCGGGAACGTAGACGCGCTCGGTGGTCGGCAGGTCGGCCAGCAGACGCAGCAGCATCCCTTGGTCGATCTTCTCCACGCCGAACACCAGGGGCTCGTCCATGAAAATGAAATTTTCCGGCGTGCGCATCTGGATGGCTTTCATGGCGTGGTCGGACGCGAGTTTCACCTGACGGGCGTCGTCCCAGGTCTGCCGCTTGTCGCGCCAGTTGCCGCCGGTGTTGTCGGTGGACACTTTCAGCGAGAAGGACATCTTGCTTTTCGGATCGCGCACGATGTAGGAGCGCGACGCCGTCATGTAACCTTCGAAATAGCCATGCTTCCGGGTGCTGACGCCGTTTTCACGCATCCAGGCCTCGAGCTCCAGATGCCACTTGGTGTCCTCCGGATTGATGATCCAGCGGACGTAGTCCTCGCCGTTTTTCTGGAAAATGAGGGCGTTCAGGGCCTGCCGCGGGATGCGGTCGGCGGCGAGGTCCTTCACCAACAGGCGCAAGGGGATCTCGTAATTCCGGATCGTCACGGCCTCGTTCGAGCGGTTGGAAACCGCATTGCCTTTGGTTTCGTAGTCGACCAGCTCCTCCACGGAGGGACGCAGTTGCGCCCAGCTGAGCGACCAGGTCATCAAAACAAGCAATGCCAGCAAACAGCCCGAAGCGCGTTTCATCAACGTCCTCCTCTTTATTGTTCCTCGGGAGAGGGATCAAGCAAAGAGGGTTCCACGTCCTCCGCGTTTAAAAGCGCTTTGAAAAGCGGCCCCCGTTCAAGCTTTAGACAGGGTGCCAATTGGGGGAACAGATTCCCTCAGTAGGAGGCCTTGCGCAGGCCCTCCACGATCCAGTTGTGGATCTCCGGCCGCAGCTTCTTGAAGGCGTCGTTGTGGCGCCCGTAAAGCACGCGGTTACTCAGGATGGCCACGGCCAGGTCGGCCTTGGGATCGTACCACAGGCTCGTGCCGGTGAAGCCGGTGTGCCCGAAGGCGGTCAGACTGAAGTACATGCCGCAGCTCGCGGCCCCCGGGGTCGGCATCATCAGCCCCAGGCCCCAGTCCCCCTGCCCCTCGGGACGGGCGCGGCGGGTGAAGAAGCGCGCCGTCTTCATTTTCACCGGCGAGCGGCCGATGCCCAGCAACTGCGAGCGCAGGTTGAGCAAAGCCCAGCCGGCGTCGTCGATGCTGCCGAACAGCCCGGCGTGCGTGGACACCCCGCCCAGGGCCCAGGCGTTTTCATCATGGACTTCGCCCTGCAGGAGGCGACCCCGCCAGGGGCACTCCTCCGTCGGCGCGTACAGCGACACCCGCTGCGTCGGCTGATGATTCGGATGGAACTCCAGCGTCGTGCCGTCGTACATCGACGATTTCAAATCGTTCCAGATCTCCAGCAGGGGCTTTTCGTGGATCGCCTCCAGCACGAAGCCGAGCATCATGAATCCCAGGTCGGAATAAACGCTCTGCTCCTGGGGCTCCAGCGGCGCGTCCCGCAGCATTTTCTTCAGCTGCTCGCGCCGGGCCTCCACGGACAGATTCAGATCGATGTCCTTGTAGAAAGGCATCCACCAGGTGAAGCCGGCGGAGTGCGACAGGATGTCGACGATTCTCAGTTGCGGATGGGGATACCAGGGCACGAACTGCCCGAGCGTGCTGTCCTCGTCCCACAGGCGGTTCTCAAAGGCCACCATCAGGGCCTCCACGGTGAAGATCACCTTGGTGAGGCTGGCCAGGTCATAATAAGCCCAGGTGTCGCCGACGCCGACATCGATGACCTGCTTGCCGCCCTGGTAAGCGCGCACCATCACGCCCGGCGTGACATCCTGGATGCGGGCGCGGATCTGCTCTTCGAGGTTTTTTTCCAGCACCGTCAGCTTCATCGTTTCGCTCCCCCCGATTCGATCGTCAAAACGCCCTGGCCGCCGCCGCTCAGAACCGCGGAGGTGGCGAAGGGCACCGGTCTTTGGACCTTGCCGTGGCCGGCCGGCAAGCCGCGAAAGACCGGGATCTCCAGGTCCTCCGCCCAACGCCGGAACACCAAGGGCACGAGATTGCGCCCGTCGGGCTCGTCGGCCGCCGTGAAGTCACCGAGCAGAAGGCCGCGGCAACCGCGGAACAAACCCGCCTGGCGGAATTGCTCGAAGATGCGATCCACCCGGTAGCCGCGCTCGCCGATGTCCTCGACGAAAAGAAAATGCCCGCGCGGGCGCAGCTGCCAGGGCGTGCCCAGCGTGCTTTGCAAAACGGTGAGGTTGCCGCCGATGACCGGCGCCTTCACCCGGCGCAAACGGCGGGCGGCTTCGTTCATGGGTTTCAGGTTTTGGAATCGCACCTGCTTCACGCGTCCGAAAACGAGATCCCTCATCTCGCGATGATCGCGGGGCGCCAGACGGCCCGGGCTCATGCGCTCGAGCAAAGGCCCGTGCAAAGTGGCCCAACCCCACTCCTGGCTCAGGAACAAATGCAAAGAGGTGATGTCGCTGATGCCGACCAGAAGCTTCGCCCGCCGGGGCGCCTTCATGCGCGCCAGGCCCGGTAGCAGGCGGTTGGAGCCATAGCCCCCGCGCAGGCACCACACGGCCGCCGAGTCTTCCGCCAGCAAGGCTTTCTTCAGCAAGATCAAACGGGAATCGTCATCATTGGCGTGCAGGAAGTGCGGCGCCATCAGGTTCGGCGGAATGCGCGGCACGAGGCCCCAGCTCAACAGGAATTGGCGGGCGCGATCCACGGCCTCGGGCTTCGTGGCGTAACCCGGAGCCACCACATCCACAATGTCCCCCGCCCGCAACGGGCGCCAGGCCTTCCCCTTCATCCCCACTCCTTGGTCATGCGTCCAGGCCGAACAAGGGCGTCGGATACTCCCCGTCGAAACAAGCGGCGCAGAATTGATTGTGACCGCCTTGAGTGGCTTTGAAAAGTCCTTCGATGCTCAAGTAAGCCAAAGAGTCGGCGCCCACGAAGGAACGGATCTCCTCCTGGGAATGCTGCGCGGCGATGAGCTGGGATTTTTTCGGCGTGTCGACGCCGTAGTAACACGGTCCCGTGGTCGGCGGACAGGCGATGCGCAGATGCACCTCGGCCGCGCCCGCCTGGCGGATGAGGTTGACGATCTTGCGGCTGGTGGTGCCGCGGACCAGGGAGTCGTCGATGACGATCACCCTTTTGCCTTTGATCACGGCGCTTTGCGGATTGAGTTTGATCTTCACCCCGAAGTCGCGGATCGACTGCTGGGGCTGGATGAAGGTCCGTCCCACGTAGTGATTGCGGATGATGCCCAGCTCAAAAGGAATGCCGCTCTCGGAGGAGTAGCCCAAGGCGGCCGCCACGCCGGAATCCGGCACCGGGACCACGAGATCGGCCTCCACCGGATTTTCGCGGGCGAGCTCGCGGCCGAAATTCTTGCGCGAGCCGTAAACGCTGCGGCCGAACACCACGCTGTCGGGGCGGGCGAAATAAATGTGCTCGAACACGCAGTGGGCGGAGCGGTTGAGCTCCGCGAAACGCTCGGAGTGCTCGCCGTTCTCGTCGATCCAGAAGATCTCCCCGGGGGCGATCTCGCGCTCGAACTCCGCGCCGATCAGGTCAAAGGCGCAGGTCTCGGACGCCACCACGCGGGCCCAGCCGCCGTCATCGCGCTGCTTGCGGCCCAGCACCAGAGGGCGGAAGCCGTAGGGGTCGCGCACCGCCACCAGCTTATCATGCGACATCACGGCCAGGCTGAAAGCCCCCTCGAGCGTCTTCACGCTGTCTTTCAAGGCGCGGATCAGATCATTGGAGGGGTGCTTCGACAGCAGATGCAGGATGATTTCGGTGTCGCTGGTGCAATGGAAGATCGAGCCCTGGGCCTTCAGCTCGCGGCGCAGGACTTCGCTGTTGACGATGTTGCCGTTGTGGGCGACCGCGATGGGGCCGTTCAAGAGCATGGCCGTCAGCGGCTGCGCATTGGTCAGCAGATTCTGCCCCGTCGTCGAGTAACGGACGTGACCGACCGCCGCCTCGCCGCGCAGACGCTCGAGATCGGCGTCGCGGAAAACATCGCCGACCAGGCCCAGGCCCTTGTGGTGGATGTGCTGACCCTGGTCGAGGGACACGATGCCCGCCGACTCCTGTCCGCGGTGCTGCATGGCATAGAGGCCGAGATAAGCCAAACGCGACGCCTCCGGATGATTCCAGATCCCGAAGACCGCGCACTCCTCACGCCATGCTCTCATCTCACATCTCCCCGAAGGCTTGCGTCCAGGCGCCTTCGCGCCAGCCATGCAGTTGCTTCACGCTGAAAGCCCGGCCGCCGCCGAAATCCAATTTGTCCCCGCCCGTCCGGCCCATCTTCACGCAGCGGAGGAAGTTCGAGAAATCCCCGGCGGCCTTTTCAAAGTCCGCGGTTTTTTCCGCCGGCACCGCCACCAGGGCTTCGTACAGGCGCTCTTCCAGCAGCTCCGCCGTCGTCATGGCCGACAGCGCTTCGCCGGCCTCGAAGCCATGGCCTTGTTCGGTCATGCGGGCCAGCGTGAAAGCAAGTCCACCCGCCCCCACCGCTTTCGAGCCGGCGAAGAAATCCTTCGAGGCCAATTCGCGACAGGAACGCACGAACATCGCGGCCTTCTCCGCCGAGAAATCGCCGCTGAAGGCGGGCTCCGCGCCCAGCACCTCCGCCGTGCGATGAAAGGTCCTGACCAAAGGCGAAGACAGACAGTACACCACCTGCCCCGCTTCCGTGAACTCATCCCAGGGAATGCGAGAAACGCTTTCGCGCAGACCCACCAGGCCCGTCGCCGGCGTCGGCGGAATGCCGCGGCCCAAAGTTTCATTGTAAAAAGACACGTTGCCGCTGATGACGGGCGCGTCCATCAGGCGCGCCGCCTCGGCGATGGCCTCCACGCTCGTCACGAACTCGGTCATGATCTCGGGCTTTTCCGGATTGCCGAAGTTCAGGCAATCGGTCACGGCCAGGGCGCGCGCGCCCTTCAAGGCCATCTGCAAAGCCGGGTAAAAAACCGCGTCGAAGGCGCCGATCCGGGCATCCATCCGCATCAGGCTCGGGCGGCAACCCACGGCCATCGCGAGCCCCCGACCGCTGTCCGGCAGGCGCAGGAACGCCACCGACTGACGGGCGTCGCGGGCCGTGCGCAGACCCACCCGCTGATCGTACTGGCGGTAGATCCACTCCTTGCTGCCCAGGCGGTGGTCTTTGACCAGCTGCTGGAACACCACCCCCAGGGGGGTGTTCTTCAGAACCGCCGGCGTCGGATCGGCTTGGCGGCGCGGGGAGCTCCACGGTTGATAGGGACGCTCGTGCTTGGGCGCGTTCTCCACCAGCAGATCGGGATCGATGTCGCACAGGACCTCGTTCCTCCACAGCAGGGTCACGCGGCGCTCGGCCTGGATCTCGCCGATTTTTTTGGCCTCGAGCCCCCAACGGCTCATCACCGCCTGGATTTCGTTGAAGCGCGCCGGCTCGCAGACCAGCAGCATGCGCTCCTGGCTTTCCGACAGCAGGATCTCTTCCGGCGTCAGGCTCGCGTCGCGCAAAGGGACTTCGCTCAGGTCCATCCTCATGCCGACGCCGCCCTTGGAGCTCATCTCGAAGCTCGACGAGGTCAAGCCCGCCGCGCCCATGTCCTGCATGGCGACGACGAGGTTTTTTTCGAGGATCTCGAGGCAGGCCTCGATCAGCAATTTCTCATAAAAGGGATCGCCGATCTGCACGTTGGGTTTTTTGGCGTCGGAGCTCTCGTCGAACGACTCGCTCGCCATGCTGGCGCCATGCACGCCGTCCTTGCCGGTTTTGGCGCCGACATAGACCACCCAGTTGCCGGGGCCCTTGGCCTTCGACAGGGCCATGGGGTCCTTCTCGCGGAAGAGCCCCACCGCCATGGCGTTCACCAGGATGTTCTGATCATAGCCGGCGTCGAACTCCGTCTGGCCGGTCACCGTCGGCACGCCGACGCAGTTGCCGTAGCCCGAGATGCCCGACACCACGCCCGCCACCAGGGACTTCATGCGATCGGCCCGCGGCGAACCGAAACACAGGAAATCCGCGAGCCCGATGGGACGCGCGCCCATGGTGAAGATGTCGCGCAGAATGCCGCCGACGCCGGTGGCCGCGCCCTGATAGGGCTCGATGAAGCTCGGATGGTTGTGGGACTCCATCTTGAAGGCGATGCGCTCGCCCTGGCCGAGGTCGACGACACCGGCGTTCTCGCCCTCGCTCTCGAGCACCGAGGCGTTGCGGTAGGAGAATTTGCGCAGGTGCACCTTCGAGCTTTTGTAAGAGCAATGCTCGCTCCACAAGGCCGAGAAAAGCGCCCACTCGATCCCTTGCGGGGGATGACCCAGCAATTTCGTGATGAGCTCGTACTCCGCCGCGTTCAGGCGGTAGTGCTGGGCTTTGGCGCGGATCTCATCGTTCGGAAAAGTCGCGGTCATAGGAAATCCCCCCCGTCCAGGCCGCCCATCCAGTCATACAAGGCCCGCTCCGGATGGGGCATCAGGCCGGCGACGTTGCGTTTGTCATTGGTCACTCCGGCGATGTCCTCGAGACTGCCGTTGGGATTGTTCACGTACTTGAGCCAGATCTGCCCCTCGCCCCGCAGGCGCTTCATTTCCTCGGCGGTGGTGAGGAAGCAGCCCTCGCCGTGGGCGATGGGCAGGCGCAAACGCGCGCCTGTTTGATGGCCGCGGCCGAAATGCGGGTTCGGTTGCTCGACTTGCAGCTCCGCCCACTCGTCGATGAAACGGCGGCTCTTGTTGCGCACCAGCACCCCGGGCAGCAGGCCGCTCTCGCAAAGGATCTGAAAGCCGTTGCAGATGCCCAGCACCGGTTTGCCGGCGGCGGCCAGGGCGCGCACGTCGTTCATCACCGGGCTCTTCGCGGCGAGGGCGCCGCAACGGAGATAATCACCGTAGCTGAAACCGCCGGGCACGAGGACGGCGTCGATCTCCCGGGGATTGAAGCGGTCCTGATGCCACAACCACCGTGGCTGGTGACCGCGGGCTTCCACGAAGGACCAGATGTCGTGGTCGCAGTTGGTGCCAGGAAAGCGCGTGACGCCGATTTTCATCCGAGCCTCTGGATTTCGTAAACCTCGATGAGGGGATTATAAAGAACGAAATCGGCCATCTTTTTGACCATGTCGCGGCCTTCGGCCTCAGTGGCGGCCGGCACGTCGATCTCGACGAATTTGCCGACGCGGCAAGAGTCCAGCCGGAAGGACTGCCCCTTCAAAGTCTGCTCGACGGCGCGGCCTTGCGTGTCCAGGATCACTTCCCGCGGCATGATTTTCACTCCGAACTTCATTTCCCACCCCCGATTTGACGAAGTCGTTGCAACACCTGTTCGTAACTCTCTTTGACCTGGCCGAGATCGCGACGGAAGCGATCCTTGTCCATTTTCTCGTTGGTCTTTTCATCCCACAACCGGCAGCAGTCCGGCGTGATCTCGTCCGCCAGGAGGATTTTCCCCGCCTTGTCGCGGCCGAATTCGATCTTGAAATCGACCAGGCGGAGGCCGGCGCGATGGAAGAGGTCCTTCAGGCCCTCGTTGACCCGCAGCGCTTGCTTTTTCAATTCCGCCAGATCCGCGGCGGAAGCGATGCCCAGGATCTCGATCTGATCGTCCGACACGAAGGGATCCTGCAGCTCGTCGTTTTTGAAATAAAACTCCACCAGGGGCCGCGGCAAAACGCGGCCTTCTTCGAGGCCGAGCTTCTTCGCCGTGGAACCGGCGAGCACGTTGCGCACCACCACCTCCAAGGGGATGATCTCGACCCGGCGGGCGACCATGCCGCGCTCGCCCTCGTCGCGCACCCAGTGGCTGTCGACGCCCCGGCCGCGCAGGAACGCGAAAATCAGGGACGCGATGTCGCGGTTGACCGGACCCTTGCTGTCGAAAGAGCCCTTCTTGAGCGCGTTGAAGGCCGTCAGGCTGTCTTTGAACTCCATCAGCACGTGGTCGGGCTCGCCGGCCAGGCGGAAGATTTTCTTGGCTTTGCCCTCGTAGAGCAGTTCGGGTGAACTCACAAAAGTCTCCGGGTGAGTTGTTTCATGGATTTTTTGTGTTTGCGGCCACTGAAGATCTCCTCCACCTGCTTGGCGGTGAAAAGTTTCTTCGTCTCGGCGTCCTCCAGCAGCTTCTTGCGCAGGTGATCGCCCCGTCCCAGGCTGTGGCACAGGCGCTGCACATGGGCGTAAGCCTGCTCGCGGCTGAGGCCCTTGTCGACCATGGCGAGCAGCACGTGGGAGCTGAACAGCTGCCCCTGCGAGGACTCGATGTTCTCGAGCATGCGTTTCTCGTTCACATCCAGGTTTTCCATCAGGGTCGCCATGCGGTGCAGGCCGTAGTCGAGGACGATGAAGGCGTCCGGGAAGACCACGCGCTCCACGGAGGAATGGCTGATGTCGCGTTCATGCCAAAGCGCCACATCCTCCGACGCCGCGAAGGCGTAACCGCGCAGCAGACGCGCCAGGCCCGTGATGTTCTCCGCCGAGATGGGGTTTTTCTTGTGGGGCATGGCCGAAGAGCCCTTTTGCCCTTTCGTGAAGCCCTCCGTGACCTCCGCCACCTCGCTGCGCTGCAAATGGCGCAGCTCCACCGACAGGCGCTCGAGGCCCGCGCCGGTCAGGGACAGGCTCCAGATCAGTTCGGCGTGGCGGTCGCGGGGCACCACCTGCGTGGCGATGGTCTCCGGATGCAGATTCAGTTTGCGCGCCACTTTCATTTCCACTTCCGGCGGCTGGCTCGAGTAGGTGCCGACGGCGCCCGAAAGCTTGCAGATCATCAGGCCGTCCAGGGCGGTTTCCACGCGCCGGCGGTTGCGGCGCAGCTCCGCCAGGAAGCCGCCCATTTTCAAACCGAAGCTCGTGGGCTCGGCGAACATGCCGTGGGTGCGGCCGGCGCACAGGGTTTCGCCGTGGCGGCGGATTTTTTCCTTCAGGGCTTTTTCCAGGCGGTCGAAACCCGTCATCAGCTCCTGGCCGGCGTCGCGCACCTGCAGGCTGAAGGCGGTGTCCAGCACGTCGGAACTCGTCATGCCGTAATGGACGTATCTCCCGGCGGGGCCGATGTTCTCGGCCATGTTCGAGACGAATGCGATGACGTCGTGCTTGGTCTCGCGCTCGATCTCGTGGATGCGTTTGACGCTGAAGCGGGCTTTCTTGCGGATCTCCTTCGCGGCGTTGCGCGGGATCATGCCCAGCGCGGCCTGCACCTCGGCGACGGCGATCTCGACCTCCATCATCTTGCCGAATTTGCTCTCCGGCTCCCACAGCAGGCCCATCTCCGGGCGGGTGTAACGGTCGATCACGGCGCGCTCTCCTTCTTCTGTTGTTTTTGCAGTTTCTGCTGCTGGATCTGCCACCAGCGCACCAGACGGTCCCTCAACAAGGATTGATGATCGAATTCCTCGTCGATGCCGTGGGTCTCGCGGTTCTCGGGGCTTTCAAAGTGCAGGTTCGAGGCCTTGCGCCGTCCCCGCTCGGGATGGCTGCCCGCCTCCCACAGCGGCAGGCGCGGCTCGCCCAGCTCCTGGGAGGTGTAAGACGCCTCCTGCGGCAGGGACTGGATCTCGGGATTCGAGGTCGGCAGGCGCTTCGCGAAGGTTTTCAGGATGCGGCGGCCGTACTCGGCCAGATAATCGCGGTTGAATCGCTGGATGGCCGGCAGCCGCACCCACACGTCCAGGCGCTCCTCGGACGGCGTCTTCTGCACGATCATCAGATTTTGATGGGTCCACGGCGACTCCAGATCGTCCACCATCACCACCTGCAAAGGCAGGCGCTGCACTTCC
This sequence comes from Pseudobdellovibrionaceae bacterium, assembly GCA_019637915.1. Taxonomy (GTDB): domain Bacteria; phylum Bdellovibrionota; class Bdellovibrionia; order Bdellovibrionales; family Bdellovibrionaceae; genus JAHBUV01. Next base: position 158,389 of record JAHBUV010000001.1, on the reverse strand, counting down.
GGGCAGGACTGCACCGTCAGACGGTAGCGCAACCAGCACCAGGACGGCGCCGTGAAGCCACCCGGATACAGGTGACCGGCGAGCTTTTCCGACAGGAAAGCCGTCTCGGCCCCGGTCAGCGTCCAGATCATCTGATCGAAGTGCACGAGGCCCGAACGGGCGCCGCTGAGTTCCGCCCCCGACACCTCGCCGCGGCCGCGGAAGGACAGATCGAGGATCTCGGTGCGATCCGAGCACTCCACGCCCTGATCGGCGAGCCACTGCAGGTTTTTGCTCAAACCCTGGCGGGTGGCGAAACGCAGGCCGAAGTTCGCCGTGAGCGGCAAAGCCCGGCGGCTTTGCAAGGCGCTGGCGGCGGGGCGGTAACGGGTGGCCGCCAGCTGATGAGCCAGGGCCAGGGGCCACACGCTCATCAGGTCGGCGTCGCGGCGCACGTCCGAGGGCGTTTCGCCGCGGCCCAACTGCTCGAGCCACTCCCGCGGGAATCCCTGGCGCATCCAGTGAAACCGCGTCAGCGGGCCTTTGAACTCCATCACGCCTTCGGGCGGCCAGATGGTGAAGCCGCTTTCAATCTCCTCGATCTGATCGTCATGGGCCAGGCGCGCCTGGAAGGACGGACTGTAGCGCTCCAGGCGGAAGACCCCGAAAGGCCCTTCGCTGTCCTCGGCGGGCCAGACGCCCAGTTTGGCGGTCACGTCCAGCAACAGCACCTTCATGCGCTGCTGATGCAGTTCCGCCGCCAGCCAATGACCGCGGCCGAAGGCGCTCACCACCAGGACATCGTGGGTTTTCATCTCCATTTGCGAACCGCCTCTCTGACCAAACGTTGTTCCGCCCGCGAGATGCGCACCTGCGCCTCGCGGGCGGAAACGCCCGCCGCCTTGGCGCCAGCGGGCAAAGCGCGCCGCTGAAACACCTGGGGACCGGCATCCATTTCGGGCGTCACCACGTGCACGGTGACGCCCATGGGGGCATTGTCATCATAGGATTTTTCCAACGCGTTCAAACCCGGATACTGCGGCAAAAGACTGGGATGCACGTTCAACATCCGCCCCGCCCAGGCCCGCACGAAATCCTCCGGGATGATTTTCATGAAGCCCGCCAGGAAGATCGCCTCGATGCCGCGGCGGCGCAGCTCGCGGTCGAGCTCCGCCCAATCGATTTTTTTCGGTAGCACCGTGGCGGCGATCCCCTGACGGCGGGCCCGCAGCAAACCCGGCGCCGAGGCCTTCGAGCTCAAGACCCAGCGGATGTCGACGTCGATCAGTTGATCGAGCAGGGCCTGCAGGTTCGATCCGCGTCCGGAGATGAACACGGCCCATCTTCGCGTGCGGATCGGGGGCTTCATCGCCCTTCTCCCTTCAAGCGCACCCGCACGTCGGCCGCGGCCTGACGATCGGCGGCCGCGACCACCTGACCGAGGTCATAAGCGCGGAAGCGGTGCTTTTCGATCACGGCGCGCACCGCGGCCGCATTCCCGGACGGCGCCACCAGCACGAAGCCGATGCCGCAATTCAAGGTCTTCATCATGGCGAGGTCGTCGAGGCCGGCGCGTTTCTGCGCCTCCGCGAATGCCGGCGGGAAATCCCAGGCCCCGATGTCGGCCACCGTGCCCTCGGGCAGGGCGCGGGGGATGTTGTCGATGCCGCCGCCCGTGATGTGGGCGGCGGCGTGCACGAGATGTCCCTGACGCAGATCCTTCATCAGGCGCACGTAAAGGGCCGTCGGCTTCAAAAGCTCATCGGCCCAGGCTTCCAGATCGGACTCGAACAAGCGACGCAGCAGGGAGTAACCGTTGCTGTGGAAACCCGAGCTCGAAACGCCGATCAAAACATCGCCCACCCGCACGCGCTGCGGGCCCAGCATGTCCTCCTGGTCGACGATGCCCACGGCGAAACCGGCGCAATCGAAATCGCCGGCCTGGTACACGCCCGGCATCTCCGCCGTCTCCCCGCCGGTCAAAGCGCAGTCCGACTCGTCGCAGGCGCGGCGGACACTGTCCAGAAACGCCTTGGCGTCGGCGAGGTCGAGTTTGCCGACGGCGTAGTAATCCAGGAACTGCAGGGGTTCGCCGCCGCAGCAGATGAGATCGTTCACGCACATGGCGACGAGGTCCTGACCCACCCCTTCGAAGCGGCGGAAGCGCGAGGCGATTTTCACCTTCGTGCCCACCCCGTCGGTGCAGGTGATCAGGCAGGGTTTTTTCATCTGCGGAAAATCAATCCGGAACAAGGAGGCGAATCCGCCGATGCCCGACACCACGCGATCCGCATGGGCTTTTTTCCCGCCACTGGCCTGCAGCCAATCGACGAGGGCGTCACCGGCCTCGACATCCACACCGGCTTGTTTGTAGTCGATGGCCATCGCGGCATTTCTCCTGTGAAAAGAAGACCAATTCGTATCGTGAAACTCCCATGGGGTCCACCGGACTCCGCCGTTGACTCGGAATGTCGTTTTTGCCTCAAGATGAGGCGTTTCAATTTCGAACCTTCCCTTTGCCCTTTTTTTTTCTGATACTGAGACGAGGGGGAATTCCGTGGAAATCACATTTGTTCGCCGCGGCCTGCTCTTGGCCGCCGTCGGTTTTGGCGCTGTCTTCATGAACTCGTCGTGGGTCTCCGCCCAGTCCCTGCCCTCGGGTTCTTTCCTCCTGGCGCAGAGCGACCCGGACGAGGCCTTCGACCCCTTCTCCGATTACAGTGAATTCGACGAGGCCTCCGACGAAGAGGCCGACATCAACTTCTTCCGCAACGGCCGCTTCTTCACCGTGGGTCTCTACGGGGGCATGCGCCAATTCACCGGCAACTTCGCCAAGCAGTACAAACCGGGCGCCGCTTACGGCGTCACCATGACCTATTTCTTCGACCTGCGCACGGCCTTCGCCATGAGCTTCCTCACCGGCGACCACAAGGTTGACTTCACCACCCTGCAGGGCACGAAGCATTACACGGGGAATGTGTCGATCACCTCGATCAATTTCGACTTCAAGTATTACTTTAACACCCAGAACGTCACCCGGGGTCTGGCCGACCTGAACCCCTATGGTCTTCTGGGCTTTTCGCAGAATTATCGCACCTACTCCTTGGACAATCTCGGTTCCCTCAGCCGCGACCAGACGATGGGCGTCGATCTGGGCGCCGGCCTCGAGATCCCGCTGATGCGCCGCCGCGGTTTCCTGGGCGTGCAGGGCTCCTACCACCTGGTGAACTTCGCCGATGAATCCAAAGAGTACGTCAACAGCACGGAACGCCTGGATTCCCTGCTGAGCGGGGATTATTACAACCTGATGTTGATCCTCGGGATGAACTTCTAGAAAACTGGCCCCTTAGAGTGGAGATGGCAGGAGACGTGCTGAGGCCTTAAAGGCGATGTCTCTTGTTCAGGATTCTCCATTCCTTCCCCTTTGCCCTTCCGGATGCCGGAACCATGTCGTACGGCGTGGGCTCTACACGCGTTCTTCTGACAAAAAAACCATTCAACGCTTTCTGTGCCGAAGCTGCAAAAAATCCTTTTCCTCTGCCACTTTTGAACCTTGTTTTCGGCAAAAGCGCCGAGATATCAACCCCCATCTTTTTCGTCTGCTCACGGGGGGATTTTCACAAAGACGCTCCGCCCTGGATCTTCAGATCAACCGTAAAACAGTCGTTAGAAAGTTCATCTTCCTCGGGCTCTGGGCCGCAAAACTCTCTTCAGCTTTGAACCAAAATCATCCACCGGCTGAAACCATTGAATTTGATGATCTCGAAACAAGTGAGCACACCAAATGCAAACCCCTTTCCGTCACCTTGGCGGTGGAATTTCATTCGCGCCGGATCTTGGGCTTTCGTGTCGCTCAAATGCCGGCCAAAGGCCTTTTAAGCCATCTCGCAAAGAAAAAATACGGGCCAAGGCCTGACGAAAGAACCAAAAAAAGAAAAGAGCTCTTTCAAGAAATCAAACCCCTGGTGGCCCCCACCGCCCTCATCAAGTCCGATGAAAACCCCCACTACGCTCCTGATGTGTCCAAACATTTTCAGGGCTGCCATCATCAGCGCTTTAAAGGGAAAAGAGGATGCGTGACCGGGCAAGGAGAACTCAAAAAAATCGGCTTCGACCCACTTTTCAGTCTCAACCACACCTGCGCCATGATGAGGGCCAACATCAACCGACTTTTTCGAAGAACCTGGTGCACGACCAAGAAAAAAGAGCGCCTGGCTCTCCACATCGCCCTTTACGCCCTCAGGCACAATCAAGATCTGATCCTGAAAAAACCGAAAATGAAAACCGCAAAGACAATCTAGAAGTTCATCCCAACGACACAAGTCGTCGGAGCGTCTCCTCTCAACCCCATCTCCACCCTAAGGGGCCAGTTTCAGGAGTCCCAGAACCTGCAGGAAAAGCCCCAACGCGATCAGTCCGGGGATCACCCATTTGATCAGGAAGATCCAGTGGGGGTACATCGACTGGCTGACCAGGCGGTCCTGATCGAGGAAGGCCGATCTCAAGGCCTTCTCCCCCATGCCGCGATAAATGGCGAACATCAAACCCAGGGCCGCCACCGGCAAGAGCCAGTTGATCAACAGGGAATCGATGCTTTCGATCAGACCGTGATTGTTCCATTCCAGACGGCGGAACGCCGTGCTGGACAGGGCCGGGAACAAGGACAGCCCGAGGATCAAAGCCCCCGACTGCCAGGCCGCCGTGGAGCGGTCGCGGTTGCGGCCGCGGCTCGTTTTGACGTTGGCGACGATGGTTTCAAACAGACCCACGCTGGCGTTCAGGGCGGCGAGGTACAGCGACACGAAGAAGATCAGACCGAAAAAGAGCCCGCCCGGGATCTGCAGCAGGAATTTCGGCAGCACCTCGAACATCAGACCCGGGTCCGTCAGCGGCACGTTCGACGCCTGGAAAGCCACGGGAAAAACCAAGAGGCCGATGGCGAGCGACACCACGGTGTCCACCATGGCGACGCGAAAGCCCGCGGTCGGCGCATGATCCTGCTCGCGCATGTAGGAGCCGAAGGTCACCATCGTGCCGAAGCCCACCGACAGGGTGAACAGCACGTGGCCGATGGCGTGGTTGAGACTGGCGAAAGTGAGCTTGGAGAAATCCGGATAGAACAAAAACCGCAGCACGTCCGGCGCCGAGGGCAGGGACATGGTGCGGATGATCAGCAGGCACACCAGCACCGCGAAAAGCGGCATCACCGCCGAGATCCAGCGCTCGAGGCCCTCCTGCACGCCCTTCGCCACGACGATCAGGGTGATCAGGATGTGCACCGAGGCGAGGGCCCACTGCAAACCGCCGTTGCCCATCAGCACGCTCAGGCCCCCGGTGACCTCTTCCTTGGTCGAAAAAAGACCCAGCATGAACTGCACGATGAAATGCAGCACCCAACCGGCGATGACCGAGTAGTACGACAGCACGACGAGGCTCATCAGCAGGGCGAAGCGCCCGGCCCAGCGGAACGGCAGGGAGGATCGTTTTTCCAGCTCCCGGGTCGCCATCATCACCGATTGGCGCGTCGTCTTCCCGAGGATCAATTCGCCGATCAACAGGGGCGCGCCGAGGATCAGGGCCATCAGGGCGTACAACAGCACGAAGGCGCCGCCGCCGTTTTCGCCCACGACGTAAGGAAAACGCCAGAGATTGCCGAGACCGCAAGCCGAGCCGATGGCCACCAGGTAGAAACCGAAACGCGTGCGCCAGGAGCCCCGGATCGGCGTCATCTCAGTTCTCCCCTCCCCGCCGCGACTTCATGCAGAAGATGCGGATCGGGATTCCCTGAAGGTCGAAACGCTCTTTCATGTTCTTGATCAGAAAGCGCCGGTAGGCGTTGGTGACGCCGTCCGGATGGTTCGCGAAGGCGATGAAGGCCGGCGGTTGCTGCAGGGTCTGCGTGAGGTAGTAGAACTTCACGTTGGTCGTTCCCCACACCGGGGCCGGCGCCTTGCGGATCGTCTCGAAGAAGAACTCATTCAATTCCGAGGTCGGGATGCGCAGGCTCAGTTTCTCGCTGACGCGCTCCACTTCCTCCAGCAGGTCCTCCAGGCCGAAACCGGTCTTGGCGGAGATGAAAACCACCGGCACGTCGATGAAGAAGTGGAAGGTCCTTTCCACTTGCGAACGGAAGGTCTTGCGGAACTCCGGCACCTCTTTCGAGGCGACGTCGGTTTTGTTGGCGACCAGGATCACGCCCTTGTGATCCTCGAGGATCGCCTGCATGATCTTCGCGTCCTGCTCGGTGGGGCCGATGTTGCCGTCCACCATCAGCAGCACGAGGTCGGCGCGGCGGATGCTCTCCTGGGACTTGAAGGCCGAGATGATCTCGATGTCCTCCTCGCGCTTCGAGCTGCGGCGCAGGCCGGCCGTGTCCACCAGGATGTAGCGGCGGTCCTGGTACACGAAGGGCGAATCGACGGAATCCACCGTCGTGCCGGCGATGTCGCTCACCAGCATGCGGTTCGAGCCCAGCAGGGTGTTGCAGAGCGAGCTTTTGCCGACGTTGGGTTTCCCCACGATGGCGATGGTCGTGCCTTCCTTGGTGTGCAGCTCGCGGTCGGGCAAGTGGGCGTGAATCCACTCGAGGACGTCCGACAAACCCCGGCGCTGCTCGAAGGAGGCCGCCACCACGTCGACGCCGAACTCGTGGAACTCGGCCTTGGCGAGTTCCTCCTCATGCACGCGGTCCACCTTGTTGACGACGAGGAGGAACTCCTTCCCCGTCTCTTTGGCGATGCGGATGATGTCGCGGTCCTCCGGCAGCAGGCCGGCGCGGCCGTCCATGACGGCGATGAGCAGATCCACCGTCTGCAGGAACTCGGTCACCTGCTCGCGGATCAGTTTCGAGATCAGGTCCGGCGACTCGGTGATGCCGCCGGTGTCGAGGAGGTCGAAGCTCTTGCCCCAGACCTCGACGGGCTCGATGATCACGTCGCGGGTGACGCCCGGCTGGTTCTTCACCACGGACTTGCGCGAATCGGTCATGATGTTGAACAGCGTCGACTTGCCGGTGTTCGGGCGGCCGATGATGGCCACCTTGGGGACGTCATTCACCTTTGTTGTCGTGGACATAACCGAGCTCCTTCATGATCCGCTTGTTTTCAGTCCAGGAGTCGCGCGCGATGACGTTCATCTCGAGGAAAATCTTTTGTCCCAGTAACTTTTCGATGTCCTTGCGGGCGTCGCTGCCGATGGCCTTCAAGACGGCGCCGGCCTTGCCGATCACCATGCCCTTGTGGTTGTCCTTCGAGACCATGATCTCGGCCGCGAGCCGCGGCACCGGCACGGCGTCCTCATCGAACTTGATGATGCGCACGGCGATGCCGAAGGGGATCTCCTGGTGGAGGTGCTCGAAGCACTTCTCGCGGATGATCTCGGCGATCAGGGTGCGCTCGGTCTCCGGCGTGAAGAGCTCGATGTCGTAAAGCGGCGCCGGCGATTCCGGCAGCAGCTGCAGGAATTCACGCAAAAGGATCTCGCGGTCTTCCGGCGTGTCGCGGTCCCCTTTCAGCACCGAGATGCTGAAGGCCTTGCCCTGACGGGCGGCGACCAGGTCCTTCAGGATCAAAACGCGGTGACCCTTGTCCTGCAGATCCGCCTTGGTGACGACGGCCACCCAGGGCTTGCCGCTCTTGGCGACGAGGTCCAGGGTCTGCTCGTTGGCGGCGGCCTCTTTTTCGTCGACGCTCAGAACCGCGACCAGGGCGTCGCATTCGGCGATCACCTCATCGGCCTCGCGGGCCAGGAAGTTGTTCAGTCCCTTTTCCGCCTTGATCAAGCCCGGAGCATCCACGAAAACGATCTGCCCTTCGTCGGAACTCCACAGACCCAGCATGCGCCGACGGGTGGTCTGGGGTTTTTTCGAAACGATGGACACCTTCTCTTCGACGAGAAAGTTCATCAGCGAGCTCTTGCCCGCGTTGGGCTGACCGATCAACCCCAGGAATCCTGCACGATAACTCACGACTTGTCTCCTTTGCCCCAGCGCGGATTGTTCAGACCCTCGCGCGCCGCCTGTTGCTCGGCGGCCTTTTTGGAGCGGCCCGCGCCGCGGGCGATTTCTTCTTCTTTGACTTTCAGACTGACGGTGAACACCCGGTCATGGGGCGGCCCCTCTTCGGAGACCAGCTCGTACACGGGGGTGGCGCGATCGAGCTTCTGCGCGAGCTCCTGCACGCGGGTCTTGTAATCCGCGGCGTAGTCCTGCTCCGGATCCAGTTGCTCGATCAGGGGGCGGAACTCCCGGCGCAGCAGTTCGCGCACGGGCTCATAGCCGCCGTCCAGGTACAAGGCGCCGCACAGGGCCTCCCACGCCGACCCCAGAAGACGCGGTTTTTCCGCGCCGCCGGATTGGGCTTCGCCCTTGCCCAGGCGCAGGACGGCCGGCAGCTCGTGACGGCGGGCCAGCACGGCCAGGGTTTCCTCGTTCACGAGGCTGGCGCGCTTTTTCGACAAAGAGCCCTCTTCATCGCCCGGGAAAAGATCCATCAGGAATTCACCGAGAACCAGGTCGATGACGGCATCGCCCAGGAACTCGAGCTTTTCATTGTGGGCGGCGGCGCGGTTTTCATAGGCGAAGGACTTGTGCGTGAGGGCCTGCAGCAACAGCTCGGGTCTTCGGAATTCATACTGCAAACGCGTTTCCAGGCTCATGCCAAAACCTCCGCCACCAGCAAACCGTCCTGGCCTTTTTTCCCGGCATCGCGATAGCCCGTCACCCGCACCTCGATCTCCTGACCGCGCCAATGATCCAGAAACGCCTCCGCTTCGGGGATGGCGACGGGCCAGTAATCGCGGCTCAAGGACTCGCCGCCCTTGGACGCCTGGTTGAGAACCAAAACTTTCTTCAACGAACCGATCTGGGTCCGGGCCTCGCCCTCATGGCGCCGCAGGCTCATGTCGCGCAAGACGGCGGCGCGACGGGCGCGTTCATGGGGATACACCGACTCCTCGTAGGCGGCGGCCCGGGTTCCGGGGCGCTCGCTGTAGGGGAAAACATGCAGACGCGTCCACGGCAGCGAGCGCAGGCACGCCACCGTGTCCAGGAACTGCTCTTCGCTCTCGGTGGGAAAACCCACGATGACATCCATGCCGACGAAAGCGCCCGGCACGCGTTCGCGGATGCGGAGCAGGGAGTTCTTCACGTCCTCCTGGGTGTATTTGCGTTTCATCTTGGCGAGGACCTCGGTGTTGGCGCTCTGGATGCTCATGTGGAAGTGCGGACACATCCGGGGATTCTGATACAGATCCAGCAGGCGCTCGGTCACCTCGACGGGCTCGAGACTCGACAGGCGGAAGCGCGGGACGGCGGTTTTCGCCAGCAGGTGCTCGAGCAGGTCCTCCAGGGCGAGCTTGCGGCCGGGCTGGGTGTCGTCCTCGTAATCGCCGATGTGCACGCCGGTGAGCACGATCTCGCGCGCCCCTTGCACTTCAAGTTCGCGCACGCGGGCCACCAGGTCCATGACCGGGATGCTGCGGGATTTGCCGCGCGCGAAAGGGATCACGCAGTAAGTGCAGAAGCTGTTGCAGCCGTCCTGGATTTTCAGGAAGGTCCGCGTGTGGTGCTTCTCGACGCCGCCGCCGGCCTCGAGATCCTCCTTGCGGAAGATGTTGGATTTAAAGACCCGGCCGTCCAGGGTTTTCTTGAAATACCTCGAGAGCAATTCCGGCAGCTGACCTTTGTGGGAATTCGCCACGACGAGATCGGCTCCCGGAAGATTCTCGAACGAACCGGTGTCCACCTGGGCGGCGCAGCCCGTGACCACGACGGTGCAGAACGGATCGCGGGCCTTCAGGCGACGGATCAATCGCACGGCTTCCTTGGTCGCCTCCGCCGTCACGGCGCAGGTGTTCAGCACGTGGATGCGCGGACCGCCGTCCTCCGCGGAGGACTGAAAGCCCGCCGCCCCGAGGTTTTTCTGCAGCAGGCCCGTGTCGTAAGTGTTCACTTTGCAGCCGAAGCTGTGCACCCGGTAGTTCAGAGCGTGATCCATCCGCCCCCCACCAGCTCACGGTCACGGTAAAACACCGCGGCCTGGCCGGGCGTCACCGCCCGCTGCGGCTCCTCGAAAACGAGTTTGAATCCCTCGTCCGAGCGGTACACCTTGGCGCGGGAGCCTTTGTGCTGGTAGCGGATCTTGACGTTGAGGCTCTCGCCCTCGGTCAAAGGCCCCAGGAGCTTCGCGTCCACCACGTCGACTTCATGGGTGAACAGATGACTTTCGTCACCGATCCACACCGTGTTGTCGGCGGCGTCGATCTTCACGACGAAGAGTTTTTCATGATGGGTGAGGCCCAGTCCCCGGCCCTGGCCGATGGTGAACTGATGAATGCCCGGATGGCGCCCCATGACCTCGCCCGAAGGGTATCTTTTGATCAAGCCGGCTTTGCTTTGCAGGACGGCTTGCGGCACCTGGCCGGCGATGAAGTTCGAATAGCCCTGATCGCCCACGAAGCAGATCCCCGTGGAGTCTTTTTTGCGCGCCACCACCAGGCCTTTTTCCTCGGCGATGCGGCGCACTTCGGGCTTTTTCAGGTGCCCGATGGGGAACAGCAGCTTCGGCACGATCGAGGGATCGATCGTGAACAGGAAATACGTCTGATCCTTCCAGTCGTCCGTGGAGGTCGCGATGTGCGCGTGACCCCGGTCGTCCTGCACCACCTGCGCGTAGTGGCCGGTGGCGATGTAATCGCACTCGAGCTCCTCCATCTTGCGCACCAGGTGATCGAACTTGAGGTAGGTGTTGCAGTTCACGCAGGGCAAAGGCGTCTGCCCCTCGAGATAGGCCTTCAGGAAGGGATCGATGACGGCGGCGCGGAACTTCGCCTCGCAGTTCAGCACGTAAAAAGGAATGCCCAGACGGTCGGCGACCGAGCGCGCGTCGTCGACGTCGATCGACGAACAGCAGGTGCCGTTGCCTTCCTCGATGTCGCAGCTCGAATAATCCCACACCTGCATGGTGGCGCCGATGACCTCATAACCCTGATCGACGAGAAGGGCGGCCGCAACGGAGCTGTCAACCCCGCCGCTCATGGCGACCAGAACCCGTTTTTTACGCATGTCTCACCCCGGTGTTGTTCTGCAGCTGACGAAGACGTTGCACGGTGAATTTCAAAATCTCGACGAAGGCGTCGACCTGCGCGAGGTCGTTGCCGCGGCCAAAACTCACGCGCAGGCTGTTCTGCGCCTCCTGCCGGCTCAGGCCCAGGGCCAGGAGCACCGGACTGGGCTCGGGATTGCCGCTCGAGCAGGCGGCGCCGGTGCTGACGGCGTAACCCTGCAGGTCGAGGCTCATCAGCAGGGTCTCCCCGTCCACGCCGTCCAGCACCAGGCTCGAGGTGTTCGGCAAACGCGGGCTCAGCGCGGCCGTCACCGAGGAGGCGGGGATTTCCGCCAGCACGCGGGCCTCGAAATGATCCCGCAAAGCGGCGATGCGCGAGCCTTCCGCCGCCACCGCGGGCGCTTCGCTCACCACCTGGCCCAGGGCCGCGATCCCGAGGGTGTTCTCGGTGCCGCCGCGGCGGTGACGCTCCTGTCCCCCGCCGTGGATCAAAGGTTCATAGGGGGAATTGCGTTTCACGTAGAGCACGCCCGTGCCCTTGAGGGAATAGAACTTGTGCGCCGAGAAGCTCGCGTAGTCGACGTTCCACGCGGCGAGATCCACCGGCAGTTTGCCGAACATCTGCACGGCATCGCAGTGAAAGAGGGCGCCTTTGGCGTGGGCCATCCCCGCCATTTCCCGCACGGGGAAAAGGGTGCCGGTCTCATTGTTCGCCGCCATCACCGAGACGAACAGGGTGCGCGCGCCCAACTTCGCCCGATAGAATTCGAGATCGATCCGGCCGTCGCGACTGACCGGGATGATGTCGACCTCGGCGCCCTGCTCGCCCAGCCACTGCATGGTGCGCAGAACACTCGGGTGCTCGACGGCGGAGCACATGATGTGCGGCCGTTCGCGGCCGAGCTTCGCCCACAAACCCTTCAGCACGGTGTTGTTCGACTCGCTCCCCCCGGAGGTGAAGACCAGCTCCAGCGGCGAGCAACCCAGGAAATCCGCTAGGACCTGACGGGTTTCACGCAGCACGCGCTTCGGATCACGGCTGCGCGCATGGATGGAGCTGGGATTTCCCCAAGCCGCCGCCCATTCCGACAAACGGGAAAGCACTCCCGCGCTCACGGGAGTTGTCGCATTGTGATCCAGGTACACCGGGTTTTCGGCCATAAGAGGGACTCTATACCACAGCCCTAAGTTCCTGAAAAGACTGCCGGGTTTTCTGATTCTTCTGAGTTTTTTACAACTTTTCGACAGGACCTCCGGACCGGCCCCCACAAAACCTTTGAGTCCAAGGCCGGATTTTCCGATGAAAAGGCAATGAGTTCACTCACTTGGCAAGAGCATTTCAAAGACAAGATCGGCGAATTGGAGACCCCCTCGGAAGTCTCTTTGCTCGAGCATGCCCTGATCGAAGGCCTTTTGAGTGAAGAGGAATATTTCCTGTGGGCCTGCAAAACCCATCAAATCCCTCTGCTGCAAGGCAACTTCTTCACGGAGCAGGAGCCCGATGCCGCTCTGCTGGAGAAGGTTCAGCTCCCCTGGAGCTCCACCCTCTTCCCCGTGGCGGAATGGGACGGACATGTTCTGATCGCCGGCCTGGAAAAACCTGACAACCTGCCGGCCCACTGCGGCTTCATCTACGCGCCCCGCGAAGGCCTCGCCTCCTGGTGGGAACGGCTGCGCGACAGCCACGTCGCCGCGGGCGGCGAAGCGCCGGAAGGCATCAAGGACACCCAAGAAGCGCCGTCTTTGGACTTCACGGGGATCAGCCTCCATCGCGCGGCCACGGCCGAAGCGCCGAAAGAAACAAACGACGGCCCCCGTGACGAAGAGCCTTTGGAAAAAACCGTCGTGCATCCCGCGGCGACGGCGAAACCCGTCGCCGACAAGCCCGTCCCCAAGCCGGTCCTGGAAACCCCTCTGGAGCCGGTCACGAAAAAGACCTCCCTGCCCGCGGCCACCGCCGGCATGACGGGATCCATGACGGGCTTGGCGCCCCATCAACAAGGTGTGTTTCGTCTGGGGCCCTTGGAGCCCAAACACGCCCTCAGCACCCTGATGGCGAGCAATCCCATTTTCCGCCGCGAAGTGCAGAGCGCGCTGCAGTCGCTGCGTCACCACACCCACACGATGCTTTTGGCCCTGACGGAAAAGAACGAGGCCCTGGTGCCCGTTTTGTGGAGTGAAAATTTCGGCCAGGTGACCACCCCGGAGAAGATCCATCTGGGCGAGCCCAGCGCCTTCAACATCATGGTGACGACGGAAAAGCCCTTTCACGGGGCTCCGGTCAGCAATGACATCAATGATCGTTTCATGAATCAGTGGCACCAAGGCGTGCCCGCCGAAACGCTGACTTTGGTTCCCGTGTTCTTCAAGAATCGCCTGGTGGGTGCCTTGTTGGCCATCGGCCCGGCGGCCGCTTACACGCTCCCGATCCTGCGGGCCGCGGAAAAAACCTCATCCGATCTCACGCGCCGCCTGGGCGGCGCCAGCGAAGACTCCGCCGCCGCTTAACTCAAGCGGAAATCCTCGTGCTGGATCTCCAGCAGACCCTTCATCAACTGCACCTGGTCGTCCGGACTCAACTGAGTCATCTGGCACCCGATGCGCTTGGCCGTCATATCCGCGGGTTCGCCCGTCGAGCCCTCACCCTGATCCGGCGTCACATGAAGACGCTGCAGAAGGTCATTCAATTCACGTCGAATATTGTCTTTGTTCACGACTGTCCTCCGTTGGCAGGGCGGATCGGGCGCAAAATCACTTCAAACACACCGGCATGGTAGTCGACGCCCAACAGATTTTTCCCCGCCAAGTTTCCCTGGGATTGGGTCAAGGGGGCCAATCCAAAAAGCTCCTCGATGGAAACCCCCAAAATCTGGCAGATCCGGTAGATCTGTTCCACATTGCGAGGACGCTGACCACCCATCCAGTGATAAATGGTCTTCGCGGGAACTTGCGCCCGTTTTGACAACAAAACGACGCTCATCCCACGTTCCGCCAACAGCCGCTTTAAGTTTTTACCCATGTTCATTGGAACCCGTCCACCATCTTGTTTAGATGGAAAAAGAATCCTCTCGAAGACGATTCCTTGTTTCGAGCGTAAATTCTCGAATCCAGGAAACTTTCTCCCAGAAACAGTCTTTGTTTTTTAGATTCCGCTTGGAACAGAGAATCAAATCCAGGCGGCACAGGTTCTGAATGGGCTTCAGGGGCCAAAAGAGACCACGGGCGCGGTGGTTCGCGTCCATCTTACATAAAACATCCATGGGAACAAAAGAATTCAGCGGATTTTTTGAACTTGGATTCGGCGCTCCGTCGGGCCCGGACCCTTTTCATACTTCAGATGGAAAGCGCTCCATCCCCGCGGCAGATAATCCCAATTGAGGCGGTCCGCCCATTCAATCACCACAAGGCCCTCGGACTCCGAGAAAAGATCCCAAAAACCCGTGCTTTCAAGATCTTCCTCGCTTTCCAGGCGATACAGATCCAAATGATCCACCGCCACCCCGTGACGGTTTTCATAGCGGTGATGAATGGCGTAGGAGGGGGAAGCCACTTCGCTCAATCCCCATAAGCGGGACAGGGCCTTCACGGTCTCGGTCTTGCCGCTGCCCACCTCTCCCTCCAGCAGCCACAGGGTGCGGGGCTCGCGATAAAGCAAAAGCTCTTCAACGAAGGCGGACAGATCGCTCACTTGCGTCAGATGGCGCGTGAAATCCTTCACCGGCCCTCCAGGATGCCCTTCATGCGGCGCACGGACGCCTTCAGGCCGTCCTTCAGGGCTTCGCAAACCAGGAAGTGACCGATGTTCACTTCGCGCAGGTGCGGCAAACGGCGGATCAACTTCGCTTGTTGAGTATCCAGACCGTGGCCGGCGTGCACGCCCAAACCCAGGCTGTGGGCCAGGGTTGCGGCCTCCGCCAGACGCTTCCATTCGCGCTGCTTGGCCGCGCCTGTCAGGCGCACCCAGCGGCCCGTGTGGAGTTCCACGGCGTCGGCCCCGACTTCGAAAGACGCGACCACCTGCTCGCGGGAGGGCTCGATGAACATGGAGATCTCGATCCCGAAACGCTGGAGCTTGTCGATCAGCGGCGTGAGGCCCGCCTTCCGGCGGACGACGTCGAGGCCGCCTTCCGTCGTGAGCTCGCGGCGGTTTTCCGGCACCAGGCAGACCCAATCGGGGCGGTATTTGCGGGCGAATTTCAGCATCTCCGGGGTGGCGCCCATCTCCAGGTTCAACGGCACCGGGCGGTGCTTCGACAACTGCGCCAGATCCTTCAGCTGGATGTGGCGGCGGTCCTCGCGCAGATGGATGGTGATCTGCTCGGCCCCGCCCTTGACGGCTTCCTTCACGAAATGCAGCAGGTCCGGGTAAGGGGTCGTGTCGCCGCGCACCTGGCGCAAAGTCGCCACGTGATCGACGTTCACGCCCAGGCGGATTTTTTTCTTCACGACAGTTCTCTTTCCAGGAGTTGCGCGATCTCCTCGGCGTAGGAGGTGATGGCGCGCTTGTCGGGGCCTTCGACGAGGATGCGGATCACGGGCTCGGTGCCGCTGAAGCGCACGAAAACCCGGCCTTCGCCGGCGAGTTTCTTTTCAATGTCGCGGATCAGTTCCGCATAGCCCTTGATGTCGGCGACGTCCTTGCGGTGGCGCACGCGGCAGTTGATCAACACCTGCGGCACGTCCTCGATCAGGGAGTTGAGCTCGCTGATGGTTTTGCCGGTCTCTTTCATCACGGCCAGCACGGCGAGGGCCGCCACGCAGCCGTCCCCGGTCGTCGTGTGATCGAGGAAAATGATGTGCCCCGACTGCTCGCCGCCGAGGTTGTAGCCGTTCTTGCGCATCTCCTCGACCACGTACTTGTCGCCGACGCCGGTTTTCACCACCTGGATGCCGTTCTCGTTCATCTTTTTCTCGAGGCCGAAATTCGACATCTGCGTCACCACCAGGGTGTCTTTCTTCAGCAGGCCCTTGCGCTTCAGGAAAAGGGCGCAGATGCCCAGGATGTGGTCGCCGTTCACGATCTCGCCGGCGTCGTCCACCATGATCACGCGGTCGGCGTCCCCGTCCAGGGAAATGCCCACGTCGGCGCGGTACTCGCGCACCACCTCGGCGAGTTTCGCCGGATAGAGGGCGCCCACCTTGTCGTTGATGTTCGTGCCGTTGGGTGCGTCACCCAGCTGGATGACCTCGGCCCCCAGCTCCTCGAAGATCGCCGGCGCCACTTTGTAGGAGGCGCCGTTGGCCGTGTCGAGGACGACGCGCAGGCCGTCCAAGGTGAATTCCAAAGGGAAGGTGTTCTTCACGTAAACGATGTAGCGCCCCTGGGCGTCGTCGATGCGCTTGGTGCGGCCGATGTCTTTCGAGGGCGGCAGCTTCTTGCCCAGATCCTCGTTCGCGACCAGGCGCTCGATCTCGCGCTCCATCTCCTCGGGCAGCTTGAAACCGTCCGGGCCGAAGATCTTGATGCCGTTGTCCTGGAAGGCGTTGTGCGACGCCGAGATGACGATGCCGGCGTCGGCGCGCATGGTGCGCACCAGGTAACCGATGCCCGGCGTGGGCATCGGGCCCAGGAGCTGCACGTACACGCCCATGGAGTTCAGTCCCGAGGCCAGCGCCTGCTCGATCATGTAACCGGACAGGCGCGTGTCCTTGCCGATCACCACCTTGCGGATCTGGGAGGCCCCGCGACGCTGCCAGTTCTGCAGGACCAAACCGATGGCCTGGCCGATTTTCGCCACCATCTCCGGCGTCATCGGCCACTGGTTGGCGGTGCCGCGGATGCCGTCCGTGCCAAAGAGTCGCGGGATCTTTTTCTCGGTCATGACAGGTCCTTGCTTAGAAGCCGAATTTCAAAATCACGTTGGCGGCGATGGAGTTGGATTTCAAATCGACGCCGTCCGTGTTGGAGAAGTTGTCCATGCTGCGCTCGTAAAGGCCCTCCACGCGCAACGACAGGAGGGTGAAAGAGGCCATCTCGTAACCCAGACCCAGCACCAGGCGCTGATCGGTCTTGGGATCCTTGATCGTGAAGCCGGGCTTGGACAGTTCGGCCTTGTTGAGCGTCGCGTAGTGCAGGCCGCCGATGGCGGACAGGCCCGTCAGCGGCAGGGCCAGCTCCAGGAGCACCGGGTAAACGACGCGAGTTTCCTTGAGGTCGACGTCCCCGGCGGTGGACGAGAAGCCCAGCGTGCGGGATTCGTACAGGATCCCGGTGCGGAAGCTCAGGGTCGGCAGGAAGGGCAGCCACAGCAGGGCGCCGTAGGTGGAACCGCTCTTGGCGTCGACGGAGCTGCCGTCATTGGCGGAGTATTGGTAGCCGTCCCGGCGCACGCCGCCGAGGACCCCCACGGCCAGGTCGGCCTGGGCCTGAGCGATGAAACCGAAAGTCATCACGAAGAGCAGAATCTTTTTCATGGCGGTTTTCCTTTCTTAAGGGCCTTCGGGCGTGGAAGGCTTCAATGGAACGATCTCAGCACGGATCACGCTGGGACGCACGCTCAGAACCTTCACTCCTAAGGGGATGTCGATTTTATCCAAAGGCACGTTCATCTCGATGACGCTGGGGCCGCGGCTGGTCAGGTCGATCAGAAGGCTCTGACTGGCCGTGGCCTCCATGAAGCGACGCAAAGAGGAGCGCGTCCCCGACACGCGCAGCCTCACCTGCTCGGGCTGGGCCACCACCGAGAAGCCCGGCGAGGCGCGGAAATCCAGGTCGATGGTGCGGCTGTAGATGAAATCACGGCGGCCGAGGATGGTGGTCCACAGGATCAAGGCGATGAAGAGCGAGACCAGTTTGTAGCTGACGTTCTCCGTGAAGAATTCCTTGATCATGCCGCGCAGGCGCCTGATCCTCATAAGCGCTCCCCGTCTTGCGGTTCTTGGTAGGCCAGGCCGTAAGCCTGATAGAGGGTGCGGCGGATCTGGCCCAGCTCGGCGTTGGAGCGCAGTCGCCCCCCCTGCACGATGCTGATCAGCTGGCTTTCCTCGCTGATCACGAAAACGATGGCGTCCGTTTCCTCCGTCAGGCCGACGGCGGCGCGGTGGCGCGTGCCGAGGTTCTTGTCCAGCACGGGGTTTTTCGACAGCGGCAGGAAGCAGCCGGCCGAGTGGATGCGGCCGCCGCGGACCAACACCGCGCCATCGTGCATGGGCGAGGAGGGGTGGAAGATCGACGTGATCAGCTCGGTCGACACCTTGGCGTCCATCTCGGTGCCCGGCTCGATGTGGTAATCCACCATGATCTCGCGCTCGATCACGATCAGCGCGCCGAAGCCCTTGAAGGCGCACTGGAGAATGCCCTTGGCGAGGTCCTCGACGATCTCGGTCTCCTGCACCGCCGAGACGTCCGTGAAAAACGGATTCGATCCGATGTGCGCCAAGGCGCGACGGATCTCGCCCTGGAACAGGATCACCACGATGACGAACAGATTGGCGAAGAATTTTTCCAGCAGCCAGTTGAACGTGAACAGCTCGAGCCAGATGCTCAGGATGTAGCCGATCGCCAGCACGCCCAGACCCGAGAGCATCTGCACCGTGCCCGTGCGGCGGATGAGGATGAGCACTTTGTAAACGATCAGCCAAACGAGGGCGATGTCGATCAGATCCTGGGGACGGATCTGACCGACGACGAATTCAAGTTGTTCAAGGAAGCTCGACCACATGAACGTCAAACCGTCACGGGACCGGAATCACCCACGGGATCGGACGATTTTTTCGGATCGGGGGCGATGACGTGGGGATCGAGGCTCTTGTTGGCCCCGACTCCGCCGCCGCCCGTGGTCTTGTTCTTGCGGAATTTCTCGATCTCCGAGACGGCGGCGCCGTTCACCAGCATCTCCACCTCCTCGCCGTCGATGGTCTCGTACTCGAGCAAAGCCACCGCCAGGCGCTCGAGGGCGTCCTGGTGGTCCTTCATGATCTTCAGGGCCTTGGCGTAGCCCTCGTCGATGATGCGAGTGACCTCGCGGTCGATCTCCTCAGCCTTGGCCTCCGAGTAGGTTTTCGTCGTCTGGCCGCCGCCCTGCAAGCCGAGGAAGACCGGGCCTTCGCGTTTTTCATACGCCTGCGGGCCCAGCTTGTCGCTCATGCCCCACTCGGTGACCATGCTGCGGGCCATGGCCGTCGCGCGCTCGATGTCGTTGCCGGCGCCCGTGGTGATCTCGTTGAACACCACGGCCTCCGCGGCGCGGCCGCCGAAGGCGAAAGAGATCCAGTTCTCGGCCTGCGTGCGGGAGAAACTCAAGGAGTCCTTTTCCGGCAGGGTCTGCGTGAGGCCGAGGGCCATGCCGCGCGGGATGATCGTCACCTTGTGGATGGGATCGAGGCCCTGGAGCTTTTTCGCGACCAGCGTGTGTCCGGCTTCATGGTAGGCCGTGATCTTTTTGTCCTCTTCCGAGATGACCATGGACTTGCGCTCGTTGCCCATGATGACCTTGTCGCGGGCTTTTTCGAAATCATCCATCTCGATGTACTTTTTGTCGGAGCGCGCGGCGACCAGGGCCGCCTCGTTGACCAGGTTCTCCAGGTCGGCGCCCGAAAAACCGGGCGTGGCGCGGGCGATGCGGTGGATATCCACATCGGGGCCCATGGGGGTTTTCTTGGTGTGCACGACGAGGATCTGCTCGCGGCCCTTGAGATCCGGTTTGTTCACCACGACCCGGCGGTCGAAACGACCCGGCCGCAGGAGGGCGGGATCCAGGACGTCCGGGCGGTTGGTGGCGGCGATGATGATGACGCCCTCGGTGGACTCGAAGCCGTCCATCTCGACCAGCAGCTGGTTGAGGGTCTGCTCGCGCTCGTCGTGACCGCCGCCCAGGCCGGCGCCGCGATGGCGTCCGACGGCGTCGATCTCGTCGATGAAGATCAAACAAGGGGCGTTTTTCTTGCCCTGCTCGAAGAGATCGCGGACGCGGGAGGCCCCGACGCCGACGAACATCTCGACGAAGTCCGAGCCGGAGATGGTGAAGAAGGGCACGCCGGCCTCGCCGGCGACGGCGCGGGCGAGCAGGGTTTTCCCGGTGCCGGGACCGCCGACCAGGAGCACGCCTTTCGGGATGCGGCCGCCCAGGCGCGTATACTTGCGGGCGTCTTTCAGGAAGCTCACGACCTCCTGCAGATCGTCCTTGGCCTCGTCGACGCCGGCGACGTCCTTGAAGGTGACGCGGTTTTTATTTTCCGTCAGCAGTCGCGCGCGGCTTTTCCCGAAACTCATGGCCTTGCCGCCGCCCGACTGGATCTGTCGCATGACAAAGATGAACATGCCGACGATCAGAAGCAACGGCAGCCAGTTCACGAAGAGGGCCTGCAGGAATCCGGCGTTGTCGCCCTTCTCGTAGTTGGGGGTGATGCCGGCGGCGGTGAGCATCTTGTAGCCCTCGTCGCCGGTGTTGCCGACGATCAGGAACTTCGTGCCGTTGTATTTCTTCTCGAAGTCCGGTTTCATCTCGCCGGCGATCTCGTTGGAATCGGTCCGGAAGGTCACCGAGGCGACTTCACCGCTCTTCACCGCTTCCACGAGTTTCGAGTAATTGAAGTCCGCGATGGTTTTGTGCTTCTGGGTCTGCCACGCCTGGATGAAAAACACGCCCAGGATGATCAGGAAGAACCAGAGAGCCATGGTTTTTTGCGTTTGGCGCATGGAAAACCTCTTTCCAAACGAATGTTTAATTAAATTGAGGCTAGCATCATTTCAGAGGCGCCACAACCAGGCGCGCTTGAATTTGTTCCGCTCCCACGGTCCAAACGCAACCCGCCAATTGAAAGCTGTAGTCCTTTTGATTTTTGTCCAGGCGACGGTGAATCTCCTCGAGCTGTCCCCGTGTGAAATTCGCCACACCCGCATGACGCAGTCCGACCGCGAGCTGCTGGAGCCGCTCCCCCGGCGACCATGTCTCCCACTCGGCGCGACGGACGGCCCAAGAGCGGGAAGCCGACCGCACTGGAAGTGAAATCTTCGGGACCGAAGCCGCCACATCCTCGAGCGAACGACCCAAAGCCCCCTTGGAACCCGGTCGGTATGCCTCCAAAGCGGGCAGCCAATTTTGCCGGAGCCAGTTGCGCAAAAAACGCGGGTCCTGATTGCTGGGATCTTCACACCAAGATTGGTTGATCTTTTCGAGATATCCCCGCAGTTCGTCGGGGGAAAATCCGAGGAAGGGACGGTACCAGGGGGCCCGCCACACCGGGATGGCCCTCAATCCCCCGGGCCCCGTCCCGCGGACCAGGCGGATCAACCGCGTCTCCAGGAGGTCCTCCGCGTGGTGGGCCGTGACGACGGCGTCCATCGCGAACTCCTCCCGCCAGCGCTCGAGCCACTGCCGGCGAAAATCCCGGCAGGCCGCCTCCCCCCGCAAAATCTCCCCCCCGTGATGGGCTTCCACAAAGGCCAGATCCAGGTCGCGCGCCAGATCGCGCACGAACTGCCGCGCCTCATCGCGGAAGGCCCCCGCCCCGCCGGGGCCGTGGTGCAAGTGGGCCACGCGCAAATTTTTTTTCGCCTGAACCGCCGCGAAGGCCCGCACCAAGGCGACCGAGTCCGCGCCGCCCGAACAGGCGAGCAAGAACCCGCGCCCGCGCAGGCCGTCTTTTTTCAAGCGCTCCCAGAGGCGGTGCTCCAGGCCGAAGCGCGCCTTCAACGCGCCCGCTGGCTTTTTCAACGCGCCCCCTGGGCGACGGTTTTGATGTTGCAGAATTCATGCAGGCCGTGCACCGACAGCTCGCGGCCATGGCCGGAGTCCTTCACGCCGCCGAAAGGCAGGCGCACGTCGGATTGCACGGAGCCGTTCAGGACCACGAAGCCCGCCTCGAAATCACGGAGCAGATCAAGTCCTTTTGTTGTGTCGGCGGTGAAAAGCGCCCCACCCAGCCCGTAAGGGCTGTCATTGGCGGCGCGCATCGCCTCCACGGCGTCCGCCGCGACGATCACCACGGCCACGGGACCGAAGGTCTCGATGTCGCCCACTCCCGGGGTCGGCCGCTCAAAAACGATCACCGTGGGGGGATAATAGGCGGCGGGCCCCTCGGGCACGGTGCCGCCCAGAACGACGCGCCCGCCGAGTTTTTGCAGATCCTCCACCTGCTCGGCCAGCTGCGCTTGGAATTTTTTGGCGGCCAGGGGCCCCAAGCGGCAATCCTCGTCGAAGGGATCGCCGGGTTGCACGGCTTTCATTTCATTCACCAGGGCGGAGACAAAAGCCCCGGCCGCGGGCCTCTCGACGATGAAGCGTTTGGCGGCGACGCAGGACTGGCCGCCGTTCACCAAGCGCGCCGCCGCGCAGGTTTTCGCCGCCGCGATCACGTCGGCGTCGGACAAAACGATGTAGGCGTCGCTGCCGCCGAGTTCGAGCACGGTTTTTTTCAAGGCCTCGCCCGCCGTGCGCGCCACCTCGCGCCCGCCCCGCGTGCTGCCCGTGAAGGTCACGCCGCGGATCTTCGGGTGCCGCATCAGATCCGCCGCCACCTCGTGGTCGATGGGCAGATTGCGGATCAAACGCAGCCCGTCCACCAGGTCGCGGGCCGACTCCCCGATGATCTCCGCGCAACCGGCGGTGAGATCGGCGTGCTTCAGCAAAACCGTGTTGCCGGCGATCAGGGCCGGCGCCGCGAAACGCACCACCTGCCACAGGGGGAAGTTCCAGGGCATGATGGCCAGGATGGGCCCCAGGGGCTCATAGGTCACCCAGGACTCATGATAAGGGGATTCGTGCCGCTGCGGCTCCAGGAATTTCGGCCCTTCCGCCGCCAGGTACTCGCAGGTGAAAATGCATTTGTCGATTTCGGCCTTCGCCTGGCGGATGGGTTTCCCCATCTCCTCCGTCATCATGCGCGCCAGCCGGTCGCGCTGGTTTTTCAGCGAGCGCGCCCACAGCGCCACCGCCTGGGCCCGGTCTTTGGGCGACCGCCGCCGCCAGACCAGAAAGTCCTTCCAGGATTCGTTCAATTGTTTTTCGGCTTTTTCAAAGGGCCAGTGCTCGCGCCGTTGAAGGGCGTCACCGGTGGTCGGATTGTAAGTTTGGAATTCCATCCCCCGATCATAGCCGGGTGAAGACCTCAACAAAAGAAATGACAAGGCCCACCAAGAAAAAGCCCATCAGAAGCCCCCAGGAAAAAACCTTGTAGGCGCGGCCCACCTGCAGGGCGGGACGGGCGTAAGCCGTGTTGTTCATCACGGGCCAGGGCTTCGTGATTTCACGAAGGAAGCGGTAGCAGCAAAAACAAAAAAGGACGACCGACAGGCAGGACATCAACATCAGGGAGGTGCCGGCATCGAGGTTTTCCAGAGTGCGGATCATGCCCCGCTTCTCGGCTTTTTCGCGTCTCAGCTTGAGACCGACCGAGGTCGGGGTCGCGCCACGCGTCGTTCTTCGCGGTTTTTTCGCTGCCTTGACAGCCCGGCGGGGATTCACATGTTCACCGTGTGAGACGAAGACGTCACGCGACAACGAAAGGAGAAAAACGTATGAGACACCAACTGACGACCCGAAACCGCGGCTCCGCCTGGGATCTTTTCAAGGAATTCGACGAAATGATCAACCAACTGCAGGGCGCCACCCCTTCGGAAAGAACGGAACTCTTCCAACCGGCCACGGACATCACCGAAAACGACAAAGGCTATCTGATGGCCTTCGACCTGCCGGGCATGAAAGAGAAGGATGTGAAAATCGAAGTGCATGACGGCATGCTGACCGTCACCGGCGAACGGCGCCGCGAGTTCCAGGACGAGAAAAACGGCTGGACCCGCACCGAGCGCAGCTTCGGCCGCTTCCACCGCGCCTTCAGCCTGCCGAAGGACGTCGACCCCTCCCGCATCGAGGCGCAGTTCGACAACGGCGAGCTGCAGCTGTATCTGCCGAAATCCGAAGCCGCCAAACCGGTTTCGATCGAGGTGAAGACCGGCGCCGGCAAGGAAACCGGCGAGGTGAAAGGCCTGATGGAAAGATTCTTCGGACCGAAGGAGAAAAACGTCGAGGGAAGCACGAAGCACTGACGCTTCCGGGCTTTCAGAAAAAACCCCGCGGGACGACCGCGGGGTTTTCTTTTTTGAGGAACGAGGCGGCGCCGGCGCGCCTCAGCGCCGCTCCAGCTTTTCCAGTCGCGCGCGCAGTTCACGGTTTTCCATCTCCAACCGGTCGATCCGCTGATGATCCTCCGAGAACGCCTTCAGCAAGTAAGTCATCAGGGACGAGTACATCACCCGCAGAAAGCCCTTCTCGTCCGTCTCCACCAGCTCGGGGAACTGGGCCTGCACGTCCTGGGCGATGACGCCCAGCTGGCGCTCCGCCGGGAAATTCTTTTCCGGGAATTCCGCTCTCCGCCAGTCGTAGTGCTTGGGCGTGATGCGGGCCAGGCGATCGGCCACGCCGTCCGGCAGCTCCTCGATGTGCTCCTTGTAGCGCCGATCGGACACGCAGGTGCCGCCCAGATTGCTGCCGCCGGCCATCACACAGCCGGAGGCCTTGACGTCCCCGACGACGTCCAGGGCGAAGTTGGGAGCGGCGTTGCCGATGCCCACCTTGCCCGCGAAATAATTGTTCAATGAGGCGTCGCTCTGATAAAGGCCCCACGCGTTGGTCGCCGTCATCGAGCCGATGAAAACGCCGTAGGCGTTGGCGATCGTCGTCGTGGTTCCGGTTCCCATGCTGAAACTGCCGGCATAGGCGTAGTTCACGTTGCCCGTGGAGGACAGATTGTTGACCGTGCCGCGCACGCCGTACATCTGGCTGATCACGCTACCGCTCCCCGACAGGTTGACGGCGTCCCCGGAAACGCCCATCAAGGTCCCGATCGTGCCGCCGCTGCTGGCGCCGCCTTGCGCGGAGCCGTGCACCCCGGAGAGCTTCGTCGCGCCCTGGGCGCCCGCGTGAACGGCCTGACCCTGCACGCCATAACCCTGGGAGCCCGTCACGGTCGCGGAGTTGGTCACGGTCCCCAACATGCCGTTCACCGGATAGCCGAAGGCACCGCTGGAGTTCACGACGATCGATCCCTCCGCCGCCGCGATGGGGCTCGCGCTCACGGACGCGGTGTTGTTGAACTGCAGGAGGCTGCGCAGGGCCGAGTGCGAGCCGGAGACGTTGCCGATGGCGTTGTTGACGAGCACGGCCGGCAGATCCCCGCTGATGGAATTCACGTGCAGGAGGGACGAGGGGGACACCGTGCCGATGCCGATCTTCCCGGACGGATCGACGCGCAGGCGTTCCACCTGGCCGGTGCTTCCCGCCGAGGTCGTGAGCAGGGAGAGATAGGCCCCTTGCGCCGCCGGGGTGTGATCCTGCGAGGCGCGGATCTCCATGCCGGCGAGCGGATTGCCGAAGGACGATCCGTTGTAGCTGGTGGCGTAAAAACCGCCCAGGATATCGCTCGTTTTGGCCGCGGTCGGCCCCATCAGCGTGCCCCGCGAGCGGCGCAGGAACGCCACCGGGCCGGTGCTCGCGGACGCGATGTCGTGCACCAGCCAATCGCTGCTGGTCTGACCGGCGACGCGCAATCGCCCGTCCGCCTGGTCGGATCCGATCACCACGCGATTGACGCTGGTCCACACGTCCGAGCCCGTGAGGTTCCAGGACTTCACCGCGTTCGGCAGGCGGGCCGGATCGATGGTGCCCGACCCCAGGGCCGCGGCGTCGATGCCGCTGAGGGCGGAGGTCGACATCGACATCACCCGCCCCTTGGCGTCCACGCTCACCACGGGGATGTCCGAGGAGCCGCCGTAGGTCCCCGGGATCACGCCGGTGCTTTCGAGCTTCACCGCGGTGACGGCGCCATCGGCGATTTTGGACGCCGTCACGGCGCCGTTGGCGATCGACGCGGACACGGACCCCGTGCCCGAAGCGGTCACATCCCCCGTCAGCGCCGTGATGCCGGAACCGCCGCCGCCGGGATCGGCCCAGGACAGATTGCCCGCCCCGTCGGTGCTCAACACCTGGCCCGCCGTGCCCGCGCCCGCGGGCGAGGTTCTGGCGCAGGCGAAGGCCGTGCCGTTCCAGGTGAGCGACTGCCCGGCCACGCAGATCGACAGGCTGGACGTCTCAACAAATTCAGTTGCAAGCTTGCCGCCGAGCTTCAAGGAGTCCGCCGCCGTGTCCGCCACCCAGGCGCGCGGCGCCTCCGTCAGCGCCACGTCGCCGAAGCTGGTGCCGTCGACGTAAACGCGCAGCAAGCGGCGACCCGTCGTGGAGGAGGCGTTGTAACTGCAGGAATCGCCGTTGATCGTGCCGCTGACGGCGAAAAGATCGCGGAGGGACGCCTGGCCGCCCGGCAGGCTGGGGCTCGCGCCCTGGCCGACCTTCAGGGAGAAAGCCCCCTGCTGGACGATGACGTTGTTGTGGAGCTC
The DNA here is from genome assembly GCA_019637915.1 of Pseudobdellovibrionaceae bacterium. GTDB lineage: Bacteria > Bdellovibrionota > Bdellovibrionia > Bdellovibrionales > Bdellovibrionaceae > JAHBUV01. The sequence continues at coordinate 132,016 of JAHBUV010000001.1, read as the reverse complement.
GGAGTACAAAAGACAGTCCGTGCCGGAGTTGCCGCGGATTTCGAATTTGACCTGGAGATTGTCCCCGGCCGTCGTCGTCACGGGAGCGTTCGACAGGTCCGTGAGATAACCCTCGTAGGTGAAGGACGGCGTCGGCGCCGCCAGGGCCTTGCAAGCCAGCATCATGAGAACAAGAAACGAGCCCGACCTGAGTCCGTACTCCACGCGCACCTCTCCAGGAGGAGAATCGGCGTCGCGAGGAAAGCTCTCGAGCCCTGTTTTAACCTTCCTTGCCGGATCTCAGGTTTTCTTTGCGGATGATGTCGATCTCGGCCGAGATCTTGAATTTGTGGCTCTCGGCGAAGCGGGCCAGTTCCTTCACCCAGTCGATCTTGGAGACGATCTTGATGATCTCGTTGGACACGCGGTTGGTGATCTCGTCCTTGGAGCGGTTGGCGCTCTGAAGGACCAGGCCCAGGACTTCCTTGGGCAGCTTCATGTCCTGCAGGTACTGGCGGACGTTTTCCTCCGTCATGAAGGCCGCGGAGACGCCGACGCTGAAGACTTTCTTGAGGGCGTCCCCCATGAGGCCCGCCGCCATTCCGGCCAGGTCCTCGCGCTCCTTCTTGGAGCTTTTCCTCTCGTGGCCTTCGTCACTTGCCATAAATCGTTTTGATCCGTTTGTGATAGGCGCTGACCATGTTCGGCAGGTTCACGTCCAACAGGGCTTTCGTCACCGGCCCCGGCACGAACAGGCCGAAGGTCGCGTCGACGAAGTAGGTGGCGCGGCACTTGCCGGCCTGATCCTCCAGCTTCCAATGCCCCTTCATGGTTTTGAAGATGTCCCCGCCGGCGAACTCCCAGGACACCAGGCCCGGCTCCTGCTCGGTCATCCACAGGCTGTATTTGAAACTCTTGATCATCGACACCTGGTACTCGATGAGCTTGCGCTCCCCTTCGGTCTTGAGGACCGTGCACTTCTTCACTTCCGACAAAAATTGCGGGTAGTTCGGATAGTCGATGACGATTTTGAAGAACTCCGCGGGCGTGCAATTGAAAACTTCGGTCGTGCTTGCGCTTGCCATGCCCTATTCCCACGGATTTTTACGGAGCTGTCAAGACTTCTTGAAGAGGGCCTCGGCCGCCGCCCGCAAAGCCGCCGTCTTGTCCTGCACGGCGCCCGGTCCGCCGCCGCCGCGGGGACGGAAATAATCGCAGCGGTTGAAGCGCTCTTTCTCGCGCACCACTTCGGCCTGCGTCTCCCGGCATTCGTTGTAAACCTTCACGTCGTAGAATTCGCAGTTCTTGCAGACGTGGGCGTCGGAGCGGCAGCCCGGGCATTCGTCGCGCAGGCCCACCCGTTCGACGAACTCCATCTCTTTGCCGCAATGAAAGCAGATCAGCTTCAACGCCACGGTCCCGGGCTCACAGGGGCTTGATCTGCAGGTTGTGCAAGGTTTCAACCGTGCGGATGGTGCCGCTCTTCGAACGCATGACGATGGAGTGCGTGCGCGCCAGGCGGCCCGGCAGCATCTTCACGCCTTTCAGCAGCGGACCGTCGGTGACGCCCGTGGCGACGAACATGACGGAGCCCGAAGCCAGCTGCTCCATGGTGAATTTCTGCCCGAGGTTTTTCACGCCCATGCGGGTGGCGCGCTGTTTTTCCTCTTCGTTGCGGAATTTCAGGCGGCCCTGGAAGTCGCCGCCCAGGCAGCGCATGGCCGCGGCGGAGATCACGCCCTCCGGCGCGCCGCCGATGCCCATCAGGAGATCGATGCCCGATTCGCCCCAGCCCGTCGCCACGGCGGCCGAAACGTCCCCGTCGCTGATGAGCTGGATGCGCGCGCCGGTCCCGCGAACGGACGCGATCAGGTCGGCGTGGCGGGGACGATCGAGGATCACCACCGTCACGTCCTCCACCGGTTTGTTCAGCTTCTCGGCCACGCGGTGGATGTTCTCCGCCGGCGCCAGATCCAGATCGATGCAGCCTTTGGCGCCGGGGCCGCAGGCGATTTTCTCCATATAAGTGTCGGGGGCGTGCAGGAAGCGGCCTTTTTCCGCCACCGCGATCACCGAGATGGCGCCCACGCCGCCCTTGGCGCAAATCGTGGTGCCCTCGAGGGGATCCAAGGCGATGTCCACGGCCGGGGCCTCGGCGCTCTGACGACCCACCTTCTCCCCGATGTAGAGCATCGGGGCCTCATCGCGCTCGCCCTCGCCGATGACGACGGTGCCGTCGATCTGAACGGAGTCGAAGGCTTTTCTCATGGCATCGACGGCCGCCGCGTCCGCCGCCTTCTCATCCCCCCGCCCCATCAATCGGGCGCAGGAAAGGGAAGCCGCTTCAGTGATCCTCACGAATTCAAGAGCCAGGTTTCTGTCCATGTTTCTTTCTCCAAAACGGTCTTAATGGGAAGGGGCAGGCGGATGGGCTTGAGTTCCGCGCTCAAAGGCACGTGCCGCGTCTCCGCGACGCTCAGCACCTCGCCCCCCCGGCGCAGGCGGTACTGGAAAATCACCCTGACCCCGTCACGACGCGCCTGCACATCGATCTCCAAGGAATCGCCGAAACGCCCCGGTCTCAAGTGTTTCACTTGCGTCTCGAGGACCGCGAAGTGCGCGGCGGAGCCCGGCTGCTGATAATCGATCAGCCCCCGGGCATGGGCCCACGCGACACGGGCTTCTTCATAAAAACGCAGGTAATTGGAATGATGGATGATCCCCATCAAATCCGTCTCATAAAACTGCACGAGGTGGCGGTGCACGAACATGGTTTTATCTGTGCCGGATGCACCCCGCCTGTGACCAGATTTTTCATGACTTCCGACGCTCGATGTCTTAATCCTGAGCAGGATGTCGACCTGGAAGACTCGCCTCCCCATGCAAATCACTCTGCTGAGAATCGTGCTGACGATCCCGATCGTGGCGGCGTTGTGGCCCAACACTCTCGCCTGGAACATGGTGGCGGCGGGGCTGTTCATCCTGGCGTCCGTCAGCGACTATTACGACGGTTACTTCGCGCGCAAGTACAACGCCGTTTCCACCATGGGCAAATTCATGGACCCGGTGGCCGATAAGATCCTCGTCACCAGCGTGCTGACCCTGCTGATCCTGCCGGGCAAAGTCGATCCGTTTCTGGTGATCCTGCTGACCGCCCGGGACACCTGGATCGGCGCCATCCGCGCCGTGGCCGCCGCCGACGGGGTCATCATCGCCGCCCGCCAGGCCGGCAAATGGAAAACCGCCCTGCAGATGGCCGGCATTCCCGCCGTCATCCTTTGGGACCTTCCCTTTTTACCCGGTGGCGGCGCCTGGTTGGGCCCTTTGGGCTACGCTCTCTTGTGGTTTTCAACGATTTTGAGTATAGCAAGCGGGCTCGAGTACCACCGCGCCTACCTGGCCGGTCGTCAAAAGGTGGCCTGATGTTTGACTATTTCACCCCGTCGAATTGGTTCTGGATCTTCATGGCGATCCTGATCAGCTGTTACGTCAAAATCGCCTCGGCCCGCCACTCCGTGCCGCCCCTGCCGTCCTTCGCCCCGGCGTCCATCATTTCGCTGTTCTGAAGTCGCACCATCTGCTGGTTTTTCATCCGCGTGCCCAGCACCCAGCCTGAGAAATAGGCAATCACCGCCAAAAACAGCAGGATCAGCCACTTTTTCATCGAACGCGCCACGGCTCTTCGCATTTTTTAATCTGACCATTGACAAGGCCGGGGGACAACAGTAATTTGCCCTTCTCTGTGAGCGCGGGAGTAGCTCAGTTGATAGAGCGATGCCTTGCCAAGGCATAGGTCGCGGGTTTGAGCCCCGTCTCCCGCTCCAAATTTTGCTGCGCAAAATTTCCTCGATTTTCGATTCTCCATTTTCCAAGCGAGCCGCGACAGCACGAGCCATTCCCCCAATTCGAAAATCGATCATCGACATCCGAAAATCGGAAAATCAAACCATGAAATGCCCTGACTTTGTTCTTAAGGATCACGTCCTTTGATCCTCCCCCTTTGTTTGCTGACGGCGGTGCTCCCTTCCGGTAGGAAGGACCGCATGATGGATCGTCTCATCCCTCTTTTCGGGCTCGGCGTGCTGATCGCGATCGCCTGGCTGTTCTCCGATGCCCGGCGCCGCTTCCCGTGGCATCTCGTGGCCTGGGGGCTCGCCCTGCAGGTGCTGTTCTGCCTGCTGGTCCTGGGCGTTCCCGCCCTCGGCATCGGCGGGCCCTTGCGGTTTCTGTTCGAGGCCGCCAACAACGCCATCAACGCCACGATCGATTTCACCCTCGAGGGCACGCGCTTCATGTTCGGCAGCCTCGCCGACACCGACCAGTCGGGCTTCATCATGGCCGTGCAGGTCCTGCCCACCATCGTCTTCATCGGCTCGCTCATGTCGGTGCTCTACCACCTGCACATCATGCAGAAGATCACGAACTTCTTCGCCGTGATCATGCAGAAGACCATGCGCACCTCGGGGGCCGAGACCCTGGCCGCGGCGGCCAACATCTTCGTCGGCCAGACCGAGGCGCCGCTGATCATCAAGCCCTTCGTGCCCTCCATGACCCGCAGCGAACTGCTGTGCGTGATGATCGGCGGCATGGCCAACACGGCGGGCGGCGTGATGGCGGCCTACGTGGGCCTCCTGCGTGACCGCATCCCCGACATCGGCGGCCACCTCCTGACCGCGAGCATCCTGAGCGCGCCGGCCGCCATCCTCATCAGCAAAATCATCATCCCCGAACGCGAAGTGCCCGAAACCTTCGGGCGCATTCCCCACGAGGCGAACCGCAGCCCCCACGCCAACGTCATCGACGCGGCGGCGAGCGGCGCCTCCGAAGGACTGATGCTCGCCCTCAACGTCGGCGCCATGCTCGTCGCCTTCATCGCCCTCATGGCGATGCTGAACGCCCTGCTCGGGCAGATCGGCCTGTGGACCGGTTTCGAACACTGGGGACAACCCCTCGTTCCGGAAGCCCTGCGCGTGCCGGGCGAGCCCGCGACCCTGTCTTTGCAGATGCTGCTCGGTTGGGTCTTCGCGCCCATCGCCTGGGTCATCGGCATCCCCTCGCAGGAAGTGGTCCTGGCCGGCGCCCTGCTGGGCGAAAAAACCGTGCTCAATGAGTTCGTCGCGTACCTGCACCTGTCGGACCTCTCGGGCCGGCTGAGCGATCGCAGCTTCATCATCCTGAGCTACGCCCTGAGCGGCTTCGCGAACTTCTCCTCCATCGCCATCCAGATCGGCGGCATCGCCCCCCTGGCGCCGAACCGCCGGGGCGAACTCGCCCGCCTGGGATTGCGGGCCGTGCTGGGCGGAGCGCTGTCGACCCTGATGACGGCGGCCGTGGTCAGCCTGTTCCTCTGAAGCCCCCGCCGGAGACCTGTCTAAAAAATCGACTCCCCCCAGCCAGGATTGTCCTCCGGGGCCCCGCCAGGGAATATCCCGCCTTCCAACGGTGTTTAAACGGGCTTGAACCGCCGCCCCCTGGCGCCGCCTTTGCTCCGTGAAGGGGCGAGGTGCGCGATGCGGACACTGGGGTTGGCGTTTTGTTTGATTTCGGCGATGTCAGCCCTTCCGGGCGCCGCCGTCGCCCAAAGCTCCTGCGCGCGGGTCTTCACCCCGTCCTCCCGCCCCCAGGATGTCGCGGAGAAGCTCAAAGCCCTGGAAGACATTTACCGCGCCACCAAAAACCCGGATCTCCTGACAAACGCGCAAGGCCTCCTCGCGAAGGAAGGCATCGAAACCCTCCTCGACGATTCGCGGGAATTCCCCGGCCTGATCATCCTTCCGCAAGGGGACAGCCGCATCTCGAAGATCGCCCGGGGCCTGGATCGCCGCGGCGTCGAGCTGCGCTACTCCATCGCGGCTCTGGTCGAAAAATCCGTTCACGCCTCTTACAGCCCCTGGCACAGAACGATCACCATGGACGCCGCCTCGTTCGGCGCGAAGGGACCCAGCCCGAGCCTCCTCCATGAGATCCGTCATGCCGTGGACGCGGACTGGGCCGTCCAAACGGAGAACGGCTTTGAACGCCTGTTCCAGGCGAAAATCACCACCCGGGAGATGGAACGCGAAGCCACGCTGCCGGGGGCCGTCTCGAAAAACTCCTACACCACTTACTTCTCCCTGGATGAAATCCTCGCCCACCGGCAGAGCGCCGGGATCGCCCTGCGCCGGCTCAAACGCGAGATCGACGCCGAAAAACACGCGAACCTTTTGAGGTACCTGCAGCAGCACGCCCTGCGCTTCATCCACTTCAGCGAAAGCTGGAAAGCGACCTCGAGAGTGTTCGAAGGGGAACTGTCCCGGAGAAACCTCGCGGTCGAACCCGTCCGGCACGCTTCCAGCAAAAAATACTTCTGGGTCTCATTGATCGTGGACGAGCCGGCCTCCCTCAACTGGTTTCAGAAAAACATCCTCCGCCAGACGGAGGGGAACCCCTGGCAGGGCCTGCGCATGACACTGCTCTTCAATGAGCGCGACACGGCGGTCCTGCATCGGGGGGAAAAGGACGCGCAAAAAATTTTCCTGAAACGCCTGGAGAAGATCGACGTCCTGCTCGGCGCCCTCGAAGCGCCCGCCCGGGAATTTTACGAGGCCACGATGACCTTCAAACCCGGGCAATCCACGGAAAGAATGGAAAACGCCCTCCGCGACCTTCACCGCGCCCTGGCCGAGCACCGCCGCGACCTCGATCGCATGGGCTAGGGCGGGATTTCCGGAAGTTTCAGCTTGGAGACGCCTCCCTCCGGCGTTATGGTCGGAGCTCCATGGAAAAACTGAAAATCTTCCTCTCGGAAAGCCTCAATCCCTATCTGAACATCGGCACGGAGGAATGGCTCTTCGATCACCTGGATCCCGACCAGCAGGTGCTGTTCCTGTGGCGCAACGACAGCACCGTCGTCATCGGTCGCAATCAGAATCCCTGGTCCGAGTGCCACCTCGCGCGCATGAAGGAAGAGGGCGTTCACCTGGCCCGGCGGCGCTCCGGCGGCGGCGCGGTTTTTCACGACCTCGGCAACACCTGTTTCACGTTCTTGTCGCCGAAAGAGTCCTACAGCCGCGCCAACAACGTGCGCATCCTCCTCGACGGGCTGAAAACCCTCGGCGTCGAGGGCGAGGCCTCGGGCCGCAACGATCTGCTGATCCCCTTCGCCGACGGACCGCGGAAATTCAGCGGCAGCGCCTACCGCGAGAAGAAAGACCGCGCCTTCCATCACGGCACTCTTTTATTGAACACGGATCTTTCGCGCCTCAGCCATTACCTCACGCCCAGCCCGAAGAAGCTGCAGGCCAAGGGCAAGGAGTCGGTGCGGTCCCGCGTGGTGAATCTCAACGAGATCAACCCCGAGATCAGCCACGAACGGATCGTCACCGCCCTCAGCCGCTCGTTCGAGTCGTTTTACGGGGCCCGGGCCGAGATCACGCCCCTCTCCCTGGAAAGCCTGAACGGCATCCCCCGGCTCAAGGCGACCTACGAGGAACTGCAATCCTGGGACTGGCTCTATGGCCACACCCTGGAGTTCACCCACGAGATGGATGAGTACCTGTCCCTGGGATTCTTCCATTTCCAATTCCGCGTCGAAGAGGCCTTGATCAAGGACATGAGGATCTTCACCGATTCCCTGCATCCGCCGCTGATCGATGAGTTGCGCGAACTCCTGCTGGAGCGGCCCTACACCGGCGCCAGCGTTCACCAGGCCCTGCGCCGGCTGCGGGAGACCCATGCCGACCTCCAAACGGGCTTGGACGAATTGGAAGCCTGGCTCCGCCGGCAGATCGAAGTCTAGCCCCTCTTTGCACGGCTTTTGCTCCGTGAAGCCCTGATCAAGCTGAAAAGCCTGCGGGTCGACGTTCATTGCTTTCCGGGCCTTCCGGAAAGGCCCAAGAACGTCACCCGGGTCGATTTCGGTGACAGGTTCGATCTCAAAAGCAAAGGACGACCGATGAAGAAGCTCTTGGTTTTGATGGCCCTGACCTGGGTCGCTGGCGGCGCCTCGGCGGCGGATGTGGTCAAAGGCGATTTGCTCATCCGCACCCTTCAGGTCGGCGAGACCTCCATGGTGCTGCTGAAACAGCCCGCCGGCGTCAGCGGACGCAGCACGGTGAGTTGCCTGCCCGACCCGGAGTCCGCCCAGCAGATGCTTTCCCAGGAACGCACCGGCGGCCTCCTGCTGATGCCGGGATCCAAGGTCACCGTGAAGAACGACACCAGCCGGAGCTTCAACGACGGCAGCCAGGTGAAGAGCGCCTTCATCCGTTTCGAATGCAAGGCCGCGCCGAAAGTGACGCCGAAAGCTCCCGTGAAAACGCCGCCCAAACCGCCCGTCAAAAAGAAGGCCGCATGAAAAACCTCCTGACCGTCCTCCTGGTCCCCTCGCTGCTGTCGCTGGCCGCCTGCCATTCGTCCGAAGGCCGCAAAGCCAAGGACCAGGTCGCCGGCGCCCAGCGGAATCAAGAACAGGCCAAGCAGGAACAAGTTCCCCTTCCCGCCGGCAAGGAAGAGGAAAAACCCCGCGAGACCGTCGTTCAGACCCTGCGTTCGGGCCAGTCCATGCGAGTCCGCTTCCTCAACCCCGACGGCTCGGGCGAGAGCAGCCTCGTTCACTGCCTGTCCGTCGACAACCACGAGCGCGTCCTGTCGGATCCCCAAATGGGCGGCTTCCTCCTGGCCCCCGGGACGCGGATCCTCGTGAAAAACGACACGTCGAACGTGCCGCGCGATGAGACGACGTTGAAAGGCGACAACATCCAATTCGATTGCCAGGAACGCTGATCAAAAAAAGGAAACCCATGAGCAAAAAAAGCTGGATCCTCTCTTCCGTCCTGATGACTTTTGCGACCACCGGGCTGCCGCAGACGGCCTGGTCCCAATCCGCCTGCACGTCCGTTTTTGAAAACGACGTCCTGGAAACGGCGGCGCGAGCGTCCCGCCGGGATCTCGACATTGTTCCCGATCTCAAGGACTTCGAGAAAAAGTTCCGCCAGACGCGGGACCCCAAGCTGATCCGTTCGGCGCGCAAGTTCTTCACCCAAAAAGGCATCAAGACGCGATTCTCGAAGGAAAAACTCCACCCGGGCCTGGTGATCGAGCCCGGAGGGAAAACGCCGATCGCGAAAATCGCCGCCGGCCTGGCCAACCGCAACATCGAACTGCAGTACTCCCTCGAGGCCGTGAGCGACGGCGCGGCGGCCATGTACGTGCCCGATCAGCGCGTGATTTATTTCGACGCGAACTCCCTGGGGGAGCGCGGCCCCAGCCCCCTGCTCCTGCACGAAGTCCGTCATGCCATCGATTTCACCCGCGGCCGGCAGCCGGAGCATGTTTTCGAGCGCCTGATGCTCTCCTCCCTGCAGATGAACCAGTTCACGCCGGTCAAAACCGCCATCCCGGGATCGAAGACGAAAGCCTACTCCGATTATTTCAGCCTGGATGAGGTCCTCGCGCACCGCCAGAGCGCCCGGAACTTCCTGAGCATCCTGAAAAATCCCGAGGTCTCCCGCGAGGAGTGGGCGATCGCGATGAACTGGATCGTCGATCACAGCGAGCGTTTCCCCCACTTCATCTCCGCCTGGAAGGCCAGCGCGGAGATCTTCACCCTCGCCATCAAGAAGGGCCAGGCCGAGATCCTTCCCGACGCCCGCCCCTGGACGAAGAAAAAAGACGATGAGTACCAATGGGCGACCGTGCGCGTGACGGACGGGGAAGCCCTCACCTGGTTCCAGAAAAACATCCTGCGCCGGAAAGCCGTCGATCCCCGCTGGCAGGGCCTGGAAATGGCGATCCTGATTTCCAGGGACGAGGCGAAGAAGCTCGAAAAGAAACCGGCCGGGATGAATGATTTCTTCCTGAAGAGGATCGCGCGCATCACGCGACTGGCGGAATTCCTCGAGCCCGCCGCGCGCGATTTCGCCGACACCGTGAGGAAAAACAGCCGCAACGTCTACAGCACCCGGGCGATCGAGAACAGCATGCGTCGGTTCTCCGAGCGGCTGGGGGAAAGCCGCCGCCAGCTCAACGAAAACGGCGAAACGGAAGCGGCCGGCTTCCTCGGCATGCTCGAGGCGCTGACGGACTGACGCGCTTGACGTTTCCGCGACAAGTGTTCGCCATTTCTGGATATCCGCACTCCGCGGTTTGCGTCCCGACACAGCCTTGGTTACATCACGGCTGTGTCCGTGAACGAAACCTAACCAAGGAGAATGCAGATGAAGAAGTTGATGATGATGGCGGTGATGGGTTTGACGGTGGCGGCTTGCAGCCGCGGCAACAACGGCGATATCCGCAACGCCGTGGACCCGCAGGTCAATGAGACCGGCCTGATGAGCACCTGGAAGGCCGAATGCCGCAATCTGCCCCTCGACCTGCTGAAACTGTCCTCGCAGCAGGACGAGTACCGCATCGAGAACGACATCCGTCACATCACCACGATCTACGGCACCGACAACTGCACGGAAGCCACGGTGAAAGTGGAGGAAGTCGGCTCTTACGGCAATTTCGACAGCATCGAGGGCGGCAACCACAAGATCGACATCAACTGGAAAACGGTGAAGATCACCCCGCTGTCGGACGCCGGCCGCGACCTGATGAACAACGTCTCGTTCTGCGGCACGGACCAATGGGTCACCAATGAAGAACGCGACGTCACCGCCGACACCAGCAACCACGAATTGCTGGACCGCTGCTGGACCAAAACCCCGCGCGACCAGTACGACATCGTCCGCATCGAAGGCAACAAGCTGCAATGGGGCCAAAGCGGCATCTCCGCCGACCGCAGCACGCCGGAACAGCGTCCGACCTCGATCGACACCAGCGTCACCTACACGAAATAAAGCCCTCTTCCGAGGTCATGGGAAAGGACCGCCCTCCGGCGGTCCTTTTTTTTCGCTCGTTTGAAATGAAGATTTCCTCTCTGGCGGAAAACAGGGGACTTGGCCATTCTGAGCCGCGGAGGAGGTCTTATGTCCTGGCTTCTGATGTCCGCCGTCGCCGCCGCCCAAGAGCAGTTTCCGAACAACACCGCCGGCAATTTCCTCAACCCCTCCAACGCGGGTTATGTCGTGGGCCTCGTGCTTCTGTTCCTGGGCCTGCTGGGCGTGGGGGTGGCTTTCATCGGCCTCCTCTTGCGGCAGCACCTGAAACGCCGCAAACCCGCCGGCGCCCCCTGAAGCCCGCCTTGCCAAGCGGACCGTCCCTTCTTAGACTTGATGGCGCATGCTCATCAATCTGAAGCCCCTGGTCCGACATCGCGAATTCCGCCTCCTCTACTTCAGTCAGCTCATCTCCTTTTTCGGGAGCATGATCACCTACGTGGCGATCCCCTACCAGGTGCACCAGCTCACCGGATCCACTTTCCTGGTGGGCCTGCTGGGGGCCGTGCAGCTCGTGCCCCTCGTGCTCTGCGGGCTGGTGGGAGGCACCTACGCCGACCGCTGGAACCGCCGCCGTTTGATTTTGACCTGCGAGGTGCTGTTGATGGCGGGGGCTCTGGCGCTGGCTTTGAACTCCTGGTCGTCCTCGCCGAGCGTGATCCTGATTTTCGCGATCACCGGGTTCATGCAGGGGATCAACGGTTTTCACCGGCCTTCCCTCGAAGCCCTCACGCAAAAAGTCGTGCCCCGCTCGGACTTTCCCGCCGTCGCCGCCCTGACGTCCTTGCGCAGCACCTCGGGCGCCATCCTCGGCCCCGCCCTCGGCGGGCTTCTGGTCGCCCACAGCGCGGGCTTCGCTTACCTCATCGACATGATCACTTTTTTGTGGGCCTTCGCCCTCGTCGCCTGGATGAGGAACACCGACTTCGCGCCGGTCGCCCAGGAGGTGAGCCCCGTCGAGAGCTTCAAGGAGGGCTTGCAGTTCGCCGTGAAAAAGCCCGAGCTGGTGGGGACTTACCTGGTTGATATCGTCGCCATGACCTTCGCTTTCCCGGTGGCGATTTATCCGGAGCTGGCGGAAAAATGGGGCGGCGGCACGGCGGCGGGTTTTCTGTACTCCTCGATGTCGGTGGGATCCCTGGGGGTCGCGCTCCTGAGCGGCTGGGCCGGACGCGCCCGCCGCCATGGGCGCATGGTGATCCTGGCGGCGGCCCTGTGGGGCCTTTTCATCATCGGCTTCGGTTTTTCGTCGTCTCTGTGGATGGCCGTTTTTTTCCTGGCGCTCGCCGGGGCCGCCGACATGGTCAGCGGCCTCTACCGCTCGACCGTGTGGAACGAAGTCATTCCCAACGACAAACGCGGCCGTCTCGCGGGCGTCGAGATGATCAGTTATATGATCGGCCCCTTGATCGGGAACCTGCGCATCGGCCTGCAAGCGCCCCTGACGGGCACCCGCTTCGCCATCGTCTCCGGGGGCGCGATCTGCGTGGTGGCTTGCCTGTCGTGCATCTGGCTGCTGCCGCGGTTCTGGAGCTACCGTTCCGCGGCGGTTTCAAGCGAACTTTAAGGCATCCGCCGGAGACCCTTGAAAGAAGGCAGCTTCCTCTTTTCATGATATGACGCATCAATCGTGTTAGAATTTCCTGATACAGAAAAAAACACATCGACAAGCCGGGGAAAATGAATGAGATCTGACCCCGCACAACAAGCTGTTTCGTATAAGTCCCGGATTGGCGGGGCGTTTCTACCAGGCACCGACATGCCTGTCTACGAGGTGAAAGATGGTCCGTTGGTTCGGTCTTCTGCTGGGTGTTCTGTGTCTGCAAGCGACGGTGACTCAGGCCTTCGCGCAACAACAACAAGTTCCGCAAATCTCCTACTACGGCGCTGAATTCTACCGCCGCGTGACGATGGGCGAATCCAACGACGGGCTTCAGGATCTGATCCGTTACGTCCTGCGCGCCGACCATCGCGCCGTCCCCGGCCGCCCCGACGAGATCATGGATCGCTGCAGCGGACAAGGCTGCTACCGCCACACGGTCATCGGTTACAACCGCGCCCGCCAGTTCCTGATGGGCTACTTCTACCTCGTCCGCAACGGCAACCAATACGGCGTTCGCGAAGTTTATTGCGAGCGCGTGGTCGGCGCCAACGAATTCCGCGGCCGCCCCCCGGGCCCGGGCCAGATCCCCGACGACCGCGTCGTCAACGTCGAGCACACCTGGCCGCAAAGCCGCTTCAGCGGTCGCTTCAACAAAGAAGAGCAGAAGTCCGACCTGCACCACCTCTATCCCACCAACTCGCAGATGAACTCGACGCGCTCGAGCTTCCCCTTCGGTGAAGTGCGGGAGCAACGCAACGGCCGCCTGGCCTGCGACAACGGCCGCTTCGGCCTGCCCTCGTCGCGCTCGGGCCTGGTGTTCGAACCGCCGCAAGGCCACAAAGGCAATGTCGCCCGCGCCCTCTTCTACTTCTCGGTTCGCTACGAACTGCGCATCGATCCCGAGCAGGAAGCCACCTTGCGCCAGTGGAACCGCATGGACCCGCCGGACCAGGACGAGATCGCCCGCAACAACGAGATCTTCAAGGCCCAAGGCAGCCGCAACCCCTTCATCGATTTCCCGCAGCTGGCCGACCGCATCCGCGATTTCTAGATCTTTCCTGAAAAAGGAAGAGACGAAAAAAAAGCCGGGATCAACCCGGCTTTTTTTTTATTTGGGGCCCGAGCCCTTGGAGCCGCCGCCCGCCGAGGCTGAAACGATGACCTTGGAGCGGGGGTTCACCACCACCGAGATCGCCTGGCCCGTGCGTTCGCTCTCCTCGCAGGCTTTGTAAATGGAGTTGTAGTTTTTCCCGCTCGGCATGTAGTAGACGTCGCCGTTGCGGAAGACGACCTCGGTGCGGTCGTTCTTGCGGATGACGTTCACCGCCGCATTGACCACCTCGAGCCCTTGGCGGGCGGCGGCGGCTTCAGGGGATTCCTCCACCGCAGGCTTCACGCTTTTCACTTCGGAAAGATCGACCTGGGCCGGCTCGCCGTCCTTTTTGGTCTCATTCGCCCCGGCGGACAAGGCCACCAGGATGGCAACGCCGCAAATCATCCGTCCTTTGTTTTGCACGACAACCTCCCTCGACCTAGAATAATGGGCGCATGAAGATTGTCCAGCTTCTCTCGCAAACCCATCTGACCGGAGCCGAGGCCCATGCCGCGGTTCTCGCCGAAGGTCTGCGCGCCCAGGGCCACGAGGTCACGCTGATCTCCGATCGCTGGCATCTGCCCACCTCGATCCCCTTCGTGTCGCGTCCCGTTCATCAGGCCCGGGGCTGGCGCCGCTGGCGTGAGGCCTGGTGGCTGCGGCGCTATCTGCGCGCGGAAAAAATCGACATCGTGCACGCCCACTCGCGGGCCGCCGTGCGCATCGCCTGGTGGGCGACCCGCGGGCTGCCCACCGCCCTGGTGTCGACGGTGCACGGCCGTCAGCACTTCTCCTGGGGCAAACGCCTGTTCGACACCTACGGCGAAAGGGTCATCGCCGTGTGCGGGGCCCTGAAAAAACATCTTCTCGAGGATTTCCACGTGCGCGACTCGCGGGTCCGCGTCCTGGGCAATCCGCTGGTTCTGCCCTCGGCGGACAGCGTCCGCGCTCAGGCCTCTTCGCCGCGGCGCTGGCTCTTCGTCACGCGCTGGACGGGGCCGAAGGGCGAACGCGCCCGCGAGTTTTTGAATCTCCTGCCGGAGTGGATGGACAATCACCCCGATCTGGAGATGCACCTCGCCGGTTCGCCTCCCGAACCGCGCACGCCCGCCGCCCGCCAATGGGGGGACCTGCAGGCGCGCTACGGGCCGCGCCTGCGGCATCTGGGCTTCGTCGATCAAGTGGAGGGGATTTTCCCCTCCTACGGCTTGATCGTGGGCGGCGGCCGCATCGCCCTCGCCGCGGCGGCCCTGGGCAAAGCCTGCTTCGCTTTCGGAGAGGCCTCCACCTGCGGTTTGCTGCGCCCGGCGAATCTGCCCTCGGCCTTGTTCTCCAACTTCGGCGACATCGAACCGCAAGCGCAGGACACGCCCTTGCGCGCCGACCTCGCCCGCCGCGAGATCGAGGAGTTCCTGCGGGGCCAGGAGCCGGCCCCCGAAGACCTGGCCCTGATCGCCGAGCGCGTGCGCCGCGAGGTCGAAGCGGAAACGGTCGTGAAAGACATCGTCTCGATCTATCAGTCGGCGCGCCTGCTGAAACGCCACCCCCGCCCCATCCCGGTGCTGATGTACCATCAAGTCACCGAGTCCCCGATCGACACCCCCCATCGGATTTTCGTGACCCGGGAAACCTTCCGCCGTCACCTGTGGGCCTTGCGCCGCCGCGGGAGGGTCGCGCTGACTTTTCAGGACCTGCTGGATTTCAAACAGGGCCGGCGGCCGTTGAGCGAGTTCCCACGCCGCCCGGTGATCCTGACCTTCGACGACGGCTACCTGAACAACCTCACTCTGGCGGCCCCCCTGCTGAAGGAATTCGGGTTCCGCGCCGTGATCTTCCTGCTGGCCGACGCCTCCTTGCGCGCCAACACCTGGGACCAGGGAGCCGCCCCGCAAGTGCCCCTGATGACCGCCCCCGAACGGCGCGCCCTCTTCGACACCGGGGTTTTCGAGATCGGCTCCCATGGATTTCACCACCGGCGCCTGCCGGAAATGAGGGACGAGGAGGCCTTGCACGAACTGCGCGAATCGGCGCGGCGCTTGCGGGAGGAGTTCGGCGTGAAGATCCCGAGCTTCGCTTTCACCTACGGCGACATCGACGAGCGCTCGGCCGACCTCGCCCGCCGGGCGGGTTACGACTACGCCGTCAACACGGACCGCGGCGCCGTTCTCCTCGAGGAGGATCCGCACGCGGTTTTTCGCATCAATGTTTTTCCGGAGGACGGACCGGCCGCCATCACCAAGAAAACCTCCTGGTGGTACCGCTGGCGTTATTATTTCAAACGCGGCCGATGATCCGCTCGTCGTCGTCGCGCCAGGACTCCATGTAATCCTCGATCGCCAGCTCGTCCTCGGTTTCGTCCTCGTCCTCCAGCATCTCGCTCAGCAAACGCAGGGCGTCCGTGGTGGTGAAGATGCCGACGACTTCGCGGGACCCGTCAACCACGACGACCGAGCCGTATTTCATGTCCGCCATTTCCTGGATGATCTCGCGCAAAGGGGTTTTCGATTCAGCGACGTAGACATTTCGCTTCATGACGTCCTCGAGGCGGAGCTTCGCCCCTTGCGGCAGGGCCATGGCTTCACGGAGGTCGCGCTCGGAGACGAGGCCGATGAGGTGGTTTTCCTCCACGACCGGCAGATGGCGAATCTCGCATTCGCGCATCACCTCCAGAGCTTCTTTGACGGATTGAGGTCCTTCGCCCACGTAGGGGCCTTTCACCATGTAAGATTCCACATGTTGTTCCATGGATCCTCCCGTGAATGCTCGTCTCGATCTTGCTTTTGAGCAGACCTGATCCGGGGGCACTTGTCAGTTCGTCTTTTATTCAAATCCGATCAGACGCAATCCATGCACGGTGAGGATCGCCAGAACGTAGGCGACGATGTTGAAAATCACGAGCTGGCCGAACGCGAACTTCCATGAGCCGGACTCGCGCTGGGCCACCGCGAAGGTGGTCATGCATTGCAGGGCGATCATGAAAAACACGATCAGTCCAGCCACGGTGGCGGGCGTGAAGATCTTCGCCCCGTCGCTGGCGCGGGTGGCGGTCTCCATCTGCTTCATGAGCGAGGCGGCCTGGCCCTCCTCGTCCTCGGCCGTCACGTGGAAGGCCACCGCCATGGTCGAGACGAAAACCTCGCGGGCGGCGAAGGCCGACATCAGGCCCACGCCCACGCGCCAATCGACGCCCATGGGCTGCACAACGGGCTCGATCCACTGGCCGATGCGGCCGGCGTAACTCTGCGCGAGTTTCTCCGTGGGGTCTTCCATGTCGTAGTTCGGGAAATTGGTGCCGACCCACATCAGAATCGCGATCGTCAGGATGACCGGACCCGCGCGGCGCACGTAAGCCCAGGTGCGGGTCAGCGACTGGCGCAGCACCACACGCAGGCGCGGCCGGCGGTACAGGGGCAGTTCCATCATCAGGATCGAGGCCGCGTCTTTCGGGATCAGCCGATTGAGGATGGCCGCCGCGACGGCCCCGATCAGCATGGCGCCGAAGTACAGCCCCGCCAGCGCCAGGCCCGCGACGAAGGCCGGCTGATCGGCGAACACGAACCCCAAGAGCAAGGCGTACACCGGCAGGCGCGCCGAGCAGGTCATCAGCGGGATCACGAAGTTGGTGATCCAGCGGTCGCGACGCGAGGAGATGTTCCGCGTCGCGATCAAGGCCGGCACCGCGCAGGAAAAACCCGACAGGATCGGCACGAAGGAGCGCCCGGTGAGGCCGAGCTTCGAGAAAGGCCGATCGATCAGCGTCGCCGCCCGGGCGAGATAGCCCGTCGACTCGAGCAGACCGATGCCGATGAAGAGAATGAAAATCTGCGGCACGAAAACCAGGACCGCGCCGAAGCTCGCGATCACGCCGTTCGCGACGAAATCGCGCAAGGGGCCGACTTCACCCTCGCCATGGGCCCAGGCCGCCAGCGAGGAAAAGCCGCCGTCGATGAAGTCCATGAAGGGCGCGGCCATCCAGTAGATGCTCGAGAAGAGCAAGGTCATGATCAGGAAAAAGAGCACGGGCCCCAGAATCGGGTGCAGGAGCACGGCATCCAGGCGGCGGGTGTTTTCCGTCACGCGGCGCAGGCGCTCCTGCGGCCGATCGACCCGCGACAAAGCCAGGGTCGCGAGCTCGCGGGCCTGGCGCTGGGCCACTTCGATCTTGACCTCCGGCGCCCTCACTTCGCCCCGGGCGGGCAAAGCGCGCAAGCCCGTGACGATCTCGCGCAGGCCGCCGCCCAAGAGGCCCTCGAAAGAGACCACGGGCGCGCCCAGGGATTTCGACAGGGCCGCGAGATCGAGTTCGAGTCCTTCCCGGCGCAGCAGATCCGCCATGGTCACCGCGACCACGAAGGGGAATCCGGCGTTTTTCACCTCGAGGGCGAGATGCAGGTGCCGCTCGAGCTGCGTGCCGTCCACGACCACCAGCACGCCGTCGACGGCGCCCAGGCCCGGGAGCTGGAAGAGGGCTTTGACGGTGACTTCCTCGTCGGCGCTTTTCGGGTTCAGGCCATACACGCCGGGCGTGTCGATCAGACGGAAGGGCGAACTTTCACCATCCTCGCGCAGGTGGGCGACGAGATCCCCGATGGCGTACTCCACCGTGGCGCCGGGATAGTTCACGGTTTTGAAACGCGAACCGGTGAGCCAGTTGTAGAGCGTCGTCTTGCCGGTGTTCGGGGCACCCACGAGGGCGATGTGGCGGGCGCTCACGCGACCACCTTCACTTCGGCGCAACGCGCCTCTTCCGAGCGCAGGGCGAAGGACGTCACCCCCAAGCGCACCAGCCACGGGCCGCCGAAGGGCAAACGGCCCAAGACCTCCAGACGACCGCCCTCGCAAAAACCCAGTTCGCGCAAACGCTGCACGACCTCTTCCGGGCCTTTCAAAGCTTCGATTTCGTAAACGTGGGAGGTCGCGGCGCGAGGCCGCAGGTCATTGAGAGTCATGTGGGGCGGATTTAACGCTTTTCAGAGGCGTTTGGCGAGACCCGGACCTTGATCGAGGGCCAATTGAAAATCGAATGAGAACGAGACGGAGTTCCCCGGAGCCGCTCTGAATTTCCCTCGAAAAACCCGGCCCGAGGTCCAGTTTCACCCGACTCCCGTCAAGTCCAGTCCAGCTCGACCGAAGCAGAGGGTATGACACCTCTTTCGTGGCTCCTGACGATGGTTTTCACCCTGCCGGCCGCCGCCGAGACCCTTTACGCGCCCCAGGCCTGCGCGCCCGAGGAGATGCGCCTGACCGTGGCGAACCGCGAGAAAGAGGACACGCCTTTCTGGGTGCTCATCCAGGACGGCCGCAAAACGCACGAGGTGGCCTTCATCGCCCCGGCCCGCTCCGAAATCCGCCTCCCGGCGGGCGATCTCCTGGGGCAAGGGCAGAGCCTGGCGCTGAAGCATCACGCCCGGCGCTTTTCGGTGCGCCTGAGCTGCCGCGGGGAATTCCAGATGAGCGCCTTGACCTCGCCGTCGGTGGAATTCTCCCTCGCCCCCGCTGCCCAGGAATTCCTGTTGCTGGCGCAGAACCTCCACCCGCGGGAGAAACAACAAGTTCGATTGAAGTATTATGATACGAATCAGAATTTCCTCGGCGAAAGCCGTCTGCCCTTGAGCGGTCCTTTCACCACCGAAAGCCACCGTCTCACGCCGCCGCCGCGCGCCGCCTTCCTGCGCCTGGAGGGCGAAGCCCGTTTGAGCGCGCAGCTGCTGGAGGGCAAGAGCCTGTGGCCGGCCGTGGCCCGCGTGCGCGAACCCGCCGTGGTGCCGGCGCCGGAGGGGAAAAGCTATTTTCTTCTGAGCTCGGACGACGAGACGGACAGCTTCGTCATCGCCCTGGAAGACGCGGCGCTGATCCGCGAGGCCCGGGAAATCATCAAGACCCGGAGCCGCAAGATCACCATCGCCCGCATCGCCGCCGTTCAAAAAGGCTTTTCTGAAAACCGCGACTTCCACTCCCAGGGCCACTCGCCCTGGAGTTGGCGCGTCGAGCGCGTCGAGGCCTTCGCGGAGATCGCCCCGGTCGGTTGCACGGGCTCGCCCTCTTTCGTCGAGGAGTGGTTCAACGCCTGGCTGGGACGCCCCGAACCGACCATCTGCTTCTGGAGCTATCACCTGAAGAAAGAACTGCGCGCCGACGAAGTCCGTCAAGGCGGGTAACAGTTCCCTTTTTGTCGCGCGGCGCGCGACAAAAAGGGAACTGTTACCCGGGGATCGACGTCGAGGCGCCCTGGCCGCGGGTTTCCTCGACGGAAACGCGCACGCGGGCGACGTGCTGGTCTTTGAAGGCGGCGTGGAACTCCTCCGCCAGCAGGCGCGAGAGTTGCTCGACGCTGGTGTTGGTGACGGGCAACAAAATCACTTCATTCGCCGGGAACACGTAGAAACGGTCGCGGAAGCGCACTTCCAGCGAAGAGCCCTCGCGGCGGAACTTCATGTCGGTGTGCTTTTCAGGCAACAGCACGACCTCGTCCCACTGATCCAGGCGCGCCTTAATGAATTTCTTGAAGACATTGAAATCGACGAAAAAACCGCGGCCGGCGAGATCGGCCTCCCCGGCCACTTCCAGGTCGACGGTCACCTGGTAGTTGTGACCGTGCAATTTTTCGGCGCTCTTTTCATCGAAAATCAGGAAATGAGCGGCCGAGAACTTGAAATTCTGTTTGGCCAGGTGCAGAGTCGTGCGCGACATGGGGGCTTTTTAACATGAAATTCGAGCTGCGACAGCACTTTCAAATCGAATCCGCCCGGCGCTTGCCGAACCTCCCCGAGGGCCACCCCTGCGGACGCCTGCATGGTCATTCTTTCAAAATCATCCTCACTCTGGTGGGCGAACAGGATCCCCGCCTGGGCTGGGTCATGGATTACCACGAGATCGAGACGCGTTTGCGCCCCTTTTTGGATCAGCTCGATCACCGCGTCCTCAACGACGTGCCGGGATTGGAAAACCCCACCTCGGAAAACCTCTGCCGATGGATCCACGACAAGGTCCGCGCCGGCATCCCGGCCCTCACCCGCGTCACGGTGATGGAAACGCCGTCGACGGAATGTTCCTACCCGGCCCGGGAGCAGGCATGAGCGCCAACGAGCAGCGGATCATCGACCTCGAGAGCAAAATCAGCCATCAAGAATTTTTGTTGGAAAAGCTCAACGAAGTCCTCTATGAGCAGCAAAAAACCGTCGATCGCCTGGAGAAAAGCATCGAGGCCCTGAAAAAGCGCATCGAAGGCGAAGACCTCGAACCCAAGATCGGCCCCGCCGACGAAAAGCCCCCGCACTACTAGGGCTCCCGCCTCCTATTTCGGCTCGATGTTCGCTTTCGGCATCATCCCGCGTTGGGTGGAGCCTTTCCACAGGGCTTCGAAGTGCCGCAGGAAAGACTGATGCACGAAGGGGTCGTTGAACACGTAGATATTCTCGAAATTCTGGGTCATGCCGGAAGCCGTGTAATTGCCCGAACCGCCGACCACCAGGCGATCGAAGATCGTGTACTTGCTGTGCATTTTCTGAGCGGCACCGGCCGAGGTCTCCGCGAAGCGCACCTGCGCGCCCAGGGCCTCGAGCTCACGGATGCGGCGGGGATCCGAACCAAAGGCGCCGCCGCCCGCTTCCTGGCGCGCTTCGATGTCGAGGGCCGGCTCGGGGCGCACGCCCATCCAGAAGAGGTCGTCGTCGAACACGGCCTGCAAGGCCGGCGAACCCGCCGGGCGCAAGGACACGGCCGCCAGGATCGCCGGGAAAGAAAAACGATTGCTCGTCATCTTGGCGATTTTCGACGAACGCAATTGCGAAGTCAGGATGTCGACGAGTTTTTTTGAATCGAAAGGGATCGCGAAGAACTGCAGGGGCTCGGGACGCTGGATCTGCCGCGCCACCCGCGTCCGGCATTCATTGAAGGCTTTCGCCAGGGGCTGCCCGCCCGTCGGCAGGGCGATCAGGCCCTCCGCCAGACAGCGGTGCTGCTCGACCACCAGGGAGGGCTGGAGCGGGCGGTAAAAGCCCCACATCTCGTGATTGATGGTCAGACCCGGATTGGAGAAATTCGCCGACGAAAAAACCAGGGAGGCCGCGCGACCCGTTTGCGGCAGGTAATCGACGAGAATGAATTTATTGTGGTGCAAATGACCGCTCCACTGGACCGGCGTCACCTCCACGCCGCATTTGATCAGCTCCTCGGCGGATTTTTTATCCGCGCCGCCGTCCAGGATCAGGCGGACCTGCACGCCCCTCTTCTCCAGGACGCAGAGCTGCGCGGTGAGCTCGCGATGGGAGTAGGTCATGGTCGCGAAGGTGACCCGGGCCACGCCGGGCTCCTGCAGGACGCGGGTGATCTCGGCGTAAATGCCGTCCGGACGCGCCAGATTGAAGGGCAGATCGGCGCGCGTGCAGAAGATGTCTTTCGGCTTGGCCTTGACCAGCTGGCCGGATTGCGTGGGCAGGGGCGCGGGATAAACGTACTCGCGGCAGAGGGGATTGGTGAAACGCACGCGCAGCTCCTGCGCCGTCGCGGCACCGGGCAGGCCGATCAAGGCCGTCAGAAACACCGCGCACGCCGAAAGGAACAGCAGACCTTTTCTCATGGGAACTCCCCGCTTTTCGCGAACCGGAAGAACTTGTCACTCCGGCGGGAGTTTCACAAGAGCGGGTTTCGGCGCCGGTAAAAAACGCCGGAGTGGCCAAAGCCTGGACACCCCTCTTTCGGGAGGCCCTCAATTCATCGTCAAAGCGGAATTGACCTTCACCACGGGCCCCAGGCGCAGGGTGCCCGAATAGCGCTGGCGGAACTCCTTCGAGAACAGCACCACCACCGTCGATCCCATGCGGAACAGGCCGAGCTCCTGGCCCTTCTGGATCTCCTTGGGCACGTCGTATTTGCGCTCCACGAAGGACATGCCGCGATTGCCTTTGATCAGGGGATCGAAGCTGAGCTCGATGGAGCCCACGTTGGTGGCCCCCACGAAGACCACGGCCACGGCCCCGAGGTCGGTGGCCATTTCGATGCAAACGCGCTCATTGACCAGATAAAGGCCCTCGATGGCGTCCAAAGCCCCGGGATGCACCGGCCACAGGTCCCCGGGAACATAGGTCACCTTGCGGATCAGTCCCGTCACCGGCGAGTGCACGCGGTGATAATCGGTGGGGCACAGATAGTAAGTGGCGAAGAAACCGTCCTGGAACTTGTCCTTCCAGTCCGGATCCACGAGCAGGTCGCGGACCGAGTACTTCTTGCCCTTGGCCTGCACGCACCAGCCGTCGACAATGGGGCCCGACTGCACGATCCGGCTGTCCGCGCAGTGCACGGCCGCCGCACTGGCCACGGGACGCGCCCCGGGCTTCAGGCGGCGCACGAAGAATTCCCCCAGGGAGGGGTAGCTCCAGGGCGATTTTTCGGCCTCATTGAGATTGATGCGATAAAAACCCGCGAAGGTGCCGATGAGCAGGCGGTTCCACCACCCCGGCCCCCGCCAGTGCGCCAGGCGCCCGACCATCTGACTCAGCCATTTTCTCGGAAGAAATTTCAGAATCTGCCACATAGGCCCTCAGCTTGCCTCGAGTTCGGCCCCCTGTCATGTTATAAGCGTCCCTTCATGGCTCGCATTCTTCAAGACTTGAAACTCGACATCGACGAGGAGCTCTCGGAGCGCCTGGCCTGGATGGTTCCGGGGCACGGCGATTTCCGCATCCTGCGCCAGAGCGTCGACGCGCGCAAACGCGCCCGTCCCCACTTCGTCATGACCGTCGAGGTGGCGGAGGACGGCGAAACCCTGCCGAATCAGGAGATCCACCTGGAAAAAGCCGCCCGCGCGCCCGCGGAAAAGCCCCTGATCGTGGGCACGGGGCCCGCCGGTCTGTTCGCGGCCCTGCGCTTCGTCGAGCGCGGCATTCCTTGCGTCCTGTTCGAGCGCGGCTCCGAATCCGGCGAGCGCATCAAGGGCATCAACCAGTTCTGGCGCTACGGCCAGCTCGATCCGCGCAACAACGTCTGCTACGGCGAAGGCGGCGCGGGCCTGTACTCCGACGGCAAACTCATCACGCGCATCAAATCGCCGCACATCCCTTACGTGCTGGACCGCCTCGTGCGTTTCGGCGCCCCCCGCGAGATCCTCTGGCTGGCGAACCCCCACGTGGGATCGGACCGCATCCGCCGGGTCATCCCCCTGCTGCGCGAGTACCTGAAGGCCCAGGGTTGCGAGATCCGCTTCAACACGCAAGTGACGGAATTGCTGGTGGAAGGCTCTGCCGTCGTCGGTCTGCGCACCGAGCACGGCGAGGTTTTCAAAAGCCCGGCGGTGCTGCTCGCCACCGGCCACTCGGCGGAAGACATGCTGAACCACCTGCGCGACCTCGGCGTGCGCCTGGACGGCAAGTCCTTCGCCATGGGTTTGCGCATCGAGCACCCGCAGCCCCTGATCAACCGCCTGCAGTACCGCGAGTACGGGGAGCACCCGAAACTGGGCAGCGCCAATTACCGGCTGGCCCATCACGATCATCAGAGCGGCGTCGGCGTTTACAGCTTCTGCATGTGCCCGGGCGGTTACGTGCTGTCCAGCGGCACGGAGGCGGACGGCATCGTCTGCAACGGCATGAGCAACTACAAACGCAATTCGCCCTTCGCCAACGCGGCGATCGTCGTCAGCATCGACCATCAAAAAAATTTCGGCGACGACCTGTTCGGCGGCATGAAACTGCGCCGCGAGCTCGAGCGACGCGCCTATCAATCGGTCATCGAGGCCGGCGGCGCGCGCGAGCTGCCGGCGCAGACGCTGAAGGACTTCGTCGCCGGCCGCCGCGGCGACGTGCACCGCGGGTCCAGCCCGTCCGGCGCCCTGCCCGTGCGCCTGGATGAGATCCTGCCCCGGTCGATTCGACAAAGATTGTTGGAGGGCGTGCAGCGCTTCGACCAGTCCCTGGAGGGCTTCGCCGGACCGGAGGCGCAATTCTACGGCGTCGAGTCCCGCACCAGCTGTCCCTTGCGCGTGACCCGCGACGAGGAAACCCTGCAGAGCGTGTCCCACACCGGCCTTTACCCGGCCGGCGAAGGCGCCGGCTACGCCGGCGGCATCACCAGCGCCGCCTGCGACGGCGTCCGCCTCGCGGACCGCATCAGCGAAGTCTTGACTCAACAAAAATTCTGCGATGTCCTTTGAGGATCTTCCACAAAGGATCCGCCGATGAGAATTTCAGTGCTCTCCTGCGCGCTTTTGATTTCGTCTTTTGCCACGGCCCAAGTCGTGCACCAGGTGAACGGCCCGCAGGCCCTGGTGAAAATGGATCAGCCGGGCGTTCTGGCCAGCGGCGATGAAGTGACTTTTTATTCGCCTCAACTGGAAGAAGCCGGGCGCGGTCAGGTGATCAAGACCACTCCGAACGGCACCCAGGCCGTGGTGAAAATCACTTCCGGCAAAATCAAAAAAGGCATGGTGGCGGAAAAAATCAGCCCTCCCGCGAAGGCGGAGGGTCCCAAGTACCAGATCGGCTATGAGTCGCTCTCCCCCGAAGAGCGCAGAATCCTGCAGAACGGACCGATCAACGACACCCGTTACATCATTGGCGGCATCCTTGGCACTTATCCCCTCGGCTTCGGGATCGGCCATGCCATCCAAGGACGTTATGCCGATCGTGGCTGGGTGTTCACGGCGGGTGAGGTGGGATCCCTGGCGGTTCTCTTCGCGGGCGTCGGCAGTTGCCTGGATCATGGGGATTGGAACTCGGAAAGAAATTCCTGCAACGGCGGCCTGATGTTTCTGGGCCTCTTCGGGTATGTGGGTTTTCGCGTCTGGGAAATCATCGACGTCTGGGCGATCCCCCCGCAGATCAACCGCCGCTACCGCGAACTGAAGTCCCGCCTCGGAGAGCGCGTGAGCTTCGAGCCCTTCCTCCTGCCCCAAACCGACGGCGGCCGCCTGGGCCTGAGGATGCGGTGGTAACAGGGTGGCCGTTCGAATGGAACGCAACACTGCGAGTTCTGTATTGGAAAAGCTGTGGTCACGCCTTTACTTTTTACACCGGTCTTTGCAAGAAAAATCGCATAAGATAAGATCCGGCCTCATGTGACTTTTTTGTTAATAAAAATTCTAGGAGTGCGTCGTGAAAAATATAATCTTAGCTACGTTATTTTTTGCTCTTCCTGCCACTTCAATGGCCGCGTATGAGCCCTTTAAGATGGAATGCGTGGTATCGCGTACCGGACAAAACTCAGAAAATTTAAAAGAGATTACGTTTGTAGCTGATCCAGATTTCGCCTCCAACGAGTATGTTTCCAAGTTCGGCGGTGGCAAAGTAAAACAGGGAGAGTATCAAGACACTTTTATTTACGGTTATACTGATGCTCCAGCTGGAGCTCACGCTGTAATGACCAAACTTAAGATCGATGGAAGCCAAGTTTTTTCCGTCACCGAATTCGTGGTAAACCCAGGCAATTTTGTTGGCTATAAAATCAACTCTCGGAACGGAGAGCTGGGAAAAGCTCTGTATATTCTAGGCACCGTCATTAAGTGCCTCAACTAAGTCAGAACTTAAGAATAGCTACGAAATAAAGCTCGGTCACTCCGAGCTTTATTTGTTATGGCAGGTTATAAGGACAATATGTATATCAGAAAATGAAGTGAATATTTATTGCTGCCGGTCACATCGCCAGCTTATCATTCCACGAAGTTTCGATGCATCCAGACCGTTAAATTTTTTAGCCGAACTGGGCCAAAGGCACGCACTGCTGTATTAAAACCAAATGCCCAAAACCCACCCTCCGATCATCTGAATCCCGGAAATTGGCCCGGAAGACCACCGCAGTTCAAAAACCACTGCATTTTAACGCTGAAACAGCACCTCACCCGCCGGGTTTGACCCCGCCGATTTGCGATTTTCAAAACCCGATTCTCGCCAAGAGTTGCGTTCAATTCGAGCGACCACACAGTTTCCTTTTTGTCGCGCCGTGCGCGACAAAAAGGAAACTGTGACCTACAGATTCCGTCGGTATTGGCCGCCCACTTCGTAGAGGGCCTGGCTCATCTGGTACAAACTGCAGTGGCGGGCGGCCTTCATCAGGGCCTCGAAGATGTTGCCGTTGCGCAGGGCGGTCTCTTTGAGCTCCGTCAGGGCCTGCTCGCCTTCCGAGGAGTGCTCTTTTTGATACGAGCGCACATTCGTCAGCTGCTGGTTCTTCTCTTCGTACGAGGCGCGCGCCAGCTCGATCTTCGGCGGCACGTAGTCGCTGGCCAGGGTCTTCGGGTCGATGAAGGTGTTGACGCCGATGATCGGCAGCTCGCCCGTGTGCTTCAGGCGCTCGTAGTACAGGCTTTCTTCCTGGATTTTCGAGCGCTGGTACTGGGTCTCCATGGCGCCGAGGACGCCGCCGCGTTCGTTGATGCGGCTGAACTCGCGCAGCACGGCCTCCTCGACCAGCTCCGTGAGCTCCTCGATGAAGAACGAGCCCTGGTTGGGGTTTTCGTTCTTCATGGGGCCGAACTCGCGGTTCAGGATCATCTGGATGGCCATGGCGCGACGGACGGACTCCTCCGTCGGCGTGGTGATGGCCTCGTCGTAGGCGTTGGTGTGCAGGCTGTTGCAGTTGTCGTACAGGGCCAGCAGCGCCTGCAGGGTCGTGCGGATGTCGTTGAAGTCGATCTCCTGCGCGTGCAGGGATCGGCCGCTCGTCTGGATGTGGTACTTGAGCTTCTGCGAACGGTCGTTGCCCTTGTAAAGATCGCGCATGGCCACGGCCCAGATGCGGCGGGCGACGCGGCCGAGCACCGAGTACTCGGGGTCCATGCCGTTGGAGAAGAAGAAACTCAAGTTCGGCGCGAAGTCGTCGATGTTCATGCCGCGGGCGAGGTAGCTCTCGACGAAGGTGAAACCGTTCGACAGCGTGAAGGCCAGCTGGCTGATCGGGTTCGCGCCGGCCTCGGCGATGTGGTAGCCCGAGATCGACACGGAATAGAAGTTCCGCACCTTCCGGCGGACGAAGTACTCCTGGATGTCGGCCATCATTTTCAAGGCGAAATTGATCGAGAAGATGCAGGTGTTCTGGCCCTGGTCCTCCTTCAGGATGTCGGCCTGCACCGTGCCGCGCACCTGCTGCAAGGTCCACTCGGACACCTGGGCGCGCTCCGCCTCGCTCAAAGGACGGCCGAGCTCTTTTTCTTTTTTCCCCACCTGCTGATCGATGGCGGTGTTGAAGAAAAACGCCAAAATCATCGGCGCCGGGCCGTTGATGGTCATCGACACCGAGGTGTTCGGCGCGCACAGATCGAAGCCCGCATAGAGCTTCTTCATGTCGGCGAGCGTGCAGATGCTGACGCCCGACTCGCCGACCTTCCCGAAGATGTCCGGGCGCGGATCGGGATCCTGACCGTACAAGGTCACGGAATCGAAGGCCGTCGACAGGCGATGGGCGGTTTCGCCCTTGCAGAGATAGTGGAACCGACGGTTGGTGCGCTCCGGGGTGCCCTCGCCCGCGAACATGCGCTTCGGGTCCTCATCGGCGCGCTTCAGGTGGAACACGCCCGCCGTGTAGGGGAATTCGCCCGGCACGTTTTCGAGGCGCAGCCACTTGAAGCGATCGCCCCAGTCACGGTAAGTGGGCAGGATCACCCGGCGGATCTTCGTGCCGCTCAAAGACTCGCGCACCAGAGGCTGGCGGATCTCCTTGTCGCGGACCTTGAACACCAAATCATCGCCGGCATAGCGCCGGGTGAGTTCGTCCCAGCCCTGGATCTGCTGCATCTCCTCTTTGGTGAAATCGGCGGAGAATTTCTTCTCCAGGCCCTCGAGCTGCGAGGACTCGAGCTTCAGATCGCCGCGCAGGGCGTGCAGGCCGCCGAGCTTCGAGGCCTGGTCGGCGAGCTTGCTCGTGCGCTCCTTGTAGCGATGAACCGTTGCCACGATCTCGGCCAGGTAATTCTGCCGATCAGCCGGGATGATGACGTTCTCCTCCGCCGACAGCATGGTCCGGCGGATTTTCTCGTTCAGGGCGAAACCCGGCGCCTTGGCTTCCAGCATTTCACTCAGTTTGAAGAACAATTTGTTCACGCCGCCGTCGTTGAACTGACTCGCCTGCGTGAGGAAGACCGGCACCTCGCCCTCGTCGTGGAACAGCTTGCGCGAACGCTTGTACTGCTTCGTCACGTCCCGCAGGGCGTCCTGGGCCCCCCGGCGGTCGGCCTTGTTCACGGCGATCAGGTCGGCGAAATCGATCATGTCGATCTTTTCCAGCTGCGACTGCGCCCCGAAGTCCGAGGTCATCACGTACATCGACAGATCCGACACCTCGGTGATGGCCATGTTGCCCTGACCGATGCCGGAGGTCTCGGCGATGATGAGGTCAAAATCGAGCTGCTTCAGGAAATTCAGGATCTCCGGCAGGCTTTGGGCGATCTCCTTGCCCGAACCCCGCGACGCCACCGAGCGCATGAACACGCGCGGTCGCGACAGGGAGTTCATGCGGATGCGGTCCCCCAACAGGGAACCGCCGGTCTTGCGCTTCGACGGATCGACGCAGACGATGGCGATCTTTTTGTCCGGGTAGGCGTTCAGGAATCTCTGCGTGAGCTCGTCGATCAGACTCGATTTGCCCGCGCCGCCCGTGCCGGTGATCCCGAGCACCAGGGGGGCCGCGCCGGCGCGGCGGAAACCCTCGAGCTTCCATTCCTGCAACGTCGCCGCCCGGCCGTTTTCGATGGAGGTCAGCGCCATCCCCAAAGCCTGGGACGGGATCGGATCCTCCGCGAAGGGATTCTTCAGGCCTTCGCCCGAAACGGGCTTTTGCTTTTTGCCGCCGGCGAATTGATCCGGATGCAGGGATCTTTCGACCGGATCGAAGTCCGAGCCGTCGACGATCATCTGGATCATGCCCTCCAGCCCCAAACGACGTCCGTCGTCGGGATGGAAGATCTGCGAGATGCCGTACTCCTCCAGTTCGCGCTTCTCATCGTGGATGATGACGCCGCCTCCCCCGCCCCACACGGTGGCGTAAGGCGCGCCGTTCTCGTCGAGGAGATCCTTCATGTACTTGAAGTACTCCATGTGCCCGCCCTGGTAGGAGCTCACGCAGACGCCCTGCGCCCCTTCCTGCAGCACCGCTTTGACCACGTCGCTCACCGAGCGGTTGTGGCCGAGGTGGATCACCTCCGCGCCCTGGTCCTGCAGGATGCGGCGGATGATGTTGATGCTGGCGTCGTGTCCATCAAAGAGACTGGCGGCGGTGACGATGCGAACGGGATGCTGGGGCATAGTCTTTATTCACCTTTGAACTGGGCTTTGCGTTTTTCAATGAAAGCGGCCGTGCCTTCGCGCACGTCCTGCGTGGCGAAGAGCTCGGCGAAGCTTTCCGCCTCGAAGCGCTGGCCTTCCTCGATGTCCATGTCCCAGGTGCGGTTGATGGATTTTTTCGCCATCCCCACGGCCGCCGGCGCGCGCCCCAGGATTTTTTCCGCCAGGGCCTTCACCGCCGGGCGCAGTTCCGCCGCCGGCACGACGTGATTCACCAGGCCCAGACGATGGGCCTCCGCGGCCGGGATCATGTCGCCGGTGTAGATCAGCTCGCGGGCGCGGCGCGCGCCCACGGCCCGCGACAAACGCACGGTGCCGCCGAAGCCGGGAATCAGGCCCAGGCTCACTTCCGGCAAACCGAATTTGGCGTTCTCCGCGGCGACGATGAAATCGCAGGCCAGGGCCAGCTCGCAGCCGCCGCCCAAAGCGAAGCCGTTGACGGCGGCGATCACCGGGATCTTCATCAGGTTCAATTCATGAAAGGCGTTCTGCCCGCGGTGGGCGAAGCCCACGGCCTCGTCCTCGCTGAGGGCGGCGATCTCCTTGATGTCGGCGCCGGCGACGAAGGATTTCTCCCCCGAGCCCGTGATGACGAGCACGCGCGCGCTCTCGAACGGCAGCTCGCCGACCATGCGCAGGGCCTCGCCCATCTCCGACAGCACCTGCGAATTCAGGGCGTTCAGCGCCTCCGGGCGGTGCACGGAAAGCCACCACACCGGCCCGTCGTTTTCCAATTTGATCGTTTGAAATTCCAGACTCATGGCACGCTCACTTGTTTTGATAGTTGTAAAAACCGCGGCCCGTCTTGCGGCCGAGCCAGCCGGCCTCGACGTACTTCACCAGCAAGGGGCAAGGGCGGTACTTCGAATCGCCCAGGCCCTCGTGCAGCACGTTCATGATGGCGAGGCAGGTGTCGAGGCCGATGAAATCGGCCAGGGTCAGGGGACCCATGGGCTGGTTGGTCCCGAGCTTCATCGCCTGGTCGATGGAATCCACCGAGGCGATGCCCTCGTGCAGGGTGTACACGGCCTCGTTGATCATCGGCATGAGGATGCGGTTGACGATGAAGCCCGGCATGTCCTTCACCGACTCCACGAAGACCTTGTCGAGTTTTTCCGTGAGGCCCCTCACCGCGGCGAAAGTCTCGTCCGAGGTCTGCAGGCCGCGGATGCCCTCCACCAGCTTCATCAGCGGCACGGGGTTCATGAAATGCATGCCCGCGACCAGCTCCGGGCGCTTCGTCGCGCCGGCGATCCGGGTGATCGAGATCGACGAGGTGTTGGAGCACAGGATCGCGCCGGGTTTCGCGATCTGATCGAGCTCGCGGAAGATTTTCAGTTTCAGCTCCACGTTTTCCGTGGCGGCCTCGACCACGAGGTCGCAGTCCTTCAGATCCGCGAGAGAGGTCGTGGTGCGGATTTTCCCGAGCAGCTGTTTTTTCTGATCCTCGGTGAGGGCTTCTTTTTTGATCAGACGATCGCAGGACGAAGCGATGGTCGCCAGACCCTTCTCCAGGGCGGCGGCCGCCACGTCCATCATGATCACCTCCAAACCCTTGCCCGCGCACACCTGCACGATGCCGTTCCCCATCTGCCCAGCGCCGATGACACCAATCTTCTGCAAAGCCATTGCTACCTCGCGTTATGTTTCGTGGAATGAACGGGTTGTTTTATCGTGAAAACGCGGACTTCGTCAAAAGAACTAGCCTTGAGACGGCGCCTTCCGCGGTGAGACAATCGAGTCTCCATGAAAGCCCTGTTGTGGACTCTGCCCGCGGCCTGGATGGTGCTCTTCACCCCGCCCCGCGCCGGCGCTCTCACCGTTCTGCCCTCCGCCACCTCCTTTTACCGGAGCCAGAATTCCCTGTTCGCCTCAGGCCAGACGAGTCGCGCGAATCTCGAGAAGAAACTTTTGCGCCAGGAGCAGGAGACCCATCTGCAGGTCAAATGGGACAAACGCGACTTCACCCTGCGCGACGAGGACGTCATCCGCGATCTTCAGTGCGCCAAAACGGTTCTGCTGAGGGAGAACTCCCAACTCCTCGCCGACAGCCGCGGCGATGCCGGCCCCCGCGGCGAAGTGAGCCGGGGGGCGCGCGCCGAGCTTCTGCAAACCCGCCCGCCCTGGGCCCGCATCCGCGCCCGCGGCCAGGAGGGCTGGCTGCCGCTGTCGCGCCTGGAAAACGTCAATGACGATCCCGGCGTCTTCGTCGCCCTCATCGACACCTTCGTGCGCGAGCGCGCCGCCGACGCCGGCCGCGTGCTGACCACCCTGCCCCGCGGGGCCCGCGTCACGCCCCTCGCCCACCTGGCCGGCGGCTGGATCCGCGCCCGCGTCGGCGAAAAAACAGGATTCATTGATTCGCACCATCTGGTCGGACGCGCCGATTTCGCCACCTGGGCCTGGCGCCACAAGCACGGCTGGGTGCTGGTCAGCCACCGCGAGGGCGACGTGCTGAAAACCCGCGACGGCAAAAACCTGCCGCTCGCGGAGGTCACGGGCTACAACACCGATCCCCGCCGCGCCGTCGTGAGCCGGCTGCGCGAACCCGGCCCGCCGCTGCGCGCCCACGTGGAGATCCAGCGCACGGACGCCACCGTCTGGGCCGTCAGCCAGCTCGACGGTCACGGCGAAGTCTGGTGGAAAAAACAGAATCTCGTCGTCAGCGCCGGCCCCGCGAGGGGCGACACCCTCAGCACCGAGGAGCTGCTCAAACGCCATGTGTTTTCCTATTCCCTGGTCGGCACCCAGAAGATCCAGGGCCTGGTGTCCGCCAAGGGCGTGTGGAAGACCGAGGACGGCGCGACGTGGACGCGGCTGTCGCAGTTCGGCGACCAGGATCTGCCCGTGGCGATCCGCGGCCGCGACGGCTGGTTCGTCGGCGTCCACCAGAGCCGCGATCGCGGCGAGAGCTTCGAACCCTATTTGCGCTGGGACCTTTTGAGCCGCAACATCGAAAGCAAACTGCAGCGCCCGCCCCGCTACGTGCGCCTGCAGAAGGTGTCCCCCCTGGACGACGGCAGCATCGAGCTGCTGATCGACACGGGCATCCGCCGCCTGACCCTGAAAACCACGCTCAACTGAGATAGGGCTGCATGTCCCGGCGCACGCGTTCCTGCAGCTGCGGCCGGTCCTTCAGGACGTAGTCCGTGGCGGACACCGGCGGCAGAATGATCAGACGCACTTCCCGCGACCACACCCCCCAGTTCGGAAAAAGGCTGTGCTTGGGCATGATGCGCGAGGCGTTTTTGATCACCAGGGGCACGACGGGCGCCCCGGTGTTGATGGCGAAGACGAAAGGCCCGGCCTTGAACGGCCCCAAGCGCTCCTCGTCCTGGCGGGTGCCTTCCGGCGCCAGGGCGAAGCGCTCGCCTTTTTCAAGGCGGTCATGGGCCTCACGGTACACGCCGAAGGTTTTCTCGCGGCGGCCGCGGTCGATGGGCAGGATCCCCACCCGGCGCATGGCGAAGCCGAAAACGGGGATGCGGAAGAGCTCGATCTTGGCGCCGTAACGCAGGCCCGGGAAGACCGCCGCCATGGTGAAGATGTCGAAGAAGCTCGAGTGATTGAACAGGAAAATGCAGCCCCCGGCGGGCAGGTTCTCCCGGCCCTCGACTTTGACTTTGACGCCGAACATGGCGCAGGACACCCGTCCCCAGGCCCGCACCACGGCGTCGTCCCAGTCGCGGCGGTTGAACAGCAGGTTCTGCAAAATGCAGAAGACCGAGAAAAACCACAGCACGAAGGGATACAAAGCCACCATGATCAGGGCGCGCGGATAGGACAGCCAATTCACGGCGGGCTCGTTTCCGGGAACAAACGGCGACGCGCCGCCTGGCGCTGGCGCTCTTTGTAGGCCTCGTGCTCCGAGGGCCCGCTCAGCGCCCTCTCATGGGCCCTGGCATCGAGGATCTGCACCTCGAAAGGATAGAAGAAGCTGAAGCTGTCGCGACCCGGGATGTTCACCTCGATCAGTTTCCGCGTGATGAACTTGATGAACTGGAACTGCGTGTCCGACTGCTCGTTGGCCTTGCGGAACAGGATCGCGTCCCCGCCCGCCGCTGCGAGTTCCTTCTGGAACAGTTCCTCGATCCGCTCGTCGTCCGGCTTCACCGGCATGCTCTCGATCTTCTCGCAGACCTTCACGAACAGATCGACCGGGTACAGGTTGTTGGAACTCTGGTCCGGCATGATGTGGGGGTAGCTGATCAGGCTTTCCTCGACGAGGGCGCGGATCACGCGGAAGGTGTCGAACAGGTTCTTCGTGATGAAACGCACGCCGAGCTTGTCGAACACCTTCATGGCCAGGGCATCGGGTTTCGCCAGGAGCTTGATCACCGTGCTCTGGGAATTCTTGAAGGGCTTCATGTGAAAGCCCACGAGCTCGACGGCGTCGCGGTCGTGCAGGGAGCGCTTCAGGTAAGTCTTGTGGCGGGTGCCGTCGTGCACGACGCTTTGCTGGAAAGAGCCCAGGACCTGGGCCTGGATCTCTTCGGAGAAAAAACTGAACAGATCGCTCTCGGCGTGCACGTAGACGTGCATGCAGCGGAGGATGGCGCAGCTCCAGCGCTGCAGATCGCGGTCATGGGGACGGGCCGAGCTCGCCCACAGCAGCAGCAAACGGATGTCCTGCAGGTGGCGGCGATCGCGCAGGGCCTCGGGGATTTCGCTCTCCTGGAACCCCAGGCGCTCCGTCAACAGCACCAGGGCGCGGCGGTAGAAGTACCACAGCTTGTCCTCGTCGCCGGCGCGCTTCAGGTCAAAGCCGTAGGAGTGCAGGAAAGCCTCGGCCTCGCTGTCGTTGTGAATATTCAATTTCGGGATGTCGATCGCCGACCGACCGCCCGCGACGGAATGCAGAACATCCGCGTCAAAGCCATAAAGCGTCCGCATGCGGCCCATTCAAGGCCGAAGAGGCGATTTTGTCAATGCTGTCAGAAAATGGAGCAGGTGGGAACGCTGAACTGCCCCAGGATCCCGCCGGCCGGCGTGCCGTTGGTGACGTGCTTCGTGTTCTGAAAGCTCACCGTGCCGGTGGCGACCTGATCGTTCCACTGACCCTGCAGGGTGACGGAGCCGTAGGCGTCGGCGAAGACGATTTGAAAAGTGCGCGCCGTCGCATCGAGCCGGCCCTGACTCGCTTCGCTCAAGGTCACGGGATAGTCCGCGATGATCTGCCCCTGGTCGTTGTACTGACCGACCCAGGAGTCGTGAATCAGAATCTCCATTTTATTCCGCGTCGACTGCCACTGGCCGTCCTGCACGCTCAGACGCAGGCGCAAAGAGACCCATGTGCTGGCGCCGGACTGACCGCTCACCGTGCCGATGGAACTCGGCTCGAGGGTGGCGGAAACGAAATCCTCCACCATCTGCTGGAAGCCGCGGCCGCTGTTGCTTTGTTCCGTCACGCGCCCGTAAGCCGTTTGCCCGTTGGCGCATTTTTCAAGCAGGCCCGAAGCGCCCTGACCGCCGTTGCCGCCGCCGTCCGGGGTCAGCGCCGCGCGCGAACCGGCCTGCACCCCGCCGCGCCCGCAGGCCGCCAGGGTCAGAGCCATCACCAGAATCAGGGCCTTGGAGGCCGAAGACCGCTTCTTCATGCTCCCCTCTTCAGAGGCAAGGAGCGTGCCGCGCCAGCGGCCCCAAAGCGGAAAAAAGGGCCTCTGAGCGCCTCAAATCGAGACGGCCGGGGCGCCGACCCCGCCAGGGACGATTTGCGCCGACAGAAGGGTTTCCCCTGGCCGGTCTGAGCGGTTCACGGCGTTTCGGAGGCCGGGCGGACGTCCTCGAGGCAGGTGCGCATCAAGGCCTGGTTGAAGGCGGAAAAAGCCAGGAAATCCTGCTCCATCATGGCCTTCAGGGGATCGCCGTTGACGGCGTAACACTGGCAGAACGCGAGCTTCGTGTCCTCGCCGAGTTTGTAGGGGTTTTCCTTCCGGCATTGCGCCAGCGCCGCGAGGGCCTCGCCTTCGAGGGGCACCTCACGGTAGGGCTTCAGCGAGATGACGATGTCGCGCGACATCTCTTCGGCTTTGCGCAGATCGGTCATGCCCCTCTGGAAAGAGACGTAAACACCGACGGACAGCGCGATCACGCCGGCCATGAACACCAGGAAAAAAATCATCTTCTGACGGCGGTCGAGAATCATTCGTCCTCACTCGTAAAAGCGCCGGGCCCGGCGAAGGGCGTCGGCCGGTTGCAGGCGATGAGCCTTGCGTTCCGTCGCATACTTCTCGAGTTTCGTCACGATATTCGCCAGCCCGACGCTGTCCGCATAGCGGGCGAGGCCGCCGCGGAAGGGCGGGAAACCCGTGCCCATGATCATCGCCAGGTCCACCTCGTTCGGCGTCTCGACGATCTTGTCGTCGAAGAGCGCGCGGGCGCACTCGTTCACCATGGCGAAGAGGCCGCGCTCGAGGCACTCCTCCGCGGTGTGCGGGTTCGAGGGCTGCGACAGGCCGAGGGCCTGGTACACGCTCTGGTCGACCTCGCCGCGGCGGCCGTCGTCCGAGTAATGGTAGAACCCTTTGTTGTTCTTCTTGCCGAGGCGGCCGGTTTTCTCGAGAGCGCTCATGATCGGGGCGATCTCGACGCGGTCCGGATAGGCCTTCTGGAAGATCTTCAGCACCTTCAGGCAGACGTCGAGGCCGACCTCGTCCATGAGGGCGAAGGGACCCATCGGCATGCCGAACTGACGGACGTAGGCTTTATCAACAAAATCAATGGACATGCCCTCTTGCAGCATGAAGGCCGCCTCCTCCATGTAAGGCAGCAGCAGGCGGTTCACCAGGAAGCCCGGGCCGTCCTTCACGACGACCGGCATCTTGCCCATTTTCTTGGAGAGTTCGAACACCGTCGCGACGGTCTCGTCGGACGACTTCTCGCCGCGGATCACTTCCACCAGGGGCATCTTGTTCACCGGGTTGAAGAAGTGCATGCCGGCGAAATACTCCGGGCGCGGGTGGCCCTTCGCCATCTCGGTCACCGACAGCGACGAGGTGTTGGTGGCGATGATGGCGTCCGGGCGCATGTTCCGCGCCGTCTCGCCGATGACTTTCTGCTTGATGCCCATGTCCTCGACGATGGCCTCCACCACCAGGTCCAGCGTGCCGAAGCCCGAGTAATCCGTCGTCGTCGAGATCAGGTCCATCTTCTGTTTGTACTGGTACTTGTCGATGGACTTGCGCTTGACGAGCTTCATCCACAGCTCGCTCGCGTGCTTCAATCCCTTCGACAGGGCGTCGGGGTTCAGGTCCTTCATGCGGACCTCGATGCCCTTGTCGGCCGCCGTGTAGGCGATGCCGCCGCCCATGGTGCCGGCCCCGAGGATGCCCAGGCGCTTCACGTCGCGCCCTTTGACGTCGCCCTTCGCGCCGGTCTGTTTTTTCACCATCTCGGTCAGGTAGAACACGTGGATCAGGTTCTTCGAAACGTCGGTCATGCCGCACTCGATGAAGTGCTCGCGCTCGATGCCCAAGGCCTTTTCACGGTCCGACAGGCCGTAGGTTTTGCGCACCACCTCGAGGGCCGCGAGCGGCGCCGGGTAGTGGCCGTGGGTGTTCTTCAGGATCGTCTCTTTGGCTTTTTTGAAGACGACGAACTTCAGCGGGCCGTCGAGGAGCACGTTCACGGCGCCCTTCGCCTTGAAGGTCTTGCGGCGCTTGCCGGAGCCTTCGCTGACGAGCCTCCTCGCCCACTTCATGGCCTCCTCCTGAAGGATCGCCGGATGCACGGTGCGATCGATCAGGCCGGATTTCTGCGCTTTTTTCGAGGGCACGGTCTTGCCCACCAGGATGATGTCCAGCGCCGCCTGCAGGCCGATGATCCGCGGCATGCGCACGCAGCCGCCGAAACCCGGGATGATGCCCAATTGGATTTCCGGCAGGCCGATGCGCGTGGACGGATCCTCCGAAGCGATGCGGTAATCGCAGGCCATGATGAACTCGCAGCCGCCGCCGACGCAGGCGCCGTTCACGGCGGCGATCACCGGCATCGGCAGGTCTTCGACCATGTTCATGATCTCCTGACCGGCCTTGACGGCCTGATCGAAGGACTCGGGCGTCTTCAGGTTCTTGATCTCCTCGATGTCGGCGCCGGCGATGTAGATCTTGCTCTTGCCCGAGAAGAACACCGCGGCCTTGTAGGGTCCGGCGCGCAGCTCCTCCAGGATCTCTTTCAGGCGCATCATCACCGGGGTCGAGAACTTGTTCACTTTTTCATTGGGGATGTCGAAGGTGACGACGGCGATCTCGCCTTCGGCGCGCAGGGTGAAAGCCTCTTTGAGGGGACGAACATCGTATGCCATTTAAGCCTCCAGCTCCAGAACCATGGACCCACCTTGACCGCCGCCGATGCACAAAGTCGCCAGACCGAACTGCGTTTGACGGCGTTTCATTTCTTTCATCAGCGTCAGCACCAGGCGCGTGCCCGTGGCGCCGACCGGGTGCCCGTACGCGATGGCGCCACCGTTGACGTTCAGGATGTCGTCGCGGATCTCGCCGACCTTGCCGCCGAGACCGAGTTTGTCGCGGCCGAACTGATCGGACGCGAAAGCCTTCTGGCAGGCCAGGACCTGCGCCGCGAAGGCTTCGTTCAATTCCACGAGGCCGATGTCCTTCATCGTCAGGCCGGCGCGCTTCAAAGCCACCGGCGACGAGTACACCGGCCCCAGGCCCATGCGCTCGGGCTCCAGGCCCGCGAAGCCGTAGCCGCGGATGCGGGCCGTCGGTTTGTAGCCCAGGGCTTCGGCCTTTTCTCGCGACATCAGGAGCACCATGGCGGCGCCGTCGGTGATCGGGCAGGAGTTGCCGGCGGTGATGGTCCCCGTCTGCTTGTCGAAGAAGGGTTTGAGCTTGGTCAGGGCCTCCAGGGTCTGATTGTCGCGGGGGCCGATGTCCTCGGACAAGACCTCATCGAATTTGGGAGGCACGTACAAAGGCACCACCTCCTCTTTGATGCGGCCCTCTTTCCAGGCCTTGCTCGCCAGCTGGTGCGAGCGCAGGGCGAAGCGGTCCAGGGTGTCGCGCGACAACCCCCACTCCTTGGCGAGGATCTCGGCCGTCTGGCCCATGTTGATGCCGACGAAGGGATCCGTGAGCCCCTGCATGACCGAGATCACCGGGAAGTACTCGTCGCGCATATTGCCCTGGAGCAAGGCGCGGAGCTGCTTCACGTCGGCTTTGAAAAGCGCCCACAAAAGCGGCAGGGCCTGCTTCGGGCCTTTGGCGGCGAAGAGTTTGTCGAAGAGGCCCTGGATTTTCGCCGGCAGGAGCGTCGGCATCTGCGACATGCTCTCGGTGCCGCCGGCGAGGATCACGTCCATCGTGCCCGAGCGGATTTTTTCATAACCTTGCGAGATGGACTCCATGGCCGAGGCGCAGTTGCGGTGGACAGTGTAAGCGGAGGTGCGCTGCGGGATGCCGGCGTTCAAGGCCACCACGCGGCCGATGTTGACGGAATCGACCGGATTGCCGGTGTTGCCGATGATGACCTCATCGACCAGATTCACGTCCAAATTGGTGCGAGCCGTCAGCTCTTTCAAGGCCGTCTTGCCGAGATCGGCCGGATGAACGCCTTTGAGTTTGGTGCCGGCCTTGGCGAAGGGCGTGCGCACGCCGTCAATGAGAACCACATCCCGCGGTGACTTCATGAAACCTCCAGAGTCTCGATGATAGACCCCGCTGAAAGCACTCAACAAATTGTTTTTTTGCGAAGCCCAGGTGAGAGGGGGATGAAAGCCACTGACCTCTCGCAGCATTGACCAGGTCGAGGTCTCTGCTTACTCTCTCTCGGACTAGAGCAAGGAGTCACTTTATGTCTCTCGATCAAGAAGCGCTGGAGTATCACGCCAAAGGCACGCCCGGAAAGATCGAGATCATTCCGAGCAAACCTTGCAGCACCGAAAAAGACCTGTCCCTGGCCTACTCCCCCGGAGTCGCCGCCCCCTGCAAGGTGATCGCGAAGGATCCGGCGAAAGTCTATGATTACACGGCGAAAGGCAATCTGGTCGCGGTCATCTCCAACGGCACCGCCGTGCTGGGACTGGGCAACATCGGCCCCCTCGCCGCCAAGCCCGTGATGGAGGGCAAGGGCGTCCTGTTCAAGCAGTTCGCCGGCATCGACTCCATCGACATCGAGCTCAAGGCCGACACCGTCGATGACTTCTGCCGCTCGGTCCGCCCCATGGAGCCGAGCTTCGGCGGCATCAACCTCGAGGACATCAAGTCGCCCGAGTGCTTTGAAATTGAAGAAAGACTCAAAAAAGAAATGAACATCCCCGTCTTTCACGATGACCAGCACGGCACGGCCATCGTCAGCGGCGCGGGACTGATCAACGCCTGCCTGATCACCAAGCGCGACCTCGGCAAGATCCGCCTCGTCGTCAACGGCGCCGGCGCTTCGGCCATCGCCTGCTCGAAGATCTTCCTGTCGATCGGCGTGAAGCCCGAGAATCTCCTGATGTGCGACAGTCAGGGCGTCATCTACAAGGGCCGCAAAGAGGGCATGAACAAATACAAAGAGGCCTTCGCCGTCGACACCAAGGCCCGCACGCTGACCGAGGCCCTGGACGGCGCCGACGTCTTCGTCGGCCTGTCGGTGGCCGGGGCGCTGACGCCCGACATGATCAAGAAAATGGCGAAAGACCCGATCATCTTCGCCATGGCGAATCCCGACCCGGAGATCACGCCGGACAAGGCCCGCGAGGTGCGCCCCGACGCCATCATCGCCACCGGCCGCTCGGATTATCCCAATCAGGTCAACAACGTGCTGGGCTTTCCTTCCATTTTCCGCGGGGCCCTGGACACCCGCTCGACCCAGATCAATGAGGAGATGAAGCTCGCCGCCGTCCACGCCCTGGCCCAGCTCGCCCGCGAGGACGTGCCCGACCGCGTGTCGGTGACCTACGGGGGCAAGAACTTCAAGTTCGGCCGCGAATATCTGATCCCGAAACCCTTCGACACCCGCGTGCTGCTGCGGGTGGCGCCGGCCGTCGCCCGCGCCGCCATGGTGTCCGGGGTGGCGACCAAGCACATCGTGGACTGGGAAAAATACCACGACCGCCTGGAGGCCCTGCAAGGTCCCTCGAAGGCCTTCATCCGCACGGCGATCCACAAAGTTCACCAGAACTCGGAAGCCCGCAACGGCGAGCTCTGCAAGATCATCTTCCCGGAGGGCACGAGCTCGAAAGTCCTGAAGGCCCTGCGCACCCTGGTCGAGGAGAAAATCTGCGAACCCATTCTGCTAGGCTATCCGGACCGCGTGCGCGAGAAGATCGCGGCGCTGGGTCTTGAGAACCTGCAGGACGTGCAGATCATCCATCCGCGCATGCACCCGCGTTTTCAGACCTACGTGCAGGAGCTGTACAAGAAGCGCCAGCGCAAGGGCGTGAATTTGAGCGAGGCCGAGCGCCTGATGGCCGACCCGAATTATTTCGCCGCCATGATGGTGCACATGGGCGACGCCGACGGTCTCGTCACCGGCGCCAGCCAGAACTACGCCGACGGCGTGCGGCCGATCCTGCAGATCATCGGTCTGCACACGGATGGCGTGCCGGCGGGTTTGAACTTCGTGCTGATGGAGGACCGCTTCCTGATGCTCGCCGACACGACGGTGAACTTCGACCCCACCGCCGAGCAGCTGGCCGGCATGGCCCTGCAGGCGGCGCGCGTCTCGGAGTACTTCGCGCAGGAGCCGCGCATCGCCATGCTCAGCTACTCGAACTTCTCGGGCGTGGGCCCGACCCCGTCGAAGATGAAGCGCGCGGCGGAGCTGGTGAAAAAGGCCCGCCCCGAGATCATCGCCGACGGCGACGTGCAGGCGGACACGGCGGTGAATCCGGAGATCATCTCGCGCATCTTCCCCTTCTCGGAGCTGAAAGAGGGCGCGAACATCCTTTTGTTCCCGAACCTCGAGTCGGCGAACATCTCCTACAAGCTGCTGCAACAGATCGGCAAGGCCGAGGTGCTGGGGCCGTTCCTGATGGGCGTGCGCCGTTCCGCCAACGTGCTCCAGCGCACGACGACGGTCGAGGGCATCGTGAACTCCGTGGTGCTCACCACCCTGGAGGCGCAGTACCTGCGCGACTTCCGCGAAAAACGCGACCAGCAGTCGCCGGGCATGTCCCCGAGGGGACAGGCGTAGGGAATTGTGACGCAACCCGCTTCCGGCGCGGAAACGAGCTCAGCGAAGTGCCCGGAAAGAAATTGAAAACCCGCGCCTACTGGGCGGACGGCAAAACCGGCCTGGATTGAAGGGGTCGGACCCCGCCGTTGTCGCGCGTGGGTCCGAGCAAGGAGTCTGGAATCCTAATGCATTCCCGGCGCACTTTCCGCGCTGACCTGGCTGAAGCTCGGCCGGGGTTGCGCCGCCCGGCCGACGAAATCAAGCAGGATCCGGTTCAGTTCTTCGGCATGCGTCCAGTTCAATCCGTGCGGGGCGCCGGAGATGGTGTGATCCTCGCAATGGGGGATGAACTCCCGCATGCGCGCGCCGGAGGCTTTGATCGGCACCGTCTTGTCGGAATCGCCATGCACCACCAGCACCGGGATGTCGATCGAGCGCAGGTCGCCGCGGAAGTCCTCGAGCCAGGCGTCGACGGCCTTGAGGCTGCCGATCGGCGAGGCGCCCACGGCGATGAGCCAGCTCATGCGCACGGCCTCGTCGCTGACCTTGTCGAACAGGCCGACGTTGTAGAAATCCTTCAGGAAGGAAGTCAAAAACTGTGGCCGGTCCTCGATGATCTTCTGGCGGATGCCATCGAACACGGAGGCCTCCACGCCTTCGGGATTCTCTTCCGTCTTCAGGAGAAAAGGCGTCACGGCGCTGACGAACACGGCCCGGTCCACACGCTCCGTGCCGTACCTCCCGAGATAGCGCGCCACCTCCGTGCCGCCCATGGAAAAGCCCACGAGAATGGCCTCGCGCAGATCCAACTGCGTCATCACGCTGTCGAGATCGGCCGCCAAAGTGCTGGCATCATAACCCTGGGAGGGCTGACTGGATTTCCCGAAACCGCGACGGTCATACGTGATCACGCGAAAGCCCGCCTCCAGCAGCGCCGGCACTTGCTTTTCCCACGAACGACCGCTCAAGGGCCAGCCATGGATCAACACGACGGGCGTGCCGGAACCGTGGTCTTCATAATAAAGATTGATCGGCGTTGAGTTCTCCGTTCCCACTGTCAAAAATCCCATGTGGCAATTCTCCTCGATGTTGGGGCGCCGGGCGGCCTTCAACTCACCCAGCGACGTTCTGAAGTTCCTGAAACGCCAGAATGCAGAGATCGAGCCAGATGACTTTCGACAATGACGCGGATCGCTTCCGGCGCGGAAACCACCGCCTCCTCTTGATCGCAAATTTTTAAAGAGAAATGCCCACTCCCCAAAGAAGGATCTTGCGGGAAACCGAACAGCAGTCTCATGGATTTTGACGAACTCCCGATTCCCTTGGCTTTCCCCAGGGCGAAATGCCAAGATTCGGGAGCGATGGGTCTTTTGCAATCGGAGTTTTCCAGCACCTTGGGCCTTCAGTGCCCCCTGATCGTCGCCCCGATGGCGGGTGGGCCCAGCACCGTGGAGCTGGTCGTCGCCTCGTCCGAAGCCGGGGCGCTGGGATCCATCGGCGCCGCCTACCTCGCGCCGGCCGCGATCAAAGAGACCATCGCGCAAACACAAGCCCGCACCCGGAAGCCTTTCGCCGTGAATCTTTTCATTCCCACCCCCTTCACGCCGCCGACGGAGGCGCAGATCCAACAGGCCCTCGCGAAGACGAAAAAATTCCGCGACGAGTTCCACCTCACGCCGCCGGATCCCCGCCGCTTCGTCGAAGAGGACTTCGACCGGCAATTCGAGGCCGTCCTCTCGATGAAGCCCGCGGTCCTGAGCTTCGTCTTCGGCCCCCTGCCCCGCCCCCATCTCCTGGAGGCGAAAAAGCTCGGCATCACCCTCATCGGCACCGCCACCAGCCCCGAGGAGGCCCTCGAGCTTCAAGAGTCCGGTCTCGATGCCATCACCCTTCAGGGAATCGAGGCCGGTGGGCACCGCGGGATTTTCGATCCCCTCGCCCCCGATCCCGAAATCCCCCTGATGGAATTGCTCAGGGAGCTCAAGGCCAAAATCAAAATCCCCCTCATCGCCGCCGGCGGGATCATGAACAGGGCCGACATCGATGCGGCCCTGCGCGCCGGGGCCGCGGCCGTGCAGATGGGCACGGCCTTTCTCGCCACGACAGAGGCCGGCACCTCGGGGCCCTATCGCCGCAAACTCCTGGAGCGCCCCGACAGGGAAACCCGAACCACCCGCGTCTTCTCGGGACGGCTCGCCCGCGGCATCCGCAATCGCTTCATGGAGGAAATGGACCCGCGCGCGCTCCTGCCCTTCCCCGTGCAGAATCAATTCACCCGCGACCTCCGTGGCGCCTCCGCCCAAGCCGGCTCGGCGGACTTCCTCTCCCTCTGGTGCGGCACCGGAAAAGGGCCCCTGCGGGAGAGCTCCGCGGCGGAGTTGATCCGCGATCTCTTCGCCGAAGGGCCCTGCGCCCCCATCCCCCTTTGAAACGCCCCTCTCTTTTCTGCATTCGCCCGCAAAAAGCTCTTTCGTCCCATTTTGAAGCTTGCTAGACTTTTCGTATGGGGCCTGGGCCTTCAGACCCGGACCTCCGAAGGAGAAACGCTCGAGTTGACACAGACTCCGCGCCTGAAAAACAACGAACGCACCCTGGTCATCGGCGTCGGCCTCAAGTCCGAACCGGTGGGTGAAATCAAAGAAAATCTTCTGGAGCTGGAAGAGCTCGTGGTCGCCGCGGGCGGCGAAGTCGTGGGCTCGCTCATCCAGGTGTTGCCGCAGTGGAACCCCTCGACCCTGATCGGCACCGGCAAGGTCGAAGAGATCGCCGAGATGGTGCGCGATTCCGCCGCCCAGATCGTCGTCGTCGACCATCAGTTGTCCGGCGTGCAGACCCGGAACCTGGAGTCCGCCATCAAGGCCCGCGTCCTCGACCGCAACCAGCTGATCCTGGATATTTTCGCGCAGCGGGCGCAAACCTTTGAAGGAAAACTTCAAGTGGAGCTGGCGCA
The DNA here is from genome assembly GCA_019637915.1 of Pseudobdellovibrionaceae bacterium. Classification (GTDB taxonomy): domain Bacteria; phylum Bdellovibrionota; class Bdellovibrionia; order Bdellovibrionales; family Bdellovibrionaceae; genus JAHBUV01. Next base: position 87,147 of record JAHBUV010000001.1, on the reverse strand, counting down.
GCTGCTGGATCAAATGCCCCGCATGGTGGATGCGTGGATGGGCTCGCTGTCCCGTCAGGGCGGCGGCATCGGCACCCGCGGCCCGGGCGAAAAAGCCATCGAGAACGACCGCCGCCGCATCCGCGAGCGCGTCGCCCTGATCAAGAAGAAACTCGAGACCGTGCGCAAGAGCCGGGCCCAGCACCGCAGCTCGCGCCGCCGCCACGAGATCCCGAGCTTCGCCCTCATCGGCTACACCAACTCCGGCAAGAGCTCGCTCCTGAACCGCCTCACCGGCTCCCAGGTGATGGCGAAAAACCAGGTCTTCGCCACCCTGGATCCGACGACGCGCAAGATCTTCCTGCCCGACGGCCCGCCCGCCGTCGTCACCGACACCGTGGGTTTCATCCGCAAGCTGCCCACGAACTTGATCGAAGCCTTTAAAGCGACGCTTGAAGAGTCCGCCGAGGCCGACATCCTCCTGCACGTGGTGGACCTGTCCTCGCCGAACATGCTCCGCCAGATCGAGGTCGTCGAGGAATTGATCGAGGAATTCAACTGGCAGGACAAAAAGATCATCCATGTCTTCAACAAAATGGACGTGGCCCCCGTCGAGCGCCAATTCCAGATCCGCCAGTTCCCGCGGGTTTTCGTGAGCGCCCTCACCGGCCAGGGCATCGAGCAACTGAAACGCCTGATGGCGGATTCCATCAACGAGATGCAGACCGATGTGCAGCTGTATTTCCCGCGCACCCACGAACACAAGATCTTCGATTTGTCGCGTGACACCAAAGTGATCCGCAAGGAAAGCGCCACCGAGGGCACGATCTGCTACGCGCAGATGACCCCGGCGCTGATGAACCGCTGGCGCGAGTACATCGTCAAGTGAGTCCGGCGGGCCCGCCATCCCCTGAATTCAATTCTTTTTATTGATCCATAAGGACCTGTCATCACACACAAAAGCCGCAACAGGACCTTGGCCCCGATCTTGCTACCTTGTTGGTCGCCGTTTCAATTTCAACGCGGCATAAGGAGGCAACATGGCCACGACACAGACCCACAGCTCCCGGAAGAGCAGCAAAAAAGCGATGCCGAAAAGCATGACAGGCCGGAAAAGCGCGCGCAAAAGCGCCGCCCGCAAGAGCACGAAAAACGCCAAAAGCACCAGCGCCCGCAAAAGCGCTTCGTCCAAAACCAGCGCCCGGAAATCCCCGTCGCGTGTTGCGGCCCGAGCCAAAGGATCCGCTCGCGCGACCGTGAAAGCCCGCGGAAATCAAAGGGAAAACTGGGGTGAGCGTGAAACGGCCGACATCCGTCAGGCCCAGCAGGACGACACCCTGAATGGCGGCCGCGCCGCCGATGAAGCCAGCAACGAGCGCCGCCCGAGCCGCCGCGCCCGCGAGCAGGGCACGGACACCAACGCTTCGGTGAAGAGCCAGCGGAACACCCCGCACTTCAACCCCGGCGTGAACAATCCGGGCGCCCGTCGACACTGATCCGATTTTTTCTGGTCCCGCACCACCAGAAAAAAGGCGGGGCTTTTTTCCGCTCCCCCGCGGAGAACTGCCCCGCCACTTTTTTGTTTAGGACACTTTTTCCAGGCGGACATTGAACTCAAAACCCTCCGCGAAAAGCGCGTCCCGCAGGGCGAGTTGAATCAAGGAAATCTCCGGGATCCCCATCTTGCGCGCCATTTTGGCCGCCCGCGCCGGCGTCGGCACCCGCCGCCCTTTTTCCAAGTCGCAGAGGCTCTGCACGGAAATCCCCAGCCTCTTCGCGAACGGCCCCTGCGAAAGCCCCTCCGCCAGCCGCCAGGCTTTCAAAGCCTTTCCCACGGTCAAACGACCGAATTGTTTTTCCATGATTTCAAAGAAATCTTTTTTAATAGTCATGCTTATGAATCTCCAATAAACGAATACGGCTAGAATCGATGACCCGGTAAATCAGACGATAAGCCCGATTCAAGCGAACCGATCTCTGCCCCGCGCGAAGTCCCTGCAAGGGTTCATCATGATAACCTGGCGATTTCGCCACTTCCGCCAAGCCCGCCGTTTTCACCGCGAACATCCACATCTGGGCCTTTTCCCGAATGAAGACCGGCACTCTTTCCATCTGTTTTAAAAACCTTTTGTCCCATTCAAAATGGATCAATTTTCTCTTCTTGAAAAAATACGTCAAAATGACGTATTTTGCAAGCCTCCCGCCACAGGCTGCAAAAGAGGCAGATAATTCCATGCTTGATGAGACGTTTTTGAGGCGATTTCTCGTCCGGAAATCAGCTTTTCTCACCCGGGTTTTCCGCCCCTCTTCGCCCCCCCGCTCGCCACCCGACTTGAAAAGGCCTGCTCATCCCGTGCTTTCCAGAAATTCCTGGACGAGTGGACAGCTGCCTTGGGCCGGGGAGGCATTGATAATAGGGCATGCGGAAAATCATCCTGATCCTCCTCTCGCTCTCCGCGCTTTCCGCCCATGGCGCCACGACGCCCGGCCTCTGCCACGAAGACACTCCCGGCAAGCTCCTCCGCGACGTCGCCCCGCTGATCGATCTTTCCGTCGAGAAGCTTCCGGGACAGGCCCCCCAGCCCACCCAGGTTGCGGGCATTTACGGTGAAGAGGACACCCGACTCCTGGTTCCGAAACACGCCCCCTATCCTTTCACCGCGCTGGGAAAAATCTCCTGGGGGAACGCCCAGTGCACGGCGGTGATGGTGGGCCGCTGCCACATCCTGACGGCCCGGCACTGCCTCGATCGGGCCAAACAAAAAACCGGTTCCGCGGAGATCTCCTTCGTCTCCGCCGATGAAAAGTCCCGCTCGACCATCAATGTGTCGCAATCCGGCCAGGACGCGAAGACCCTCTCCGAAGGGGACTGGGCCGTCGCCCGCCTCGATTCCTCCCTCGGCGACCGTACCGGCTGGATGGGACTCAGCGCCTTCTCCGGCAAGAACCTCTCGAAATGGATCACGGGTTCCTGCAACAAGGACGGGAAACTCATCCTCGCCGGCTACAGCATCGACATCGACCAGGGAAAATCCCTGTCCATCGATGACCAGGTGGAAATGATCCGCCACGAAAAGACCAACCTCCTGCGTTTCCGCGGGCAGTCCTTCCAGGGCTCTTCCGGCAGCCCCATCTGGCGCTACGACTGCCAAGGAAATCCCGAGATCGTCGCCCTCAACACCACCGCCGCCTACAACCCGGTCAAAGGCGGCCAGGCCTTTCTGCCCGCCAACGAAACCAAAAACCTCGCCGCCGGCATCGCCACGGACGAATTTTTCGGCAAGATGAAAGCCTTCGTTAAAAAATACCCCTGCGCCGCCGAGTGAGCGAACCAACGCCCCACCACGAGACCCCGGGCGGCGAACCACGACCTGCGTCGAGAGTGTGACGTTCCAGCATTCAAAAAAACCAAAAACAGCGGGATCATCAAAGAGTGAGAATCACCCCCATCGCCTCCACTTTGATCCTCCTCGGCACCTCCCTCGCTCAGGCCGCCTTGACGGCCGACGGCTGCGCGCCGCTGTCGACGATCCAGAATCTCGCCCGACAGGCCACGCCCATCGTGGAGGCCAGCCTGGAAAGAACACCCAGCCACACGCCCGATCAGAAAACAGCGGCGATCTACGGGCGGGACAACCGCTACGTCGACGAAAACCCGGAAGGCCCTTTCCGCATGCTGGGGAAAATCAAAATCGGCTCCGGGCATTGCACGGCCGTGATGATCAGCGCCTGCCACGCGCTCACCGCCGGACATTGCACGAACCTCGCGAAAGAACAGCCCGAGGGCGATCGCACCATCACCTACGTGTCGGCCGACGGGAAACACCAGTCCGTCGCCACGAGAGCCTGGGGAAACGGCAAAATCACCAGCGTCAGCAACAAAGACTGGGGCCTGATCCAGCTCAAAGAGCCCATCGGGCAGAGCACGGGATGGATGAGCCTCGTCAACACCGGCGGCGGCGCGACCAAGACGCTCCTGAAATCCCTCTGCCCGACAAGCCGGCCCCCACTGATCCTCGCCGGCTACAGCGCCGACATCGAGGAAGGCCATGGGCTGTCCGTGGACGACCAGGTCAAGCTCATCCACAGCGACGACGACAACATCCTGCGCTTCCGGGCGAACAGCTTCAAAGGCTCTTCCGGCGCGCCTCTTTGGCGCCTCAACTGCAACAACCAACCTGAGATCATCGGCGTCAATATCGGCGCGGCCGTGAGCGTGGACCCGGACGGCAATCAGGTGACACTCCGGCAGAACGAGGACAAGATTCTCGCCGCGGGACTCGCCACCCGGCAGTTCTTTAAAAAAGTGAAACAACTGATGGAAAAATCGCCCTGCCCCGTGAACTAGGCCAGGCGCCCGAAAGAAAGACTATCCCCCGCGCTCCTGCTTCTTCATCTCGCGCACCGACAGGCGGTGTTCGCGGCGACGGCGGGCCTCCTCGAAACGCTGCTTCTGGAGATCGTCCTCGAGGATCAGGCCCGGCACCGCGGACGGCTTGCCGTTGGATCCCAGGGCGACGAAGGTGAGGTAAGCGCTGACGGTGTGAAAAGTCTCTCCCGTCTTCGGGTTTTCGGCATCCACTCGCACGCCCACTTCCATCGAAGTCTTCGCGACGAAATTGACACTGGCTCGGAGATTGACGACCCAACCCTTGTAGACGGGAGCGATGAAATGAAGTTCGTCCACGCTGGCGGTCACGACTTCCTTGTTGGAGTGGCGCTGACCCGCGATGGCGGCGGCGATGTCGATCCAGGACATGATCGTGCCACCGAAAATCGAGCCCACCGCATTGATGTGGCTCGGAAGAACCAGCTGAGTCATCACCACTTGCGAGGCCGAAACCGGCTTGGCGTTCGATGATGACTCAGCCATAGAAAATTACATGCCCATCGCGCCGATGTCGGAATTGCCGTTGTTGCGGCCGATCCCGTTGTTGGCACCCGGAAGGGTCGTACCCGCCACCGTGGCGCTGCCCGCGGGGATGGTCTGGGTCTGATTGTTGTAAGCCGTGGCCGAGTTGGCGCCGTTGGCTTCCACGCGGTTTTCGCTTTCGACGAAACCGAGGTGGGGCAAGCACCACACGATCAGCTGAGCGCGCGACTTGACGTTCATTTTTTTATAGATATTCGTGAGGTGGAACTTGACGGTTTTTTCCGTCACGAACAACTGGTTGGCCACTTCCTTGTTGGACAGCCCTTTAGAGACCAGTTCGGCGACTTCGGCCTCACGATTCGACAGACCTTTTTGAATCAGGACATCTCTGAGCATCCTTGCTCCCTCCCGCTATGGGTTTATGTTTCTCTTGCGATTCGAACGCCTTCCCCTCGACTCGTCTTCCAGGACTTCATCAAGAAGAAATGCACCACCTGACTCTAAGTCTGCCTTCAAAACAAAGGTCGCGCAAGAGGCATGACGTAGGTTTTGAAAAACTGGACTCAACGACGACATTTGTCGGGGAATTCTTCGTGAGTCCGGGGCTTTAGCCCCATCCACGACACGACGAAAGCCGCCTTCGCGACATCGCGACCGCGATTTTTTTCATGAAGATTTTGTCAGGACCCGTGAACTCAGAGGTCTTCGGACTGAAAAATAATTCCCGTGGAGTCCCACGAAAGTCCGGCGAAGAGAACGCGCGCCGCCGACCAGCCCGTGAACAGGAAAAACACGATCAGCACCGGCCCCCAGAACCAGCGCACACGGGCCAGGCTGCGACGCGGCCTCAAAGCGACGACGCGCGTGCGCGCCGCCCAGTCGGCGAGGTGCGTGCGGTCGTAGCGCAGGAGCGCCAGAGCCTGCACCGCATAGGAGAAAAACAAACTGAACCGAAAGGCCACGGCGCGGGTGAGCGCGTCCCAAAAACTCAAAGGCGCTTGCGGATCACGGTTGTTCACCACGCGCAGGCCGAAGGCCCACTTGCCGAAAGTCGCGCCGAAGATCCACACCGTGACGGCCTCGTACAACAAAGGAATGCACAGGAAATAAGCGAAAAAAGGCCACGACATCCACAGGCGCTCCGCCGAGAACAGATCAAAGGCCGCCAACCCGAAGGCGGGGACCAGCAGAAACAGGATCACGACCTCATCAATCACCCGGGCCCAGAAGCGCGCCCCGGTGGGCGGAACAAACACCACATCTCACTCCGTGGAAGAAGCTGATTTGAGTTTGAGCCAGCCTTCGAACCATGTCAAAGCCTCCGCCGGCGTCCGGATGCGCCCTTCCAACTGCGCCTCCAGGGCGGCCCGCAAGGCCTCGCCGATGTCCGCCCCCGTCAGGCGCGCCTTCACCGCGTCGCCCGTCAGCAGCGGCGCCGGCAGCCGGTCATTCACCCGCACGGCGCGCCAGGCGGCGTCCACTTCATCCCGGCGCGGATCGCGCGGCCCGATCTCTTCCAGCAGATCCAGGGCCTGGCGCGTTTCCGGCTCCTCATAAAAAAGAATGCGCGCGCCCAGCGGTCGCGTCCACAGCCGCTCGGGATCGGCGATCACCGAGAGCAAGCGCGTGAGCGCTTTCTCCTCGCTCTTCGACAAGCGCAGGCCCGACAAAACCTTCGCCCACGCTTGCGCCGAAGCCCCCGCCTTCACCGCGCCGGCCAGCCAGCGCCCGAAGGCCTCCACCAGGGTCGCCGACGGAGGCCGCAGCCACCGGCCCGAGGTTTTTTCCATGGCCTGGGCCCAGGGCGCGAGCTCCGGGAACAAGACCGGCAGCAGGCCCGACTCGCGCAACAGGCGCGGGGCCTTCTCGCCGCCGCCCACTTTCAGCATTTTGAACATCTCATCGCGGATGCGCTCGCGGCTGACGCCGCTCACGTCGGCGGCGCGCCGGCCAACCTCCTGCCAGGTCGCGGCCTCGATCTGAAAATCCAGCTGCACGCTGAAACGCAAGGCCCGCAGCACCCGCAGGTGATCCTCGTCAAAACGCCGGCGCGGCTCCCCCACCGTGCGCAGCCGCCGCGCCCGCAGGTCTTTTTGCCCGTCGACATAATCCAGAACCTGGTCATGGAGAGGATCGAAAAACAGCGCGTTCACCGTGAAGTCGCGGCGGAGGGCGTCCTCTTTCTCGCCGCGGAAGCGCACCGACTCGGGCCGCCGGCCGTCGAGGTAATCGCCGTCCTCCCGGAAGGTCGCGACCTCGAGGTCGGCCTCGCCGATCAGAACGCGGACGACGCCGAAGCTTTTGCCGACCTCGACGGTTTTCTCGAAGAGCGCGATCACCTCGTCCGGCAAAGCCGAGGTGGCGATGTCCAGATCCCCCGCCGGCCGGCCCATCAGGGCGTCACGCACGCAACCCCCGGCGAACAGGGCGCGATGACCCGCACCCTGTAAGCGATTCAGGACGGAAAGGGCCGCGGGCCAATCGGCATGTTGTTGCAGGAGACGGACGACGGGACTCATGCTAGAGAACTCTAGCATGACCGCCGGCGAACTGAAGGCCTTTCTCGAGGAACTCAAAAACGAACAGGGATTTTCCCTGGCCGGCTGGAGCCCTTTGGAAAAACCCCTGAGCCTCGATCTCTACCGGCAGTGGCTGGCGGAAAACCGCCACGGCGAGATGAAATACCTCGAAGAGCATCTGCCGGTGAAAGAAAATCCCCAAAGCCGCTTCCCCTTCGCACGCAGCGCCCTGGTGTTCGCCGTCCCCTACCGCCCCCATCCGGAGCCGCGGGAGTGGTCCCGATCCCCTTTGCGCATCGCGAGCTACGCCCACGGCGCGGATTACCACTTCTGGTTCCGCGACCGCCTGCGCGCCCTGATCCCGCGCCTGAAAGAAAAATTCCCCGAGGCCGAGTTCGAGGCCCACACCGATTCGTCGCCCCTGCTCGAGCGCGATCTCGCCGTGCGCGCCGGCCTGGGTTGGGTGGGCAAAAACACCTGCGTCATCCATCCCAAGGCCGGCAGCTTTTTCCTGCTGGGGGAGATCCTCACCAGCCTCGAGTTCGGGGATGAAGCGGCGCCACTGCTGGACTTCTGCGGCACCTGCACGCGCTGCCTGGATGTCTGCCCCACCCAGGCCCTGGTGGAGCCGCGGAAACTCGACGCCCGCCGCTGCCTGTCCTATCTCAGCATTGAATCGCGGCAGCTTCCCCCGGAGGAGCTGCGCGACAAGTGGGGAGACTGGTTCTTCGGCTGCGATCTGTGCCAGAGCGTCTGCCCCTGGAACCAGAAGCCCTTCCGCCCCAGCGCCCGCGATCAACAAATTTTAGCGAACATCGAATGGGACGAGGAGGTCCTGCTGCTGGAGGAATTGCGCCGCATCCTCACCTCAAGCGGCAAAGGACTGGAACGGCTTTTCCAAGGCAGCCCCTTGCTGCGGGCCGGGCCTTTCGGATTGAAACGCAATGCTTTGATGGTGGCCGCCCACCGGGGCCTCGACGTTCTCCGGCCGGAGATCGAGGCGCTGCAGGATCACGAGCGCCTGGGGGAGCTGGCGCGCTGGGCTTTAAACAAGCTGGGCGCCGCCGAAGCGACGCCCCCGCATTGAACTCTTAGAACACGAAAGCGAACAGCAGACGCGGCTCGGTCGTGGTGACTTTGGCCGAAGAATCGTCCACGTCCACGTCATTGGCTTTCAACTTCTTGAACTCCAGGGAGCGGTAAGCAATGCCGCCGCCCAGGTGGAAGTTGCCGGCGACGTTGAACAGGTAACCGAGGTTCACGCCGATGCCCGAACCCGACGACCATTTCGTCGTGTCGTTCGCATCATAGGATCCGCTGAGGAAATAGTGGGCGTGGAAGAGGAATCCGCGACCCATATAACCCAGGGACAGACCCATGGCCGAGGACTTCGGCTTGTCGCCGCCGCTCTCGCCGCTCATCGAGTCCATGGCCACGCCAAGGTAAAGGCCGCTCGAAAAGATGTAGCCCAAACCGAGATCGGTGTTGGTTTGCGAGCTCTTGCCTTCCGTCGGCGTTCCGCCCGCCACCGTGACATCGACTTTGGCCGTGCTGTAGTTCAAGCCGAGACCCAGGTAGATCCCCGAATCACCGCCGCCGCGCGCCGCCCAGGCCGACGAACCGAAGGCCATCATCATCACGCTGGCAATCAAAATCTTTTTCATCACAACTCCTTTTGTCTGAGGCTGATGCCCCGTTGAATCTCTCATTCCTCACATTGTGATTTTAGACAGATTTTGCATTTTGATAAAAGAATTTTAATCCTTCGGCGCCGAAAAAATTGTCGCTTCTTTCAGCACACCTAACCCAATGAGTCATCAGCGCTTTTTTCCTGTTTGACCCCATTCCGAAAATCATGTTCCTTGCTTTTGATGGCTCGAATGTTTGCTCTCATCCTCACGGCGGCCCTGGGCTTCGCGGTTTCTCCGTCCCTCGCGACGGCAAACCCGTCCACGGAGCCCGTTCAAGGTTTCATCCACCACTACGGGGCGGAAGTCCTCGTCACTTTGAACAACAGCATCGGCCGTTTCTACCGGCTCTCCGCCACCGAGCCTCAAGTGCAAAAATCCTTGGATCGCCTGGAGGACGGCGATTTCCTGATGGCCAAAGCGCAGCTGGACCATGAAGCCGGCCGCGTCGTGGTGGACACCATCGACCTCGTGGGCCTGCGCCGCCTGATCGGCCTGTGGAGCAGCACGAGCTCCGCCGGCTTCATCAATTTTCAATCCTACTCCGACGTGAATATCTACTCCCTGACCCTGCCCTTGGATCTCTCCGGCTTTCTGTCCGACCGCCGTCAGTTCAAGTACTACCTGGTGCCGACGCAAGGCCGGGAGTGGGCCATGATGTTCTCGGACGGGAAAAAATCCCGCCTGGCCTTCATGGACCTGGAAAACAACAAAGCCTCCCTGCGGGTCACCGATCCCGAAACGGGCCGCGTGACGGAAGAGCTCCGGCTGCAAAAGCTGGTTCAATAACAAATGGCTCACTTTCAGGCCGTCGATCCGAATCTGCTCTTCAGCCGACAGGATCCCGCCGATCCCCGCTGGGGGGAACGGGTGCTCACCGCCCGTCCCGCTCACTCCGGCTCCCTGGTGCAACTGTTCGGCTGGCCCGATGACGAAGGCATCCGCCTGAACGGCGGCCGTCCCGGCGCGGCCCAGGCCCCGGACCGCATCCGCCGCTTTCTTTACCGCATGACCCCGGCCGTGGACGTGGACACCGCCCCGCCGGCGCTGTGGGATCGCGGCAACCTGCTGACCGCGCCGGCGGATCTGGCGGAACGTCACCGCCGGGCCCGCGAAGCCGCCCACGAGGCGCATGCCCGAGGCGATCGCACCTTGTCCTTCGGCGGAGGTCATGACTATGGCTTCCCGGACAGCGCCGCTTTTTTGCAGGCTTACGCCCGCGAAGGACGCCGACCCGTCGTGGTGAATTTCGACGCGCACCTGGACGTGCGCCCCGCTGATCACGGCTTTCACAGCGGCACGCCCTTTCGTCGCCTGATCGAGGAATTCCACGGACGCTTCGATTTCCTCGAGATCGGTCTGCAACCGCAATGCAACAGCCGCGAGCACTGGGCCTGGGCCCGTTCCCGAGGCGCCGAGCTCTGGGGATCTTTCGAAACCCCGGACAGCGCGGGCCTGCTCACGCGCCTGGACAGCTGGGCCGCCGCCCGCCGCGGGCAAGAGCTGTTCATCAGTTTGGATATCGACGCCTTGAATTCGGAGGCCGCGCCGGGCTGTTCGCAGTCCTGGGCCTGGGGTCTGTCGCCGGTGAGCGTGACCCAGGCCTTGCGGCGGCTTTATCAACTCTTTGATGTGCGCGGGCTGGGCTTGTACGAAGTGTCCCCACCCCTCGATCAGGACGACCGCACCTCGAAACTCGCCGCTCTTTTCGCCCACGACTTTCTGTCGCGGGGCTCGAGCAAGGAGACGCCCCGATGAAACACCCGCCGGTCCACTACCACGATTACCTGCGCCTCAACGACCTGCTCAACGCCCAGCACCTGCGCAGCCGCGAGGTGGGACAGCCGGCCCACGACGAGATGCTCTTCATCACCGTCCACCAAACTTATGAACTTTGGTTCAAGCAAATCCTCTTCGAGCTCGACAGCGTCCGCGAAAGCCTGAACGCCAACCCCGTGCCGGAGCGCAACCTGGGCACGGCCATCCACCGCCTCAGCCGCATCGTCGACATCCTGAAATTCTCCATCGGCCAGGTGGACATCCTGGAAACCATGACGCCCCTGGATTTCCTCGATTTCCGCGACGTCCTCTATCCGGCCTCGGGGTTTCAAAGCGTGCAGTTCCGCCTGATCGAAACCAAACTGGGCCTGCGGGAAAACGACCGCCTGCTCTACAATCAGATGCCGTTCTACACGCACCTGCCGCCCGCCCAGCAGGAGAGCGTCAAGGCCGCCCTGGAGCAGCCGTCCCTGCACGATCTCGTCGAAAAGTGGCTGGAGCGCACGCCCTTCCTGCAGAGCAAGAACTTCGACTTCTGGATGATCTACAAAAACGCCGTGATGGAAATGCTGGCGGAAGACCGCCAGGTCGTCGAGGAAAGCCCCCGCCTGACGCCGCAGGAAAAAGAGCGCAACCTCAAGATGAACGACCTGACGATGACGACCTTCCAGTCGCTCTTCGACCGCAAGTCCTTCGAGGAACTGCGCCAGGCCGGGCAATTCCGCCTGTCGGCGCCGGCGGTGCACGCCGCCCTCTTCATCCAGATCTATCGCGACGAGCCGATCTTGCAGCAGCCCTTCCGCCTGCTGTCCCTGCTCCTGGATCTGGACGAGGTCATGACGAGCTGGCGCAACCGCCACGCGCAGATGGTGTCGCGCATGCTCGGCCGCAAGATCGGCACCGGCGGCAGCTCCGGCCACGACTACCTGAAAGAGACCGCCGACCGTCACAAGATTTTCGGCGATTTCATGCGCCTGGCGACCTACCTGATCCCGCGCTCGAAGATCCCGCCGCTGCCGGAGGACCTGCGCCAACGCATGGACTTCACTTCGACTTCGTCAGCGACTTGAGTTTCTCCAGAACCTCGGCGGCGTGACCGGCGGCCTTGACCTTGCGCCACTCCGCCGCGAGCCGGCCCTCGGCATCGATCAAAAACGTGCTGCGCTCCACGCCCAGGACTTTTTTCCCGTACATGTTCTTCTCGCGGATCACGTCGAAAAGGCCGCAGGCCTCCTCCTCCGCGTCCGACAGCAGGTCGAAACGAAAACCGCATTGATCGATGAACTTGCCGTGGGACTTCAACGAATCCCGCGACACGCCCAGGACCGTGGCGTTGAGTTTTTTGAAAGACGCCAGGAGCTTGTTGAACTCCTGCCCCTCAAGCGTGCAGCCGGGCGTGTTGTCCTTCGGGTAGAAATAAAGGATCACCGGGCCGCCGCGATGCCCGGACAAAACGAAATCCTCCCCCGCCGACGAAGGCAGGGTGAAATCCGGAACGATCTTTCCCAAAACAGCGGTTTTTTTCGCGGCCATTGTCACATCCTTTCAAAAAAAGAGGGCTTCACCGGCCACCGGGCGGCGCTTCAGGGGGCGGCTCCGGCGGCAAGGGCCGCACGCCGCCCTCCTCGATGAACTCCGGCTCCGCCAAAGGGGGCGTGGCCTCGGGGGGCTCGTCGCCCGGCCAGCCGGGAACTCCGTTCATCGGCACGGGAATCATGTCGGTGGGCATCGCGTCCGCCGGGATCATCCCGGGCGGCACGAAAATCATCTGTCCCGTGGTCGGATCCAGCACCGGCACCAGCGCCGGCGACGGGCTTTGCCCCGGAGCGGGGGATTCCCCGCGCGCCGGCAGATCCGCGTTGCGGGCGCCGGGACGGCCTTGCGCGGGCGCCCCCCGGCGCACGGACTTCGCGGCCGGCGCGGCCTGCCCGCGATGGCCGGCCACGCCCCCGTCGAGGGCTTTCGGCGGCGGATTCGGCGTCGCGGTTTTCACGGGCGCGGCGGGAACAGCGATCGGCGGTGCCAGCTCCGTCTCCGTCACGACGATTTTCCCCTCGAGGGGGACGTCGGCTTCGATCTTTTTCACCGGCTGCAGATTCTCGAGGATCCGGCCGCGCAAACGCAGCAGGGCCTGGCCCTCGCGTTTGTATTCGAAAACCTCCAGGCGCAGCAGTTGATGCCGGCGATCCTGCTCCCACTGGGGGCAACTCAAGTGGTCGAGCACAGCCTCGCCGCTCCAGCGCAGACGGCAGGTCAGGCGGCGGCCGTAGACCGAGGTCCCCAGACCCAGAACCTCCTCGAGGTGCTGCGGCGAAAACTCCACCCGCGCCGAGGTCGGCGATTCCAGCGTCCAGACGGCGAATTCGCGCGGCGAATTTTTCACGCAAGTTTCCGCCAGGGTCGCCGACCAGGAGGGCTTTTCGGTGATTTTCATTTCATAGCGATCGCAGCGGAAAACATTTTTCGTCGCCAAACGTCCGTCCAGCCGGAGCAAGGCGGCTCTTTGCACCTTGCCGAACACCGAGCGCGGCGCGGGGAGTTTTTCCCCGGCCAGCACCCACCAGGCTTCGCGCAGGATCTGATCCGCCTGCACGCTGAGTTTCACCATTTGCAGCAGGCGCGGATCGCGGACCGCTTTCGGCGCCGCCCGGGCTTCCGGCGGCGGAACGGGGCGCGGATCCGACCGCTCTCCTTCCACGGGCGGCGGCGGGCTGCAACGGGAACAGCCCGTCCCCGTCAGCGCCGCGATGAAAAGCAGGACCCATGCGAATCTCATGACAAGATTAAAGACGTTCCACCGCGTGAATTCAACCCTGACGGAAAAAAACTTGGTTCCCCCTCGCTCAACGCCTATGATTTCCGTATGGAAAAAATCTGGCTCAAAAAATACCCCGCCGCCGTCGCCCCTGACATCAAACCGGACACCTACCGGTCGGTCTTCGACATTTACGAAGAGGCCGTGCGCCACCACGGGCCCGCGCCGGCTTTCACCAATCTCGGCGTCACCATGAGCTTCAACGAGCTCGCCGGGAAGGTCGACCGCTTCGCGTCCTTCCTGCAGCACGAACTGCGCCTGAAAAAAGGCGACCGCATCGCCATCCAGATGCCGAACCTCCTGCAGTTCCCCGTGGCGGCCTTCGGCGCCCTCAAGGCCGGCCTCATCGTGGTGAACACCAATCCGCTTTACACCGCCAAGGAGATGGAACACCAATTCAAGGACTCGGGCGCGAAAGCCATCGTGATTCTGGCGAATTACGGGCATCTGCTCGAGCAGATCTTGAAAAAAACCGACATCGAATCCGTGGTGGTGACCGAGGTCGGCGACCTCTGCCCCTTCCCGAAAAACCTCGTCGTCAACGGCGTCGTCAAATACATCAAGAAAATGGTGCCGCCGTTCAACCTTCCCCAGGCTTACACCTTCCGGCAGGCCCTCGAGCTCGGCGGCGGCCGCCCGCCGGAAAAAGTCGACTGCCACCACGACGACATCGCCTTCCTGCAGTACACGGGCGGCACCACGGGCGTCGCCAAAGGCGCCATGCTCACGCACAAGAACATCATCTCGAACATGCTGCAAATCGCCGAATGGATGAAACCGAAGCTTTCGGAAGGCCGGGAGATCGCCATCACGGCCCTGCCGATGTACCACATCTTCTCGCTGACGGTGAACTGCCTGGCCTTCATGCGCTACGGGGCCCACAACATCCTGATCACCAATCCGCGCGACATCCCCGCCTTCATCAAGGACATGCGCGCGCACCGTTTCACCATCATGTCCGGCGTGAACACCCTCTTCAACGCCCTGATGAACCATCCCGACTTCAACAAAATTGATTTCAGCGCGCTGAAAGTCAGCGTCGCCGGCGCCATGGCCCTGCAGCGCTCGGTGTGCGAGCGCTGGATGAGCCTCACGAAATCCGTCCTGGTGGAGGGTTACGGCCTGACCGAGGCCTCGCCCGTCGTGTGCTGCAACCCCATCGACGGCAACGACAAGGTCGGCACCATCGGCCTGCCCCTGCCCGGCACGGACATCAAGTTCATCGACGACGACGGCAACACGCTCCGCGACCCTTCCCAGCCCGGCGAACTGTGCTGCAAAGGGCCGCAGGTGATGAAGGGTTACTGGCAACGCCCCGATGAGACCGCCAAGGTTCTCGATAAGGACGGCTGGCTGCGCACCGGCGACGTCGCCACCCTGGATGCGGAAGGCTACGTCAAGATCGTCGATCGCAAAAAAGACCTGATCATCGTTTCGGGCTTCAACGTTTACCCGAACGAGGTGGAAGAAGCCATCGCCGCCCACCCGGGCGTCCTGGAAGTGGCCGCCATCGGCGTGCCCAACGAGCACTCCGGCGAGGCGGTGAAAGTGGTGGTGGTCAAAAAAGATCCCGCCCTCACGGAGCAGGATGTGATCGATCAGGCCCGGCAGAGCCTGACCGGTTACAAAGTCCCGAAAGTCGTGGAATTCCGCACGGAGCTGCCGAAAACCAACGTCGGCAAGATCCTGCGCCGCGCGCTCCGGGACTAAGCCTTCTTATTCCAACTGCCGCACCAGCCGGCGCCGACCACCAGTTTTTGCGCGAAGATCGTGCAGGTGCCGGCCTCTTTGCCGTCCTTGGTGCCGACCTTTTTGTAGAATCCGCAGTTGTGGCAATGCTGATCGGCGTACTTCACGCCCTGACGATCCGTCATCAGCTCTTTCTTGGTCATTTTGCTTTTGTCTTCGACGTAATTGACGGCGGCCGCGGCGTCTTTGCCGGGGACCACGAAGGGCCAGGCGAGTTCCGCGGGCCCACCGGCCGCGCTGCCACCACCGCCGCGACGGCGCTCCTGGGCCGAGGCCTCACTGGAAAAAAAGCGCAGGAACAAGGGACCCGCGATCAACAGGGCGGAGTATTGACCGGCTTGGGCGAGAAAACGACGACGGTTGCACGAGCTGTCTGACATGGTGAGGACCTCCTGTCCCCTTACCTTGCTCCTCGTTCAATTGGTTTTCAATTGAATTTCAATTGATTTCCAAGGAGGATGCCGCCCATGGACAAAGGTCCGGAGCGCTCTTCGCCCCGTCCCTTCAGGGATCTGATATCGGGCATCCGATATCAGATCTCCGGGTGATCAGGCCCGCGCGTCGGGTTTTTGCGCCGTCATGCGCGCTTCTTCGGCGGCGTGGTGGGGCGCGTGGGACTCTTCCATGTCGACCTTTTTCGTCAGGCGACGGAAGGTGCGAAGCATCCACTGGTTGAAGTCCTCGATGTAACCGAAGGCCGCCGGCACGACGATCAGGGTCAGGAGCGTCGAGCTCGCCACCCCGCCGATGATGGCGATCCCCATGGACATGCGCTGGGCGCCGAGCTCCGACAGACCGATGGCGATGGGCAGGGTCCCGGCGATGAGCGCGAAACTCGTCATCAGGATCGGGCGCAGGCGCGTGCGGCAGGCGCGGATCAGGGCTTCACGGCGCGGCAGCTTCTCCTCGCGCAGGACGTGCAGCGTGTAGTCCACGAGCAGGATGGAGTTCTTCGCCACCACCCCGAGCAGCATCACCATCCCGATGATCGAGAAGATATCGATGGTCTTGCCCGTGATGAACAGGGAGGCCGTCGCCCCGCTGATCGCCAGCGGCAGGGCCAGCAGGATGGTGAAGGGCGTGATGAAGCTCTCGTACAACGAGGCCAGCACGAAGTAGATGAACAGCACGCCCAACCCCATGGCGATGAGCATATTGGCGATCAGGTCCTGGAAGTCCTGGGCCATCCCCTCGAAGCGGTACTCGACGCCGACGGGCGGTTTCAGTTCGCCCTTCATCAGGCGTTCCACTTCCGTCGTGGCGTCGCCGAGCTTTCCGCCTTCCGCCATGTTGGCGGTGATGGCGATGTAGCGGCCTTTGTTCTGGCGGTTGATCTGCGAGTAACCGAAGGCGTTCTCGCCCTTGGCGATGCGCGGGAGCGGGATCATGTTGAAGTTCGTGTTCGGCACCAGGGTCGTCGAGAAGTTCTTCTCGAGGTCGCGCTGGTCCTCCCGCAGACGGGCGCGGATCTTGTACTCCTGCCCGCCCTGGCGGTACGTCGCGGCCTCGGCGCCTTCCGTGCGGTAACGCAGCTCCAGACCGGCCTGGGCCGTAGACACGCCCAGGGACTCGGAGCGGGCGCGATCGAAGATCACGCGGAACTCCGGCTTCCCGGAACGGAAGTTGGTGTCGACGTCGGCGAGGTCCTTGATCTGGCGCAGGCGATCGCGGACTTTTTCCGAGTACTCGGTCACCTGCTTCAGGTCATCGCCGACGATGAACATGTTGAAGGGCTTCTGACCGCCGCCGGAGATGTCGTAATCGCCCACGGCGATGTTCGCTTCCTTGCCGAAGGAATCCATCGCTTCGCGCACGCGGGTTTTCATCTGCGTCGTGGTGAACTTGCGCTGCTTCGAGGGCACGAGCTGCACGAAGAAATCGGCCTTGTTCGCCTCGAGCTGGCTGTTGCCGACGGTTTTCAGGACCATCTGAACTTCCGGGAAGGTCTTGAGCTTGTCCTCGATCTTGCGCGTGAAGGCGTCGGTGCCCTCCAAAGAGGTCCCCACCGGCATCTCGACGGACACGGTGAACTCGCCGAGTTCGTTCGGCGGCAGGAAGGTCTTCGGGATGAAGCCGACCAGGGCGATCGAGAACACGAAGAGGAAAAAGGCGCCCGCCAGCACGGTTTTTTTCCAGTTGAGCGCCCAGATCAGGGCTTTCTCATAGATGTTTTCCAACCAGGTCTGGAAGCGGTCGAACTGGTTCAGCACGCGGTCCATGAAGCCCTTGCCGCGCACGTGCTCGTTCGGGGCGGCCAGATGGGCCGACAGCATCGGCGCCACGGTGAAGGCGTCCAGGAGCGAGATCAGCATCGTGAACACGACGGTGAGGCCGAACTGCTTGAAGAACTGCCCGATCATCCCCGGCACGAAGGCGATGGGACCGAAGACCGCGATGACCACGAAAGTGGTGGCGATGACGGCGAGGGCCACTTCCTTCGTTCCGTCGATGGCGGCCTGGCGCGGGCTCTTGCCCATCTCCATGTGGCGGAAAATGTTTTCCCGCACCACGATGGCGTCGTCGATCAGCAGACCCACGGCCAGCGACAAGGCGAGCAGGGTCAGGACGTTGATGGAGAAGCCGGAGGCGTACATGATGATGAAACCGCCGAGCAGCGAGTTCGGCAGGGCCATGCCGGTGATGAAGGTCGAACGGGCCGAACCCAGGAAGAAGAACACCACGATCACGCACAGGACGATCCCGATGATGATCGTTTCATAGACGTCGGCGACGTTCATGCGGATGGGCAAGGCGCCGTCGCGGATCAGCTTCACCTCGGCGTTGATGCCGCGCTCTTTCAAGATGGCGTTGGTGGAACCGATGGCGGCGCCCACGCGGTCGGCCACGGCCACGGTGTTGGCGCCGGATTGCTTGTACACGGCCAGGGACAGGGCGTTCTTGCCGTTCACCGAGGACAGGCGGGTCGGATCCTCGAGGCTCATGATGACGTCGCCGATCTCCTTCAGTTTCACCGGGCGGTCGGAGCCGAGGAAGCTCACCGCCACGTCCTTCAGGTCCTCGAAGCTGGTGAACTCGCCGGAGGTGCGCAGGCTGGTTTCGTTTTTGACGTTGTCGACCTTTCCGATCGGCACGTCCTTCGAGGTCTGCTCGATGCGCTGGGCGACCTGGATCATGGACAGCTCGCGGTCCTGCAGTTTGTTGCGGTCCACGTAGACGCGCACTTCGCGCTTGCGGCCGCCGAAGATCTCCACCTGGCCGACGTCCGGCAGACGCTCGAAAGCGGGCTTGACGCGCTCGTCGACGATGTCGAAGAGCTCGCCCGGATCCATGTCCGAAACGACGACCAGGGACATGATCGGCTGGTCGGCCGGGTCGAAACGACGGATCACGGGTTCGGTGATGTCGGCGGGCAGGTCGGAACGGATGTTGCCGACACGGTTGCGGATCTGCTGCTCGACGTCCTTGACGTCCGTGCCCAGACGGAACTTCGCCAGGATGATGGCGACGCCCTCGTAGTTGTTGGAGGTCAGGGTATCGAGGCCGGCGAGGCTCGAGATCTCGTCCTCGATCTTCTTCGAGACCTCGCGCTCAAGATCCAGGGGCGAGGCGCCCGGATAACGCACGTACACCGACACGATCGGGAACGTCACGTCGGGGAATTGGTCGACGGGCATCTTCTTCAGCGACATGAAGCCCGTCACCAGCATGAAGAAGACGACGCACAGGATGAAAATCGGCCGGCGGATGGCGAGTTCTGAGAGGTTCATAAATCCTTACTCCTTGACCGCGATGTAAAGGCGGCTCTGGGATTCCAATTTTCTTTGTTCCACCTGCAAACGCGCCCACTGCAGCTCGGCCTCGGCCGCCTCCTGCTCGGAGTTGATCACGTCGATGGTGATGGCGCGGCCCCGGGAAAGCTTGTTCTGCTGGGCCTTGGCCCGCTCGGATTGCAGTTTGCTGATTTCCTCGGAGGCCGTGATCTGCTTCGTCAGCTCGCCGTCGCGGCGGAGCAGTTCCGACCAGGCGGTGTCGCCCTCGCGGCTCTTGCGCTCGGCCTGCAGCTTCGCCGCGAGGGCCTGCTTGCGCGCTTCTTCAACCCTCGAGGTCTTGGCGTCGGTGTCGAAGGTGTAGGTCCACGTGAGGCCCACCGTGACCGTCGGCAGGTCGGTCTTGCTGATGTCCTTGGTCGCGTCGCTGGCGGTGCCGCCCGGCGCGTAGCTGTTGGTGTTGTAGGCGCCGCTCAAAGCCAGGTCCGCCGCGACGGCGTTGGCCACCTCTTTGGCGCCGCTCTCGCTGGCCTTGGCCTGCAGCTGGGCGATCCAGGCGTCCAGTTTCACGACGCGGCCACCGCCCTCGCCCACGAGTTTTTTGAGATCGCGTCTTTCGCCGATGCGTCCCTGAACGGGCGGCAGGGCCTCGCCGGGGGCGAGTTCCAGGTAATCACGCAGGGTTTTTTCCGCCCCCGTCAGGCCGTCTTCCGCCATGTCCAACTGCAGTTTGCGCGAAGCCACCAGGGCCTTGGCGTTCAACTGATCGGCGCGGTCGGAGATACCATCGGACACACGGCGCGAAATCCATTTGTCGATGCGGTCGGCGCGCTCGAGCGACGCCTTGCGGATCGCCACTTCCTGCTGGCGGTAGAGGTAATCCCAAAAGGCCTTTTCCGCATCGGACAGGATCTGACGGCTTTGCAGGTCGTAATTGCCGCTTTCAGCCTCCGCGATGGCGGCTTCGCGGGCCTGACGCAGGCGCGTGCCATGGCCGAAACCGTCCTTCCAGAGGGACTGGCTGATGGAGAGGCCGAGGCCGCCCGTGCCGAACTGCTCGCCGCCCAGGATGTTGACGAAAGCCGGGTTCAACCCGAGGTATTTGGACGTGGTCGTGTTGGCGCTGAGTTTCACCGCCGTGCCCGTCGAGAATTTCTTCGCGAGGCTGGCGCTGTACTGATCGACGCGCATCTCCTGCGCTCCGACCTGGCTCGGCTGTTTCTTGTCCGACAGGTAACTGCCGCCCAGGGACAATTGCGGCGACAGTTCGAGGTCGCCCGCCTGGCGTTTGTCCTCCGCCGCCTGCGCCGACAGGCGCATGGCCTCGAGGCCGCGGTGCTTTTTCACCACCTGGTCCATGTACTCGCGCAGATCCATCGCCCGCGCCGGCAGAGAGAAGAGGAACGGAACCAACCACAGCCACCGCATGTTCATGCGAAAACCCCTTGCGTGAAAATCAGCACCATATGTTCGATGAAAGCGTCTTTGTCTTTGGGAAAACGATAGGCGTCCTTGAACAGCTTCACTTTGCAATCGTGGAAAATGAAATAGCCGAACAGGCTCTCGATCATGCAGATGAAGTAGGCGCGGGCGTTCAA
Organism: Pseudobdellovibrionaceae bacterium; assembly: GCA_019637915.1. Lineage (GTDB taxonomy): Bacteria > Bdellovibrionota > Bdellovibrionia > Bdellovibrionales > Bdellovibrionaceae > JAHBUV01. Next base: position 66,419 of record JAHBUV010000001.1, on the reverse strand, counting down.
CTCCCGGCGCAGGACGCCCTGGGCCTGGGCCCGTTCCACCAGCCCGACCAGCTGGTCGGCCAGAGGGGCCATGATCTCCTCGTAGACTTTGCGGGAGTGGCGCAAACCATCGACGCGCTCGCGCTGCATGATCTGGGCGATGGCCGGCGTGCGCAGGCGCGCCTCGACGAGGTTCTTCACGATCAGGCGGATCTCCTCGGCGAAAACCTCGCGGCTGATGGGGAGATTGGCGAAGTGCTCGATCACGCCGCGCAGATGGCCGTGCACCTCGTTCATGTGCTCCATGAGGATGGCCTCGTACAGGCCCTCCTTGCCGCCGAAGTAGTAACTGACCAGGCTGACGTTGAGTTTGGCTTCCTTGGAGATGTCGCGGACGCTGACGCCGTCCAGGCCCCGTTCGGAGAACAAATGGAGCGCGACTTTGAGGAGTTTCTCCCGCGCGCCGTCCGGCGTGGCCGCCACGGAGCGAACACGTTTTGTTTTGTTCAGGGCCTTGCTTCTCAGCGCCATGACCCTTCATCGGTCAAACAAGCGTTTGAGTCAAATCAAACACTTGCTTGAATCATTTTGATCCAGTTCCGATCTGGCACTCGCCCTTGGTGCAGTCGTGTTTTTCCCCGGCTTTGTGCTCGTGCTTGTGTTCATGGGCGTGACCGTGTCCACCGCAAGCGCAGTCCTTTTTTTCTTTCGTCGCGCAACCCATAGTGCAGAGCGCGAAGGCCAACAGCAAAGATGCACAAATTTTTTGCATAATTCCTCCTTGATGAACCCCTTGTGACCAATCCTCTCAGCTTAATGCAGGTCATCAACAGGTCAATCAAACTTCTGAAGAAAGAGAGGTTGTCAGCCCTCCCAGACTTTGATCTGCTTTTCGGCGGAGGGGGACGGAATGCATTCATTTCGCACATTGATCGTCTGCGTTCTGTGCCTGGTTCCCGCCGCCGTGATGGCTCAGAACCTCGCCGCCGTTCCCGCCGCCAACCTCGGCATGCCGGGACAGCTTTTTTATCAGGTGAAAGATTCCCCCAAACTCAGTGAAATCAACACTCTGGACTGGATGCGCTTCAACCGGCCGCCGCCGCAACCTTCGGTGCCTTACAACCGCAAACAGCATTATGGTCCGTGGATCCTGCGCCCGCACACCGGCACCTGCTTCAACACGCGGGGACTGATCCTAAAACGCGAATCGCAAAAGCCCACCACCGTGTACCCCCGTGACCCTTGCTTCGTGGAAACCGGCCTGTGGCACGACCCCTACTCCGACCGCCCCTACACCGCCGCCATTCAATTGCAGATCGATCATGTGGTGCCTCTGAAAAACTCTTACATCTCGGGCGCCTTCCGGTGGAATAACCTCACCCGCTGCGCTTACGCGAACTTCATGGCGGGACGCCACCATCTCGTGCCGGTGGATGCCGGTCTCAACATGAGCAAGGGCGACTCCGCCCCCCATGCGTGGATGCCGCCGAACCGGCGCTTTCACTGCGCGTACCTGGCGGCGTGGATGGAAATCAAAACCGTGTGGAAACTGATGATCTCGGAGCCCGAGGGTGAGGCCATTCAGCAAATGGTCCGTCAGCTGAATTGCTCCCCCGCGGCGTTCCGCGTCCCCGCCCGCACGATCGCGGAGCAGAGAGCCCGCATCCCCGAGGCGGTCCGCGAGTGCGCCGAAGCGCCTCCGCCGGTCTACGAAAGAGCTTTCTCCGACTGAACGGCGGCCAGGCCGTCCATCACCTCGTCGCGCTTTTTCATGCGCCGGGGCACCTCAAGGCGAAAGACGCTTCCTTCGACGCCTGTTCGCAGCAAATCCAAATGACCCCCCAGCGAGAGGGCGAGTTTCCTCGCCACGGCGAGCCCCAGGCCCGCGCCGCTTCCCGGATCCGATTTGTCGCGGGGGCCGCAGCGGAACGGCTCGAAAAGATGGGGGATGAAATCGCGGGGGATCCCGGAGCCGGTGTCGATGATGTCCAGGCGGATCCAATCGCCTTCACGCACCTCGCTCACCCGCAAGCAGATCTCGCCGTCGCGCGTGGATTGCACGGAATTCGCCACCAGGTTCGCGACGATTTGCTGCAGCTTCTCCGCGTCGCTCCAAAGACCCGAGTCACGCAGGTCCCGGGTCTCGCTCCACAGGAAGGTGTGGTGCTTGCGGGCCTTCAGGTTCATCGAATTCATCACCGTGTCCATCACGTCGCGGATGTCAAAGCCACGGGGCTGCAGCAAAAGCTGCCCCGCTTCAATGGTGGTGAACTCCAGGATCTGGCTCAGACAAGCGCTGAGCTCGACGGTGTTCTTCTGGATAATGTCCACCCAACCGCGACAGCTTTCGGGCAATTCCTTGGACTGCGCCAAGATTTCCAGAAAACCTTGAATCGTCCCCAAGGGAGTGCGAACTTCGCGATGAAGAACAGATAAGAATTGCTGATTGAATTGATTTTCCATCGTGAGCACAGTCCCCCTCCGTGTCCCTTTCGTGGAAAATTCATCTTACGGAGAAAAATCCGTATCTGAAGGGAAGAATTCTTCACAGCCGGGACGCGGTGGATGCGGGAGAAAAAAGACATGGAGTTCGGCAAAACCCCCCTTCTCAACGATGTTGATTGGAGCCTGCCGGCGGACGATCCGCTGAGCCTGGAGTTCCTCGGCCGCCGGCCCGCCGCCGGGGAAACTCAGATTCGTTTGGGCACTCCCGCCTGGGGGCACAAGGAGTGGGTGGGAAAGATCTATCCCCCCGGCACCAAGGCCATTGATTACCTGAGCTTCTACGCGAAGAACTTCGCCACCATCGAGCTCAACACCACGCACTACCGCATTCCCACCGCCGAGCAGGTGCGGACCTGGGTCTCGAAAGTGCCTGAATCATTTTTATTTTGCCCGAAAATCCCGCAAAGCATTTCCCACAGCGCCGGGGGACTCACCGACGCCGCCGAGCTGCGCCGCTGGCTGGAGTCCATCGCCCACTTCGGCCCCCATCTGGGCCCCTGCTTTCTGCAGCTGCCTCCGACTTTCAGCGATGTCCGCAAGGCCGAGCTTTTTCACTTTTTGAAATCCTGGCCCGACGACCTCCCCCTGTCGCTGGAGTTGCGCCACCCCTGCTGGTTCGAGGAAGGCCGCGTGCGCCCGGCCCTGACCCGCTACCTGCAAAGCCGCGGCATCGGCCTTGTCATCACCGACGTAGCGGGGCGGCGGGACGTCCTGCACACCTCGATCAGCGCCGATTTCGTGCTCCTGCGCTTCATCGGCAACAATCTGCACGAGAGCGACTTCACGCGCTGCCAGGCCTGGAGCGAACGGCTCGCGCAATGGTCCCGTCGGGGATTGAAAGAGATCTTTTTCTTCGTGCACGAACCCGACGACGTGAGCGCGCCGGAAATGGCGAACCAGGTGATCCGCGACCTGAACGACACCACCGGGGCGGGCCTGCCGCCCCTGCAGTGGGTGTCCTGCTAGGAACCCAGGGTTTTGAAAACGCTTTCGATCTGCTGGCGGGCGTCGTCGGTCAAATCCTTGCGCGTCTGGTACTTCAATAAAAATTGTTTCGCCTCGGCGACTTTGCCCATTTTCCCCAGGGCCTGGGCGTGCACGATGGCGGCCAGGACCTCGTTGCGGCCGTAGGAGTCCTTCAAGGCCCGCTCCGAAACGCGGACGGCCTGGGTGTAATCCCCCTGCTCGAGCAGGTATTTCGCGTAACGGCGGAGGAGTTCCCCGTCGGTTTTCGGCAAGGCCGCGTGGCGCGCGAAAAAGCGTTTCAGCCGCTCGTGCTCGCCGGCCTTTTTGAGAATCACCAGGAAGCGGTAGTACGGGCCGCTCGGCTCCTCCCGGATCGCCAGGCGGCGCCCCTCTTCCGCGGCCGCTTTCCACGCCGCCAGGGCGTCCGCCGGCCGCTGCAGGGCTTCGAGGGCTTCGGCCTTCGCCTGGAAAACGCGCAGGGACTCGATGCCCAGGTAATCACCGCTGGGTTCGCTGCGGATCACCTCCGCCATGCGCGCCCGGTCCGCGATCAGTTCGTCGCTCATCTTGACGAGGTCCCGCAAGGTCCCCTGGGCGGCGGCGGGCGCCTGCAGCTGCGCCAGGGACAAACGCCAATCCAGGGAGCTCATGGTGCGGGGGAATTTCCGGAGGGCGGCGGCCAGGGCGTCCTGCCATTCCCTCCTCCCCTTTTCGCTCTTCGGGTCCTTGCCGGAGCGCTCGGCGAGATCGGCGATTCTCATCACCCAGTACTCGCGGTGCTCGGCGCGGTCCGGCAGCAGGGCGAACCATTTCAGCGCCGTTTCAATCTGATAGGACTGCGCCGCCCGCTGCGCGAGTTCCAACGCCGCCGCCACGTCGCCGCCCGAGGCTTTTTTCTCGAGCTGGGCGCGCGTGTCCAGTTTCTTTTTCGCCAGCACGTCGAGGGCGCTCTTCATCTCCGCACGATCGAGGTAATCGACCACGCGGCCGAGCTCCTCCCCCTCGCAGTTCAACACCAGGACGGCGGGGATGCCGGCGACGCCGTACTCCTTCATGCGAGGTTTGTTTTCAAAACGGTCGGCGTCGAGCTTGACCCGCACGAACTCGCTCAAAGTTTTCCTCATGAAGGCGTGGCTCCACACTTCCTGCTCGAGGCGGATGCAGCCCGGGCACCAGCGCGCCGAGAACAAGAGAAGAACGCGCTTTTTGAGGGCCTTGCAGTCCTTCAGGGCCACATCCAGGGCCTCCTGGTAGAAACCGTCCTTCACCGCCGGCACCACGGGACGCGGCGAGGTCGTGCGCGAGGCCTCGCCTTCGACCTCTTTCAGCAGGGAGCCCGTCGAATCCCATTTCCACTCGCGGTTCTCGCAGACGGTCAGGCCGTCATCGCAGACGTAAACCGAGACCAACACACTTTCGTCCGGTTTCAGAGCTTCTTTCCAATCGAAGCGCAGGGACCGCGCCGACTGCAGGGCGGGCTCGACGAGGCTTTCCCGCGGCAGGATCGTCAGGCTGTTCGGCGCCTTCTCGTTGACGTGAAAACCCGGACCGACGTCGATGGTGACCCGGCCCCCCGCCCCCTGGGATTGCCAGCGCGCGCTCACGGCACTTTCGCTTTTGAAGAAAGGTCCTGCCTGAACGGATATTCCGACGCCCCAGACGGCGCCAAAAATCAACCAACACCTCATCACAGACCTCCGCCGGAGGCCATCAGAGCACGGCTTCCATCGAGTTGACAAGACTCATCGCCGGCGACAATCTGAGCTGAGCGCCACAGTTGATGGGAGGATGCATGATCCGTCGTTTTTTACCGGTGATCGCCGCTTTGACGTTGATGACTCCGCCCGTCCCCGCGGAGACGCGAAGCGCGGAACCGCCGCGCCCGCCGCAGTTCGTGCTGCTCGCCTTCGACGGATCGTTGAACCTGAATTTCTGGCAGGCCTCGCGCGGTTTCGCCCTTCGCCAGCGCTCCCGGCAGCGCACCGTGAAGTTCACCTACTTCCTGAGCGGCGTCTACTTCCTCGCGAACGCCAATAAAAAACTCTACACCGCCCCCACCCACGACGCCGGCCAGAGCGCCATCGGTTTCGGCGGCGGCGCGGAAAGCCTCCCCTTGCGGGTCGAACAGGTGAACCTCGCCTTCCTCGAAGGCCACGAGATGGGTTCCCACGCCAACGGTCACTACGACGCCGGCGTCGAGAAATGGACTCAACAGGATTGGTTGTCCGAGTTCACGCAGTTCAACAACCTGATCTTCAACACCTTCCGCCTGAACCGCGTGAAGCCCGTGCGCCCGCAAGGCTGGCTGCTGAAGCCCGCGGACGTGGTGGGTTTCCGGGCCCCGCAGCTGGGCGTGACCCAGGGCCTGTGGCCCACCCTGCAGCGTTTCCGTTTCCGCTACGACACCTCCCGCGTTTCGGCGCCGACTTACTGGCCCGAAAAAACCCCGTACGGCCTGTGGAACTTCCCGCTGGCGCAACTGCCCATCGTCGGCACCGCCAAGCGCACCCTGTCCATGGACTACAATTTCTACGTGTCGCAATCGGCGGCCCGCCCGCGGCCCGAGATGAAAGAGGTTTTCCAGGACCAAATGCTGCAGTCCTACCTGAAGTATTTCCGCGACAACTACTACGGCAACCGCGCGCCCTTGCACATCGGCCATCACTTTTCCCTGTGGAACGGCGGCGCCTACTGGGACGCCATGCAGGAATTCGCGCAGCAGGTCTGCGGCCAGCCGGAAGTTTATTGCGTGACTTACAAAGAGTACGCCGACTGGCTCGACCGCCAGACGCCGGAAGCGCTGAGCGACTACCGCGCCGGCCGCTTCCCGCCCTACCGCCGTCCCCTGCCCCTGGCCCAGGCCTCGTCCCGCGGTCTGGACGCGGACCGCATTTACGATCTGTCGTTGCGCCTGGAAAGCCGGATGGACGGCGTGCGCATGAACGTGCGCACCTCGGAGCCCGATCAAGCCACCTACCGCCGCGAGATCGTCCTGAACGATCGCGTCTTCGAGGGCGGGCAGCTCAGCTGGACGCAACTCCGCCAGGCCGCCGGCCCCGTTGAATCCGTCCTCGTGCAGGCCCGCCTCCTGAACCGCCACGGCGTTGAAATCGCCACCGCCACCCACGAAGTCAAAGGCCTCGGGCACGTTCACCCGGCCCTCGCGCCCGTGCCTCTCGAGGCCCAGGCCCTGCAAGGCGATCTGCCCGGCGCCCACGACGAAAGATAAAGCCCGCGCGCGATGTCGCGGTGAGGGCCCGAGCCCCCAACGCAAAACGGCCGGAGCGCGGTTTTTTCCGCGCCTCCGGCCGATCCGATGAGCCGATGGATCCGTGATCTCAGTGATTCGAGTCGCTGAACCGCGACAGGGAGATCGGCGGAGCGAAGGGCTCCGGACGATGGGCGTGGGCGCGGACCACGACGCTCTCTTCCGTCACGTCCACCGCGACCCCTTCTTCCCGGCGCCACAGGCGCAGCAACCAGAAAGCGCTCACCGCCAAAAGCTGCGACAGGAAGAGCCCCATGGCGATCATCAAAGGCAGGCTCCAGCGATCGCGGGCCAGGGCCGGGCTGGCTTTCTGGAAGAACTCCACCGGCTGCTCGTTCATGCTCAAGGTGATTTGCGCTTTGGCCAGGGCCTTCACCACGGAGCTGTGGTTTTCCGCGTCGGCGCGCACCTGCTCCATCAACGGGGTGGCGGCGACGCCGCCCGAGGCCTTCATGTACTGCGACGACAGTTGACGGCGCATCTGCGCGGCCAGGGATTTCTTGCGCTCCGAGAGGATCTGGTTGTCCGACTTGAGGCTGCGGATGCGCAGGGCCACGCCGTAATCCGAATTCGGATTGGAACGGCCGCCCGCTTCGGCGCGGATCAGGCGGATCACGCGCTCGTTGTCGGCGATCTGCAGGTCGATCTCGGCGACCTTGTTCTGCAGGTCCGTCAGGAAACCCAGCTGCTTGCTGCCGTCGTAGGTCATGGCGGCGGTGTTGCCCGTGTCCACGAGCTTCGACATGCGCTTCAGGCCGTTGCGCAGGCGGTCCTCGAGTTCGGCCCGCTTGGCGCGCAGGGCCTCCTCCAGGCGCTTGCTCTCGAGCTCCTCGAGCTTGCGCTGCTGATCGACGAGCTCCTTGGCCAGGGCGTTGGCGAGGTCGCTGGCCTGCTGGGCGTTGACGGCGCCGGCCTTGACGCGCAGGATGCGGCCGTCCTCGACTTGCGAGCCGACCAGGCCCATCAAACGCAAGGGCGCCCGGTCCTTGTCGCGCTTGAAATCATCGCAGAACGAGGCGGGCTTTTTCACCGCGCAACGGCTGGTGAGGAAGTCCTTCAGGAAGTCATACGAGCGCAGCCAGACGCCCAGGTCCTTGAGTTCGCCGCCGCGGGAGCGGTCATCGGCCGAAGCCACCGGGGAATCCCAGGGGAGCTTCGAGGCCGAACTCCGGTACGACGTGGTCGAGATCAGCTGCGCCTCGGCCTCGATGCGGTTGAAGGCGAAATAAATCGCCGTGAACAGCGCCACCCCGGCGACGGCGGGAATCGCGAAATACAAGATGTGTTTTCGCCAGCTCAACACGAAGTCCCTCATACATGCTCCTCTGATGATTTCGCGGTCCGCGCGGAAAACACGCAGCCCATAAACAACCAATAAATCCGGTCCGCCAGCCCGCCCAGCGACAGATGCAGGTGATACACCAGCAGGATCGGCAGGTGGGACAGCAGGTAAATGCTCAACAACAAAACTTGATAATCTTCCTGGCCGCGCACCGGCCCCCGCAACCGCGAGATCAGGAAGGCCCCCAGCGATCCCAAGGCCAGCGACAAAACGATGATCAGCGGCCAGCCGCCGATCACGCCCGCCGAGACGAAAATGTTGTGCGGATCGCGGAAGGAGTTGTAGGAGCCGGCCGTCTCCATGGACTCGGAGCCGAAACGGTACAACAGACCCTGGCCGAGGAGAGGACTTTTTTCCACCGTCGCCCAGCCGCGCTCGACCTCTTCCAGACGGCTGGCGATGCCGTCCTGGGCGGGCCGCAGCAGGAAGGAGGATTCGCCGCGCAGGAAGGATTCCAGGGCGGAGGCCGCGAAGGGGCCCAGAGTGACCGCGAAAACCAGGCTCAGGTAGACGAGCCCGCGGCGCAGCCACGTCATGCCCTCGGATTTGATCGGCCATTTGTAAGCGGCGAGGAGCAAAAACACCAAACCGCAAAGCGCCGCCGAGCGCGTCCCCGTCAAGGCGATGCCGACCCACGCGAGCATCAGGAAGAAACCCGCCAGGACCCGCCGCCAGCCGCACCGGGAGACGATGTTGTTCCACTCCACGAGCAGGCCCAGCTGGGCGCAGGTCACCATGTAGGGAATGTGCTTGAACACGCCGATGAAGCGGCTGCCCTTGAAGGCGAACTCGGGGCGCAGCAGAAGGATCAGGAAACTCACCGCCAGCAGCACGCGCACGGTGACGGTCAGCAGCTGAAACAGCGTGCCGACCGCGCCCAAACGCGGCACCAGCCAGCCGTAGCCGAAAATCAGCAGGCTCGTCAGGGCCAGGCCGGAAAAGTGCAGAAGCAAATTGACGTTCAGGTCCTGGAAAGCGGCCTGCAGGATGGCCTGCACGCCCATCACCGCCATGAAGGCGATCAGGACGCTGAGATAGATTTTTTCACGGGACGTCGAGGAGGGCGAGCGGCGGATGAACAAAATCCCCAGGGCGAAGAGCAGCCCCGTCGTCAGCACCGAGTTCATCACCGGGTGCAGGCCCCCCTGCCACCAGATCAACCCGAAGCGGTCGGGCAGGCCCAGGGCCCGCAGCGTGATCTTCGAAAGGAAAGGCATCAGCAGCAGCAGGGCCACCAGCCATGTTTCCAATCGGGTCAGCGCGGGACGGGCGGATTCCAAACTCATCTCCTCTGGTTCTGATCGATGAGCACGCCGGTGAGGACGATGCTCATCACGAGGGACACCACCGAGACCGTGCGGAAAAGATCCTGGCTGATCCAGGGTTCCTTCGGCGGCACGTACACCACGTCCTGGGCGGACATGGTCAGGGCCGTGTAGTCGCTCTGCTCGAGGACCTTCTTCATGTCGACTTCGTAAGAGCGGTCTTTGGGGCGCACGCCCGCCACGTCGAGCTTTTTCCAGCTCTGATCGGCTTTGCGGACCATGACCTCTTCGCTGGCGCTGTTCTGCGTGCCGCCGGCCAGGGCCAGCAGCTTCACCAGATCCGTGCGCGGCGGAACGAAATAAAGGCCCGGCTTGCTGACCGCGCCCAGCAGTTGCACGGGAACCAGGTTTTCACGATAAGTGGAGCGGAACACATACTCCGAGGTGGTGGACGACGCGCGCACGTCGGCGTCGGAAATCCCCAACAGGGAAGACTGGGCCCAGACGGTTTGGGTGCAGAACACAGCGGCCGTCACAATCGAAATCAAAGTCCTCATCAACAGCTCCCATCTCAGTTCGAGGGTGCTTGTTTATAAAGACGAGGACACTGTGAGTCATGTGCTGTTTTCAAGATATAGGCTTTGTTGATTTTTTTTCAGCTGCCCTCAACGAAAAGCGATCTGGCGACCGCCACCATCCCTGGCATTTTGTCAACCTGAGGAATTCCTCCGCTTCGCGATCGCCCGTCGCGGCCCTTTGAAAATTCTTTCCGGTGCGCCTCCCACCGGCAAAAAAGCCCGCCGGCGGATCATCGGGTGACAGAGGGAGCGGCATGGGGCATCCTCGAGAATGGCCTTTGAAACGGGGCCATGAAGGATGGAGATCTTGTCAGAAGCGCCCTTGCCCCAATTGGATTCGATCAGCCTCGTCTTCGACGAGCCGCCGTTGCTCAAGGGCCCGTCGCTCGCCTCCCTCCTCCCCCACAACTTCGAGCGCTACCGCCATCATGAAGTGCAGAAATCGGAAGAGCGCCAGTCCTCACCGCGGCTGTGGAACCTGCCCGAGGTGTTCCGCAAAAAAATCGTCGGCTACTCCGAAAACACCCTGCACGAGGTGAACCGCCAGAACCGCCTGGCCGACCTGGTCCGTTACAATTTCAGCAACGGCGTGCAGATGAGCGCCAAGGACATCCTCCGCCACCCCTATCACCGCGCCGTGCCCGGGGCTTTGCTGCCGCAAGGGCAACCGACCCCGCTGCCCTTCGGCCGCTGGCCGCTGCTGCCGACGGATCCGCATCTCTTCATCAGCCAGGCCCTGACGGAGCTCGAAGCCATCATGCAGGCTTTGCTCGCCCAGGTGTGCGAGCATCACCGGCGCAGGCAGGTGGAACTCCACCTGCAGGCCCGCGGCACCGACGGGGCGGCGCTGAAGCTCCAGTCCGTGGAATTCGACCTGTCCCAGGAGATCGACTGGCGGGTCGAGTTCCAGGAGAGGAAAGAACTCCTCGGCGAATTCAAGCTCGTGAGCTTCCGCCGCCGGCCTTTGCGCTTTTTCGAATCCTTCGCGGTGGCCGCGGAGGACGGCGTCGTGCTCGTGCACTCCTGGCTCCATGAATTCAGCCAGATGCAGCAGGTCCTGTCCGGCGTTTCCGACGAGATGCTGCCGGGCACTCAGGACATGCCGTCGGTGAACCTGCGGGGCGAGATGGCGGCGAAGGCTTTCTTGCGCTACCTGCGGACCCGGCCGGTCCCGGTTAAAATCACCGGCGGTTCGGTCACGCTGGCCCCGGAGCGCAGCCGCCTGGAGATCCGCCTGCGCGACAACGGCTCTTTTTACCTGCAGCACGAAGCGCGCGTCGAGGGCCAGAAGGACCTGCTCCGTCGCGGCTGGACGACGAAATCGGCGGTTTACCTGCGCGCGCTGTCGGAGGGTTTGCCGTTTTTACTGCGCTCGGAGGCCCGTGAGATCGCCGCCCGCAGCCGCAGCAAACGCGAGTGGGACATGAAGCTCCTCAAGCACCTGGGGATTTTGCAGTATGTCCTGCTGGAAACGCTGTCCCTGCACTTCGACGGTCAACTCACCGACGGCCGGGTGGTCGCGAAGTCCGAGCTCTTTTCCTCCCTGCACGGCCAGATCCGCGCGCTGCTGGTGGCCGGCGGCGCCGGGACCTTCGTGCGCGACCTGCCGCTGCCGGAGCTGTGCTCGAAATCGGTGCTCGCCTGCTTTGAAGACTTCGTGGACCTGACGTTCAAATCCCTCGCCCAGCCGGAAGCCTTTTACTCGGAGTCCGGCGAAGTGGTGCTGGAGGGCGCGGTCGAGCGCGAGTTCCGTCTGATCCACGCCCTCCTGCAACGCCTGGCCCTGTCCACCCACGGCGAGGCCTTCCGCAAGTCCCGCACGGGACTGCTGGCGAAGATCTCCGATGCCGACCCGGCCCAGGACGCCGACCTCAGCCGGGCGCACTTTCATTTCCCCGGCACGGACCTGAGCGGCGCCCAGGGCGTGCACGGGGCTTTGGAACCCCTGCAGGGCCTGCTCCCCCACGGCCTGCGGATTTTCTACAAGGATCAGCCCCTGCAGGAGCTCGAGGAGGACGAATTCCGCGTCGACTTCCTGCTCAGCACCGACGGTCAGCAGAAAAACTTCAACTGGTTCGAACTCAACCCGAAATTCTTCCTGCGCGGCGAAGAGGTCGACCCGGATCGTTTCCTGAGCCTGGGGGCCGGCGGCGTCATCGAGTACGAGGGCAAACTCTTCCTGGTGCCGCAAAAGCAGATGCCCTCGCTGCGCCGCCTGGAGCATTTCTGGCGCAAGCTGCAGCAGGGAAAGAGCGAAGCCTCCAAGCGCCGCGGCGGTGACCGCGTTTACCAGCTGCCCCGCCACCAGACGCTGGAACTGCTGGCCTTGCGCGCCTCCGGCGTCGGCATCCGCGGCGACGCGGAATGGGACAGCCTGTGCGAATTTTACGACCGCCTGGGCGAGCCGAAAGGGCCGGTCACCTGGCCCGCCTCAATGAAGGCCGATCTGAAACCTTATCAAAACACCGGCGCGCAGTGGCTGCAGGACCTGGATCGCCTGCGCCTGGGGGCCTTGCTCGCCGATGACATGGGTCTGGGGAAAACCCTGCAGACCCTTTGCTTCCTGGATGACCTGCGCGCCAAGGGCGAACTGCACCAGGCGCTGATCGTCGTTCCCTCGTCATTGATTTTCAACTGGCAGTCCGAGGTGGAGAAATTCACGCCGCAACTGCCCCTGTGCGTGTTCTCGAACCGCGACCGCGAAACCATCGCGCGCCGCCTCGAGGCCCGGGACGAGATGGTGCTGGTCACCACCTACGGGCTCCTGATGGAGCACGAGGATTTCCTCAATCAGTACAAATGGCGGGTGCTGATCTTCGATGAGGCGCAGAACCTGAAAAACATCTCCACCAAGCGCACGAGCGCCGCGAGGTCCCTGCGGGCGCAGTTCAAGATCTGCCTGACCGGCACGCCCATGGAGAACCACTACGGTGAGTTCTACTCCCTGGTGGACCTGCTGGTCCCCGGCAGCCTCGGGCGCATCGAGGATTTCCGCCGCCGCTTCGTGAACACGGATCTCGTGACCCGCGAGGAGATGGACGACCTGAAGCTGAAGATCAGGCCCCTGCTCCTGCGCCGGACCAAAAAAGAAATCCTCGATCAGCTGCCGGACAAGCAGGAGACCAAGGTCAGCATCGCCTTCGAGGAAAAACAAAAAGAGATCTACCGCGACATCGCGCTGGCCTACAATCAGCGCGTGCAGGAGACCATGGCCGTTCAGGGCGAGGCCAGCGTGCAGCTGCAGATGCTGACGGCGCTGTTGCGCCTGCGCCAGGCCTGCTCCGACCCGGCGGCGCTGCCGAACGTCCGTTACAACAAAGTGCCGCCGAAGCTGGAAACGCTGATGGACTCCCTGCGCGAGATCGTGGAGTCCGGCGAAAGCGCCCTGGTGTTCACGCAGTTCCTGCAGACATTGGAGCACACCTCGAGCCTCTTAAAAGAGGCCGGCATCCCGGTTTTCGTCTTGCACGGGGGGATTCCCACGAAGCAGCGGCAAAGAATCCTGGCGGATTTCCACGGCATGCCCGGCGGCGCCGTGCTGGTGATGACCCTGAAAACCGGCGGCGTTGGTTTGAACCTGACAAAGGCCAGCTATGTTTTCCACCTCGAGCCCTGGTGGAACCCGTCCGTGGAGAACCAGGCGACGGACCGTGCCCACCGCCTCGGCCAGAGCAAGGCCGTGCAGGTGTTCCGCTACATCATGCATGAATCGTTGGAAGAGAAGATCGAGCTGCTCAAAGACCGGAAGGACCGGAAGTTCCAGTCCTTGTTTTCGACCACCGAGAACGATGTCGAGATCGGCGCGGGCAGCGCCGCTCTCAGCAAAGAGGATTTCGATCTGCTGCTGGGACTGCGCTGATTAGCGCAGTCTTTGCAGAAATTCCGGCGAGCTCACCATGCCGGCCAGCAGATCGCCGGTGCGGCCCTGACGAACCTGCGAGATGGCGCTGCGGAAGCCTTCGGCGTCCGGCTGACGGCCGAGAATCTGCCAATAGATGTTGTTCACGATCTCACCGGCGCGACGGCTGTTGTGGATATTGCGGTAGTACTCGGGCGAGTTGCCGACCGAGCGGGCCACCGCCACCAAGCCCGCCAACCCTTGCTCGCGCACGATGCGGATCGAATGCCAGGCGCCCTGGGCGTCGGTATCGCGGAACAAAACGGCGCGGTAAATTTGATTGACGATCCAGTCAGCATTGCGACGAACACGCTGATCGTAGAAACCTTGATCGATCGGGCCGCCGGGTCCAGGACGACCGCCGCCACGACCGAAATCGCCGTCACGATCACGGCCGCGGTCTTGTTCACCGCGATCATATCCCCCGCGGCCTTGGCCACGGTCATCACGGCCGGGACGGGCTTCAGCGCTCAAGGCACCGAACACGATTCCGCTGGCCAACATCACTTGCGAAAAGGACTTCAAGAAAGACATGATGGTTCTCCTTCTGGTTCAAAATGAGCCTCGAGGGGATCCATTGCAAGCTCAAAGCCAAGGATGTCGGTGTCTTTTCGCACCGGAGTGTTCCGTCATGTTCCCAAATAAAAAAACCGCTCCGAAGAGCGGCTTTTTGGATCACTCCCACCAGAGCAGGTAATCGCTCTGACAGGCCATATTCCACGGGTTCTGACGGCAGAAGCCGCCGCCCGAGCGGGCCCACGGATAGGGGCTGTCGTTCACCCACGGCGGGGTCGGACGCGGCGTCGGATTGTAGAACTCACCGCAAACCACATCCTGCGGATTCACACGGCAGTACTTAGCGCAAGCGCGCGTGGTGTTGTCCACCTGGCAGTATTTGCGGGCGGCGCACACGCTGGGATCACGGGGCGCCCAGGCGCAATAACTGCGGGTCCAACGCACCTCCTGGCCAATGGCGCCACGAGCTTCGGCCATCACCGAGGCCAGGGACATCGAAAAAACAGCGAACAACAAAACAGACAGCTTCTTCATGGCTTCTCCTTCATGAGGGCCGTTGATAAGTCTCTTCCGCCACGAACTCAAGGGGGAACAGTTCCCTTTTTGTCGCGCGGCGCGCCGTCGAGGAGACCGGGGCAAAAAAAGACTGCCTGAATTTTCAGCAATCGCGGTTTTGAGAGGTCCCCTCTTGAAGAAAAGCGAACGAGCTCTAGTGATTGCGCCCGTCAAAGGCTTGAATTTTCACCTTGTCGAGATCAATGCCGTCCACGCAACGCAGGTTGATGGCGCGCATTTTCGTTCCATCCGGCATGGCGCCGGCGGCAAAGGCCAGAATGCCGCAGGTGGAGCAGAAGGTGTGATGGATGACTTTCTTGTTGAATTGATAATCGGTCAGATCGTTTTCACCCGAGAGCAGTTTGAAATTCATTTCGGGCGTGAACGCGAGGACCGTGCCGCGTTTCAAACAGATCGAGCAGTTGCAAGCGACCCCGCTGCTGACATCCACGTCCGCTTCGAACCGCACTTTGCCGCAGTGGCAGCTGCCTTGCTGTCTCATCCCTGAACCTCCTCTTCAATTGGGCGATGCCCGAAGGCCTTCTGTCAATGCGTAAAAAGCCTCGTTGAAAACGAAAAGAGAATGGGGAACCCCCTTCTTGTGCCACTTTCATTTTCGAGCTATCCCGGGCCTTTTCATTGAGGGACCTTCTTTTGCGGATCTTTTTGCTTTCGATCTTGATTGTGTTTTTCGCGGGCCAGGCCCTCGCCATCTGGAACCTGAACGACGTTTCGATCCTGCTGCCTTTGCCCCGCGGCTCCGCGGAGGATGCCCTGCTTTGGAGCCCGGTGACGGAAGGCGGCCAGGGCCCCCTGCTGCCGCCGAGCTTGTACAAAATCCTCCCGCGCATCAGTTCGGACCTGGATGCGCAGACTCTGTACACGAAGGCGCTGAAGGTCGTGTCGATCCGCCTGGACCCTTGCTTCGCCGAAGGGCCCGCGGCCCGCGCTTGCCAGCGCCAGGTGCGTGTGGTGATGCAGCCCTTGGTCCTTGAGAGCGGTCAGTGGACCACCCTCGATGCGGCCCTGCATGTGTTCTATGCTTTGTCGGACCGCGAGTGGATGGAGCTCGTCACGAAACTCCGGCCGGCGGATGGACGCTCTCTCACCATGGGTTTGCCTCTGCAAGTGCATCCGGCGATCGCGCGCGAAGGCTTGCAAGGACCGGCCTGGAAAAATCTGAGCGGGGCTTTGCTGCCCTTTTTGGGCGCGCGCAAAATCGTGAGGGCCACCGCCATGTCGGTGAACCCGCTGGGCACCTTTTGGTTTTTCAGCGGCATCAATGCCAGCAACGGCCAATGGAGCCGCTTGAAAATCCCGCGCGTTCCCGAAGAGACCCAAGGCTTCTTCACCGATCCGGGAGCGATGGGACAGGACGTGATCCGCGCCGCCATGAATCCCTCGCCCGACAGCGAGCCCGGCTTGAGGCGGATCCTGTTCAACTCCGTGCAGGCCCGCCAGGACATGACGGCCGAGGAACTGCAATCCGGGACGCGCGAGGCTTTGCATTTGCTGAATCCCCGCCGCCACAACACCGGCACCGCCGATTGTGTGAGCTGCCATGTGGCGCCCACGGTGAGTTTTTGGTCGGCACGCCAGTTTCCGACCTGGAACTGGCAGCAACTCTTCAGCAAAGACGCCTATCCCCCGCGAGGCCCGTCCGCCAACACGACCCTTCAGCCCGGTCGGGCGCAGGTGCTGCGGGCTTTCGGGTATTTTGACAGAGACCCGATCATCTCCCCGCGCACAGTGAATGAAAGCCTGGAAGTCCTGCGGCAGATGCCGAGGTAACAGTTCCCCTTTTGTCGCACCGTGCGCGACAAAAGGGGAACTGTTACCCAAAAACGGCCTGTCTCATTTTGAGACAGTTTCGCGGCGCTCTCCGCGAAATGGCGGCGTCTTGAGCTTCATTTTCGTGCATCTCTTTTGCAGTTGCTTCCTTCGATGGCTTTGCACCGCCTCCTGCTCGGTATTTTCTCTCTTTTGATTTTCGCGCCTGGCGCTTTCGCCCGCGGCGTTGAGCTTTACGCCTGGAGCCCGGGCACGACTCTCGCGCCCTTGATCATCCCGGTGCGCGCATCGGAAACCCCGGAGCAGGCAGCCCATCGCTACCTGCGGGAGCTGGGAAAGAACCCCGACCTGATGGAGCTTTTCGAAGGCCGTCTGCCACACCTGCCGTCGGAGAACTTCAAAGTCTTGCCCGAGCCGGATCGCGAGAGACGAGCCTTGATGATCGCCAACAACCCGAGAGCTTTGCAACCGTCCTATCGACCGCTGCGGAATCTCATCCATGCTTTCAAGCAGCAGCAGAACGACTCTTACATTCTACCGATGACGGCGGATCTCGGCCTGAGCCGCGCCGAGACTCTCGATTTTTTCCAGCAGATCTCGGAGAAATTCCCCCTGCTCGTTCCCATGGGCGGCGCCGATGTGGATCCGCATTTCTACGGCCAACAGACGGTGCACGCTCGGGACCTCAACCCCACGCGCGATCAATTCGAACTGCAACTGATCAAGCATTATGTTGCGCAGGAGAAGGGTTTTGTCCTGGGCATCTGCCGTGGTTCGCAACTGACGGCCGTGGCTCTGGGTTATCAGCTGCTGCAGGATGTGCCTTATCAAAAAGGCTCTCAGGTGCCACACGCGAATGACTGGCATCCGATCCAGGTCCACGCGACGACACACAATTTGTTGAAAGACCTCGCGGGATCGGCGGATCAGCTGCGGGTCAACTCCCTTCATCATCAGTCCGTCGTGCATAAGGAGGGCGGCCCGCTGGAACTCGCCGCCCAAAGCGCCGACGGCATCACCGAAGCCACCGAATTCAAAAACGGCCGCGGCCTGCTCCTGCAATTCCATCCGGAACTGATGGAAAACGAACTCGGGGAAAGAATCCTGAAACGGGTGATCCAGCAGAAGAACAAAGTCATGCGGATCCGTTGCGGAAAAGCGTTCGGGGATTGATCCCGGGGTGACCCCGGAGGATGGTCCCCGAGGCCGGACTTGAACCGGCACGCCCGTTTCACCGAAGCTGCAGATTTTAAGTCTGCTGCGTCTACCAATTTCGCCACTCGGGGGGAGGAAGTCTTTCCCCTTGTTCTAGCAGTTCGCTCACCCCCTGCCAACGCTCCTTGGCAGCCCGCGGGGCAATTGACTGGCTGCGCGATTCGCGCTTCCATAGGGGGATGAAGTCCTGGTTGAAAGAGACCTGTCAAATCCTGCGTGTCGCCGGCTTTCCGGCCCTGATCGCTCTCATTCTCAGCGCGGTCATCGACCAACAGATCAACCAGCAGCTCGAGGCCCTGCTCATGAACGAGGACGGCCCCGGCACCCAGCTCTGGCTGCTGGCGGGGGCCTCGCTCTTCAACGGCCTGCTCTTCCCGATCTTCGCCACGGCCTGCGTCCTCTACGGCCTGGCGCGGACCCGGGGTGACGCCGAGGCCCCCCTGGATTTCCTTGAGCGCGTCCTCAATCAGATCTACATCGAGGTGCTGCGCTCCTGGGGATCGGCCCTGACCTGGGGCTTGCTCCTCATCCTCCCGGGCTTCATCCGCATGATCCAGCTGATGTTCGTGCCCCTGATCGTCGTTTTCCACCGCGCCTATGACGAGGGCGAGGCCGATGCCTTGCGCACCTCTGGAACTTATACCCGACGCCACCCTTTTCGCTTGCTGGGCTACCTCGTGCTGTTTTATCTGGTGATCCCTTTGACGCTGACCAGCCTGCTCGACAGCTGGCGCGCCTATGACAGCACCCCCGTCGCCGCCATCGGCTGCACGGCGCTGGATCTGGTCGTGCTCATCCTGTCGCTGCAAACCCTGTATCGGCTGTTCGAGCGCACGCGCAAGGAGCTTGGCGATGAATCTGTTTTTCCCGTGGAAAGAGATCCCTCTGCGGCCTAAGGGCCTCACTTTCGACGATGTCCTCATCGTCCCCGGCCGCTCGGACGTGCGCTCGCGCCGCGATCCCGAGCTGACCTCCAAGGTCACGCGCAAACACCGCCTGAAACTGCCCGTCCTCAGCGCCAACATGGACACCATCACCGAGTGCGAGATGATGATCGCCATGCACCAGCTGGGCGGTCTCGGGATCCTGCACCGGTTCATCGACGCGGCCGAGCAGGTCCGCCAGATCGGGAAGGCCCGCGAGGCCGGCGTCACCCTGATTTCGGCCAGCGTCGGCGTGACCACCGACGAGCGCGCCCGCGCCGAAGCCCTGGTGAAGGCCGGCGCGCAGATCCTCACCATCGACATCGCCCACGGCCACTCCGTGCAGATGCTCGAGATGATGAAGTGGATCAAGGACCGCTTCCCGCAGGTCGAGATCATCGCCGGCAACATGGCGACCCCCGACGCCGCCGAAGAGCTCATCGAGGCCGGCGCTGACGCCATCAAGGTCGGTATCGGGCCGGGCTCGATGTGCACCACGCGCATCATCACCGGTTGCGGCGTGCCGCAGCTGACCGCCATCGCCCTGTGCGCCCAGGTGGCGCGCCCGAAGGGCGTGCCGGTCATCGCCGACGGGGGCCTGCGCACCTCGGGCGACATCGTCAAGGCCCTCGCGGCGGGCGCCGATGTCGTCATGCTGGGCGGGATGCTGTCGGGCACGATCGAAACGCCCGGGGAGATCAAAAACGGCCGCAAGATGTACCGGGGCATGGCCTCGCGCGCGGCCCAGGACTCGTGGCGCGGCGGCGTGCCGGAGGGCATGGCTCCCGAAGGGGAGTCGACCTCCGTCGCCATCAAGGGCCACGTGAAGGATGTTCTGTCGGAGCTCGCCGGCGGCCTGCGCAGCGGCATGAGCTACATCAACGCCACCAGCATCGACGAGATCCGCGAGAAAGCGCGCTTCATCGAAATGTCCGCCTCCGGCATCGGCGAGTCCCATGCCCACGGCGCGAGGACCTGACGATGGACGCGCGGCCGATCGGCGTCTTTGATTCCGGTCTGGGAGGACTCACCGTCCTGCGTGTGCTGCGCGACCGCTTTCCCCACGAGAACTTCGTTTACCTCGGCGACACCGCGCGCCTGCCCTACGGGAGCAAATCACCGCAGATCATCCGCCGCTACTCGGAGCAGAACCTGCACTTCCTCACGCAGATGGGCGTGAAGGCCGTCATCGTGGCGTGCAATTCGGCCTCGACGCAAATGCGCGAGTCCGAGATCGACGGCCTGCCCTTGTACAACGTCATCGAACCCGGCGCCCGCGCCGCCCTGGCCGCGAGCCCGCGCAAACGCATCGGCCTGATCGGCACGCGCGCCACCGTCCTGAGCCGCGCTTACGAGGACGAGATCCGGCGCCTGGATCCTTCCGCCGAGGTCTTCACCCAAGCCTGCCCCCTGCTCGTCCCCCTGGCGGAAGAAGGCTGGGACGGCGATCCGGTGGCGAACCTGATCGTGTATCGCTACCTCCAGGCCGTGATGCAGCACCAGATCGATGTGCTGATCATGGGCTGCACGCACTATCCGCTGTTGGAAGGCTCGATCAGCCGCGTGACGGGATCGTCCGTGACCCTGGTGGATTCCGGAGAGGCCATCGCGCAAATGATGGCCTCGGACTTCAAGGCCGGCCGCGTGCCGGCGGGGGATGCCTCGAAAACCGGCACGCTCAAGCTCTGCGTGACGGACGCGGGCAGTTCTTTTCAGGAGATGTCGAGACGGATCCTCGGACCGGACGCGCCGGCCGTGGAGCTGGTTTAAGCCTTATCTGATTCCTTCGCTCGGCGGCGCTTTCGGCGCGGCGGACGGAAGCCCAGCGCCCTCGTCAGGAGCGCGGCAAAGACGGCGGTCATCCGACTCCGGGCCCGCGCGCTTCCGGCAGCGCTTTTTCGCGAACTCCGCGCCGGCCCGGTGCTGCGCCTTGGTCCACTCGAAATCGATGTCCCAGGTGGCGAGGTGCTTGGCGGCGTTCACATAACGTTCATCCGACCAGCGCACGGGTTTTTTCGCGCGGTCCAGCCAGGACGCGTCGGGTTTCATCAGATCCGAAGGCCCGGTGAGGCGAATGTCGCTGCAGGGCACCTTGATGCCGGCCACCTCGCCGCCGCCCGCGTACCACTGATTGTACAGCGTGGCCGTGTCCATCCTCATCAGCAGATGAGCGGCTTTTCTTTTCGCGTACTCCGGGTCGCGGTACTGAAAAGACTCCGACTTGTAGGTCTCGCAGAACTTCCGGTCCCAGGCGCTCGGATTTTTGAGGCGCTGGCAATCCAGCTCCAGCATGACGTACCGGCGCACGGACTCGCGGAATGTCTTCTCGAAATCGCCTTCATCGAGGCTCGGCAGGAAGCCTTTTTGATCCGCGAGATAAGCTTTCCGCAGGGATTCTTTTTTCTGCAGCAAGTCCGAACTGACCTGGCACACGCGGATCCCGCGGTACAGCCGGGACGCCAGGACCTCGATCTGCTCCGCCTTGTCCGGGGCCACGCCGTCCTCGACCATCTGGCAAACCATCAGGGCGGCGCCATAAACATGGTAAGATTTGGACGGAGGCACCCGGGAGGCCTCGCCCTGAACCGTCTTGATCTTCTCCTTGAGGGCGACGGGAATGTCCGCGTCCACCCCCAGGCTGCCGGCCAGGAAGAAATCCCTGAAATCATCGGGGCACATCAGGTCCCGCGGCTGACCGTTCTGAAGATGCTGGTCCAGCTCCGCGATGGACTCCCGCAACTCCTTGGCCCTGTCGTCGCGCCGCTGGCGTTCCGGGTCCGACGGCACGCTGACGTCGTTCAACAAATCCCGCTGTTCGGATTTCAGGCGCTGGCGTTTTTCCATCAGCTCATCGCGGGTCTTCGCCGATTTGTCGCGATAGGGGTAAATGCTCTGCATCCGGTCGTCATGACCGCACATGCCGATGAGGGTCATCGCCGCGTTGGCGTCCTGGTGGGCGTGTTTCAGCGCCAGCTCCCAAAGCCAGCCGGCCTTCAGATAACGGTTTTCACCCTCGCCCGCGGTTTGATCCAGATTCGGTCGAGCGGCGCGGGAGCGGGAGACCTTTTCGACCTCCTCATAGAAATTCACCGCCGCCGACATCAGGCAAGCGTTTTGAGGACGGGCCATTTTCTCGTCCAGGAAGGCCTGCAGTCCGCGATTGCTGCCGGCCACTTCGCGGTCCGAAAGATAAGACGTGGGCCTGACGATCCTCAGGTAGGATTGCAGGCCTTTTTTGTTTTCGCCTTCCGGCATGTTTTTGACCAGCGTCTCCAGGGCCTGACTCGCTTGCGCGATCCGCCCCGTCGGGGACTCCGGCGCGGGCTTGTACGCCACGCAGCTCGGACAGGACTCGGCGGCCGGCGCCGCGCCCACGATGGGCGCGGAGTCCATATCAAAACTCTTCGCGCCTTGAAATTGAATGGCGGAGGCGGGGGACATCAAAAGCAGAAAGAAAAGAACGGCGGTCATGTCTTTCGAAATCGGCTAAAACGCCTGTTTCCTCAGGAGAAAATCTCATTTCTGGACCTTTTTCCGGTCTCCGCCCGAACCCCGTTTTCCGAAGAGATCAAAAGGATGAACGAAATGCCGATGAGAATCTTGGTCCTTGGATTGATCACCCTCCTCTGCGCCCCCACCGCCTGGGGCTTTGACCGTCTGGATTGCATGGGCAGGCTTTCCGAGGCTTTTGTCACCATCCCCTCCCCCCGCCATGCCGGCAAAGAGGAGATCATCCTCGGCCCCGACAGGACCGGCGTGGTTCTTCCCGAATCCGAATCCAAAGTTCTCAACGTCAAAGACCTCAAAACGGGGAAAACCATCCTCAAAATCTCGCCCTGGGCCGGCATCGACGCCTTTGAGAAAAACAAATCCTATCCAATCAAATGGGAGACGGACGAATCGTCCTGGTTTCGCGTCAGCTTCACTCCGCCCGGCAAGAAAAACAGCCAGGGGATCTCCTGCCGTCTGACTTTCTGATGAACGCGCCGCTGGCCCTTGGCGGACCCCGGGCTCACCCCACCACGATTTCCCGCGGCAGGTCCTGCAGGTTGTAGGTGTTCGACATCGAAAATCCGTAGGCGCCGGAGTCGGCGATGGCGAGCCAGTCGCCTTGATTCACCGGCGGCAGCCCGCGCTCCTTCGCCAGGAAATCCGCCGATTCGCAGATCGGACCCACGACATCATAAACTTTTTGTGATTTTGACGTCACCCGCAGCGGCAGGATGCGGTGATGGGCCTCGTACAGGGCCGGACGGATCAGGTGGTTCATCCCCGTGTCGACGATGACGAACGTTCTTTGCGAGGTCTCTTTGACGTACTGGACTTGCGTCAACAGCACGCCCGCGTGGGCGACGATCCAACGGCCGGGCTCGAACTGCAGCTCCGCGCCCAGGTCGCCGAGTTCCTCGCGGATGAGGGCCGCGTACTGCCGCAAGAGAGCGCTTTCGGCGTCGATCTTGTCCTCCTGGTAATGGATGCCCAGGCCGCCGCCGGCGTCGAAGATGTTCAAGCCTTCGTGGCGGCCGCGCAGCTCGCGGAAAACCGGTTTCAGGCGGCGCAGCCCCTCGCGCAGGCCCGACAGATCGAGCATCTGCGAACCCAGATGCAAACTCACCGCCTGGAACCGCAAAGAGCCCGCGAACTTCGCCAGCACTTCCTCCAGACGCGGGATCAGCGACAGCTCCATGCCGAATTTGTTTTCGGCCAAACCGGTCGCGATGTACTTGTGCGTGTTGATGTCGACGTCGGGGTTCAAACGGAAACCGACGCGGGCCACCTGCCCCCGACGGCGCGCGATCTCGCCGATGCGCTCCAGCTCCGGCAGGCTTTCGACGTTGAACTGCGCGATGTCCACGTCCAGCGCCAAGGTGATCTCTTTTTCCGTTTTGCCCACGCCGCTGTAGATGATGTCCGCGGGCGCGAAACCGCATTCCAAGGCCCGCCGGATCTCGCCACCGGAGACGACGTCGGCGCCAGCGCCGGCCTGCTTCAGGCGACGGAGCAGCTGCGGGTGGCTGTTGGCTTTGAGAGCGTAATGCAGATGCGCCGGCGGCAGGGCGTCTTTCATTTCGCGGAATCGGGATTCCGCAATGCCCAGGTGATAAACGTAAACCGGGCCCTCGGCGCGGGCGGCGAAGTCGGCCAGGCGAATTGACTTTTCGCCGAAACAGAGGGAGTCATCCTCATAGAAGAGAAAGCTTTTTTTCATCTGAAAGAAGGATACATGAAAGTCCGCGTCTTTGGCCACAGTTCCTTCAATCTGCCCATCGTCGGTTACGAATTCGCCGGCGACGGCCCCGAGGTCCTGGTCCTGGGCGGCATCCACGGCGATGAGTACGAGGGTGTGGCGACGGCGGACGGCCTCCTGGAATCCTTGCTCCAGGACAATCCCTTTCGCCTGAGCATCACCCTGATCCCCCGGGCCAATCCCGATGGCGTCCTCCTGCGCACGCGCAGCAACGGCCAGGGCGTCGATCTGAACCGCAACCTGCCCACCAAGGACTGGTCGCCCGAGATCAAAAATCCCCGCTACAACCCCGGTCCCCGGGCCGGCAGCGAGATCGAGAATCAGGTGCTGATGCGTCTCCTCGAGGAAAAAAAGCCGGTCTTCGTTTTGTCCCTGCACTCCTGGCACCCGGTCTTGAACGTCAACGGCCCGTGCCGTCCCCAGGCCGAGGCCATCGCGCGGCTGACCGGCTACAAGATCGACGACGACATCGGTTACCCGACGCCGGGCTGCCTGGGCACTTACGCGGGGCTTGAGCGCCCGCACGCCACGCTCACCTACGAGATCGAACGCGGTCAAAGCGTGCCCGAGATTTTGAAAATCCACGTGCCCGCCGTGCGGGCCGCCCTGCAAGCCACCGAAAGGATTCCGTCATGAGCCACATCGACCCCGTCAGCCTCATTCAACGCCTGGATCAGGAATTCAAAAACGGCCTGAAAAACGACGAAGTGAAACCCCACGACCGCGAGGGCGTCCTCGCCCTCATCGAGGACCTTGATCAGGGCCGCCGACGCGTCTGCGAGAAAATCAACGGCGAGTGGCAGGTTCATGAGTGGCTGAAAAAAGCCATCCTGATGTACTTCCGCCTGCAATCGATGAGCGTGATGGAGGCGGGCTCCTTCAGTTACTACGACAAGATCCCGGTGAAGCGCTGGAACGGCACCGAAGGCGTTCGCGCGGTTCCCCACGCCATCGCCCGCAAGGGCAGCTTCGTGGAAAAGGGCGCGATCCTCATGCCCTCTTATGTCAACATCGGCGCCTATGTGGGCGCCGGCACCATGGTCGACACCTGGGCCACGGTGGGCTCCTGCGCGCAGGTGGGCAGCAACGTGCACCTGTCCGGCGGCGTGGGCCTGGGCGGCGTGCTCGAGCCCGTGCAGGCTCGTCCGGTGATCATCGAGGACAACGCCTTCCTCGGATCGCGGGCCATCGTCGTGGAAGGGGTCCTCGTCGAAGAGGGCGCCGTGCTCGGCGCCGGCGTGGTCCTCACCGCTTCAACGAAAATCATTGATGTGACCTCGAAAGAGGCCCGCGTCCACGTCGGCCGCGTGCCGAAGAACAGCGTCGTCATCCCCGGCACCACGCCGAAGGAGTTCGCCGCGGGCACCTACGGTGTGCCCTGCGCGCTGATCATCGGCCAGCGCAAAGCCAGCACGGATCTCAAGACTTCCCTCACGGAAGCCCTGCGCGACCATCAGGTGTCGGTTTAAAAGCGGCCCTCACCGGAGGCGAGATAGGCCTGTTCCTCGGGCGTGGATTCACGGCCAAGGATCTCATTGCGGTGGGGAAAGCGCCCGAATTTCCGGATCGGCTCCAGATGCCGGTGGGCATAATCCAAAGCTCCCTGCAGGGTGTCCGTCAGCGCCGGCGGCGCTTGCGCGGCCAGGTTCTCAAACAGCTCGACGCTGAGGTTCTGATCCTCCAAGGCCTCGCTGTGCTCGAAAGGCAGATAAAGGAAAACACGTTCGAGCGGATGGAACTCCAGATCCCAGCTCTGACGGACCATGGAGCGCGCGACCTCGCGGCTCAGGCCATCGTAGCGGAAGGCCCGCGGCGTGCCGCGGAAGATGTTGCGCGGCACTTGGTCCGTGAGCAGCACCCAGGCCTGACGCCCGCGCGGGGTCTCCAGCCAGGACTCCAGATGACCCTCTTCGAGATCCTCAAGCCAAGCTCCAAAACGCGAACGCAGCTCTTCGTCGAATTCCGCCGACGAGGTGAACCACTTCGCCATGAGATGGGAGGCGCGCAACGACTCGCTGGACAGATCGCCGAACCAGAACCGAATCAACTCTTGAGGGTCGCGCGGCACGGGCACCCCTTTCCTCAGTGAGTATAGGCCGTGGCGCGGGCTTCAATGTCCACCGGCGTCTCGCCGGCGCCTGCGGCAGTGGCAAAAACCTGGACTTTCACTTCGTAAACGCGGCTGTCCGTGGCTGACACCGCGTTGCCGTGCACGTAAAAATTCACGCGGGGAAAAGTGCAGTTGATGCCTTCCACCATGATGAAGCCCGCCTGACCCGGCTGAAAATCCGTAAAATGCGTGAGCGGGCAATTCGGGAAACTCATGCCCTCCGGCGTGAAATCCATGATGCGCGGCTCTTGATCTTCCCCCACCAGCGTGGACGTCACGCGCACCGACTTCACCACCAGGGTTTTCGGAGATTGATTGTTCACATGCAGCATCAGGCTGTACCAGGGGGCGCGGAACACCCGTCCACGGACCGTGGTGTCCGAATCAATCACCACCGGCGAAGGGCTGTCCACCGTCAGCGTGATCATGTCCGAAAAACTCGCGGCGGAGGAAACCCCCGAAACCAACAAGAGCAAGAAGGTCAAAGACATCATTTTTTTCACGGCCATCTCCGTTGAAAGTTGCAAATCCGGCAAATTTTGGGCAGGCGTCCCTCGAGAGTCAAAAGATGAATTCGACGCACTGCTCGTCCGAGCAAAAATCGAGATCATTCTCAGTTCTTGCCGCGCAGAACGTCGTTGGGGGCCAGAGAGGCCAAAGACCGCGACGGCAGCCAAGCCCCGAGGAAGGCCAGCAAAAAAGCCACACACAAGGTGAAAAACACCAGCACCCCGTCCACCTGGGCCGGGATTTCGGAATCGTAATAAATATCCGGCAGCACCTGCAAAGGATGAGTCTCGATCCACGAGCCCGCGATCAAGCCCAGCACCGTGCCCGCCAAAATGCCGCTGCCGCCCAGGAGCAGGCCGATGCGGGTGAAAAGCTGCACCGATCCCCGATTGGACAACCCCAGCACGCGCAGCAGGGCGATGTCGCGGCGTTTTTGCATCAGCAGGAGCACCATCACCGTCAGGATCGAGCTGCCCGCCACCAATCCCGCCAGGGCGAGGAAGGTACCGATGACGATTTTTTCCATCAACAAAGCAAAAAATAAATCGGAATTGCGCTCTCCCCAGGTCTGCACGATCACGCCCGGCGTGTCCCCCAGGGATTTTTTCACGGCATTGGCCTTCATGCCGTCAGGGATGCGGATCTCCGCCCCACTGTGACGACCGGGACTGTCGCGCAATTTGCGCAGAGCATGGCCGCGGGCATAGAGGAACAACTTGGCGTCGAGATCGGCGAGATTCGTCGACACGACCCGCTTCACGCGCAAGCGCTCGGTGCGGGGGGCCTCGTCCACGGGCAGGAGCAGGCTTTCCGGCGCGATCACCGTCACCGGATCGCCCTCGATCAGGTTCAGACTGCGGGCGAGATCCGTGCCCACCAGCACTTCTCCTTCCCCGGGCTCTTCGGACGGGTCCAGCAAAGGCTCATCCGGAACGGGCCGGCCCTTTTTGCGCAGCTCTTCACGGCGCAGGCGGCTCATCTCAGACAGGAAATCCCGCAGGCCGTCGGGATCCAGACCCTTGGCGACCACGCCCTGGAACTGCCCGTCGAGGCTGCGCAGGATCACGTCCTGGCTTTCATAAAAAGCGATGCGGGCCTGGGGTTGTTTTTCACGGACGACGTCCCAAAGGGGATTCCTCTCAGCGGCGACGGCACTGGTCGCGCCGCTCACTTCCGCCACCAGATGGGGCTCCAGCGCGATCACGCGCTGCTCGATGCTGCGGTTCATGCCCTTCATGACGAAAAGCACGATGAGAAAGGCGAAGACACTCAGAAAAATCGCCGAGGTCGACAGCCAGGCGATGCGCCGGACCAGAGCTCCGGCGCGGGAGGAAAAAACCAGCTGACGGAAGAGGTGCCAGAACAGCATCCCTTGAAGATTTCAGGGGGCTCGCTCTTTGGCAAGCCTTAAGGGACAGTGGCCTCTTTCGCTGCGGGGAGGCGTTGCTTTTCCTTCGCCTCCTCCTCGTGCACTTCGCGCACGGAACCTCGCACGAACATGGATTTCTGCATGGCCTTGATCAAAACCGTGGCCTCGTTCAGGGCTTCCACCGCGCGACGAACGGTGCCGGGCATTTCCTGGCCGACTTCCGCGAAGGAACGGTCCATTTCGCCGGTCAGGCGGCTCAGGCTCTTCATCATGCCCGCCATGTCCTTGCCGAGCTCCGGGTTCTGCTCGTTCAGGGCCGGCAGGATCTGATTCAATTCGCGGCTCAGCACGTTCACCTGGGCCAGGAGCTTCGCCAGATTGTCGTCCTTGGTGGCTTGCCTGGAGAGCTTCGTCACTTCCGAGCTCATCGCCGTCACGCGCTCCAACATCGGTTCCATGCGGTCGAACATGCGGATGGCGGATTGCACGCGCTCCTTGTTCGAGAAGGCCTCCATGACCGTTTGTAGGTTGTCGAGGACCAGGCCCAGGCGGCCCATGGCGTCGTTCATGCGCTTGCCGCTCATGAAGGCCATCAGGTCCATGGCCTCTTCGGAAGTGACGTGCTCGTGCTCGGCCACGGCCGGCAGGCTTTCATTGCCGACGCTGATCTCGAGCACGCGGTCGCCGATGATGAAAGGGCGGATCAGCATGGCTTTGGAGTCCTGGCGGATGCGCTCGCGGAATTTGCCGAGCACGTAAAAGTTCACGCGCACGCGGTTGTCGGCGAGCAATTCGACGCCCTCGACGGAACCGGCCTGCAGGCCGGCCATCTTGACGCTGGTCCCGGCGTGCACGCCGTCGGCGTCCTCAAAAGTCGTCTGGTAGCGGATGCGCGGCTCGAACCAACCCTGCTTGATGGCGACGGACAGGGCTGACACCAAAGCGCCGCCGATGGCGAACAGGATGAACAATCCCGCCACGCGTTCATAGCGATTGAGCTGCAGCGGCCTCATTGCCCCACCGCCCGGGGCGCCGCCTCTTCACCGGGCTGGTGGTACAAAAGACCGCCGTCCAAGTGAACGATGTCATGGGACATCAGAGACATGAAACGCTCATCGTAAGAGCTGATGAAGATGTGCTTCAAATGCCCCTGCGCGCGCATCTCGTTCAGCACGTCGACGAAGGCGTTCTGCGTGCCTTCGCCGAGACCCACGGAAGGGTCGTCCAGGAGCAAGACCTGGGGATGAGTCACGAGACCGCGCAACAGGACGGCGAGTTTGCGCACGCGGCCCGGCACGTGAGCGGGGCGTTCGTTGGCGAATTTTTTGATTTCAAAGCGCTCGACCAAACTTCTCACGCGCGCGTGGGCGTCCCCCTCGGGCACGATTTTATGGTACAGCAGCGGCAGGAGCAGGTTGTCCTCGATGCTGCGGTTGTTGATCAGGCCGCCGTAATCGAAAGTGAAGCCGATCTGCAGGCGATAGGGCAGGAACTCCTCGAAGCTCATGTCGATGACGTTTTTGTCGTTCATGTAGAAGGCCCCGCGGTCCGGCAAGAGCAGGCCCGCCATGATCTGCAGCAGCGTCGACTTGCCGGCGCCCTCAGGGGATTTGAACCACACGACGCGGCCCGTGGGGAATTCGAAGTCGCAGTTCTGCAGCGTCGGATCGTGGTTCTCGTGCTTGAAACTCACACCTTCGAAACGCAGGGACTCGATGCGGGGGAATTGGGCGGCGTTCATCAGATCACTCCCATATTGCGCAGTTGGTTCATGTAGAAGACGGCGGTCACCGTGAGGTTGAAGACCGTGACGTAGATGATGCTGTTCACCACCGCTTGCGTCGTCACCTGCGGGACCTCGTGGGGGCTCTTTTTCACCGACAGGCCCTGGTAGCAGCAGACGATGAAGATGATCATGCCGCTGAAGGAGTTCTTCAGCAGGAAGATCAGCACGTCGTCCATGGTGAAGGCCTGCAGCAGGGAGTCCGCGTAGAAATTGAACGGGATGTCGTGCAGGAAGCGGGTGACGAAAAACCCGCCCAGCAGGGCGATGACGTTGAAATAAAACGCCAGGCAGAGCACCGAGATCACGCCGCCGAAGACGCGCGGGAACACGATGAACGACAAGGGGTTGATGCCCATGCTTTCCAGGGCCTCGATCTCGCGGTTGGCGCGCATGTTGCCGACCTCGCTCGCCACCGCCGTGCCCGAGCGTGCGATGACCACGAGGGCCGTCAGCAAAGGCCCCGTCTCCCGCGACAGCGCGATGACGAGGAAGCTGCCGATCATGTCGGAGCCGCCCACCATGGTCAGGTTGCTCAGGCCCTGCAGCACGAGGACGCTGCCGGTGGTGAGCGCGAGCGTCGTGATCAGGGGCAGGGCCTGCCAGCCGGTGAAGTACACCTGTGCCGCGAGCACGCTCACGATGGTGCGCAGCCCTTGCGCCTGATCGAGGATCGTGGCGCGCAAGGACAGGTACACCATGAGGAGAACTCTCATGGTGTATTCGATATTCGATGTGACGAAGCGGCCGAGGTCATCGATCCGTCCGAGCAAAACTCCCATGTCCCGCTATCGGTGCGGGGAACGGGTTTCAATAGGCCCAGAGGGAGTAGAACATGGATTTCAGGGCCTCGACCACCGTCTCGAGGAAAGCCGGCTGGGCGCGCGTCCCAACCACGGCCTGAGTCTGGATCAGGATGCTCTCGGGAAAAGCCGAGCGGAAAGTCCGGAACGCCCGGCGCATATGGGCCCGCGAGGTCACGAGCACGATGTCGCGGCAGCGCAGGGCCTCGACGATGGGCAGGCTTTGCTGGGCGTTCCCCCAGGTCGTTTCGGAGCGCTTCTCCAGGACGACGTCCTCTTCCTTCAACCCATGGTGGAAAGTCCAGTTCGGCATCAGATCGCGCAAGCGCGCGTCCGGGTGGACGCCGGAAATGATGAGCTTCTTCACATGGCGGTCGGCCAGCAGATCAAAGCCCTCGCGCACCCGGCCCGGCCCGCCGGTCAGCACGACGGCGCAGTCGGCGTTCACTTCCTTGTCCCAGGAGCTGAGCGGCGTGGTGCGGATGGCGCGCATCTCGCCGGCCAAACGCAGAGCCATGGCGGCGATCACCAGGATCGCCCCCCAAAACAAAGGTTGGCGGACGAGCTTAGCCGCGATGAGCGAGAACTTCGATTTCAACATTCACGCCTTTGGGCAGACCGCTCACGGCCACGGTGGAACGGGCCGGCGGTTCGCCGACGAAATGGCGGCCGTAGACTTCATTGACGGCGGCGAAGTCGTTCATGTCGGTCAGGAAGATCGTGGTCTTCACGATGTGGCTGAAATCCAGGCCGCCGGCGTTCAGCACGGCCTTGATGTTCTTCATCACCTGCTCGGCCTGGGCCTTCACGTCCCCTTTCAGGACTTCGTTGGTGGCCGGATTGATGGCGATCTGGCCCGAGCAGAACAGGAAGTCGCCCAGCTGGATGGCTTGCGAGTACGGGCCCACGGCGGCCGGGGCGCTGTCGGTGAAGATGACTTTTTTCATCGGGGGCTCCTTCTTAGAAGTAAAAGATGATGCCGGCTTTGAACGGATGGTCGGCGATGGTGTGGAAACGCACGTCCTTCATCGACGTCACGCCCGCCCCGCCCTCGAAAGTGAAAGCCAGGGAGTCGAGACCCGTGAAGAAGAACTCCGCACCGAAGACGGCGTTCAGCTCGAAACCCGACTGCTTGTTGCCGACCGTCTCGTAATTGACGATGGCCGCCTGTCCGCCGAAGTAGAAATTCATGTGTTCTTCGCGGAAGAGGATGCGGCGGAAACCGCCGTTCGCCGTCAGGCGCGAGGCGTCCTTCTGCGTGTCGATCCCCAAGCCGCCCGTGATGCCGAAATCCGCATTCGGATAATAGACGACGGCCAAGGCCGGGATATCGAGGGAGTTGCTCTTGATCCCGACGCCGAGACGGCTGGTCAGATCCTTGGCGAGCACATCCTGGGACAACAACAACGTGGCCACTCCGGCCATCAATCCGAGAACCGAAAACAGCATTCCACGACGAAACATCCGTAACCTCCTGATAAAACCGAAGTATTGAAAACCAGCCCGCGGCAAAGAGCAATGTCATTTTTGCAAAATCAGCGCTTGCAAGCGATGGGGAGTTCGGATAGAAACGTTGTTCTCAGATTGTTCCAGAAGGTGTGGGCCTGTAGCTCAGCTGGGAGAGCGCTAGCATGGCATGTTAGAGGTCGTCGGTTCGATCCCGTCCAGGTCCACCAATTTAGACACGGAACGAACGAAAGACCGGCTCGATGCCGGTCCTTTCGTGTTCCCACTGCCTAAGCCTATGTATTTCACCTGGATTCCGTCTGGGTGAACTTCGATCTCTGCTACTATGTCCTTTAAAACTTCTGCCTGCATGGATATGTCAATTTTGTCGAACTCACTTCTGAATGCTTTCAACAAAGAAAAAACAGACTTTACGTCCACCACATTACTATTGCGATTTAACTCTTCCCGCGCCTTTAAAATATAGCCTTCGCATTGCTCGAGCTGAACTTGCAGGTTGCTTAAGCGAGCCGTCAGGCCCTTCCGTGCAACCTTATCACTTTCATCCTCAATAGCTTCAACTAGGTTATGCACTTTTGTACGCAGTTTGACCGCTTCGGATTCGCGAAGCTCCAGCATATCACTATTCGATTTCGTGCTTCGTAAGGACAGTTTTGCGGACTCCCTCGCAAGCTCCTCAATTAACAATTTATCCTTAGCCAACTCCTTTAAGCGACCTACTACGGCCTCTTCCACCTGAACGGCAGGAACGTTCTCCACCTTACAGCGGTGAAGATGCTGGTTACCAGATGAGCGAAGCTTTCGGGAGTGCAGGCTTCCTCTGGTCCACCGATTCCCACCACGTTTTTTTCCGTCCTTGGTTATGAACTCTTTCGTTTTGAGGCCTTCACCATTTAGAAAGTCCACAACTTTCGACAAACGCTTTAGTTCAAGCATTTTATCAAAGATCAACTGCACATAAGGTTTCTCTTTAGGGTCAATCTCACGGTGATTTGGGCGGTGCTCAACCAACTTAAACCCTAGGGCCACATAGCCGTGACCCAAGCCTCTTTCGGCTCTCGCTCTAGCGCCCTTGCGAATCCGGTCTACAATTGAATGACGTTCAAATTGAGCAAATGCAATTGACTGCATGATCATGAGTTCACCGGCAGGCGTCGATGTGTCAAAGTTTTCTCGCAAGGAAAAGAAGGTGATTTTATGGAGCTTCAAGAATTCATAAAGATCGCAGAAGTCTTTCACACTTCTACTCAAACGTGACAGCTCCGTCACAATCACAGCGTTGATTCTTCCGGCGGCTATGTCGCCCATCATTTTTTGGAACCCCGGACGATTGGTGTCCTTTCCCGAGTAATCCTTATCAACGTACCACTCTACAATCTCACCCCAAGCCTCATTGCGGTTATCGACGCTAGAAATATTCCATCCACTCGTACTGCTTTAAAGATCGGGCGAAAATCAATCCGAACAGAATTCTTTGTTCCTTTAGGAGCTGAATAAAACCTGATCACCTGATTTATGTTTGACCAGAAAAGCGCGAGAAAATATTCAGCCTCTAGAATGAAAAATGCTCGGGCTTGCCGAGAATTTTTGTTTTCATGATAATTTTTAAGGCAGTGATTAGCAATCGGCAGATAACTGTGCGAAGCAGCTCTACTTACTTTTTAACCTGTGAGAATTTACATTCGTCTAAGCCACCTTGGGTTTCATAACCGTACTTAAGAAGTTTAGTCACTTTGCAGTTATTTGAATCAACTTCCAAAAGATATGAAATAAGCGAACGTCCACTCCCTGAAAAATCGTCTGCGCCTACAAAGAAAAGGCAGTAGTTACCGTTCTGAACCTCTTGAACCGTCCGCAACTCACTCCAACGCAAATCCATCGCTGGACCATAAGCCCAGTCCTTTACCCCTTGGGCGCATTTACCTACGGAGTAGTCACCCGCACTTAATTCACCAGCGTGGGCTACGCTCATAACTGCAAAGAGTGCAAAAAAGATCGACAATTTCATGGTTTCATTCCTTTTTAAATTAGACTTCTAGGTTTCAAATGCACTTATGCAGATTTAGTGCCTACTGAAATTGGCGGCGGACGGTCATAAAAGAAGTGGCTACAGAACGGGACTACCCACTCCTGAAGAATCAGCAAAGGAGCTAGATGCCCTCTTATATTTCGTGCACAAGCGGTATTCGGATTCGAGCAAGGGTGATGTCCCTGATCTTGGCGCGTTTCTTATAACAGGCGCAAAAGTGGAGTTCTCGCCTGCTGTTAAAGAGGTTGAGCTTAAAAAGGAGCCGGAGAAGAGGTGTCTTATTATTCTTTCGCCGCTCATTCCTGAGACTGATCAAGAAGCACGTCGTATTTTTCTCTTAAATGAATTTGGCGACCTTATTCTAAAATATCAGAAGCAAGCCTATCTTCAGATTAGAGATATGTTACTTCGGATAACGGACCCAGAAGGCCGTCAAATACTACTAGATGAGTTCGCACAATATAAAGCCAGCCTAACCCTTTAACTGAGCCTATATGAAGGGGCACGCGTGATTATTCTTGAAGCCCTTTTCCTCTAGGACACGAGCAGCACTTCGAGCTCCTTGTTTTTTTCGGCCCATGAGTTCCACGACAGCCCGACAGATTTTGACTTCCGCATTATTCAGAACGAGTTTTCCGTTTCTCACCGCATAGCCATAAGGCGGATTATGATGCCGGTAGTTATTTGGGTTGGTTTTTCTTCCAACGGAAGATTTTGGCCCAATTTTCAAGCGGTTGATTACGCCCACAATGAAAGTTTTGGAGACTCCAAATTTTCCGGCAATTTGAGATGCGGAAAGGGCTTCGTTAACGTATAAACGTTTGATTTCGGTGGAATCGAGATGTTTGGGACTGAAGTAGATGGTAATGAAATCAACAAGATGGAACTCGTTCGCCCCGTGTCTTGTTTGGTCCACCAAATTTCATATCACATTTCATTCAGACAAATTTCCGACCGGCTCACAATAAGTCCTCCTGCTTCAGGGTGTACACTTCCAATCGCCTATGAGCTGGTTGGATAGCCAAATCCCCTGTTTCCGGGTAGAATCAACCCATGTCGATCACTTCGGAAAAAGACCTGGATGGCCTCCGCCGGATCGGGCGCATCGTCGCCCGTTGCCTTCAGTTAATGCACTCAAAGCTGGAGCCGGGCATCACGACGGCCGAGCTCGATGCCCTGGGCGGCGCTTTTCTGGCGTCGCAGGGGGCGCGGTCGGCGCCGCGGCTCACCTACGACTTTCCGGGTGACACCTGCATCAGCGTCAATGAAGAGGCGGCTCACGGCATTCCGGGGGTCCGGGTCATTCGCGCCGGGGATCTCGTGAACATCGACGTGTCCGCCGAGCTGGATGGCTACTTCGCCGACACCGGCGGCTCCGCGATCGTGCCTCCCGAGTCGAAGCTTCACCGGCAACTCTGTGACGTCACCCGCCAAGCCCTGGAGAACGCCCTGCTCGAAGCCCGCGCCGGGGCGAAGTTGAACCGCATCGGCCTCGCCATCGAGACGGAGGCCCGCCGGCACGGACTCACCGTCATCGAAAACCTCGGCAGCCACGGCGTCGGCCGCGCTCTTCACGAAGAGCCCGGCTTCATCGCGGGATACTACGACAAGAAGGACCGGCGCGTGCTGCGCGAGAATCAGGTGATCACGATCGAACCCTTCGTCTCCTCCGGGGCCCGGGAAGTCTCCGAAAACGGCGATGGCTGGACGCTGGTGACGAGCCCCGGGGTCTTCACCGCGCAATACGAGCACACGATCGTGATCACGAAGGGGAAACCGCTCATCATGACTCTGCCCGCCTAAGGGGCGGCGGATCGCCTTTTTTCACGGCGAGGGCCCGTCGATCTCACGGCCGGAAACTACTTCGCGCTGCCGCGGGGGATGCCAAGGCGGTCTTCGTACTCGCTGAGCGTTTTGACGAACGCCGGGCGGGTTTCACAACGGAGGCGGTAGCTTTCGACGTGCGGGTATTGGCGCAAGATCTCCGTCTTGCGGAGTTCGCGCAGCACGCAGGTGAGAAGGACGTCGGCGACGGTGAAGTCAGGGCCGGTCGCGAAAGCTTGGGACGTCAGCATCCGGTCGATGGGCTCCAGGAAACGCCCGAGCATTTCAACATGCCAGGGACGCAATGCCTGGGCGTGCGGGTTCGAATCGCCCTGAAGATCGGCGAGCAGGACCGGCAGCCCCATCAGCTCGACGTTGCTCAACGACGTGATTCCCCAGCGGTAAACCTGCGCACGCGCCGGAAGATCCCGAGGGATCAATTTCCCCGACTTCTCCGCGAGGTAAAAAAGGATCGCCCCCGACTCCGTCAGGATGTAGCCGTCGTCGTCGATCACCGGGACCTGTTTGAAGGGCGAAATCGGCTCGAACCAAGTTTCATCCGCCAGGCCATTCGGCCCGCAGTCGAGCCCGATCGTTTCGTAGGGGATCCCGCACTCCTCGAGAGTCCACAGGGCCCGCAGATCGCGCGTGTAACCCCAGAGAAACGGCGGCAATGATTTGAAAACGTAAACTTTCATCTTTTGATCTCAGCAGAAAGGAAGGCTCACGGTCAACGATGGAACCTCTTGAGAATGAGCTCCGCGGGGCCCTCAAAAAACAGCGGCCAGCGGGCCGCTGTGGTGAAATCAGGAAGATTCTTGATCTCAGAAAATCCAGCCCAAACGGGCGAAGGTGATGTTCGTGTAAGCGGTTTCACCGAACTTTTTGGCCGCGTCAATGGCATCGAGGTACTGCTGATCCGTGGGGGTGAAACCCGTGGAGGTCACGGTCGGGTCCGAGCTGCCCGGCTTGACGTAGGCGACGTCCATCCCGAACCAGAAACCGCCGTTCGCAAGACCCCACATCCAACCGGTTTTCAGAATGGTCGTCATGGCGGAAACTTCGATTTTCAAGCTCTTGTTGGCGACCGTGTCGGTCGAGACGACCTCGAGTTTTTCCTGACCGGCGCCAAGACCGATGAAGAAAGAGCCGGCGAAGGGATGGTAATTGAACATCAGCTCCGGCATCGAGAGCTTCAAACCGGACTTGTCGATGCTGAAATCAAAAAGATTGTAACCGACCGCCACACCGAAACGCTCCGAGAATTGGTAATTCAAGCCGGCCTGCTGCGTGTACGGGAGACCCATGCCCACATTGAAGCCGAAACCACCCTTGCCGGAAGCCGCTTGCGCCAGGGAACCACCCACCGTCAAGAAAGCCGCAACGAGATACTTGGAAAACGACATGAAACCTCCTTTTTCCATCTTTGAATGTTGGTTGCGTTTTCATATTTGGGGAATTTTTCCCGAAGATCATTCATTATGGGGATTTTTCGTGAAAAGTTGGACTATGGATGAGTCCAGGAAAACTTGCCATCGGAGCGCTAGAAGGCCCTGTTAAGGATAAATGACCTTATCGCCGCTGACTCGAGGGACAGGATCGCTCACCGCAATCAAAAGCAGCGGGTGATCCCGCTGCTTTTGATTGCGGTGAACTGATGTTTGATCACGGCTCAATACCGTAGGTTTGGGTGCAGAGAGTGCCGAGCTCCGCGCTTTTGAAGAACTCATTGAGGACGTCGGCGCGGCTCGCCTCGCCGCGATCGAGGATGCCCGTCCAGAACGCGGCGCCCGCCGCATCCTGATAGCTGTCGCGGATCAGGATGAGGTCGTAAGCGTAGTGAACGAAATCGCGGTTGTTCAGCTTGCTCTGCACTTGCAGCGCTTCCGGCGAGGTCAGGAAAGCCTTCGTGACGTTGCGGCAGCCGTTGTAGCCCTCGTAATCACGGGACCAGAAGATCAGGCCGCGGTCATCCGGCTCGCGCAGCAGGGCTTTCTTGTAGACCTGGATGATGTACTTGGCGCGCTTCTGCTCCTGCGGCGTCAGGTAGTCCATCACGCTCGGCGCGGCTTCCACCTGGCAGGATGAATACGCGAAGGAGCCCGACAGGGTGCCATTGCTGCATTGACGCAATTCCGACTCGGAACTGCACGATTTGCCGGAGGGCACGCTCGCCACCCGGTAGGCGGTGACGCGGGAACCGTCGTTCACCGTCTGCCCCCCGAAGGTGCAGGACATCGCCTGCGCGCCCGGAGCTTTCGAGAGGTAATCCGACGCTCGGTTCGTGAGGGTGATCTTCTCACCGGCCTCCAGGTAGCTCGTCGCCTGGCACTGACCGGAGGCCGTGCAAAGGCGGATGCTGTCCGTGCGGATGCGGGCGATGCTGCCCTCGCAATTCAGCTCCAGGCTGTAGTACGCCGTTTCGCCCGGGATGGCCGCGTACACGCGCTGGGTTCCCATGAATTGCCCGCCGTCTCGGGTCTGGCAGACGGAGACGCAACGGGCGTGGCGGTAGGTTTCCCCGCCGGAGAGCGTGCCGTTCTGGCAGGTGCGCACCTGGTATTTGCAGCTCGCGTTCACGGCGGTTTCGCTCTCGAAGAAGGCGTACTGCGTGTTGTGCGGGAAAACGAATTTCGTCGCGGACGGCGTTTCACAAGCGCGGCCCGCGGCCTGGGTCGGAGCGCCGTACAAACGCTGCACGCCCTCGGCGTCGAAAGGGGAAAGGCGCATGTCCGCCGAGGTGCGCATGACCAGGGCCATCGAGCTGTACTCGTTCTTGAGCAGGACGCTGCTGTCTTTCAAGACGTTGTAAGCGTAGTGCATGATGGACTGAGGGTCATACTCCCCCAGCGGTCGCGAGGCGCTCACCGGCTTCACGGCGTTGTACTGCGCCTGGCTCACCCCCGGCGGCAAGGTGGCGGGATAGGTGTAGTACGTGTCGAGGTCGGGGCGCTGGTGCTCGTGCACGAAGCCCAAGGCATGGCCGAACTCGTGCAAAACGGTCGCGGCCCCGGCCGTGGTGAGGGCATAAAGGAAACGGCGCGCGGTTCCCAGAGGATAGGTCGCGCAGGCGCCGGCGAAAGTGCCGCAGCCGGCCTTCATCTCGTCGTACGTGGCGAGAATGGCCGCCAGGTAATACTCCTGCGTGCCGTTGTACTCGACGCAACGGATGTTGGCGTGCTGACCCCAGGCATTGCAGGCCATCTGGATTTTGTTTTTGAAATCCTGGCTCTCGGCGGCGGTGAAGGTCGCTTCGTTGTAATCATATTTGACCGGGATGATGCCGCCCGGCCAGTACTTCATGCCGATGTTGTAGTGGGCGGATTGCACGTCGAACTCACGGCTGACCTCACCGTCCATGAGGCCGGCCTGCCAGCGGTCATAAACATCCACCTGCACAAGCATGTCGCCCAGCAAACGATACTGATTGTTAATGATTTGAGGCTGGAGATTCGAGAGGGAGGCGTTTTCCGCATCAAGCAGGCTCTGCATGCCGCCCGAACAATTCAAGAACGCGACCAGCTGCAAACCGACCACGACCACCGACATCGCCAGACGAATCGTCCTGGGCATGACACTCCCCCGTCCACACTCTTTCAGTCTAAGTGAGAATCGTCACAAATGGCGGCTTCCCCAAGGAAAAATGTTGAAACGTCTCAAGGGAAAACACCCTCCATCTCACCTTGAAACACCCCTCCCCAAAAGGTGCCAGGTCCTGTTTGGAGATGCAGCGCATCTCCAAACAGGACCTGGCACCTTTTGCGGTGCGGCTGGGGTTGTTGCTCCAGGGGGGTCGAGGGGATGCTGGGGGCATGAAGAGCTTGTTGGTTTTTTTGATGATGGGGATGGGGTTGTCGGCGAAGGCGGGCATGGTTTATGTGCCGGTCGCAATGAAACCGGAGACGGCGAAACTCGTGGTCGTCCTGCACGGATGCCTGCAATCGGCGGAGGCGATGGCGCTCGGGACCGGATGGAACCAGCTCGCTGACGCCGGGAACATCGTGGTGCTTTACCTGCAAGTGCCCGCGGGGTCGAATCCCTTGAATTGCTGGAGCTGGTTTTTGCCGGAAAATCAACGGCCCGACTCCGGGCAGCTGCGCGGGATTCACGAGGAGGTGAACTCCCTGAAAGAGTCCTTGCGCCTGAAAAATCCCGACACCTTCGTCGTCGGTCTTTCCTCCGGCGCCGTGACCGCGGCGGGACTGCTGGCCTGCTTTCCCGACGACTTCACAGCGGGCGCCCTGCACTCCGGCGCCTCCTACGGTCTGGCCCGGACCCTGGAAGAGGCCGAGAAGGTCTTGAAAGAAGGCCCCTCGACCGCCACCTCCCGGGGCCCTTGCCGGCCGGAAAGATTCACGGGCTCCCTGATGGTGGTGCACGGATCCCTCGACACCGTCGTGCATCCGCAAAACGCCTGGCGCCTCATCGCCGACTTCGTGACGAAAAATCCCCCCTCCTCCCAACAAGAAATGAAAGACCTCGATCATCCCGCCACGGTCTTCGATTTCGATTCGGAGAAAGGCACGCGGGGCCGTGTCGTCATGATCATGGGCCTGGGTCACGCGTGGTCGGGTTTCAGCAAGAATTTGCGGCTGGGACACTTGCTCGGGCCGGGCGCCAAATTCCCCACCCGGCTGCCTTTCTTCAGCGACACCGGCCCGAACGCCACCCAGCTGATGTGGGACTTCTTCAAAGAAATCTCCGCGAAAAAAGAGCCCTGAGGCGCGAACCGACCCGCCGGCCCACCCATGTTCGGATTTCCTGACAAAGCCCCGGCTGGCGTGGATTTTGGATCCCCTCCCGGCACGAGGTGATAATCATGGGAAAATACTTGCTGACGTTGATTCTGGGGATTTCCGCCGTGTTCAGCGTGACTGGACACGCTCTTCCGTCCAACAATTCGACACCGGCGGCGGGCGACCTCACGAATTTGCCCCCGCAGCTGGAAAAAGCCCTGAACCCCTACTTCAAGCAGGGCTTCCACCTGATCCGCTGGTCCCTCGCCCCCACTCCGGGCGTTTACATGGTCGAGCTCTATCACATCGATCCGGCCAAAGTGAACTTGAACCGCGATGATTACCGCCAGGCCTCGGCCCTCGGCCGCGGCATCACGTTGCGCAAAGTGATTCGTCCTTGAGACGGAAATAAAAAACCGCGGCACCCCTCGGGCCCGCGGTTTTTCTTTCAAAGCCGTCCCCCCCCCTTTGGCACCCACCAGGTCCGTAGAAGGAAAAGCAGGAACCTATTTCACCGAGAGCATGAACCCCAGGATGAGATGGTTTTCGATTTTGTCGTCGGCGCCGTCCTGCTGGGCGGTTTTTTGCGTGTAGGCGATGTGGTAGCGCATGTTTTTGTCTTCGAAAGGTTTGTACTCCAGCGCCACGCCACCGCCCAGGAACTTCTTCTCGAGCTCGGCCCCCGTGTCGGGCTTTTGCTTCACCACGGAGGACTCGATGGTGAGCTTCGGCAGGTAGCGGCCCATTTTCAGGCCCCCTTCGGCCACCGTGGTCTGGATGTGCAGGTCGTTCTTCACCGCGGTCACCAACAACGGACCGGATTTCAGATCGATGTAATCGGCTTGAGCGTAGAAGCTGTCCGCGTCCCACTTCAGACCCGCGGCCAGGAGCTGCGCCTTGTGATCGGGATCCGCCGCCGCCGCCTCCGAGCCGTAAGACACCTGATGATACGACAGCACCGGCTGCAACTGCTTGTCGAGGAACTTGCCCTTGAAGACGGCGCCCGACATGAAGCGGCTCTGCGGGGTCGTGGCCGAATTGTCCGTGTCCGGATTGTTGAAACCCATGATCGCGAATTCGGAATCCCCCAGCTTGGCGCCGATCTTCGCCCCCGTCATGTACTTGATCGGGAAGAAGTAGCTCACGGTCCCCGTCGCGATGTCTTTGTAATCGCCGGTCAGGGCCTTGTTGGCTTCCGACTTGTAATACAGGTTGATGGAGTCCTGGAGAGTCTCGTGGCCGCCGACGTCCGCGAGCATTTTCCCCAAAGTCAGATCGATGCCTTCCATTTTTTGGGAGATATAGGCGTAATCCACGCGGTTCGACAGCTTGTCGTAACCCTGGGCGGCGCTCTCGTCATTGAGGCGGAACCGCAGGCGGTACGACAGCTCCTCGTTCATCTCGCCCTTCAGGTCGACGCGGGCCGTGTGCAGGGTGAAGAAGGTGTTGTCGGGTTTTTTCGAAGCCTTGTTGTAGGAAGCCGCATCCAGATCGCCGCGCAGATCGAGCGACAAATTGACCGCGTGAGCCTGGGTGGCGAACAAGGTGGCCGTCAGCAAAAGAAGTCTTTTCACGTGAACTCTCCGTGGGAATGTTTGAAGGGAACGTGGGGGGAATTCTGGGGAGTTTTTCGCGGAATCGCAAGTCATCAAAAGGACGTTGATGCACCCGGTCCGAGGGACCGGGTGCGCGATCTTGTCATAATCCCATTTTGGCGAGCCACAGCCCCCGCGTCACCTGAAAGTCGCGGAGGATTTCCAGGCGCCGCATCTTCATCTCGAAAACCTTGCCCGTCGCCCCCAGCACGTCCGGGGAGTTTTTCACCCCGCGCGCATACTCGGACTGGGTGAGGCCGGCATAGCGCTCCGCCCGACGGATGTTCTCATCCGCCTCGTGGATCTGCGCGTGCAACAAACGCAGTTCCTCGCGCTCGTTGTCCAGGACCACGCCAACCCGGGCGCGGCGGTCCTCGGCTTCAAGACGCGTCGCCAGGGCCTCTGCCCGCAAGGCGCTCGTCTCGGGGCGCTGGCGAAAACCGTCGAACAGATCCATGGTCACGCGCACGCCCACCACCGACCAGCGGCGGTCCTCCGGCTCCGCGCCGTCCTCTTCCCGCTGATTGAACTGGTTCCATCCGGCGTAGGCGTCCAGCCGCGGCCACCAGCCACGGCTTTCCCGGCGGGCGGAGAGCTCGTTCTCCTCCGCCGCCAACAGATCGGACCTCACCAGCATCTCGCGATCGGGCTTCGACGCCTCCACGATCTTCTCCCAATCATGTTCGTGATCGAGGGTTTCGGGCAGTTCGAGCTTCGTCGTCTCCGGCCATCCCAGGCTCCGCAGAAGCAGCCGCGCCTCGTTCCGGCGATCCAGTTCGACCCGCTCGAGGTTTTGCTTCAGCTCCACCCCGCGCATCTCGAACTCG
Source organism: Pseudobdellovibrionaceae bacterium (assembly GCA_019637915.1). GTDB lineage: Bacteria > Bdellovibrionota > Bdellovibrionia > Bdellovibrionales > Bdellovibrionaceae > JAHBUV01. The sequence continues at coordinate 23,317 of JAHBUV010000001.1, read as the reverse complement.
ATGCGGTCGGTTTGCAGACCCACGCCGCTCTTCACCCGGCGTTCGGCCGCGCCGGCGTTGTCTTGGTTGCGCCGGGCAAGGTCCTGCAGCACGGCCACGGAGTCGCGCAGAAACAACAGCCGGTAATAGGACTCCCGCGCGCTCCGCAGCTCCTCGCTCAAGGTGAGTTTCGTCTCCGCCCGCCGGCGTTCCCGGCGTTTGTCCAAAGTCTCTTCCGCCAGCGCATCACGGCCGCCGTTGTAGAGATTCACGCTCAACTCGGCGCCGTAAGACGGCTCGCTGAGAGTCGGGCGACGGCCCAGACGGAACTGCTCCTGCGAAGCGCGCAACTCCAGGCGGGGCAAAAAAGACCGCGCCGTCGAACCCTCGAGAGCCCCTTCTTCACGGCTTTTTTGCGCCCGCACGCGGGCGTTTTTTTCTTCCAAACGGGGTTTCAGATCCTCGGACCGCAGGGACAAAGTCTCCGCGGCGCCCGCCGGCGCGGCGCCGGCGAACGCGAGGACCAGAACCAGAAAACACTTATTTGGGTTCCACATTGTAAGACACCTTGTCGTCATGTCCGCCTTGCTGAATGCGGATTTCAAGTTTGTAGCGGTGGGCGCCCTTGGCATCGAACTGCGCCTCCCAGTGATCGCCCTTCGCCACCAAGGGCAAAGCCACGGCTTTTTTCTTCGGCAGGGTCACCGTCGCCGACACCGGGTACTTCGTCACGTCGGCCGGCTTCAGGTCCGTCGAGTAGGCGTACAAGCGCAGCGTTTTCCCTTCGGCGAGCAGTTCCAGGTGCACCTCCTCGAGACTGCGCACGATGCCGCCCTTCGGGGCCGTGATCGCGCCCGGCGCATCGTGACCCTCATGGGCGGAAACCGCAAGACCCAGCCACAGCGAAGCCAAAATCATTTTCATCATTGTCTTTCTCCTTCGGACCATTCGTCCGGTTTTTCCTCCAGGGAACGGAGGGCGGCCTGGCGGCCGTAGTTGTAAAACACCGTGGGCGTGACCAGGACATCCAGCAATGTCGAGCTCAGCAGACCGCCGACGATCACGACGGCCACGGGATGCAGGATCTCGCTGCCCGGCTGGCCCTTCGCGAAGACCAAAGGCAACAGCGCCAGGGTCGCCACCGTCGCCGTCATCAGCACGGGCACGAGCCGCTCCAGGGAACCGCGGATGATCATCTCCTTGCTGAAGGACTCCCCCTCGTGCTTCATCAGGTGCAGGTAGTGGGAGATCATCATGATGCCGTTGCGGCTGGCGATCCCGCACAGGGTGATGAAGCCCACGAGGCTTGCCACCGTCACGCTGCGGTCCGTGAGGAAGAGCAGGACGAGGCCGCCGATGAACGCGAAAGGAATGGTCAGCATGACCTGGGCCACGATCCACGCCTGGCGGAAATGCGCGAAGAGGACGATCCCCACCCCGATCAGGGACAAGATCCCGAAGATCAGGATGTTGCGGGCCGCTTCCTCCTGGGCCTGGAACTGCCCGCCGTCGATGATCTCATAGCCCGGCGGCAGGCTCACCTTGTCCCGCAGGCGCTGGCGGATCTCGGCGATCGCGCTTCCCAGATCGCGGCCCGAAACGTTGGCCGAGATGATGATCCGGCGGCGACCGTCCTCGCGGCTGATCTCGTTCGGGCCCTCGGTGTCGTAGATGTCGGCCACTTCCTCCAGACGGATCTTGCGGCCGTCGGGCATGGTCTTCAGAACCGTTTTGCCCATGGCCTCGGCCGAGCGGCGCGACTCCTCGTCAAAACGATAGAAGAGATCGAAAAAGCGCTGCTCCTCGATCACTTGGGCGACGATGTGGCCGTTGAAGGCGGACTCCAGAAGCTCCGTCACCTCGCCGGCGCCGAGGCCGTGCCTCGCCGCCTCCTCGCGCAGGACGTGGATCTTCAATTGCGGGATCAGGCCCTGCTGCTCGATGCGCAGGTCCACGAGCCCCGGGGTTCCCTCCAGGGCGCTTTTGATCTCCGCGGCCTTGCCGCGCAAAACGGACAGATCCGGGCCGAAAATCTTGATGGCGATCTGGGCGCTCACGCCCGAGAGCAAGTGATCAATCAGGTGCGAGATCGGCTGCCCGATGTTCACCCCCACGCCTGGCAGTCCTTCCAGACGCCCGCGCAGATCATCGAGGATCTCCTGGCGCGACCTTTTGGCGTCGCGGTGGAAATCCACGTCCATCTCGCTGACGTTGACCCCCATGGCGTGTTCGTCCTGCTCGGCGCGGCCCGTGCGCCGCGAGACCGACTTCACTTCCGGCACCTCCATGATTTTTCTCTCGGCCTCCACGCCCAGGCGATTCGCCTCGGTCAGCGAGATCCCCGGCGGCGCGAAGACCGACACCATGGCCGTGCCCTCGTTGAAGGTCGGCAGGAAATCGCGCCCCATGAAGGGCCACAAACTCAAGGCCGCCACCAGCAGCACGAGCGTCGTGCCCACCACGGCCCGGGGACGGTCGAGGACCTTCTCCAGGGCGCGGCGGTCGATTTTTTTCAGCCAGCCCACGAAGCGCGTGTCCCCGTGATCGCGGCCGGTCCCGGAATTCTTCAGAAAGAACGACGACAGCACCGGCGTCACCGTCAGCGACACGACCAGCGAAGCGAAGAGCGCCGACAGATAGGCCACCGCCAAGGGCGTGAACAGCCGGCCCTCGAGGCCCGAAAGCTGGAACAGCGGCAAAAAGACGAGGGCGATGATCAGGGTCGCGAGGATGATGGAGTTGCGGACTTCGCTCGATGCCTCGTAGACCACGCGCAGAACCGGCCAGGGACGCGCCAGCGCGCGGTTTTCGCGCAGCCGGCGGTGGATGTTCTCCACGTCGACGATGGAGTCGTCGACGAGTTCCCCGATGGCGATCGCCAACCCCCCGAGGGTCATCGTGTTCACCGACAGGCCGAACCAGCGGAAGACGATGAAGGTCACAAAGAACGACAGCGGGATCGCCGTCAGGGTGATCAGGCTCATGCGCAGATTGGCGAGGAAAACGAGCAGCACCAGAAAGACCAGCACCGTTCCCCATTGCAGTTTGCCGAGGATGCCGTGGATGGCGGCCTCGATGAAGTTCGCCTGCTTGAACACGTCGGCGTCGACCACCACGCCCTTCGGCAGCGAGGAGGACAAGGCCGCGATGGCGGCGTCCACCTCGCGGGTCACGCCCACGGTGTCGGCGCCGGGCTGTTTCTGCACGACCATGACGACGGCGGGTTGGGCGCGGTAACCGCCGTCCCCGCGCTTCACGCGCGCGCCCTCTTTCACCTCGGCGATGTCCCTCACCAGAACCGGACGGCCGAAGTGCAGGCCCACGACGGTGCCGCGGATGTCCTCGAGCGATCCCACCGCGCCGATGTTCCGGACCAGCATCTCTTTGGGGCCGTCCTCGAGGAAACCGCCGGTCGTGTTCTGGCTGATGCCGCTCAGGGCGCGATTGAGCTGCTCCAGGGTGATCTGGCGCTGGTTCATTTTATCCGCCGACACCAGGATCTGATATTGCTTGAGCCCGCCCCCGATGGAGATCACCTGGGCGACGCCCGGGATCGACATCAGGCGCGGCCGGATCACCCACTCCGCCAGGGTGCGCAGCTCGATGGGCGACACCTCCCCTTGCGGCGAAGACAAAGCGATCTGCTGGATCTGCCCCATCAGGCTCGCCACTGGCGCCATCACCGGCTGGGCGTCGGCGGGCATCTGCTCGCGCACGAGCTGGAGCTTTTCGGCCACCAGCTGGCGGCTGCGGAAAAGGTCCGTGCGCCAGTCGAACTCCAGCCACACCACGGACAACCCGATGCCGGAGGTGGAGCGCACGCGCTCCAAACCCGGCAGGCCCTTCAGGGCGTTTTCCAAAGGCAGGGTGATGAGGGTCTCCATCTCCTCCGGCGCGCGGCCGTGGCCCTCGGTCATGATCGTCACCGTCGGTTTGGTGAGATCGGGAAACACGTCAATGGGCAGACTCCGCAGAGTCATCGCCCCATAAACCAGGATCAGCGCCGCGGCGGCCACCACAAGGAGCCGGTTCGACAGCGCCCATCGAATGCATCGATTGAGCAAAAAAACCTCCCGAAAAAAAGAAACACGATTCCTTCAGAACAAAGAAATCACGCCCGGGGAGGCTGAAAAGGCCCTTCCAGGTCAGGGAAAGGCAAAGAGCGGAAAATCACCCGCGAGTAGGCGCGGGACGGGATCCAGGGATGCGGCAATCCCACTTCCGTCATCAACATGGACAGACGACAGCCGTGGTGGTGCCACACGCAAGGGCAATCGCCAGGGGTCTTCTCGTGGGAGGGAACGCCGCCATCAGCATCGGAATGGGTGACGCAGTCGTGGCAAAAGGCCGGCGACAAGGACGGGGTCACCGTCAGCATCACGAACAGCAAGGCGCACAGACCGAGCAGAAGTCTCATCACCCGTTCATCCAAATCATTTCCGCGGAGCTTGTCAACGCCCGATCGACCGCGGCGCCGGCAAGCCGCGTTTCAACGTCGAGCAATCATTCCAAGAGTACTTCATCGGCAGGGAAAAGGATTTGCCGTCGATTTCCAGATACAGCTGCGTGCTCAAATACTCGTAAGTGCCGGCGAAACTCGTTTCCGTGCTGCGGCTCGTGTGGAATGACAGGGCCGCGACCCGATGGCCGTTGATGTCCTGGGGCTCGGCCTTGAAGTCCGTGCACTGCAAAATCATCGGGCCCTTGTCCCCGCACTTCGACAAAGGGAAACGGAAGCTCAAACTGTCCCCCAGATCGCGCAAAGGACCCACGCGCTCCGCCAGGCGGACGAGATCGCGGGGCACGATGACCCCTTCGTGGATCGGCATGTAGTCCAAGTCATTGTGGTGATAAACATGCACCCACACGTCCTGCTGTTGTTCGCGCATGAAGTAGCTGGTGGTGGGGGCGGGCGAAGTGACGCAGCTCAAATTCATGGCGACTCGGCTTTGAGCGAAACTGAAAAAAGGCCCCAGCAGCAACGGCAAAACAAACATCTTCAACATGGATTCCCCCTTGAGGCCAAGTTCAGCACGCCCGGCGGGGGATTTCAAATCCATTGACAATTTCACGGGCGGACAGAATCCTTGAAGCATGATGATCCTCAGCTGGCTTGTGCCCACCGTCGTCTCCGCCGCCCTCCTCACCGGACAACCGGGCGCCCCCTCCACCACCTTCGAGTGGCAGAAGGAAAAAACGCCGCTCACCCTGGCCGGCCAGGGACGACGTCTGAAGAAAGTCGCCTTCATTTCCGTGAAGGTTTACGACGCGTCTTTTTACGTGGGCGATGCCGCCGCCTTCAAGCGCACCGCCGCGGAGGCCCTGGATTCCACCGACCAGCAAAAGCGTTTCGCCATGGTGCTGAAGTTCCTGCGGGACGTGCCGGCGGACCGCGTGATCGGCAGTTTCAAAGAGGCCCTGACCGCCAACAAGATCGACCTCGAAGGCCCCGGCGTGAAAGAGTTCCTGAAAACCGTCGAGGTCGGCGGCGAGGTGAAAGAGGGGCAGACCCTGACCCTGATCGGCCTGCGCGATCCGCAGGGCGAAACCCTGCTCTTTGAAAACGGCCAGAGTCAGGTGGCCACCATCAAGGGCACGACGGGTTTTCTGAAGCAGATCCTCTCCATCTGGTTCGGTCAGACCACCGAAAGCACCATGGCGGACCTCAAGAACAGCCTGCTGAAACAGCCCTGATTCCCTCCTCGCGAGAAATCATGAAAGAAGGGGTGTGCAGAATCCTGACACCTCGGGAGTCCTCACGGTCCCCCGCCCCTTCATGTTAAAACCAAAGGCTCACGGAAGGTGGTGGGCCATGCAAATCACGTTGATCGTTTCCCTCCTGCTGCTCGGTGGGGTCGCTTATTTCCTGGGCCGCGAGCTGCTGTTCCCGAAACCCGTCCCGGCCGGCCGCCGCCGCAAGACCGCGGGTCGCGCCGCCAAGGCCGCCCCGAAAAATCCCGACGTGCCGGGCTTCGCCCACGTGCTGTTTGAACTGGAATCGTCCATGGGCAAAAAGGCCGTGGCCGCCGGCATCTTCAAAGACCGCGAGCTGGATCTGACCTTGCGCGTGTGGCGCGATCCCAAGCGCGGCTGGTTCCTGACCCGCAAGGCGGGCCGCAGCCTGCTGAAAGAACGCACCTATCTGCCGATGAAGAAGTTGCCCCTGACCCGTTCGCTGATGGGGCATCTGGAAAAATCCCACCCGGGGCTGAAGAAACGCGCCGGCCGCATCGTCATCGCCCGTTCGGGCGTGTACACCGCCAACGAGCGCGGCCAGCTGCAAAGACTCAGTTAAAGATTCCCGACCACCAGACCCAATCCCTGCACGCGGTTCACGAATTCGGCGCTGGTCAGGAACTCGTCCTCGATGGCGTCGATCGAACGGCCGTAGACCGTGATCTCGCGCGTCCAGTAGCCGATCTCGCTCTCGGCTCCGGGGCGGCCCATGACCGCGACATAGACGCGGGCCAGGTAGTTGCGCACGCTGGTCGTCGAGCCGCTGTCGATCTTGGCGGTGGCGCGGGTCGTGTTCTCCGCGCCCACCATCAGGGCTTTGCCGAGCTTCGCGGCGCCGTAATCCGCGCCGTTGTAAACGTTCAACCAGCTATAGAAACCCAGCAGATCCGGCTGACGGCCGAGGAAGCCCGTGTACAGGCCGTGCAGGTACGTGGCGAGCCGAGCGACCTCGGGACGTTGAGCGTCCTGCGCGGCCTGGTACTGGGCGCGCTGAGCGGCCGTCCAGCCGCCGTCGGCGCGGGCCAGGATGCAGGCGCCATAAAGATTCGGGCGGGCCGCCGGAGCCGAGCTCGAGGGACGCGTGTTGGAGATCGTGCAACCGCCGCCCATGCTGCACGCGTAGTTGGTTCCCAAGCGCATGCTGGCTTCGTTGTCGCAAATCGTTTTGTTGGCGTTTTCGACGCTGTAGATGAAGGGACGGTAATCATCGCCCTGGGAGAGATCCGTCTGGATCGCGCTCGCCAGCTCCTCGCCTTGACCGGGATTCATCTGATCGGCGCAACCGACCAGGAACACGCCCATCAGGACCGTCACCAGCGACATCTTTTGAGATTTGACTCCTTGGAACATCTTCCCCTCCCCAGGTGAAGAGCATCCACGCTCTGCCGGATGGAATTGCAAGACGGGGGCCTGTCTCAGGACGGGAAGATCCGCCGCAAGCTGCAATCAGGCTGGAACTGGGGCCGGAAAACGCAAAATAGGACGTCCACATCCTTCGAGGTTGTCAGGATTTTCAACAAGCTCCGGGGCGCCGGAAACGCCTCAGACCGGAACGGATTCCGTTTCAAAACGGTTCAGTGGGAAACGCCAGATGCGTCTGATTGGCGCTGCAGGGGCTCCGGCACCAGATCCATCACCGTGCTGTCCAGCAGATCAATCTGAAACCATTCGAAGAACTGCTCTGCCGAAAATTCTGACGGCCAGTCCTCCGGGTCGGGCACCCACTCCCCGAAGATCGCCGTCGCGATCCGGGACCAGTATTGCGAGATCATCTCGCCCGTCTGTTCCTCATCGTCGAGGGAATTGTCCGGCAACAAAATCACATGAGGCGTGCGCAAGGCGGCTTCATTCCAGTCCACCCCGCCCTGCTCCTGCAGGGAATTCAGCCAGTCCGCGAAGGGCTGTTTCATGGTGACGATGGCGGCGGTGCGGTTCACGACATGCATGAGGGGCCTCTTCCGGAAAAGGTCGTTGCTCTGTGCGGGTCTCCCTCGAGGTCACCGGAGCCGCCCCTCGGGGTCAAGCCGGATTTCACTCCCCGGACCCCGTAAGTGCCCAAAAACAGGGCAAAATATTTCGTTTCCATTTTAGGGTGAAATTGCGTATAAGAAAAAGCCTTTCGACTCGTTCGTGGTGACCGTAGCTCAGTTGGCAGAGCAGCGGATTGTGATTCCGCGGGTCGCGGGTTCAAACCCCGTCGGTCACCCCATTTCGCCCTTCGGGCGAAATCGAAAATCGTTCCTCGGAAATTGAAAATCGGGTTCTGAAGCCGGAGTGAGCTCCGTGGTCTTGCCGTTCGCTCTTCGGACATCACCTTTGTTCGCGCTCTTTTCTCTCTCTTGTTTGTCGCGGTTTGATCTTTGCGGCGGTTCTGGCACCAGCGAAATCCTTTGAAGGATTTTTCGCTGGCGTTTTATTTATGTATGTACATAATAGAAAGGAGTTCCCATGAGATATCTTCAATGGGACCCGGCCAAAGCGAGGGCGAATGAGGAAAAACACGGGGTTTCGTTCGAGGAAGCGGCGACGATTTTTGACGACCCGTTATTGCTTCTTCACGAAGATGAGAAACACTCCAGGGACGAGCTTCGGTTGATCGCCATTGGAGAATCGGATGCGGATCGAGTCCTTTTTGTCGTATTTACGGAGCGGAGGTCAAAAAGCCATGAAGAAGAAATATGTCGAATACTCAGTGCAAGAGCTGCGAGCAAAAAGGAAAGGCAAAGGTACTTCAAAGCGCCAGCCCCCTGACAGCGAGATCGATTTTTCGGATATGCCGGAGCTCAGCGCGGAAAAGCTGAAAAAACTCAAGCGCGTCGGGCGCCCTCTTCTCGGGAGCTCGCCCCGAGTGCCCATCACGATCCGGATCGAGAAAGAAGTTCTTCAGAAGATCAAAACGGAAGCGAAAAGAAGATCCGAAAAATACCAAAGTTTCATTCATCGGATCCTGAAGCAGGCCGTCTGATCAAAACCACGGGGGCTTGTACGAAAGCCCTCACTTCTCCGCGGTCTTGCAGAGCTGTGAGAGTCCCCGGCCCTCGGCCATGAAGTCTTTTTTGATCAGGGCTTCGATTTTCTCCTCCGACAGACCCTGGCGGCAATCGTGCAGGGATTTTTTCAAGGCGTCGTGCTCTTCGCGGCTGAGCTTGGTGTGGCGGTACGGCAGTTCGCGCAGGTTCGGGCCGTAGAGGATCTTGAAACCCGGCGGGCGGAACTCGGGGTACTTCGGGTTCGGGGACTTCAGGACCGCCGGTTCCAGCAGGATCCAGTCGGATCTTTGGCCGGTCAGGCGGTTGACCTGGGAAATCACTTCCGCCTCTTTGCCCGAGAGAGTGGCGCTCTTGAACCCCTGGATATCGGTTTTCACTTCCATCGGTTCGCCGTTGACGGCGAAAGTCCCCTTCATTTTATGACCCGGCACATTCAGCGCCGGAATGCAGGACGAATCGATGTTCTGCAAAGTGCGCTGCGCGCGCACGCCGATGCGGTACGCGAGATCCCACTGCTTCACGAAACACGGCGATTCCTGCTGGGAAAGACGGATGACGAAGGGGTACTTGGCGCCGGTTTTCTGATCGACGTAATCGCCCGGCACGATCTCGGCCCAGAAAGCGACATGCTGGGGAACCGGTTTTTTGTCATCCGCGACGCCCTGGTTCTTCTTCCACCAGAAACGGTCCGTCACATAGCTTGTCTGGAAAAGCCTGTCGGTGTTTTTCGGCGTCAGCCGGCGCGGGAAGAACACCCGGCCGCGGCCCTCGGGAGCTTTCAGGTACTCCGCCTGGATTTTCTCGGAAGGCGTCTCCGCCTCTTCATAGCGGACGTAAGCCTGGCTTTTGGCGACGGCTTCATAGCGCAAGTAAATCTGTTGTTCATCGAAATCGAAAACCGACAGATCCCCTTCGTTCACCGAGGACATGAAAAAAATCGCCGGGAAAACGCGGCCGAGCCAGGACTCTTCGACGAGATCGAAGCGCCCGCCGCCGGGAAGTCCCGCGCGGCTGCGATAGATGGCGGTCTGGAAATAATCCAGAAGATCCACGGAAGGGACGTTTGCTTCCTCTTCCACGGCGGGAGCCACGACGTCCCGCACCACTTTCACGTCCTCAGGCGGCGGAAACACGGATATTTCATTCACGTCCGGCGCCGCGGCCGCCACGGGAGCGGCCGCGACCGGGGGTTTTTCCGCCTCGGGAGCGGAGCTCTTATTGGTGAAATAAAGACCCACGGCGATGAGAAGCAGGCCCGACAAGATGATGAATCGTGATGACATGGCCTGAACTCCCCGCTTCCCTAAGGATCCGAACAATAACCATAGCCCGGATTGGCCGCCGTGCAACCAGGATCTGAAGAGGGATTGCAACCGTTCGAACCGCAGCCGCCTCCCGGCGAACAACTGCCGGTGCGACCCACGGAGGAAACGGCGCCGTTGCAAGCGGACTCATCGCCCGAGCCGAAGTTGATGCGGCAACAGCTGATGTCACCCGCATCGGCCTGGCAGCCCTGGCAGCAGGATCCCGAGCAAGTTCCGCTGCTGTCACCACCCGAAGAATCATCCGCCGGCGGCGGAGGGGGTGGCGGCGGTGGCGGGCATTCGTAACAGCCTCCCGTCGGGCAACCGGTCCAACCCCCGCAAGGACAAGAGGGCTGATGGCAGGCCGGCAAACGGGCCGTGCCCGTGCCGAGGATATCCACATTGTTGCGGTTCAAAGCCGGGTCGACGGCCACCACGTCCAGGCGGCCGCGGCAGCCCCAGGGCAGGCCGGAATAAGTCAAACGCAGTTGCCAGTTGCCCCCCGAGCCCAGCACCCACTCCGCATTGTCCGGCGAACGCCCGCAGAAACGGGCCCGTTCGCAAGGCACGGGATCACTCGACGTCGTGAAGGCCTGGGGCCTCACCCCGCCGGAGCAGTTGGGTCCGCCCGTGCCGGGCGTCGAGAGATCACGGCAGAGGTGCACCTGACCGCGGGAAACACCGTCTCCGGGAGGAGACAAGGTCACGCGGCCGCCGATCGGCGTGGTCTGGCAAACTCGCGGATTGTCGAGATCCACCTGCACGCGCGCCTGGTTGAGAGCCTCATCGCGCAAGGCCGGGTATTGGAAGCGGGCCTGAGCGCGGCAGGACTTGGTCACGCCCGGCTGCGCCGGATCGGAGTACTGCGTGGTCACCGTCACCAGGAAAGCCCAACGGTCCGAGGTGTCGGCCGGGACCTGCAGCAAGGGGCTGACCGTCGCCGGCGCCGGCGGGCGCACGTAGACCGGGTAGCTGGCCGGGCATCTCACCTGCCCCGTCGTCAGATCCACGAGCTGAACGCGCAGGAAGGTGCGCGGTGATTCAACGAAACCCGGAATCTGATCCTCCACCATCAGGGGCGGGGCCACATCCGACACGTAGCGGCCGCCCATGGCGCTCTCGCAGTACGTGTTGCCGAAGCCGTCGTTGCGTTTGTTCAAGATGGCGTTCAGGGTGGACACGCCGCCTTCCAAAAGCTGGAAGCTGCGCACTTCGACGCGGGATCCTTGCGGACGCACGATCTCGCGGCTGTTCACCGCCGGCCAGCGGTCCGAGGAATTCACCCCCGGCGGCACCCACAGGTCCTCCGGGGCGATCGTCGTGCGGCCCGGCTTCAGCACCTGCACCCTCGAGGCCAGGCCCAATGAACGAATATTGTTGAGAGAGGACTGCACCAGGTCGTCACAGGTCGACACGGTCACCATGTGCTTGGAACCGGAATAGGCCTGGTAGATGCCGCCCGCCGCCAAAAGCCCCGCGCCGAGCACGGCCGCCGCGCCCACCAGAAGAGGGACGATGGAACTTCCCCTTTGATTATTGAGCATGGAGATATCCTCCCAGAGGAAGATTGTATTTGGCAAACGGAACTGTCGAAGCGTTCATCGGCAGGAGCACCGTGACCCGTCTTTCCAGGTCGCGGTATTTCACGCTCGGGTCCATGACACAGGCCCCGGAGCTCAGGTCCGCCTGAGGACAGTAGCGGCGCAAACCCAAGGCCACGCCCTGATCGAAGGAGCGGGTGACGAAGCGCAGATGCATCCCCGTCAGGGTTCCTCCGGCCGCCAGGCGCGGTTGAGAAATCTCAAACTCCACGATGTTCGAAAAAACCGACGTCGGCCGGTTGGCCGCGAGGGTTCCCGTGCGGGCCGAATCCATCACGTAAATCAGCTGCCCTGGAGCCGTGGCCGTGGGCGAACGGAAAAACAAAGCCGTTCCCACGTAGGAGGCGCTGGTGGAGCTGCCGATGTTCTGGGCGAAAGCGGCGAGCAGGCTCGTGCGGCCGGCCCCGTGGGACAGGCGCGTGAAGTTGTAGGCCCCCACCGCCCCCTGCCCGCCCGTCATGGCGGACCCGTCGAGGCTCGAGCTCAACCAGCTGACGCGCTCGGCCCGGGCGAAAGCCCGTTCCATCGTCCACAGCGCCAGGCGCTGCTCTTCCATGGCGTCGAGTTTCTGATTGACGGAAAAACCGGTGGCCATCACCCGGGTCGCCAACGTCAACGCGGCCAAAGCGAGAAAACTCACCAAGGCCGTCGTGATGATCGTTTCAACGAGGGTGAAACCGCCGTTCCTCATCGCCAGTCGCCCCCGATGTGATTGTCGTTGCCGCGGCGGTCGCCGCCGGAGTTCGATCCGCTGTCGTTGGAACCGGAGCTGGGATTGCGGTTGTTCGCCCGGTTGTCGAGGTCCACGAGCCAGGGAGGCTTGAAGCCCCCGAAGAGACCGCCCCAGAAATCATTGGGATCCGTTCCCCCGTCATCCTGATTGTTGTTGTTGCCGCCCCCATTGCCGCCGCCGGAACTGTCACTGGAAACATAGTAGGCGGAGTCCGTCGGCGAGGGCTCCATGCTGACGACGATCTCCTCCTGATCCGCGGCCGGGCACGGGTCCTTTTCCTCCATGCACACGGTGACGCGCACGCAGGCGCGGTCCGCCGTGGAGCCCGAGGAGCAAGAGCGATCGGCGATGTCCGAGGAGGACGGCAGCGAAAAACGCACCGAGGTCACTTCCCGTCCCGCACCGGGGTTTTCATCTCCGCCCGCGTTGGGGTTCGAGGGGCCGCCGGGCACAGAGGGCGGGGCCTCGGAGGGCGGTGCCAATCCAGGAGACGGGGCCGGCGAGGGAGCCGGACTCGGGGAAGGGGACGGCGACGGCGAGGGAGAGGGCGACGGTGAAGCCGGGGGCTGGTCACCCTCCCAGAAGGGCGGAATGGACGCCGCGGAGGCGCCGGAGCCCAGACCCAGAACGATCAGGAAAAAGAAAACATGTCTCATCAGGACCCCCCGCGGACCGAGACGACACAGGCCTGATCGCGGCTGCGCTCGGAAGACTGACGATTGCAAAGCAAGGATTGATGAACGCAGAAGTTTTTCCCCGACTGGTTGAAGCGGCGGGTGCCACCCGGGCAGGTCTCGTCCGGCTTGATCACGATCAGACCACCGCCCGCCAGGGCGCGCGCCATGTCCTCTTTTTTCTGCAAAGTGGTCTTGCTCTCGCGAAAGCGGCTCGAAAAGATGTCGAATTGCACGGCACGGCTTTGCAGCTCGTAAACGAACATGCCGATCAAGAGGGCGAAAGAGAAAAACACTCCCCAAATCATGATTCTCTTTTCGGCGCCGCGCGTTCAAATCTCAAGAGCGGGGTCCGGTTTTTCCGCTTCAAAATGAGACGGCGGCGGCGAATCCTCCTCTGAGACTGAAGCACCCCACCCCCATTTCGCCATGAAATCGATTTGATTGAGCTTCCCACCAGCGCTTTGCGTAGGGCCGCCGCCAACGTGTAGACTTTCTGCCCCCTAGAGCAGAGCAGGCGGCAGGCTTTTCAGGTAAGCCCGGTACTCGGACCACGCCTGCAGGCGCAGCTGGTTCAGGCGGGGACGCAGTCGCGATTGCATGAGTCCGACCTTGGCGTCGGAAAGATGGATGCCGGTCCGGGATTTCAACAGCGAGCGGAAGTCGTCAAACTCCGCCCGCGCCAAAGAAAGCCCCGAGGGAAAAGCGATCATGAATCCCCGAAACGCGGGTCATCGGCCGAGGGGACATCCAGGCCCGAGGCCTTTTTGAATCCGCCCTGAGCGTGATGCTCCTCATGGGTCAGGGATTTCTGCGCGCCCTTCAGGCTGATCACGCGGGCCCGTTCGGCGCCGGCGGCCGGCTGCGCGGCCTGAACCGAAGCCATTTTCGCGCTTTTTCCGGGCATGCGCGGAGCGATGATCATCGGGGTGCGTTCGCCCTCGCCGCCGCGGATGGTGGTGATCAGGGTGGAGACGACTTCCCGCAGGGAATCGGCCTGGGCGGAGAGTTCTTCCGCGGTGCTCGCCGCCTCTTCCGAGGTGGCGGCGTTTTCCTGGGTCATCTGGTCGAGCAGGTGCATGGCGCGGGTGATCTCGTGCACGCCCTTGGCCTGTTCGCGGCAGGAGGCCGAGATCTCCAGGGACATGTCGGTGACCGCCGAAACACCTTCGACGATCTCATCCAGGACGCCGCCGCACTGGCGGGCCACTTGCGTGCCGGCCTCAACGCGCGTGCGGGTTTCACTCACGATGCGCTCCACTTTCTGGATGCTGCCGTCCAGGAGTTCCGTGATCTGACGGGCCGATTTGCCGCTCATCTCGGCGAGTTTGCCGACTTCCTCGGCGACCACCGCGAAACCCTGCCCATGTTCGCCGGCGCGGGCCGCTTCGACCGAGGCGTTGAAGGAGAGCAGCTTCGTCTGGAAGACGATGTCGTTGATGACCTTGGTCTTGGCGCCGATCTCGGCGATCAGCTTGACGATCTCGGAGATCTGCTGGTTGTTTTCGTTGATGGCCTCGATGGCCAGGATCATGTCCTGCACCACCTGACGGCCGCGGTTGGCGCTGTCCTGGCTGGATTTCGAGAACTCGGCGGATCTCTGCGCGTGGTCCGAATTCTTCTGCACCATGGAGTTCATCTGCTCGACGGCCGTGGCGGTTTCCTGCAGGGAGGACGCCTGCTCCGCCGAGGCCTGGGAAAGCTGTTCGGAGCTCGAGGCGATCTGCTGGGCCGCACCCGTCACCTGATCGGAGTTGTCATCGAGATTGCTGATCACCTGATCGATGGCCTTGCCGACGGCGCGCAGGATGATGAACGCCAGGGTGCAACCGGCCAGGATGCTCGCGACGCTCAACATCAGGATGATGTTGCGGGAGTTGGAGATCAGCTCATCCACGGCGGCGGTTTCCTTCAGGACGAACTCCTGGTTGCGGTGAACCATGGAATCCAGGATGTGGCTGAACTCCTTCAGGGCCACGGCCGAAGCGCCCATGGCGATCTCGGCGGCCTCCTTGGGCTTTCCGGCCAGGGCCAGGTGACGGATCTGGGTTTCCTGCTTTTTCCACTGGGCGAGGAAGACCTTCAGCTCGTCGATGTTCTTCTTGCCCTCGTCGCTGGCGATCGCCCGGTAATCGGCCATGGCGCCCTCGATCTTTTTCTCCATGTCCTCGATGCGGTGGACGGTTTCCTCGATTTCCTCGCGGCCGCTCACCAGGGCCATGATCTTCTCCTGGTTGCGGATGCTGTTCACCAGGATGTCCATCTGCATGGAATAGTTCAGCCGCTTCATGATGACCTGCGTGAGCTGTTCCTGACTGTTCTGGATCTCGCCCATTTTCTTCAGCGAAAAGAACGAAATCATGACGCACGCGACGACGAAAATGGACAATGTCAGCGCGAATTTCATATTGAGGCTTAACTTGCTCATGCAATCTCCTTGAAGGGTGACGATCGCAGGTCTCTTCGACAGACTCGAAGAAAACTTAAGAAGTTTTGGAAAAGATCATCGTGATGTTGAAAGCGAAACAAGAAAGCGAGCGGGATCTCACCTCGCACCCTTCACAATGCCATCACGATTCCAACAATCGTCCGGCGCGGTGAAATTGTGTTGACTAAACAAAAGAAGAAAACTGGCGAAATGCCTCGGCGCGGAAGGGCTCAGTAATCGCAGGCGGACACCCGGGGCGCCGGCCGGCAGCGGGCGGCGCTTTCCCCCGGCAGGACCTCGCGCTCCGCCCACTCGCCGTTGGCGTTGCAGCGCTGACGCACGCAACGGGTCCCGGCGTGATCCAGCCGGCAGGTTTTCGCGCCCTTCACATTGCCCTCACAAACCCAGGCGCACTCATTGAAACGGCCCGACGGGTTTTTGCAGATCAAACCCCGACGTTGATCTTCCTTGACCCGGGCAGCACGGTTCGCGGCCTCTTTCGCTTTTTGGTCGGCCAGGCGTTTTTCCTCTTCCCGCCAGGGCCGCAAATCCGCCTCGCTCAAGGCCGCGACCTCGCCCAGGCGGCCCCGGGGGATCCGGCGGCCTTTCAGCAAAACGTCGTAGGCGACCTCGCCCTCTTCGATCACGCCCCGGAAAACCACTTTCTGGCGGGCCTTCAGCACCACCGACTCCTCCGCGTTCATGGCGCCGAACTTCATTTCCCCGTCCAGCACCCGCACTTCAGCCTCGGCGGTTTTCGGATCCAGGCGGAAGGTCAGATCCCCCGCCGGCGGTTTGATCTCGAACAAAGACGAACGCAGCTCCGTGCCCGCCGCGTTGCCCGTGGAGACCCAGCGCAGGCTTCCCTGCTCCAGAACCACGGCCGGCACCTCGCCGGTCTCCCAGCGGATGCCCGGCAGCCGAATACGCGAGGATTCGAACAGGGTCAGCATGACGTCGTCGCTCAAGCGCAACTTGAGCTCCCCGTGAGCGGGGGTTTCCAGGACGGCGTTCTCCCTCAGCACCAGGCCCGCCTTGGGCGGCACCGGCTTTTCCGCCCGCGCCGTCAGGATGCTCACAGCCCCGCGGAATTCCGTCACCACCGGGACCTTCACGGACGACGGTTTTTGAGCGACGGCGAGCGCCGACCCGAGACCCAAAGCCGACATCAGCAACCACTTCATGGCGTCTCCACGCGGGCGCGTCTTTCCAGCTCCCACAGTTTGGCGTGTTTCAGGAAAACCGAGTAGGACGAGCTCACGGCGATCAAAAAACCCGGCAGGCCGTCCAGGAAACCGCGTTTCCAGACGTAGTTCTCGAAGAACTTCACCGGCGGCTTGGTCACCAGGCGCCACACGGAAAATTTCACCCCCCGGCGCAGCAGCTCCTGCGCCTGCAGGCCGGCATAGCGATCGTTGGTGATCACCTGATCGCTCAGATCCTCGAACACCCAGTGCAGGATCGGCGAGGTGAAAAACGCCCGGCGGGGGGAGTGCACCTGTTCATGGATACGCTCGCCGCCCCAGTTCGAGTGACCGCGATGAAAGAGCCGCAGCTGGCGATCCGGGAACCATCCGCCGTGCAGGATCCAGCGGCCCAAATGGTAGCTCCGGCGCGGGATCAGATAGCCCGTCTGTTCATCCAGGGAGGAAAAGCGGCGACGGATCTCTTCGGCGAGTTCCGGGCTCACCGCCTCGTCCGCGTCCAGGGACAGGATCCAATCATGCCGGGCCTGATCCACGGCGAATTTTTTCTGCGCGCCGAACCCGCGCCAGGCTTCCCTCAAAACACGGGCGCCCGCTCTTTGAGCAGTTTCCGCCGTCGCATCTTTTGAAAAGCTATCCACCACCAGCAGTTCCGAGGCGAATGGAGCGGAGCGCAAACAGCGCTCAATGCTGTTTTCTTCATCTTTGGTGATCACGACGACGGACAGGGGCAGCTTCTCCATGATAAAACAAATTGTCCCGCCTCGACCGAAGCCTTGTCAAACAGGGTCCGGTGCCGCTACGATTTTTGTGTGTTCCCGAGTTCGACCGCAACGATGCAACAAGGACGGCGCGCA
Organism: Pseudobdellovibrionaceae bacterium; assembly: GCA_019637915.1. Lineage (GTDB taxonomy): Bacteria > Bdellovibrionota > Bdellovibrionia > Bdellovibrionales > Bdellovibrionaceae > JAHBUV01. The sequence continues at coordinate 5,810 of JAHBUV010000001.1, read as the reverse complement.
TGACCTCACTCACAACGCGGATTCTGACCGTGACCCTGGGGGTCTTTTTCCTCATTTCCGCCCCCGCTCATGCCGGCTACCTGGCCATCAGCGAATCCGGCGAGATCCTGCCGGACAACGAATACCAATTCGGCCTGGCCCCGCAGCTGCTCCTGAATGAAGGGGGCGGCGCCAACGTCGACGCTTTCGTCGACGCCCCTTACAACGACTCCACCAGCTTCCGCGGCATGGCGGGCTTCGGCGCGGTGGATTTCCACATCGGCGGCTCGGTCAAATTCATTCCTTTCCCCGACATCGACAATCAGCCGGCCATCGGCGGCCGTCTCGGGGCCTGGTACGCCCGGGACGCCGAGGTCAACACCACGACCATCCAGCTGGCCCCTCTGGTCAGCCGCCGTCTCGACAGCGAGTACGGGCGCTTCGTCCCCTACGCCGCCATCCCCGTGAACATCACCAGCACGAAGGATCGCAACTTCTCGGGCACGCAATTCGTCGCCGGCACGGAATGGCGCAATCCGCAGTGGCCCAACATGCTCTTCACCGGTGAACTCGCGATCAATCTGAACGACTCATACTCGGCGTTGAATTTCTCCGTGGCCTTTCCGTTTGACGGATCCCGGGGTTTCCGGCGCTGATTTCGCAAGGAGCGAACAGGATGTTCTCTTTTCTCCGCAAGGACTCAGCGGCGGCTGACGTCTACATCGACCTGGGCACCGCGAACACGATCATTTCGGCGCGGGGGCACGGGATTTTGCTCAACGAGCCCTCCCTGGTGGCTTACACCCAGGGCGAGGGCAGCCGCAAAAAAGTGCTGGCCGTGGGCCGTGTCGCGAAGGACGTGCTGTCGCGCACGCCCGGCAATGTCATCGGGCAAAAGCCGATCCGCGACGGGGTGATCGCCGACTTCGATCTCGCCCATGAAATGCTCAAGGAGTTCCTGCTGCGCCCGGAGGTGAAAAAGGCCTTCTCGCGCCCCCGCGTCGTCGTGTCCCTGCCTTACGGCGTGACCGAGGTGGAAAAAAAGGCCGTCATCGAAGCCTGCCGTCAGGCCGGCGCCAAGCAGGTGTTCCTGATCGATGAACCGATGGCCGCGGCCATCGGTGCCGGGCTCCCCATCAAGGACGCCACCGGCAGCATGGTGGTCGACATCGGCGGCGGCACCACGGAAATCGCCGTCATCGCACTCGCGGACATCGTTTATTGCAAAGCCATCCGCGTCGGCGGACACAAGATCGACGAAACCATCCTCAGCTATTTCAAGCGCGAGAAAAAGCTCATCATCTCGGAGGCTTTGGCGGAAGAGCTCAAGATCTCCATCGGCAGCGCCGTGCCCAAAAAAGACATCCGCACCACCACCGTGCAGGGTCGCGACATGGAGAGCGGCCTGCCGCGTTCTTTGGAGGTGAGCTCCGAGGACGTGGGCGCGGCGATGAATCAACCCGTTCAGGAAATCATCAACGCCATTCACCAGGCCCTGGAGAACACGCCGCCGGAGCTCGTCTCCGACATCATTGAAAACGGCGTGGTGCTGGCCGGGGGCGGCGCTTTGATCCGTCATCTGGATCTGCGCATCCGCAACGAAGTGCGCCTGCCGGTGAGAATCGCGGAAAATCCGCTGCTCGCCCTGGCCGTGGGAGGCGAGAAGGTGCTGGCGGATCCGGATCTGCTGGATAAGATTCAGCTCGAGGTCTGAAGGGGCGGCTCTAAAAGCCCTCGCCCCATTGGATGAAGACGGCGCCGCCGCCGCCCAAACCGCCGTCATAAGAGGAGTGAGCATAGCCCCCTTCACCGACAACGACCGTGAAGGATTGCCCCGGGGTCACAGGATACTGGGTCACGCGCCGGTGCCCGCCGCCGCCACCACCTGCGCAATAATAGGTGTAGCCCGGATCTCCGTAACTCGCCCCGCCGCCGCCGTATTTGGCCCCGTCACGAAAACTGGAGGCATCTCCGCCCGAGCCGCCTTGCCCGGCGCTGCTCCCGGCCGCCCCATTGGCATTGAAACTCGAACCACCGCCGCCGTTTCCCGCCGCCCCGCCCGCGGCGCCGCCGCCGACACCACCAGCGCCCATTCCCGGGCCGCCGAAATACGTGTTTTTACCGGCTCCGCCATTGCCCGTGATTCCGGCCGCCCCGCCTCCGCCCGTGGTTCCCGTCGACGTGGCCGAGCCGCCAGCGCCACCGGAAAACCCCGTGCCGATTGTCCCGGAGGTTGTTCCCCCCGCGCCACCCGTCGAAGAAAATCCGTTCTCACAGAGCCCACGGCGCCCGCCCTGAGCCACCATCAAGGTCGTTCCGAAGCTGCTGTCTCCGCCATGACTGCCGCTCGAGACGCTTCCCCCGCCACTGGCCCCGCCCCCACCGCCGCCGCCGATCACATCCACCGTGATCGAGGTCACGCCCGCAGGAACCACGAATGTGTAGGTGTTCGGCGTGATGTATTTCCGGATGCCGTAAGCGACAGGCCCGGATGATGACGTTTTCGCCGACCACATGCCGAGCATCGGTCGAAACGCCCAGGCGGGATGGCCAGCGACCAGAATGAACAGGACGAGCAGCATCCGGATGACAAGACGATCCAAGCGCATCATCAATAACTCCGGACGCAACGATACAAGCGCGCCGAGCTCCTGCTCGGGGTCGAAACCGCGCCCGTCGACATGTGCTGCACGTGGGCGTTGGTGCCGCTGCTTTCCGTCGAGGAGTAGTAAAGCGCGTTCGCGAAGCCACCCAACGCGACCCGATTGCCGTAAAGGAAATTGAGCTCGTCCTTGGCGGGCAGGTACCAGTCCGAATAGCCGCCGTAAACCAGGTCCTCGCAGTACTTCGCGGCCGCGAAGTGGGCGGGGGTGAATCCCGAAACCGCCGTCCAGTTGGCCTTCCCGTCGGTCATCGACGTCGCGCCCGTCACGCCGTTGGACCCGCTGTCCCACGCTTTGGTCACGGAGTCCGTCGTTCCCGGGCACGACGGATTGAGCGTGGAGTTGGCGCAGTTTCCAGGTGTCGTCATGTAGTTCAGATTATTGAACGTCCCCGCCGCCAGAGCGGTGGTGCCGTCACAGGCGGCACCGAGGCCGACACCGTCACAAGGGTCATTGACCATGCCCGGCACCCAGGCGATGAGAACCATATTGCCTGTGCGCACGAGGGAATAGACCGTCGTGGTGTTGGCGGTCCGCTCCGCGTTCGCCGGCGTCCAGTAGTAAGTCAACGTGGCGGCGTCAGCGCCGGTCACGGCGCGGGCGAAACTGCACTTCGTGGTTCCCGTCCCCGTCACGACCAAAGTGTAAGAACCACCGGCTCGCAAATTGGCGAAAGAAATGCTGCTGCCGCAATCAAAACTCGTCACGATGGCGTTCCCGTTGTTCCAATCGATCGCCCCCGTGGCTTGCGAATGGTCCTTGGTGCGCACCTGACCGTTGACGTTCAGGACCTTGTTGGCGTTGTCCCAAGTGAAGTCCGATGAGGCTCCCATGGCGCCGGCGTTGTTGTACTGAATTTGCGTCGTCAAACCGGACGGGGACGGGATCACGTTTTCCCAGGAGGCCGTCGTGCCGTTGGTCGCCAGGAACTTTCCACTCTGGCCGCTCTGCGAGGGAACGATCGCCGCAGCCGGCAGGCGCGCGGCATCGAGGGTGCCCGTCGTGATTTTATCCGCATCCAAAAGATTGATTTCCAAGCATTCGAATTTGTCCGTCAAGGCGGACCATTTGACCGTTTGATTGGCCACACAGGAACCGGTGTTGAAAGCCGAGCCACCCAAGCTGTTTTTGATGTCGCTGAACTGGATGGTCGAACTGCTCCAGGAAGAACCGCCGCCGGACTTCAGGAAATGACCGCTTGTCCCCGAGGGCAGAGTGCCGGTCACGCCGGTCGTGCTGATGGCCGTGATGCGGCCTTTGGTGTCCGTCGTGATCACCGGGATCGCCGTGCCGGAACCGAAGCTGTTGTTCGTCATGCCCGACACGGTCGCCAAAGTCGCCGCGACGGAACCCGTGCCCGAGGCCGTCACATCGCCGGTCAAGGCCGTGATCCCCCCACTCGACCATCCGGTCGAGATGTCATGGCAGTTGTTCCCGGTTTCGTCGCAGATCTGCTCGGCGCGGATCGTGCCCGCCACATCGAGCTTCGCCGCCGGGCTGTTGGTGCCCAGACCGACGCTGCCGTTTTTCAAGATCATCAAGGCGTTCGACCGGGCGGCCGTCGTTTGCCCATTGCCGACCACGAACAAGGGATCCGTCGCGACCCATGAGGCGGCATCTTCAGAACCCTTCAAGGCGTTGTTCCAGCCCACCGTGGTCTGAGCATAGGAATCCGCCGTGGTGTTGGCACCAAGGGCCATCGAGCCTGTTCCTGTCGCTTTCGCTCCGGCTCCGATAGCAGCCGTGTTCCCGCCTGTCGCCTCAACGTTTTCACCGATTGCAATCGACGTATAGCCATTCGCTTTGGCGTTTTGACCGGCTGAGAAAGCGGCTGTGCCTTGGGCTTCCGAGTTCATGCCGAAAGATGTCGAGATCAAACCGATGTTCGCATCGTCCCACTGCGTGCTCGTCACGACACCTGCGCGGAAGGCCACTTTCTTCGGATACCAAATCAGACGCGTGCCAGCGCCAGCCGCCGTCAAGGTTTGCCCATCCACGCCGGCATTGCCATAACCCACGGCCAGGATGCTGCCGTCTTTCGCCACTCCATCCCCCACGCTCAAAGCAAAGCTCGGTGTGGGCGCGCCCACACCGACGTTGCCGTTCAGGATCGTGTGCCCGCTGCCACTCGGAGTGAGGGTGATGTTTTGGTTGCTGCCACCAGCTTCAAAGGCGAGAGCACCTGTTCCCGTGATCGAACCCGTGCTCGTGCCTGTGCCGCCTTTGGCGACCGTCAGGATCCCCGTCGCATCCGTGGTGCTGAGGTCGATCGAGTTTTTGGCGGCCAGAGAGCCGATCGTGCCCAAGTCACTCACTTGCGATTTTGTGATGGAAATGTCCTCACAGGTCACGCGGTCCGGAAGCGTCTGCCATTTCAGGGTTTTACCAGGGGCACAGCCTGTGAAATCAAAAGTGCTGTTGCCAGCCGAGTTCTTGATGTCACCAATGTCGATCAAAGCCCCGCCCCAGGAGCCATTGTACTTCAAAAATTGACCGGTCGATCCGGAAGGGAGAACCCCCGTCACCGCCGTCGTTGAGATCGCCGTGATGCGACCCTTCGTGTCCGTCGTGATCACCGGGATCGCCGTGCCGGAACCGAAGCTGTTCGCGGTCATGCCGGACACGTCCTCCAGCTTCGCGCCCGTGACATTGCCGTCTTTGATCTTCGACGACACCACCGCGTCCGTCGCGATCGTCGCCGTGACGGAACCCGTGCCCGAGGCCGTCACATCACCCGTCAGATCCGTGATGCCACCACCACCGCCGCCGCCACTGGCGTCGTCATTGCCGCACTCCCAACGCGCGTTGCCCCACTTTAAAACCTGTCCATCCGCGCAAACAGTGTTGTCCGGCTTGTAAGTGAAATACTTCCCCGAACCGCTGGTGATTTCATCCACCGCGTGGGTGTGCGCACTCGGAGCGAAGGTCGTGGGCTTATTGGTGATATCCGCCCAGTCCGGCGCCGGCGCCGTGGGCAAAGCCGCCCACGTGCCGTCACCACGAAGATAGGTCGTGCCACTTGCCGTGCCTGTCGGGCTCATGGCCGACAAGGTCCCAAGGGTCGGAAAGTCACTCACCTGGGATTTCGTGATGGAGATGTCATCACAAGTCACACGATCCGGAACCGATTGCCACTTCACCGTCTTCCCAGCGCCACAACCCGTGAAG